>NZ_JBXAPV010000001.1:3902974-4048134 GCF_058806575.1 Reyranella sp. GW821-FHT12G01
GCCGCTGCGTCCGTATAACTGTCGGCCACCACCGCGACCGAGCCTGTTCCCGTGAATCCGTCGGTCGCGGTGAATTGGGCTGTCCATACCAGCGGATCAAGCGTCGCCGCCAAGCCCGTAACAGCGCCGCCCACCACTTCCAGAGAGGAGGCGGTGAAGTCGACCGGTGCCTCGCTGAAGGTGAACGTGACGAGAGAGCTGGCGTCACCGTCGCTGAGTGAAGCATCGGAGATCGCAACCGTCACGGTCGGGTTCAGGCGGTCGATCGCGACACTGTCGCTGCCCGAACCGCCCAGATTTGCCGCTGCGTCCGTATAACTGTCGGCCACCACCGCGACCGAGCCTGTTCCCGTGAATCCGTCGGTCGCGGTGAATTGCGCTGTCCATACCAGCGGATCAAGCGTCGCCGCCAATCCCGTAACAGTGCCGCCCACGACTTCCAGAGAGGAGGCGGTGAAATCGACCGGTGCCTCGCTGAAGGTGAACGTGACGAGAGAGCTGGCGTCACCGTCGCTTAGTGAAGCGTCGGAGATCGCAACCGTCACCGTCGGGTTCAGCCGGTCGATTGTGACGTTGTCGCTGCCGGCACCGCCGAGGTTCGCAGCGGCGTCCGTGTAACTGTCGGACAGGACCGTGACCGAGCCCGTTCCCGAGAAGCCATCGTCCGCCGAGAACTGCGCCGTCCAGACCAGAGGATTGCTCGTCGCCACCAGGCCCGTGACCGTACCGCCGACGACCGAAAGGGAGGCGTTGGTGAAGTCGACCGGCTCCTCACTGAACGTGAATGTAACCAGAGAGCTTGTGCCGCTGTCGTTCAGCGTGTCGTCGGAGATCGCAACCGTCACCGTCGGGTTCAGGCGGTCGATTGTGACGTTGTCGCTGCCGGCACCCCCGAGGTTCGCGGCGGCGTCCGTGTAACTATCGGACAGGACCGTGACCGAGCCCGTTCCCGAGAAGCCGTCGTCCGCCGTGAACTGAGCCGTCCAAACCAGCGGATCGCCTGTTGCCGCAAGGCCCGTGACCGTACCACCCACCACCGAGAGGGAGGCGTTGGTGAAGTCGACCGGCTCCTCGCTGAACGTGAACGTCACCAGAGAGCTGGTGTCACCGTCGCTAAGTGAAGCGTCGGAGATCGCAACCGTCACCGTCGGGTTCAGGCGGTCGATTGTGACGTTGTCGCTGCCGGCACCCCCGAGGTTCGCAGCGGCGTCCGTGTAACTATCGGACAGGACCGTGACCGAGCCCGTTCCCGAGAAGCCGTCGTCCGCCGTGAACTGAGCCGTCCAAACCAGCGGATCGCCTGTTGCCGCAAGGCCCGTGACCGTACCACCCACCACCGAGAGGGAGGCGTTGGTGAAGTCGACCGGCTCCTCGCTGAACGTGAACGTCACCAGAGAGCTGGTGTCACCGTCGCTGAGCGAACCGTCGGAAATCGCAACCGTCACCGTCGGGTTCAGTCGGTCGATTGTGACGTTATCGCTGCCCGTACCACCGAGGTTCGCCGCCGCGTCCGTGTAGCTGTCGGACAGGACCGTGACCGAACCCGTTCCCGAGAACCCATCGTCCGCTGTGAACTGCGCCGTCCAGATCAGAGGATTGCTCGTTGCCGCCAGACCGGTGACCGTACCGCCAACCACCGAGAGGGAGGCGTTGGTGAAGTCGACCGGCTCCTCGCTGAACGTGAACGTCACCACAGAGTTGGTGTCACTGTCGCTGAGCGAACCGTCGGAAATCGCAACCGTCACCGTCGGGTTCAGCCGGTCGATTGTGACGTTATCGCTGCCCGTACCACCGAGGTTCGCCGCCGCGTCCGTGTAGCTGTCGGGCAAGACCGTTACCGAACCCGTTCCAGAGAACCCATCGTCCGCTGTGAACTGCGCCGTCCAGATCAGAGGATTGCTCGTTGCCGCCAGACCGGTGACCGTACCGCCAACCACCGAGAGGGAGGCGTTGGTGAAGTCGACCGGCTCCTCGCTGAACGTGAACGTCACCACAGAGTTGGTGTCACTGTCGCTGAGCGAACCGTCGGAAATCGCAACCGTCACCGTCGGGTTCAGCCGGTCGATTGTGACGTTATCGCTGCCCGTACCACCGAGGTTCGCCGCCGCGTCCGTGTAGCTGTCGGGCAAGACCGTTACCGAACCCGTTCCAGAGAACCCATCGTCCGCTGTGAACTGCGCCGTCCAGATCAGAGGATTGCTCGTTGCCGCCAGACCGGTGACCGTACCACCCACCACCGAGAGGGAGGCGTTGGTGAAGTCGACCGGCTCCTCGCTGAACGTGAACGTCACCAGAGAGCTGGCGTCACCGTCGCTGAGTGAAGCATCGGAGATCGCAACCGTTACCGTCGGGTTCAGGCGATCAACCGCAACGCTATCGCTGCCCGTACCACCGAGGTTCGCCGCGGCGTCCGTGTAGCTGTCGGATACTACGCTGACCGAACCCGTTCCCGAGAACCCATCGTCCGCCGTGAACTGCGCAGTCCAGACCAACGGATCGCCTGTCGCCGCCAGACCGGTGATGGAGCCACCCAACACCGAAAGAGACGCGGCGCTAAAGCCGACCGGCTGCTCGCTGAAGGTGAACGTCACCAGAGAGCTGGCGTCACCGTCGTTCAGCGCGTCGTCGGAGATCGCGACCGTCACCGTCGGATTGAGACGGTCGATCTCAACGCTGTCGCTGCCGGCACCGCCGAGGTTCGCCGCCGCGTCCGTGTAACTGTCGGCCAGGACCGTGACCGAGCCCGGTCCGGAGAAACCGTCGTCGGCGGTGAACTGCGCCGTCCAGGTCTTCCCCGACGGGTCTCCCGACAGGTCTTGCACGAGATCCGTGACCGCACCGCCGACCACGGAGAGCGCGGCGGCCGTGAAGCCAACCGGCGCCTCGCTGAACGAGAATGTCACCAGCGAGCCCGGCGAACCGTCGCTCAGCGACGCAGCGTCGATCGCGACCGCCACTGTCGGATTCAACCGGTCGATCGCGACGCTGTCGCTGTCCGACCCGCCAAGGTTCAACGCCGCGTCCGTATAGCTGTCGGACAGAACGGTGATCGAGCCTGTCCCCGAGAACCCGTCCGTTGCCGTGAATTGCGCCGTCCAGACCAGCGGATTGCCCGTCGCCGCGAGGCCGGTAACCGCACCGCCCACGACCGAAAGCGACGCGGCCGAGAAGCCGACCGGTTCCTCGCTGAAGGTGAACGTCACCGGAGAGCTGGTGTCGCCGTCGCTCAGCGAATTGTCGGCGATCACCACCGTCACCGTCGGATTCAGACGATCGATTGCAACACTATCGTTGCCGGAGCTGCCGGCATTGAGCGCCGCATCGGTGTAGCTGTCGGCAACCACGGTGACCGACCCGGTCCCGGTAAACCCGTCCGTCGCCGTGAACTGTGCCGTCCACACCAGCGGATTGCCGGTGGCCGCCAGACCCGTGACCGTGCCGCCGACCACCGAAAGGGATGCATTGGTGAAGTCGACCGGCGCCTCACTGAACGTGAACGTCACCAACGAACTGGCATCGCCGTCGCTCAGTGAATCGTCGACGATCGCAACGGCCACCGTTGGGTTCAAGCGATCGATCGCGACGCTGTCGCTGCCCGAACCACCCGGGTTCAGCGCTGCGTCGGTGTAGCTCTCCGAAACGACCGCGACCGAGCCCGTGCCCGAGAAGCCGTCCGTCGCGGTGAATTGCGCCGTCCAGACCAGCGGATTGCCCGTCGCCGCGAGACCGGTGACCGCGCCGCCCACCACCGAGAGGGACGCCGCGCTGAAGTCGACCGGCGCTTCGCTGAACGTGAAGGTCACCAGCGAACTGGTGTCGCCGTCGCTCAGCGAATCATCGACGATCGCCACCGACACTGTCGGGGCCAAACGGTCGATCGTGACCGACGTCGACGGGGAAACCGAACCGATATTGCCCGCCACATCGATCAGGCTCGCCGTCACGGCGAACGTGCCGTCGCCCTGGATGGCAATCGTGCCGGTCGAGACCTCGACCGTGGCGCTGCCGGCCAGGATGTCGTCCTCGGTCAGGGCATAGGTCACGGCCTGGCCGCCCCAGTTCACCCGGATGGAGTAGCCGAGGCCCGCCTCGCTGCCCGACAGATCCACGAGGACCGTGGTGCCGTCCGTCGCCTCGATCGCGTTGATTCCGCCGGACGTATTCTCTGGCACCGACGGGGCCAGCGCCAGCGCGGCCGGGGCCACCGTATCCACCGTAACCGAGGTCGCGACCGAGACCGGGCCGACATTGCCGGCAACGTCGGTGAGGCTCGCCGTCACATCGAACGTACCGTTGCCCTGCGCCGCTATGATACCCGACGACACCAGAACCGTCGCGCTATCGGCCGTGATATCGGCGCCAATCAACGTGCGGCTCACGACCTGGCCGCCCCAGTTCACGAACAGCGTGTCGCCGGCCTCGGCTCCCATGCCGGACAGGTCGATGACGACCTGCGTGCCGTTCGATGCTTCGCTGGCATTGATGCCACCCGCATCGTTCTCGGCAACCGCCGGAGCGGGAGGTGCCGGCGGCGTCACCGTATCCACCGAGACGATCGTCGCGGGCGAATTCGCGCCGATATTGCCGACCATGTCGGTCAGGCTCGCCGTCACGTTGAACTCGCCGTCACCTTGCGCGGCGATGGTCTCGGGCGGCACGGTGATCCCGACGCTGCCGGCGACGATGTCGCCCGCGGTCAGCGTGTAGGTGATGACTTCCCCACCCCAGTTCACCGTCAACGTATCGCCGGCGATCGCCCCGATCCCGGACAGGCTTACGACGACCACCGTGCCGTCCGCCGCCTCGGCTGCATTGATGCCGCCCGCGCCGTTCTCAACGATCGTTGGCGCCGCCGGCGGCGGCGGCGCCACGCCATCGAATGCTGCAAGCTGATTGCTGTTGGCCGTGAGGCTGGCCGCCGAGACGTTCGCCAGGTCGATCAGCACGTCGCTGCTGTCAGGCGTGCCCGCCGAAGATCCCTGGATATAAACGAAGGTGTGCCCGATGCCGCCGATCGTCGCCTTGAAAGCGAGCGAACTGCCGGTAGTGCCGATATCGTGACCCTGGAGATACTGAACGACCGCCGCCACGTCGGAAAGCGACGTCAGGTTGACGGCCGCCGCGTACGTGGTCGCGTCGTCGAAGCTGATGATCCCGTTGGAGATGGCGTGGGATTTGACTGTCGCAGCAGTGTTCAGCTGCAGCGTCGACGTTACTGCCTTGGTGAAGGTCGTGACGACAGCGGCACCGGAGTAGCCGAGCTTCTCGCTGGCCGCGGCCGTGGTGCCGGTCTTGTAGTCGGTGATCACATCGAATCCGGCGATCGTGCCGGACATGCCGGAGCCGCCGATCGTGAGAACCGAGGCGCCCGCTGCGAAGTTGAAGATGTCGAGGCCCGCACCGCCCGTCAGCGTATCCGCGCCAACTCCGCCCGTGAGCGTATCGATCAGGCCGCTGCCCGTGATCGTGTCGGCTCCCGTCGAGCCCGTGACCGAGATGATATCGGTGCCCGACGTCCAGTTCGCGAAGGTGAATCCCGACAGGTCGAACGACCCGGCCGTCGGCAGCGTGACGGCAAAAGTCTGCGTCGCCGCCGTTCCCGTGATGACCGCCGTCGTCGCGATCTTGCCGGCGCCGAACTGGGTCGAGTTGAACGTCGCGGTCGAGCTGCCGGACGTGTTGGCAAAGGCGATGCCCTCGATGTTGACGAAGCCGTCGACACCGTTGGCCGCCGCGGCGGTGAGGCTGATGCTCGTGCCGGCGCCGGCGGTACCGATCTGTAGGGTATCGAAGTCCGCGCCGCCGTCGTAGCGGTCTCCGACCTGCACCTGGGTGGTGTTGCTGACGATCAGCGTGTCGTTGCCGGCGCCGGCCAGGATCGTCGTGGCCTGGGTGGCACCGACAAAAGTCTCCGCGCCGCTCGCGCCATTCACCGCGATCGTGTCGGTACCGGCCACCCAGTTCGCAAAGGTCCAGCCCGACAGGTCGACCGAGCCGCCGCTGTCGACGTTGACCACGATGGCCTGGACCACAGAAGCCGTCGACGTCGCCGTGATGAGCGCCGTCGACGAGATCTTGCCGGCGCCGATCTGGCTGGCATTGAACGTCGCCGTCGACGTTCCCGCCGTGTTGATGAAGGTGATGCCTTCGACGCTGAGAAAGCCGTTCACTCCGTCAGAGGCCGCGCCGCTGAGATCCACGGCAACGCCCGTAGTCGTCGCGCCGATCTGAAGGATGTCGTTGCCGGCACTGCCGTCGAATCTGTCGCCCGCCGTGACCTGATTGGAGGCGCCGACGATGAACCGGTCGATCTGGCTGCTGCCGACGATGATCTCGTTGCCCGTCGAGCCGGTGAGGCTGATCGTGTCCGTACCTGACGTCCAGTTCACGAAGGTCAGGCCAGACAGGTCGACCGAGCCGTCTGCCGTGAGGTTGATCGCCAGCGCTTGCGTGCCGGCGGTCGTCCCGGTGATCACCGAGGTCGATGAAATCCTGCCAGACCCGAACTGAGCTCCATTGAGCGTCGCCGTCGACGTGCCCGACGAATTCAGGAAGGTGATGCCTTCGATATTGAGGAAGCCGTTGATCCCGTCGACGGCCGCGGCGCTGAGATCGACGGCGAGCGCGGTCGTCGTCGCACCGATCTGCAGGATGTCGTTGCCCGCCCCGCCATCGTAGCGGTCGCCAGCCTGCACCTGGGTCGTGGCGCCGACGACCAGCGTATCGGTCTGGCTGCTACCGACGATGATCTCGTTACCGGTCGAGCCGGTCAGCGTGATCGTATCGGCTCCCGAGGTCCAGCCGGAGAAGGTCCAGCTCGACAGGTCGAGCGAACCGCCCGTCGCCATGTTGATCACGATCGCCTGGGTCGACGACGTTCCGGTGATCAGTGTGGCGTTCGCGATCTTGCCAGTGCCGAACTGCGCCGAGCCGAACGTCGCGGTCGACGTGCCGGACGTGTTGACGAAGGCGATGCCCTCGATGTTGACGAAGCCATCGATGCCATTCGTCGCCGCGGCCGCGAGGCTGATGCTCGTGCCCACACCCGCCAAGCCGATCTGCAGCGTATCGGCGTCGGCACCGCCGTCGTAACGATCGCTGACCTGGACCTGGGTCGTGTTGCTGACGATCAGCGTGTCGTTGCCCGCGCCGGCCAGAATCGTCGTGCCCTGCGTGGCGCCGGTGAAAGTCTCGGCGCCGCTCGAGCCGTTGACGGTGATCGTGTCCGTGCCGGAGGTCCAGGTCGGGAAGGTCCAGCCCGACAGATCGGCCGAACCGCCCGTGCCGACATTGACCACGATGGCGTTGGTGGAGCTGGTTCCGGTGATGATCGCGGTGGCAGCGATCTTGCCTGTGCCGAACTGGTTGGCGTTGAATGTTGCCGTCGCCGTTCCGGCCGAGTTGATGAAGGTGATGCCTTCGACGTTGATGAAGCCGTTGACCCCATCCGAGGCGGCGGCGCTGAGATCGATCGCCACGGCCGCGGTCGTCGCGCCGATCTGGATGACATCGTTGCCGAGACCGCCATTGTATCGGTCGCCAGCCGAGACCTGATCCGTCGAAGCGACGACGAAGCGGTCGATCTGGCTTGTGCCGACGATGATCTCGCTGCCCGTCGATCCGGTCAGGCTGATCGTATCGGTGCCGGAGGTCCAGTTGGTGAAGGTCAGCCCCGACAGGTCGAGCGAGCCGCCCGGTGCGAGATTGACGACCAGCGCTTGGGTTCCCGTGGTCGTGCCGATGATCGCCGACGAAGTCGAGATCTTGCCCGCGCCGAACTGGCTCGCGTTGAAGGTTGCCGTCGTCGTCGTCGACGTGTTGACGAAGGAGATCGCCTCGATGTTGACGAAGCCATCGACGCCATCGCTCACGGCTCCCGTCAGCGCGACGGTCACGCCGGCGCCGACCGTGCCGATCTGCAGCGTGTCGACATCGGCGCCGCCATCGTAGCGATCGCTCGCCTGGATCTGGGTGGTGGCGCTGACGATCAGCGTGTCGGCTCCGGCGCCGGCCAGGATCGTCGTGCCCTGGATAGCGCCCGTGATCGTATCGGCGTCGCTCGAGCCATTGACCGTGATCGTGTCGGCACCGGACGTCCACGTCGTGAACGTCCAGCCCGACATGTTGAGCGAGCCGGCCGGCGCCATGTTGACCACGAGCGCCTGCGTCGACGCGGTGCCGGTGATGGCGACTGCTGCAGCGATCTTGCCAGTGCCGAACTGCGCTGAATTGAACGTCGCCGTCGAAGTGCCCGACGTGTTGACGAAGTTGATCGCCTCGATGCTCACGAAGCCGTTGACGCCGTCGGCGGCAGCCGCGCTGAGGTCTATGCTGGTGCCGGCTCCCGCCACGCCGATCTGGAGGATGTCGTTGCTGGCGCCGCCATCGTACCGGTCGCCGGCAGAGACCTGGTTGGTCGCGCCGACGACGAACCGGTCGATCTGGCTGCTGCCGACGATGATCTCGTTGCCGGTCGAGCCCGTGACGGTGATCGTGTCGGTGCCCGACGTCCAGGTCGCGAAGGTCCAACCGGAAAGATTGAGGGCGCCGCCCGCATCGAGATTGATCGCCAAGGCCTGGGTGCCGGTCGTGCCGGTGATCACCGCCGTCGTCGAGATCTTGCCCGCGCCGAACTGTGCGGCATTGAACGTCGCCGTCGACAGGGTGCTCGATCCGTTGACGAACGTGATCTTCTCGATGTTCACGAAGCCATCGATGCCGTCGTTCGCCGCGCCACTCAGGTCGATGGTGGTCGCGGTCGCGAGGCCGATGCGCAGCGTATCGACGTCGTCGCCACCATCGTATCGGTCGCTCGCCTGGATCTGGTTGGTGTTGGTGACGACCAGCGTGTCGGCGCCCGCACCGGCCAGGATCCTCGTGCCCTCGGTGGCGCCCGTCAGCGTCTCGGCGCCGGTCGAGCCGTTGACCGTGATCGTGTCGGTACCGGAGGTCCAGTTGTTGAACGTCCAGGTCGACAGGTCCATCGTTCCGGCAGCGGCGACATTGACCGTCAGCGCCTGGACGGCGCCGAGCGTTCCGGTGATGGCCGCATTGGTCGCGATCTTGCCGGTGCCGAACTGGGTGGCATTGAAGGTCGCCGACGAAGTGCCCGACGTGTTGACGAAGCTGATACCCTCGACGCTCAGGAAGCCGTTCACGGCGTCCGCCGCGGCGGCGCTGAGGTCGATACTGGTGCCGACGCCAGCCAGGCCGATCTGGAGGATGTCGTTGCCGGTGCCGCCATTGTAGCGGTCGCCGACGGAAACCTGATTGGTGTCGCTGACGACGAGCCGGTCGATCTGCGTGCTGCCGACGATGATCTCGGTGCCGGTCGAGCCGGTGAGACTGATCAGATCGGTACCGGACGTCCAGGACGCGAACGTCCAGGTCGAAAGGTCGATCGAGCCACCCGCCCCGACATTGATCGCGATGGCCTGGTCTGCCGAGGTTCCCGTCACTGCCGTCGCGACGGCGATCTTGCCCGTCCCGAACTGGGCGGCATTGAACGTCGCGGTGGACGCGCCCGATGTGTTCACGAAGGTGATGCCTTCGACACTCAGGAAGCCGTTGACGCCGTCCGCTGCGGCGGCCGTGAAATCGATACTGGTGCCGGCGCCTGCCGTGCCGATCTGGATAACGTCGTTGCCGCCCTTGCCGTCATACCGGTCGGTGGCGGAAATCTGGTTGGTGTCGCTGACGACGAAACGGTCGATCTGGCTGCTGCCGACGATGATCTCGGTTCCGGTCGAGCCGGTGATCGAAATCGTGTCGGTGCCGGACGTCCAGTTCGTGAAAGTCCAGGCTGACAGATCGACTGCCCCACCCGAGGAGAGGTTCACGGCCAGCGCCTGGGCCGCCGCCGTCGTTCCGGTCACGGCGGTGGTGGCGGAGATCTTGCCAGCGCCGATCTGCGCCGCATTCAACGTCGCCGTGGAGATGTCCGAAGTGTTGACGAAAGTGATGGCCTCGATGCTGACGAAGCCGTCAACACCGTCGGACGCCGCCGCGCTGAGATCGACACTCGTGCCGGCGCCCGCCGCGCCGACCTGGAGGATGTCGTTGCCGCCCTTGCCGTCGAACCTGTCTCCAACCGAGACCTGGCTCGTGTCGCCGACGATGAATCGGTCGATCTGGGTGCTGCCGATGATGCTCTCGGCGCCAGTCGAGCCCGTGACGGTGATCGTGTCGGTGCCCGAGGTCCAGTTCGAGAAGGTCCAGGCCGACAAGTCGAGCGAACCGCCGTTCGCGACATTGATCGCAATGGCCTGTGTCGCCGAGGTGTTGGCCGACACGGCCAAGGCCGTGGAAATCTTTCCAGCGCCGAACTGATTGGCGTTGAACGTCGCCGTCGCCGTGCCCGACGTGTTGACGAAGGCCAGGCTCTCGATGCTGACGAAACCGTCGATCCCGTCAGACGCCGCCGCACTGAGATCGACGCTCGTGCCCGCGCCCGCAACACCGACCTGAAGAATGTCGTTGCCGGCACCGCCATCGTAGCGGTCCGAGGCGGAAACCTGACTCGTGTCGTTGACGACGAACCGGTCGATCTGGCTGCTGCCGACGATGGTCTCGCCGCCGGTCGAGCCCGCGACGGTGATCGTGTCGGTGCCCGAGGTCCAGTTCGAGAAGGTCCAGGCCGACAGATCGAGCGAACCGCCTGTCGCGACGTTGATCGCAATCGCCTGGGTCGCCGAGGTATTGGCCACGACGGCCAACGACGTCGAAAGCTTGCCGGCGCCGAACTGGTTGCCGCCGAACGTCGCCGTCGACGTGCCGCTCGTATTGATGAAAGCGAGGCCTTCGACGCTGACGAAACCGTTGACCCCGTCAGCGGCTGCCGCACTGAGATCGACGGTGACACCCGTCGTCGTCGCGCCGATCTGGAGAACGTCGTTGCCGGCACCGCCGTCGTACCGGTCGGCGGCGGAGATCTGATTCGTCGCGTTGACGGCGAACCGGTCGATCTGGCTGCTGCCGGTGATGATCTCGTCGCCGGTCGAGCCCGAGACGGTGATCGTGTCGGTGCCGGACGTCCAGTTCGAGAAGGTCCAGGCCGACAGGTCGAGCGAACCACCCGCGGCAACATTGACCGCGATGGCCTGGACGCCGGACGTCGTCGCTTCGACGGCCAGGGCCGTCGAAATCTTGCCCGCGCCGAACTGGTTGCTGCCGAAGGTCGCGGTCGATGTGCCGCTCGTATTGATGAAGGCCAGCCCTTCGATGCTGACGAAGCCGTTGACCCCGTCGGAGGCCGCCGCACTCAGATCGACGGTGACGGCCGCCGTCGTCGCGCCGATCTGGAGAACGTCGTTGCCGGCGCCGCCGTCATACCGGTCCGCTGCGGAGACCTGATTCGTGGCGCCGACGATGAACCGGTCGATCTGGCTGCTGCCGACGATGATCTCGTCGCCCGTCGAACCCGTCACCGAGATCGTATCGGTCCCCGACGTCCAGTTCGAGAAGGTCCAGGCCGACAGGTCGAGCGAGCCGCCCGCGGCGACGTTGACCGCGATGGCCTGGATGGCCGACGTGTTCGCCTCGACCGCCAGCGCCGTCGAAATCCTGCCGGCGCCGAATTGCGCGCTACTGAGCGTCGCGGTCGACGTTCCAGACGTGTTGACGAAGGAGAGGCCCTCGACGCTCAGGAACCCGTTCACGCCGTCGGTGGCGGCGGCGCTGAGGTCGACGCTGGTGCCGGCGCCGGCTACGCCGATCTGGATGACGTCGTTGCCGGCGCTTCCATCGTATCTGTCGCCTGCCACGACCTGATTCGTCGCGCCAACGACGAAGCGATCGTTCTGGCTGGTTCCGACGATGATCTCGGTGCCCGTCGAGCCGGTCAGGCTGATCGTGTCGGTGCCCGACGTCCAGTCGGTGAACGTCAGGGCCGACAGGTCGAGCAAGCCGCCCGCCGCCATGTTGACGTTGAGCGCCTGCGTTCCGGCCGCCGTCCCGACAATCGTCGATGCTGTCGAGATCTTGCCCGCGCCGAACTGGGCGCTGCCGAACATCGACGTCGAGGTGCCCGACGTGTTGGTAAAGGCAATGGCCTCGACGCTGAGGAATCCGTTGACCCCGTCGGAGGCGGCAGCGCTGAGATCGATGCTCGTGCCGGCGCCCGCCACGCCGATCTGAAGCGTGTCGTTGTCGGCGCCACCATCGTAGCGATCGGTGACCTGGATCTGGTTCGTATTGCTGACGATCAGCGTGTCGTTGCCCGCGCCGGCGAGGATCGTCGTACCCTGGGTCGAGCCCGTGAAGGTCTCCGCACCGGTCGAGCCATTGACCGTGATCGTGTCGGTGCCCGAGGTCCATGTCGCAAAGGTCCAGCCGGACAGATCGATCGTCGCGCCGGTGTCGAGATTGATCACCAAGGCCTGTGTAGACGTCGTGCCGGTGACCACCACCGTCGTCGAGATCTTGCCCGCGCCGAACTGGGCGGCGTTGAACGTCGCCGTCGATGTGAGCGACGTATTGGTGAAGGTGATTGCTTCGAAGCCGACGAAGCCCGCGACTCCGTCCGTCGCGGCGAGGCTGAGGTCGACGCTCGTGCCGGCCCCGGCAACACCGATCTGGATGACATCGACACCGGGGCTTCCCCCGGCATTGAAGGTATCGGTCGCGCTCACCGTCCCAGCGACGATGACGTAGGTGTCGCTGGCCGTCGTTCCGTTGAACGTGTCGGTTCCCGCCGTCGCGGTGAAGGTCGCCAGCACCCCCGCGTAGGCCGCGACGCCCCCCGCCGTCAGGGGCGACTGCGACAGTGACACGCCGGCCGGCGTATCCAGTTCCCAGTTTCCGCCAGATGCCGCGGCGCCCACGAGGCCCGTCGACGCCAGTACCGGCGCATCGATCGCCCGGCTCAGCGCATCGACGAAGGCGGCGCCCCTCGATCCCAGCGCCACTTCGCAGGCCCACAGGCGCAGTTCGCCTTCATCCGACAGCGCACGGGTCAGGGCCTGCAGATCGCCGGCATGAGCAACCACGTCGTTGGACGAAACGCTGCCTGCCGCGAAGTCGATCTGCCCCGACTTTCCATGGGCGACGACGTGGACGACCGCGATGTCGCGACGGCCGGCCAGGGCCTCCGCGATCTGCGTGAGAGCAGGCTGCGATGCGTTCAGGAGAACCGGTTCGATGCCGGGCTGCAGGGAGCCGGCGAGAAACGCGACATCCCGCACGGCGGGATCGATGAACGCCAGCTGGATAGATCTGGACATGGTGCCCCCAAGCGCCCGCGACTATGCAATCACGCAGATCACAAACGCGCGGAGTGCATGCCCACATACGCAAGCTGCACCGCGAGCGCAACAAATGCAGTGGTCACATTTCTGTTTTGGGGATATTTTTTTCAGGTCCGGTGAAATCAATTCAGCGACACTGAATTACATAATGATTTCTTACACTTAACTTACGTCACCCAGGGTAATCTACCTGACAAAACAGTGGCCTTCTGACGAAGACAAACCCCGTCGGAGCGCACGTAATGCCTGCATATCAGAGGTAAGGAACAATTCTTCGGTAGTCGGGCTGTCAGGCGGACCTCGGCCACCCTCGAGATTTTACCCCTGTCGCACGACGCACCTGAACCCGACATGGCTCGTGGTCGTGTCGACATCCTCGGCATGGCGGGCGGCCGGCCGGTAGCGCCTGCAATAGCTTGGCGCGCAGAGGTGGGAGCCACCCTTGAGCACCTTGCGCGGAATGCGCAGCGCGGCCTGGCTCGGGCTGTAACTAGCGTCCACCGGCCCGCCGCGCGGGTTCTCAGGCACGCAGCAGGCCTTGGCGGCGTCGGGCGCGTGCTTGGCCGAGTACCAGTCGGTCGTCCATTCCCAGACGTTGCCGATCATGTCGTGCACACCGTAGCCGTTGGCCGGGAAGGCGCGCACCGGCGAGGTCCGGGCAAAGCCGTCCTCGCGCGTATTGTCGACCGGGAAGCCGCCCTGCCAGGTGTTGGCCATGTGCTTGCCGCCGGGCGTGAATTCGTCACCCCAGGCGAATTCCGCCTCCGCGAGCCCGCCGCGCGCAGCGAACTCCCACTCCGCCTCTGTCGGCAGCTCCTTGCCCGCCCACTTGGCGTAAGCCTCGGCGTCGCGGAAGGCGATCTGCACCACGGGATGGTCGTCGAGCCCACCGATATGGCTGCCCTTGCCGTAAGGCCGCCGCCAGGTGGCGCCGAAGGTGAAGCGCCACCACTGGCTCCAGTCCGCGAGGTCGACCGGCCTGGAGGGCGGCGTGAAGACCAGGCCGCCGGCCTTCAGCATTTCGGGCCGCGCGCCGGGATAGTCCTTGGGATCGGGATCGATCTCGGCCCAGGTGACGTAGCCGGTCGCCTGGATGAAGGCCTTGAACTGCGCGTTGGTGACCGGCGTGGGGTCGATCCAGAAGCCATCGACCGTCACGGTATGCACCGGCGCTTCCTCGGGATAGTGCCGGTCCGAGCCCATGCGGAACGTGCCGCCTGGAATGCGGATCATGTCCTTCATCGCTTCAACTCGAACGGATAGATGACTTTCCAGTCGTTCTTCATGTCGACGATCGTCCATTTGCGGCGAAGCGCCTCGTCCCAGGCCTTGTCGAGCTGGCCGATCTGCGAGGGCCTGTCGTAGGCATACTCGCGAACTGCGTCGGTGTGATGCACCAGTCCCATGAAGCGCGCACCGGAGCCCGCCGCCGTCCATTCCAGCATCTGCTGGTCGCCGTCGGAATTGCCGAAGGCGAAGACGGGCCGACGGCCGATGAACCGGTTGATGCCGACCGGCTTGCCCACGCCATCGTCGACGAACTCGACCTTCGGCTCCTTCGTCAGCATCGGCGTGCCGTCGGCCCGGAGCTCGAACTTCGTCACGCCGGAGGAGCCCACGACCTGCTCGGGCGGGATGCCGTAGATGCGCTCCGTCCAGGGCCGCATGAACTCGATACCGCCTCCGGAGACGATATAGGTCTTGAACTGGTTAGCGCGCAGGAAGGCCAGCAGCTCGATCATCGGCTGGAAGACGAGATCGGTGTAGGGCCGGTTGAAGCGGGGATGGCGCGCCGTCGCGAGCCAGTCGACGACCGACTTGGTAAACTCCTCGACTGTCATGCCGGTATGCGTCGCGGCCACGACCTCGAGCATCGCCTTCTCGCCCAGGGCGGCACTCACGGCGCGATCGCCGGCCAGGATGGAGCGGAACGGCTCGCGCGTCTGCCACTCGGGAAAACGTGGCGCCATGGCCTTCACGCGATCGAGGGCGAAGGCAACCTGGAAGTAGATCGGCTGCTCCGTCCACAGCGTGCCGTCATTGTCGAAACAGGCGATGCGCTCGGGCACCGGCACCCAGTCGCGCGCCCCCATCGTCGTGGTGCGGGTCACGAAATCGAGGATCGACTGCTTCACCGGCCCGTCGTTCCACGACGGAAGGGCGTCGCCCTGCGCCTCAGCCGGCAGGCTCCGGGCCAACCCGAGGGCGGCAAGGCCGGTGATCATGGTGCGGCGCTTCATGACGTCTCCGTAGACTGCCGCGCCGGGAGGCGCGG
This sequence comes from Reyranella sp. GW821-FHT12G01, assembly GCF_058806575.1. Taxonomy (NCBI): domain Bacteria; kingdom Pseudomonadati; phylum Pseudomonadota; class Alphaproteobacteria; order Hyphomicrobiales; family Reyranellaceae; genus Reyranella; species Reyranella sp. GW821-FHT12G01. Next base: position 3,918,494 of record NZ_JBXAPV010000001.1, read on the forward strand.
GCAACCACTATGTCCCCTGCTCGCGAACTTCGTCCATGGGCCACAGCATCCGCGATGTTCTTTGCCGCTGACAGCGACGACGGGAACGCGGCAATATGGCACCGCCCCGCAACCGGGGTGCCTTCGCTCCTCCTCGAGTCAGTAACGCGTTCCATCCATGAAACTGATCGTCAAGAAGTCGCCGCTGCATGGAAAAGGCCTGTTCGCCGCGCAGGAGATTCCCTGGGGCGTCAAGATCATCGAGTATCAGGGCGAATTGATCTCGGATGCCGTTGCCCTGGAGCGCATCGCGACGGGCTCTGACTGCATCTTCGAGCTGCGCGAGAACGAGAATATCGACGGCGCGGTGATGGGCAACGAGGCGCGTTACGCCAACCATTCCCGACGGAAGCCCAACTGCTTCGTGCTGCGGGAAGACAATAAAATCTGGCTGGTTGCGGGAATCGAAGGGATCAGGAAGGGCGAGGAACTGACGTTCGACTACGGCTCGACCTTCTACGCCCTCTAATCCGAAGGTCCGGCGAGCCATTCCGCCCGCCGGCCTGTCGGTATCGCGATAGCTGCGACGTCGCGGTTACTTCTTCACCGCGTCGATCTTGAACACCGGCTTGAAGCCGTCCGGCGCGATCAGCGTGGTCCGGTCGTAGGTGTTCACGTTCTTGCCGTCGATGATGCTGAACTGGCGGCTCGCCACCTTGACCTCGAGCTTGCCTTCGAGGATGCGCAGCGCCTGGTCGACGCTGATCCGCGAGCCCAGCAGGTTGTTGTCGTTCACGGTCGCCATGACGATGCCGTCGCGCACGGCCTGCTCGATCGGCGGCGTCGAGTAGAAGGCGATCAACTTCTTGTCCTTGATTCCCTTCTCCTTGACGATCTCCATCGCGCCCTCGATCGCCGGCGCCACGCCGCCGATGATGGCGAGATCGGGATAGGTCTGCAGCGCGTCCTCGATGAGCTTCATCTGGGTGGCCTTGCCGGTATCGCCGTAGATGACCTTTTCCAGAACCACGTCGGAACCGGCGATGGAGTCCTTCATGCCCTTCACGGCATCCTCGACCCACTGCGAGCCGGCCGGGCCCGCGAGCCAGACCATCTTCTTCTTGCCGGAGCCGGCAGGATAGGTCTGGGCCAGGTACTTACCGGCGGTCGCACCCGCGTAATAATACTGGGCGAGTGCCGCCGCCGCGATCTTGTCGGTCGTCACGCCGTTGCCGAGATCGAGCGTCGGAACACCCTTGCGCGCGAGTTCCTCGATCATGCCGTTCAGGCCCGACTTGGAGACGGCGTTGACCAGCACGGCATTGCCGCCGGCGGCCACGCAATCCTCGATCTGCTGGATCTGGCCCGCGACATCGTCGTAGCCGTTGGCCGCCATGATCGTCGCGGAGATGTTCTGGCGCTTGGCCTCCATCAGCACGCCGTAGTCCTTGGCGACGTAGTAGGCGTCCTTCATGTGCGGGAAGGCGACGCAGAGTTTCCACGGCTTGGTCAGCGAGCCGACCGGCAGCGGCTTGTAGACGGCGGTCGGATTCTTCTCGTCGACCATCAGATTGGCGGTCCAGTCGTCGGCCGCGAAGGCCGCTCCCGCCTGCATCGCCAACATTGCCGAAATCGCAATCCCAGAAATCTTCCTCATGATACGGCTCCCACTGCTATATCTCGACGCGAGATAATGGCTCCCCTAAACCCGCCCATGGATGATCATCGATGTGATGTCCTGGCGGGTTGTCCCCTCCGTCGGCACGACACCGACCAGATTTCCATTTTTGAGAACGGCCACGCGATTGGAGATGCTCATGACATGCTCCATGTTGTGGCTAACGATGAGGAATGAGATGCCACGCTGGGACAGGCGCTGGATGAGGTCGAGCACCTTCTGGCCCTCATGCACGCCCAGCGCCGCCATCGGCTCGTCCATGATGATCAGCTTGATGTCGCCGAGCAGCAGCCGGCTGATGGCGACGGCCTGACGCTGGCCACCGGACATGGTGCTGACCGGACGGTCGAGGTACGGCATGCGGATGTCGAGCTCGCGCAGTAGCGCCTTGGTACGCTCCACCATCTCGGCGCGCCGCAGCAGCGGCAGCACGCCCAGCACCTTGGTCGAGAGCTCGCGGCCGAGGAACACGTTCTGCGGGACGTCGAAGCAGTCCACCAGGCCCAGGTTCTGGTGCAGCGTGGCGATGCCGAGATCGTGCGCATCGTGTGGGTTCTGGATGGCGGCGAGACGCCCGCTCACGTGAATGGTGCCCTCGTCCGGCACTTCCGCGCCGGACAGGATCTTCACCAGGGTGGACTTGCCGGCGCCGTTGTCGCCGACCAGCGCCATGATCTCGTTCTCGCGGACGTCCAGCGAGACGCCGTTCAGGGCGCGATTGCCGCCGAACGACTTCACGATGCCGGAGGCCTTGAGGAGCGACGTGGTGCCCGCCACGGGGCGCGAGGCTGCGAGGACCTGAGCCATGCTATTCCGCCCTCACCTGCTGCATCATCTTGATGCGCACCTGGTCGACCACCACCGCGAGGATGAGCAGCACGCCCAGCACGATCAGCTGCTGGTAGCTCGGCACCCGCAGAAGATTCATGCCGTTGGTGACGAGAGTGACGAAGAACGCACCCAGCACGACGTTGCCGACCCGACCGATGCCGCCGAAGAACGAGACGCCGGCGATGACCACGGCCGTGATCGATTCGAGCACGTGCGTGGAGGCGAGCGTCGCCTCGCCGGTGCCGACGCGTGCCGTCAGCAGCAGGCCGCCGATCGACACGATGACCGAGCACATGACGTAAGCCATCACCATGTGCAGCCGCGTGCTGATGCCCGCGAGGCGGCTGGCCACGATGTTGCCGCCAAGCGCGTAGATGCGCCGGCCGAATGGCGTCCAGTTCAGGATGTAGTACATGATCAGGAATACGCCGCCGGCGACCCACACGGGCGCCGGGATGCCCAAGGGTGCGGCATAGGCGAAGACTTCGCCGAACTGCTTGGGCATGCCGTACATCGGCATGCCGCCGCTGACCGTCAGCGCGATGCCCGACAGGATCGAGAGCATCCCTACGGTCATGATGAACGGGTTGACGTTGAAGACGGCGATGCCGATGCCATTGACCGCGCCGACCAGCGCACCGATCGCCATGCCCGCGCCGATGCCGGCAGCGATGGCGAGCCACGGCGCATTCGGATCGCCGGCCAGCACGGTGGCCATCACCAGCGCGACGCAGACGCTGACCAGCGCCTCGGTCGAGCCGATCGACATGTCGATGCCGCGCACCAGCAGCGTGAGCATCTGGCCCATGCTGACGACGACCAGGAAGCTCGAGGCGCGGGCAACGTTGAAGAGGTTGTTGTAGGTGAGGAACCGCGGCTCGGCGATCGCGAAGCCGACAATGGCGATGACGAGGACGATCGGCAGGATGCCGCCGGCCAGGAATATCCTGCGCCCGAGGCCGGAAAGACGGCCCAACAGGTCAGACGGAAGTTTCTGCTCCACGGCGATGCGCTCAGACATCGTCTTTTCTACGACTTACCATGGCCATCCCCTTGATCTTTTGACAATTAGCCTACAGACCCGATGCATGAGGCAAATTGATATTTTCAATGACGAAAACAATAATTTTGATATTCAGATTTTGACACCCTTAGGAACCAGATGGCCAAGCAACCCACGCACCAAGTCCGCTCCATCGAGGGGCTCGCCCGGAAAATAAACTGGAACCTGCTGCATATGTTCGTCGTGGTCGCCGAGCAGCAGAGCCTGTCGCGCGCCGCCGACGTGCTGGGTCGCGGGCAGCCTGCGGTCAGTGCGGCGCTGAAGAAGCTGGAAGAAAGGCTCGACTGCAAGCTGGCCATCCGCGGCCCCACCAACTTCGCGCTGACGCCTGCCGGCGAAGTTCTCTACCGGGAGGCGCGCGAGATCGCCAACGGCATCGACCGCATCTCGCTGTTGATCGCCGATCTCAGCGGTGAACTTACCGGCACCGTGCATCTGGCGATGGCCAGCCACATGACGAGCCCCCTGCTCAACGAGGCATTCGCGGAGTTCCATCGGCGACATCCCAAGGCCACCTTCCTCACGACGGTGATGTCGAGCCCCGACATCATGAAGGCGATGGCGGCGAGCACCATCCATTTCGCCATCACGCCGCTCTACCAGACACCCGACCAGTTCGAGTGCTTTCACCTGTTCCGCGAGCATTGCGCCTTCTATTGCGGGCCGACGCACCGGCTGTTCGGCCGCCGCGACGTCACGCCCGCCGAGCTGCGCAACGAAGCATCGGTAAGCTACTACCGCCCCACCACGATCTCCTACACGCTGCAGACGATCGCTGACGCGCACGCCGAAATGCAGCTCGCCGAGCCCGCCGTCGCGGTGTCGAACCACATGGAGGAAGTCCGGCGCATGATCGTCGCCGGCGTCGGCATCGGCGTGATCCCCATCCACATCGCGGCGCGTGACGAGAAGGACGGGCTATTGTGGCGGTTGCCGCCCTACAAGCCGATGATGCCGGTCGACATCTTCATGATCACCAACCCGCGCGTTCAGCCCAGCCGGGTCGAGCAGTCGCTGATCGATGTCATCAAGGAATTGGTGGATGCCCGGCCGCTGAAGGAGCGGACCTATCCGGAGGCACTCGGCCTGTCCTATTCGCCGCCCACGCTCGCGCGGGCGCGCAAGGGTCAGAAGAACCGGTCGTAATGGATGCGGTCGGCCGGCACGGATCGGCCGCGGGCCAGCAACGACACCACCGCCTCGGCCATCGGCGGCGGGCCCGCGAGATAGAAGTCGGCGTGGTGGAAGGTCTCTTCCGGCAGGTCGGCGACCAGCTCATGGACCATGCCGGTGCGACCGGCCCACTTCGAATCCTCGTTCGAGACGATCGGATGGAAGCGCAACCGGCCGCCCAGCCGTGGGAGATCGCGCAGCATCGCCTCGCCGCAGATATCGTCGGCCGACCGGCCGCCGTAGAAGAAGTCGAAGCTGCCGCCATGCTGCGGCCCCAGGCGATCGAGCCCCCGCGCGATGCCGATCATAGGCGACAGGCCGGAACCGCCGGCAATGCACACGACATTCCGGGCCGTGGCCGTCCGCAGATAGGCGCGGCCATAGGGCCCGTCGAGGGTGATCCGGGCGCCCGGACGCAGGTCGAACAGAACCGATGTCGCGGCGCCGTCGCGAACCCGCCGGATGATGAAATGCCATTCGCCGCCTTCGTTGGCGACGTTCGACATCGAATAAGCCCGCATCGATCCCAGGCCGGGCAGCGACAGCAACGCATACTGGCCCGGCAGGAAGTTGGCCGGCCGTTCGGTGCGGAAGCGAAACTCGCGCATGTCGTGGGTGAGATCCTCGACCGCTTCGAGGGTGGCGCTGATCCGTTCGGGCAACGGCGCCTCCGAGGCATCGCCGCGGCCGATCATCTTGATGCGGCAGTCCGAAGCCGGCTGCGACTGGCAGGCGAGATAGCGGCGACGGCCACGGTCGCGCTCCGACAGGCCCGGCGCCGCCGGCCAGGCGTCGACGATCTCGCCTTCGACCAGCTCGAACTTGCAGCTACCGCAGCCGCCGGCATTGCATTCGTAGGCGAGCGACAGGCCCGCGCGCAGGCCCGCCCGCAACAGCGCATCGTCGGCCGCGCAGTCGAAGGCGGCGCCGAGCCGGTCCTCGTGGATGCGGTAGGCCACGCGGCGTCCTAGTCCAGTCGCCGTGACAAGGCTTCGTGCAACTTGGCGAGCCGGCCCGGCCCCACGAAGTCGCCGTTCTTCACGAGCTGGACGTCGCCGACCCAGAGCGACTGGTCGAGGACGATGCCGTCGGGATGGTTCTCCCCGCCGCCCGGCTCCCACCAGGGCAGGCCCATGCCGATCGCGTTCGAGCCCGGAACGCGGATATCTTCGATAAACTGCCGCTGGGTGAGCATCGTGCCAGGATGGAAGCCCAGGGTGAAATGGACGAAGTAGCCATAGTCGCCCTTGCCACCCGCGCGGCGCAGCGCCCGCCCGAAGCTCGGCCGATCCTCGGTGCCGCCGCCGCTGAAGCCTTTGATCTTGCCGTCGACCTCGATGGTGATCGGCTCGCGCAAGGTCCGGTAATATTCGTCGAACAGCGCCTGGATGACGATCTTGCCCTTCACGCTGTCCATCACCGGATAGAAGCTCTGCGTGCCCGGCACCGTATTCATGCCCGGGCTCTGGCAGACGCGCTGGCGGATCATCTTCAGCTTGTCGAGCGTCAGCGTGACGTCGGTGCCCCTGGGACAAGTGAAGCGCACCTGCTGGCCCGCCGCCTCGGCGAAGAACTCCGCCAGCGCCACGTTGAAGTCCATCATCGCCGGGAAGTCGACGCAGCCGTAGAGGCGTTCGAAACTGTCGGCCTCCGCGAGCGCCAGCAGCGCATAGCGGCAGCGGTTGGCGTCCATCGCCGCCGAGTGCGCGCCCGAGCCGGCATGGTAGGGAAAACAGAAGTCGAACCAGACGTCGCAGGCGATCGCCGCGGCCTTGAGCGCGTCGGAAACATAGGGATCCGCCAGCCCGCCCTGGAACGGCAGTTGCGGCGCAACCGCGATGAGAGGCTTTCCTCCGGCCTGGATCACCGTATCGGCGACCGCCTGGATCAGCTTGCCCTCGGTCGCCGTGTCTGCGGTGATGAGCACGGTCTCGCCATTGCCCACCGCGAAGTGCTTGTTGACCAGGTTGTCTGCCGCACGCAGCAACCGCTTCGACGTGAACATGGGCACTCCCTTGGCTTGTGAGCTCAGGCGCTCTCGACAGTCACACGTGTGGGTCGGGGCATGGTGAAGGTCTCGCGCACCACCGCGTATTCCTGGTAGCCAAGCCGCGCGATCGGCTCGAGCCGGTCGATCTTCAGCAGCCCGTCCTGCAGGAGATGGTCGGCGATGTGGACGCCCAGCACCTCGCCCAGCACCATGCAGTTGTCGACGCCGCCGAACGATCCCGGCATCGAGATCACCTTGACCAGGCGACACTCCAGGTGGAGCGGCGACTCCTTCACCCGCGGCGGACGCACCAGTTGCGACGGCTCCTTGGTCAATCGCGCCAGCTCGAACTCGTCGACATCGCTGCCCGCCGGTGCGGAGGACACGTTCAGCGCCTCGCGCAAACCATAGGTCGCGACGTTGATCACGAACTCGCCGACGTCGCGCACCGCGCGCAGCGAATCCTTCTCGCCGCCTTCGGCGTGGGCGCCGACCGGGCAATAGATCACCAGCGGCGGATGCTCGCTCACCAGGTTGAAGAAGCTGAACGGCGCCAGGTTGACCCGGCCCTTGCCGTCGATCGTCGACACCCAACCGATCGGCCGAGGCACGACGCACTGCTTCAGCGGGTTATGCGGCAGCCCATGATCGTTGCGGGCGCATTCGTAGAACATCGCCCCAGCCCCTACTCGGCCGCAGCGGCCATCTGCCGTTCGCCGTAGATCCGGTCGAGATTGTGCAGGATGAAATGCTGCACGCCCTTCTCGAGCCGGCTCATGCGGCCGGGGACAAAGTGCTTGGCCCGCGACGCGTTCTGCAGCGACTCGACCATGGCCACGTCCTCGCCGAGGATCTTGTCGCTCATCTCGAGGAACTGCGCCTTCACCTCGGGGAAGTTCGGCGCCTCGACGATGTGTCTCGGGAAGACGATGAACTGCTTCATGATCATCGTGTTCGCGTCGACCGGCCAAGACGAATAGAGCATCACGTAGTCGGGCCGCACGAAGAAGTTCACGTTGGGCGTGATGACGCCCGCCTGCGAGAAGCGCGGCGGCTTGTCCTTGAGCGCCGGGATCGGCTCGACGAAGACCTCGCCTGACTTGGTGTGCGAGCCCGCGTCATACTCGTTGATGAAGACCTGGCCGCGCTTGCGCGTCTCGTAGGGCACGTCGGTCGTCTTCATGTAGCGGCCGATCGTGTCCTTGTGCAGGACGCCGATGTGATAGAAGTCGATGAAATTCTCGACCATCAGCTTCCAGTTGCAGCTGAGCGGGATGTCGCGCTGGATGCCGAGACGCATCGGCTCCATGTCGATATAGCCGAACTTCTCCGCGAACTCGGCGATGAAGGTCTCGAACTTCTCGGGCGTCTTGTTCAGCGACACGAACACCCAGCCCTGGAAGGTCTCGCAGGGCAGTTCCGGCAGCTTGCAGTTCTTGCGGTCGAAGCCTTCGGAGTCGCGCATGTACGGCGCGCCGATCAGCTGTCCCTCGAGATTGTAGAGCCAGCCGTGATAGGGGCAGGTGAATTCCTTGGTGTTGCCCGCGCCGCTGGCGACTTCCACGCCGCGATGGAGGCAGGTGTTGGAATAGGCCGCGATCCTACCATCGGCGGTCCGGCACAGCAGGACCGGCTGCTCGACGATGCGGAAGGTCTTGTAGTCGCCGGGGTTTGCGATTTCCTCGGCGCGGCCGATGCACAGCCAATCCTCACCGAAGATCACCTGCTTCTCGCGCTCCAGCACGGCGGGATCGTGATACATCTCGCCGGTCGGGTGGGCCGCCTGCGTAATGGGCAGGAACGTCTTGGCGTAGGAACCTTCGCTGCCGCCGACCGTCTTGCTCGTCCTGTCCATTCCTTGGCCCTCTTGCTAGTTCGCCAAGCATGACGGTGCCCCGCCCTATTCTCAAATCGATACGATCTATAACAATATCGATGATGTTGATGATGGGTGTGGAACGGAATTGACTCGAGTCCGGGCCGGATGGTCTATCTCGCTCAAGGTACATCGAAGTTATCGATAGTAATTATATCGATATCAGACTGATTGATGCGAGGATGAATGACGACCTGGCATAAGGCGGCGGAGACGAGCGCGTTGGCCGACAAGGACGTGATCGGCGTCGAGGTGGCCGGCGAGGAGATCGCGATCTTCCGCCTCGAGGATGGCTACTTCGCCACCGCCAACATCTGCACCCACCAGTTCGCCTTCCTCTCGGAAGGGTATGTCGAGAAGGGATGCGTGGAATGCCCGCTGCACCAGGCGTTCTTCGACATCCGCACCGGCGCCGTCGTCGAGGGCCCGCCCGAAGTGCCCCTGAAGACCTTCCCCCTCAAGATCGAGGGGACGGACATCTTCATCGCCCTGAACTGACGCACACACGATTTATCCTAAGAGGCCTCCACCATGGCTCTGCCGATCCGCTCCGACTATTCGATCGTGGGAAACGGTCCCGCGGTGTTCCTGACGCACGGTGTCGGCGCGCGCCGCCAGGTCTGGGAAGGCATCGTCGCGAAGCTCTCGCCCTATTTCCGGTGCATCTCCTACGACCTCAGGGGCCATGGCGGATCCGAGGGCGCTGATGCGCCGTTTGGCCTCGATGAGTTCGTCGCGGACCTCGAAGCGCTGCGGGCGCAGCTCGGCATCGAGCAGGCGCATTTCATCGGCCATTCCCTGGGCGGCATGATCGTCCCGGCCTATGCGCGCGCCCATCCCGAACGGATCAAATCGCTGGGCCTGATCTGCACGGCGGCGTTCCGCAGCCCCGAAGCGAAGCTCAACAGCGCGAATTTCGTGAAGAAGATCGAGGCGGAAGGCATGCCGGGCATCCTCGATACGATGCTCGATCGGTGGTTCACCGACGAATTCAGGCGCGATCATCCCGATGTCGTCGAGATGAGAAAGTCACAGATGCTGAACGCCGACCCGCGGGTCTATCTCGAGACCTACCGCGTCTTCGCAACGACCGACACGGGCCCCTGGCTGAACGAGATCGCCGCACCAACCCTCGTGATGACGGGAGAGTTCGATCCCGGCTGCAGCCCCGCCCTCAACGAGAAGATCGCGGCGGCCCTGCCGAAGTCCGAGCTGGTGATCCTGCCCCACCTGAGGCACTCGGTCCTCGTCGAGGCGCCGGACCTGATCGGCGACCTGTTCCTGCGATTCCTGCGCTCCGCCGGCGCCTGAGCGCCGGCGCTTCGGCTCGCACCCGGGCGCCGGGCTTCAGCCGGCGAGAGCGGTCAGCTGGTCGATTGCCGACTGCCGTTCGGCGATGAGCGCCTCGCGTTCGGCTTTGAGTTCGCCGATGCGGCGGTTCAGGTACTGGCGGCGACGGCGGATCAGGCCGGCCTGTTGGGGATCGACACTGGCCTCCAGCGCGGCTCTCGATTCGGTGCCTTCATCCTGCAGGCTGGTAAGCTCCGCCTTCAATTCCGCAAGCCGGTCCGTGCAGTAGTTCCTCGACTGCACCAGACCACGCTTCATATCCTCAGCCATTCAGTCCCCCGCTGCTGTGGGCCATCCGCCACGGCCGCACTATGCGGGAGACTGGCCGCCGGACCAATACCCCAGGGCGACGGAACTCGCCGCCCCGGGTTACACTACGAAGAAATCGGTGTGGTCCAGCGTTCCGGTGAGGTTGGTGATCGTGGCGAACTTCACCGCCGCCACGCCCCCTGCCCCGCTAGACCACGAAGAAGTCGGTATGGTCGAGCGTGCCCGTGACACTGGTGACAGTCGCGAACTTCACAGCCGCTGCACCGCCCAGGCCGTCGGCATCGTAATAGAGGCCCTTGGTACTGGCGTTGTAGAGGATCCGGTCGTCCGCCTCGAGCGCCACCGAGCCCAGGTTGAAGGCGCCGGCGTCGAGTTCACCCAGCCCGAGGGCACCGAAGATGTCGTGGGCGAGCTGGATCGTGTCGCCGGCATGGTCGAACTTCACGATGCGGTCGACGTTCGCCCCGCCCAGCGCGGTGCTGAACCGGAACGTGTCGCCACCACCGCCGCCGTTCAGCGTGTCCTTGCCCAGACCGCCATCCAGCACGTTGTGGCCTTCGTTGCCCGTCAGGCTGTTGTCGAGATCGTTGCCCGTGCCGTTGATGTCGCCCGACCCGGCGAGGATCAGCTTCTCGACATTGGCCGTCAGCCCGTAGGTCACCGACGCACGCACCGTGTCGACACCACTGAGAAGGCCCGCGCCTTCCGTCACCAGGTCGCCGGCATCGTTCACATAATAGGTATCGTCGCCATCGCCGCCCGCCAGGAGGTCGGCGCCGAGGCCGCCGTCCAGAAGGTCGTTGCCGCCACCGCCGTTCAGATGGTCGATGCCGTCGCCGCCGAAGATGGCATTGGCGAGGTTGTTGCCCGTGATCGTCAGGCCATCGGTACCCGAGACGCGGAGGGTCTCGATCGCAACACCATCGGCCAGCGTGTAGTCCGAGGTGGTGCGGATCGTGTCGGTGCCCGACGAATCGGTCACAACGTCGCCGGCATTGTCGACATAGAACGTGTCGTTGCCGGCGCCGCCGTCCATCATGTCGGCGCCCAGCCCGCCGTTCAGCAGGTCGTTGCCGTCGCCGCCGATCAGATGATCGACGCCCACACCGCCATAGATCGCGTTGGCGAGTTCGTTGCCCGTCAGGGTCAGCCCCGCCGTACCCGAGACGTACATCTTCTCGATCGACAGGCCGCTTGCCAGCTCGTAGCTCGCCGTCGTGCGGATCGTGTCGGTGCCGGTCGTCTCGAAGATCACGTCGCCGGCATTGTCGACATAGTAGGTATCGTTGCCGGCCCCGCCGCTCATCACATCGGTATTGGCACCGCCATCGAGCTTGTCGTTGCCGTTGCCGCCGTTCAGCGTGTCGTGCCCGGCGCCGCCGAACAGCATGTTTGCCAGCTCATTGCCGGTCAGGGTGAGGCCGGCCGTGGTGAGGCCGGAGACACGCAGATACTCGATCTGCTGGCCCATCGTGAGCGTGTAGTCGGCGGTGGTGCGGATCGTGTCCGTGCCGCCCGTGTCGCTCACCACGTCGTGTTCGTCGTCGACGTAATAGGTGTCGTTGCCGGTGCCACCCTCCATCGTGTCGGCGCCCAGACCGCCATCGAGCTTGTCGTTGCCGCTGCCGCCGATCAGGTGATCGCCGCCGTCCGCTCCGAACAGGGCAACGCCGCGGTCGTTGGCCGTCAGGGTCAGGCCGGTCGAGCCGGCCAGCGCTCGCAGGTATTCGATTTCCTGGTCTGGCGTCAGGGTGAAGTCGACAGTGGTGTAGATCGTGTCGTTGCCCTCGCCCGCCTCCTCGATCACCACATCGCCGGCATTGTCGACGAAGTATTTGTCGTTGCCCAAGCCGCCGGTCATCGTGTCGGCGCCGGGACCACCGTTCAGGATATCGTTGCCGCCATAGCCGTTCAGCACGTCGTCGCGATACGTCGCGGTGGGCTGGCCCGGCACGGTATCGTTCACCGTGATCGTGTCGTTACCGGAAGTGCCCTCGACGGTGACGATGGGCACCGTAACGTCCTGTTCGACATCGACCACGGCATTGCCGAACTCGTAGCGATCGAACGTGCCGTCCGGACTGGTGAACGACCCGGTCTTCATCCACTGCGGGTCGGAGAACAGCACCGTGTCGTCGCCGTCGCCCAGCACCGTGAGGATATGCTTGCCGCCCACGGTTTCGCCGATGCCACCGAGCACGGCCGCCTGGCTGATCCGCACGTCGTTGGCGCCGGTGCCGGTAAGATCGATCCGCTCGATGCCTTCGAGCTTCGCCGCGATCAGCGGGTTTTCGAGATGGAGGCTGAGGCCGGCGTCGCTCAGCACCAGCGTGTCGATACCGTTGCCGCCATCGGCCAGGCGGAAATTCGTGTCGTGCACCACGATCTGGTCGTCGCCCGCGCCGGCGTGGAACACGTCGGCCCCGCCGCCGCCGGTCAGCACGTCGTTGCCGGTGCCGCCGATGAAGACTTCCGCCGCGGCCGTGCCGACCAAGGTCACGACTGTACCGAAGGCAGAGCCGAACACGATGTAGCTCTCGCCGGTCTCGTAGTAAGCCACCGGTGCGCCGATGATGATGTCGTCGTAGCCGTCGCCGTTCACGTCGCCCGCCGAGGCGGCCGAGCGCGGCGAGCCGGGATCGAACAAGTCGCCCTCGGCCCGAATTCCGTCCAGGCGCAGGCCGGCATCGCCGTCCAGCTCCCTGAGATCGAGCATCGCGTCGAAGCCCGCGGCCTTGCCGAAGATCAGGTAGACCGAGCCCGATCCGTTGCCGGTCGATTCCGTGCCCGGCGACACGACCAGCAGGTCATCGAACCCGTCACCGTTGAAGTCGCCCGCCGAGGCGACGGTGATGCCCACCCCGCCGACGCCGATCATCTTGAAGCCGTTGTGGCCGTTGAGGCTCGAAAGCTCGACGTTGGCGTCGAAGCCGCCGGACTTGCCGAACACGACGTAGGCGACGCCGGCATGGTAGCCAACCGGCACGCTCGCGCCGTAGGCGCCGATCACGATGTCGCCGAACCCGTCGCCGTTGATGTCGCCCGCCGCGGCGACCGAGGTGCCGGCGAAGTCGCCCGCGCGCTCGCCGGTCACCTTGAAGCCGTTGCTGCCGTTCAGCAGCCGTACGTCGAACGACGACGGGAAACCCGCTGTCGTCCCGAACACGATGTAGCCCGCGCCGTTCTGGTAGCCGTTCGCGTAGTCGAACTTGGCGCCGACGAACAGGTCGTCGATGCCGTCGCCATTGACGTCACCCGCCGCGGCGACCGACCAGCCGATGCCGGATCCCTGGCTGATCTTGAAGCCGTCCGCCGCGCTCATGCTCTCGAGGGCGATGTTGGCCGCGAAGCCCGACGCCTTCCCGTAGATCACATAGGCGGCGCCGATGCCCGGGGCCGCGGGAGCGTACCAGGCGCCGACGATCATGTCGTCGAAGCCGTCGCCGTTGATGTCGCCCGCCGATGAGACCGACCAGCCGGCGCGCGCCCAGTTGCCACTGCCGGTCAGCTTGAAGCCATCTGTGCCGTTCAGGGCGCCGAGGTCGACGTTGAGAGGAATGCCCGACGCCTTGCCGAACACGACATAGGCCTGGCCGGAATGGTAGCCGCCGGCATCGGAGCGATAGGCGCCGACGATCACGTCGGCAAACCCGTCGCCATTCACGTCGCCTGCCGAGGCGACCGACCAGCCCGCCGAACCGGCGGCAGCGCTGCCGGGGCCCACCAGCTTGAAACCGGTGCTGACCTGCAGGTTGCCCGCGCCCGTGGGGTTGGTCGGATTGAAGAAGGGCGTGAGGTCGAACAACGCGGGGAAGCCCGACGCCGAGCCATAAACGACATAGGCCGAGCCGGCCCTGGGATCGACCGAGCCGCCGGCCTGAGGCGCGCCGATGATCAGGTCGTCGTAGCCGTCGCCGTTCACGTCGCCCGCCGAGGCGACCGACCAGCCGGCGCGGTTGCTGCCGTAGTCGCCCCGGATGGTGAAGCCGAAGCTGGCGATATCCGACAGGTGCCAGACGGTGGTGCTGGCGACGATCTCGACGGAGACGCCCTGCTCGACGTTCACTTCGGCGTTGCCGAACACGTAGCGATTGAAGGTGCCGGTCGCGTCGGTGAAGGAACCGCCGAGCGTCCATTGGTAATTCTCGAACCGCACCACGTCGCCGGCATTGCCCTCGACGGTGAGGATGTGCTTGCCGCCCACAGTCTCGCCGACGCCGCCCAGCACGGCGGCCTGGTTCACGCGCAGCATATTGTCGTCCGAGCCGGTGAGGTCGATGCGCTCGATGCTCTCAAGCTTCGCCGCAACCAGCGGCCTCTGGAGTTCCAGCCTGAGGCCGCCGCCGCCGAACGCCAGCGTATCGATGCCGGTGCCGCCATCGGCCGACCGGAAACCGAGATCGCCCACGACGATGCGGTCGTTGCCCGCACCGCCATGGAACGAGTCCCTGCCACCGCCGCCGGTCAGCACGTCGTCGCCGGCGCTGCCCACCAGCGCTTCGGCCGCGCCGGTGCCGCTGGTCGTCACGACCGTGTTCAGCGGATTGCCGTAGACGATGTAGGTGTCGCCCGCGCCCGAGCTGCCCGACGGCGCGCCGATCAGCAGGTCGTCGTAGCCGTCGCCGTTGACGTCGCCGGCCGAGGAGACCGAGCGGCCCGTGAGGTCGCCCGCCAGCCCGTCGATCCGCAGCACGCCCGCGGCGAGGCCGCCTGTGAGATCGACGGTCGGGTTGCCCAAGAAGTTGCCGCGGCCCAGCACCAGGTAGGTCTTGCCGGAACCCGGCGCGCCGATCAGCAGGTCGTCGAAGCCGTCACCGTTGAAGTCCCCGGCCGAGGCCACCGACGTGCCGAGCTGGTCGCCCGCCGCAAGGCCGTCGATGCGGAAGCCGTTCCAGCCGTCGATATCGCTCGTCTTCGTGAAGAAGGCGAAATCGGTGCCCTTGCCGAAGATGACATAGGCGGAGCCGGAATGGGCGCCGTTGGGGTCGGCATAGGGCGCACCGACGATGTAATCGTCATAGCCGTCGCCGTTGACGTCGCCGGCGCCCGCGAGCGAGGCGGCGAGCCCGCTGCCGCCATCGTACACCCGGTAAAGCCCGGTGATGAACTCCGTAGCTGCGAATCCCGACGCCTTGCCGAACATCAGGAAAGCGCCCTGGTTCTTGACACTGACCAGCAGGTCGTCGAACCCGTCGCCGTTGACGTCGCCGGCGCTCGCGACCGCGGTGCCCGACTGCAGGAAGCCCGGGATACTGAAGCCGTTGGTACCGTCCAGGGTCGACAGGTCGAGGTTGGCGCCAAAACCGCCTTCCTTGCCGAACACCACGTAGCTGCGGCCGCCGTTGGCGCCGCCATACTCGCCGTTATGGGCATGCGGCGCGCCGACGAAGATGTCGTCGAAACCGTCGCCGTTCACGTCGCCCGCCGACGAGACCGAATATCCCGCGAGATTGCCCGCTGCGACGCCGCTCAGCTTGAAGCCGGTGGTGCCATTCAGGCCGGAGAGATCGACCGTGGCGCCGAAGCCCGACGCCTTGCCGTACACGACATAGGCCGCGCCGGAATTGGCGCCGTGCGGATCGGCATAGGCGGCGCCCACGAAGATGTCGGCGAAGCCGTCACCGTTCACGTCGCCGGCCGAGGACACCGAGAAGCCGGCCAGGTCGCCCGCAGCGACGCCCGCCAGCTTGAAGCCGGTCGTGCCGTCGAGGGTCGAGAGATCGAAGCTCGGGCCGACACCCGAGGCCTTGCCGAACACGACATAGGCCGTGCCCGAATCGGTGCCGTGCGGATCGGCGCCCGTGGCGCCGACGATGAAGTCCTCGAAGCCGTCGCCGTTCACGTCGCCCAGCGACGCGACCGACCAGGCGCTCTGGTCGCCCGTCGCGCCCGTGAGCTTGCCGCCGTCGGCGCCGTTCAGGTCCGCGAGGCTGAGCGTCTGCGCGAACGACACGCTCATGTAGGAGTCGACCTCGACGACGGCGTTGCCGAGCGTGTAGCGCAGGAAGGAATAGCCGCCGTGGTCGGTATTCGAGAGCTGCTGCCAGCCGAGCCCCTTGAACTGGACCGCATCGTCGTAGCCACCCATCCAGGCGCCGGCGTCGATCTGCAGCGTGTGCTTGCCACCGGATACGAAGCCGTCGCCCAGGATCGAGGCCTCGTCGACCACGATCGTCCAGTTCCCCGGCGCGGTGATGTCGATGCGCTCGATGTCCTGAATCTTTGCGCGCATCGCGGGATCGGTGAGGTCGAGCACCATGCCGCCCACCCCGCCATTGTCGAGCTTCAGCGTGTCGAAGCCCCCGCCGCCGTCGACCAGCGCGAAGTCGAGATCGGCGACCACGATCGTATCGTCGCCCGCGCCGGCATGGAACACGTCGGCCCCGCCGCCACCCGTCAGCACGTCGTTGCCGCTGCCGCCGGTGAACACTTCGGCCGCCGGGGTGCCGGTCGTCGTCACCGGCGCAGCGGGGGTCCCCGGTACCGACGAGGTTCCGGACGGTCCGCCGAACACCACGTAGCTCGGACCGGCTCCGCCGCTGACCAGCAGATCGTCGAAGCCGTCGCTGTTCACATCGCCCGCCGACGAAACCGACGCGCCGATGCCATAGGTCATCGCGGAGTTCGACATTGCGAACCCAGCGGTGCCGTTGGACGTGCTGGCGAGAGCGACCGTGGCGGCGAAGCCCGACGCCTTTCCGAACACGACGAAGCTGAAGCCGCCGCTACTGTCGTCCCCAGGTTGACCGACGATCAGGTCGTCGAAGCCATCGCCATTGACGTCGCCGGCCGACGAGACCGAAAGACCGGTGTAGCTGGGGCCCGGCACCCCGTTCAGCCTGAAACCGTCGGTGCCGTTCGGATTGAGATCGACGCTTGCGGCAAATCCCGAGGCCTTGCCGAACATCACATAGACCGCGCCGGCATGGCTGCCGCCGACCATCGGGGATCCGACGATCAGGTCGTCGAAGCCGTCGCCATTGACGTCGCCGGCCGACGCGACCGAGGCGCCGGCCCAGCCCATCCCCAGGACGCCCTTGAGCCGGAAGCCGTTGGCGCCATCGAGCGTCGATAGATCGAGATTGGCGTCGAATACCGACGCCTTGCCGAATACCACATAGGTCGCGCCGACATCGGCGTCGGGTCCGTCCACGCCATAGGCGCCCACGATCAGGTCGTCGTAGCCGTCGCCGTTGACGTCGCCCGCGGAGGCGACGGACATGCCCGCCTTGTCACCTGTTGCCACGCCCGACAGCTTGAAGCCCGTCGTGCCGTCGAGGCCGCCGAGATCGACGTTGGCGGCGAAACCGCCGGCCTTGCCGAACACCACGTAGCTCGCGCCCGAACCGGCAGCGTTGCCCTGGGCCCCCTCGGCGCCGACGATCAGGTCGTCATAGCCGTCGCCGTTGACGTCGCCCGCGGACGCGACCGACCGGCCGGCATGTTCGCCGGCTGCGGCGCCGCTCAGCCGGAATCCGTTGGTGCCGTTCAGGGCGGAAAGATCCATCGCCGCCGCGAAGCCCCCGGTCTTGCCGAACACGACATAGCTCGCACCGGAATCGACGCCGTTCGCGTCGGCCAGCGGCGCGCCGATGATGATGTCGGCCACGCCGTCGCCATTGACGTCGCCGGCCGACGCCACCGACCAGCCGCTGAAGTCGGACGCCGCGACGCCGTTCAGGATGAAGCCATCGCTGCCGTTCAGGGTCACCGGGTCGATATAGGTGCCGAAGCCGCCGGCCTTGCCGAACACCACGTAGCTGGCGCCGGAATCGGCCCCGTTAGGGGTGCTGTGCGGCGAGCCCAGGATCATGTCGGCGAAACCGTCGCCGTTGACGTCGCCCGCCGATGCGACGATCGCGCCATAACCCGTTGGGGTCAGGAAGGTGAAGCCGGTCGTGCCGCCGAGCGACGACAGATTGATGTTCGCCGGAAATGCCACGTGCAGCCCCCAATACAAACCGCCGCTCACACGCGGCTCGGGATCGGGCCGGACGAAGCTGCTCCCCAGCAGCACCCCCCAGGGTCCTAATGGCGATATGTTTAGTGCAGAAGGTCGCTACTCACCAACAAATTGCAACCGATTGGCCCGCGGCTGCGTCCGGAACATGACGTTCGCCCTGTCTGTAAGGGTCGTAACCGCCGCGGCCTTCACTTCAACCGCGCTGCCGGCGTCGCGTGCGGGCTCTATTTTGCCCCCAGGTCGATGGCCAGAGCTTCAGGAAGACGATCGAGCCCATAGGTGCGCATGGCCGTGCCACTGAACAGGTCGGTCTTCTCGCCCGCCCCCGCGCCGGCGGCGAGACGCTTCAGCGCATTCCAGAGGATCGGGTAGCTGCACTGGCCCTTGTCGACCGGGAAGTTGCTCTCGAACATGCAGCGGTTCGCGCCGAACGCCTCGATGCAGGTCTCGATGTAGGGAGCCCAGGTCTGCGCGAGCGCTTCCGAGCCCGGCGGCTTCGGCAGCTTGTGAAAGTCGAAGCCGTTCACGAACATGGTGAGGCCACCCAGCTTCACATGCACGTTGGGCAGCGCCGCCAGTTCCAGGATGCTTTCCTTCCACCCGGGGAAGACCTCGGCCTGTTTGCCGCGGAACGGACCGATGCCCAGCGGACCGCCGCAATGGTCGACAACGAGGGTCAGTTCGGGCACCGCGCGCGCCAGCTTGATCACGTGCGGGAGCTGCGTGTGATAGCCCCAGACGTCGAGCGGCAGCCCCTGCTTCGCGAGCCTCCGCGCGCCGTCGGCGAAGGACGGATGCTCGAGCGGGCCCGGCGGCTTCATCACCAGGTTGGACGTGACGTCGGGCGACGGATGCCAGGCGGTGCGATTACGTATGCCGCAGAAGCGACCGCCGGCAATGGCGCGATGCTTCTCCAGCAGCGGCTCGACCCGGTCGCCCAGCGTGAGGTCGACCATACCGATGATGCCGGCACAGGCGCGCGTCGGCCCGTGGCGGCCGCTTGCGCTCACCGCCGCGGCGCCGGTTACGAACTCGGTCTCGCCGAGCGACTGCTCGTCGGCTGGTCCAGAGGCGCGATACATCTCGCCGCACTGGACGAAGATGGTCGCGCGGATGTCGTGGCCGCTCGCCGTATCGGCCAGCAGGTGCGGCAGCAGGTAGGAGTGTCCTCCGTCCCGCTCCCAGAGATGGTGATGCGGATCGACGATGGGCAGGCCAGGTTCGAGAATCGGTTCCTCGGTCAGCCCGAGCCAGTCTTCGCGCACGATGATCTGCCGGCCATGGCCGAGCAGCGGATCATTCTCGGCCATCGTCGTCGCTCCCTATTCGATGCGGATGTCGGCGCTCTTCACCATCTCGGCGAAGAAGGCGATCTGCTTCTCGCGGAAGGCCACGAACTCGGCCACCGTGTTGGGCTGCGTCAGCGCACCCAGCTCGGCCAGCCGCTTGGCCACGCTCTCCATCTTCATGACCGTGTTGACCTCGGTGTTGAGGCGCGAGATCAGCGCGGGATCGGTGCCGGCCGGCGCGAACATGCCGTTCCATTCCCAGGTCTCGAAGCCCGGCAGGACTTCCGAGATCGCCGGCACGCCCGGCAGCACGTCGACCGGCTTCGGCCCGGTGTGGGCCATGCACGACACGTCCTTCGACGTGAGCAGCGCGACCGTGCCGGGGACGTTGTTGAACAGGAGCGGAATGCGGCCGGCGAACAGGTCGTTCCGGACCGAGCCCATCTCCTTGTAGGGCACGTGGTTGATCTTGATGCCGGCCTTCTGGTTCAGCAGCTCGAGCGAGACATGCTGCACCGTGCCGACGCCGGTCGAGGCGCAGTCGAGCGTGCCCGGCTTGGCCTTGGCGAGCGCGATCAGTTCGGGGATCGTCTTGGCTGGGAACTGCGCGTTGCGCACCAGCGTGACCGGCGTGATCATCGTCTGGGCGATCGGCAGAAGATCGCGCTGCGTGTCGTAGGAGAGCTTGCCCGCGAACAGCGACGGGTTCACCGACTGGGCGGTGGCGTCGTAGAGCAGCGTGTAGCCGTCGTTGGGCGCGCGCGCCACGATCTGGGCGGCGATGGTGCCTGCGGCACCCGGCTTGTTGTCGACGGTGAAGGACTGGCCGAGCTTCTCGCCCAGCGCCTGGCAGTAGATGCGGCAAACGACGTCCGCGGTTCCGCCGGCGCTGTAGGCGTTGACCACGCGCACGGGCTTGTTCGGCCAGGCCTGGGCGCGTCCGATCGCCGGCGCGGCCAAGGTGCCGGCGGCTGCGGCGGCGCCCAGGAAAGTCCGGCGCCGAATGGTCACATTCGTAGACATGTAGCTTCCTCCGTCACATTGCAGTTCTTGTCGACTGTGGCGGGACTCTTCAGGCACCGCGCATTGCTCGACAAGCGCAATCGGCACCAATCCATTGCACGCCGAAACGAAAGCTCTCATGCCGGCTCGGGCTATCTGGCTCCGCGCAAGGCGCGCACGACATAGTCGTTGAGACGGCGGGCGAAGGCGGCCGGATCGGACGGGATTTCGCCGTCGAGGATGCAAGCCTGATCGAGCAGCAGGTTCGCGAGATCGTCGACATCCTGCTTGCGCTCTTCCTTCTTCGCCGCACCCAGAGCCTTGACCATTGCGTGCTTCATGTTGAGCTCGAGGATCGGCTTGGCGCCGCTGCCGCGGTTCTGGCGCTCGAGCATGCGTTCGAGTTCGCGGTCCCTGCCCTGCGCACTCGCCACCAGGCAGGAGGCACTTTCCGTGAGTCGCGTCGAAGCCCGCACCTCGGCGACCCGATCGCCCAGCACGTCCTTCGCCATCGCCAGCGTGGAGGCATCGTCCTCCGCATCGGCAGCGCTGTCGTCCTTTGCCTTCTCCGCTTCGACGAGCGGGATCAGGCCGAAGTCCACTTCGCCCTGGCTCAGCGACTTGAGCGGCTTGCCGTCGAACTCCTGCGGCAGGGTCGTCCAGAAGGCATCGACCGGATCGGTCAGCAGCAGCACCTCGACGCCGCGCGCCTTCGCCGCCTCCAGCTTCGGATTGGACTTCAGGCGATCGAGACTGTCGCCCACGAGATAGTAGATCTCGGTCTGGTTCGGTTTGAGGTCGGCCACATACTCCTTGATCGTGCGCGGCGTATCGCCGGCGGTCGAGGCGAAGCGTGCGAGGCCCAGGATCTGCGCGCGGCGTTCGCCATCTTCGTAGAGACCTTCCTTCAGGATCGAGCCGAACGTTTCCCAGATCTTCGCAAAGCCGTCGGCATCCTTCGCGGCCGTGCTTTCCAGCTCGGACAGGACACGGCCGACCAGACCGTTGCGGATCTGGCGGACCTGCGGATTGTTCTGCAGCATTTCGCGGGACAGGTTGAGCGGCAGGTCCTCGCTGTCGACGACGCCGCGCACGAAGCGCAAGTAAGCGGGCAGCAGCTCGGCATCGTCGGTGATGTAGACGCGGCGAACGTAGAGCTTCACTCGTCCCTTGCGTGCGGGATCGGTGAGATCGAACGGCGGCGTGCTGGGCACGAACAGCAGCACCGCATAGGACTGCCGTCCCTCGACCTTATAGTGCAGAGTCAACGCCGGCTCGTCGAAGGCCATCGCGATCGACCGATAGGCCTGCGTGTAGTCTTCCGGCTTCACCTCGGACTTGGAGCGCTGCCACAGCGCGCTCGCGGCATTGATCTGGCGCGCCTCGCCCTTGTCGTCGATCAGCTCGATCGGAAACAGCACATGATCGGAATAGGTGCGCACGATGCGCTCCAGCTCGTAGGGCTGGAGGTAGCGCGCGGCGTCTTCCTTGAGATGCAGCACGATCTCCGTGCCACGCGTCACGCGTGCCGCCTGTTCCGGCGTCGCCGCCGCGACCTCGAAGCCCGCGCCGCTGGCGGACGTCCACGTCCAGGCCTCGGCTGAGCCGGCCCGGCGGCTCGTCACCTCGATGCGGTCGGCGACCATGAAGGCGGCGTAGAAGCCGACGCCGAACTGGCCGATGAGGCCCAGCCCGTCCTTGGCGTCCTTCAGCCCTTTCAGGAAGGCCTTGGTGCCCGAGCGCGCCAGGGTGCCGAGATTGTCGACAAGCTCCTGCCGGTCCATGCCGATGCCGTTGTCGGCGATGGTGAGCGTCTTGGCTTCGGCATCCGGCTTGATCCGGATGGCCAGCCGCTCGTCGCCGGCCAGCAGCTCCGGCCGGGCGATGGCCTCGTAGCGGACCTTGTCGCAGGCGTCGGACGCGTTCGACACCAGCTCGCGCAGGAAGACATCGGTCTCGGAATAGACCGAATGGATCATCAGATTGAGGAGCTCGGCCACCTCGGCCTGGAACTGATGCTTCTCCGGGCCGCCCTGGCCTGCCGAACCGTCGCCGCTCATTGGCTTGTATTCCTCGCCGTCATGGATTTTCCGGCGAGGATATAGCCGCTCTACCAGGTCATGCGGAAGCCGGCCGTGAAGGCGTGCGCATTGTCCTGGCCGGAGAATTGGCCATCGTAGCGGACGTAAATCGAGGTCGACTCGGCGATGGCGGTATTGGCGGCAAAGCCCAGCACGGCGCCGTCGCGCTGCGGCGCCACACCGTAGGTCGTGAACGGCGCCACCGGTGCACCGGCGAACGACGCCGTCACCGGACGCGACGTGTCGGCATATTCATGGCTCCAGCCCAGCCGAACCTTCGCGGTGAGCCGGTCGCGCCAGCCCAGGTCGAGCGCGCCGCCGAGCTGGGCGCCGATGACGCTGCGGAACGAATTCGTCGTCTGCTGCGCGACC
This sequence comes from Reyranella sp. GW821-FHT12G01, assembly GCF_058806575.1. Lineage (NCBI taxonomy): Bacteria > Pseudomonadati > Pseudomonadota > Alphaproteobacteria > Hyphomicrobiales > Reyranellaceae > Reyranella > Reyranella sp. GW821-FHT12G01. Next base: position 3,941,411 of record NZ_JBXAPV010000001.1, read on the forward strand.
GAGAGATTGAGCGATCCCGCGCCCGTCTCGGTGAAGGCGTTCTGGATGCCGGTATAGGCCTGCAGCCGCACGAACGGCGTCAGGAAGGTTTCGGCCGAACCCGGCAGGTCGAAGCGATAGCCGCCTTCGATCTGGCCATAGAACTGGTTGGCGCCGGTCGTGCCGGTCGCCGTGCGCGCCGCGAGGCCGGGGATGATGATGCTGCGCGTCATGCGGTTGCCGCTGTAGGCGTAGCCGGCGATGGCATCGGCGTAGACCTTGCCTTCGCTGTAGTTCGCGTAGAGGCCGCCCTGGACGGTATCGGAACTGCCCATGCCGCTGAAGCCGCCGACCCACTGATTGGCGTTCTGGTAACCCACCGTGACGCCGACGCGCACGCTCTGGGAAACGAGGCGATCGATGCCGCCGGCGAAACCGCCCGCGCTGTAGGTGAGTGCGCCGCTGTTGCTGCCGCCGTTGCTGATCGTGCCGAGGCCGCCCAGCGCACCGCCCCAGACACCCCACAAGGCGGGCGTGCCGGCATCGCAGGCGACGTCGCAGGCTTCGGCCACTGCCACGCGGTTGGAACCGTTCAGGCTGCCGCCGCCACTCGTCTGTCCTGAGAAGTTGCCCAGGAAGAGCTGGATGCCCTGCACCATCGAGCTGGAGAAGCCGGAATAGTTCTGGCCGCTGATGGCGTTCAGCGCCGCCTGGCCCTGCTGCGTCGACAGCCCGCCGAGCGCGGTGACGACGGTTGCGTAGTTGCCGGTCGCCGTCGGCGCCGTGGCGTCGATCACCGCGCCCACCGCCGCCTGGTTGGGCGTGGCCGCGGCCTGCGAGAAGCCGCCGACCTGCAGGGTGAGATAGGCGTTGTTGGCGTCGTAGCTCAGGGTCGGGATCAGGAACGGCAAGGTGCTGACCGCCGATTGAAAGGCGCCGCTCAGGCCGCCGGTTGCGGTCACGATCGTGTAGGTGGAACGTGGCGCGAAGGTACCGGGCTGGCCGATGACCTGCAGGCCGCCGCCCAGTCTCGCGGTGCCGTCCACCTGGAGTCTGTCGGCTGCGGTCGGCGACACGCGAATGCCCATCGTGCCGACAGCCGTCTGCACGAAGGTGCCGCTGATCTGGTGCGTGGCACCTGCGCCAGCCGCGCTGATGCCCATCCAGCCGCTGTTCTCGAAACGGGCATCGGGACCGGCCGCGATCGAAACCAGGCCGTTGATGGTGCCGTTGTTGACGACCAGCGAGCCCACGGCGGTGCCGTCGGTCTGGATGGCGTAGCCGCCGGGCGCGGCGTTGATCGTGCCGGCGTTCAGCAGCGTGCTGAAATCGCCCGTCATCTGCACGGCCGTGCCGCCCACGCCCGTCACGCCGACCGTGCCGTAGTTGGTCACGACGCCGTAGGTGCCGTTGCTGATGCCGATGGCGTTGGTGCCCGACATCTGGATCGAGCCGTTGTTGACGACGTCGTCGCCCGCGCCGTTGATCGCCACCGCGCCGGCGACGCTGGACGTCAGGTTGGCCGAGTTGGTGACAGGATTGTAGAGGCCGGGGACGTAGACCGAGTAGGCCTTCGTGACGCCATTCTCGACATAGACACCGATGACATAGCCGCCGTAGGTCGAATTGCCCGACGTCACCAGGCCCCCTGGCACGGCGATCTCCGTCCAGGTCGCGACGCCCGCCGCATCGACATGGACAGCCCAGGCGTGCTGAGTGCCGTTGATGTCGAAGGAGTCGGCGACGAGGTTATAGGTGTTGGCCCGACCGCCGCTGGTGATGCCTTCGAAATGCGTGACGACGGCGCCCGGCGCATCGTAGCTCGTGAAGGTGCTGGTCGACTGATTGTAGATGTAGCCGTGCAAGGTCGGATCGGCGTAACCGCCGGCGATCCTGTTGCCGTAGACACCATAGGCCGTGGTGCTGACCGCGCCCGGCTTGTTGATATTCGTGAAGGTCGCGCTCGGAATGTCGTAGAGGAAGGCATTGCCGGTCGCGAGCATCGTGTCGTAGTTGCCGACGACCTGATTGCCGAAATTGCTGTGCGCGATCGTGTAGAGGGTCTGGTTGCCGGGGCTGCTGGGGAATTGCAGCGACGTGAGCTGCGATCCGGGCGCCGCCGCCGCATCGAACAGATAGCCGATATCGTAGGGATTGGACGCCGCGGTGATGTAGCTGCCGACGACGCGCAGGATGCCGGCCGACGAGCCGAAGCTCGGGCCGTACGGCGTGCTGCTGGTGGCGTTGGGATAGTTGGAGCTGCTGCCCGCGATCGCATACGGGAACGCCGAGACGGCACCCGAGTTCAAACCGAACAGCAAGCCGCCCGTGCCGCCGGGATACGAGAAGTTGCCCGTCATGTTGTCGCCGCGGATGCCGGTGACGGTCGTGATCTGGCTCGTGCCGTACTGATAGGTCTTGAAAGCGAGCTGGGCGTGCGCCGATCCGGAAAACAGGCCTACACTCGACACGCCGATCAGGACAATAGCCACGCCGCTGCGGACGCTCGTGGCGTCCCGCATTTTTCTCTCCCCCACGAAGCTCCCCCTTGTACGCACTTCTTGCAGATTGCTTGCGCAATCTAACAGTTTGAAGTCAGGACCTCGGAGAGAATTCGCGTAACAATTTCCGCATAGCCGGGCGCGACGCGGCGCCGGTCAGCGCTTCTTCTTGGCCCGCTCGATCGCCTCGGTGATGAGCTGGCGGGCCTCGGCGACATCGCCCCAGCCGAGCAGCTTCACCCACTTGCCGGGCTCGAGGTCCTTGTAGTGGATGAAGAAGTGCTCGATCTGCTGGCGCGTGATCTCCGGCAGGTCGGTGTAGGTCTTCACATGCACGTAGCGCTGCGTGACCTTCGACGACGGAACCGCGATGATCTTCTCGTCGCCGCCGCCATCGTCCTCCATGCGCAGCACGCCGATCGGCCGCACGTTGATCACCGCGCCGGCGATGATCGGCCGGGTGTTGGCGACCAGCACGTCGATCGGATCGCCGTCGTCCGACAGGGTATGCGGCACGAAGCCGTAATTCCCCGGGTAGCGCATGGGCGTGTAGAGGAAGCGGTCGACCACGAGGGTGCCGGCGGCCTTGTCCATCTCGTACTTGATCGGCTCGCCACCGATCGGCACTTCGATGATGGTGTTCACGTCATCGGGCGGATTGCGGCCGATGGAAATGGCGTCGAGATTCATGGCCCAATCCTGAACGAAGAGCGGCAAAAGCTCAAAAAGAAACCGGCGGCCCCCTGGGGAACCGCCGGTCTTTTATGGCTTCAAGTGTTTCCGCAGACTGCGTGTCAGTCCTCGGCGTAGATGTCGCGATCCTTGGTCTCCGGCATCAGGAACAGGCCGACCACGAGGGTCATGCCGGCGATCACGATCGGGTACCACAGGCCGGAGTAGATGTTGCCGGTCGCCGCCACGATGGCGAAGGCGGTCGGGGGCAGGAAGCCGCCGAACCAGCCGTTGCCGATATGGTACGGCAACGACATGCCGGAGTAGCGGATGCGGGTCGGGAAGAGCTCGACCAGCAGGGCCGCGATCGGGCCGTACACCATCGTCACGTAGATCACGAGGATGGTCAGGATGACGATGACCATCGTCATGTTGATCTGCTTCGGATCGGCCGTGGCCGGGTAGCCGGCGGCGCGGATGGCCGCGGTCGCCTCGGCGTTGAACGCCCGCTCCTTGGCGGCGCCCTCGGCACCGGCCTTGGCCTTGTCGAACGACGTGATGACCTTGTCGCCGATCTTGATCGTCGCCGGCGTGCCGGCCGGAGCCGACGCGTTGGAGTAGTTCACCGAGTTGCGCGCGAGGAACGACTTGGCGATGTCGCACGAGCTGGTGAAGGCTGAGGTGCCCGTCGGGTTGAACTGGAACGAGCACTCATTCGGGTCGGCGGTCACGACGACCGGCGACTTCTGGATCGCCTGCTCCAGCGCCGGGTTCACCGCGTTCGAGAGCGCGTGGAACAGCGGGAAGTAAGTGACCATGGCGAGCGCACAGCCCGCGAGGATGATCGGCTTGCGGCCGATCTTGTCCGACAGCCAGCCGAAGAAGATGAAGAACGGCGTGCCGATGGCCAGCGCCACCGCGATCACGATGTTCGACGTCGTGGCATCGAGCTTCAGGGTCTGGGTCAGGAAGAACAGGGCGTAGAACTGGCCCGTGTACCAGACCGCCGCCTGGCCGGCGGTGCCGCCGAACAGGGCGATGAGCGCGATCTTGGCGTTCTTCCACACGCCGAAGGCCTCGCGCAGCGGGGTCTTGGACCCCTTGCCCTCGGACTTCATGCGCTGGAACGCCGGCGACTCCTGGAGCTGCAGTCGGATCCAGATGGAGACGCCCAGCAGGATGATCGACAGCAGGAACGGCACGCGCCAGCCCCAAGCCGCGAACTGCTCGGGCGTGAGCGCGAGACGCAGCGCAACGACGACGATCAGCGACAGGAAGAGACCGACGGTCGCCGTCGTCTGGATCCACGAGGTGTAGAAGCCGCGGCGATCGTGCGGCGCATGCTCGGCGACGTAGGTCGCGGCGCCGCCATACTCGCCGCCCAGCGCCAAGCCCTGGAGCAGGCGGCAGGCGATGAACAGGACGGGTGCTGCGATGCCGATCGAGGCGTAGCCCGGCAGCAGGCCGACCACGAAGGTCGCGATGCCCATCAGGGTCATCGTCACGAGGAAGGTGTACTTGCGGCCGATCAGGTCGCCCAGGCTGCCGAAGAACAGCGCGCCGAACGGACGGACCGCGAAGCCGGCGGCGAAGCCCAGCAGGGTGAAGATGAAGGCGGCGGTCGGATTGACGCCGGTGAAGAAGTTGGCGGCAATGTTCGCGGCAAGCGCGCCGGCGAGATAGAAGTCATACCATTCGAAGATGGTGCCGACGGAGGAGGCGAGGATCACCTTCCTCTCTTCGCGCGTCATCGGACGTGCGCGATCGCTTGCGGTGCCTGCTACGGCCATATGCGTTTCTCCCCAAGATATCGTGGGTGCCCATACACGGACCCCAACTTGATTCTTGTGTAATTCGCACGCGCTGTGTGCTGCAATTCGACCAAGGTCCAAGGGTGCGTAGAGTGCGTCGCAGCATTTTCTACCGCGCCGCAGCAAAGAAGAATCGCGAAGAGAATCGATGCCCGGGGAAACCGCCCTGTCCTTCCTGATCGCCGACGACCATCCGATGGTCCGCGATGCGCTGGCTTCAGCGCTGGGGCAATCCTTTCCGGGTGCGCGGTTCGGCATGGCGGGCACACTCGACCAGGCGAAGGCCGTTCTGGATCGCGAACCCGAGACCGACGCGGTGCTGCTCGACCTCGACATGCCCGGCATGGACGGTCTCACCGGCCTCGGCCGCTTGCGCGCCGAGCATCCGACCGTGCCGATCGTCGTCGTCTCGGCCGCGCGCGAGGCCACCACCGTACGCCGCACCTTCGAATTCGGCGCCTCGGCCTATATCGACAAGTCCGCGCCGCTCGACGAGATCGCCGCCATCGTGCGCGCCGTGCTGGCCGGCGAGATCTTCGCCCCGCCCGAGGGCACAACGGCCGACACCTTCGCCCAGCGCGCCGCTCAGCTCACGCCGCAGCAATGGCGCGTGCTGGCGCTGATGGTCCAAGGCGACCAGAACAAGCAGATCGCCCACAAGCTCGGCGTCGGCGAGGCGACCGTGAAGGCGCATGTGACGGTGATCCTGCGCAAGCTCGGCGTCCGCTCGCGAACCCAGGCGGTGATCGAAGCGCGCGGGCTCGCGTTGCCGGCGGCGGAGACGGTCAGGCCGTAAGCCGCCCCGCCGCGGAGCTGCGCAACCTCAACAACGCGCGCAAGGATGCCGGCTTGACCGGCTTGTGCAGCAGTTCGACCTGCTGTGCGCGTGCCCTCAACCTCAGCATCGGGTCGCGGTCGGCGGTCACCAAAGCCGCCGGCACGGCACGGCCCCAGACCGCGCGCATCGCGACCACGGCATCGAGCCCGTCGGCGCCCTCGTCGAGATGGAGGTCGGCCAGTACCAGGTCGGGCAAGCGGCCGGCGCGCTCTACGGCGTCGAGCGCGTCAGCTTGCGAGGCTGCCGTCGCGACGTTGCAGCCCCATCCGCCCAGCAACGCCGCCATCGCCTCGCGTACGCGCAGTTCGTTGTCGAGGCAGAGCACGAAGCTCTCGGCCTCGATCGAGGGCAATGGCTGCGGTGCCGGCGTCATGACCGGCGAGGCCACGACCGGCGCGACGCGCGGCACGGTGATCGAGAAGGTCGAGCCGCGTCCCAGCTCCGAAGAAAGTGAGACAGGCAGGTCGAGCATGCGCGCGATGCGGTCGACGATGGCAAGGCCGAGGCCCAGCCCCCGCTCCTCACGCGGCCCCTCGTCCTCGGGCTGCAGCCGCACGAACTCGTCGAAGATCAACGCCTGTTTGTCGGGCGCGATGCCCGGCCCGTTGTCGCGCACCTCGATGCGCAAGGAATCGCCGTCGCGCCGGCAGCCCAGCAGCACCCGCGCCGGCCGGCCCTCGGCATGGCCGTAGCGCAGCGCATTCGACAGCAGGTTCTGCAGGATACGGCGCAGGAACGACGGATCGGTGTCGACGAAAGCCTGCGTCGGCACGACCACCAGCTCGACGCCGCGCCGCGCCGCCGTCGGCGCGAAGGCGGTGGCGAGCGATTCGAACAAGGGCTGCAGCGCGAACGGCCGCTTCTCCGGCTTGAAGGCGCCGGCGTCGAGCTTGGAGATGTCGAGCAGCGCGTCGAGCAGCGATTCGACCGCGCCGAGGCTCGCATCGATCTTGCCGCCGAGATCGTTGCGCGGGTCGCGGTCGATCATCGCCGCCGTGAACAGGCGCGCGGCATGCAACGGCTGCAACAGGTCATGGCTGGCCGCCGCGATGAAGCGTGTCTTGCCGAGATTGGCCGCTTCCGCCTCGGCACGGCTGGCCTCGAGCTGGGCGGTGCGTTCGACCACGCGCTGCTCGAGCGTCTCGGCGGCGCGGCGAAGCTGGCCGTCGCTGTCACGCAGCGCCTGGGCGGTGTGCACCCGCGCCGTCACGTCGTTGCAGGTGGCGACGAAGCCATCGCCCGGCAGCGGATCGAGACGCAGCTCGATCACATGACTGTCGCGCGTGACGATCTCATGCGTCTGCGGCGCTTCGGGCCGGCGCAGCAGCGCCACGACGTCGGGCGCGGCGCCGAACTCGCGCGGCGACACGCCCACCGCCACGGCATCGTCATCGAGCGCCAGCAGCGCGGTGAAGCGGTCGTTGAAGATCTCCAGCCTTCCCTCGCGATCGAAGGCGGCGATGCCCATGCCGACATGGTCGAGCGTATTGCGCAGGATCTCGTAATTGTAGCGGATCGCTTCCGACGCCTCGTCGATGATGGCGCGCGCGCTGCGCGGAATTAGCCGGCCGCGCCGGTTCGACGCCGCCACGATGATGCGCGCGGAGGCGGCACCCAACGTACCTGACAGCATGCGCTCGGTGCGGACGAGCGCGGTCTCCAGCGAAAGCTCGCCCGACAAAGCGCGGGCCGCGCGCTCGACGCCGACGAAACGCGCCAGCAGCTGCCGAAGCTCTTCTATGCGGGCCGCCGCGGCGGGCGTGCGGCGCGACGGCGGCTCGGGCTCCGCGCCCAGCACAAAGGCGTCGGCCTGTTCGCGGTCGCGCCCGACCGGGCGAATGGCCAGCGACACGCCGACCAGCAGCAGCGTGTTGACGACGAGACAGACCACGAAGCCCTGCAGCACCGGATCGAGCGCGGCCAGTGGCTCGGGCAGCCAGGGCATGAACGGCGCCACCGGGCCATCCCCTGCCCCCTGGTGCAGGGTCGGCAGCAGCAGGGCGTAGAGCCAGACGACGAAGCCGCCGGCCAGGCCCGCCACGACGCCGAACCGGTGCGCGCGCTGCCAGTAGAGGCCGAGCACGAGCCCCGGCGCAAAGTTGGCGACGGCGCAGAACGAGATGAGACCGATTGAGGCGAGCGGCAGGTAGCCCGAGATGATGCGCTCGTAGGCGTAGCCCGCCATCAGGATCAGCACGACAGCGGCGCGGCGCACCAGCACGACCAGCGGGCCCATGTCGCGCGCGACGCCCGCCTGCCGCTTCAGCAGGTAGGGCATCAGGAGCTCGTTGCCGATCATGCCCGACAACGCCATGCAGGCCACGATCACCATCGACGTCGCCGCCGACAGGCCGCCGATGAAGACGAAAGCCGACAGCCAGCCCTCGCCGCCGACCAGGGGCAGCTTCAGCACGTAGAGGTCGGGACTGACCTGCGGCCCCAGCAGCAGCAGACCCGCCGCCGCGATCGGAATGACGAACAGATTGATCAGAACGAGATAGACCGGGAACAGCCAGCGCGCCGTCTTCAGGCTCGCGGGATGGTCGTGCTCAACGACGGCGACATGGAACTGGCGCGGCAGGCAGAGGAAGGCCATGCCCGAGAGCAGCGACGTCACCACCCAGGTGAGCGGCGTGGCCTCGCGCGTCAACCGATCGGCCACGGCCGGCGCTTCGGCCAGGCGCGCGACCATGTCGGACGGGCCATCGAACAGGAACCAGACCACGAAAGGTCCGACCGCCAGCAGCGCCAGCAGCTTCACCACCGATTCGAAGGCGATCGCCAGCATCATGCCGCGATGCTGCTCGGAGGCCTGCACATTGCGCACCCCAAAGAGGATGGTGAACAGCGCCATCAGCGCCGCCACGATCAGCGAGGTGTCGACATGCACGACACCGGGCGCGCCGCCGACCCACGGTGAAGGCGCGGCAATGGTGCGGAAGGACGAGGACACAGCCTGGAGCTGCAGCGCGATGTAGGGCAGCACGCCCACCGTGGCGAAAAGCGTAGCGGTGACACCAACGGCGCGGCTCTTGCCGTAGCGCGAGGCCAGGAAATCGGCGATCGAGGTGACGTTATGCTGCTTGGCCAGCCGGACCATCTTGCGCAGCATCGGGTAGCCCAGGGTCACGACCAGGACCGGGCCGGTATAGATCAGGATGAAGTCGATGCCCGACGTCGCCGCTCGCCCGACCGCGCCATAGAAGGTCCAGGAGGTGCAATAAATGGCCAGGGACAGGCCGTAGACGACCGGCGCCATCGGGCTGCGCGACCAGTCGCGCATGTGCCGGTCGCCGAAATAGGCCACGGCGAACAGAAGCCCCAGATAGGCCAGCGACAGGGCCAGGACAGCCGGTTCCACCAGCATGCGTGCGCGTTTCTCCCGGCCGTCATTGAACCGTCTGGGCGGGGCCGCTACAAGCTCCGCAACCCAAGGAATCAGAATGGCTTCTTACCAGTACATCTACGTGATGAAGGGTCTGAACAAGACCTTTCCCGGCGGCAAGCAGGTCCTGAAGGACATCTGGCTGTCGTTCCTGCCCGGCGCCAAGATCGGCGTGCTCGGCCTCAACGGCTCGGGCAAGTCGACCCTGCTCAAGGTCATGGCCGGCCGCGACGACAATTTCACCGGCGAGGCCTGGGCGGCCGAGGGCGTGAAGGTGGGCCTGCTGGAGCAGGAGCCGGGCCTCGACCCCGCCAAGGACGTGCTGGGCAACGTCATGGACGGCGCCGGCGACATGGCGAAGGCGCTGGCGCGCTTCGAGGAAGTGTCGAACGCCTTCTCCGATCCCGACGCCGACATGGACAAGCTGATCGCCGAGCAGGCCGAGCTTCAGGAGAAGATCGATGCCGGCAACGGCTGGGACCTCGGCCGCACTGTCGAGATCGCCATGGACGCGCTGCGCTGCCCGCCGTCCGACGCGAACGTCGACAAGCTCTCTGGCGGCGAGAAGCGCCGCGTGGCGCTGTGCCGCCTGCTGCTCTCCAAGCCCGACATGCTGCTGCTCGACGAGCCGACCAACCATCTCGACGCCGAGTCGGTGGCCTGGCTGGAGCGCCATCTCGCAGAGTTCCCCGGCACCGTCGTGGCCGTGACCCACGATCGCTACTTCCTCGACAACGTCGCGGGCTGGATCCTCGAACTCGACCGCGGCGCCGGCATCCCGTGGGAAGGCAACTATTCGTCCTGGCTGAAGCAGAAGGACAAGCGCCTCGAGCTTGAAGAAAAGACCGCCGACGCCCGCCGCCGCACCATGCAGCGCGAGCTCGAATGGATGGGCACCAGCCCCTCGGCCCGTCGCTCCAAGAGCAAGGCGCGTATTGCCGCCTACGAGCGCATGGTCGAGGAAGACAGCCAGCAGACGCTCGACCGGGCGCAGATCGTCATCCCCGCCGGCCCGCGCCTCGGCGACCATGTCATCCGCGCCGAGGGCATCACCAAGGGCTTCGGCGACCGGCTGCTGATCGACAACCTCACCTTCAACCTGCCGCCGGGCGGCATCGTCGGCGTCATCGGCCCCAACGGCGCTGGCAAGACCACGCTGTTCAAAATGATCACCGGCCAGGACAAGCCCGACAGCGGCACCTTCTCGGTCGGCCCGACGGTGAAGCTGGGCTACGTCGACCAGAGCCGCGAGACGCTCGACCCGAACAAGACCGTGTGGGAGGAGCTCTCGGGCGGCCTCGACATCATCAAGCTCGGCACCAAGGAAGTGTCCAGCCGCGCCTATTGCGGCTCGTTCAACTTCAAGGGTGCCGACCAGCAGAAGAAGGTCGGCCAGCTCTCTGGCGGTGAGCGCAACCGCGTCAACCTCGCCAAGATGCTGAAGAGCGGCGCCAACGTGCTGCTGCTCGACGAGCCGACCAACGACCTCGACGTCGACACCTTGCGCGCGCTCGAAGAGGCGCTGGTCGAATATGCCGGTTGCGCCGTCGTGATCTCCCATGATCGCTGGTTCCTCGACCGCATCGCCACTCACATGCTGGCCTTCGAGGGCGACAGCCATGTCGAATGGTTCGAGGGCAACTACCAGGATTACGAACTCGACCGGCATCGCCGCCTCGGCACCGACGCCGACCAGCCGCACCGCATCAAGTACAAGCCGCTGGTTCGCAGCTAGAAGACCGGCGGACGCGAGGGCGACGCGGCATGAACCCGCTCAAGGAAGTCCAGTGGGGCCAGGATTGGGCGTGGGGCGTCCCGCTGATCGCCCTCACCTGCGTCATCCACATCCTGTGCCTGGCGGTCTTCACCGCCAAGGTCGACCGCCGGCTGGACGCCATGCGCAACCACCGCCGTCACTTCACCTTCACCTTCTCGCTGGTGATGGCGATGGCGGTGACCTTGGTGACGTCTTTGCACATCTTCGAAGGCGCCATCTGGGCCGCGGCGTACCGCTTCCTCGACGCCATCCCCGACAATCGCTCGGCGATGCTCTACTCGCTGGGCGCCCTCACCACCTACGGCGACACCACCATCCACCTGGCGCACCAGTGGAAGATGCTGGGCTCGCTGGAAGCGGTGAACGGCATGCTGCTGTTCGGCCTCACGACGGCGTTCCTGTTCGCGATGATCCAGCGGGTGCTGCCGCCGCCTAATCGGTGAAGTCACGCCAAGCTTACACTTCACCCACGATCATCTCCTGAGGCCTTCGCAAGACGGAAGTGCTATTTCCAGTTCTGCGAATACACCAGCAGATGCCCATGCGTATCTATTGCCGATCACATAAATGTTCTCTTTTGCCCTCGTGACGGCAACGTTGAGTAAATTTGGCTTTGAGCCAGCCCACTTTCTTGCTCCTTCACGAGCTGCTTCCGCCGCACCAAGAACGACAAAGACTGAATCGGCTTCCCTTCCTTGAACCGTATGAATTGTTCCGATTCTTTCGGTAATCCATTTTTCTGGATTTGGAGTCCATCTCCGTAGTTCAGGAAGTCTCAGAAAACGCTCTCGAAGCTTTTGCGCAACAATCCGAAAGGGCGAAATTACATAGAAATCTGCCTCGGCTAAATTGCCGGCCGCCAGTTGCTCAATCATCTTCTTAAGAGCAAACCATTCGCTTTCAGACCATTTGTCATCGCAGCGATCAGGTCGAACATCCACCCAACACGAAGGACCAAGTATCGACCTGATATGCGACGTTGAGGGGCTCCGGCCAATCACCATGAGATTTGCGTAGGCGACGCGATTAGCCAGAGAGAACATAGGCTCGGCACAACGTCGATGAACGATCAAAGGAACACCTAAGCGAATAACGCGATCCTCCCGCTCGAGCGTCGTTCCGTGCTCGCTTGCAGCATCACTCAAAGTCTGAACCGATGCCTCAGGTGCAATGAACCGACTAGCATCGATTTTAAACTCCTTGGCGATTCCAGCCGCAAGCTCACTCGGGAGCGTGGTCACCGGCTCCAATTGCAACGGGTCCCCGACAACGACAACCCGCTTTCCTCGCATAATCGCACCTGCCGCATGTTGCGGTGACGCCTGCCCAGATTCATCAAGCAGCATCCATCCTATACTCTCCGGTGCGAGCGGGCCCAACATCCGTTCCACCGAAGCGAACGTCGTTGAGACGACTGGAATAACACAATGAAACGTCGCCCATAGGTCAGGCAGCAATGGGCGCACTTTCGGATGCCAAGCGCTTCTCCCGAAGAACGTGCGGAACAACAGATCAAGGTTGTTTCGCATCGGCTTGGCCGCCGCATCCAAGAACGCTCGGTGCAGCTGCATAGCCGCTCCGAAAAGATCTGCTCTCAATGCATTCGTCTGATCGTCCAACCAAGGCGTATCTCGGTGAACATCCGAACGATCTCGATCGAAGAACGCGGCATCGGCAAATCTATGGCCACTAATTGATTCAGCATCTGTTAGCTTTGCCAGAAATGCCTGAAGCTGGCTTTTTGCCGAATTCAATGAATCCCGCGCCTTTGCAATCGAGAACTCAAGCGCATCTACTTTGCGTTTCAGTGCACCCAACAGTGCATCTGCTTCTCGCCGACGCACTTCTGCTTGAGTTAAGGCAGATTCCAGTTCTTCGGCCTGGCGCTTCCAGCGAGCACTCTCTTCTCCTGAGAACAATGCTGACAAAAACCCTGGTTTCGACGCTTGATGCGCCTGCAGGGCGTTGGCAGCCTGGCGCGCCTGTTTATTAGCTTGTTCCACTTCTGGCTCGGCCGCTTTAGATATTGCTGTCTGTTTAGCGAGATCCTCCACCAAACCCAACAAGACCTTCTGCGCTGAAGTCACCGCATCGTAGGAGGCACTTTTCGCGACGACGTTTCGCCCTTCCTCTAGCGTAGCCAAGCGCTTCTCGACAACGTTAAGCGTATTTCGGAAGCGAGATCGCGCTTCCTTCCATCGTCGTTTCGCATCGTCCGCATTCTTTGGCGGCTTCTCCTCGATTATGACCTGCGGCTTACGCTTTTCGACTATGCGTCCTGTCTTTTGATCTTTGCGCTCAAATACTTGTTGCACCCCTGAAGCTTCAAGCAAGTAACGCTTCAGCCCATAGTCTTCATGCACCCAGGCGGTCTGCCGAAAAGTATATCGGTTACGCGCGTTCCCAAGCACCGCCGAAATCAGCCCCCAAGCTTTACGCGGCAGCGCATCTGGCTTGAATAGATCCTTCTGATTCAACTCATCATCAGTGGCTACTTCACCACGAGCGACCGCGTTTGCGACACACTCGAAGTATCGGGGAGAACGCTTCTCATCAATGGCCGTCAGCATTGGCAATTCTTTGCTGATATTCTCGACAGCCTTGTTATTCGAAGACGCGACCACAATTTCGAAGCCCTTGAGGCGATCGTCGATCTTGTACAAGTGCACGAACGCACCATCGAGTTTGGCTTTGTCGGCGTGAACAAACGCAGATGACGGATCATCAAACTCCATCATGCGGCGTGCGCGCTGAACGACGACCGATGCCACTAGATCGCGCAGAATAGTCGTTTTCCCGGTACCTGGCGGCCCGTTCACAGGGAGTAACTTGGTCGCGTCGTCGTGAGTAGTCGCCAAATTTACCGCAGCTTGTTGCAATGTCACCAATTGGTGACCGCCCTTAGCCGGCCAACGTGCTGAAGGAGTTATGCCGGGCGCAACCGCTGCATCAAGGGAGGCGTCGTCGCAGAGAAGATCCAGATAGTGATCTGGTACTTGCAACCCAAGATATCGAGCCAATCCTCCGGACACTGACCTGGAAGAGACGAGGGTCTTCACCCGAGCAAGATCGCCAAGAAAGAAACTACCCATGGGCGGTGGATCTGGTGGCTCCTCAGCCTTCCACCAATGATAGATGCGAATAGCGAACTGAGGTAGCTCGATAAGATCACGAGGCAATTTCAGAATTTCGACCAGTCGCTCGAACGTCGCGTTCAGTGTTGGGCGGTCGACGGGAAGCGCTTCTCCATTCGTGGGATCTGCGCGGCGCACACACTTGTCGAGAGCTTCCAGCAGCTTGCTTTCGACATTTGGCCAGTTACCAAGTGCTTCCAGATTTTTTTCCAGAGCAACAGGCAATCCCCAACCGAAGCTTGAAATCGCCACAGCAGGTTCTGCAATCGGCGAGCCAGCCTTGTCGAGCGTTAAAATCGCGATGGGGGCATAGCCTGTTGGAGAAACACGTTCGATGTCGGTGTCTCGAAATGCTTCCATCAAGCGTTCCGTCGCATCCTGCATTCGAATGGCGCCGAGCACGACTTGATAGAACAGCCTACGATTCGGTCTACTCTTTTCATTACGTTGCCACGGAAGAAGGCCATCGTCGGCTAGTTCAGCGACACGACGGTAATCCCTGTCGGCCAAGTCGGCTGGGTGTTTGAATGTTTGAGGAGGCGAAAGAACCTCAATGGCGGTCCAACCTGAGATGAGGTCTGTTGCTTCGTTTGGGGATAGCCTCGGTGGAATTGCTATCTTTGCAGCCTGCCGACGCCCTCTTAGTGGTCGACGCGGGGTCTCTCTCCTTGGCACTTTGACGGCTGCCAGCTCCCCCAACTCATCGGTCGTTAGCTGAGGTAATCTCCCGGTTTCCGCGAAAGGTGTTGCAGCTTCGGCTAGCCCTCTAGCAGAGGACTTGGCAGATGGTGGTGACTGCACTGGCTCAGTCGGTGCGTGCGGACCAGACTTGGGCTGAGGTGGAGATGGCTTAGGCGTTTGTGCTTTAGGCACGGGCGCTGGTGCGATCGCAGCCAGAAGCTTGTCGACCTGGACTTGCAAAGCCTTCGCACGCGATGTCTTCCGATTTCGGAGTTCATCCGAGAGCGTTCGAATCGCTGCGAAATCGCTGGCGTTTTTTCCTGCCGCAAACAGACCCTCGAGTTGGTCGATGGACTTGTTCAAATATGGACGCACACCCGCCTCCCCCTGCGCGGAGTGTATCGCCAAGGTGTCATTATTGCATCACACTCGCCCTTAGATAGTAAGGATATTATCGCGGGATCAATTGGGCGATGTTCGGTGAACCTACTTGATTCAGCAAAGCCTAGCCTAAGCGGCTTCCCTCCTGCACAGGCACGAGGCGCGCACGGGAAACTCCGTCCGCGCCGAAGCCAGATCCAGCCGCGCCTTGATCAGCGGCGCTTCGACCTTTTCACCACGGCGCACGAGGCATTCGTGGAGGCCGTGCAGGCTCCAGACGTTCTCGGGATGCCAGCAGGCGCGGTTGGTCTTGCCGTCGAAGCCGAGATCGGCGCGATAGACCGCTTCGGCTTCGGCGAGATGGCCCTGCTCCAGCAGCAGCGCGCCCAGCGCATGGCGCGTCGGCTGCATCCAGCCCCAGGGCTCGTCATAGGGCAGCGAATCGTCGAGCTCGACGGCGCGGCGCAAGTGGGCGAAGGCCAGGTCGAAGTTGCCGCGGCGATATTCCAGCTCGCCGGTCAGCATCTCCTCGCCGATCGCCAGCAGGTCGAGCATCGTGTTGTTGTGCAGGCGCCGACTCTTCGGGACGCGCGCGCAGGCGGCGCGGAAATCGGCGCGCGCCTGCTCGGCCTTCTCGATCTGGCCCAGCACCGAATGCGCCACGCCCTTGGCGTAGAGCGTCATCGCCGTGGTCGCGCAGTAGAGATCGGGATCCTTCGGCAGTTCCTGCGCGATGATCTCCTCCCACTTGCCGAAGCGCACCAGCACATGCTGCTTCATCGAGAGATAGCCCTCGATGAAGTCGGCCATCGGCGGCGAGGGAATGCGCAGCAGTTCCTCGGGCGTGGTGTCGATCAGCTCCTGCGCGGCCTTGATGGCGGGCGTGTATTGGCCGAGGAACATGGCGCCGTAGACGATGAAGTGATGGTCGTGGCTGCGATAGAGCGAATAGACATTCATGGCGCCTTCGCGCGCCAGGAACTTGCGGTCGACCACGACGGCCTTCTGATTATAGACGACGACGTCGCGATAGTTGCCGCACAGCACGTCGATATGGGTCGGCATGTGCACGAGATGGCCGGAATCCGGCACGAGATCGCGAAGCCGGTCGCCGGCGCGCAGCGCGCGCTGCGGAAACGGCGACATCTCCATCAGGTGGACATAGAGGTGCAGCAGACCGGGATGATCCCAGCTCGCGGGCTTGTCGCGAAACGCGCTTTCCAAAACCTCGACGGCCTCTTCAGTGCCGGCGCCGGGTGTCGCCTTGCCGGTCTTTAGGTCCCACATCAGCCACGGCGTCTCGTTCATGATCGATTCGACGAAGACCGAGCGCAGATCGAGATCGTCGGGATGCGCCTTGAACAGCTTGCGCATCTCGATGGTGAAGGCTTTGTCCCAGGTGGTCTGGTCCTCGATCGCTTCGCGCTGCGGGTAGCGCGCCGGCAGCGCGCGGATCAGCGCCTGCTCGATCGGCGAGGCATGCGGCAAGGCGGCCAGCGCGCGCTGCATGGCGTCGTAGGAGGCTTCGAGCGCCCGCGCCTTGCCGGCCGGATCGTAGCGATGCCAGGGGAGATTGTAGTTGGGCCCGGCGGCGTAGGAGACGCCCCAATGCGCCATTGCGCAGTTTGGATCTTGCTCCAGCGCACGGCCGAAGCACTTGATCGCCTCGGCATGGTTGAAGCCGTACAGCCAGTTGAGGCCGCGGTCGAACCAGGTCTGCGCCTCGGGCGACGTAGTGGTGACGGTGCGCTTGTAGGCGCCGAGATCGTAATAGTCGTCCATGGCAAGGCCCCGCTGGAAGTCCGCCACGTATGGTGCCGCTGCCGCGGCCGTTGCGCTAGTCTCGAACGGCATGAACCAAGGCAAACGAATCGTCATCTGCGGCGGCGGCGCGATCGGCGCGGCCATCGCCTATTTCCTGAGCCGGCGCGGCGCCAAGCCGATCGTGGTCGAACGCCACGAGGTCGCGGGTTCGGCCTCGGGTAAGTCTGGCGGCTTTCTGGCGCTCGACTGGTGCCGCGGCACGGCGGTCGACCGGCTGGCGCGCCGCAGCTTCGCGCTGCATGCCGAACTGTCCGAACAACTTGGCAGTCCGTGGGGCTATCGCACGCTCACCACCTTTGCCGGTGATGCTCGCGAAGGCCGGCGTGCGCACGCCAATGCTCGGGCCGGGCGGCCATGGCTGTCACCCGATGTGTCGCTGACCGGCCAGATCGGCACGCCGCAGACGACGGCGTTGGTCGAACCGCGCGCCTTCACGACGGGACTGATGCGTGCGGCCGAAGCGAACGGCGGCGAGCTGCGGCATGGCACGGTCGTGGACCTGGTGCGCGATGCCACGGGCGCGGCGCGCGGCGTCGTGCTCGACAGTGGCGAGACCGTCGAGGGTGACGGCGTGGTGATCGCGATGGGGCCGTGGTCGATTCTGGCGACGCGCTGGCTGCCCCTGCCCGCGGTCTATGGCTTCAAGGGCCACAGTCTCGTCTTCCGCACCGGCGACACGGTGCCGGCCGAGGCGCTGTTCCTCGAATACGAGGAAGCCAGCGGCGAGACGCTGACGCCCGAGATCTTCGCGCGTGCCGACGGCACGGTCTGGGCCTGCGCGGTGTCGAGCACGGCGTCGCTACCGGTCGATCCCGCGGATGTCCACGCCGACGACGGTGCGCATGCCCGTCTCGAAGCGCTGTGCCGCGCCGTCTCGCCCGCGATCGCCGGCGCACCGATCGTGGCGCGCCAGGCCTGCTTTCGTCCCGTGACCGAAGATGGAGTGCCGCTGATCGGCGCCGTGCCCGGCGTCGACGGTGCGTGGATCGCGACCGGCCACAGTGTCTGGGGCATGCTCAACTCGCCCGCGACAGGCGAGGCGATGGCCGAATTGATCCTCGACGGCGCCGCACAGCATGTCGACCTGAGACACTTCAACCCGGGCCGGCTGCGACCGTTCAGGCTGCCGCGTTAGCCCTCCGGCTTGCTCGTCCAGCGCGGCGGCAGCAGCCGTGTGTTGAGGAAGAACGGCGCGCTGTTGTCGCTCAGGCGGATCGAGCCGAAGAACGGCATCTCGTACGACGCGCGGAAATAGATGCCGGCGCGATGGGCGACGCCATAGTCGTCGCCAATCGGAACATTGAGCAGGGCGCGGAACGGACACCTGAAGGTCGCGGACTCGCCGGGCTTCAGCTCGGGAACGCCGCCCGGGAAGCGCACGTCGGTGGCCTCTATAAGGGTCGGTTCCCGCCCCGAGGCGCGGACGTGATCGAGGACACAGCTCAGCTTCAGGCCTTTCATCGGAAGCCAGAGATTCGTGTTCTCCGCCGTAAAGGTCGCGTCGAAGGGCGAACCCGACTTCTGTTCCTCTGAAGAATAAGTCGGTACCGGCCGGATCGACCAGGCCACCAGCACGGCACCCGCAATGACGACCATCACCGCCAGGAAGACGATGATGCTCTGCAGCGTCTGGGCGCCGCTATGCGCCATCATGCGCAGTTCCTGCTGCAGGGTCGTGGTCGGCGGCGGCAACGGCCGCGGGCCGGCACCCGACGGCGCCCGCTTGCGCGTCCGCGAGCTGGAAGCGGCGTTCTTCCTGGGCTTGCTCGTGGGCTTCTTCTTCTGCGCCATCGCGAGGAGGCTTAACGCATCCCGCCCCGATCATCCATCACGCCACTGGTCGCAGGCTCACCCCGCAAAGGCGATCTCAAGGGCGCGGCGGGTCGAACTGGCGCCTTCGCGCGCGACGTCGACGGCGGGCTGGGCCCAATGCGCCGGGTTCGGCGCCTCGTAGCTCACCCAGCCCTCGTAGCCCTTGGCCGCGAGAAGCTGGAACAGCTCGCTCCAGCGCACCACGCCCTTGCCCGGCGGCAGGCGATCGACCGGCGGCGCGGCATTGGGCGGCGCCTTCGGCACGTCGCTGTACTGCACATAGAAGATCTCCGACGCCGGCACTTCCTCGAAGCCACGACCGGGGCGCCCACCGCGCTGCAGGTGATAGGCGTCGAGCAGCAGTCCGACGCTCTTCTGCCCGGCCTTGGCGATCAGCTCGCGCAGGATTTCGAGGCGGCTCACGATCGGATGCTGGAACTGGTATTCCAGCGCGAGCCTCAGCCCATGACGCGCGACGATCTCGCCGGCATGCCGGATGTTCGCCACACCTTCGTCGAGCGACGCGGCGCCCGGACCGATGCCGCTCATCACCGTCGCGCAATCGAGCGTCACCGCCTTCTCGCAGGCCTCCTCGAGCGAGGCGAACAACCGCTCGCGGTCTTCCTTCGCCGCAAACGTCCAGCCGTACTCGCAGCCGACGGCGCTGACGGGCAATCCATTTGTGCGCACACGGCCCAGCACTTCGGTGGTCGACAGGCCGTGCTCCTCGGCGCGCTTGAAATCGACGCGGCGCAGCTCGACCGCGTCGAAGCCGCCCTCCTTTGCCGCCGCGATTGCTTCTACGAGCGGCGTCGTGTCGACCGTCCAGAGATGCAGCGCGATCCCGCGGAACTTGTGACGCATCGAACTTCCCCCAAATCGTTCATCGCCAGCCACGAGAGGCAGCGCGGCGAACCATCGATCATCCCGCGCTAGAACGGAAGGACGTAGTTCAGGATCGCGATCTGGCGGAGCAATACCTTGCGGATGACGTGGGCGACCTTCACCTCCTCGGTGAAGATCGCAGCGTCGCCGACGCTGCCGGCCGGCAGGGTTGCCGCGACGGCGGCATCGTCGAGGGCGACGCGGACGACGAAGGGCACCGAGGGCGCACCGCCCGGCGTAATGGCGAAGCCCGAGGCCTGCGTCTGGCCCGACGACACGGCCTGCAACACGGCCTCGACCTTGCCGGTGACGATGCGGCCCGGGAAATACTTGAATGCCATCTCGACCGGCTGGCCCGGCGCCACGTAGCGCGCGTCGATCTGCTGGATCTCGATGCCGACGATCGCCTGTGACGTGTCGATGAAGGCCATCACCGGCGTCAGGGTGGAAGCGCGCGCGCCCTTCTGCAGGCCGACGTTCGTGACATAACCGTCGGCCGGCGCACGCACCGTGGTCTTGTCGAGATCCCACTTTGCCCGTTCAAGCTCGGCTCTCAGCCGCTTCACCTCGGCATCGCGCTGCTGGACGTCGAAGGCGCGGCCAGCCTGCGTGCGCTCCAGCTCGGTCATTTGCTCCAGACGCAATTCGGCGAAGGAGAGCTGCGCTTCGAGCGCCTTCACCTGCGCGGCATAGGGGACCGGATCGATCCTGAAGAGAACCGCGCCCGCCTTGAGCGGCGTGTTGGGTGCAACCGGTACGTCGATCACCTCGCCCGCCACGTCGGGCGTGATCGACACGGCGTGCCGGCCGAGCAGCACCGGGCCGGCCGGCGCGCCCCAGCCCATCGGGATGAACAGGCCGACCAGCAGCAGCAACAGCACAAGGAACGGCGAGGCTTTCCAGAACAGGTTGAAGGGAACGATCTTGAACCAGACGAGAAGGAAGAGGATCGCCAGGTAGACGTTGAGAAGAAAGACGATCATCGGCGATCCGACGGTACGTCGAGATAGGCCCAGATGAACGCGACCGGCCACAGCACGAAGCCGAAGAACAGCGTAACCCATCCGGCGACGCCCACCGCCTGCGCATGCGGATGATGCCGCGTGCGCGCGATGTGGCCGGGCAGCCAGCCCATGATGCAGATGACGCCGATCGTGCTGATCGCCAGGACGACGAGGACGAGCCAGGCGAAGAGATCGAGACCCGACATGCTCCTCCGAACGGCCGGTTCACCGGCCGGTTGTCGTCCCGCTAGATGCGGTGATCCATGTCGAGCGCCGGTTCCGGGACGTCGACGCAGCCGATGATGCGCGCGGGCACGCCGGCCGCGGTGCAGCCGGCCGGGACGGGATCGAGCACGACGCTGCCGGCCGCGATCTTGGCGCAGGCGCCGATCTCGATGTTGCCCAGCACCTTGGCGCCGGCGCCCAGCAGCACGCCGCGGCGGACCTTGGGATGGCGGTCGCCACGCTCCTTGCCAGTGCCGCCCAGGGTGACGCCGTGCAGCATGGAGACGCCGTCTTCCACGACGGCGGTTTCGCCGATCACCACGCCGGTGCCGTGGTCGATGAAGATGCTCTTGCCGATCACCGCGCCGGGATGGATGTCGAGGCCGAACAGCGAGCTCGAACGCGACTGCAGGAAGTGCGCGAGCGTCAGCCGCCCTTGCGTCCACAGCCAGTGCGCCGCCCGGTAGGTCTGCAGCGCGTGGTAGCCCTTGAACCAGAGCAGCGGGTCGAGATGGGAGGTGCAGGCCGGGTCACGGTCTACGACCGCCATGATGTCGGCGCGTGCCGCGAGGCCGATGCCGGGATCGGCGGCGAAGGCTTCCTCGAAGGTCTGGCGAATGAGCGCTGCGGGCACCTCGGTGGTGCCGGTGAGCCGGGCCAGGTGATAGCTGAGCGCGCTCTCGAAGCGCGGCTGGCTCAGGATCGTGGCATGGAGTGTTCCGGCCAGCACGGGTTCAGCGGCGGCCGCCGACTGGGCAGCCTCGCGAATCCG
This sequence comes from Reyranella sp. GW821-FHT12G01, assembly GCF_058806575.1. Taxonomy (NCBI): domain Bacteria; kingdom Pseudomonadati; phylum Pseudomonadota; class Alphaproteobacteria; order Hyphomicrobiales; family Reyranellaceae; genus Reyranella; species Reyranella sp. GW821-FHT12G01. Next base: position 3,963,092 of record NZ_JBXAPV010000001.1, read on the forward strand.
GTCCCAGACCGGGTCGACCGAGTGCAACTCGGCCTGAGTCTTGGCAACTGCGCTATCCATGGCGCTCTCCTCCGCTCCGCTCGGTCCTCATGACACCCGCGGATCGATCGACACGCCTCCCTGCGGGGAGATTACGCCGAGCGCCTTACGGGGGCAATCCGGGCCTAGCGTGCCGCCCGGACTTCCAGTTCCTTGATCAGCGGCTCGACCTTGCCGCCATTGTTCTGGATGTAGGAATTGAAATCCGAACGTCTAGTCATGACCATGCTGACGCCCTCGACCTTCACGTCGGTGATACGGTCGTTGCGGACCTCCCACTCGAGCTTGATCGGCTGGCCGCTGGTCTGGTTCAGCCGGCTATCGACGATCGACACGCCGTTGGCGCGCGGCGTCACCTTGCCGACGGTAAGCGTCTGGCCGGCATACTGGCCGAAGCGCTCGCTGTAGGCTTTCGCCTCGGCGGCACCGACAGCCTTCATGAAGCGTGCGCGCTCTTCCTCGGTCGCGGTGTTCCAGTGCGTGCCCAGCGCCGCGCGGGCCATCGCCGGCATGTCGAAGTTGGTGTTGAGGATGGACAGGATCGCGGCCTGGCGGTCGGGACCGGTCTTGGTCTTGATGATGTCGATGACCTGCTGGGCCGTGCCCTGCACGAGTTGCGCGGGATCGGCGGCAAATGCCGGCCCGACGGCCGGGAGGGCGGCGAAGATCGCGGTAGCGGCGGCAAGCTGCAACACGACACGACGAGAGGCGAGCATCGGCACCGTGCACTCCTTTGGGAGAATTCAGGAAAAGGGTTTTAGCCCGGACGCCCGGTCAACGCACCCGTCGTCGGGCGCGTTGCCCTAGCGCACCAGCGCCAGGTTGTCGCGACGCTCCAGCTCGCTGCGGGTGTCCGTCTTCTCGCGCTTCTGGCGGATCAGGTCGGCACGGTTCTGGGTGTAGGCGGAGCGCAGCGCAGCGTAGTAGTCGACGCTGTTCTTCTCGAGATCGTCGAGCGCGAAGATGGTGCGCGAGCGGTAGTCGACGACGTTCGCGCCGTAACGGGCGAACTGATAGACGTCCCAGTTGATCGACAGGTTGAACGTCAGAATGCGGAACGGATCGACCAGATAGTCCATCATCAGGCCGGTGCCGTCGCGGGCATTCGACGGGCCGACGACCGGCAACATCATGTAGAAGCCGCCATTCTCGGGCTCGGCGCCGGCCCACAGGCCGATCGTCTTGCCGAAATCTTCCTTGGTGCGCTCGAGGCCGAAGCTGGTCGCCACGTCGAAGATACCGGCAACGCCGATCGTCGAGTTGACGAGGAAGCGCGCCAGGGTGGTGGCGGCGCGGTGCGCCTCGCCCTGGAAGACCTCGTTGATGGCCGTGACCGGCTCGCCGAGATTGTCGAGCAGGTTGCGCACGCCGGTCTGGGCCCGGTCGGGCACCAGGTCGCGATACATCACCGCCATCGGCCGCAGCGCGATGATGTCGACGGCGCGGTTGATGGAGAAGATGAAGCGGTTGGGGGTCTCCAGCGGATCCCAGACCTCGGCCGCACCGGTATCGCCGGTGGAGCAGCCCCCGACCATGGTCCCGGCGAGGGCGACCGCGATGACGGATCGGCGGATGCTTGCAGAAATGGCTTTCGTGACACCGATCATCAACGCCAACCCCAGAATCCATCCCGCTGGCCCAGGGACGCCGGGCCAAAAAAGCGCGCCGCGACGTTGATCGCCGCAATTGCCTAAAGTGTTGCACACGAAAGCTGCAGTTTGAAGGGGATCGGGGCAAAACACCGGCGGCTTGTGGTTCCCGGGCCACAAGTTTCATCCAGAGGCGCCTCTTGCATACATAAAGATATGCTTATATCATTCTCCGCATGGAACACCTTCTCACCCTGCTGCGGGCTGCCGCCGAGGATACCCGGCTGCGGATCCTGGCCCTGGCCGCCCGCGAGGACCTGACCGTCAGCGACTATGTGAACGTGCTGGGTCAGAGCCAGCCGCGCGTGTCGCGACACCTGAAATTGCTGGTCGAAGCGGGCCTGCTGGAGCGGTTCCGCGAGGCGCAGTTCACCCGTTTCCGGCTCACCAACGGCGGAGAGGATGCCGCCCTCGTGCGCGAATTCGTGCGCCGCCTCGACCCCAAGCATCCCCGGATCGCCACCGATCGCGCCCGGCTCGATGCGGTCCAGCAGCGCCGCCAGACGGCTGCCGCCCGCTTCTTCCGCGACAATGCCCAGCGCTGGGACGAGCTGCGCGCCCTGCACGTGGCCGACCGCGAGATCGAACGGGCGCTGGTCCACCATCTGCCGGCGGGCGCCCGCCGGCTGCTCGACATCGGCACCGGCACCGGCCGGCTGCTCGAAGTGCTGGCGCCCAAGGTCGAGCAGGCGATCGGTGTCGACCAGAGCCGCGAGATGCTGGCGCTGGCCCGCGCCAACCTGTCCCGTGCCGGCATCGAGAACACCGACATCCGCCAGGGCGACATGTATGCCCTGCCCTTCGAGTCCGACAGCTTCGACGTCGTCACCATCCATCACGTGCTGCACTACGCCGACGATCCCGCCGCGGCGCTCGCGGAAGCGGCGCGCGTGGTCCGTCCGGGCGGCTCGGTGCTGGTGGTCGACTTCTCGCCGCACGATCTCGTCGAGCTGAAGCGCGAGCATGCGCATGTGCACCTGGGCTTCGCCGACAACCAGGTGCAGGGCTGGCTGCGCAGCGCCGGCCTCAATCCGCTCGAGCCCATCCACTTTCCCGGCCGCCGCCTGATGACGGGCATCTGGCGCGGCGAGCGTGAGCTTCCGGCTCACGCCACTGCCCGGCCCACTGCCGCCCTTTCCTCCCATGGAGTTTCACGATGAGTCCCGATACCGGTCCGATCGGTTCCCCGATGAGCACGACGACGGCCGAGTTCCCCGCCCACGCGCCGCAACGCCTGGCAGTGTCGTTCGAATTCTCGCCGCCCCGCACCGATGCCGCCGAGCAGACGCTGTGGGAGACGGTCAACCGCCTGACGCCGCTACAGCCGAAGTTCTTCTCGGTGACCTACGGCGCCGGCGGCTCGACGCGCCAGCGCACGCACGACACGGTGGCGCGCCTGAAGAGCGAAACCGGCATCGATGCCGCCGCGCACCTCACCTGCGTCGCCGCGACCCGGGGCGAGATCGACGACATCGCGCGCGCCTACTGGGATGCCGGCATCCGCCACATCGTGGCGCTGCGCGGCGATCCGCCCGCGGGCATGGGCGCGCAGTACACGCCGCATCCCGGCGGTTATGCCAATGCCGCCGAGCTGGTCGCCGGCCTGAAGAAGATCGGCAATTTCCAGATCAGCGTCGCAGGCTACCCCGAGAAGCATCCGGCCTCGGCCGACGAGAAGGCCGACCTCGAGAACCTCAAGGCCAAGGTCGATGCCGGCGCCGACCGTTGCATCACGCAGTTCTTCTTCGAGACCGACGACTTCCTGCGCTTCCGCGACCGCGCGGCGGCGGCGGGCGTGCACGTGCCGATCGTGCCGGGCATCATGCCGGTGTCGAACTTCCAGTCGGTCACGCGCATCGCGGGCCTGTGCGGCTCCAAGGTGCCGCCGTGGTTCTCCACCATGTTCAAGGGTCTCGACGACGACATCGAGACGCGCCGCATGATCGCCGCTACCGTGGCCGGCGACATGTGCCGTCACCTGCAGAACGAAGGCGTGGACCAGTTCCATTTCTACACGCTGAACCGCGCCGATCTCACTTTCGCGATCTGCCATCTCCTGGGAGTCCGCCCGCAATGACCCGCGAGGAAAAGGCCGAACAGCTGCGCGCGATCGGCGCCGAGCGCATCCTGATCAAGGACGGGCCCTACGGCTCGATGATCCAGAGCTACAAGCTCGACGAGGAAGGCTTCCGCGGCGGCCGCACGTTCAACCACGACCAGAAGGGCAACAACGACCTTCTGAACCTGACGCGTCCCGACGTGGTCGGCGAGATCTGCAACGCCTATCTCGATGCCGGCGCCGACATCGTGGCGACCAACACGTTCAACTCGAACTCGATCAGCCTGTCCGACTACGGCATCACCGGCATGGCGCGCGAGATCAACATCGCCGCGGCGAAGCTGACACGCGCCTGCGCCGACGAGCACACCGCGCGCGATCCGTCCAAGCCGCGCTTCGTCGCCGGCGCCCTGGGGCCGACCAACAAGACGCTCTCGGTGTCGCCCAAGGTCAGCGATCCGGGCTTTCGGGCCGTCACCTTCGACGAGGTGAAGGACATGTATCGCGAGCAGATCGAGGGGCTGCTGGACGGCGGCGTCGACTTCATCCTGGTCGAGACCGTGTTCGACACGCTGAACGCCAAGGCAGCCCTCGTGGCCGCCGACGAGGCGGGCGAGGCGCGCGGCGAAGTTCTCCCGGTCATGGTGTCGATGACGCTGACCGACCTCGCCGGCCGCAATCTCTCGGGCCAGACGGTCGAGGCCTTTTGGCATTCGGTGCGGCACGCCAAGCCGATCACCATGGGCCTGAACTGCAGCTTCGGCGCGACCGAATTGCATCCCTACGTGCAGGCGCTGAACCCGCAGGTCGACAGCATGCTCTGCATCTATCCCAATGCCGGCCTGCCCAACGAACTCGGCGCCTACGACGAGCCGCCGGAAATGACGGCCAAGCTGGTCCAGGGCTGGGCCAAGAACGGCTGGATCAACGTGGTTGGCGGCTGCTGCGGCACGACGCCCGGCCACATCAAGGCGATCGCCGAGGCGGTCAAGGGCATCACCCCGCGGACCTGGCATGTGCTACCACCCGCCCTGCGTCTCAGCGGCATGGAACCGGCGAGCTTCTTTTAAATGTCCCAGGATATCGACAGCGACAACACGCCCGCGCCGCGCGCGATGTTCATCAACATCGGCGAGCGCACCAACGTCACGGGCTCGGCCAAATTCAAGAAGCTGATCATCGAAGGCGACTACACCGCCGCCATCGAGGTCGCGCGCCAACAGGTCGACAGCGGCGCGCAGATCATCGACATCAACATGGACGAGGGCCTGCTCGACGCCGAGCTGGCGATGGACACGTTCCTGAAGCTGATCGCATCCGAGCCCGACATCGCCCGCGTGCCGATCATGATCGACAGCTCGAAGTGGAGCGTGATCGAGGCCGGGCTGAAGTGCGTCGCAGGCAAGCCGATCGTGAATTCGATCTCCATGAAGGAGGGCATCGAGCCCTTCATCGCGCATGCCCGCAAGGTCCGCCGCTACGGCGCCGCGGTCGTGGTCATGGCCTTCGACGAGAAGGGCCAGGCCGACACCAAGGAGCGCAAGGTCGAGATCTGCGCGCGCGCCTACGACATCCTCGTGAACCAGGTCGGTTTCCCGGCCGAGGACATCATCTTCGATCCCAACGTCTTCGCGGTCGCGACCGGCATCGAGGAGCACAACAACTACGGCGTCGACTTCATCGAGGCGACGCGCGAGATCAAGGCGCGCTGCCCCGCCGCCAAGATCTCCGGCGGCGTCTCCAACCTGTCCTTCGCCTTCCGCGGCAACGAGCCGGTGCGCAAGGCGATGCACTCGGTGTTCCTCTACTATGCCATCCAGGCCGGCATGGACATGGGCATCGTCAATGCGGGCCAGCTCGAGGTCTATGACCAGATCCCGCAGGAACTCCGCGACGCCTGCGAGGACGTAATCCTCAACCGCCGTCCCGATGCGACCGACCGGCTGCTGGAGATGGCGCCGAAGTACAAGGGCACCGGCGCGGAAGCCGCCGATCCCAAGGACGCCGAATGGCGGAGTTGGCCGGTCGAGAAGCGGCTGGAGCATGCGCTGGTGAAGGGCATGGACCAGTTCGTCGTTGCCGACACTGAGGAAGCGCGTCTGGCGATCGCACGCCCAATCGAGGTGATCGAAGGGCCGCTGATGGCCGGCATGAACGTGGTCGGCGATCTTTTCGGCGCCGGCAAGATGTTCCTGCCGCAGGTCGTGAAGAGCGCCCGTGTCATGAAGAAGGCGGTGGCGCATCTCCTGCCCTACATCGAGGCGCAGAAGACCGAGGGCTCGCGGTCCAAGGGCAAGATCGTCATGGCGACGGTCAAGGGCGACGTCCACGACATCGGCAAGAACATCGTGGGCGTGGTCCTGCAGTGCAACAACTTCGAGGTCATCGACCTCGGCGTCATGGTGCCGTTCCAGGACATCCTGAAGAGCGCCAACGACAACAAGGCCGACATCATCGGCCTCAGCGGACTGATCACGCCGTCGCTCGACGAGATGGTGACGGTCGCCGAGGAGATGAACCGGCAGGGCATGACGATGCCGCTGCTGATCGGCGGCGCCACGACCTCCAAGGTCCACACCGCGCTGCGCATCGCGCCGCGCTACAACGGCCCCACGGTGCACGTGCTCGACGCGTCGCGCGCTGTCGGCGTCTGCTCCTCGCTCGTCTCGGAGTCGGGCTCGCAGGCCGAGGATTTCGCGGCCAAGGTCGCGGCCGAATACGAGGCGATCCGGATCGAACGCGCGGGCGGCTCCAAGGAAAAGGTCGTTCCCCTCGAAGTCGCGCGCGCCAACCACTTCAAGATCGACTGGTCGGCCTATGCACCGCCCAAGCCGGCGCTGACCGGCACGCGCGTGTTCGACGACTATCCGCTGCACGAGCTGGTCGAGCGCATCGACTGGACGCCGTTCTTCCGCGCCTGGGAGCTCGCCGGCAACTATCCCAACATCCTCAAGGATGCCGTGGTTGGAGAGAGCGCCACCAAGCTCTACGCCGACGCGCGCAAGATGCTGGACCGCATCGTGCGCGAGAAGTGGCTGACGGCGAAGGGCGTGGTCTCCTTCTGGCCCTGTCGCCGCGAAGGCGACGACGTGGTGCTCTACAAGGACGAGACGCGCAGCGAGGAAATCTCGCGGCTCTACTTCCTGCGCCAGCAGATCGAAAAGCGGGCGCCGCGTGCCAACATGTGCCTGGCCGACTTCATCTCGCCCGAGGCTGACTGGATCGGCGGCTTCGCCGTGACGGCGGGCCATGGCATCGAGGAGCATCTCGCCCGCTTCAAGGCCGACCACGACGACTATTCGGACATCCTGCTGAAGGCGCTGGCCGATCGTCTCGCCGAGGCCTTCGCCGAGCGCCTGCACGAACGCGTGCGCAAGACGCTGTGGGGCTACGCGCCCGAGGAGTCGCTCTCCAACGAGGAGCTGGTGCGCGAGAAGTATCGCGGCATCCGCCCGGCTCCGGGCTATCCCGCCTGCCCTGATCACAGCCAGAAGCCCGAGCTGTTCCGGCTGCTGAACGCGGGCCAGAATGCGGGCATCCAGCTCACCGAGAGCTTCGCGATGATCCCGACCTCGGCCGTCTCCGGCTACTACTTCGCCCATCCCGAAGCGGAGTATTTCGGCGTCGCCCGCATCGGCAAGGACCAGGTCGAGGACTTCGCCGCGCGCCGCGGTGTTACGATCGAGCAGGCCGAGCGCTGGCTGCGCCCGAACATCGGGTACTAAATCAGACAAAGGTCGCCGTCGGGCGCCCTTCAAGATGAACTGCTGGCCTTCGTGAGGGACCCGGCATCAGGGAGCGTTGAGCTTGATGTTCCAGATGTCGTCGCAATATTCGCGAATGGTGCGGTCGGAGGAGAACCAGGCCATCCTGGCCGTGTTCAGCACGCTGGCCTGCCACCAGGCACCCCGGTCGCGCCACCGTGCGGCGACCTGGCGCTGTCTCTCGGCATAGGAGTCGAAGTCGGCGCAGACCATGAACGTGTCGTGGTGCGTGAGAACGTCGACCAGTTCGCGGTAGCGGTCTCGCTCGTCGGGCGAGAAAAGTCCGGAGCCGATGGCCTCGACGGCGTCGAGGAGGTCGGGCGACGACTCGATGGATTTCTTCGAATCGTTGCCTGCTGCCCGTCGCGCATTCACCTCCTCGGCCGTCATGCCGAAGATGAAGATATTGTCCCAACCAACATGTTCGCCGATCTCTATGTTGGCGCCATCCAGCGTGCCGATGGTAAGCGCCCCGTTGAGCGCCAGCTTCATGTTGCCGGTGCCTGAAGCTTCCAGTCCCGCCGTCGAGATCTGTTCGGAAAGATCCGCGGCCGGAATGATCCGCTCCGCGCGGCTGACATTGTAGTCGGGCACGAAGACGACCTTCAGCATGCCCCGGATCGTCTGGTCGTTGTTCACGCGCGCGGCGACGTCGTGGATCAGTTTGATGATCAGCTTGGCGCGGTGGTAGCTGCTCGCGGCCTTGCCGGCGAAGATCTTGACCCTCGGCGTCCATTCGCGTGTCGGATACATCCGCATCGACTGATAGAGCGCCACGGTTTCGAGGATGTTGAGGAGCTGGCGCTTGTATTCGTGGATGCGCTTGATCTGGACATCGAACATCGCATCGGGGTCGATATGGATCTGCAGCGTATCGGCGATGCGATTGGACAACGTCACCTTGTTCTCGCGTCGGACGGCGATCAACCGGTCGTGCAGTGCGGTGTCGCCAGCGTGTCCAGCCAGTGTTTCGAGTAGATGCGGATCGTCCATCACCTTCTCGCCGGCAACGTCGACGAGCAGCCTGGTCAATCCCGGGTTGGCCTCGAAGAGCCACCGGCGAAAGGTGATGCCGTTGGTCTTGTTGACGATGCGGTTGGGGTAGAGGTCGTTGAGGTCGCGGAAGACGGTCTGCCGCATCAGCCCGGTATGCAGGGCCGAGACGCCATTGATCTTGTGCGATCCGATGAAGGCCAACGAGCCCATGCGGACCCGACGCCCGTTATGCTCGTCGATCAGCGACAGCGCCGCCACCAGCGCAGGGTCCCGCTGCTTGTCGGCCGGCATGTGGGCCAGATGGCGCGAGTTGATGAGATAGATGATCTGCATGTGGCGCGGCAGCAGGCGTTCCATGAGCTGGACGGGCCAGGTCTCAAGCGCTTCCGGCAACAGCGTATGGTTGGTGTACGAGAACACCGCCTGAGTGATCTGCCAGGCCTCCGACCAGGGCAAGGCATGCTCGTCCACCAGCAGGCGCATCAGCTCGGCGACCGCGATGGCGGGATGGGTGTCGTTCAACTGGACGGAGGCATATTCGCCGAGGCTGCGAACGTCGCCGAACTGCTCGATGTGCCGGCCAACGAGGTCGGCGAGAGAGGCGGCCGAGAAGAAATACTCCTGGCGCAGGCGAAGTTCCTGGCCGGCGGGCGTGTGCTCGCTGGGATACAGGACTTGCGAGATCGCGTTGGCGCGTGCCCGGGCCGAGCTCGCCCCGACATGATCACCCTGGTTGAAGGCGTCGAGCCGCAAAGGATCCGGCGCGCGGGCCGACCACAAGCGCAGCGTGTTCACATGCTTTCCCCGCCAGCCCGGCACCGGCGTGTCGTAGGCGATCGCATCGATCGTCTCGGCGGGGTGCCAGACGTAGCGCATGCTCGTCTCGTCGGCCTGACTGCCCCCGAGCGCTTCCACGGTCCCGCCGAAATGGACGACGTGCCGGACCTCGGGACGCTCGAATTCCCAAGGGTTGCCGAGGGAGAGCCACGATTCGGGGTATTCCTGCTGCCAGCCATTCTGGATGACCTGGCGGAAAAGACCGTGATTGTAACGGATTCCATAGCCGTAGGCGGCCACGGACAGCGTGGCCATGCTTTCCATGAAGCAGGCCGCCAGCCGGCCGAGGCCACCGTTGCCCAGCGCCGCATCGGGCTCGATGTCCCGCAGCGTGTCGAGGTCCACGCCAAGCTCGGCCAGGGCGGTCCGCATGGGTTCGAGCAGATTGAGGTTGTTCAGATTGTCGATCAGCAGGCGGCCGATCAGGAATTCCAGCGACAGGTAATAGACTTGCTTGCGCTTTTCCGCCTGCGTCTCGCGGGTCGACTGCATCCAGCGATCGACGATGCGGTCGCGGACCGCGAGCGCCGTGGCGATGAACCAGTCGCGGGTGGTCGCGACCACCGGATCCTTGCCGACGGAATAGGTCAACTTCCGGACGATGCCCCTGCGCAGGGCCGCGACATCCTCATCCCGGGCCGGCAGGGCCAGTCGGGCAGCGATGGTCTTGCTGACGGCCGGTGGTGTCTCGCTCATCAGGATCGCTCCTCGTATGGGCACCTGCGATCGGTGCATTGCTTTAGGGTGATCGCCCGCAAAGTGCCGCCGGATTACGCAGCCCTCTCCGTCAGCCGGGCGCCGCGCCCGCAGTCGTGGTGATGATCGTGGCAATGCTGGTGGTCGTTTGTCGTTGCATCCCCTGACCATTTACGCGGGATCGGCAGACATCCGCTGAAGGTTAGGATATTCGCTTACGGCTAGCCAGACGCCGCCGCAGGGGGATCGGGGAGATACGATGCTGAGTTATGCCCTGGTCCTGTTCGTCGGACTTATTGCAGGGACAGTGAGCGGCATCGTCGGCACCGGCGCCACCGTCATCCTGCTGCCGGTGCTGGTCATCGTCTTCGGGCCGCGCGAGGCGGTGCCGATCATGGCCGTCGTGGCGCTCATGTCGAACTTCGCCAAGATCACCGCCTGGTGGCGCTACATCGACTGGCGCGCCGCCGGCGCCTATGCGCTGGGCGGCATTCCGGCCGCCGCCCTGGGCGCGCGCACCTTGCTGGCCCTGCCCGAGAACACGGTCGAGACGGCGCTGGGCGTGTTCTTCCTGGTGATGATCCCCGGCCGCCGCTGGCTCGCCGCGCGCAACATCAAGCTGGGCTATGGCGGCCTGTTCGTGGCCGGCATCGTGATCGGTTTCCTCACCGGCATCGTGGTCTCGACCGGACCGCTCAGCGTGCCCGCCTTCGCCGCACACGGACTCGTCAAGGGTGCGTTCATCGTCACCGAGGCCACCGGTTCGATCGCGCTCTACATCAGCAAGGCCCTCACCTTCCACGCGTTCGGCGCACTGCCGACCGACATCATGGTGAAGGGATTGATCACCGGTTCGTCGGTGATGGCCGGCACCTATCTCGCGCGCCTGATCGTCGAGCGGTTGAGCGTCGCTGCGTTCCAGTACCTGCTCGACATCGTCATGGCCGTGTCGGGCCTCTCGCTGCTTTATGCGGCGCTGAGGTAGACGACCACAAAATCCTTCGGCAAGGATGCTCGCCTCTTCGAGGAGATGAAGAAGATGGCGATCACGAAGCAGGAACTACGGGCGCTCAGCGCCGACGAACGCGAGATGGTGGACATGTCGGGCGCGCGCGCCGCGAAGGCGTTGACCGACACCCAGCTGTCGAGCCTGGTGAAACGGCTGCGCACGAAGCGCGATCGCGCACGCACCGTCGCCGATCGCCAGCGTCGCGAGTTGCGCGGCAAGGCGCGCGCGCGTGGCGCGGCGCCGGTGAAGGCCGATGACGGCTCGCAGGTGAAGCTCGCCGTCCTGACAGCGGCGCTCGCTCGCCTCGACACCGAGACCGCCCGCCGCAGCACGGTGAAGGCCAAGGCGTCGATGGTCGCGAGCGCCAAGAAGGCGCTGGCGCTGAAGCAGAAGGCGAAGCCCGCCAAGGGCAAGCCCAAGGCCACGCCGAAGGCGGCCAAGACGGTGCGCGGCAAGGCGCGCGTCGAGGTCGAAAACCATGTGCCGGCGTCGGCGCGCGGCCGGGTCCGCAGCCAGGTGGCGAAGGCCCAGGCCAAGCGCGACGCGCGCTAGAATCACTGGCAAAACCGCGTCGGGGGCCACGGGCCGCGATGCGATAGGGCGACGCCGACACGGGCGTCGCATCGCGCTAAACTGCCAGCAAGCTTCCAAGGGAGGAACGCATGCTGGCTAACACCACGCGCACGCTCACCGAGGCGCAGCGCGAGCAATGGGCCGTCGACGGCTACCTGCAGATCGAGGGCGCGTTGTCGCCCGCCGAAGCCGAATTCTTTTCCAAGCTTCTCGACGACAAGGTTCGCACCGAGCAGGGCTACGAGCCCGCGCCGGGCACGCTGCCGCGCGGTCACTATGCGTGGAAGCTGCCCGACCAGAACAAGGACGCGTTCATGGATCGGCGCGACCTGCTTCCCTACCACCAGGCCTTCATCGACCTGATCGATCGGCCGGCGATCTTCGACCTGATCCTCGATCTGATGGGCCCTTACATCCAGTTCTCGATGAGCCAGGCGATCATCCGCGCCTCGACCGACATGTTCCCGGGCTACACCCATACCGACGGCGGACAGGCGCAGAAAGCGATCCGCGTCAGCGAGACCAGCCGGCCGCTCGCGGTAAAGGTCATGTACCTGCTGACCGACGTGACCGCGGAGAACAGCGGCAACTTCACCGTGTTCCCCGGCAGCCATCTCCGGCCCTTCCCTGACCGGCCCGAGCGCGTGCCTGGTCCGGGCACGCCGGGCGCGGTGCCGCTGCTGGGCAAGGCGGGCGACGCCTATGTCTTCCCGCATGCGCTGTGGCACGGTCCTTCGCCCAACCATTCGGGTAAGGCGCGCAAGACGCTGCTCTACAACTACTGCCAGATGTTCATGCGGGCTTACGATTTCAGCGGGCCCTATTCGGCGATGTTCGATCGCTGCACGCCGCGCCAGCGCCGCCTGCTGGGCGACCTCGGCCATGACTTCCGCCCGGGCGACTTCTTCTACGCCCCCGAAGACCAGGAAGCGGTGATGATGGGGGCATAGGCCCCCACCGTTCCCCATCGTCTTGGTGGGACCTATTTGCATTACCCTTTGGCGACAGGGTGAATGAAGCGGTCGTCCCTTTTCAGCGACCGCGCGACGTCGTAATGGCTCTTCCGACTGGCGCTCCTTCGGGCGGCCATTCGCTTACAGGAGCATCAATGAAGAACGTCGTCATGGCGGCCGCGGTGGCCGTCCTTGCCCTCTCGACCGGCGCCTGCACCACCGGCATGCAGCAGTCGAGCGCTCAGCAGCTCAACACCACCAACGCCAATTCCCGCATCTACATCGGCTCGCTGACCTGCAACGTCGGCGGCAGCACCGGCTACGTGCTGGGCTCGGCCAAGCCGCTCGACTGCGTGTTCCTCGGCAAGGACGGCGTCTCGACGGCGCAGTACACCGGCACGATCGACAAGGTCGGTATCGACATCGGCTACACCAAGGCCGTGCACACGATCTGGCGCGTCTACTCGCTGGGCTCGGACCGTGGCGCGACGCAGATCGCGGGCACCTATGTCGGCGAGCAGGGCACGGTCGCGGCCGGCAGCCAGGCCGGCGGCAACTGGATCTATGGCGGTCCGAACGCCGAGATCGGCATGGTCTCGTCGGGCGTCGTGAAGGACGCCGGTTACAACCTCGCGACCGGCGTGGCCGCGATGACGATCCGCCTGAAGCAGTAGCTTCGGCTTAAGACGCCGCTCCCGTCGCCGCCTGCAACGCGCAGCCGGCGACGGTGATGCGGTGCATCAACCGCCGCTCGCCTTGATAGTCGTTCTGCGCGCTGTGCCAGGTGGCGCGGTTGTCCCAGAAGGCGATCGAGCCGTCGCGCCACTGGAAGCGGCTGGTAAACTCGTCCCGCGTGACGTGCGCGTAGAGATATTCCAGCAACGGGTTGCTGTCCTCGACGCTCCAGCCCTCGAAGTGCAGGGTGAAGTCGGCATTGACGTAGAGCGCCTCGCGGCCGCTCAGCGGATGGCGGATCACCACCGGATGCAGCACATCGCCGACCTGGTCGCCATTGTGGAAGACGAGGTCGCTGCCGCTGGCCTTGCGCGCGGCGGTGCCGAAACGATGCGCCGACGAATGCACCGCGTTCAGCCCGCGCAGCGTCTGCTTCAGCCCTTCCGACAGTGCCTCGAAGGCGCTGTAGACGTTCGCGAACAGCGTGTCGCCACCCTTGGACGGCAGCTCGCGCGCCACCAGGATCGAGCCCATGGCCGGGATCTGGTCGTAGGTGTGATCGGTGTGCCAGCGCTCGCCGATGTTCTTCTGCTGCTGCGGCTCCTTGCGGACCTCGGCGATCTGAGGATAGCCGGCAACCGGCGTGAAGTAGCGATTGATGTCGATCTTGCCCCAACGCTGGGCGAATTCGATGTGCTGCTCGGGCGTCAGCTTCTGGTCGCGGAAGAAGATCACGCCATGCTCGACGAAGGCGCGCTGCACCTCGTCCCACTGGCGGTTGCTCATCGATTTGAGATCGAGCCCCAGCACCTCGGCGCCGCAGCCCTCGAGTTCGCGAACCTGAACCGTTTCGTACGTCATGGGGCTATCCTCCGGTCCCGAGCTTACCGCGCCTGAACGCCGAGCAACAACAATGCCACGGACAGCGTAAAGACGCTGGCGGCGGTCGAGATGACCACGGCGTTGGTCGCACGGCCGACGCCGATTCCGTACATCTGGGCGATCAGGTAGACGTTGGCGCCCGCCGGCAGCGCGGCGTTCAGGGTCGCCACGTTCAGCCACAGCGGGTCGAGCGGGAAGACGTAGCGGCCGATCGTCCAGACCAGCACCGGCAACACCGCGAGCTTGAACGCCGAGGCCAGCGCCGCGGACTTCCAGTGGCCCTTCAATCCGACATGAGCCAGCGAAGCGCCGACCATGATCAGGCCGCAGGGCGGCGCCGCGGCCGCGAAGGCCTGCAGGATGCGATCGATCACCGCCGGCGTCGCGATGCTGGTGTGGGTCGTGATCTCGCCCCAGAGGAGGCCCGCGAAGATCGCCGGGATCACCGGGTGCTTCAGCATCGACAGCGCCGCACCGCCCAGTCGCTTCAGGACCTGGCCGCGCCGCCCGCCTTCGCCGTCCATCTCCATCAGGAAGCAGGTGAAGGTGAGCAGGATCAGCGAGTGTACGCTGATGATCATCAGCAGCGGCACCAGCCCCTGCTCGCCGAAGCCGTAGCTGATGAAGGGGATGCCGATCCCGACGCCGTTGGAGAAGGAGCCGCTCAGCGCAAACATGGCGCGGTCGCCAAGCCGCATGCCCTGCAGCCGGCCCAGCACCATCATGCCGCCGTAGAGCAGCATCACGCCGCTGAAGAAGGCGAGCAGCACCTGCGGCTCGAGCGTCTCCAGCCGCACCTTGGCCATGGAGCGGAAGAGCAGTGCGGGGAACAGGGCGTAGAAGGTGACGGCGGTGAAGCCGCGCAGGCCCTCTGGCGTGAGGAGCTTGCTGCGGCCGATCAACCAGCCAACCAGCACCATGCCGAACACCGGCACGATGATGTCGACGATTGCACTCATGTACGCAGAGCGCGCCACTCCTGTGGCGCGTTCTCATCTTTTCTGCACGGCGCGGGCTCTCGCGCCCCAGCGTTTTCGCCGACTTCGGCGAAAACGCGAGAAGGCGCTGCCGCCCGCCAGCGCATGGGAATGCGCCTTAAGCCGCCATCGCGAGGTTGCTGTAGCGGGTCAGGTGATGCTGCTGGTTGCCGAACATCAGGTCGATCATCGTCAGCCGCTTGAAGTAGTGGCTGACCGACAGCTCGTCGGTGACGCCCATGCCGCCGTGCATCTGCACCGCGCTCTGGCCGCAGAACTTGCCCGACTTGCCGATCTGGACCTTCGCGCCCGAGGCCGCCTTGGCGCGCACCGTCGGATCCTTGTCGTCGATCTTGAGCGACGCCATCAGGGTCATCGAGCGCGCTTCCTGTGCGTTGGTGAAGCAGTCGACCATGCGGTGCTGCAGCACCTGGAACTTGCCGATCGCCACACCGAACTGCTTGCGGGTCTTGATGTAGTCGAGGGTCGCGGCATTGATCGCGTCCATGCAGCCGGTGGCCTCGGCGCAGAGCGCCACGATGGCGCGGTCGACCGCTTCTTCGACGGTCGGGAACGCCTCATCGACCTTGCCCAGTACCGCGTCAGCGCCGACCGAGACCTTGTCGAAGGTGAGTTCGGAGGCGCGCAGCGAGTCCTGCGTCGGGTAATCGCGGCGCGTGATGCCCTTGGCCTTGGCGTCGACGACGAACAGCGTCAGGCCCTTGGGCTCGCGCGCCGATCCGGCGGTACGCGCCAGCACGATGATGTCGTCGGCAGAGGCGGCGTTGTAGACGACGCCCTTGTGGCCCGACAGCGACCAGCCGTTGCCTTCCTTGGTCGCCTTGAGCGACACGTCGGCCAGGTTGTAGCGGCTCTGACGCTCCAGCCAGGCGAAGGCGAACTGCTTCTTGCCCTCGATCATCGGCGCCAGCAGCGCCTCCTTCTGGGCCGCGGAGCCGGCGCGGGCGATCATGCCGCCACCGAGAACGACCGTCGGCAGGAACGGCTCGAGCACCAGGCCCTTACCGAACTGCTCCATGACGATCATGGTCTCGATCGGACCGCCGCCGTAGCCGCCATCCTCTTCCGAGAAGGCCATGCCGAGCCAACCCAGTTCGGCGAACTGCGCCCAGTTTTCCGTCAGCCAGCCGCGCTCGGTCGCCGCGATCTTGCGGCGATTCTCGAATGTGTACTTCTCGCGCGCAAAGCGCTCGGCCGATTCCTGCAGCTGCTTCTGTTCGTCGGAAAGGGACAGATCCATGTTTCTCCTCCGGAATTCTTGATCGCGGTTATAGCCTCCGTCAGAGGCCAAGCACCATCTTCGAGACGATGTTCTTCTGAATCTCGGTGCTGCCGCCGTAGATGCTGGTCTTGCGCATGTTGAAATAGCGCGGCGCGGCTGGCGGGGCGTGGTCGGGCCCGATCGGCGTCTCGTTCGTGTCGTGGAACAGCATGCCGGGCTGGTAGGGCTGGGCGTACTCGCCCACCGCCTCCATGGTCAGCTCGGCGATGCGCTGCTGGATCTCCGAGCCGCGCACCTTCAGGGTCGAGACCTCGGGGCCGGGCGCGCCGCCCTGGGCCATGGCCGAGAGCACGCGCAGCTCGCTCATCTCCAGCGCCTGGACCTGCAGGTCGATGTCGGCGATCTGCGCGGTGAAGGCGGGATCGTCGGCCAGGGTGCCGCCGTCCTGCGGCTCGACGCGGGCGATCTGGCGCAGCACCGAGACGCCGCGCTTGGACGACGGGACCTCGGCGATGCCCAGCCGCTCGTTGGCCAGCAGGAACTTGGCGCAGGTCCAGCCTTCGTTCTCCTTGCCGATCAGGTTCTCGACCGGGACCTTCACGTTGTCGAGGAACACGTCGTTCACGTGATGGGCGCCGTCGGTCATGATGATCGGCCGTACGGTGACGCCCGGCGTCTTCATGTCGATCAGCAGGAAGGAGATGCCTTCCTGCGCCTTCACTTCCGTGTTGGTCCGCACGAGGCAGAAGATCCAGTCGCCCCAGTGCGCGAACGAGGTCCAGGTCTTCTGGCCGTTCACGATGTAATGGTCACCCTCGCGGACCGCGCGCGTGCGCAGGTTGGCGAGGTCGGAGCCGGCGCCCGGCTCGGAATAGCCCTGGCACCACGACACATCGGAGCTGCGGATGCCCGGCAGGAAGCGCTCCTTCTGCGCCTCGGTGCCGAACGTGTAGATCACCGGGCCGACCATCTTCGGGCCGAACGGCAGGATGCGCGGCGCGCCCTCCTCCGCCAGCACGTTCTCGAACAGGAAGCGCTGCGTCACATCCCAGCCCGGACCGCCGTACTTCTTCGGCCAGGTGTAGGCGAGCCAGCCCTTCTTCCCGAGCGCCTGCTGCCACACGATGTGGTCGTCGCGGTCGTAGTGCTTGCCGGAGAAGGTCTTCTCGCGGGTCGCGGGCGACAGGTTCTCGCGCACGAAGGCGCGCACTTCGTCGGCGAAGGCCTTGTGCTCGGGCTTGAGGGCGAGATCCATCTGTTACTCCGTACTCTTAGAGACCGAGGACCATCTTGCTGATGATCCCCTTCTGGATCTCGTTGCTGCCGCCGTAGATCGTGGTCTTGCGCGTGTTGAAGTAGCGCGGCGCGGCGAGGTGGGCGTAGTCGGGACCGACCGGCTCCTCGTTCGTGCCCTGCCACAGCAGGCCCGGCAAATACGGCGCGGCATACTCACCAACCGCTTCCATCGTGAGCTCGGTGATGCGCTGCTGGATCTCGGAGCCGCGGATTTTCAGTCCCGACACTTCCGGTCCCGGCTGGCCGCCATGCGCCATCGACGAGAGCACGCGCAGCTCGGTGAACTCGAGCGCCGTCACCTGGATCTCGAGATCGGCGATCTTCTCGGCGAAGCTCTGGTTCTCGATCAGCGGCTTGCCGTTGTCCTGCTCGGCGCGCGCAATGTCCTTCAGCGCCTCGACGCCGCGCTTGGACTGCGGCACGGCCGCGATGCCCAGCCGCTCGTTGGCCAGCAGGAACTTGGCGCAGGTCCAGCCCTCGTTCTCCTTGCCGACGAGGTTCTCGACCGGGACCTTCACATTGTCGAAGAAGACCTCGTTCACCTCGTGGCCGCCGTCGGCCATAATGATCGGCTTCACGGTGATGCCCGGCGTCTTCATGTCGATCAGCAGGAAGGAGATACCTTCCTGCGGCTTCGACTTGGAATCGGTGCGCACGAGGCAGAATATCCAGTCGGCCCAGTGACCCATCGTGTTCCAGGTCTTGGACCCGTTCACGATGTAATGGTCGCCGTCCTTCTCGGCCTTGGTGCGCAGGCTCGCGAGATCGGAGCCCGAGCCCGGCTCGGAATAGCCCTGGCACCACCAGACGGTGCTCTCGCGGATCGCCGGGAGATACTTCTCCTTCTGCGCCTCGGTGCCGAACGTGTAGATCACCGGCCCGACCATCTTGCTGCCGAACGGGATGATGCCCGGCGCATATTCCTCGGCGCAGATGTTCTCGAAGATGTAGCGCTGCGCCGGCGTGAAGCCCGGGCCGCCGTGCTTCTTCGGCCAAGTGTAGACCAGCCAGCCCTTCTTCCCGAGCGCCTGCTGCCAGCGCATGTAGTCGTCGCGGATCAGGTGCTTGCCGTTCTTCACCTTGTCGCGCGTGTCGGGCGACAGGTTGGCACGCACGAAGGCCCGCACTTCGTCGGCGAATTTCTGTTCTTCAGGCGTGAAAGCGAGATCCATGGTCCCCTCCCGAGGAGGCGTTTTCGATTTGGCCGGAGTTTAGCCACGAGGCCCGGCCGGACAAGCTCAGAGAAACCGCGTAGCGGCTGAATGCGCCGCGACGCGAAATGGGTTTACGTAGAAAACGAGTTACGTCAGGCCCTCATGGTCGGGACGATCAGCACCCTGTCCGCCTTCAGCTTCTCAATCATCTCATCGCTGACGCCGGCCTCGCGCAACACCTCGACGCCGTCGCCACCGATGCGCGGGGCGTGGCGGCGGAACTCGACCTTGGTCTTTTCGAAATCGAGCGGGCTCGCCACCGTGGTGATCGGCCCCTCGGTGGGATGCTCGCGCTCGGTGAAGAAGCCGGTGGCCTTGAGGTGCGGGTCGTCCATCAGCTCTTCCAGTGTGCGCACCGGCATGGCGGGGATGTCGGCCGTGTCGAACATCTCCAGCCATTCCTCGGTCGGGCGATGCTTCAGCAGCTCGCCCAGCACCTGGTAGAGCTCGCTGAAATGCTTGGCGCGCTCGACGCGGTCGACGAACTTCTTTTCCTTCGCGAGGTCGGGCCGCTCCGCGAGTTCGAAGAACCTGACCCAGTGAGCGTCGGTGTAGGGCAGCGCGCAGATGTAGCCGTCCTTCGTCGGAAATGGATGGCGGAACTTGTTGATGATGCGGTCGTAGCCCATCGGCGCGCGCTCGGGCGTCCAGGTGGCGCCGAACAGATGCTCGGTCAACCAGAACGAGGCCAGCGTCTCCAGCATCGGCACTTCGATCATCTGCCCCTCGCCGGTGCACTTGCGATGGTAGAGCGCGCCCAGCACGGCGATGCAGAGATGCAGCCCGGTCGTCTTGTCGGCGATCAGGCTCGGCATGAAGCGCGGCGGCAGCCCGTCGACCCGGCTCTGCAGCGAGGCGGCGCCCGAGACGCCCTGCACCAGGTCGTCGAAGGCGGGCTTGTGGCCGTAAGGACCCTTGCGCGCATAGCCCAGCGAATAGGCATAGATGATCGACGGATTGATCTTCTTCAGATCCTCGTAGCCCAGGCCCAGCCGCTCGATGGCCTGCGGGCGGCTGTTATGGATGAAGAGGTCGGCGTCCTTGATCAGGTCCTTCAGGACGGCGCAGGCGGCAGGCTTCTTGAGGTCGAGGCAGATCGAACGCTTGTTGCGGTTGGCCGCCATGTAGATCGGGCCCATGTCCTTGTCGCGACCATAGCTGCCACCCGAGGCGCGCAGCAGGTCGCCCTCCGGCGGCTCGACCTTGATCACGTCGGCGCCCATGTCGGCGAGATGCTGCGTGGCGAACGGCCCCAGCAAAACCGCCGTCAGATCGATCACGCGCACGCCCTGCAATGGTCCCGGCATTTCCTCGTCCCCGATATGACGTTTTGGTCTTGCCCGGACCGTGCCATCGCCCTTTGCGAAATGGTAGTCCTACAGTAACACCACGGGCCGAGGGGCATCGCGGTGCGATGCGTCTTGCACGGGTTTAACGGGAAGTTGGGGTCTTCGATGGCTGGAGCGCTGGACGGTCTGCTGGTGGTGAGTGTCGAGCAGGCGGTGGCCGCTCCCTATTGCGCCGCCCGGCTGGCGGATGCCGGCGCCCGCGTCATCAAGATCGAGCGGCCCGAGGGCGACTTCGCCCGCGGCTACGACGGCTACGTACACGGTCAGTCGAGCTACTTCGTCTGGCTCAATCGCGGCAAGCAGTCCCTCACGCTCGACTTCAAGGCCAAGGAAGACCTCGCCCTGCTGCACCGGCTGATCGGCAAGGCCGACGTGCTGATCCAGAACCTGGCGCCGGGCGCCGCCGAGCGCGCGGGCTTCGGCTCGGCCGCGATGCGCGCCGAACACAAGAAGCTGATCACCGTCGACATCTCGGGCTACGGCGACCACGGCCCCTACAAGAACCGCCGCGCCTACGACCTGCTGGTCCAGGCCGAGAGCGGCCTCGCCTCGATCACCGGCACCGAGCATGCGCCGGGCCGCGTCGGCATCTCGGCGACCGATATCGGCACCGGCATGTATGCCCATGCCGCCGTGCTCGAGGCGCTGATCGCGCGCGGCCGGACCGGCGAGGGCCGCGCCATCTCTGTCTCGCTCTTCTCCTCGATGGCCGAATGGATGACCGTGCCGATGCTCGGCATGGAATATTCCAACTACGAATGGCCGCGGCTCGGCCTCACCCATCCGTTCATCGCGCCCTACGGCGTCTATCCAACCGCCGACAAGGTGCCGGTGCTGATCTCGATTCAGAACGATCGCGAGTTCGAGCGGCTGTGCCACAACGTGATCGACAGGCCAGGTCTCGAGAAGGATCCGGACTATGCCACCGGCAAGGCGCGCAATGCGCGACGCGACGACACCAACGCGATCGTGGCGAAAAGCTTCGCGTCGCAGAGCTTCGCCGATCTCTCGGCCCGCCTCGACGCGGCGCAGATCGCCTGGGCCCGCGTCAGCGGCGTGAAGGACTTGACCACGCATCCGCAGCTCCGCCGCACCGGGTTCAATTCGATCGACGGCAAGGACGTCTCGATCCCGGCACTGGCCGCCTCCTACACCGGCGAGCCCGATCGACTGGGCGACGTGCCGGCGCTCGGCCAGCACAGCGAGGCGATCCGCAAGGAGTTCGCCGCCTGATGTCCAAATGGCTGACGGGCCTGCGGCTCGCGGCCTATGGCGGCGCCTACTTCTTCGCCGCCGGCGCCTTCATGAGCTACTGGCCGGTGTGGCTGCGCGACCGCGGCGTCAGCGACACCGAGATCGGCACGCTGTTCATGTCGCGCCAGATCGTGACGGTGATCGCGACGCTCTCCGTCGGCTGGATCGCCCATCGCCTGGGCGGCCCGCGCGGCGTCATCGTGGCGCTTGGGATCGGCGCCGTCGTGATGATGGGCGCCTACCAGTTCTCCTATTCGTTCCTGGCGATCTTCGTCGTCACCATGATCTGGGGTTTCCTGTGGTCGCCGCCGATGCCGCTCTACGACGGTGTGCTGGTGACCGAGACCAAGAAGCACGGGCTCGACTATGCGCGGGTGCGCATGTGGAGCTCGGTCGCCTTCATCTTCGGGACCTTCCTCGCCGGTATCGCGGTCGATCGCTACGGCCCACCCTGGGTCCTCTATGTCGGCACGGCGAGCATCGTGCTGCTGGCGCCACTTGCACTGCTGCTGCCCGCCGCCGCGCCGCGCGCCAAGGCCACCGAGCATGGTCATGCGCCGTTCCGCGTGAGTGAACTTTTGCGCCAGCCGGCCTTCATCCTGTTCCTGCTGGCCTGCGGCCTCTGCCAGGCCAGCCACTCGGTGCTCTACAGCTTCGGCACCTTGACCTGGCGCGGCGCCGGCATCGACGACGTGACGATCAGTGCCCTGTGGGCCGAGAGCGTCGCCATCGAGATCGTACTGATGCTGTTCGGCGGCTGGCTACTGGGAAGGCTGGGCGTCTGCGGCCTGATCGCGCTCGGCCTCACCGCCGGCCTGGTGCGCTGGACGGCCATGGCCTTCACCACCGAGCTGTGGGCGCTGGTCCTGCTGCAGGCGCTGCACTCCTGCACCTTCGCCGCCTGCCATCTCGGCGCCATGGCTTTCCTGCAGCGCGCGCTGCCCGCGCACGGCGCGGCGATCGGCCAGAGCCTCTATTACGCGCTGGGCACCGGCGCCACGCAGGCGGTCGTCTACCAGTTCTCCGGCCTGCTCTATTCCCACTACGGCCAGCGCGCGTTTTTGGGCATGACCGTCGTCAGCACGATCGGCCTCGTCGCCGTGATCGCTCTCGCCCGCACCTGGAAGGGCGGGTTGCTGGTGGGGCAAACCCAAGCTCCCCTCCCCCGCTAGAGGGAGAGGAGGAAGAGACTCAGCGCGACCGGCCGCGCGCCGTGACCGGCCAGATCTCGACCAGCGTATCGCCCTTCACCACGTTGTAGCTCTCGTAGAGGTTCACGGTCGGGTCGCAATGCGGCGGCGTCAGGATGAACTGCTCGCCGAGCTTGGGCGCCTGCTGGCCCTCGGGGGCGATCACCGCGAGATGCTCGTCGCCCATGAAGCGCGTCGTGGCGCCTTCGACGGCACCCTTCAGGATCATCGGCGGACCCTTCTCCGTGGCCATCGCCTTCAAGCCGGCATCGACCGTCACCATGCCCGGCGTGTTGGCGCTGACGACGCGCGCGTCGATCTGAAGCGCCTGCTCGAAGGTCGGCCGGTCGAGACCGCGCAGGTCGCAGACATTGTAGTCGTGGTCCATGAACACGTAGGAGCCGACCTGCAGCTCGGTGAAGACGCCGAGCTTGGCGTCGATGTAGTGCGTACCCGTCCCCGAGCCGGTGACGATGCCGGGCTTGAGTCCCGCCGCTTCCAGCTTCGCCAGGATGCCCTTCAGGTATTCCGTGCGCTCCTCGATCTCGGCGGTGCGCTGCTTGAAGTCGACGATGTGCTGGTGGCGACCGCAATAGAACTGCACGCCGGCATATTTCAGCGACTTGAGCTTGGCGATCTTCTGCACCAGCTCCACCGTCGCTTCGGGCGAGGCGGTGCCGGTGCGATGGATGCCGGGATCGATGTCGACGATCACCGTGAGCGGCTTGCCGGCCTTTGCGGCGGCCGCGGCCAGCGCCTTGGCATTGTCGGGATGATCGACCACCAGCATCAGGTCGGAGACCTTGCCGTTCAGCTCGACGAGACGCTCGATCGCTTGCGGCGTCACCACCGGCGAGGTGATGTGCAGGCTCTGGATGCCGGCCTCGCCCAGCGCCTCGGCCTCGCCCAGCTTGGCGCAGCAGACGCCGAGCGCGCCGGCGTTCATCTGGCGACGCGCGATGTCGGCCGACTTGTGCGTCTTGGAATGCGGCCGGAGCTTCACATTGTGCGCCTTGGCGAAGTTCGCCATCTCCGCGATGTTGCGGTCGAGCATGTCGAGATCGAGCACGAGCGACGGCGAGTTCAGGGAGAGCCGCGAACCCTGCTGTCCGATGAGGTGTCCGTGCAGGCGCTCAGCTTCGCTGGTCATTTCTTCTGTCCTTCGGTTTGCAAGTTGCGGACGACCATGGCTTCGCCGGTCGTGCCGCGATTGACGCCAGCGCTCTTCATGAAGATGCTTTCGCGGCCGGTGCCCCAGAGCGCGACGCCCTGGGCCAGCAGGCCGCCATCCACCTTCACCGTCTCGCCGGTAATGAAACGCGCCTCGTCGGAGACGAGGAAAGTTGCCACGTCGGCGATATGCTCGGGCTCGCCGTGGTCGGGCCAGGGATGCTGGCTGAACTGCTTCTCGAACTTGTCGGGCCGGCCGCGATGGACCAGCGGCGTCGAGATCACGCCGGGCGCTATGCCGACGACGCGGATGCGATCGGGCGCCAGTTCTGTCGCGACATTGCCGATCAGGCTGATCACGGCCGCTTTCGCCGCCGAGTAGGCGTGGCTGCCGCCGCCGCCGACCATCCCCGCGATCGACGCGGTGACGAGGATCACGCCGCCACCGTCGTGCCCCTTCATCGCCAGCGACGCGTGCTTCATGCCGAGGAACACCGAACGCGTCAGCACCGCGAAGGTATAATCCCAGTCCTCGACGCTGGTCTCGGCGATCGGCCCGAAGGCGCCGCCGACACCGGCATTGAGATAGGCGATGTCGAGCCGGCCGAATTTCTTGCCTGCCTCGGCGACCATCGCGGCGACGTCGCTTTCCTTCGCGACATCGCAGCGCACGAAACCGATCGCGTCACCATGGCCCTGCGCCTTGGCGACCGCCAGCGTCTCCGCACCGTTCGCCTCGTTGAGATCGGCCACCAGCACCTTCGCGCCTTCGGCAAGGAAGCGCATGACGGTCGCGCGGCCCATGCCGCTCGCGCCACCCGTGACGATGGCCACCTTGCCCACCAGTCGATTCATGCCGAATTTGCCCTCCGATGCCATGGTGGTGTCGCGGGCATCGCGAGGCAAGTCTGATGTTCGCTAGCCACTGTTGCGCAGGCCGGCTGCGATGCCGTTGATGCTGAGATGGATGCCTTGCACGACCGCGGGATCGGCATCGCCCGCACGATGGCGCTTTAGCAGTTCGATCTGCACATGGTTCAGCGGATCGATGTAGGGGAAGCGGTTGCGGATTGAGCGCGCCAGCAAAGGATTGCGTTCCAGCAGCGTCTTCTGCCGCGTGATGGCACAGACCGCGTCGATCGACGCCTGCCACTCTTGCTTCACGCGGCCGAAGACCTGCGTGCGCAGCGTCGTGTCGCTCACCAGCTCGGAATAACGCGAGGCGATGGCGATGTCGCTCTTGGCCAGCACCATGTCCATGTTCGACAGGATCGTGCGGAAGAACGGCCAGTTGTCATGCATCTCCTGCAGCATCGCCATGCCGTCGCCGGGCCGCGTGCTGCTCCACGCCTTGATCGCCGCCCCGAATCCGTACCAGCCCGGCAGCATCAGGCGGCATTGCGCCCAGCTGAACACCCAGGGAATGGCGCGCAGGTCCTCGATGCCCTGCTTCTTCGAACGCGAGGCCGGGCGGCTGCCGATGTTGAGCGAGGCGATCTCCTCCAGCACGGTGGATTCGCGGAAATAGCGGTCGAAGCCCTCGGTTTCGTAGACGAGATTGCGATAGGCGCGGAAGGCGTGCGCGGAGAGATCCTCCATGACGGCGAGATAATCGGCGGGCGGCGGCGGCCGGTCCGCGTCGAGCAGAGAGGCTTCCAGGGTGGCGGCCGCCAGGGTTTCGAGATTGCGCCGCCCGACCTCGGCGTTCGAATACTTGCCCGCGATCACCTCGCCCTGCTCGGTGATGCGGATGGCGCCCTGCACGGCGCCCGGCGGCTGCGCCAGGATCGCCTCGTAGCTCGGCCCTCCCCCGCGTCCCACCGAACCGCCGCGGCCATGGAACAGGCGCAGCCCGATCTTGTGGCGCCGGAAGGTCTCGATCAGCACCAGCTCCGCCTTGTAGAGCTCCCAGGTCGAAGTGAGATAGCCGCCGTCCTTGTTGCTGTCGGAATAACCCAGCATCACTTCCTGCGTGCCGCCCCGCGACTCGAGCAGCCGGCGATAGGCCGGCAAGCCGAGCAGCTCGTCCATGATCCGGCCGCAGCGCTGCAGATCGCCGATGGTCTCGAACAACGGCACTATGTCGACGTCGAGCCGGCCCTCGCGCGGATCGAGCAATCCGCCTTCCTTGAGGAGCACGGCCACTTCCAGGATGTCCGAGACGCTGTCGGCCTTGGAGATCACATAGTGCGGCATGGCGGACCGGCCGTAGCGTCGATGCGCGTCGGCGGTCACTCGCACCAGGTCCAGCTCGCCGGCCGTTTCGTCGCCGTAGGAAAGATAGGGCGACGCCAGCGGCCGCATATTGCCGAGTTCACCGGTCAGGAGGGCGACACGCGCGGCCTCGTCGAGCGCCGTATAGTCGGTGCCGGTCCCGGCCGCTGCCACGAGTTCGGCCATGACGCGCGCATGCACGTCGGAGTTCTGCCGCAGGTCGAGCGACGCCAGGTGGAAGCCGAAGACATCGACGGCGCGCTGCAGCGAGCGCAGGCGGCCGCGCGCCAGATCCTCGGAGCCGTTTTCCGCGAGCGAGCGATAGATCGTGTCGAGGTCGGCCCTCAATTCCGCCGCCGTCGCATAGACCGGCGCGGGCCCGACCGGCGGATGCGGCGCTTCGAGCCTGTCGAGCGCCCAGGCGGTCGCAGCCAGCCTCGCATAGATGCCGACGATGGCGCGCCGGTAGGGCTCGTCCTTGCGCTCCGGCGCGCGATCGGCCGAATTCTCGACCAGCGCCTGGAGCCCTTCCGAAACGTGCACGATGCGACCATCGAGCGACAGCTCGTTGCCCAGCCGGAGCAACTCCTCGAGATGGAAGCGCAGCGCCCGCTGGCTCTGCATGGTGAGCGTCTGGCTCGTGACCTCCGCGGTGACATAGGGATTGCCGTCGCGATCGCCGCCAATCCAGCTTCCCATGCGCAGGAAGGACGGCACCTCGACTCCCCGCCAGGCCGCATCGACGCCCCCGAGCCGGTCTTCGAGGTCGGCATAGAAGACCGGCAGGGCGTGCAAGAACGTATGGTCGTAATAGGCGAGCCCGTTGGCGACCTCGTCGATCACGCGCAGCCGCGTGTCGCGCAGGATGCTGGTCTGCCACAGGGTGAGCACCGCACGTCGCAACGCTCGGCGATTGGCCCGCAGCTCGTCCGGCGTGAACTCGACCCGGTCGCGCTCGTCGAGCAGCCGCGCGATCTCCATTTCTCGGTCGATCGAACTCTTGCGCCGGATCTCGGTCGGATGGGCCGTCAGGACGGCGCTGCAGAGCGCATGGGCGAAGAAGGCCTGCAGCCGCTCGCGGGAAATGCCGGCCTTCGCGGCCCGGTCCAGCGCATAGGGCATCGTGCCCGCCGGCGGCGGCGCCTTGGCGATGTCATAGGCCCGCATGCGCCGGATCTGGTGCTGGTCCTCGGCGATGTTGGCGAGGTGCGAGAAATGACCGAAGGCGCGGATGATGCGGATGGTCTGGTCTGGCGGCAGCCTGCCCATGGTGGCCTGCAGTTCCTGCCGCGCCGCCTCGTCGGCATCGCGATGGAACAGCACGCCGGTGCGACGGATATGCTCGACGAGCTCGAACGTGGCGTCGCCTTCCTGGTCGCGCACCGTTTCGCCGAGGATGCGCCCAAGCAGCCGCGTGTCGTAGCGCAGCGGCACGTCCTTTTTGGCCGCTTCTTTCTTCGACATCTCGTTCGGGCTCATGGGCTGCCTCTCGCTACCTGTCCTGTAACCGATGCACGGACTAGGCCACCTCGATCACGCCCTCGCCACCGGCATAGAGCTTCTCGACCAGCGCCTTGCGGCGTTCCAGGGTGGCGCGCTGGTTGATGTAGCCCTTGTCGGTGATTTCCTGGCCGTCGACCTGCGGCGGCTCGGTCATCAGCAGCACACGCTTCACCCGCATCGACGAGCCGCGGCTGTCGGCGTTCATCTTCGCCAGCCCCTCTTTCAGGGTGCCGACCACGGCGGGATGCGCCAGCAGCTTGTCGAGCGTCAATTGCGCCCCGTTGTCGCCCGCGAGCTGGCGGCAGGCAGCGACGTTGGGGAAACCCAGCAGCCCGACATATTCGCGGTCCTGACCGCAGACCACGGCGTCCTGCAGCACCGGCGTCGCGGCGGCGATGGCGGTCGTACGCAAGGTGCCGACCAGCACGAAGGTGCCGCTGGTCAGCTTGAAATCCTCAACGACGCGGCCATCGAAAATGATGCCCTGGGTCGGGTCCTCGGGATCGACGAAGCGGCCGGCATCGCCGATCTTGTAGAAGCCTTCCTCGTCGAACATCTTCGAGGTGAGGTCGGGCTGCTTGTAGTAGCCCGGGGTCACGATCACGCTTTTAAGCCGCAGCTCGTAGCGCCCCTCCTCGCCCGCCGGCACCATCTTGAGCTGCACGCCAGGATAAGGCAGCCCGATCAGGCCGACCCGCTCGGACGCCCAGTGCACGCTGGTCGCCGTCGGCGCGGTCTCGGTCGAACCCCAGCCGGTGACGAAGGGGATGCGATAGCCGGTGTGCTTCACCGCCAGCGCTTCCATGCGCTCATAGAGATCGTCCGGCAGGGTCGCGCCGCCATAGGACAGCACGTTGATGTTCTTGAAGAAGCGCTTGGCGAGGCTCTCGTCCTTCTCCAGCGCCGTGGCCAGCATGGCGTAGCCCGCCGGCACGTTGGAGAACGAGGTCGGCGAAACCTCGCGCAGGTTGCGCAGCGTCTCCTCGAACAGGCCGGGCAGCGGCTTGCCGTCGTCGATCCAGGTCGTGCCGCCCTCGTTCAGGTTGCCCTGCAAGGTCGCGTTGCCGCCCATCGTGTGGTTCCACGGCAGCCAGTCGAGCATGACGGGCGAGGGAGCATCCGCCTTGCGCACCCGCGACATGCCCATCATGGCGACGTTGGCGCACATCATCTCCTGCGTATTGATGACGGCCTTGGGCATGCCGGTGCTGCCCGAGGTGAACAGGAACTTGCCGACGGTCTTGGGCTCGATGGCCGCGACTGACTTCGCCACCGCGTCGGTCGCCTTGGTGGCTAAAAGCTCGGTCCACGGCAGCGACTGCATCTGGGGCGGCGGCTTGTCGACATGGACCAGCAGCACACCCTCGAGATCGAGCGCCGCCAGGGCGCGCGCATAGATCTCGCCGTTCTGCACGAAGACCAGGCCGGGCTTGATCATGTCGAAGACGTATTTCAGCTTGGCATGGTCCTGGCTCATCACCGAATAGGCCGGCGATACCGGCGCGACCGGCGCGCGTGCCTGCATCGCGGCCATGGTGAGCAGCGCGAACTCGATGGAGTTCGACGACAGGATCATCACCGGCTTGTCGGGGCCGAAGCCGCGATCGAGCAGCGCCTGCGTGACCGAGTCGACTTGGCTTTTAGCCTCGCCATAGGTGACTTTCAGCCAGTCGCGCGCCGGACCGCGGCGCTGCGCCAGCCATAGCCGGTCAGGCGCCTCCGCCGCCCATTTGGCAAGCAGGGCCGGCACGTGCCGGGCATAGGGCTTCAGTTGATGATTTGACTGCAGCACCACCGTGCCGTCGGGGCGGCGATCGATCTTGATGTCCCGGCTCAGGAATTCGGTGGGTTTGAACGGAACCTGCATTACACTGTCCAACGACGTTCTCCCCGGCGCTTGTCCTGTCGACCGCGATTTAGGGACGGGAACCATCGCGGGGCAAGGGAGCGTTTCGAGAGTGTCGCTCAGCAATTCGTCGCTTCCTGAATCGGTGCCAGCATCGCCTGCGAGTCGGTGGCTGCAATTGTGCGCGGGCCTTCTCTGCATGGTGGCTGTGGCCAACCTGCAATATGGCTGGACCCTGTTCGTCCATCCGCTCAACGAGAAGTATGGCTGGAGCCTCGGCAGCATCCAGACCGCCTTCGCGATCTTCGTCATCGCCGAGACCTGGCTGGTGCCCTTCGAGGGCTGGTTCGTCGACCGCTTCGGGCCGAAATACATCGTGTTCGCGGGCGGTATCCTGGTCGGCGCGGCGTGGGCGCTGAACTCCGTCGCCGATTCGCTGTTCCTGCTCTATGTCGGCGCCGCGCTGGGCGGCATGGGCGCCGGCGCGGTCTACGGCACCTGCGTCGGCAATGCCGTGCGCTGGTTTCCCGACCGCCGCGGCCTGGCGGCAGGGCT
Source organism: Reyranella sp. GW821-FHT12G01 (assembly GCF_058806575.1). Classification (NCBI taxonomy): domain Bacteria; kingdom Pseudomonadati; phylum Pseudomonadota; class Alphaproteobacteria; order Hyphomicrobiales; family Reyranellaceae; genus Reyranella; species Reyranella sp. GW821-FHT12G01. The sequence continues at coordinate 3,993,035 of NZ_JBXAPV010000001.1, forward strand.
CACCGTCGCGGGCTTCGGCGCGGGCTCGGCGCTCAGCATCATCCCGATCCAGGACGTGATCGCCCGCCACGGATACGAATCGGCCTTCCTGTGGTTCGGTCTGGTGCAGGGCCTGATCGTGATTGTCGCGGCCTGGCTGCTGCGGGCGCCGCCGCATGGCGCGACGGTGGCCGCGCCCTCGCACCTGCCGCAAGCGGCGCGCGACTTCAGCCCGCTTGAGTTGCTGCGCTCGCCGGTCTTCTGGCTACTCTATCTCCTGTTCATCCTCGTCTACTCGGGCGGGCTGATGGCGACGGCGCAGCTCGCGCCGATCGCGCACAGCTTCAAGGTAGCCGACGTCGAGGTGAGTCTTCTGGGCCTCACTCTGCCCGCGCTCACCTTCGCGCTGACGCTCGACCGCGTGATGAACGGTGTGACGCGACCCTTCTGCGGCTGGGTCTCCGACCATATCGGCCGCGAGAACACGCTGTTCATCGCCTTCCTGCTGGAGGGCATGGGCATCTGGGCGCTGTGGGTCTACGGTCACGACCCATTGCTGTTCGTACTGATCGGCGGCATCGCCTTCTTTGCCTGGGGCGAGACCGCGAGCCTGTTCCCGACCATCTGCACCGACACGTTCGGCACGAAGTACGCCACGACCAACGCGGCGCTGCTCTACACCGCCAAGGGCACCGCTTCGCTGCTGATCCCGCTCGCCAGCTTCTACGTCGCCGAAACGGGAAGCTGGCGCGACGTCTTCCTGGCAGCGGCGGCGTTCAACATCGTCGCCGCCTTCCTTGTCCTGGCTGCGCTGAAGCCGCTGCGGCTTCCGGCGCGGCCTCACTAAGCCCTGAAGCTCGCCAGCGCTTTTTCGTCGAACTTCAGGCCGAGGCCCGGCTTCTGCGGCAGAACCAGTTCGCCGTTCTTGATGGCGGGCGTTTCCTCGTAGAGGGCGACCATCCACGGCATGTATTCGACGGTGAGGCCGTTCGGGCACGCCGCCACCATGTGCAACAGCACCTCGGGCATGACGTGGCTGACGACCGGCAGGTTGAACGCCTCGGCCATGCCGGCGACCTTCATCCATTGCGTGACACCGCCGACGCGGCACAGGTCGACCATGACGATGTCGACCGAACGCGCCTCGATCATGTGGCGGAAGGGCACGATGCCCCAGACATACTCGCCGCCGGCGACCGGCGTCTTGAGCGCCGCGGTGACCCGCGCGAGGCCCGCGAAGTCGTCGGCCGCCGTCACGTCCTCCAGCCAGAACAGGCCGACACCCGCCTCCTCGACCCTGTGGCCGATATCGATCGCCTGCTCGGGTCGCCAGCGCTGGTTGATGTCGCACATCAGCTTCACGTCGGGGCCGATCGCGTCACGCACCACGGTCACACGGCGCACCTCCTCGGCCGGCGTCGGACTGCCGGGCAGCGCCATCTGGGTCTTCATCTCGCGGAAGCCCTTTTGCAGCAGAGTACGCGCCGCCTGCTGCGCCTGCTTGTCGGTGAGGCCGCGCCGCAGCGAGCCCGACGCGTAGGTCGCGATGCGATCGCGATGGCCGCCCAGCAGCTTCCACAGCGGCTGGTCGAGCGCCTTGCCCTTGATGTCCCACAGCGCCGTGTCGATCGCCGACAGCGCCAAGGTGAAGATGCCGGCCGGCCCGCTGTCGCCCGCTGCCTTGCGCAGCTTCGCGACGATATGCTCGATCCGCATCGGATCCTCGCCCACCGTCAGCGCCGACAGTTCGTCGACGGCGGCGTGCAGGCTGCGGCTCATCTTGCCGCCATAGAGCGTGACGCCGATGCCCTCGATGCCGTTGTCGGTGCGCAGCCGCAGCGCCACCGCGGGCCGGGTACGACCGGCTTCCTCCGGCATGTTGGCCAGCGGATCGTCTTCCGGAACCTTCAGGGCGATGGCCTCGAAACCGGTGATTTTCATTGCGTTTCCCTCTCCCGCGACCGCGATCCGAAACCGGAATGCGACCTGAATGCCCGTTCACATTGCACCCATTTTCGGCCAGAGTCCGCCGCAGCACAAAGGGAGAGAGCGATGGATTTCGAATACTCGGATCGCAGCAAGGCGCTGCTCGAGAAGCTCAACAAATTCATGGACGAGGTCATCTATCCGGCCGAGCCCGTCTACGAAGAGCAGATGGAGAAGGCCAAGGATCGCTGGCAGCTCCCGCCGGTCATCGAAGAATGCAAGGCCGAGGCGAAGAAGCGCGGCCTGTGGAACATGTTCCTGCCGGCCGATCGCGAGAGCGGCGACACGCACGGCACGATGGGTCTCTCCAACCTCGACTACGCGCCGATCTGCGAAGTGCTCGGCCGCTCGTCGATCGCCTCGGAGTCGGTCAACTGCTCGGCGCCGGACACCGGCAACATGGAAGTGTTCGCCCGCTACGGCACCGCGGAGCACAAGGAGAAGTGGCTGAAGCCGCTGCTGAACGGCGAGATCCGCTCCTGCTTCGCCATGACCGAGCCGGCGGTCGCCTCGTCCGACGCGCGCAACGTCGAGTGCCGCATCGAGAGCGACGGCAACGACTATGTCATCAACGGCCGCAAGTGGTGGTCGTCGGGCATGGGCGACCCGCGCTGCAAGGTCATCATCCTGATGGGCAAGAGCGATCCCAGCGCGCCGGCCTACCGCCAGCAGTCGATGATCGTCGTGCCGCGCGACGCCAAGGGCATCAAGATCGTGAAGATGCTGCACGTGTTCGGCTACGACGACGCGCCGCACGGCCATGCCGAAGTGGTCTACGACAACGTGCGCGTGCCGAAGTCGGCCATTCTCCTCGGTGAGGGCCGTGGCTTCGAGATCGCCCAGGGCCGTCTCGGACCGGGCCGCATCCATCACTGCATGCGCGCCATCGGCGTCGCCGAGCGGGCGCTCGAAATGGCGATCAAGCGCGCCAAGAGCCGCACGGCGTTCGGCCAGAAGATCTCCGAGATGGGCGTCACCAAGGCCCATGTCGCCGACATGCGCATGGAAATCGACATGGCCCGCCTGCTGGTCCTCAAGGCCGCCTGGGCGATGGACAAGTACGGCAACAAGGAAGCCCGCCAGCAGATCGCGATGATCAAGGTGGCGGTGCCGAACATCACCTCGAAGGTGGTCGACCGCTGCCTGCAACTGCACGGCGCCGGCGGCGTCAGCCAGGTGTTCAAGCTCGCGAGCATGTACGCCCACCAGCGCACCCTGCGCCTGGCCGACGGTCCGGACGAAGTCCATCGCGACCAGGTTGGCCGTCTCGAGATCGCCAAGTACAACTAAGGTCCCTTACCGGGACGGAAGCAGGCGCGATCCCCCGGGATCGCGCCTTTTTCTTTGGCGCACAGGAGTTACGCCGTGGACAGTCCGAAGAAGAGCCCGCACGTCACCGATCATCTGGCCAACGAGCGCACGTTCCTCGCCTGGATCCGGACGGCGATCGCGGTGATGACGCTCGGCGTCGCGATCAACCGCTTCGCCCTCTTCCTGATGGAAATCCATCAGGTCGTGCCGGAAGTCCGCGACCTCGCGAACCGGCACGTCGAGAAGCTCGGCATCGGACTGGTGGTGCTGGGTATCGTCATGCTGATCGGGGCGACCTGGCACTATCTCCATGTCGGCAAGACCATCGACGACGAGACCTACCGCCCGTCCCGCGCCGTCATGGTCGGCACGGCCATCGTGATCGGCCTGACCGGTGGGTCGGCCTTGATTTGGCTTTTCTAGGACCGCGGGTCTCCGGACCCGCATCATGATCATGAGCGGGCCAGAAGGCCCGCGGTCCGAATGAGTCAGCTCTTGCTCGGCGCCGACTGCGGCGGAGCCGGCGGACCGTCGGGCATGTCGAGCAGCTCGCTCTCCGGGGCGCCGGCTTCGTAGGCTTTCACCAGCGCCTCGGGATCGAAGACGATCCCGATCGGGTTCTTCCTGAACGCCTCGGTCTGGAAGTAGGCCGCCGTCGCCTCCTTCGTCGCGTAACGGTCGACCTGCAGCTCGACGCCGTTGCCGTCGGGATCGCGATAGTAGATCGACACGGTCGGGCCGTGATGGATGCAGCGCGACGGCTCGATGCCCAGCGCCTTCACGCGGCGATAGGTCGAGAGCAGCGCACCGATGTCGGCAAAGGTATAGGCGACGTGCGCCAGGCCCGAGGTCTTTGCATCCGGCGCCTTCAGGCCCGCCAGGTTCACGATGCCGAGACGATGATGCTCGTCGTCGTAGGTCAGGAAGCAGATGTACTCGGTGCGCTGGACGATGTGCATGTTCAGCACCGCCGAGTACCAGTCGATCATCGGCTGCACGTTCGAGGAGCGCAGCACGAAGTGCGCGAACAGGATGGGCGTTGCGGGCTTGTCCGCCAGGGCCCGGCGGCGCGGCGCGGTCTCGATCACTGTGTCCATGGCGACCTCCGGAACCCAGTCTAGGCCTTCTCATTAACTACCGGCAGCCACCTTGCAGAATAACTAACTGACTGGTAAGTTAGTTCTATGAAAGCGCCTAAACAGCGCCGCGCGCCCGCCGCCCGGCCGCAGGAGATCATCGACGCAGCCCTCGCCCAGTTCGTCGAGACGGGCTTCGCCGGCACGCGCCTCGACGACGTAGCCAAGCGGGCCGGGCTCTCCAAGGCCGCGATCTACCTCTACTTCGAGGACAAGACCGCGCTCTTCAAAGGCGTGGTCCAGCATGCCGTGGGCAATAATCTCGGGATGGTGGAAGCGATGCTGGCCGGCCATCACGGACCGGTCGCGCCTTTGCTCCCACGCATCCTCGAATTCATGGCCAACCGCGTCGAGAATTCGCCGATGGCGGCGGTCGCCAAGCTGGTGATCTCGGAGTCCCGTGCCTTTCCCGAGATCGGCCAGTTCTACCTGAAGGACGTAATCGGCCGCGGTTTGCCGCTGATGGAAGGGCTGATCCGGCGCGGCATCGAGCAAGGGGAGTTCCGCAAGGTCGACACCTTCATGACCGTGCGTTCGATGATCGGCCCGATGCTGCTCGCCATCATCTGGCGCACCGTGTTCGAGCCGATCGGCGCGGACCGGCTCGATATCCAGGCGCTCGCGCGACACCATGCCGACCTGATGCTGCACGCGCTGCGCCCCGTCGCGGGAGAAGCCGCATGAAACGCACGCCCCTCCTCGTCGTCGTGGCCCTCGTCGCCGCACTGCTCGTCTCGTACGTCATCTGGGGCGACCGTCTCCTCGCGCTGGTCGGCATCGGTCCCGACGATGGCCGCTATCTCGGTTATGTCGAGGGCGAGACCAGCCTGATCGCACCACCGATCGCCGGGCGGTTGATCGAGCGGCCGGTGGATCGCGGCGGCAGGGTGAAGAAGGGTGACCGGCTGTTCGTCATCGACCCCGTCGCCGCCAAGGCCGAGGTCGCGCGCGCCGAGGCGATGCTCGCGGAGGCCAAGGCGCGGCACGACAACCTGCTGACCGGCAAGCGCCAGGAAGAGCAGGACGTGATCCGCGCCCAGCGCCGAGAGGTCGAGGCCGCCCTGGTGCAGGCCGAGACCGAACTGAAGCGACAGACCGAGCTGGTGTCGCGCAACATCTCCACGCACCAGGCCTACGAGCAGGCCGATTCGCAGGTGCGTCAGCTCAAGTCACGCGCGGCCTCGCTGGCGGCGCAGGAACGTGTGGGTGATCTCGCCGCGCGGCAGAGTGAGATCGCGGCCGCCGCCGCGCTGATCGAGCAGAACGAGGCCAACCTCGCGCAGGCGAAGAAGCGGCTGGAGGACCTGATGCCGGTCGCGCCCGAGGATGCGCTGGTCGAGAACACCTTCTTCAATGTCGGCGAATGGGTGCCGGCGGGCTCGCCGGTCGTGTCGCTGCTGCCTGACTTCCGCGTGAAGTTGCGCTTCTTCGTGCCGGAAGAAGACGTGGCGCGCGCCCGTACCGGCCGCGAGGTCTCCTTCACCTGCGACTCCTGCCCTGCCGGCCTCAAGGCCACGATCATCTACGTCTCGCCGCGCGCCGAATACACGCCGCCGGTGATCTACTCGCAGACCGCGCGGACCAAGCTCGTCTTTTTGGTCGAGGCGCGGCCGACCGCCACCGGCACGCCCTTGCCGCCGGGATTGCCGGTCTCGGTCGAGCCGTTCGGTTCGGCGCCATGACGGTGTTGCCATGACCCTGGCGATCGACGTCCACGACCTGGTGAAGCGCTACGGCACGCGCACGGTCGTCGACAAGTTCAGCCTCGCCGTCGAGCAGGGCCGCATCTGCGGCTTCCTCGGGCCCAACGGCTCCGGCAAGACCACGACCCTCCGCATGATCTGCGGTCTGCTTACTCCCGACGGCGGCGGCGGCACCTGCCTCGGCCACGATCTCGTGCGCGAGCGCGAGGCGATCAAGCGGCAGACCGGCTACATGACGCAGCGCTTCGGCCTCTACGAGGACCTGACGATCCGCGAGAACCTCGAATTCGTCGGCCGCGTCTACGGGCTCGACCGCCTCAAAGAGAGGGTCGACCAGTCGCTGGAGCGGCTCGGCCTCACGACCCGCCAGGGTCAGCTCGCGGGCTCGCTGTCGGGCGGCTGGAAGCAGCGGCTGGCGCTGGCCGCCTGCGTGCTGCACGAGCCCAAGCTGCTGCTGCTCGACGAACCGACCGCCGGCGTCGATCCCAAGGCCCGCCGCGCCTTCTGGGATGAGATCCATGCCTATGCCGCCGACGGCATCACCGTGCTGGTCTCGACCCATTACATGGACGAGGCCGAACGCTGTCACGAGATCGCCTACATCGCCTACGGCGAATTGATGGCGCGCGGCACAGCGGCCGACATCGTGCGCCAGTCCGGCCTCTTCGCCTACATCGCCAGCGGCCCCGGTGCCGACCGGCTGGCTTCGAAGCTGCGCGACGCGCCCGGCGTCAGTGCCGCCGCCGCCTTCGGCACGACGCTCCACGTTTGCGGCCCCGACCGCGCCGCGCTCGAAGCGGCCATCGCGCCCTATCGCGGCGATCCCGACATCGTCTGGGAAGAGGCCGAGCCAACGCTGGAAGACATCTTCATCCACCTCATGGGGCGGGCGCACGACAACGCGCCCGGCGCTTGACCATGCGCTGGTTCACCGCGCGGCGCGGGTTCCTGAAGCGGCTCGGCGCCATGGTGATGAAGGAGGTGTTGCAGCTCCGGCGCGACCGGCTGACCTTCGCCATGATGTTCGGCATGCCGATCGCGCAGCTCCTGCTGTTCGGCTATGCGATCGACGCTGATCCGCATCACCTGCCGACCGCCGTCATCTCCGCCGACCAGAGCCAGATCACGCGCACCGTGCTCTCGGCGCTGAACAACACCGGCTACATGCGCTTTACGCACCACCTGACGAGCCAGGACGAAGCCAATGCGCTCTTGCAGCAAGGCGAGGTGCAGTTCGTCGTGACCATCCCCTCGGACTTCACGCGCCGGCTGATCCGTGGCGAGCGCGCGCAGATCCTGATCGACGCCGACGCCACCGATCCCATGGCCGCCGCCAACCCCCTGGCCGCCGCCGGTCCTTCCATTGCCCAGGCGTTGGCCCGCGACTTCGTGGGACCGCTCGCCGGTCTTCGCGACAAGCCCGATTCCGTCGAAGTCGTCGTGCAGCGTCGCTACAACCCCGAGGGCAAGTCGCGGCTCAACATCGTGCCCGGCCTGCTGGCAGTAATCCTCACCATGACCATGGTGATGATGACGGCGCTGGCCGTCACCCGCGAGCGCGAGCGCGGCACCATGGAGAACCTTTTGGCCATGCCGGTGCGGCCGGTCGAAGTCATGATCGGCAAGATACTGCCCTACATCGTCATCGGCGCCGTGCAGGTCACCGTCATCTTGACCGTGGCGCGTGTGCTGTTCGACGTCGCCATCCAGGGCAACGTGCTCCTGCTGGCAACGGGCACGGCCCTGTTCATCACCGTGAACCTCGCCATCGGCTTCACCATCTCGACGCTGACCCAGAACCAGCTCCAGGCGATGCAGGCCTCGTTCTTCATGATGCTGCCCTCGATCCTGCTGTCGGGCTTCATGTTCCCCTTCCGCGGCATGCCGGTCTGGGCGCAATGGATCGGCGAGGCCCTGCCCGCGACGCATTTCATGCGGGTGGTGCGCGGCGTCATGCTGAAGGGCGCGGGCTTCGACGACATCTCGACCGAGCTGGCGGCCCTGCTCGCCATGCTCCTGATCGTCTCGGTGCTGGCCGTCAGCCGCTACAAGGTGACGTTGGATTAGCCGCCGCCCTCACCCGGATTAGTTCCTTGAGGGGCTGACCTGCGAAAGCAGTGCCTTGACCGGAGTCGCATCTCGGCCTCCTCTGGCTGCGCATGTCTGCTCCCGCCATCGACACGACCGATACGCTGTCGCGCCTGATCCCCTCGCGCACCGCGCGGGGCTTCTTCCTCGCCGTCGTCTCGGGAATCTTCTTCAATTTCCTCAACGCCTCGGTGAAGGAGCTGGCGAGCGAGATGCCGCCGCTCTACGTCGCCTGGGGCCGCTGGGCCGCCGGCGTCGCGCTGATCGCGCCCTATCTCCTGTGGCGCGCCGGCCTCGCCGGGATGAAGACGCAGGACCTGAAGCTCCATTGCTTCCGCGGCCTCTTCCACACCTCGGGCTATGCGCTGTGGTACGAGGCCGTGGTCTGGCTGCCGCTCGCCACCATGGCGGCACTGAGCTTCACCGGGCCGATCTTCGTCACCGTCGGCGCGGTGATCTTCCTGCGCGAGACGGTGCACTGGCGGCGCTGGCTGGCGGTCGGCATCGGTTTCGTCGGCATGCTGATCATCGTGCGGCCGGGCCTCCTCGCCATGAATCCCGGCATCCTGTACATGCTCTGCGCCGTGCCGCTGATCGCGGGCTCGAACCTCGTGGCCAAGGTCGTGTCGGGCCGCGACAAGCCCGCCGTCGTCGTGCTGTGGCAGAGCATCATCGGCGCGATCTGCTTCACGCCGCTCGGCCTCTGGTTCTGGCAGACGCCGACCGGCGACCAGCTCCTGTTGTTCCTGTCGGCCGGTTTCTTCGGGACGATGGGCTACTTCTTCATAACCTGGGCCTATCGCCTGCTCGACATTTCCGCCCTGCAACCCATCACCTTCCTCGGCATCGTCTGGGCCGCCTTGATGGACGTGGCGGTCTGGGGCAAGACCTCGGATATCTGGACGTTCGTGGGTGCCGCCGTCATCGTGGCTTCCACGACCTACATCGCCCACCGCGAGGCAAAAGCGGGGGCCGCCGCGGGAGGAAAGAAGACATGACGGATCGTCTGGCGGGCAAGGTTGCGCTCATCACCGGTGGCGCCTCGGGCCTCGGCGCCAATGCCGCCGAACTGATGGCCAAGGAAGGCGCCAAGGTCGTCGTGACCGACGTCGCGGTCGATCGCGGCAAGGCCGTCGCCGACCGGCTGGGCACTTCGGGCCACTTCGTGAAACTCGATGTGACGAGCGAGGACAACTGGAAGGCCGCGATCCAGGAGGCCGTCGACAAATTCGGCGCCCTGCACGTGCTGCTGAACTCGGCCGGCATCGGCCTCAGCAAGACGGTCGAGGAGATCGAGCTCGCCGAATGGCGCAAGGTCCACGCGATCGACCTCGACGGCGTGTTCCTGGGCTGCAAGCACGGCGTCGCCGAGATCAAGAAGCACACCGGCCGCCTGGGCGGCTCGGTGATCAACATCTCGTCGATCTCGGGCATCATCGCCGGCGCCAACATGGCAGCCTACAATTCGGCCAAGGCCGGCGTTCGCCTGCTCAGCAAGTCGGTGGCGCTGCATTGTGCCAAGTCGGGCTACAACATCCGCTGCAACTCGGTGCACCCGACCTTCATCGACACGCCGATCCTCGACAAGTATCGCGACCGCTTCGGCCAGGACCTGATGCAGCAGAAGCTGGGCAAGCAGGTCCCGATCGGCCGCCTCGGGCGCCCTGAGGAAGTGGGCTGGGCCCTCGTCTTCCTCGCCTCCGACGAATCGAGCTTCATGACCGGCTCGGAAGTGATCATCGACGGCGGCATCTCGGCGATGTGACGATGAAGCCGGGCGAGCCGATCTCCCTGAAGGCCGTGCTCGATCCGAAGCCACTGGTGACGGAGATGGTCGCGCCTCCATCGACACCACACGAACAAGGCGCGACGATCGATGGCTTCAGCTTCGCCACGCACACGACAGGTGGCCATCGCCGCAAGCTGCCCTTCTGGTTCAAGATCGTCGCGTTGATATTCCTCGGCTGGACCGCGTTGGGCCTTCTCGCTCAAGCTGCGGATATTGTTTACTCGCTCATTCGGACCTGAGGCCCATGATTCTCAATCTCGACGGACGCAAGATCTACTTCGACCTGGCCGGGCCGCAGAATGCGCCGGCAGTCTGTTTTACCCATTCTCTTGCGGCCGATGGCGGCATGTGGACGGAGCAGCTCGTGCCGTTGCTGGCCGCGGGCTATCGGGTGCTGCGCCTCGACATGCGCGGGCATGGCGGCAGCCAGCCGGTCGAGGGCGACTACACGATGGACCAGCTCGCGGGTGACGTGAAAGGCGCGCTCGATGTGCTGGGCATCTGGAAGGTCCATTATATCGGCCTGTCGATCGGCGGCATGATCGGCCAGGGCTTTGCGCTCGCATACCCTGAGCGCCTGCAGTCGCTTACCTTGTGCGACACCCACCCCTCTTCACCCGACGATTCAGGCGGCCAATGGGACCAGCGCAAGGCGGCGGTCCGCAAGGGCGGCGTCAAGGCTCTGGCCGACGGCAACATGGAGCGGTGGTTCACCTCGGAGTTCAAGGAAGCCAACCCGGCGCGCTGGAAGGAGATCCACTCCACGATCTGCGGCACGTCCGACGCGGGCTTCCTCGGATGCGCCGGCGCCATCCAGAACTTCGACTATCTCGACCGGCTGCCGACCATCAAGATCCCGACCCTGGTGATCTGCGGCGATGACGATCCGGCCACCCCGCCCGACCGTAACAAGCTGATCGCTTCGAAGATTCCCGGCGCGCGCTACGAGGACATCGCCAAGGCGCGCCATCTGCCCAACGTCGAGCGCCCCGAGCCGTTCAACCGGCTCATGATGAGCTTCCTCGGCCTCAACCGTTAGGACACGACCCATGGATTTCGCGTTCACCGAAGACCAGCTCGCCATCAAGGACAGCGTCGCCAAGCTCTGCGCCGGGTTCGACGACAAGTACTGGCTGAAGAAGGACAAGGACGGCGGCTTCCCCGAGGACTTTTATCGCGCGATGGCCGATGCCGGCTGGCTCGGCATCGCCATGCCGGAAGAGTATGGCGGCTCGGGCCTCGGCATCACCGAAGCGGCGATCATGATGCAGGCGGTGGCCGAGTCCGGCGCCGCACTTCAGGGCGCCTCGGCGGTCCATCTCAACGTGTTCGGCCCCAACCCAATCGTGGTGTTCGGCACCGAGGAACAGAAGAAGCGCATCCTGCCCGACATCATCAAGGGCAAGGTGAAGGGCTGCTTCGCCGTCACCGAGCCGGATGCCGGCCTCAACACCACCGCGCTCGACACCAAGGCCGAGCGCGACGGCAACGGCTACGTCGTGCACGGCAAGAAGACCTTCACGACGACCGCCTCGGTCGCCGACAAGATGCTGCTGATTGCGCGCACCACGCCCAAAGAAAAGTGCAAGAAGCCGACCGACGGCCTGTCGCTCTTCTACACCGACGTCGATCGCTCCAAGATCGAGATCACCGAGATCGACAAGATGGGCCGCAAGGCCATCGACACCAACCAGGTGTTCATCGACGGGCTGAAGGTGCCGCTCGAGGATCGTATCGGCGAGGAAGGCAAGGGCTTCCACTACCTGCTGCACGGCCTGAACCCCGAGCGCATCCTGATCGCCGCCGAAGCGATCGGCATCGGCAAGGCGGCACTGGCCAAGGCCACGCAATACGCCAAGGAGCGGGTCGTGTTCGGCCGCCCGATCGGCAAGAACCAGGCGATCCAACACCCGCTGGCCGAGAGCTGGATGCAGCTCGAGGCGGCCAACCTGCTGACCTTCAAGGCGGCCTGGCTGTACGACAACGGCAAGGACTGCGGCGCCGAGGCCAATTCGGCCAAGTATCTCGGCGCCCGCTCCGCCTACGACGCCTGCGAGCGCGCCATCCTGACCCATGGCGGCTACGGCTACGCCAAGGAGTTCCACGTCGAACGCTTCCTGCGCGAGGTCATGATCGCCCGCATCGCGCCGGTCAGCGAGCAGCTCATCCTCTGCTACGTGGCCGAACGGGTACTGGGACTGCCCAAGAGCTACTGACGGGCCTCCACGGCAGGTGAATTGGGGCGAAAAAGGGGCAACCGCAGACGATTGTATCGTTTGTATCGGCAACCCCTTGGGGATTCAGGACGTTCTTCCAGTACCTGATCGCAACCAATTCACTGGAGCAGTCCATGACTCGCAACCAGCTTCACGCCGGCTTCGCGCTGGGAAGTGCCTTCCTCGTTGCCGGCATCGTGGCATTTGCGCCGCCTGTCCCGCCCGCTTCGGCCCAAAGCCAGGCCGAGCGGATTTGCCGTGAGCAGGGCATCAAGCCGACGTCGAGCGGCTACGAATATTGCCTCTCGCAGGCGACGCGCGCCCTCGAATGGGGCGAGCCCGAAATCGCCTACACGATGGCCCGCGTAACCGCGGATGCGCGGGACGCGTGCCTTGAGTACGGCCTTGCGCCGGCCACCTCGGGCTACAAAGCCTGTCTCGAGAAAGAGACCCACGCCCGCCGTCTGCTCGTCTTCACCGACGAGCCGCAGTACGGCAAGCAGATCGCTGAGCAGTAACTACGCGCCGTAGCTACTCGGGCGGATAGAGCTTGTCGTAATCCTCTTCGATATCCCCGAACACCGCCCAGAAGGCCGGCGGTGTTCTTCCATGCGCGCGCTCGACCAGTATCTCGAGATGCGTGTGCCAGCCACCGCTGACCATCACCATCTCCTCGCGGCTGCCCAGCTTGCGATGCGTCACGGTCAGGAGAACCTTCGAACCTTGCGGCTTCAGTTCGAAGGTGACTTCTGAGCCGGGCGGCCAGGTGAAGGCCAGGAGATGCGGCGGGTCGATCCTAGTGATCGTGTGCTCGCTGGTCGGAGCCTCCACATCGAGGTTTTTGTACTTCGCGGGCGCTGGCACCTTGTGAGGCGACAGTTCGGCATGACGAAAGGTGAGCTTCGCCTTGCCACCGACCTTAAGTTCCATAGGACCCGAGCCCAGCCATTCGCCGCGCTTCTCCGAGTCCGTCAGGAACTGCCAGACGGTCTCGATCGGGCCGGGCAGCAGTCGTTCGAAACGGACCTCCGCCGGGGCGATGATCCGGCCGTGCTTGTTCGTCGGGGCGGTCATTTGCGGCTCCTCTTCTTGCGGGCATGACGCAGCAGCGCCGTTTCAAGAGCATCGAGACGATGGGTCCAGAAGCGCTGGCAATGGGCGATCCACCGGTCGGCTTCAGCGAGCGGGCCGGCCTCGATGCGACAACGATGGGTGCGTCCTTCGATCGTGCGCCTGAGAAGGCCCGCCCCCTCCAGCACCTTCACGTGCTTGGCGGCGGCAGCGAAGGACATGTCGAAGGGTTCGGCCAGCTCGCCGACACTGTGTTCGCCTCCCGCGAGGCGCTGCAGCATCGCGCGGCGCGTCGGATCGGCGAGCGCGTGGAAAACGCGATCCAGTTGGTCTGCTCTTGGTTCAACCATATGGTTGAATATGGCAGGCCGCCCGACAACATTCAACCATTCAGTTGAACTATCTTCGCCATGCTTTTGCGGCAACTGCCTCGCGACGGCGGGCGTTTTTCAGACAGCAACGGAGAATGCCATGAATCGTCTGAACACGATCTTCATCGCCGTCGGCGCGGCGGCCGCTGCGGCCACCTTCGCGCCGCCGGTCCAGGCTCAGTCGGGCCACGCCCTCGTGCTCGCCGAAAAGGCCTGTCTAGACCAGGGCATCAAGCCCAACACGCCGGCCTTCAACAAGTGCGTGGATCGTCTGGTCGGGACGGATCACGTGCCAAAAGTGACATGGCCTTCGGCGTCGATCGGCCAGGCGGGATTCCAGGCGATCTCCCAGGCGTGGCCGTCGGGATCGGCGATATAGCCGCGAAAGCCGCCATGGGGCGGCGCATCCGCAGGCCTGAGGATCGTGCCACCGGCCGAAGCCAGTTTGTCCATCAGCGGCTGCACGGCTTCCTTGCTCGTGACGTTGTGCGCGACACTGAATGCGCCGGGCGTTTTGGCCGTTCGCTTCGAATCGGCGTCAAGCGCCGACGCCAGCCATGTGCCCAGCATCAGCCCGTTCATCTGGTAGAACACGATCTCCTCGTTCTCGAAGACCGGTTTCCAGTCGAATCCCTCGACATAGAAACGCCTGGAGCGCGCGATGTCCTTGACGCCCAGCGTGATGACCGAGATTTGTTGCTGCGGCATGACATTCTCCTTGTGATCGCAGAGCGGACCCGTTGCATGGCCCACCGAGAGACAGGCTGACTTTTAAACAACAGTCGGCGTAGGCTCGTTGCATGCAACCCCTTCCCGCCTCCGTCCTCCCCGCTGGCGTCCGCGCCCGCATCCTTCCTGGCATCAACGGCCTCGACATCCATATCCTCGAAGCGGGCTTCGATAAAAAAGCACCCGCCGTGATGCTGTTCCATGGCTTTCCCGAGATCGCCTATAGCTGGCGGAAAGTGATGCCCGCGCTGGCCGACGCCGGCTATCACGTCATCGCGCCGGACCTGCGCGGATATGGCCGTACGACCGGCTGGAGCGCCGACTTCGACGCCGACCAGATCGGCTTCCGTTTCACCAATCTGCTGCGCGACGCGATCGGCGTGCTGTACGCGCTCGGCCATCGCACCGCCGAGGCGGCGGTCGGCCACGATTTCGGCTCCTCGGTCGCGTCCTACGCCTCGTTGGCGCGGCCCGACATCTTCAAGCGCATGGCGCTGATGAGCGCGCCGTTCGCAGGTCCGTCGGCCGTGCCGTTCGACACCGACGGCAAGCCGGCAGCGAAGCCGGCGCCCGACGTCCACGCCGCGATGGCCGCACTGCCGCGGCCGCGCAAGCATTACCAATGGTATCAGTCGACGCGCGAGGCCAACGAGGAGCAGTGGCACGCCAAGCAGGGCCTGCACAATTTCCTGCGGGCCTACTATCACTACAAGAGTGCCGACTGGAAGGAGAACAAGCCCTATGAGCTGAAGGGCTGGATCGCCGAGGAACTGGCGAAGATGCCGACCTACTACATCATGGACCTGGCCGAGGGCATGGCCGAGACGGTGGCCAAGCATATGCCGACGGCGGCCGAGATCGCCGCCGCCAAGTGGCTCACCGACGACGAACTCGCGGTCTATGTCGGCGAATACGAACGCAACGGCTTCCAGGGCGGTCTCAACTGGTATCGCGCGCGCACCAGCGGCCGCGTCACGCCGGAACTGGAAATCTTCACCGGCCGCACCATCGACCAGCCCTCGACCTTCATCTCGGGCAAGAGCGACTGGGGCAACTACCAGTCACCCGGCGCGCTGGAGAAGATGCAGAAGAGCGCCTGCACCAACATGAAGGAGATCCACATGGTCGAAGGCGCCGGCCACTGGGTGCAGCAGGAGCAGGCCGCCGAAGTGAGCCGCCTGCTGATCAGGTTCCTCAAGGAAACGCGCGCCTGACCGCGCCGCAACCCGTCTCGGCGGACGACGAAGCCGCCGTTCTCGCGCTCAACAATGCCCACGCCGTCGAGCTGTCCTGGCTCGACGCCGGGAAGCTGCGGCATCTCCTCAGCCAGGCCTTCTACGCCGGGCGCGTCGGCGATGGTGCGGCTTTCCTCATGGCCTTCGACCAGGACGCCGACTACGACAGCCCGAACTATCTGTGGTTCCGTGAGCGCTATCCGCGCTTCGTCTACATCGACCGCATCGTGGTCGATCCGGCGATGCGCAAGCGTGGCCTGGCCAACCTCCTCTACAAAGATCTCTTCCTCCGGGTCGTCGAAGCCGGCCATACTCTCGTCGTGTGCGAAGTGAATTCCGATCCGCCCAATCCGGCCTCGGACGCGTTTCACGAGGCACTCGGATTTGCCGAAGTCGGCCATGCCGCCATCCACGGTGGCGCCAAGACCGTTCGCTATCTCGCCCGATCCTTCACGCCAGTGACCTGACAGGAGAGACGATCGTCATGACCACTCTCGCCACCGTCGATTCACTCACCGTGGATGTCGTCACCGACAATATGAGCGACACCTATGCGAGCAAGCCCGCGTTCGCCGTGTCGGAGATGGCCAATATCCTGAAGGCGGGCGCCAAGGAGATCTCCGGCGAGACGCTGCTGGTCGCCAATCTCGGTTACGGGCTGCGCCTCAGGACGAAGATCGGAACCCGGCAGCACACCCTGCTGTTCGATACCGGCACCGAGGGCGCCGCTTTCATCCGCAATTGCCGCAACATGGCGATCGATCTCGGCGAGGTCGAGGAGATCGCCGTGACGCACGGCCATTGGGATCACATGGGCGCGCTTCCCGCAGCGCTCGACGCCATTGCCAAACGCCGCGGGCGGGACAGCGTGGCGGTCAACGTCAATCCCGGCATGTTCAACGAACGCGGCGTGCTGCTGAAGGACGGCACCATCTTCCCGGCCGCCCGCGTGCCCACGCCGGCGCAGATGGAGGCGCAGGGCGCCCGCGTCGTCAACGACGGCAACGCCCGCACGCTCCTCGACGATCATTTCTATTACAGCGGCGAGATTCCCCGGGTCAGCGCCTTCGAGAAGGGCCGCGAGGATCATCTCTGCCGCAAGGACAATTCGGAGGAGTGGCGGCCCGATCCGTTCCTGATGGACGAGCGCATGCTGATCGTGAACGTGCGCGATCTCGGCCTCGTCGTGTTCAGCGCCTGCTCGCATGCCGGCATCGTCAATGTCTGCACAGAGACGAAACGCCTGTTCCCCGAAGTGCCGATCCACGCGGTGATGGGCGGCCTGCATCTGGGCGGCGTCATGGAGCATCTCATTCCGCAGACGGTCGAGGCGCTAAAACCTTTCGACATCGGCTACATCATCACCGGCCACTGCACCGGCTGGCGCGCCCTGCATGCGCTGGCCAATGCTTACGGCGACAAGGTCAGCCAGTCAGCCGTCGGCACCACCTACACGTTCGACGCCAGCGTCCCCGCGCCGGAGCGCGAGACCAGGGCGCCGACGACATTTGAGACGAAGCCGACCTGGTGACTGACCTCACTCCCGGCCCTTTCTCCCTCGGCGCGCTGTACGCCGCCGCCTTCAAAGGGCGGGAGCCGCCGCCGCTCCAGGCGGTCGCGCGCCTGCGCTCGTACCGCTGGTTCGTCGTCGGCACGGTCTGCATTGGCGCCGTCATGGGCCAGGTCGATGCCAGCATGACCCAGGTGCTGCTGCCGCGCCTCGAAGTCGAGTTCGGCGCGCGTCTCAGCAGCGTGAGCTGGATCGCCGTCGCGTATCTGCTCGCGATGGCGTCGTTCATGCCGATCTTCGGACGGCTGGCCGACCTGTTCGGCCGCAAGCTCCTCTACATCACGGGCTTCCTGCTGTTCATCGCGGGCTCGGCGCTGTGCGGCTTCGCGACGACCCTGCCGTGGCTGATCTTCTTCCGCGTCCTGCAGGCGATCGGCGGCGCGCTGATCACCTCGAACAGCGTCGCCATCGTGGTCATGATCATGGGCCCCGAGGAACGCGGCCGCGGCCTCGGCGTGCAGTCGGCGGCACAGGCGATCGGCCTCGGCGCGGGCCCGGCGATCGGCGGCCTCGTCCTCGATACGCTGGGCTGGCACTGGGCCTTCTGGATCAACGTGCCGATCGGCATTGCCGGCGCGATCCTCGGCTGGTTCGTCCTTCCCAGCAGCGACAGGCTTCCCAAGGGCGAGCACTTCGATTGGCGCGGCGCTCTGCTGATCGCGCCGGCGCTTACCGGGTTCGTGGCGGTGCTGAACGAGCTGCATACGCTCGGACCGAGATCGCCGATCCTGATCGCCTGCCTCCTCGTCGGCATTGCGAGCGCGATCCTCTTCGTCTTTGCCGAGCGACGCTCGCCATCGCCGCTGCTCGACCTCCACCTGCTCACCAAGCCGGCCTTTCTGCTGGGCAACCTGGCGAACTTCGCGTCCTACGCCGCCCTATTCGGCGTGTTCTTCCTCGTCCCCTTCGCGCTGGTGCGTCTCTACGATGCCTCCGCGCTCGGTGCGGGCCTCCGGCTGTCGATCCTTCCGGCATTGCTAGGGCTGGTCGCACCCCTGGGCGGGATCCTCTACGACCGGCTGGGCCCGCGCGTGCCGACCTGCATCGGCATGCTGACCTGCATCGCGGGCCTCGTGCTCCTCTACGTCTTCCTCGACGGCAGCCCGGCCCATCTCTGGCTGGTCACCCTGTCGCTGGCCGTGATCGGCGTCGGACAGGGTCTGTTCATCTCGCCCAACAGCAGCGCCATCATGTCCGCCGCGCCGGACAACGAGACCGGTCAGGCCGGCAGCGTATTGAACGTTGTGCGCTTCCTCGGCATCAGCTCCGGCATCGCCGGCGCCTCGACCCTGCTCGCGCTTTCCGTGGGCGGCAGCAACGGCAGCACCTTGGGCCTGCCTGTGGCGACACTGGTCGCCGCAGGCCGCGACGTGATCGTCATGATCGTGTGCTTCGCCGCCGTGGCCGGCCTGATCTCGCTGATACGGCCACGCGGCGTCGCGGGACGCGACGCCGGTGCCGGTGTTCGAGGTCCGATCGTGGAATAATCAGGCGGCGAGCTTCTTTGCCGTCTCCGCGATCTTGCGGCCCTGGTAGCGGGCGCCCACCAGTTCGTTCTCCGAGGGCTGACGCTGGCCGGCGCCGCCGGCAATCGTCGTGGCGCCGTAGGGGCTGCCGCCGGTGATCTCGTCGATCGTCATCTGACCGGCGTGACCGTAATCGAGACCGACCACCACCATGCCGAAGTGCAGCAGGTTGGTGATGATGGAGAACAGCGTCGTCTCCTGGCCGCCATGCTGGGTCGCCGTCGAGGTGAAGGCGCCGCCGACCTTGCCGTTCAGCGCGCCCTTCGCCCAAAGGCCGCCGGCCTGGTCGAGGAAGCTCGCCATCTGCGAGGACATGCGGCCAAAGCGCGTGCCGGTACCGACGATCACCGCGTCGTAGTCGGCGAGGTCCTCGACCTTGGCGATCGGCGCCTTCTGGTCGAGTTTGAAGTGCGCAGCCTTAGCGGCCGCTTCCGGCACAGTCTCGGGGACGCGCTTGATGTCGACCTGTGCGCCGGCCTCGCGGGCACCAGCGGCAACGGCTTCCGCCATCGTCTCGATGTGGCCGTAAGCGGAATGATAAAGAACGAGAACCTTGGTCATTTCAGTCTCCAGTTGTCGATTGAGGTTGAGGGGTTGAGGAAAGAGAGATTTCAGGCGGCGACCTGGCCCATGCGGCCGGCGTGATAGTCGCGGACCGCCCGTTCCAGCTCGTCGATCGAATTCATCACGAAGGGACCGTGGCGCAGGATCGGCGCATCGAGCGGATCGCCGCCGACCAGCAGGATCTCGCTGTCCGCCGTCGCCTCGATCTCGAGCACGTCGCCCGCCGTCAGCCGCGCGAGCTGGCCTGCCTCGATCCGCCGCTCGTCACTGCCTACGCGTACCGCGCCGACCATGACGTAGACGCCGAGTTCGGCCGGGCTGGCCGCCGGAAGCTCGGCGCGCGCGCCGTCCTTCAGCGAGGCATGCACCACGAACGGCGCTCCCGACGTCGCGATCGGTCCCTTGAGATCGCCCAGGCTGCCGGCCACGAGCCGCGCCACGACGCGTCCCTCGTCCGCCGTGACGGTCGGGATCTCCGACGCCTTCACGTGGCGATAGGCCGGTGCCGCATGCTTCCCGCCCTTGGGCATGTTGATCCAGAGCTGGACGCCATGGACATGACCGCCCTCGCGGCGAAGCTGTTCGTCCGGGCTCTCGTCGTGGACCACGCCGCGACCGGCGCGCATCCACTGGACCTCGCCCGGCCGCATGCTGCTGACATTGCCGAGACTGTCCTTGTGGGTCTGGCTGCCTTCCAGCAGCAGGGTCAGGGTCTCGATACCCGCATGCGGATGCGCCGACGCGCCCTTGGCCTCGCCCGGCCGGACATCGATCGGACCGAACTGGTCGAGGAAGATGAACGGGCCGATCGCCTCATAGGCGTTGGACGGAATGGCCCGGCGGACTTCGAACCCGTCGCCTTCGAGGGTCCGGAACGCGTCATGGATGGAAATGAGCTGGCGCTTGTTGCTGTTCATGGCCGCCTCCTTGGCTGTGACGGCTATGTAAGCGCTGCCTCTTTTCCTGAAAATCCGTATAATACTGAACTATCTTTTCAGTATTTTAGAAATGACGACAACGCCCGGTACGCCCTCCTTCGCCCAGCTTCAGGTCCTCCTCGCCGTGGCCGAGGCCGGCAGCTTTGCCGCCGCCGCCCGCCGCCTGAACCGCGCCACCTCGGCGATCACCTACGCGATCGACAATCTGGAGGCCCAGCTCGGCCTGCCGCTGTTCGACCGGATCGCCACCCGCAAACCCGAGCTCACGCAGGCCGGCCGCGCGGTGCTGGCCGAGGCCCGCGCGGTGACGCACGGCGTCGACATGCTGCGCGCCAAGGTGAAGGGCCTGCTCGAAGGGCTTGAGGCCGAGGTCTCGCTCGCCGTCGACGTCATGCTGCCGACAGCGCGGCTCGTCGATGCGCTGCAGGCCTTCCAGACAACCTTCCCGACCGTGCAGCTCCGGCTCCATGTCGAAACGCTGGGCGCCGTCACGCAGCTCGTGCTCGACGGTACGGCAACCATCGGCGTCAGCGGCCCGCTGAACGTCGCGAGCGACGGCACCGAGAGCATCGCCATCGGCGGCGTCCAGCTCGTGCCGGTGGCCGCGCCCTTCCACCCGCTCGCCCGCCTTGGCGGTCAGGCGCGAGGTGCCGCGCGCGAGCACATCCAGCTCGTCCTTACCGATCGCTCGAAGCTGACCGAAGGCCAGGATTTCGGCGTGGTCGGCACCAAGACCTGGCGGCTCGCCGATCTCGGCGCCAAGCACGCGCTTCTGCTGGCCGGCGTCGGCTGGGGCAGCATGCCGGCGCCGATGGTGACGGGCGACATCGAGGCCGGCCGCCTCGTCGAACTCGCCCTCTCCGACTGGTGGGCCGCGACCTATCCTCTACGCGTCCTGCACCGCATCGACAGCCCGCCCGGCCCCGCGGCGCAGTGGCTGATCGAGCGGTTCAAGAGCCAAGTTTAGAAAACTCCGTCGTCTCGACCGAAGCGCCGAAGGCGCGAAGTGGAGAGACCTTCGCTCCACCAATAGCCGTCAAATCGCAGAGAGAAGATCTCTCCACTCCTCCGGTCGAGATGACGGGGTGTTGGTTACTAGCCCCGCCACTTCGTTGCTTCGGCCGGATCGGCATTGCACGCCGCGGCGACCAACGCGGCCGTCAGCAAGGTCGCCTGGCGCAGTTCGCTTTGCGCCACCTTGTCCCGCGTGTCGGCGGGCGTCAGCACGACGCGGAGGTGGGCGTTGGGATCGTCGAAGCCTGCCACGAGGCGGATCGCCGGAATGCCGCCGACCGCGAAGTTGGCGTGGTCGGAATTGGTCATCAGCGGGCGCACGGTGCGCAGGCTCTGGCCATTGGCTTCGGCTACCCCCAGCAGGAACGGTTCTACGCCGCCATAGCCGCTGCTGAGCGCGGCGAGGTTGGGGCTACCGGCCACCGAGTCGAGATTGACGTTGAGCGCGATCTTTGCGCGCTCGGAATCGCTCAGCGCCTTCACATACTGCGCCGAGCCGGTCAGCGCCCATTCCTCTACGCTGAAGAACATGACCCTGAGGCCGCGCCGCCACTTCGCGACCTCGGGCGACAGCGCCCGCGCCGCCGCCAGTACGGCGGCAAGGCCGGTGCCATTGTCCATCGCACTCTCGGCGAGGTCGTGGCCATCGACATGCGCCGACAGCACGACCCATTCATCGGTCTGGCCGGGATAGTCGTAGACCAGCGTTTCGGTCTCGGCCGGGCCTTCGGCGGTCTCGATGGCGATGGTCACGGTGGGATAGCCTGTCGAACGACGCGCCAACTTTGCAGCGGTCTCGGGAGAGATACCGAGTGCTGGAATGCCGTCACCCGTATCGCGGCCCGACGAGCCCGCCACCACATGGCCGGCCAGGGGGCCGCCGATCAGGAAGCCGACCGCGCCATTCGCGCGCGCCATGTCGTACTTGCGGCGGCGATGGATCGTGCCGGCCGCGAACATCAGCTCGTGCCGCACCAGCACGATGCGGCCGGCGATCTCCGCCTTATGCGCCTCGAACTCGTCGGGCGTACCGCGGCCGAGGTCGATCACCTCCGCCGTCAGGCCGGGCGTGGCGATG
Source organism: Reyranella sp. GW821-FHT12G01 (assembly GCF_058806575.1). Classification (NCBI taxonomy): domain Bacteria; kingdom Pseudomonadati; phylum Pseudomonadota; class Alphaproteobacteria; order Hyphomicrobiales; family Reyranellaceae; genus Reyranella; species Reyranella sp. GW821-FHT12G01. The sequence goes on from NZ_JBXAPV010000001.1 coordinate 4,015,339, forward strand.
GTGCGCACCAGCGGATGGCAGGGTGCGAAGGTGCCGCCCGGCAGCTTGAGCGTCGCCGACTTCGCCTGCCAGCCATTGTAGGGCACCGGAATCGAGCGGCCCGAATTGGCCGGCGATGCCGCGCGCACCCGCTCGCGCAACAGGGCGAACGCCTTCTTTTCACTCTCCGTGCCCGACAGACGACCACCGCAATCGCAAATGTCGTTGAAGTCGCGCCACAGCGCCTCGTCGGCCGCGAGACGGCCCATCAGATCGGCGTCGAGACGCATGATTTACCCTTTCAACTTGTCGTCGAGCATGTCGAGGAAAGCGGTTGCGAGCACCGAGGGCTCGCGGTCGCGGCGATGGAAGGCGCCGATCTCGTAGGTGATCGCGGGCTCGAACGGCCGGGTCACGAAGCCGAGATGCTCGAAGCTGCGCGCCGACAGCGGATCGACGATCGACCAGCCCGTCCCGGCGGCCACGAGGCCGCAGAGGCTCGCGAAGAACTCGGCCTCGACCACCGCGTTGATCGGCACACCCGCCGACGAGAAGACGCTGCGGATGCGGTTGGGCACCTGGTGCGAGCGCGCCGGCATCACCATCGGAAAGGGACTGAGCAACTGCGGCGTCAGCAGCTTGCGCGACGCGAGCGCATGGCGCGGCGGCAGGATGGCGACACAGCGCATGCCGTAACGCCGGACCTCGACCTGGCTCTCGTCGATCGGCAGTTCGGCGATGCCGACATCGAAGCTCTCGCTGGGCAGGAGCTGGCTCACCACGTCGGAATGGCGCGAGATCAAACGGACGGAGACGCCGGGCCGCTCGCCCACGAACTGTGCCACGAGATTGGGCAGCAGCGAGATCGCCGCCGACGGATGGCTGGCGATCACCAGCCGCCCCGACTGGCCCTCGCGGATCTGCGCCGTCGCGGCTTGCAGCCGGTCGACCTCGCCCAGCACGCGGCTTGCTTCGGCATAGAACAGCACGCCCTCGGCCGTTGGCTTCAGGCGGCCGTTGGCCCGCTCGAACAGCGGGAACCCCACCGTCTCCTCGAGGCGGGCGATCTGGGTGCTGACCGCGGGCTGGGTCACGCCCATGGCGCCCGCGGCGGCGGTCATGGAGCGGTGATCGACCACCGCCCGGAAGGCTTCGAGGAGCTTGACGTCCATACCCTATAATCAATCGTTATTGGTTGGTTTGGCTATTTTCTCGACCTCTACTAGCAAAACCCCTGCCGTTCCGGCAGTCTCCATAAGAGCGGCATAGGAATTGCTTATGGAGTGACATGAGCATCACGAGCCCCCTCATCCTCGCGGACGGCATCACCAAGCGCTTTGGCGCCAACCAGGTGCTGACCCGCGTGTCGCTGGAAGTGCTGGAGCGTGACGTGGTCTGCGTCGTGGGGCCGTCCGGCTCGGGCAAGACCACCCTGCTGCGCTGCCTCGCCCTGCTGGAAGAGCCCAGCGAAGGCCAGGTCGTGATGGAAGGCGTGCCCATTTCGACGCCGTCGCCGAACAAGCAGGTCAAGGCCGCGGCGCGCGAAGTGCGCTCCGAGATCGGCATGGTGTTCCAGCACTTCAATCTCTGGCCGCACATGTCGGTGCTGCAAAACCTGATCGAAGCGCCGGTACGCGTGAAGAAGATGCCCAGGGACAAGGCAGTCGCCATCGCCGAGTCGCTTCTGAAGAAGGTCGACCTGTTCGAGAAGCGCGACGCCTATCCGACGCGGCTGTCCGGCGGCCAGCAGCAGCGCGTGGCGATTGCCCGCGCGCTCGCCATGTCGCCCAAGGTTCTGCTGTTCGACGAGGCAACCAGTGCGCTCGATCCCGAACTGCGTCGCGAGGTGCTGGCCGTCATGCGCCAGCTCGCGCGCGAGGGCATGACCATGCTGGTCGTCACGCACGAGATGGGCTTCGCACGCCATGTCGGCACGCGCACCGTGTTCATGGATCGCGGCGAGATCGTCGAAGCGGCGCCGGGATCGGCGTTCTTCGACGCGCCGCAGACGGAGCGCGCGCAGCGCTTCCTGCAGCAATTCGCGGATGAGTAACGGGGAAGGTCAAACAAGGAGACCGGTTATGGGTGTAGCAAGGATTTTGGGAGCGCTCGCGCTGGCGGGCACGGTTGGCGCCTTTTCGATCACGGGCGCGGAAGCGCAGCAGACGCAATCGCGTCTCTTCGAGATCACCAAGAGCAAGAAGCTGCGGGTCTGCCAGTTCCCGCTCTACTATTCGATCTCGTTCCGCAATTCCAAGACGGGCGAGATCGAGGGCATCGACGCCGATCTCGCCAAGGAATTGGCCAAGGAACTCGATGCCAAACTCGAGATCGTCGAATCGAGCTTCGGTTCGTTCATCGCCGACCTGCAGGCCGGCAAGTGCGAGATCGGCATGTTCGGCGTCGGCGCCACGATGAAGCGCGGCCAGGCCGTCGAATTCTCCAAGCCCTACCTGCTGACCAACCTCTACGCGGTCACGCGCAAGGACAGCAAGATCAAGGAGTGGAAGGATATCGACCAGAAGGGCGTGAAGGCTGCCGTCTCGCTGGGCAGCTACATGGAGCCCTTCATGAAGGGCTACGTGAAGAACGCCGAGGTCGTCTCGGTGGCGCCGCCCAACACGCGCGAGGCCGAGCTGGTCGCGCAGAGGGTCGACGTCATCATCACCGACTTCCCGACCGCCATCAAAGTGACCGACGAGTTCGACTGGGCAACCTACATCCTGCCCAACGAGAAGCTCGCCATCACGCCCTATGCCTATGTGGTGCCGCAGGGCGACCAGATCTGGCTCAACTACGTCAACCTGTTCGTCGACACGATCAAGCTCGACGGGCGTCTCCTGAAGTACGCCAAGAAGCACAAGCTCGACCCGATCGTCGCGCCGTAACGACTCAACGCTTGGGGACGCGCCACTCCAATGGCGCATCCCCGGCAAGAGGTGAGCATGTTCAAATACCAATTCCGCTGGGACACGGTCTGGGGAAGCTTCGACTTCCTGATGGGCGGCCTGCAGATGACGCTGATCATCTCGGCCATCACCCTTGTCCTGGCGATGCTGGGCGGGCTGATCATCGCGCTGCTCGACATGTCGCGGTTCAGGGCCTTGCGCTGGATCGGCATCTCGATCGGCGAGGTAGTGCGCAACACACCAATTCTGGTCCAGCTCCTCTGGGTCTACTACGTGCTGCCAATCGTGTTCGGCGTGCGCATCGAGGCGCTGGTCGCGCTGATCATCGGCCTCGCCCTCTACCAGGCCTCCTTCATCTCCGAAGTCTATCGCTCGGGCATCCAGAGCGTGCCCAAGGGCCATCGTGAGGCGGCACAGGTGCTGGGCCTGACGCCCTTCCAGTCGTTCAATCGCATCGTGCTGCCGCAGGCGATCCGCATGACCCTGCCGCCGCTCGCCTCGAACTTCGTGCAGCTCATCAAGTTCTCGTCGCTGGGCGCCGTCATCTCGGTGAGCGAGATCACGCGGCGCGGCATGGAGCTCTCGGCGACCAACTTCCGGCCACTCGAAACCTTCACCTTCATCGCCGTCGTCTACTTCTTCATCTGCTGGCCGCTCGCCATGGCCATCCGTTTCTGGGAACGCAGGTTGCAGGCTCGCTGATGTCGTCGAAAATCCGTACCGAACTGGCGCGCAAGGTCGAGGGCTCGCTCGACCGTCTCATCGAAGTCACGCAGCGGCTGGTGGCCATTGCCTCGCCCAACCCGCCAAGCGACACGTTCGACGTGGCGCTGGCAGCCGAGGCGCTGCTGCGCGAGATCCCCGGCATCGAGATCGAGCGGGTCGAGCCCGAGCCGCGCATCGTCTCACTGATCGGCCGAATTCGCGGCCGCGCGCCGGGACGCCGCCTGATCTTCAACGGCCATCTCGACACCTTCCCGCTGCTCGAGAACCTGCCCTGGACCGTGCCGCCGCTGGGCGGCGTGCTGAAGGACGGCAAGCTCTACGGCCGTGGCGTCTGCGACATGAAGGGCGGCATCGCCTGCTCGCTGCTGGCGGCGCTGCTGCTGGCCGAGAACCGCGACGCCTGGACGGGCGAGGTCGTACTGACCCTGGCGGGCGACGAGGAGAACATGGGCTCGCTGGGCACCGGCCATCTCCTCAAGAACTTCCCGCATGCCGCCGGCGACGCGAACATTTGCGGCGATGTCGGCTCGCCCAAGGTCGTGCGCTTCGGCGAGAAGGGCTTGATGTGGGTCGAGGTCGAGGCGACCGGTTCGCCCGCGCATGGCGCCCACGTCCACAAGGGCACCAACGCCATCGACCGGCTGCGCACCGCGCTCGACTATCTGAAGCAGCTCGAGGACGTGCCCTTCCAGTCACCGCCTGTCGTGACAAACGCGATCGGCAAGGCCAAGCCGATCTCCGAGCCGCTGTCAGGCGACGGCGAGGCCGACACGCTCTCCCGCGTCACGGTGAACATCGGCACCATCGAGGGCGGCACCTCGCCCAACCTGGTCCCGACCCACTGCATCGCCCGCGCCGACATCCGTTTACCCGTGGGCATCACGACCGATGTCCTCACGGCCAAGCTCGACGAATGGCTGGGACCGCTCGAAGGCGTGAGCTGGAAGGCAATTCGCCGCTTCGAGCCTTCTTTCACCGATCCCGGCCACGAGATTGTGACGCGCACGGCGTCCGTCGCCGCCGAGGTGCTGGGCGAGACGCCCGCCGTGAACATGCGCGTGGGCGGCTCGGACTCGCGCTGGTATCGCATGTTCGACGTGCCGACGGTCGTACTGGGCCTCACCCCCTTTAACATGGGCGGTGCCGATGAATATGTGCTGGTCGACGAGCTTCTGGCCGTTGCCAAAATCCATACGCTGGTAGCGTACGACTTCCTCTCCGCGGAGACCTGATATGGACCGCCTTTCAGACGACGAACTGTTCACCCTGCCGATGACCTTCATGGGCGTGCCCTACGGCCGCCCGGGCCCCGCGAACAAGGCTGCGATTCTCGGCATCCCGTTCGACTGCGGCACCAACATGCGCATCGGCTCGCGCGGCGGCCCGGATTCGGTGCGCCAGCAGTCGCAGCTGATGCGCCGCTTCAATCCCACCAATGCCGACTTCGATCCCGCGACGGCGCTGGGCCTGGTCGATTGCGGCAACGTGAAGCTCACGCCCTCGAAGATCGTCGATGCCTTCGAGCGGATCGAGCAGGCGGCCGACCGCATCGTCGAGGCGGGCGCCGTCCCGATCACCATCGGCGGCGACGGTTCGGTCACCGTCCCGGTCGCGCGCGCCGTCGGCAAGAAGTATCCGAAGATGGCGGCGCTGCACATCGATTCGCACACCGATTCGTATCCCTACGGCTCGGAGGAAAAGTACAACTCCGCCACCCAGTTCACCCATGTCGCCGAAGAAGGCCTCGTCGATCCGGAATTCTCCTGGCATGTCGGCATCCGCAGCACGACCTACGCGCAGGGCGTCGTGCCGCGCGCCATGAGCCTCGGCTACAAGGTCGTGTCGATCGACGAGCTGATCCGTGGCGGCTTCGCCCAGCGCATGGCCGAGTTCCGCGACAAGGTCGGCAAGCGGCCGGTCTATCTCTGCTTCGACATGGACGTGTTCGACCCCTCCTGCGCACCGGGCGTCTGCACGCCCTCGTGGGGCGGCCTCAGCGCCCGTGAAGGCATCGACCTGCTGCGCTGCCTCACCGACCTCAACATCGTGGCCGTCGACGTGAACACGGTGAGCCCGCCGCAGGACGTGAACGGCATGGCCGCACACCTCTGCTCGCACGTGATCTACGAGACGCTGGTGCTGCTCTGCCGGCAGATGGGGCTGGACACTTAGTCTTCCGGACCGCGGGCCTCCGGGCCCGCTCATGAATGCGGGCCTGGAGGCCCGCGGTCCCATGAGTCAGCGCAGGTACTTCGCGAAGAAGGCTTTCGTGCGTGCTTCGGCGTCGGGTGCCGCCACCGTGTCGTACGCCAGGTGATGCTGCTTGCCGGCCGCACCGGGCACCGTTCGGTCGGCGACCTTCGAATCGAAGCTGTGATAGGCGTTGGGATAGTAGACCGCGTCGACGATGCCGCCGCGCTGCAGGCTGGAGACCAGAGTCCGGCAGCGATCGGACGGCGTCCAATCGTCCTTGTCGCCGGCCAGCAGCAGCACCGGGATATCGATGCCGCCGTCGAACTGCGGGCTGCAGCCGGGATAGTAGGCGACGCCTGCCGCCAAGCCTCGCTTCGCAAGATCGAAGTTCTTCTGGGCCGAGCGGATCACCGTCGAGCCGCCATGGCTGTGGCCGATGATACCGATCTTGCCCTTCACCACGTCAGGCCGCGTCGCGAGATAATCCAGGGCGCCGGCAATATCGGCCACGCGCATGTTGGGCGTCACCACGCCGGGGCTCGTGCACACCGCCTTGGTGCCGCGTGGGCCGAACGAGTCCGGCGCCAGCACGAGATAGCCCCAGCTCACCAGCAGCTTGCCCCAGCCATCGGTGTGCGGGTTCGTGCCCGCACAGCTATGCGCCAGGATGATCGCGGGGAACGGTCCGTTGCCCGAAGGCTTGTAGACCCAGCCCTTCACTTCCGGTCCCGCCTGGCTGTTGCCGACGGTGACGCTGGGAAAGCTCACCGATTGGGCCCAGGCAGGCGCGCCCAACAGTACGAGAAGGACAATCGCGAACGCTCGAATCATGTCGCACCTCGTTGGTTGGAATCCCGCAATCACTCCGGCTCGATGCCCGCCAGCTTGGCGACTTCGCCCCAGGTCACCAGTTCCTTCTTGATGCGCTGGGCGAAGGCATCCGGCGACTCACCGCCGGGCAGGCTCGACAGATCGCGGATCTTGGCTTGCATCTCGGGCTCAGCCAGCACCGCCACCACGTCGTCGCGCATGCGGTTGGCGAGTGCGGGTGACATCTTGCCCGGCCCGAACAGCGAGAACCAGGCGAGCGTGTCCACGCCCGGGACGCCGGCTTCGGTGATGGTCGGAATGTCCTCCAGCCCCGGCAGCCGCTTCTCGCCGCTCACCGCCAGCATGCGCAGGGTGCCGGCGCGATGGTGCGACATGACCGTGAGCGGGCTGGTGAGGCCGATCGGGATATGGCCGCCGGCCAGCTCCTGCATCATCGGCGCCGCGCCCTTGTAAGCCACGTTCTCGATCTTCAGGCCGCTCTTCACCCGGAACAGCTCGCCCACCATACGGGTCGTGTTCTCGGTGCTGCCGAATTGGTACTTGCCGGGATTGGCCTTCGCCGCGGTCATGAACTTTTCCATCGTGTCCATGCCCGCCTTGGGCGAGCCGACGATCGCGATGGCGCCCTGGATCAGGGTTGTGACCGGCGTGAAATCGCGTTCGGTGTCGTACGGCAGCGTCTTCGTGGTGAAGGGGTTGATCGTGTGCGCGCTGGTCGTGACCAGCAGCGTGTAGCCGTCGGGCGGAGCCTTGGCGACGATCTCGCTGCCCAGGATGCCGCTCGCACCGCCCTTGTTGTCGATGATGACGGTCTGCTTCCAGCGTTCCGCAAGGCGCGGGATGACCAGGCGTGCCACGAGATCGGTGCCGCCGCCCGCCGGGTAAGGAACCACCACGCGAACCTGCTTGGTGGGAAAATCCTGGGCGCGGACGATGGCCGGCGCCATTCCGAAAGCCGTGCCCATCGTTCCAGCCGCGACAAATCCGCGGCGCGTCATGCCTGACATGCAATCCTCCCGTTCCATTTCCTTGGCGACAGACTAGGGTTCTTTTGGGAGGAAAAAAACATGTTCGACCTGGTCATCAAGGACGCGGAAATCCACGACGGTTCGGGCGCCAAGGCAGTGCACGGCGACCTCGGCGTGAAGGACGGCAAGATCGCCGCGATCGGCCCCAAGCTCGGCGCCGCCAAGGAGACGGTGAAGGCAGACGGCCTCGCGCTGGCGCCCGGCATCATCGACGGCCACACCCACTACGACGCGCAGATCACCTGGGATCCCTTCGTCGATCCCTCGCCGGCGCTGGGTGTCACCACGGCCATCCTGGGCAATTGCGGCTTCACCATCGCACCCTGCAAACCGGCCGATCGTGACCTCACCATGCGGCACCTGACGCACGTCGAGGGCATGTCGCTCGACGCGCTGCGCGCCGGCATCAACTGGGGCTTCGAGAGCTTCCCGCAATATCTCGACATGCTGGAGAAGAACGGCGTCGGCCCCAACGTCGCCTGCTTCGCGGGCCACTCCGCCATCCGCACCTTCGTGATGGGCACCGACGCCACCGAGCGCGTCGCCACCGAGGCCGAGGTATCGAAGATGGCCGACCTGGTGCGCGAGGCGATGAAGGCCGGCGCCATCGGTTTCGCCTCCTCGACCTCGGAAGCGCACAATGGCGAAGGCGGCACACCGATGCCGTCGCGTCTCGCCGACGACCATGAGCTGCGCACGCTCGTGAAGGCGATGGGCCAGGGCGGCACCGGCGTCTACATGCTGACCAAGGGCCGCACGACCACGATCCCCTATCTCGAGGAGATCGCCGCCGAATCGAACCGCCCGGTGGTGATCGCCGCCCTCTTCCATTCGAATACGAATCCCGAAGCCGCGTTCACCACGCTCAACCAGGTGAACGAGGCCCGCGCCCGTGGCCGGGAGCTGGTCGCGCAGACGTCGTGCTGCCCGCTCAGCATGGATTTCACCTTCCACAGCCCCTACCTGTTCGAGAGCATGCAGGCGTGGAAGCCCGCGATGGCGGCGCACGATCCCGTTGAGCTCAAGAAGATCTATCGCGACCCGGCGTGGCGCGCCTCGGTCCGCGAGGAGCTGTCGGCCAAGCGCGGCCGCCTGCTGTTCAACGGCGAATGGGACAAGCTGTTCGTCGTCGAGACGGCGAAGGACGAGAACCGCAAGATGGAGGGCGCCACCCTCGCCGAGCTCGCCAAGCAGGCGGGCAAGGAACCGCTCGATTTCATCCTCGACTTCGCGCTGTCGGAAAACCTCGACACGATGTTCGTGGCGCAGCTCCTGCACAATGACGACAAGCAGGTCGGCCGCATCCTGGCCGATCCCAACACCCACATCTCGCTGAGCGACGCCGGCGCGCATCTCACCTTCTTCTGCGACGCAGGTTTCGGCTTGCACCTGATGGGCCATTGGAGCCGCGATCTCGGCGTGCTCGACCTGCCAAACGCGGTGCATCGCCTGACCGGCCAGCCGGCCAAGCTGTTCGGCATCCAGGATCGCGGCTTTCTTCGCGAAGGCCTGGCCGCCGACCTAATGCTGTTCGATCCCAAGACGGTGGCGCGCGGCCCGAAGCGCCGGGCGCACGACCTGCCGGCGGGCGCGGCGCGCCTTACGGCCGGCGCGATCGGCCTGCACGGAGTCTGGATCAACGGCGCCAAGGCCGCCGACGAGAACGGCTTCTGTGCCGACCCGGCCTCGCGGCCGGGCAAGGTGCTGCGCTCGTTTGCGTCCTAACTAGGAACGCGTGCGCAAATAGGCGACGACGGCGCGACCCGACAGGTAGGTCGCGCCAAGGCCGGCAAGGCTCGTGGCGTAAGGCACCCAGGTCGTCGCCTGCTCGATGGCCAGCGGTGCCAGGGTGGCGGCGACCATGGCCACCGTGATCGCGAGCGTGACGATCAAGCCGTCACGCGCACCGGGCAGCCGCACCAGGCCGAAACTGTCGATATCGGTCTTGATGAAGAAGCCGCGGACGATGCCCAGTACGAGACCCGCGGCGAGCGCGCCCCGTAATAGCCAGGGCTCGCGATTCTCGGCCGCCACGAAGCCCATCATGATGTAGGCGCAGACGAGGGCCAGTACCGGCGGGACCAGCAGCAGGCTGCGCGTGCGCGACCGGCCCTGCCATTCCGGCAGGGACACGTAAAGGCAGGCCGCGATCGCGGCGACTGCCAGAAAATGCAAGAGATTCAGAGCTCACTCCCCCAAGACGTCCAGGACTCCCCCAAGCCCACGGCCCTAGGTAACTCAGCCCGCGGAGCGTGTCACGGCCACCGCTTTACACCCCGGGCGGCCTTGCCCAGGGCGCCGTCGAGGTTGCCGTCGCCGCCCTCCCGCCGCGGCTCGGCGAAGCTCACCATGTTGACGTCGAGCGGCCCGAGCCGAACCGCGAAGGTCGAATAGGCGGTGTGGATCGGTCCGTCATGGGCATTGGCGAGATCGTAGGTCCAACCGCCGGCATGCCAGAAATTGCCACCGCCGCGCGGCGTAGGCCGCACGAACGTGCCCAGCCCGTAATGCGCGCCGCCGCCGATCTGCTTGCCCTCCGGCGACATCATCCACTGCCGCGCCCGCGGCCCGATCGCCGGATTGCCCAGGGCGAAGGCCTGATAGAAGCGGCCGTACTCCACCAGAGGCATACGCCAGCCGCCGTAGCTCGACAGGATGCGCCACGCCGGATCGAGCATGGCATTGGGCGCGCCGAGCGGCGTCAGCACCGCCTCCTTGCAATAGCGCTCATAGGGTTGGCCGGTCGCCTCCTCGATGATGGCGCCCAGCATCAGGTAGTTCGCATTCGAATATTCGAAGCGCTCTCCCGGCGTGAACTGCAGGCGCCTGGCGAACAGCCAGCGGAGTTGCTCCTCGAAGGCCGTGTGTCCGCCCGAGTTGCGACGCAGCCAGTTCGCCATGTCACCGTCGCTGCCGATCGACGGACCGAAGCCGGCGCGATGAACCAGGAGTTCGGAAATGGTCACCTGCAGCAGACGTTGATCGACCGGCCTGCCAGTCCGCATCATCGTCCGGGCCAACGCCTGCGACACCGGCGTTTCGAAGGCGAGCGTCCCCCGCTCGATCAACGTGGCGATGCCGACGCCGGTCACCGCCTTCGACAGGCTGGCATAGGGCACCGACGCGCCCGGCGAGAGACGGCCCATCGTCGCCTCGTGCACGGGGATACCGCCGCGCATCACGACGAGGCCACCGCGCGTGCGCCGGGTCTCGGTCATCCAGCCGCGCCAGGCCTGTTCGATATCCTCCACGCCCTGCGCGGAGGCCGGTGCGGCCGCCGAACCGGCGATCGCGAAGGCTGGCAAAGCCGAAAGAAAATGGCGGCGCTTCACGGCATCGCCCGGCGGCGCGCCACCTCGACCAGCGCGCGCGAACTATCGTCGGGCGCGGACTTGTTGCGTTTCACCTGGCCGCACTTCAGGCACCTGTGAACGACGATGTAGCGACCGCGCGCCTGCTCGACGGCGATCGGCTCCATCAGCCCGCCGCACTCCGCCGCTCGGTCGCCGGGATTCTCGTCGACATGCTTGCTGCAGAGACAGGCCGGACAATGGTTGGTGAAGCCATTGCCCTCGACCTCGGTGCCGCAGCGTTCGCAGGTGAAGTTCTCGATGTTGCGGGTGAACAGGCGCGCCATGCACCCATTTTCGCATCGGCTCCGACCTTGCGCACACGAAAAAGGGCGGGCGCTTCCTCAGCGCCCGCCCGTTTCCGTCGAAAGAAGTCGTTAGCGGTAGTAGCCGTAATCGTTACGCGGCGTGGTCGCCGCACCGATCGCCGCACCACCCAGGCCGCCAACCACGGCGCCGGCAACCGGGTTGCCCATCGTCGAGCCGACCACGGCGCCGGTACCGGCACCGATGGCGCCGCCGGTCAGGGCGCGGTCCGTCGGGTTGTTGCCGCAAGCGGCAACGCCCAGACCGAGAGCCGCAACGAGAGCGATATTCGTGAACTTGAGCATGTGAGCCTCCTGCAGATGAACCGTTGGCGAGAGAACGGTGGAAGGAGCCGCCCGGTTGCGTTCACGGGATCGCGCGTTTGCATGTGATCACAACCCGGACACAGTCGGCCGACGACTGTTGCCGTCCTGCCACTACCGGCGTTCACCGACCGAACCGGTCGAATCGACTTCGACCTTGGTTTCGCCGTTATTGCCGACGGCGGTACCGCTGATCTTTCCGTCGGGGTCGACGCCGAGGCCGCGCACATCCCTGTAGCCGGCCTCCTCGAGCTTGCGGCGGGCCATGACCTCGTCGGTCGCCGGGTTCGGCGTCGTCGGGCTCACAGTAGGGGACGGCGTGGTCTGGGGCGCGATCATGGCCGATGGCGCGGGCTTCGAGGTCTGCGCCATCGCGTACGACCATGCGGATGAGCTGGCGATCGTTGCCAATGCCAGCATCAGAGACTGAATTTTCACGGTGGGGATCCTCGCGATAGAGGGTCTCCGGTCGCAGCCGCCGCCACTCGGGGAGAGGGTTAGGAAGCCGCAACCGGAGGGCCAGACCTTGCGGTCCGGCGTCCATCTAACGCGCACCGCCCCCGGGCTGTTGCCGGGAGCGGCGAAGTAAAATCGACTTACTGGATGACGATCTCGACGCGGCGGTTCTGCGGCTCGCGGACGTTCGGGCCGGTCTGAACCAGCAGGCCCTGCTCGCCACGGCCAACCACCGCGATCGCGGTCGCCGGCACGCCTTCACGAACCAGGGCGTCCTTGACGGCGTTCGCACGACGCAGCGACAGCGCCATGTTGTAGGCCTCGGTTCCCGACGTATCGGTGTGACCGGTCGCCGTGATGCGGGCGTTACCCTTCGCCTTGTAGGCGCCGGCAGCCTGCTTGATCGTGGTCAGCGCCTGGGCCGACAGGTTCGAGCGATCCCAGTCGAAGAACACCATGAACGACGGCGGAGCGACCATCGGGGCCTGCGGCGGCGGCGGAGGCGGCGGCGAGACGAACTTATAGGTGACGCCGGCCAGGGCCAGGATGTTCTGGTTCTGGAAGCTCACATTGCCGAACGGCGTATTCACACTGGGATTGGTCGTGCCGATATAGCGACCTTCGACCATGAAGCGGAGCTGTTCGCTGACGTTGTAGGCGACGCCGATCATGCCCTGGTAGGCGAACTGCGTGCTGCCGAGCGAAGAGTTGCTGTCGACGAAGGCGATACCGGCACCGGCACCGACGTAGGGCGTGATGACCGAAGTCGGCATGAAGTCGTACAGGATGTTCGCCATCACCGTGAGCTGGCCGACCTTGCCGTTGATCGCCGAGCCCGGGATGTTCACCGAGGTCGGGATCTGGCCGTAGCCGGCTTCCAGCTCGAGGCGGGGACCGACGAAGTCGTAGCCGGCCTTACCGCCCGCGGACCAACCGGTCCAGGTCTGGGCGTTCGGATTCGAACCGATGAACCAGGCGGCACCGCCACCGGCACCGATGTAGAAGCCTTCCTGCGCGTTGATCGCCTGTGCGTGGAGAGTGGCAGGCGCCATGAGGACCAGCGCCGCAGCAAACAACTTCTTCATCTAAAAATATCCCCGCTCGTGAATGACGCACGATCAACGCGGGTGCCTTGATTTGGTTGCAATGCGGCCGCACGGGAAACACGCGGCGTTGGCGAGCTCATCCCCTCGCGTCAGAGAGTGCGCTCAAGCTCCTCCAGGTGGACCAGCGCATCGTCCATGACGTCCTCGTCACCGGAGCCGATGGCGATGAAGGCCGCTTCCATGGCCTTTCGCCAAGTCGGATCCCACGTCGGATGGTTCTCCGAGCGCATCGGCACGGTCGTGAGCTGATAAATTCGTCGGGCGAGAAGCTCGGCCTTGGTCCAGGCGCCCGGGTCGCCGGTGGCGATCACCATTCCCTGCCCTCTTGCGTCGCCATCTTGCGCCTCCAGCCAAAGGTTCGGCGGCTAACGCGCCGCTCGGCGAAAAGTTCAGTCCGCGCCGCCTTGCCCGGTCGGACGGCCGCCCGCATCATCAGGGGCATGGCTGACTACCGACATATCACCGTCTCTCCTATCGCCGGCGCCCTGGGCGCGGAGATCGGCGGCGTCGACATTGCCGCTGGCCTCAACGACGCGACGATCGCCGAGATCCGTCGCGCGCTGCTCGAACACCTGGTGATCTTCTTCCGCGACCAGAAGCTCGACGACGTTAGCCACAAGGCCTTCACCCGCCGTTTCGGCGACATCTTCATCCATCCGAACTTCAATACCGGTGTCGGCGATCCCGAGATCGTGCGCGTCGTGCGCGCGCCGGGCGACGAGCGCATCGTCGGCGAGGAATGGCATTCCGACACCACGATGATGCCGGAGCCGCCGATGGGCGCGATCCTCTACGCCATCGACGTCCCGCCCTATGGCGGCGACACGCTGTTCGCCAACCAGTACCTGGCCTACGACAGCCTCTCCGACGGCATGAAGTCGATGCTGGAAGGACGGCGTGTCGTTCACAGCGACATCAGGGTCGCAGGCCCGCAGGTCGGCTTCAACGCTCGCCGCTCGATAAAGGTGCGCGAGGATTCGAACTGGCGGCCGACCGAGAACCTGCATCCGGTGGTGCGGACCCATCCCGAGACCGGCCGTAAGTGCCTGTTCGTGAACCACTCCTATTCATGCCGGTTCGAGAACATGACGGACCGCGAGAGCAAGCCCCTGCTCGACTTCCTGATGGATCACGGCCACCGGCCGGAATTCACCTGCCGCTTCCGCTGGGAAGCCGGCTCGATCGCCTTCTGGGACAATCGCTGCACCAAGCACCTGGCGATCCACGATGCCGGCCCGTTTCATCGCCGCATGCAGCGCACCCAGATCGTGGGCGACGCCGTCGTTTGATCCAACTCAAATTGCCGTCGTCTCGACCGAAGCGCCGAAGGCGCGAAGTGGAGAGACCTTCCCTCCACCAATAGCCGGCAAATCGTAGAGAGAAGGTCTCTCCACTACGCCTCGCTGCGCGAGGCTCCGGTCGAGACGACGGAACTTTCTCCGTACGCCCGCTACTTCTTCTCGATGTTCCAGAAGACCGGTACCGGCGAGACGACGCTGCCGGTGATGTTCTTCCGAACCGCCATGGCGTTGTTGTACTGGCCGAGGAAGGCGTGCGTCGGTACCTCGGCGGCGCGGAGCTGGAGCTTCTCGACGATCTGCTTGCGCTTGGCCTCGTCGGTCTCGTCGGCGAATTCGTCGCGCAGGCGGGTGATCTCGGCGTCGCACGGCCAGCCGAACCAGGCCTTGTCACAGGCCGCGCTGATGAAGCTGTAGGTCAGCGGATCGAGCGAATCGACACCCGACGTGGAGGTGATCAGCACGTTCCAGCCACCCTTGTCCGGTGTCTCCTTCTTGGCGCGGCGCGCAACCAGCGTCTGCCAGTCCATCGACTGCATGTCGACCTTCATGCCCGCCTTCTCCATCAGCGACTTGGCAATGGGGGCCATGTTGGTCAGCACGTAGAGATCGGTCGAATGCAGCAGCACGACCGGCGTGTTGTCGTAACCGCCCTCGGCCAGCAGCTGCTTGGCCTTGGCGAAGTCGCTCTCGTACTTGTCGGCGAAGCCCGCGGTCGTCTCATAGGGGCCGCCACACATGAACATAGCCTTGCAGACCATGTAGAACTCGGGGTCGCCGATGACGCCGTTCAGGAAGTCCTTCTGGTTCAGCGCATAGAGCATCGCCTGCCGGTTCTTGGCATTGTCGAACGGCTTGAAGAGCTGGTTGAAGCGATAGATGTACTGGTTGCCCCACTTGTTGGTGGTGATCAGTGAGACGTTGCGGTCCTTCTTCAGCAGCGGATAGAGGTCGTGCTGCGGCGCCTCGATGATGTCGATCTCGCCGGCCTGCAGTGCATTCACTGCGGTCTGCTGGTCGGGAATGGCGACCCATTCCACCCTATCGACCTTGGGGATCTTGCCGCCGGCGAGACCCGACGCCGGCTCAGGCCGCGGCTTGTACTTCGGGTTCTTGACGTAGACGGTCTTGTCGCCGGGCTTCCACTCGTCGGCCTTGAAGATGAAGGGCCCGGAGCCCACGAACTCCTTGATCTGGTCGGTGCCCGGCGTCTCGGCGACGCGCTTCGGCATGATGAAGGGATTGCCCGAGGGCTTGCTGAGGGCCTGCAGCACGATGCCGGTCGGCGCCTTCAGCACGATCTGGAAGGTCTTGGCGTCGACCGCCTTCAACTCGGCGATCTTGCCCCACAGGATGTTGCCCAGGCTGTCGCGCGAGGCCCAGCGCTTCAGCGAGGCGATGACGTCCTCGGTGGTGACGGGTTGGCCGTCATGGAATTCGAGTCCGTCGCGCAGGGTGAAGGTCCAGGTGAGCTTGTCGTCGCTCATCTTCCACGTATCGACCATCTGCGGCTTGATCTTGAGCTCGCCGTCCAGCGCGAACAGCGTGTCGTAGATCATGTAGCCGTGATTGCGGACGATGAACGCCGTCGTCCAGATCGGGTCGAGGATCTTGAGATCCGAATGCGCCACGATCTTCAATGTCGTCGGCTGCTGCGCCACTGCGACGACCGGGCTTGAGAGGCCCAGCGCCGCAATGATTCCCAGAATTTTCTTGTGCATGTGCCTTCCTTACCTGTTGTCCGCGAGGACCATTCTTGCCGCCTTGTCGGCGATCATGATTGTCGGCGTGTTGGTATTGCCCGACGTGATGGTCGGCATGACCGACGCGTCGATGACGCGCAGGCCCTGGAGCCCGATGACCCGCAGCCGTTCGTCGACGACCGCATGAGGATCGGACGGCAGGCCCATCTTGGCCGTACCGACGGGATGGAAGATCGTGGTGCCGATGTCGCCCGCGGCCTTCGCAAGCGAGGCATCGTCGTCGCCGACGCTCGGCCCCGGCAGATACTCCTCGGGATGATAGGGCTGCATCGCGGGCTGGCGCATCAGGCGCCGCGTCACGCGGATCGCGTCGGCCGCGACGGTCTTGTCCTCGTAGGTCGCGAGATAGTTGGGCGCGATGACCGGCTTGGCCGCCGGATCGGACGAGCGCAGCCGAATCGTGCCGCGCGAGGTCGGACGCAGGTTGCAGGCGCTCACCGTGATCGCCGGGAAGCGATGCAGGGGCTCGCCGAACTTGTCGAGCGACAGAGGCTGCACATGGAACTCGATGTTTGACCGTTCCTGATCCGACGAAGAGCGCGTGAAGATGCCGAGCTGCGAGGGCGACATGGTGAGCGGCCCCTTCTGCAGCAATGCATATTGCATGCCCATCAAGGCGCGGCCGACCAGCGAGTGATAGGCCGTGTTCAGGGTCTTCACGCCATCGACCTTGAAGATCGCGCGCTGCTGCAGATGGTCCTGCAGGTTGCGACCGACACCCTGCAGATCGTGCAGCACGGGAACACCGGTCTCACCGAGCCAATCCGCCGGGCCGATGCCGGAGAGCTGCAGGATCTGCGGCGAACCGACCGCGCCCGCCGCCAGGATGATCTCACCCTTGGCCCGCGCCTCGACGAGGCGGCCGTTCTGGCGATACAGCACGCCCGTGCAGCGCTTGCCCTCGAAGGCCAGCTTCTCGACCAGCACGCCGGTTTCCAGTTTCAAGTTCGGGCGATTGAGTACCGGCTTCAGGAAGGCGCGCGCCGCCGACATGCGGATGCCGCGCTTCTGGTTCACGTGGAAATAACCCACGCCGGTATTGTCGCCGGTGTTGAAGTCCGCGGTTTGCGGGATACCCATCTCGTTGGCGGCCTTGATCACCGCGTCGAGCACGTCCCAGCGCACGCGCGATTCCTCGACCCGCCATTCGCCGCCGGCGCCATGATGCTCGGTGTCGCCCATGAAATGGTGGTCGAGCTTGCGGAACACCGGCGCGACATCGTCCCAGCCCCAGCCGGTGAGGCCGAGCTGCCGCCAATGGTCGTAATCCTGCGACTGGCCGCGCATCGAGATCATGCCGTTGATGGCCGAGCAGCCGCCGACCACCTTGCCGCGCGGATAGTTCAGCGCACGGCCGTTGAGTCCTGGTTCCTTCTCGGTCTGGAACATCCAGTCGGCGCGCGGGTTGCCGATCGCGAAGAGATAGCCGGCCGGAATGTGGAACCAGATCCAGTTGTCGCGACCGCCCGCTTCGAGCACCAGCACGCGGTTCTTCGGGTCCGCCGAAAGCCGGTTCGCGAGCACGCACCCGGCCGAGCCGGCGCCCACGACGATGTAGTCGAAATCGCCTTCGAGGCGGGATGCGGCGCTGTCTGTCATGCTTCGATGCCTAGCACACAAGCCGACCCGCGAAATAGTAGGGGCATTGCCCTGCGTGTCAGACGGCGCATAATTCCCTCATCAATCAAAGGGAGCCAAACGCCATGCAATACAAGCGCATCTCGGCCGATAGCCACCTCGATCTACCGTGGATGCCGCCGGACCTGTTCACGTCGATGGCGCCGCGCGACCTCAAGGAACGCATGCCCTACGTCACCGACACCGACGAGGGTCCGAAGTGGGTGGCGAAGAACGGCGCCTCGTTCGGCTTCAAGAACGGCGTCGGCCCGGCCGGCTCGAAGTTCGTGCCCGGCAAGCATGGCCGCGTCGACATCATGGCCGAGACCGGCCTCTATTCCGACGGCGCCAAGGACATCCGCCGCATCTCCGATCCGCACCTGCGCATCAAGGATCTCGATCGTGACGGCGTCGACGCCGAGGTGATCTACGGCATCCTGGGCGCGGCCAGCCGCCTCAACGATCGCGAGGCCGGCAACGAGATGCTGCGCATCTACAACGACTGGCTGAAGGACTTCTGCAGCCACTATCCCGACCGGCACATCGGTCTCGCCTGCCTGCCCTACGGCGACATCGACGCCGCGGTGACGGAGATCTACCGGGTCGCCAAGATGGGCATCAAGGGTCTCGAGCTTTCCTGCTCGTGGGACATGGAGCCGATGTGGCACCCGATGTGGGATCCGCTGTGGAAGGCGGTGAACGACGTGCAGCTGCCGCTGCACTTCCACACCTTCCCGAACGTCCCGCCGGGCACGATCGAGAAGCATCCCGGCCGCGTGGGCCGTTCGGTGTTCTTCACCGTCGTCTCGGGCTTCCAGATGAACCTGGTGAACATCCTCGCCGCCATCATGGGCGCCAACGTGCTGGAGCGCTTCCCCAACGTCCGCATCGCCTTCGGCGAATCGGGCTGCGGCTGGATCCCCTACGCGCTCGACCGCATGGACTTCGAGTGGGAGGACCGCTTTCACGATCTCGGTATGAAGATGAAGCCGTCGGACTACTGGCGTCGCCAGTGCAAGGCCACGTTCCAGTTCGACCGCATCGGCGCCAAGCTGATCGACGACATGGGCGCGGAGAGCCTGATGTGGGGCTCCGACTACCCGCACGGCGACGGCGTCTGGCCGCACTCCGACAAGTACATCAAGGAACAGTTCGCCGAAGTCCCGGCCGATCAGGTGAAGATGATCACCTGCACCAACGCCGGGAAGTTCTACGGGCTGATCAACTAACAACGACAGGCTAACTCTTCGCCTCCCCGTCACACGGGAGAGGTGAAGAGTGGGCTAGGCGAGATCGCTCTTCGACACGGTGTGGCGCAGCGCGAAGACCTCGCCCTCGGGCGCGTGACGGGCACGCGCCGCCTGGGCCGCTTCCACCGACCAGAAGAACGCCACCAGCGCCCGCTCGATCTGCTGATCGGGCGCGCCGCGCAGGTCCTTCTCGGCCGTGTGCGCCTGGCCGACATTGGCGCGGCCGGTCAGCAGGTCGACGCGTGCCGTCTCCGGCGAGGCGAGCTTGTCGAACGGCGCGACGTTGTCGGCCTTCATGCGCAGGGTGAGCACGGCCGCGCCGATCCCCTCACCCCAGCGCTGCTCGACCGCGCAGACGGTGCGCGAGGTGTTGCGGAACTTCGGGAAGATGGCACGGCTCATCTCGCTCGGCTTGCGCAGCCGCGCGTAATAGGTCTCGCTCTCGAAAGCCGCATGCGTCTCGGCGTCGTAGAACAGCAGGTAGCGGTTGGGCTGCTCGACGCCCTTGAAGCGGCTGCCGCGCAGCCAGCCGGGACAGGAGACGCGCTCCTCGACATGCTCGCGGCTGTGCCAGTGCTCGAAGAACGCGTCGTCGGCCGGGTCGATGTCGACCCAGAGGGCGAGGACCGCCTTGCCGCCCCTGAGCAATGGTTCCCGGCTCAATGGCCCCCGGCCGCTTTCTTGTCGGACGCGATCTTGTCGATGTAGGTCAGCATCAGGGCCGATACCACGAAGGCCATGTGCATGACGACCAGCGCGTAGAGCTTGCCGTTGTCGTAGTCGCCGGCCTCGAGGAAGCGCTGCAGCAGGTGGATCGAGGAAATCGCCACGATCGAGCTGGCCAGCTTGATCTTGAGCGAGCCCGCATCGAGCTTGCCGAACCACGAGAGCCGGTCGCGCGTGTCGTCGACGTCGATGTGGCTTACGAAGTTCTCGTAGCCGGAGATGATCACCATCACGACGAGGTTGGCGACCATGATCAGGTCCACCAGCGACAGCACCGCCAGGACAAGGTCGGCCTCCTCAGCGGAGATCGCCTTGCGGATCAGCTCCCAGATCTTGAAGGGGAACTTCACCACCACGACGCCCAGCACGGCCACCAGGCCGATATAGAGCGGTGCCTGCAGCCAGCGGCTGCCCATGACGATGCGCTCGACGAAGACTTCGAGCTTCCTGGCGGGCGTCGGCGACATGCGTTGGCTCACTTAGCTGGAGGTCGAGCAGGCCGCCCGGACGGCCTGCGTGAAGGTGACGATCTCGGCGCGCCGGTCATGATCGGTCGGCGGCACGTAAGGCGGTTGCGGCAGGGCCGCGAGTGTCACCACTGACAGATCTTCGTTACGGTAAATGTCGATGCGCTGGCCGGCATGGCCGATCGCGGCCATCACGCCGTCGCCCAGCCACCAGCTGTAGCCGTAATGCGTGATATCGGGGACGACCGGAGCCGGCACCTTGAAGGCTGGCGTCGCCGCCGCCTCGACCCAGCCCGCCGGCAACACGCGCGTGCCGTCGACGACACCGTCGTTGCGTACGAACTCGGCGAAGCGGCCGAAATCACGCAACACCATGCCGGCGCGGCTGCCGCCGATCTCCTGCCCGCCGTCGCTTTCCAGCGTGTAGAAAGCCTCGCACTCCATGCCGGCCGGCTGCCAGACCTTCTCCGACATATAGTCGGCGAGCGGCTTGCCCACGGCCTCCGTGAGCGCGGCGCCCAGCAGGAATGTGTCGCCGGAATTGTAGAGGAAGGTGCTGCCCGGCTCGTTCGCACGCGGCAGCGACGCCATCAGCTTCAGCACGCCGTCCGGCACCTTGTCGGCGAGAGACTTGCTGTAGCGGTTCACGTCGGAATTGCGGTCGGGATAGACCTCGGTCCAGCGCACGCCCGACGACATGGTCATCACGTGCCGCAGGGTCACACCTTCGTAGGCAGACTGCCGCAGCGCCGGCAGGTAGTCCGTGAGCGGATCGTCGATCGACTTGATGGCGCCGTCGTGGACCGCGGCGCCTACAAGCATCGCCGTCATCGACTTCACGGTCGACATGGTCGACCAGCGATCGTGCTCCTGCAGGCCGAGCCCGTAGCGTTCCAGCACGATCCGGCCGCGATGGATCACCAGGATGCCCACGATCACGTTGCGGTCCATGAACGAGGCAATGTCGTGCTCGCGGCCGGCCGCCGAATAGACCGGCGCGATCTCGGGCCCGCGCGGCAGTTCGCGTGGGCTCTGACCCCTCGCGATCACGCGATGGGCGAACAGCTTGTCGACGTTGCGGTAGGCGTAGGGCTGAATGGACGGCGGGAGGAGCAGGAAATCCTCGCCCCTCGGCAGATGCCGGCGCGGAAGCGCGGGGCTCAGGAAAACGCCTTGAAGGTGATCAGGGTGAAGGTGTCCTTCACGCCGGGCAGCGTCTGGATCTGGCTCGTCACGAAATGACCGATGTCGGTCTTCTCGCCGAGATAGCACTTCATCAGAAGATCGTACTGGCCGGAGGTCGAATAGACCTCCGAGACCTGCTCGACGGCCACGGCGTTGTCGGCAACGTCGTAGGCCTTACCGAGCTCGCATTTCACCATGACGAATATCGTCTGCATGGGCTCCCTCCGCCGCGGCGCGCACTCTAGCGCGTCGGACGGGCGAGGAAAGCCGGTACGTGATCGCCAAGGCCCATCGGCGCCGGCGTATCGTCGCGATCGCGGCGGTCGTGGCGCGGGCGGTCCGACCGCTCCGGACGACGGTCGCGCGACGGACGCGCCTCACGCTCGGGACGAGACTCACGTTCCGGGCGCGCCTCGCGCTCGGGACGGGCCTCACGCTCGGGGCGGGGCTCGCGATGCGGACGCTCGGCCCGCGGCTCGCGCGGCGGACGGGCTTCGCGCTCCGGACGCGGTTCACGCGGCGGACGCGCCTCGCTCTCGGGGCGGGCTTCCATTTCCGGGCGCGGCTCGCGCTCGGGCCGCGACTCACCACGCGAAGAGCGGCTGCTGCCACCACTCTTGCCCCGGCTGCTGCTCGAACCACCGCGTCCACGACCACGTCCGCGACGGCGTCCGTCGGACGGCTCGAACTCGATCGTCTGCATGCCCGGCACTTCGACGCGCGGGATGGTGGTGCCGATCAGCTTCTCGATCGCCTCGACCAGGCCGCCCTCTTCGGGCGACGCCAGGGTGAAGGAATGACCGGTATTGCCGGCGCGACCGGTGCGACCGATGCGATGGACGTAGTCCTCGGGCGAGAACGGGACGTCGAAGTTGAACACATGGCTCATCGCCACGATGTCGAGGCCGCGGGCGGCGACATCGGACGCGACCAGGATCTGGATCTCGCCCTGCTTGAACTTCTCCAGCGTCTCCATGCGCGCGGGCTGGCTCATGTCGCCATGCAGCGCGCCGGCGTTGAAGCCGTGCTTCTTCAGCGAGCCCTGCAGGATCGCCACGTCCTTCTTGCGGTTGCAGAAGACGATGGCGTTCTTGATGTCCTGTTCCTTGATCAGGGCCCGCAGCGCCTCGCGCTTGTCCTCCTCCTGCACGACCGACAGGCCCTGCACGATGTTCTTGGAGGCAGAGGCCGGCGGGGCGACCGTGACTTCCTTCGGGTTGCTGAGGAAGCGGTCGGCCAGGCGCTTGATCTCCGGCGGCATGGTGGCCGAGAAGAACAGGGTCTGGCGCAGCGGCGGCAGGGTGGCGACGATGCGCTCGACGTCGGGGATGAAGCCCATGTCGAGCATCCGGTCGGCTTCGTCGATCACCAGGATCTTGACGTCGTTCAGCAGGATGCCGCCGCGCTCGAAATGGTCGAGCAGCCGGCCCGGCGTGGCGATCAGGACGTCGGCGCCGCGTTCCAGCGCGCGTTCCTGGTCGGGGAAGCTCACGCCGCCGATCAGCAGCGCCATGTTGAGCTTGTGGTACTTGCCGTAGATTTCGAAGTTTTCGGCCACTTGGGCGGCCAGTTCGCGGGTCGGCTCCAGGATCAGCGAGCGCGGCATGCGCGACTTGGAGCGGCCTTCCGAGAGAATATCGATCATCGGGAGGACGAAGGAGGCGGTCTTTCCGGTGCCCGTCTGGGCGCATCCGAGGACATCGCGACCCATCAGGCAGATGGGGATGGCCTTTTCCTGGATGAGGGTCGGCGTCGTGTAGCCCTTTTCGGCCACTGCCTGCAGTACCGGGGCGCTCAGCCCCAAACTCTCAAAACTCATTTAATTTCCGTAGTTTAGTCCATTCTTTCCGCTGGACTTGGAGCGGTCTCATAAGGCTCGAGGATCGGGCCGGACCGCTGGGCGGACCCCATATGATCCTTACGGGTGGGCGAGTCAATGCGACCCGCTCGCGGGGCAGACCGGCGGCTGGATCAGGCCTTGACCTCGATTTCGACGAAAACGAACTCGAAATCGTTGGGGTTGATGACGTCGTGCTCGACCCCGGTCTGGCGGGCGTAGGAGACCCCGGCCCGGAGCGGCGCCGGGACGGTCGCCTTGCCGTCGAAAATGTGCAGTTCGCCCGTCGTGACGGGGACCACGACATAGTCGTGGTTGTGGCGGTGCCAGCCGGTGTGGCTGCCCGGCGGGAAGCGCCATTCCGTGACGATGACGCGATCGTTGTCGATCTGCACCGAGGGCTTGGCGAGCGGACGTTCCTTGTCGGTCATGCGCAAAAGCTAATGGGGGATCGCAGGCTTTGTAAGGTGACAGGACGGCGCGCCCTGATAATGTGCATATGCACGTAATTGGAGCCTGTCCTGTCTCATCCTCTTCTCACCGCGCCCATCGGCAAGAGCCTGTGGAAGCTGTCGGCCCCCACCACCGCGGTCATGATCGTCCAGACCTTCGTGGCCATCGCCGAGACTTTCATCTTCGGCAAGCTCGGCACCGAGGCGCTGGCGGGCTTCGCGCTCGTGTTCCCGCTCATGATGATGATGACCATGATGGCCGCGGGCGGCATGGGCGGCGGCGTGGCGGCCGCCATGGCTCGCACCCTGGGCGCTGACCGGACCGAGGATGCCCGCAAGCTGGTGCTGCATGCGCTGGTGCTCGGCGCGGTGCTGGCCCTGCTGTTCACCCTGCTGGCCTGGACGATCGCGCCCTCGCTCTACCGGCTGCTGGGCGGCGATGGCGCGGCGCTCGCCAAGGCGCTGACTTACTCCCACGTGCTGTTCACCGGCTCGATCTTCATCTGGGCCAACTTCTTCCTCTCCGCCCTGCTGCGCGGCGGCGGCGATGCGGCGACGCCGGGCCGCTACATGCTGGTCTCCTCGATCGCCCAGGTGCCGCTCTCCTACGTGCTGGCGCTGGGCATCGGCGGCTGGCAGGGCATCGGCATGGCGGGACCGGCGATCTCCGCGCTGCTGACCGCCGCCGTGTCGGCGCTGCTGCAGGCTCGCGCGCTGTGGAGTGGCAAGCTCGGTTTCGTGCCGGCGGTATCGGGCGTGCCTCTCCAGGGCCGGCTGTTCTGGGAGATCCTGCGGGTCGGCCTGATCGCCTCCTTCTCCGCCTTCACCGCCAACCTCACCGCCATGCTTGTCACCGGCCTGGTCGGCCGCTTCGGCATTGCCGCCCTCGCGGGCTACGGCATCGGCGTGCGGCTGGAGTTCATGCTCGTGCCGCTGGCCTTCGGCATCGGCTCGGGCCTCACGACGATCGTCGGCGTGGCCGCCGGCGCCAACGAGTGGCGCCGTGCCGTGCGGGCCGCCTGGATCGGCAGCCTGGTCGCGGGCCTCGGCATCGGCATCTTCGGCTGGGTCGTGGCGCTGTTCCCCGAAGGCTGGGCGCGCCTCTTCACGAACGACCCCGACGTGATCGCCGCGACCGTGGCCTACGTGACGCGCGTCGCGCCCTTCTACTTCGTGTTCGGCATCGGCATGACGCTGTCCTTCGCGAGCCAGGGTGCGGGCCGCATGACGGCGCCCTTCACCGCCGGCGTGACGCGCCTGTTCGTGGCCTCGCTCGGCGGCTGGTTCGCGATCGAACAACTGGGCTGGGGTCTGCCCGGCGTGTTCACCGCCATCGCCGTCGGCATCGTCACTTTCGGCAGCCTGATCGCGGGACCGCTGCTCGTGCATCCGTGGCGCGCGCGTGTAGCGAGGGCGTGATAGCCTCGCTTCCCCGAGACGGAGGAAGCGATGCAACGGCCTTCCATCATCCGCACCTGGAACCGCAACGAAGCGGACGAAGAAGCGATGGGCGCGGCCCATGCGCCGATCTGGCGGCGCATGATCGACGTCGGGGTCCATGAGGATCTGCGCCAATCGACCGTGCTCGACTATGGCTGCAACCAGGGCGGCTTCCTGCGCATGCTGCACGACCGTCATCCGTTCAAATCGGCGGTCGGCATCGACATCGCCCGCGAATCCGTGGATCGCGCAAAATTGCTGAAGGGGCATCGGCCCATCGAATACAGCGTGAGCGACAGCGCGGCGGCGCTCGACCAGACGTTCGACCTCGCCTTCAGCCACGAGGTGCTCTACCTCCTGCCCGATCTCGCCGCGCACGCCGCTGACATCAAGGCGGCGCTGAAGTCCGGCGGCACCTATGTCGCCGCCATGGGCTGCCACAAGGACAGCGCGGTGTGGCCGCGTTGGCGCAAACTGATCGCCGAGACCTCGTCGATCCCGCTCTACGACCATTCTCTCGACCAAGTGGCAAAGGCGTTCAGCGATGCCGGGTTCCATGTCGGCGTGCGCCCGCTCGACCTCGACGCCTTCATGCCGGTGACCGTGGGCAGCGAATATTTTCCCAAGGTCGTCGACCAGTTGCGCTACTACAGCCAGGACAAGGTCCTGTTCCGCTTCGTCCGCGCCCCCTAGGAGATCGCCTCATGGCAATGCCGGCCCTGCCGTTCGTCACCGCCTTCTACGCCGCCCTGATCGGACTTCTCTGCGTGGTGCTGTCGCTGCGGGTGAGCCTCCAGCGCCGCAGCAAGCGCGTCAGCATGGGCGATGGCGGCGATGCTGAGCTGGGCCGTATCGCCCGCGCCTTCGGAAACTTCGCCGAATATGCCGGGCTGGTGCTGGTCCTGCTGGCCCTGCTCGAAATCTGCCACGGTCCGCGCCTGCTGGTGCATGTCCTGGGCGCCGCCTTCGTCATCGGCCGCGTCGCCCATGCCTTCGGCCTCTCAGGCTCGGCGAACGCCAATCCCGGCCGGGCCATCGGCTCCCTCCTGACGCTTCTCGTGATCCTCGTGACGTCGGTCGCGCTGCTGGTGATCGTGGCGCGGAAGATCTTCGTCTAGCCGCGCACCCCGAGCTGCCGCAGCGAGCGGTCGATCCACAGCGCGCCAATCTTTTCCTGCACCGAGTTCTGGCGCAGGCGTTGGCGCAAGTTGGCGAAGTCGACGAGGTCGAGCCGCTGGTCCTGGTTGAAGCAGGAGAAAACCACCGTCTCCTTGCCCGTCTCCGGATCCTTGTGGAGCTGCAGGCACTGAGCGCAGATCTCCTTCATCATGCATTGCATGGGGGAGTTGATCGAGCCGAAGGCCACGTGTTCGGGCTTGAGGAACGATTTTAGCGCGGCATGCCGCGCGAGGCGCACGGCGTTCATCATGCCGTCGGAGCCGATGGCCACGATGCGGTCGGCGGCGCTGTAGGGGATCGGCTGGTCGCCCAGCTCGCCCGATGCATATTGGCGCATCGCCTCGACGATGTTGGTGACGACGGACTTGTCCTGTGGGCGGCTGGCTGCGAATCCCGGCGCCTCGTCGCAGCACCAGACGACGACGTCGGCCGCAGCCTCGATCTCCTCGACCTTGTAGCGGTCGATGATCTTCTTGTAGCCCGCGAAGTAGAGCACCTTGCTGCCGGCCTTGCGGAAGGCCTGACCGATCGAGAACAGCACGGCATTGCCGAGACCGCCGCCCACCAGCACGACGGTCTCGCCCGGCTCGATCTCGGTCGGCGCGCCAGTTGGCCCCATGACGATCACCGGCTCGCCGGGCTTCAGCATGGCGCAGAGGTCGGACGAGCCGCCCATCTCCAGCGCGATCAGCGACAGCAGACCCTTCTCCTTGTCGACCCAGGCGCCGGTCAGCGCGAGACCTTCCATGGTGAGCAACGTGCCCTCGGCCTTCAGCGACCGCGCCTCGTAGTTCTGCAGGCGATAGAACTGGCCGGGCTCGAAATTGCGCGCGGCGGCCGGCGCTTCGACGATGACCTCGATGATGGTCGGCGTCAGTCGGTCGACGCGCACGACGCGGGCGCGCCATGAGCGATTGGCTTCGTCGAGGATCTCCGCCGGCGTGCGCTTGGGCGGCGGCAGCGCCGTCATCGAGCGCGTCAGCACCGGATAGCCCTGCTTGGCGCCACCCATCGCTTTCACGACATTGCCCGCAAACGAGGGGTGCAGGTCACCGAAGAAGGACATGAAGCGATTGTCGGCGTGGCGATACATCAGCACGCGCACGTCGCCGGGCTTGCAGACGCGCTCGGGCGTCGCGGGATTGCCCTCCTCGTCGAGGGCGCGGAAATACTTGCCGTCGATGAAGGCGTGGGTCGCATCCTCGCGCGCCAGCACCGTGTTGGGCTGCGTGCCCGCCGCGACCAGGATGGTCCGCGCCGGCAAGGTCGCCTCGACCTTGGCGCCGTTCTGCTCGCCCGCGACTTTGAGTGCCTTCGCCTGGCCAACTTCGTCGATCTCGACGGCAACGGGCGAAAGCCCTTCGACGAAGCGGATGTCTTCCTCGAGCGCCTTGAGCACTTCCTCGTGGTTCAACGTATAGGACGGCGAATCGATCAGGCGGCGGCGATAGACCAGCGAGACACCGCCCCAGCCGTTCACCAGCTTGGTGATCGCGGGCTCCCGCCCCTCGCGCGCCGCCAGTTCGCGCTCGGCGCGGATAGCGTGAGCGTGCGCGATAAACTCCTCGGCGATCTCGCGTTCTTCCGGCGACCAGTTTGCGCCCACCGCCACATCGCCGCGCTCGGCGACCAGCGTCTCGTGGCGGCTCAAGAACTTCTCGACCTGCAGCGGATAGTAGGCGAGCGATTCCGTCGCCGTGTCGATGGCGGTAAGGCCGCCACCGATCACCACCACCGGCAGGCGGATCTGCAGGTTGGCGATGGACTCCTTCTTGGCCGCGCCCGTGAGCTGCAGCGCCATCAGGAAATCCGACGCCGCGCGCACGCCGCGCGCCAATCCGTTCGGCAGATCGAGCACGGTGGGCTTGCCGGCGCCGGCGCAGAGCGCGATGTGGTCGAAGCCCATGGCGAAGGCGCTCTCGACCGTGACAGTGCCGCCGAAGCGCACGCCGCCGAACATCGAGAATTGTGCGCGCCGCTCCAGCAGCAGGCGCACCATCTTCAGGTAGTTCTTGTCCCAACGAACGGTGATGCCGTACTCGGCGACGCCACCGAAGCCCGCCATCGCACGCTCGCCGAGATTTTCACGCAACGTCGCGACGTCCTTCACCGCCGAGAACGCCACGCGCGTGCCGTCCATCGCAACGCCCGACTGCGCCTCGGGCAACGGCTCGATCTTCAGTCCATCGATGCCGACCACCGTGTGGCCGTCGTTCATCAAGTGATGCGCGAGGTTGAAGCCTGCTGGGCCGAGGCCGACCACCAGCACGGTTCGGCCCGTCGAGGCGCGCGGGATCGGGCGGCGCAGGTTCAGCGGATTCCAGCGCGTCAGCAGCGAGTAGATCTCGAAGCCCCATGGCAGGGCGAGCACGTCCTTGAGCGTGCGGGTCTCGATCTGCGGGATGTCGACCGGTTCCTGCTTCTGATAGATGCAGGCCTTCATGCAATCGTTGCAGATGCGGTGGCCGGTCGCCGCCAGCAGCGGATTGTCGACCGCCGCCATCGCCAGTGCGCCGATGGAGAACCCCTCGCTCTTGAGGAGGTTCATTTCCGAGATTTTCTCCTCCAGGGGACAACCTGCGAGGGTGACGCCGAACGGCGACTTTTGGAAGGCCCCGGTCTTGCGATCTTTCAGGCCGCGCGAGCAGCTGTCCTTGCCCTGGTTGTGACACCAGATGCAGTAATTGGCGTGATCCAGCGCCCGCACCAGGTCGAAACCGGGGTCGGTCAGCGCGAAGCCCTCGCGGTGGCGCAACATCGGCCGCGGCAGCTTCATGCGGGTGACGCCGTCCACGATCTCGGTCTCGATCGGCACGAGATGCTCGAAGTCGAGCTTGTGGGGCACCTTGAACAGCGGCCCGTCGAGATGCCGCCGCTTGCCCTCCGGATTGTGCAGCGCCCAGGCCGCATATTCGGCGAAGGCCGTGACCTCGGGCGTCGGCACCTCGACCTTGAATTCCGCACCGATCAGGTCGCGGACGGCCAGCGCGAAGGCCAGTTCCCAGGCTTCCAGCCCGTCGGCCATCGTCACCGGCAGGTTGAGCGCGGCGGTGACGGAAGTGCAGTCGAGCGCGGCCGCCGCGTCGGGCTTCAGGGCGCGGGTGACGTAGCGCTGCACGAACAGGCGCTTGCAGTCGTAGAGCGGCGCCAGGCGGCTGTGGCGTCCGCGCAAGCCCGCGGCTTCCGCGCTCACGCCGAACAGCGTGCCGATGAAATCCTCGAGCGGCCGCGCCACTTCGATCAGCAGGTTGGATTCGTCCTTGGGCGCCAGCCCCTCGGGCGCGGCGCGCGCGGCCATCAGGCGGGCATGGGCGTCGACATTGGCGTCCTTCAGCCAATCCACGAAGGCGGCGTCGAGGCGGGCGATATCCTCACGGTCGTGAAGATCTTTGAAGCTGAGCCCGTGCGTCAGCGGTGGGGCCAGCTGAAAGTCAGACATTGACGAGGATCCAGGGCGAGAGGGCAGGCCGTTCGTCTACGAACTGATTAAACAGACCGCTCACGGTGAGTGCAAGCGTCGCAGGCTCATGTCGGCATTAGCGACATTTATGCCTGATGACGCCGCCGCCGCCTTCGCCCATGTTCCGCCGGCCATGCAGCAAGTCCCCGCCTCCGTGCGCCAGTGGCTGATCGTCGTCGCCGGCATGATCTTCTTCATGATCGTGATCGGCGCGCTGACGCGGCTGACCGAATCGGGCCTGTCGATGGTGGAGTGGCGCCCCGTGACCGGCTGGCTGCCGCCGCTCTCCGACACCGCCTGGCAGGCCGAGTTGCAGAAGTACCTGGCGTCGCCGCAGGGGCGTCTCGTGAACCGCGACTTCACGGTCCCGGAATTCCGCGAGATCTTCTGGCTGGAATACATCCATCGTCTTTGGGGCCGGCTGATCGGCGTCGTCTTCGCCCTGCCGCTCGCCTGGTTCTGGTGGCGCGGCGCGCTCAACGATCACCTCAAGCCGCGCCTGCTGGCGCTGCTCGTGCTGGGCGGCCTGCAGGGCGCGCTGGGTTGGGCGATGGTCGCATCCGGTCTCGTCGACCGGCCATCGGTCAGCCACTACCGGCTCGCCGCCCATCTCATGCTGGCGGTGGTGCTCTACGCCTACACGGTCTGGCTGATCCTGGAACTCATTCCGCACGGCATCCGCCGCGACGACCGCAAGGTCCAGCGCAAGTCGACGGCGCTGATCGGCTTCCTGCTGGTGGTGATGATCTGGGGCGCGTTCATGGCGGGCCTGCGCGCCGGAACCTCGCACAGCACCTTCCCCACCATGTCGGGTTACTGGATCCCGCCCGGCCTGTTCGAGCTGTCGCCGGCCTGGATCAACTTCTTCGAGAACGGCACGACCATCCAGTTCGTCCACCGGTGGCTGGCCAAGCTCCTGTTCCTCGGCGTGGTGGTCATGGCGTGGCGCGCGCCGCGCTCCGAAACACTGGCGGCGGCGGCCATGGCCTTCTTCCAGCTCGGCCTCGGGATCGCCACCATCCTGAGCGGCGTCAGCATCCCGATCGCCACCCTCCACCAGGCCGGCGCCGTGCTGCTCCTGACCGCCCTGCTCGTCGTGCGCCACCGCGCGATGCCTTCGCCGCAGCGGCCCGTCTCGGCTATTCTCCGGGGATGACCGGCAAGCCTGCCGCCGCCCCTCGCTCGCTGAAACGGCCCCTGCTGAAGCGACCCGTCGTGATGACGTCGTTCGCGATCATGCTCGCGGCCGCGGCGGGGGCTGGCGCCTGGATGGCCCGGCCGCCGGAAGAGACGCCGCCGGCGCCGCCATCGTCGGTGGCGCAAGCCGAGCCGCCCCAGCCGCCCACCGCGGCTCCTCCGGCCGAAAAGGCCGAAGCCGCCGCCGCCCCGCCGCCGGCAGAGTCCGTTCCGCCACCGCCGGCTTCGCCACCAGCCGCCGTGGCCGCGCCAGCCCCGACACCGCCCCCCGCCCCGGCTCCGTCTCCGGCCGACCGGAACGTCGATTGGGCGGCCCTGACGGTCGCCGACCTGCGCAGCCGCGCCGACGCCAACAGCATTCCCGCGATGGAAGAGATGGCCCGCCGGCTGGTCCAGGGCATCGGCATGACCAAGGACCAGCAGGCCGGCGCCGGCTGGCTGCTGCGCGCGGCCGAGGCCGGTTCGGCCCAGTCCGCCTTCAATGTCGCGGTGATGTACGAGCGCGGCTTCGTGATGGAGCGGGACGCGGCGCGCGCGGTCGAATGGTATCGCAAGGCCGTCGCGGCGAACCTGGCGATCGCCAAGCACAACCTCGCCCTGATGCTGCGCGACGGCAAGGGCGCGGCGCGCAACGGCAAGGAGGCGGTCGAACTGCTGCAGGCCGCCGCGCGCCAGGGCATGGCGGCGTCGATGTTCTCGCTCGGCGACATCTACGAGCGCGGCGACGCGGCGGCGAAGGATCCGGCGATGGCGATGGCCTGGTTCGCGATCGCCGCGGAGTTCGAGCGCCAGACGAACAAGGGCAACGAGACCGCGCTCGCCCGGACATCGGCGACACGCGCGCAGGCGCTGCAGCGGGGCCTCACGCCGGAGGATCTGCAGAAGGCGGAGCTGCTCGGCCAGAGCGAGTTCAGGCAGATCGTCGAGACCATGCAGAAGGCGCGGCCCGCCATTCGCGTGGCGCCGATGGAAACCGCTGCGGCCGCGCCGCCGCCGCTGCCACCACCGGCACGCGTCGCACGCCCCGCCCCGCAATTGGGAACACCGCCGCCGCGGGCGCCCGATCTCATTCCGCCGGATTGGCCCAAGGCCACCAACGAGCAGGTCCGCGTCATCCAGCAGGCCCTGTTCGACCTGAAGCTGCTGCGCGACAAGCCCGACGGCAACGTCGGACCGATGACGCGCGCGGCCGTCCGCACCTTCCAGCGCATCTCGGCCCAGCGCGAGACCGGCGAGCTCACGCCGCAACTCTACGGCGCATTGAAGGAAGCGCTGGCCCGTCGCGACACGCCGCCGCCGGTGACGCCGGAGGCGAGGCCGGAACCGCCGGTCGCCGTCGCGGCCGCGACTCCGCCGAAGGCCGAGACGCCGGCGAAGGTCGAGTCGCCAGCCCCGCCGAAGCCTGTCGAGATCGCCGCCGCGGAGCCGCCACCTCCGCCACCGAGCTCGGCCGACATCGAGAAGCAGATGTCTGCGCCGTCGAAGCCGATCGAGATCGCCGCTGCCGAGCCGCCGCCTCCGCCACCGAGTTCGGCCGATATCGAGAAGCTGATGCCGGCACCGCCGAAGCCGATCGAACTCGCCATGGCCGAGCCGCCGCCTCCGCCGCCGAGTTCGGCCGATATCGAGAAGCTGATGCCCGCGCCGCCGAAGCCGATCGAACTTGCCATGGCCGAGCCGCCGCCTCCGCCGCCGAGTTCGGCCGATATCGAGAAGCT
>NZ_JBXAPV010000002.1:0-949448 GCF_058806575.1 Reyranella sp. GW821-FHT12G01
TCGCCGCCGGCGCGGTCGAGGCGGCGGTCGATCAGCGGCTCGAGCATCGCCTTCTGGCGCGGGCCGATCGCTTGCGCAAGGTACCGGTCCTTCAGTTCAGCCAGAAGCGGAATGGTCCCGGCGATGCCGGCCAGCGCCGCCTCGGGGTCGCGGCCCGCGAGGCCCGTCGCCGGGTCGGTCACCAGGCCGCGCACCTCGCCCGCGAACCGGGTGTCAAGCTGCCGCGCGACCATCTCGTCGGCCTGAAGGCCCAGCGGATGGTCGTCGCCCAGCTCGTTGCGCGGCCATGACTCCGCGGCAGGCGCTGCCGAAGGCAGCCCTTCTGTCTCGATACTTGCCATGTCGGTCTCCGTTCCGCGGCCCATCGGTGCCGGCGGTCGCGTCGAAAAGGGAAGCGGCCGACGCTCGCCGCGGGGTCAACCTTCCGGGCGGTCGGCGCTCAATGGCCGCGACAAGGCACGCGGCAACAGGGCCGGCGACAACGAAGGATGGGCAGTATCACCGCCACGGCCATCAAATGATCCCAAGGGTATCTCTCCTGTGAGAAGCGAGCCCTCAGGTTGCTGATGAACCGGACTTTGATTTTGCAAGCGGGAAATCTGAAGAGAACCGCCGACTGGAATCGATACGGCCGGAGCCTGGCGATGGCTAGCCTGCGGAACGGATCGTCGGCTGAAGGACGTGAAGGCTCTGTTGCTTGCGGGTTCCGCCCCAGCCCTCCATGGCGTAACCGGTGGCGCTGCCTCGATGAGCGAATGAAACAGCGCAGCAGATTCTTAAAAAAAGCTTCGCCACACTCGTAGCCGGAGGGACTT
Source organism: Reyranella sp. GW821-FHT12G01 (assembly GCF_058806575.1). Classification (NCBI taxonomy): domain Bacteria; kingdom Pseudomonadati; phylum Pseudomonadota; class Alphaproteobacteria; order Hyphomicrobiales; family Reyranellaceae; genus Reyranella; species Reyranella sp. GW821-FHT12G01. Next base: position 816 of record NZ_JBXAPV010000002.1, read on the forward strand.
CCGCAAATGGACAAAGGACGGCGAAATGATCCTCCGCTATCCGCGACTGTGTCTGTTCCAACATGCTGCCCAGGCGGCTTCTCACGCCCGCCCGGCTTGGAGACTTCAGGCTGGCTTGCGTCTCAGGTGCGCAAGGTGAGGCCGCCGTCGACCACCAGCTCGTGGCCGGTGATGAAGTCGGCGTCATCGGAGGCCAGCAGCAGCGCGCCGCGGGCGATGTCGATGGGCTGGCCGAGCCGGCGCAGCGCCGCCTTCTTCTCCCAGACTTCGCGGATTTCCGGCTTGTCGAAATTGGTCCGCGTCATGCCGCTGTAGATGGCGCCCGGGCAGACATAGTTGGCGGTGATGTTGAACTTGCCCAGTTCCAGCGCCAGCGTGCGCGTGAGCCCGCCGACGCCGGCCTTGGAAGCGCAATAGGCCGCGAGGCCGTAATCCGTGTCGAAGGCCATGACCGAGGCCGTGTTGACGATGCGCGCCCGGCCCCTTTCCCGCGCCCTGAGCTTCAGGGCGGGAATAGCCTCGCGGCAGAGCCGGAACATGCCGCGCACGTTGACGGCGTTCACGCGGTCCCACATGTCGTCGGTCATCTCCTCGACGAAGGCGCGGCCGCTGACACCGGCATTGTTGAACAGGATGTCGAGCGCGCCGAACTTTTCGAGCGCGGCGGCGACGATCGTCTTCGGCGCATCGTCGCCCGTGATGTCGGCCGCGAACGACGCGATCGACTTGTTGCCGGCATGCGCCGTGTCGATCGCCGATTCCGGCCGGTCGACTGCCAGTACCTGTGCGCCCTCCTCGGCGAACAGCTTGGCCGAGGCCTCGCCGATGCCCGAAGCGGCGCCCGTCACGATCGCGATCTTGCCGGACAGTCTACCCACGCGAGCCTCCTGCCCTCAGGCGACTTCGATGATGACCTTGCCGGTCGCCTTGCGCGACAGCAGGGCGTTCATGGCGTCGGCCGCCTTCTCCAGCGGGAAGCGCATGGAGATGTGCGGCTTCAGCTTGCCTTCGCCGTACCACGCCAGCATCTCGTCGAAGTTCTTGCGGGCCTCGGCGGGTTCGCGGCCACGCCAGGCACCGTAGAACACGCCGCGCACGTCGCAGCTCTTCAGCAACGCGAGGTTTGCCGGCAGCGAGGGGATGCGGCCCGCCGCGAAGCCGACCACCAGCAGGCGGCCGTACCAGGCGATGCAGCGCACGGATTCATCGAAGGCGTCGCCACCGACCGCGTCGTAGATGATGTCCGCGCCGTTGCCGCCGGTCAGCTCCTTGACCTTGTCGCGCATCTTCTCCTTGGCGTAGTTCACGAACATCGTCGCGCCGTACTTCTTGCAGATCTCCATCTTCTCGTCGGAGCCGACGGCGGCAATGACCTTCAGGCCCATGAGCGCGCCCAGCTCGACCGCCGTGAGGCCGACGCCGCCCGAGGCGCCGGTAACCAGCAGCGTCTCACCGGGCTTGTAGCTGCTGCGCTGCTTCAGCGCATAGTACGAGGTGCCGTAGGTCATGGTGAACGCCGCACCATCCTCGTAGCTCATGTTCTTCGGCATCGGCAGGAGCTGGATCTGGTCGACTACGGCTTCGGAGGCGTAGCCGCCGCTGCCGATCATGCCGATCACGCGATCGCCGACCTTGTAGCCGGTGACGCCCTCGCCGATCTCGGTGATGTCGCCCGCGATCTCGTGGCCGGGCGCGAACGGGCGCGGCGGCTTGAACTGGTACTTGTCCTGGATGATCAGCGTGTCGGGGAAGTTGACGCCCGCCGCCTTCGTGGCGACGCGCACCTGGCCCTTGCCGACCGGCTTGGACGGCAGTTCGACCAGCTTCAGGCTTTCCGGTCCGCCCGGCGTTTCGCTCAGCATCGCGCGCATCGTCTCACTCCCCATTTCGGTGTTTCGTCCTGTGGCGTCATTGATACGATGGCGAGCCGGCCAGCGTCCATCCATGCTAGGAAGGATCGACTTCCGCGAGGAGAAAGATGGCAGGGCTTTATTACGAGGACTTCACCGTCGGCCGCGTGTTCGAGCACGAATGGACGCGCACCGTGACCGAAATGGACAATGTCCTGTTCAGCTCGCTCACCATGAACGTGCAGCCGCTGCATCTCGACGAGGAATTCGCCTCCAAGACCGAATTCGGCCAGCGCATCGTGAACAGCCTGTTCACGCTCGGACTGATGATCGGCATCACCGTGAACGACACGACGCTCGGCACGACCATCGCCAATCTCGGCATGACCGACGTGCGCTTTCCCAAGCCGGTCTTCCACGGCGACACGGTGAGGGTGCGAACCAAGGTCGTGAGCCTGCGCGAGAGTAAGTCGCGGCCCGACGCCGGCATCGTCGAGTTCGCCCACACCGCCATCAACCAGCGCGACGAGATCGTGGCTGAGTGCACTCGCCAGGCGCTGATGCGCAAGAAGCCCAGGAGCTGAGAGACAGATGCGTTCCTTCCTGTTCGTCCCTGCCGATTCAGAGCGCAAGCTCGCCAAGGGTCCCGCCTCCGGTCCCGACGGTCTAATCCTCGACCTCGAGGACTCCGTCGCCACCGATCGCAAGATGGTCGCGCGCGACATGGCGCTCGCCTATCTCAAGAGCGCAAACCGCGCCGGTCCCAAGCTTTATGTGAGGGTCAACGCACTCGACACCGGCCTCACCCTGGGCGACCTCGCTGTCGTGATGCAGGGCAAGCCCGACGGCATCGTGTTTCCGAAGTGCGTCGGCCAGGCCGATCTCGACCTGATGTCGAACTATCTCGATGCACTCGAAGCGCGCGAGGGCATCGAGCGCGGCGCAACCCGCATCCTCACCATCGCCACCGAGAGCGCCGCCGCGATCCTGGCGCTCACCGCCGCGCCCGCGAAGCACGCCCGCCTGATGGGCCATTCCTGGGGCGGCGAGGATCTGATGGCAGATCTCGGCGCGCTGGCGAAGGGCCCCTCGCCCGGCGTCTATGACGACACGTTCAAGCTCGCACGCACGGTCAACCTGATGGCCTCGGTCGCGGCAGGCGTCACAGCCTACGACACGGTTTATCCCGACATCCGTAACGTCGAAGGCCTGCGCGCCGAGGCACAGGATGCGCGCCGCATGGGATATGGCGGCAAGATCGCCATCCATCCCGACCAGGTCGCAATCATCCACGACGTCTTCACGCCGACCGAAGCCGAGATCGACTGGGCCAACCGAGTCATCGCGACGTTCGAGGGCAATCCCGGCGCCGGCGTCCTCACCATGGACGGCAAGATGCTCGACAAGCCGCATCTGGTGCTGGCCCGCCGCCTGGTCTCGCGGAAGGGTGGATGAAGGATAATTTCGGCCTTTTAACAACGCTCGACGAACTGTTCAGCGGAGACCGCAATTCGGTTCTCACGTTGAACGAGTTCCTCGAAGGGTTTGCGGGCCGTTCATTCGCCTTCGCCGTCCTCGCGATAAACATCGCGAACATCATTCCGACCGGCATTCCGTGGCTGTCGACGATCACTGGCGTGCCGATGCTCTACATCGTTGCGCAATACTTTGCCGGACGGCCGGTTCCATCGCTGCCGCTGATGATCGGCAAGCGTGGTCTGCCGCGTGGCAAGCTGCAGCATTTCCTCGCCCGTGCGCGCCGCTTCATTCAGTGGCTCGAGAACACCGTCCACGCGCGTTACGAATGGTGGGTGAACGGTTTGCCGCGCCGGCTGCTGTTGCTCGCGTGGGCGGTCGACATATTGATCCTCGCGTTGCCGATTCCCTTCGACAATTTCTTCCCCGCCTGGGCGATCCTCTTCTTCTGTTTTGCCCTGATCGAAGATGACGGTTTAATGGCCATGCTGGGATGGCTGCTGACGGCCGTAACTGCCTGCTGGACCGTGTTTTTATTGATGGTCGGCCATGCCGCAATCACGGCCGCAATTTCGACGCTGCGAGGGATTATCTTCGGCTAGCTACCAACCAAGAGCTGCCGCCATGACTTTGATCGTTGATACCTCCCCCAGCCTGCTTGCCGCCCTCGGTCGTGGTGAGTCCCTTCCGGCCCGTTGGTACACCGATCCTGGAGTCACCGAGCGCGAGATCACGCACGTCTTCCGCAAGAGCTGGAACTATGTCGGCCCACTGTCGCAGCTCACCGAGATCGGTGACTACGTGACCGGCTATGCTGGCGGCGTGCCCGTCGCGGTCGTGCGCAACGAGAACGGCCTCGCCGGCTTCGTGAACGTGTGTCGTCATCGCCGCCACGAAGTCATGAAAGGCCGTGGCAATGCCAAGAGCCTGCAGTGCGGCTACCACGCCTGGACCTACGATCTGACAGGCGGGCTGCGACGCGTGCCGCGCTCGCAATCGGAGCCAAACTTCAATCTTGCCGATTTCCCGTTGCTGCCGATCCGCGCCGAAGCACTGGGACCGTTCATGTTCGTCAATCTCGATGCCGAGGCGCCGAGCGTGAAGTCCTGCTACGGGCCGGTGCTCGACCTGATCGCCGAGAGCGGCGTCGTGCTCGACACGCTTGTGCATTACAGCCGCGAGGAGTGGCAGTCGAATTCCAACTGGAAGACGATGCTCGAGAACTATCTCGAATGCTACCACTGCGCCGTGGCCCATCCCGGCTTCAATGCCGCGATCGACGTGCGGCCCGACGTCTACACGCTGAAGACGCACGGCTACTTCTCGAGCCAGACCGGCGAGGTGCGGCCGGCGGCGCTCGAGGGAAAGAGCAAGATCAAGCTGTACGACGTCTCAGGCGCGGTGGCGCAGTCGCAGTATCACTTCCTGTGGCCCAACGTGACGATCAACATCAATCCGGGTTTCCCGAACCTGTCGATCGACGTCTGGACCCCGGACGGCCCCAATGCAACCAAGGGCTTCTCCGAGCAGTTCTTCGGGCCGGGCGTCAGCGACGACTTCGCCAAGTCGCTCGTCGCCTTCAACAAGCAGGTCGCGGCTGAGGACGATGCGCTGACGGACTCGGTCCAGCGTGGGCTGCTGGGCGGGATTCCCGACACGGGCCGGTTCCTGACCAACAGCGAGCATCTCGTCATCCACTTCCAGCGGATGATCGTCGAGGCTGTCGGCGGCTAGTAGGACCGCGGCAGCCCCAGCACATGCTCCGCGACGAAGTTCAGGACCATGTTGGTCGAGATCGGGGCCACCGTGTAGAGGCGCGCTTCGCGGAATTTGCGCTCGACGTCGTACTCCTCGGCGAAGCCGAAACCGCCATGGGTCTGCACGCACATCTCGGCGCAGGCCCATGAGGCTTCCGACGCCAGCATCTTGGCCATGTTGGCCTCGGCGCCGGCATTGATGCCGGCCTCGTACATCGAGGCCGCCTTGCGCACCATCAGGTCCGCGGCCTCGATCTGCGTGTAGGCACGCGCGATGGGATACTGCACGCCCTGGTTCTGGCCGATCGCCCGGCCGAACAGCTTGCGCTCCTTGGCGTAATTCACCGCCTTCTCGATGAACCACTTGCCGTCGCCGATGCACTCCGAGGCGATCAGCACGCGCTCGGCGTTCATGCCGGAGAGGATGTAGCGGAAGCCCTGCCCCTCCTCGCCGATCAGGTTCTCGGCCGACACTTCCATATTGTCGAAGAACACTTCGGTGCTGTTGTGGTTCATCATCGTGCGAATCGGCCGGATCGTGAGGCCCTTGCCCAGCGCCGAGCGCATGTCGACCAGGAACACCGACAGGCCATCGGTCTTCTTCTTGGTCTGGTCGCGCGGCGTGGTGCGGGCGAGCAGCAGCATCAGGTCGGAATGCTCGGCGCGGCTGGTCCATACCTTCTGGCCGTTCACGACGTAGGTGCTGTTGTCCTTCTTCACCGCCGTGGTGCGAAGGCTGAGCGTATCGGTGCCGCTCGACGGCTCGGTGACGCCGAAGGCCTGAAGGCGCAGCTCGCCGGTGGCGATCTTCGGCAGGTAACGTTCCTTCTGCTCCTTGTTCCCGTGCCGCAGCACGGTGCCCATGATGTACATCTGGGCGTGGCAGGCGGCGGCGTTGCAGCCGGCTTTGTGGATCTCCTCCAGCACCGCGCTCGCGGCCGAGATGCCGAGGCCCGCGCCACCGTATTCCTCGGGAATCAGGATCGACAGCCAGCCCGCCTCGGTCAGTGCCTTCACGAAGGCGGTCGGATAGCCGCGCTCGCGGTCGAGCTCGCGCCAGTAGGCGCCGTCGAACTTCAGGCAGAGTTGGCGGACCGCGTCGCGGATTTCGGGATGTGTCGGAGCGTAGGGATTTTCCATGGCGCGCAAGCTAGTCCGCGCCTTCTCCCCGTGCAATGCGACCAAGCTTGTCGACCAGCGGGCCGTGAATTTCCGGTCCGAAACCGTCCACGGTGGCCTGGCGCAGCGCCGTCACCCCGTCCACCGCGCCCGCTTCCTTGACGATCGTGTCGGTTACGAAGAAGTCCCGTTCCGCCGTCAGGAATTTCGCGATGGTCGGCGCCCAATCCGGCCGCAGGACGGCGAGCGCCGCCATCAGCCCGTAGGCGCCCCAGTTCGAGACGCCGGCGACCACGAGATGGTCGCACGAGGTGACGCAGGCGATCTCCGCGCCGTTCGGCACGTGCTTCGCGATCAGACCGGCCGGCAGCTTGCCCATGCCCACTTCGTTGCCTCCGTCGCCGACCGCGAGCTTCGCCCAGTCGCCGCCCTCGAACAGCGAGTCCAGGGGCAGCGTCCAGGGCGAGACGTCGACGCCCCGCATGTTGCGCGGCTTGCCGTCGGCGCTGCGCCCGCAACGTTCGATGGCCACGACATGGGTGAGCTTGTCCTGTCGCCAGATGTTGACCTGCGCGTCGATCGCGCCGTCGTCGCCGAGCACGATTTCGTCGACGGTCACGTCCTCGCCGGTCGCCTTCACGGCCGAGCGAACGGCGCCGACGCTCGGCGTGTCGACGGCAATGCGCGCCGGCACGCCGCAGGCCGCGAGAGCCGCCGCCAGCAAGGCCGTTCCCACCGGACCATCTGTCTCAGGTGCCGCCACGTCACCGCGCGGCACGAAGAAGCCAGTGATCAGCCCGACCCTCGTCGCCGCGGCCAGCGACGTCGCGGCGTCCGCCAGCCCGCCGCGATTGGCGTCGATCAGTTCCTGCGTCTTGCGGCCGACATCGCGGCACACCAGGGCCTCGATCGCGGCGATACGGCGGTCCTGCTCACTTGTCCTTGGCGACATAAACTCCCTTCCAGTCCACCGGCGAATCGTCGATCAGGTCGTCGAGCCGCCCGCGCATCATCTGATAATAGGTCTGCCGCCATCCTGCCGCCGCGGCCGCCGCCTCGCAGGCCGCGATCATCTCGATCGCCTCGGCGAAACCGCCGGTGCGATAAAGTGCGAGGAACTCGTCCTGCTGTTTGAGCAGCGCACGATAAGCAGGCGTCTGCGACACGGACGCGTCACCGAGCAGCACGAACACGCGCTCCGGCTCGGTCTTGCCCTTCACCGTGACGAGGTCGATCTCCAGGGTCGCGTAATCCTCGACCTCCTCGCGCGTCTTGCGGCCGATGATGATGCCGACACCGTAGGTCTTGCACTGGCCTTCCAGGCGCGACGCCAGGTTCACGTCGTCGCCCAGGCACGAATAGGTGAAACGCTGGGTCGAGCCGAAGTTGCCGACCGACGCGAGGCCGGTGTTCAGGCCGACGCCGATATTCACCGGTATGTGCTTGCGCCCTTCAGCTTCAGCCTCGGCCTTCCATTCCTCGTTCAGCACGGCCAGCCGGGCCTGCATGGAGAGCGCCGCGTCGCAGGCGCGCGCGGCATGGCGCTCGACCGGCAAAGGCGCGTTCCAGAACGCCATGATGGCGTCGCCCATGTATTTGTCGATCGTGCCCTTGAGCCCGAGGATCAGGTCCGTCATCGGCGTCAGGAACCGGTTCATGAACCGGGTCAGACCGTGCGGGTCGAACTGCTCGGAGATCGTCGTGAAGCCGCGCACGTCGGTGAACATCACCGTGATCTCGCGCTGCTCGCCGCCGAGCTGGAGAAGGCTCGGGTTGCGGGCGAGCTGTTCCACCAAGTCGGGCGACAGGTACATGCCGAAGGCGCCGCGGATCTCCGCCCGCTCCCGCTCCGTGCGCATGAAGGCAAGCGCCGTGCCGCCGACATAGATCGCGGCGAACGTGACCGGCGGATAGATCGGATCGAACAGCAGGTGATACTTCGAGTAGGCGATCCAGGGCACGACCAGCCCGATGGCGATGAAGATCGCCGCCACGACGGCCATCTTGCCGGCCGACAGCCGCGGCAGCAGCACGACCAGCAGCAGGCCGACGACCGCCAGATAGAGGAACTCCGCACCGTCGGCATAGTCGGGCCGCGCCAGGAACTTCTGCTCCAGCATCTGCTCGGCAAGCTGGGCGTGAAGCTCGACCCCGGGGACCGCATCCTGCACCGGCGTGTTGCGCAGATCCTTCAAGCCGATCGCGCTGGTGCCGACGAAAATGATGTGCCCTTCGATCTTTTCCGGTGGGATCTCGTCCTTCATGACGGCCCGGGCCGAGATGAAGCGCTCCTCCTTGTGGCCGGTGTCGTAGACCACGAGCCTGCCACGCCCGTCGGTCGGCACTTCGAGGTTGCCGGTCTTGATCGCCACGATGCCGGTCTTCTCGCCGAACGACATCTCGCCGCTCGCGCCCGACGACTTGATCAGATAGGACGACGCCTCCTGCGCCACCCGCAGCGATTCGATCGACAGCGCGGGAAAGAGGCCATCGTATCCGGCCACCCGGAAAAGCATCGGCACGCGGCGGATCACGACGCTGTCGACGTCGGTGTTGACGCTGCCATTGCCCTTGGCCGCGGCCTCGAGGATGTCGATGGATTTTACTGTGCCGCCCTGCTGCGGCAGGAACTGGCTGGGTTGGTCACCGGCGAAAGCGACGCCGTGGAAGGTGCGAGGTGGCTTCCCGCCACCCTTCACATCGAAGCCGAAGCCCGTGACGACCCTCGACTGGGCCATGGCGTCGGCCAGCACCTTGTCGTTGTCCTGCACCGCCGCGGCGAGCTTCTGCACCGTCTCGGGATCGGTGAAGGCCACCAGGTCGCGCACCATGCGGCTGATCGAGGAGCGGTCGGGCTCGGCGAAGACGGCGTCGAAGGCCACGACGACGGCGCCCTTCTCGGTGAGCTTGTCGACCAGGCGCGCGATGATCGTGCGAGGCCACGGCCACTGGCCGTATTCCTGGAGGGCGGCCTCGTCGATGTCGACGATGCGCACCGGCGTCTCGGGATTGTAAGTGCGCGGCTCGATGCGCTGGTAGCTGTCGAACGCGAAGTCGCGGATACGGGTGACCGCCGCGGGGTCCATGTAACGCAGCGTGAGAGCGCCCAGCAGGGCGATGAACGCGATGAATACCGGCGCACGCGGCGCATTGATGCAGCGCAACAACCAACTCATGCGCCCGTGATCCCCCAGTCCCCCAAGAAGTTCACTTTACAGGGGATGATGCGCGAGCCAAATAGCGCAACCTTGCCGCACGCTCCCAGCCAGACCGCACTGCACGGCATCTACTTCAAGATGAGCGCCCTCGTGCTCTTTTGCACGATGGACGCGATGGTGAAGGGTCTGGGCGGCACCTACGGCTCCTTCCAGCTCATGGTCTTCCGCAGCGGCGTCGCCCTGATCCCCGTTGCCGTGATGATCTGGCATGCTGGCGGACTGAAGATGGTGCGCAGCAACCGGCCCTGGCTGCAGGCGCTGCGGGTCGGCATCGGCTTCGGCAGCATGTTCGGCTACTTCTATGCCTTCCCGCGCATGCCGCTGGTCGACGCCTACGCGATCTCCTTCTCCGCCCCGCTGTTCATGGTCGCGCTGTCCGTCCTGATCCTTCGCGAGCCGGTCGGCTGGCGGCGCTGGACCGCTGTCGGCGTGGGCTTTGCCGGCGTGCTGATCATGCTCGATCCCTGGGGCATCGAGTTCCACGTCGTCTCGCTGGTCATCCTGGCCGCGACCTTCTGCTACTCGCTCTCGACCGTGATGGTCCGCCTGCTGAGCCGGTACGATCTCGACGTTGTGACCCTCTTCTGGTTCGCCCTGGTATGCAGCGCCATCTCGCTCGCCTGCGCCATCCCCGAGTGGAAGTGGCCGCCCCTGATCGACTGGGTCTGGTTGATCACCCTCGGCCTGTTGGGCGGCGTCGCCCAGATCCTGATCACCCGGGCCTGGCGGCTGGCGCCGGCTGCGATCCTCGCGCCCTTCGACTACTCCTCGATCATCCTGGCCGTCGCCTTTGGCTACCTGTGGTTCAAGGAGCAGCCCTCCTGGACCATCTGGTACGGCCTGCCGCTGGTCATGGGATCGGGCCTCTACATCCTGCACCGCGAGCGCGTCAGGGCCCGGGAGCGCCATAAGGCCCTGATTTCCTAGGGTTTTTGTCGGGATTGACGAATCGCCCCGCCAACCACATCTTGTGGGTATGACCGACACCACCTTCTCCGTGACCCCCAACGCGGCCAAGCGGATCGCCTTCCTGGCTTCCAAGGAGCCCAAGCCCGTCATGATGCGGGTGGCGGTTCTGGGCGGCGGCTGCTCGGGCTTCCAGTACAACTTCTCCTTCGAGGAAGCGCGCAACGAGGACGACCTCGTGATCGAGCACGACGGCGCCGCCGTCCTGGTCGACAGCACCTCGCTCGAGTTCTTGAAGGGCAGCCAGCTCGACTATGTCGAGGAAATGGTCGGCTCGGCGTTCCAGGTGAAGAACCCGAACGCCACCTCCTCCTGCGGCTGCGGCAACTCGTTTAGCGTTTAAGCCGAGTAAAGCTCGGCTGCCGAGCGTCAGGACATCGCGAAGCGATGTCCGGGAGCGCCGAAGGAAGCCCTGTGTCCGCGTGGCGGCTGCGCCTTCTTCTGCCCTGACGGACCGGCTGATAGCGTCCGGCCGACAGGGAGTTCCCATGAACGTCGGACGACGCGCTTTCACCTTCTCGGCCACAAGCCTTCTCGCCGCCCCTGCCAGTGCGCAGGAGACCTGGCCGTCGCGGCCCATCACGCTGGTGGTGCCCTATCCGCCGGGCAATGCCGCCGATGTCAGCGGCCGCATTCTGCTCGAACCACTGGCAGCGCAGATCGGCCAGCGCTTCATCATCGACAATCGCGCCGGCGCCTCGGGCATCATGGGCAGCACGACGGTCGCCCGCGCCGCCCCCAACGGCTACACGTTCCTTCTCACCTCCAACTCGCCGATCGCCAGCGGCCCCTGGGTCACGAAGAACGCGCCCTATGTCATCGAGCGCGACTTCACGCCGATTGCCGGCATTGCGAAAGGCCCCCTCGTCCTGCTCGCCGCGTCCGACGTGCCCGTCAGCAACACCGCCGAGTTCATCGCCTACGTCCGCGCCAATCCCGGCAAGCTGAGCTACGGCTCGTTCGGCCAAGGCAATCTCAACCACCTGATCATGGAAATGCTGCGACTGCGCGCCGGCCTCGACATGATCCACGTTCCCTATCGCGGCAGCGGCCCGGCGCAGCTCGATCTTGCCGCCGGTCGCATCCAATTCATGTTCGACGGCGCCCCTGGCGCGCTCGCCCGCATCAAGGCCGGACAGGCCAAGGGCATCGCGGTTTCGAGCCTGAAGCGCTCGCCCGTTCTTCCCGACATGCCGTCGCTCGCCGAATCGGGCGTTCCTGAGCTGCGCGATGTCGATGCCGGCGGTTGGATCGGCCTGTTCGGTCCCGCCCACACGCCGGCACCCGTCGTCGACCGAATGAACGGCGCCTTCCAGGTCATCGTCCCCGCCGCGCAGTCCAGCCTGCGCGATCAGGGGCTGGAAGCCTTCGAGACCCACACGCCGGCCGACTTCGCGGCCTTCGTGCGCGCCGACAGCGAGAAATGGCGGCAGGTCGTGCTGGAAGCGAAGATCGAGCCGCAGGACTGAGGCGTGCTATGAGGGCGGGAACAGAGGGCAGCCCGAACCGATGAAGATCGCGACCTGGAACGTAAACTCCGTCCGCAAGCGCACCGGCAATCTGGTCTCGTGGCTCGAAAGCGCCCAGCCGGACATCGTCGTGCTGCAGGAGATCAAGGCGCAGGAGGCGACGTTCCCGACGCTCGAGATCGAGGCCGCCGGCTACAAGGCGGCGATCGTCGGCCAGAAGGGTTTCAACGGCGTCGCGTTCCTGTCACGGCATCCGTTCGACGTGACGGCGCGTGCCCTGCCCGGCAACGCCGAAGACGAACAGGCGCGTTATGTCGAGGGCCGTGTTCACACGCCGCGCGGGCCGCTGACGGTCGGTGGGATCTACCTGCCCAACGGCAATCCGATCACCACCGAGAAGTTCACCTACAAGCTCGACTGGATGAAGCGACTGCAGAAGCACGCCCGCGAGCTGCTGGCGCGCGAGGAGATGTTCGCGCTGTGCGGCGACTACAATGTCTGCCCGACCGAGATGGACGTCTACGATCCCAAGGCCTTCGCCAACGATGCGCTCTGTCAGCCAGAGTCGCGCGCGGCCCTGCGCAGCCTGCTCAATCTCGGCCTGACCGACGCCGTGCGCGCCTTCCACGCCGACAGCGAGTGCTACACCTTCTGGGATTATCAGGCCGGCGCCTGGCCAAAGGGCCACGGCCTCAGGATCGATCACCTGCTGCTGTCGCCGCAGGCCGCCGACCGCCTGACCGCGGTCGGCATCGACAAGGCCGAGCGCGGCAAGACGGAGCCGTCGGATCACGTCCCCGTCTGGTGCGAACTGGACGTCGCGGCTTAATTGGTCTTCGGACCGCGGGTCTCCAGACCCGCCTCATGAGCGGGCCTGGAGGCCCGCGGTCCAATGAGCCCTACTCCGCGCCCGCGCCGATCACGCCGCCGTCGGCGATGATGCACTGGCCGCAGACGAAATTGCCGGCCTTCGAGGCCAGGAACACCGCCACGCCGCCGATGTCGTCGGGCTGGCCGATGCGCTTCAGCGCCGCCTTGCCTTCCTGCGCCGCGCGGATCTGCGGGTTGTCCCACAGCGCTTTGGCGAAGTCGGTCTGGATCAGGCCGGGCGCGATCGCGTTCACACGGATGTTGTGCTTGCCCCACTCCATGGCGAGCGACTTCACCAGCGAGAGGTCGGCCGCCTTGCTCATGTTGTAGGCCGCGATATGAGCCGAGCCGACCAGCGCGCCGATCGACGAGACGATAATAAAGGCGCCGTCCTTCCGCTCCGCCATCTCCGGACCGACCATGTTCATCAGCCAGAGGTTCGACATCACGTTGTTCTGCATGATCTTCTGGAACACCTCGTCCTTCAGGCCGGTGAGCGGGCCGAAGTACGGGTTGGACGCGGCATTGCAGACCATGATGTCGATGCGGCCATAGGCCTTGCGAGCCTCGGCGACGAGGTTCTCAAGCTGGGCCTTGTCGGAGATGCTGGCGGCGACGGCGGTCGCTTCACCGCCCTTGGCCTTGATGCTCTTCACCACTTCTTCGCAGGCCGGAAGCTTGCGGCTGGAAACGACGACCTTGGCGCCGTGCGCGGCCATCTGCTCGCAGATCGAGCGGCCGATGCCGCGGCTGCCGCCGGTCACAACGGCCACCTTGCCGGAAAGGTCGAACATCATCGGTCGTCTCCTCGATTCATTTGGTCAGCAACGCAATGAGCTCAACATGCGCCGACCAGAGGAATTGGTCGATAGGCATGAGTTTCTCCAGTCGGTACCCGCCATCCTGCAAGGCGCGGACATCGCGGGCGAAGCTGCCGGGATCGCAGGAGCCGTAGACCACCCGCTTCACCTTCGACGCCGCGAGTTCGGCACACTGCGCCGCCGCACCGGCGCGCGGCGGATCGAGCACGACGGCGTCAAAGGCTTCGAGTTCCTTGACCGTCAGCGGATTGCGAAAGAGATCGCGCAAATGCGCGGTCACGCGATTGGTGGCGGTCTTGCGCACCGCGGCATCGACGGCGGCGACTGCCGGCTTGTCGCTCTCGAACAGGCTCGCCTTGCCGGACTTGCCGAGCGACAGCGCGCCAATGCCCGCGAACAGATCGGCGATGTGCGCGCCCTCGCCCGCCCAGGCCGTGACGCCCGCTCGCATCACCAGCTCAGCCCGCTTGGTCGCCTGCAGGAAGACACCGGGCGGCAGCTCCACACTCGTGTCGCCCAGCACCAGCAGCGGTGCGCGGCGCACGACGATCGGCTCGGCCTTGGCGCGGTCGCCCCAGCTCACGCGGGCAAAGTCCGCACTCTCGGCCATCGCGATCAGCGCCTCGCGAATGGCGAGCGTCGCCTCGAAGCGCTTGTGCGGGCGGATCAGGACATCGAGGCCGGTGTCGGACTCGTTGATGATGGCATCGGCGGATGTTCCATCGCGCAGGATACCGGCCATCGCCGATCTCAGGGTGGCGATCGCGGCGTTGATTTTCGGCCGGGCCACGACGCAGGTGCCGACGTCGACGACGTCCTGGCTCGCGCGTTCGTGGAAGCCGGCAACCACCCGCTTGCCCTGGCGGCGCAGCACGATGTCGGCGCGGCGGCGCGCGGCGGGCTCGCAGGTCACCGGCGCCTCGAAGCGCGGCGCTTTTACGCCACGCTGCGCCAGCGCCTTGGCGATCAGCTCGCTCTTCCAGCCCGTGTAGATGTCGCGCCGCCAGTGCTGCAGGGCACAGCCGCCGCAGATTCCGAAATGGGCGCAAGGCGGCGTCTCGCGGTGCCGCGACGGCGCCAGCACTTCGAGCAGATCGCAGACGATGCCGTCGCCCCGCTTGTCGCGCGGTTCGGCTTCGACCGTCTCGGCCGGCAGGCAGTACGGCACGAAGAAGCGCTTGCCCTCGAGGTCGGCAACGCCGTCGCCGCGGGCACCGACTTCGAGGATGTCGAGCGTGATGCTCACAATGTGATCCCGGCGGGCCTCAGCCCAGCCAGCTCTTCGCTGGCCTCATCTCGCCGACCAGCAGGCCGACCACGTTCTTGATCGGCGGATGCAGGACCTCGTCCTTCTGCCCGGCCGGCAGGACGCCTAGATGATCGAGCAAGGTCGCCATCGCGACCTCGGCCGCACGACCCGCGCCGTCCCAGACCTTGAGCGCGACGCCGAGACCCAAGGTCGGCAGCATGCCGCAGAACACGCCTTCGGCGCCGGTCTTCACCTGGATCACGCCGGGCGCGGCCTCGTTGATGCGCGTGCAGAAGCGGCCGCTGCCGGCGACCATGAAGGGCTCGGCGTTCATCGCCTTACGGATGCGATTGGCAGCATCGGCCCGCTTGCTCGACAGGCGCGACGGATCGGCCATCGATGCCATCGCCTGAGCCAGGCTCTTCAGTGGCGTGGCCAGCGTCGGGATTCCGCAGCCGTCGGTACCGTGGGCGAAGCTGTTGGCGTCAAGTCCGCAAAGATCGCTCATCGTCTCGCGCAGGCGGCGCTGCACCGGATGGTCGTACTTGATGTAGCCCTTGGTCGGCTCGCCGTACTGGACGGCGGTCGTCAGGAAGCCGCTGTGCTTGCCCGAGCAGTTGTTGAACGCGGCCGTCGGCAGGGCGTTGGCACGGGCCAGCGCTTCGATGCTCGTCTGCAGCCGCGGCGCATGCGTGCCGCATTCGAGATCGGCTTCGCTCAAGCCCACCTTGGCGAGCCACGCACGAACCGTCTCGACATGCCGCGTCTCGCCGCTGTGCGAGGCGCAGGACAGCGCCACATGCTCATCGCCGAGCCCGAAACGCTCGACGGCGCCGCTTTCGACGAACGCCATCGCCTGGATCGGCTTATTGGCCGAGCGCGGCAGGATCACCGAATCGATGTCGCCCCACGACTCCACAACGGTGCCGTCGGCTTTCACGACGGCGGCAATGCCTTCGTGCCGGCTTTCGACGACGGGGCCGCGCGTGACTTCAATGACAACAGGACCCCGGCTCATCGCGCTCGCTCCAATTTGACCACTGTGATGTTGTCCTGATGTTCCTTAGCCGCCGCCAGCACCGCCGCGATGACGCGGTCAGCCGGTAGGGCGGCCTGCGCCAGGATCTGCGGCATCGTCAGGCTTTGCACGCCGTCGCTGCACACCAGGAGCCTGGCATCCGGCCCGAGCCGGCGGCTTCCCTTGTCGATCAGGGTCAATGGCTCACCCATCACCGCCTCACGCAGCGTGTGCCGCCCCGGATGATGCTCGGCCTCTTCTTCGGTGAGCATACCGCGCGCGACTAGCGCATCGATCTGCGGCGCCATCGAATGATCGGCGTTCAGGCGTTCGATCTTCCCGGCTTCGACCAGATAGAAGGGCGAATCGCCGACGCTGATCCAACGCACCTCGTCGCCGCGCAGATGGGCGGCGACCAAAGTCGCGCCCATGCCGTTCAGTTCCGGCTTGCCGACCGTCCCCTTGCCGACCGCCTCGTTGGCGTCGTGAAGGCCGTCGGAAAGGCCGCCGCCCTGCTCGACCGCGTGGATGAACGCCTCGACCGCGAGCCGGCTGGCGACCGCGCCGCCGGCATGACCGCCCATGCCGTCAGCCACCACCGCCAGCAGCGATCCGTCTCCGAGCGTCACCAGACGCCAACTGTCTTCTTGATACGGGCGGGCACCCTGATGTTGGTCGCCCTCGCCCCGCCAGCGCGTCGCCATGACTAGTGCCGCATCCTCTAGTGCCAGACCGCCGGAAGCTTGCTGAGGCCGCGCAGGGTGAAGCTGCGCCGCCAGGCGGGCTTGTCGATTTCGGGAAGCCTGAGATTGGGCATGCGCTCGATCAGGGCGGTAAAGACCAGCTCGGCTTCCAGGCGCGCGAGCTGGGCACCCAGGCAATAGTGGATGCCGCCGCCGAACGACATCGGCCGTATGTTCTGCCGTTCGACATCGAGACGGTCGGGATCGGGGTATTGCGCGGGATCGCGATTGGCCGCGCCCAACAGGCAGACCACGCTCTCCTTTGGTCCGATCTTCACGCCGCTCAGTTCGGCTTCGGCGTGGGTTACGCGACCGGTGAGCTGGACCGAAGAATCGTAGCGCAGCAGCTCATCCATGGCATTGGGGATCAGCGACGGGTCGGCTTTCAGCTTTTCCCACTGGTCGGGATTGCGATGCAGGGCCAGCAGGCCGTTGCCGATCAGGTTGGTGGTCGTCTCGTGCCCGGCGCCGAACAGCAGGCCCATATTGGCCTGCAGCTCTTCGGCCGAAAGCTTGTCGCCAGCCTCTTCCGCCTTCACCAGTTCACTGGTGAGGTCGTCCTGGGGATCGCGGCGGCGCAGCTCGCAGAGCTGGTTGAAATAGACCCCGGCCATCTGCGTGTTGTGGTTGGCCTGGTCGAGTTCCTCACGGCTCATGGGAACCGGTTCGAGGATCCGACCGTTGACGTTGCTGCCGGCCAGGAACGGCGCGCGATGCTCCTCGGGGATTCCCAGCATGTCGCAGATCACGATGACCGGCAGGCGATGAGCCAGGTCCCGCATCACATCCATCTCGCCCTTGCCGGCGACCCGATCGAGCTGTTCGTCGACCAGCGCCTTGATGCGCGGGCGCATGTCGGCGACGCGACGGGCCGTGAAGGCCTTCGTGACCAGCCCACGCAGGCGGGTATGATCGGGCGGATCCTGCACCAGCATCGTGTTCGCCAGGCTCGCGACGGCGGGCTCGTTCAGGCGGTCATCGCCGTAGCGGCGGCGCATGTTGCCGGCGAAGTCCTTGCCGAAGCGCCTGTCGCGAAGGACGAGCGCGATATCCTCGTAGCGCGTGATCAGCCAGAAGCCCTGCGGTGTCTTCAGGACGGGCGCCGCCTCGCGCAGCCGTCGATAGAACGAGTAAGGATCGGCGATGAAGGCCGGATCGAGCGGGTTGAACGCGAGGTCCTTCGCGGATGCGGCGGGCTGGGCGATGGTGTCCATCCTCACCCTCTACCACGAAGCCCCTTGCCGCGCGAACGAACGAGCCCCTAGCATCACCCCATGTTTGCACTGACCCAGGGACTTCGCCGCGCCGTCCAGACACGCCCCAACGGGCTTTCGACCTCTTTCGCCAGCCGTCGCCGGACCTGGCAGCAGAGCGCCGACAGGATCAGCCGGGTGGCAGGCGCCCTTTCCGCATTGGGCGTGCGTCGCGGCGACCGGGTCGCCATTCTTGCACTCAACTCCGACCGCTACCTCGAGCTCATGTACGCCCTCCCTTGGCTGGGCGCCGTGATGGTCCCGATCAACACGCGGCTGGCCGCGCCGGAGATCGAGTACGTCCTGAACGACTCCGGCGCCGTGGCGCTGTTCGTCGACACCGGCATGTCGCATCACCTGACGGCGCTGGAGGGCAAGACACCTGCGGTACGAGAGGTCATCTGGCTGGACGACCTCGCGAGCCCCGAGGGCATCCTCCACTACGAGGATCTCACCAGCTACGAGGCGATGGACGATGTCGGCGCCCGTGACGACGACCTGGCCGGTCTGTTCTACACCGGCGGCACGACGGGACGCTCGAAGGGCGTCATGCTCACCCACACCAATCTGGTCGTGAACGCGCTGAACGGCGTGGCCGGCATGGGCTTCACCTCGGACACCGCCTATCTCCATTCCGGTGCGATGTTCCACCTGGCCGACGGCGCCTCGACCTTCGGTGTCACCCTGTCGGGCGGCCGCCACGCCTTCGTGCCGCGCTTCGAGCCGGTCGAGGTGCTGCTCACCATCCAGACCGAGAAGGTCACGCACGCGCAGTTCGTGCCGACCATGATCAACATGCTGGTGAACCACGGGCGCTTCGCCGAGTTCGACATCGGCTCGCTGTCGTTCATCCTCTATGGCGCATCGCCGATGCCCGAGGGCGTCGTGCGCAAGGCGATCGAGATGATGCCGCACGTCCGTCTCATGCACGGCTACGGCATGACCGAGGCCTCGCCCATCGTGACCCTGCTCGACCCGCGCTACACCACGCTCGACGGCCCTTTCGCCGGACGCCTCAAATCGTGCGGCCAGGCGGTGCTTGCCTGTGATGTCAGGATTGTCGACGCCGACCGGCTGGAAGTGCCGCGCGGCACGGCCGGCGAACTGGCCGTGCGCGGCGCCAACGTGATGAAGGGCTACTGGAACAAGCCTGTCGAGACCGAGGCCGTTCTCGAGGACGGCTGGTACTATTCCGGTGACGGCGCCTACATGGACGAGGAAGGCTTCGTCTTCGTCGTCGATCGCCTCAAGGACATGATCATCTCGGGCGGCGAGAACGTCTATTCAGCCGAGACCGAGAACGCGATCTCGCTGATCCCCGACGTCGCCGAAGTCGCGGTGATCGGCGTTCCCGACGAGCAGTGGGGCGAGCGGGTCCACGCCATCGTGGTGCCGAAGCCCGGCGCGTCGCTCAGCGCCGAGGATGTGATCGAGCATTGCCGCAGCCAGATTGCAGGGTACAAATGTCCCCGCAGCGTCGACTTCCGCGATACGCCGCTGCCGCTCTCGGGCGCCGGCAAGGTCCTGAAGCGCGAGCTACGCGAACCCTACTGGAAGGGCTTCACCAAAGCCGTGAACTGATGTCGACCATTCCCTACTATGACTGGATCGCCCACCATGCCGGGCGACGCCCTGCCAAGCTTGCCATCCACGACCTGCAGACCGGACGGAAGTTCACCTACGCGGATCTCGACGCGCGCACGGCGAAGCTGACCGCGGCGCTTGCGGGCCGGGGAATCGGCAAGGGCGATCGCGTGGCCCTGCTCGCCCCCAATTGCGCCGAATACTTCGAGCTGCAATTCGCCTGCGGTCGGCTGGGCGCGATCATGCTGCCGCTCAACTGGCGGCTCACCGTGCCGGAACTCGACTACATCCTGGGCGATTCGACACCCAAGCTGCTCGTGCACGACAAGGCGTTCGCGGGACAGGCCGCGGCTCTTTCGAAGAGCCTGCTGGAGATCGACCACGACCGGACCGACAGCGCCTACGAACAGGCACTCGCATTGGCGGGAACCCCGCCGCCGGCCGCCGCCCTGAGCCACGATGACATCGGCATGGTCATGTACACGTCGGGCACGACGGGCCATCCCAAGGGCGCGATCATCACGCATGGCATGGTCTTCTGGAACTGCGTGAACCTCGGCATTCCAGCCTTCATCACGCCCGAGACCGTGCAGCTCGTCGTGCTGCCGCTGTTCCACACTGGCGGCCTCAACTGCTACGCCAACCCGGTGCTCCATGCCGGCGGCACGATCGTCGTGATGCGCACCTTCGATCCCGGCCAGGCGCTCGACTGCATCTCTGACATCTCGCTGGGCATCACCCACGTCTTCGCCGTGCCCGCGCCCTACCAGTTCATGATGCAACATCCGAAGTTCGCGGATGCTGATCTCTCGCGCCTGCGGCTTGCCGGCGTCGGCGGCGCGCCCTGTGCGCTGGCGATCATCGAGACCTGGGCCGCCCGCGGCGTGCCGCTCGTGCAGGGCTGGGGCATGACCGAGACCAGTCCCGCCGGCACGATGCTCGATGCCGCCGACGCGGTCCGCAAGCTGGGCTCCGCCGGCAAGGCGATGATGCACACGGCCATCCGCGTGGTCGACGACGAGGGCAACGATGCGCCGGTGAACGGCATCGGCGAATTGCTGATCAAGGGGCCCAACATCACGCCGGGCTACTGGAACAATCCCGCAGCAACGGAGAAGAGCTTCACCGACGGCTGGCTGCACACCGGCGACGCCGCGCGGCTCGACGAGGAAGGCTTCGTCTACATCGTCGACCGCTGGAAGGACATGTACATCTCAGGCGGCGAGAACGTGTATCCCGCCGAGGTCGAGAACGTGCTGTTCCAGCTTCCGGGTGTCGCCGACGCCGCGATCATCGGCGTGCCCAGCGAGCGCTGGGGCGAGGTCGGCATGGCGATCATCGTGCGCAAGCCCGACCAGGATCTGGCCGAAGGCGACGTGATCCAGCATTGCCTCGGCCGGCTCGCCAAATTCAAGGTCCCGCAGTCCGTGACCTTCGTCGACGTCCTGCCCCGCAACGCGACGGGCAAGGTGCTCAAGCGCGAGCTGCGGGTCCAGTATGTGGGACAGAGCGCGCCGGCGATTAGCTAGGCTCGGGCGAGAGACAAGTAATCATACTTGCTGGTGCCGGATTTTCCCTGTGCCGCGAAGTCGGCAAGCCCTAAGAACGGGCGAGACTTCGTTACGAGTACCGTCGGCTAAACAGGAATTCCATGCTTACGATTTATGGCGTCTACCGCTCGCGCGCGTCCCGCAACATCTGGCTCGCCGAGGAGCTTGGCATCCCGTTCAAGCAGGTGCCGGTGATCCAGCATTATCGCACCGTGCCGGCCGGGATGCTGCACACGCAGTCGCCGGAATTCCTGAAGATCAATCCGAACGGCCTCATCCCCTCGATCGACGATGATGGCGTAGTGCTGCACGAGTCGCTCGCCATCAACCTCTACCTTGCGCGCAAGCATGGCGGCCCGGTCGCCGGCGCGAACGTCGCCGAGGAAGGCCAGATCGCGATGTGGTCGCTGTGGGCCGCGACCGGCGTCGAGCCGCACGCCATCAACATCCTCTATCATCGCCTCGGCAACCCGACCGGCGTGAAGGATCCCAAGATCGCCGACGCCGCCGTCGAGGCGCTCAAGGGTCCGTTCGCGGTTCTGGAGAAGGCGCTGGCTAAGAGCGGCTGGCTGGTCGGCGACCGCTTCACCGTGGCCGACATCAACGCCGCCGAGATCGTGCGCTATGCGCAGGCCGCGCCGGAGTTGTTCGAAGCCGCGCCGCGCGTGAAGGCATGGCTTGCCGCCTGCCAGGCGCGTCCCGCTTTCAAGAAGATGTGGGCCGACCGCGACGCCGAGCCGGCGTAGCGGTCAACTCGCGGGCGCTGCCTTCGTCGCCGTCGCCAGACGCGCCGTGGCGCCCGCGATCGCCTCCGGGGAGAACCTGTCGGGATAGGTCAGCACAAGCTGCTCACCCGTCAGTTCGACCATGCCGTTCGCCACCAGCAGATCGAACGATTCCGGTGCTTCCTTGCTGCGGGCCCAATCCTCCAGGCACGCGACCACGCCCTTGCTCTTCAGCTTGAGGCGCGTGCGGCTGGCGCGAGTGGCGCGACGGTTCTTCTGCGTCAGCAGTTCTTCGTAGGCCGCCAGCGTCCGGTAGAAAGCCCGGTCGAGCGGATCGGTCTGCGCCGCGCCTTCGAGCGAACAAAGCTGGTCGAACGCCTGCCGCCAGATGTCCTCACGGCCCATCCGCCTGGCGTTCTGCATCAGGGTCCGCAGTTGCGCCGGATCCGTATAGCTTTCGATCGGCTTGGCCATCGTCTGCTTGATCGCAACAGGTGCCTTCTCGGCCGGCACGTTGTTATGCTTCGTTGAACGCTTTGCCACGGGGCTTACTCCTGCACATATGTCCAGCACTGTGTGTGCAAGAAATGCCACCATATCACATTGTTCGACCTGCAACCCGTCCGTTCACGACGCGAAAATCAGCCATGTCAGGCCGCCAAGACCAGCCGGTCGTTGGCGACCGCGAAGCCGAAGTTCTCGTAGAACCGCTTGGCCGGCCCCTCGCCCACAACCGCTTCGACCTGGACCGCACGGCGCTGGCGGGACCATTCGACGGCGGCGGCCAGGAGACGACGGCCGATCCGGCGGCCGCGCTGGTCGGCGCGCACGACGAGATTATCGACCTCGATGACCTTATGGACGCTGCCGCCTTCGAGCGGCACCAGTCGTGTCACCAGCACCGCGATGGCCAGCACACCGACTTCACTCTGCGCCACCAGCAACGTCGTGCCGGGCGTTTCGAGCCATGTCAGGACCTGCTCTCGGGAGCTTTCCCCGGCATCGAGAAGATCGGTGAGATCCTCGATGTCACGCGGGCCCGCCAGCCTCACGCGGATGGCGAGCGGTGCCTGGTGCGGTTCAAGTTCTGCTTCGATGATCGACATATCGTCCTCCAGTTTGCGGTTTCCGCCGCGGCCCGGAGGCCTAGTCCTAGAACACGAAAGCCGCCGGGATACGGCGGCTTCGTTGAGTCATGACCCTTCGCGCCGCCTATGTCAGGGGCGTAAAATACCAAGCGTTGTGGGACAGGGTCTTGAGCATGGCGATTTTATAAGCCTCGGATCGTGGGCCTGTCAACGGCGACAGGCCCACCGACACAACTCATGTCACTCAGCCGCGACGGCCATCGCCTGCTTGAGGCCCGGCATCGTGAAGCCGAGCTTGTCGAGCTTCTCGATCATGTCCTTGCCGGTCTTCTCGTCGATCTCGACGAGCGGCGGACGCACCGGGTTCCACTGCGGATCGGCGCCGTAGTGCGCGATCACGTACTTCAGTGCCGGGATCATCACGTAGCCCTGCATCACACCGCGGACTTCGTTGATCCAGGCCTGCAGCTTGTCGCCTTCGGGCGTGCCGTAGGCCTTGATCGTCTCGGCGATCTTGCCCGGGTTGATGTTGGCCGTCGCGCTGATGCAGCCGACGCCGCCCGCCTTGAGGTTCTCGAGGATCGGCTTCTCATTGCCGGAGAAGACATCGAAGCCGTCCTTGGCGAACGCCTCGATCATGCTCTTGGTGTGGGGCCAATCGTCCGACGAATCCTTCATGCCGGCGATCTGGTTCGGGTAGGCCTTCATCAGGCGCTCGACCAGCTTGTGCGTGATCGGCACGGCCGAGACCGGCGGGATGTGATAGAGATAGACGCGCAGGCGGTCGTCACCGACGCGCTGCACGACTTCCGAGAAGAAGCGGAACAGCCCCTCCTCCGGAACGCCCTTGTAGTAGAACGGCGGCAGCATCAGCACGCCGCCGACACCGAGCTTCACCGCATGCGCGCTCACTTCGGCGGCTTCGGTGATCGAGCTGGCGCCGGTGCCTGGCATCATGCGCGCGGCCGGCACGCCGGAGGCCACGACGGCTTCGAGGAGGCTCATGCGCTCCTTGGCCGACATCGAATTGGCTTCCGAGTTGGTGCCGAAGACCGCGAGGCCGCAATCCTGGCTGATCAGCCACTTGCAGTGCGCGATGAAACGGCCGACATCCGGCGACAGGTCGCGCTTGAAGGGGGTAACGACGGGCGAAAGAACGCCCTTGATCCGCGCTGCGGCCATGATTTGATTTCTCCCGGGAATGGCGCGCCTTTTCTGCAACGAAGCGCCGGAAACGTCCAGTAGTCAGGTGGTTCAGGTGGCAGCTTCGATCGACGAGATTCTCCCCGAGGACGGCACGGCCGGCACCCTGGTCGGCCGCCTCTGGCGCGCCGGAAGTCCGGCCGGCCCTGCCGTCGTCGCGGTACGCAAGGACGGGGTATTCGACCTTTCCGCGACCGTCCCCACCATGGCCGACCTCTGCAATGCGCCCGATCCCACGGGGCTGGCACGCAATACGCCGGGCGAGCGCATCGGCACTTTGCAGGATTGCATGGGCGGCCTGCTCGCGCCGGTCGACCTGCAGGCCCTGAAAGCCGCGGGCGTCACCTTCGCCGTCAGCCTGCTGGAGCGACTGATCGAGGAGCATGCCAAGGGCGATCCTGCACGCGCCGAGCAGGTGCGCGGAGAGCTGAACTCGATCATCGGCGCCGATGTGAGCGCCATCAAGCCAGGCTCGCCCGAGGCCGAGGCGTTGAAGAAGACGCTGATGGCGCGCGGCGCGTGGTCGCCCTACCTCGAAGTCGGCATCGGCCCCTATGCCGAGATCTTCACCAAGGCCCCGCCCATGGCCGCCGTGGGCTACGGCGCCGAGATCGGCATCCGCCCGGACTCGGACTGGAACAATCCCGAGCCCGAAGTGACGCTGATCGTCAGCGCCAAGGGCAAGATCGTCGGTGCGACCTTGGGCAACGACGTGAACCTGCGCGACATCGAGGGCCGCAGCGCGCTCCTGCTGGGCATCGCCAAGGACAACAACGCCTCCTGCGCGCTCGGCCCCTTCATCCGCCTGTTCGACGACACCTTCTCGCTCGACGACGTACGCAAGGCCAAGGTCGACCTCGAAGTGACCGGTCCCGACCAGTTCCGCCTTCGCGGTTCGAGCGATCTTTCACGGATCAGCCGCGATCCCACCGACCTCGTGGCGCAGGCCATGAGCGCGCATCAGTATCCCGACGGCATGGCGCTGATGACCGGCACGCTGTTCGCGCCGACCGAGCCACGCAAGCCCGGCGGCACCGGCTTCACGCACATGGTGGGCGACCTCGTCTCCATCCGTTCACCGAAGCTCGGCACGCTCACCAACAAGGTGGCCCATTGCGACAAGATTGCGCCGTGGACCTTTGGTGCGGGCGCCTTGATGCGAAACCTCGCGGCACGAGGGTTGCTGCGGTAAACGGGAGCATGACCGACCTCACTTCCCTGCCTGCTTCCGAACTGCGTGAACAGATCGCGGCAAAGAAAATCTCGCCCGTTGAGTTGACCGACGCCGTGCTGGCGCGCGCCGACAGACTGCAGCCGGTTCTGAACTGCTTCATCACGCTGGTGCCCAATCAGGCCCGCGCGGCGGCCAGGGTGGCGGAAGACGCGGTGATGCAGGGCAAGCCGCTGGGGTTGCTGCACGGCATTCCCTTCGCGGCCAAGGACCTCGTCAACACAGCGGGTGTGCGCACGACCTTCGGGTCGCTGCTCTACGAGAACAACGTGCCGAAGGACGACGCGGTCTGCGCCGCGCGCGTGAAGGCCGCCGGCGGCATCCTGTTCGGCAAGACCACGACGCCGGAGTTCGGGCACAAGGCGCTGACCGACGCGCCCTTGTTCGGACGCACGCGCAACGCCTGGAGCGCAAAGCACACGTCCGGCGGATCGAGCGGCGGCGCGGCGGTAGCCGTCGCAGCGGGCATCGGTCCGATCGGCATCGCGACCGACGGCGGCGGCTCGACGCGCATTCCCGCCGCGGTCAACGGCATGGTCGGGCTGAAGCAGAGCAACGGCGTCATTCCGCACAGCCAGGTCGCCGACGCGTTCGGCAACTACACCTACGTGACGCCGATGACGCGCACGGTGATGGACACGGCCCTGATGTTGCAGGCCATGGCCGGTCCCCATCCGTCCGACCCATGGTCGATCGGCGTCGAGCCGCAGGACTATCTCGCCGCGGCTCGCGCCGAGGGCGATCTCAAGGGCAAGCGCATCCTCTACAGCACGACCCTGGGCAACAGCGTGGTCGCGAAGGACGTTCGCGCGGCCTTCGAGGCGTCGCTCGCGAAGTTGCGCGAGCTGGGCGCCGAGCTCGTCGAGCTTTCGGATACGCTCCCCGACATGGGCACCGCCTGGAAGGTGATCAATCACACAACCTGGAAGGCGCGCTTCGACGAGATGATCCGCCGTGACGGCAATCGCATGACTCCTTCGCTGGTGCGCCAGGTGGCCGAGGCCGCGGACTGGTCCGGCGCCGACTATCAGCGGGCGATGTTCCAGCGCGCCGACCTCTTCCGCATGGTGCAGGGCTGGTTCGAGACGGCCGACTATCTGGTGACGCCCACGATCTCGCGCACCGCCTTGCCGATCGACCAGGACCTGTTCGACCCGATCCACATCGACGGCGCGGAAGCGGGTGAACTGCGGCGCAACTGGTTCCCCTACACGATGCCGTTCAACATCACCGGCCACCCCGCCCTCACTTTGTGCAACGGCTACGATTCCGAAGGCCTGCCGATCGGCCTGCAGATCGTCGGCCGTTTCCGTGACGAGGCCTCGGTGCTGCACGCTGCCGCCCTCTACGAAGCGAGCGAAAGCTGGCTCGACCGGCGGCCAGAGCTGTGAAGCCGCACCAGCCGCCGAGGCGGCCCCCGCCCCGGAGAGCGCCGCCGCTGACAGCCGAACAGATCCAGGCCCGGGTGCTTCATCGCGACGGCCTGATCCTGGTGATCGACAAGCCGGCGGGCCTCGCCGTACATGCCGGCCCCAGCGGTGCGCCAAACCTCGAAGAGTGCTTCGACGATCTGCGTTACGGCCTGCCACGACCGCCGGCGCTCGCCCATCGGCTCGATGCCGACACGGCCGGCGTGCTGGTGCTGGGGCGCCATCCCAAGGCGCTCGCCAAGCTCGGCCGATTGTTCTCCGGCCGCGACACCGAGAAGACCTATTGGGCCGTGGTCGAGGGCGCACCGCCCGCCGACGAAGGCGTGTTCGACATGCCGCTGCTCAAGGTCAACACACGCAGCGGCTGGTCGGTGAAGGTGTCCGACAAGGGCCAGCCCTCGGTGACGCGCTACAAGGTGATGGGCCGAGCTCCCGGCATGACGTGGTTGGAGCTGAAGCCCGAAACCGGCCGCACGCACCAGATCCGTGTGCACTGCGCTGCGGCTGGATGCCCCGTGATCGCCGACCGGCTCTACGGCCGGGCCGAGCCGAACAACCAGCTTCACCTGCAGTCACACGGCATCGTTCTGCCGCTGTCGAAGAGCAAACCGCCGGTCGTCGTCACGGCCCCTCCACCGCCGCACATGCTGACCGCGTTGAAAGCCTGCGGCTTCAGTCCCGAGCCGTCACCCACACCCTGAGCGTGTCGCCGGCCTCAAAGCCGGCATCCACCGCGGCTTGCAGCTCGCGACCAGATTCGTAGCCGACCAGCGGCAGTCGCGGGAACGTCTGCGCCGCCAGCAACGTCAGCGAACGCCAGACGGCCGGCGCATCCGGCGTCTCGGCGACGACGTTGGTCACGCCGACCACGTCCTCGGCACGATAGAGCATGAAGCCCGCCACGACCTTGAAGCCGCGCCGTCCCTTGAACATCGCGAAGTTCGGGTCGTCGAACGGCCACTGCTCGGTGCCCTTCTCCTCTCGCTGCCAGACGATGTCCGTTTCCGGTCCCGCGGCCGGCATGCCGCCGCGGATCCACTGCGCATCGAACAGCAGATCGAAACCACGCCGCGACAGATCGAGCGTGTTGAAACTGTCCTTCACGCTCCAGCGGCCCGGCAGGTTCGATTTCTGCAGGATTTCGACGGTGCTTCGTTGCTCGTCCAACGCAGTGTCGCCGACCGCCAGGGTGACCGCGTTGGGATAGAAACGCGGCACGGTCGCCGCGTTCACCCACATATGCGGCAGCATGCGCCCGGCATGGCCGTGCGCGCGGCAGACCGCGTCGCACCAGTGTGCGTTGTTGAGAGCAGCTTGGAGGGTCCAGTCCTTCAGGTGTTTACCTCTTCCTGCTGAAAGCCTGCGATCAAGCCGACGCGCTGGGGCGCGCCTTCATGCGCTCCATCCAGGCCGTCAGGTTCTTGTTCGCCGGATCGAGCGGCTGCCCGACCTTGCCCAGGAATTCGAGGAACGGATACAGCTGGATGTCGGCCATGGTGAGCTTGTCGCCGGCGATGAACGGCTTCGAGCCGAGCAGTCCGTCGAGCCAGGCCAGCTTCTTCTTCGCCGTTTCCTTGAGACCGTCGGCGGCTTCGGGAATGCAATGAACGCGATCCTGGAAGAACTTCAGCCCCTGCGAGAAGCGGAAGCCGTTGAGCGCGGGCTCGAGCACGTTGAGGTCGATGCGACGCACCCACATGCGGGTGTTTGCGCGCTCTTCCGGCGTGTCGCCGATCAGCGACGGCGTGTCCTTCTTCACCTCGTCGACGTATTCGCAGATCGCGGTGATCTCGGCGATGACCGTGCCGTCGTCGAGTTCGAGCGCTGGACACTGGCCGGCCGGATTGATCTTGAGATAGGGCTCGCGCCGGTTCTCGCCACCGCGCAGGTCGACCTCGACTTTCGGCACGTCGAAGCCCTTCTCGGCCATGAAGATGCGAACCATCTGCGGGTTGGGGCCGACCGAATTATAGAATTTCACTTTCATTTCCTCCCTTGAAGTCCCTGCAGCGCTATCAAAGTCAGCGCCACGGCTCCACGAGAATCTTGGTGTGATTTTCGGGATTGCCCAGTTCCGCGAACGCCCCCTTCACTTCGGCGAGGCCGACCTTGCCGGTGATCAGCGCATCCGCCTCGACCTGGCCTTCCGCCAACAGGCGAAGGCAGCGCGCGAACTCCTCGGGCGTGTAGCCCAACACGAACTGGAGCGAGAGCTCCTTCACGATTCCAAACAGCGGTTCGATCCGGTCCGGCTCCATGCAGACGCCGGCCACCACGATGCGCGAATCGCGAGGTGCGGCCTCGAAGACCTGCTGCAGCAAGCCCGGTACGCCGACGCATTCGAAGATCACCGCGCGCTTGCCGGGCGTGAGCTTGGCGTAGGGCGATTCGACCTTGGGATCGATCACGATGTCGGCGCCCATCTTGGCCGCCAGCTCGCGCCGCTTGGGCGAGAAATCGGCCGCGATAATGGGGTGAATGCCCTTCAAGCGCAGGCCGACGATGGCCGCGAGCCCCACCGGTCCGCAGCCTACGACCAGCGGTGCGTCGTTCTCCTGCAGCGCCGCCTTCTCGACCGCATGGATACCGACCGCGAGTGGCTCGGTGAGCGCGGCGTGATCGGCCGACAGGCCGTTCGGCACTTCGAGCAGCAGCGGCGCTGCCAGCACCATCCGCTCGCCGTAGCCGCCGGGGAAGTCGTTGGAGTAACCCACGGTGCGGTGACCGTCCGCTTGCGGGATCACTGGCATGGAACAGACCAGGGTGCCGGGCTTCAGCTTGCGCTCGGTGCCGGGACCGTAGTCCAGCACTTCGCCGCAGAACTCGTGCCCGAACACGACGTCGCGCGACAGGTCGAGCGGCACGCGACCGGGAATGCGCTTCGACAGCTCGACCATGTGCGGCGCGTGCTTGGCATAGTGCAGGTCCGAGCCGCAGATGCCGCAGCACAGCGTCTTGACCAGCACCTGCCCCGCCGCCGGCACGGGCTCGGGCACTTCCGCGACGACCATGTCGCCGCCGCGTAGGACCGCCGCCTTCATTTGATGAACTCGCGCGTCGTCGCGACGAAGTCGTCGAGACGGTCGTGCTGGACCCAGTGGCCAGCGCGCTCGAACTCCACGACCTTCGCCGTCTTGAAGTGCTTTATGCGGCCGTCCTTCTCCGGGTTGGAGGCCCAGCTTTCCTTGCCGTAGACCAGCAGGGTCGGACAGGTGATCTGCGACCACAGATCCTCGATCGCCTCGTAGCTCATGTCGTAGGGCTGGTTGACGCGCACATAGTTGTCGAACTTCCAGCTGTAGGTACCGTCCTCGTTCTGGTTGACGCCCTGCTCGGTCAGGTGGCGCGCCTGCGCCGCCGAGAGGTGCTTGTTCTCGTCCTGCATGCGCTTGAAGGCATCCTCGATCGTCGGGTACTTGCGCGGCGCCCGGGCCGACAGCTTGCGCTGCTCGTCGATCCAGTCGGTCATGCGCGCGCTCATCGGCTTGTTGCCGCGCTCGGCGATCACCTTGGGCGACGGTCCGAGACCTTCGATCGCCACCAGCTTGCGCACCTTGTCGGGATGGATGCCGGTGTAGCGCAGGCAGATGTTGCCACCCAGCGAATGCGCCACGATCGTCACCGGCGCCAGGTTCTGCTGATGGATGAGCTGCGCCAGGTCGTAGATGTAGGCCGCCATCGAATAGTTGCCGTCGGGCGACCACTGGCTGTCGCCGTGTCCGCGCAGGTCCGGGCAGATGACGTGCCAGTCCTTGCGCAGCGCCTGCGCCACCCAGTCCCAGTTCCGGCAATGATCGCGGCCGCCGTGGACGAGCAGAAGCGGCGGCGCTTCGGGATTGCCCCAGTCGACATAATGCAGACGCAGACGCTGTGAGAAGAAAACCCGGGAGGTGGGGCCGGGCATACCGTTCAATGTATTCATCCGGGCAATTTACCGGCTGCGGTCACTCCGGCACAATGGAGGACAATGACGCTCCCGACGCCCGAAGCGGCCAGTGCCGACCACCTTACGGAGGTGCTTCGTCGCAGCGGTGTGCTGGCGGGTGGCCGGGTTTCCGCCGTCGCCGTCGACAAGCAGTTTCCCACGATCCTGTCCCTGGTTCAGAGGCTGCGCCTTACCTACGAAGGTGCCGCCGACGGCGCACCGGCGACGATCATCTTCAAGACCGACCTGCCGAACCGGCCTGGTGCCAATTGGGAAAGCGGCCGCAAGGAAGTCGCCTTCTACACCCATGTCGCCCCGGCAACGCCGGCAGGCCTGCTGCTGCGCTGCTTCGAGGCGCACCACGATCCGGCCAGCAGCAAATGGCATCTGCTGCTCGAGGACCTGACCGATTCGCACATGATTGCCACGCAGTGGCCGTTGCCGCCGACGATCGAGCAGAGCGAGGCGATCGTTCGCGCCCATGCCCGCTTCCAGGCCGCCTGGTGGGATGATCCGCGCCTTGGCGTGACGGTCGGCGCATGGCCCGAATCGAAGGCCGTCGATGACTGGCTGAAGAGCCTCGTCGGCTCCTATGTGAAGTTCGCCGACCTGCTGGGTGACCGCCTGCCGACTGACCGCCGCACCCTCTACGACCGGCTGTTCGATCAGGCGCCTCGCCTGCTGCAACGCTACCGCGCGCGCCGCAACGTGACCCTCATCCAGGGCGATTCCCATACATGGAACTGCTTCCTGCCGCGCGACGCCTCGTCGGACACGGTGAGGCTGTTCGACTGGGATGGCTGGCGGCCGACCGTCGGTGCCGAGGATCTCGCCTATATGATGGCGATGCACTGGTATCCGGACCTGCGCCAGCGGGCTGAGCGCCATCTGCTCGACTGCTTCCACGCCGAACTGACGGCGCGCGGCGTGACGGGGTACGACCGGCCCTCGCTGCAGGACGACTATCGACTGTGTGTCCTCTGGGCGACCACCCGGCCGATCTGGATGCAGTCCGCCGGGATTCCCCCCGTGATCTGGTGGAACCATCTCGAGCGCATTCACCTGGCCGCCGCCGATCTCGATTGCCGCGAGCTGTTGTCCGCGTGACACGTAGGGGCATTTGCGCGAGAGTTTGCGCATGATGAGCCCCGAGCAGAACGAGTTGATGACCCGCGTCGGTCCGGGCACCAGGTGCGGCGTCCTGATGCGCCACTACTGGCATCCCGTGGCCCTCGCCGACGAACTGCCCGCCGAGCGGCCGGCCAAGCCGGTGCGCGTGCTGGGGCAGGATTTCGTGCTGTTCCGCGACGAGCGCGGCCGGCACGGTCTGCTCGACCGCGACTGCCCTCATCGCGGCGCGGACCTCGCCTTCGGGCGCCTGGAAGATGGCGGCTTGCGCTGCCTGTTCCACGGATGGCTGTTCGACGTCGACGGCAAGTGTCTGGAGACGCCGGCCGAGCCCGAGGGCAGCGTGCTCTGTCAGCGGGTGCGCCAGCGCTCCTATCCGGTCGTCGTGAAGAACGGCATCGTCTTCGCCTACCTGGGTGAAGGCGAAGCGCCCGCCTTCCCCGACTTCGACTGCTTCCTCGCGCCCGGCACGCATGCCTTCGCCTTCAAGGGCCTGATCGAGTGCAACTGGCTGCAGGCGCTGGAGGTCGGCATCGATCCGGCGCACGCCTCCTACCTGCATCGCTTCTACGAGGACGAGGATACCGGTGCGGCCTACGGCAAGCAGTTCCGCTCTGCCTCCGCCGATTCCGAGATCCCGATGACGCGCCTGCTGCGCGAGTTCCCGCGGCCGAAGCTCGATGTCGAGGCGACCGACTACGGCCTGCGCCTCTTCGCGCTGCGCAAGCTGAACGAACAGCACACGCATGTGCGCGTGACCAACCTCGTCTTCCCCTACGCCTTCGTGATCCCGATGAGCGCGGAGATGACGATCACGCAGTGGCACGTGCCGATCGACGATACGAGTTGCTACTGGTACGCGATCTTCACCAGCTTCGGTAAGCCGGTCGACCATGCCTCGATGCGCGAGCAACGGCTGAAACTCTATCAGCTCCCCGACTACCGCCCCCTGATCGGCCGCCACAACGATTACGGCTACAACGTCGCCGAACAGAAGAACCAGACTTTCACCGGCATGGGCTTCGACATCAACGTCCACGACCAGTGGGCCGTCGAGAGCCAGGGCCGCATCCAGGATCGCACGCGCGAGCATCTCGGCACGACCGACAAGGCGATCGTCGCCTATCGGCGCATGCTGCTGTCGGCCATCGGCCAGGTCGGCAACGGCGAGCGACCGATCATGTGGCTCGACCGCCAGCGCGCCGCCGCGATCCGAGGTCCCGTCGCCATCGACGGCATGGGACCGACCGAGGGCTGGGAAGCCTACTGGAAGGATGTCGACGTGCGCCGCCGCCAATCCTCGAGCTGGGCGGCCGATACCATCCCGCCGCTGGTCGCGTAGACGATGACGCTGGTCGAGCGCGCGGGCCTCTGGACCGAGGACCGCAAGGCCGCGACACGCGAGGCCGAGCGGCGCATGAAGGCGGGCGAAATGTCGGTCGTGCGGCTGGCCTTCGCCGACCAGCACGGCATCCTGCGCGGCAAGACGCTGGCTGCGTCCGAGGTCGACGCGGCGCTGAAGAACGGCGTCGGCTTCACGACCACCATGCTGCTGAAGGACACGTCGCATCGCACCGTGTTCCCCGTCTGGCAGCCGGGCGGCGGCTTCGGCATGAAGGAACTGGAGGGCGCGGCCGACGTGGTCATGCTGCCCGATCCCACGACCTTCCGCGCGCTCCCCTGGGCGCCGCATTCCGGCTGGATGCTGTGTGACATCTACTTCGCCGACGGCCGGCCGATGCCGCTCTGCACGCGGCAGGTCCTGCGCAAGACGCTCGGGGTGCTGGCCGATCGCGGCTACGATTTCGTTGCCGGCCTCGAAGTCGAGTTCCATCTGTTCAAGCTGGAGAAGGCGAAGCTCGGCACGACCGATGCGGGCCAGCCTGGCGAACCGCCCGACGTGTCGTTGCTGAACCAGGGCTACCAGTACCTGACCGAGCAGCGTTACGACGAGATGGACCCCATCCTGGAGATCCTGCGCACCAACCTCGTCGATCTCGGCCTGCCGTTGCGTTCGCTCGAAGTCGAGTTTGGCCCCAGCCAGGTCGAGTTCACCTTCCGCACCGGCACGGGCCTCGATCCCGCCGACACAATGGTGCTGTTCCGCAGTGCCACCAAGCAGATCGCCCAGCGCAACGGCTTCCACGCAACCTTCATGTGCCGGCCCAAGCTTGCCAACGTGATGTCGAGCGGCTGGCACCTGCACCAGTCGCTGACCGACCGGAAGACGCACGCCAACGCCTTCACCGATGCCGGCGAGCCACTGTCTCCGACCGGCCGCCACTACATGGCGGGCCTGCTGGAGCATGCGCGTGCGGCTGCCGCCTTCAGCACGCCGACGCTGAACGGCTACAAGCGCTACCGCCCCTTCTCGCTGGCACCCGACCGCGCCATCTGGGGCCGCGACAATCGCGGGGTGATGGTGCGCGTGCTGGGTGGTCCCGGCGATCCCGCGACCCATCTCGAAAACCGCGTCGGCGAGCCTGCCGCCAATCCCTATCTCTATATGGCAAGCCAGATCGTCTGTGGCCTTGACGGGCTGGAACGGAAGCTCGATCCCGGCCCCTCGGCCGACACGCCCTACGAGGCCAAGGCGCCGCTGCTGCCGCGTTCGCTCGGCGAAGCTCTGGCGGCGCTCAAGGAGAGCAAGGTGTTGCGCGCTGGGCTGGGTGATTTCTTCGTCGATTATTACCTGCGCCTGAAGCAGGCCGAGATCGATCGCTTCGAGCTGGAGGTCAGCGACTGGGAGCAGCGGGAGTATTTCTCCCTGTTCTAGAAATCCGGTCCGCTCCCCATATAGC
The DNA here is from genome assembly GCF_058806575.1 of Reyranella sp. GW821-FHT12G01. NCBI lineage: Bacteria > Pseudomonadati > Pseudomonadota > Alphaproteobacteria > Hyphomicrobiales > Reyranellaceae > Reyranella > Reyranella sp. GW821-FHT12G01. The sequence continues at coordinate 35,290 of NZ_JBXAPV010000002.1, forward strand.
GGGCATGTTCGACTTCGATCCCCTGCTCGTCGATGACGAGCGCCGCGATGTGGAGATACCTGGTATCCCCGTCGAAACCACCGCTGACGACGCCGCGCTGTTCGACGCCTATTCGCGCGCCGTCGTCGATGTCGTCGACCTCGTCAGCCCCTCCGTCGTCCGGGTCGAGACGCCGGCCGATCCCGAGGCCCGCCGCCGCGGCGGCACCGGCTCGGGCGTCGTGATCTCGCCCGATGGGCTGGTCCTGACCAACAGCCACGTCGTGCAGGGCGCCTCGTCCGTGCGACTGGCGCTCGCCGATGCGCGCACCGTGAAGGCACGGGTCATGGGCAACGACCCGCACACCGACCTCGCGCTGCTGCGCGTGATCGACGATGTCTCGTTGCCGGCCGCCCGGCTCGGCAATTCCAAGGAGCTGAAGCGCGGCCAGCTCGTGGTGGCGATCGGCAATCCGCTGGGCTTCGAATCGACGGTGACGGCCGGTGTCGTCTCAGCGCTCGGCCGCTCGCTGCGGGCACAAACCGGCCGGCTGATCGACGACGTCATCCAGACCGACGCCGCTCTCAATCCCGGCAACTCGGGTGGGCCGCTCGTTTCCTCGCGCGGCGAGGTCATCGGCATCAACACCGCCGTCATCGCCGGCGCCCAGGGCATCTGCTTCGCCGTCGCCAGCAACACCGCCAGCCACGTCGTGAGCGAGATCGTGCGTCACGGCCGCGTGCGACGCGCCTTCATCGGCGTCTCTGGCCAGACCCTGGTCCTGCCGCGCCGGCTTGCCCTGGCGCTGGGCCTTGCGCAGGCGCGTGGCGTCGTACTCGATGCCGTCGAGGCCGAGGGCCCCGCGGCCAGGGCCGGCCTGCAGACCGGCAACATCGTGATCGCGCTCGACGGCCAGCCGGTCACGGGCGCCGACGATCTGGTGCGATTGCTGAGCGGCGCGCGCATCGGTATCGAGACGGTGCTGACCGTCATCGCCGGCGCTGCGCTGCGCCGCATCACCGTGATGCCGGTCGAGAGGATCGAGGAACGCGAGACATGACCGCCATTGCCGTCGTCACGACCGTCGCCAACCGCAAGGATGCCCGAACGCTTGCGCGGGCGCTGGTGGAAGCGAAGCTCGCCGCCTGCGCCCAGATCTCGCGGATCGAGAGCGTCTACAGCTGGAAGGGCTCGATCGAGACCGGCAAGGAGTATCGCATCCTGTTCAAGACGCTCGACGAACACTACAGCGCCGTCGAGCGCGCGATCCTCGACCTGCATCCCTACGAGGTACCGGCGATCCATGCCTTCCCGATGATGCACGTCGCCCCCGCCTACGCGGCGTGGATCGAGGAGAGTGTGGCGGTTTAGGTCTGGCCGGCTTCCAGCATCTCGGTCCAGCGCTTCTGTAGCTCGTCCGGGCTCAGCACTTCTTTCACGGCGGCGAGGAACCAGCGGTAGCCGAAGGGACAGGCGACCATGCCGGATCGGTCGCCATAAAACTGATCCTGAACTGGCCGCACCAACGTGGCGCCGGCCGCCACGGCGCGGTCGACGGCCTTGTCGGCGTCGGGGACCCTGATGTGGAACGCGACCGGCGAGCCGCCGATGGCGCCGGGGCTTCTCGCGCCGAAGTCGGGATACTCGTCGTTCATCATCAGCACGGTGTCGCCGATCCGGATCTCGGCATGGCCGATCCGGCCGGCCGGCTCGACCAGCCGGAACAGTTCCACGGCGCCGAACGCCTTCACGTAGAAATCGATCGCCGCCTTGGCGTCGTGCACGGTCATGTGCGCCTGCACGGTCTGACCCGAAGTCGCGGTCTTTGCGGTCATGGCATCACCTGTGTTATATTACATTACGTATCGTAACGTTAATAGATGCCCCGTCAAGCTCCTCCACCCGTTTCGGTGCGCGGCCGTCCGCGCGATCCCCGCACCCGCGCCGCCATCCTTGTCGCTGCGCGTGCCCTGCTCGAACGCGGCGGACTGACGGCCGTCACCATCGAGGCGATCGCGCAAAAGGCCGGCGTGAGCCGCCCCACGATCTATCGCTACTGGCCAAACGCCCCCGCCGTGGCGATGGCTGCATTCCTGGAGACGACGGGCGCGGCCGAGGCCGCCCGGTCACCGAAGAGCGCTCTCTCGGCGCTACGCGCGCAACTCCACGCGCTCGCGGATGCCTTCGCGGCGCCCGCCGGGCGCAGCGTCGCCGCCATGGTCGCCGCGGCCCAGTCCGAGACCGAGCTCGCCAAGGCCTTCCGTAACGAGTTCATCGCCCGCAACCGAGACGCCACGCGTGCCCTGCTGGAACGCTGCGTGGCCGAGAAGGCGATCGAGCCGCCCGAGGACATGGAGGTCACGCTCGACCTCGTATTCGGGCCCCTCTTCTACCGGCTGCTGATGGGCCACGCGCCGATCACGCGCGGCTTCGTCGATCAGCTTTTAGGCACCGTCATCCGCGCACGCGGCTGAGAACGCTCTCGGTCTCACGCACCATCGTCTTCACCAGCTCACCGGCGCCCATCTCGCGGGCCAGGGTCGGCGCCTGTCCGCTCCACAGCGGCGTGAAGTCGGTCGAGCCTTTGGCCTCGGCTGGCCCGCGCAGCGGCTGGCTCGCCTCCGCTGTCAGCGGGAAGGTCGGCGCGTCGGGGCTCATCGGCCCAACCTCGCTCACGAGGCGGTTCACGATGCCGCGCGCGGCGCGACCGGTGAACACGTTGGTGAGTGTGGTGCTGTTGTCGTTAGCCTGCTTCAACGCTGCGCGATGCAACGCGGCCGTCCGCGCTTCCGGCGTCAGCATGAAGGCCGTGCCGATCTGCGCGCCCGCGGCGCCGAGGGCCAGCGCCGCCGCGATGCCGCGGCCGTCACCGATGCCGCCGGCGGCGATCACCGGCACCTTCACCGCATCCACGACCTGCGGCACCAGCGCCATCGTCCCGGCCTGACGACCAACATCGTCGACCAGGAACATGCCGCGATGACCGCCCGCCTCCGCGCCCTGGGCAATGACCGCATCGACGCCCTCGCCCTCCAGCCAGCGCGCCTCCTCCGCCGTCGTCGCCGAAGCGATGACCAGGATGCCGGCCGTCTTGAGCCGCAGCATCAGCGCCTTGTCAGGCAGGCCGAAGTGGAAGCTTGCGACCTTGGGCTTGAACTCCAGCACCAGATCGCAGGCCGCCCCGTCGAACGCGGCGCGCGACGGTCCCTTGGTGCCCGGGGCCACGCCCAGCTCTTCGTAATAACCCGCGAGCTTCTGGCGCCATGCGACATCACGGGCCGCATCGACCGTCGGCGGCTTGTGCACGAAGAAGTTCACGTTGAACGGCCGGGCCGTTCCCTGCTTCACCATCTGGAATTCCTGCCGCAGGCCATCCAGGGTCAGCATCGCGCCGGCGATCGAGCCCAGCGCCCCGGCTTCGGAACTGGCGATCGCCATCTGCGGCGAGGTCACGCCGGCCATCGGCGCCTGGAGGATGGGATGCTCGATGCCGAAAAGGTCGAGAAGGCGGCGGTCCTGCCAGTTCATGGCGATTCTCCTTGTTGTGCCCGCACTCTAAGCCGCGCGGCGGCATTCCAATCAGCGATTTATACTAATCGATGCCATCTGATATTCTGATGCAATGGACATGAAGGACCTGGCCACGTTCGAGGCGGTGGCGCGCCTGGGCGGTATGGGCCGCGCGGCGCTCGAATTGAACACCGTGCAATCGAACGTCACGCAGCGCGTCCGGCGCCTCGAGGAAGCGCTCGGCGTCTCCCTGTTCGAACGCAGCCGCGCCGGTGCTCGCCTCACCCCGGCCGGCGAGCGGTTGATGCCTTATGCGACGCGTGTTGGCGCGCTGCTCGACGAGGCCAGTCGGGCGGCGCGGGACGATGGCGCACCGCGCGGCACGCTCACCGTCGGCTCCCTGGAAACGACGGCAGCTCTCAGACTCTCACCGTTGCTCGCCTCCTATGTGCGCGCCCATCCGAGCGTCGATGTCGTGTTGCGCACCGGGACGACGGCCGAGATGGTCGAGCGCGTGCTGGCCCGTGACCTCGAAGGTGCCTTCGTCTGCGGACCGGTCGTCCACCCGCAACTCGTCTCGACACCGGCCTTCACCGAGGAACTCGCCCTGCTCAGCGCGCCGGCCGAAACCTCACTGGCGGCGGTGCTTCGGCGCCCGGACCTGCGGCTCGTGATCCTGCGGGCTGGCTGCTCCTACCGGCAGCGGCTCGAGGAAGTGTTGGCTCGGCGGGGCGTGGTCGGTCTGCGCCGGTTGGAATTCGGCACCCTCGAAGCCATTTTAGGCGCCGTCGCTGCAGGCCTAGGAGTCACCCTGCTGCCGCGCACCCTGATCGGCCCCGTCTGGCGCGGCGGCGCGGTGCGTGCGCACCGGCTGCCGGCCAACGAGGCGCGGGTGCAGACCGTCTTCGTTCGCCGGCGCGACATGCTCCCGTCCAGCGCCCTGCTCGCCTTCCAGAAACACGTGACCAAGGGAGAAACCAAATGATGCGCGGCAGCACCACGATCTTCACCGTCAAGGACTCCGCTGCGAGCCTCGCCTACTATCGCGATCGTGTCGGCTTCGACGTCGCCTTCGAGTACGGCACGCCGACTTTCTATGTCGGCCTGTGCTCGGGCGAAGTTTCCCTGCATCTGATCTCGGCGGCAAAGGCGCCACGGCCGCCCGGCCACGGCGCGGTAAGTATCTACGTCGACGATGTCGATGCATTGCACGCCGATCTCGTCCGTCGCGGCGCGAAGATCCTCAATGCGCCCAAGGACCAGGATTATGGCCTGCGTGACTTCGGCATTGCGGACGGAGACGGCAACATGATCTTCTTCGGCACGGAACTGAAAAAGAGTTAAGCGAGGGTGTCATGGAGCTTTGGCAGTACGACGCGACCGACCTGGCGCGATTGATCCGCACGGGACAGGCTTCGGCGCGGGAGGCGGTCGATTCTGTCCTCGGCCGGCTGCACAAGGTCAACCCCGCCATCAACGCCGTCGTGCGTGTTCTGGAGAGCGAAGCCCGCGCCGAGGCCGAGACGGCCGACGCCGCCCGTTCGCGCGGCCACGCCCTGCCGCCGCTGCACGGCGTGCCCATCACGACCAAGATCAACGTCGACCAGGCGGGCCTGCCGACCGACAACGGCGTCATTCCGCTAAAAGACCTGATCGCGCAGGAAGACAGCCCCGTCGTCGCCAACCTGAAGCATGCCGGCGCGATCATCGTGGGCCGCACCAATGCGCCGGCCTTCTCGATGCGCATCTTCACCGACAATGCCCTGCATGGCCGCACGCTCAACCCGCTCGACCCCAGCGTGACGCCGGGCGGCTCGAGCGGCGGCGCGGGCGCTGCGACGGCGACCGGCATCGGCGCCATCGCCCACGGCAACGACATCGGCGGCTCGGTGCGTGTCCCCGCCTATTGCAACGGCGTCGTCGGCCTGCGCACCGGCTTCGCCCGCGTGCCCTCCTTCAACCCGACCGGCGCCGCTGCAGGCCGCCCGATCGGCGCCGTCCTGATGGCGACGCAGGGCCCCCATACCCGCACGGTGCGCGATGCCCGCCTCGCCCTCGAGGTGATGGCGCGCGGCGACCGGCGCGACTGGCGCTGGAACGACGTGCCGATGCGCGGCACGCCGCCGGCGCGACCGATCAAGGTCGCGATCGTGCCCGAGGTGCCCGGCGGCAAGAGCCATTCCGCCCAGGTCGCGGCGGTGCGGCAGGCCGGCAAGCATCTCAAGGCCGCCGGCTACGTCGTCGAGGAAGTCTTGCCGCCCGACATCGAGCGTGGCGTGGAGTTGTGGCACCAGATCTGCGTGACCGACGTGCTGGGCGGCCTGTGGCCGACGATGCAGAAGATGGGCGATCCCGACGGAATCGCCGCCATGCAGGCCTGGCTCTCCGTTCACAAGCCGGTCGATATCGCGACCTACGTCGCGGCGCTCACCGAGCGCGAGGCTCTCGCCTTCCGCTGGATGACGTTCTTCCAGCAATGGCCACTGGTCATCTTCCCGACCCTCTGCGACCTGCCGCCCAAGCAGGTGGCCGACATCACGGTCGAGGGCCAGCGCGGCGTGCTGGAATCGATGCGCTCCGCCCTGATCGCCCCGCTGCTCGGCCTGCCCGGCCTCGCCGTGCCGGTCGGCAGCCACGGCAAGCTGCGCACCGGCGTCCAGATCATGTCGATGCGCAACCGTGAGGATCTCTGCCTCGACGCCGGCGAGGTGATCGAAGCGTGCGAAGGGATCGTGAAGCCGGTCGATCCCGCGGGCGCCTAGGCGCCTAAAACCTCAATTGCGCGGCGGCAACTCGATCTTGAGGTCGCGCAACTTCTGCTCGAGGACGGGAATGCCTGCCGGATTTCCGTTCTTGCATTGGTCGAGCGCCACGGCGGTCTCGACCCCGCTCTGCGTTGTCCCGCGCCCACCGCCCCGATTGACCACGAGGTCCTCGTACTTTTTGGCCAACGCGCTGCAATAGGCCGCGTCGCCGGGTGCGGCCGAAGCCGTGATCGGCAGCCACAGGGCCAGGGCGGGAATCAGCAACTTGATCCGGTTTTTCATTTGATCAGCTCCCGGAAGATGCAGTTTTCGACGCCCTCGCCTGAGACGGCGACACGGCTCGACCATTGCCAGAGCGGCTTCCAGTACGAATCGAGCAAGGTCTCGGCGGCCTTCTGATCGTCGACGATGAAGCCGAACTCCTGCAGGTTCACCGGATACATGTTGTCGGAGCCGAGATAGAAAATCCGGTCATCGACCATCCAGAGCTTGGAGTGATTGGCGATGGTCTTGCCGCCGGGCCACGAATCGTCGGGCCCGAAGCGGAACGGCGCCAGGTGGAAGCGGCTGCACAGCATGGCGTTCACCGGATCGGGTCCCTTGCGGACGGCGTAGCGCGACCGCGGATCGGCCGTGTCGATGCGCTTCTGCACGATGTCCTTGATCCGCTTCGCCACCGCCCGCAGCGGCACGTCGTTGTAGTAAGGGCTGCCGCCGTTGCCGATCGAACCGGGATTGGACAGCACGACGTAGACGTCGCCATCGCGCTCCATCAGGTCGATCATCTCGTCGAACGAGCTTTCGGGGAACAGTGTGTCGGAGCGACCGAGCCGGAAGCCGAGATCCTGCTGGGCGACGCGGATCGTCTTGCGCGCGGCGCCAAACATCAGGTCGCGCGCCAGTTCGCTCTGGTTGGCGAAGTCTTCGGTGATGCCGGAGCCCAGCCGGCCGATCCCCATGATCTCGACGCCTCCCGTGCCGGCCGGCGCACGGCGGGTCGCAAGCGCGGCCGGGCAGCGTTGGCTGGGTTCGCTCTCGCCGGGCACGTATGTCACCAGGGAGATCGACTCCTTGTAGGTGAGATTGCCGCAGACGAAGCTCCACAGCCGGTCGGCAAAGCGCGACGCGCTGGCCGCGGCGGGCCCCCTCACTTGCATCGACAGATCGTGCACGGGATTGTCGAGGAGATAGTCCTCGGTCCATAGATTGTGCCCACCAACGATGGCCTCACGGCCGTCCACGACGATGAACTTGCCGTGGTTCCACGAGAAGCTGTTGCAGGATTCCAGAACCGTGCAGCTGCGCATCGCCGAGACGCTGACGGTCACACGCGATCCCGGAATGGTGCGCGCGGTCTCGACCAGCTCGTTGAGGAATGCCGCCGCGTCGACGCCCTTGGGCGGGAACTGCCCGATCAGAACGCGGACCTCGATCTGGCGGCGGCTGAACGCCAGCTCGGCGATGGCAGCCCTTAGCGCGGCGACATACCGCCCGGTCGGCGCGGGCTGTAGCGCCACGATGTCGACGCTCTGGCGGGCGCTGGCGACCAGGTCGTGGATTCGGATGGGCAGCGCATCGGAATGGCCGAGACAGACTTTTCGCGCGGCGCTCCGCAGGCCCGGCGTGCGCGGCCAGATCGCGGTGCAAGTGCCGCCGTGGCAGTCGGCATCGGTGCTGCAGGCGGGCAGCGAGATATCGGGTTCGCAATCCTTGCAGCCCATCGCGAACCAGGTGAGGTCGTCGGCCTTGCGGCCCCAGCGATTGGGCGTCTGCACCAGCCAGTCGACGACCAGGCTGTTGCCGCGCGTCAGGTCGTAGGTGATGCCGGCGAAGGCACCCGCTGGATCACTTTTCGCGAGCTCGCGCTGGAGCTGCTGCAGCGGATCGGGTGCCGAAAGGTCGGGTGAACGGATATCGCGATCGCGTATCAGGGCCAGGATCGAAGTAGAGGGCCGCAGCAGACCGAAGGCGCGTTCGCTCTGGGCCTGACTGTCATTTACCGAACTGCTCGGCAGGTCGCCGCTGCAGGAGCCAACCGCGGCGAGTATCAGCAACAAGGCAAGGCGTCTGAACATGGACAGGGACTTAATCGGGTCCCAGACTGCCGTGCAATCAAAGCTTCGCGAGAAACGGGATTTCACAATGGGCGAAATGCTCCTGCAGACCACCGTCGTCGGCTCCTACCCCCAGCCGGACTGGCTGGTGAACCGCGAGATGCTGAGCAAGGGCGTGCCGCGCACGCGCGTGAAGGAGCTGTGGCGGGTCTCCGAGCCGTGGCTTGAGCAGGCGCAGGACGACGCCACCCTGCTTGCCATCCGCGACATGGAACGCGCCGGCATCGACATCATCACCGATGGCGAAATGCGGCGCGAAAGCTATTCGAACCGCTTCGCGACGGCGCTCGAAGGCGTCGACAACGAGAACCCGGCCGAGATCGTGAACCGGACGGGCAACCGCACGCCGGTGCCGCGGGTCGTGGGCAAGATCCGACGCACCGGGCCGGTCGAACTGCGCGACATGCAGTTCCTGCGCGCCAACACGGGGCACCTCGCCAAGATCACCCTGCCCGGCCCCTTCACCATGGGCCAGCAGGTGAAGGACGAGTTCTACAAGGACGCCGAGGCGATGTGCATGGACTATGCGCAGGCCGTGAACGAGGAAGCGCATGATCTCGTCAAGGCGGGCGCCGACGTGATCCAGCTCGACGAGCCCTGGCTGCGCAACAATCCCGAGGAAGCGCAGCGCTATGCGGTGAAGGTCATCAACCGCGCCCTGCAGGGACTGACCGTGCCCACGGTGATCCACCTTTGCTTCGGCTATGCCGCGGTCGTGACTGGCCTCAAGCCCACCGGCTATTCCTTCCTGCCGCAGCTTTCCGACACGATCGCCCAGCAGATCTCGATCGAATCGGCGCAGCCCAAGATCGACCTCGGCGTGCTGAAGGATCTGGCGCCCAAGAAGGTGATGCTGGGCGTGATCGACCTCAGCGATCCTGCAATCGAGACGCCGGAAAAGGTCGCCGACCGCATCCGCGCCGGCCTGAAGCATATAGGCCCCGACAAGCTCCTGCCCGCGCCCGATTGCGGCATGAAGTACCTGCCGCGCGCCACGGCGTTTGGAAAGCTCAAGGCGTTGAGCGACGGGGCCGCGATCGTGCGGAAGGAACTGGCCTAGGAACCGCCCTTGCAGGCAAGCGTGCCGTAGGCGCGCTTGCCGGCGATCTGCTCGACCACCATCGTCTGCGGCGGTTTCACCGACTGCATCCAGGCATCGACCAGCTTCTTGTTTGAATCGGCGTTGAAGAAGAGGCAGCCACTGCGGGCGCTGGCGACCCTGGCGATCCACGCGTCCTGTTCGGAGCGCAGCCAGATGCTGTTCTTCGGCGAGGTGATGCCCGAGACCGAACGCAGGCCCGCCAGGAAGTAGAACGTGTCGGGATGGGCGATCAGCCCGTTGATGCCGTAGGAGCCCAGCTCGACTCGCCGTCCCTGCAGGCGATCCCGCAGCAGGCCGAACAGCTCCTCCACTTCAAGGAAGTCCGGCTGATTGCGGAAGGCCGTCTGGTAGCGCGGGATCGGCGAATAGAGCGCGGCCAGGTCGGGCGTCTCGCCCCTGTGGCTGCGCAGCTCACGATAGAGGTTGGCGACCTCGACCGAGTCGCGCCACGCGCCGCCCATTCCCACGACCCTCTTCTCGACCTCGGCCGGTTCGGCAACGACGGCTTCCGCGATCAGCGCCAACGACAGAACCAGCAGGGCGTTGCGCGCCGCGCCCCGCCTGAGGCAATGCCAGACGAACACCGGCAGCATCACGACAAACAACGGCAGCAGGAAGGACGGGCCGTAGAGATGCGACGTGTCGGATCGCAGCAGCGCGAAGAGGTGCAACACCAGCGCACCGACCAGCACGCCGGCGAACTTGACGACGAAGCTTCTCGCCGCGTCGTCGCCCGCCCGTCCCCGCCGCGCGAGGAATGCCGCGAGGATGCCCACGGTCAGCAGGAAGAGCGGCACGAGCCCATAAGTGTAGAGCAGTTCCCGGAAGTCGCCGGACGCCGTGAAGCCCGACTGCAGCCGGCCATGCACGACCTTCAGGACGATCTCGAAGTCGATCCTGTCCGACCAGATCGAGTTGGAAAGGCCGGCCATCACCAGGCTCGACTTGGCATTGGCGAGCGCCGCGACCTCGAAGAAGTGCGACGGTCCCACGAATGCCGAGATGAGCGCGACGAAGAGCACGATCCCGGTGACGAGGAACAGCGCCGCGAATCGCGCCGTCGCCTTCAGCGTCATGCCGGAGGCTGGGCCGAACAGGGCGAGCGAAAAGGCGAAGACCAAGAAACCGCCGGTCAGGCTTTCCTGGCTGAGAAAGCCCCCCACGCCCCACAACACGCCCGCCGCCACAGGTGCCAACCAACCGCGCCGCGCCGACCCCGGGCCGAGCAGCAGCCAGGCAAGCCAGAGCGACAGGATCGGGATCGACAGCCAGCGCGTGAACACGGCCCAGCCCGCCAGGTCGATCGCGCCGGCCGGACTGGGCAGCAGCGCCCAGCCGATCAGGCCGGCAAGAGCCCAACCGAATCCCAGGAACTGCTGCACGACGACGAAAAAGACGACGACACAGGCGACGTTGAGGAGGACATTGGCGGCGAAGAAGCCGTGGTTGCTGAAGTGCACCAGTTCGACGAGGCCGCTCAGGAGCAGCTGGTTGCCCGGCCCATACTGGGTCTGGGCCTCCAGGTAAGGGATCGCGCCGAGCTTGATCTGCTGCAGCGAGCTCAGATGGACATGCGAGTGGATGTCGTAGGACCGGATCAGGTCGAAGTCGTTGAGGACGACGACACTGCGCAGTGCCGGCACGCCGAGCCAGAAATATGCGAGGACCGCGATGACCAGCGCGCCGAGAATCCGCAGCATCCATCTCGACCAGGGTACGGCCGTCGCGGGCCGCGCGACTGCCGGCGGCAGGCCCCGGTCGTAGGCCACCCAGAGCCAGTGAAAGGCGATGAAAGCCGGAACAGCGAGATAGGCGAAGATGAGCGCCCGCTTGTCCATGCGCCCCCAGTCGACGATCTCGTCGGTCGGAGACAGAGCACCGGAAGGCGCCAGCGCCAGATAGCAGTAGCCCACGACGGCGCCCAGCACGCCCACGGCGTAGAGCAGCGGGCCGTTGCCCTCCCCGCGCCGCCGGGCGCCCAGGTGCACGAGCGCCAGTGCGCCGAGCACCGTGACCAGGCCCGTGAGCAGAAACAGGGTTCGCGAATCGAGGATGGCGACCTCGACCAGCATCAGCACCGTGGCGCCGAGGCAGATCAGGCGTTCGCGCGCCGTCACGGCGTTTTCCTGAAGACGGACGACCGTCCCCAGATCAGCCGGTTCGAGACGACAAACCGCCAGATCACGTCGATGAAGATGCCCATGCAGGCGGCGATGAAGGTATGGCCTTTGAAGTGCTCGTAGGTGAGTTGGGCGGTGCTGACATTGGCCACGATGCCGAACGAGGCGATGACGCTGTAGAGCAGCAGGCCCTTGTAGTAGCTGGCGTTCCGCAGTCGCGTCGTCGGGTAGGTCAGGATGTTGTTGATCGTGAAGTTGAAGACCATTGCGGTGATGGTGGCCAGCGCCTGCGACAGCCAGAAGGCAGCGCCGGCCGCCAGGCAAGCATAGAGCATGGAGAAGTGCACGCTCGAGCCGATCACGCCGACGCCGACGAAGCTCACCAGCCGTGGGGGCACCAGACCGCCCGCCAGCTTGGAGATCACGTCACACAGCAGCGCCCACAGGATGTGGCGCTGCCGCACCGGCGGTACGTGTCGCGAGGGACGGACGCTCGCTTCCAGTTCCTTGATGCTGGCTCGGCGGTTGAGATGGGCCAGGTCGAAGAAGACCCTGAAGCCGTCGCCCTGCATGCGCGGGATCGACCGCAGGAACAGAGTGCGCGAGGTGGCGAAGAAGCCAGTCAGCGGATCGACGAGCTGGCGACCGAGATAGAGATTGACCAGCCGGCGGCCGATGCCCGGCGCCAAGGGCTGGGAGCCCGATGCAATGTCGCTGCCCTGCTCCAGGGCATCGAGCATGGCCGGGATCAGCGCCGGGTCGTCCCGCAGGTCGCCATCCATCACCACAACGACGTCACCATGGGCGGCCTGGACGCCCCAGTGGACCGCCGACGAGGCGCCACGATCCTGAATGCGCTGCAGGCAGCGGACATTGGGCCGGTCCTTCGCCAGCCCGCGCACCAGATCGGCCGTCCCGTCGGGCGAATTGTCGTCGACGACGATCAGTTCCCACGCCCGTTCTCCCAGCGCCTTCGCGAGCTCGTCGAGGACGAGCGCGACGTTGCCGGCCTCGTTGAAGGTCGGCACGACGATGGACAGTTCGGTCATCGCCCCACCGTCACGGCCGCGCCGTGGCGAGAAGCAGGTTGCCCGCGCCGAGATATTTCATGCCGCTCTCGATCGCCTCGATGGCGTTCGCCGTGCCAAGCCCGAACACCGCGGCGAAGGGGGCAAATCCCACCGCCGTCTTGACCGAGATGTCGCGATAGCCAGCGGCGGAGAGGTGCGCGGCAAGCAGGCCGCGCCGGTATTTGTTGATGTGCTGCTCGATGTAGCTCACCGGCGACATGGCGTTGACGCCCAGTTCGATGATCGGCCAGAGCGACCGGTAATTGGGCGTCGTCACGACAAGCACGCCCTCGGGCGACAGCAGCGCACGCGCTTCGGACAGCAGACGGATGGCGGCTTCGGGCGGCAGGTGCTCGATGAGCTCGACCATCGTGATCGTGTCGAACCGCTCCCCTGCTTCGGCGAGACTTGCCAGCGACCGGGTCGAAAACCGGTGCTGCGGGCTTCCGTAGGTCCGGCTCGCGTAGTCGACCTGCGAGGCGCTGAGGTCGAGGCCAAGCGCCTCGATCCCGGGGAGATAATTGCCGATGAAGGTACCGGGGCCGCAGCCGATATCGAGAAGCCGGCGCGGATTGCCCAGGTGGGCCGCCACGGCCCGGAACTTCAGATCGTGCCAGCAAAAGCGAACGCCGATTTTCCGCTGATAGACCTTGTCGTAGAATCCCGCCGGAATCCTGTTTTCATAGTCGTAGACGGCTTCTTCCATTGCTGTTTAAAGAGCCCCCACGGCCTTCCCTTCAGACGAACTGCAAGGCCGTTCTGCGGAGCGGCCATAGGCGTTTCTCTTGGACTGCGGCAGGTAAAGTCGCAAGGGCGCTCAGCCCACAGCCTTCCCCTTGAGGACCGTGCCGGCATAGGCGCCGGTCGCCTGCCCGTCCTGAAAGGCCAGGGCGCCGTTCACCAGGGTCGCCCGGATGCCTTCCGCCTTCTGCACCAGGCGGCGCGCGCCACCCGGCAGGTCGCGCTCGACGGTCGGCAGGTTCGGCCGGATACGGTCCTCCTCGAACAGGTTCAGGTCGGCCCTGAACCCCTCGCGGATCACACCCCGGTCGGTCATCTCCCAGGCGACGGCATTGTCGTGGGTGATCTTCTTCACCGCCTCCTCCAGCGTGAAGGCGCGGCGCTTGCGCACCCAGTAGCTGAGGAGATGCGTCTGCAACGACGAGCCCATTTCCTGCGCCACATGGGCGCCGGAGTCCGAGAAGGTCGCCAAGGTGCGATCGTGCTTCAGGATGCCCAGCACATCTTCCGGCGATTCGTTGACCAGCGGCTGGACGTAGACCTGGTTCTCGTTGGCCAACGACAGGTCGATCATGACCTCGACCGGATGCTTGCCGCGCGCCTTGGCGAGCTGGTCGACCGTGGGATCGTCCCAGTCGACGCCGTTCAGCGCATAGAGGTTCGAATAGTCGGGCTTGCGTGGATCGGTGGTCGCCGCTCCCCCGCCCTGGAAGACGTTGTCGCGCGGCTTCATCCGCTCCTCGGCCGCGACCAGCTCGCGGCGCACCTCGGGATCGGCCAGGCGCCGCTTCTGCTCCGCCATCGGCAGGTCGCGCACCTTGCGCCAGGCCGGCAGGACGTCGAACGGCAGATAGGATTTCAGCGAGAAGATCGCGTTGATCGAGCGGGTCGTGCCTTGGCCGAACATGCGGCCGCCGGCCGCCACGGTCTCGTCGATGTAGCGCGTCTGGTAGGCCCAGCCTGTCGGATCGTCGCCCTGCTTTGTGGCCAGCACGCCGAACATGATCGGGCGCTTGTAGGCCAGCGCCACTTCGCGCAGGCGCGCGAGGAAGGCGCGATGCGCCGCGCCGCTCGCAATGTCGGGGCCGACCTGGAAGATGCCGGCATCGAGTTCGGCCATCGCCGCCACGATGCGGTCGATCTCCTCCCATTCGGCGATTCGGCTGGCGACCGGCGTATTGTCCGGCGTCACGTGCGTGGAGGCGCGAGAGCTGGAGAAGCCCATGGCCCCTGCCCGCAGCGCTTCCTTCACGAGATCGGCCATGCGGACTATCTCGTCCTCGGTCGCCTTCTCTGTGAAGGCGCGCTTGCCCATGGCGTACATGCGCAGCGCCGAATGGCCGATATACATGCCGTAATTGATCGCTTTGGGCAGGCGTTCGACGGTCGCGAGATATTCCGGGAACGTCTCCCAGGTCCAGTCGATGCCAGCGGCCATCGCCTCGGTCGGGATATCTTCTACGGCAGAGAGGCAGCGCGCATAGAGGTCGCGGTCCTCGGGCTTGCAGGGCGCGAGGGCGAAGCCGCAATTGCTCATCACCACCGAGGTGACGCCGTGCCAGCACGAGCAGCTTCCGAGTGGATCCCAGGCGACCTGGGCGTCCATGTGCGTGTGGCCGTCGATGAAGCCCGGCGACACGATCAGCCCGTCGGCATCGATCGTGCGCGCGGCTGGCGCGGTGATCCGCCCGATCTCCGCGATCACGCCGTCCTTGATGCCGATATCGGCCGTGAAGCGTTTCTTGCCAGAGCCGTCGACGACCGTGCCGCCGCGGATGACTGTATCGTGGGCCATCACAGGCGATCCTTGTTCTCGACGATCTTCCAGTAAGTGTCCTTGGCGGAGATCTTGCCGCCACGGAACGTGTAGATGTCGCAGCCCTGGTAGTTCAGGTCCTCGCCGTCGGCGCCCTTGCCCTTCACCGTCCAGACCGAGATCGCCCGGTTGCCGGCGTAAATGTACTCCTTGTGGTCCCAGCGCATGTCGGGGATCACCTTGAAACGCTCGGCCAGCGTCTTGCGGATCGTCTCCTTGCCTTTGAGGGTCCGGCCGACCGGCTCGGGCCCGCGCGCCAGCCAGAAGGTGGCGTCGTCGGTGAAATGGGAAACGATGCGGTCGACGTCGCGGCTGTTGAAGGCGGCCGAGATCGCTTTCATGAGCTCCGGCGTGGCGGTGTCTGAACTATCGGCAGCGGGATTTGCGGCTGTAACGTCCGGCATACGAAACCTCCCCTTCTGACTTTTGCCGACGATTGCAGGCTTCACCGGGCCCGGCAAGCCGGCCACCACAACCGGCCTCAACCGTGCTAGCGTGGTCTCAATAAGAACGGGGAAGCGCCAAGTGTTCGACTACATCATCGTCGGCGGAGGGTCGGCAGGCTCGGTCATGGCCAATCGGCTGTCCGCCCGCAGCGCCAACAAGGTGCTGCTGTGCGAGGCCGGCCAGGACACGCCGCCGGGCCAGGAGCCCAAGGAAATCGCCGACAGCTATTCGGGCACGGCCTACTTCGATCCGCGTTTCCATTGGACCGAACTCAAGGTCCATACTCAGGTCATCAGTCACAACAACCCGCACGAGGCCCGGCCGCCACTGCGCAAGTACGAGCAGGCGCGCGTGCTGGGCGGCGGCTCCTCCATCAACGGCCAGATGGCCAACCGCGGCGCACCCACCGACTATGCCGAGTGGGAAAGCCGTGGCGCCTCGGGCTGGGGCTGGAACGACGTCCTGCCCTTTTTCAAGAAGGTCGAGCGCGATCTCGATTTCGACGGACCGCTGCACGGCAAGGACGGCCGCATTCCCGTGCGCCGCATCCCGCGCGAGAAGTGGGCCGGTCACGCCCAGGCCGTCGGCAAGGCCTTCGAGGCCAAGGGCTTCAAGTACCTGCCCGACCAGAACGGCGAGTTCGTCGACGGCTACTTCCCGGTCACCCATTCCAACGCCGAGGAACGCCGCGTTTCGGCGGCCATGGGTTATCTCGACGCCGAGACCCGCAAGCGCTCGAACCTCACGATCTCAACCGACACGCAGGTCACCTCGCTGCTGTTCGAGGGCACGCGCTGCGTCGGCGTCATGGCGCGCGTCGGCGGCAAGGAGCAGGAGTTCCGCGGCCGCGAGATCATCCTCTCCAGCGGCGCCATCCATTCGCCGGCGCACCTGATGCGCGCCGGCATCGGTCCCGTGGGCCAGCTCGCCGAGCTCGGCATTCCCGTGGTCTCCGCCCTGCCCGGCGTCGGCCAGCGGCTGATGGATCATCCCTCGATCGCGCTGTCGTCCTTCATCAAGCGCAGCGCCCGCCTGCGCGAGCATACGCGGCGTCACATCCATGTTGGCCTGCGCTATTCGTCGAACCTGCCCGGCATTCCCAAGGGCGACATGTTCGTGGCCGTGGTCAGCAAGTCGGCCTGGCATGCGGTGGGCGAGCAGATCGCTTCGCTGCTGACGTTCATCAACAAGACCTACTCCGAGACCGGCCAGGTCAAGCTCGCCTCGCGTGACTGGCGCAGCGAGCCGATCGTCGAGTTCAACCTGCTGTCCGACAAGCGCGACCTCGACCGGCTGATGAGCGGTTTCAAGATGATGGCCGCGGTGCAGATGACCGATGCCTTGCGCGCGGTGACCGACGCGCCCTTCCCGGCCGCCTACAGCGACCGGGTGCGCCAGATCGGCGTGGTCAACACCAAGAACAAGTGGCTGACCCGCCTCGTTGCCACGCTGCTCGACGGGCCGGCGGCCCTGCGGCGCTACATGATCGACAATTACGTGGTTGAGGGCTTCACCTTCGACCAGGTGCTGAACGACGACGACGCGCTCGAAGCCTTCGTGCGCAAAGCCGCGATCGGCGTCTGGCACGCCTCGTGTACCTGCCGCATGGGCCGCGACGACGATCCGATGGCCGTGGTCGATACGCAGGGCCGGGTCCGTGGCGTCCAGGGCTTGCGCGTGGTGGACGCTTCGATCTTCCCCGTGGTGCCCTGCGCCAACACCAATTTCCCGACGCTGATGTCGGCCGAGAAAATCTCGGACGCCATGCTCGCCGGTCACTGAGGAGCAGTCATGTCGGTCGTGTTGGGTACTGGCGAGTATCGCTATCGAGTGGTCGAGAACTGGGCGAAGCTGCCCGACGGCTGGGAGTTCCGCGACGTCGCCGCCGTGGCGTGCGACAGCAAGGACCGCGTCTACGTCTTCAACCGCGGCGCCCACCCGATGATGGTGTTCGACAAGGACGGCAACTTCCTGCGCTCCTGGGGCGAAGGCCTGTTCAGCCGGGCCCACGGCCTCCACATCGACAGCGACGACAATCTCTATTGCACCGACGACGGCGACCACACGGTCCGCAAGGTCAGCACCGACGGCAAGGTCCTGATGACGATCGGCGTGCCCAACCAGCCCGCGCCCTTCCTGAGCGGCAAGCCGTTCAATCGCTGCACCCACACCGCCCTCTCGCCCAAGGGGGAGATTTACGTCTCCGACGGCTACGGCAACAGCCGCGTCCACAAATACTCGCCCGACGGCAAGCACTTGATGTGCTGGGGCACCACCGGCACCGATCCGGGCGAGTTCAATATCGCGCACAATATCGCTACCGACGAGGATGGCTGGGTCTATGTCGCGGACCGCGAGAACCACCGCGTGCAGGTGTTCGACGGCAACGGCAAGTACGAGGCCCAGTGGAACAACATGCACCGGCCTTGTGCACTCTACTGCTGCGGCGGGGCGAAGAACCCGACCTTCATCATCGGCGAACTGGGCCCCGGCATGCCGGTGAACACCCATCACACCAATCTCGGCCCGCGGCTGTCGATCGTCGACAGCAAGGGCAAGACGCTCGCCCGCCTCGGCGGACAGGAAGGGCCCGGCGAACAGACCGGCCGTTTCCTCTCGCCGCACGGGCTGGCCGTCGACTCCCGCGGCGACATCTATGTCGGCGAGGTGAGCTACACCAACTGGCCGAGCACCTTCCCTGGCACTCCCGTGCCGAAGCACCTGCGCTCGTTGCAGAAACTCGAGAAAGTCGTCTGAGGAGAATGGTTATGGTTGAACGCGTACTCGTCGTCGGACCCAAAGACACCCTGTCGATGGTCGACGACCTCGCCCCCAAGGGCTACGAGATCGTCAAGGCATTGCACAATTCGCCGGAGCAGAAGGCTGCCCTGCCCGGCACCCACTATTTCGTGGGCTTCATCCAGCAGTATGTGACGCCGCAGCTCTTCAAGGATGCGCCGAATCTCAAGCTGATCCAGATGCTGAGCGCCGGCTACGACCGCGCCGATTTGGACGCGGCCCGCAAGAGCGGCGTGCCGCTGTGCGCCAACGGCGGCGCCAACTCGGTCGCGGTGTCCGAGCATGCGATGCTGCTGATGCTGTCGGTCTCGCGCCGGCTGATCACCCAGCACAGCAACGTCACCGCCGGCCGCTGGCACGGCAACTCCCCGCCGACCGTCCATGAGGTCCGCAACCGCGTGCTGGGCATCATCGGCCTCGGCACGATCGGCAAGAAGGTCGCCAAGCTGGCGCTCGCCTTCGGCATGATCGTCCACTACTACGACATCGCCCGCCTCAAGGAGGAAGAGGAAGACGCGCTCGGCGTCCGCTTCCGCCTGCTGCCCGAGATCCTGAAGCACTCGGACATCATCTCGCTGCACGTGCCATTGAACGATTCGACCCGGCACATGATCGGCAAGGACGAGCTGGCCGCCATGAAGAAGTCGGCGATCATCGTGAACACTTCGCGTGGTCCCGTGATCGACGAGAAGGCGATGACCGCCGCCCTCTCGGCCGGCAACCTGTTCGGCGCCGGCCTCGACGTGTTCGACGAGGAGCCGACCCCGCCGGACAATCCCCTCCTCAAGCTCGACAACGTCATCCTGACCGCGCACCTCGCCGGCCCGACGTTCGAGAGCAACATCACCCGCCTGCGCAACGGCTTCGACAACGTCCAGAGGGTTGCCCGCGGCGAGCCCGCGCTCTGGGTGGTGCCTGAACTACTGGAACCAAAGAAATGAGCCGGATTGCCCGTAGAACGCTTCTGGGAGCGGCGCTTGCCGCTCCCTTCATCGCCCGCGAGGGGTTTGCCCAAGGCGACTGGCCCAAGGGCCCCGTACGTTGGGTCGTGGCCTTCGCCGCCGGCGGCGCCGCCGACACGGTGGCACGCAACATCGGCCTGAGGGTCGGCGAAATCATCAACCAGCAGGTGATCATCGACAACCGCACCGGCGGCAATGCCGTGGTCGCGGCCAATGCGGTGCTGCAGGCGCCGCGCGACGGTCAGACCTTCCTGGTCGACGCCGCCAACCAGATCACCAACCCGTTCCTGATGAAGGACCTGCCGTTCGACTACATCCAGACCTGGATGCCGGTGTCGCTGCTCTCGACCTTCCCGCAGGTCGTCGCGGTGAAGCAGGATTTCCCGTCGAAGACCATTCAGGAATACATCGCCGCGGCCAAGGCCAAGCCCGGCACGATCAGCTACGGCACGCCGCCCGCGGCTGGCATGGCCCATATGGCGGGTGAAGAGCTGCAACGCCGGGCCGGAATCAAGCTGATCCACGTGCCCTACCGTGGCGGCGCCGACGCCGCGCGCGACATCGGTGCGGGCGCCGTCGATTCAGTGATCATCACCACCAACTCGATCCGCCCCCCGGTCGCCGCTGGCCGCGCCCGCGTGCTGGCCGTCACCAGCATCAAGCGCTCCGCGGCTTTCCCGGACGTGCCGACCCTGGCCGAGAGCGGTTATCCGGGCTTCGACCTGAACGACTGGAACGGGTTGTTCGCTGCCAGCGGCACGCCGCCGGCCCTGGTCGATCGTATGCAAGCCGTGGTGGCCGAGGCGATCAAGGACCCGAAGGTGAAGGAACGGCTCGATCCGACGGGAGCAGACCTCGTCTCCACGACGCCAGCCGAGTTCAAGACCTGGCTAACCGGCCAGCGCGAGCTTTTGGGCAAGCTGATCGCCGAGGCCGGCATCAAGCTCCAGTAAAGCCGGGAGACCCTGCAGGCAGCCTAGGCTGCCTGCAGCTTCAGGCGGTAGGTCTCGTCGAATTTCAGGATGGCGGCAAACGAGATGGCGGCGGCCGCCATGATCATGAAGGCCGGGCTGAAATCGTTCTCCGTCCGGTGCACCAGCCAGGTCGCGACCAGCGGGCTGAAGCCGCCCAGGATGCCCAGGGTCACGTTGTAGCCCAGCGCGATCGCCGTGCAGCGGATCTCGGCGGGCACGGCCTCGACCATCAGCGCCGGCTGGCCGCCGATGAAGGCGCCCACCGACAGCACGAAGCCGAGCTGCCCTAGCAGGATCAGCGTCGGATGGCCTTGATGCATCAGCCAGAAGAACGGCAGCGCACCGACGAAGCCCAGCGCCGCCGCGCTCAGCATCATCGGCCGCCGTCCGTAGCGGTCCGACAGCCAACCCATCAGGACCATGATCGGCAGCATCACGACCATGCTGGCAGAGTTGATGGCGAGCGCCGTGGCCGGTGCGACGCCGTCGGCGAACTGCAGCCAGCTCACGATGTAGACGAACATCAGGTAGAAGCCGACCGAATTGAACACCGAGAGTGCCGCGAGCTTGCCCAGCAGCGGACCATGGTTGCGGATCGTGTCGAGCAGCGGCGAGCGCGTCTTGGCTTCCCCGCGCGGCGCCTCATGGACATGACGGCGCAGGACTACGCCGGCAATGCCGACCACCAGTCCCAGCAGGAACGGCATGCGCCAGCCCCAGCTCTGCAGCGCCTGCTCGGACATCACCGAGGCCAGCAGCGCGCCGGTCGCCGAGCCCAGCAGGATGCCCGCGACGGCGCCGCAGCAGCCCAGGGCGCCGACGAAGGCGCGTCGGTTGGGCGGCGATTGCTCGATGATGAAGATGATCGAGGTCGTGTATTCGCCGCCAACCGACAGACCCTGCACCATGCGCAGGAGGGTCAGCAGGATCGGCGCGGCGATGCCCAGCGTCTGGTAGTCCGGCAGCACGCCGACCAGAAAAGTCGGGATGGCCATGGCCGCCACCGAAAATGTGAGCGCCGCGCGGCGGCCGAGCCTGTCGCCGATCGCGCCGATCACCGCGCCGCCGACGGGCCGCATCAGGAAGCCGACGGCAAAGATGCCGAACGCCGCCAGGACCTGCGCGACGGGGTCTTCGCTGGGAAAGAAGGCCCGCCCGATCGCGGCGGCGAAGTAGCCGTAGACCGCGAAATCGTACCATTCCAGCACGTTGCCGATGGCGCCGGCCGCAATGACCCTGCGCGTATTCCCCCGCTCCATCCCGCTCCCCCGAGCTTGCAGTCTGTCTCCTGGCGCCGGCCGATCAGCCGTAGACGAACGCCCCATCCTCCAGGTCGATGGCCGGAAAGACGTTCTTTTCGTTCCAGTAATCCTGCGTGTGCTGCCACTCCGGCTTGTCGCCGCGCTTGGGCAGCAGGTGCATGCCACGCATCAGGTAGCCCGGATTGAAGTTCTCCGGATCGATCCAGGGCAGCAGCGCCATGTCCTTGTCCTCGGGGCGCAGCGCGACCTCGACCTTGCGGGCCTGATGCTTGTCCATGTGGTCCAGCAGGCGGCAGACGAAGTCGCCGACGAGGTCGGCGCGCAGGGTCCAGCTCGCACGGAAATAACCGAACACCCAGGCCATGTTGGGCACGCCGGTGAACATCATGCCGCGATAGGTCACGGTGTTTGCGAAATCGACGGGCTTGCCGTCGACGGTGAAGGCGATGTCGCCCATCACCGACAGGTGGAAGCCGGTTGCCGTCACGATGATGTCGGCCTCCAGCACCTTGCCCGACTTGAGCAGGATGCCCTCCGGCACGAAGCGGTCAATCTCGTCGGTCTCGACCGAGGCCTTGCCGGCGCGGATCGCCTTGAACAGGTCGCCCTCGGGCACGAACGCGATGCGCTGCTGCCATGGCCGATAGCTCGGCGTGAAATGCGGCTCCATCGGGAAGTCCGGGCCGACATGGGCGCGGACGCCGGCCAGCAGCTCGCCCCGGACCTTGTCGGACTCCTCGAAGGCGCGGCGCGTGAACACCGACTGGTCGTGCAGGATCTTGCGGCGCACGATCTCGTGGATCCACTCCTCGTCGACCTCGAGCTGACGCAGCGTCTCGGCGAGCTCGATGGCGTTGCGGCCGGGAATGAAATAGGTCGGCGTCCGCTGCAGCATCGTGACGTGGCCGGCCTTGTCGGCCATCGCCGGGATGACCGTCGCGGCGGTGGCGCCGGAACCGATCACGACGATCTTCTTGCCCGCGTAGTCGAGAGTCTCCGGCCAGTTCTGCGGATGGATGGTCTGGCCCTTGAAGCTCTCCATGCCCTTCCATTCCGGCGTGTAGCCGACCGAATGGCGGTAGTAGCCCTGGCACATCCACAGGAAGTTGGCGGTGAAGCGGACCGCCTCGCCCGTGTCGGTGCGCACGCCGTCGATCGTCCAGAGATTGTCCTTGCTCGACCATGTGGCGGAGTCGATGCGGTGGCGATAGCGGATGTGCCGCGCCAGGTCGTTCTCCTCGATGACCTCGCCCATGTAGGTCTTGATCTCGTGCGCGGTCGCGATCGGCTTGCCCTTCCACGGCTTGAAGCGATAGCCGAAGGTGTGCAGGTCGCTGTCGGAGCGGATGCCGGGATACTTGTGAGTGAGCCAGGTGCCGCCGAAGCTCTCCTGCGTCTCCAGGATCACGAAGCTGCGGTCGGGCGACTGATGCGTCAGGTGATAGGCGCCGCCGATGCCTGAAATGCCGGCGCCGACGATAAGGACGTCGAAATGCTCGGTCTTCGTGGCGGCGGGCCTGGCGAGGCTGGTATCCGGCATGGGAACGCTCTTTCTTCGCTGATACTCTGCCGCCAGTCTTGCTTGAACATGAGCGTCGAAGCCAGCCCCCAGGTGCCACGATCCGAAACCGGCCAGAAAGCGCCCCGGAAAATCCGGGCTGCCCTGGCGGGTGTCCTGGTCGTGGTTGCCCTGGCCGTGGGACTGGGTCTCGCGGAGGGACTGACGCGCCTCTTTCTCCCCGCCTTCGAGCCGTCGGGGCGGTTTGAGTTCACCTATCCGGTGGGTTCGCTCATGCTCGGCCAGCCTGGCACCGATGCCCGACAAGCCAAGAATACCGGCGATTACGACGTCTCGGTCCGCATAAACGCGCACGGCCTGCGCGATTCTGGCAACGTCGCGACCGCCGGGGGCGACGACATCCTCGTCGTGGGCGATTCCTTCACCTGGGGTTGGGGCGTCGAAGCAAAGGAGCGGTTCTCCGACCGGCTCCAGGCGCTGACCGGGCGGCAGACCTTCAATCTGTCGACGCCAACTGACCTCGACGGCTACGCCGCCCTTCTGGCCTATGCCCGGACCCTGGGCTCGAAGGCCGGCCGGGTCGTGGTCGCCATCTGCATGGAGAACGACCTCCACGCCTACCGTGGTACTCCGGCGGGCGCCGCGCCGTCCTCTGGCGGCTTTTCGCTCCGGAACTGGCTGTCGGGCCACTCAGCTTTCTATCTCTTCGCCCTGACGGTCGTTCACCAGACGCCCTGGCTGCGGGCCGTCGCGGTCGAGGCCGGCCTGATCGTCCCGAACCTGGAGGGTATCACCAGGAACGAGTACGCCCCCGCGGTCATCGAAGTCTCGGCCAACAAGCTCCAGGCGATCGCCGAGCGCTATCGCACGCTCGTCGTGCTGATCCCGTCGCGCGCGCTCTGGGTCGGCAACTCCCGCGCCGTCGAGGACCGCATCCACACGGCCTTCGTGGTGGCCCTGCAACGTCGTGGCATCGACGTGCTGGACCTGCAGCCGCTCATGGAGGCACAAGGAACGCCGCTTGCTTACCACTTCGCCAACGACGGACACTGGAACCCTAAGGGCCACGCGCTTGCCGCCGAAGCCATAAGCCAGCATCTCGCCCGCTAACGGAAACACGCTCATGCACGACAAGGTCGACGTCCTCATCATCGGTTCCGGCGCCTCGGGCGCCGCGATGGCCTGGAGCCTGGCAGACACCAAGATGCGGATCCTCTGCCTCGAGCAGGGTGACTGGGTGAAGCCGACCGATTACCCGACCAACGGCCGCGACTGGGAAGCCCGCCTGTTCAGCGACTTCGCCATCAATCCGAACCGCCGGGCGCGCGAGACCGACTACCCGATCAACAACGGCACCTCGCCGATCCAGGTCGTGAACTTCAACGGCGTCGGCGGCAGCACCATCATGTACACGGCGCACTATCCGCGCCTGCATCCGTCCGACTTCCGGGTGAAGACGCTGGACGGCGTGGCCGACGACTGGCCCGTCGACTACGCCACCCTGGATCCGTTCTTCGCCGAGAACGACCGCATGATGGGCGTGGCGGGCCTCTCGGGCGATCCGGCCTACCCCCATCACGACCTGCCGATGCCGCCGCTGCCGCTCGGCAAGACCGGCAAGTGCTTCGGCGAGGCGATGAACAAGCTCGGCTGGCACTGGTGGCCTTCGGACTCCGCCATCGCCACGACCGAATATGACGGCCGCGCGCCCTGCATCAATCTCGGCCACTGCACGCCGGGCTGCGCCCAGGGCGCCAAGGCCAGCACCGACGTCACCTATTGGCAGCATGCACTCCGCGCCGGCGTCGAGTTGCGCACGCGTGCGCGGGTCCGCGAGATCACGGTCGGCCCCGATGGTCTCGCGACCGGCGCGATCTACTACGATGCGGACGGCAAGGAGCATTTCCAGCCGGCCGAGATGGTGATCGTCGCCTGCAACGGCATCGGCACGCCCCGCCTTCTGCTCAATTCGGTTTCGGGCAAATTCCCCAACGGCATCGCCAATTCGAGCGGGCTCGTCGGCAAGAACCTGATGTTCCATCCGTTCGCCCACACCTACGGCTATGTCGACGAACCGATCGACGGCAACACCGGCGCGCAGCTCTCGCTGTGGAGCCAGGAATTCTACGAGACCGACCGGGCTCGGGGCTTCGTGCGCGGCTACACGCTGCAGCTCCACCGTGGCGCCGGCATGATTGTCGACGCGATCGCCAACACCGCGCGCGGCTTCCTGCCGTGGGGCGAGGCCCATCACGACGTCTACCGCACGATCTTCAATCGCAAGCTCGGCCTCTCGGCGATCTGCGAGGACCTGCCCGAGGAGCACAACCGGGTCACGCTCGATCCGGTGCTGAAGGACAGCAACGGCATTCCCGCGCCGAAGATCGAGTACAAGCTCAGCGAAAACACCAAGAAGATGATCGCCCACGGCGTCGCGCGCTCGAAGGAGATCCTGGAGGCCGCCGGCGCGAAGAACATCGGTGGCGAAGCCCCGATGCTCAATGCCGGCTGGCACCTAATGGGCACCGCGCGCATGGGCATCGATCCCGAGCGGTCCGTGGTCAACGAATGGGGCCGCAGCCACGACGTGAAGAACATGTTCGTCATCGACGGCAGCATCTGGGTCACGTCGGGCGGCGTGAACCCAACCTCCACCATCCAGGCGCTGGCGCTCTACATCGCCGACAACATCAAGCGGCGCCTTGCCGACGCCACGCTCTTCGACTGAGGCCGATCGACATGAAATACGAGACCCTGACCGACGCCGAAGCCCGCGACCTGCGCGTGCTGGCCGGCATCATGATCCCCGCCAGCAGCACTCATGGCGTGCCCGGCGCCGACGACGAGCTGATCTTCGCGGACATTGTCAAAAGCCTGGAACGCGATACCGCCGACGCAAAGACGGCGCTGAAGCAGCTCGCCACGCTGTCGGAGGGCGCGTTTGCCGACCTCGCAGCGGAACGTCGTGCCGAGATCGCCAGCCGCTTCAAGCAGGAAGGCGGTGCACCGCTCTTCGCGCTCAATCGCGTGGTGCTGCTCTGCTACTACCGCGACGACCGCGTGATGCGCGCGCTCGGCCAGGAGCCGCGCTCGCCCTTCCCCAAGGGCCATGTCGTCGACCAGGGCGACTGGTCGCTGCTCGATCAGGTGAGGAAGCGCGCGCCGATCTGGCGTCGCGTCTAGGCGCGAAAGCCCGTCAGCCCTGCCCGCGCGCCTTCAGCACGTAGCGCATGGCGCGGAAGCTCGAATCCCGCTGGATCGCCGCGGTGATCCTCGGATCGCCGTAGGGATTGCTGAGGGCATTGAGCACATCGGTCTGCGTCTGACAGGACGCCGCGACATTGGCCGCAAGCGACTGCGCGCTGTTGCTGTAGGCATCCGCCAAATGGACGTTTGCGGCCAGGCAGTTATCGCGAGCCTCGTAGGCATCGTCGATGCTCTTCATGAGCTTCGGATCAGACAGGCCTGCACCCCGTAAAGACGTCGCCGCCTCGCAGCCGCCCAGCAGGAACGGGAGTGCCACGAGGGCCGCTTGCAGGGATGTCCTAGTCGCCTTCATCCGGTCTTCCAGTCTCGTCAACTAACGCAACAAAATTACGTCGGGTCCGGCCTGTCAAGGCCGGACCCGACGCACCGTCCTAGTGGCGGCTGATCTCGGCGCGGCCGACGACCATGTGATGAACCTCGTCCGGGCCGTCCGCGAAGCGCAGGTGACGCTGGTTCATGTACATTTCCGACAGCGGCGACCACTGCGAGATACCGGTGGCGCCGTGGATCTGCATCGCCTGGTCGATGATCAGGCAGGCCTTCTCCGGCACCATCGCCTTGACCATGCTGATCCAGACGCGGGCCTCGCGATGGCCCAGCACGTCCATCGCCTTGGCAGCCTTCAGCACCATGAGGCGCATCGCCTCGATCTCGATGCGGGCACGGCTGACCACTTCCAGGTTCTTGCCCAGCGCGATCAGCTGCTTGCCGAACGCGGTGCGGGTCGAGCCACGCTTGACCATCAGGTCGAGCGCCTTCTCGGCGGCGCCGATCGACCGCATGCAGTGATGGATACGGCCCGGTCCGAGGCGGACCTGGCTGATCTCGAAGCCACGGCCCTCGCCCAGCAGCATGTTCGAGGCCGGCACCCGGCAATTGTTGAACTTGAGGTGCATGTGGCCGCGCGGCGCATGGTCATGGCCGAACACGGTCATCGGTCCGACGATCTCGAGGCCCGGCGTGCCGATCGGCACCAGGATCTGCGACTGCTGGAACTGCGGCGAGGCGTCAGGGCTGGTCTTGCACATGACGATCATGATCTTGCAGCGCGGGTCGCCGGCGCCGGAGATGTAATACTTCTCGCCATTCAGCACCCACTCGTCGCCGACCAGCTCGGCGCGCGTGGCGATGTTCTTGGCATCCGAAGAGGCGACGCCCGGCTCGGTCATGGCGTAGGCCGAGCGGATCTCGCCGTTCAGCAGCGGCTTCAGCCACTTTTCCTTCTGCTCGGGCGTGCCGACCTTCTCCAGCACTTCCATGTTGCCGGTGTCGGGCGCCGAGCAGTTCAGCGACTCGGACGCGAGCTGGTACTTGCCCAGTTCGGCGGCGATGTAGGCGTAGTCCAGATTGGTGAGACCGCGGCCGATCTCCGAATGCGGCAGGAAGAAATTCCACAGGCCCGAAGCCTTGGCCTTGTTCTTGGCGCCCTCGAGCAGTTCGAGCTGGCCCGGCGCCCAGCTCCAGCGGTCCTTGCGGCCCTCGCCCAGACGGAAGAACTCCTCGGTGATCGGCGCGACGTTCTCGGCGATATGCGCTTTCACGGCGTCGAACAGGGGCTGCGCCTCCTTCGACATCGCAAGGTTGTTCAGTTCGGCGTCGAGATCGGGGCGGACCGGCTTCTTGGTCGCTGCCGCTGCCTTCTGGGTCATTTACGTTTCCTCGGGTTCAGTCGATCGGGCTTTTAAGTGCGCCCAATCCCTACAGACCTGAGATTTCCGGTCAATCCCGCTGTGGTTCCGCCTGCCGACGCAATTGCCGTCAGTACGCAGTAATGCGGGCACCTGTAATGTGGCGTCCATGAGCCTGAACATCGTGAACCAGGGCGTTCACAACACCATCTCCTGCTCGAAGGACGATTCGCGCCTTCACGGCAAAATCACAGCCCGCGGGAGTGGAAACCACGTCGCCATCGGACCAGGCGCCGCGGCGTACAATCTCCAACTGAACCTCGGCTCCAACTGCAAAGTCCTCATCGGCAAGGGCTGCTCACTCGGCGGGCTTTTCATCCACGCCGAGGAAAAGGCCGAGGTCGTGATCGGGCAGAAAACCGGCATCACCGGCCTCGTGCGGGTGATGCTTCACGAACCGGGCCGGATCCAGATCGGCACCGGCTGCCTGTTGGCCGCCGACATCGACATTACGGTGAGCGACATGCACTCGATCGTCGAAGTCGAGAGCGGCAAGCGCATCAATCCGGCGCGCAACGTCACCATCGAGGACCGCGTCTGGCTGGGCCAGCGCACGATGGTCCTCAAGGGCTCGCATATCGAAGCCGGCTCGATCATCGGCGCGGGCAGCATCGTGGCCGGCCACATTCCGGGAAATTCGCTGGCGGTCGGGATTCCAGCCAAGGTCACGAAGACCGGCGTGACCTGGGACCCGCGGCTGCTCTAGGCCGGCAACTTCGACATTGCTGCAACTTCGCGCCCCGACCTCCGCTGCAGGCGAACACCGCTGGCGTTAAAGGCGTCGCACAGCTCGTCGATGGCGCCATGAGGTTGGCAAATCAACCCGACACGAAGGTGCTTACTTGATGCCCAGCAGCTCGACGTCGAAAATCAGCGTGGCGTTGGGCGGTATGACGCCACCGGCGCCCCGTCCTCCATAGCCAAGTTCGGGAGGGATGATCAGCGTTCGCTTGCCGCCGACCTTCATGGTCGCGACACCCTCGTCCCAGCCGCCGATGACGTGCTGCATGCCGATGGGAAACTCGAAGGGCGAGCCGTGGTCGACGGAAGAATCGAATTTCCGGCCTTTCGTGCCCCCTTCGTAGAGCCATCCAGTGTAGTGCATGACACAGGTCTGGCCGGTCTTGGGGCTCGCGCCCGTGCCGACGGTCGTGTCGATGATTTTCAGGCCGCTCTCGGTCGTCATGGCTTTTCCTTGCGTTTGCGCGCCAGCCGGGCCGGCCGCGGCGAAAGTTGCGGTCGCGATAATCACGCGGCGGGTCACTGACGTGAGCTTGTCCTCGAAAAGATCGCGTGCGTGTACAGCGATACGAAACAAGGGCGACGAAGCCAACCCCGATTACGACGATCTTGAGTGCCTGCGCCTCGGGTAGCGTTAAACACCCAAAGGGGCGTCCTGACCGACAATCTGCTTGTAAAGCGCCCGCACCTCGTCCGAGACGCGCTGGGTATCTTCCTTCAGATTGCGCGGCGTGATCGCGATGAAGGCAATCTCCCAGTTGTCAGGTTTGGGCACGCCAACTTTCGGCACGAAGGCATGCGGGGCGCCGGGTGCGTTGTGGAAGTGGCCGCCATCGACCACCGGCGTCATCATCGCCTTGCCACTTTCATCAATCGAAAAGCCTTCCGCCTCGCCCACGACATACATCGGGAACTGATCGGTGCGGCTGGCGCTATGTGCGTGAAGCTCGACTTTCGGCAGGAACACCGCCGCGACGCCCCGGCCGTGCTTGTTCTGGCCCAAACGCCACGGGCCCGGCCCGGTCAAATCCGGGGCGGCGGACAAATGATATTCCTTTCGGGCCAGAACGGCCCGCAAGGCGTCCTTCGGGTTGAAGTCGGGGCCGGCCGAAGCGCGGGCCTTGCTGAAATCCTCGTAAACAGACTTCATCCACTGAAGCTCGTCATCGGCCAGTTCGTGATCGAGAATCGGGAGAGTCGCGCGATCGGGCATGGAAGGCTCCGCTTATTCGTTATTCTGTCTCTCTATCTATCCGGGATTCCCCAGACGGTGAGCGAAGTCTGCCGCTCGTTGAGAGAGACGAAAAGTGGATTCGAGGAGCGAGCGAGGTCGGAAAGTGCTGTCGCAAATACCCGCCAATACTTGCTTTCGCGTCCTCAATTGGGCCGGAGACTGCTCGCGAGGCAGAGAATGGCGGAGGGGATGGGATTCGAACCCACGATAGGGATTATCTCCCTATAACGGTTTAGCAAACCGCCGCCTTCGGCCACTCGGCCACCCCTCCGCAGACCCGTTAAGACCCCGGCGACCATAACCACGACGGATGCCGGGCGGTTCTAGCGGCGGCGACCGGGAGTGTCAAACGACAGGGCGATTTCATAAGTATTTACAGGCCCTTGGCGCATTGGCCTGAAGCGTGCGACGCTCCGGCCATGACATCTGCCTCGATCGACATGCTCCAGCGCCTGGTCGCGTTCGACACCACCTCGCGTAATTCCAACCTCGACCTGATCAAGTACATCCAGGGTTACCTGGACGAGCACGGGATCCGGAGCACGCTGGTCCCCAACGAGGAAGGCACCAAGGCCAACCTGTTCGCTTCGGTCGGCCCCGAGAGCGAAGGCGGCATCGTCCTCTCGGGACATACCGACGTCGTGCCGGTCGACGGCCAGCCCTGGGACACCGATCCGTGGACCTTGACCGAGAAGGCCGACGGCAATCTCTACGGCCGCGGCACCTGCGACATGAAGGGCTTCATCGCCGCCTGCCTCGCCCACGTCCCTGCCCTCAAGAAGGCCAAGCTGAAGGTGCCGATGCACTTCGCCTTCAGCTACGACGAGGAGATCGGCTGCCTCGGTGCCCATTCGCTGGTCGAGAAGCTGGTCGGCAACGTGCCGCGTCCGCAGGCCGTCATCGTCGGCGAACCCACCATGATGGGCGTCGTGAACGCGCAGAATGCCGGCGGCGGCATCATCGCCACCTTCACCGGCGTCGAAGCCCACTCCTCCATGACGCATCTTGGCGTCAGCGCCATCCACTTCGCCGGCGACTTCATCCACTGGCTGAACGAGCTGCAGGTCGAGCTCTCGGGGCGCAAGCGCACCGACATCGACACCGTGCCGGGCCACACGACGATCAACGTCGGTATCGTGACCGGCGGCACGGCAGGCAACATCCTCGCGCGCGAGTGCACGCTGAACTGGGGCTATCGTACCCTACCCGGCGACGATCCCTGGGAAGTGCAGCGCCGTGCCGAAGCCTATGTCGCCGAGCTGCTGCTGCCGAAGATGAAGGCCAAGCATCCCGACGCCGACATCAAGATCAAGCGCCGCTCCTTCGTCCCGGGGCTGATGCCGCAGGAGAACGAGGAGGCCGCCAAGCTCGCGCTGCAATGGACCGGTGGCAATCGCACCTACGCGGTGCCGTACGGCACCGAGGCCGGCATCTTCCGCAGCCACGGCATCCCGACCGTCATCTGCGGCCCGGGCGACATCTCGCAGGCTCACCAGCCCAACGAGTTCGTCGCGAAGTCGCAGATGGATGCCTGCGACGCCTTCATTTCGAAGATGATCGGCTGGGCCGAGCGCCAGTAGCGCTCGCCTCTCTCCGTCGCTCTCAGCCTTCAGTGCGGCGCGTCGTCTCGAACAGGAACCAGACGCGCTTCTCGGTCTCGTCGATCCAGTTCTCGATCAGGCTCGCGGTCGCGATGTCGTTGTGCTCGTCGCACAGCTCATGGAGCGTGCGCATGTGGACGCAGAGCTGCTTGTTGTCCTCACGCAGCTCCGCGAGCATGTCGAGCGGTGTCACGTAGTCGGCATCGTTGTCGAGCACGCGCTGCAGGCGGGAGATATGCCCGATCGAACGCAGGGTCGTGCCGCCGAGCTTGCGCACGCGCTCGGCGATCACGTCGGTCATGGCGTCGATCTCGGTCGCCTGCTCGTCGAGCATCAGGTGATAGTCGCGGAAGTTCGGCCCCGACATGTGCCAGTGGAAGTTCTTGGTCTTCCAGTAGAGCGCCGCCACATCAGCCAGGAGGATGTTGAGGCCGCCGGTCAGGTCCTTCGTGGCGTTGGCGCCGAGGTCTGTCGGGGTGGCGAGCGCGGCGGTCTTGCGCGATTTGATGTCCTTGGCCATGGGCTGGATCTCCTGGAGATGGCTTGTCCGTTTGAAATCTAACGCGGTTCGGCGAGCCCGTGAACCGCGGCTTGTCAGCCGGCGCAGACCGGCCGCTCGACCCTGAAGACCTCGTGCTGACCGAAGCGCTTCCTGTAGGTCTCGACGATCGCAGCGACCTTCGCCTGATGCGCCGGCGCATCGAACACGACGATCACCAGCAGCTTCGTGCGCTCGGCGCCGATGACGCCGGCCGGATCGCGGTGCTGGCCCCTCGCATCGATCACGGTAAGGCCGGCCGGAAACTGCGGCGTCACGGTCTCGGACAGGAACGCCGCCCATTCGAGGTCGCTGACCTCGCC
This sequence comes from Reyranella sp. GW821-FHT12G01, assembly GCF_058806575.1. Classification (NCBI taxonomy): domain Bacteria; kingdom Pseudomonadati; phylum Pseudomonadota; class Alphaproteobacteria; order Hyphomicrobiales; family Reyranellaceae; genus Reyranella; species Reyranella sp. GW821-FHT12G01. Next base: position 67,862 of record NZ_JBXAPV010000002.1, read on the forward strand.
GCCCGACGGTTTGCCGCGCCCGAAGTACAGGTTCACTTCGAGCGCCGGCTGGAGCGATGCCGCACAGGGGGATGACGCCGTCTGAGGCATCGGCTGCGCGCAGGCGGCAAGCGCCAGGGCGAGCGAAGCCGCCCCGAGCGCGCCGAGCCAGGACCGGACCGGCATCTAGTTCAGGTACGGAACGGCCATGCCCTTGGTGACGGCGGGACGGGCGTTCACGATGTCGTACCAGCGCTTCACATTGGGGAAGTCCGCCAGGTTCACCGTGTGCCACTCGTGGCGCGCCGCCCAGGGGAAGATCGACATGTCGGCGATGGTGTAGTCCTCGCCCGCCACGAAGGCGTTGCCCGCGAGCTGCTTGTCGAGCACGCCATAGAGGCGCTTGGCTTCGTCGACGTAGCGCTTGATGCCGTATTCGATCTTGGAGGGAGCCGCGCGCAGGAAGTGATGCGCCTGTCCCAGCATAGGGCCAAAGCCGCCCATCTGCCACATCAGCCACTGGATCGAATCGTAGCGCTTGGCGCCGTCGGCCGGCAGGAACTTCTTCGTCTTGTCGGCGAGATAGATCAGGATCGCGCCGGATTCGAACACGCTGTACGGCTTGCCGCCCGGACCGTCGGGATCGAGAATCGCCGGAATGCGATTGTTCGGGCTGAGGCGCAGGAACTCGGGCTTGTGCTGTTCGCCCTTCGAGATGTCGATCTTGTGCACACTGTAGGGAAGCCCGCACTCCTCGAGCATGATGGAAATCTTGCGGCCGTTCGGCGTGCCCCACGTGTGAAGCTCGATCATCTCTCTCATCCCCCATTATTTACACAAATCGAAAGCCCGTTCAGGCCCAGCTGTCGTCGTCCCCAGCACCGCCGCCGCTGCCATCGTCGAGCGATGCGGTGTCGTAATTGTCGTCGGCTCCATTGTCGGTTCCCGACTGGTCGTCGGCATAGGCCTGCTGCTGCGGCGACGTCGCATCCGGCGGCAGCAATTCGGGCGGCGTGGCGCCGCTTCCCATTGCCCCCTGTTGCTGACCGAACGGCCCGGGATTGCTGCCCATCAGGCCACGGATACCTTCGAACAGCAGCGCGCCACCGGCGACGCCGGCGGCCGTCATCATGGCCGTGCGCAGGAAGCTGCCGCCGCCCGCCGCCTGCTGCTGTTGCGGCGCAACGGCAGCCTGCAGCGGCGAGCGTGTGGACGGAACAGGCGAAGGCGCGGGTCCGTTCGGCGCGGCTTGAGCGGCCGGCGCGCCCCACGGTCCGACCCTCGGCGCACTGCCCAGGAAACCGGCTCCCGCCTGCGGCGCGGCAGCGGCTTTCGCTTCCAGTTCGGTAATGCGCTCTTGTGCTGCCTTCAGCGCCTGCTCCTGGACCAACACGGTCTGCACCAGCAGATAGGCTGAAGCCGGCTGCTTGGACGCCCGGTCCCAGATGAACTGTTCGGCCTCGCCGTCGCGCGGCTGCGTCTCGAACGGCTTCAGCCGATCGAACAGTCCCGAGATCAGGTCGCGTTCCTGCTGCTGCATGACAAGGCCTCCTGCCCCGCACACGGTTGGGGCTCCGCCAACGTGGTTGTCCGCTGGCGGAGCGTCAAGGGCGGCCGGCGAACGATGCCGGCCCTCTCATTGAAGTTATTGTTGCGGTCAGTTCACCATCGCCTGGTAGACGAGGTCGCGCATCAGGTAGCGGTAGCGCAGACGGGCCTGCGGCGACTGCATCATGAAGATCACGTACATGCGCTCGCGCGGGTCGTGCCAGAAGTAGGTGCCGTAGGCGCCGCCCCAGAAATAGTCGTTCGGCGAACCGGGCAGCGGGTTCACGCCCTGCACGTTGCGCACGGCGAAGCCGAGGCCAAAGCCCTGCCCCATGTTGGCGCTGGGCTCCAGCGCCTCGAAGCGGAACATGTCGGCGCCCATCTTGACGTCGGGCGGCAGCGCGTCGGCCGTCATCAGGTCGATGGTCTTGCGCGAGACCAGGCGCACGCCGTCGAGCTGGCCGCCATTGGCGAACATCTGGAGGAAACGGGCGTAGTCGGCCGCGGTCGAGACCATGCCGCCGCCGCCGGAGCGCCAGGTGAACTTCTCGGTGATGTCGGGGATCGCCGGCAGCTCGTTCTTCGGCCCCTCCTTCATCGGCTTGGCGCCGCGCGCCTTCTTGTCGGCGCTGGCCTCGAAGGCAGTGTCGCCCATCTTCAGCGGCTTGGTGATCCGCTCCTCGATGAACTTGTCGAGCGGCATGCCGGAGGCGACCTCGACGACGCGACCCAGCACGTCGGTCGACATCGAATATTCCCAGGTCGTACCGGGCTGGTAGAGCAGCGCGAGCTTGCCAAGCTTGTCGGCCATCTCGGCATTGGTCTGGTTGCGATCGGCGACCTTCATGTCGAGATAGGACTGCTTCACCTGGTTGGCGCCGACGGCGCCATAGGTGAGACCGGACGTGTGGCGCATCAGGTCGTGCACCGTCATCGGCCGGTATTGCGGCTCGAGCACCATCTCGACCGTGCCGTCATCCTTCTTCTTCGGCACCGCGACCTTGGTGTCGGTGAAGGCCGGAATGTAGGTCGACACGCGATCGGCGAGCGTGAGCTTGCCCTCCTCCATCAGCATCATCGCGGCCAGGGTCACGATCGGCTTGGTCATAGAGGCGATGCGGAAGATCGTGTCGTTGGTCATCGCGACCTTGGCGTCCTTGTCGCGGAAGCCATAGGACTCGAACATCACGATCTTGCCGTTGCGGGCGATCAGGACGACCGCGCCCGGCAGCTCGTTGTTCTTCACGCCCTCGTTCATGCGGTCGCTGAGGCGCTTCAGGCGGGTCGAGAGGAAACCCACTTCCTCGGGCGACTGCACCTTGGGGATTCCTTGCGCGCCGGCCGGCAACGCAAGCACGACTCCGAGCGCCGCGGCGGCGGCCAGACGAACCATCGACATCTTGAACTCTCCTCCCGAACTTTGTGGCATCAAAGCGCCGGACCGTGCTCGAACGCAAGCCCGACCTGCCGCACACCTCGCGGGAGAGTTCTGCCGCCGCGTGGCGCCCGATCAGGTCACCGCGATCGGGCCGCCGTTCGATCCCGTCGCGCCCCGGATCGGAGCCGGCGAGAAGATGTAGGCGAACTGGTACTTGCGATCGGCGATCAGCGCCGTGAAGTCCAGGTTCTCGTGGTTGAAGATGCCGTTCTTGGTGATCAGCTCGGCATGGACCGGGAAGATCAGGTCCTTGTTCGGATTGGGCACCACTTCGGTCGCCCAGGTATCGGCGCCGGTGAGCGCGATGCCCTTGTCGATGAACCACTTGGCGGCTTCCATCCCGATGCCGGGCTCGCCGCCGTTGAACTTGTCGTTGTTCTTCATCCAGAGCTTGCCCCAGCCGGTGTTGAAGAACACGGCATCGCCTTCCTTGATGTCGGCTTCCTGCATGTTCTGCTTCTGCAGCGTGGCTTTGAGGTCGGCGACGGTGATCTCCTGCCCAGCCTCCATGGGTGCGCCCTTCAGCGCCTCGACGTCGAACAGGTGCCCGCGCGTGAAAAACGGCTTCACGTTCTCGATGCCGAGCTTCTTCATGCCATAGGCGCCGTTCATTTCTTGATCGGTTACGCCGTTGTAGTAACGCATCTCGTTCTTGTCGCCGTCCTTGCCCATCTGGATGCCGATATGGGCGAGGCCGTCGAACTGGGTGCCGGTCTGGCCGATCTCGGTCGACAGGAACTCGTCGTTGTAGATCAGCTTGTTGGCGCCATATGGGCCGCCCGTGGGGCTGCCCGGGATACGCAAGGTAAAGGCGCGCTCGCCGAACTTGGGCATGGCCGATTCGTAGATCCGGCCGATGCGATAGATCTTGCCGTCCTTGATCAGCTTCACCGTGTCGAGGACCTTGGTCGGCGTCATGTAGTTGGAAGCGCCGGCCTGGTCGTCCTTGCCCCACTTGGGATGCGGCCACCAAGCCGCGCTCGACAGTGCAGGCGCCTGGGCGACCTGCTGTGCATGCGCGACGCCAGCGGCCAGCGTGCCGGCGGCAACCGCGCCGCCCACGAGGCCCGCCGTCAGGAAGGAGCGACGGTCTTCGTCGATCTCCTGCTGCGGCCGCTTGAGCTCTTCCTTGTCCTGAAGATATCTCGAGTCCATGGACGCCCCTCCTTTTATGCTTGTTGATCCGGGAAGCGTCATACCCTCAGGTTGTAGCGTCAAGGCAGAAGCGCCATCGTTATCTTGTTACATATGCAAATCACGAGGATGTCACGATGAGCCTGTTCGACCGTGACAAGTCGGCCGAGCGCATGCCGGTGACGCTGATCACCGGCTTCCTCGGCAGCGGCAAGACCACCCTGCTCAACCGCGTCCTGGGCGATCCGCGCATGGCTAGAAGCCTCGTGCTGGTGAACGAGTTCGGCGAGGTCGGGCTCGACCATCTCTTCATGGAGCAGGTCGGCGGCGACATGGTGTTGCTGCAATCGGGTTGCGTGTGCTGCACCATCCAGGGCGATCTCGACAAGACCTTGCGCGACATCGCGCGTCGCCGCGCCCGGGACGAGACGCCGCCCTTCGACCGCGTGCTGCTGGAGACGACCGGCCTCGCCGATCCCGCGCCGATTCTGCAGTTGCTGCTCAATAACCCGATGATCAGTCACGACTATCGCCTGGACGGTGTCGTGACGACGGTCGATGCCGTGAACGGTGCGCGGCAACTCGACGAGCACCCCGAGGCGGTGAAACAGGCCGCAGTCGCCGACCGGCTGCTGATCAGCAAGACCGACCTCGCCGAGATCGCCGCCAGCGCCGGGTTGCGCGCACGGCTGACAGGTCTCAATCCCGGTGCGGCCCTCTTCGAGATCGTGCAGGGCGATGTCGATCCGGCCCTGCTGTTCGACTCAGGCCCATTCGATCCCTCGGGCAAGAGCGACAAGGTTAAGGCGTGGCTCAATGCTGAAGCCCATGATCATGGACACGATCACGCGCACCATCACGACCGGTCGCGGCACGACGCCCATATCGGCTCCTTCTGCCTCACTTTCGAGAAGCCGTTGGACTGGGATCTTTTCAATCGCTGGCTGATGGCCGTGCGTGCGGCCTGGGGTGACCGGCTGCTGCGCGTAAAAGGCGTGCTCGACGTCGTCGGCGAAAGCCAGCCGCTGGTGATCCACGGCGTGCACCGGACCTTCCATCCGCCCACCCTGCTCGCCCGCTGGCCCGACGCGGACCGTCGGTCCAGGCTGGTGTTCATCACCCGCGACCTCGACCGTGCGACCGTGGAAGCGAGCTGGGCCGAGATGCAGGAGGCCTGACGACCATGTCCGGAAACCGCCAGACGCCGGCGGCGAGCGTCATCATGTTTGTCCTCCACGAAGGAGAAACTTGATGGCAACGCTGCAAAAGGAAATTCCCGTCACGGGCAACGCGACCCAGGTCTGGAACGCGCTGCGCGATTTCGGCGCGGTCCACACCCGGGTGGCACCGGGCTTCCTGACGGCGCTGCAGATGGACAAGGGCGACCGGCTGGTGACGTTTTTCAACGGCATGGTGGCACGCGAACGTCTGATCACCTGCGATGAGGAGAATTGCCGGCTGGTCTATGCCGTCGTCGAGGGACGGGCCAGCCACTACAACGCCGCCGTTCAGGTCTTCCCCGAAGGCGACGGCAGCCGGATCGTCTGGACGATCGACCTGCTGCCGGACGAGCTTGCGCCAGTGGTCGGCGCAATGATGGATCAGGCGGCCCCCGCCCTGAAGAAGACGTTGGCCGCCTGAACCGGGTCGACTAGGCGGCGTCCTGCTTGGGCAGAACGTCTTCGTACTTCTTGAAGCCCGGCAGCTTCTCCATCCGGGCCATCCACGCCTTCACGTTGGCGTAGGGCGTGAGGTCGATCGCGCCCTCTTCGCAATAGGCCACGTCGCCATAGACGGCGACGTCGGCGATGGTCGCCTCGCTGCCAACCAGGAAGTCGGACTTGGCGAGCGCGCCGTCGAGCACCTTCAGCGCGTCGCCCGCCTGGTTGACGTACATCTGGTGGACGTTGTCGTCGGCCTTCATGAAGCCGCGCTTGATCGCCCGGGGCCGGTAGATGTTCGAGGCCAGGCGGTCGAACTCCCAGAACAGCCACTCGCGCACGCGCGCCTTTTCCTCGGCCGTCTTGCCGCCCATCTTGCCGAACTTGTCGGCGAGATAGAGCAGGATCGAGCCCGACTGGCAGAGCTTGAGGTCGCCGTCGACCAGCGCCGGCACCTGGCCGAAGCGGTTGATGGCGAGATAGTCCGGCTGCTTGTGCGCGCCGGCCCGCAGGTCGACATGCTTGTAGGCAAAGGACTGGCCCATCAGGGACATGGCGAGACCCGCCTTGTAGGTCGGGCCGCTCAGCCAGATACCGTAGAGCGTCATCTTGGACATGGTTCGATTCTCCCTTTGATTTCAGGTGCCTCAGCATCGCACTTGAGCAGGGTGGGTGTAAGCCTATATGAGCGGGCATGAAAATTTCAGCACGCGATATCGACCACCTCTCCCTGACGGCGTCGGACCCGGCGGAAATCGCCAACCGGCTGGGCCAGCTCGGCTTCAATCTCACCCCCGATGGCGTCGAGCCGCGCTGCATCTGCTTCCAGCCCGACCGCGACGACATCCCCAACTACATCGAGCTGCTGCAGGGCGACCCGGCGCTGGTCTCCCTGGCCCTCAACGTCCCCGAACTCGAGGGCGAGGAGCGCACGCATGCCTGGGAGACCGAGGACGGGTTCGAGGTCGATGCCGGCGTCGTGGTCGGCGAGAGCGCGGGCCCCCTGCCCTGGTTCCCGGTGAAGCACGAGACGCCCGACGCCTTCATGGAGCCGGAATGGATCGTCCATCCCAACGGCGCGCTGGGCATGATGGCCATCCACGCTGTTGCCGAGAAGCCCAAGGAGACCGCCAAGGCGCTGAAGGCGGCCTGGGGCGCCACGGTCGAGGAGATCTTCGACGGCTGCACGATGGTGAAAGCGGGTTCCGTCGAACTGCTGATCTGGTCGCCGCTGGCCTTCCAGCTCGAGTACAAGGCGCTCGAGATGATGCCGCCGAGCGAGCTGCCCGCGGTCGTCGGCGCCGCCGTCGCCGTCGAGCGGGCGCGCCCGCTGCAGGGCCTGCTCAGCGCCAACAACGTGCCCTTCGCCCTGGCCGAGGGCGACCGCGTGCTGGTCGCGCCGGAGCAGACCGGCGGCCTGATGATCGAGTTCATCCCGCAGAACTGACGCCAGCCTTGGCGACCGGCTGGCGCAGGTATGCGTCGGCCGGCAATCGCTCCCGCTTTCGCCTGCACCCTGCGACACGTATCATCAGGGTGTATCGGGCATTGCCCGGAAAGTCGGGGGACTTCATGACATTTCGCCGGAGCGCACCGGCGGCGTTGATCGCCGCGGTGGTGATCGTCGTCGCGGGTCTGACCTTCATGTCGACCCGGCTGTTCAGCGGCCTCACCACTTCGGTCGAACAGAGCCAGTTCCAGCTCATGCAGTCGATCATCGACACCGCGTTGAAGGACGCAGGCGACGAAGCCCTGGCGCGCGCCGACATCATCGCCTCGCTGCCGCTGACACGGCAGGCCCTGGCTTCGAAGGATCGCGACAAGCTGCTGGCCGAGTACGCCGAGATGTTCGCGATCCAGCGCGACCGGCGCGGCGTCGACCAGGCGCAGTTCCACGTGCCGCCGGCCCAGTCGCTGCTGCGGCTCCAGGCGCCGGCGCAATTCGGCGACGATCTCTCGCAGTTCCGGCCGATGGTCGTGGCCGTCAACCGCGAACACGCCGCCCGCAAGGGACTGGCGATCGCCGCCGGCGGTCCCGCGATCTTCGGCGTCGCCCCGGTGCTCGACGCGCAGGGACAGCATGTCGGCAGCTTCGAGTTTGGCCTCGCCTTCGCACCGATCATCGACGGCTTGAAGGCCGCCTACGGGCTCGACTTCTCGGTCTTCATCGAGGAGAAGCCGCTGCGCCAGTATGCGCGCGCCATCAATCCGGCGGTGCTCAGCGAGCAAAATCGCGTCGGCCGCTTCATCCGCCTCTACACGACCAACGGCACGCTGATGCGCGATCTCGCCAGCGACGCCGACATCTCCGCCGCCAGCGAGCCCACGCGCTACACGCGCGACGCCAAGGACGTGCCCTACGGCGTGCTGCTGGTGCCCCTGCGCGACGGCGCCGGCGAACCGCTGGGTGTCATCGCCGTCGCACGCGACTTCAGCAGTTCCCGCGCGGCCGCCGGCCAGTCCCTGGTCTGGCAGATATGCCTGGCGATCTTCGCCATCGTGATCCTGGCCGGTGCGATCCTCGTGGTGGTGCGCGGCTTCCTGCTGCGACCGCTCGACGTGCTGGACCGACGCTTCGCCGCCATGACTGCTGGCGAGCGCACCGGGGCGATCGAGGATGCGGACAAATTCGCGCCGGAGATCCGCCGCCTCGCCGGTTTCGGCGAACGCATCGTCGAGCGCGAGAAGGCCGCGCCGTGAAGACCTCGCTCCGAACCCTGGCGCGATGCCTGGTCGCCGCCTGGGTGGCCTGGCTGGCGGCTGCTTTCGTGCCGGCGATCGCCGCCGACACGCCGCGCCCCGGCCTTCCCACCGGCAAGGGCCTGCCGATCCAGGTCAAGGTCGCGGTCGCGTTTCTCGCCGTCGAATCCTTCAGCGAGAACACGAGTTCCTTTAAAGGCACGGTCGACCTGCGCCTGCGCTGGGTCGATACGCGCCTGCGCAAGCCGGATGCCGAAGCCAATGGCCCGCCCAGGGTCCTGCGCGGCGCCGATGCCCAGGCCCAGCTCGACGAGCTCTGGGTGCCCAAGGTCGAGATCGTCAACCAGCGCGACGAGCCGAGTTACTCGACGATCGGCCTGCGCCTCTTTCCCGACGGCCAGGTCGAGATGACACGCCGGATCTCGGCGGAGTTCACCACGCCGGTCGATATCGGCCGCTTCCCCTTCGATCACCAGGACCTGCAGGTCGAGCTGGCCGTGCGCGACCAGACGGCCGACACCGTGACCCTGGAGTACGAGCAGCGCGATCTCGACTACAGCCGCGCCGTTGCCGGCGCAAAGCTCGATGGCTGGCAGATCGGCGCGGTCGAACTGGCCAGCGAGCCGATGCCGGGTTGGTATGGCGCATCGCATGCCCGCGTGGTCGCCTCGCTCGAAATCACGCGCGAGCCCGGCAGCGTCATCGCCACGATTTTCATCCCGTTGTTCGCCTCGCTGCTGATCCCGCTGCTGGGCATCTGGCTCAACCGGGTCGAGGACGGCGTCTTCCAGATCGAGACGTTCGAGTTCGTGAACCTGATCGTCGGCGGACTGTTCGCCGTGATCGCGCTCAACTTCACCGTCAACTCGACCTATCAGGTGCTGGGCGCCGGCGACAATCCGGTGAGCCGGCTGTTCGCCCTCAACTACCTGACCCTGGGCGTCAGCCTGATGGTCAACGTGCTGCTGTTCCGCTTCAACCTGGTCGGCCGCTGGCTGGGCCGCTACGCGCAGGAGCAGCTCTACCTGTTCCTGATCTGGGCGGTGCCGCTGCTGGTCCTCGTCACCGCCGCCTCGGTGATCCTCGTCGCAATGGTGTGAGGCTAGAACGCCGGCACCGGCGCCTGCGGCACGTCCTTCCAGAAGTCGGGGTCGTGGCCGAAGAACAGGCGGGCGCCGCCTCTCTCCAGGGCTTCGAGCCGGTCGAGCGAGGCCAGCATCTGCTCGCGGTCGTAGACGAAGCGTGGCAGGCGGCGTTCGCGCAAGGTGCGGCAGAAGTAGCAGGCGTCGCCGGTGATCACGATCTCGCCCGCCTCGGTCCGGATCTTCAGCGATTGATGTCCGGGCGTGTGACCGTAGGTCGGGATACAGACGACGGAACCATCGCCGAACAGGTCATGCTCGCCCTCCACCAATTTCAGCTTGTGGCCGTGGTCGAAGTCGGCGCGGAAGAAGCCGACCTTGGTGGCCAGCTCGGGATCCTGCGCTGCTTCCCATTCGCGCTTCTGCACCACCATCGTGGCGTTGGGCAACAGTTCGTTGCCGCCGGCATGGTCGAAATGCAGGTGGCTGTTCACGATGAAGTCGATCTTGCCGGGATCGCGGTCGATCGATTCCAGCCGGGACTTGATATCGTCGTCTGGGCCGTACTGGTCGAAGCCGAAAATGCGTGCGACGCCGGCGCCCATGCGGCCGGCCGCATCGGTACGGCACTGCGGGTGCATGCCGGTGTCGAACACCGCCCGTCCCTTGGGATGTTCGATCAGGTAGGAAGGAATGGGCAGCGCCACCTGCCCGTCCTCGCCCTCGATCATGTCCTTGAGGCGACCGACCAGGCGGCCGCAGGTCATGGCGTAGAGCTTGGCGGTCATCGTCAGGCGTCGAGCGCTTTCTTCAGCAACTCATTCACGACCTTCGGGTTGGCCTTGCCGCCAGTCGACTTCATCACCTGGCCGACGAACCAGCCGTACAGCGTGGGCTTCGCCTTGTAGGCCGCGAGCTGGCCCGGGTTGGCGTCGATGACGGCCTTGATGGCGGCCTCGATCGCGCCGGTATCCGTCACCTGCTTCAGGCCACGTTCCTCGACCAGGACGGCCGGGTCCTTGCCCGTCTCTTCCATGGCGACGAACAGGTCCTTGGCGATGCGGCCCGAGATCGTGCCGTCGGCCTGCAGGTCGAGCAGCTTGCCGAGGTTGACGGCGCTGATCGGCGAGGTCTCGAAGGTGGCGCCGCGCCGCTTCAGCATGGCGAAGAAGTCACCCATCACCAGATTGGCGGCCTGCTTGGCGTCGCGGCCCTTGGCGACGGCCTCGAAGAACTCGGCCGTCTCCTTCTCCGCGATCAGCACGCCCGCGTCGTAGGGCGAGAGGCCGTAATCCTTGATGTACCGGTTCTTCCGCGCATCCGGCAGTTCCGGCAGGGTCGCGCGGATCTGGTCGACATACTCCTGCGTGAAAATCAGCGGCAGCAGGTCGGGATCGGGGAAGTAGCGATAATCCTGCGCGTCTTCCTTGGAACGCAGCGAGCGCGTTTCGCCGCGGCCCGGATCGAACAGGCGCGTCTCCTGGGTGATCTTTCCGCCGCCCTCGATGACCTCGATCTGGCGGCGCGCTTCGTACTCGATCGCCTGCTTCACGTAGCGGATCGAGTTCACGTTCTTGATCTCGCAGCGTGTGCCCAGCTCGTCGCCCGGCTTGCGCACGGAGACGTTCACGTCGCAGCGCATGGAGCCCTCGTCCATGTTGCCGTCGCAGGTGCCGAGGTAACGCACGATCGAGCGCAGCTTGGCGAGATAGGCCGCAGCCTCGTCGGAGGTACGCATGTCGGGCTTGCTGACGATCTCCATCAGCGCCACGCCCGACCGGTTCAGGTCGACATAAGTCTGGCTCGGGTGCTGGTCATGCAGGCTCTTGCCGGCATCCTGCTCGAGATGCAGCCGTTCGATGCGGATGGTGCGCGTCTTGCCGTCGGGCAGGTCGATCTCGACCACGCCCTCGCCCACGATCGGATCCTTGTACTGCGAGATCTGATAGCCCTGCGGCAGATCCTGGTAGAAGTAATTCTTCCGGTCGAAGATCGAACGCAGGTTGATCTGCGCATTGAGCCCGAGACCGGTGCGGATCGCCTGCTCCACGCAGCGCTCGTTGATCACGGGCAGCATGCCGGGCATGGCGGCGTCGACCAGCGACACCTGGGTGTTGGGATCGGCGCCGAACGTGGTCGGCGCGCCGGAGAAGAGCTTGGCGTCGGAAACCACCTGGGCATGCACTTCCAGCCCCAGGACGATCTCCCACTCGCCGGTTTCACCTTTGATGAGCGACATGGCCGGTAAATAGCCAATACCGCCCCGCTTGGCAAAAAAATCGATCCGTGGCCTGCTCCCTCCAGATCGGGGAGCCACCATGAAACTTTCCATGCGCCGCGTCGTGCTTTTCACCAAGGACATGCCGCGAATGACCGCCTTCTACCGCGACGTACTCGGCCTGCGCCTGCAGAAGGACGAAAAAGGGTGGAAGGAATTCGACGCCAACGGCTGCGTCATCGCCCTGCACAACGGCACCTCCGAAGTCGGCCGGCGCCCGCCCAAGATCGCCTTCTGGGCTCCCGACATCGAAGCCGCCCGCCAGGAGCTGATCTCCCGCGGCGCCCGGATGTCCAAACTCATGTCCGGTCCCGGCCTCGTACGCTGTGAAGGCAAGGACCCGGACGGCAACCCCTTCATGATTTCCGACCGCGAATGACGATCCACATACGCGACGCCACGGAAGCCGATGCCGCTCAGGGCTGCGAGGTCATGCGGCGCTCCATTCGCGAACTCTGCGTCCTCGATCACCAGGGCCATCCCGAGATCCTGGCGCGCTGGCTCGGCAACAAGACTCCCGATGTCTTCAGGAGCTGGATCACCCAGCCGGGCAATTCCCTGATGGTCGCCGTGCAGGAGGGAGCGATCATCGCCGTTGGCGCCGTCACCGACAGCGGCGAAATCACTCTCAACTATGTATCCCCCGATGCCCGTTTCCGCGGCGTCAGCCGGGCGCTCCTCGCCGCATTGGAAAGGCGTGCGGCCGAGCGCGGCAACGCCGTCTGCACCCTGTCGAGCACGGCAACGGCACGCCGCTTCTACTTTGCGAACGGCTACGAGGAAGCCGGCTCCCCGCGCCACAATTTCGGCACAACATCGGGCTTTCCGATGCGGAAGGTGCTGAAGTAAAAGCATGAACAAGGAGCGGCCGCTGCAAGGTCGCCCACAACAAGACGTATCCGCAGGGAGGATCACATGACGACGTTCAAGCGCCGCACGCTGCTCATTGGCGCCGCCGCAACGACGCTGACGGCACCCGCCATCGTGCGCGCCCAGAACGCGGCCGACTGGCCCAAGGGCGCCATCAAGGTGATCGTGCCGTTCCCGCCCGGCGGCTCGACCGACCCGGTGGCGCGCATCATCCAGGCCAAGATGATCGAGAATACCGGCTGGAACATCCTCATCGACAACAAGCCGGGTGGCACCGGTGCGGTCGGCTCGGCCATCGCCGCCAAGTCGCCACCCGATGGCCAGACCTGGATGCTGACCTTCGACAGTCACATCCTGAACCCGGCCTTCGCGTCCGGCCTGGCCTACAAGGATTCCGAGCTCCTTAACGTGATGCTGATCGGCCGTACGCCCCAGGCGATCTGCGCTCACCCCGACCGCCCCTACAAGACCTTTGCAGAGGTGATCGCCGACGCGAAGGCGCGGCCCGGCAAGGTCAATGTCGGCGTTTTGGGCGCCAGCCAGGCGCTGGTGCTGATGACCCTCATCAAGAAAGAGAACGGCGTCGACCTCAACCTGATCCCCTACAAGGGCGGCGGCCCGCTCAACCAGGACATCCTGGCCGGCGTCACCGATGTCGCCATCGGCAGCCTGACGTCCTTCAGTCCGCACGTCCGTGCAAACAAGGTCCGCGCGCTCGCCGTGACCGGTGAGAAGCGCACGCCGGCGCTGCCCGACACCCCGACGCTGATCGAGCAAGGCGTGAAGAGCTTCCCCTCCTACTCATGGTGGGGCGTCTATGCGCCGACCGGGACCCCGCGCCCGATCGTCGACCGCATGCACGCGGAGCTGAAGAAGGCCGTGCTTGCGCCCGATGTGACGCAGAAGTTCATCGAGCAGTTCAACATGGAGATCCTGACGACCTCGCCCGAGGAGTTCGCTGCCTATCAGAAGAGCGAACAGGAGCGCTGGTTCAAGGTGATCAAGGAAAACGACATCAAGGGCGACTGATCCATGACCCTCCGCCGGCGAACGCTGCTCCCGTTGATGGTCATGCCCGCCGTCGCGCGGGCGCAGGGTTCGGACTGGCCGAGGGGTTCGATCCGTGTCGTCGTACCCTTCCCGCCCGGCGGCACCACCGATCCGGTGGCGCGTCTCCTCGCCGCGAAGGTCAGCGAGAACACCGGCTGGCAGACGGTGATCGACAACAAGCCCGGCGCCGCGGGTGCGATCGGCGCCGGCATCGTGGCGAAGGCGCCGCCGGACGGGCTGACCTGGATGATCACGTTCGACAGCCACATCCTGAGCCCTGCCTTCACGCCGAACCTGCCCTACAGCGACTCAGAACTCCTCGGCGTGACGCTGGTCGGCCGGGCGCCGCTCGCCGTCGCCTGCCATCCCGACCGCCCCTACCGCACCATGAGCGATGCCGTCGCCGACGCGAAGGCGCGTCCGGGCAAGGTGAGCGTCGGGTTGCTGTCGGCCAGTGGCGCCTTGCTGCTGACGGCCTACCTGCAGAAGGCCAACGGCTTCGAACTCAACCAGATCTACTACAAGGGTGGCGGCCCGACGGTGCAGGACGTGCTGGCCGGCGTCACCGACATCACCGTCACCACGCTGGGCGCCCTGCAGCCGCACTTCCGCAGCGGCAAGCTGCGGCCGCTCGCGACCACCGGCGACAAGCGCGCACCGAGCCTGCCGGACGTGCCGACCCTGGCCGAACAGGGCCTGACGACCTATCCGACCTATTCGTGGTGGGGCGTCTATGTGCCGGCCGGCACGCCGCGCGCGATCGTCGATCGCATGAACGTCGAATTCACCAAGGCGGCCGGCTCGCCTGACGTCGCACAGAAGTTCGCCGAGCTGATCGACATGGAGATCGTCGCCAGTTCGCCCGAGGCCTTCGCCGCATTCCAGAAGAGTGAGCAGGAACGCTGGTTCAAGGTGATCAAGGACAACAACATCAAGAGCGATTGATCGCTCTCGATGTTGGTCCTCTGCAGGCCGGTCGTTAGGCTCGTGCGCCGCGAACCAGGCGGCCCGGCAGCGCGCCGGTCGCCTCGCCGTCACGGTACGTGACCTGGCCGTTCACGATCGTCGCGCGGTAGCCGGTCGCGCGCTGCAGCAGGCGCTTGCCGCCTGCCGGCAGGTCCCACTTCATGATTGGCGCTTCGACGCGGAGCTTGTCGAAGTCGATCACGTTGAGGTCGGCCTTCTTGCCGACCGCCACGATACCGCGGTCGCCGAGACCGACGGCCTGGGCATTGTCCTGCGTGTGGCGCTTCACAAGCCACGACACGTCGAGCCGGCCCTGCTTGCGGTCGCGGCCCCAGTGCTGGAGCAGGTAGGTCGGGTACGAGCCGTCGGAGATCAGACCGACATGCGCGCCGCCGTCGCCGAGGCCGATCAGCGTATGCGGGCTCTGCATCATCTCGCTGCAGCAGTCGAGATTGTAGGCCGCGTAGTTGGCGAACGGCGCGAAGATGAAGTTCTTGCCCTCGCCCTCGATCAGGTAGTCGTAGATCAGCTCGCGCGGATCGCGGCCCTCGCGCGCGGCGCGGGCGCCGAACGAAGTCTCCTGCGGCGGCTCGTAGTTCGGCGGATCGCCCAGCGGGAACATGCGATCGAAGTCGGTGAGGCGCGCGGCCATCTCCGAGCGCATCGGCTCCTGGCTCTCCTTCAGGATGCGTGCCCGGAAGGCTGGATCGCGCATGATCGCCAGACGATCCTCGACCGTCTTGTGCTGGATTTCCTTGTAGGCGGCGCACATCGAGAACGGGATGCGGCTCGCCTGCAGGCCCTGCAGCACGCCGATCGGCCGCGGCGCGACCTGCGCCTTGGCGCTGTGGCCCTTGGCGACCAGGCCCTCGACGAGGCCGAGCAGGCGACGCCAGCCGTCGGGCCGCGAATGACGCTGCGCCAGCGAGACCGAGAACGGGCGGCCCGAGGCGGTCAGCAGCCGGTCGAGCATCTCGAACTCGCTCTCCGGGTTCGGCGTGTTGAAGTCGGAGATGAACTCGATGACGCCGCGGCCGGCATCCTTCATGCCGAGCGCGATGCCGAGCAGTTCCTCTTCCGAGGCGCGCAGCGACGGCGTCGGATCGCCCTTCACCGTGCGATGGTTCAGCGTGCGCGAGGTCGAGAAGCCGATGGCGCCATCGCGCATCGCCTGCGTGGTCAGGGCGCGCATCTGCGCCACCTCCTCCGAGGTCGCTTCTTCCAGACGCGCGGCGCGCTCGCCCATCACGAAGACGCGCAGCGCGCCGTGTGGGAGCTGGGCGCCGAGATCCATGTCGCGCGGCTTGGCGTCGAGCGCGTCGAGATACTGGCCGAACGATTCCCACGACCAGTTGAGGCCTTCGTCGAGCGCGGCGCCGGGAATGTCCTCGACGCCTTCCATCAGCTCGATCAGGCGCTGGCGGTCCTCGATCTTCACCGGCGCGAAGCCCACGCCGCAATTGCCCATCACCGCCGTGGTGACGCCGTGCCAGCTCGAGGGTTGAAGGTAGGAATCCCAGGTCGCCTGGCCGTCATAATGGGTGTGAATGTCGACGAAGCCGGGCGTGACCAACATGCCCTTGCCGTCGATCTCTTCCTTGCCCTGCCCGCTCACCTTGCCGACGGCGGCGATCTTGCCGTCCTTCACCGCGACGTCGGCTTCCTTGATCGCAGCACCGGTGCCATCCGCCACGTTGCCGCCACGCACTACAAGATCGAAATCCGCCATGTTCGTTCACTCCCGGGGTTTGCATGAGATTACCCCTTGAGCGACGCGGTCTCTACGGTTGCTTCAATCCAAGCTGCGGTATCAGCACGCCCATTTCGCGATACGAGGTGATAACGGTCGACGTGAACGCCGCGCTGTCCTTGAACGAAGCCGACGAGCTGAGCTTGCCCATGAGATCGGCGTATCCGGGCGCGGTCTGCATCTCGCGACCGAGCGCTTCCCAGCGCGCGATGACCGGCGACGGCACGCCCGCGGGCGCGACGAGCCCATAAAAGATTGGCACGCCAACCGGCCAGCCCACTTCCTTGTAGGTCGGCACGTCGGGATACCCAGCGATGCGCTCCAGCCCGCTCTCAGCCAGCAGCCGCACCTTGCCGCTCGACGCGTAGGGCGGGAACTCGGCGGCTACCAGCGCATCGATCTGGCCGCTCAGCAGGCCGAGGATCGCGTCGGCGCCGCCCTTGTAGGGAATGTACTGCGCCTGGACGCCGAGATGGCGGAAGGCCGCTTCCGTGGCGATATGCGGCCCGCCATTGGTCGAGGCGGTCGACCAGTTGAGCTTGCCGGGATTGGCCTTTGCCCAGGCCACGAGTTCCTGCGCCGTCTTGAAGGGACTGTCGGCGCGCACGAACAGCGGCTGGGCACTCACGAGGTACTGGAAGAGGAACGTGAAATCCTTGTCGGTCGCATAGGGGACGGGCTGGAAATATGGCGCCACGGCCACCGGGCTGGTCGTCACGACGCCCACCGTGTAGCCGTCGGGCGTGGCGCGGGCGACCTGGGCCATCGCAATGGTGGCGCCGGCACCGGGCCTGTTGTCGACGACCGCCGTTACCTTCCACTTCTCGCGGATATAGTCCGCCATCCAGCGCGCCGAGATGTCGACGCCTCCGCCGGCCGCGAAGCCCACGACGATCGTGATCTGCCGGGAGGGAAACTCCTCCTGGGCGAGCGCGCCGCCCGAAATGAGGGCGGTCGCCCCCGCCAGTGCGCTTCGCCGCGTGATCATCGATAAGCCCCCTCATGCGTTGGAAATCGAACGAAAAATCGCCTTCCAGCCCCCGAAACTTATGTCGAATCTGTGATCAGGCTTACGGCAAGATGAATAAATTGCACTAATATTGAGATTAACTTCCCTAAGCTTTCATGCTACCCCGCGACTGTGTGGAAAGACGCGTGGGGACGCGTCTTTTGTGTGTAGCGTAAGCCGTGTGGGGCGGCGTTGGGCGGGATCGGCTATGATTGGCCGGCCCCGGGTGCTTGGGAAATGGTGCGTCGCGGTAAAAGCGTCGTCCTGGCAGCCTGTCTATTGTCGTCGACCGTCGGGACCGCAGGGGCCCAGCAGGTCTGCGAGATCGATGAGGCACAGCGTTTGTTCGGCGAGCAGCCTAAGCCGCTCGCTCGGATCAACGAGCTGCTGTCCGCATGCGTGCGCGCCAACTCCAAGGATTATCGCGTCTACATGTTCCTGGGCGTCATGGCGCGAGACGCCGGCGACCAGAAGGAAGCCATCGCGCAACTGCGCAAGGCTTACGAGCTGGCGCCCAACGAGCTGAACCCCGCCCTCGAACTCGGCTTCACGCTCGAGGTGAAGCACCGCAGCGAAGCGGCAAAGGTCTACCGTGAGGTCCTCGCCCGCGATCCCGACGAGCGGCACGCCCTCCTCGGCCTCGCGCGCGTCGATCGATCCCAGCAGCGGCTGGAGGATGCCCGGCTCATCTACGACAGGCTGCTGCAGAAGAATCCCCGCGATGCCGACGCGTTGAACGGGCTTGCCTGGCTGCAGCTCTCCAACCGGAACCGCGAGGAAGCTCGCTCCGAGTTCCAGGTCGTGCTGGCGGCGGATCCGAACAACGACGAGGCCAAGATCGCACTCACCAAGGTCGACGAGGTCTACAAGTACGTCTTCGACACCAGCGGCACCTACGTATCCACGGAAAGCGGCAGCTCGGCGGGCTTCGGCGCATCGGCGCTGATCGGTCTCGATGCGTTCAACACGATCGAAATCGGCGAATACCACTACACCAACGAACTCCAGACGGTGACCTCGGCCGGCGTGTCCGTGCTGCCGTCGAACGACGTGCGTCTCGGTTTCTACCACACGGTGCCGACCTACTATAATTTCTCGCTCACCTACGATTACCGCTCGCACGCCAACCTGCCGACCGAGCACTGGATCGAGGGCGGCGCCGGCTTCTACGTTACCGACCGCATCAAGTGGTTCGGCACCTATCGCCAGGCTCTCGGCGCGCCGCAATGGAACGGCCGCCTGATCAGGACCGGGCTCGGCCTCATCCTGTCGGACTCGTGGGAAGTCGGCCCCAGCGTCTTCAGCTCGGCCCAGAACATCTACGCCAACTATCAGAACGTCTTCAGCTGGGTGTTCGACGTCACCTATCGCGGCCCGGAGAATCTCCTGGTCGTGTTCGGCGTCGGCTACAGCCCCGTCTTCAACAACGTCGACCTTCACGCACGCGCCATCGTACCGGTGACCGAGCGTTTCGGGGTGACGGGTTCGATTGCCTACAACTCAGTCAATGCCGACACGCGCGCCAGTGCCGGCCTTCGAATCAACTGGTGATGCTCAAATGACCCAGGCCATGAAGAAACCATTGCAGCAGAAGCAGCAGCTCCGTGTGGTGAGGTCCCCCTCCGAGGAGCCGCTCAACATCCTGTTCGTCGACGATGACGCTTCGGGAACGTCGCTGACCAAGCTGCGGCTCGAGACCGACCGCAACATCCATATCGGCTACGCCACCCAGACGGCCGACGCAGCCCAGCTCATGGCGGAGCGCGAATGGGATCTCGTCGCGGTCGATCCGGGTACCGACGGCGGCTTCGAGTTCCTGAAGCAGACCAAGGTGCTCAACCGCTACAGCTCGACCCTGGTGGTGGCGCGCTCGCACAGCCCGCAGTTCATCGAGCTGGCGGTGCAATGCCGGATCGAATGCCTGATGTTCAAGCCGGTCGACCTCTCGCACTTCACCGAGCAGGTGCTGCAGCTCGCGAGCGAGGCGCGCCTGCGCCGGCAGCGGAGCCAGCGGCGCGTGCTGGCGATCGGCGCCCATCCCGACGATGTCGAGATCGGCTGCGGCGGCGCCCTGCTGAAGCATCGCTCCGATGGCGATATCGTCAACATCCTGACCTTGAGCCGTGGTGCGGCCGGCGGCGACATCAACGCCCGCAGCCGCGAGGCGCAACAGGCCGCGTCCCTTCTCGGCGCCAAGCTGGAGTTCGGCAACTTCACCGACACCTACATCTCCGAAGGCACCGAGACGATCGAGCTGATCGAGGCCGCGATCCGCGAGTTCAAGCCGACCCATGTCTACACCCATGCGTCCGAGGACACGCACCAGGACCATCGCGCCGTGCACGCGGCGACGCTGGTCGCCGCGCGTGGCGTGCCCAACGTCTATTGCTATCAGGCGCCCTCCTCGACCGTGGATTTCCGGCCGAACCTGTTCATCGACATCACCGCGTTCATGAAGGGCAAGCTGCGCGCCATCGGCGCCTATGACAGCCAGGTCAGCCGCAGCCCGCTCCTGCAGGACGACATCATCGTCGCGACGGCGCGCTACTGGGGCCGCTATGCCGGCCATGTCCTCGCAGAGCCGATGAACGTCGTGCGCCAGCGTGACGGCTCTATCGGCAACGCGGAAGAGGATCGTTGGTCGCCTTCACAGGCCGAGCCGACGGCGGCAGAGTAGCCGCGCCCGCCAAGACACGAGCGACGACACCAGCGACGAGGTTCGAGCGATGCGTATCCTGATCACCGGCGCCGGTGGCCCTTCCGCCATCAGCGTGTGGAAGAGCCTGTCTGCCGACCACGAGATCCACATGGCGGACATCGACCCCTGCGCTGCCGGTCTCTATCTCGTGCCGGAGGAGCGTCGCATCATCGTTCCGCGCGGCGATTCACCCGACCTGGCGCCGGCCCTGCTCGCCGCCTGCCGCGCCCGCTCCATCGAGCTGCTGCTGCCGACCGTCGATGCCGAATTCGTGCCATTGGCCTCGGTGCGCGACCAGTTCGAGGCGCTCGGCATCGCGATGCCGATCTCCCCGCTGGAAGCGCTGCGCGTCTGCCGCGACAAGAACCTGCTGATCGATGCGCTGCGCGGCCGCGCACCCGTTCCCGAGAGCGAGCCTCTCACACCGGAGGCCGCCGCACGGGTTTCGGCCTTCCCTCGCTTCGTGAAGCCGCGCCTCGGCGCCGGTTCGCGTGGCGCGGTCAAGATCGGCAACCGCGAAGAACTCGATGCGCTGCCCAAGGACGGTTCGTTGCTCCTGCAGGAGTATCTGCCGGGCGAGGAATATTCCGTCGACGTCTACGTGCACAGCGACGGCCGGGTCATGGCCGCGGTGCCGCGCGAGCGCATGAAGACCGACTCGGGCGTCGCGGTCACCGCGCGCACACTCAGGAATCAGGAGCTGATCGACGCAGCCGTTCGAGTCGCCGAGGTGATCGGCATCCGTTACGTCTCAAACATCCAGTTCAAACGGGCGGCGGACGGCGTCTTCAAGCTGCTCGAGATCAATCCGCGCTTCCCCGGCACCTTGCCGCTCACCACGGAAGCCGGCGTCGACATGCCCAAGCTGATGATCGACGACGTGGCCGGCAAGAAGATGCCGGACGGCCTGCTGCCGTTCAAAGAGATCATGGTCGTCCGCTACTGGACCGAACACTATTTCGATTCGGCCGAATGGGAGAGGCTGTGCCGCCGGTAGCCGCCTGGCTGGTCCGTCACGGCCAGAGCACGTCAAACGCCGGCCTGCCGGCCACCGGCCACGGCGATATCCCCTTGACCGAACTGGGCCAGGAACAGGCCCTTGCCGTCGCGCGCCGCGTCGACCGGCAACCCGATCTCCTGATCGTCTCGCCCTTCCTGCGCGCCCAGCAGACCTGCGCGCCCATCCAGGCGCGCTGGCCCAAGGCACCGAGCGAGACCTGGGACATTTATGAGCTGACCTATCTCAGCCCCGAGCGCTGCCGCGGCACGACGGCGGCGACGCGCAAGCCGATGATCGATGCGTACTGGCAGCGCTGCGACCCGGACTACGCCGACGGTCCCGATGCCGAGTCGTTCGGCAGCTTCATGGGCCGGTTGCGCGATTTCCACGAGCGCCTGATGAAGCTCGACGGCGGCTTCGTTATCGCGGTCGGACACGGGCAGTTCTTCCGCGCCTACATGATCGGCCTGACCGCCGGCTTCGATCCCACGCCCGACTGGATGCGCAGCTACCGCGCCACCGAGGTCGCGACACCGCTCGCCAATGGCGAGATCGTCGAGTTGAGCGGCGAAGTGCTGGCCTACGCCGGGAAGAACAGGACGTAGGCGGCGACCAGGCCGGCGACGAACACGAAGGCCAGGAGCTCGCTCCAGATCAGCCTGGCTTCGACGCTCTTGTCGATCTTCATCAGCTTTTCGTACTCGGTCTCGTCGGACGTCATTTCAGGATCCTCGCCTTCCCCGACTTGACCGTCTTGTCCCAGCGCAGGTCGGCATTCCTGTACTGGGCGACCATCGCGCCGAACGAGATGGCACACATCACCGGACCGTAGCCGATCAGGATCAGCAGGATGTTGCGGAACCATCGCCACGCCCCCGCCCGGTCGATGCGAAAGACGATCCAGGCGAAGAACGTCGAGATGCCGGGCCAGGCCAGGATCATCTGCACCGGGATGTCTCGCCACGACCAGCCGATATGGCCCGACCAGTATGGTCCGTTGAACAGCGGGCTGACCGAGGGCGGCACCAGGATCAGCATCATGATGACCAGCGACACCACCCCGGGAAAGAGCAGCCCCTCCAGCCATGCCCTCTTGGCCGTCGCCGGATCGATCATCAGCGAGAACAGGGTCTCGAAGAGGTAGACGACGAGGGTCGCGCTCCAGAGCGCCGTGAACGCCGACCAGGCCCAGGCCGGCCTCAGATAGTAGAGGCCGATGACGCCCATCGATCCCGCCACCATGAAGATCGGCAGGAGCGCCACGCTGAACCACAGGATACCGAAGGTGAATCCGCCCAGCTTCGGATGCTGGCTGCGCCGGAACCACAGTTTCCGGAAAGCCGCCGTGAGCTGCAGGTTGCCGCGCGCCCAGCGAACCCGCTGCTTCCACAACGCTGCCAGACTATCCGGCTCCTCAGCCCAGACGATGGCGTTGCCGTCGAACACCACTCGCCGCCCGCCGAGCTGCGTCTTGAAGGTCGTGAACGTGTCCTCGGCCAGCGAACTCGTGTCGATCTGACCACCGATCGCCAGCAGGTTCTCGCGACTGTGAAGCTGGGCGCCGCCCGCCATGCAGGCCAGCACGCCCAGCACGTTCTGCGCCCGCCGGGCCGCCGCCTGGGCGGTGATGTATTCGAAGGCCACGAAGCGCGTGACGAGGTTGCCGGGGAAACTCCCCTCCTTCACGTAGGCCGTGACGCCGCCCACGGTCGGGTCGGCCAGATGGCGCGTCATGCGCCGCAAGGTGACCGGCTCGAACAAGACATCGGCGTCCATGATCATGATCGCCTCGGCCCAGTCCTCCGAGAGTATGATCTTCAGGCCGTGGTTCAGCGTATGGGCCTTGCCCTGGCCGCCGACCTCACGCCGCAGATGGAACACCTGTCCGGGATACTGCGCCATCTTCTCGCGCATGACCTCGGGCGTATTGTCGGTGCTGGCATCGTCGACGACGTAGATCCGCCATGCACCGTCCGGGTAGTGCATGTCCATCAGCGAATCGATGCTGGAGCCGATGACGTCGGCCTCGTTCCAGGCCGGCAGGACGAAGGCAACGCGCGGCGTATAGTCCTCGCACTTCGCGTAGTTGTTGCGAATGCTGTGCCAGCCAATGATGAGGTACTGCACGAGCGACGCGACCGTCGGCACCATGCCCAGCATCATGAGCACCAGGAAAAGCGCTGCGAGCGGGTCCGTCGGCTCGATCGAGCTCATGCCATGGCCCGACCGGTCAGTATCCCGCCGCCCGGCCGCTGAAAGCCGCCGCCTTCTCGAGAGCGGCCGCCGCGCGCAGGAGAGTCTCCTCGTCGAAGGAACGACCGATGAGCTGCAGTCCGAGCGGCAGGCCATCCTTGTCCATGCCGGCCGGCACGGAGATGCCCGGCAGACCCGCCATCGACGCGGGGATCGTGAACATGTCGTTGAGATACATGGTCACTGGATCGTCCATCTTGTCGCCGGCCGCGAAGGCCGCCGTCGGCGCGGTCGGCGTAAGCAGCACGTCGCACTTCTCGAAGGCTTCCTTGAAGTCGCGCGCGATCAGCGCCCGGATCTGCTGCGCCTTCTTGTAATAGGCGTCGTAGTAGCCGGCCGAGAGCACGTAGGTACCGATCAGGATGCGCCGGCGCGTTTCCTTGCCGAAACCCGCACCGCGCGTGTTCTCGTAGAGCTCGGTCAGGTCCTTGCCCGGCACACGCTGGCCGAAGCGCACGCCGTCATAGCGCGCCAGGTTCGACGAGCATTCCGCGGGGGCCACGATGTAATAGGCCGGCAGCGCGTACTTGGTGTGCGGCAGCGACACTTCGACCGGCTCGGCGCCGGCTGCCTTGAGCATCTCCATGCCCTTTGCCCACAGCGCCACGATCTCCTCGGACGTGCCGTCGACCCGGTACTCCTTCGGGATGCCGACCTTCATGCCCTTGATGTCGGGATTGCGCGCCGCGGCGGCAAAATCCGGCACCGGCAGCGGCGCCGAGGTCGAATCCTTCGGGTCGTGGCCCGACATGGCCTGCAGCATCAGAGCCGTGTCCTCGACGGTGCGGGCGAACGGGCCTGGCTGGTCGAGCGAACTGGCGAAGGCAACGACGCCCCAGCGCGAGCAGCGTCCGTAGGTCGGCTTCAGGCCGACGATGCCACAGAAGGCCGCCGG
Source organism: Reyranella sp. GW821-FHT12G01 (assembly GCF_058806575.1). Taxonomy (NCBI): domain Bacteria; kingdom Pseudomonadati; phylum Pseudomonadota; class Alphaproteobacteria; order Hyphomicrobiales; family Reyranellaceae; genus Reyranella; species Reyranella sp. GW821-FHT12G01. Next base: position 92,173 of record NZ_JBXAPV010000002.1, read on the forward strand.
CTGGCGGATCGAGCCGCCGGTGTCGGTACCGGTGCTGCCGGGCACCATGTAGGCCGCGACGGCCGCCGCCGAGCCGCCGGACGAGCCGCCCGGTACCAGCTTGCGATTGTCGCCCTTGCGCCTCCATGGGTTCTCGACGCCGCCGAAATGGCTGGTCATGTTCGAGGAACCCATCGCGAATTCGTCGAGGTTGGTCTTGCCGACCATCACCGCGCCCGACTTCCACAGGTTCGCCGTCACCGTGCTCTCGTACTGAGGGATGAAGCCCTTGAGGATGTTCGAGGCCGCCGTCGTCTGCACGCCCTCGGTGCAGAACAGGTCCTTGATCGCGAGCGGCACGCCTTCGAGCAGCCCCGCCTCGCCCTTGGCGCGGCGCGCGTCCGAGGCCTTGGCCATCTCGCGCGCCTTGTCGGGCGTCTCGGTGATGAAGGCGTTGAGCCCGCGATGCTCGTCGAGCTTCTTCAGGTGCGCGTCAGCCACCTCGACGGCGCTGGCCTCTTTCTTGGCCAGAGTCGCGGAGAGCTGTGCGATGGTGAGATCGGTCAGCGACGTCATCGCCTACTCCACCACTTTCGGCACGGTGAAGAAGCCGCCGGCGTTCTTGTCCGAGGGATCGATATAGACAGCGCCGCCCGGCGCGTTGGCCAGCACCTTGGCCGCGACGCCGCCGTCGGTGACCTTGTCGGCGCGCATCGGCAGCGTCACGTCGGAGACCGACGACATCGGCTCGACATTCTTCGTGTCGACTTCGTTCAGTTGCTCGATCCAGGCAAAAATGCCCGAAAGCTCACCGGCCAGCGGGGCCAGTTCCTCTTCGGGAACTTTTAGACGGGCCAGTCGCGCGATGCGCGCCACCGTGTCCTTGTCGAGCGACATTCCAGCACTCCAAAACGCCCAGAAAACAACGCAGTAACCGGGGTTGGTAGCCGTTTTGCCTTACAGGAGCAACCCGACTAGGAGGCCGCCTTCGCCTGGTTCTCCGCGCTGCGGCGGGCTGCCACGGCCTCGACCTCATGCCGGACCTCGGGCCGGTGCGCGAGGATCTTGTTGAAGTCCCTCTTGTCGAGCATCAGCAGGTGGCAATAGCCGTTGGCGATGACGTCGGCGCTGCGCGGCTGCGAGGTGAGCAGTCCCATTTCGCCGAAGAAGTCGCCCTCCTTCAGCGTCACCTGGATGGCCTGGACGTGGACGATCACTTCGCCCGCCGCCACGAAGTACATGGCGTCCGAGGGCTCGCCGATCTCGACGATCTTTTCGCCCGGCAGCGCGACCAGGGCCCTTAGCCGCTTGCCGACCTCGCCGATCGCATCCTTGTCGAGCGAGGCGAAGAGCGACACCCGCGCGATCATGGCGCGCAGTTCGAGGCCGAGGTCGAGCGCTGGCCGCTGGCTCACCGCACCGCGCCGCTCGGCCAGCTTGTCGCGGAGGTTGTTGTAGACCTCGCGGCTGATGATGCCTTCGCGCAGACGCCGGACATATTCCGCCGATTCGAAGCGGATGGCGGCGCGTTCGAGCTGGCGCTGCTGCACCGATTCCGAATAGCCCGGATACTGTAGCGTCAGCGCCTTGAGGGCACCCTCCACACCGAGCTGGCGATTGCTGATCACCGCGGCAAGGCGTGCCTCGGCATCGTGTTCCAGCAGGTCGGCGATCGAGTTCGCGTTGAAGACGGCGAGTTCGCCCAGCACACTGAGCGAGACCATCAGGATCTCGAAACGATCGGCCAGCCGGTCGGTCAGCATCCGCTCGAAGCCGAAGCGACGGTGCAGCCACAGCGACAGGCGGAAACCGCGATCGGGCTTGGAAATCTCCTCGAGCCACTCCTCGTAGCCCTTCACGCCCTTGTCGCGCACCGTGTCGATCAAGCGGTCCGCGCTCGCCGCCAGCATCGCGACCATGCGGCGCGACAGGATCTGCTGCTCGAACAGTTCGAGATAGAGCTCTTTCTCGCGCGTGCAGAGCGTCACCAGCCCGATCTTGACGCGCTCTTCGAGGTCGAGCGCCAGGTCCGGCGGCACGGGTTCCGCCCCGGGATCGCCCATCGAAGCCGGATCGACCGCAAAGCCGTCCGTGCGCTCGTTGTGCTGGCGCATGATCTGCTGCAGGTGCCGGTCGACGTTGATGCGCGACAGCGCGAGCACGCGGTCGCGCAACGCCAGCTCGAGGCGGCTGAGCTTGTCGAGCCCGAACAGGTGCATGACGAGGCCGAGGGTCGTGGCGTTCACGAACAGGGTGAACAGCACGAACAAGACGGCCGAAATCGCGATGAAGTCGCGGACCTGCTCGGGAAGCTGATGATTGCCGGCGGCGACCATGGCCAGCACGATCGTCACCGCGCCGCGCAGTCCGCCCCACACCAGGATCGCCTTGTAGCGGCCGCTCACCGGCTGCACGAGCTTGAAGGTCTCCAGCACCGGCAGCATGCCGAACACCACCAGCGCGCGGGCCGAGAAGGCGCCGACCGCAACGGCGGCGACACCCCAGGCGTAGAGCCAGGTGATCTTCAGCAGCACGTCGGCCGCGATCATCGAGGCCAACACGAAGATGAGGCAGTTCGCCCAGAATTCGAGCTGGGCCCAGACCTGGCGCAATGCCGTCCACTGGCGCGGATGGAGGTGCGTCGGTCCATAGGCCGCCACGGTGAGTGCGGCCATCACCACCGAGACGACGCCCGAGACGTGCAGATAGCGGTCGGCGATGATGAAGCTGAGATAGGTCAGGCTCACCGTGACCGAGGCGATGGCTGCATCGGATTCGCCCAGCCGCGGCAGGATCATCATGGCAACCCGCGCCATGGCGAAGCCCAGCACGATGCCGCCCACGAACTCGCGCAGGAACACGCCGATGGCCGAAGTAGGATCGGCCGGCATGCCTCCCCCATCGGTCGAGGCGCGCGCGACCAGGATGCCCATGAACAGTCCGAAGGCCGCGATGGCCACCGCGTCGTTCAGCAGCGATTCGCCCTCGGCCAGGATCGAAAGCCGCTTGGGCGCCCCGACGTCGCGGAAGATGCCGATGACCGCCGCCGGATCGGTCGTCGAGACGACGGCGCCCAGCAGCAGGCAGACCACGATGTCCATGCCGGTCGCCAGGTGCACCACGCCCGCCACGCAGGCGATGCAGACGAGGACCGCGACGATCGCCAGCAGCAGGACGGCATGGACCTCGTCCATGAGACGCCGCACGTCGATCGTGAGGCCCGCCGTGAACAGCAGCGGTGGCAGGAACATGGGCAGGAACAACTCCGTCCCGACCTCGAGCTTGTCGAGGCCGACGAACGCGTCGCTCAGGACCCCCAGCTTGATGTCGCCGCTGATGATCCACGATCCCAGGAAGCCCATGCCCATGCCGGCGATGGCCAACAGCACGGTGTGCGGCAGCCGGAACCGTTCGGCGAGGGGCACCAGGACGCTGACGACGGTCAGGACCATCGCGATCGCCAACAGGGCGTAGAGAGTGTCTGTCACTTTTACCTGAACCCTACTCTCGGGCCGTGTCGACCCGGTCCATTGCACGCCTTATAACCTTTGCGATGGCCCGCTTGGCAGTCCTGATTCACGGCATGTGGGGAACATCCGACGTCTGGCGTCACTGGCGTCCGTTCCTCGAAAACCGTGGGTGGCACACGATTGCACACTCACTGCGATTCCATGATTCGCCAGCGGATGAACCGCCGGCTGGCTTGGGTGAAACGAGCCTCAACGACTATGTCGCCGACCTGGAGGCTGCCATCCTCTCGCTGCCGGAAAAGCCCGTGGTCATCGGTCACTCGATGGGCGGACTGCTGGCGCTTCTGCTTTGCGCCAAGGGACTCGCGCGGGCCGGCGTGTTGCTCACGCCTGCCCCGCCGTCGAGCGTCGTTGCGCTGCGTCCCTCCAACCTGATGGCCTTCGCCCGGATCCAGGCGCGCTGGGGTTGGTGGCGCAAGCCGCACCGGGCGACTCTGGGCGAAGCACTTTCCTACACATTCAATACCTCGGACCGCGTCATGGGCACGGAAGAGCACGAAGGCTTCGTCCACGAATCGGGACGCGCCCTGTTCGAGATCGCGTTGCCATGGCTCGATCGAACGAACGCCGCAACTGTCGATCCACGCAGGGTCACCGTGCCACTCCTTTTCGTCGCCGCCAAGAAGGACAAGCTCGTGCCGCCCGATGTAGTTCGCCGTACGTCAAAACAGTTCGCTCACGTCTCAGACTTTGTCGAATATGACGATCAAGGACACTGGGTGCTCGGCCAACCCGGCTGGGATCGCATCGCCGACCAGGCCGAGACCTGGCTTGCCGGAAAGGCTTCCTGAATGCCCGTCGTCGACTTCTCTGAGCTCAAGACGCTGCTCGTCCGTGATGGCCGTTTGATGGCGCTCGATCTCGGCAGCAAGACCATCGGCATCGCCACGTCGGACGTTCTGCGCATGCTCGCCACGCCGCTCACCACCGTAAAGCGCACCAAGCTCGCAGCCGACCTTGCCGCGCTCGACGAACTCGTGCGCAAGCACGAGGTGAAGGCGCTGGCGGTCGGCCTGCCGCTCAACATGGACGGCACCGAGGGCCCGCGCTGCCAGTCGGTGCGGCAGTTCGTGACCAACATCCAGAACCACGGCACGCCTGCCCTCGCCGCCCTCCCCGTCATCTTCCAGGACGAGCGCCTCAGCACCGCCGCCGTAACGCGTGGCATGATCGACGACTACGACATGACGCGCTCGAAGCGTGCCGAACGGGTCGACGCGGCAGCGGCTGCCTGGATCCTCGAAAGCGCGATCGCGCGACTGCGCTAGGGGCAGAGCGGCGGCGGCGCTTCGCGCGGCGGCGGCTCGGCGTCGAGGGAACGCAGGAAGGCCACGAGATCGGCGCTTCGCTCCTTTGACAAGCCAAGCGGCCGCACGATCGGCACACCATCGCTGTGCAGGCGATCGGGACTCACTTCCGAATAGTGCTTCACGACATCCTCGAGCGTGAGCACGCTGCCATTGTGCATGTACGGCCCGCCGCGGCCGACCTGGCGCAGGCCAGGCACGCGGAACTCGCCGAAGTTGGAATGTTGCCGCTGCACATGCCGCGTGCGCCGCGTGCTGTTGCCCGTCGTGTCGTCGTTGTATTTGCCGAGCAGATTGAACGGGCTGGCCGACAGCCGTCCCAGTCCACCCAGCCGGCCCGAATCCACTTCGCTCGGTCGCACAAAGAACGGAATGCCGATGTCGCCGAACTCGCCGCTCGTGAAGCGCGGGCCGAGGTGGCAGAGATTGCAGTTGGCCTCGCCGATGAACAGCTTCAGGCCGCGCTGCGCCGCGAGCGGATAGCGCGAGGCGCGATCGCGGTCGCCCGCCACCAGCGCGTCGCGGAAATCGTCGAACGGCGTGCGCGGGCTGACAAGTGTCGCCTGGAAGGCCGCGAGCGCCTTCGCGGTATCGACCATCAATCGCTCGTCGTCGGCGCCGGGCTGGCTGCCGAACGCCTTCTCGTAGCCGCAGGCGAGCTTCGCGTCGCCGCGCAGCACCTCGGCGGGGCGCGCCAGGCCGCCATTCATCTCTCGCGGATCGAGCAACGGACGGATGCTCTGTGCCCACAGCGAATCGCCGGCCCCGTCCCAACCGAACCAATGCAGGTAGCCAACATTCCACAGCGACGGCGTGCGGCGATCGAGTTCGATCGCACCGCGCGCCTTGGCGAGGCCGTCGCTCCATTCGCGGCCGGCCTGATGACAGGTGGCGCAGCTCATGCGGCCATCGCCCGACAGGCGCGGTTCGTTGAACAGATGCTCGCCGAGCGCGATCCCCGCCGGCGTGCCCGACACCCGGTTCGACGGATCACGCACGGCGGGCGGCGGCCACGGCCCGTGCTGGCCGACCGTCCGGATCTCCTCCGGTGACCATTCGAGCAACTGCTGCGCAGGGGCGTTGCCGGCCCACGCGGCCAGTAACGACAGGAGCAGCAGGAGCCGGGTCACTTGAGGATGATGTCGTGCGTCAGGCGCTCGCTTTCCTCGCCCGAGCGCACGTCGAAGGTGATCTCCCAGCGTCCGGGCATGTGGAACAGCATGCCCTCGGCCCTGAAGCGGCCGTCGCCACCCGGCTTGATGCTGGGGCGATAGTTCATGAGATGGCGGTGGTCCGGCATCTGCGCATCGACCGCCACGAGTTCGGCCGGCTCGCCCCGCTTGGTGCAGACGTTCAGGATCAGCGCAAAAGGCTCACCCACTTCGATGCGCAGCGGATCGGGGCGGAATGCCAGCATGTAGTGATCGGAGAACACCACCCAGCCGGTGCCGCGGCCGAGATCGAGCGGACAGTCTGCCAGCGCCGGCGTCGCCAGGACGAGGCCCAGCAGCGCGGCCGGCAACCTCATTGCGACCCTCCGAACAGGCGGTCGCCGTTCTCGTAGGCGATCTTGCGCGCCACCTCGATCGGCAGGTCGGAGAGCCATTGGCGCGACCAGCGCGCGTTCTCGATCACGTAGTGCCAGCGCTCCGGCGTGAAGGTGTCGCTGCCCAGCACGAACCGGTCGGGAAACTCGATGAACAGTTCGCGCCAGCCCGGCGCCACCTTGCCGTTGGAGACGTGCGACGTGAGAAAGGCCAGATCGCACCACAGGGTCGGATACTTGCGCAGCATCTCGCGCACCTTCTCCGGCCGCTCGAAGCCCGAATGCGCCCATAGGACCTTGGCCGTCGGATCCTGCTGGAAATGCCGGTTCACGGCATCGGCGTCCGAATGCGAATGCAGGAAGAGCCCGTATTGCTTGGCCAGCTCGACGACGCGTCGCACGTTGGGCAGGTCGGCATCGGCGCCATAGATGTGGAACTCGCCGATCGCCATGTACTTGCGCTTCGACAGCAGGTCCTCGAGATATGGGATCAACGTCGGATCCTTGGCCCAGGTCGAGATCTCGCCGCGCGAACGGTAGGGCCGCAGCTCCGGAACGATGGTGCCCGGCGCCAGGTCCTGCAGCATCTTGGTGCCCTCGTTGTTCGAGCTCGACACCATGGCGCGCTTGATGCCCGCCTTCTTCAGGATCTCGACGACTTCCTTGGGTGGCACGACCGACCAGGCATCGTGGCTGTAGTGCATATGCGCGTCGAAGATCGGCAGCTCGTCGGCGGCTCTCGCGACGGTCGCGATGGTGATCAGGGCGATGACGAGGGAGACGAAGCGCATAAAGGTCCTTCAGCGGCCCGCTTTGGGCGGACAGGCGTAATTGAAGCTAATCGAGATGCGCTCGCCGGAGAAGTGCGCCGGCGGCACTTCATGGCGCAGCCAGCTTTCGAACAGCACCAGGTCGCCGTCGTGCGCGGCCAGGTTGACGAAGGACCGGTAGGCCTCCGGCGCATCGATCCGGCGTGGCGGTGCCGCCATCTGGTGGGCAAGGCGCGGGTCCTCGAACTTGATCGCCCCCGCTCCTCTCGGCACCGACACGTAATAGGTGCCGCTGATGAAGGAGGTCGGATGGAGGTGCATGGAATGCACCGTGCCGGCCGGCATGACGTTGGCCCAGCAGTCGGTCATCCCCAGCGTGCGCCCGGCGAGATCGTAGTGCAGGTCGCGCACGAAGGTCTTCACATGGCCGTCGATCTTCCGCCGCAGCCGGTCGAACAGTGACGACACCAGATGCAGCCGGTCGAGCGAGCCGTAAGAGGTGTAGCCGCCCAGATAGTTCTTCTCCGACCAGCGCTGGCCCGCGGCATCCGAGGCCGCGAGCGACTGGCACTCGTCTTCGAGATCCTGATTGAAGCGTTGCCAACTGCGATCGACCAGCGACTCGCGATAGACAAGGGTCGGAAACAGGGCACGGCTGGTCATGGCGCCGATTATCGATGATGCGGCCCGGCCGTGCTATTGTTTCTCCATGCTGACCGAACAACAAATCGAGGCCTATCGCCGCGACGGTTACCTGGTGATCCCGCGGTTGATCGAAGGCGCCCAGCTTGCCGAACTGCGGCGGCTGACCGACCAGCTCGTCGCCGAGGCGCGCGGCGTGTCCGCCAACGACGATCTCTACGATCTGGAGCCCAGCCACAGCGCCACGATGCCCCGGGTGCGACGGCTGAAGCCCGCGATGTTCAAGCGCCATGCCTTCTATGGTGACCTGGCGCGCGATCCCAAGATCACGTCGCTTCTTTCGCAGCTGATCGGGCCCGCGATCCGCCTGCACGGCGGCAAGCTCAACATGAAGTCGGCGGGCTACGGCTCGCCGGTCGAATGGCACCAGGACTGGGCCTTCTATCCGCACAGCAACGACGACGTGCTGGCGATCGGCATCTATCTCGACGATTGCGACGAGGCCAACGGCCCGCTGATGGTCGTGCCGGGCACGCATCACGGGCCGGTCCACGATCATCATGCCAACGGTCGCTTCTGTGGCGCGTTCGATCCCGTCGCGGGCGGCGTCGATGTCGCCAAGGCGGTGCCGCTGATGGGACCGGCCGGCTCGATGACCATCCATCATGCGCGTCTCGTCCATGGCTCGGCGCTGAACCGCTCCAACCGCCAGCGCCGGCTCCTGCTGCACGAATACGCAGCGGCCGACGCGTGGCCGCTGATGGGCGTCGCCAACTTCGACGAATTCAACAGCCGCATGGTGCTGGGCGAGCCGACGATCGAGCCGCGCGTGCGTCCGGCGCCGGTGCGCATGCCGCTGCCAGCCGCCGACCATCAGGGTTCGATCTACGAGAACCAGCGCGGCTCGGGCCGCCGCTTCTTCGCGACCTACGAGGAGCAGCCCGCCGTTGCGAACTAGGGCCGCCCTCTCGCACGACCGGCTGCCGGGATGATCACACGGCGGAGCGCGCTGGTTGCTGCCGGTGCGTTTCTCGCCGCTCCTGCCGCGCAGGCCCAGACCATCCAATGGGCCGACTGGCTCGGCACCTACGCTGGTGCCGCCCGCTTCTACCGCTCCATCCCCCTTGAAGACATTATCCCGCCGCCCAAGACGCCGTGGCAGGATTACGACGACGGCACGCCGTTCGCCCTCCACTTTGCCATCCAGGCCGTCGATGGAATGCCGGCCGTCTGGCTGCGCATCGATGGCGGCCCGATGCAGACCGACGAGCGCGGCGAGACGCTGAGCTTCGGCGCCGTGACCGACGGCGTGGCGCTGCTGAGTTCCGCCGATGCCCGTGCGATGCCGCGTTCCGCGACGCTCACCGTGCGGCCGAACCAGCTCGGCACCGAGGCGCTGTTCGTCCACTCCGACGGCAGTTTCTGGCGGCGGCACTTCACCGCCACCTTCACGTCGGCCGGCGCCGACGTGATCCTCTGGGTATTCGACGCCACCGGCACGCGCGCCCGCACCTGGCGCGGCTCGACCGTGCGACGTGCCTGACGCGCGCCCTTACGGGCGCGGCCCGACATAGGTCGACTGCGGCCGGATCAGCCGCCCGCCCTTCTCCTGCTCGAAGATATGAGCGCACCAGCCCGCGGCGCGGCCGACCGCGAACAGCGCAGTGAAGGCGCTGCGCGGCACTTCCAGCGCTTCCAGCAGGAGCGCGGTGTAGTATTCCACGTTGGTATCGAGCCGCTGGTCGGGCTTGTGCTTGCGCAACGACGCGATGGCGCTGCGTTCGACTTCGACTGCGAAAGCGAGACGCCCCGCGGTCTGCGGCAGGGTCGCGACGGTGTTCTTCAGCACGTCCGCCCGCGGATCGCGCTTCTTGTAGACGCGATGGCCAAAGCCCATCAGCCGCGTGCCCTTGGCGAAGGCATCGTCCAGCCACGCTTCGGCGCGATCGGGCGTGCCGATCTCGTCGAACATGTCGAGCACCGGACCGGGCGCGCCGCCGTGCAGCGGCCCCTTCAGCGCGCACAGCGCCGCCAGCACCGAGGAGATCAGCCCGGCACGGGTCGAGGCGACAACCCGCGCGGTGAAGGTCGAAGCGTTGAAGCCGTGGTCCGTGACCGTGGCCAGATAGGTGTCGAGCCCCTTCTCAAAGGCCTCGTCGGCGCGCTTGCCGCGGATCATGCGCAAGAGGTCCTGCGCCGTCGTGAGCGCCGGGTCCGGCGCCAAGGCCGATTTCGATTCCGCGGCCCGCAGCAGCGCCGCCAGGAAGACCGGCAGGGCGCCGCAGACCAGATAGTGGTGCGGCATGGGCTCGGAATCGGCCAGCATGCCGAGCCCGACCCGCAGCCCCTCCACTGGGTTGAGCCCCCGGGTCGCCGTCAGCAGCTTCGGCACCTCGGCGAAGGCCCGCACGCGGGCCACAGCCATGCCGGCGCGAACCGCCGCCTCGTCACCGCCGCCCTGCGCAAAGCCTTCCCACAGCAGCGCCGCCACGCCCTCGAAGCCGCGACTGCGGACCAGATCCTCGATCGCTTGCCCGCGGACGATCAGCCGGCCGGCCTCCCCGTCCACTTCGCTCATCACCGTATCGGCCACGACCACACCGTCGAGACCGCTGTCCACCCGTGTCTGAAGCATCGCAAAACCCTCGTTGTTTCACGGCGAACATTCGGTTGAGTGTATATATTGTCAATATTGACTGAGTTAATACATAATAAGAAATGGCTACCGAATGGCTGAACTCGAAGGAAGCGGCGCAGCGCCTCGGCGTCTCGGCCGCCACGCTTTACGCCTATGTGAGTCGCGGCCTGCTGCGCTCCGAGGGCACCAACGGGCAGCGTGAACGGCGCTACAGGGCCGACGATGTCGCGCAGCTCAAGCGCCGGCGGGACGTAGGCCGCAAGGCCGAGTCGATCGCGGCCAATGCGCTCGATTTCGGCACGCCGGTCCTCGAATCCTCGCTCACCCTCATCGAGAACGGCCGCCTCTTCTATCGCGGCCAGGAGGCGACCCGGCTCGCGCGCAACAGCTCGCTCGAACAGGTGGCGCAGCTCCTCTGGGATTGCGACGACCGCCCCTTCAGTCCGCGCAACCTGCCGCCGATGTCGGCGGCGCTGCGCAGCGCCTGGCAGGCCGCATCCGCCCTGCCTCCAGTCGATGCCTGTCTCGTCCTGTTGCCGGCCGCGGCCCGCTGGGACCATCCGAGCTGGGTCGAGGATCGCACCGCCATGCTCGAGACGGGCGTGCGCATCCTGCGCCTGCTGACGGCGGCCGTGACCGGCCAGCCGCTGTCCGACCGGCCGATCCACGAACAGGTCGCCGAAGCGTGGAACGTGCCGGCCGATCATGCCCCACTGATCCGCGCCGCCCTCGTCCTCTCGGCCGATCACGAGTTCAATGCATCCGCCTTCGCCGCCCGCGTCGTCGCCTCCACCGGCGCCAATCTCTACGCCTCGACGATGGCCGGGCTAGTGGCGATCAACGGCCCGCGCCACGGCGGCCTGACTCGTCGAGTTGCGCACCTGTTCCTCGACCTCAAGGAGGCCGCCGACGTCGACGCCGAGATCGCCCGCCGCGTGCACGACCGGATCTACATTCCGGGCTTCGGCCACCAGCTCTACTCGGACGGCGACGTCAGGGCGGTCGCCCTCTTCGCCATGATGCGCGAACTCGCGCCCGACTCTGCGGAGCTCGCCTTCGCGGAGCGCGTCGCAACGGCGGTCGAACACCAGATCGACCGCAAACCCAACGTCGACTTTGCGACGGTGACCCTGGAACGCGTGCTCAGCCTGCCGAAGGATTCGGCGCTCGCGCTCTTCCTGCTGGGCCGCACCGTGGGCTGGATCGCCCATGCGATCGAGCAGGCCGCCCATGGCGCGTTGATTCGTCCGCGCGCCCGTTATACGGGTCCGCGACCTGGAGCCTGAGACACCGCAGCATGAAAGACGCCCTGATCGTCATCGACATGCAGAAAGCCGCGTTTGTCGACGCGGCGCCCAAGCACGATGCGGTGGGACTGATCGACCGGCTGAACCGGCTTGCCGCCGCCGTGCGCGGTCGCGGAGGCCTCGTGGTCTTCATCCAGCACGACGGGCCACCGGGCGATCCCTTCCATCCGGACAGTCCCGGCTGGCCGCTGATCGACGAGCTGGTCCGCCAGCCCGCCGATACCGTGATCCGCAAGACATCCTGTGACGCCTTCCTCCAGACCGCGCTGGAAGACTTTCTGCGCGGCAACGCAATCGACCGGCTGATCGTCACCGGATGGGCCACCGACTACTGCGTCGACACCACGGTCCGGAGCGCCCTGGCGCGCGGCCATGCGACGATCGTGCCCTCGGATGGTCACACGGCATCGGACCGCCCTCACCTGCCCGCCGTGAAGATCATCGAGCATCACAACGCGATCTGGGCCGACTTCATCGCACCGCGCGGACCGGCCATCGTGTGCCTCTGCGCGGAGCTGCAGGACGCCTGAATTCTGCTGCGCCGGTTATCCACCAAAAGGTTACCTTGCGACCGCCGACCGTGCGTGCTTAACGTCGCGCTTTAGTGACAAACAATCGCGCGGGCGTGCCGAGGTTGCCCCACCTACTCGGCATCGAAGGTCTTTCGCCTGAAACAATTTCGGGTTTGCTCGACCTATCTGAAACCTACATCGACCAGAACAGGTCCGCCGACAAACGGCGGGACGTGCTGGCCGGTCGCACGATCATCAATCTCTTCTTCGAGAATTCGACGCGCACGCGCACGAGTTTCGAGGTTGCCGCCAAGCGGCTGGGCGCCGACGTCATCAACATGGACGTCGCCACCTCGTCGGTGCGCAAGGGCGAGACGCTGCTCGACACGGCGATGACGCTGAACGCGATGCGGCCCGACGCGATCGTCGTGCGCCATCACGAGTCGGGCGCCGTCAATCTCCTGTCGCAGAAGGTCAACTGCGCCGTCATCAACGCCGGCGACGGTCAGCATGAGCATCCGACACAGGCGCTGCTCGACGCGGTCACCATCCGGCGACGACGCGGCAGCCTGCAGGGTCTCCTCGTGGCGATCTGCGGCGACATCATGCACAGCCGCGTCGCGCGTTCGAACATCCACCTGCTGCAGATCATGGGCGCCCGCGTGCGCGTGGTCGGCCCGCCGACCCTGATGCCGACCGACGTCGACAAGATGGGGGTCGAAGTCCACTCCAGCATGAAGACCGGCCTCAAGGACGTCGACATCGTGATGATGCTGCGCCTGCAGACCGAGCGGATGCAGGGCTCGTTCGTGCCCTCGATCAGCGAATACTTCCACTTCTTCGGCCTCGACCGCGCCAAGCTGCAATACGCCAAGCCCGACGCGCTGATCATGCATCCCGGCCCGATGAACCGCGGCGTCGAGATCGACTCGGAAGTCGCCGACGACCTCGACCGCAGCGTCATCCACGAGCAGGTCGAGATGGGCGTCACCGTCCGCATGGCCTGCCTCGACGCGCTGATCGGCGGCAACCGCAACCAGATCGGAAACGGCGAATGAGCGGCAAGATCGACAAGCTCGCGCCGCCGCACGCCGGCTCGACCGCCTACATCAACGCCCGCATCGTCGATCCGACGGCCGGCACCGAATATCTCGGCGCCATCCTGATCAGCGACGGCAAGATCGCCGACTTCGGCCCCAACCTCTTCGCGTCCGGCGCGCCCTACGGCATCCAGTCGGTCGACTGTCGCGGCCTGCATCTCGCGCCCGGCCTGGTCGACACGCGCGTCCATACCGGCGAACCCGGCGAGGAACACAAGGAGACGCTGGAGAGCGCCGGCACCGCGGCCGCGGTCGGCGGCATCACCTCGATGGTGCTGCTGCCCGACACCGAGCCGCCGTTCGACGACGCCTCGCTGATCGAGTTCGTCGCGCGACGCGCCCGCCAGGTCAAACTGGCGAACATGTATGCCTACGGCGCGCTGACCGTAGGCCTCGAAGGCAAGGAACTGGCCGAGATCGGCCTGCTGGCGGAAGCCGGCGCCGTGGCCTTCACCGATGCCGACCATGCCGTGGGCAACGCCCAGGTGATGCGTCGCGCGCTCTACTACGCCAAGACCTTCGACGCGCTGATCGTCCACCTGCCGCAGGAGCCGAACCTCTCGGGCGGCACCATGACGAGCGGCGCGATGGCGACACGGCTCGGTCTGTCGGGCAGTCCGCCGCTGGCCGAGGTGATGATGGTCGAGCGCGACATCCGGCTGGCCGAGATGACCGGCGGCCGTATGCATCTCACCAAGATCTCGACGGCGGAATCCGTCGAGGTGATCGCCGCCGCCAAGGCGCGCGGCCTGCGCATCACTTGCGATACCGCCGCGCCCTACTTCGCGCTGAACGACCTCGCGGTCGGCGACTACCGCACCTTCGGCAAGCTCGTGCCGCCGCTGCGGGCCGAGAAGGATCGGATGGCGGTCGTCGAGGGGCTGAAGAACGGCACGATCGACGCCATCATCTCGGACCACCGGCCGCAGGACCAGGACAGCAAGCGCGTGCCCTTCGCGCAGGCCGAGCCGGGCGGCATCGGGCTGGAGACGCTGCTGCCGATCTCGCTGGAACTCGTGCATGGCGGGCATCTCACCCTGCCGCGCCTGTTCCAGCTCCTGTCGAGCACGCCGGCATCGCTGTTCGGCCTGCCCGCGGGCAAGCTGGCCAAGGGCGCGCCGGCCGATCTCGTCCTGTTCGATGCCGACTATGCCTGGAAGATCGATCGCGACGATCTCTGGAGCAAGACCAAGAACTCGCCGTTCGACGAGCGCCCGGTCCAGGGCCGCGTCATGGCGACGATCGTGGGCGGCCGGACGATCTATCGTGACGATAGCTTTACGGCCGCCGTGGCGGCCTAACGGACGCCTTCAAACGGCCATTTGGTCTGATATGGTCGTTTCGTCTTTCAACGGGGAACCGATGATGCTCCGGCACTCACTTCTTCTCGGCGTCGCGACAGTCGCGCTCGCCGGCACGGCCCAGGCGCAGCAGCGTGGCGGATCGCGTGACGACCTGCTCGACGCGCTGACGCGGCACATCCAGATCTGCGGCGAACTGACGGAAACCCAGGCGCGCCTGTCCTGCTACGACCGCCTCCAGACGCAGGTCGGCGGCGTGTCGCCGGCGGCGCCCGCCGCAACACCGACGCCGATTCAGGCGGCGCCCACGCCGACACCGCTGTCGCCCATGCCGAGCACCGGTTCGTCGATCAGCACCGCGCCGCTCACGCCCCAGCCGCTCGGCGTGCCCGGCGGCGGTACCGCGAGCCTGGGCGCCCCGCAACCGCTCGGCGCACCCGCGCCCACCGGTCCAGCGGCCGCGCCCTACGATCCCAACGCCGCCTTCGACCCGAGCGCCTCGACCTACCGGCCGCCGGAAGCGATCGGTCCCAAGCCGCAACCCCAGGCGCGCCGCAGCGGACCGCACCCCGTGCCGACCTTCTCGACGCCACAGCCGCTGGTCACCATCGGCGCGAACAACCTGACCTACGGCGCCTCGCGCTACTGGCAGGTCACGATCGTGCTGAAGTCCAATTCGCAGCGCGCCGTCGACACCCAGGCGGTCTGCACCTTCATGAACGGCAGCCGTTCGCTGGAGGATGCCTATTACGGCCCGGTATCGATCCAGCCCGGCGAGCAGATCACGACGGAACTGATCGGACCGCCGACCACGGCCTATGTCGATTCGACGAACTGCAGGCTGCTCAGCCCGTAGGCCGCCGCGATGCTCTCCACGCTGATCGTGATGTCGGGCCCGTTCCTGGTGGGCTACCTGCTGGGTTCGATCCCGTTCGGCCTGCTGCTGACGCGCGCCGCCGGGCTGGGCGACATCCGCAACGTCGGCTCGGGCAATATCGGCGCCACCAACGTGCTGCGCACCGGCCGCAAGGGGCTGGCGGCGGCGACGCTGCTGCTCGATGCGCTGAAGGGCGTCGTGGCCGTGCTGATCGCCGATCAGGTCGGCCAGCTTGCCGCGGTCGGCGCCGCCGCGGGCGCCGTGCTGGGCCACATGTTCCCGGTGTGGCTGGGCTTCAAGGGCGGCAAAGGCGTCGCCACGACGCTCGGCATCATGTGGGGTCTGTCCTGGCAGATCGGCGCCATTGCCTGCGCGGCCTGGCTGCTGCTGGCCGCCGCCTTCAAGTACTCGTCGCTGGCCGCGCTGCTCAGTGTCGTCATCGCCGCGCTCGCGGCCTGGTTCCTGACCGATCGCTATGCCGCGATGCTGCTCACCCTGCTGGTGCCCTTGGTCTGGGTGCGCCACCACGAGAACATCGCGCGCCTGCTCAAGGGCACGGAACCCAAGATCGGCCAGTCCAAGAAACCGGCCGCCTGATTACTTTTTGGCGGCCTTGCCTTCGTAGCGCTTCGTCCACTCCGCGAGGATGCGCGTGCGATTCTCCGACGCCCAGGCGAAGTCGTTCTTGATCATCGAGGCCGCCACGCCCGCGGGATAGTCGGGAATGTTGCCCGTCACCCCTTCCATCGCCACCTGGCTGACGAACGACGCATAGAGTTCGTTGGCCTTCCGGCTGGCCGCGAAGTCCATGAGGCGGCGCGCCGCTTCCGGCTTCTTCGTGCCGCGCAGGATGGCCGCGGCGTCCATGTCCCAGCCGCCGCCTTCCTTCATCATCAGCCCTTCGATGGGCGCACCCTTCTGGCGGGCGCTGGCGGCCGCCAGCTCGTAGGAGATGCCCAGCGGAAATTCGCCCGACGCGGCCTGGCGGCACGGCCGTGTCCCGGAATGTTCGTAGACGGCGATGTTCTCATGGAGCTTGTCCATGAACTCCCACGCCTTGGCCTCGCCGAACATCTGGATCCAGGCCGAGACGTGGAAGTAGCCGGTTCCCGACGATGCCGGATGCGGCATGGTGAGCTTGCCCTTGAAGCGCGGGTCCAGCAGGTCGAACCACGATTGTGGCTTGGGCAGCGAGAGCTTCTGCGCCTCGATAGTGTTGAAGCATACCGCCGCGACCCACGCTTCCATGCCGACCCAGGCGGGCGGATTGGCGGGATCGCGGAACGCCGGCTTGATCGCCGCGAGGTTTTTGGGCGCGTAAGGCTCGAGCAGACCCTTCTTGTCGATCAGCAGCATCGACGTGACCGCCAGCCCCCAGATCGCATCGGCCCGCTGCTGGCCCTGCTCGGCCAGGATCTTCGCCGTGACGACGCCGGTCGAATCGCGATTCCACAGAATCTCGATGTCGGGATTTTCCGCTTCGAAGGCCTTCTTGAAGTCAGTGATGTTTTCGACTTCGAGCGTCGAATAGACCTCCAACCGCGTGCGATCCTGCGCCGTCGCCGCCAACGTCACCGTCGACGTCACCAGCATGCAGACCGCTGCCGTCCACCATTTCGTCATCGCTTTTTCCTTCGACCTCACATGGCTCATATATCCATCCGGCCGGTGCAGGTCGCCGCCATTCCTGTCATAGCAGCGGCGCATGAGCGTTTCCTCGTCCCGCAGCCTGCCCTGGGCATTGATCGGCGCCGCCTGCCTGGGGTCGTTCGCCGCGACCTCGAGCGGCACCACGCGGGCACCGTTCCTGCTGGAGATGTCGCACGATCTCGACGTCACCATGCCGCTGGTCGCCAACCTGGTTTCGCTGACCGCGATGGCGTGGGGCGTGACGTCTGCATTGGGCGGCTGGATGTCGGATGTGATCGGGCGCCGACCGGTCCTGCTTATCGCGCCCTTTGCGTTGGCCCTTGCCCTGGTGGCGCAGGCCGCAGCCGGATCCTTCTTCTGGGTCGCGGTGTGGGCGACCGTGGGCGGCGGCTGCGCCGGCGCTTTCACCGGTGTCGTCTTCGCCGAAGTCTCCTCGCATGTGCCCGACAGCCAGCGCGGCCGGGCCCTGGGCTGGGTGATGAGCGGGCAATCGCTCACCCTGGTGGTCGGCGTGCCGATGGCGGCGGCCGTCGGGTCGATCATCGGATGGCGTGGCTGGCTGCTCTGTGTCGCCGGACTTTCGATCGTCGCCGTCTTGAGCCTGTTCCTGACGGTCGGCCGCGGCAGCGCCGGCCACACGCGCGGCGGCGCGGCGCGTCCCTCGATGCGCTCGGCCCTGTCGCCGCGGGTGCTCGCCCTCCTCAGCACCGGCGTCGCCGAACGCATCTGCTACGGACTTGCGGTGGTCTACTTCGCCACCTTCATGCAGGTCACCTATCACATGACCCTGATCGAACTCGCCGTTCCGCTCGCGGTGTTCGCATTGGGCAACATCGCCGGCACCGTGCTGGGCGGCCAGCTCGCGGACCGGCTGCGCGATCGGCTCCTGACCTTCGCCGTGGCGATGGCGCTCTCCGGCATCGCGGCCCTCGTCCTCTTCACCTGGCATCCTGGCCCGGCCGTCTCGGTTGCGGTGGGCTTCGTCTATGTGCTGCTGAACGCGCTCGGACGGCCGTCCTACATGGCCTCGCTCGCCTCCGTGCCCGAGGACGTGCGCGGCACCGTGCTCGGCCTGAACGGCACCTCCGCCAGCGTGGGCTGGATCGGTGCTGCAGCGCTGGGCGCGGTGATGATCGGCTCGGTGGGCTTCGAGGGTTTCGGCCCGCTCACCGCCTTGCTGGCCTTGCTCGGTTCCGTGGGCGCTCTGATCAGTCGGCGCAGCCGGGCAGCCTGAACGGCATCCACAGATTGCCACCCATAGTTGTTTTACAACCTTTTAATGCTCTCCTAGTGTCGGGCCCATGTTCGATGGACCGCACGATATCGATCTCTCGCCCCCGGAGCGGCGCGCCCGGCTGAGACTGGCGCGCAGCGCGCGGGTCGGCCCCGTCACCTTCCACGAGGCGCTGGCCGAATGCGGATCGGCCCGGGCCGCCTGCGTGAGGCTGGGGACGGTCTCCGACGCCGCGATCGAGCGCGAGGAAGCAGCCTTAAAAGCTCTCGGCGGGCGGTTCCTCGTGATCGGCGATCCGCTCTACCCGGCCGCGCTGGCCGCCTTGCCCGATGCGCCGCCGGTTCTCTCCGCCCTTGGCGATCCCGCCCTGCTCGGCCGGCCGACGATCGCCATCGTGGGCGCGCGGGAGGCTTCGCTGGCCGGCCGCCGCATCGCCGCGGATTTCGCCACAACTTTGGGCTCGGCGGGCTTCGTGATCGCCTCGGGCCTGGCCCGCGGCATCGACACGGAGGCCCACCGGGCGGCGTTGCCCACCGGGACGGTCGCCGTGCTGGCCTGCGGCGTCGACCAGGTCTACCCGCCGCAGAACGCCTCCCTGCAGGAGGAGATCGCGCGCCACGGCCTGATCCTGAGCGAGGTGCCCCTCGGCGCGCCGCCCGTCGCCCGGGCCTTCCCGCGGCGCAACCGCATCGTCAGCGGCCTGTCGTCTGGCGTCGTGGTCATCGAGGCGGCCACCAGATCGGGCTCCCTGATCACCGCGCAGCGCGCGGCGGAACAGGGCCGCGAGGTCTTCGTCGTCCCGGGCTCGCCGATCGACCCGCGCTATGCTGGATCCAATAGCCTCATCCGGGATGGGGCCATTCTGGCCCGTGACGCGAACGATATTATAGGTGTGCTGGACAGGCCGGCAGCGGCGCTCCAAACCGTTGAAGAATCAGCCCAAATTTCACCTGACAAGACCACCGCACGGGTCGTGCAGGCACTGGGCGCCGCACCCACTGCGGTTGACGAACTGGTACGCCGATGCCAAGTGTCCGCCGCCTCCGTAGCGGAGGTCCTCCTGGCTCTCGAGCTGGAGGGCCGCCTGGAGAGGCACCGGGGTAACCGCGTATCTCTGATTTAATTCAGTGATTTAGCTCCGGTTGTTAATGTTGAAACTGGAGCATGATCCGGCGATGGACGTACTGGTCGTCGAGTCCCCGGCCAAGGCAAAGACCATTGGGAAGTATCTGGGCCCCGGCTACACCGTGCTGGCCTCGTACGGTCATGTCCGTGACCTTCCACCCAAGGATGGCTCGGTCCGGCCGGACGAAGACTTCGCAATGGACTGGGAAGTCGACGCGCAGTCGCAGAAGCGCATCGACGCGATCGCCCAGGCGGTCAGCAAGGGCGGCAAGCTCTACCTCGCCACCGACCCGGATCGCGAAGGCGAGGCCATCTCCTGGCACGTGCTCGACATCCTCCAGCACAAGAAAGCGCTGGTCGGCGTCGACGTGAAGCGTGTCACGTTCAATTCCATCACCAAGCAGTCGGTCCTCGACGCCGTCGCGCATCCGCGCGACCTCGACCAGCCGCTGATCGACGCCTACCTGGCGCGCCGCGCCCTCGATTATCTGGTGGGCTTCAATCTCTCTCCCGTCCTGTGGCGCAAGCTGCCGGGCAGCCGCTCGGCCGGCCGCGTCCAATCGGTGGCGCTGCGCCTGATCTGCGAGCGCGAGTCCGAGATCGAGGTCTTCAAGAGCCGCGAATACTGGACGGTCGACGCCCATTTCGGCACCGCCAAGAAGCAGGTGCTGAAGGCCCGCCTCACCCATCTCGACGGCCGCAAGCTCGAGAAGTTCGACCTCGACACGCAGGAGCGCGCCGAGCAGGCCAAGCGCGAGATCGAGCGCCGCGCCTTCGCCGTCTCCTCGGTCGACCGCCGGCAGGTCCGCCGCAACCCGCCGCCGCCGTTCATCACCTCGACCCTTCAGCAGGAAGCCTCGCGAAAGCTCGGCCTCAGCGCCGCCACCGCCATGCGTGTCGCCCAGCGCCTGTATGAAGGTGTCGATATCGGCGGCGAGACGGTCGGCCTCATCACCTACATGCGTACCGACGGCGTCCAGCTCGCGCCCGAGGCGATCGGCCAGACCCGCCGCCTGATCGAGACGAAGTACGGCGCCGACTATGTGCCGGCCAACCCGCGCGTCTACACGTCGAAGGCCAAGAACGCCCAGGAGGCGCACGAGGCGGTTCGCCCGACGGATCTCTTCCGCACGCCGCAGGACGTCGCGCAGTATTTGGACAAGGACCAGCTCGGCCTCTACGAGCTGATCTGGAAGCGCACCGTCGCCAGCCAGATGGAAAGCGCCGTGCTGGACCAGGTGACGGTCGACATCGCCAGCGGCGACAAGACCGTCCAGCTTCGCGCCACCGGCTCGGTCGTGAAGTTCAACGGTTTCCTCACGCTCTACGACGAAGGCCAGGACGACAAGTCCGACGACGACGAGACCGGCAACATCCTGCCCGACGTCAGCGAGGGCGAGGCGATGGAGCGGCGCGAGGTCGTGCCGGAGCAGCACTTCACCGAGCCGCCGCCGCGCTATTCGGAAGCTAGCCTCGTCAAGAAGCTCGAGGAACTCGGCATCGGCCGTCCCTCGACCTACGCCAGCATCATCGAGGTGCTGCAGCGCCGCAATTACGTGCGCATCGACCGCAAGCGCTTCATTCCCGAGGATCGCGGCCGCATCGTCACGGCGTTCCTTCAGACCTATTTCCCGCGCTACGTCGAATACAGCTTCACCGCCCATCTCGAGGAAGAGCTCGACGATATTTCCAGCGGCAAGATCGACTGGCACGAGGTGCTGCGCGAGTTCTGGAAGGCCTTCTCGGCCGCCGTCGGCGAGACGAAGGATCTGCGCGTCAAGGAAGTGCTCGACAAGCTCGACGAGGAGCTTGGCCCCCACTTCTTCCCGGCCAACGACAATGGCGGCAAGAGCCCGCGCGACTGTCCGTCCTGCGCCAATGGCCGCCTCGGCCTGAAGCTCGGCAAGTTCGGCGCCTTCATCGGCTGCTCGAACTATCCGGAATGCCGCTTCACGCGGAAGCTCGGCATCGTCGATGCCGACGCCGATGCCGCCAGCGGCGAGAATCTCGACGGGCCGAAGATCCTCGGCATCGATCCGGTCACCGGCAAGCAGGTCACCCTGCGCAAGGGTCCCTACGGTCTTTACGTCCAGCTTGGCGAACCCGAGGGCAAGGAGAAGCCCAAGCGGCAGTCGCTGTTGCGCGACATGACGCCGGCCGACCTGACGCTCGAAAAGGCGCTGGCGCTGCTGGCGCTGCCGCGCGAGCTGGGACCGCACCCCGAGGATGGCGAAGTCATCCTGGCCGGCGTCGGCCGCTTCGGGCCCTACGTGAAGCACGGCCCCAAGTACAAATCGATCCCGTCCGACGAGAGCGTGCTCGACATCGGCATGAACCGTGCCGTGGCGCTGCTCGCGGAAGCCAAGAACCCGCGCGGGCGCGCCGCCGCCAAGCCGATCCGCAGCATCGGCAATCATCCGAGCGACGAAGCTCCGGTCGAACTCTACGACGGCCGCTACGGGCCCTACGTGAAGCATGGCGGCATCAACGCCACGGTCCCGCGCGACATCAAGCCGGAGGAGCTGACGCTCGACCAGGCGATCTCCCTGCTGGCCGAACGCGCCGCCAAGGGCGGGGGCAAGAAGCCGAAGGCTGCCAAGGCCAAGAAGGCCGCGCCCGCAGCCGCCAACGACGCCGGCGCCAAGCCCAAGGCGAAGAAGGCCGCCGCCAAGAAGAAGCCTGCCGCGAAGAAGAAGGCTGCCAAGGCCAAGACGGACGAGCCGCCACCCCGTACGGGTACCGATGGCTAAGGGCGAAGTCCCGACCCGCGACGAATTGCTGGCCTTCATCCGCGACAGCGAAACGCCTGTCGGCAAGCGCGAGATCGCCCGCGCCTACGGGCTGAAGGGCGACCAGCGGATCCAGCTCAAGGAAATGCTGCGCGACCTGCGCGACAGCGGCGAGATCACGCCGGACCGCGCCAAGACCTTCCGCCACCCGGAGTCGCTCAGCGACATGGCCGTGCTCGAGATCGTGTCGGTCGATGGCGACGGCCATCTGCTCGCCGTGCCGCGCCGCCACGACGACGACAAGGACGGCCCGCCGCCTCGTATCGAAGTCGTGGCTCCGGCTTCGCGCAACGTGCCCGCCCCGGCGGTCGGCGATCGTGTGCTGGCCAGCCTGAAGCGTCGCGGCAAGGGCTATGAGGCGAAGATTGTCCGCCGCCTTGGCAGCGGGCCGAAGAAGATACTCGGCCTCTACGAGGAGCCGCCCGGCCGCCATGGCCTCGGCATGGTGACCCCGACGGACCGCAAGCTGCGTCGCGAGTTCGACGTGCGCCCGACCGACAAGAACGGCGCGCTGCCGGGCGACATCGTCTGGATCGAGGAAATCGGCGGCGCCCTCGCCCGCCGCGCCCGAATCGTCGAGCGCATCGGGCCGATGAGCGATCCGCGCACCGTCAGCCTGATCTCGATCGCCGCCAACGACATTCCCGTGGATTTCCCCGAAGCTGCGATCGAGGAAGCCGACAAGGCCAAGGCCGCGCCGATGGGCCAGCGGCTCGACCTGCGCGGCGTGCCGCTGGTCACGATCGACGGCGAGGACGCCCGCGACTTCGACGATGCGGTGTTCGCCGAGCCCGATGCAGATCATCCCGGCGGCTGGCGCATCCTCGTCGCCATCGCCGACGTCGCCTGGTACGTGCGCCACGACCGGCCGCTCGACCGCGCCGCCTACCGTCGCGGCACCTCGGTCTATTTTCCCGACCGCGTCGTGCCGATGCTGCCCGAGCAGCTCTCCAACCACTGGTGCTCGCTGGTCCCGCACGAGGATCGCCCGGTGCTGGTCGCGGAGATGTGGATCGACGCCGAGGGCCATCTCAAGCACCACAAGTTCCACCGCGCGATGATGCGCTCGGCCGCGCGCCTCACCTACAACCGGGTGCAGCGCGCCATGAACGGCACGCCTGACGCCGAGATCGAGCCGCTGATGGACGGCGTGGTGAAGCCGCTCTACGGCGCCTACCGCGTCTTGCTGGCGGCCCGCGAAGCACGTGGTGCGCTCGACCTCGACCTGCCGGAACGGCAGGTGACCCTGGGCAAGGACGGCCACATCGCCACGATCGGCGTGCGCGAACGCCTCGACAGCCACAAGCTGATCGAGGAATTCATGGTGCTGGCCAATGTGGCGGCCGCCCAGGCGCTGGAGCAGCGCCACGCCGCCTGCCTCTATCGTGTCCACGACCAGCCCGACCTCGCCAAGCTCGAGGCGCTGCGCGAATTCCTCGGCACCCTCGGCCTCAAGGTGCCGACCGGCCAGCGGCTGCGCCCGGCTGACCTCAACCGCATCCTGCACGACGTCGCCGACAAGCCTGTCTCCCAGCTCGTCAGCCAGACGGTGCTGCGCAGCCAGAGCCAGGCCATCTACAGTCCGGACAATCTCGGCCATTTCGGCCTCGCGCTGGCGCGTTACGCCCACTTCACTTCGCCGATCCGCCGCTTCCCTGACCTGATCGTGCATCGCGCACTGATCGCGGCCTATGGGCTGGGCGAAGGCGGGCTCGTCGCCGACGACAAGGGCCGCTTCACCGAGTTCGGCGAGCATCTCTCCATGTGCGAGCGTCGCGCCGTCGCCGCCGAACGCGGCGCCATGGACCGCTACGTCGCCGCCTTCATGGCCGGCCATGTCGGCGCCACCTTCCCCGGCCGCGTGAATGGCGTGACCCGCTTCGGCCTGTTCGCCACGCTCGAAGGCACCGGCGCCGATGGGTTGATCCCCGTCCGCTCGCTCGGGCAGGAATTCTTCCGCCATGACGAGGGACGGCAGGTGCTGATCGGCGAGCGCACCGGCGAGACCTTCGGGCTCGGCGACCGGCTGCAGATCAAGCTGGTCGAAGCCGACACCGCCACCGGCGGGCTGCTGTTCGAGATCGTCGACGTGATCGAGCGGGTCGAGCGCCAGGCCGCGCCCCGGAGCTTTCGTTCGCCACATGGCCGAGACGGCAACGGACCGCCGCGTCGTCCGGTCGCGCATCGCGGCCCGCCACGGGACAAAGGGTCACGCCGACGTAAGTAGGTGCCGGGCCCATCTTGCCATCCATGGATGGCGAGCACGCTCCTGTCGATTTCTGGACTGCCCTGATGCGGGGCTGGCACGGCCGCTGCCCGCGCTGCAACCAGGGTCGGCTGTTCAGCTCCTACCTGAAGATGAAGGGCCATTGCGAGGTCTGCGATCTGGCGCTCGAGCCCTATCGCGCCGACGACGCCCCCGCTTATTTCACCATCTTCATCGTCGGCCACATCGTGGTGCCTCTGCTGCTCCTGGTCGAGCGCTGGGGCACCGAACCGCCCCTGTGGGTGCACGCCCTGCTGTGGCTGCCACTCTCTGTCGCACTTGCCCTTTATCTCCTGCCTCGAATAAAAGGCGCCGTAATTGCGCTGCTTTGGGCCCAGAAAATGGGTGCTCCCAAGGCTGCGAGCGAGAGCCTCGACCCCTCAGCCTGATCGACGTGGCCGCCCGCCGACGGCCTGTGCTACTGTGGTTGCCGACGGGTATGGAATTGCCTCAGTTCCCTTTTCTTCGCTTGATGCTGCCGCGCGCGGCCGTTTCGCTCGTGGCCGCGTGCCTCGTGGTGTCCTGCGCCACGTCGCCCGAAACCCCGGACAACCAGGCCGATGGCCGTAGTTCGGCCGCTGCCGCAGATGTCGGCATCGAAAGGGTCGTCCTCCAGGCCTACCGGGCGATCGGCGACCGCCACCTCTACGAACCCAATTTCCGTAACCTGTCGGTCGAGGCCTATCGCGGCTTCGCCAGCAGCGATTCCACCCTTGTGCTCGAGGCCAGCGACAGCACCCTGGCCGTGAAGCGCGACGGCAAGGACATCATCATCCGCCCGGCCCCGTCCGACACCACCGACGGTCGCGCCTGGGGAACCACCCTCGTCGAGCTGATGACGAGCTCGATCGACGCTTCACCTGCTCTGCAGCAGGCCGATCGCCAGGCCCTCATCCGCCAGGCGATGACCGCCACCACCAAGCAGCTCGACCGCAACAGCCGCTATGCCGACCCCGACGAAGCCCGGGACAACCGCTTCCAGCGCGACGGCGGCGGCGGCATCGGCATCACGGTCGAACGCACCGACGAGAAGAAGATCCTGATCCGCGCCGTGCAGGAGGGTTCGCCCGCCGCCAAGGCCGGCGTCCAGATCGGCGACCAGATCCTGTCGATCGACGGCGATTCGATGATCGACCGCCCGCTGTCCGACGTGGTGGCCAAGCTGCGCGGCGCGGTCGGCGCGCCGGTCACCATGACCGTGCTCCGCGCCTCCCAGGGCGCAGAACTCACCCTGCCGATGAAGCGCGGCCGGATCGTCCCGACCACGGTCGTCTACGAGCGCCGCGGCGACGTGGCCCTGATCCACCTGACCGGCTTCAACACCGCGACGACCGACAATCTCCGCGCTGCCCTCGACAAGGCCAAGGCCGATATCGGCAAGGACCTCGCCGGCGTCATCATCGACATGCGCTCCAACCGCGGCGGTCTGCTCGACCAGGCGCAGACGGTCTCGGAAGTGTTCATCGCCGACGGCACGATCTTCTCGACCAACGGCCGCCATCCCGACAGCAAGCGCACCTACCGCAGCTCCAACAGCCGCGCCAACGGCTCGCAGCTCCCGATCGTCGTGCTGATGAACGGCGGCTCGGCCTCGGCGGCCGAGATCGTGGCGGCGGCGCTTCAGGATCGCGGCCGCGCCGTCGTGGTCGGCACGACCAGCTACGGCAAGGGCACCGTCCAGACCGTTGTACGCCTCGCCAACGAGGGCGAACTGATCCTGACCTGGTCGCGCCTGCAGGCGCCGTCCGGCTACACCTGGAACGAGCTGGGCGTGCTGCCCAACATCTGCACCTCCAAGGTGGGTGACGCGAGCAAGCTCGGTACCGCGTCGGTCGATTCGAACCAGGGCCAGCTGATGCGCTGGCATGCGCTGCGCAATCCGACCTCGCAGGAAGTCGCGGACCTGCGCAAGATCTGCCCGCCGGGCGAATCCGCGCCGGAAGCCGATGTCGACCTCGCCGTCCGCCTGATCCGCGACCGGGCGCTTTATGCCCATGCCGTGCAATCGGCGACCTACCAGGCCGCTGCCCGCCCCTAGCTCGGGGGTTGACATGACAGCCGTGCTGACTACTTTGCCCGCCTCTGCGAATTCGCCCCCCGGGGCTTAAGGACAATTGCCATGGCCAAGCCGACCTCGATCCTGATCAAGATGATCTCCAGCGCCGACACCGGCTTCTTCTACGTGACGAAGAAGAACCCGCGCACGAAGACCGAGAAGCTCGAACTCAAGAAGTACGACCCGGTCGCTCGCAAGCACGTCGTGTTCAAGGAATCCAAGATCAAGTAACAGCCTGCCGCTCTGCAGGTTCGACGACCAAGCCGCCCTTCCGGGCGGCTTTTTCGTGGGCTAGGGTCCGGCCCGATCCAACAAGGAGGAGACAACGACATGAGCGCCCAGCTTTCGCGCGACGACTGGAAAGGCCGCATCGGCGGTCTGAGCTACCGGAACCAGGCCTTCATCGGCGGCAAGTTCGTCCCCTCCCAGACCGGCAAGACCTTCGACTGCGTCAATCCCGCGACCGGCCAGGTGCTGACCAAGGTCGCCGCCTGCGAGCAGGCCGACGTCGACGCCGCCGTGAAGGCCGCGCGCGCCGCCTTCGAGAAGGGCACCTGGGCGAACATGGCCCCGG
Source organism: Reyranella sp. GW821-FHT12G01 (assembly GCF_058806575.1). Taxonomy (NCBI): domain Bacteria; kingdom Pseudomonadati; phylum Pseudomonadota; class Alphaproteobacteria; order Hyphomicrobiales; family Reyranellaceae; genus Reyranella; species Reyranella sp. GW821-FHT12G01. Next base: position 119,376 of record NZ_JBXAPV010000002.1, read on the forward strand.
CCCAGCGCAAGCGCATCATGCTGAAGCTCGCTGACCTCATGATGAAGAACCGCGAGGAACTGGCCCTGCTCGAGACGCTCGACATGGGCAAGCCGATCGCCTTCTCGACCACCGTCGACATCCCGGGCTCGGCCAACACCGTGCAGTGGTTCGGCGAAGCCATCGACAAGATCTATGACGAAGTCGCCCCGACCGCGGGCAACGTCATCGCCATGATCACCCGCGAACCCGCCGGCGTCGTCGCCTGCGTCGTGCCGTGGAACTTCCCCCTGCTGATGGCCTGCTGGAAGATCTCGCCCGCCCTGGCCGCCGGTAACTCGGTGATCCTGAAGCCGGCCGAGCAGTCTCCCCTCACCGCGCTGCGCCTCGCCGAACTGGCGGCGGAGGCCGGTATCCCCGAGGGCGTGTTCAACGTGCTGCCGGGCTTCGGCGAGACCGCCGGCCAGGCGCTCGGCCGTCACATGGACGTGGACGTGCTGGCCTTCACCGGCTCGACCGAGGTCGGCAAGTACTTCCTCCGCTATTCCGGCGAATCCAACATGAAGCAGGTCTGGCTCGAGTGCGGCGGCAAGTCGCCGAACATCGTGCTGGCCGACGCCCCGAACCTCGACATCGCCGCCCGCCGCACCGCGTTCGGCATCTGGTTCAACCAGGGCGAGGTCTGCACCGCCGGCTCGCGCCTGATCGTCGAGGACAAGATCAAGGACGAGTTCCTCGCCAAGGTCATGGCGATCGGCCAGAAGATGATGCCGGGCGACCCGCTCGACCCGAAGACCCAGATGGGCGCCATGGTCGACGAGACCCAGACCAAGCGCGTCATGGGCTACATCGACGCCGGCCAGAAGGAAGGCGCCAAGCTCGCCATGGGCGGCAAGCAGGTGCACATCGACAATGCCGGCTCGTTCATCGAGCCGACCGTGTTCGACAACGTCGACAACAAGATGAAGATCGCCCAGGAAGAGATCTTCGGACCGGTCCTCTCGGTCATCCCGGTCAAGGATGCGGAGCAGGCCCTCACCGTCGCCAACGACACGATCTACGGCCTCGCCTCGGCGATCTTCACCGCCGACATCAACAAGGCCTTCAAGTTCGCCAAGACGCTGCGCGCCGGCTCGGTGTGGGTGAACACCTACGACGGCGGCGACATCACCACGCCGTTCGGCGGCTACAAGCAGTCGGGCAACGGCCGTGACAAGTCGCTGCACGCCTTCGACAAGTTCACGCAGATGAAGACGACCTGGATCCAGCTCGGCTGATCTGTTTCGAAGCGAACAAGGACAAGGCGGCCCGCGGGCCGCCTTTTTCTTTGCCCTACAGCAACGGCAACTTCGGAACGGCTGTATCGTTACGGTGGCGGTCGCGCGCGATCCCGGCTCGGCACCCGCTTTGAGGAGCATCCGGATGAAGATCCGTATCGGCTACGAGATCGTCTACGACTTTCCGCAGCCAACCCCGATGATCATGACACTGGGGGCCCACCATACGCGCGCGCCGGACGTCATTGAGCCTGACTACCTGACCACCGAGCCCGCCGTCCCCGTCACGCGCTACTATGACGGTTTCGGGAACTGGTGCAGCCGCCTCGTCGCACCCGCCGGGCGCATGCGACTGCGCGGCCGCGGCATCGTGCGGGATTCAGGCCGGCCGGACGAAGTCGTCCCGTCCGCGAAGCAACATGCGATCGAGGATCTGCCGGATGACGCGATCGTCTATCTGCTCGGCAGTCGCTATTGCGAGACCGATCGCCTGTCCGAGATCGCGTGGACTCTGTTCGGCAACAGTCCGGCAGGCTGGCCGCGCGTCCAGGCAATCTGCGACTACGTCCACAATCACATCACGTTCGGCTACGAATTCGCCCGCCCCACAAAGACGGCCTGGGAGGCTTTCAACGAAGGCAACGGGGTATGCCGGGACTATGCCCATCTCGCCATCGCCTTCTGCCGCTGCATGAACATCCCGGCGCGCTATTGCACCGGATATCTAGGCGATATCGGGATACCGCCGGTCGATGCTCCGATGGATTTCGCCGGCTGGTTCGAAGCCTATCTCGGGGGCCGCTGGTACACGTTCGACCCGCGCAACAACACGCCGCGCATCGGTCGTGTCCTGATCGGCCGTGGCCGCGACGCCGCCGATGTACCGATCACCCACACGTTCGGGCCCAACACGCTAGTCAGCTTCCAGGTCTTCACGGACGAAATGTCCTGATCGCCTTACCGCGCACCAGCAAGGATCTCATCCGTTGTCGTGACTTCGGCATACTCGCCGTCCAGCAGCGCAAGCGTAAGTTGATGCACGTCCTCCGCCGGCCATAGCCTGCCGGTGAGATCGCGCTTGTCGCACGACCAGCAGGCGTCGCCCGGCAGGCGCACCTTGAAGCCGAGATTGCCGGCCACCCGCACCGTGGCCTCGACCGAGTTGGCGAGCAGGACGCCGCAGATCACCAGCGGCGGTTTCTCCCCGCCACCGCCCGCCATCGCCTGCAGGCCTGCCGCGAGTTCGGTGCCGATGAAGGCGCTGTGCACCTTCTTGGCTACCACCAGTTCGCCTGCGAGCGGCGCGGTAAGCGGCAGGAAATCGTTGCCCTCCTGCCCCGGACGGAAGGGCGACTCCGGCTTTGTGCCGTCGTGCTTCACATGGACGATCGGCGCCCCGCGACGGCGCCAGTCGGCCAGCAGACGGGCGATATTGTTCTCGGCGCCGGGATTGTTGCGGGGGCCCCACTTGGGGTGATCCATGGCCTTCTGCTGGTCGATCAGGATCAAAACGTCGTCAGCCATACATCCCCACATTTGCGCCGTGGACGCGATGGTAGGCGTCCGCCTCGTCCTTTTCCACGCTCGTTCAAACGGTCGCTCAAACGGCCTCCGACTATGTCTTCGCCCGCCCGCTCCTCCCGAGCGGATCAACAGGAGACAGACAATGGCATCCCTTGCCCTGGTCTCGCCGGCACCTTCCGACGAGGCCCATTTCCCCAGTGCCTATGCCAAATGCATCGCCGCCTCGCGGCGCGTGCGCTGGGACATCGACACCGACGTCATTCGCGGCCGCCGCTTCGATCTCATGCACAAGTACCTGCCCGACGGGCTCAGTCTGGTCGACGAGATCGCCTTCCTCGGAGCCTCCGACCGGACCTGGCTGAGCCAGATTCAGGGCCGGACCTACGCCAACATGTTCGGCCTGGTTGAGCGCTTCATCGGCGCCAAGGTCCTGGAGGTCAGCCGCGATCACTGGCTCGGCGACCAGGTCGCGCTCGAGGCGCTGGTGCGCTTCGGCGATGAGGAGCTGAAGCACCAGGAACTGTTCCGCCGCATCGAGCTCATGGCCGGCGAGGCCATGCCGGAAGGCTACAGCTTTCCGTGGGATGCCAATGACGTCGCCCGTGCCGTGTTGGCCAGGAGCAGCTGGGCGGTGATGGCACTGACGCTGCACATCGAGCTGTTCACGCAATCCCACTATCGCGAGAGCGTAGCGCCGGACGACGGTCTGTCACCGCTGTTCAAGGACATCCTGCTGTACCATTGGCGCGAAGAGAGCCAGCACGCGGTGCTCGACGAGCTCGAATGGCGCCGGATCGATGGTGTCTGTGGCGATGCCGCGCGCGATACCGCCGTCGACGAGTTCATCGCCCTGGTCGGCGCGGTCGACGGCATCCTGCAGGCCCAAGCCAAAGCCGATGCCGGCTACTTCGCCGGGACCGCGACGATCCGGCTGGACGCCTCCCAGTGTGCCGCGGTCGAGGCTTCGGTTCTGAAGGCCTATCGCTGGCAATACATCCTGTCGGGCGCTCAGCACCGCCATTTCCTGAAGGTGCTGGGCGAACTCGTCACCGACGCCCAGGGCGGCCGGATCATGGCCGCCCTTGCCTCGCTCACCTGATCCATCCTTCTCGCCCAAACAATCCCGAAAGAGAAATGACCATGACCACCCAGACCATGACGAAGCCGGCCACCGACGTGAACGGCATTCCGGTGCAGGACGTGACCGCCCTGATCGGAGCCGTGCAGGCCGATCCCGCCAGGGGAATGACCAGCTGGCGCGTGTCCAGCGCCTGGCGCGGCGGCACGAAGAGCCATGCCATCGTCGACGGCTTCGCGATCGGCGGCGCCACCGTGAAGCGCCGCTTTGCTCTCGATGTCGACGAGCCGCATGAACTCGGAGGCACCGACACCGCCGCCAATCCGCAGGAGTACCTGCTGGCCGCCCTCAACGCCTGCATGACGGTGGGCTTCACCGCGCTTTGCGCCCTGAACGGCATCACGCTGGAGAAGCTAGAGATCGTTACCGAAGGCGAGATCGACCTCCGTGGCTTCTTCGGCCTCGATGCCGGCGTGTCGCCCGGCTACGATTCCCTGCGGACGACCTTCCGCGTGAAGGGTTCGGCCAGCGAGGCCAGGTTCCGCGAGATCTTTGCCGCCATGCTTTCGACCTCGCCCAACGTGCACAACATCACGCGGCCGATCGCCCTGGAGCCGACGCTGTTCGTCGACTGACGGCGTGACTGCTCAGGACATGAGAAAGCGGCCCAGCTCTTCGAAGAAGCGCTGGGCCGCCGGTTCGCCTTCGAGGAAGAGATGGTTCTGGCCCGGCAGTGGCACGAACTGCGCGCCCGGAATCCCGGCTGCCATCCGCCGTCCCTGCTCGATCGACGTGACCGCGTCGCCGCGCGTGTGCATGACCAGCGTGGGGACGCGCACCTGGGCCAGCAAGGGTCGTACGTCGAGATGCGCCGTTGCTTCGAGGTAGCGTGCCGCGCTCTCCGGCGAGGCGGTCCTTCGCTGCAGCTCGTTGAAGATCTCCGCCTGCTCCTGGGTCGCGCCCGGGATGAAGGTCGTGGTGAAGAGCTGGCGGAACGCCGGATTGGATTGGCCCCAGCCCAGCCGCACCAGCGTCGACATCGCCTTGCGCGTCTCGATCTCGTTCGCATCCTCGTTGCGCGCGTAGGCGCCGGCGGCTTGGCCTGAATAGAGCACGAGATGACTGACCCGCTCGGGATGACGGACGGCATAGGCGATCGAGATCGCGCAGCCCTGCGATACGCCCAGCAGCGGAAAACGCTCCAGGCCCGCCGCGTCGATCACCGCCTCGAGATCGCTGAGCCAGGCTTCGAGCGAGAGTTCGCCGACGTCCCAATCCGACAGGCCATTGCCGCGCGCGTCGTAGCGCAGCACCGTATGCTCACGCGCCAGGCCGCGCAGAAGGTGACTCCAGATCGGCGTCTCCCAATCGTATTCCAGATGGTTCAGCCAGTTCGCCGCCTTCACCAGCGGCGGCCCCTTGCCCACCGTGGCATAGGCGATGCGGACGCCGCCCATCGCCCGGCAGAACCTGATTTCCTGATGAAGCGCGGGTCCGGTTCGGTCGGTCGCCGTCGCGGTCTTCTGCAGCGCGCGATGCAGCACATGCGTGGCGCCACCGACTTCCGCCAGCATCCCCAGCGCGGCGGCATGTTGCGCGTGCGCCTCGTCGTGCCGGCCCAGTTCGACCAGCAGTCCGACCAGCCGGGCCCAGGCCGCTTCGCTGTCCGGGTCGAGCCCGACGCGCGCCCGCACGAACGGCAGCGCGCGCTCGGGCGTGGCCGCCAGCCGATCGGCCAGCGTGTCGAGGATCTGACGCTGCAGGCTGCGCGCCTCCTCGCGCGCATTGACCAGCCAGGCGTGGAACGCCGGGCAATCTGACATATCGAGATCGGCGCAGAGCGGCCCGGCAAACAGAGCCGCCGCGCCAGTCAGCGCTTCCGTCGATGCAGCATCGATCCCCTTTGCGACCGTTGTCCGTACCGCGGCGAGATCGACCGACAGGACGGCCATGTCGAGCCCGACAGTCGCGCGATCGGCCCGCAGCAGCGCGTCACCTTCCTCGCCGGCGAGCGCGCGCAGCTTGCTGAGGCTCCAGCGCAGGGCGCCACGCGGATCGTCGGGTACATCCCACAGGAGTTCGCACAGATGCTCGCGCCGCTGCGGCCGGCCAGTCGCCGCCAGATAAGCCAGGAGCGCGCGTGTCTTGCGCGATTTCGGCAGCGCGATGTCGTGGCCGTCGCGTGCGAGCGCGACACTGCCCATGAGCCGGATCGCGATCATGTCATGCCGACGGCAGCGGTGCCCGGTTGTGCCGCCTCAGGCCATCGCACCACACCAACACTGTCCGGCGAGACATGCACCGATCTCCCTTGCGCTCCTGCCCGGATGGTAGTCGACTTTCTCGAAACAAAGCAGGAGGAAACGATGCAGTTCGGTTATTTCACCATGCCGTCTCATCCCCCCGAGCGGTCGTTGAAGGACGGCCACGAATGGGATCTCCAGGTGATCCGCTGGCTCGACGAGCTGGGTTTCACCGAAGCCTGGATCGGCGAGCATCACACCGCACCCTGGGAGCCTCACCCCTCGCCCGACCTGCTGGTCGCGCAGGCGCTGATGCAGACCAAGAACATCCGTCTCGGCCCCGGCGGCTTCCTGCTGCCGTATCACCATCCGGCCGAGCTCGCGAACCGGGTCGCCATGCTCGATCACATCTCGGGCGGGCGCCTGAACTTCGGCGTCGCCGCCTCGGGCCTGCCGAGCGACTGGGCGATGTTCAACGTCGACGGCATGTCAGGAACCAACCGCGAGATGACGCGCGAGGCGCTCGACATCATCCTGAAGCTGTGGTCGTCGACCGAACCCTTCGACTACAAGGGCAAGTACTGGCACGTCACCAAGCCCGACACGATGTTCGGCTTCTTGAAGCCGCACATCAAGCCGCTACAGGCCCCGCACCCGCCGATCGGCGTTGCCGGCCTCTCCAAGGGCTCCGACACGCTGAAGCTCGCCGGCGAGAAGGGCTACATTCCCATGAGCCTCAATCTTAATCCGGCCTATGTGAAGAGCCACTGGGAGTCGGTGGAGATGGGCGCGGCCAAGTCGGGCCGCACGCCCGATCGCGGCCAGTGGCGCATGGTGCGCGAGGTCTTCGTGGCGGACACCGACGAAGAGGCGATGCGCCTTTCCGTCGGCTCGCACATGGGCCGCATGATGCGGGAATACTTCCTGCCCCTGCTCGCCCAGTTCGGCTTCTTCGAATACCTGAAGCACGATCCGAGCGCGGCCGATTCCGACGTGACGCCGGAATACTGCGCCAAGCACAACTGGATCGTCGGCTCGCCGAAGACGGTCGTCGAGAAGATCGAGAAGATCTACGACGAGGTCGGCGGCTTCGGGCAGCTCCTGGTCTTCGGCTTCGACTATGTCGAGAACCCGAAGGCCTGGCGCCATTCGCTCGAGCTTCTGTCGAAGGAGGTGATGCCGAAGGTGCAGCACCTCAAGCCGAAGATGGCGCGGATGGCGGCGGAGTAACTCCGCCGCTTCCCCCGGGCTAGGCCGCGATCGGCACGCTCTTGCCGGTCGCGGAGGCGACGCTGCCGTGCAGATGCGCCACCAGCGCGTCGTCGAGCTTCAGCCGCGCGGCCAGCATCGCGAGGTAGCCGCGTTCGGCGGCGTTATCGACATCGATCGCCAGCAACGAGGCGGCATAGATCTCGGTCGCTTCCTCCGGCGTCGCGGCCGCGCCTGCCACCGCGTCGACGTCGAGCTTGGCGCGCAGCTCGTCCATCACGAAGGCCTTGTCGTCGGCACCGAACGGCAGCTTATCCATCTCGGCGAAGATGCGCGCCTGCTCCTGGGCATCGATATGGCCGTCGGCCTTGGCCGCGGCGATCATGGCGCGCAGCAGATGGCGCGCCAGCGTCTGCTGGCCGGCCTCGGTCGAAGGATTGAACGGCGTGCCGCTGGGCGCCGGCAGCATCGGGACGGGAGCCTGTGGCACCTGATGGGGCGCCTGCGTCGCCGGCGCGGCCTGCTTCCCCGCCTGCCAGTCGTTGTAGGCCTTGTAGGCAAGCGCTCCGACCGCAGCCATGCCGCCCAGCTTCAGCGCCTCGCCGCCGATCTTGCGCCCGGTCTTGCTGCCGAGCAGCAGCGCCGCCAGGCCGCCCGCCAGCGCGCCGCCGCCGGCCCCGCTCAGGAACCCGCCGCCGCCCCGCTGATTGCCGCCTTGGCCGTCGCCCTGGCCTCCCATGAACTGCTCCAACAACCGCTTTGCATCCAACATGACGCCTCCGCTTCTTTGGTCAAAAGACGCGGTTCAGTTGATGTGCAATTGTGGCAAAAGCTGGCGTTCAGGCTCTTTTCGACAGAAATGCCGCGGCGGCAAATCCCAGCGCCGCGATGAGCATGATCGCAGCCAGTCCCCACAGGACCGGCGTGTAGCCGCCGAAATATCCCCATGCCAGCGAGGCCATCAGCGGCCCCGCGGCGCGCATGACATTGGTGGGCATGGTGAGCGCGCCGGAGACGACGCCATAGCCTTCCGGACCGATGAACTCAGGGACTGCCATGCCACGCAGGATGGTAACAAGGCCGTTGGCCACGCCGTAGACGATGGCGAACAGGATCAGCGGATAGACGTCGGTGATGCCGGTCGCGAGGAAGGCCATCGAGAGCGGAAACGCGAAGTAGATGATCGCGCCGAGCTGGATGGTGGTGATGTGGCGCTGCCCGACCAACAGGAGCACGCGGCCCACGACCTGCATCGGACCGATCAGCGCGATGATCGCCATGATCACCCCCATCTGTACGCCGCGATCGTCGAGCAGCGGGATGAGATGAAAGCTCATCGCCGAGAAGGCGAGCCCGTACCCCGCGAAGGCAACCACGAGTCCCCAGAACGCCGGCACCCGGATCGCGGTGGCGAGCGGACTCCTCTTCGCGACGCCTTCCTCGGCCGGTTTCGGCGCGGCGATCGGCACCGGCTTCTCCGCCGGGCCCGGCACGATAAGCCAGTGCATGACGGCGACGGCCAGGATGATCGCGGCCATCACGTCGAGCGCCGGCCGCCATCCGATCTGCTCGATCAGGTATTGCGCGAGAGGAATGCCGAAGGTGCTGGCCAATCCACCGAGAAAGGTCATCAGCAGGATCGCCTGCTTGTAACGCGGACCGTAGACGCGCGTGATCACCGCAAAGGCGGGCTCGTAGAGCGTCACGGCCTGGCAGGCACCGAGCCCGATCCACAGCGCATAGAACACCGGCAGCGAATCGACCCTCGACCACAGGAAGAGAAGTGCCGCCGCCAGCACTGAGCCCCCTGTCATCAGCAGGCGGCCATGACCGCGATCGATCCACGCACCGACGGCAATCGAGCAGAGACCGGCCGTGAGGAGCCCCGCCGAGAGAGCGCCGAACATCGCGCTTCGCGTCCAGCCGAGTTCCTGCGTCATCGGCACGACGAACAGCGGGAACGTGTAGTAGACGATGCCCCAGGTCACGAGCTGACCCAGCGAAAGCATCCAGAGGATTGTCGACGGGCGCTTTCGCCACGGTCCCGTTGCTCCCTCCTTCGCCATAATGCCGCCGGCTCCGCCCGTTTCTTTTACAGAACGATGACCCTAACGCTGCATTGACCGCGAGGATAGACGCATGACCGACACCAAGCGCATCAACCTCGCTCTGCAGGGTGGCGGCAGCCATGGCGCCTATACCTGGGGCGTGCTCGATGCGCTGATCGAGGACGGGCGGCTCGAGTTCGAAGCGGTGAGCGGCACCAGCGCCGGCGCGATGAACGCCGCCATCTTCCTGCAGGGCTGGGCCAAGGGTGGCCCTGCCGGCGCGCGCGCATCACTGGCGGCTTTCTGGGGCGACCTCGGACAAATGTCGATCGCCAGCCCGATCCAGCGCACGCCGCTCGACCGCCTGCAGGGCAACTGGAATCTCGACGATTCGCCCGGCGCGCTGTGGGCGGACCTGATCCAGCGCACGCTCACGCCGTGGCAGCGCAATCCGTTGAAGTTCGATCCGTTGCGCGATCTCCTGACCAAGCATTTCGACCAGGACGCCGTCCGCGCCTGCCACCAGATCAAGGCCTTCATCGCGGCGACCAACGTTGCCACCGGCAAGGTGCGCATCTTCACGCGCGAGGAATTGTCGATCGACGCGCTGCTGGCCTCGGCCTGCCTTCCCAGCATCCACGAGGCCGTGGTGATCGACGGCGAGCCCTACTGGGACGGCGGCTTCCGCGGCAACCCGCCGATCTGGCCGTTCATCTACAACAGCGAGAGCGCCGACGTGGTGATCATCGAGGTCGATCCGCCGGGCCGCGAGGCCGTGCCGCGCTCCAATGCAGAGATCGCCGACCGCCTGAACGAGATCACCTTCGGCGGCGCACTGATGGCAGAGATGCGCGCCGTCGCCTTCGTGCAGGAACTGATCGACAATGGCGCCCTCACCGGCGAATTCGCCAAGCGCCTCAGGAAGCTGCTGATCCACTCGATCAGCGATCCCGCGACGCTGGCGCCGCTCGGCGCCGTCAGCAAGTTCAACGTCGAGCCGGCGTTTCTCGACCACCTGTTCAAGGCGGGCCGCGCTTCCGCAACCCAATGGCTGGCTTCCACGTTCGACAGAGTCGGAAAGGAGAACAGCGTCGACATCCACGCACGTTTCCTGTGAGATTGCCGCATGACAAAACAATAACAGGAGGGAACATCATGACGCGGCAGCGCTCCAGATTGACGGCTCTAGCGCTTTCGGCGGTCCTCCTGTCGGGATCGGCGCTCGCCTGCACGCGCACCCTCTACGTCGGCACCAACGACGTCGTTCTCACCGGCCGCAACATGGACTGGCAGGAGGACATGTTCTCCAACCTGTGGTCCTTCCCTGCCGGCCTCAAGCGCAATGGCGCCGCCGGTCCGCAATCGATCGAATGGACAGCCAAATACGGTAGCGTCGTCACCTCGGGTTACGAGGTCGGCAGCACCGACGGCATGAACGAAAAAGGCCTCGTCGCCAACATGCTCTACCTGGCGGAGTCCGACTATGGCAGCCCGGTCGAAGGCAAGCCCAATCTCTCCATCGCCGCCTGGCCTCAGTTCGTGCTCGACAACTATGCAACCGTTGCCGAAGCCGTGGCAGGCCTCCGGCCCGGGCCGTTCAACCTGCTGGCGCCCGCCCTGCCGGACGGTTCACCGGCGGCACTGCATCTCGCGATCTCGGATTCGTCCGGCGACTCGGCGATCTTCGAATATGTCGGCGGCCGGCTCGTGATCCATCACGGGAAGCAATACACCGTGATGACGAACTCGCCTGTCTACGACCAGCAGCTCGCGCTTGAAGACTACTGGAAGGGCATCGGCGGCACGACCTTCCTGCCCGGCACCTCGCGTGCCGCCGACCGCTTCGTGCGCGCCTCGTTCCTGCTGGGCGCGTTACCCCGCAAGCTCGACAAGCACTACATCAAGAGCGTGCCGAACGAGTCCTACGATTTCCAGGCGGTAGCCGGCGTGATGAGCGTGCAGCGCGCCGTCAGTGTGCCGCTGGGCATCGCCACGCCGAACGAGCCCAACATCTCCTCGACCATCTGGCGCTCGGTCTCGGACCAGAAGAACCTTATTTATTATTTCGACTCGGCGACGCGGCCGAACACCTTCTGGGTGTCGCTCGCCAAGCTCGATCTCAAGCCCGGCGCGCCGGTGAAGAAGCTCACCATCCAGAACGGCGAGGTCTTCTCCGGCGAGGTCTCCGGCGCCTTCAAGCCGGCGGAACCCTTCAAGTTCCTGCCGGCCAATCCCTCACAGGCAACTCCGAAGTAGGCACATGCGCATCGGCATCGATCTCGGCGGCACTAAGATCGAAGGACTCGTTCTCGGCGACGACGGCACGGAGCGCGCGCGGCTGCGCGTGCCGACGCCACAGGACAGTTACGAGGCCACGGTCGGCGCCGTGGTCGGCGTGGTGCGCGAACTCGAAGCGAAGGTCGGCGTGCGCTGCCGCATCGGCATCGGCCATCCCGGCGCCCTCTCGCCGGCGACGGGACTGGTCAAGAACGCCAACTCGACGCGCCTGAACGGCCGGCCGCTCGACGTCGACCTGAAGCACGGGCTCGGTCGCGCCGACGTGCGCCTGTCCAACGATGCCAACTGCTTCGCCGTCTCCGAAGCCTCCGACGGCGCGGGCGCCGGCGCGCAGATCGTATTCGGCGTGATCCTGGGAACCGGCGTCGGCGGCGGCATCGTCATCGACGGCAAGCCGCTGGTCGGCGCGCAGGCGATCAGCGGCGAGTGGGGCCATAACGCCCTGCCCCTGCCGCGCGACGACGAGCGCCCCGGCCCGCAATGCTATTGCGGCCGCAAGGGCTGCGTCGAAGCCTGGCTGAGCGGACCGGCCTTCCAGGGACAGTACGCGCGCGCCGCCGGCCACGAGTTGCGCGCCACCGACATCGCGGAGGCTGCCGCGAAAGGAGATGCAGTCGCGACCGAGTGCTTCGAACGCTATTGCGACCGGCTGGCACGCTCTCTCGCCAACGTCGTCAACCTGCTCGACCCGCACGTCATCGTCCTGGGCGGTGGCCTGTCGAAGATCCCGCAGCTCTACGAGCGCGTCCCCGAACTCTGGAAGGACTACATCTTCTCCGAACGCGACAAGATCGCGACCAAGCTGCGCCCGCCCGTGCACGGCGACTCCAGCGGCGTCCGCGGCGCCGCGTGGCTCTGGCCGGCCTGACGCGCGATTTTGTCATTCTGAGCGAAGCGAAGGATCTCGCGCTCGCTACGGAGTTCCCTGGTCGGCCCGTCAGGTCCTTCGCTTCGCTCGGGACGACGGCGTTCGGCAGTGAGCCTGGAAGCGCCTACTTGCTGCAGTCGGGCTTGGGGATCGGTTCGAGGCGGGTGATGCGGTATTCGATGCCGCCTTCGCCCTGTTCGTGGGTACCGTAGAGTTCGATGCCGTTGTCGAGCGTGATGCTGCTCATCTCGAAGGCGGGTTCGCCCTGGCCCTTGGCCTCGGCGTCGAAGAAGCCGGCGCGGTAGTAGATGCGCATGCGGCCGTCGACCAGCTCCTCGGCCCCTTCCGGGATCTTCACGTCGGCGAGGCGCCTCGGCACCTTGCCGATGACGGCGTTGACCTGCTGCGGCGGCTTCACCTTGTCACCGAAGAAGAACAGCGCGTCGAAGCTGTTGTCGCCGTTCTTGGCGGCGCGGATGGTGGCGCGGGCGATCGCGACCGGGAACAGCGTGCCCGCCGGCAGGGAAACGGTCTGGCCCTCCGGATCGGTGAAGCGCGCCTGGCCCGTGCCGTCGTCGGACATGACGGCCTCGCCCTTGATCAGGCTCGTCTGCTTGCCGCCCGACACGGAGCGGTGCTCGAAGCTCAGCTTCTTGCCGTCCTTGCTCTCGGTCATCTGGGTCTGCTGTTCGCTCACCACCGCCGAGCGCTGGCCGGCAGCCTCGAGGCGCAGGCGCTGATAGATGACGTAGCCGTCGCAGGTCTGCTTCAGCTCGTAGGCGTAGGTGCCCGGCGTCCCGCCCGTCGGCTTGCCGTTCTCGATCGAGCCGACTTCGTAGACGGCACGGTGCGGCGCCATCTCCTGGGCCATCGCGGGGACGGCGAAACCGGAAAGAACGACAACGGGCGCGAGCAGCAGGCGGCGATTCAGCATCTAGGCCTCGGCAGGGCTTGGAGTTGAACGAGACGGGCATCCACGGCGAACTCGCCGTAGTCGAGCAGCATCGAGCGGGCGATACCATTGCCCAGCAAGTCGAGGGCCAATTCGTACTCCGGATGGGCCCCCTGGTCACCGGTTGCGAAGAAGGCGAAGCGCACGCTCCATGCGGGTTGGTTGCGCAGGAGAGCCACGTCGCCGCGCACCACCGGCGAGCCGGTCTGCCGCGGCGGCTTGCCGATCACGGCGTTCACCTGGAAGGCGCCGTCGAGGCGGGCGCCGTCGAACACCAGGTAGGAGGCCGACTTGTCGCCGTCGCGGGCGTGACGAAGGATCAGCGCGAGATGCGTGGTCGGAAACAGCGTGCCCGCCGGCAGCTCGAAGCTGCGCGCCTCGGGCAGCGAGAAACTCGCCCGCCCCTTGCCGCCGGGCGCATCGAGGTCGGCCGTGCCGCGCAGTTCCTCCTCGACCTCGTCGTCCTGGATGTTGCGGACGCTGAAGCGCAGCGCCAGCCCGTCCTTGGTCTCGTAGCTCGTAAAGCTGGAATCGGTGGTGAATTCGTCGCCGTCGTTGCGCAGGAACTTGAGCTTGATGCGCTGCTTGACCTCCCAGCCCTCGCAGGCCTCGACGGTCTCCAGCACCATGCGCCCGCCGACCTCGACGATCCCGCTGTTGGGCCGCGCGACGGACAGCTTCATGTCGTAGGTCGCCCGGTGAGGCACCAACGGCGAATCCTGCTGCTGGGCGTCGGCGCCGTTTATCCACAGCCCCAGCAACACAAGAGCGCCGACGGCGGCGATGAGGGCCGCTGTTTGGACGCGAGGACGGCGAATACTATGCGTGGTCAACTGACGATGGCTTGAGAGGCTAGGCCTTGTAGCCGGGCTGCCAAGCGTAATATCCATGCGCGCGGAATACCAGAATGATCGCCTGCGTCAGGGCTGCACAGGGAGGATATCGTCAATGACCAAAGGTAAGGCCAGGGTGTTCGCCACCCGTCACTTCCCGCCCGACGTCGAAGCCCGTCTCGCGGCGAACTTCGATGCGCAGCTCAACCCCGAGGATCGCCTCTACGACGGCCCGGCCCTGGCCAAGGCGACCGCCGGCTTCGACGGCATCATGTGCGCCGCGGGCGACGCGCTGAACGCCGAGACGATCGCGGCCCTCCCTGCCTCGGTCCGCATGATCGCCACCTTCTCGGTCGGCTACGAGCATGTCGACGTCGCCGCCGCCGCCAAGCGCAATATCGTGGTGAGCAACACGCCCGATGTGCTGACCGACGCCACCGCCGACATCACCCTGCTCTGCCTGCTTGGCGCCGCACGCCGGGCGCACGAGGGCGCGACCATGCTGCGCACCCACAACTGGGTGGGCTGGACGCCGACGCAGCTCATGGGCACGCACGTTACCGGCAAGAGACTTGGTATCCTCGGCATGGGCCGCATCGGCCAGGCGACGGCCGACCGGGCCCGCGCCTTCCGCATGCAGATCCACTATTCCAACCGCAGCCGGCTGGCGCCCGACCTCGAGAAAGGTGCGATCTTCCACGCCAATCCCGACGACATGCTGCCCCACTGCGACTTCCTGTCGATCAATGCGCCGATGACGCCCGCGACGCGCAAATGGGTGAACGCCGAGCGCATCGCCAAGCTGCCCAAGGGCGCCATCGTGGTGAACACCGCGCGCGGCGGCGTGGTCGACGATGAGGCACTGATCGCGGCGCTGAAGAGCGGCCATCTGGCCTCGGCCGGTCTCGACGTGTTCGACGGCGAGCCGCGGATGCACCAGGGCTACTACGACCTCGAGAACGCGTTCCTGCTGCCGCACATGGGCTCGGCCACGGTCGAGACCCGCAATGCGATGGGCTTCAAGGCGCTCGACAATCTCGAGGCTTTCCTGCTCAGGGGGCAGTCGCCGCCGGACCTCGTGAAGGCTTCTTAGCCGAACGCTGCTTCGCCTTGGCCTTCTTCGGCTTGGCGGGCGCGGCCGCGACGGCGGGCGCCGGCTGAGGCGCGGGCTCGACGCTGGCCGTCATCGGCGCCTCCGCTGCGGGAGGCGTCGCCGGCGCGGTCTTGTAGACTGCGGGATCCCAGCTCGCGGCAGGCGCATTCGCAGCCGGCCGCAGCGGCGCGGAATATTCGACGCCACTCTCCGATACCGAACGCTGCGGCTCGGTGTAATCGGTGTTGTAGGGATCCTTGCCGTCGGCCCGCTCGACGCACATCTGCCGGCCCTTGAAGGCCCGCCAGATCGCGCAATCCTGCTTGGTCACGACGGAGACGACATGATCGGTCGAGGTCTTGTCCGACGTCGCCAGCAAGCCGCCATCCGCCGCATAACTCGCCGCCGAAACGGCGACGGGCACACCGCAAGCGCCTGTCATCAGGGCCTGCCCCACCACGAGCGGCAGGACGAGGAAAACGGGGAGCTTAAATGAGCTCATAATCTTCTTTATAAAAAGACTATAACTCATTGAGCGTACTGAACCTTTCCGGTTCAGTCAATTTGCACTCCCCGTACCAGACCTAGTCCTTCTTGGGCGGCGGCAGACGCAACCCGATGTGCAGCTCGCGCAGCTTTTCGGCAGGCACCTCGGCCGGCGCATCCATCATCAGATCGACCGCCGACTGGTTCATCGGGAAGGTGATGATCTCGCGGATGTTGGGCTCGTCGGCCAGCAGCATGACGATGCGGTCGACGCCGGGAGCCGCGCCGCCGTGCGGCGGGGCGCCGAACTTGAAGGCGTTCAGCATGCCGCCGAAGCGCGCCTCGACCTCTTCGTTGCTATACCCGGCGATGCCGAAGGCCTTGTACATGATCTCCGGCTTGTGGTTCCGGATCGCACCCGAGCACAGCTCGATACCGTTGCAGACGATGTCGTACTGCCACGCCTTGATGGTCAGCGGATCCTGCGTCTCCAGCGCTTCGAGGCCGCCCTGGGGCATCGAGAACGGGTTATGGCTGAAGTCGATCTTCTTCAGCTTGTCGTCGTACTCGAACATCGGGAAGTCGACGACCCAGCACAGCGCGAACTGGTCCTCGTCGATCACGCCCAGCTCCTGGCCGATCTTGGTGCGGGCCTGGCCGGCGAACTTCCATGCCGTGTCGGCGGTGTCGGCCACGAAGAACACCGAATCGCCGTCCTCGGCGCCGGTGAGTTCCTTGAGCTTGGCGAGCCGCTCGTCGGCCACGAACTTGGCGATCGGGCCCTTCCCGGCCCCGGCCTCCAGCGTGATGTAACCCAGGCCCGGCTTGCCCTCGCCCTGCGCCCAGCTGTTCAGCTTGTCGAAGAAGCTGCGCGGCTGGCTGGCGGCCTTGGGCGCGCGGATGGCGCGGACGACGCCGCCCTTGGCGACGATGCCCGCGAACACCTTGAACTCCGAGCCGGCGAAGACCTCGCCCACCTCGAAGATGCGCAGCGGGTTGCGCAGATCGGGCTTGTCCGTGCCGAACGACAGCAGCGCCTCGGCGAACGGAATGCGCGGGAACGGGAAGGCCGAGACCTTGCGCGGCGCCTCGCGGTTGAACCCGGCGAACTCCCGGAACACGCCACCCAGCACCGGCTCGATCGCCTCGAACACGTCTTCCTGGGTGACGAAGCTCATCTCGAAGTCGAGCTGGTAGAACTCGCCCGGCGAACGGTCGGCGCGGGCATCCTCGTCGCGGAAGCACGGCGCGATCTGGAAGTAGCGGTCGAAGCCCGAGACCATCAGCAGCTGCTTGAACATCTGCGGCGCCTGCGGCAGCGCGTAGAACTTGCCGGGATGGATGCGGCTCGGCACCAGGTACGAGCGCGCGCCCTCGGGGCTGTCGGCGGTCAGGATCGGCGTCTGGAACTCGGTGAAGCCCTGGTCGATCATGCGGCGGCGCAGGCTGGCGATCACCTGGCTGCGCAGCATGATGTTCTTGTGCAGCTTGTCCTTGCGCAGGTCGAGGAAGCGGTACTTGAGCCGCAGCTCCTCCGGCGTCGTGTCGTTCTCCTGGTAGACCGGGATCGGCAGCGGATCGGCCATCGACTGCACGACCAACTCGGCGGCATCCAGCTCGACGGCGCCGGTCGCCAGCTTGGCGTTCACGGTCGAGGGCTCGCGGGCGACCACCTTGCCGGTCACCGTGATGACGCTCTCGTTGCGCACGGCCTCGGCGGTCTTGAAGACCGGGCTCGAGACGTCCACCACCACCTGGGTCACGCCATAGTGATCGCGCAGGTCGATGAACAGCAGATTGCCGTGGTCGCGCTTGCGTTGCACCCAGCCTGAAAGACGGGCCTGCTGGCCGACATGCTCTGGCCGCAGCTGGCCGCACGTATGGGTTCGGTAGACTGAAGACATTACGTATTTTCCGGGTTTTGAGGCCCGGCAAAAGGCACCGAAAGCACAGCCAAGTCAAGGGAATGGCCGCTTTCCGTTCGCGGCAACTTTGCCGAAGCCGCCGCGAGGTCTATAGATCGTCCCCAATGAAGCTCATCACAACGACCGACGAGTTGGCGGCGTTCTGCAAGCCCCTCGCCGATACCGAGTTTGTTGCCGTCGACACCGAGTTCATGCGTGAGCGGACCTATTGGCCCAAGCTCTGCCTGGCCCAGGTCGCCGGCCCCGAAGATGCGGCCGCGATCGACACGCTGGCCGAAGGCATCGACCTCGCCCCGCTCGACGAGTTGATGCTCAACCCCAAGGTTCTCAAGGTCTTTCATGCCGCCCGGCAGGACCTCGAAATCTTCTACCTGCGCCTCCAGAAGGTGCCGGGCCCCCTGTTCGATACCCAGGTCGCCGCCATGGTCTGCGGCCACGGCGAGGCCGCCTCCTACGAATCGCTGGCCACCCGGCTGGCCAAGGCCAAGATCGACAAGTCGAGCCGGTTCACCGACTGGAGCCGCCGGCCGCTCAGCGAACGGCAGATCACCTACGCCCTGTCCGACGTCACCCACCTCCGGGTCGTCTACGAGAAGCTGAAGAAGCAGCTCGACAAGACCGGCCGGTTCTCCTGGATCGCCGAGGAAATGGCGGTCCTGAACGATCCCGCGACCTACCGGGCCGACCCCGAGCAGGCCTGGCGCCGGCTGAAGCCGCGGGGCGCCTCCCCGAGGGTCATGGCGATCCTCAAGGAGGTCGCGGCTTGGCGTGAACGCACGGCCCAGCGCATCGACATTCCCCGCCAGCGCCTGCTGCGCGACGAGCAGCTGCTGGAGATCGCCAGCCACGCACCGAAGTCGATCGAGGAGCTGGCCGCCACCCGCGGCCTCGGCCGCGGCTTCGCCGAGGGCTGGCAGGGCCGTGAACTGATGGAAGCCATCGAGCGGGCCCGGGCGCTGCCGGAATCGGAGCTGCCGGTCCGCGACAAGGCCCCCGAGCAGATTCGCGCCCCCGGCGCCATCGTCGACCTGCTGCGCACCCTGCTGCGCCTGAAGGCCGAGCAGGCCGGCGTGGCCGGCCGCCTGGTCGCGAGCGCCGACGAACTCGACCGCCTCGCCGCCGGCAAGCGCGACATCGCGGCCCTGAAGGGCTGGCGGCAGGAAGTGTTCGGCGCTGACGCCGTCAACCTGATCGAGGGCCGGCTTGCCCTGGCTCTGGCCGGCGATCAGCCCAAGCTCATCCAGCTCCCGCCCGACTCGCAGGCGGATTAGGCAGATTCAAGCTCCTCCCCATTCGAATGGGGAGGTGTCGGCGTCTTGCGCCGACGGAGGGGTCAAGAGCTTCTTCTGATCGTTCTGCCTTCGGCGCTCCCGGACATCGCTTCGCGATGTCCTGACGCTTGCTGGCCAATGATCGTATCGGCCTAGGCCGACACGATCATTGGCCTGAGTTCGAAAGCCTGCGCCGCCGCCTCGAGGCGACGCGCGGTGACGTCGCCGAGGCTGCGCTTGAGGGCCGTCGGCACCAGCAGGCGCAGTTCCCGGTCGGTCCGGCGAAGTTGCAGCTGGGGCAACAGGCCGGGCGCACCGCCGCTCAGATTGTAGGCCAGCCGCAGGCAGGCCCCGAGACGCTTGGCGAAGCTGCGCCCCTTGCTGTCGGTCAGGCGCAGTGCCGTGTCGATCATCGCGGCCTTGAGGTCGCTCTTGTAGCGATAGGTCAGCGCCATCGCGAGGATCGCCCGTTCGCGGTGCCCCATGCCGGGCGCCGGCAGGTGCAGCACGCGGAAATAGGCCTGGTCGGCGCGATAGTCGGGATGGTCGTCCCACGAGATGTCGCTCAGGTGGCAGGCCGCGGTCCGCAGGATGCGATCGCTCTCGCTTTCATCGGCAAACGCCGGCGTCAGCCAGTCGAAGATTTCCTGCGGCGACAAGTCGAAGCGTCGCCAGCCTTCGCCCTGCTCCTCGGCAAAGGCGATCAGCGGATGGGTCGCCCGCTCCGTCTCGCTGAGGCGCGAATAGTAGAAACCCTCGCGCAGGCCGAAGGCGGAGAACACCACGCTCTTCGGCTTCAGCGCGACCAGCAGCTTGTCGAGCGCCAGGCAGGCGAGCGGCAGCGTGTCGACACGCCGGCGCGACACGCCCGGCATCTTCTCCAGCGACTTGGCGCTCTGCACGGCGATCAGCCGCGCCACCGCGCGCGCTTCCTCGGCCGAGATCTCGTACTGATGGATGATGTGCAGCGGATAGCCCGCCTGCTCCATGTGCAAGCGTGCGAATGAGCGCCACGCACCGCCCACGGCATAGAAGGTCTTGCCCTGCTCCTCGCGCAGCCACGGAACGCTCTCGATCGCATCGGTGACGATCTTGCGCGGATCGCCCTTGCCCGAGGACATGAGGCGCAGCGGCCCCACCGGAAGCGTGCTGGAGGCGCCGAGGCGACCTTGGGCCAGCGACACGAGTTCGAGGCTGCCGCCGCCCAGATCGCCCATCACGCCGTCGGCATCGGGAATGCCGCAGATCACGCCATAGCCGGAGAAGCGCGCTTCGTCCTGGCCGCTCACCGTATGGGCGACGATGCCGGGCCGGCTCGCCAGCTTGCGCATGAAGTCCGCGCCGTCGGCGGCGTCGCGCACGGCGGCGGTCGCCAGCAGGTCGAGCGACGTGACCTTCATGTTGTGGGCGAGCGTGACGAAGCGATCGATGTTGGACAGCGCCATCTCGACGCCTTCGGGATTGAGACGCCCGGTGGCGTCGAGGCCGCGCGCGAGGCCGCACAGCACCTTCTCGTTGAAGACCGGCAACGGCGCACGGCTTGCGCGCTCGTAGACGACCAGGCGGATCGAGTTCGAGCCGACGTCGATGATGCCGACGCGGCCCTTTTCGAGAGGGGTACGCGCGGCGGAGGCGCCTGCGGTCGGATGGCCGTCCATGCGCGATCCGTCTAGCCGAAACCGCGAGGGATTACAGCGCCGGAATGGGCGCGACCCGACGCCGCTGGCGGTTTCAGGAGCTCAACACCAACCGTGGCACCGCGCCGCTCAGCTTCAGTGCGCTGCCGCGGCCCGAGAGCGACGGATTCGTCATGAAATAATGATGGGCAATGAAAGGTTCCTTGCCCGTCGGAGGCCGCCGATAGTTACCGTCTTGTGACAGCAGCCAGCTCTGGCCGTCGTCCTTCAGGTTGGCGACCATGATCTGGTCGAGGACCTGCTCGCGTACGGTCTGGTTCTCGACCGGGCACAGCAGCTCGACACGGCGATCGAGATTGCGCTGCATCCAGTCGGCCGAGGACAGGAAGACCTTGGCGTCGAGCGACGGCAGCGCCTTGCCGTTGCCGAAGCAGATGATGCGCGCATGCTCCAGGAAGCGGCCGATCATGCTCTTGACGCGGATATGCTCGCTGAGCCCCGGCACGCCGGGCCGCAGGCAGCAGATGCCGCGCACGACCAGGTCGATCTGCACGCCGGCCTGCGACGCCGTGTAGAGCCGGTCGATCAGCGCCGGGTCGACCAGGGAGTTGAGCTTGGCCCAGATCGCCGCCGGCTTCCCAGCCTTGGCATTGTCGATCTCGGCATCGATCAGGCTGTAGAGCGTCGGGCGCAGCGTCACCGGCGCGAAGGCGATCTTCTCCATTTGCTCGGGCCGCGCATAGCCGGTCATGTAGTTGAACAGGCGCGCGGCATCGCGGCACATCGCCGGATCGCAGGTGAAGAACGACAGGTCGGTGTAGATGCGCGCGGTGATCGGGTGATAGTTGCCGGTGCCGAAATGCACATAGGTGCGGATCGACTGCGCCTCGCGGCGCACCACCATCGAGACCTTGGCGTGCGTCTTGAGATCGATGAAGCCGTAGACGACCTGCACGCCCGCGCGCTCCAGGTCGCGTGCCCAGCGGATGTTGGCTTCCTCGTCGAAGCGCGCCTTGAGCTCGACCAGCGCCGACACGGTCTTCCCCGCTTCCGCGGCCGCGATCAGCTCCTTCACGATCGGCGAATCGGCACTGGTGCGATAGAGCGTCTGCTTGATCGCCACGACGGCCGGATCGCGCGCCGCCTGGCGCAGGAACTGCACCACGACGTCGAAGCTCTCGTAGGGATGATGGACGACGATGTCCTTGGCGCGGATCGCGGCGAAGCAGTCGCCGCCGAAGTCGCGGATGCGCTCGGGAAAGCGGGCATTGTAGGGCTCGAACTTGAGGTCGGCGCGGTCGTCGACGATCACCGCCTTCACGTCGACGATGTTCAACATGCGGTCGAGATGGAAGACGTGAACGGTCTGGGTCTGCTCGGGAATCTCGAGCTGGTCGAACAGGAAGTCGCGCAGCTCGGCGGGCATCGCGCTGTTGACCGAGATCGAGATGAGATCGCCGCGGCGGCGACGCTTCAGTGCGCTCTCGTAGAGCAGCACGAGATCCTCGGCCTCCTCGTTGATCTCGACGTCGCTGTCGCGGATCAGGCGGAAGAAGGCGCGCTCGATCACGTCGTAGCCCGGGAACAGGCGCGGCAGGTAGATGTCGATCAGGTCTTCGAGCGGCAGGAAGCGAATCTCGGCACCCGGCAGGCGGATGAAGCGATCGACCTGCGGCGGCAGCGGCAGCAGGGCCATCAGCGGCCGGCGATCGTCGCGGCGCTGCAGCTTCAGGATGGCCGAGAAGCCGCCATTGGGAATGAACGGAAACGGATGCGCGGGATCGATCGCCAGCGGCGTCAGGATCGGGAACACCTGGTCGATGAAGTAGGTATCGAGCCAATTACGCTCAGCGTCGGTGAGCTCGCCCGAATCGAGCACCGCGATCCCGGCTTCGCGCAGATCGTCCTGCAACGCGGCCCAGACGTCCTGTTGGTGGCCCATCAGCGCCGAGGCGCGGTCGCGAATAGCCGCGAGCTGCTCGCCCGGAGTCATGCCGTCGTCGCTCAGCAGCGTCGACCTCGTCTGGAGCATGTCGACCAGGCCCGCGACACGGACCATGTAGAATTCGTCGAGATTGGCCGCCGAGATCGACAGGAACCTCACCCGCTCCAGAAGCGGATGGCGCTTGTTGGTGGCTTCCTCGAGCACCCGCGTGTTGAACGCCAGCCAGGACAGTTCACGATTGATGAAGCGTCGGGGACTGTCGGCTGTTACTTCCAGCGAGGCCGGGTCGGCAGAGTTGAGCGCGTCCATGTGACCCCTGCGGGTACTCTCCCTGAGTTATTCACAGGACGGTAACGCCTCTACATGACCCTGTCATGGCAATTAACTAAACCATTGTTCCAAATAGGTTTATTGGAATGACCGGCGCAAAGACCATTCTCCTCCTGAGACATGCAAAATCGGCCTGGGATGCGCCGCACCAGATCGACCACGACCGGCCGCTGAACCGGCGCGGCGAGCGCGCGGCCAAGACGATGGCCGATCACATTGCCAGCCACAGCCTGCGTCCGGGCCTGATCCTGTGCTCCACGGCTATGCGGACGCGCCAGACGATGGCGCCTCTGGTGAAGGCGCTGGGCGAGCCCGCGCCGAAAATCCTGCTGGAGAGCGATCTCTATCTGGCTTCCGAGGAGGCTCTCCTGGAGCGCCTGCAGGCCGTGCCAGACGACATACAGACCGTGATGCTGATCGGTCACAACGACGGGATCGGCCAGCTCGCGGCCGCGCTCGCGGGGCATGGGCCCCCGCCCGCCCTCGAGCGTCTGCGGGAAAAGTATCCGACCGGCGCACTGGCGACGCTTCGCCTGCCGCCGGCTCCCTGGAGCAGCCTTGCTCCGGGGAGTTGCGAACTTCTGGCCTTCGTCCGGCCGCGCGACTTCGACGGTCGCTGACGGCTCAGTAAGTGCCGGGGTACTGGCCGCCATCCATCAGGATGTTCTGGCCGGTCATGTAGCCCGCGTGAACGCTGCACAGGAACGCGCACATCATGCCGAACTCCTCGGCGGTGCCGAAGCGGCCGGCCGGATGCGCCTTGGCGCCCGCTGCGTACTCTTCCTCGAAGCTGCGGCCGGCCTTCGCCGCGCGCGCCTTGGTCGTGCCGCGCAGGCGGTCGGTGTCGAACGGGCCCGGCAGCAGGCCGTTGATCGTGACGCCATGGCGGATCGTCGTGCGCGCCACGCCGGCCACGAAGCCGGTGAGGCCCGAGCGCGCGCCGTTGCTGAGGCCCAGAATGTCGATCGGCGCCTTCACCGAGCTCGAGGTGATGTTCACGATGCGCCCGAAGCCGCGCTTCATCATGCCGTCGACGCTCGCCTTGATGAACTCGATCGGCGTCAGCATGTTGGCGTCGAGCGCCTTGATCCAGTCCTCGCGGTTCCAGTCGCGGAAGTTGCCCGGCGGCGGGCCGCCCGCGTTGTTCACGATGATGTCGGGCTCGGGACAGGCGGCCAGCACCTGCTTGCGGCCCGCTTCGGTGGTGACGTCGACGGCGACCGCCGTGACCTTCACGCCGTACTTCTTGCGGATGGCTTCCGCCGTCGCCTCGAGCTCAGACTGGGTGCGCGCGTTGATCACGAGATCGACGCCCTCGCCCGCCAATGCCTCGGCGCAGCCGCGCCCCAGTCCCTTGCTCGCCGCGCAGACGATGGCCTTGCGGCCCTTGATGCCCATATCCATTTCGCGTTTCCCCCGTTAATTCACTCGTGTCCAAACCTGGGTCTTGCCGAACATCGTCGAGCCAACGTAGCCGCGCAACCGCAGCTTCCCGTCGGGCTGCAGCGTGATGTTGGCGCTATAAGTCTTGCCGTCCTCGCCGTTGTAGATCTTGCCGTCCTCGAACGTGTTGTCGGCCGTCTTCTTGAAACCCCAGATCAACGGCATGCCGATCACCTTGCGCGTGCGCAGCGAGGCGTTCTCGTTGCGATAGTCGGTGGCGGCATCGGGTGCGACGGGATTGCCGTCGGGCCCCTTGGGATTGATCAGGTTGGCGACATAGCCGCAGATCGGACCACTGGCGGCATCCGAGCATGGGCCGATCTTGATCTGGGCAAGGCCCGACTCCGAGAGCCAGGTGCCCATCACCGTTCCCTGCTGGGCCGAGGCCGCCGAGGCCACCAGGCTGAGCGCGAGCGCCGTCAAAATCGTCTTCATCGCTTTCTCCCTGTCACGATGCGCCAGCGAGATCCGCCAGCACATCCGCCGCAAGCCGGCGGTCAATTTCGCGTCGTTCCGTCAGTGCGCGCCGGTCGAGCGCCGCGACGACCAGGCGGGCCGCTTCCGCCGACCGCTCCATGTGCGCGACGAGATACTGCACGACGCCCGCGCCCGCGTGCAATTGCCTGTCGGCAAGCTGCTTCAGGATGATCGAGCCCAGCAATTCGTCGTCGGGCGATGCGACCGCAACCGCCGGCGCCGCACGCAGCCGCGAGGCGAGATCCGGCAAGGCGATCGACCAGCGGGCCGGCGGCTCAGGCGAGATCAGCAGAAGAAAGCCGCCGCGCTCGCGCATCAAATTGTAGAGATGGAAGAGACCGCGCTCGGGCGCGCGTTGCGCATCCTCAATCACGATGGCCGGTGAAGACGTCGCAAGGTCGGTGAGATCGGCAACGCTCTTGCCCTCCAGGTCGACGCCGCTCATGAGGACCGCGCCGCTGCGCACCGCCCAGATGCGACCGAGATGCGTCTTGCCGCATCCCGTCGGACCGTTCAGCGACAGCGCCGGCGCGGGCCAGTCGGGCCAGCGATCGATCCAGGCCAGCGCCTCGCGGTTTCCCTCGGCCACGACGAAGTCGTCCCGCAGGTAGGTCGGCGGCGGCAGCGCGAGATCCAGGACGAGCTGGTTTGCCATCGGCCGGCTCACGCCTGCGTGCCGCCGCGATACAACGCGCTCTCGCGATAGCGCGCCAGGAAGTGACGCACGACCACGCCGAGCACGGCGGCAACGGGAACAGCGATCAGCACCCCAGTGAACCCGAACAGCGAGCCGCCGGCCAGCAGCGCGAACATGATCCAGACTGGATGCAGGCCGACCCGGTCGCCGACCAGCTTGGGCGACAGGAAATTGCCTTCCAGCATCTGCCCCACCAGGAACACCGCCGCGACCTTGACCACGCCCATCCATTCCGGCGGGAACTGCGCCAGCGCCATGCCCAGCGCCATGACCGCGCCCACGAACGTGCCGACGAAGGGAATGAAGGAGATCGCACCCGCGATCAGGCCAATCACCAGGCCGAACTGCAATCCCACCAGCGTCAAGCCAATGCCGTAGAACGAGCCAAGCGCCAGGCAGACCAGTGCCTGGCCGCGCACATAGCCGGCGATGGCCGCATTCGATTCACGCGTGAGCTTGCGGATCGTGTCGGCGTGATCGAGCGGCAAGGCACTGTCGATCGCCGCCAGCACCTTCTCCCAGTCGCGCAGCAGATAGAACGTCACGACCGGCGTGATGAACAGCAGACCCAGCAGATTGATGATCGCGAAGCCGCGCTGTGCAAGAGCGCCCGCCAGTCCGCCGGCGAAGGCGAGCCCCTTGCCCGCCCATTGCGTCGCCTCGGACTGCAGGTCGTGCATGCTGAGAGGGTCGAGGCCGAGCCTGTCGCGCAGCGGCTCGATCAGCGGCTGGATGCGGCTCAGTGCCTTCATCAGGTATTGAGGCGCATTGGTGATCAGCGATTGGACCTGCCCGAACAGCGGCGGCAGGATCGCCATGATCACACCGACGCTGACGAGCACCGCGACGATCGTGACGACCGTGGTCGCCATGGCGCGCGACATGCGCGCCCGCTGCAGGCGCGCCACGACGGGGTCGAGGAAATAGGCCACGACCATGCCGACGACGAACGGCAGCAGGATGTCGTTCAGCAGCCACATCAACACCAGGAAGGTCGCGGCTGCCGCGACCCAGAAGATCCAGCGCCCCGTCGTGAGGGTCTGCCCCATCAATCAAACTCCCTGAGGTGCGCCTAGCGCGCCTGCAATTGCCACTGCCCCGCCTCCTGGGACAGGTTGAGCCCGACCTGAGCCAGCGTGCGCTGCAACTCTTCGGGCGATCCGAAATAGTCCAGGCGCAGCTCGGCGCGGTCGGATTCCAGGGTCTTCACCGTCACGGACTTCACGGCCGGGATGGTCCCGAGCCGCTGGCGGACCTGCACCCAGTCGCTGAGCGCGCGGATCGGCACCACGACGTCGAGCGCATCCTGCGAATCGCGGCGCACCGTGCCGATGCCGCGCCAGTCCTGGTCGGCCTTGCCATGGATCGCCTTCACCGCCGCCGGCAGATCGGCGGCGCTGGCGACGGGAACGCGCGGGATCTCGCTGCGCGCGCCGGTCTGGGTGTCGTAGCGCAGGCCGCCGACCGTGAGGCCGCCGCTGTTCTTGTCGCCCTCGACGGTGGCCACGATGATCGTCGGCGCCCGGTAGCGCTCATTCAACCTCGCCAGCGCGGAGACGTCGCCGACATAGGCCTGCTCCGCCGAGAGCGCGCCCTGGTCGGTCGGGTCGCCGCGCAGCACGGTGACCGGCACGGCGCTGCCGGCGCTGTCGAGCTGTTGCCAGGCCTGGCGCCAGGCGTTGTTGTCGTTGAGGGCTTCGACGCCCGCCGGACCCTTCCACAGCGGGATCACGAGGGCGGGCCGGGACACGGTTTCGACCACCTTGGCGCCCGCGCCGCCGAGATACGACTTCACCGCGTCGGGGGCGAAGACGACGTTCAGCGTGGCGATGTAGCGCCCGGGCGCCGAGCGCTCGCGCACGAATTCGACGCCGCGCACCATGTTTTCGAGCTGCGCATCGTCTACCTGCGGCAACCGTGCGCGATCCTCGGCCGAGACCATGCGGCTCACGAGGAGACCGAGCGCCCGGCGACGCGCTTCGCGGATCCCCTGCGCGCGGGCCTGCACGGCATCGGCGCCGGTGACGTCGACATCGACGCCCGTCACGTCGTAGCCGGTGCCACCGGGAGATTGGGCGGGAGACTGCGCCAGGGCGATATTGGCGGCGAGGACCGCCAGGAGCGCGGCAGCAATCGTGGAAAAGACGCGGCCTATCGGCATTGCGGGGGTCCGGTTTTTGGCTATGTTCGCGCACCCCTATTAGCATGAATGAGCTTGGCTTGAAGCCCGACGCCCCCGGCCACAATCGGCCCCCCCTCACCTACAAGGACGCCGGCGTCGACATCGACGCGGGCGACAACCTCGTCGAGCACATCAAGCCGCTGGCCAAGAGCACCAACCGGCCCGGCGTGATGGGCGGACTGGGCGGCTTCGGCGGGCTGTTCGACCTCAAGGCGGCGGGTTTCACCGATCCCATCCTGGTCTCCGGCACCGACGGCGTCGGCACCAAGCTCAAGGTCGCGATCGAGGCCGCCGTGCCCGACACGGTGGGCATCGACCTGGTGGCGATGTGCGTCAACGACATCGTGGTCCAGGGCGCCGAGGCGCTGTTCTTCCTCGACTACTATGCAAGCGGCCGCCTCGACGTCGATGTCGGCCGCCGCCTCGTCGCCGGCATCGCCGAGGGTTGCCGCCGCGCCGGTTGCGCGCTGGTCGGCGGCGAGACCGCCGAGATGCCCGGCATGTATGTCGACGGCGACTACGATCTCGCGGGCTTCACCGTCGGCGCCGCTGAGCGCAACGACCTGCTGCCGCGCCCCGACATCGCTGTCGGCGACGCGGTCCTCGGCATCGCGTCGAGCGGTCCGCATTCCAATGGCTATTCGCTGGTGCGTCGTATCGTCGAGCGCAGCGGGCTAAAGTATTCGGATCGCGCGCCCTTCGCCGACGCGACCCTGGGCGAGGCGCTGCTGGAGCCGACGCGCATCTATGTGAAGCAGCTCCTGCAGGTGATCCGCGGCACCGGCGCCATCAAGGGCCTGGCGCACATCACCGGCGGCGGCCTGCCCGGCAACGTGCCGCGCTGCCTGCCCGACGGGCTGCGCGCGCGCCTGGATGCCCGCACCTGGACGGCGCCGAGCGTCTTCAAATGGCTCCAGCAGGTCGGCCAGGTGCCGACCGACGATATGCTACGCACCTTCAACTGCGGGCTCGGCATGATCGTCGTCGTCGCGAAGGAAGATGCCGCGCGCGTCGCCGCGGCGCTGAAGGAGACCGGCGAGACGGTGAGCGAGATCGGCGTCATCGAGAAGGCGCCGACCGACGAAGCCGACTGCGTCGTCGACCACGCCGAAAGCCTATGGCGAAGCTGAGGGTCGGAGTTCTCATCTCCGGCCGCGGCAGCAACCTGGCTGCGCTGATCGCCGCGGCCAGGGCCGCCGACTATCCCGCCGAGATCGGCTGCGTCGTCAGCAACAAGGAAGATGCGGCCGGGCTCGCCATCGCGGCGGCCGCCGGCATCCCGACCTTCACCGTCTCCCACCGCGCCCATCCCGATCGTGAAAGTTTCGACCGCGCCGTTTCGGCCGAGCTCGAACGCCACGGCGTCGAACTGGTGGTGCTGGCGGGCTTCATGCGCATCTTCAGCCCGTGGTTCCCGACGCGCTGGGCCGATCGGCTGATCAACATCCACCCCTCCCTGCTGCCGGCCTTCAAGGGAATGCACGTGCAGCGGCAGGCGCTCGAGGCTGGCGTCAGGCTGAGCGGCTGCACCGCCCATCTGGTGACCCCCGATCTCGATTCCGGTCCCATCATCGCCCAAGCAGCTGTGCCGGTACTGGCAGACGATACCGAGG
Source organism: Reyranella sp. GW821-FHT12G01 (assembly GCF_058806575.1). Taxonomy (NCBI): domain Bacteria; kingdom Pseudomonadati; phylum Pseudomonadota; class Alphaproteobacteria; order Hyphomicrobiales; family Reyranellaceae; genus Reyranella; species Reyranella sp. GW821-FHT12G01. Next base: position 148,784 of record NZ_JBXAPV010000002.1, read on the forward strand.
AAACGCTCTCTGCTCGCATCCTGCGGCAGGAGCATCGGCTCTATCCGCTGGTCGTGCGCTGGTTTGCCGAAGACCGGGTCAGCGTCGAAGGCGATCGCGTCGCGGTCCGGGGCATAGCATGCGACGCCATGCTGCTCTTTTCCCCTGAACCCTAGTCGGATATAAAATCGCCAACGATTTCAAACGGGGATGAGTTATGGCTGAAGCGCAGGACGACTATCCGGCCCACCTGGCGACCTACACGTCGTTCAACAAGCTGGTGACCTTCACGATCCTCTGGATCGTCCTGCTGCTGGTCTCCATGGCGGTCGGCCTCGTCGGCCACATGTCGCTGCTGGCCCTCGTCATGGGCATCGGCGGCTCGATCGCCCTCCTGATTGCCTTTGCCATCCTGAGCTGACGCTCCGGGGCAGACGCCCAAAAGAAAAGCGGCCCGCGAGGGCCGCTTTTTTCGTCTCTGGGATGCTTCGGCGTTAGCCGACGATCTCGCAGCCCGCGAAGAAGTACGCGATCTCGATGGCGGCGTTCTCGGCCGAGTCCGAGCCGTGCACCGAGTTGGCTTCGATCGACTCGGCGAAATCCTTGCGGATCGTGCCGGCGTCGGCGTTGGCCGGGTTGGTGGCGCCCATGATCTCGCGGTTCTTGGCGATGGCGTTCTCGCCTTCGAGGACCTGCACAACGACCGGACCGGAGGTCATGAACGTGCACAGCTCGCCGAAGAACGGACGGGCCTTGTGCACGCCGTAGAACTGCTCGGCCTGCTGGCGGCTCATGTGGATGCGCTTCTGGGCGACGATCCGCAGGCCCTTCTCCTCGAAGCGCGCATTGATCTTGCCGGTCAGGTTCCGGCGGGTCGCGTCCGGCTTGAGGATCGAGAAAGTACGTTCGACGGCCATGAATTCCCTCGTGCTGTCCGTGATTTCAGCGTGTGGGCGCGCCTTATAGACGCGACGTTTAGGCCGGGCAAGCGCGGCCAATCAGCTTGGTTTGCGGCCAAATCGCATGGTAAATGCCCGCCGCCCATGCTCCACATCAGCGACATCTCCTTCCGCCACGGCGAGCGTGTGCTCTTCGACCGCGCTTCCGCGGCCTTTTCCGACGGCTGGAAGGTCGGCCTCGTCGGCCGCAACGGCGCCGGCAAATCCACGCTTCTGCGCTTGATCCAGGGCCAGATCGAAGCCGACAGCGGCGAAATCAATCTGATGGGCCGCACCCGCGTGGGCTCCGTGCCGCAGGATCCGCCCGGCGGTGACATCGCCGTCATCGACGCGGTGCTGGCGGCCGACGTCGAGCGCAGCGCGCTCTTGGCCGAGGACGAGACCTGCCAGGACGGCGTGCGCCTGGCCGAAATCCATGCCCGGCTCGAGGAAATTGGCGCGGCCTCTGCGCCTTCGCGCGCCGCCTCGATCCTGAACGGCCTGGGCTTCGACAACGAGAAGCAGTCCCGCCCGTGCGGCGAGTTCTCCGGCGGCTGGCGCATGCGCGTGGCGCTGGCCGGCACGCTGTTCAGCGATCCCGACCTGCTGATCCTCGACGAACCGTCGAACCATCTCGACGTCGAAGCCATGATCTGGCTGACCGAGCATCTGAAGCGCTTCCGCAACACCGTGCTGATGGTCAGCCACGACCGCGACCTGCTGAACGACGTGTGCGACCACATCGTGCACATCGACCAGCAGAAGCTCGTCGCCTACACCGGCAACTACGACTTCTTCGAGCGCACGCGCGCCGAGCGCCTGGCCAACGACGCCGCGCAGCAGGCCAAGGTCGCAGCGCAGCGCAAGCACATGCAGGCCTTCGTCGACCGCTTCAAGGCCAAGGCCAGCAAGGCGCGCCAGGCACAGTCGCGCATGAAGATGATCGAGAAGCTCGGCCCCGTCGCGTCGGTGCCGATCGACGAACGCATCTCGTTCAACTTCCCCTCGCCCGAGATCCTCGCCTCTCCGATCGAGACGCTCGACCAGGTTTCCGTTGGCTATCCCGACGGGCCGCTGGTGCTGCGCAACCTTGACCTGCGCATCGACATGGAAGACCGCATCGCCCTGCTCGGCCAGAACGGCAACGGCAAGTCGACCTTCATCCGCCTGATCTCGCAGCGGCTGGAGCCGCGCGAGGGTTACCTCAAGAAGACCCCGAAGCTGCGCGTCGGCTACTTCTCGCAGGACCAGGAAGAGAGCCTCGACTTCGAGGCGACGCCGTTCGACCACATGGCCCGCGCGCTCGGGCCCGGCGCCGGCGAGGCCAAGGTCCGTGCCCAGCTCGGGCGCTTCGGCTTCTCGCGCGACCGCGCCAACCTCAAGGTCGGCGTCATGTCGGGTGGCGAGAAGACCCGCCTGCTGTTGGCGCTCGCCACCCGCACCGCGCCGCACATGCTGTTGCTCGACGAGCCGACCAACCATCTCGACATGGATGCGCGCGCCTCGCTGGTCGACGCCATCAACGACTTCGAGGGCGCCGTCGTGCTGGTGAGCCACGACACGCATCTGGTGAAGATGGTCGCCGACGCGCTCTGGGTCGTTCAGGGCGGCACGGTGAAGGCGTTCGACGGCGACATCGACGAGTACCAGGCCAAGCTCCTGAAGGAGCGCGGCACGCGTCCGGCCAAGGCCGAGAAGCCGGCCGACGCCGCCAGCAAGAAGGATCAGCGCAAGGCCAACGCCGACAACCGCAGCAACAAGGCGCCACTCAAGAAGGCCGTCGACAGCGCGGAGAAGATGCTGGCGCGCCTCACCGAGCAGCTGAATGGTGTCCTCGCCAAGCTCGGCGATCCGAAGATCTATTCCGGCCCCGGCAGCGTCGTGACCGACCTGCAGAAGGAAAAGGCCCGCCTCGAGCGCGAGGTCGAGAACGCCGAGAAGCGCTGGCTCAACGCCCAGGAAGCGCTGGAAGCTGCCGCCTGACGCCTATTCGGCGACCGCCGGATAGGCCGGCTTCGACACGCTGTTGTGCCGGATCAGCATGACCATGCCGGCATTGAACGTGTAGAGCCCGACGGCGATCCAGAAGATCACGGCCGGCACGCCCACGCTCATCAGGAAACCGAACAGCGGCGGCGCCAGGAACGAGCCGATGTCGAGGCCCGAGTAGACGAAGCCGAAGACCTTGCCCGAGGCGCCCGGCGGCGTGGCGTTGCGCACGATCATGTCACGCGACGGATTGGTCGCCCCGCCCGCAGCGCCGGCGAGCGCCAGCAGGATCGGCAACAGCGTCGGCGGCACCGTCTGCGTGGCGACCGGTATCGTGAGGCAGGCCGCGGCCAGCAGGCCGAACGACGCGACGAGATCGTGCCGGCGCACGCGGTCGGCAAAGTAGCCGCCCACCAGCATGCCGCTGGCCGAGCCGACGATGAACACGATCAGGCAGAAGGCCGCATAGTTCTCGGTGACGCCGAACATGGTGCTCCAGGCCGGCACGGCAAACTGCTGGATGCCGACGGTGTTGGCAGCGATCAACGCGAAATAAGCGACGCAAAGCAGAAGAGCCGGCTGCATGAACAGCGCCAGCGCAGGCTTTGACCCATGCTGGGCGGCGGCCGCCCTCACCTTCACGCGATGATCGACCAGCTCCTCGCGATGCATCAGCACGAGGCCCGACAGGAGCAACCCGGGCAGCGCGCCGATCAGCGCGGCGCCCACCCAGCCGAACATGCTGTCGAGGAAATACATTACCGGCGCGGCAGCCCAGCCCAATGATCCGCCCAGACCGTGAATGCTGAAGGCGCGCCCGAGACGGTTCGGGTTCACCGAGGAATTGAGCAGCGCGAAGTCGGCGGGATGAAAGACCGAGTTGCCCAGGCCCGCGATCACCGCGATGCAGATGAAACCCGCGAAGGAGTGAGCGACCGATATGCAGGCGAGGCCAAGACCGACCACGAACAATCCGCCGGCGAGGATCGGCCGCGCACCGTATTTGTCGACGGCGAAGCCGGCCGCCGTCTGCGCCAGCCCCGAGACGCCATAGAAGGTGCCGGCGAGCAGGCCGACATCGGCGTAGGTCAGCCCCACTTCCTGGCGGACGATCAGCAGCATCGTCGCGAAGGCGAGTTGGTAATAGTGGCTGGCGCCATGGGCGATGCCGATCAGGCTGATCACCCGGAAATCATGTTGAAGCGGCGTCGTGGTTGCAGCGGACATGAGCACCTCGTCCCACGATCATAGGCGATCCGCAGTGCGATGCGTTTGGGGAATTGCGCGGGGGAGCCATGCGCACGTGATGACGGGCTGCGGCGGCCCTTGTAGTGTCCCCGCCGGCAAGAGGGAGAAACGCATCATGAAGCGCTGGAAGCATCGCCCTGAAGGATCGACCTGGGGAGACTGGGGCGACGACGATCAGCTCGGCCGCCTGAACCTGATCACCCCGAAGAAGGTGCTGGAAGGCATCGCCGAGGTGAAGGAAGGCCTCTCGTTCTGCCTCAGCCTGCCGCTCGATTTTCCCGGCGGCAACGTACTCAACTCCCGCCGCCTGCCCCCGGTCCTCTCGCCCACCGGCGACGAGAACGGCTGGCGCTTCAACTTCCTGACCAACAGCATCAATCCGTTGTTCGTCGACGTGGCGAGCGACGACCGCGTGATCCTGACGCTGCAGTATTCGACGCAGTGGGACACGCTGGCCCATGTCGGCGGCCTGTTCGATGCCGACGGCGACGGCGTGCCCGAGCCGCTCTATTACAATGGCTTCAAGCCCGGCACCGATGTGGTCGGCCCGCAGCCCGACGCCGGCCGCGACGGTTGCGGTCATCTCTCCTATGCCCACAAGCTCGGCGTCGAGAACATGGCGGCCAAGGCGATCCAGGGCCGCGCGGTGCTGGTCGATCTCGAGAAGCATTACGGCCGCGACCACAAGTACGTGAACTACGACGACTTCAAGCGCGTGCTCGACGCCGACAAGGTGGTCGTGGAGCCCGGCGACATGCTGCTGCTCTATACCGGCTTCACCGACGAGATCATGGCGATGAACAAGAACGTCGATCCGGCGCGCGCGCATTCGATGTGCTGCGTCCTCGACGGCCGCGACAAGCGCCTGCTGCAGTGGATCACCGACAGCCAGATCTCCGCACTGATCGCCGACAATTACGGCGTCGAGGCGGTGCCCGCGAAGCCCGGCCCGGAGAATGCCGAGCATCCCTCGCTGCCGATCCACAATCACTGCCTGTTCAAGCTGGGACTCAATCTCGGCGAGATTTGGTGGCTGAAGGACCTGGCGCTGTGGCTGCGCGACAAGAAGCGTTCGCGCTTCCTGCTGACGGCGCCGCCGCTGCGCCTGCCGGGCGCGGTCGGTTCGCCGGCCACGCCGGTCGCGACCGTCTAGGTCCACCGCCGTCATGTCGCTCCTGACGCTGGTTGCCCAAGGCTTGAAGGCGGAGCCCTTCGCACTGCTGGACATCGGCTGCTCGGGCGGCATCGATCCGAAATGGCGTGCCTTCGGCGACAGGCTGAAGGCGCTGGGCATCGACGCGAGCGCCAGCGAGTGCAAGCGCCTTGCCGCGGAGGAGAAGAACCCCGAGGTCTCCTACGTGGCGGCCTTCGTGAGCCCCCGCGCCGACAAGCCGATCGACCTGTCGGCCGGACCGGCGGCGCCGCTGATCATGAAGATGCGCGACCGCATGAGTTTTATGCGCACGCGCGAGATCCGCGAGGCCCGCCTGCAGAAGGCCTCAGCCGAGGAGCAGTTCCGGCACAATGCCTGGGAGCTGACAGGCCTCGCCGATCCGAACAAGCCGGTCGTGGTTCCCGATCTTTTGGCCGAGCGCGGCTGGACCGACTTCGACTACATGAAGATCGATACCGACGGCATCGACTGGCAGATCCTGCAGAGTTTCAGGGGACGCCTGCCTAAGAACCTGCTGGCCGTGCAGATGGAAGTGAACTTCGTCGGCGACGGTTCGGACGAGGAACACTCGTTCCACAACACCGATCGCTTCCTGCGGCGTCACGGCTTCGATCTCTTCCGCCTCGACGTCCGCAACTATTCCTCGCGCGCCCTGCCCGCCCGCTACATCTGGCCAACGCCGGCAGAGACGCATTCCGGCCGCCCCTTCCAGGGCGAGGCCTATTACGCGCTCGATCTGCTCGGTCCTCAGGGCGCCACGAAGCTCGGGAACCTCAGTGCCGAGAAAGTCGCGAAACTGGCCGCTATCCTCTCGGCCTGGGACGTGCCCGACACCGCGGCCGAACTCCTGCTCGCACTTCGCGACAAGGCATCATCGGTGGTCTCAGTCGATCGCGCGCTCGATCTGCTGGCGGCCCAGGCCCAGGGCGAGCGTGCGCGGCCGCTCGACTATCGCCGCTACATGGCCCGCTTCGAATCCGATCCTCCGGATTTCTATCGCCCCGAGGGACCGATCCCCTTGAGCGAGCGGCTCGCCGCGGCGTGGCGGGCCTATCTGAGGCCGCGCGACAAGCGCTAGGCCTTCTTCTCCCAGCCGCCGCTGTCGGTCTGCTGCCAGTAGGCCACGGCATGACCGGCTGTCTTGTAAGCCTTCCAGCGCTCGCGCGCGTCGGCAACGGCGGTGTCGTCGCGACCGTCGAACAGTTCGAAGCAACGCTTGTAGTCGCCGACCTTCTCCGACTTCGCACGATCGGCGACGAACAGGAAAGCCGCGCCGTTCGGGTTCTCGTCGAGATGCGTCAGCCAGACCGGCTGGCGATCGGCCTCGCCATCGCGCGCCGCGCCGTGCGGCAGGAAGCCATTGGGATCGTAGGTCCAGAGATGGGTGTTCAGAGCGTCCACCCGCTCCACCGATCCCAGCAACACCACCGCCCGCTCGCCGGCCTGCAGGGTCTTGGCCAGCAGGCGCGGCAGCGTGTCTTCGAGCGACGACTGGGTCAGGTGATAGAAATTGACCTCGGTCGCCATCGGCGGATCAGCGCTCGTAGTTCTCGGCGATCAGCCGGTCGAGCAAGCGCACGCCATAGGCGGTCGCGCCCTTCGGCGTGGTGACATCGCCCTTGCCCCAGGCCACACCCGCGATGTCGATGTGAGCCCAGGCCACGCCCTCCTGCACGAAGCGCTGCAGGAACTGCGCGGCCGTGATCGAGCCGCCGTCGCGGCCACCACCGACGTTCCTCATGTCGGCGATGTCGGAATCGATCAGCTTGTCGTACTTCGGCCCGAGCGGCATACGCCACAGCTTCTCGCCGATCGCCGCGCCCGCCGCGCGCAGGCGGTTGGAGAGCTGCGTGTTGTTGGAGAACAGGCCCGCGCGCTCATGGCCGAGCGCCACGATGATGGCACCGGTCAGGGTCGACAGCTCGACCATCGCCTGCGGCTTGTACTTCTCCTGCGCGTACCACATGGCGTCGCACAGGATCAGGCGGCCTTCGGCGTCGGTGTTGATGACCTCGACGGTCTGGCCCGACATCGATTTCACGACGTCGCCCGGACGCTGGGCATTGCCGTCGGGCATGTTCTCGACCAGCGCGCAGACGGCCACGACATTGGCCTTGGCCTTGCGACCGGCGATCAGGGCCATGGCGCCCGTGACGGCGCCGGCGCCGCCCATGTCCCACTTCATGTCTTCCATGCCGCCAGCCGGCTTCAGCGAGATGCCGCCGGTGTCGAAGCACACGCCCTTGCCGATCAGCGCGACCGGCGCCTGGCCCTTGGGGCCGTTCATCCAGGTCATGACCAGCAGCTGCGAATCGCGCTCGCTGCCCTGCCCGACGCCCAGCAAGGTTTCCATGCCGAGCTTCTTCATCTCGGTCTCGCCCAGGATCTCGACCTTCACGCCGAGCTTGGTCAGCTCCTTGGCGCGGCGGGCGAACTCGACCGGGTAGAGGACGTTCGGCGGCTCGCTCACCAGGTCGCGCGTCAGGAACACGGCATCGACCACCGGCTCGAGCTGGGCGTAGGCCTTCCGTGCGTCGGCGGGGCCGGCCAGCACGATGGTGAGGCTCTGGAGCGACAGCTTCTGCTCGGGCTTGTCCTTGGTCTTGTACTTGTCGAAGCGATAGGTGCGCAGCCGGACACCCAGCGCGATGTGGGCCGCGATCTGGCCCGGCGTCAGCTTGCTGCCCTTCACCGGATCGACGACGACGGTGACGGCGGTGTGACCCGCGGCATTGGCTTCGGCCGCGATCACGCCGCCCAGCCCCTCGGCCGCGCGGCCGTCGAGTTCCTTGCCCTTGCCGACGCCCAGCAGCAGCAGGCGTGAGATTTCCCCGGAATGGCCCAGGACGGTCAGGGTCTGACCCTTCGCCCCGGTGAACCGGCCCCCCTCGAAGGCGCGGGTGACGGCGCCGCCGGCCTTGGCATCCACAGCCTGGGCGGTCGCCAGGAGCTGCTTGTCGGCTCCCACGAACACCGCGACATTGCCCGCAAAGGCCTTCGGAAAGGCCGAAAATTCCACTTTCATCCAATTCCCCTGGCTAAGCGCCTGATTGGCGGCGATTTTTCGCCCCTGCGACGGGTGCGCGCAAGCGGTGTTTGGCCTACAGGACCCTGCAAAATCGGGGTGGCATCCGGCCGCCAGCACCAGTATCAGTACCGGCCCTCAAAACGGACATGGAAATGACCTCAGCAACTCTGCCTCGCGTCTCGGTCGTCGGTCTCGGCAAGCTCGGAGCCCCCCTCGCGGCGGTTCTCGCCAGCCGCGGGTTCAACGTGATCGGCCTGGATGTGAACAAGACGTTCGTCGACGCGATGAACGCCGGCAAGATGCCGATCGTCGAGCCGCAGCTCAACGAGCTGATCGCCGCCAACAAGGAGCGCCTGAAGGCGACCATGGACGCCAACGAGGCGATCCAGAACAGCGACGCCAGCTTCGTGATCGTCCCGACCCCGTCCGACAGCACAGGTTTCTTCTCGAACCGCTTCGTGCTCCAGGCGATGGAGACCCTCGGCAAGGCCCTCAAGACCAAGAAGGGCTACCACATGGTCGTCATCACCTCGACGGTGATGCCGGGCACCATGGCCGCCGAAATCGCGCCGGCCCTCGAGGCCGCCTCGGGCCGCAAGATCGGGCCGGACCTCGGCCTCTGCTACAATCCGGAATTCATCGCGCTGGGCAGCGTCGTGCGCGACATGCTCTTCCCCGACTCGATCCTGGTCGGCCAGAGCGACCCGAAGGCCGGCGACATGCTTGCCACCATCTACTTGCAGATGTGCGAGAAGAAGCCGCCGGTGCAGCGGATGAACTGGGTGAGCGCGGAGCTGACCAAGATCTCGGTCAACACCTACGTCACGACCAAGATCTCCTACGCCAACATGCTGGCCGACATCTGCGACCGCCTGCCGGGCGCGGACGTCGACGTCGTGACCAAGGCGCTGGGCGCCGACACCCGCATCGGCGCGAAGTACCTCAAGGGCGCGATGGGCTACGGCGGCCCCTGCTTCCCGCGTGACAACGTCGCGTTCGCGGCGCTGGCCCGCAAGCTGGGCGCCCGCGCCGACGTCGCCGAAGCGACCGACCGCATCAACAACTACCAGATCGACCGCCTGTCGGGCCTGGTCGCGAAGTTCGCCAAGGCCGGCACGCGCATCGCGCTGCTCGGCCTGTCCTACAAGCCGCAGACTCCCGTGGTGGAAGAGAGCCACAGCGTGAAGCTCGCCGCCCATCTCGCCGATGCGGGCTACGTGGTCGTCGTGCACGATCCGCTGGCGCAGGACGCGGCGCTCGCCGTGCTCGGCGACAAGGTCGTCGGCGCCTCCTCGCTCGAGGGCGCGGTGCGCGAATGCGACCTGCTGATCGTCGGCACCGGCTGGCCGCAGTACAAGGACATCGATCCGGCCTGGTGCAAGCGCGACGGCCAGCGCCTCACGGTGCTCGACCTGTGGCGCACGCTGCCGGCCGAGAAGTTCGAGGCGGTTGCAGACGTTCTGTATCTCGGCTCCGGCCGCTAAAGCCGAACGAGATCAATCCCATTGAAAAGCCCGCCTCGTGCGGGCTTTTTGCTGCCTCGACGTTGGCAGCGAAAAACGAATCTGGCAGAGACAGATCATGTCGGCTCCGCACCTCGCGCCCCTCTCGGCAACGCCAACCTGGCAGGTGTCGGACACTGAAGCACGACCCGGCGCGGCCCAGGATGCGGCCCTGATCTGGCTGCTGTCGCTCACCGGACTGATCGGCCTGATCTTCTGGTACGACAATGCCCAGGGCATCACGGCGAACGGCATCTTCAAGGCCGTCCAGCTGAAGCCGTGGATCCAGACGCCGGCCAAGGCGTCGCTGGATGCCTCGAACTATCTCTACTTCCCGGTCATGGGCCGCCTGTGCGCCCTGCTCGACTGGGTCGGCCTCTATCCCGGCGATCCGCGTCGCCAGTTGACGTTCATCCATGCCGCCAGCGCCGCAAGCTGCCTGACGATGGTCTACCTGTTCGTCCGTCATCTGACGCGCGACCGCGTGATCGCCTGGCTCGCCGTGCTGTTCCATCTGGCCGGCGGGTTCTTCCTCAACCTGGCGATCAGCAACGAAGACATCATGCCGTCCTACACGCTGATGCTGGCGTCGATGATCCTGGGCAGCCTGTGGTTCGTCCGGCCCGATACGAAGCGCGTGGTCATCGTGGCGGCGATCTTCACCCTCGGCTGGCTGTTCGAGTGGCGGCTGATCTTCCCGACGCTGCCGGCCATGCTGCTGGCGCTCGCGATCGCACCCGGCAAACCGCTGGCGCGCGTGCGCTGGATCGCGACCTTCCTGCTTACGACGGTCGGTGTCGCCGCGCTGATGCAGTTGCTGTGGGGCGGGCAAGCCGGCAATCCCTACCGGCTGATCGATCTGATCTGGACGGCCAAGGGCGTCGACACCGGCTGGGCCGGCTTCTCCGCCGCCAAGCTGTCGTTCCTGTGGGCCGGCATGACCGAGGTGCTGCTGGGCGGCCGCAACATGTTCGAGCTCGCCTTCCTGCCACTGCACCGGACCGAAATGCTGGTCGCGACCGTGCTGATCGGCGCCCTCGCCATCGGCGCCCTGCTGCTGTTCTGGCGTAACCGGTTCACGACCCAGGCCTGGATCGTCTTCGCGATCTTCGGCGGCACGCTCGCCGCGGGCGAGGTCATGAACGTCTATTCGCAGCCGCAGGACCCGCAGATGCAGATCAACGTCATGGCCTGGCTGACGGTCGCCGCCGCCCTGCTCGCGGCGTCGGTCGCCCGGACGCATCGGCGCGCGGTCGTGGTCGTCCTCGGCTCGGTGTCGGCGGCGATCCTCGCCTACAACGTCCATGCGCTCGCGGCCACGCGCGGCGAAGACACGCGCTGGCGCGACACGCTGCAGCGCATCGAGGATCACGCGCCGTCCGCAAAGACCTTCCTGCTGATGCACGGCTTCGAGGCCCTGATCGCGCAGACCTTCTATCACTGGAACGGCGAGTGGGATTTCTACGACAAGCTCGGCCCGGCACCGACACCCAACACCAGGTTCAAGGTGCTGGCGCTGGTCAGCGGCCCGGTCAATCGCCCTCGCCTGACCGGGCCGGAACTGGCCGCCGAGCTGGAGGAGCAGATCCTGCGCGCGATGTCGCTCGGCTATGAGGTGGTCGCGGTCGATATCTGGAACTGGAGCAAGCCCAAGATGGAGTCCGCCCTGTCGACGGTCGCCGACGCCAGCAAGGCCGACGCCCTGTACGACATGCTCCACACCAAGTTCACGGCGACGCCGATCTATGTCGATCCCGTTGCCGGCGCCTTCGTCCGGCTCACTCCGGTCAACGCCAATCGGTAGCGCGCGCTGCTGCTTGGCATGCGCGGCGCTCTATGGCACAAATATAAAACTGTGGAAAAACAGATACTTAAGGAATTCCGGACGCCAGCCGGCGATCGTCCGCTCGCGGGGCAGCCGGACCGGGCTTATCGCGCCCTCGATCTCGGAATCATCGTTCTCGTATCGCTGATAGGACTGCTCTGCCTCGTCGCCTGGATGGACAATCCCCAGCGCGCGACCAGCAACGGCGTCTTCAAGGCGATGACGGTGCGCGACTGGGTGAACGATTACGCCCTCACGCCACTCGATCCGTCGAACTTCCACTACTACCCGTTCGTCGCCTTCCTCTGCCGCGTGCTCGATCTGGTCGGCGTGCTCGCGGGCGATCCGCGGCGGCAGATCGCGCTCATCAACTGCCTGTTCGGCGCCCTCAGCCTCGGCATCGTCTACCTGCTGGTGCGCGCCTTCACCGGCCGCCGCGCCGTGGCCTGGGCCGCCGTGGCGTTCCACCTGGCCGGCGCCTTCTTCCTCAACCTGTCGATCAGCAACGAAGATATCATCCCGTCCTACACGTTCCTGCTGGGGGCGATGGCGCTCGCCAGCATCTGGTTCGTCAACCCGACGCCGCTGCGGGTCACGCTGGTCGCCGTCCTGTTCGCGCTGTCCTGGCTATTCGAATGGCGTCTGATGTTCCCCACCCTGCCCGCCCTGCTGGCGTGCCTGCTGATCGCGCCCGGCACGCCCTGGAAGAGGCTCCTCAGGGTGGTGATCTTCCTCGTGGCCATGGTCGGCACCGCGGAACTGGCGATGCAGATCTGGGGCCCTCACAACGGCAATGTCGGAACGGTGCGGGACCTGCTGTGGACCGGCAAGGCCGTCGAATCCGGCTGGGCCGGGTTTACCGTCCGCAAGCTGCTCTTCATGTGGATCGGGATCACCGAATACCTGCTGGGCGGCGGGAATGTCGGCGACGCCTCCTATGTGATCAACATCTGGCGCGAGATGCTGGTCGCCAGCGTCATCGTCTCCGCCATTGCGATCGGCTCGCTGGTGCTCCTCTGGCGCGATGCCAGGTCGTTGAACACGCAGGTGCTGGCGGCGGTCTTCGGCATCACGTTCGTGGCGGGCGAAGTCTTCAACTTCTATTCGCAGCCGCAAGATCCGCAGATGCAGATCAACGTCATGAACTGGCTGACGCTCGGCTGGGCGGCCATCGTGGCGGCTGCCACCCAACGCTACGGCCGGGCCGTGCCCGCCATCGCGCTTGCCCTGTCGGGCGTGATGCTGTCCTACAACATCTATCGGATGGTGCCGGAGCGAGGTGCCGACGGCCTGTGGAGGAACGCGCTTCGGCACATCGAGCGCGAAGCCGATCCGACGCGAACCGTGTTCCTCGTCCATGGCTTCGAGCAGTTCGTCGCCGAAACCTTCTACGAATGGCACGGCGAATGGAACTATTTCAGCAAGCTGGGCCCCGCCCCCTCGTCGAAACCCAAGGCCAAGCTGCTGCTTTTCGTGAACGGGCCGATCCATCAGCCGTCGGCGACCGGTGAGGAGCTTGCCGCCGAACTGACCCGGCAGATCCTCCATGCGATGGAGCTGGGCTACGACGTCGTCGCCGACAATGTCTGGGAGCTATCCGAGGCCAATTTCACGGCCTACATGGCCACCGTCGCCGACGCGTCGAAGGCCCAGACGGTCTACAGGACGCTGCATCAGAAATTCACGGGCACGCAGATCTTCGTCGATCCTACCGCCGGCGCGTTCTTCCGGCTGCGGCGCGCGGACTAAAGCCGCGATCGCCGGGATCAGGCGCGAACGAAGGACGCGAACGCCTCGCGCGCACGACGCACGAGGCTGGCCACCGTGACGGGCTCCACGGGCGGCGGCGGCGGCGGTTCGTCGAAGCGCACCGACTTCACGTAGGGCGAGCAGCCGTCCTTCGTGTCGGACCACATGACCCACCAGTCGCACTTCGCGCACACCTTGCCCAACTCGCTGTTGGGGTCCTCGTACATGTCGCAGAGCTTGTCGTAGGCTTCCTGCAACGGGGTGTCGGCGATGTTGGGCAGCCACGATGCATCGCCTTCGTGCGCCTGGACCATCATCGCGCAGCACGGCGTGATCTGGCCGGACGGCAGCACGTAGAGCTGGATGTGGCAGTCGTTGCGCTTCTCCGGAACGAAGAAGAGGTTCCGGAACTTGAGGACGTCGTAGTACTCGGCGTGGAAATGCACCGCGTCGACGCGGGTCGACCAGAAGTCGGCGAACTCCTCCAGACGATCACGCGCATCGCCGATCAGGATGCAATTGACCTCGATCACCAGCTCGGGAAATTCGGCGGCCTTGCGTTCGCGCAAGTAAGCGATGGTCGACAGGACCTTCTCGAGGTCGCCGCCGCGCCGGATCTTGGCGTATTGGCGGGGATCGATGTGGTCGACGCTGAAGCGAAACTCGCGGACCCCCATGGCCAGCATCTCGTCCAGCCGCTCGGGCGGCATCGACTGGCCATGGCTCAGCACGGCCGGGGGATGCCCAAGGCCGATGCTCTTGCGGAGATGGTCGATCGCGTGCGGATCCTGGAAGAAGTCGCCGGTGGCGGCGAAGTGGACCTTCCTGCCGGCCGGCACCTGCTCCAACCCCTTCTCGACCATCTCCGGATCGAGCGTGCGCGCCTTCTTGGTCGCGTTGGGACCGTTGAAGTGACAGAAGACGCAGCTCAGCTCGCAGGTCTCGGTCGTGGCGAAGCCATTGAAGTCCATGACCGGCGTGCGGTTGGCATTCGGTTTGAAGTCGGCAGACGTCACACGCTGCAGCGCCTCGAGTTCCGTCGCCCGCTTCGAACTCTTCGATGGTTCAGCCATGGTGCCCAATAGTAAGTGTCGCTATGCGGGAGCGCAATGCGATCGCCTGGACGAGATTCTCAGCTTGCCCACAGTCCTCAGACGGCACGTCGGCCGCGGAAACGCAGGACCTTGCCGCGCAGCGACGGATCCTCGCGCGGAATGCCGGCAAGAACCTGGCTGCAGAAAGGATTGATGTTGGCGCCGACATAGTCGGTAAAGAGCGGCCAGTACTTGTTGTAGATCACGTTGACGCCGATGAACCGGCGCGGCAACCGGCGTCCCGCCGGCCGGGTCTCCTTCTCGGTCGACGCGGCCAGCCGGAACAGGCGCGCGATCGTCTTGAGCCGCTTCTCGTCGACCGGACCGGCCAGTCGGCCACGCCGGACCGGCTCGTCGGGCCGCTGCGTCGCGAGGCCGAACTCGAAGATGAACAACTGGGCCTGGTTGATCAGGTCCTTGAAGGGGCCACGCTTGACCCCGGGCAGATCGGTCGGCAGCCCCTCGAACTCGTCGGGCACCAGCAGCGGGCCGGTGAAACCCATCGCCTGCCACGCCTTGGCGAACCGGGTCACGAACTCGGCGCGCGCCGCGCCGATCATCACCGCCGTGCCGCGCGGATAGGTCAGCACCTGGTCGCAGACGAACGGCAGCGTGTGCGGCAGGTCGTAGCTCAGGTCGTCATAGAGCTGCCATTCGAGGCTGGTCGTCACGTAGGGAACGGTCGCGGGCTCGATGGCGGCGTCCAGACCGGTCGTGAAGCGCTGGTACGAGGTCTCGCGGTCGAGGCGGACTTCCTCGATCGTCACGTCGGGCCATCCCCAGGTTTCGGCCTGGGCCGGCAGGTACGGCGTGGTGACGTCCCAGATGAAGCGATCCTGGTCGTTCATCTTGGTCTGGCGACCCTTGTTGTTGGCGGCGGCCACGCGGGTGTGGTCGCAGTGATAGCCGAACAGCTTGTCGATCAGCGTGTCGATGCGGCCGCGATAGAGCGCCAGCCGGGCCGCCAGGTTCGAATCGCAATGCCAGCCGAGCAGCATCTCTTCGTCGAACCCGTGGATCGCGAACATGTCCTCGCGCAGCGCCGCCTGGAAGTCGCCCAGCGCGTCGTACTTCATGGGCATGAAATTGTGCACCACCTGGTTCAGGTGGAAGCGCACCGACCAGTCGCGCAGCAGCTTCAGGTTGCCCACCGGATCGCGGCGATCGAAAGCGGCCTCCCACAGCATCTCCGGCAGCTCGAAGCGCGGGATCTGGTAGAAGCCGTCGGGCACGGAGCCGAGGATCTCGCTGAGCGATTCGCCCTCGACCCTCGGCACCAGAAGCATGTCGGTGTTGGTGTAGAGGATCCAGCGGTTGTTCGGGTTCGAGCGGCGCAGCGCGACGTTACGCGACTGGCACTCGAGCGCCACCAGATGCGTCTTCGACTTGAGGTGAACGTGATGCTCGGGGCGCACGCGCAGGATGCGCATGTGCTTCTTGGCCTTCTCGGTCAGCGTGTCGTGGATCGCTTCGGGAAAGGTCGGGTGATCGTCCGGCGTGTTGTAGTCGACGAACAGGATCTCGTCGTCCGGATCGGACATGACTTCGGCGATCGCATTGAAGCTGATCGCCGCCCGCTTGTGCAGATTGTAGCCGTGGCTGTCGTTGCGGCCGTACAGGATGACGGAGAACATCCTAATCCTCCTCGTGATGGGTCAGGGCAGCGTTCAGCTGCGTGCCAGTTCGTTGCGGGCGGCCGCGTGCTCGATCAGCGACGGGGCGCCGTGATCGACGACCTGCTGCCAGTGGCGCCGTGCAGCCTCGCGATCCTGGCCGATCGCGCGCACGCCGAACTGGAACCAGGCTTCGGCGCGGCGATCGTCGGTCTCGGCCTGCGCGATCACCTGCTGCTCGCTCGCCTGCCCCGCCTGGAAAGCCAGGAGCAGCTCGGGCCATTCCTGGTTCTTGTCCAACGCCGTCGCGCGACCCGTCGGCCGGCCGAGCCGGATCTGGGCGACGCCGCGATAGAGGTGCCAGTAGGCATCGCCGGGATGCCGCAGCAGCGCGCTTTCGAACTCGGCCGCCGCCACTTCGTAGGCCGCGAGGCGCAGCGCAACGCAGCCTCTCGCGGCCGCCTGGAACGTCGGCAGCAGGGCGAGCTGGCGGTTGAGATCGGCATTGGCGGCATCGAGCCGGCCCAGCGCCATCAGGATGACGGCACGGCTGCTCAGCGCTTCGGTGTCCGCCGGGCGGGCGGTCAGCACGGTATCGATGGCCGCGAGCGCTTCGTCGTAGCGGCCCAGGCGCATCAAGGCTTCGGCTTTGGGCGCAATCGCATCCGCAAGGCCTGGCTTCACCTTGAGAGCACTTTCGTAGTCGAGGAGCGCCTTGTCCGGCTGACCGTTCGCGAGATAGGCGTTGCCGCGGGCAAGATACGGCAGCGTGTTCTTCTTCAGCGACCAGAGCACGACGTCGTAGGACCGCACTTCCATCAGGAAGTTGCCGCGCAGGCGCACCGCGAACGGACGATCCGGCGGCCCCTGTCGCACCGACGACTTGACGCGACGCGCCTCCGCGTAGCCCGCTCCGGCCCGCTCGGGCGAACCCACCATGTCGAGCAGTTCGGCCCGGCTCTCGATCGCTTCCACGAAATCGGGTGCCAAGGCGATGGCTTCGTCGTAGAGAGTCAGCGCCGCTTCGATGTCGCCGCTCCGCGCCACGCTTCGCGCCTGAAGAAAAAGCCGGTCCGATCTGGCGTCGGAGGCCCGCCGCCCTTCGCTCAACTTGCGCATGGCGCCCTGGCGGTCGAGCCACTTCACGCGCAGAGCTTCCGAAAGTTTCGCCAAGATACTTACGTCGCTCACCAATTTGCTCCCGTAGCGCGATATCGCGCATCGATCGCCGCAGCCGCCGTTTTCGCGGACAAAAAACCCACCCTCAACAATTCGCAGACATGACGCATGTCGAGGCCTGACGCCCACCCAAAGGGCCAACGCGACCCGCTAACGTACGGTCTCACCGTCGTCAAGCGACGGCACCCTCGAAGGCAAAGAGAGCGTCGCCCCATTTGAGGCCCGAGGAATCGTCATACACAAAGTCATAGAAATCGAAAACCTGATATCCGCAGCCTTCGAGCAAGGAAATCACCTCGCCCGCCCTCGCCTGCGTCGCATAGAGGGGGGCAAACAGCAGTTCGGCGAGGATGTAGCGAATACGTCCGCTCCGCAGCAGCTCGACCTGCCCCCGCAGAATCTCCAGCTCGTGACCCTGGGTATCGAGCTTGAGAATGTCGATCCGATCGATCTGTTCGGCGCTGCAAAACTCGTCGAGCGAGAGATGATCGACCAGGATCGGCGCCTCGGCGGTAACCGAACCGTCGATCAACCACTCCGCTCCGGCCGCGACAGGTGACAAAGAGTTGATCGCCGCATTGGAATAGGCGTGCATCACCGATTGGCCGCGC
Organism: Reyranella sp. GW821-FHT12G01; assembly: GCF_058806575.1. Lineage (NCBI taxonomy): Bacteria > Pseudomonadati > Pseudomonadota > Alphaproteobacteria > Hyphomicrobiales > Reyranellaceae > Reyranella > Reyranella sp. GW821-FHT12G01. Next base: position 166,713 of record NZ_JBXAPV010000002.1, read on the forward strand.
TTCTCGCTGAGCGCGAGGTTGCGCGCGCGCACCCGCCCGTCCGCGGTGAATCGCGACGCCATGCCGGCGAAAGTCGCGGGATGCGGCTCAAGGGCCCAGATCCGGGTGGCCGGAAAGCGATCCAGGAAGGCGGCAACCGTGTCGCCGCGATTCGCACCGACATCGACGATGGTGACTTCGGGCGAGCCCAGGCGGCCCGCCAGATCGTCGATCGCGTTCTTGGAGAGAAAGCCGCGCTCGCTCACCGTGGCCACCGACCTGATCGTGGCGGCCAACGAGCGGATTTCGACGTCGACGGCGATCTCGCTGCGGCTCCGCAGGACCAGCGACGCCACGTCGACCGCCCGCCGCGCTTCCAGGACGACCCGGCTTTCGCCCGCTGCAACCTCGGCCCGGGACAGCAGCGTCATCCCGTCGGCCGCCACCAGAGCGACCTCGAGATCGCCGGCGCGGACCACGACATCGAGGTCGAGATGCAGGCCGCCCGCGCTCGCGCGGTGGACGGGACAGGTATTGCTCCAGGTCGCCAGATAGGACCATGCCGGCACCGAGCCGGTGAGCCGCAAGCCGCGCGACGCGCTGGCTTTGACACCCTGATGCTTGGTGAATCGGCGCAGGTCGAAGCCGGCGGCACTTTCGTGCGCCTCGTGGGGGCGCCCGGCGCTGCGCCACAGTCCGGCGAGCTTATCGATCATCGGCGGCTTTCCTTGCCATACATTCATCAGACAGGCGAGGCCCTAATCGGGTCCTGTTGGTAGCGATGTTTGACGCCAACGCCCAACGATGGTTGATAGCGGGCCACAACTTCCACCCCTCTTGGTCATGGACGCAACGATCCGCGGGCTTTTTCGGCACCGTCCGAAATCAATCAATGGTTCGCAGATTCACGCGACGTGGCCCCTCCTGCGGCTGCTTCGCAGTGCGTTCGGCGAGACCGCGATGGCGCGCGTCCGGACGACGCCGCACCAGTGGACCTATGCGCTCTGGTGCCAGCTCAACCGGGCGCGGCTCGGCCAGCTGTCCCAAGGGGACGCCTTGATCGTGGACTGCCGCGTGCGCGTCCTTGAAGGGCGCCTGGGCATCGTGGTCGCCTCGTCGGACGGCGGTAACTTCCTCTCGCACGAGCGCGTGCTTTCCCCCGGCGAGTCCATCGAGCGCGTCCGTCTCTGGGTCGGCCAGCCGGCCGAGGCCGGCGCCCTCGTCTTTCGCAGCACCGCGCCCGACGGCACCGCGACCGAGTTCGAGCTGTTCGACCTGTCGGCTGAGATCATGAAGTCGGGCAGCGCGTTCCCCGTCTCCTGGCTCGGCAACAGCGCCACCATCCCGATGGAGGAGCTGGGCCGGGCGCTCGGCTGGGCCCAGACCGTCTGGGACGATCCGTTCGACGGCCGGCCGCCGGCGAGCTCCGCGGGCACGATCGAGATCGTCGACGCCGACCGGCTGCCGGCCCTGCTCGGCCCCACGGCCTCGCCAAGTCTTCCGCCGGATGCCGCCACCAAGTCGCTGACCGACTGGAAGATGGAGACCGACGACGCGCCGCTCCTCGAAGCCGTGTGGCGGGCCCTGGCGCCGCGCCGGCACCTCGAGTTCGGCACCTGGGAGGGTTTCGGCGCCGCGCTGATCGCCCGCGTCACCGATGCCGAAATCTGGACGATGAACCTTCCCGAGGGCGAGACCGGCAGCGACGGTTCGACCCTCTACGCGGCGACGGATACCGGCTCATTCATCGGCCGGATCTACCGTCAGGCCGGCTACGGCGAGCGCGTGCATCAAATTCTCTGTGACAGCCGGGAATTCGACACTGCGCCTTTCGAGGCACAGCCCTTCGACACCGTCCTCATCGACGGCGGACACACGCCGGATGTTGTCGCCAGCGACACCGCCAAGGCCCTGCGCGTGCTGCGTCCCGGCGGGACCTGCGTGTGGCACGATTTCTGTCCCGATCCGGAATCCCTGCGCCACAACCTCGCGCCGCTCGGCGTGGTGCAGGCGGTCGTGGAAAACTTCGCGGCCTGGGCAGCCGCCTTCGAGCGCCTGGTCTGGATCCGCAAGAGCTGGATCCTGATCGGGCTCGGCCGCAAGTAGCGCCGCCAGGATCAGACATGCCAAAGACGATCGAGACCATCATCCCCGGGCGCGCGGCCATCGAGCTCGTCGCCTTCTACGACGAGTTCCTCGACTACTATCCGTTGTGCGAACTCGAGACCAAGCGCTGGTTCGTCGACAACGTGCGGACAGACTGGTGGATCTTCGATATCGGCGCGAACGTCGGATACTACTCCGTGCTGTTCGCCCAACTGGCGCCGCAGGGCCGCGTGTTCTCGTTCGAGCCGACATCGACGGCGACCATGCTGCGCGCCAATCTCGCCCACAACGGCATCACCAATGCCGACGTCCATCAGGTGGCGCTCGGCGCCACGACCGGCGTGCAGCGCGATCGCATTTTCCGCCTGTGGGGCGGCGACGGCGACGTCCAGGAATATCCCTTTTATCGCTTCGACGATTTCGTGGCCGAGCATCGTCCTGCCCGCATCGACTGCCTGAAGATCGACGTCGACAGCTTCGACTTCGAAGTGCTGCGCGGCGCCGAGGAGACGTTGCGGACGCACAATCCACTCATCGTGATCGAACTCAACCACGCCCTCGCCAAGCGCAACCAGAGCGCTGGTGAAGCCCTCGCGTGGCTCGCCCGTCAGGGCTATCGCCAGGCGCTCGTGCTGGATAACGACAATTTCGTCCTCCAGCGCGACCGCGATCACGCAGGCGAGGCAGCCCTCTCGCTGGTGTTTCCGCCGCCGCTTCGCTTCGATGAATCGCTCGATACTGTCGCCGGACGCGAAATCCCTTCCCCATTGCGCCTCGCCGCCGTTCAGCCCGGCTCGTCGCTTGGGGGCAGTCACTCGGCCAACGCATCGGCCGGCGGGGCCGGCCTGGGCGACCGGCTGCGCGTCCTCGGACGTCGCATCCTGGGCCGCGGCGACGGCGACCGGGGCTTCGCCAAGTCGGTCAGCCTATCGTCGCTGACCGGACAGACGATCGAGACTTCGGACCGGACCTGGAGCTACGCGCTGGTGGTCACGGCCGATGCCGGCGCGCCGCCGCTCCCGGCGGACGGAACAACGCTGGTTCTCGAAGTTACCGTCGAGGTGAGCCAGGGCCGGCTGGGCATCACACTTGGCGGCGACGACCCGTCGGCCTTCATCGCCCCGGAGCGCATCCTGTCGTCCATGGGCGGCGTGCAGCGGGTGCTGGTGTCGGCGCCGGCCGCCAAGGTTCGATCGATGGTGTTCCGGACCACGGCAGCCGACGGCTCGCGCACGGTCTTCTCGGTGATCGACGTCAAGGCCAAGGCGAAGCCCGCGGCGCGATAGCGCCCCGGACAATCCTTAGCCGACGAACTCCGCGACCCTGTCCGACGGCACGGCGATGATGTTCGGCGAAAGCGGCGTGCCCGTCTGGGCGCGCTCGAGCCGGCCGGTGATGTGCGAGAAGACCAGGACCTCGTAGTCCAGATCCTCACGCAGCGTGCGCAACAGGGCGAGCGCGCTCTGGTGCTGCGCCTGCAGGGCGCTTTCGTTCAATTCCATGAGCAGCAGCGGCCGCATCGTCGTCAGCACGGTCCGCGCGCCGGCGACGACACCCGCCTCTCCGCCTTCGACGTCGATCTTGACCATGTCCACCCGCGTCAAACCATGACGGGCGACCACCGAGTCGAGGGTTTCCAGCGGCACACGCTCTGAACTGGCTCGGACGACATCGTCATGGGCGAAATCGCCCAGAGTGTTGTGACCGGCATGGACGCCATGCGCGAGGTGCAGGTCGACGAAGCCCGCTTCGGCGCCGAGGGCCGCGGCAACGACCTGGACATGCTCGAGGCCGTTGCGGCCAAGATTGCGCTGCAGGTGCGCGCGCTCGCGCGAACTGGGCTCGACGGCAATCACCTTGCCGGCCGGGCCGACGCGCCGCGCCGCGAAGAGCGAGTAGTAGCCGTCATTGGCGCCGACATCGATGAACACCATTCCAGGCTTCAGCACGCGGTCGACGAAGGCGAATTCGTTGGGCTCGAAGGAGCCGCAGACATAGAGGCAGAGACTGTTGTCGTTGCCCAGGGTCACGTCGACCGTAGTGCCGCCGTGCCAGCGCACCGTCAGAGGCACTGCGAGTTCCTTTTCGCGGGCGGCTTCCCACAGGGCGCCCCGGCGACAGGCCAGCCAGCGGCGCTGGTCGTAATATTCCTCGGCGAACCGCCAGCCGGGCCGGGCCTCGAGCCGCGGCAGGCGCGGCGCCAGAATTCCGGCGTAGGCAGCACCGATCGCGGGCGCCCGGACGATCAGCCAGCGCCCCATATTGTCGAGATGATAGCCAACGCCGGAGCACACCCGTTCCCAGGCGCTTGCGACGCTGATCGACCGACGGGCCGTCGTCATGCCTGAACTGTCCGCCCCCAACTCTACGTGGGTTCGGTTAAGGTACGCACCGCCAAGCGTCAAGCGTGCCTGTGTGTTGCCACTTTCTGTCCTTAGTGGCTTGCGTTGCAGCAACCCTGCTACGGAATATAATGAATGTCCCTCTCAAGCTCCGTTGGTGAAATGTCCGCGCCCCTCCTCCGCGCCCTCGTCGTCTCCACGATCATGCTGCTGCCCGCCGCCGTGTCTGCCCAACAGCAGAGACAGCCGGCCCAGAGGCCTGCGGCCGCCCAGGGCGCATCCGCGCAAACCGCGCCGAGCCAGGGCCTGCGTGTCGTGGCTCGCGTCAACGACGACGCCATCACCGACTTCGATCTGTCACAGCGGGTCCTGTTCGCCATCCGCACCTCGGGCCTGCAGGACAGTCCCGAACTGCGCCAGCGCATGTCGGGCCAGATGCTGCGGCAAATGGTCGACGAGCGCCTGCAGGTCCAGGATGCCCGCCGCCTCGGCGTCAGGCCGTCGGAGTCCGAGATCGCGACCCGCTACGGCGAGATCGAGCGCGCGGCAGGCCTGCAACAGGGCCAGTTCAAGCAATACCTGCAGAGCGTCGGCGTCGCGCCGGAGATCGCCCTGCAGCAGATCGAGGCGCAGATCGCCTGGACCAAGATCATCCGTCGCAAGGTCCGTTCCCAGGTCGACGTCTCCGAGGCCGAGATCGACGACGCGATGAGCCGCATGCGGACGAACGTCGGCAAGACCGAGACCCGCGTCGCCGAGATCTTCGTGCCGGTCGATCGCGCCGAGTCGGTGGAAGAAGGCAAGCGCAGCGCCGACCGCATCATGGAGCAGCTTCGTCGCGGTGCGCCGTTCGGCGCCGTCGCGCAGCAATTCTCGCAGGGCACTTCCGCCGCCGCGGGTGGCGATCTGGGCTGGGTCCTGCCCGGTGCGCTCGATCCCTCGCTCGATGCCGCGCTCGAGCGTGTCCAGCCGCGCAGCTATTCCGAACCGGTCCGCTCGGGCTCGGGCTGGCACATCCTCTACGTCGTCGAACGCCGTCCCTTCGCCGCGGCCCGGCCCGACGACGTGAAGCTCAACCTCGTCCAGATGACCCTGGCCCTGCCGACCAACGCCTCACCGGATGAGACCAACCGCGCGACCGTCGAAGCGCAGAAGGCGATGACCGGCGTTCGCCAGTGCAGCGACCTTCACGTCCAGGCGCGTCAGGTGAAGGGCAGCACCTCGGGCGATCTCAACGGCGTGCGCGTCGGCGACCTCGCGGGCAATCCGCAGATGTACGAGCAGTTGCCGCGCCTGCCGATCGGCGGCACGGCCGGTCCGTTCCGCGTCGCCGAGGGCCTTCAGGTGGTGGCCCTGTGCAGCAAGGCGGGAGGCGATGGCCTGCCGACGCGCGACGCGATCCAGCAGCAGCTCCTCATCCAGAAGCTCGACCAGGCCGGACGGCGCTACATGCGCGATCTCCGCCGGCAGGCCACGATCGACATCAAGTCGTGATGTGTCCGCAATGACTACGGCCGCGCCGCTCGCCATCACGATGGGCGAGCCGGCCGGTATCGGCGGCGAACTCAGCCTCAAGGCCTGGCTGGCGAGACATACGAGCGCCCGCCCTTTCTTTGTCCTCGATGATCCCGAGCGCCTGACGGCTCTCGCTAAGCAACTTGGCCTCGATGTGCCGGTGCGCACCATCGCCCGGCCGGAGGAAGCAGCGACGGTCTTCGCGGCCGCGCTTCCGGTCCTGCCCGTTCCTCTCGCCGCCCCTGTTGTGCCTGGCCGGCCGGATGTCGCAAACGCTCCCGCGACCATCGAGGCGATCGAACGGGCGACCCGGTTTGCGCAGGCGGGCACGATCGCGGGTGTCGTCACCAATCCGATCCAGAAGAAGACGCTGCAGGATGCCGGCTTCCCGCATCCCGGCCACACAGAATTCCTGGCCGAACTCGCGGGCGGCGTCGAGGTCGCGATGATGCTCGCCTGTCCCCAGCTTCGCGTGATCCCGGTCACGATCCATCTTTCACTGGCCGATGCCGTGCGCGTGCTCGACGCCGAGGCGATCGTACGCGCCGGGCGGATCGCGGCCGCGGGCCTGCGTGCACTGTTCGGCATCGAGCAGCCCCGCCTCGCGGTGGCAGCGCTCAATCCTCATGCCGGCGAACAGGGCGCCATGGGCAACGAGGAGAGCCGCATCATCGTGCCGGCCATCGAGGCGCTGCGACGCGAAGGCATTGCCGCGCACGGGCCGGCGCCGGCCGACACGCTGTTCCATGCCGCGGCGCGTCCCGCCTATGACGTCGCGCTCTGCATGTATCACGACCAGGCGCTGATCCCGATCAAGACCATCGACTTCGCCGGCGGCGTGAACGTGACGCTCGGCCTGCCGTTCGTGCGCACCTCGCCCGATCACGGCACCGCGCTCGACATCGCCGGCACCGGCCGCGCCGATCCGGCGAGCCTGCTGGCGGCGATCGACATGGCCGACGACATGGCGCGCCGGCGCCAGCACTGAGCATGGACAGCGTCGAAGCCCTGCCGCCCCTGCGCCAGACCATCGCGGCGCATGGGCTCGATGCGAAGAAGCGTTTCGGCCAGCACTTCCTGCTCGATCTCAACCTGACGCGCCGCATCGCGCGGGCCGCCGCGCCGCTCGGCGACGGCACGGTGATCGAGGTCGGTCCCGGCCCGGGGGGCCTCACGCGCGCCCTGCTGCTCGAAGGCGCGGCGCGCGTCGTCGCCATCGAAGTCGACTCGCGTGCCTTCGGTCCCCTGCTCGAACTACAGGGTGCGGCCGACGGTCGACTGGAACTGATCGAGGCCGACGCCCTTCGCGTCCAGGCGCGAGACCTGGGTCCCGCGCCCCGACGGATCGTCGCCAACCTGCCCTACAACGTGTCGACGGCTTTGCTGGTCAGGTGGCTGCACGAAGCCGACGACATTGCCGACATGGTGCTGATGTTCCAGCGCGAGGTCGTCGACCGGCTGGTCGCCGTGCCGCGGACGAAGGACTATGGCCGGCTGTCGGTGCTCGCCCAGCATGTCTGCGAAGTCCGCCGCCTGTTCGACGTGGCGCCCACGGCGTTCGTACCGCCACCCAAGGTCACGTCGGCCGTGGCCCAACTTACCCCCAGGCCCTCGGGCGCCCGCCTGACTGATTTGCGGCCCCTGGAGAGGGTCACGGCGGCCGCCTTCGGCCAGCGCCGCAAGATGCTCCGGGGCTCCCTGGCGAGCCTGTTCCCCGACCCCACCAAGGTGCTGGAAGGCCTGGGTTTGCTTCCGACCGCGAGGGCCGAGGAATTGAGCGTCGACGACTTCGTGCGATTAGCGGGCACCCTTGACAGTGAGTGAGCGCTCACTATTATTTGCCCCATGATCCGCTCGCTCGCGTTCAATCTCTATTTCTACCTCGGCACCCTGCTGACGGCCGTGATCGGCATCGTGCTCGTCCCGATTCCCACGCCGACGCTGCTGCGGGGCCTGCTGTTCCATTGGGCTCGGGCGGTGGTGTGGGGCATGCGCTGGATCGGCGGCATGAAGATCGAATTCCGGGGCATGGAGAACCTGCCGACGCAGGGCCCGGTGCTTCTGGCCAACAAGCATCACAGTGAGAGCGACGGCATTCTCCTGGCCGCGAAGATCCGCGGCATCGCGTTCGTCGCCATGCAGGAGCTCTTCCGCTACCCGCTGATCGGCGCGATCCTCTATCGCCTGCAGATGATCCGCGTCGACACGTGCGGCGGCGGTCGCGAGCGCGAGAACCTCGCCCAGTTCGCCAAGCGCGCCTGCGACAGCGGCCGCCACATCGCGATCTATCCCGAAGGCAACCTGATGGCGCCGGGCGAACGCGAGCGCTATCGCTCGGGCATCTACTATCTTTATCGCGACCTCAACCTGCCGGTGACGCCGGTAGCTACCTCTGTCGGCCTGCTGTGGAACCGCCGTGACTGGCGCAAGAAAGCCGGCCGTGCCGCCATCGAGTTCCTGCCCGCGATCGAGACCGGTCTCGACAAGCAGACCTTCATGCGTCGTCTGGAAGAAACGATCGAGACCAACAGCGACCGGCTGATCGCGGAGTTCTCGAGCCGCCCCTACACGCCCAGCCAGCTCGTCCTGCGTTCGCAGGGACAGACTGGCATCGGCGCGCCGATCACCGCCCCTCGCGCAACGCCTTGACGAAGGCCGAGAGGCCGACCTGACGCTCGCGCTTCAGGCGCTCGGCCGTGAGGATCGACTTCAGTTCCATCAGGCTCGTCGCGATATCGCGATTGATGATCTGATAGTCGTATTCGGCCCAGTGGCTCATCTCGTCGGCGGCCTTGGCCATCCGCTTCTGCACGACTTCCGGCGAATCCTGCGCACGGGTGATCAGCCGGCGCTCCAGATCGCGCGTCGAGGGCGGCAGGATGAACACCGTCACCAGGTCGCCGCCGCCCTTCTCCTTGAGCTGCTGCGTGCCCTGCCAGTCGATGTCGAACAGCACGTCGCGGCCCTCCATCAGGGCTGCTTCCACCGGCGCGAACGGCGTGCCGTAGTAGTGATCGAACACGCGGGCGTGTTCTAGGAACTCGCCGCGCTCGACCATCCCGTTGAACGTGGCGGTGTCGACGAAGTGATAGTCGACGCCATCCTTCTCACTGGTCCGGCGCGCGCGCGTCGTCGCCGAGACGCTGAGCTGGATCTGCTTGTCGTTGTCGAGCAACTGGCGCGACAGGGTCGTCTTGCCCGCGCCCGACGGCGAGGACAGGACCAGCATCAGGCCACGGCGCTTGATCGCGCCCGCATCCATCTCATTCGACATTCTGCACCTGCTCCCGCATGCGCTCGACGGCGCCCTTGAGATCGATGCCGATGCGCGTCAGCTCGATGTCGGCCGACTTCGAGCAGACCGTGTTGGCCTCGCGATTGAACTCCTGGCAGAGGAAGTCGAACTTCCGCCCCACGGGATTGTCCGACCGCGCCTCGGCCAGCAACGTCCGCGCCTGCGCGATGTGCGCGGCAAGACGGTCGAGTTCCTCGCGCACGTCGGCCTTGCCGACCAGCAGCGCGACTTCCTGGGCGAAGCGTTCCTCCGACAGCGCCGGCACGCGACCGAGCAGCTCGGCAAGCTGCGCCTCGAAGCGCGCCCGCACGGTCCCGATCTGCGCCAGCGCCCGTTCGGTCGCGCGGCCGCACAGGCTCTCGATCTCGGTGACATGGCCGTCGATGACCTTCGCCAGCGCCTTGCCCTCGGCCGCGCGCGACGCGACGAGCGCCTTCAACGCCTCGTCGAGCGACGCCTGCAGCGCCTTGTCGAGAACGGCCAGTGCCTCCTCGGACTCGACGCCGGTTTCTTCCTCCTCGATGACGCCGCGCACGCGCAGCAATCCATCCGCGGATGGCGGCGCAGCGCCGGTGCTCTTGCGCACCTCGTCGACCAGCGTCGCCAACTCGGCCAGCAGGGTACGATTGATCGTGAGCGGCTTGGATTGCTGCTCGGTCGTGATGGTGAGACTGAGCGAGACGTTGCCGCGCTTCATGCGTCCGCCGACCGCGCCTCGCGCCGGATTCTCCAGGCGGTCGAAGCCTTGCGGCACGCGACAACGGATTTCGAGATTTCGCCCGTTGACGCTGCGCGCTTCCCAAACCCAGCGCCGCCGGTCATCCGACCCTTGCGTCCGGGCGTATCCCGTCATACTTGCTATCAAATTGCCCCCTGCCCCATTCTTGGGCACCGTCAATCCATAAGTGGATCGGCATTTCGATTCAATCGGCTATTGAGGCGAGCGTCGACCATGGCAGGAAGGAGTTGGGGACGACAGGCGGGCCTCAAGGCAGCAGCGCTGTTCGTGGGTCTCGCGGTCGCCTTCATCGGCCTGGAACTCCTTTCGACGGCGTGGCTGACGATCCGGGACGGCCACTACACGCCGGCCAAGCAACTCTTCGCCACCACGCGCAATTCCTACATCCAGGACCTCACCGACGGCGGCAACTGCCGCTACGTCGATACGATGTATCCGCACCCGTACCTGGCGTTCGTGCATCATCACGACGATCCCTGCGGCGTGCCCGGCGCCAACAATATTGGCCTGCTCGGCGACGACTTTCCCGTTGCCCGCAACCCCGACCGCTATGTCGTCATGATCTCCGGCGGATCGGTCGCCTCGCAGCTCGGCCAGGTCTACGATCCCGCACGGCGCAGCTTTCTCGAGGAGGAGCTGAACCGCAATTATGTCAGCCCCACCGGCAAGCCATTCCAGGTCCTGAACGGCGCGCTGGGCGCCTGGAAGCAGCCGCAGCAGATGATCGTGTTCTCGATCTATGGCGACTTCATCGACGCGATGGTCACGCTCGACGGCTACAACGAGCAATACCTGATGACGCCGGGCCTCGGCGTGCGCTTCGAGATGCCGGCCGCGAACTATCTCGGCGTAAATCCGATCATCGCCAAGGACGGGTTCGGCAACCTGGCGGTCAGCTGGTTCATGGGCCGGATCGCGGGCTGGCTGAGCCAGGGCGTCACCGCGAACTCCCATGCCGCCTACCTGCTGGCCGTCGCGCTCGCCGGCAAGCCGCCCGACGACAATTCCGGATTCGGTGCGAAGACCTACGCGACCATGATGGGCCTGCCCAAGGATATCGCCTCCTCGCCGTCGGCCTTTCTCGATTGGCAGACCGCGCAGTACTCCAAGTACATCCGCGTCATGGACCTGATGGCCCGCGACTTCGGCATCAAGTCGATGTTCTTCCTGCAGCCGGTCCCCGCCATCGACAAGCAGTTGACGCCCGAAGAGAGCCGCAACACGCCCGACAAGACCTACGCTCAACGCTACGCCGAGATCGTCAAGCGCCTCCTCGCGCTCCGCCAACGCAACATCGAGGTCCGCAGCATGCTCGACGTGTTCAAGGACGAGAAAGGCACGATCTACGTCGACGACATCCATCCCAGGCGCGAGAACATGGACAGCCGCGGCTATTCGCTGATGGCCGCCCGCATGGCGCGGGAAATGGCTGCCGGCTGGGGCTGGCAGGCCAAGGCGCAGTAGACATGGCGCACCTGAAGACCTTCTCCAGCATCGTGATCACCGGCGCGTCGAGCGGCATCGGCGAAGCGCTCGCCCTCGACTATGCCGCCCCCGGTGTGGCGCTCGCCCTCACCGGCCGTGACGCCGCGCGGCTCGAAACCGTCGCCGCGTCCTGCCGCGCGAAGGGCGCGACCGTCGTCGCCGACACGATCGACGTCGTCGACCGCGAACGCTTCCTGCCGTGGTTGACGGCTTTCGACGATGCGCATCCCGTCGATCTCGTGTTGGCCAATGCCGGCATCTCGATCGACAAGGACAATTCCTCGCTCGACGATTTCTCGATCATCCGCAAGACGTTCGACGTCAACATCAACGGCGTGCTGAACACGGTCGAGCCGCTGATGGGCCGCATGATCGCCCGCAAGCGTGGCCAGATCGGCATCGTATCCTCGCTTGCGGGCTTCATCGGCCTGCCCTACTCGGCGTCCTACAATGCCAGCAAGGCCGCGGTGCGCGTCTGGGGCGAGAGCATCCGCTACGTGCTGAAGAAGGACGGTGTGGGCGTGAGCGTCATCTGCCCAGGCTTCGTGGTCAGCCGCATCACCGCCGAGGCGCCGTTCCCGATGCCCTTCCTGATGACCTCGGCCCAGGCCTCGAAGATCATCCGCCGCGGCCTTGCCGCCAACAAGCCCCGCATCGCCTTCCCGATCGGCACCAAGGCCGCCGTCTGGTTCGGCACGACACTGCCCGGCCGCTGGTCGGCCCGAATACTGGGCGCCGGCTAGCGCTTCTCGAGCTTGCGCAGTTCCTCGTAGACGCGGGTCGCGGCGATCTCGACGCCCTTGTCGGTCCAGTGCGCGTCGCTTCGCCTGTAAGCGCCCCGCACGCCCTCAAAATCCTTGCGCAGGTCGACGTAGCGGACCTGCGTCTTGGCCAACGCCTCGAGCAGCCTGTCCTGCCGGTAGTCGGCAATCACGTTGAAGGCATAGAAGCGCGGCCACGGTTTCCAGTAGGCGACATAGTCGGGATCGACGGTGCCCGGCGGCACGATGAACAGGACCAGCGGCACGCCACGCTCGCGGGCGGCGCGATCCATCGCCGTCAGCCAGGACAAGGTCGCCTGGATGTCACCGTCCGTCACCAGACGCGCCGCCTGTTCCTTCGTCGTCGCTTCGAAATAGGGAGACTTCTCGACCTCGGACTTGGTCATGAGGTTCAGGAGCCAGCCCTGCAGCGATTCGTCGTCGACCTTGCCCGAAGCATAAGCCTGCCAGAACGCATCGCCGTCGCGGCCGAAGATGGCCGCGATCTGCGGCTCGCTCAGATCGGGGTAGTAGTAACGCTTCACATGACGCACGAGTGCCGGCGTGCGCTCGGCCGCCGGCAGGCGGGCGATCTTCGCCAGCGTGTCGAACTCCTGCGGCACCGGCTTGTTCGTCGTCAGCATCTCCGACAGGCGCAGGCGGTTGACCAGCACCCAGTTGGCGTTCGGCATGACATTGCCGAGGATCGAGCCGCCGGGCGCCTCGCTGACCAGGCTGGGCAGGATGCCCTGGCCGTAGCCCTGCCCGTCATAAAGGAAGTCGTTGCCCGAGAAGAAGAACACCGCCAGCGCATCCGGCGACAGGGCAAAGGCCACGTCGCGCATCCGGTAGTAGTAGCTGCGCGGGCCCGTGGCGGAGATGCCGAGGTTGATCATCTCGGCCCTGGGTTGCCCCGCTTCGATGAAGCGCTTCTCGACCTCGCCCGGCACGGTGAGGCGCGTCAGCTGGAATTCCAGATAGCTGTCGCCGATGAAGACCGCGCGATAGCCGCCGCCCGCCGGCTTGGCGATGCTGCGTTCCTTGTCGCGCATGCCCCAAGAATTGTACGGCTCGAAGATCCACGGCTTGTCGGCAAGACCGGTGAAATCGGTCGACTGTACGTTGACCGGCGGCGTCGAGCGCAGGGCCCGCGCGGGCCACGGCGGCGCTTCCAGCGACGCGAGCAGTTCGAGACCTGCGAGCGTGATGCCCGACAGGATCAGGCCAAATACGATCGCGTAGATTCGCTTGCGGCCGTTCTCAGTCATCGCCCCGCGTAATATAGGGGGATTCGGAAACGGTCCAGCGGGCCGCCCTCTCCTGCCGGAAAATCTGCCGCAAATGGACCTCGTCCGGGCCGTCGGCAATCCGCAGCATGCGCGCGACTGCATAGGCACGATGGATCGGTGCATCGTCGCTGCCGCCCATGGCGCCGAAGAGCTGCAGCGCCCGGTCGGCGATCCTCTGGGCCATTTCCGGGACCGCGACCTTGACCATCGACACGTCGCGCCACACCGCCTGATGCCCGTCGCTGTCGAGGCGCTCGGCCGTCCGCAGCACCAGCAGGCGGGCCTGCTCGATCTCGATGCGCGAGCGCGCGATCGCTTGCTGCGTGGAATCGTAGTCGATGACCGCGCGGCCGAAGGTCCGCCGCTCGGCGGCGCGCGCCATCATCAGCTCGACCAGCACCTCGCACGAACCGATGGCGCGCATGCAGTGATGCAGCCGCGCCGGCCCCAGCCGCACCTGCGCCGTGGCGAATCCCTCGCCCTCCTCGCCCAGAAGATTCCCGGCCGGCACGCGCACATTGTCGAAATCGAGTTCGGCGATGGGCGCGATGCTGTCTTCCCAGCCCAGGAAGCGCAGCTCGCGCACGACCCGCAGGCCCGGCGACGGCATCGGCACGATCACGCAGGAGTGCCGGCCGGTGCGCGATGCCTCCGGGCGCGACACGCCCATCACGATCACGAAGGCGCAATCGGGATGAGCGCCGCCGGTGATAAACCATTTGCGCCCGTTGACGACCCAGTCGTCGCCGTCGCGCCGCAGGGTGGTAGCGATGTTGGTCGCATCGGACGAGGCAACGTCGGGCTCGGTCATGCCGAAGGCCGAGCGCGTGCGCCCTTCCAGCAACGGCTCGAGCCAGCGCTTCTTCTGCTCCTCGTTGGCCACGTGTTGCAGCATGATCATGTTGGGAACGTCGGGCGCCTGAGCGTTGAACACTTCCGGCGCCCACGGCAGACGCCCCGTGATCTCCGCGATCGGGGCATAGGCGCGATTGCTCATGCGGTCCGGCAGGCCGAGATTCCACAGGCCGGCGGCGCGCGCCTTGGCCTGCAGGCCGGCCATGAACGGCGGCGTGCCCTTCTGCGTCGAGACATGCGCCGCCCATTCGCGATGGCGTGGCAGGATTTCCGCGTCGAAGAAGGCTTCGACGGCAGCCAGCAGATCCGCGGTCATTTCATCTGGTTCGTGAGAAGGGCCGCCACGCCGCCCTGATCCTTGCCGTACTTCAGCAACGCGGCACGGCCGCCGGCGGCGTAGGCCGCGACGGCGCCCAGCAGGCGCTTCAGCTGGTCGGCACTCGACCGGTCGAACTTGCAGTAGGCGCCACGCGTCAGCTTGGCGATCTGCGGGAACAGGCGCGAGGCCGTGCGGTCGTCGCCTTCCTGGAACACGAACACCGGCAGGCCCAGCAATCCGAGCTGGCCGGCTTCGTGACCGACCGCATCGACATCCTCCTCGCAGCAATCGCCGACGAAGACGACGGCATCGAGCCGGCTCTCGCGGCGTTGCTCGCCGGCGTACCGCAGCAGGCGCGCGATCTGCGTGCGGCCGGCGGCGCAGCGCACGCTGCCCATCAGGCGCGCGAGTTCGCGGCCCTCCGACGTCCACTTGCTCACCTTGAATTCCTCGAAGCCGCGATAGAACGCGAGCCTCACGTCGAGGCCGCCCAGTGTATCGGCGGCGACGAACATCTCGCCCTGGATGGCGCAGGCATGATCCCAGGTCGGCTCACGGCTGGCCGTCGCATCCATCGCGAACAGCAGGCGGCCACGTCCGCCCGGCGTGCGATTGGCCGGCAGGTTGCCGACTTCGCGCACGAACGCATCGACGGCGTTCGCACCTGCGGTAGACGGCACAACGGGTTTTTCGGCCATGTCCTTTGACCCTCTGCGATGCGTTCAATATGGTGCAGCCGCGCGTTCGCGCCAACACGAAGCATGACCGGAAACGCCCCCTCCTTCGCCACGCTGCTGCTGCGCGTCTTCGTACCGTTCGCGCTCGCCTATTTTCTTTCGTACATCTTCCGTGGCGTGAACGCGGTGATCTTCCCGTACCTCGAACGGGATGTCGGCATCACCGCGGGCGACCTCGGCCTCCTCACCTCGGCCTTCTTCCTGTTCTTCGCCGGCTGCCAGCCGATCCTCGGCGTCATGCTCGACCGTTACGGGCCGCGCCGCGTGCAGACCGTGCTGCTTGCCATGGCGGCGATCGGGTCGGCCCTGTTCGGCATGAGCCTGTCGCTCGGCGAGCTGATCGTGGCGCGCGTGCTGATCGGGCTGGGTTTCGCCGGCGGACTGATGGCCGCGATCAAGGCGATCACGCTCTGGTATCCGCCCGAGCGCTGGGGGCTGATCACAGGCTTCCACATGATGGCGGGCGGCCTGGGCTCGATGGCCGCGACCCTGCCGATCCAGTGGTCGCTCTCGGTGATCAGCTGGCAGGGCCTGTTTTTCTGGCTGGCCGGCCTCTGCCTCGTCACCTCGGCGATCCTGTTCGTCGTCGTCCCCGAACGCAGCAGCGGCGCCGCCCATGGCACGCTGCGCGACCAGTTCCGCATCACCGGCATCGTGCTGACCAACGGCTTCTTCTGGCGCATCCAGCCGCTGCTCACCTTCCAGCAGATGGCCTTCATCGCCTCGATCACGCTATGGATCGGGCCGTGGCTGCGCGATGTCGGCGGCTTCACCAGCACCGAGACCCGCGCCGACATACAGCTCTACACGACCGCGGTGATGACCGCGGGCTTTGCCTTGAGCGGCGTGCTGGCGGGCGCGTTCCGCCGCGTCGGCGTCAGCGACTTCGCCGGCGCGACCTTCGTCAGCGCGCTGTTCGCCATCGTCTGCGCCTGGCTCGCCTTCCTGCCCTCGTTCCATCCGGCCGCGGCGTGGATGCTGTTCGGATTCCTGGGCGCCTATCCCATCCAGTTCATGCCGCTGCTGGCGCGCTCCTTCCCGCCGCAATATGCCGGCCGGGTCAGCACCAGCTCCAATCTCGTGGTCTTCACGGTGATCTTCGCCGGCCAATGGGCGATCGGCAAAGTCGTCGACCAGTGGCCTCGCACCGCGACCGGCTATTCGCCGGACGGCTACAGCTGGTCGTTCGCGCTGATGTTCATCCTGCAGGCGGCAGGGCTGGCGTGGCTTCTTCTGTCACGGGCTCGGCCTCTGGCGCAGGAGCGGCCCCCGGCAGGTTGAGCGACGCCACCAGGTCGCGCACTTCCTGGCGCGCCGCGACATGGCTCAGGGTCAGGGATGGCCCACCGCCGCTGGCACCGCGCTTCAGGTCGAGCAGAGTGAGCCCCATCAGGAAGAGCTCCTTGTAGATGACGCGCTCGCTGAGGCCCGCGGCGACGCGGAAACCGATCCGCTTGGCCAGCGCCTCGATCACATTGCCCATGTCGCGCTTGTTGCGTGCCGCCAGAGACGACAGGCGATTGCGCATCACGATCCAGTCGACCGGACGGCCACCCTCGACGGCGCGGATCTGGCGCTGTTTCCAGACGGCTTCCGCATAGATCGAAGGCTGCACGATCTTCAGCGTGTCGGGATCGACCCTCGCCAGCAGGTCGAGATCGATGAAGCTGTCGTTCAGCGGTGTCAGCAGCGTGTCGGCCCAGGTATGGGCCAGCCGGCTGAGATGCGTGTCGCTGCCCGGCGTGTCGACGATCACGAAGTCGGCTGCACCGACCGCGGGTTCGAGCGCCGCCGCCAGCCGCGCGCGCTCGTCGGCCTCGGCCTCGCGGCGATCGTTCAGGGTCGAGATCATCACCGGCGTGTGCAGCGGCATCGGCAGGTCGATGCCCTTCTTCGCCGCATAGGCCGCACGGTTCTCGATGTAGCGGCTGAGCGTGCCCTGCCGCGCATCGAGATCGAGCGTCGCCACGCGCGCGCCATCCCGCATCAGCGATACGGCGATGTGCAATGCCGTCGTCGACTTGCCCGACCCGCCCTTCTCGTTGCCGATGACGAGGACGTGGCCGCGGCCCTCGATCCGAGGCGCCTGCGTCTGGGCGATGCTCGGATTGGGCGCCGGTTGGAATCCCTCGCTCACGCTGCTTTACGGATCCAGACGGCGGTGTCGTGGAACACCGCGCCGCCGTTGGGCCAGCCGGGATCGGCGGAGGTCAGCGCATTGATGCCGATCCCGGTCTCGAAATTGCGATTGGGCCAGATGCCCTCGACCACGACGACGCCCTTCTGCTGGCCTTCGCGCGGCTTGGCGTTGACGACGGTCTTGCCGCGCTCGTTGCCGATCTCCAGCCGCTCGCCCTCGACGATCCCCATGGCGAGGCAGTCGTCGGGATTCATCAGCGCGGTCGGCCGCACTTCGCGCTTCTGCGAGCTGGGTGTCTCGGTGAAGGTCGAATTGAGGAAGGTGCGCGCCGGGGCCGCGACCAGCCGGAACGGCTTGTCGGTCGTTGCATTGTCGATCACGTCGAAATGGTCCGGCAGTTCCGGCATGTCCTTGCCGCGCCCGCCATAGCTCTCCCACTTGGGCTTGAAGCGGAACTTCTTGTCGGGCCAGGCGAAGCCGTCGAGGAAGTGCGACGTCTCGAAGCCCAGATGGAAGTCCTGGCCGCCCTTCTGCCAGTTCGTCTCGGCATCCCACATGTTCGAGACCTTGAGCGTCTCGTCCATGATCTCCCACGGCGTCATGTCGAAGCCGCGATGCTTCGCGCCCAGGCGCTTGGCCAGTTCGGAGATCACATAGTGGTTCTCGCGGCACTCGCCCGGCGCATCGATCACGGCCTTGGTCACCTGGAAGAAGGTGTGGCCGCTCGCCGTGTAGAAGTCGTCGTGTTCGAGGAACATGGTCGCCGGCAGCACGATGTCGGCGAAGGCCGCCGTCTCGGTCATGAACTGCTCGTGCACGCAGACGAACAGGTCGTCGCGCTTGAAACCCTTGTGCACCAGCTCCAGCTCCGGACAGACCATCGCCGGATTGGTGTTCTGGATCAGCATGCCGGTCACCGGCGGGCCGTTCTTCAGCGCCGCGGCATCGTTGGTCAGGATTGGCCCGAGGCGCGACTGGTCGAGGTCGCGGATCGAGGTGTCGACCATGTCGAGGCCGTCGATCAGCGTCTTGTTGATCGGGTACATGCCGCTATGGCCGTAGAGCGCGCCGCCGCCCTTGTACTGCCAGGCGCCGGTCACGGCCGGCAGGCAGGTCACGGCATGCATGTTCACCGCCCCGTTGCGGCTGCGGCTGAAACCATGATGGCAGCGGATGAACGACGCCTTGCTCTGCCCGTAGAGACGCGCGAAGGCCTCGATCTCCTCCACGGGAAGACCGGTGATCTTGGAAGCCCATTCCGGCGTGCGCGACGCGACATGCGCGGCGAGTTCGTCCGGCGCGTCGGTGTATTTCCGCAGGTAATCCCAGTCGGCATAGCCCTCCTTGAAGAGGACATGCATGACGCCGACCGCCAGCGCTCCATCGGTGCCGGGACGCACCGCGAGGTGCATGTCGGCCTGGTCGGCGGTGGCCGTGCGATAGGGATCGACGACGACGATCTTCGCGCCGCGCTTCCGCGCCTTCATGGCGTGGGTCATCACGTTGACCTGGGTGTTCACGGGATTGCCGCCCCAGATCACCACCAGCTCGGCATGGGCGTCGATCTCGCGCAGGTCCGCGCCGCGCTTGGCGCCGACGCCGGCGATCCAGCCCGTATCGGACAGGGTCACGCAGATGGTCGAGAACCAGCGCGAATACTTCATCGCGTGGCGCAGGCGGTTGATGCCGTCGCGCTGCACGAGGCCCATCGTGCCGGCATAGTAATAGGGCCAGATCGTCTCGCTGCCGTGCTGCCGCGCCTTGGCGATGAACTGCTCGGCCACGATGTCGAGCGCGTCGGTCCACGAGATTTCGGCGAACTGCTTCGAACCCTTCGGACCGACCCGGCGCATCGGCTTCATCAGCCGATCGGGATGATGGATACGCTCGGCGTAGCGTGCGACTTTTTCGCAGATCACGCCCGCCGTGTAATCGTTCCGCATTGAACCGCGGATACGACCGATCTTGGTAGTGCTCAGCCTTTCGACATCCAACGCGCAGGTGCTGGTGCAGTCGTGCGGGCACACCGACGGGACAGTCGTGATGCCGGACTCGTGCGGCTTGGCACGGGCGACCGGCGGGTAGGCATGATCGTCGGGTGACATGTGGACGCTCCGCGAGAAGTGCCGCAGCATACAGGCCGGTCACCGGCCATGAAAGCGGCCTCAGGGAGTGGAAAGTCGCCGTGTTTTCTCAGGATCGGGTCTCCGTGGGCGCGGTACGGCGCGCCACTGCCGCCGACGCCGAGGGCATCGCAAGACTTTTCCCCAGCTTCCCGCCCCTCTCCTCGATGAACGACACGCGTGCAGCCTTCCTGATCGACGGCGAGACCGGTCCGCTCGGCGTCATGCTGCTGGAGCAGGCTGTGGATCACCTTGCCGTCGCACAGTTGGCGATCGCGTCCGATGGCGAACATGACGAGGTAGCGAGAGCGTTGATCGCCTTTGCCGAGATCACGGCCCGCGCGATCGGCCTGCGCGAGCTACGGCTAGCGCCCGGCACTCTCGCACCCGATCTCGTCGCGGCGCTGGGTTATCCCAACGGCACGAAGCGCATCCGGATCGGCAAGCTCTCGCGCATGATCGATCATCTCGAGGCGATCGGCGTGCCGTTGTGGCAGGACGGCACCGCGCCCATCGACATGACGCTCTACTATCGCGGCGTCTGGGCCGCGATGGCTCTGCTGCTCGGCTTCGGCAGCATCACGCTGGCGGTCTTCGGCTCCGGCGACGTGACATTGGTGCACGTCGTGGGCCCCGGCCTGCTCTGCGTCGTCGCCTCCCTGTTCGCGATCTGGCAGGTCGGCCTCATCGCGCTGGCCGCACGACGCAGAGCGTCGCCCATGGTGGCTCTTGCTACCCTTGCCGCAGCGGCCCTCGCGATCGCCGGGATCGCCGGTCTTTTCTATGACCGGGCGATGCCCGCGACGGCCGAACTCTGGAACATCTACACCGGTGACGAAGCGCTCGACACGCTCGCGGTCTCGACCAGCGCCGACGGCTCGGTGCTCAACATCGCCGGCGCCTACGGCACCGGCAGTGCCGATTCGGTGCGGCGAGCACTGGAGAAGAATCCGTCGATCCGCACCGTCGTCCTGGCGGGCCCCGGCGGCCGCATCGGCACCGCCTTCGAGATCAACAGGATGATCCGCAACCGCCGTCTGGCGACGCGAGTCGAGACGGGCTGCGCGTCGGCCTGCACCATCGCGTTCCTGGGCGGCCTCGACCGTTCGATCTCTCCCTCGGGCCGGCTCGGCTTCCATCAGGGCAGCTTCCCCGGCATGGGGACCAACGACATGTACGAGAGCAACCGCGACATGCGCCGCTTCCTGGTGGCCAGCGGCGTCACGCCGGAGTTCGCGCAACGCGTGATCGACGTACCGCCCGAAGAAATCTGGACTCCGACGCCGCAGGAGTTGCTGGCCGGTCGCGTCGTCCAGCGCGTCAACCGCTGACGGAGGCCGATCGTGGATAGCCGGCTGATCGATGGGGTGGCCCTGTGGTGCGAGCAACTAACGTCGCGCGTGTCGAACGGCCGGCCGGCGCTGTTCTGCGACCGCGACGGCGTGATCGTCGAGGAAGTGGGCTATCTCGGAAAGCCCGAGGACGTCCGGATCATTCCGGCAGCCGCGGCCCTGATCGGAGCCGCCAACGATCTCGGCATCCGGGTCGTCGTCGTCACCAACCAGAGCGGCATCGCACGAGGCTATTACGGCTGGGAGGATTTCTGCGCCGTCCAGAGCCGGATCGTCGAGGAACTCGCCAGATCCGACGCCGAGATCGATCTGGTCATCGCCAGCGCCCATCACGACAAGGGCGACGGTGTCTTCGCGTCGGAGGCGCACAGGTGGCGCAAGCCCAGTCCCGGCATGATCCTGCTCGCGCAGGAAAGACTGAACGCCAACCTGCAAGGCTCGCTGATCATCGGCGACAAGCTGAGCGATCTCGAGGCCGGCCAGAGCGCCGGGATCGGCAACGGCCTTCTGGTCAGGACCGGCCACGGCGAAAGCGCCGTGGAGAGTTTTTCAGGCGCTTCGTTCAACCGAATGAACGTCGCCGTCGCGCCGGACGCCGCCGGCGCGTTGCGCTGGCTGGAAGCGGTTATCTAACTCGGCCGGCCAGCTTCGACCCGTTCGCAGATGTAGTGATAGAGGCAGGCATGGGCCTGCTGGATCAGCGGCGTGCTGCGGCTGGGCACGTCGATGAGGATATCGGCATGCTGGGCCAACAGGCCGCCGCCCGCTCCGGTCATGGCGATGGTGCTCATGCCCATCGCCTTGGCCGACTTGAAGGCCTCGACCACGTTCTTCGAGTTTCCCGAGGTGCTGAGGCCCAGCAGCGTCGCGCCCTCGACACCGAAAGCCTCGACCTGGCGCGCGAAGACCGTATCGTAGGAGTAGTCGTTGGCCCACGCCGTGAGCACTGCGGAATCGGAGGAAAGGCAGATGCAGTTCAGCGCCCGCCGCTCCTTCAGGAAGCGCCCCACGAGTTCGCCCGCGATGTGCGATGCATCCGACGCCGAGCCGCCGTTGCCGCAGACGAGGAGCGGCTTGCCGTCATCGAAGGTGCGGCTGATCTCGGCGATGGCGCGATCCACATTCTGGAGGGAGGCGTGCTCGATACAGTCTTGCAGCAGACTGATGGACGCCTGAAGGTATCCGGCGATACTCATTGAATGTCCGGCCTCACGTTGAACCACTCCCGCCCCGCTGCTCTAGCATACAAGTGCAGGTTTACTTTGGCATGATTCCCCGCGGTCTTTCCTACGACGACGCCATGAAGCAGTTCCGCTGGCCCACGCCCCAGCGGTTCAACATCGGACGCGCCGTCTGCGAGCGTCACGCCCCCGACACACTGGCGATGATCGTCGAGAATGCGGACGGCTCGGTTCGCAACTGGACGTTTGGACAGCTCCTCGCCGCCAGCTCGAAGCTCGCCAACGCGCTGGTCGCGCGCGGCATTAACAAGGGCGACCGGGTTGCGGTGTTCCTGAGCCAGGGCGCGGAGCTCACGCTCTGCCATCTCGCCGGCTATCGCATGGGCGCGGTCGTGCTGCCGCTCTTCACCCTGTTCGGCGAGGAAGCGATCGAATACCGGCTGTCCAACGCCGAGGCCTCGGCCGTCATCACCGACATGAGTCAGCTCCCGAAGCTGCTGGCCGTGCGCGATCGCCTGCCCCATCTCAAGACGGTGATCGTGATCGGTGCCGGCGCGCATGGCAGCGCCTTCCTCGACTGGGATCGCCTGCTGGGCGCCGCCTCCGACAAGTTCACCACGGTCGATACGCACGCCGAGGATCCCGCGCTGCTGATCTACACTTCCGGCACGACCGGCCAACCCAAAGGGGCGCTGCACGCGCACCGCATGATGCTGGGCTGCATCCCCGCCGTGGAGCAATGGCTCGGCCACTGGCCGCGCGGCAACGAGGTGATGTGGACGCCGGCCGAATGGGCCTGGATCGCCGGCCTCTACGATGCGCTGTTCCCCGCCTGGTATTACGGCACGCCGGTGCTGGCGCATCGCTTCGCCAAGTTCGACCCCGAGCGCGCCTTCGCGATGCTTGCCAAGCATCGCGTCGGCGTGAGCTTCATCCCGCCGACCGCGCTCAAGATGATGCGCCAGGTCCACAAGCCGCAGGACCGCTGGAACTACAATATCCGCGCGATCTCGACCGGCGGCGAGGCGATGGGCGAGGAGCTGCTGAGCTGGGGCCGTGACACGTTCGGCACGACCATCTCGGAAGGCTACGGCCAGACCGAGATGAACCTGATGCTGCTGAACTCGCCCGACTGGTTCGAGGTCCGGCCCGGCTCCTGTGGCCGCGCCTGCCCCGGCCGCAAGGTTGCGGTGGTCGATGGCGACGGCAACGTCCTGCCGCCCGGCCAGGAAGGCCAGATCGCAGGCTGGCGGCACGATCCCATCGTGATGCTGGAATACTGGCGCAATCCCGAGGCCACGGCGCGCAAGTATGCCGGCGACTGGCTGCTGACCGGCGACATCGGCACGATCGACGAGGACGGCTACGTCTTCTTCAAGAGCCGCGACGACGACGTCATCACCTCGGGGGGCTACCGGATCGGCCCGGGCGAGATCGAGGAATGCCTGATGAAGCATCCGGCTGTGTCGATGGTCGGGGTCGTGGGCGTGCCGGACAAGGTCCGCACCGAGATCGTGAAGGCCTTCGTCCAGTTGCGGCCCGAGATCGTTCCGACGGACGCGCTGAAGGCCGACCTGGCCGGGTTCGTGAAGACGCGGCTGGCGGCGCACGAATATCCGCGCGAAGTCGAGTTCGTGCCGGAACTGCCGCTGACGACGACCGGCAAGATCCTGCGCCGCGAGCTGCGGCGGCTGGATGCCGAACGAAAGGCCGGGCGTCTCTAGGTCAGTAGGGTCCGGACGCCTTCGACGAAGCCGTTCAGCAGGGTAACGAGGCCGATCAGGGCGGCGGGCCACCAGCTGGCAAGGCGGCTGAGAGGGGCATGGACCATGGGAAAACCTGTGGGCACGCGAAATTGAGTTCGTAATATAGTTTAAATATATCTCCTATTGCATTGATTCTCAACACAATAGTCTCGCCACTTAAAGTGGCCCGTTAGCTGGCCGCCGCCGACAGGTTGAACTGCAGTTCGGCCAGCCGGGCATAGAGCCCGCCCCGGCGCACCAGATCGGCATGGGTGCCGACATCGACCACCCGTCCGTGATCGATCACCAGGATGCGGTCGGCCTTCTGCACGGTGGCGAGCCGGTGGGCGATCACCAGGGTCGTGCGCTTGTGCATCAGCCGGTCCAGCGCCTGCTGCACGGCCAGCTCGCTCTCCGCGTCCAAGGCGCTGGTGGCTTCGTCGAGAAGCAGGACGGCTGGGTCGCAGAGCAGCGCCCGGGCAATCGCGATGCGCTGGCGCTGGCCGCCCGACAGCCGCACGCCGCGCGCCCCGAGATCGGTCGCGAAGCCCTGCGGCAGCGCCTCGATGAAGCTGAGCGCCGAGGCCGCCTCGGCTGCCGCCCTGACTTCGGCGTCGCTGGCATCGGGCCGGCCGTAGCGGATATTGTCGGCCACGGTCGTGCTGAACAGCGTCGGATCCTGCGGCACGATCGCCAGCGACCGCCGCAGATCGCCCAGCGCGAGCTGCCTGATGTCGATGCCGTCGAGGCGGATGATGCCCCGCTCCGGGTCGTAGAAGCGCAGCAGCAGGTTGAAGGCCGTCGTCTTGCCCGCGCCCGACGGGCCGACGATCGCCACCGTCTCGCCCGGCGCGACCTTGAGGTCGAAGTGATCGAGGGCCAGTGCATCGGTCCGCGTGGGATAGCGGAACGACACGTCCTCGAAGGACACCGTCCCCTGCGCCGGCTTGAGGAGGGGCTTCGGATTGGCCGGCTCGGCGATTGACGGGGGCTCGGCCCGCAGCTCGGCCAGTCTCTCGGCCGCGCCGGACGCGCGCTGGAGGTCGCCGATCGTCTCACTGATGGCGCCGCCCGAGCTGGCGACGAGGACGGCGTAGAACACGAAAGCCGAAAGGTCGCCGGCGCTGATACGGCCGGTCAGCACGTCGTGGCCGCCCATCCACAGCAGGAAGCCCACGGCCGAGAACACGATGAAGATGACCAGCGTGGTCATGATGGCGCGCCGCGAGACCCGCTTCGTCGCCGCGGTAAAAGCCCGCTCGGTCGCCTCGCCGAAGCGCCGCGCCGCGCGGTCTTCCTGGGCGAAGGCCTGGACGGTGCGCACGCCATCGAGCGTCTCAGCACCTTCCGACACCATCTCGCCCATGCGCGCCTGCGCCTCGCGCGACAGCGCCTTGACCTGGCGGCCGAATACGATGATCGGCACGACCGTGAGCGGCACCACCGCCAGGGTCCACATCGCGAGCTTGGGGTTGGTGACGACCAGCATGACGATGCCGCCGATGCACATCAGTGTGTTGCGCAGCGCCACCGAGGCCGAGGAGCCGATCACCTGCTCGATCAGTTGGGCGTCGGCCGAGATGCGGCTCATGACGTCGCCCGAGCGCTTCACCTCGAACCAGGCCGGCCCCAATCGCACGACATGGGCAAAGAGATCGCGCCGCAGGTCGCCCACTACCCGCTCGCCCAGCCACGAAACCAGGTAGAAGCGCGCGCCCGAGGCGATCGCCAGCACCACGGCCACGACCAGCAGCGAGGCCAGGGCGTAATTCAGGATATCCGGCCGCCCTTGCGCGAAGCCCCGGTCGATCAGGGCACGCAGGCAGGCGCCGAAGGCCAGCACGGTACCGGCCGCCACCAGCAGCGACAGCAGCGCCAGCACGGCGCGGCCGCGATAGGGCTTCAGGTAGGGCCCAAGGAGGGCCAGGCCGCCGAAGCGCTTCATGGCGCCTGCCAGCTCAGGCCGACGCCCAGCTCGGCCGCCAGAACCGCCAGCAGGTCGTCCCCGCCGCGCGTGTCCTGCCACTGGCCGGTGCCGGACTCGAAGGCATAATGCCGGGCGCCGCTGACCGGGGAGCTCAACCAGATCTGCTTGGTGGGTGCATGTTTGTTGACGATCCAGGTGCCCGCATCGCCCTCGACCGTCAGGATTCCACCCTGGAGTTCGGCGTCGACATGGTCGGCCAGGGCCTCCTCGAGCGTCTCGAGCAGGCTGTCGGCAAGGGTCTCGAAGGCTGAATCGCTCATGGCCGGGCCGGTCTACAGGCCGCCGCAGGGCCGTACAACCTGCTTGTCGCCGCGCCCCGGGGACTGTATATCCCCGCCCCTGTTGCGCCGGCCGGTCGGAATCGGCCCTGAAGCGCTGGAGAGAGAATTATGAAAGACAGCATCCACCCCGACTATCACACCATCACCGTGGTGATGACCGACGGCACGTCCTTCGAGACGAAGTCGACCTGGGGCAAGGAAGGCGCGAGCCTGCGCCTCGACATCGATCCGAAGACGCATCCGGCCTGGACGGGCGTGCGCCAGAGCATCGATCGTGGCGGCCGCGTCCAGCGTTTCCGCGATCGCTTCGGCATGATCGGCAACGACAAGAAGGACCCGCCGGTCGCGGCCAAGGCCGAAGAGAAGAAGTAGCACCCGCTCCTTATTTCGACTTCTGCTAAACTATCGCCGCGATACCCATCGGGAGGCGGCGTAGTGAAATCCGTTCGAGTAGTCTGTGCTCACGATTGTCCCGACATGTGCTCCCTCATTGCGCATGTCGACGGCGGCAAGGTCGTGCGCGTCCAGGGTGACCCCGATCATCCGTACACGGCGGGATTCGCCTGCGGCAAGGTCAACCGCGACAGCGACCTGGTGAACTCCCCCGAGCGCATCGCCACGCCGCTGCGCCGCACCGGCCCGAAGGGCTCGGGCCAGTTCAAATCCATCACCTGGGACCAGGCGCTCGACGAGATCGCCGACCAGTGGAAAGCGATCATCTCGGAAAGCGGCCCGCATTCGATCCTGGGCTACGCCTACTCCGCCCATCAGGGCCTGATGAACCGTGGCCTCGTGAACGGCCTGTTCCACGCGCTGGGCACCTCGCGGCTGCAAGCTGGCACGGTGTGCGACACCTGCTGCGAGACCGCCTGGGAAATGACGGTCGGTCCGGTGGGCGGCGCCGATCCCGAATCGGTCGTGCATTCCGACCTGATGATCTCCTGGGGCGCCGACCTCGCCGCCACCAACGTGCATTTCTGGGCGCTGGCCGAAACCCAGCGCAAGAAGACCGGCATGCCGATCGTCGTGATCGACCCGCGCCGCACGCGCAGCGCCAAGGCCGCCGACCTCTATCTGCCCATCAGGATCGGCACTGACGCAGCCCTCGCGCTCGGCGTCATGCACATCCTGGTGCGCGACGGTCTCGCCAATCGCGACTACATCGCCAGCCACACGCTGGGCTTCGACAAGGTCGAACGCGACGTGCTGCCGAAGTTCACCCCGGTGCGCACGGCCGAAATCACCGGCCTCGCTGTCTCCGACATCGAGAAGCTCGCGGCGATGTACGGCAAGGCCAAGGCCGCGCTGATCCGCCTGGGCGAAGGCATGACCCGCCTCACCCATGGCGGCCAGGCGCTGCGCACCGTGGCGCTCCTGCCGGGCGTCACCGGTCACTACGGCGTCAATGGCGGCGGCGCGTTGCTGCTGACGGCGGCTTCGTGCGATCTCAATTACGCGGCGGTCCGCAAGCCGTCCGGCCCGGCGACGGCGCGCATGGTAAACCACCTGCGCCTCGGCGAAGAACTGCTGAACATGAACGACCCGCCGATCCGCTCGTTGTTCGTCGCCGCCAACAATCCGGTCGTGACCTGTCCCGAGGTGCACAAGGTCCAGAAGGGCCTGATGCGCGAGGACCTGTTCACCGTGGTGCACGACCCGTTCATGACCGACACGGCGCGCTATGCCGACATCGTGCTGCCGGCCGCGAACTATCTCGAGACCGACGATCTCTATCGCGCCTATGGCGCCTACTGGATGCAGTGGGGCCAGAAGGCGGTCGAGCCGGCCGGCGAGGCCCGCTCCAACTTCCACGTCGCGCAGGCGCTGGCCCAGCGCATGGGCGTCACCGACCGGATTTTCAGCCTGACGCCGCGCGAAGCGGCCAACGAGTTCTTCAAGGGCTCGACCGGCCCGGCCTCGAAGGTCGATCGGGAAAAGCTCTTCGCCGGCGTGCCGATGAACATCGCGCACGAGCGCGACGGCCAGCCTTTCGCGACACCGTCGGGCAAGCTCGAATTCTATTCCGAGCAGCTCGCCCGCCAGGGCCTGCCGCCGATGCCGGATTGGGAACCCGATCCGGTCGAGGTCGAGGAGGCCGCGAAGTGGCCGCTCCGGCTGCTGACGGCGCCGGGATACTTCCAGGCGCACACGGCCTTCTCCGGCGTCGGCTTCCTGCGCGGCCGCGAGGGCAAGCCCTTCTGCATCCTGCATCCCGAGGACGCCGCGAAGCGTGGCCTCAAGGATGGCGATCAGGTTCGCCTGTTCAACGATCGTGGAGAGTGCGGCCTCGTGCTCAAGGTCGCCGACGAGGTCCAGCCCGGCGTGCTTCTGGTGCCCGGCCAGCGCCCGGTCGGTGAAGCCGTGTCCGGCACGATTAACATGCTCTGCTCGGACCGCTACACCGACATGGGCGAAGGCGCGACCTATCAGAGCACCTGGCTCGAGGTCGCTCTCTGGAAGGAAACGGCGGCGGCCTGAGCCGCCGCCGTCCCTACCCTACGCTCCGGCCCTTACGTTGCCGACTGCACGAAACGGTGCTGCGTGCGCTCGCGCTTGGCGAGCTTGGGCAGCGCCTGCCCGACGATCAGCGCCTTGAAGTGCGGCGTCTCCTGGTGGGACGCGAAGCCCGCCTCGTCGTGGAAGACCTCGTAGAAGAAGAACTTCTCGGGCTCCGTGATCGAGCGGTGGATCTGGAAGGCGTGCACCCAGGGCTCGCGCTGGGCCTGCGGCAGGTACTCGCGGACGATTGCCGCGACGGCGTCGGCCTCGGAGGGCTTGGCCTCCCAAAACGCCGTGACGATGAGCCCGTCTTTGAGGGAATGAAGATCGACCATGTGGTGCTCCCGTGGTTGCTGACGGAAGGGTTCTAGGTCGTCAGGCCGTGCCGTCGTTTCGGTCGCGGTCGAAGCGACCCCGCCGCTACTTCACCATGTCGGAGGACGCGACCTTGATGCGGCCGGTGCGGCGGGCCTTGTCGAGCGTTTCGTAATCCTGGTCGGTCTGCTTCGCATAGGTCATGGCGAACTTGCCGATCGCCTCGTCGAGCGCGTCGCTGTTGCCGCAATAGCCCGCGATCATCGCCGGATCGCCCGACTTCGCATGGGCGAGCGCAAGCGCCCAGCCGCACAGGGTGCAGTATTCGACGAAGCCGTCGATGCTGCTCGGATCGCTCTCGTTGAATTTGACGCTGCCCTTCATGTCGGCAAGCTGGCGAATGTAGAAGTCCTTGCCGTCCCCGTGGCCCCAACCGAGGAAGATGTCGGGCGATCCCTGCGCCAGGCGCTGGCCGACGACGACGCGCCTTCCCTGATTCTCGAACCTGAGCTTGTGATCGACATAGGGTGCGAGAACCGAGGCCTGCGCCTGCTTGACCTGCAGGAACAGCGGATCGTCCTGGTCGATGCCCTGCAGCAGGATGACCCAGCAGCCCGTGCCGACACTGCCGACGCCCACGACCTTGCGCGCCGAATCGACGATGCGATAGCGCGACAGCAGGATACGCCGGTCGATCGACAGCGATTCGATGTAGGCCTGCAGCATGATGTCGAGCGCTTCATTGGCCGGCGTGCCCGCCGCCGTATGCGTCTCGCGCACGATCAGCGGCACCTCCTCGATGATCCTGGGCTCGCCGTCGACCTCCTCGGTCAGCTTCTCGAGCACGCTGACATGTCCCTTGGCGCGGGCCTTGTCCATCAGGCGCTCGGCGCCGCGTCGCGCGCGGGGCGACAGCGTGTCGAGCACGGCGCGTTCGTCGATCTTGTCGTACCAGATCTGGAGATAGCCCATGTCGGCATAACGGCGCATGCGCTTGCGGTAGGAGCGCACGATCGCCTGCGCCGCCTCTTCTGCTGCCACCTTGTCTCCGCCCATGAAGCGCACCGCGACGGCGGCGCTGGCGGCAAGGCGCTTCAGGTCCCATTCCCACGGGCCGGGATGGACCTCGTCGAAGTCGTTGATGGCGAAGATCAGGTTGCGCTCGGCCGACGCGAAGACGCCGAAGTTCGAGACGTGCATGTCGCCGCACGCACCGACGCCCATCCCGGTCACCGGCGTGGTCGACAGGTCCGCGGCCATGACCGCCGCCGAGCCACGCAGGAAGGCGAAGGGCGACGCGAGCATGCGCGCAAAGCGCACCGGTATCAGCTTCTGGACCCGGCTAACGTTCTGCTGCTCGAGGATGGCGACGGGATCGGGCCGGTCCGCCGACTTCTCGAACTGTGCATGCGACGTGCGCGGGACCCGCGTGCGGATCGACTTGCCGGCCTGAAGGCGCTCCTCGACCGACGGCCGTTGCGCCATGAAGCTGTCGCGCAGCGTCAGGTTCTCGATCGCCGTGTTCATGCGCTCGAACGTGCGATCGATGTTTGCGTCGATCTTAACCACTGTCATGGCATTCCCCCGCCTTCTCCAGCCGCCATTCAACGTCGCGGCCCCGCTTCGGTCAAAGCAATTGACGGTGCCGGAGCCTACCGGCCTTTCGAACGCTTCAGCGTCCCCATCCCGTCCTCGTCGAGATTCTCCAGGGTCACCTGGGACGCCTTCCCGTCCGGACCGATCAGGAAGGCTACGCCCACCATCCAGCTCGGGCTCTCTGCATAGGGTGCGTAGAGGAAGAGATCCCGGTTGAAATGCTTCAGGGGGAAACGCTTGCCGGCCGGCCCCAGCGCCACCGAGAGCGCGCCGCCCGACTCGGTGATCCGGACGTCGCCGACATAGTCGTTGTTGTAGAAACCGGTATAGGCGCCGGGCGGCAGCGCCGGCGACGGCGTGGCCGGCGGCGCGGCATAAGGCGCCATGGCCGCCTTCTGGGCGCCGGCGCCCAGGTTGTTGTCGTAGACCTCGTTCCAGTACGCGACCCAGTCGCGAGGCCTTGCCGGTGAACACCTCGTCGAGGAAGGTCGCGGCCAGGCCCTCGGGCACGCCGGTCGGGAACGCGTTGCTCAGGATCACGATGCCGATCTTCTCCGCCGGGAGCAGATGCACAAGCGTGCGGGCGCCGGCACTGAAGGCACCGGCATGACTCCACTCGACGCCGCGATCGCGGAAATCGACGTTCCAGCCCATGCCGTAGAAGCCAGCCACGCCGGTCTTGGGATCGATGCTGCGGATGATGTTCGGCAGCCGCGTCTGCTCCAGCGCGGACTCCTTGATCAGCGGCCGGTTGGCATAGCGGCCATTACCGAGTTCCAGCCGAAGCCACTGCACCATGTCCTTGGCGTTCGAGCTCACGCCGCCCGCCGGCGCCTGGGCATCGGCGTTGCGCTTGACCAGCGGCGTCCACTTGCCGTCGATCCGCACATGCAGCGACGAGCGGTTGGGCTGCAGCAGGAAGTCGCGCGCCCGCGAGCTGGTCGATTGCATGCCGAGCGGCCGGTAGACCTTCTCTTCCGCCAGCGTCTCCCAATCCTTGCCGGTCGGCTTGGTGGCCGCGATCGCGCCCGCGGTGAAACCGAAGTTGCTGTAGGCGTAGCTCGCCCGGAAACTGCCGCCCGGTTTGGTGTAGCGGATGCGCTTCAGGATCTCCTCGCGGCTGAAACCCAGATCCTCGATGTCGTTGCCGGCATTGGCCGCCAGGCCGCTGCGATGCGAGAGCAGGTCGCGGATCGTGACCTGCGCGGTCGGATAGGCGTCGGGCAAGGCGAAGTCCGGATCGAGGTCGCGGATGCGCGTATCCCACGTCACGACGCCGTCGCTGACCAGGGCCGCCACGACGGTGGCGGCCAGCGGCTTGGAGACCGAGGCGAGTTGGAAGACAGTGTCCGCGCTCACTGTCTCCGGCTGACCGGCCTCGCGAATGCCGAAGCCTTCCAGGAAGACGACCTCGTCGCGATAGACGATGCCGATCGACAGGCCGGGAACCTCGCCCTTGGCCACGACCTGCCGCGCCAGCTCCCTCAACTTGGGAAGGGCTGCCGTCACTTTCTCTTTCGTGACGGTCTGTGCCTGGACAGTGAAGGACAGGAGGCAGGCAAGGATCAGTACCGGGAGCAATCGCATCATGTCGTGTCTCTTCATCAGGCCTCCCGCTTCTTATCACCGGCACGAGATGCAAGCAGCGCCAGACGTCCACCGACGAGGATAGCGACAAAGGCAACGGGAACGAAACTCGCAGGCACCCAGAAGGCTGCGCTGGCGACGCCGTGCGTGCTGAGCCCGCGGGAAAGACCCGTCAGCGTCGCGACGATGCCGGCCGCCGCAGCGCCCAGGGCGAAGCCCGTCTGTTGCACGGTCGCGACCGAGGAAGCGGCCAGATCGACCTCGCCCGGCTTTGCCCCACCCATCAGGCGCTGGACGCCGAATCCCCAGCAGGCACCGATGCCGAGGCCGACCAGCGCGATCAGGACCGGGAGGACCAGCACCGGCTGCGTCGTCATCAGCAAGGCCACCCCCGCAAGACCCACGGCCATTGCGACGGGCCCGACGACCAGCATCCGACCCGCCGCGCGTGGCGACCAGCCCGAGACGATGATCGACGACACGGTCCAGCCCATCGAGGCGCCCGCCACCGTGTAGCCGGCGGCCAGCGGATCGAAGCCGTGCAGGCTCTGCAGGAAGATCGGCACGAAGATCGACAGCGGGCTGTAGGCGATCGACACCAGCAGCGCGAACCACATCGCCACGCCGGTCATCGACGCCAGGGAGAAAGCGTCGGTCGGAAAGAGCGGCGCCTTCGATCGCCGGTCGAGCAGGATCATCCCGACCAGCAAGGCGACGGCTGCCAAGAAGAGACCGAGCTTGGTGAGCGGCAGGACTACGACGCTGGCGGTCGACATGACCGCGATCGCCAGACAGATCATCGCGACCCTTCCCAATGGCATCACCCGGATGGGACCGCCCCGCTCCGCCCGCGCCCGTGGCAGTGACCGTGCGGCGACGATCGTCAGCACCACCGCCAGTCCGGTCACGGCGTAGAAGGCGCCACGCCAGTTTCCCCAGGTCGCGAACGCGCCGCCGACCATCGGGCCGACCAGCACCGACATGCTCCACGCGCCAGACAGCAGCGCGGCTACTCGCGGCCACATCGGCTCGGGAAAGGCATTGCCCACCAGGACATACGCCATGGCCGACAGCACGCCACCGCCGAAGCCCTGCACGAAGCGCCCCGCCACCACGACGCCCATCGAAGGCGCCAGGGCGCAGATCAGGGCACCGACGCCAAACACGAACGCGCCGGCGCAGAAGGCCGTGCGTGCGCCCAGCCGCGCCGTAAGATGGCCGGTACAGGTCGCCGCGACGATCGACGAGGCGAGGAAGGCCGTGGTCGGCCAGCTCATCATCGAGGTGCCGCCGACATCCTCGACGATGCTCGGCAATACCGTCGCCAGCATCAGCACGTTCATCGAGTGCAGCAGGACTCCGCCTACCAGGGCCACCAGAAGAGGCAACCATTCGCGCTTGAGAAGCGCCGACCAGCCGACCGTTGCAGACATGGTGGCGAGTGATCATTTTCCGGTGGCGCGGTCAAACGATGGCCCCAAATGGCGTGTGAGTATCCGGCCGACTTCCAGGTCCGAAAACCGCGAGCGCCCCTCGCATCAGCGTGGGAATATCCATCCATGGAATTGCTTGATCGCAAAACCCACTACCGCGCTTTCCAGAGCCATGACGCCCGCTTCGACGGCCGCGTCTTCGTCGGCGTTACCTCGACCGGCATCTATTGCCGTCCGGTCTGCCCCGCGCGCGTGCCGAAGTTCGAGAATTGCCGCTTCTATCCTTCGGCTGCGGCGGCTCAGGAAGCCGGCTTCCGCCCCTGCCTGCGCTGCCGGCCCGAGATCGCCCCCGACTTCGCCTCCTGGCGCGGCACTGCCAATACGGTGAGCCGCGCGCTGGCGCTGATCGCCGACGGCGCCCTCGACGACGACGATGCCGGCGTCGAGGCGCTGGCCGAACGGCTGGGCGTCGGCGGCCGGCAACTCCGCCGCCTCTTCCAGCGCCATCTCGGCGCCTCGCCCGTCGCCGTGGCGCAGACGCGGCGCGTACTGTTCGCCAAGCAGCTCCTGCACGATACGCACCTGCCGATGGCCGAAGTGGCTCTGGCTTCGGGCTTCGGCAGCGTGCGTCGCTTCAACGAGACGTTCCGCACGCTGTTCAAGCGGCCGCCGAGCGAGCTGCGCCGGAAGAACGGCGCCGACACCTCGGCGCGCGACGGCGTCACGCTGAAGCTTGCCTATCGCCCGCCCTACGATTGGCCCGGCATGCTGGCAGCCCTTGCCGCGCGCGCCACGCCGGACACCGAATGGGTCGAGCAGGATGTCTGGCATCGACAGATCGATCTCAAGGACGGACAGGGCACCGTCGCGGTCGCCCACCTGGCCGACCGCAATGCCGTCGCCGTCACCATCCATTTCCCCTGTGTGAAGACCCTGCCCGCGATCGTGGCGCGCGTGCGCCGCGTGTTCGATCTCGGCGCCGACATCGCGACGATCGACAGCCATCTTGCCCGCGATCCCAAGCTCGCCCCGCTGATTGCCCGCCGGCCCGGCCTGCGCGCACCCGGTGACTGGGAACATGAAACGCCCGGAATCCCCGTGGACGACGAGGCACCCCCGGCATGGCGGCCGTGGCACGCCTACGCCGCCCAGCATCTCAGGATGGCAAACCATGGCTGACATCATCGACCTCGTCGTCGACCGCCTGCCGACGCCGGTCGGCGAGCTGCTGATCATGGCCGACACGGAGGGCCGCCTGCGGAGCATCGACTGGACGGACCATGAGGCGCGGATGCGTGTCCTGCTCGATCGTTACTATGGCAAGGGCCGCTACACGCTGCGGCCGGCGCGCGATCCCGGCGGGTTGACGAAGGCGATGCGGGCCTACTTCAAAGGCGATCTCGCCATCATCGACAAGCTTCCCGTTGCGACCAACGGGACCGCATTCCAGAGCAGCATCTGGCAAGCGCTGCGCAAGATCCCGCGCGGCACGACCATCAGCTATGCCGAGCTGGCCAAGCGCATCGGCAAGCCCAAGGCGATCCGCGCCGCCGGCCTCGCCAACGGCCAGAACCCGATCAGCATCGTCGTGCCCTGCCACCGGGTGATCGGCAGCAACGGCACGTTGACCGGCTATGGCGGCGGCCTGCCGCGCAAGCAGTGGCTGCTGGAGCACGAGGGCGCGCTGTAGACGCCCGCTTCAACCTTCGGCGCGTTTCAACGCGTCCACGACGTCGCCGAGCTGGTCGTAGCCGGAATTGACGCCCTGCACGAAGCCCATGCCGACATGCTCCTTGTACATCGAGGGCGTGTCGAATTCGGTGCTCATGGTGAGCGTGGTCTTGCCGTCGCGTTCGACGAGATCGATCGTGACGATCATCCGGCCTGCGCCGGCGATCTCGAAGCCGTTGTCGTAGACGATGCGGCGATCCTTCACGATCTCCCGGTAGGTACCGCCGAACGGCATGTTCTGCACGCCGCTCGATCCGGTCATGGCGAAGCGGAACTTGCCGCCGACACGGAAATCCATCTCGCACAGGGTGAGAGGCCAACCCACCGGGCCGAACCATTTCATCACATGCTCGGGCTTGCTCATCGCCAGGAAGACGATGCGGGCCGGCGCATCGAAGCTGCGCGTGATGACGACGGTACGGTCGGCGGGATTGTCACTTGCGGCGGCGCTTGCGGACATTGGCGTTCTCCTTGGCATGCAATTCGTTCACGTAAGCGTCGAGCCGGTTGAAGCTCTCCTCCCAGAAGCGGCGATAGTCGCCGATCCACTGCGACGCCGCTTCGAGCGGCGCGGCATTGAGGCGGACCGGCCGGAACTGGGCCTCGCGACCGCGGGAGACGAGCCCCGCCCCTTCCAGCACCTTGAGGTGCTTGGAGATCGTGGGCTGGCTGAGGTCGGATCGTTCGACCAGCTCGTTGACCGTCGCCTCGCCATTCGCGAGCCGCGCCAGGATCGCGCGGCGCGTCGGATCGGCGAGCGCTGAGAAAACCATGTCGAGGTGCTGCATCTTTATATCGTCAAATGGCTATATTGCCTATTATCGATATACAGGTGAGTGCGCAGAGTCAAACCGCCCGCCGCCTTCTAGCGTCGGACGTTCGTCGGTGCCGTCACGTTGCTGTATTCGAAGCGCACGTCGTGCCGCGATTTGGCGGCGCCTTGCATCTCGGTGTGCTGGCGGATCGGCAGCCCGTCAGTGCCGATCCAGATCTCCGCCTCGGTGGTGCCCTGCTCGCCCTTGGTCTGGACGCTGTAGAGCGTCGCCGGCTTGCCATCGACCGTCTCGCTGCGCTGCTTCGTGCAGGTATGGGCCGCCTTCTGCATCGATTGCCGGGAGTCGTTCACGGCCTTCTGGCTGTCATAGGGCCGCGCGACCCACTGGCTGCCGATCTGCATGTAGAGCGTGTCGCCCAGCCGGACGATCTCGCTCTTCAACGGCTTGTTCGGCGCCGACGCGCTCTCGATGGTGATGATCTGCCGGACCGGCACGCCGGCCTGCTTGATGACGGCGTCGAGTACGGCCTGGCAGGCCGCATCGTCGGCGCGGGCGATGCCCGGCGGCAATCCAAACACCAGAGCCGACAGGGCGATAACGAGGAGTCCGCGGCTGGTGTTCATCATAACCCTCAATCCAGCGAGATACCCGTCTCCACCGCGACAGTCTTCCACTGCTTCACCTCGCCGTCGAGGAAGCGCGCCATCTCGGCGCTGCCCTGCGGCATGGGGTCGAGGAAGGCGGCCTCGAATTTCTCCTTTACGTCCGGCAGGACGAGCACGCGGGCAATGCCCGCCGCCAACTTGTCGACGACCGCGGCCGGCGTTCCGGCCGGCGCCAGAAAGCCATACCAGTTGTAGACGACGACGCCCGGCGCACTCTCGGCATAGGTCTGGACGTCGGGCAGTCGCGGATGGCGCTCCGCCGTGGCGATCGCCAGCGCCTTCAGCTTGCCCGACTGGAGATGCGGCATGACCGGCGCCATCGCATTCATCACCAGCGGGATCTGGCCGGTGATCGCGTCGTTCAGCGCCGGGCCACCGCCCTTGTAGGGCACGTGGACCAGGTCGAAGCCGACCTTGGCGCGCAGCAGCTCGTAGGTGAGATGCGGGCCGCTGCCCTGCCCCGGCGTGCCGACGGCGATCTTCTGAAGCTGATCGCGCGGCATCGCGAGCAGCTCCTTCAGCGAATTGGCCGGGAACGACGGATTGGCCACCAGCACCTGCGGCGAGGCGGCCACCAGCGTGATCGGCACGAAGTTCTTGATCGGATCGTAGCGTGCCTTGGAATAGACCGCCGGATTGATGCCGTGCGCCACGTCGGCATAGAGCAGCGTGTAGCCGTCGGCCGGCGCCCGCGCGACGATCTCGGTGCCCAGCATGCCGGCGGCGCCGGGCTTGTTGTCGATGATGAAATTGTAGCCGGCGCCCAGCTCCTGCAGCTTCTGGGCGACCAGCCGCCCGGTGAAGTCCGAGCCGCCGCCGGGCGCATAGGGCACCACGAGGCGGATCGGCTGCGACGGGTAAGCGGCCTGTGCACGGGCGGCTGTGCCTACGAGGCCGGCGGCGGCGCTGGCGGCGAGGAGAGCGCGTCGGGATACAGCTGTCATGGCACGGAGTTAATCACACTTCGTGCCAAGCCGAACCTCCCGGCGAGCGGCCGTGCCATCGTGTGATCAGCGGCTACCGTACTCGTCGTGGCGGCGGAACCTCGGCGCCTGTTCGTTGCGGCCCTTGGGCGCGCGATCGAGCCACTGGTACATCGACCACAGCCCATCGACGCCGCGCGTATAAGTCGAATAGGTGTGATAGACGGCGCCCTCTTCCATCACGAAGGCACTGACGCCCGGCCGGTCGCGGCCGTAGGTCGAGGCATCGACGCCGCACATGCCCGCGAACTCGACGACCGGACCCGGCGGCGGGTCGATGTCCAGCGCGTGGCCGCCCTGGCGGTAATTGTATTGAACCGTGCGATCGCGCTGCTGCGCCTCGGTGAAAGAAACGTTGAAGTCGAAGTTGAAATCGCTGTCGCCCGACGAGGCCCAGGGGAAGCTCCAGCCCATTCGCTGCCGGTAGGCCAGCAGCTTCGCGAGCGGCGCGCGCGACACGGCCATCAGCGTCACATCGTAGTTGGCGAGATGAACGACGCTGCCGTCGAACCCGTCGGCGACACCTGAGCAGGACGGGCATCCCGCCTTGTAATCGGGTCCGAACATGAAGTGATAGACGAGCAGTTGCGAACGGCCCTGGAAGAGATCGGGCAAGGTGGCGCTCCCCTGCTCCGTGTCGAACGTGTAGGTCTTGTCGACCCGCACCCAGGGCAGCTCCTGCCGGCGCTGCGCCAGCTCGTCGCTACGGCGCGTCAGCTCCTTCTCCGCCTCGAGCAGGTCGAGGCGGGCCTTCATCCATTCATCGCGCGAGACAACTCGATGCTGCATGCGAACCTCCCTTCAGTGTGGCTTGCGGGCAGAGGTCTCTTCCGCCGACAGCGCATCGATGGTCTTCACCACCTGCTTCCAGCCGTGGCCCATGCCGGTGAAGGCGGTCTCGTTGCGTGGCAGCACGAAGCCGGAATGGACGAGCCGCAGGCGCGTGCCGGCCTCTACAGGCGTCAGCGTCCAGGTGACCTGCGTGTCGAGCGGTGCGCCGTAACCCACGTTGGATTCGTGCCCGCCTTTCCACGAATGGACGAAGCGGCGGTTCTCGACCACTTCGAGGACCTCGCAGTGGATCGTGCCGTCCCATCCGCCGGCCGGCGTCGTCTTGTAGGTGAAGCGACTGCCCACGACCGGCTCGAAGCCGGCGATCGGCATCTTCAGCCAGCGCGAGATGAGCGCGCCGGTGGTCAGTACCTTCCAGATCGCCGAGGGCGCATGCGGGAAGATGTCCTCGACGACGATGTCGTGCGTATCGGGCTTGCGGGCGGCAGCGTTGCTCATGGGTCCATTTCCTTCAGGAGGGCACGGAGATTGTCGAAGCGCTCGCGCCAGAAGACGCCGTAGAGGCTCATCCAGTCGACCAACGGCTCCAGCCCCTTGGGCTCGGCGCGGTAGTAGACGTTGCGGCCCTCGGGACGTTCGACGACGAGCCCGGCCTGCTTCAGCGATTTGAGGTGCTGCGAGATGGCGCCCTGCGTCACCCCGCTTCCCCGCGTGAGTTCACCGACGGTGATTTCCGAAGCGCCGACCACGCGCTCGAACACCGCCCGCCGCGTGGGGTCGGCGAGCGTACGCATGACGGCATCGATGGGAGCAGGCTGGTTCATGATCAATACATTAGTTTTCACTAATGCATTAGTCAATGCTAAAACGTAGGCTACGGCCGGCGATCCTCACTGCTGGAGGATCGCCACCGCCTGGCTATAGGCCACCTCGGCCCGCACCTTGAGCTCGTCGAGGGTGCAGCTTCCGATCGGATGCTGGACCTTCACGAACGGATAATCGGGAATGCCGAGGACGCGCGCGATGTTCCTCACCGTCACCTCGAAGGGTGTGGTGCAGATGACCACGGCGCGCTTGCCGTGTTGTTCGAAGCTAATACTGTCGTGCAGACTGCACGTTGAGCAGGACCCTCAATCGCCTAAGCCGGTGATGAGGAAATCCACCTCCTGCGCTACTTGGGTGAGCGTCGTCGCCGGCGCCGGCGCACTGGCATTCCTCTTCGAGGCGACGGTGCGGATGGTGCAGCCGTGACGCTCGACGAAGAGCGCGGCGACTTCCTTCAGCATTTCGTCGGCGTTGAGCTTGCCGTTCTCCAGCAGGCCGATCCGCAGGCCCTCGAGGCTGGCGAGCGGCGGCGCGCGGAACGCCTTGCGCTTGGGCGTCGTCGACATGGGTGAATAGAGCTGCATCGGAAACTCCTTCCGTTCAGGTGCGCACGCCGGCCGGCGGCGGCGTGATGGCTTTGTGCTGCATGATCGACGCCCGTCCCCGGCTCCAGGACGGGATGAAACAGGAATGGCCGCCGGCATCGCCGCCGCCCATGGTCACGAGAATGTCGTCCGGCCGCATGCCGCGATGCATGAAGCCTTCCATGGCGAGCGCATGCGCGTTCTCGCCGTGCTGCGCGTCGTACTCGCGATCGCGGTACTTGCCCGCGCTCTTCATGCCCTCGACCGAACGCCTGGCGGAGACGAACAGGAACTCCTGCACCTTCTCGCGCGACCAGCCGGCATCGGCCACGATCTTCATGTGCTCGGGCGCCAGGATCACCGCGCTTTGGCCGAGACTGATGCAACCATAGTTGGCCATCGAGTCGGCCACCGAGCCTAAAACTTCCTCGGGCGTGTTGCCGCCGTGGTTCTCGACGTTGAAGAAGCCGCCGCCGGCATAGCAGGTGACGCTCGACACGCCCTTGTCGTAGCCCTGCGCCTCACAGAGCAACGGCCAGGGATTGCCGCGCGACCGTTCGGCGATGCAGAAGCTGTACTTGCCCGGATTGCCCTGCGTGGATTTGTCGGAAATGCCCGGCAGCATCTGGAAGACGTTGCGCAGGATGAGGCGTGTCGCGCGGCCGATCGTGCCGTTGGCGCGGTTGCCCGGACCGAACAGGTTCACATCCGAGTTCATGCCGATCTCTTCGGCATAGGGACCGCTGACGACCAGCAGCGGCGCCGAGCCGCCGGTGCTGGCGGTCGAGCCGTGGAAGTTGAAATCCTGCCGGTCCATCGCCTCGAAGGCGGCGACGATCACCGGGAAATACTCCGGCAGGCAGCCTGCCATCACCGCATTCACGGCGGCGGCATGCAGCGACAGGTCGAGGCCGGTCGCGGGATGGTGTGCGATGACCGTCTCGCGCGGACGCGCCTCGGCCGCCAGCATGGCATCGACCCGGGCGACGACCGGCGGCACGACGGGCAGCCCGTCGGTCCATCCCTGCTCGTAGCACCAGTCGATCGCGGCCAGCAGGTCGTCGGGCACCTCGTGGATGCGGGGCTTGGCGGCAACGGCCATGGCGATGCTCCTTCCCTACTCGACCTTGGCGCCGACGCCTTCGACGAGCTTGCGCCACTTCACGAGCTCGCCTGGCAGGATCGCGCCGAACTCGGGGCCCGGCTTGAAATCGATGTCCGAGCCGCCGCTTTCGAGCTGCTCGCGAAAGACCGGATCTTTTAGCGCATTGGTCATGGCGGCAACGATGGCCTTACCGACTTCAGGCGGTGTTCCCGCCGGCGCGACGAGACCCAGCCAGCCTTCGAGGCTAAAACCGTCGGGCAGCGCTTCCAACAGAGTCGGCGTATCGGGCAGCAGGCGCGAGCGCTTGGAGCCGGTGGTCGCGAGCGCTCGCAGCGTCTTCTGCTGCACCTGTCCCAGCGCCGTTTCGAAGGTCGGGAAGCCGACCTGCACCTGGTCGGACAGGAGCCCGCGCACGATCTCGGGCGCGCCCTTGTAGGGCACGTGGACATAGTCGATGCCGGTGGCCTGGCGGAACGCTTCGGCCGCGAGATGCGCGGGGCTGCCGGCGCCACCTGAGCCGAAGTTCAGCTTGCCGGGATTGGCCTTCGCCAGCTCGACGAATTCCTTCACCGTCTTGGCCGGACTGTCGGCCGGCACGACCATCATCGAGCCGCCGCGCA
This sequence comes from Reyranella sp. GW821-FHT12G01, assembly GCF_058806575.1. Taxonomy (NCBI): domain Bacteria; kingdom Pseudomonadati; phylum Pseudomonadota; class Alphaproteobacteria; order Hyphomicrobiales; family Reyranellaceae; genus Reyranella; species Reyranella sp. GW821-FHT12G01. Next base: position 208,455 of record NZ_JBXAPV010000002.1, read on the forward strand.
GGATCAGGCAGATCGGCGTGAAATCCTTAACGACGTCGTAGGTGATCTTGGAATAGAGCGCCGGATTGATGACGTGGCTGTTGGCCATCATCATCAGGGTGTAGCCATCGGGCGCCGAGCGGGCCGCCGCTTCCGCGCCGATATTACCCGCCGCGCCGGGCCGGTTCTCGACGATGAACTGCTGCTTCAGCTCCTGTGTCAGTCGCTGCGCCACGCGGCGGGCCGTCGTGTCGGGCGAGCCGCCGGCCGTGAACGGCACGATGAGGCGCACCGGCTTGTCCGGATACTCGGCTGCCGCCGGGCTCACGAGACCGGCAACGGAAACCGCCGCCAGAAGCAGCGTTCCGCACAGCCCGGAAAGGCGGCGTCTTGTCATCGCGTGGCGCGTCTCGGCCAAAGCCATGGGTCCTCACCGGCAGGTCTTTTTCTTCTGCAAACAGAAACGCCCGTTGGGGGCTCCAGGGCAACCGCCCGAATCGGCATGCCCCATAGCCTGCAGGCATGGGCCTAGCGTCGGCTCCCCTTGCGACGCATGGCGGCGCGGGCGAAGTCGGCGACCTTCTTCACGACCGGCGAACGCCATTTAGCCTCGGTCGTGAGCATCCAGCACTCGTAGCCGATCTCGACGTGCAGCTTCAGCTCGACCAGCGTCCCGTCGCGGAGCTCCTGCTCGAACACGAAGCGCGGCCCGACCGCGACGAAGTCCGAGTCGAGCGGGCGGCTCTTCACCAGCGCATAATCGTCGGAGACGAAGGCGTTCATGTTGCGAGCCGCTTTCGCACTCACCGCGCCCAGCCATTTGCGGAAGCTCGGCACCGCGCCGACGCTGGCGATCGGGTACTTCAGCAGCATCTCGGGCGCGAGCGGCGCCTGCTTCAGCGCGGGATGGCGCGGCCGCACGACGGCAATCCTGAGGTCGTCGCAGATCTTTACGCGCAGGAAATCGGACTGCTCGTCCGGCGCCTCGAAATAACAGAAGACCAGATCGAGGCTGCCCATGCGCAGCGATCTCATCAGCGTCTGGATGTCGTCGTAGCGCGCTTCGAGCTGCAGTTCGGGGAAAGAGCGCCCCACCTGCCGCACGACCTCCGGCAGCAGCTTGATGCGAGTCGCGGGGCCGACACCGATGCGCAGGCTGCCGGTCTCGCCCTTGGCGAGCTGCTCGAGCTGCTGGCTCATCCGCGCGACGCCGGCCAGCAGCCCCGCCGCATGCTCTGCCGCGGCGTGGCCATAGACGGTGGGCCGGGCGCTGCCGCCACTGCGGTCGAACAGTTTCAGGCCCAGCTGCTTTTCCAGCCGCGCGATACTCTTGCTCAAGGTGGGCTGGGAGATTCGCAGCCGCTTGGCCGCACCGCTGAAGCTGCCGGCACTGCAGACGGCAACGAGATGCTCGAGTTGCTTCAGCTCCATCGCGGCAAGGTATCAGGCCACGACGCACCGGCAATCAGTAGGTCGCGAAGATCCGTTCGATTTCGGCCGGATCGCTGGTGCGGGTGAGCGCCAGCGCCAGCAGCAGCCGCGCCTTCTGCGGGTTGAGATTATCCGCTGCCAGGACGCCCGCCTTGGCGAGCTTTTGGCTGCGATAGATGCGGCCCGAGCCGGCGCGGGAGGATTGCACGACCACGACGCCCTGGCGCACCGCCTCCTCCATCGCCGCGAGATCGGCGGCCGGTGGCATGCCGGGCGCGAATCCGGCCGAGACGAGGCCCTTTGCTCCCGCCGCAATGAAAGCGCGCATCGCGCTGCCGTCGGAGCCGGCGTAGGCATAGGCGATGTCGACCCTTGGCAGCGCTTCGAGATCGGTGATGCTGAATTCGGTATCCGGCATGTGCCGCCGCTCGGGCTTGCGGTAGTAGGCGATCTTGTCGCCGTCGGCGTGGCCCAGGATGCCGAAGTCGGGCGTGCGGAAGGTCTGCATGCGCCAGTTCGAGGTCTTCGTGACCTCGCGCGCCGCCTGGATCTCGTCGTTCAGCAGCACCAGTACGCCGCGGCCGCGACTGTCGGGACTGGCCGCCGTCCGCACGCCGTTCACCAGGTTGATCGCGGCATCGGTCGACAGGCCCGACGCCGGCCGCTGCGAGCCGATCAGCACGACGGGCACGTCGACCTTCAGAACGAGGTTCAGGACCCATGCGGTCTCTTCGAGGGTCGCCGTGCCATGGCCGATGACGATGCCGGCCAGCTCAGGATGCTCGGCCACCACGCGATGGCAGAGCGTGGCGAGTTCCTTCCATTCGGCGAAGTAGATCTCGGGGCTCGGCACGTTGCGGAAATCGACCGGGATCACCTCGGCAATCTCGTTGACCACCGCAAACCGCTCGACGATCTGGCTGGCATGCATCCTGTTGTCGTGGATGCCGTAATCCTGCAGCTCGAGCGGGTGGACGCCGAGCGAAGACATGGTCCCGCCCGTGCCAATGAAGGCCACCTTGGGCCGCTTCGTGCTGCTCACGTAATTCTCCCGCGTCGTTCGTGCCTGCCCGCAGGAAGGCAAAATCGGTGCCGTCGCAATGTCGCCGAACGGCGACATTGCGCGCAGCGATTTTGGGGATCTTCCTACTTTTTGGCCCCGATCTTGTCCTGCGTCTTCAGGTCGAAGTCGCTGGCGTCGTGACGCTCATGGAGCTGGGCCGCAGGATCGCCCTGCAGGCGATTGACGATGCGGCCACGGCGAACCGCCGGACGCTCACCGATCTGGTCGGCCCAGCGATTGACGTTCTTGTACTCGTGCACGGCGAGGAACTCGCCCGCACCGTAGAGCAGACCCTTCGCGAGGCCGCCGTACCACGGCCACACCGCGATGTCGGCGATCGTGTAATCGTCGCCGCCCAGATACTTGGCTTCAGCCAGGCGCCGGTCGAGCACGTCGAGCTGCCGCTTCGTCTCCATGGCGAAGCGATCGATCGCGTATTCGATCTTGGTCGGCGCATAGGCATAGAAGTGGCCAAAGCCGCCGCCGAGATAGGGCGCGCTGCCCATCTGCCAGAACAGCCAAGACATGCATTCCGCGCGCTTGGCGGGATCGGTCGGCACCAGCGCGCCGAACTTCTCGGCGAGATAGAGCAGGATCGCGCCCGATTCGAACACGCGCACGGGCTTGGGTCCGCTGCGATCCACGAGCGCCGGGATCTTCGAGTTCGGGTTGGCCGCGACGAAGCCGCTGCCAAACTGGTCACCCTCGCCGATCTTGATCAGCCAGGCGTCGTACTCCGCGCCCTTGTGACCGAGAGCCAGCAACTCCTCGAGCATGATGGTGACCTTCTGGCCGTTCGGCGTGCCCAACGAATAGAGCTGCAGCGGATGCTTGCCGACCGGCAGCTCCTTCTCGCTGGTCGGGCCGGCGATCGGACGGTTGATGTTGGCGAAACGACCGCCGCTCGCCTTGTTCCAAGTCCAGACCTTCGGCGGCGTATATTCGGATGCGTTACTCATTCTCCGGTTTCCTCTGATGACGGCTTCGTTAATGGGCCCATCTTAGCGCCTTTCTTTGGTCTTGCCCGCCCGGGCGCGCCCGAACATATGGTATGCAGGAATAGCGACCGATCCCCGGCATTTGCCGAAACATTGGAAGAGCGAGCCTCCTCACTCCATGATGTCCCTATGAGAATTCTGGTTACCGGCGGTGCCGGCTTCATCGGCTCTGCCGTGGTGCGTCACATCATCCGCGATACCGACTGGACCGTCGCCAACGTCGACAAGCTCACCTACGCGGGCAATCTGGAATCGCTGGCCGAGGCCCAGACCAGCAACCGTCATCGCCATTACAAGGTCGATATCTGCGACCGCGCCGCCGTCGATGCCGTCCTGTCGGAATTCCGGCCCGAAGCGGTCCTGCATCTCGCCGCAGAAAGCCACGTCGATCGCTCCATCACCGGCGCCGCCCCGTTCATCGAGACCAACGTCAACGGCACCTTCACCTTGCTGGAGGCCGCCCTCGCCTACTGGCGCACGCTGGATGAAGCCGCGCGCGGCCGCTTCCGTTTCCAGCACATCTCGACCGACGAGGTGTTCGGGTCGCTGGGCGCCACCGGCCTCTTCACCGAGACCACGCCCTACGCGCCCAACTCTCCTTATTCGGCCAGCAAGGCGGCGTCCGACCATCTGGTCCGCGCCTGGCATCACACCTACGGCCTGCCAACGCTTGCGACCAACTGCTCCAATAATTACGGCCCCTATCACTTCCCCGAGAAGCTGATCCCGCTGGTCACCATCCGCGCCCTGCGCGGCGAGAGCCTGCCGGTCTACGGCAAGGGCGAGAACGTGCGCGACTGGCTGCATGTCGAGGACCATGCCGAGGCGCTGGTCACGGTGCTGCGCAAGGGACGACCCGGCGAGACCTACAATATCGGCGGCAACAGCGAGCGCCGGAACATCGACGTGGTGCGCGGCATCTGCCGCCTGCTCGACGAGATGCAACCCGATGCCGCCCATCGCCCGCACGAATCGCTCATCAAGTTCGTGACCGACCGGCCGGGCCACGACGCCCGCTACGCCATCGACGCCACCAAGATCTCGACCGAGCTCAGCTGGACGCCGCGCCATGATTTCGAGAGCGGCCTGCGCGACACGGTGCGCTGGTTCCTCGACAATCGCGGCTGGTGGGAACGCGTGATGAGCGGCGCCTATCGCGGCGAGCGGCTCGGCCTGGCTCCCGCCTCTACTTGAGCAGATCGAGCAGGCTGCGCGGCAGGTCGCCGCGCTGACGCCGCACCTCGATGCCGAGCAGCGCCGAGATTCCCGGCAGGTTGCCGATCTTGCCGTTCAGCGCCATCGCCACCGCCTCCTGAAACGGCACCCGACGCTGCGCCAGCCGCTCGTCCGCCTCGGGTTGCGGCGCACCGCGCTCCAGTCCCCAGGCGACGAAGACTGGCGTGACCTCGGTCGAGATCCCCGGCGACACCGCGCCTTCGGTGATCTTGAGCCAATGCTCTGCGGTGCACCCGGTCTCTTCGCGCAATTCCTTGCGCGCGGTCTCCAGTGGATCGGTGCCCATGAGCGCGCCGCCGCCGACGACCTCCCAGGAGAAGCGATCCAGCACGTAGCGATACTGCCCCACCAGCGTGACGCTGCCGTCGTGATCGACCGGCACGACGCATACGCCGTAGTACTTCATGCGAACGCTGTGATAGCTGCGCGGCTCTCCGCCGGCCAAGGTCACCCGATCGTGGCGGATCGAGAAGTACCGGCAGTCATAACCGGTCTCCTCCGACAGCACTTTCCAGGGATTGGCTTCGTCCACGGGCTTCATCGCAATCCCTTCGCGTTCGGCTTTCCTACGCCAGCGCGGCCGTCAGGTGACGGGCCACCGCCTCGCACTGCTTGCGGATGTCGGGCACCGCCGTCGTCTCCCACAGGTTGCCGCGGATGGGCGGCCCCAGGGCGAACAGCACGTCCGATGCAACGCCATCCTTGCTCATCAGGCGATAATCGTCGCCGAGATCGAGGCCGAGCGACAGGGCATCCGGCCGCGCCAGGCCGCCATCGAACAGCGACCGGATCAGCGGATCCGCGATCCGGTCGTAGTCGAGTTGCGGGCCGGAGCAATTGACCAGCCAGTCGCCCTCGACCCGGTGTACGGACTGATCGCCACGCGCCTTCACTTCGACGGACACACCTGCCGCGGTCAGCTCGACGCTCTGCATGCGCCCCGCCATCACGACCAGCTTACTGGCGCCTTGCAGCGTCTCGATCTCCGCGGCGACAGGCTGCGCGACGCGATGGCGATGCACTTCCCAGTAAGGCCGGACATGACGCAGGAAGCGCCGCCGCTCCACCGTCGACAGACCACGCCACAGCGCCTGCGTCTGCGGGCGCATCGAATCGAGCACGGCCCGCCAGTCGACGCCCTTGGCCGCCGCGGCTTCGACTTCGCGACGTACCGTCTGCATCAGCTCGGTCACCGTGCGCGGCAGGGCCTCGGGCTTCAGGAAGGCGAGATATGGACCGACGTCGCGATGCGGCAAGGGCATGAAGCCGCGACGGGAAATGGCCGTGATGGTCCCGCGATGTCCGCGTGAATGAAGATCGAGCGCGACGTCGACCATGGTGAGGCCGGTGCCCACCACGATGACACGGTCGTTCTTGCCGATCCGCGACAGCCCGCCGCTCCATGGGTTGGCGATGTAGTGACCCTCGCCCGCGGCATCTGCCTTCGCCTTGATCGGCAGCGCCGGCGGGAAGTTTCCGACGCACAGCGCCACGCGATCGACCGTGTGCCGGGTACCGTCCGACGTCTGCAGCTCGACCGATTTGTTACCGGTCGCGAGACTGATGACTTCGGAGTCGACGCCGATCATCGACGACGCGGGATGCGCCGCGAGACATTCCGACAGCGTCGTGCGGAGATATTGCCCATAGAGGCCACGCGATACGAAGGCGCCGCGCGGCTCGGCGCCGGAATCAGTCGCGCAGCTCTCCAGCCACTTGATGAAATGCTCCGGCCGCGAATCGTAGGCGCTCATGTTGCCCACGCGGACATTCAGGAGATGCTTGTCGTTGGGCGTGGAATAGGCCACGCCACTGCCGAACGCCGCCGCACGATCAAACAGCAGGACCCGGATCGGCACCTGTGATTGCTCGATCAGGTGGACGGCCAGCATCGTGCCGGTGAATCCTCCTCCGACGATACCGAAGGTGGGCAACGCCGGTTCGCTCATTTGCAGCACCGCAGGATCGGCAGGCGTCTACAGGCAAGTATTGGCATCGGGTCTCTCCCTCAGCGTGCCTGGAACAGGCGCATGGTGAGCAGGTTCAAATGAAGTTCCTCGCCCTTGCGCACGGCGTGCTCGAGCGGAAGCGTGATCTCCACCGACGGCAGGCCATCTTCGAGGGCGAGCTCAGCGCGCCGCACTGAGCCGACACGCCGCGTGCCGACGACCTTGCCCGCAAAGGTGCCGTGCCCGGTCGAATGCGCCAGCGTGAGATCCGACGGGCGGATGAACAATTCGGCCGCGCCGTTGGGAAACTGGAACGGCGCCGGCACCTTGCCCCGCCCCAGATTGATCCAGCCCGCTTGAACGTCGACCGACAGCCGCACCGCGTCGCCCACGAAGCCCGCCACGAACGGCGTTGCCGGGCGATCGAGGATGTCGTCGGGCGCGCCGAGCTGTTCCAGTCGCCCCCGATTGAGGATGGCGACACGGTCGGCGAGTTCGAGGGCTTCTTCCTGGTCATGGGTGACGAACAGGGTCGTGTGGCCGGTGCGGTCGTGCAGCTCGCGCAACCAGCGGCGCAGATCGCGACGCACCTGCGCGTCGAGCGCGCCGAACGGTTCGTCGAGGAGCAGCACACGCGGTTCGACGGCGAGCGCGCGAGCGAGCGCCACGCGCTGGCGCTGGCCGCCCGACAGCTGGGCGGGATAGCGCTTGCCCAGTCCCGGCAATTGGACCAGCTCCAGCAGCTCCTCGACCCTCTTGCGGATCTCTGCCGCGGACGGCCGTAGAGGACGAGGCCGGACGCTCAGCCCATAGCCGACATTGTCGGCGACGCTCATGTGCTTGAAGAGCGCGTAGTGCTGGAACATGAAGCCGACGCGCCGTTCCCGCACCGGAAGATGAGTTGCATCCTCGTCCCCGAAGAGGATCTTGCCGGCCGTCGGCGTCTCCAGGCCCGCGAACAGGCGCAACAGGGTCGTCTTGCCGGAGCCCGACGGACCGAGCAGCGCCATCAGTTCGCCCGGGCGCACCTGCAGATCCACGCCGTTGACGGCGGGAACGCCGGAGAACGATTTGGCCAGTCCCTCGGCCGTGATGGCAATGGGCGTGCCCTTGCCTGCGCTGGTGGTCATGTCTTCCATATCAGTGTCGTCGCGCCGTCGAGAGAGCCTCGCCGTGTCGCCATTCCAGGATCGACTTGGCGGCAAGGGTGACCAGAGCCAGCCCCGCCAGAAGGGCGGAGACGGCGAAGGCGCCGACGAAATTGTACTCGTTGTAGAGAATCTCGACCTGCAGCGGCATGGTGTTGGTGAGGCCACGGATGTGTCCCGACACCACCGACACGGCGCCAAATTCGCCCATCGCGCGCGCGTTGCACAGCAGCACGCCATACAGCAGCGCCCACTTCACGTTGGGCAGGGTGACGGTGAGGAACGTCCGCAGGCCTGATGCGCCCAGGGTGAGCGCCGCCTCCTCCTCCGCCGTGCCCTGCTCCTGCATCAGGGGAATGAGTTCGCGGGCGATGAAGGGAAAGGTCACGAAAACCGTCGCCAGCACGATGCCCGGCACGGCGAAGATGATCTTGATATCCCAGTCGTCGAGCAGCGGGCCGAACAGCCCCTTCGCGCCGAACAGCAGCACGAAGGTCAGGCCCGATACCACAGGCGACACCGAGAACGGCAGGTCGATCAGGCTGATCAGCACGCTCTTGCCACGAAACTCGAACTTCGCGATCGCCCAGGCCGCCGCCACGCCGAACACCAGGTTGAGCGGCACCGAGATCGCCGCGACGAGCAACGTGAGATAGATGGCCGAAAGCGTGTCCTCGTCCGAGAACGACGCGAGGAAGGGCTCGACGCCCTTGCGCAGGGCCTCGATGAAAACCGCCGCCAGCGGCAGCACCAGGAACAGGGCCAGGAAAGCCACGGCCGTCGCGATCAGCAGCCATCGCAGCAGGCGGCCTTCGCTCAGGGCTGACTCACGCACCCTCGTACCTCCGGCGGCTCCAGGCCTGGATCGAGTTGATGATCAGAAGTGCCACGAACGAGATCGCGAGCATCACGACGGCGATCGCCGACGCGCCCGCGTAGTCGAACTCCTCCAGGCGGGTGACGATGAGCAGCGGCGCGATCTCCGAGACGAACGGAATGTTGCCGGCGATGAAGATCACCGAGCCGTATTCCCCCACCGCGCGGGCAAAGGCCAGAGCCACGCCCGTCACCAGGGCGGGCACGAGCGCGGGCAGCACGACGCGGAAGACCGTCTGCATCCGGGTTGCACCCAAGGTTGCCGAGGCCTCCTCCACTTCGCGTTCAAAATCCTGCAGCACCGGCTGCACTGTGCGGACGACAAATGGCAGACCGATGAACACCAGGGCGATGAAGATGCCCAACGGCGTGAAAGCGATCTTGATGCCGAGGGGCGCAAAAAGCGCGCCAATCCAGCCGTTCGGCGCATAGAGCGCGGCCAGCGCGATGCCCGCGACCGCGGTAGGCAGGGCGAACGGCAGATCGACTGCGGCATCGAGCAGGCGCCGGCCGGGAAACTCGTAGCGCACCAGCACCCAGGCGACGAGCGTGCCGAACACCGCATTGAGCAGCGCGGCCAGCAGGGCCGTGAGGAAGCTGACTTCGAGGGCCGCGAGAACGCGCGGCGTCGTGGCGACGCGCCAGATGCCGTCGATCCCCAGCGCTCCGGCCCGCCAGATGAGCACGGCCAACGGCAACAGCACGATCAGCGACAGGTACGTCGAGGCAAAGCCCAGCGTGATGCCGAAGCCGGGCAATGCGCTCGGTCGCACGAAGGAAAAGCGGCGTTCCACCACCGGACCAACGCTCAAGGAGAGGCCTTGCCCGAGGGCTTGTAGATCTGGTCGAAGATGCCACCGTCAGCGAAATGCTCGGCCTGCGCCTTCGCCCAGCCTCCGAACACCTGATCGATCGTCACCAGCCTGGTCTTCGAGAAGCGCGCGATGTCCGACGGATCGGCATCCTGCGGCTTGAACGGACGATAGAAATGTTTGGCGATGATCTTCTGCCCCGCCGGCGCATAGAGGAAGTTGAGGTAGGCTTCCGCCGCCTTGCGGCTGCCGCGCTTGTCGACCACGGCATCGACGAGGGCGACAGGCGGCTCCGCCAGGATCGACAGCGACGGCACGACGATGTCGAACTTGTTCGCGCCGAACTCCTGCAAGATCAGGAAGGCCTCGTTCTCCCACGAGATCAGCACGTCGCCGACCGCGCGCTGGGCGAAGGTTGTCGTCGAACCGCGTGCGCCGGAATCGAGGACCGGTACGTTCCTGAAAATCGCTTCGACAAGCTTGCGAGCCGCTTCCTTGTCGCCTTTCGTCCGCTCGAGTTCATCGGCCCACGCCGCGAGATAGTTCCAGCGCGCGCCGCCCGAGGTCTTGGGGTTGGGCGTGACGACCGACACGCCCGCCTTCGCAAGATCGGGCCAGTCCTTGATGCCTTTGGGATTGCCCTTGCGGACGACGAACACGATCGTCGACGTATAGGGGCAGGAATTGTTGGGCAGGCGCGATTGCCAGTTCTCCGGCAGACGCTTCGACTCGCGGGCAATCGCATCGATGTCGCCGGCCAGCGCCAGGGTCACGACATCGGCTTCCAGCCCATCGATCACCGAGCGCGCTTGCCGGCCCGATCCACCGTGGGATGTCCGGATCGTCACCTTCTGCTTCGCGCCGGCCAGCCACTCAGCCGCAAAGGCATCGTTCACCGCGCGATAGAGCTCGCGCGTCGGATCGTAGGAGACATTGGTAAGCACGACCGGAGCCGGTGTCTGGCTGAAGCTCGGCCGGGAGGCAACGACTGCACCGAGAGTGGTGCCGGCTGCGAGAAACGAACGACGGCGCAAGTTCATCATCGGGGCCCCCCAACAGTCAGTCGAACGGCTGAACCAAAGCAGGCTACAACGCTTATTCGTTATGTCGACTAATACAGTAGAGATTGTCAACTTGCCCTTCGAGGGCCGTCCACAAGCCAAATCCGCTCAGGCGAAAATCACACCAGTTGCGCCTGGCGCGAGGAAATTTCTTTCCGTTTTGGCTCGCTCCACGGGCCCTCGCCTTCCATGGCAACGGAAAGACTCGTGTTGTCCAGAATGTCGCGGCTCGACTTCGCGACCTGCGCAAAGACACGCCGGATCTCACAACTCGCTTCGTCCGAGCAATCCTTGCATCGCCGATACGCAATCTTCGACAGGCACGGCAGCAAGGCGATCGGACCATCGACGATTCGCAGGACCTCTCCGAAGGTGATCTGGGAGGGCGGCTTGTTGAGTTGGTATCCTCCGAGCTTGCCTCGTTTGCTGCGCACCAGATCGTGATGCTTCAGGTCGAGCAGGATCTGTTCCAGGAACTTCTTGGGAATCGAACAGGATGTCGACAGATCCGAAATCATGATCGTCTGATCGGCATCGGCTCTCGCCAATGCAACCAGCGCTCTCAGTGCGTACTTGGCTCTTTGCGAGATCATTACCCAAGCTGTCCTCGGTTGGCCCGATTAGAAAACCGGTCGGGTCAGGCAGCAAGAAGAATTGTCGGCAGCCTCCAAGACAAGGCCGACATTGCGTGTTTGACCTACTGGATACCGCTCAGCCATAAATGAGCGTCGTGGGCGAGTTGCCCTCCAGTCCTTGTGCAATGAGGCCAGAAAATGGATGTGGAAGCCGAAGATGCGGTAGAGGTGAAGCACTCTGCCCGGCGCATCAACATGATGGGCAAGCATATGAAGGCGACCCGGTACCTGGAGATCGGGGTGGCTGGCGGCAAGACCTTGTTTACGGTCGATATTGCGCAACGCACTGCAGTGGATCCGCGCTTCCGGTTCGACAAGGCCGAGAAAGCCGCACCAGGTCTTCGGCTGTTCGAAATGACGTCCGACGAATGGTTCCTGAAGCACAGCCATGGCGAGGTTTTCGACATCATCTTCCTCGACGGCCTGCACACTTTCGAGCAGACCTACCGCGATTTCTGCAATTCGCTGTCCGTGGCGCACGCCAACACCGTCTGGATCATCGACGATACGGTCCCCAACGACTACTACAGCGCATGGCCTGACCAGCGAGCGGCCGTGAACCAGCGACGCGCCGATGCAAAGCGCGAGAAGGTCGGCGGGACCTGGCATGGCGATGTCTACAAGATCGTCTATGCCATCCACGACTTCTTTCCGTTGATGTCCTATTGCACGCCGATCACCTTGGGCAATCCGCAGACGATCGTCTGGCGTCAGCCGCGCACAGATTTCCAGCCCAAGTACAACAATCTGGAAAGCGTGAGCCGGCTCACTTTCATGGACTTCCGGCGCGAATTCCAATTCATGCGCGCGATGCCTGAAGACAAGGCCATGGAAGAAGTGCTGGCCCGACCGACGAATCCGCCGCTCGCCTGAGCGGTCAGGACAGCGGGATCCGCCGTGAATTCAAGACGGCGGATCGCATGATCCAGAAGTGACCTCGCTCAGTTGGCGAAGTCACGAACGACGTGGGCATCGCCGAAGCTGATCGTGACGACGCCCTGCCCCCACACGGATTTCATGTAAGGGCTCTCGAAGCCGAAATTCGGCGAGATATCGACCGGCCTTCCATCGATCTCCGGAAGACGTCCCGAGCGATAGAAGAATCTCATCATCGAACGGCCCTGTGGCGGTGTGAATTGCACGGCATCGCCATCGGAGGACAGAGGCGCCCGCAACATCTTGGCCTTGAAGTCCTCGAAGCTGGCGAATTCGCCCTTCTCCGCCGCCGAAACGATGATTGGAGAAAGTTCGTCGGTCGCGGTCAGCCCAGCCGATCTCCCCGTCTTGCTTTCAAGCTTTCCGAAAACGGCGCGGACCGCGACGTACGCACTTGAGTTGAAAAAGACCCAGTCGCCTTCCGGCTCAGGCTTCAGGTCCCGTCCATACTGTATCGTCATCGGACCGGACTTGCTGCCGAAGGGCTGCACCAGCTTCTGGATGATCTGGGTGCCGCCGAGTTGGATGCCCCATTCCGAATTGTAGACGCTGCCGGCCAGGCCTGCCGGCCGAACCCCGAGGTAACGCTGGCCGCTGCCCCGCAGCACCAAACCGTTCCATCTGTTCTGTGAGCTCGCAGCCGACCAGTCCTTCAGCGGTTTCCTTGCAATGACGCTGGTTCCCATGACGAAACCGGGCGACACGAAAGTGTAACGGAGAATGCCTCCAGCTTTCGCGTCCAGCTGATCGCCGCCACCGGGCACCAGCAACCCGGGCCGGCGAGACATCACGACATATGCCGCGGCGCCCTTCCTGGTCGCGATTTTCTCGACGACTTCAGGCGGGCGATAGGCGCTCGTCAGCATGAAAATGAAAGCCGGATGCCTGATCCCGGAGGGCATTCCACCGATCTCGAAATAAAACCAGGACGGCTCGATCGCAACGAGACCCGGTTCCCCGATCGTGGCGTAGACGCGCGCTTTGCTGCCGCCATGTTGGCCGTCGACCTGTTCCTCCGCCCAGTCCGCCATCCAGACGTCGAGAAAATTCGATGTCAGTTTCCGAAGATGAGCGTCGGAAGCGAAATCCGCGACGTTGTAGATCCCGATAAAAGTGTACTTGTAATAGGGCGAGAAGAATTCCGTCAGCCCGCCGAACTTGCCGCGCTGGCTGATGTATTCCCTGAGGTACCTCGTCCACCCGGCTCTCTGCTGGTCTGTTGTCGATCCGTCGTCGTACCGCCGCGACGGCATGCTGGCGAGAACCTCGGCCGCTCCCCAGCACAGCGTCTCTTCCAGCAAGTTGATGTTCTCGCTGCCTCGCACTGCCCACACGCGGTCGACATTGGAGGAAGCCAGCGAACAACGCGCCTTCGCATATTCCCAGAGGACTTCCCGGATCGAGGACTGGTTTGCCTCCGAGAGCCGGCCGGGCGCCTTGGCCCCCTTTGTGCCGAACAGGAAGTAGGTTCGGACCAGCATATGGAGCGGGACAGCGGCCCCGATCGTGGCCTTCTTCTCTGTCGAGCGATATCTTTCGCCGCGAAGCACCTGCCCTATCGACGCGACGCTCTCGGCCACCGCCGCGTTGCCTTCGTCCACCGCCGAATCGCGGAACAGCGCCGATATCGCGAACGACAAGGGCCGCAAGACATTGCAACCGCCGCGCAGGTCCTCTTCCTCGCAGTCCTTCTTGACCGATGCCTTCTGCGTGAACTGCGCCAACGCCGCCTGACGGCGCTGCTCAAACCCGGATGATGCCTGAGCGCGTGCGGGCACCGCCGCCAGGCCAAGAAATGCAACGAGCCCGAACAGTTGCAGGAAGGAGGTCGCCGCAAGCTTCATCATGTTAACCCCGCTTGGGTGAAAACAATCGACCCGGGTTCGTCTGCTTTCGCTACCGTCCCTTCGTCAGGCCCCTGGCATCCAGCGCAGCAATCAATTGCTCGACGGCAGCGTCGACCGTGAGATTGGCTGTTTCCAGATGGACATCGGGATTCGCCGGCAATTCGTACGGTGAGCTGATACCGGTGAAGTTCATGAGCTCCTGCCGCCGGGCCTTCTTGTAGAGGCCCTTGGGATCGCGCGCTTCGCAGACGTCGAGCGGCGCATCGACGAACACTTCGATGAATTCGCCCTCGCCCATCAGGCTGCGCGCAGCATCGCGTTCGCTGCGGAAGGGAGAGATGAAGGACACGAGCACCAGCAGGCCGGCATCCACCATCAGCTTCGACACTTCCGCGACGCGCCGGATATTCTCGACGCGATCGGCATCGGTGAAGCCCAGGTCCCGGTTGAGGCCGTGGCGGACATTGTCGCCGTCCAGGACGTAGGTATGACGCCCGAGGCTGAACAGCCGCTTTTCCAGAGCCGTCGCGATGGTCGACTTGCCCGACCCCGACAGACCGGTGAACCAGATCACCGCCGCCTTCTGGCCCTTCTGCTCGGCGCGCGCCACACGGCTCACTTCGAGATTCTGCCAGTGGATATTGCTGGCCCGGCGCAGTGCGAAGTCGATCAGCCCCAGGCCGATCGTCTGGTTGGTGATGCGGTCGATCAGGATGAAGCTGCCGAGATCGCGGCTTTCCGCGTACGGCTCGAACGCGATCAGCTTGTCCAGGGACAGGTTGCACAGGCCGATCTCGTTGAGATGCAGGGTCTTGGCGGCGGTGTGCTCCAGCGTATTGATGCTGACCTTGTGCTTGAGCGCGGTCACCGTGGCCTGCGCCGTGATCGTGCCGGACTTCATGAGATAGGTCCGGCCCGGCAGGAGTTCCTCGGGCGCCATCCACAGGATATGCGCGACGAACTGGTCGGAGATGGCGACAGGCGCGCCGGCCGCGCAGACGACGTCGCCTCGGCTGACGTCGATTTCCCGGTCCAGCACCAGGGTCACGGCCTGGCCATCGACGGCCGTGTCCAGGTCGCCGTCCTGGGTCACGATGCGAGCAACCGTGGCTTCCTGCGCTGACGGAAGGACCTTGATCTTGTCCGCGAGCTTCACGGTGCCGCTGGCGATCGTTCCGGCAAAGCCGCGGAAATCCGCGTTGGGCCGGTTGACCCATTGCACCGGCATGCGCAACGGCCGCGTCGAGGCTTCCCGACCGAACTCCACGGTTTCCAGGTACGGAAGCAGAGCGGGCCCGCGGTACCAGGTCATGTGCTTGCTCGGGGCGACGACATTGTCGCCGCGCAGGGCCGAGATCGGGATGCATTCGACCTGCGCCAGACCAAGTTCCTTGGCGAAGGCCATGTACTTGGCGGCATAGGCCTCGAACACGGCGTGGTCGTACTGGACGAGGTCCATCTTGTTGACCGCCAGCACGATGTGCCGGATTCCGAGCATCGAGCAGATGTAGGAATGCCGGCGCGTCTGGGTCAGCAATTCGCTGCTGCGATGGACGTCGGCCAGGATGATGGCGAGGTCCGCAGTCGACGCTCCGGTCGCCATGTTGCGCGTATATTGCTCGTGGCCCGGCGTGTCGGCGACGATGAACTTGCGCTTGTCCGTCGCGAAGAAGCGATAGGCGACGTCGATGGTGATGCCCTGCTCGCGTTCGGCGGACAGGCCGTCGACCAGCAGCGCGAAGTCGAGGTCCCCGCCCTGCGTGCCGACACGCGCGCTCTCGCTCTTCAGGCTGTCGAGCTGGTCGTCGAACAGCATCTTGCCTTCATAGAGCAGCCGCCCGATCAGGGTGGACTTGCCGTCGTCGACGCTGCCGCACGTGATGAAACGGAGCAGATCCTTCTTCTCCTGGGCCCGCAGGTAGGCATCCAGGCCAGGTGCTTCCACGTTCATCAGAAATAGCCTTCCTGCTTCTTCTTCTCCATGGAGCCCGCGCTGTCGCGATCGATCATCCGACCCTGACGCTCCGAGTTCCGGGCGCGCAGCATTTCCTCGAGGATCGCCGGCATGGTGTCCGCGTCGCTTTCGATCGCGCCGGTCAGCGGATAGCAGCCGAGCGTGCGAAAACGCACCTTCCTCATCTGCGGGCGTTCATCCACTTCCAGCGGCATGCGATCGTCGTCGACCATGATCAGCATCCCGTCGCGCTCCACCACGGGGCGCTCCTTGGCGAAGTAGAGCGGCACCACGGGAATGTTCTCGAGGTAGATGTATTGCCAGATGTCGAGCTCGGTCCAGTTCGACAAGGGGAAGACCCGGATGCTCTCGCCCTTGTTCTTGCGCGTGTTGTAGAGGTTCCAGGGTTCCGGACGCTGGTTCTTCGGATCCCAGCGATGCTGCTGGGAGCGGAACGAAAAGATGCGTTCCTTGGCGCGGGACTTCTCCTCGTCGCGGCGGGCGCCGCCGAGGGCTGCGTCGAAACCGTGCTGGTCGAGCGCCTGGCGGAGCCCTTCCGTCTTCATGACATTGGTGTGAATCGACGAGCCGTGGCTGAAGGGGTTGATGCCCTGCCGGACGCCGTCCTGGTTGATGTGAACGATCAGATCGAGGCCCAGCTTGCTCGTGATCTCCTGCCGGAACGCGATCATCTCCTTGAATTTCCAGGTCGTATCCACGTGCAGCACGGGAAACGGCGGCTTCGCCGGATAGAAGGCCTTCATGGCTAAATGCAGCATGACGGAAGAGTCTTTGCCGATGGAATAGAGCATCACCGGCTTCTCACATTCCGCGACCACCTCGCGCATGATGAAGATGCTTTCGGCCTCGAGCCGTTGGAGATGCGT
This sequence comes from Reyranella sp. GW821-FHT12G01, assembly GCF_058806575.1. Taxonomy (NCBI): domain Bacteria; kingdom Pseudomonadati; phylum Pseudomonadota; class Alphaproteobacteria; order Hyphomicrobiales; family Reyranellaceae; genus Reyranella; species Reyranella sp. GW821-FHT12G01. Next base: position 225,267 of record NZ_JBXAPV010000002.1, read on the forward strand.
CAGCCGATGAGCGACGTCGGGCACTTGATCACTCCTCCTCGTGGGGCAGGCGTCTGTCTAGTCAATTGACTTCTTTTTAGCCGCCCACGTTCTGCGCTACAATACTGCCGGCGATATAAGATGCATTTCCCGGCAATTGGGGCTCGAATGAATAGATGCAGGCTTTCTTGGCTGGCAGGCTCTCCGCTGCTGTCTCTCTGCTTGCCGGTCTGACCGCATTTTTGCCCTTGAATAAGGTGGAAATTGGTTCGTGCTGTGCATTTGAACGAGTGTCGAATGTCGCCGTGTTCCGGCCTTGTCGCGCTCCGCGACATATCCGGGTAGCTCAGGGCTCGACCTCATGATTGCCTTCCATTCAGTCTCGAAAGAAGTCGGCAGAGGCCAGCTGAGAAAGCTCGTTCTCGAAGACATAAACTGGATAATCCCGCGTCGAAGCCAGTTTTTGATCCTGGGGCAACGGGGGGCAGGAAAGTCCGTCCTGCTGCAGCTCCTGTCGGGCCTGATGATGCCCTCCGAAGGTTGGATCGACCGCCGCGCCATCGTGTCGATTCCCGGCGGCATTCTGAAATACGGCCCTCACGACACCGCGCGTAAGCTGATCTATCGGATGGCCGAGATATACAAGGTGGATCCGAAGGAGATCGTGGATTTCACCGAACGCCGGCCCAACCTGCACAACATCCTGGATGTTCCCATACGCCAACTGCGCGGCATTACGCGTTCCCAGCTGACCGTCACCCTGACCTACGCCCTGCCCTGCGACTACTATCTTTTCGACGGGTTCATCGGCGCGGGCCGGGACCCTGAGTTTCGCAGCTTCTGCGAGCAGGCTTTTCAGTTACGCCAGAAACGAGCCGCCACGATCGTGACGACAAACTCGGCCAAAACGGCCCGAACCCTCGGAAAGGACGCCGCAGGAGGGATTCTTTTTCGCAGGAAATTGTATTTGTACCAGACGGTCGAAGAGGCGATCACGGTATTCGAGCGCTTGCCGAAAGAAGATGTCGTCCCCACGCCCTTCGATGCTTCGGTCCCACTGGAGTCCGAAGAAGAGGAGGAGTTCTGATCATGCTGTGGGGCAGAACGGATTACGTTGTCGGCCTTGCCCTCGTTGTGCTGGCAATCGCGGCGGTGATAGGGCTTCTTACTCGGGATCGAGTCAAGATCGACAGGCATTCGAACGAGCAGACCGGACGAACCAGGCGAACAGATGCGCGCTCGCAGCCTCCCGACGATAGCGCCGGAGCATGATCGATCGATCCTGATTCGTGTTTGATCCAGGACGGGCATATGCCAGAGAATTTTCCGAGCTGGCTGGGAACATCCCGCCACGAAGGTAGCCAATGACCGAGAGCCTGTTTAGCAGTGACGATGCCGTTCGCTTCCTGGACGGCAAGCATGCACATGAGAGCGTAAAGGAAATTGCTGACGTCGAAGACTTCATCGATTTCAAGCAACAGCCCTTGTCGGTCCTGCGCTACACCTCACACCTCAAGGGTGGCTCGCCGGCGCGGGTGTCACCTGCGCTGTTCGTCGGTGGCGTCAACGATGCCAAAATCATCACGAACAGATTCATCGTCGCCACGGGAAACACCCTGGTCGGAGAGACAATTCCGCGTACTCCGAGGATCGAGTTTCTCAATGGGCGCGTCAGAAGGAGAAGCGGCAGCTCGCTCGCACGGATGGAGCCGCGCATTCGACGGGCCCTCGCAACGCATTGCGCTCTTCGAATCGAAGGTACCGCCGCCCTGCTGGCCCAGGCGAACCGGAATTACGGCCACTGGCACATCGATGTATTGCCGAGCCTCATGCTGCTGCAGGAGCTCCAGATCGCCGGCAAGGTGAAGCTCCTGACATCGACCTTGAATTCTTACAGGCGGCGAAGCCTCGAATTGCTGGGTGTCGATTTCAGCCAGGTACAGGAAATCTCCGATTTGGACGGACACGTATCCTGCGAGCGGCTCCTGTTTCCGTCGCCTCTATCCGTCCATTACGGAAACGTCGCCCTCTCTCAACGCAATGTCTACGATCGCATCCTTGTGGCGGCGATGCGCGCGAACGAGCTTCCCAAGCCTCAACGCATCTATCTCGATAGATCAGGTGACCCCAAGCGCCGGTGCCTGAACGAGCTGGAACTCGCGGCACGACTTCAGGAGGAAGGGTTTCTCGTACTGCGCCCCGCGGAAATGACCTACGACCAGCAGGTCCTGACGTTCGCACAGGCAGACGTCGTCGTCGGGCCAATGGGTGCCGGCTTCATAAATACGGTATTCTGCAAGCGCGGCGCGATTGTCATCGAATTGAAGCCGCCCAAGCACGAAGCGACGGCTCTCTGGAAGACATATGCCACGCGCGCCGGCGCGATCCACCACTCGATCAATTCCCCTCCCGAGGCGATCCGGGAAGAAGACACGTGGGTCGTTCCCGATATCGACGGTCTACTGAGTGAAATCCGCAGACTGTCAGGCGCAGCGAAGTAAGGCGGAGTGGGTCAAGCGATCGACCGCTCCCTCAGAGCTCCCCGAGGCGGCTCGTGGCCTTGCGCTCGATATCTTCCACGACCCGGTCGATCTCCCGCAGGCAACTCTGAACCCTCGGGGAGAGCATGCCTCGCAAGCGCCGGAATGACGGATTCCGGCTGAGCGCGAGCCACGGCTTCTTGTGAGCGTCGATACTCCATCCCGGCGTCACATTGCCCTTCTCGTCGGTTGTCTTGAGCACGGGACGATTCGGGCTGATGTGAATTCCATGCGTGGGCCGGAACCAGTGATCGTCGATGATCGGCAGCCCCTTCCGCTCCACCATCTTGTAGAGGAGCATCTCGTCGTTCATCGTCCCGACATCGAGGTCGCTCACGTCGGGGACTGGATAATAGACATCCATTGGCGCGAAATGCAGGCCGGACATTCGCTTCGTCCCGGGCCGAACCGAATTGCTGTACGGCAGCTTCATCTTCTCCATGTGCGCGACGTGCTTCGACACCAGCTCCCGATCCAGCACGATGATGTCAACATCGCCGATATAGACGTACTTCGCGCGCGACTCCGGTTCGTTGACGAAACGTACGCTGTTGGGCACGATTTTTCCGCCTTCCGGCGTACTCCATGGGACCTGCCGGATATGCATCCTGTCGCCGCCGTAGACTTCGTTCAGAAGTCCAAGCGCCCGCCCATGGCGCGCAGAAAACCCAGGGACGTCCTCAACTCCAAACTCAAGACGGGCCTCGTCGACATGGAACAGTGCTGAAAACGCGTAGAGCGGGATGAAGTCTTCGTACGGAATATTTGCGCACGTAAAGAAGAGAATCGACATAGGCTACAATCCCACATCTACAGAGTGGCTAACAACACCTGCAGCGGGATGACCGGGGGGAATTTTCCGGCGGTATCGTCGACCTCGACTACGCAATTCCGGCCGATCCAGATCAAATATCGCCCCATGATCCTTGGCTTGCAGGCCCACCACTTCCTGTCTGGGCGGCGGGCGCCGTCACGCCACTCAGCAGACCCGGCACACGGGATCAAATTGCCGGGGACCTTGCCTCCTCCGCCCTCAAGAACCTCTTGCCGGCCCGACCATATAGTCAATATACTAGACTAACTGGTTTTCTTGCACCCTCGCACATCCGGGGAAAAAGGGAGAATTATCGATGAGCGACGTCAAAGCTTCTGCCGAGCCGCAAATGGAAGACCTGGCCGCGCTCGTCGCTGGCCTCAGCCGCTTCATGAGCGGCCTCTCCAAGCTGCCGCAGTTCGAACAGGCCAAACTGGGATTTGCCGAATGGTCGGTCTTGTCGATCCTGTCCAAGGGCAAGCCGATGAGCAGCGTTCAATTGCTGAGGACGCTTGGCGTCAGCAAGCAGCGGGTGAGCCAGATCATCGACTCGCTCAAGACGGAAAAGCTGATCGAACTCTCGGCGGTCGAGGGCGATGCGCGGAAGAAGCTCATCACGATCACCACGCTCGGGACCGATCGCATGAAGAAGCTGAATGCGAGCCTGCAACCCCTCGTCTCGTCGGCGCTTGCCGCCCGGCCGAACTCCCTGGCGAGGACGAGCCGTACCGTCAATCGTAGCCTCATGCGCATTGTTGCGCCGGCTCGAAAGCCGCAGGGCTGATAGGCCGCTGCACTCGCGGCAGTGAAGTTCCGGCGCGATATCCCCCTTCTCGCTCGGCCCGATCCATCAGGTAGATCTTCTCATGCCCGACAAGAAGCTTTCGCCGGCCGATGCGCGTCAGATGTTGCTGACGCCCTGGCTGCGCGAACGCGAAGGGAGTGGGCAGCCGAATCTGCCCTCTCCAAACGCCGTTCGCCTCGATCAAAATTCTGACTGGACGGACCTGGCAAGAGCGGCGCTGGCAAGGGACGATATCGAGACCCTCAGCCACGACCTGCGGGCACATGGGTTCCTCGAGGTCGGCGATACCCGGTTATCGCCGCAAGGCCGTCGCGACTACAATCTCGACAGGGCCTTGGATCTTTTCGTCCCGACCACCTACCAGCAGGGCACGGACGCACGCCCGGTCGAGGCGGAGCTGGAGCAGCGCTTCGTCGTCGACGGCGAGATTCAGCTGCTCATTTCGACCAAGCAGAAGGCCAAGCGCCTTATCGGACAACGCGGCAACGTCGGGGACAATTTCGGGCTTCATGTAACGGCCCATCTCGGCAAACGGCCGATTTCGCCCTTCGGGACCTGGGTCGAGAACGACCATCCCGTAATGATGAGCGTCGGCTCGATCATGCAGCATGCCCGCGATCGCGGACTCGTCTGGGGGTCGGGCTGTATCCAGCCGCTCGGCTTCGAAGCGCAGGCGCGACCGACGCGCTCGGTCTTCCTGGGGGTCCGCGGCCCACGATCCCGGGAACAGATACTTCGGCGATTCGGCATCAATCCGCCGGTCGTCGGCGATCCGGGATTGCTCATCAATGAAGTCTGTCCGGTTCCGACTCGGCGCCCGGACATCGAATGCGGGTTCATCGTGCATTCGGTCGACAAGCCATTCTTCCGGGAAAAATGGCCCGCCGCCCACATACTTCAGAACACGGATCTGCCCACCGTCCTTGCCGCCGACATCGTGCGCTGCAAAAGGGTCGTTTCCAGCAGCCTCCACGGCCTCATCTTCTCGCAGGCGCTCGGCGTACCCTGTGCGCCCGTCAGCTTCGGGGATCGCCTGTCGGGGGGAGATTTCAAGTTCATCGACTATCATCAGTCGACGGGGCGCTACGAGCTGCCGGCCCGGATCGATGTCGCGGATGGGCGCCCGCTCGAGCTGAACGACTGGATCGGATTCGTCGAGAAGTTTCCGCTGCCTTCGCTGGACACGCTCCGGGAGCGTCTCGTCCAGTCGTTCCCCTTCCAGGGAAAAAAGGAGCAGCCGGCCAGCGTGTCATCGGCACGGCTCAGTCCCCTTGCTGAGCTATAGTGATCTGTGCTGGTTTGACCTGACGACAGAGCCCGATCCCGCGCGGATCGCTTGAATAGATCCTGCCCGATGTCTCCCAATCGGGCTCCAGCATAGAGCGTTTGTTCATGTTAGTGCTGCATATAGGCCGAGGCAAAGCGGGTTCGAGCACGATCCAACGCGGCTTGGTGGCCAATCGCGCCCTGCTCGAGGAGCACGGTATCGTGATGCCCGCTCGCCTCCAGGGCGGCCACTTCGCCGCCTTGCCCGCGGCCTTGAAGGCCGGCGACCGCCCTGCCCTCCAGGCGTTTTCCGAGTTCCTGGAACAGGCACATCCCAAGCGCGTCGTGATTTCCAGCGAGTTCATGTTCCCGCTACGCCCGCCGGAGATCGAGACCCTCAAGGGACTGCTGGGAAGGCATGAGGTTCAGCTCGTCGCCTATGTACGCGACTATACGGGCTGGTTGCCTTCGCTCTATGCGCAGTCGACACGCACCGGCAAGAACAAGAAGGACTTTGACGAATATTTCGAACGCACCAAATCCAGGTGCTCGATCGTCCGCAATCTGGACTGCTGGGCAGACGCCTTCGGTTGGGAAAAGCTTCGCGTTCGATCGCTCGATGCTGCGTCCCTCGTCGGCGGCGACATCATGACGGACTTTTCATCGATCCTCGACGTCGAGCTGAAGGAAACCTCGGATACGAACCTGTCCCCGCATTGGGCCGAGATCGAATTCATTCGCGCGATCCATCAGCATTCCCCGACCTTCCGCAAGGACCCCCAGGCCAAGACGGCGATACGGCTGCCCCGCGAGCGCCTCAGGAAGTGCATCGAGGCCCACCGGGTCGGTCGCGCGGAATATCTGACGAAAGACCAGTCCGAGGAACTCGCGACGCAATACAGGAACGACCTAGAGTATGTCGGAGGAAAAACCGGCGTTCCCATTCCCGCCCCCGCCGTCAAACCGATCAAAGCGCGGGAATTCCTGCCGTCTCTCCGCACCGTTCCGTCCGCGGTCGTGCAGCAGTTTTTCGATGCCTCGTTTGAGCCGAGTTTCCGGGAGGCCTGCTATCCGCCACTCCTGAAGATCGTCGATGCCGTCGGCTCGGACTTGGGCATCGACACCGGATCCTCGCCGTCCAAGTCATCCGAGCGATCGGTTGGCATTGGACTCTTCGACGTCTAACGTGCCGCCGAAGCCCCTGGAGGGAGCATAGGGTGATGTCTGTTCTGTTCTATACCTGCGCGAACAAGCCCTATGAAGATTTCATCCCGCTCTATGCGTTTTCGGTGCTGCACCACATTGCGGATTCGAAGGTCGAATTCGGCGTCGAGGATGTCGAAGGCTTCCGCCAGGACCATGGCAAGGCGATAGATCTGATATCCGCCACCTATGGCGACGACCGCGTCCGGATCGGGCGCGTGCCGTGGTCGACGGCCAGCGGGGCCAAGATCCTCCCCAACAGCGTCAGATTCATCAACGTTCCCGACACCCAAGCCGAATATGTCTATATCGGCGACGTCGATATCGTTGTTCTGGACAGCCAGCTGGTGCCCCGCCATCTGGAGAGCATGAACCAGACCGGGTTGCCTTACAGCAATTCCGTGCGTCCCGGCACGAAGAGAATGTCGGGCCTCCACTTCACGAGGATGGACGCATATTATCCGTTGCCGGACATCAGCGACCTCACGCTCACGAACACCAACGACGAAGCGCTGCTCTACATAATGGTCGAGCGAAAGGGATTGCAGATAATCCCCGACCGCTGGTTTCGCCCCATCCACGGCATTCACATCAGCCCCAATCGCTCCATGCTGAAAACGCTGGATGAGAAAGGCAACGTCAAGCCCGGCTGGGGTGTGGAATCCCAGAAGAAGAACTGGGCCAGGCTGAACCAGGATGAGAATTTCCGCCGCCTGCGAACGATGCTCTCGGAGCGCATCCAGGGATTCCTGAAGCAGATCGATGGGGTGGTCGAGGAGCAACTGGGTGCAAGTGCCGCCAACTCCCCGGGCAAAGGCAAGGCCAAGCCAGAACTCACCGCCAAACCGAAGGCGGCGGTGACGAAGCCGAAGCCGGCGATTGCCCCGAAGGCTGCGGCGAAACCGGCACCGTCAACAACCGCCAAGCCTGCTGCAGGCCCGGATGCTCCGGCAACGCCCCCTAAAGGTACCGCCAGCCCGCTGGTCGAGTTGTGATGATTGCCGCGAAGGTTGGCTAAAGCCTTCCGACTGCCCGACTTGCAATCACTGGCTGGTCGACGAGCCTCTTTCCGGCCCGGACGCCCTCACTTGCCGAGGCTGCGGAGCGCCGCACGATCGACGACAAACCCAAGGAACAATGCGATGACGGTCCAGGTAATTAGATAGCTCTCATCGAGGAAGATGTGCGGATAGCGCCCGTACACACCTACCCGGAACCATTCGATCGCATGCGACAAAGGATTGAGAATGCACCACTGGCGTATCCAGTAGGGATAGAAGTCGACAACGGTCATGACGCCCGAGGTCAGGATGAGCGCCCGGCTGAAGAAGCTGTAAAAGCGCGTCCACAAATGAAAATAGCGCGAGATGACGTTGTTGATCATGCCAAGCCCGGTGCCGAGCAGGATCAGCAGGATGATGGGAATGGCGCAATCGAGCATGGACGCGGGTCGCGCCGCCTCGATGCCGTATAGCCACATGCCCACGAACATGGCGACCAGCATGCCAACCCAGATGATCGAGGTCAGCATCACCGTGGCGATGTAGATATCCAGCGCGCTGAGACCCGGAAGGCGCGAGCGAGGGTGCGTACTGATCCCTCGTGTCCGCGACGACACCCGGATGAACAGGAAGAATGGAAGCACGCCGGAGCACAGGAACAACAACAGGGAGGGGCCGAATTTAGGAACGGCGCCCTTCAGATACCCTCGGACGAAGTAGAGAATGCCGATGAAGATCAGCGGCTCCGCCAGCGCGAGGACCATGGCAAGCTTGCTGCCTCGCGTCTGGGCATTGAGGATCTGGCAAACGGCCAGCCATATCATCTGCCTCCAATTGGAGAAGGCGACGAAATTGTTGTGAATTGCTGCGATCATCAGCGTCAAACTTCAGTCGAGTTCAGGCCAGATGCTCTCTTATCGAGCGGGCCAACAGGAGGGCGATCGTCCAAAGCAGCAGGCTCGCGCCTGCAACGGTCAGGATGGCGATTGTTCGATTGGGATAGAGAGAGGTCTGCGGCAGCACAGGACGCACGTAGGGCGTGATGAAGACACGCTTTGCCATCGCATTGGAGCGTGCCTGCTCGAGCGACTGCATGGTCGAGATCACCATGTTCTGTGCAAACTGGCGCTCGAGATCCAGCTGCTCGTACTTCGCGACCACCTGCGACAGCGCGCCGGTCCCCTCCTTCGCTGTCCTGACTTCCGCCTCGACAGCAGCCAGCTGATCCTGCGTCGCCTTCAGGCGGCTCTTCAGGTAGACGACCGCCGGTGCGTTGGGATTGAGTTTCTGGGCTTGAGCGGCCGCCAGATCGGTCTGGATCTGCGCCAGGGTCGTGCGAAGAGCAGAAGTCAGCGTGGCATTGCCCAGCACGACACTCGACGTCGGATCGATGATGGCTTCCTTATTCCGGTACTCGGTAAGCTCTGCCCTGTTCTGCTTGAGCCGGTCTTCGGAACGCTTAACCTCGCTTTCCGCGTACGCCACCGCCTCTCTCTGGGGACGCTGGGCAACCTCGTTCACGAGGTCTTCCGACAGGGTGATCAAAGTGTTGGCGATGAGATAGGCGTCTTCCGGCGTGAAGGCCCGGACCTGCACCATGCCGGTTCCCGTAACGTCATCGTAGGTCGCCGTGGTGACGTACTGCCAATATTTGAGGAACCGCTCCATCGACAACGAGGGATCGAAGCGGGCCCACCAATCGATCGTGGAGCGCCCATATAGCTTCGTCACATCGATCTTCGCCTGAAGGTCGTCCACGGCCTGCCGGCTCATGATGTAGTCGGCCACCATGTAATTCTCGGCAGGATTCGAAGAGGTCGAGACACCGAGAAGGGCCGTCAGGCTTGAGGAGGCGCTCGATGTACTCGCCGCCGTGCTCGTGGTGCGAACCGAGAAATGGAAGCCTGAAACGTATTGATTGGAGGCGTAGCCGATATAGTAAACCGCAGCCAATACGGTCGGTAGCAGCACGCATAAAATGAACGAGACCAAGCCCCCGATGGAGCCCCTGCGCCTCTTTTGCGGCATCGATGCGAGCGCTGCTTCGTCCGGTACGGTGGTCTGCACTTCCTGCAGCTCCGGCGTCGTCCGGGCTTCCAGATCTTGCCGTGCCCGCGGCGGCCTCCTGGGCGCAACCGGGGCTCGCTCGGAAGCGGGTTCGTCCGGAGTTGCGGCTCTCCTCCCCGCCCGCCTCGCCCTCAGGTTCGTCTCTTCGGGATTGAGGGCGGCGGGTGTCTGCTTGTCACTCGGCGCCGGCGGGTCGTCGGAGGGCGGATCCAGCGGAGAAAAGCGCTTGATGTTATCAGCGTTCGACATGCTTCCTGCCTAACACAGCTGGTTGACTGCCCCGGTCCCCGGCGCGGATCGGAATTCGAAGGGGAATTGCAAACAGACAGTCCTACCGCGTGAGTGAATTTCCACTAATTCAAGCGGATTTCCTAACGTCCGACGGGAGCCATACTACCACATGTAGCGAGCGCCGCATTCGGCCTCTCGCGCGGAAAGACCCTTTTAGCGAGCAGCTCCCAGCGGAAAACGCAGGATTCATAGCCAATTATTGCGGCGAACGTGTGATCCGGCGGCACAATGCCGCCACAGGCTCTGACAGCGCACACCCCCAGCGGCTGCAATATCACATCCACTGAACGGGCAGCCTTTCCGCCCGCCGCGCGCGCCGCTGCGAGCGATCTCGAAGCTAGGCGTCGCTGGCCGCCAGCTGCCGGAAGATACGCAGTTCGGAAAGCGCCGCTTTCGTGATCGTGAAGCCAGCCGCCGTCTCGAGGGCGACCTGCCGCATCTCGGCGCGTTCCTTCGGCGCCATCGCAACGAAGGTATCGACCGCGGCCAGGATCTCCTTGTCGCTGCGCGTGTCGACGACGAAGGCATTGCGCCCGTGCTCGGCATACTCCGCGGTGCCGCCGAGGACCGGGACGACGGGAATGCAGCCGCAGGCCATGCCCTCCAGCCCGGTGCGACCGAAGGCCTGGTAGTCCGACAGATCCAGGAACAAATCGCTGTGACGCAGGAGGTCCGGCACTTCCGCACGCCGCAGGACGCCCCAGTTCTTGATGTTCGACGGCAGCTCGATCCCGGCGACCTTGAGCTCTTCCTCGGTCACGCCAAAGACCTGCATCGAGACATCGCCATGCTTCTTGGCGATCGCCTCCATGATCCGAATGGTCCGCCAGGGCGCGCGCCGGGGCGTGGACGGCCGCAACATCGCGGCGATCACGAGCTTCGGGTTGCGATGCTTCAGGTCCGGGAAATAGACATCGTGATCGATCGACGGCGCGACCTTCATCACCCGGAGGCCGTGGTTCGCGTAGACGATGTCGCACAGCCACTTCGTCTTCGCGAACAGCATCGCGTCTTTCAGGATCCCGTAGGACTGGTACGCCTTCGTCCACGCGTCGCTGTTCGCGGCATAGAACAGCGGCTCGTAGTCCTGGACGTAATAGGCGAACTTCACGGGCGCCTGCGGGTTGCTCTTCTGCAACTCGATGCGCGCATGGTTCACGTCGAAGACCGAACGGTTGGTCGTCGCCACGACGACCTGGCAGGAAGCCATCTGCGGCGCCAGCTCCGCCGCATCCGCGTAGGAGAGGACCGGCACCTTCAACGCCTGCAGCTCCGGGTAGCCGGCGACGAACTTCTCGTAGTTCGGCGCATTGACGGCAAGACGCGCGTCGACGCCCAGTCGGGCCAGACCCATCGCCTCCTGAGCCACGGAGTTCGAACCGCCGCCACCGCCTCCCGAAGGCAGGACGAACATCACGCTGACGGTTTCCATATTGCCGCTCACATCAATCCGATCTCAGGTCTGTCGCGCCGATCAGTGCAACTGGGAGGATACGACGCGCGGCGGAGCCGCCGTGGCGGTTCCTTCCAGCGGCCGCTTCTCCCGCTGCACCAGCTCGGGATCGAGCTTCCGGCGCAGCCTCTTGCGCAGCTCGATCAGCGACGTCAATTCGGCCATGTCGCGCTGCACGGCCTTGATGTCCACGTCGGGATGCTTCGCCAGCAACTGCGCCGTTCCGCGCTTGGAGAGCTCGGCACGACGGGCCGTCCCGAAGCTCGCCGACTTGACGTGATAGACATAGACATGGTCCGCGAGTGCCAGGAAGTAGCCGGCCTTCCGGACCCGCAGGCAAAGATCGTTCTCTTCGCCGTAGCCCATCGGGAACGAGGCTTCGTCGAGATAGCCCACTTCCTCGATCACGCTGCGCCGCATCAGGGTACAGAACCCGTTGAGCAGCGTGGCCTCGGGGAACTGCGCTGGTGACAGCTCCCGCACCAGGCCGGCGATATCGTCGGGCGAGAAGCCTTCGGGCAACGGATTGCTGCTCCAGCCGCCCTTCACGTCATGCAGGTTCGGCACCGACTGCCATGAGGCCGCATTGGACAGCGGACCGATCATGGCCGCGTTGGGCTGTGCCTTCACGACCTCGAACATGCCCTCGAGCCAGCCGGCCGTGACGATCGTGTCGCTGTTGAGCAGGACCACCCACTCGGCCGTCGACGAGCTGAGCCCGATATTCGCCGACCGGGTGTAGCCCAGGTTCGTTTCGTTCTCGAACAGCCGCATCCACGGCTTGCCCTGGACATAGCGGCGCAACTGCTCGCGCGTCACGTCGCTCGACTTGTCGTCGATGATCGTGACGGTGTGCGGCACCGTCGTGTGACGGCAAATCGAGTCGAGGCAACCGAGCGTTTCCTCGACGGCGTTGTGGACGCAGATGACGATGTCCACCGTCAGCTTGGAATCCGGCAGCCAGCTCCAGTGGGGCTGTTGCAGCGTGGCCGTCTGCGGGCTGTAGGGCACGGCCGACAGGGGCTGGCTGGAGCGCCAGTGGTCCAGCCCCTTCAGCAGCATGAGCTGACCCGCGATGTTGGCGTCTTCCATCGCCGCATCGTTCAGCACCGGGCGCGCCACGACATCGGAGGCCGCGCCGTCGTTGCCGAGATAGACGTCGCCGATGGCAACGTCGACGGTTCCGGCGAACTCGAAGATCAGGAGCAGCGAATGTCCCGGGTCGCGCAGCGTCTCCTTCACCTTGCCGGCCAGGACGGTCCGCTGATCGGCCCTCAGGGGCAGCGTGTGCAGCTCGCCGATCTTGCCGATGCGGATGTTGCGGCGAAGCGTGAACAGGCGCTTCACGTCGTATTCGTTGCGCTCGGGCGAAATCCGCACGCGCTCGGCGACGAAGACCTGCTGGATGACCGGCCGCTCGCGACCGGCCGCCGGCAGCGAGGTGAGCGCGGTGCGCGCATAGAAGCGAAGCTGCCGTGGCGGGCCCGCCAGCATCTGCAGCGCGTCGAGGGTCCCCTCCATGCGCAGATACGGCCCGGTCACCTCGCCATGCAGCGCGATGCCCAGCACGTCGGCATGGTCGCGGCCGTCGCGCAGTCCGCGCGGAGAGATCTCCGTAAGGCGTGCCTCGACCTCGGGGCTCGGCGACTTGGCGACCAGCTGCCATTCGTCGGTGACGTCGGTGCGGCGCGTCGCCAGGTTCCGCATCAGCGGCCCCTGCCAATGATCGAACTTGCCGTTCACGACGGCGTTGCTGCCCATCGTCGGCGTCTCGCGGAACTCGAAATGCCCGGTATGGCGCCGGCCCGCGACGCTGGCGGCGACGAAGGCGATGTTCACCGTGCGGCTCTGTCCGCCGCGAACGATCAGGGCAAAGCCGTGCTGACCGTCGGCAAGCTTGGCGGGCAACCTGATCCCCACCGTCCGGAACTGCCAGGCCGGCCACAGCGTCATCACCGCCCTCGATCCGGCGATGACCTTGCCGGCGGGATTCGTGAGAACGATCTCGATCTCGGTGCGCGTGTCCGCCTTGCCGACGACCGCGACATCCACGAACTGCTGGGCGCCCAGCCCCACGATGCGCTGTGCGAGCGAAACGGTCTGGTCGGACGCGGGCTTGTCGAAGCTGATCGAAAGATAGCTGGTCTTGAACGGCTGCTCGCGCGACGGCGGCTGGCGCTTCAGCGACACGCCACCCGGCATGGAGATCTTCCAGGTGTCCGGTTGCGCGCCCGACCACGACTGGAAATCGGCGTTACGCAGCACGTTGGGATTGCGCGTGTTTTCCGGCGCCTCGACCGGCGCGTTCTTCACGCTGGGAATCTCGTCGACATCGTCGCGGCTGACCACCAGCGGCGCGTCGGCGATCACGCGCTCGTCCTCGGGCGTCGGCACTTCCTCGGCGGGTACGGTCCGGCGGAAACCGGCGAACACCTTCGCCGCCAGGGTCTTGGCGGAAGAGAGAACGCCGGCGGCCGAAGCGCTGTCCTCAATCCGGCAGAAGTCGACCTCGACGGTGCCCTTGCCGGAAAAGCGCAGGGAGAGGTAGCGCCGACCGTCGACGGCAATGCCGCTCGCCTTCAGCGGGACAGCGAATTCATGCCAGTTGGAATTGAGGGGGATTGCACCGACCAGCCGGCGGTCGACCTTGCGCTCGGTATCGTCGCCGTTGAACAGCGCCATGGAATCGAGCTGCAGGGGCTCCTTGTCGGTCGGCAGGCCGCGCATGCGCACCTTCACGACCTTCGTTGCCGGCTCGACGAGACCGTCCGGCAGGGCGTGCCACATCCGCACCTGCTCAGGCGGATCGCGCAGCAGCAACCTGACGCCACTCTCACCCTGGGCATCCAGCGGCTCCAGCGCGATATCCATCGGCCGCCCGCGGTTCACGTTGGTTACGAACCAGTCCCGGCAGAAGACAAAGCCATTCTTGGGGTTCGCAACATTTGCCGAAACCCATTCCGAAAACTTCGAATTGATCTGCTGGTCGCCGCCGGTAGTCCCAGACATACCCTGCCCCGCCTTCACGCCGAAATGAGCAATAAAAATGCCAACGTAGCCATGCCACGATGGCAGAGATATGTCAGGCCATTATGACAAGCGGGCTCACTTCGCCTCAAGTCTTTCCTGACCGGCTGCAAAAGCCCGGTGCACGTTCAAAAGGTAGAGGCCGTAGCGACTCTTGCTCGCCATGGTCGCGAGCTTGTGGAACTGGTCGAGCGTTATGTAACCCAGCCTCAGGGCGATCTCTTCCGGACACGACACTCGCAATCCCTGGCGCTGTTCCAGGATCTGGACGAACTGGCTGGCCTCGGTGAGCGATTCGTGGGTACCGGTATCGAGCCAGGCAAAGCCCCGGCCCAGAATCTCCACGAAAAGCTTGCTGTCCTCCATGTACGCCCTGTTGACGTCGGTGATTTCGATCTCGCCGCGCGGTGAGGGCTTCAGCCCGGCCGCAATATCCAGCACGCGATTGTCGTAGAAATAGAGGCCGGTCACCGCGAAATTCGATTTCGGATGGGCGGGCTTCTCCTCGATGGAGATCGCGCGGCCGCTCGGATCCAGCTCCACAACGCCATACGCCTCGGGTTGGGCGACGACATAGGCGAACACGGTGGCACCCTCTTCGCGGGCCACCGCATTGGCCAACGCATTCGAAAGACCATGGCCATAGAAGATGTTGTCGCCCAGCACCAAGGCCACGCGGTCGGAGCCCACGAATTCACGCCCGATGATGAAGGCATCGGCAAGGCCGCGTGGCGAGTCCTGGGCCGCATAGGAGAAGCTCATTCCCCACTGGCTGCCGTCCCCGAGGAGGCGCTGGAAAAGCGCCTTATCCGCAGGCGTCGAGATGATCAAAATGTCGCGGATGCCGGCGAACATCAGCGTCGTCAGCGGGTAGTAGATCATCGGTTTGTCGAAGACGGGGAGCAGCTGCTTGGAAACGACGGCCGTCACTGGATAGAGCCGGGTGCCCGAACCACCCGCCAAGATGATACCCTTCATCGCACTGCACCCCTCATGTTCTTGCCAATAGCCCACAATCGTTCCTATAAAAAGCGCTACGTGATTGGCAGGTGAGTGCGTATGCAAACGTTCGAGACTTCACTGGCGGGAGTGGTTGTCTTCGAACCTCGCCGGTTTGGCGATTCACGTGGTTTCTTCGTCGAAACATTCCAGGCGCAACGCTACGCGTCACTCGGCGTTCCCGGACCGTTCATCCAGGACAATCTTTCGCGATCATCCTACGGGGTGTTGCGCGGCCTGCATCTGCAGAACCCGAACCCGCAAGGCAAGCTCGTCAGTGTTCTGCGCGGCGCGGTGATGGATGTTGCCGTCGACGTGCGACGCGGCAGCCCGACGTTCGGCAAGTCGGTCACGGTCGAGCTGAGCGAGGAGAACGGCCGCCAGATGTTCATTCCGCGGGGTTTTGCCCACGGCTTCGTCGTCCTCTCCGAGACCGCCGATTTCTTCTACAAGTGCGACAGCCTCTACAGCCCGAAGGACGAGCTCACGGTGAGTTGGTGCGATCCCGAACTCGGCATCGACTGGCGGGTTCCCGATCCGAAGATCTCGGCCAAGGACGCCGCCGCGCTGCCGCTTTCGCAGATCGACCGCCTGCCCACCTACGAAGGCTAGACGTTGCGCATTCTGATCACAGGTGTGACGGGCCAGGTCGGATCGGCGCTGATCCCCCGCCTCCAGCCCTTCGGCACGGTCATCCCGGCCCAGCGACAACTCATCGACATGACGCGGCCCGACGAGATCGGCCAACGGCTGGACGAACTGGCACCCGACATCATCGTCAATCCCGCGGCCTATACCGCCGTCGACAAGGCCGAGGACGAGCGCGACCTCGCCTTCCTCGTGAACGAGACCGCACCGCTCGCCATCGCCCACTGGGCCGCAGGCAAGCGCGTGCCCCTGATCCATTTCTCGACCGACTACGTGTTCGACGGCAGCGGCACGGCGCCGCGCAAGGAGACGGATGCCACGTCTCCCCTCTCCGTTTACGGCGCGAGCAAGCTTGCGGGCGAAACGGCGATCCGGAGCGTTGGCGGTCCGCATCTCATCGCGCGGACAGCGTGGGTCTATGCACCGACCGGCGCCAACTTCTTCCGCACCATGATGCGCCTGGCGAAGGAGCGCGAGGAACTGCGCGTCGTCGCCGATCAGTTCGGGGCGCCAACATCGGCCGCGATCATCGCCGATACGATCGCTGCGATGTTTGCCGACCCGCGTGGTGTCTCCGACGTGATCGCACGCTCCGGCGGCCTCGTTCACCTGACCGCATCGGACAGCACCAGCTGGCACGGTTTCGCTTCGGCGATCATCGAGGGATTGCGCGCCAGCGGACTGAAGTTGAAGACCACCCGCATCGTGCCGATCGCAACCCACGAATATCCGGTGAAGGCGCAGCGCCCGCTCAATTCCCGGCTCGACCTCACAAAGTTGTCCAATTTGCTGGGTAGATCGACGCCCTCCTGGTCCAAGGGACTGGAGGCCGTCATCGGTGAGGTCCCCGCTTCGGACCGATAAAACCCTGGCGGGCAGTCGCGCAAGCGGGTTCACTCAAGCGTATATCGAGGTCAGGGCGGGCTCGTGCCGAAAGTATCCTTTGCGCCGATCTGGTATCCCGCCGAGCAGTACGCCACGTCGCGCCTGCGCGCGAAGTACGTGGTCGAACTGCTCGCTGGCGATCCGACGTGGCATGTCGACCTGGAATACGACGCGGCCGCCGACATTGCCGTCATCGTCCAACTGTGCAGCGATCACACGCTGGAATGCATCACCGACAATCCGGACCAGATCGTCATCTACGACATCTGCGATCGTTTCTTTGCGACCGACAACGTCTTCAAGACCGACGAAGGAGCGATCCACGCGCGCAGCCGCTGCCTCGAGGTGATCGACCGCGCCAAGGTCCTGATTGCGCCGACCCGGCAACTGCAGGCCGAGATCTCCCGGCTCTTCCCGAAGAAGCCCTGCTTCTTCATCCCGGAGCCCGTCGACTACGGCGCCTCTCCCCATCCCGCGACCGCCACGGGATCGCGCCGCCTTCTCTGGTTCGGCCACATAACGCGAGGGAACTTCGACAGCGCGCGCTGGATCATCGACTATGTGAGATCGCACTACGACTATCAGCCGGTCCTCGTGACCACGCCCCGGCCGATGGCGCGCAAGTATCCCGACTACGCTCCCTTCTGCATCCCCTGGTCGGTCGAGACGATGCAGCGCGAGCTGGCGACGGCCGAGCTCTGCATCGTCTCCCACGCCGCCGAGGAGCCGAGCAAAAGCGCCAACCGCTTCATCACGGCGATGATGCATGGCGTGCCGACCCTGGTCAGCAATTCGCCCTCCTGTTCGGAGATCCTGGATGCGACGGGCTACGGAATGTTCTCGGTCGACAACCCACTCGCCCTTGGGAAAGCCATGACCAGGCTTTCGGATCCGGAATACCGCCGCAAATATGTGAGCGACGTGCAACAGGAGATGTGGCGGCGTCATTCGCCCGAGGCCGTGCGAAGCGCCTATATCGAGCTCTTCGAAAAAGTCCTGCCCGGCAACGACAACTACTGATCGAGGAACCAGCGCCACGTCCGCGGCAGGCCGGCGTCGAGCGAGACCTTGGGCTGGTAGCCGAACGCGCGAGCCGCCTTGTCGATGTTGCTGTAAGTCCGCACGACCTCGCCGGTTCGCCAGGGCGCGTAACGGATCTCGAACGGCCATTCCGGGCCGACCACGGCACGCATGCCATCGAGCAGGCTCGTGATGGTCGTCGGCTTGCCCGACCCCAGATGGAACACACCCGTCGCCGAGGCATCGAGTGCCTGCAGGATGCCGTCGCACAGATCCTCTACGAAGACGAAGTCGCGCGCCTGGCTGCCGTCGCCATAGACCGTGATCGGCTGGCCCGCGAGGATCTGGCGGAAGAAATGCGCGACCGCACTACCCTTGCGCCGCGAGTAAGGGCCATAGACGTTGGTGAAACGCAGCGCCGTCGTGCGAAAGCCGTAAGAGCTCGCAAAGGCGTGGGCATACCCCTCCATCGCGAGCTTGGAGGCGCCATAGGGCGACAGCGGTTCGGGCACCATCCCTTCATGGATGGGCGCGGTCTCGCTGCCGAACAGCGCGCCGCCGGTCGAGGCCATCGCGACATGAGGCACGCCCAGGTCGCGGGCGGCCATCAGCACGTTGAGCGTGCCCCGCACGTTGATCTCGAAATCGCCCACCGGATCCTCGATGGATTCCAGCACCCGCGTATGGCCTGCAAGATGGATGATCGCGTCGCAGCCTTTGGCGGCGCGAAGCACGGCCTCGAAATCGCGCACGTCGCCCTTCTCGTAGGCGAAGGCGTTCGATGGCAATTCGCCGGGCGAGCCCATGGTTTCATTGTCGAGCACGACCAGGTTCGCGGCCCTGCCCGACGCCGCGAGGCGCCGGATGAGGTTCGAACCGACAAAACCACAGCCGCCCGTGATGAGAATCTTTTGCGCCGTCACAGCGATCCGCCGCCCTTATTCAGAAGAAGAGTCGAAGGCAGCCCGGAGGCCAATCGCCTATTCGGCGACGAGCTTGCCCGAGGCTGCCGAGGCGATCTGAGCGCGTTCCTGTGTCCAATATGAGACGCAGGGAATCTTCGAGAAGTCGCAGCGGTCGCGATAGCGCCGCGCCACGTTCGAGACCTCCTCGAGCAGGCCCTGCTCCAGGGTCGTCGACGCCACGCCCAGGGCGCGGAACTGCGGATTGGCGACCTGCAGGTCGTTCTCTTCCAGCTCCGTGCGGGGATTGACGACATTGACGATCGGGCTGCCCGTCATGCCGTGAACCAGCTTGGCGAGATCGCGGATGCGATGGGTCTCGGTCATCTGGTTGAGGATGCGGACCTTGTCGCCCTTCTTCGGCGGCGATTCGATGGCGCGCCGGATGCAGTTCACGGTGTCGCGGATGTGGATGAAGGCGCGCGTCTGGCCGCCCGTGCCGTTCACCGTCAGCGGCACGCCCACGGCCGCCTGCATCAGGAACCGGTTCAGCACCGTGCCGTAGTCGCCGTCATAGTCGAAACGATTGATCAGGCGCTCGTCGAGTTCGGTCTCGGGGGTCTGCGTGCCCCACACGATGCCCTGGTGCAGGTCGGTGATCCGCAGCTTGTCGTTCTTGGCGTAGAACTGGAACAGCAGCGCATCCTGCGTCTTGGTCATGTGATAGATGCTGCCGGGATCGGCCGGATACAGGATCTCGCGATCCAGGTAGCTGCCGTCTTCCTGCGGGATCTTCACGTTGAAGTAGCCTTCGGGGATGACCGATCCCATCGCGCCATAGCCATAGACGCCCATGGTGCCGAGATGGACGCAGTGGATCGACGGATCGGCCTCGACGATGGCCGCGAGGATGCTGTTGGTGGCGTTCAGGTTGTTGTTGACGGTGTAGATCCGGTGCTGCGCCGACTTCATCGAGTAAGGCGCGGCCCGCTGCTCGGCGAAGTGAACGCAGGCGACCGGCTTGTGCGTTGTGAACACTTCTTTGATGGCCTGGAAATCGGTCGCGGCGTCGAGCTGGTGGAAGGCAATCCGGTGGCCGGAAATCTTGTGCCAGGCGTCCAGCCGCTCCGCCAGCGTGCGGATCGGCGTCAGCGACTCGGCGCCGAGTTCGGCCTCGATACGCCGGCGGGACAGATTGTCGATGATAACGACGTCATAGCCTGCACTGCTGAGGTGCAAACTCGTCGGCCAGCCGCAAAAGCCGTCGCCGCCGAAAACGATCACGACGCCTTTTTTCATCGCCTCCCGCACCCCGATACAGGGCGAACCCCGCCCCTCATTTGCTTACAACGCCCCGCACAGTGGAGCAATGGCACGCTCACTGCAGCCTGCAGTCAGACACACGAGTGTGACCGACCTGAGGCATCATTCATGCCAGCCGAAATTTGGCCAACAACCGCCTGTTGATCCGCCGCTAGAAGTTCGAGCTTCTGGTCACGTCGTAGTAGGCGCCGGTGATCGACCGCAGGACCTGCATCATCTTCAGGAACTGAACCGAATCAGCCGTCGTCACGAGGACGACATCCTTGTCGCGAAGCTGGACCTGCTGGGCGAAGAAGTAGCCGTCGGCCTGGGTGAGATCGATCCGGTAGATGATCGGCGCGTCGGCACCGCTGTCGAGGCCGCCCACGCGATTCTTCACGTAGGACGCATCGACGGCCTGCCTGTCCGCCGTCAGCAGGGTCTTGGCGAAATTGCCGGGCTCGTACCGGAAGAGATAGACGCCGGCGAGATTGCTCGTGGCGTCGATGCCGCCGCCGGCCCGCGAGATGGCTTCGGCCAGCGTCACCGACTCTGTCTCGAACGGATACTGGTTGACCTTCTGGGTCTGGCCCATGACGAGGAACGTCTTGGGATTGCGCACGAGCACAACGTTGTCGTTCGGCTGCGCCACGACATTATCCGCCGGATTGGCCATGACTTGCTGCAGCGGAACCGACACGACCTGCTGTCCGCGCATCAGACGAAGGTCTGTCTGGACCGCCGGGAACTTCGGTCCCCCGCCCCAGGCGACAACGTCGAGCAACCGCTCGCCGCGCAGGGTGAGCGGCATGAGGCCGGCCTTGTTCACTTCGCCGCCGACCGAAACCGTGTTGGCCGTGTTGGCGGCGAGCGAGACGACGACCTGCGGGCGCACCGTCTGCGAGGCCAGACCGTCCTGGATCATCGCGGCGGCCTGCGAGGGCGTCTTGCCCGCGACATGCACACGACCGACGTAAGGCACCATGATCTTGCCGTCGGCTTCGACGAGCTGAAGCGGCAGCGTCGACGACTGCGGCGCCGGCAGTCCGGGCGTGCCCGTCATCAGCGGCGGCACCGTTCCCTGGAACAGCGTCGAGCCTGCAGTTTCGTAGACAGTGATTCCGATCGTATCGCCCGGCTTCAACGCCACACTCGGCGTATACTTGGCCACGCGGAAAGCCTGTGGGAAAGTCGGGCCCTTGTATTGGGCCAGCGCCTTGGTGACCAACGACGTCACCTTGACGACATAGACTTCCCAGTTCTCATCCTGTGTACGAATGAGCTGCGCCGATGTCGGCGCTGCAGACGGCAAGCTGCTGCAGCTGACGGCGGAGAGACTGAGCAGGCAGCCGAAGACCCGCAGCGTCGACGCCATTTTTCTCTTCAGCCGGCCAGCGATCCCATTCCCGATCGAAGCAGTGTGGAGAAGCTCGTTGTCCTGTCCGACATTCATTCCAGCGCGCTGATACGGCAAAAAATTCAAGAGAGTCATAGGAGTAGACACTTTCTCGATACCGAAATCAGAACTGCAATCGAAGAACGCGGAGCGCGATTTTCTCTGGCAACAATGGGTATCCGCGAAGCCAACACGGGTCAATCCGTCAGCGGTGGGCAACCGATCGGACATCGCATCGCCGGATTGCACCAGATAGGTCCACCTCCGATAATGGATTCTTGATTTCCACATTGGCCAAGCTCCTCGACACGACGAATCTCCTTCGATGGGGCGCATCCGCGAAGCGGACCACGATCGTGGGCTGCATCGACGGTGAACGCCGCGGCATGATTCGCGGATGGGCCATGGACCTGGCCGCGCCAACCTCGCGCCTCGTCGTGTATGTCGAGAACGAAGCCGGCGAAGCGATCTCCAAGGTCCTCGCGGATCGCTATCGCGCCGACGTACAGAAGGCAGGCCACGGCGACGGTCACTACGGCTTCGCCATGTCGGCATCAGGTCTCGCCGCCATCGACAGGATGCGTTTCTTCTGCGGCGAAGCCCGCACCGAGTTGCCACGACCCAGGCCCACCTCGACGACTTCCCCTCACAAGATCTTCGAACGCGCCGACTACGTTCTGTATCTCGACCATGAGCCGGTCGGTCCTTCCCTCACCGGCTGGGCCATCCATCGGCGTCATCCCGATGAACGGCGACGCCTTCGCTTGCGTGCCGGCCAACAGATCCTCAGCCAGCAGACAGCCACGCTCTTCCGTCCCGACTGTGTCGAACGGGGCAGCGATGGCTTCCATGGCTTCTCCCTCCCGCTGCCGACGAACACCGGCCCCCTGTTCGTCGATGATCTGGCGGGCGGGCTGGAATTCCGGATCGCCTGATCGTGGGTCTGCGCATCGCTCTCGTCGACGCCTGTCCATTGGACGGATGGAAAGGTCCGGTCGGCCTCTTCGACGGCGCTGCACGCGCGCTCGCAGCTTTGGGTCACGATGTCCGGTCGATCGACGATTCGGCGATCGCCAATCTCTCGCAGGACACGCCCCTGCTCACGGGATTCAATCGAGCGGTTGCCGTCCGTCCCATGACCGACAGCCATCGACTGGCTCATGAACTGTCACGACATCCGCCCGATCTGTTGATCGCACCGCTGCGCGGCGGCATCGCCCAGGCGGTCTTGATGGCGAGGGCCTGCGGCGAGGCATTCGCGGACACTCGTGTCGTGCTCTGGGGCAATCGAGCGAGCCGCGACGCGTTCCTGGCCGGCGATGCGATGGCCTCCGATATCAGTCCACTGATCGCCGATGCGATGGAACGACAGTGCGTCACCCTCGCCGATGCCTTGATCCTGTCCGACCCGAAGACAGCGGCGCCCTCGTTTCCCGGACTGGACCTACGCATCCCTCTCTTGCGCTGTCCTCGCGTCGCAGGCGCCGCGAGCGCTCGCGCCCGAACACAAATTCATGAGATCGTGTTCATGGGCGCCTTTCAGCGCTCCACTGGAGCCGGCGAATTCATCGAAGCGATCGAACAGCTCGCTCGTGCGGGTCGGCTCGGCGACAGGACGGTGACCTTTCTGGGACCTGTCAGCGAATCGGCACATGGCCTCAGCAAGGAATGGCTCGGCCAGAAGGCCACCGCCTGGCCGTTCCCCTTCCGGGTCGTCAACGAGACCGAAAAAGCAAAAGCGCTGCACTATGCCAGTGAGCCGGGACGATTGGTCGTTGGCCTCTCTCCGGACTCCGACGAACTCAACGCGCTTCGCGCCTGCAATCCCCATCATGTGGCGCTCGTAGCGCGACCGATGAGCGATCTGCGCCTCGTATCCCAACTCGTCGATGCCATCACGGCCGCACTCGAGCATGGCCCCACGGCCGAGCGTCGCGAAGAAATCGATTGGGCGACTCTTCTCGAAGACGTGACGCGTCTCGACTCGCCTCCTCGCCCCAAGGGAACGGACAAGGTCACGGTCTGCGTCCTGCACTACAATCGTCTCGGTTTCCTGCGCCAGGCGCTGGCGTCCATTCCCCGCACGATCGACGGTCAGGATGTCGAAGTGCTGGTGATCGACAATGCCAGCCCGATCGCCGAGGTCGAGCGCGCCATTCGGGAAACCTCGGGCGATCGCCCCGGCCTGCGCGTCCTTGCCTTGACCGAACCGCTGCCGCAGACCGCGGCCTACAATCGGGGCCTCACGGACGCACGCTCGGACATCGTCGTGTTCCTCGACGACGACAACCTGTTCTTGCCCGACGGCCTGCAGCGCCTCGCTCGCGCGGCCTCGACAGGCACGCACGATATCGTCGTCACGTCGCTGGATGTCTTCGACGACGGCGAAGGCGATCCTTCGTCGATCGCCAGCGCCGGCCGCCTGCTCTTCCTCGGCACTGCCCATTCGGCCGGCCTGTTCTTCAATGCGTTCGGCGACACCGCCATGGCCGTGCGACGCGACTCGTTCCTGGCGTTCGGCGGCTTCCACGAACTGGGCTACGATTATCCGAGCCTCGACTGGGTCACTCTCGCCAAGGCCCAGGGCGCCGGGCTGCGCATTGGCGCCCTTCAATGGCCCACCGTCCGCTATCGCCGCAACACAACGCGCGCCGACATGCAGTCGATCAAGTTGGACGAGGCCGGTGCGCGGGCGCTGGTCTTCGAGGCGTGCGGCGATTCCATCGACGCCCGGTTGGTCGCCCGCTACGCCCAGAAGACCGAACTGTCGGATCTCTGAAGCGCTATTTCAGCGCCGTCAGTTTGCTGCCTTCCAGGCGCAGGCGGCCGTGCTTCAGCAGGACACCCGCATCGGCCACGACGACATCCACCCGATGCGGCGCGCCATCGCGCAGCTGCCGCGGCACCGACATGGCAAAGCCGTAGGCACCCGTGCCGATATAGGCCGCGCGCAGATCGTCGCGAACGGCATTGGCGGTTGCACGTCCCAGGAACTTGCCATCGACGAAGGCTGCGACGTCGACCGAGTTCTCCGGATGCGCGGGCTGCCAGACCCAGCCGCGGATAGTCGAATCCACCAGGTCGCAATAGCCGTCGTAGCCGTTCGTCTCGAGGGCCCGCGGATCGGCCGACACCGAGAGCTCGCCGAGCGTCAGGTCCGTTCCCTTGACGCGAAGGATGACGTCGGTCGACCGCCAGTCTCCACGGAAGCCCCGCGGCCCGCGCCAGATCGGCAAGGCGAAGCCATGGCCCCTCATCCCGACTCGCGCCGGCAGGATCGCCGTCGATCCGATGTTCGCCGGGACCACGCGCGTGCGGCCTTCGCCGAAGTCACCCTCGACCTCGACCGTCCTGTCGGGCCGGTCCTCGTCCCGGACCCAGCCGTAGATGACGCCCTTGTGCACGCCGAAGAGACGCCCGACATAACGCTTGCCGTCGGCTTCCGAGTGCCAGTGGATGGCGAGATTGCGCACCGCCGACTGCGACGTCGCCGGCTTCTCGTCCGCCACCGGCTGATCGTTGACCAGATGAACGAGACTGCGCCCCTGCGCGATGTCGCGCGACGCGACGAACTGCGCGCGGCGGTCGGCCTTCGCCTTCCTGCTTTGTCTGCCTCCGGTGAGCTTGGGCGCCAGGACCGCCAGCAGCCGCACCAGCTTGCGGGCGGTCCCGGGTTCCTTGGGCGGCCGCGCCGGCTGTGGCGCGGAACCGCTCAGCCTGCCGCGCCGGCCGAGGTTCTTCTGCAGGCCCTTGGCCATGATCAAGAGCTCGCGAAGCGCCAGCGGCGCTGCCGCAAGCTGGGGACGCGACGACCTGTATTCCGATACCGAGCGATCGTAGCCACGCGCGCGCAACCGCTCGTCGCTCCAGCCCTCGACGAGGCCGAGTTCCCGGATCACGGTCTGGCATTGGACTCCCGCCAGTTGCGCCTTGGCGACGAACTCGTGATCGTGCCCCAGGACGCGGTAATCGTGGGAGAAGCCGCCAAGCTTCAGGAAAGCCTCCCGCCGCATGAACAGCGGAAGCGGCGTCACATCGGTGTTGAAGAAGGCCTGTGCGACGTCCCCCAGGACGGCGGCGTTGAGGGTGGAGCGGCTGGGCTCCATGTCGTCATAAACGACACGGAAGAAGTAGGTCAGCAGATCAGCTTTGCAGCCGGCTGCCACGTTGGCGAGAGTCGTGAGCGCCGCGGGCGTGAGCGTCGAGCCCGACCACAAGAACAGCACGAAGTCGCCCGTGCTGTCGCCCGCCAGCCGGTTGAAAGCGAGGCCAGCATCGAAGTCGAAGGTCGCGACGATGGTCGCGGACAGGCCGACCTCGCCAGCTTGCGCGCGCGCTCGCTCCACCGCGTCCTTGTCGTCGGTGTCGATGGCAATCAAGACGTCGAAGGCCAGGTGGTCCTGCGCCTTTAGCGACGCCAGCGTGGCGCCGAGCTTGTCGTCGGACTCAGGATGATAAATGCACACCGAGATCTTCGTCGGCGCATCCGGCTTGGGCGGCGACGGTGGCAGCAGATCGGTCAGCAGCCCGCGTCCCAGATCGTCGTGGAAGCGCCGCCACTCAGCGAGGATCTCCTCGTTGTCGAAGCTCGGCGCGGCGACATAGGCGCCGATGTCGAGTGCCTCGACGATCTTGTCTGCGAGCGGGATCGGATGAGCGGCGCACAGCACGTGAGGATGGTCGGCGGCATCGACCAGCTCCGGCGTTCCGCCCGAATCCGAGGCGATGAACGGCACCTTGCAGAGGACGGCTTCATAGACGGCCAGCGACGAGTTCTCGATCATCGACGGCATCACCGCCAGCCGGTTGCCGCCCAGCAGATATTCGACGGCCTCGTATTGCTGGAAGTCGGACAGGATCTCGACCTTGGTCGGCCAGCTCGCGCTTTCCGATTTTATGTAGCCGACGACATCCTCGCCCCGGTGCTCCAGCACGGGCGCGCCGGGCTTGCCCATGAAGGATATGACCGGCGGCAGTTTCACGCCCTGCCGGATCAGGCGCTTGATCGCCTGGATGAAGATCAGCAGGCCTTTGCGCGATTCCAGCCGCCCGAAGAAGACGATCTCGTCGACCGGATGCCGGCTGCCCCGCTCCCAGTCGCGGCTTCTCGCCAGGCCCGCGAGATGGTCGAAGGTGGCGACGTTGGGTTGCACGAAAGTCCGGTCGCGGGGCACGTCGTAGCCCTGGCTGTGCATCCAGCGCAGCAAGTGAAGGCTGCCGCCGATCACCATGTCGGCCAGCTCGACGCATCGCCGCTCGGCATGGACCTTCGCGAGATCGTCCAGCCGCTGGAAGGGTTGCAGCCCGTACAGCCTGTTCCACAGCCACGGCGACGACGTCTTCACGATGAAGAGCGTGTCCTGGAAGGCCAGTCCCTGCCGCTTGGCCAGAAGGCTGAAATATCCGGCGGCACGCCACTCGGAGGAATGCACGACGTCCATCGGATGGTCCGAGAGATACCGGAACATGTTGTAGGACGCGTGCGCCCAGCGATCGCCGCCCGCGGGATAACGATCGAGCCGGGCGTAGTTCGGCACCGGCACGAACCGGACCTGCTTCAGGGCGTAGAAATCCGACCAGTGCTCGATCGTCTCGTTCTCGACCTCGTGGCCCTTGAGATAGAGAATCGTGACGTCGTGACCGAGCGTCGCGAGCAACTCCGCCAGAGCGGCATAGGTCGTGCCGATGCCACCGTTACGCACCGGTCCGACGATATCCTCGGTGGCGATGCAGATGCGAAGCCGGCGCGTCTCGCCGTCGAAGCGGCGAAGGCTGTTCAGCCCCGGATAGGTGACCGACCAAGCCTCGGGTGAACGCGGCACCAGATCGTCGAGCGTGCCCAGCGCGGAGGAGTGGCACAGGATATCCTCGATGGCGGCGCTCGCCAGCTTCGTACCCTCGATCTCCTTGCCAGACATCCCATCCCCTTGCCGGCATGCGCGCCAGCTTGCCGCCCACTATAATAGCGATTGCGGCGACTCTGCAGCGCACCCTCTACGCCCTGTGGGGCGTCAAGGGAACGACCGGCTCCAGGGCTCAGGCGAAATCGGCCATCTCGTAGAGCGGCCGGATCTCGATCTCGCTCGGGCCTTTCATGGGGTTCGGGCAGCGCTTCACCCAGGCCACCGCCTCGTCCATGTCCTTGACCTCCCAGAGCCAGAAACCCGCGATCTGCTCGCGAGCCGGCGAAAACGGCCCGTCGACCACCGTGCGACCAGGACCGTCGAAGGCGATCCGCTTGCCCTCGGACGTCGGCTTGAGCCCGTCGCCATCGCGCAGGATGCCGGCTTTCACGAGTTCGTCATTGAACTTACCCATGGCTTCCATCATCGCCGCCGTCTCGGGCGTCGGGAAAAACCCCTTCTCGCTGTCCTCGGTCGCCTTCACGATCACCATCACGCGCATCGTCAGTCTCCTGTTCGAGCCGGCCTCGCCGGCTTGTGATGGAACGACGAACGAGGCTGCTCGGAACCGACAGGTCCTCGCGAATATTCCGTGCCGGCTAAAAACCTGCCGCGATCAACAATTCGTTCAATTCGGCGTCCGGTGCCTGCGAAAGGCGGTAAAGCGCGGCATACGGATCCCCGCCAAGTCCAAGTGCCGCAGCGAAGGCCGGCTCGGTCCTGGCGCCGGCGCGTCGCAAATCCACGACACGCTCGCGCAGCGCAACGCCCGCCAGTCCCAGCAGCCGCTGTTCGGCAACGAAATGCCGCCAGCCCTCCTGCAGGTCGACCTCGACCGGACTGGCGAATATTTCGACGGGCCAGTCGTCGAGATTGAATGTCGCGACGAGCGGTCGCCCTCCCGAAATCCACCGTCGCAAGCTCAGCGCGGAAAGCCGGTCGCGCGATTGCCACAGCCGATCGGCGACGTCGTTGGGCTCCGGCGCGTGACATAGCAGATCGATGTCGCTGCCTGCGACCGAGACGCCGAGCGGCAGCGTGCCCGCGATCCGTGGATCGAAGCCGGCCAGGAGATCGAGGACGCCGCTGTCGGTCAGGACCTCCCGCCAGGCCGGCATCACCCCGGATGGAGCCCGGGCGCTTCCCGACCCGTCCGCGCCACGTATTCGGTGTAGCCGCCGCCATACTGATGAACGCCCTCGGGCGTCACTTCGAGGACCCGGTTCGAGAGCGCCGCCAGGAAGTGGCGATCGTGGCTCACGAACAGCATGGTCCCTTCGAAGTCCGCCAGCGCGGCGACCAGCATCTCCTTGGTCGCCATGTCGAGATGGTTGGTCGGCTCGTCGAGCACCAGGAAGTTCGGCGGATCGAACAGCATCTTGGCCATCACCAGACGCGCCTTCTCGCCGCCGGACAGGACGCGGCAGGGCTTCTCGACATCGTCGCCGGAGAAGCCGAAGCAGCCGGCCAGCGACTTCAGCGCGCCCGTGCCCGCCTGCGGGAACGACCCGTCCAGCGATTCGAACACCGTATCGTCGCCGTCCAGCAGATCCATGGAATGCTGCGCGAAGTAGCCCATCTTGACGCTGGCGCCGACGTTCACGGCGCCCTGATCCGGCTCGGTCTCGCCCGCCACCAGTTTCAGCAAGGTGGATTTACCCGCGCCGTTCGCGCCCAGCACGCACCAGCGCTCCTGGCGACGCAGCCGGAAATCGAGCCCCTCATAGATCGGCTGGGCGCCATAGCCCTTGTGCACGTTCTTGAAGCTCACGACGTCCTCGCCCGAGCGCGGTGGGGTGCGGAACTCGAACATCACGGACTGGCGACGCCGCGGCGGCTCCACCTTCTCGATCTTGTCGAGCTTCTTCACCCGGCTCTGCACCTGGGCGGCGTGGCTCGCGCGCGCCTTGAAGCGCTCGATGAATTTCATCTCCTTGGCGAGCATCGCCTGCTGGCGCTCGAACTGGGCCTGGCGTTGCTTTTCGCCCAGCGCGCGCTGCTGCTCGTAGAAATCGAAGTTGCCCGAATAGGTGATCAGCGTACCGCCGTCGATCTCGATGATCTTGCCGACGATGCGGTTCATGAACTCGCGATCGTGCGAGGTCATCAGCAGCGCACCGTCGTACTTCTTGAGGAAGTCTTCCAGCCAGATCAGGCTTTCGAGATCGAGATGGTTGGAGGGCTCGTCGAGCAGCATGCCGTCGGGACGCATCAGCAGGATGCGGGCAAGCGCGACCCTCATCTTCCAGCCGCCCGAGAGGAGACCGACATCGCCGTCCATCCGCTCCTGGCTGAAGCTGAGACCCGCCAGCACCTCGCGCGCCCGCGCGTCGAGCGCATAGCCGTCGAGCTCCTCGAAACGTCCCTGCACCTCGCCGTAGCGTTCGACGAGCGCGTCCATCTTGTCGGCCTGCTCCGGGTCGGCCATGGCCGCCTCGAGCTGGGCGATCTCGATCGCCAGCGCGCTCACCGGGCCGACACCGTCCATCACCGCGGCGACGGCGCTCATGCCCGACATTTCACCGACGTCCTGGCTGAAATAGCCGATGGTCATGCCGGGATCGATCGTCACCTGGCCGTCATCTGGCTGCTCCTGCCCCGAAATCATGCGGAAAAGCGTCGTCTTGCCGGCGCCATTGGGACCGACGAGCCCCGCCTTCTCGCCCTTCTGGATGCCCATGGAGGCATCGATGAACAGGATCTGGTGGCCGTTCTGCTTGCTGATGTTGTCGAGGCGAATCATGGCGCACGTGCTGGCGGGAAAGCCCGGGCAACGCAAGCAACAGGCCGATGACAATATTGCGGCTGATTGTCTCCCCGTTCCCGACCGACGGCCGCGATTTACCTAACTTATCCTCCGGGATGCCGGCTCCGATGGTAAACAAGCCAAGCCCTCCAAGGAGAAAACGATGACCCAGCACGTCCTCTTCATCGTCACCAACGCTGCCGTGATCGGCCCGCACAATCGCAAGACCGGCTTCTTCTTCGCCGAGGTCGCCCATCCCTTCGAGGTGCTCGACAAGGCAGGCATTGCGATCGAGTTCGCCTCGCCGGCCGGCGGATGGACGCCCTATGACGCCTACGACGAGAAGGATCCCGCCCAGAAGGAATTCTTCGAGAGCAAGGCGTTCCGCCGTCTCAATCGGAGCCGCAAGCTGTCCGAAGTGGACGCCGCGGACTACGACGCCATCCTGATTCCCGGCGGCCTCGGCCCGATGGTCGACATCGCGCGCAATGGCGAAGTGCAGAAGGCCGTCGTGCGCGCCTGGAGCACCAACAAGATCGTGAGCGCCGTCTGTCACGGGCCGTGCTCGCTGCTCGGCGTGGACCTGGGCGACGGCACGCCGTTCGTGCGCGGCAAGAAGCTCACCTCGTTCTCGACCAAGGAAGAATTCGACTACGCCCGCGAAGACGTCCCTTATGAGCTTGAGGACGCGCTGCGGGCCGAAGGCGCCGACTACTCGTCGGTGGCCAACTGGCAGCCCCACGTCGTCGTCGATGGCCGCCTCATCACCGGCCAGAACCCCGCTTCGGCGGGACCGCTGGCGAAGGAACTGCTCGCCGCCCTCAAGCGGACCGCCGCGTAGCAAGGCTGTCGCACTTGGTTCAAAGGTCCCTCACTGCGTTCGGGATGACAATTTTGTTGAGATCGGCGCAGTGCGCCGGTGCAGAAAGCAATGTCATCCCGAACGCAGCGAGGGACCTTTGACTCTTGATTTGCCTGACCGATAAGTGCGAGTAATTATTACTCGCCAGCCATGAGCCAGCTCCACCCTCACCGGAGACGGCACATGCGCCCCAGGATCATTTTGGCTTCGGCCACCCTCGCTCTCCTGCCCTCGATGGCCTTCGCTCATCCCGGCCATGACGAGACGGCCACCTTCCTGCAGGGCCTGCTCCATCCGCTTTCCGGTGCCGATCACCTGCTGGCGATGGTCATGGTCGGCCTCTTTGCCGTGCAGCTCGGCGGCCGGGCGCTCTGGCTGCTGCCCTCGACCTTCCTCGCAGCCATGACGGTCGGAAGCCTGGCGGGCGTGTCCGGCATCACCTCGTCGGCCGCCGAGATCGGCATCGCGCTGTCGGTCGTCGGGCTCGGCGCCATTGTCGCATTCCGGATTCGCACGCCGCTGACGATCGCCGCGCCGCTGGTCGCTGCAGCCGCGCTACTCCACGGCCACGCCCATGGCGCCGAAGCGGAGGGTGCCCTTTCGCTCGCTTATGTCGGCGGCTTCCTCGCTGGGACGGCCGGTCTTCAGGGTGCCGGGATGCTCGCCGGTCTGGGCATCGGCCTTATCGCCCGCGGCAGGTTGACCACGCACTGAGGCGCCGACGGGAGCCAGTCCCATGGCCCGCTCGCCCAAGCCCGCGCTTCTCCACGCCACCCTGCCCGCCTCACCGGAGGCGGAGCCTGCCCTCCGGCGAGACGACCGGCCGTGGAAGGAACTGACGACCTCCGCCAATGCGGCCTTCGCGGCAAAGCGATGGCACGTGGCCGAGCGCCTCTACCTCGAGGCACTCGCGGAAGCGGACATGATCTTCAACGCCTGGTGCGAAGGACGGCTCGCCGGGAACGCCGATCCGGCACCGCTGCTGGTCGTCGCCACCGCCAATCTCGTCGAATGCTGGCTCGCTGCCGGAGAGACGCAAGGTGATCAGGCCGTCCGCGCCGCCGACCACCTGGTCGCGCTCCGCCGGCGCCTATGCGCAGTCATCGAGGCCAGGGAGACGAAACAGGACGTCCGCGACCAATGCTTCCGCCAGCTGCGATCGCTGGTCGCCGAACTGCTCGACAAGCTCCCGCGCGCCGGCTGGCCGCAGGCGCGCACGGAGCGCGAGGCCCTGCAGGTGAAGGACGTCGCACTTCGATACATCGCCCGAAACACCAACCAACATTGAGAGTGAAGGACCGTTCGATGATTTCCATTCAGAAGCTGCTCGACCGCGTGCCCGGCATCGAGGAAGCCCACGCCCATTGCGACATTCCCTGCCGCATCTACGACACCGCCCCGGCCCTGATCGCCGCCGTTTCGGTGGTGCGCATGATGGACATCCTCCACGAGGTTGCCGCCAAGACCGACGTCGATCCGGTGTCGAAGCAGAACACGATCGCGCGCAACGTCGCGATGAAGGAGAAGGAAGCGGAGAAGGTGAAGCAGGAGGTCCGCATCATCTGGGGCGACTACTTCAAGGCGCCGCAGATCGAGAAGTATCCGGAGATCCACGACCTCGCGCACAAGATCATGCTGGCCGGCAGCGCCTGCAAGCAGGATGTCCATCGCGCCGACGGGCTGAAGCTGGTCGACCTCGTGAACCGCTTCGCCGAGATCTACTGGGCGACCAAGGACATCAAGACCGTGCGCAAGCCCTGCCCCTATCCGCCGAACATCGAGGTCGTCTATCCCGTCCTCTGAGAGAGCTCGCCGAGGCTGGTTCGGCTGGCGCATCATCCGCGTGCGCGGCCGCAGCATGATCCCCACACTCGACGACGGCGATCATGTCCTGCTGAAACGCTACGGCCGGTTCCGCCGGCCGCGGCCCGGTGACGTGGCCTGCATCCGCCGCGGCGACGGACCGATGCTGATCAAGCGACTGGGCGCGCGCGACGGGGCCGGACGATTCGGCCTGTCCGGAGACGGCCCCGCCTCTGCTCCCGCCATAGATCTCGGCCACGCGTCCGAGAGCGAGATCGTCGGCCGCGCCCTGCTCCGCCTGTCCGGCAGTCGCCTCCGCCTGATACGCCGCCGTTAGGCGCCCCGGACTGCGCCAAAACACCCGCTTGCACGGTCGCTGAGGCGCCGCGCCGAGCGTTGCGTTTACCCGCCCGGTGGTGCAACAAGACGGGCCAAATTCAGCTATCGATCAACCCAGCCGACCCCAAAGCGGCGCACGGAGGTGCAGGTATGTCAGATCTCGAAATCGTCTGGACGAAGGTCGATGAGGCCCCCGGGCTTGCGACGTTTTCCCTGCTCCCGATCGTCCAGGCCTTCGTTGCCACGGCCGGCGTAAAGATGAAGCTGGCGGACATTTCGCTGACCGGTCGCATCATCGCCAACTTCCCCGACAAGCTGAAGCCCGGCCAGAAGATCCCCGACGAGCTCGCCGAACTCGGCAAGCTGGCGATGAAGCCGGAAGCCAACATCATCAAGCTCCCCAACATCTCCGCCTCGATCCCGCAGCTGAAGGCCGCGATCAAGGAGCTGCAGGGCAAGGGCTACGACATTCCCAACTACCCCGACACCGACGCGACGCCGGCCGACAAGGAAATCCGCGCCCGCTACGGCAAGGTGCTGGGCAGCGCCGTGAACCCGGTCCTGCGCGAGGGCAATTCCGATCGCCGCGCCGCCGGCGCCGTGAAGCAGTATGCGCGCAATCATCCGCACAAGATGGGCGCCTGGAGCAAGGACTCGAAGACGCGCGTCGCCCACATGACGGGCAACGACTTCTATGGATCTGAAGTCGCCACGACGATGGCGGCGCCGACCAACGCCCGCATCGAGCTGGTCGCCGCCGATGGCACGACCACGGTGCTGAAGCCCAAGATTCCGCTGAAGGCCGGCGAGATCATCGACTGCTCGGTGATGAGCGCCAAGGCGCTGAACGCCTTCTACGCTTCGGCGATCGAGGCGGCGAAGAAGGAAGGCATCCTGTTCTCGCTGCACGTCAAGACGACCATGATGAAGATCTCCGATCCCATCCTGTTCGGCCACTGCCTCTCGGTGTTCTTCGCTGACGTCTTCGCCAAGCACGGCGCGACGCTGAAGAAGCTGGGCGTCGATCCCGACACCGGCCTCGGCGACATGCTGGCCCGCATCGAGACCCTGCCCGAGGCCGAGAAGGCCGCGATCAAGGCCGACATCCAGGCCGAGTACGCCAAGCGCCCGGGCCTCGCGATGGTGAACTCCGACAAGGGCATCACCAACCTTCACGTTCCCAGCGACGTCATCATCGACGCCTCGATGCCGGCGATGATCCGCGAGTCGGGCAAGATGTGGGGTGCCGACGGCAAGCTGCACGACGTCATCGCCGCGATCCCCGATCGCTGCTACTCGACCTTGTTCCAGGCCGTCATCGACGACTGCAAGGCGCATGGCGCCTTCGATCCGAAGACGATGGGCTCGGTGCCGAACGTCGGCCTGATGGCCCAGCAGGCCGAGGAATACGGCAGCCACGACAAGACCTTCGAACTCGCCACGGCCGGCACCGTCCGCGTCGTCGCCGAGGACGGCAAGGTCCTGATGGAGCAGAAGGTCGAGCAAGGCGACGTCTTCCGCATGTGCCAGGTCAAGGACGAGCCGATCCGCGACTGGGTCAAGCTCGGCGTGCGCCGCTCGCGGCTCACCAACGCCCCGGCGGTGTTCTGGCTCGATGCCAAGCGCGGCCATGACGCGGAACTCATCAAGAAGGTCGAGAAGTACCTAAAGGACGAGGACACCAAGGGTCTCGACATCCGCATCCTGCCGCCGGTCGAGGCGACGAAGTTCTCGCTCGACCGCATCCGCCAGGGCCAGGACACGATCTCGGTCACCGGCAACGTGCTGCGCGACTACCTGACCGACCTGTTCCCGATCATGGAGCTGGGCACCTCGGCCAAGATGCTGTCGATCGTGCCGCTGCTGCAGGGCGGCGGTCTGTTCGAGACCGGCGCCGGCGGCTCGGCGCCCAAGCATGTCGAGCAGTTCCAGCACGAGGGTTACCTGCGCTGGGATTCGCTGGGCGAGTTCCTGGCATTGGGCGCCTCGCTGGAGCATCTGGCGCAGACGACCGGCAACGAGGACGTGAAGGTCCTGGCCGAGACGCTCGACGAGGCCAACGGCAAGATCCTCGACAACAACCGCTCCCCCGCCCGCAAGGTCGGCGAGCTCGACAACCGCGGCAGCCACTTCTACCTGGCCCTCTACTGGGCCCAGGCGCTGGCCCGCCGTGACAACAGCACGTCGCTGTCGGCCCGCTTCAAGCCGCTGGCGAAGACGCTGGAAGAGAACGAGGCCAAGATCGACGCCGAGCTGATCGCCGCGCAGGGCAAGCCGGTCGACACCGGCGGCTACTACCTGCCCGACCAAGCCAAGACCGACGCCGGCATGCGCCCGAGCAAGACGCTGAACGACGCCCTCGCCGCGCTCTAAAGACGGCGCGAGACAGGCAAAGAAGCCGCTCCGGGAAACCGGGGCGGCTTTTTTCTGACCATGTCCCAAAGATCTGCGGAGTAGCCGTGTCCGGAAAAGCCTGACAGGCTCAACTGATGGACATCCTGTTTGTTCATCAGAACTATCCCGGCCAGTTCCGGGAGATCGTTCCGAAGCTCGCCGCGACCGGCCGGCACCGCATCGCGTTCCTGACGCAGCAGAAGAAGTTGCCCCAGGCCAAGGACCACATGATCGCGGTCTACGAATCGGCTCACAAGCCGGCCAAGGATGCGTGGAAATATTCAGTGTGGTTCGAGGAATCGATCGGCAATGCGATCGGCGCCGGCGATGCCTGCAAGGTGCTGAAGCAGAACGGCTTCAAGCCCGACCTCATGATCGGGCATGCCAACTGGGGAGAGCTGCTCTATCTCAAGGAGACCTGGCCCGACTCTCCCCTGATCGGCTACTTCGAATACTATTTCATCGCCAAAGGCGGCCTGGTCGGCTTCGATCCGGAGTTTCCCGAGCCCGGCGACATCGGGCCCCGCCTGTTCGCGAACAATGCCATCAATCACCTGACCTTCGAACGCTGCGACTTCGGCCTCACCGCCACCGAGTGGCAGAAGAGCACGCACCCGCCGTCAATGCGCGACAGGCTCGCCGTGGTTCACGAGGGCGTCCGTACCGACCGCCTGATCCCCGATCACGAGAGCGATTTCACCGTCGAATTTCCCGCGACGAAGTTCGCGCGCGGCGAGGAGATCGTGACCTACGTCGCCCGCAACCTCGAGCCGGCGCGCGGCTTCCACACCTTTATGCGATCGCTGCCGCGGTTGCAGGCGCTGCGGCCGAAGGCGCGGGTTGCGATCGTCGGCGGGAACGACGTCTCTTACGGACGCAGGCTTGCCAAGGGACACACGTTTCGCGACTGGCTGACCAAGGAGCTTGGCGACTCGGTCGATTGGTCCCGCGTCGATTTCCTCGGCCAGATCCCCTACGCGAAGCTGATCAAGCTGCTGAAGCTCGCCCGCTGCCACGTCTACCTCACCGTCCCCTTCGTGCCCTCCTGGTCGCTGTTGGAAGCGATGGCGCTGGAGAAGACGATCGTGGCGAGCAACGTCGACCCGGTTCGCGAGATCATGACGGACGGCAAGACGGGATTGCTGGTCGATTTCTTCCAGCCGACGCAACTGGCGGAGCGGATTGCCGACGTCCTCGCCGACAAGTCGAACTTCCGATCGATCGGAACGGCCGCGCGTAAAAGAATCCTGGCCGACTATGATTTCCAGACACGAACGTTTCCGAAATGGTGCGCGTTCATGAACGGGTGGCTGCCGGCAAAATCCCGGCTGGAATGATCTCGTTCCCTGCCCGCGGGGAAGGTCACACATAAGTCACAGAATGGCCGCCTTCCGAACGCGCCGCAGTCTTCCGGCTGTTTCCGGTTTCAACTACATTCACGGCCTCTGCGCGATAGTACCGTACACGGAATTTACTATCTGAGGCATCGCGTTGCTGACGCTTCTGCCAACGCGATCGGACGAGGACATCACGATCTGACTTAGGGCTGGACGCGAACCACGGGGAGACGGCGCATGGCGACCATCGTTGGGACCTCGAACAACGACATCATCACCCCATCGGTCATCTCGTCCGGTGTGTCAGGCGGATTTCCGTCGACCTCTGCCGATTTCATCATCGGCGGCGATGGCAACGACACGATCAACGGCGGCGGCGGATCCGACAGTTCGTTCGGCGGCGCCGGCGACGACTATATTTTCGCCGTCCTCGGCACGCCCGAGTCGATCGACGGCGGTACCGGCAACGACACGCTCGACACCACCCCCTTCACCGGCAACTACGTCGTCAACCTCGCGACCGGCCTGACCAACTTCGCCGGTGAATCCTTCACCAACATGGAGAACCTGATCTCCGGTGCCGGCGATGACAGCCTTACCGGTACGGGGGCCGCGAACCGCATCTCCGGCGGCGAAGGCGACGACACGATCAACGGTGGCGGCGGCGCGGACACCTCGTTCGGCGGCAACGGCGACGACTACATCTTCGCCGTCCTCGGCACGCCCGAGTCGATCGACGGTGGCGCTGGCAATGACACGCTCGACACCACGCCGTTCACCGGCAATTACGTCGTCAACCTTGCGACCGGCCTGACCAACTTCGCCGGTGAATCCTTCACCAACATGGAGAACCTGATTTCCGGCAGCGGCAACGACAGCCTGACCGGCACGGCCGGCGCGAACCGCATCAGCGGCGGCGACGGCGACGACACCATCAATGGCGGCAGCGGCGCGGACACGTCCTTCGGCGGCGACGGAAACGACTACATCTTTGCCGTGCTCGGCACGCCGGAATTGATCGACGGCGGTGACGGGACCGATACGCTCGACACCACCGCCTTCACCGGCAACTACGTGGTCAACCTGGCAACCGGTCTGACCAATTTCGCGGGCGAATCCTTCATCAACATGGAGAACCTGATCGCTGGCTCCGGCAACGACACGCTCACCGGCACCGCCGGCGCGAACTCCATCAACGGTGGCACCGGCAACGACAGCATCAATGGCGGCAACGGCAATGACACCATCGATGGCGGCGGTGGCGCAGATTCGTCCTTCGGCGGCAGCGGCGACGACTACATCTTCGCCGTCCTCGGCACGCCGGAGTCGATCGACGGCGGCATCGGTAACGACACGCTCGACACCACCCGCTTCACCGGCAACTACGTCGTCAACCTGGCGACGGGCCTGACCAACTTCGCGGGCGAATCCTTCGTCAACATGGAGAACCTGATCGCGGGTTCCGGCGACGACAGCCTGACCGGCACCGCCGGCGCGAACCTCATCAACGGTGGCGACGGCAACGACACGATCAACGGCGCCGGCAAGGCCGACACCGCCTTCGGCGGCAACGGCAACGACTATATCTTTGCCGGGACCAGCACGACCGAGACGATCGACGGCGGCGCCGGCATCGACACGCTCGACACTACCTCCTTTGCCGGCAACTACACGGTCAACCTGGCCACCGGCCTGACGAGCTTCGCGGGCGAGTCCTTCATCAACATGGAGAACATTTCCTCCGGCAACGGCAACGACAGCCTGACCGGCACGGGGAGTGCGAACCGCATCAGCGGTGGCAACGGCAACGACACCATCAATGGCGGCGGCGGCGCGGATACTTCCCTCGGCGGCAACGGCAACGACTACATCTTCGCCGTGCTCGGAACGCCGGAATCGATCGATGGCGGCGCCGGCATCGACACGCTCGACACCACCGCCTTCACCGGCAACTACGTCGTCAATCTCGCGACCGGCCTGACCAATTTCGCGGGCGAGTCCTTCGTCAACATGGAGAAGCTGATCTCCGGCAGCGGCAACGACAGCCTCACCGGCACGTCCGGCGCGAACCTGATCAGCGGCGGCGACGGCAACGACACGATCAACGGTGGCGACGGCATCGACACGCTGAACGGCGGCGATGGCGACGACTACATCTTCGCCGCGGTCGGCACGCGCGAGACGATCAACGGCGGCGCCGGCGTCGATACGCTCGACACCACCGCCTTCACCGGCAACTACTCGGTGAACCTGGATACCGGCCTGACCCGGTTCTCCGGCGAATCCTTCATCAACATGGCGAACCTGATCTCCGGCATCGGCGACGACAGCCTCACCGGCACGTCGGGCGCGAACTTCATCGACGGCGGCGCCGGCGACGACACGATCGACGGCGGCGGCGGCGCGGACAGCATGGTCGGCGGGCTGGGCGACGACACCTACGTCATCGACAATGCCGGCGATGTGGCCGACGAGACCGGCGGCAACGGCATCGACACCATTTCCAGCAGCCGGACGCTCAGCCTGGTGCCCGGCACCCAGGTGCTGGGCGACGTCGAGAACCTGACCTTGACCGGCGCGTCGAACATCAACGGCACCGGCAACGCGCTGGCCAACAAGATCACCGGAAACGACGCCAACAACACGCTGACCGGCAGCGACGGTGACGACAACCTGACGGGCGGCGGCGGCACCGACAAACTGAACGGCGGCCTCGGTTCGGACCGCCTCGAGGGCGGATTGGGCGCGGACACGTTCGATTTCGACTCGGTGGCCGACAGCACCGTGGCCGCCGCGGGCCGCGACCTCGTCGCCGACTTCAGCCAGGCCGAGGGCGACCGGATCGACCTCGTCACCATAGATGCCAGCACGACCGCCGCCGGCAATCAGACCTTCACCTTCATCTCGAACGCGGCCTTCTCCGGCACCTCGGGCGAATTGCGCGCCTCCACGAGCGGCGCCAATACGCTGGTATCGGGCGACATCAACGGCGATGCCGTGGCCGATTTCAGCATCCTGGTGAAGGGCAACATCGCGTTCGTCGCCGGCGACTTCATTCTCTGACCGGACTTCTCCAACCGGGCCAGGGAGCCCCCGGCCGGTCTGTGAACGGAATTCACAGATCCTTCGACCTTCCGCTGGCTACTGCCCGGCGGAGGGAGTGCCTATTTCGTCGGGAGTGGCGCGGTCAGTCGCGCCGGTTCGACGAAACAGGAGTAAGGCGTGAAACTCACCGACATTCTTCCCAGCAAGCTCGGCTTCGGCGCCGCGCCCCTCGGCAACATGTTCCGCGCCATCCCCGAGGAAGAAGCGCAGGCCACCGTCGAAGCCGCCTGGGCCGACGGGATCCGCTATTTCGACACGGCGCCTTTCTATGGCGCGGGCCTGGCCGAGATCCGCATGGGCGCTGCACTCCGCGGCAAGCCGCGCGACCAGTATGTGATCAGCACCAAGGTCGGCCGGATCATCCTCGACGAGGTCGAGGACGTCTCGGCGCGCGACCTCGGCGAAAAGGGCGACGTCTTCAAGCACGGCCGCCCCAACAGGGTCGTGAACGACTATTCCGAGGACGCGACCTATCGCTCGATCGAGGACAGCCTGAAGCGGTTGGGTACCGATCACATCGACATCGCCTTCGTGCACGACGTCGCCCAGGACTTTTATCGCGACGAATGGCTGGGCGTGTTCGAGAGCGCGCGCAAGGGCGCCTTCCGGGCGCTCGACCGGATGCGCGACGAGGGCGTCATCAAGGCCTGGGGCCTCGGCGTTAACAAGGTCGAGCCGATCGAGCTGCTGCTCGCCCTCGAGGAGCCGCGGCCGGACGCCTTCCTGCTCGCCGGCCGCTACACGCTGCTCGACCACAGCCACGCGCTGCAACGTACCCTGCCGATGGTCGCGGAGCGTGGCCTGGGCATCGTCGTCGGCGGCCCCTACAGCTCCGGTGCGCTGGTCGGGGGGCCGAACTTCGAATATGCGCCGGCGACTCCGGCGATCCTCGCGAAGGTGGCGGCCATCAAGGCGATCGCCGATCGCCACGGCATCTCGATGAAGGCGGCCGGCCTGCAATTCTCGCTCGCCCATCCGGCGGTCGGCGCGGTCATTCCCGGCGCCAGCCAGCCCAGCCGCATCGCCGAGGACAGCGCGGCGCTGGCGGAGAAGATTCCCGCCGCCTTCTGGCGGGAGCTGCGCGACGGCGGTCTGGTCGATCCGGCCGCGCCGCTGCCCATCGCCGGCTAAAGCCCTTTCCCCCGGAGAAAAGTCATGCGCGCTTTGTCCCTCTCGCGTCGAACGGTCCTGACGGCCGGCCTCGCCACCCTCGCGGCTCCCGCTCTCGCGGAACGCAGCAACCCCGGGCCCGTGACCCTGGGCCAGGTGTCCCTCAGCTTCTACGCCGTGACTGGCGCCGTCGTGCATCAGGTGCTCGAACGGCTCGGCCACAAGGTGACGGTGCGCGAGGGCCTGCACGAGCAGATGTTCCCCCTGCTCGCCAGCGGCGAGATCGACCTGATGGCCGCCGCCTGGCTGCCGGAGGGCCATGCCGACTACTGGCGCCGCTACGGCGGCTCGGCGCGCGAGGTGGCCCGGCTCTACGAGGGCGCCCATTTCTTCTGGGGCGTGCCGGACTATGTGCCCGCCGACGCCGTCCGCACGATGGCGGACCTCGCCAAGCCTGAGATCGCCAACCGCTTCACCAAGGGCATCCAGGGCATCGGCGCCGGAGCGGCCATCTCACAGCTCACGAAGGCCGCGCTGCCGGCCTACGGGCTCGAACCGCTGGGCTACAGCTTCACGCCCGGCACGCAGGCCCAATGGATACAGGCCTATGAAGCGGCGCGGGCCGCGAACGCCTGGGTCGTGTTCCCGACCTGGGCGCCGCAATACCTCAACCGCGACGGCAAGCTCCGCCCGCTCGGCGATCCCAAGGGCATCCTGGGCGGCAAGAACCACGCGAGCCTGGTCGCCCCGGAGGCGCGCTGGCAGGCCCTGCCCGCCCGCACCCGCACCGTGCTGGCCCGCCTGTCGCTGGGCATTGACGCGGTGACCGAGATGGACTGGCAGGTGAACGCGGGCGGCAAGACACCGCGCGAAGCCGCGGCGGCGTGGATGGCGGCCAACGCGGCTCAGGTCGAGGCCTGGTTCGTCGACTGACCGGCGGCGCGGCCGCGCGAGCTGGTGGCCGCCAGAAACTTCGCCATCCGGGGCACGGCGAAGTCCAAGAACACCTTCACCCGGGCCGGCAGCAACTGGCCGCCCCGATACACCGCATGGATCTCGTCCCAGGTTTCGAGACCATGGTCGGCCAGAACCTCGACCAGCTCGCCGCGGTCGATCGCTTCGCGCAGATGATATTCGGCGACCCGCGCGATGCCGACGCCGGCGATGGCCATCCGGCGCAGGGTCTCGGCGTTGTTGGCCAGCAGCGACCCGCTCAGCATGCGCTCGACGATGCGGCCGCCCTCCCGCATCGGCCAGACCGGCTGGGAGCGGCGGAAGTTGAAGCCTAGGCAATTGTGCACGCCCAAATCCTCCGGCGTGCGCGGCGTTCCCCGTCGCTCCAGATAGGCCGGCGACGCCACGATGCAGCGCCGCGTCTCGCCGATCTTGCGCGCCATCAGGGTCGAATCCGGCAGCGAGCCGACGCGGATCGCGACATCGGTGCGGTCGAGATAGAGATCGACCATCTCGTCGGACAGCGACAGGTCGACGACGACGCCGGGATAGGCCTCCAGGAAGGAAGCGAGAACGGGCTCCAGGGCGGCCGACCCGAAGGTCACGGAGGAGCTGACGCGGATGAGCCCCTCGGGCTTGGCATTCCCCTGCGCCAGAAGCTGCTCGGTCTCGTCGATCTGGGAGACCAGCGACCGGCTGCGCTCGTAGTAGAACTGCCCCTCGCTGGTGAGCACGAGCCGCCGCGTCGACCGCTCGATCAGCCGGACCCCGATGCGAGCCTCCAGCCGCGCGATCAGCTTCGAGACCGTCGACGGCGTCATCATCATCGCCCGCGCCGCCTCGGAGAAGCTCCCCGCCTCCACGACCCGGACAAACACCAACATCTCGCCTGCGCGGTTGTCCATGGGTGCCTTTGATCTTTAGGTGACTTTGGATGATGCCGAATATTATCTGCAAGAGTGAAATTCGACAGCCGCTTGAACATCGACTTCTCTGGTTTGCGGTAAAATCTTCACGATTGCCAATGCAAGGGCTACGCTGTCTGGATGTTCGAAATCATCGGTGACGACATTGATAAGCTTGGCGATGCCGACCTCCGCACGCTTGTTGTGCGCTTGGCGCTCGCCGAACTCGCTGCCCAGGGGTTGCCACGCTCAAGCGTCACCGCAGGTGGCCACCAAGATGCCACCGACGGCGGAATTGACGTACGTGTCGAGGTTACCGCGAGCATGCCCAATGCCGACTTTGTGCCCCGAGCCGTGACTGGCTTCCAGGTCAAGCGGCCCGACATGCCCGCCTCTGAGATCACCAAAGAGATGCGACCTTCGAACTCCTTACGTCCTTCCATCAGGCAACTCGCAGAACGTGGCGGCGCCTATATTATAGTTAGCGCGCAAGGTTCTGTGGCAGACAAGCCTCTCAAAAGTCGCCGAAAGGCGATTCGCAGTGCGCTAGCGGATTGCCCAAATCGCGAAAATCTTCATACCGATTTCTATGATCGCGAACGCTTAGCAAATTGGACCAATCTCTACCCCGGCGCGGCGGCATGGGTCCGCGCGTGTATCGGCAAGACGCTTTCGGGCTGGAATGTGATCGGCACTTGGAAGGATTCAGAGATCTCCCAAGAGCATCCTTACCTCGTCAGTGAAGATGCGAAGGTTATCAGCGAGCAGACAGGGGGGCGCGATGCAATGTCAGTGCCGCAGGGACTCGATACGCTGCGCGCCAAGCTTGATAAACCCCAGCACTGCATTCGGCTGATTGGAATGTCAGGCGTCGGCAAGACACGCTTCGTGAAAGCGCTTTTCGAATCCGGCATCGGCGACGCATCTCCGCTTGATCCTGCACTTGCGGTCTACACGGATTACGCGGAGGACATCAC
Source organism: Reyranella sp. GW821-FHT12G01 (assembly GCF_058806575.1). NCBI lineage: Bacteria > Pseudomonadati > Pseudomonadota > Alphaproteobacteria > Hyphomicrobiales > Reyranellaceae > Reyranella > Reyranella sp. GW821-FHT12G01. The sequence goes on from NZ_JBXAPV010000002.1 coordinate 269,300, forward strand.
GCCGACTGCGCGTGAGATGGCACGGCGACTGATCGCCGCCAAACAGCGAGCGATTCTCGTCATCGACAACTGCAATCCCACCACACACGGGGAGCTTGCTGCTATTTGCTCGGCCGCAAATAGTTCGGTGAGCCTGCTAACTATTGAATACGATGTTAAGGACGACGAGCCGGAGAGCACGGAGGTCTTCCGCCTCGTCGGCGGGTCGGGCAAAACCGTCGAAGAGTGGATTCGCCGCGAATTCCCGCACATCTCACAAATCGATAGGTGGAAGATTGCCGAGTTCAGTACCGGGAATTTTCGTGTCGCACGCGCCTTGGCTGAGACGCTCAAGCATGGGGAGACTCTGGGGCAACTTCGCAATCTAGACCTATTCGCGCGCCTGTTCTTTCAACGCAACGAACCCGACCAGCAACTTCTGCGCGATGCTGAGATTCTTGCCCTCACCTACTCGTATGACGGCGAGGACGACTCGCCTAGCGGAGAGATGGCGAGGCTCGCCTCGCTCACCGCAAGGAGCGTGAAAGACTTGTTTGCGGCAACCGCGGTGCTTCGCTCGCGCGACATTGTCCAGGTACGCGGCAGATGGCGCGCCGTCCTACCACAGGCGATCGCGACAAGACTTGCGGCAGGTGCGCTGACACGGGTCCTACCGAACGAGTTTGACACTCTTTGCCGCACGGCATCTCTTCGACTGATCAAATCCATCTCACGTCGACTGGGATATCTTCACGACAGTGCCGAAGCCCGCGCGATCGTCAGCCGATTGCTCAAGCCGACGGGGCCAATTGGCAACATCTTTGATCTCGGAGACATTGGCTTCGAGATTCTAACGAACCTCGCACCGGCATCCCCTGATGTAGTCCTCGCGGCGATGGAACACGTGCTGGCTGAAGAGGACGGTCAGCAGGTGACGGCACTGGCAAATCGGGTGCGCTTCAGGTGGATCCGACTACTGAAGGTGATGGCCTACACGCCGGAACTATTTGAAAGGACCGGGCGGATGCTAGCGCAATTCGCGAGCGTCGAACCCGACGGCTTCAACACCGATCCCGCGCGCGGGCCATTTGCCGAACTTTTCCACATCCACCTTTCGGGAACCAAAGCATCACCGGACCAACGCCGCGAGCTGGCCCGCACTCTTCTCCTCGACAGCAATCCCACCATTGCGTCGGTGGGCCGTATCGCCCTCAACGGTCTTTTGAAGACTTCGCACTTCAGTTCGAGCACGACATTCGACTTCGGCGCGCGGCCTCGCGATTTCGGTTGGAGGCCAGCAACGGATAATGACGTCGATGCTTGGTTCAATGGTGCGATCGACCTTGCGCTCTACGCTCTTGGTAGCAGCAACAATGCCAGGGTGTTGCTCGGCAAGCACGCGCGGGGACTTTGGCGGATAGAGGGCTGCCGCTCGCACATCGAATCCGCCGCTGACTACTTCCTGAAAGATGGCGCTTGGATAGACGGCTGGATCGGCTTGCGCGCATCACTGCGATGGGATGGCGATGGTAAGCACGTCGACCGACCACGCCTAGAGGCACTTATCGAGCGACTGAAGCCGACACGCTTGCTCGACCGCACCCGAGCATTAGTCCTCTCACAACACAATGTCGACTTCGATGTCGCAGATGACGGGGACTCCGACCCGATGAAGGCCCACCAGCGAGCATCCTCGCAAACCGTTGACCTCGGCAAAGCCATGGCTGCAGACGACGAAGAGCTTGCTGCATTTCTTGCGGAAGTCTCGGCGCAGCAGGCGGCTCGCGCGTTTGAGTTTGGACAAGGTCTCGCACAGGGAACATCCGACGTCGAGACAGCTTGGGCTATGCTCACAGACGCATATCGCAAGGTCGCCCCCGCAAACCGCAACGCCGCGGTGATGGGTGGTTTCGTCACGCAATTGAAAACCACAGAGCCGGCGATCGTCTCAAGGTTTCTTGAGGCAGCGATGCAGGATGACGTGATGCGCCCCTGTCTTCCATATCTCCAGTCTCACGTCGGCCTCGACGGGGACGGCCTTGATCGCCTTCGCCGGCTAGCCGATGGTGGGCCGGTCCAAGCTTCAAATTTCTACAGCCTACGGGGCGGAGTGGTTGATCGCACTGAAGCAGAGAATTTCATCCAACTGCTCGACGCGATCACAAGGTTGGACAACGGTCTCGGTGTCGCATTGGATATTGTTTATCTCCATCTTGCCTTCACCAAAGACAAGGAGCCTCCCCCAAAAGCTTTGGTAGACTATGGGCGGCAACTCCTAACGGAGCGCGGCTTTGGCCAGGAAAGGCAGTCGCGCGACCATCATCTCGGCAGCCTAGTCGAACTGTGTTTCAAAGGAGTCGACGCAGCAGACGCGGCTCGACGACTTTGTCAGCGCATTCTCAAGACGGTGAGGGCGTACGAGATTTACGCATTCGACGCTCACTTCATGCTCTCGGCGATGTTCAAAGTGCAACCGGTCGTAGCACTTGACTGCCTAGTGGATCCTGAGGACGGCGACTTGGTCGAAGATATGTTCGACACCCACGCCAACCAACTGTCACCGCTGGCTGCTGTTGAGATGTCGATACTAGTCGATTGGGCGAATATTGCGCCCGAGCGGCGCTACCCAAATCTTGGGCGCGCTTTTCCAATATTCAAGCTCGGGAACCTCGACGAAGTCACCGGTCTATCCGAGCAATTTATCGTCTTGTTGCAGCATGCGCCAAACAAGGCCGCCTTCCTTGGTGATTTCCATTCCCGCATCCATCCGGACGGCGGCTGGGGCCCACTCTCGACGATACTTGAGCTGAGGAAGACGAAGCTCGCGGGACTCGCGGATATTAGGGACGCCGAAGTCGATACCTGGCTGGCTGCAGCGAACAAAGCCATTGACCACTGGATCGCGAACGAGCGGAAGCGTGAGAGTTCACAGGAAGAGGCGTTCGAGTGATCATCCAACGCCGACGACGCTAGCCGCCGGTTTCAGCCACTCCCGTCACTCCCACTCAATCGTCCCCGGCGGCTTGCTGGTGATGTCGTACGTCACCCGGTTCACGCCGCGGCATTCGTTGATGATGCGGTTGGCGACGCGGCCGAGGAAGGCGTGGTCGAAGGGGTAGTAGTCGGCGGTCATGCCGTCGGTCGAGGTGACGGCTCGGAGCGCGCAGGCCTGGTCGTAGGTGCGGCCGTCGCCCATCACGCCGACGGTGCGGACCGGCAGCAGCACGGCGAAGGCCTGCCAGATCTCGTCGTAGAGGCCGGCCTTGCGGATCTCGTCGAGATAGACGGCGTCGACCTCGCGCAGCAGGTCTAGCTTCTCCCGGGTGATGTCGCCGGGGATGCGGATGGCGAGGCCCGGGCCCGGGAACGGGTGGCGGTTCACCAGGTCAGCCGGCAGGCCGAGCTCCCGGCCAAGCGCCCTCACCTCGTCCTTGAACAGCTCCCGCAGCGGCTCGACCAGCTTCATGTTCATGCGTGCGGGAAGCCCGCCGACATTGTGGTGGCTCTTGATCGTCACCGAAGGTCCGCCGGTGAAGGAGACGGATTCGATCACGTCGGGATAGAGCGTGCCCTGCGCCAGGAAGTTCGCGCCGCCGATCTTCTTGGCTTCGGCCTCGAAGACGTCGATGAACAGCGCGCCGATCGTCTTGCGCTTCTTCTCCGGGTCGCTGACGCCCGCCAGCGCCTTCAGGAAGGTCTCCGAGGCGTCGGCGTGGATCAGCGGGATGTTGTAGTGGTCGCGGAACAGGCGGACGACCTGCTCGCCCTCGTCCTTGCGCAACAGGCCGTGGTCGACGAACACGCACTGGAGCTGGTCGCCGATCGCCTCGTGCAGCAGCACGGCCACGACCGAGGAGTCGACGCCGCCCGACAGGCCGCAGATCACCTTGCCCTTGCCGACCTGGGCGCGGACCTGGGCGATCGCGCGTTCGCGGAACGCGGCCATCGTCCAGTCGCCCTTGGCGCCGGCGATGTTCAGCGCGAAGTTGCGCAGAAGCTTGGCGCCGTCGGGCGTGTGCATCACCTCGGGGTGGAACTGCACGCCGTAATAGCCGCGGCTCTCGTCGGCGATGGCGGCGAAGGGCGCGTTCTCGCTGGTGGCGACGACCGAGAAGCCGGCCGGGAGCTTGGTCACGCGGTCGCCGTGGCTCATCCAGACCTGCTTGCGGTCGCCGGGCTGCCAGACGCCGTCGAACAGGCGGGTCGAGGCCTTGATCTCGACCTCGGCGCGGCCGAACTCGCGGTGGTGGCCGCTCTCCACCGAGCCGCCCAGCTCCTTGGCCATGGTCTGCTCGCCGTAGCAGATGCCCAGCACGGGCACGTCGGCCTTGAAGATGGCGGGATGGGCGGTGGGCGACTGGCCCTCGGTCACCGACGCCGGGCCGCCGGAGAGGATGATCCCTCGTGGGTCGAAGGCCTTGATCTTGGCTTCGTCGACGGACTGGAAGGGCAGGATTTCGCAGTAAACCCCGGCTTCGCGCACGCGGCGGGCAATGAGCTGGGTAACCTGGGACCCGAAATCAACGATCAGCAAACGGTCGGTCATGGAGCGATATAAGCGCGCCCGGCCGGGGCAGCAACCGTTGTGGTGTGGATGTCTTCTCATGCGGACCGCGGGCCTCCTCAGCGCGGGGGGTTACCCCGCGCGAGCCCGCCTCAAGAATCTGAGCGGGCCTGGAGGCCCGCGGTCCGGCTTGATCCTAGTCGTCCGCGGCCAGCTTGCGCCGGATCAGGGGTGCGCCGAGGGTGCGCCAGACATAGGCGATCTCGTCGACGTCGGTGCCGCCCATCGTGTCGATCCGCTCGCCCACCCGCTCCCCGCCCAGCCCCTCGTAGAAGAACCGGGTCGGGTTCTGGGCCAGCATCCACAGGACGGCGGTGTCGCAGCGGTCGGCCTTGAGCTGGCGGAACAGCGCATCGAGCAGCCGCCGCCCCAGCCCCATGTTCTGGAAATCCGGCTCGACGTAGAGCGTGTAGACCTCGCCGACCTTCAGTTCGCGGCCGTCCAGCCCCTCCGGCGGGTCGCGCACCGGGCCGCAACTGCCGAAGCCCACGACGCCCATGTCCTTGTCGTCGGCCACGAAGACGCCCCGCGCCTCGCCCGGGTCCTCCAGGAGCTGCGACCACCAGGCCGACTGGCGCACGTCCGACATGGCCACCAGCATCGCGTCGGGCAGCAGGCCGGCATAGGTCGCCTGCCATGTCTCGACATGGACCCGCCCGATGGCGGAGGCGTCCCGCCGGGCCGCGCGACGGATGCGGATCATTCGGTGGACTCGCCGGGCTGTTGCTCCGGCTGTTCGGGCTGCGGCTGTTCGGGCTGCGGCTCTTCGGGCGCCTTTTCCGCCGGCGCGGCTTTCTGGGCCGACTTGCGCACAAGTGCGGCGGCAAAGAAGCCGTCGGTGCCGTGCTTCAGCGGCGACAGGCGCAGATAGGGCGCGGTCTCGGCCTCGGGCGGCGGCTCGCTGGCCAGCACCTCGCGCCAGATGGCGGCGACCGGCACGACTTCGAAATTGTCGTTGCGCTCCAGGAAGGCCGCGATCTGCTTCTCGTTCTCCGCCGGCAGCACCGAGCAGGTGGCGTAGATCAACCCGCCGCCCGGCTTCACCAGCTTCGACGCGGCATCGAGGATCATCGCCTGCTTGGGGAGAAGCTCCGCCAGATCCTCCGGCCGCAGGGTCCAGCGGCCATCGGGATTGCGCCGCCAGGTGCCCGTGCCGGTGCAGGGCGCGTCGACCAGCACGCGGTCGAAGGCGCCGGCCTGGCGCTTCAACCATTTGCGATTGTCGGCATCGATGGCGCGACGCTCGACATTATGCGCCCCTGCCCGCCGCAGCCGCTGCGCCGAGCGGTCGAGGCGCGATTCGTAGACGTCCATCGCCACGACGCGGCCCTTGTTGTTCATGCAGGCGGCCATGGCGAGCGTCTTGCCGCCGGCGCCGGCGCAATAGTCCGCGATCTGCATGCCGGGCTGGGCATCGACCAAAGCGGCCACGAGCTGCGAGCCCTCGTCCTGGATTTCTACCAGGCCGTTCTGGAAGGCCTCGCCCTTCACGACCGACAGCCGCCGTTTCAGGCGCAGCCCATCGGTGGCGTAGCGCATCGTCTCGGTGTCGATGCCTTCGCGGGCCAGCGCCTCGCGCGCCTGCTCCACCGTCGCCTTGAGGCGGTTCACGCGCAGGTCGACCGGCGGCGGATTCTCGATGGCGGCGACCTCCCGCCCCCAGTTCTCGCCGTAGGCTTCCTTGAAGTGCGGCGCGACCCATTCCTGGACGTTGAGACGCACCCAGTCGGGCTGCTCGGGATGGGGCAGCGAATGGCCGTCCATCTGGCGCAGCGCGCGGTATTCGGCCTCGTCGAGCATCGACGGACGATAGGTCCCGCCGTCGAACATGCCCTGGACCGCGGCGATGTCGAGCCCGTCCACCAGCATCAGGTCGGCGCCCACGATGGCGCGCGCCCCGCGATCGGGATGGCGCGTGCGATCCAGCCACCAGGCGAGCTGCCCGTAGCGGCGCAGGATGTTCCACACGCGCTCGGACACGGCCCGGCGGTCGCCGCCGCCGATATAGCGGCGCGAACGGAAATAAGCGTTGGCGACGAGATCGGCCGGCCGTTCGCTATGGCTGACGATTTCGTCGAGGAGTTCTATGGTGGCGGCCACCCGCGCGCCCGGTGTCACGTCTGTCTCCCTTTCAAAGCATGCCGCTACGATGAATAAGCCCGACGCGCAACGCCCCCGGTCCGAGCCCCTTCGCCGCGCGGCCCTGATCCTCGTGTCCGTGGTGATCGGCCTCGGCCTGCTCGAAATCGGCGTTCGCGCCGTGACCTGGCACTGGCTGTTCGTCTGGCCCAACTTCGTGCTCGATGCGCGCAAGGTACTGGTCGAACGCGAAAGCGGCCGCAGCCTCTACGACGAAAAGGTCGGCTACGTCCTGCGGGCCGGCTACAGCGCGCCCGGCCTCACGATCGACGGCAACGGGCTGCGCGGCATGGCGAGCGCACCTGTCGAGGGCAAATCGCCCATTCTTGCCGTGGGCGATTCCTTCACGTTCGGCGACGAAGTGTCCGACGGCGAAACCTGGCCGGCCGATCTCCAGCGGCTGACCGGCCGGCCCGTGCTCAATGGCGGCGTCAGCGGCTATGGCTTCGACCAGATCGTGCTGCGCGCCGAGGCACTGGCGCCGCTCTACAAGCCGAAATCGATCGTCGTCGCCTTCATCGCCGACGACATCCGCCGGACCGAGATGCGGCGGATGTGGGGGGCCGACAAGCCGTATTTCGATCTCGAGGGCGATGCGCTGCGCCTTCGCAACGTCCCGGTGCCGCCGCCCCCGCCCGTGGCCGCGACGCTGAACTTCTGGCAGTGGACGCTGGGCTATTCCGCCGCCTTCGACTTCGTCATCCGGCGGCTGGGCCTGCTGCACACCTGGTATGGCGATCATGTCCGCGTCCATCCAAAGGGTACCGGCGAGCGGATCTCCTGTCAGCTCACGGCGCGGCTGGCCGAGCTGCAGAAAAGCAGCGGCGCGCCGGTCCTGCTGGTCGCCGAATACGATCCCGTCGTGTGGAACGATCCGGCCTTCGCGACCGAGCAGCGCCGCCTGACGGCGGGCCTGCTGGCCTGCGGCAAACAGAATGGCCTCGCCACGCTCGACAGCTACGAGGCGATGGCCGCCACGCCCCAGCCGCGCGACCTCTACAGCCAGTGGCACATGAATGCTGCGGGCAACGCGCTGATCGCGCGGCTGATCGCCGGTGCGCTGGGCGGCAAGGCTCACTGACATGCTCGGACGGGCGACCTTGGTCCTCGTCTCGCTGGTGGTGGGCCTGTTCGTCCTGGAGCTCGGCTGCCGGCTGTGGCGAGGCCCCGCCGCGCTGCTCGACTGGTCTAACATCATCCTGAAGGAACGCGAGATGACGCGGCGCTCGGGAGACGGGCGTCTGACGCATCACAGCGACCTGGGATTCGTGACACGTCCTGGCTACACCGGCGACGGCGTCACCTACGACCTGCACGGCTACCGCTTCGCGCCGGCCCCCGCCGGCACGGTGCTGGCAGAGCCGCCCTTGGTGGCCGTCGGCGATTCCTACGCCCATGGCGACGAGGTGCGTGACGGCGAGACCTGGGTGGCGCTGCTGCAGTCGATGATCGGGCATCGCGCGGTCAATGCCGGCGTGAGCGGCTACGGTCTCGACCAGATCGTGCTGCGCGCCGAGCAGGTGGTGCGCCAGTCCAAACCGTCCGCGCTGATCGTCGTCTTCATCGCCGAGGATCTGCGGCGGGCCGAGATGAAGCGCGTCTGGGGTGCGGAGAAACCCTACTTCGAGCACGACGCCGGCACGCTGACCTTGCGCAACGTGCCCGTGCCGCCCTCGCCGCCGCCGGCCGCGACGCTCGATCTCTGGCAGCGCCTGTTCGGCTGGTCGGTCCTTCTGGACACGATCCTGCGCCACAAGGGCTGGCAGTACGAATGGTCGATCGACCATGCCCGCGTGCTGCCGCGCGGCACCGGCGAAGCGATGGCCTGCCCGCTGATGAAGCGCCTGGCGAGCCTCGACGTGCCGACGCTCGTGGTCGCGGAATACGATCCCTATGTCTGGAAGGACGCCGACTATGCGCGCGAGCAGCGCCGTCTGTCGGCCGTCGTGCTGGATTGCGCCCGCGCCTCAGGCTTCGGCGCGCTCGATTTGTTCGATGACATCGATGCGGCCGTGAAGCGCGAAGGCTATGCGGCCGTGTTCAGGACATCGCATCCCGGCCCGCTCGGCCACCAGATCGCGGCGGAGCGGATTTCCGGAGCCCTCAAGACCTACATGCCGCCACGATAGTTCGGCGCCTCGCGCATGATCTCGACGTCGTGCACGTGGCTCTCGCGCAGGCCAGAGCCGGTGATGCGCAGAAACTGGCAATTGCTCTGCATCTCGCGGATCGTGCCGTTGCCGGTGTAGCCCATCGCCGCACGCAGGCCGCCGACCAGCTGATGCAGGATGCTGCCGACGCCGCCCTTGTAGGGCACGCGGCCCTCGATGCCCTCGGGCACCAGCTTGAGCGTGCTCTGCACTTCCTGCTGGAAGTAGCGGTCGGCCGAGCCGCGCGCCATGGCGCCGATCGAGCCCATGCCGCGGTACGACTTGTAGGAACGGCCCTGGTAGAGGATCACCTCGCCCGGCGCCTCGTCGGTGCCGGCCAGCAGCGAACCGATCATGGCGCAGTCGGCGCCGGCCGCGATCGCCTTGGCAAGGTCGCCGGAATACTTGATGCCGCCGTCGCCGATCGCCGGCACGCCGGCCGCACGGCAGGCTTCGGCTGCTTCCATGATGGCGGTGAGCTGCGGCACGCCGACGCCCGCGACCATGCGGGTGGTGCAGATCGAGCCCGGGCCGATGCCGATCTTCACGGCGTCGGCGCCGGCGTCGATCAGCGCCTGGGCGCCCTCGCGCGTGGCGACATTGCCCGCCATGACCTGGGTGTAGTTGCTGAGCTTCTTCACCTGCGACACGGCCTCGAGCACGCCGCGCGAATGGCCGTGCGCGGTATCGACCACGATCACGTCGACATCCGCGTCGATCAGCAGCTGGGCGCGGCGCAGCCCGTCCTCGCCGACGCCCGTCGCGGCGGCGGTGCGCAGGCGGCCCTTCTCGTCCTTGCTGGCGCCGGGGAACTTGTTGGCCTTCTCGATGTCCTTGACGGTGATCAGGCCGATGCAGCGATAGGCATCGTCGACGACCAGCAGCTTCTCGATCCGGAACTGGTGAAGGAGCCGCTTGGCCTCTTCCTTGGTGGCACCTTCGCGGACCGTGACCAGCTTCTCCTTGGTCATCAGGGCACTGACAGGAATGCCGGTGTCGGTGGCGAAGCGCACGTCGCGATTGGTCAGGATGCCGGCCAGCTTGCCGCTGTGCTCGACCACGGGAATGCCGGAGATCTGGTTGGCTTCCATCAGCGCCAGCGCGTCGGCCAGCGTCTGCTCGGGATTGATGGTGACGGGGTTCACCACCATGCCGCTCTCGAATTTCTTGACCCGGCGAACCTCGTTGGCCTGCGCCTCGGCGTCGAGGTTCTTGTGAATGACGCCGATGCCGCCGGCCTGGGCCATGGCGATGGCCATGCCCGATTCGGTAACCGTGTCCATCGCCGCCGACATCAGCGGGATGTTGAGTTCGATGGTGCGCGTGAGGCGTGTGCGGGTGTCGGTCTGTCCGGGCAGGACCGACGAGGCAGCAGGCTTCAGGAGGACGTCATCGAAGGTGAGCGCTTCCTGAATCTGCATACCAACCTCCATCGTGGAGAAATAAAAACGGCGGCCCTCGGAGAGGGCCGCCGGGTTGGCGAGCCTTTATACACACCGCTGCGCGCAAGCCAAGCCCAAGCTGGGGACGCTTACGCGGGGCGGTTATGCACAAGTATTCCTAAGCCGCGCCCAAGAAATCGCGTTTCCCGATCTCGACACCGGACTGGCGCAAGATTGCGTAGGTGGTCGTGCAGTGGAAATAGAAGTTCGGCAGGGCGAAATGCAGAAGATACTGCTCGCCCGTCAGCTTCAGCGGGCTGCCGGCGATGGTCAGGACGACCTCCCGCCCCTCGCTGCCGTCGATCTGCTCGGGCTTGAAGCCCTTGATATAGGCCAGGACCGCGGCGATGCGCTTCTGGAGATCGGCCAGCGTCTTCTCCGAATTGTCATGCGGCGCGGGGATTTCGACGCCGGCCAGGCGGGCGGCGCTCTCCTCGGCGAAGCGGCAGGCGATCTGGACCTGGCGCGTGAACGGCAGCATGTCGGGCGTCATGCGGGTGGCGGCCAGGACGGCCTCGTCGACCTTCTTGGCGGCGGCCCAGGCCGAGCCCTTCTCGAGGACCTTGGCCATGGCGCCGAGCTGGCGCTGATAGACGGGGATGGAAGCGGCGTACATGCCGAGCGACATGGAATTCTCCGGGTTGGGCTGAGGCGGCGAAATCTAGCCGCGGAAGCCCGTCCCGACGACATACATTTCCGCCGAGTCGGCCCGGCTGGCCTCGGGCTTGAAATGGCGGACCTTCTCGAAATCCTTCTTCAGCCGGTCGAGCAGCGTCCGCTCGGTGCCGCCCCGCAGCACCTTGGCGACGAAGGCGCCGCCCGGCTTCAGGATCTCGCGCGCGAAGTCGTGCGCGAGCTCGGCCAGTCCCATGATGCGCATATGGTCGACCTGGGTCTCGCCCGTCGCCGCCGCCGCCATGTCGCTCATGACCACGTCGGCCGGGCCGCCCAACAGCTCCGTGAGCACGGAAGGCGCATCCTCGTCATAGAAATCCTTGGCCAGCACCGTGGCGCCGGCGATCGGCTCGACCGGCGTGATGTCGATGCCGATCACCACGCCCTTGTTCTTGCCCGAGCTGACCCTCTCGACCGAGACCTGGGTCCAGCCACCGGGCGCCGCGCCGAGATCGACGATGCGGGCGCCGGGCTTCAGGATTTTGAACTGGTCGTCGATCTGCAGCAGCTTGAAGGCCGCCCGCGAGCGATAGCCGCGCTTCTTGGCCTCCTCGACATAGGGATCGTTGAGCTGGCGCTGCAGCCAGCGCTGCGACGACACCGTGCGGCCGCGCGCCGTCTTCACGCGGACCGTGGCGCGCCGACCTGTCGGAAGGCTGCCTTTCTTGTCCTTGGCCATCGTCAGTTGGCCCGACGGCAGAGCTGGTCGGCCTCGCGGTCGGCCTGGCGCATCAGGTCCATCAGCACGCCCTCGCGCAGGCCGCGATCGGCCACGCGCACGACCGGCGCCGCCCACTGGCGGCACACCGCCTCGAGGATCGCCCCGCCCGCCAGCGCGAGGTCGGCGCGATCGTCGCCGATGCAGGGCAGATGGGTCAGCTGGTCGACCGACATCACGGAAAGCTCGTCACAGATACGCAAAACTTCCTCTCGGCCGATCCTCGAACCGTCGACCATGGTCCGGTTATAGCGCTTCAGGCCGAGATGGTGAGCGCTAACCGTCGTCACGGTGCCTGAAGCGCCGATCAACTGGACCTCGCCACGCGCGATCGCCGGCCCGATCTGGTGCAGGGCACAGAACGGCCGCAGGTCGGCGCGGATTTTCTCGACCATGTCATCGTAGCAGGCGCGGCTGAGCGGTCGTTCGCGCGGCTGGCCGCGGGTGCAGGATTCGGTGAGCGTCACGACGCCCCACGGCACCGACGTCATGCCGATCAGCTCGGTCGTCGCGCAGCCCTGTCGCCCGTCGCGCGGCTTGACCCGGATCCAGCTCACCTCGGTCGAGCCGCCGCCGATGTCGATCAGCAGGCCGAATGGAATCGTTGGATCGAGCAGGTTCTCGCAGCTCGCGAGCGCCAACCGCGCCTCCTCGGCAGGCTGGATCAGGTCGAAGGTGAGCCCGGTGCGGGCCTTCACCATGCCCAGAAAATCCTCGCCGTTGCAGGCGCGGCGACAGGCCTCGGTGGCGATGTGACGGGCGCGTGTCACGCGATTGCGCTCGATCTTGGACGCGCAGACGCCAAGCGCATGCAGCGTGCGTTCGATGGCTTCACCGCACAGCGAACCGCTCAGCGCCACCCCCTCGCCCAGCCTGACGGGGCGAGAATAGGCATCGATCACCTCAAAACCCTCGACCGATGCCTTCGCGACCAGAAGCCGGCAATTGTTGGTGCCGAGATCAATGGCAGCGAAAGTGTGCGCAAATCGACCGCTGTGCCAGCCTCCCTTGAGGGTGGATTCCCCGGCCATTCTCAACCTTTTCCTTGGCGGGATGGTATCTGAGGAAAACGTCCACGGCGAGGGGTGCTTGCCAATCCTGTCCGTCATCGCTAAATCGTGCGGCGCGCGAGGTCCGCAAGGTCCTTGGGGGATAGTTTAACGGTAGAACAACTGGCTCTGACCCGGTTAGTCTTGGTTCGAATCCAGGTCCCCCAGCCACCTCATGTGGTGTTTTCCTTGAAAATTGGCTGCTTTCAGTTCCGGAGCAACTTCGGAAAGTGCGGATTTGCCGGCCAAGCGCCCATGGTGCGCCCACAGATTTTCCCATAACAACTCCACGGCCCTCGCCCGGAAACGGGTCGTCTACCATTTTCGCCACCTGCTCCTTGGACCGTTGAGCAGCGAAACCGCAGTCTCGGTATCTACACGTAATTGCAGGCAGGCTGAAGACCTTGCCGAAGGCTCAGTTCTCTCTGCGATCATGCAGCTCTGACAGTGTCCTCTCCCCAACGCTTCAAGCTATTCACCAAGCCTGCCTAGCGGAAGCTCTCGGGAACGATACACACGTCCGCCTCCTGACGTCGCGAGTACGGCACGTGTACGCCCGGTTCGCTGATGTGGACGAACAGCGTGACAGCATTGGCCTCGATCTTGAGGTCGCATCGGACGCCCTTGGGATGCCCGAGAGGGGCTTGCTGGTTGGATTGATCGGACTGTTAAGCAGGCCGCAGACCGGCTGATCAAGGAGCACGGCCTACCAGAGAGCATCCGCCCGGTGCTCTCCTGTGGGCTGCCGGAGACTATAGTGCGTCTGCTAGGAAGAGATGGAGAACCGCATCCGCATCGACACGCGATGCTGTCGTACTACGTGCTGCCAGGATGATGGCCAAGAGAACGGCAATTCGCCCAAGCCCTCCTAGGTCGCACCGAGCTATCACCTCAGCGCAGCTTGGATAGCCCCATCACTTAGTTGGCTTCATTGATTTCACCAAATCAACGACTTTATCCAAGAGCTGCGGATCTATCTGGTTTGCCTCGATTCCCGCAAACGACGACTGCCTATCAATGTTCCAGTTTTGGAACGCTTCCTTCACTTCTTCCCATTTAAGGTTGGTTCCATAGAGCTGGAGGTAGAAGCGTCCGAAGGCGATCGCGTGAATTCTATCTAGATTTTTCAGCGCCTCGTTTGAATATGCCTTTCCCAACGCAAAGGCGTATTTGGCACACGCAACAAGTAGGCCGACCACGATTACGCCTTTGACCGCCAATAGCGCGACTAATGCCCAGCCGTCATCTGAGGGCGCTTTCGATAGCGACGAATACGCAAGAAAGGTTATTCCGGCTCCGCCGAGTAGAGCTGAGAAGCCAAGGCAATACCAAAAGAGACTCTGTCTGTTATTTGAAAGAGCGCCTTGTCGAAGATCCTTCATTGTATCATCGATAAAAGTGGCGGAACTCGATTCGATCTTTTCTGTTGCGACTGCGACCTTTAGCTTCTCTGCCGCCCTTCGCACCATAAATGCTTCAATTCCGCGATCGATGTCCCTCATGATCTGTTCGAGGGTCCGACTTTGCGTGAGTTCAATGCAAACTACGCTGCGGAGTTCCGGGGGAAGTTGCGCATTGTTGACGCGAACCGGCAGAACTAGCGGCACGCCTGTTTCTTCTCTTTTTGCCAGGGCGTGTCCTAATTCCAGCTCAACACCGACAGCAAGCATCCCCCCTATGAAAAGGATAAAAACTTCTGCCTCATTTATGCGAGCCAAACTGAAATCGAGAGCCGCATCTCCTGGAGGTACTTCGTGAGAATTTGTGACTTCGTGGCCTCTCGCAACAAGCGCGCTATGAATTGCCCAAACTTCGTCGATGCCGTAGTCGGTTGAGGAAATGAAAATCTTAGCCATTTGGTCCCGCACTTATCTGCAACTTGTGCGGGCACTGTGAGTGTGTTTGATACGAGAAGCAAACGGACCAGTGCCGATGCCCGACGATTCGCAGGAAAATCTCTGAGCCCTCCCAACAGCGTTGGCTCGTCACTCCCCATTGCGCGCCCCTCCGCCAAACGCGCGCCCTTCCACATGCGCGCAACGGCCGGTCCGATTGTCCTACACGAGGGAAGATGGGGGTAACTTGGCACACGGTCGCCAACGATGCAGCAAGCCGGACAAGCAGGTGCCCCACATTAGACGGTCCCCGCTTTGGGTCGTAGCTCAATCACGCTGCCACGTCGTCGGTCTACGCGAGAGCTGCCGAGAGTGAGAGTCCCTTCTGCCCTCAATAACCTTGGGAGCCGAGGACATTTTAGTGCCGTGTGATCGCCCGTATTATTCGTCTGACCTCGACATAGAGGAACAGCTCATCGTCGGTCGTAATCAAACGGGCATGCATCGTATCAAGCCTGATTGGGTAGAGCCTTTGGAAGGATTCCCGCACAGCTTCTTCACGCTCGAAGTACGGAGCGAACACCTCGCGCCAATTGTCTCGGCGTAAGATGATAGCGAGGTAGTCAGTGAAATCAGCGAAGGCAACAATCGGTACTGCCGCTGCTCGGGCGCCCGCCGCGCTGCGCTTCTCTAGCCATTTGTCGTACATACCGTTTGGCAGGCGATGCTTAGGCCATCCCCCGCCGAATGCCGCTCGCATTCTTTCGTCGATGAACCGCCGAACCTGCGTCTCAAAGCGTTGCAGCCAGTCGTGCGCCTTGTTGGTCCTCTCGAACGCCGCTTCCTCTGCCTCGTCATCGGGCGCCTCGACAGGTGGGGCGAAGATAGCGATCAGTGCGGGCCTTTCCGTACTGACCCTGGTTACCTTGGTGCTCTCGGCGAAGGCATCGGCAGGCATGTCCGTCAAGGCCCCGTCGAATCCTCTTGAGCGGTATAGTTCCGCCCGAGCCTCTAGGTCTGCAATGATCGCGGAACCAACAGGAACGGTATCGCGCCAGTCGCCAAGCACCGATCGGTAGGCTGCCGAAGCCTCGACGGAAAACGGCATTGAGACGGACAAGAGCCTGCCAACAGCTTGCAATTCGATAAACCCGCGGACCGATCTCGCGGGGTCAGCTTCATGCAGCCACGGACGATGCATCTCATTGAAAGCTCTGTTCGCTTCGGCGGCACTTGTGAGCTGGCCGAGCGTTCCAGCGAAGCCTGAGCCTCGTATTGCATCGGCATACAGCCGGTTGGCCTCTTCTAGCCCGGGAAGTCGGAAGCCCATTGCGTACTCGTCGGCGACCCGCCGAATGTGCTGCGCCTCGGCCAACGCGGCCATCTGCGCACCCCCCACACCGGTATAGGCCTTCAAATCGTCGGCGAGTACGCTTGCAGCACGACGAGTGGCGCTTCGCGTCGCATCTTGGGCAGTAAGCCGCGCGGCTTCATAGGCCATATCTCCACGTCGCAAGGCGGCGCTGACGGACGCCATCTCTTGCTGAGCGACTTGCCAAGCCGATGTAGGTCTGGGGTAGGCTGCCGCAAACTCGCGCCGAGCTAGGTCCGCGGCAAGGTTGGAAGCCATCTTCGCCGCGAGGCTTACTGCTGAGTGCACCTGCATACGCTCTTCCATCACATCTAGGACAGAAGTCTGCCGAGCCCTGCCGGTCGCTGCGTCTCCGACGGCCTGACGATACGCCTGTTCAGCGGCGCTTGGCATATGGTCGGTCACCCCTAATGTTGCTCGCTCTGCGGCGCGGAGCGGATCGACGATGCTCTCAAGCTCCCGCATTTTACGGTGGCCCCCGATTGGGTCCTCCAGCTCGGCAAGCCTGTCAGCAAGCGACTTGATGTCCATGCCTCACGCTCCACAACGACCAGTGCCTATTGTTGGTGCCACCCTATCACGAACAAGACAGGAACACTTGACCACTCCCACAATCGCTCCCAAGGTGCTCCCATAAACCATCTGCGGGTACCGAAAGAGTCATTGATTCAAGGGCATACGGCTAGTTATGGTGGGACCCTAGGTCCCCCAGCCAGCGCGCCCTTCCCAACCTCGTTGTGAAATCGGTTTTCCGGTGCCTCCTTCTCCGGCCCTTCGCCGTGCCTTGACCCAATTTGCACACGGGAAGCAATTCCAATGAGCCGCGGCCCCATCGTGATCACGGGCGCGGCGGGCCTAGCCGGGCAGAATCTTATCCCCCGCCTCAAGGCGCGCGGCATGGGCCCGCTGATCGCCATCGACAAGCACCCCGCCAACAACAAGATCTTCGCCCGGCTCCATCCCGACGTCCGGCTGGTCGAGGCCGACCTGGCCACCGACGATGGCTGGCAGGAGGCGCTGGCCGGCGCCGGCACCCTTGTCCTCTGCCACGCCCAGATCGCCGCCCTCACCGAGGCGCCTTTCATCGCCAACAACGTGGTCGCCACGGAGCGTGTGCTGGAGGCGGCGCGGCGGCACGGCGTCGGGCAGATCGTCCATATCAGCTCGTCGGTCGTGAACTCGCTGGCGCATGATTTTTACACCGAGTCCAAGAAGGCGCAGGAGAGGCTCGCCCTCGAAAGCGGTATCCCGACCTGCGTGCTGCGGCCGACGCTGATGTACGGCTGGTTCGACCGCAAGCATCTCGGCTGGTTGGCGCGCTTCATGGGACGCACGCCGGTGTTCCCGATCCCGGGCCACGGCCAGTATCTCCGCCAGCCGCTCTATGTCGGCGATTTCTGCAACATCATCGCCGCCTGCATCGCCGAGCCGCGCCCCGGCCAGGTGTTCAACATCTCCGGCCAGGAACAGATCGCCTATATCGACCTGATCCGCGCGCTGAAGGAAGCCAGCGGCGCCAAGGCCGCCATCGTCCGCATCCCCTACGGCCTCTTCCGCACCCTGCTGCAGCTCTACGCGATGGTGGATTCCAACCCGCCCTTTACCGTGAGCCAACTCGCCGCCCTGGTCGTGCCCGAGACGTTCGAGGTGATCGACTGGCCTCGGATCTTCGGCGTGAAGTCGACGCCAATCCTCGACGGGCTGCGCGAGACCTTCCGCGATCCGGTCTATTCCAGCGTCGTGCTGGAGTTCTGAGCTTGGCCCGCGTCGCCGTCATCGGAGCAGGCGCCATGGGGCTGGCCGCCGCCTACCATGCGCTCAAGGGCGGGCACGAGGTCACGGTCTTCGAGGCCGATCGCATCGCCGGCGGCATGGCGGCTCACTTCGATTTCGGCGGCCTGTCGATCGAGCGCTTCTACCATTTCGTCTGCAAGTCCGATCAGCCGACCTTCGATCTGATGAAGGAACTCGGCATCGCCGACCGCATGGTCTGGCGCAAGACGTCGATGGGCTACTTCGTCGACGGCAAGCACTATCGCTGGGGCGATCCGCTCGCCCTCCTCGCCTTCCCCAAGCTCGGCCTGATCTCGAAGATCCGCTACGGCCTGCACATGTTCCTGTCGACCCGGCGCACCGACTGGTCGTCGCTAGAGAAGGTGAACGCCAGGGACTGGATCCTGAAATGGGACGGCCAGCGAGCTTACGACGTGCTGTGGCGCCGCCTCTTCGAGCTGAAGTTCTTCGAGTATGCCGACAATATCTCGGCGGCCTGGATCTGGACCCGCATCAAGCGCGTCGGCACCTCGCGCGCCTCGATCCTGCAGGAGGAGCTGGGCTACATCGACGGCGGCTCGCAGACGCTGATCGACACACTGGTCGCCGCCGTCGTGAAGCGCGGCGGCAGCCTCAGGCTTGGCGCGCGGGTCAACGAGATCACGAGCGAGAACGGCAAGGTCACCGGACTGGTCGTCGATGGCGCCGCGCAGCCGTTCGACGCCGTCATCTCGACCGTGCCGACGCCCTTCGTGTCGAAGCTGGTGCCTAGTCTGTCCGCTGAGGCCAAGGCGAAGTACGACGCGATCCACAATATCGGCGTCGTCTGCGTGCTGCTGAAGCTCGCCAAGCCTGTCACCAAACACTTCTGGCTGAACATCAACGAAGCCGGCATCGACATTCCGGGCATCGTTGAATTCTCGAACCTGCGGCACCTGCCGGAGACCGTCGTCTACGTGCCCTACTACATGCCGCAGACGCATCCGAAGTTCGGCCGCAGCTCGGAGGAGTTCGTCGCCGAGGCGTTCGGCTACCTGCAGAAGCTCAATCCCGCCCTTCAGGCGAGCGACCTCCGCGCGAGCCAGGTCGGCCGGCTCAACTACGCCCAGCCCGTCTGCGAGCCGGGCTTCCTCGCCAAGATCCCCAAGGTGCAGACCGCGATCGAGGGCCTGCAGATCGCCGACACCTGCTTCTACTACCCCGAGGATCGCGGCATCTCCGAAAGCGTGCGTTACGGCAGGCTGATGGCGCAGGCGATCGACGATCCCGGCGTCTGGCGCGCCGAGAACCGGTAGACTGGGGACGATGAGTCTCCAGTTCCTGAAGTTCCTCGCGACAGGCGGCATCGCCGCCCTCGTCAACCTGCTCAGCCGCTACGCGCTCAACCAGTTCATGCCGTTCGAGGCAGTCGTGGTGGTGGCCTATCTGCTGGGCATGGTGACGGCCTACCTGCTGGCGCGCCGCTTCGTGTTCGAGGCCTCGGGCCGCTCGGTTGCCTCGGAAGCCCGCCGGTTCGTCCTGGTCAACCTCGTGGCGCTTTGCTTCGTCTGGATGATCAGTGTCGGCCTGGCGCGCGTGCTGTTCCCGGCCATCGGCTTCACCTGGCATGCCGACGACATTGCCCACCTGATCGGCGTGATGGCGCCCGCGGCAACCAGCTTCATCGGCCACCGCTTCTATACGTTCGCCCGCAAGTAACGGACGCGTCGTCTACGCGTAGAGGACGATCGCGCAGACGCCGACCCAGGCCACCACGGTGGCCAGCAGCGGCAGGTCCGACAGCAGCGCATCGGTCGGCGATTCGCCGGCGCCCAGCCGCTCCACCACGTACCAGTAGCGAAACAGGCCGAAGATCACCAAGGGGATGGTCGCCGTCAGCTTCTGGTTCGCCGACATCACGAACAGGCTGTAGAAGACCAGCGCGCCGGTCGCCGACATCTCCGCATAGCGCTCGATCAGCGACGGAGAATACTTGTCCAGCACCTCGCGGCCGTCGGAGCCGCTGCCCAGCAGCTCCTGCCGCCGCTTCACGGCGGCGAGGTAAAGCGCGAGGCAGAGCGTGGTGATCAGCATCCAGCCCGACAGCGGCAGGTCGAGCGCCACGGCGCCGGCGCAGATGCGCAGCACGAAGCCGATGGCGATGCTGAAGATGTCGAGCACCGGCTGCTGCTTCAGCACGAAGGTGTAGGCGATGTTGAGCGCGAGATAGCCCGCGATCACCGCCATCACGTAGGGCTGGAAGATCGCGGCCACGGCGAGGCCCGCCAGGATCAGGCCCAGCAACGAAAGCGCGCCACCGCGCGACACGCGCCCCGCAGCGAGCGGGCGCGACAGGCGCTTGGTGGGGTGGCGTCGGTCGCGTTCGATATCGTGCAGATCGTTCACGATGTAACAGGCCGACGAGGCCGCGCAGAACAGCGCGAAGGCCAGCAGCGACAGCTTGATCGACGCCGGGTTTGTGAACTCGCGGGCAAAGACCAGGGGCGCGAAGACGAAGACGTTCTTCACCCACTGCCGGGGGCGAACCAGCTGGATCAGCCCCACGATCGTTCCCCCGGACGAAGGCGAACTCATTGCCCCAAGACACCCTTCATGAGGGCCATGTATGCGCACTCTTCCGGAGTCTGGCAATCCCTCGCGAGCCCCCGTGCCTTGCCGGCCAACGTTATTGGCGTGGCCTTCGATGGTCGGACCAAGTACCATTGTCGGAACAATTCGCATCTTGGGCACAGGACGGATGAGACCTGTTTCCTCCTGGGGACGCCTGAGCGCGGAGCCTCATCAAGTCATCGATCTGTCCGACATCTCTGCCCTCCTCGAACAGGTGCAGGGCAAGGGACCCGCGATTCCGCTCGGCATGGGCCGCAGCTATGGCGACGCCTGCCTGAACCCGGGTGGCTCCTTGTTGAGCACGGCGCGCCTCGACCGTTTCCATTCGTTCGATCCGGAGATGGGCCGGCTGGTCTGCGAGGCCGGCGTGCAGTTGCGCGACATCCAGCGCTTCATGGTGCCGCGCGGCTGGAGCCTGCCGGTGATCCCCGGCACGCAGATCGTGAGCGTGGGCGGCGCCATCGCCAACGACGTCCACGGCAAGAACCATCATCGCGTCGGCTCGTTCGGCCATCATGTCCGCAACGTCACGCTGGTGCGCACCGACGGCCAGGTTGTCGATTGCGGGCCGGGCGTGCGTCCCGACCTGTTCGCCGCCACCGTGGGCGGCATCGGCCTCACTGGCCTGATCGCCACCGCCGAGCTCCAGCTGCAGCCGGTGGCGGGACCCTGGCTCGACACGGAGATCCTGCCCTATCGCAGCCTCGACGAGTTCCTGACCCTGGCCGACGATTCGGAGTCGCTGTGGGAGCACACGGTCTCGTGGCTCGACTGCACCGCCGGCAGCCGCTTGCGCGGGATCTTCCTGCGCGCCAATCCGGCGGTCGACCAGTCGGGCAAGCCGCCGCTCCCGCGCCGCCGCGCCATCCCCTTCACGCCGCCTTTGTCGCTGTTCAACCGGCTGAGCTTGCCGGTCTTCAACAGCGTCTACTATCACCTGAACAGCCATCGCGGCGGCACCAAGCGCCGGCCCTTCGACACCTTCCTGTTCCCGCTCGACGACATGCAGGACTGGAACCGGCTCTACGGCCCACGCGGCTTCTTCCAGTACCAGCTCGTGGTGCCGCGCGACGCCGGGGCCGCGGCGCTGCGCGACATCCTCGACATCATCGCGCGGTCCGGCCAGGGCTCCTTCCTTGCGGTCATAAAGACCTTCGGCGAACGCCCCTCGCCCGGGTTGCTGAGTTTCCCGACGGCCGGCATCACGCTCTCGCTCGACTTTCCGAACAAGGGAGCCCGCACCGAGCGCCTGTTCGTCGAGCTCGACGCCGTCGTCCGCTCCGCCGGCGGGCGTCTCTACCTCGCCAAGGATGCGCGGATGCCGCGCGACCTGTTCGAAGCGGGCTATCCAAAGGCATCTCAACTTGAGAGATTCCGCGATCCAGGGATGAGCTCCGGCATGTCCCGCCGTTTGATGGGGCATTGAGTTGGACCAGAAGAAGCGCATCGTCGTGATCGGCGCGACCTCGGCCATTGCCGAGCATTGCTGCCGGCTGTGGGTGCAGCAGGGCCCCGTTGAGTTGATCCTGGTGGCGCGCAACGTCACCCTCGCCGGACGCATCGCCGCCGACCTTCAGGCGCGCGGCGCCGAGGCCGAGGTCTCGGTCGAGACGATGGACTTCCTCTCCGCATCGGCGATCGCCGAAGCCGTGGCCCGCTGGACCGCGACAGCCCCGGTCGACGTGGCGCTGATCGCCCATGGCGTGCTCTCGCCGCAGCAGCCCTGCCAGGACGATATCGGGCTGGCGCACGAAGCAATCGAGGTCAACGGCGTGTCGCCCGTCCTGTTCGCCGAGGCCTTTGCCGGGGCGATGACCCAGGCTGGCCATGGCACGATCGGCATGATCGGCTCCGTCGCCGGCGACCGCGGCCGCCGCGCCAACTATGTCTACGGCGCCTCCAAGGCGCTGATGGATCGCTATGCCCAGGGCATGCAGCACCGCTTCGCCGGCACCGGGGTGAAGGTCGTCCTGATCAAGCCCGGCCCGACCGACACGCCGATGACGGCCCAGTACAAGGCCCAGGGTCGGAAGCTCGCATCGGTCGAATCCGTGGCGGAGGGCACGGTGAACGCCATCGCGCGCGGCACGCCGGTCGCCTACCTGCCCCGCAAGTGGCAGCTCATCATGTTCGTAGTGCGTAACCTGCCCAACTTCATCTTCAACAGGCTCAACATCTGATGCTGAAAGAGATCTACGACGCGGTCATATCGACCTTCGAGCGGGCTTTCGGCCTGCTGGCTGGCGGCCGCCTGTGGCTGGTCTGGGGCGTGGCCCTGGCCGTCGCGGTATCGCTGTTCATCTCCTTCCCCCGCATCAGCTTTTTCCTCGGCACCGATTCGCAGATCGTCAATTTCTGGCCGGTTCTCGAGCGCCAGGCCGCCAATCCGCTGGCCACCGCGGGCGAACAGTACAAGGACCAGGCGCTGCACGACGCGAAGCTCGCCTTCCGGCTGACCCTGCCGCTCACCATGAAGGTCCTGCACATCGACTGGCGCGGGATGCTGGCGATCCAGTACGGACTCGGCATCCTGATGCTGTGGCTTGTCGGCAAGATCGCGATGGACCTGTTCCGCGACCGGATCGTGGCGCTCGCCAGCGTGTTCGGCGTCGCGTCGATCTACGCCGGCAAGGCCGCCTTCCTGCAGCTGGGCGGCATGGGCGATGCCTTCGCATTCGCATTCCTCACGGTCGCCGTGGCCTTCCGCAATCCCGTCGTCATCATTCCGGCCGTCATCGCCGCCTGCTTCACCGACGAACGCGCCGTCATCGTCTCGCCGCTGCTCGTCGTGTTCTGGGCCGTGCGCAACGGCAGCGACCTCAGGCCGAGCTGGTTCAACCTGCAGACCCTCAGCGTGGCATCGGCCATCCTGATCTCCGGCGCGATCCGCCTCGTGCTGATGTTCGGCTACGGGCTCCATCTCCCGATCGGCGCCGGCAAGGACGTGGGCTTCAGCGTCCTGCCGATCAACCTGCCGAACCTGCAGTACGAGCTGCCACACGTGCTGGCCGGCATGTGGCTGTGGTTCCTCATCGCTTGCATCATTCTCGTGCGGAACCGGTGGTGGTTCTCCCTGCTCGCCATCGCAGGCACGACAGGCGCGATCGTCGCGGCGTCGTTCATGGTGCTCGACGTCGACCGCAGCCTGGCCTTCTCCCTGCCGCTCGTGTTCGTGTCGATGGCGGTGGCCGCCCGGGCGAAGCTTGGCCTCAAGGACCTGCGCGGCATCGCGATCCTGGGCTTCCTGATTTCCTTTGCCTGTCCGATCAACAGCCTGCTGGGCGGCGTCAGCAACCGCTACTCGGAGGGCAATCTCATGCCCATCGAGATCGTGCGCTACTACAAGTACAGCACCGCCCGCTAATTGCGGACCTGATAGAAGCAGACCATGTCGCCGAGCGGCACCATGGTCCAGCCGTCGATCGGATAGTCGACGAAGGAGCGCAGGATGGCGTCGGCCTTGCCGTTGCCCACCAGCCTCTTCTGGACGAAGACGTAGAGGCGGTCGACATGGCCGCGATAGGCCTGCGCCTTGAGGTCTTCCAGCGAATCGAAGTCGGCCAGGTTGGACCAGGTCCGCGCATTACGGACTTCCAGCGCGATCTCGGGCGACGGCATGAAGATCAGCGTCTTCCTGGCGTCCGGCCCCGAAAGGTCGATCGTCCTGATGAAGGCGATGGCCTCGGCCGAGGCGTTCATCTGCCGGAAGCCGCGGTCACCCATCGGATAGTGCGAATTGGCGATCGTGCGCGTCACGAACGAGGTCACCCCATAGAGGCATGCCAGGCCCACCACGGCGGCGAAAGAGAGTCGCAGCAGCCACGACCGGCTGGTGATGAAGGCGTGCACGACACCGACGAACAGCAGCAGTGACGGCACCCGGAAGTGGCGCTCGTCGAAGCTGACGGACTTTCCCGCCATCCAGGTCAGCAGGAAGACCGCCAGCATCGCGGCCGACATGGAAAAGGCGAAGCGCAGGTATTCGCCGTAGCTGTCGCGCAGCCGCACCCAGGTCACGGCGAAAGTGACGACGGCCAGCGGGAAGAAGACATAGGAGATGGCGTCGATCGACTTCAGGACCTGCCGGCCCGGATTGAGGAACAGGTAGTTGCCGAGGTCGAGCAGCGACAGGCTGGCGCTCCAGATGGAGCCCAGCCCGAAGGACACATAGAACAGCAGCCCGTCGGGATGGATGGTCGCGGGGATCGAGGCCGCCGTGACGCCGCGCGTGTACCAGGAGACGTAGAAGATCACGCCCATCAGGGCGATCGACACGCCTGCCACGGCCAGCTTGCGGACCGTGTCCCACTTCAGCCATGCCTTGTCGCCGCAGATCGCGGCCGCGCCCACGATCGCGGCGCCGATGATGATGCCGCTCAGCTTGGCGAAGACCAGCACCGCAGTGCCGAGCACGAACGGCACGACGGAAAACCACCTGAAATCGCGCAGCCGCCAGACCATCAGGATGAACCAGGGGGCGACGCCGAACAGCAGCACCTCGCCGCCGGAATAGTTGGTGAAGGAGAGATTGTAGAACCGGTTGCAGACGATGATCGCCAGGGTCAGCGCTATCGTCTGAAGCGGGAAACCGAAAGCTTGGTAGAGCGCGTACCAGCCGAACAGGCCCAGCACCGAAAAGGCGGCGACCACGACGATGATCGCGAGGCCGAGACTCATGCCGAGCTTCTCGACAAGGCCGGGCACCATGTGCTGACCCGGCGTCCAGGTGCTCATGAACGATTCGACTTCGCGCGAGATGTCCGCGAGGTCAGGTCCGAGCGAATGGTTGAACGTCGAGGCCCGGGCCTGGGTGTACCAGCCGACGAAGCCCCAGCCGCTGTCAGAATACATGTTGGGCCGCACGATCGCGCCGGCCGCGGTGTAGGCCACCGTCAGGACGACGACGAGCGCCAGGCACAGCGCCGGCAACCAAGCCACGAGACGGTCGGAGCCCCTGCCCGCTCCCCCCAACGATCGAACCATCCAATGCACCGGCCGCTTGAAAAATCTGGCCGGAGTCTAGGGACCCCGCCCCGCCAGACAAGGCCGATCTGCGACGGAAATCGCAGTAGGACGGTACCAGTGAGCGCAATATAATGGCCGCGGATGCAATCGATTTCTCCGACGGTTACCGTCGTCGCGCCGACGTTCAACGAGTCACAGAACCTGCCGCGCCTTGTGGCGCTGCTCGACAAGACGATGGGCGACATTCCCTGGGAAGTCGTCTTCGTCGACGACAACAGCCCCGACGGCACCTGGAAGGTGGCCAAGCAGCTTTCCCAGGACGATCCGCGCGTGCGCTGCCTGCGCCGTGTCGGTCGCCGCGGCCTCGCCGGCGCCTGCATCGAAGGCGCGCTCAGCTCTGCCGCGCCCTACATCGCGGTCATGGACGCCGATCTCCAGCACGATGAGACCATCCTGCCGGCGATGATCGCCAAGCTGCAGGCCGACGAGGCCGATATCGTGATCGGCAGCCGGTTCGTGGGCGACGGCAGCGCCGAGGACGGCTTCTCCGCCCGCCGCGCCTTCGCCAGCAAGGTCGCCACCCGCCTCTCCACCATCGTCATCGGCCGGACGGTCTCCGACCCGATGAGCGGCTTCTTCGCCCTGAAGCGCGAGGTGTTCGAGACGGTCGCCCCCAGCCTGATCTCGTCGGGGTTCAAGATCCTGCTCGATATCCTGGCCAGCACCCGCGGCCAGGTGCGCGTCGCCGAAGTGGCCTACCAGTTCCGTTCCCGGCAGGAGGGCCTCTCCAAGTTCGACAGCCGCGCCATGATGGATTTCCTCGGGCTGCTGCTGCACCGCCTGACCGGCGGCGCGATCTCGGTCCGCTTCCTGTTCTTCATGATCGTGGGCGCCATCGGCCTCGCCATCCACCTGATCATCCTGCGCGTGGGCATGCTGGGCGGGCTGGGTTTCGAAGTGGCGCAGTCGGTGGCGACCGTCATCGCCATGACGTCCAACTTCCTGGTCAACAATCTCCTGACCTACAGCGACATGAAGCTGCGCGGCCTGGCGGCGCTCGGCGGATTGCTGAAGTTCTATGTCGTGTGCGGCGTGGGTGCGCTCGCCAATATCGGCGTGGCGTCGTGGCTGTTCGTGTCGAACGAAAGCTGGTGGATTGCCGGCATCGCGGGCGTCGTCGTCGGCGCCACGTTCAATTACACGATGAGCTCGATCTTCGTCTGGCGGCAGCAGCAGAACTGAGGCGGCGCCCGAAAGCGCCGCCCCGTTCCAGCCCTTAGCGGGCGTTCTCTTTCTCGAAGTCCGGCACCGCGGCCGAGGCCGCCGCGAAGCGCGGCGACTTCGTCACCTTGAGCGCTTCGGCACCGCCCTCGGTCTGCATGATCTTGGCCATGATCGCCTGCTGGGCGCGGTCGAAGACGCCGCGATTCTCGATCAGGAACTTCTGCGACTCGCGCAGCTTGTTCACGTAGCCGTTGATCTCGGGCACGACGTAGCGCGCGACCATGTCCCAGCTCCGGCGCGTATTCTCCGGGTTGGCCCAGTCGTGCACGAAGCCCACGCAGACGCCAAAGCCACCGCTCTTGGCGTAGACGTCCTTGATCACCTTTACGAGATCGTCGGGCGTGCCGATGGTCGCGGCCGAGCCCGGCGTGAACGCGGTCTTGTCCACCGCCTCGTCCGGATTGGCGAAGGGCTCCGCGCCCGGGCGCTGCAGGGTGCCGACGATGTATTCGTTGTGCCAGCGGTGCAGGCCCACGCGCGCTTCCTCGCGGGCCTTCTCGCGGGTCTCGGCGATGTGCCAGGACAGCAGCACGCGCCAGTTCTTGCGATCGACCGTCTGGCCATGCTTCTTCGCGGCGTCCTCCGCGAACTTCCACTGGGTCGGCAGGGCCAGAAGGCCCTCGTTCGACATCGAACCGATCGAGATGATGCCGATGCCGTGCTTGCCCGCCAGCGTCATGCCCGAGGGACTGACCTGCGAGGCGACGACGAAGGGCATTTCCTCCTGCAGCGGCAGGAGCTGCAGGGCGGCATCCTGCATCGTGTACCAGTCGGTCTTGTCGGTGACCCGCTCGCCGTTGAACAGGCGGCGGATGATGCCGATCGCGTGATCCTGGCGATCTCGCTGGACCATCGGGTCGATGCCGAGCGTATGCGCGTCGGAGGCCAGCGCGCCGGGGCCCGAGCCGAAGAGCGCTCGGCCGCCGGTCATATGGTCGAGCTGCACCATGCGCTGCGCCACGTTGTAGGGATGGTGGTAGGGCAGCGAGATCACACCGGTGCCGAGCTTGATGCGCTTGCTGCGCTCGCCGGCCGCCGCGAGGAACATCTCGGGCGAGGCGATCATCTCCCAGCCGCTGGAATGATGCTCGCCGCACCAGAATTCGTCGTAACCGAGACCGTCGAGCTGCTCGACGAGATCGAGATCCCGCCGGAACTGCAGCATCGGGTGCTCGCCGATCGGATGGTGGGGAGCGATGAACGCGCCGAATTTGAGCCGCTGCATGGTTGTATCCCCGGTGGCTGTTGATGTCCCGAATGTCGGCACCGATCATGCCGCGCTCCGGCTCCCCACGGGAAGGCCCCCGAGCGGTTGATTTCGGTCAGCGGACACGTCGAACTGGATAACGCCAAGATATGCAATTAACTCTGGGCCCTGGATCGCATCGATGAGCCCCGCCCCGTCGCACTCTTCGCCCCCCGCGCAACTGGTCCTCGACCTTTCGAGGCTGGTCTATGCCGCCTGGTCGCGGACGCCGAAGGGGATCCCGCGCGTCGAGCTCGCCTATGCGCAGCACTTCATCGCAACCCGGCCGGACAGGCTGCGATTTGCCGTGCTCGACGCATGGGGGCGCCTGAGAGTCGTGGACAACGGTCCGGCCATCGCCTTCACCCGGGAGATCGCCGGTTACTGGCAGGGCGACGTCGCCTCTACCGGCGCCTACCTTCGGGTCGTGCTGCGGGCTCTCTGGATTCACACCGTCCTGGTGTTGAGGCCCTGGGGCGACCTGAAGCAGCTCGTGGCCTCATATCGCGGCCGCTCGCTTTACGTCATTCCGTCCCAGCTTCAGCTCGAACACGCCTCGCTCATCGAGGCGGTGAAGCGCGCCGGCGACGTCAGGCTGCTCTACTTCGTGCACGACATTCTCTCGACGATCTTCCCGGAATATTTCTCCGACAGTCTTCCCGACCGCGATCGAAGGCGCATGGAGAACGCGGAGCGGCTGGCCGACGCCATCGTCGTGAACTCCCAGGTGACGGCCGATGCCTTCCGCGATCGCTTTGGCGCGAACCTGCCGCCGGACACGCTGACCGTGGCACCGCTCGGCGTCGCCGGTCCGGCGAAAACCGAGCCGACGCCAACGCCTCCACCCCAACCCTATTTCGTGATGCTGGGCACGATCGAGCCCCGCAAGAATCACCGGCTGATCCTCGACCTGTGGCAAGACCTCCATCGCGAACTGGGAGCTGCCACCCCTCGCCTGCTCGTGGTCGGCGAGCGGGGCTGGAAGAACAAGGACGTATTCGCGCTGCTGGAGCGCAGCGCGCCGCCGCAAGGCGCCGTGGAAGAATGCGGCCGGCTGCCCGATGCGGCCGTGGCCGGCCTTCTGAAGGGCGCCCGCGCCCTGCTCCTGCCCTCGTTCGCCGAAGGATATGGTCTGCCGCTGGCCGAAGCCCTCACGCAGGGCGCGCCTGTTCTCTGCAGCGACATACCGGTCTTCCGCGAGGTCGGCGGTGGTGTTCCGGATTATCTCGATCCCACGGACAAAGCTGCCTGGCGGTCCGCCGTGCTGGACTATGCACAGAAGCAGTCCCCGAAACGGCATGCCCAGCTCCAGCGGCTCGACGGGTGGTCTCAGCCGACCTGGGCACAGCATTTCATCGAGGTCGACGCAGCCCTGAGGCGTCTGGAGCAATAAAAAAGGCGGCCCGTGAGGGCCGCCTTCTTCATGTCTCGGATATTCCAGTGAGCAGGCAGCTTACTGGATGACGATCTCGACGCGGCGGTTCTGCGGCTCGCGGACGTTCGGGCCGGTCTGCACCAGCAGACCCTGCTCGCCACGACCAACCACCGCGATCGCGGTCGCCGGCACGCCTTCGCGAACCAGGGCGTCCTTGACGGCGTTCGCACGACGCAGCGACAGCGCCATGTTGTAGGCCTCGGTGCCCGACGTGTCGGTGTGACCGGTCGCCGTGATGCGGGCGTTACCCTTCGCCTTGTAGGCGCCGGCAGCCTGCTTGATCGTCGTCAGGGCCTGGGCCGACAGGTTCGAACGGTCCCAGTCGAAGAACACCATGAACGACGGCGGAGCCACCATCGGAGCGGCCGGCGGCGGCGGCGGCGGGGGGGCGTTGAACTTGTAGGTGACACCGACCAGCGCCAGGATGTTCTGGTTCTGGAAGGTCACGTTGCCGATCGGCGTGTTGACGTTCGGGTTGGTCGTGCCGAGGTAACGGCCTTCGACCATGAACCGGAGCTGTTCGCTGACGTTGTAGGCGACACCCAGCATGCCCTGATAGGCGAACTGCGTGCTGCCCAGCGACGAGTTGCTGTCGACGAAGGCGATACCGGCACCGGCACCGATGTACGGCGTGATGACCGAAGTCGGCATGAAGTCGTACAGGATGTTCGCCATCACCGTGAGCTGGCCGACCTTACCGTTGATCGCCGTGCCCGGGATGTTCGCCGAGGTCGGGATCTGGCCGTAGCCGGCTTCCAGCTCGAGGCGGGGACCGACGAAGTCGTAACCGACCTTGCCGCCCGCGGACCAACCGGTCCAGGTCTGAGTGTTCGGGTTGGAACCGATGAACCAGGCGGCACCGCCACCGGCACCGATGTAAAAGCCTTCCTGCGCGTTGATCGCCTGCGCACTGGCCGCACCCGGCAACATCATGCTCAGGCCCAACAGAGCCAAACCAGCTTTCTTCATAATTCTCCCCACGGGTGAAGGTAAAATACAGAGGGTTATTACAAGCACCTTACCACAGGCAGGGTACTCTACTCATGAAACAGTTATGTTATCGCAGCCGCAATGTCGCGCACTGTGGCACGTTCGCAACAGTCAGCTTTGCCTTCGATGAAGTTGGATGCCGTTGATCTGGAGCGCCCTCTCCACCTGCTCGATCAACATCGCATTCACCGTCCCCTCGCTCCCCAAATGACATTCCTCGATGGCGAGATCTCGCAACAACCTGGCCAAGCGGCCGCTGGCCATCGCGGAATGGATTCGAGGCAGGTTGGGAAAGGCACCGAGGCCCTTCGGTAACAACCGATACTGACCGCCATAAGGTGGAAGATCCGGCATCAGCACGATCTCGAGCGCATCGCTTGCGAGCGGCGCCTCGGCCGTCCCCAGGCAAAGGCGCTTGGGCCGCGGATCGGTTCGAATCCTGGCAACATCCAACGCCGTTCTGAGCGCCGACAGCGGGTCGTTGTGGATAAAGCGCCCTATTGTCGCGGCATATCCCGGATGAAGCGCTTCGATGGTCGTCTGCGCCGCTGCGACAAGCGCCTCGCGCTCGCCGGCGAAGGAAGCGCCGCCTCGGTGCCACACGAAAAGGCTGGTCGCCGCGACGTGCCGCCAGCCGGCCGCCGTCGCCCTCAGGCAGAAATCGTTCTCCTCGCCATAGCCACGGCCGAAGCGGTGCTCGTCGAAGCCGCCGATCTGCTCGAGACAGGCGCGACTGACCGCCATGCAGAAGCCGATACCTGTGGGGATCTCGATCGGCGACGCATCGAGGCCTGCACACAGGCGGTCCCATTCGGCGGTAACCCCATTCGCAGGCAGGCCGTTTTCACAAAGCGTCGCGGGGTAACTGAGGATCGTCGCGGCATTGGACCAGGGCGTTGCCGTCGCGGCCCGCGCTGTCCCCAGCGCCGCCAGCAGGCGATCGAGCCAGTCGCCGAAGACCATCGTATCCGAATTGAGCAGGACGATGTCGCGGTCCGGATGGAGGGCAAAGCCGCGATTGGCGGATCCGACGAAGCCGACATTCCGATCGTTTGCCAGCAGGGTGATCAGCCCCGCTTCCGCCAACGCCTCAAGCTCGCCGCGCAGCAATGGATCGGGCGAGGCATCGTCCACGACCACGAACTCATAGGCCGCCTTCGTCGGCGCCCCCAGCACGCTGTCGATCGCCTGCAGCACCAGCGAGCGGCTGCCATAGACCGGCATGACGATATCGACCGTCGCCCGCGCCCTGTCGGGGCGGCGATGGGCCAGCAAATGACGGATGTCGACCGGCGCAGGATCTGCAGGCGGGACATCGCCCCGCCCCTCCTCGCGACCGAAACGCAGCCAATGGGCCAGCGGCTCATAACCCGCCCGTTCGACATCGGGGTTGCGCTGGCGATAGACGGTCGGCGAGAAGCCCGGCCGTGGCGAGAAGCCGCGCGCAGAGCCGATCGCCAGATAATGGAACGACGCGGCTTCGGCCGACGAAAAAGATCGTCCCGCCGAGCGCTGGTAGTGCTCAAGGTCGATCGCCCCCGGTCCGAGGCCATGTTGCCAGCAAATCCGGCCAACCCATCCCGGCA
The DNA here is from genome assembly GCF_058806575.1 of Reyranella sp. GW821-FHT12G01. Lineage (NCBI taxonomy): Bacteria > Pseudomonadati > Pseudomonadota > Alphaproteobacteria > Hyphomicrobiales > Reyranellaceae > Reyranella > Reyranella sp. GW821-FHT12G01. The sequence continues at coordinate 301,112 of NZ_JBXAPV010000002.1, forward strand.
GAAGACGTGCCGCAATCGATGCAAGGCCGTCGCTCTTGCAGGCCAGGCCGAAGAGGACGTCGCTTGCTGTTTTGGGCGACCGCGCGTCGCTCATCGCGCCACCCAGGACTGGCGAAGTTCGAGAAGCCTCGCGAGCAGCTTGGCCGCGTCGCCCGACAATTCCCGTGGCAACAAATGTCCACGGCCGAGCCGCCGCAACCGTGCCGCCGGCGCGCCGATGTCGAACGCGATCACCGGCAGCCCTTGTTCCAGGGCCGATGTCAGCACGAAGGACCATGTCTCCGGCCAGATGGCCGGCAGGAAGACCGCATGAGGTGCAGCTTCCGCGAGCATTCGCCCGAGATCCTCCGAACGATAGACCCCGCTCACCGTCACACTGGGAGGCATCGCCTCAGAAACAGGCCCGATGACCGACAGGAGCAGCGGCGCGCCCGCTTCTTCTGTCGCGGCGGCCAACGCCTGCACGACGCGCAGGCCCTTGGAGACATTCAACGAGCCCAGGATGACGACACGCAGATATTCGGTCGGCAGCAGGCTCGGCACGCGCTCGGGCGGGAAATCCGTATCACGACCGGGCTCCCAGACGGTGATCGGTCTCGTGAGATGGCGCTGCATCCGCGCCGCGAGATCGTCGCTTGGCGCGACGACACGATCCGCGTTGGCCAGGAAATCAAGGTGATCGGCGCGCCACGACAGCGGATCGAATTCACTCGCCTCGGCGCCGTATTCCGTGACGCACTGGACGCAGGTTTCGGGCGGCGCCACATCGCAGAACACGCCCTGCCCGGTGACCAGATCGACCCGCGGACACAGCATGAAATAGTCGTGCAGGACGACATCGTAGGGCACGCCCAGCCGTGCGCCGAGGGCGCGGATCCATGCCATCATCTGCACCGGACGATCGATGAGATGGTTCACCAGAAGGCGCGTGACGCCCCGCTGGCGGGCGAACTGGACCAGCCCCTCCAGCCCGGTATCGAGGTCGAACGTCCTGTCGCCCACCACCGCCAGCTTCGGCGCGCTGAGAATCGTCCTGGCCCGGAGAACATTTTTCCCCGACTCCTCCAGAGATCGTTCGTAGAGATCGAGGAAATGGCTGCTCCCGCCGCCCCGCCCGTGATGGAACACGAGGACGGCTTCCGCGCCTTCCCGCCATGCCGCGCGATCGGCCCGCGCCTCCACTTCGTTGCGCGGTGACCGCTCCAGGCGCGGCCTTTCCAAGTGATGAAAGAGCGGGTCCATTCCAGGCGGCATCCGCAGATTCGACCGCCGGTAGAATGCCGGGTCGAAAGAAGGCGCCGGCGAACGCCGCGTCCGCCAGCCCAGAAGCGCGTAGTGCAGCAGCGGCGCCCGGGCGACGCGCCGGCGCTGGCGTTCGTCGCTGAACTGACGGAGGTAGAAATCGCGATCGAAGCCGCGCTCGAGCACGGCCAGGCGCGGCGCCATGACATGGAGCGTCGCGGGCCACAGCAGGCCGAACAGGCGGCCAAGCACCATGCCTTCGACGAACAGAACGACGAGCCGCGCAAAGACCACCTCCAGCCCTTCGTGGATCTTGCGGCGCATCCAGCCGGCCTGCCGCAAGGGCGGCGCGTACCGCGAAGGTGTCGGGATGTGCACTGCCTAACTGTCGAGGCTGGTGTGGAGCGCCGTCAGCGACAGCGCGGGATGGAAGCACGGATCGTCGGCCACGGCGTTCTTCCAATCCGACAGGAAATGCCGCCTCTCCCACGTATAGCGCCGGGCGAAATCCACCTTGCCGCGCGTCGCGGATTCGCGATGCATCAACACAACCTCGGGCGCGAGCACCGTCTTCCAACCACGCCGCGACAGCCGCAGGCAAAGGTCCACGTCGCCCAGTTCGATCGGATACTTCACGGAATCGAAGCCACCGACCGCCTCGAACTTGCTCCGCTCGACCGCCAAGCAGGCGCCGGTTACCGCAGAGACTTCGTGCGGAACGACCAGCCGCCCCAGATAGCCCTCGTCGGTGGGCCAGGCGCCGACATCGATATGGGCCGCATGGCCGCCCAGGCCGAGCACGAGCCCGGCATGCTGAAGACGCCCCGAGGAAAAGAGGAGTTTCGCGCCCACGGCGCCGACATCCGGTTGCGTTGCCCAGCCGATCAGACCGGCGAGCCAATCCGGTTGTATCGCTTCGGTGTCGTTGTTGAGAAACACCAGGACACGGCCCCTGGCGAGCGCCGCCGCGCGATTGCACAAGGCGGCAAAGTTGAAGGGCCCCGCGGCCTCCAGCACCTGAACGCGGGGCTGGCCTTTCACGCGATCGAGCAGTTCCCGCGCCGCGGGCTGTTCGCTGCCATTGTCGACGATCAGCAGATCGAACGTGCGCGGCTCGGTCTTCTCGAGGCCGGCGAGACACGCGGCCAGAAGATCGGCGCGGTCGCGCGTCAGCACGATGAGCGTGGCCTCGATGGCCTCTCCCGCCGTCGGCACAGGCGGCGCTGTCGATTCGCGAGCAGCCGGCGCCGGGGCTTCCCAGATTTTCGTCAGCAGAACGCGCCGGATGTGACCGACAGGCCCTGCTTCCGCGGCAAAAACGGCGTTCCACGTCGAGGGTCGCAAAATCTCGGCCGAAGAGAGATCGGCATGGCCTTCCAGGGCCCGGCGGCGAAAATAGACGGCGCGGCCGATATAGGGGCGCGCCCTGTGGAAGATCGGGCTCCAGTCGGGCTTCAGCTCCGGCTCGACATATCGTCCGCCGCTGATCGAATCTTCATCGCCGTAGAACAGCGACACATCGGGACGGCTCGACACGACCTCGACCAGCGCCGCCATCGCATGATCGGGCATCACGTCGCCGGCGAAGATCGGCAGCACGATGTCCGACGCTTCGAGATCGTTCCACAGGCAAGCCGCAGTCTCGGACCCGTCGACGGAGAGAATCTGTCGCGGGTGCGTCTGGCCTTTCATCTCCTTGCCGACGAGAGCGAGCGACCATTTCGGATAGGATTGTCGCCTGAGCGATTCCAGGGTTGCCCTGAGATCCGCGGGATCTTTTCCATCGGCCTGGACGACCACGCGGATGTGCGGTCCCTCGCTCCACGCCGCCTGCGGCGCTTCCAGGCCAGACGGGTCGGACGGCCGCTCCCCCCGCACACGCCATTCGTGATAGCGCGAGACCGGCGTGGCGCCGAGAAAGTCCTTCAGCAGCCCGTTCGCATCGGTTTTCCGTCCGACCAGCATCAGGCTCGCGGCAAACAGCGCCTTTCCGACGCTTCGCCGGCTCGCCAGCAGCAGCACGTCGGGAAATGACAGCAGCTCACAGGAGGTCAGGCTGAATCCCGTGGCGGGACATCCGGCTGGCAATGAAATCAGGATGCGGCGGGTCTCCGGCGGCACCAGTCCCACCCATTCCCCGGTGCCGAACAACCCGGCCGGCATCGTCGTCTGGATCTCTTCTTCGTCCGCTTCAAAACGGATGACGGGCCGGCCCGCCGAGCCGTGGAGCGTCGTCCGATAGCACAGGCGCAACCAGCGGCCGGTTCGCAACTCATTCACAAAGACGAGTTCGAACTGCAAATAATCGGCGGGCGGCCCGGGCGAAGCCCTTTCCCTCAGGAAAACGCGGCGTTCAACCACGATCGCCCGCCGAAGCAGCTTCCGAAGTTGACGCGTTTTTCACCTTTGCCCAGCTCTCCCCCATGTACCGAGACCTATCGTGTCGCGGCAGACGATCTTCTATTATAAAGAACGAGTACGAACCTCTGAAAGGAAAGCTGCCCCAAGCTTGGGCGGTTGACGCAAGAACAACACAATCTCTGGTTATTCACGGGCTGTTGGTTTGATGCTGGGCATAAAAATCGCTAGGGCATCGACATCGGGGGAGCGGGGTTTTTTGACATGTTGTGCGTAGGGTCGAAGACGACGCGCTTGAGCGTCGGCGGGAGGTCCTTTCAATGACGCGTCGGGACGAAGTAGCCATTGTCGGTTATGCCTGCCGCCTTCCTGGCGCCCGGAACAGTGACGCCTTTTGGAAACTGCTGCGCAACAACCGCTGCAGTGTGACCCAGATCACACCCGACCGTTTTCCGGCCCAGACATACTATCATCCCTCCGCCGATCAGATCGGCCGCAGCTATTCGTTCGCCGCCGGCGTCATCGACGATGTGTGGGGCTTCGACGCCACCGCCTTCGGCATGAGCCCGCGCGAGGCCGAACAGGTCGATCCGCAGCACCGTCATCTCCTCGAAGTGGCGCACGACGCCCTCGCGCACGCCGGCATCCGCCCCTCCACACTGGCCGGCAATCCGATCGGCGTCTATGTCGGCGCATCGTCGGTAGACCACGCCGCGCACTTCTTCGCCGATCCTTCGGCCGCCGGCATGCACATGATGACGGGCAACTCGCTCAGCATCATGGCCAATCGCATTTCCTACACGTTCGACCTGCGCGGGCCGAGCCTGGCGGTGGATACCGCCTGCTCCTCGTCACTGGTCGCACTGGATCTCGCGGCCGAAGCGATCCGCAACGGGTCGATCGACACTGCCATCGTGGGCGGCGTCAACCTGCTGCTGTCGCCCTTCTCCTACATCGGCTTCTCGCGCGCTTCGATGCTGTCGCCGACCGGACTTTGCCGTCCGTTCGATGCGTCGGCCGACGGCTATGTCCGCGCCGAAGGCGCGATCGTCGTCGTGCTCCGCTCGATGTCCTCCGCGCTGAAGGCGCGCAGCCGCATCCATGCGGTGATCGTCGGCTCGGGCGTGAACCAGGACGGCCGCACCACCGGCCTGTCGCTGCCGTCGGCGGATTCGCAGCGCCGTCTGCTCGAACAGGTCTATGGCGATTTCGGTGTCGATCCCGCCGACCTGAGTTTCGTCGAGGCGCATGGCACCGGCACCCGGGTCGGCGACCCGATCGAGGCCGATGCGCTCGGCAAGGGCCTCGCCCAGAAGCGCAGCCAGCCGCTTCCCATCGGTTCGGTCAAATCCAATGTCGGCCATCTCGAGCCGGTATCGGGCCTGGCGGGCCTGCTGAAATCCGTCATTGCGCTCGACCGCGGCCTGGTTCCGGCGACGCTGCATCAACGCGCCCCCAATCCGGACATTCCGTTCGACGATCTCAACCTCGAGGTCATCAGCCAGAACCGCCGCCTGCCCGACCAGCGCGGACCGGAACTGGTCGGCGTCAACTCCTTCGGATTTGGCGGCACCAACTCGCATGTCATCCTGCGCAGCGACCGTACCGTCGCGCATCTGGTGCAGGTCAACAACGCGACCATGCCGCCGCCGCTGTTGCTGACGGCGCACAATGCCGAGGCCCTGACGGCCCTGGCGTCCGACTATGTCGAGAAGTGGCCGGCCGCGCAGCGCGAAGCCACCGCCTTCATTTCTGCGAGCGCCTATCTGCGCGATGCGCTGCCGCACCGCCTCATCGCGCGCGGCAACACGACGGACGAGATCCGCCACCACCTCGCCTCTTACGCGAAGGGTGAGTCTTCCTCTTCCGTCCTCACCGGCCAGGCGCTGGGCACCGACCAGCCGCTCACCTTCCTGTTCTCCGGAAACGGCTCGCAGTGGGCCGGCATGGGCCGCGATGCCTGGGAGACCAATCCGGTCTTCCAGAACGCGCTGAAGGACATCGACGCGCGTTTCGCCAAGGTCCAGAAGTGGTCGATCGTCGACACGCTGTTTGCCGACGACCTGGCGCCGCGGCTGCGCCGCGCGACCTACTCACAACCGCTGTTGCTCGCCCTCCAGGTGGCCGCCGTCCGCGCCCTCGAGGAACGCGGCATCGTGGCCAGCGCCACGCTGGGACACAGTGTCGGCGAGATCGCTGCCGCCTGGTGCGCCGGCGCGCTGAGCCTCGACCAGGCGATCGACGTCGTGATCGCCCGCAGCCGCCATCAGGAAGAAGTGCGCGGCAGCGGCGGCATGGCCGCGCTGATGTTGAGCGACCGCGAGGCTCGCCGTTTCCTCAAGACCGCCGGCGCGCCCGGCGTCGAGATCGCCGCGATCAACAGCTGGCGCAGCGTCACCGTGTCGGGAACGATCGCCGACATCGACCGGGTTTTGCAGGCGGCGGCCGACATGCGCATCAGCGCGCGACGGCTCGACCTCGACTATCCGTTCCACAGCGCCCTGATCGATCCGGTGCGCGCGCCCCTGCTCCGTGAGCTGCAGGGACTGCGGCCGCTGCCGGTCCACAAGCAGTTCATTTCGTCGGTGACCGGCGCCGCGGCGACGGCCGACATGCTCGGCGCCGAGCATTGGTGGCGCAACGTCCGCGAACCCGTCCAGTTCGAGCCGGCCCTGAACGGCCTGCTGAACGACGGCATGCGCGTGTTCGTCGAGGTCGGCCCGCGCCCGATCCTGGCCAGTTATGTCCGCGACGTGCTGCGCGAAGCCGGCACCCGTGGCGTCGTCGTCGAGACGATGAGCGAAGGCGATGGCCAGTCGGCCGTCGACCCGATCGAACGCGCCGCCTCGAAGATCGCCCTCGCGGGCGGCAGGGTCGAGATGCAGCGGTTCTTCGGTCCGGCGCCCGCCACCGCCGTCGCACTGCCGCTCTATCCCTGGCAGCACACGCATTTCAAGTTCGCCACGACCGACGAGGCGGCCACCACGCTGCTGCCGCGCCCGCACCCCCATTTGCTCCTGGGAACGCGTCACCGTCTCGACAGCGCCGAATGGCTTTCCACGGTCGATCCGGCTCTCTTCCCCTGGATCGACGACCACAAGGTCGGCGACGTCTCGGTCCTTCCAGCGACCGGCTATGTAGAGACCATGCTGGCGGCCGCGCGGGAGATCCATCCCGAAGGCGCGCTGGAGCTCCGTGACCTCGACATCCTCCGGCCCCTCGTTTTCGACGGCAAGACGTCGTTCGAGACATCCATCCGGCTGGCCCACGAAACCGGCATCGTCGAATTGCTGTCGCGGCAGCGCGGCGGCGGCGCGGGCTGGACGCTCAATGCGCGCGGCATCATCGGTCGCTCGCCGATCGCCGGCAAAGCCGCGGTCCTGCCCGAGGCGCCGGCCCACGCGGTCATCGTGCCGAAGAGCAGCGTCTATGCCTGGGCGAACAATCTCGGCTTCGACTATGGCCCGACCTTCCAGCGTGTCCGGCAGGTCGTGTTTCCCGAGCCGAAGTTCGCGGTTGCAAACCTCGACCGGCCCGACGCGCTGGCGAGCGGCACACAGGTCATCGACATCACGGCTCTGGATTCGGCCTTCCACGCGCTGTTCGCCTCCGAGGAGGCCGGCGTCGCCGACATGCCGATGAAGCGCATGCTGCCGGTCCGCTTCGGCACGGTGCGCGTGTTCGAATCCGGCGCGATCGCCACGCGCATCACCGCCAGGACATTGCGCCAGTCGCTGAGCTCGATGGTCGTCGACATCGACCTCTGGGACGAGCACGGCAAGATCGTCGTCACCGCCCAGAACGTCCGGCTGATCGAAGCGCCGGCCGAGCTGGCCGTGGATCCGAAGTCGCTCAGCTATCGCACGGCACCCTGGCAGCTCGAACGCGCCGGCATGCCGTCGACCGTTGCGCCGGTCACCGTCGAGGTGAATCGGCCGGCCGGCAGCGCGGCGGCACTCGCCGAAGCCCTGCTTCTGCTCGAAGCCGGAACCCTGCGCGCGACCTGGTCGGCACTGCAGAATAGCAACGTCGCGGCCGAGTCGCAGGACGAGGCTGCTTCCGAAGACGAGGCCACCTGGGCGAACTATCTCCGCTCGGCGCTGCTGTGGCACCTCGAGGCCAAGAATCTCGCGGTCGACCGCGACGGCGTTCGCGTCCTTGCACCCACCTGCGACCTTCCCGAGATCAGCTCCATCGCCAGCACGCTGCTGGTCCGACATCCGACGATGGCCGCCGAAGCAGCCAGCGTCTCGCGCCTCGAGAACATCATCGGTCGCTTGAGCAACGGCGATCCGACGGCCGTCAGCGAACTCGGCTCTCCGCACTGGCGCAATCTCGGCCTCGCCTCCAACCAGATCAGCTGGCTGCGCGATGCCGTGGTGAGCGATGTGACGGCTTCCCTCTCGCGCCACGACAGCAGCCGGTTGCTGCGGTTGCTGATGGTGGGCGCCGATCATTCCGCCACGGCTGTCGATCTCAGCGCGCGCTTCGCCAATCTCGAGATCATCCTGACCGATCTCGACGAGGATCGCCTCGAACAGGCGCGCGCCACCATCGGCGATCAGGCGCCGCTGGTCCGCTGCCTCACCTGGGCCCAGCTCGAAACACTGCCCGCCGCCTCACTGGACATGGCCTTCGCCATCGACGCGTTGAGCGAGATCGCCGCCGGCAGCGACGATGGGCTGGCCGCCCTCACCCGACTGCTGCGCCCCGACGCACCGATCGTCGCGGGCGAACTGGCGCCGAGCGCATTCTGGGACATCGTGCGCGGAAGCCGGCAACGCTGGTGGGCCCGCTCCGCCAACGCGGAGTTCCCGGTCGGCGCCCTGCTGACCGACCAGGAATGGATCGACGAACTGGAAACCGTGGGCGTTCGCGGGATCTCGTTGTCGCCCGTGCTGGACGAAGCACGCATTGGCGTGATCGTGCGTGGCCGCGCAGGCCGCGGTGCGGACCGCGCCACGGCGGCGGCAGAGCCGTCCATCTTCTCCTGGCAAGGTGCCGCTGCCGCCGATCTTCGTACGGTCGTTGGACACGGCGATCCCGCGCGATCCGATCAGCCCGCCCCCACCGATTTCGTCCTGGCGATCTCGGCCGTCGACGGTGCGGCCGACCCGACGGCCTTCCTCACGGACCAGCTCGACGAGATCGCCGAGCAGTGCCGGCGCCTCGCCGACACGCCCGCCCGGTTCTGGATCGTCGTCGACTTCGGCGATGCCCAGGGTCCCGCTCCCCTCGAACAGCCGCTCTGGTGCGCGCTGATCGCCGCGACGCGCGTCGCGCGCAACGAGTATCCGGGCCTGCACATCAGGTGCGTCGGCCTCTCCGGCCAGCCGCGCGCCCTCGTGCTCGAACGGGCCGCCGTCGAGATGCTCGCTCCCGGCGAGGAGCGCGAGGTCTTCTTCGCCGGCGAGAACCGGATCGTCTTCCGCGTCGAACGCGGCGCGACGGCTCCGCGCCCGCCGGAACGTCCGGCGAGCGACACAGCGCTGCGCCTTGCGACACGGCAAGGCGCGGGTCGCGGCATGCTCGGGTGGATTCCCGAACCGCGCCGCACGCCGCAGGCTGGTGAAGTCGAGATCGAAGTCGCGACCACGGGCCTCAATTTCCGTGACGTGATGTGGAACCTTCGACTGCTGCCCGAAGAGGCGCTGGAAGACGGTTACTCCGGTCCCGGCCTCGGCATGGAGTGTGCGGGCACGGTGGTCAGCGTCGGTCCCGACGTCGATGATCTCGCGATCGGCGATCGGGTGCTCGCCTTCGTGCCGGGCGCTTTCGCCACCCACGTCATCGCGCGCACCTTCGCCGTCAGCAAGCTGCCGAGCCAGTTGTCGTTCGAGGATGCGACCACCCTGCCCGTCGCGTTCCTCACGGCCTACTATTCGCTCGTCCATCTCGCCCGGCTGGAACCCGGCGAGATCGTCCTGATCCATGGCGGCGCCGGCGCGGTCGGCTTGGCCGCGATGCAGATCGCCAAGCTTCGCGGCGCCACCATCATCGCGACGGCGGGCAGCGGCGAGAAGCGCGCGCTGCTGCGCAACCTCGGCGCCGACTTCGTCAGCAACTCGCGCACGCTCGCTTTTGCCGAAGAGGTGATGGGCTTCACCGGCGGCAAGGGCGTCGACGTCGTCCTGAATTCGCTGGCCGGCGAGGCGATGATCCGTTCGATGGACTGCCTGAAGCCATTCGGTCGCTTCATCGAACTTGGCAAGCGCGACTTCTACGCCAACACCCATCTCGGCCTGCGGCCGTTGCGCCGCAACCTGAGCTATTTCGGCGTCGACGTCGACCAGCTCATCGGCGCGCACAAGGAACTGTCGCAGCGGCTGTTCGCCGACGTCATCGGCCTGTTCGCCGAGGGCGAGCTCTCGCCGCTCCCGCACCGCGCCTTCGACGGCGCCCATATCGCCGAGGCGTTCCGCTTGATGCAGCGCGCCGGGCATATCGGAAAGATCGTCGTGACGCCGGCCCGGCAGGCCAGCGTCACCGAGACGCCGGTGAACACCTTCCCCGTCGATGGCGAGGGCTGGCACGTCGTGATTGGCGGCACCAGCGGCTTCGGCCTCGCGACGGCCGAATGGCTGGCCGATCGCAACGCCCGTCACCTGGCATTGATCAGCCGGTCGGGTCACTTGTCGGATGTCGTCGCCGCCCAGGTCGAGGCCCTGCGCGAGAAGGGCGTGACCGTCGAGGTCGCGGCCGTCGACGTGACCGATGCCGCCGCGCTCGACCGCTTCGTCGATCAGCTCGGCCGCCAGCGTCCCATCAAGGGCATCGTCCACGCCGCCATGGTGCTCGACGACCGCCTGATCCAGGGCATCGACCGCGAGTCGATCGAGACGGTCCTGCGTCCCAAGGCCAGCGGCGCCCTGCATCTCGAACGGGTCGCCGGACGGCTCTCGCTCGACTACCTGCTGCTCTTCTCGTCGGCCACGACGCTGTTCGGCAATCCCGGCCAGTTCAACTACGTCGCCGGAAACGCCTATGTCGAAGGCATCGCCCGTCGCCTCCGCGCCAGGGGATTGCCGGCCCTCGCGGTCGCCTGGGGCGCCATCGAGGATGCGGGCTATCTCGCCCGGCACATCGAAGCGAATGCGAGCCTGAAGCGGCGCTTCGCCTCGACGCTGATGCCCGCGCGCATGGCGCTCAACGGCCTCGACTGGGCCTTCGACGCCGAAGGCCGGCAGATTGCCGACGCCTGCGCGATCGCCCGCGTCGACTGGACGATGGCCAAGCGCGAGCTTGCCGCCGTGCGTTCCCCGACCTTCAACGCGATCGACACCGGCAGCGTCTCGCGGCAGGGCGGCCAGGCGGCGGTCACGCTCGAACGGCTGCGCGCCATGCCGGCGGAAGAGGCGACCGCGGCCCTTCTCGACATCGTGGTCGAGGAGATCGCCCGCGTCCTGCGCCTGCCGCCGAAGGAAGTCGATCGCCACCGGCCGCTGGCCGACATCGGCATGGACTCGCTGATGATGCTCGAACTGCGCACGACCGTGGAAGCGTCGCTGCAGATCGAGCTGCCGATGATGTCGCTGGCCAGTGGCATCACGCCGGCCGACGTCGCGCGCCGCGTCACCCCGCTCGTCACGGGTGAAGCCAAGCGCGACGAGGTGCCGGGCACGCTGTCGGCCCTGTCGTCGAGCCATTTTGCCGAGCAGGCGCAGGCCGCCGACGCCTCCGAACAGCGCGCGGCCGTCAGTGCCGTGATGCAGCGGGTCAAGCAGATCGACGGACCGCTATGAGCCAACCGCGATCGAACGCCGCGCAGGAAACGGTCGATCGCGTACGGCAGGCGCTTGGCCATTCCTCGGCGCCCCACAGCCGGCCTGCCCCGACGACGGTCGGCCGGAAGGACTTCGATTTCACGACGCTGCCCGAATACGAGATCCTGAAGATCTGGAAGGCGGTCGGCGACCTCACCAGCATCGGCAACCCGTTCTACCGCCTGCACGACGGCCGCGCTTCCAGCACGACGTCGATCGACGGCCGGGAGATCGTCAACTTCTCTTCCTACGACTATCTCGGCCTGAACGGACATCCCGACGTCGCCGCTGCGGCAAAGGCTGCGATCGACCAATTCGGCACCTCCGTGTCGGCCAGCCGGCTGTCGGCCGGCGAGCGCCAGGTGCATCGCGACCTCGAGGCGGGACTGTCGCGCCTCAGCGGCACGGAAGACGCGCTGGCCTTCGTGAGCGGCCACGGCACCAACGTTTCGGTGATCGGTGAGCTGCTCGGTCCCGAAGACCTGATCGTGGCCGATGCGGTCATCCACAACAGCATCATGGAGGGCGCCAAGCTCTCCGGCGCCAAGCGCATCCTCTGCCCGCACGGCGATCTCGACGCGTTCGAGCGCGCGCTGCGCCTCAATCGCGCGCGCTATCGCCGGGCCCTGATCGTCGTCGAGGGCCTCTACGGCATGGACGGCGACGTCCCCGACCTGGCCGGCCTGATCAAGCTGAAGCGCCGCTACAATGCCTGGCTGATGGTCGACGAGGCGCATGCGACCGGCGCGCTCGGTGCCACCGGCCGCGGCATCGCCGAGGAACAGGGCGTCGATCCGGCCGAAGTCGAAATCTGGATGGGCACGCTCAGCAAGACGCTGGCGGGCGCCGGCGGCTACATCGCCGGCAGCCGCGCGCTGATCGAGCTGCTGAAGTACACGTCGCCGGGCTTCGTCTTCAGCGTCGGCCTGTCGCCGCCGGTGGCCGCCGCCGCCACCGCCGCGATCGAGGTCATGGCCCGCGAACCCTGGCGCGCCGCCGCCCTGCGCCGCAACGGGCGATCTCTCCTCGAGAAGGCGAAGGCGCGCGGCCTCGACACGGGGCTCAGCATCGGCGCCTCGGTCGTGCCGGTCATCGTCGGCAATTCACCCCAGACGGTGATGCTGTCGGAGCGCCTGCTGCAGCGCGGCTTCAACGTCGTCCCCGCGGTCTTCCCGGGTGTCGCGGAGAACCAGGCGCGGCTGCGGTTCTTCATCACGTCCGAGCACACGCAGGAACAGATCGACGCGGTGATCGACGCCGTGGCCGAAGAGCTGCCGAAAATCCGCAGCGCCGCTTCCTTTGTCAGCACCATCGCCGGTCGCTGAACCGGGATGGACTTCAGAACGATCGTCATCACCGGCGCCTCCAGCGGGATCGGCGCGGCACTCGCGCATGCTCTCGCGGCGCCGGATCGCACACTGGCCTTGCTGGGCCGCAACGCCGAACGCCTCGAAAGCGTCGCCGCCGCTTGCCGGGCAAAGGGCGCGACCTGCCGGATCGCCAGCCTCGACGTATTGGAGACCGACCGCCTCTCGGCCTTCCTCGAGGAGGTCGGGCGTGACGCGCCCATCGACCTGCTGATCGCCAATGCCGGCATCCTCGACGGACGCCCGGCCGACCAGACCGTCGAGGACGGCAAGGTCGCGCGACGGGTGCTCGAGACCAATCTCCTCGCCGCGGTCGATCTCGTCCATCTCGTGCTGCCCGCGATGCGCCGCGCGAAGCGCGGCCATATCGTGCTGGTCGCCTCGCTTGCCTCACTCGTGCCGTTGCCCGATGCCCCCGCCTACTCCGCTTCCAAGGCGGGACTCCTGTCCTACGGACTGGCGCTCCGCGACGCCGTCGCGGCGGAGGGAGTGCGTGTGCTCGTCGCCTGCCCCGGCTTCGTCGCCACCGCGATGGCCGACAAGCACCTTGGGCCGCGTCCCGGCGAGATCTCAGCCGACGATGCGGCGAAGCGGATCCTGGTCGGACTGCAACGCAACAAGGGAATGATCGGCTTTCCCCTGGTGCCTTTCTGGCTGTCGCGCCTCAGCCTGCTCGTGCCGGAGTCGATCCGCCGCTGGAACATGCGGGGCACGCGCTTTCACGTCGGGCGGTAGGTCAGCGCCCGGCCGCCGGCCGGCTCAGCACGGCCATCGCGAAACAGTAGCCACCCTCCTGCCATCGGCGATAACGCTCGCTGCCTTCGGCGACCAGCATCTCGCGCACGCGGTCGCGCAGGAAAGCCGGCACCCAGGCGATGATCCTCGCCATGCGCGGGCTGCGCTCGCGGATGGACCGCCGGGCACCGTCGGAGAAATCCTTCTGGGTATCGACGATCAATCTCCCCCACCGGGCGAGGCGCTTGAAGCGCGCTTCGGCGTCGGCAAAGGTCGGCGAGGATTCCGCCAGCAGCAGCCGACCCGATGGCTTCAGCACACGCAACGCCTCGCGGACGAACTCCTGTTCAGGGAAATAGTTCAACCCCTCGACACAGACCAGGCAGTCGAACTGCCCGTCCCCGAACGGCAGCCGGGTCGCCTCGCCCTGCCGGACATCGACGCCGAGGCGACGTCCCCGGCGGGCCGCAACGGCGGACATATCGATGCCGATCGCCTTGCGCGGCTTGTGGCGCTTCGACAGGTAGAGCAGCCCGCCACCGCATCCGGCCGCCACCTCGATCACGTCGGCCTTTCGCCAGGCATCGCCATCGAGCCCGGCAAGGGCGAACAGCTCGGCATAGAGCTGGATCTGGCTCGCATCCCGGGCCAGGGCAGGATCGGCGAGGATGTCGGCATCGACGGGAGCCACCCCGACATTGAACGTCGTGGCGCGCCGGCTGCCCGGCCAGGCATAGACCAGTTCGTAGACCAGACGGCGAGCCCAGGTTCTGTGCGGTATCAACGAGGGCAAGAACGGTCCTGCTACATACGAGGCGGCATGAGATAGGTTAGTCTCTGCAGACCATGCCGACGGACCGCGACATTCCCCTCACACGTTCCAACCAAGGCTGGCTGTCGGTGCCGGAGCAATGGCTTATCGCATGGATTGCACCCCGACTGCCACGCTGGATGTCGCCCGATCTCCTGACCGCGCTCGGATTCGTGGCCGCCATCGTGGCCTGCGCTGCCTATGCGCTGGCGGCCAGGAATCCCGCTTGGCTCTGGGTGGTGAATGCCGCCCTGCTCGTGAACTGGTTCGGCGATTCGCTTGACGGCGCCATCGCCCGCCGGCGCGGCATCGAGCGGCCCCGCTACGGTTTCTTCCTCGACCAGTCGATCGACGTGCTGAGCCAGTTCCTGTTCGCGATCGGCCTCGGCCTGTCCGGGTTCGTCAGCATGGAGATCGCCGCCATCGGCCTCGCCACCTATCTGATGATGACCGCCCAGTCCCTGCTGCGCGCCGAGGTCGCCCGCACCTTCCATCTCGCCAGCGCCGGCTTCGGCCTGACCGAGGTCCGCTGCCTCTTCCTCGCGCTGAACGTTGCGCTCTATCTGAAGCCGCCGGTGCCGTTCGACATCGCCGGCTTCAGCCTGGGCTACGGCGACGCGCTCGGCGTCGTCTGGATCGCCGTCAATCTCGGCCTCTACGCCATCGGCATGGCCGCCCAACTCGGCCAGCTTGCCCGCGACGAGCCGCCGGCCGGCAAGGACCGCTGAAAAGTGGATGCCAGCGGCCACATGACCTGTCAGAAATCGAGGGAATGAAACGGCATATCTCCGTCATCGGGCTCGGCTATGTCGGCCTGCCCGTCGCCGTCGGCTTCGGCCGGATCGGCTACCAGGTGCTGGGCTTCGACGTCGATTCGCGTCGCATCGCCGAACTCTGCCGCGGCCACGACCGGACCGGCGAGGTCGAGCCTGAGCTGCTCAAGGCGCCGGGCCTGCGCTATTCGTCGGATCCGAAGGATCTCGCGGCGGCCGACTTCCATATCGTGACGGTGCCGACGCCGATCGACGCCAGCAAGCAACCCGATCTCGCCCCCCTCAAGGGCGCCTCGGAGACGATCGGCCGGACGCTGAAGCGCGGCGACATCGTGGTCTATGAATCGACCGTCTATCCCGGCGTCACCGAGGATATCTGCATCCCCGTTTTGGAGAAGGCGTCGGGGCTCAAGTGGAAGACCGACTTCAACGTCGGCTACTCGCCCGAGCGCATCAATCCCGGCGACAAGGAACGCCGCTTCGACAACATCCTGAAGATCGTCTCCGCTGACACGCCCGAGACGCTCGACATCGTCGACGCCACCTACAAGGCCGTGGTGACGGCAGGCACGCACCGCGCCGGATCGATCAAGGTCGCCGAGTTTGCCAAGGTGCTGGAGAACACCCAGCGCGACATCAACATCGCGCTGATCAACGAGGTCGCGCTGATCTCCGACCGGCTGGGCATCGACACGCGCGACGTGCTCGACGCGGCCGGCACCAAGTGGAACTTCCTGCCGTTCAAGCCCGGCCTGGTCGGCGGCCACTGCATCGGCGTCGACCCCTTCTACATCGCCCACAAGGCCGAGGAAGTCGGCTACCACCCGCACGTCATCCACTCGGGCCGGCGGGTCAACGACAGCATGGGTGTGCACGTCGCCAACCGCGTGGTGCGCAGCGTCATGCGCCATGCCGGCAACGGCCGTCCGACCGTCACGGTGCTGGGCGTCACGTTCAAGGAGAACGTGCCCGACATCCGCAACACACGCGTCGTCGACATCGTCCGCGAGCTCGAGGATTTCGGAATCACGGTGCAGCTTCACGACCCGATGGCCGACGGCGACCTGCTGCGCGAGGAATACGATCTCGCCCTGACGCCGCTCGACAGGCTGAAGCCTGCCGATGCCGTGGTGCTCGCCGTGGCCCACAGCCCCTATCGCGAAGGCGGGTGGTCGCTGGTGAAGCCTTTGCTGAAGCCGACGCCGGGTGGCTTCGTGGCCGACGTCACCGGCCTGCTCGACCGCAAGGCCACGCCCGAGGGCGTGACGCTCTGGCGCCTCTAGGACGCCAGAGCCCGCACTTTCTCCTCACATCGGCGGCGTCAGGCCGTCCTTGCCGACCAGCAGGCGGGTGACGGTGAACGTGCCGTCCGCCGCTTTCGCCGCTCCGGCGAAAATCTTGGCGCCGGGCTTGGCGTCCGACTTGTCGCCGGGCAGGAAGGTCACGACCGGCGTGCCGGGCTTCACCTTGATGGTCTGGGTGCCGTCCTTGTACTTCAAGGTCAACGTCTGGCCGTCCCCGCCGGGCGCGACCGTCGCCACCGTGGCGTTGGTCATCATGCTCTCGGGCTGCAGATCCCAGGGATAGTGGCCCTCGTTGCTGCCGCGGGCGGCCTCGGGAAACACCAGGACCTCGAGCGCATTCAGGCTGCCGTCGGGTCCCTTCATCGAAGCGACGCCGACAAAGCTGTTCTCCTTGATGTCCGACAAAGTAAGCGGACCAACCAGGGCCACGCCCCAGTTGTCGGCAAGCTTCACGTCGACCGAGGTGCCCTCGCGCGTGGCGATGGTGGCCGTCTTGCCGTCGATCGCGGAGAGCGTACCGCGCAAACGTGTGGGCGGGGTCTGCGCAAAAGCAGAAGCAGCGACAGCTGCGGCGACCATAAAGGCGGCGCAGCTCGTAACGAGGCGGAAGTTTTTCATGGGGCGTCTCCTGACGTGGGACGCGACGGTCGCATGTAAGCGGCCTCTGGGCCGCTTACGATTGCGTGAGCGTCGCGCGAGCGGTTCAGGACCGCCGCGCGACGATGGAACGCTACTTCTTGGCGAGCTTGAGCGGCGGACGGTTGGCGGCATTTGCCGCCATGTCGGCACCCGAGCCGTAGTAGCCGCGGTAGCGCGAGTAGTAGTCGCCGTGATCGCCGTAGCCGTATCGCGCATGCTTGGCCAGGTTCACGCGGTTGATGACGACGCCCACATGGCTGGTGACGTTCATCAGCGCCGAGATCGCCGTCTTGACGACTTCACGCGGGGTCTTGGCCCACTGCACGATGAACACCGTGTAGTCGGCAAGGCGCGAGATGATGCGCGCGTCGGACACCGCCATCACCGGCGGGCCGTCGAGGATCACGAGGTCGTAGCGCTCGGCGAAGACGCCGAGGGCCGCCTTCATGGCGTGCGACTCGAGGATTTCCGGCGCGTTCGGCGTGTTCGGGCGAGCGCAGATGTAATCGACGCCCGAGAGGTCGTGACGCCGGGTGCACTCTTCCAGCGTCTTGATGCCCATCAGGTACTCGTCGATCGTGCCGCCACGATCCTTGAGGCCGAGCGCCGCCGACAAGCGGGCCTGGCGCAGGTCGAGGTCGACGATCAGCACGCGACGCGACGCGTTCATCTTCGTCAGCAGGCCGCCGAGGGCCGCGACGAACGTGGTTTTGCCTTCGCTGGGCGTCGACGAGGTGATCGCGATGATGCGCGGCGGCCGGTCGAGGCTGCCGAGACTGATCGCGGTGAACACCGCTCGTATCGACTCCGCCGCCGGCGACGTCGTGTTCTCGAGCACGTGCGTCACGACGTTGGAACGCGTGGTCGCCGGGCCCTTCACCTCGGGCACCATGCCGAGCACGCCCACGCCGGTGGCCTCCTCGACCTGGGCGGCCGAGCGGAACACGCGATCGAGCTTCTCGGCGGCCACCGCGCCGGCCATGCCGAGCAGCGAGCCGATGATGAACGCCGCCATCAGGCCGGTCTTGTAGTTCGGCGAGGACGGCGCGCCCGACGGATGGGCATAGGCCAGGATGCGGGCATCCGCGCGCTGGATGTCCTGCTGTTCGCGCAGTTCCTTGAAGCGGGTCAGGAAGCCTTCGTAGAGCGTGCGGTTGGACTGCGCCTCGCGCTCCAGCTGCTTCAGCTCGGCCTCATACTGGCTGGCGGTGCCGGAAACGACCGCGGCCTTGTCGACCAGCTCCTTCAGCTCGTCCTCTTCGGACTTGGCCGCGTCGAGTTCGGCGCGGACCGCGAGCGTGATGCGCTGCGTCTCGGTGATGAAGCGCGCCCGGATCGAGGCCAGCTCGTTGCGGACCTGCTGGATCTTCGGGTGGTTCTCACCGAGCTGCGACGCGAGCTCGGCGCTCTTGCGGGTCAGCTCGACGTCCTGGATGCGCAACGCGGCCAGGGTGGTGTTGCCCGACACTTCCGGGATGTTGGCGAGTTCGCCCGGGTTGAGGCTCGCCTTGCTGAGCGCGATCAGACGGCCCTCGCGCTCGATGCGGCGGCCCTTGGCGGCCGTGTAGCGACCGTTGAGATCGGACAGGGTCTGGGTCGACACGGCGCCCTCGGGGCTGCCGGCCAGGCCCTTGTCGCGGCGATAGGCGGCGACCGCCTCTTCCGCGACCTGCAGGTTGCGGCGCAGTTCGGCCAGGCGCTGCTCCAGCCATTCGGTGGCGCGGCGGTTGGCCTCGTTCTTGGTGTCGATCTGGTCGGCCAGGTAGGCCTCGGCAATCGCATTGGCGATGCGCGCCGACATGGTGCCGTCGGGGCTTTCCACGGTGACCAGGATGACGAAGGTACGGCCCAACAGCGTGACGCTGAGACGGCCGGCGACGGCGCCGATGGCGGCGCGGCGACGCGGATCGCTGTCCTCGGCCGGACGACCGGTGCGGGCCGGCGCGGCCGCTGCAGTCGCCTGCTGCGGCTTGGGCGGCGGCGCCAGAAGCGTCGAGATGCCGGTGCTCCACAGGTCGCGAAGCGGCTGCAGGGCGTTGTCGATGAAGCCCGGCGGCTTGGTGCCGTTGAACTCAGGATTGTTCGCGAGACCGAGCTTGTCGACAACGCGGCCGATCAGGAACTCGGACTGGATGACTTCGAGTTCGCTCTGGATGGCGCCCATGTTGAGCGTGTCGACGCCCGACAGGGCCGCCTCGGTGCTGACGACCTTGAAGGTTCGCGTGTCGAGCATGATGCGCGACGAGGCTTTGTAGAGCGGCGTGGCCTGGGCGATCATCAGCGCCATCAGCGCCGTCGCGATCAGACCGCAGCCGATGATCAACGCCTTGCGGCGATTGAGCAGGCGCAGCCACTCCCACAGCTCGTTCGGCGATTCGACCGGACGAACCGGAGCCAGAACGCCCGCATCGGACGCCGGCACCATGCGATTTTGGTTGGGCTCATCGACCATGTGGTCAGCCCTTGGCAACGATCCCATCCCACAACACTCCGCGAAAAAGACAACTCGCGATGACACCCGATCGAACGACGCGCCGCGCCAGCCCGTTCCGGGACCTGTCGCTTTGCGCCGTCAACCCGACGGGCGATCCCACATCGCCCATCCCCAAGAAACGCTTAACGCCTACGCTTTACTTAAGCCGCCCGCCTTACAGCGAGCTTAGAACCAACGCTCCGGCACGCGGATGATGTCGCCCGGCCCCACCGGGGTATCTTCCGTTACCGTCTCTTCCTGACCCTGCTGCGCATTGAAGCGCTGAATGGTGATGCGCGTCTTGGACGCGCGACGCGTGTAGCCGCCGGCGATCGCGACGGCCTGCAGGACGTTGATCCCCGACACATAGGGGAACGAACCCGGGCGGCCGATTTCGCCGACGATGTAGAACGGACGGCGCGAAATCAGATCGACGCTGATCCTGGGATTGCGCAGGTAGCCGCCCGAGCGATAGCGGTCGGCCAGCATCGCCTCGATCTCCGGCATCGACATGCCCAGCACGATGACCCGGCCGGCCATGCGCGGCGAGATCATGCCCGTCGAGTCGACCTCGTATTCGCCGGACAGCTCGGTGTCGGACAGCACGACCACGCGCAGCCGGTCTCCCGGCGCGACGCGATATTCGCCAAGACGCAGGTTCTGCGTGCCGAGCGACGGCTGCTGGATGGTCATCGTCGAATTCGGCGGCTGCGGATCGCAGGCGCCGAGGGTCAATGCCATCGCTACGAAGAGCGGCCCGAGGCAGCGAGAGAGGAAACGACTCAAATTCACCAGATCACCGCTTTGCAACGACTCGAAGAGAGATGACTTCCCGGGTGTACGACGGTCCGCCATCGGCGACGTTGGTCGACCAGCCGGTCGTATGTTCGTAGAGAGGCCCAACCTGTACTTGCGGGCGCAGTGCATACAGCAAACCGAGAGACGCGCGCCAGTAGTAATCTGTGCGTGGCCCCACACCCGAGCCGGGTGCCGGTGTATAATCGGCGATATTGATGCCCGTGCCGCCGACCATCTGCCAGGCGTCGTGGATATCGTACGTGAAATCGACGCCAATCGTGGTCGAAACGTAGTTGATGTAGTTGCTGTAGGCCGATTCGTTGATCGTCCGGATGAAGGCCGGCCGCAGGGTCAGCGGCTCGTAGCCGTTCCAGCTGCCGCTCAGGCCGAAAGTGAAGGCCGGGGTCGAGGTGCCGTCCGCCAGATAGGTCTGGTTGGTGTAGCCGACATAGCCTTCGAGGATGCTCTTCGTCGTGAACTTGATGGTGCCGCCGACGGCCATGTTCCAGCCGGTCGAATCGCGCTGCTGGCCGAAGGCGTTCACGAACTGGTCGTAAATGCGCTGGTTCAGGCCGGGCGTCACCCAGACGTCGACGCCATCCATGATCTCGTAGCCCAGCCGCACCCGCTCGTCGTACTCGATGCGGTTACGGCTGGCGGCCGGCAGGCCGCCCACGGAGATGATGCTGTTGTCGGTGTAGTTGTAACGCGTCACCGAGGCTTTGAAATCGTAGAAGAAACGGTTGAAGCGCTGGTAGACGCCGATCTCGACCGGGATCGAATCGACGACGGTCGGCGAACTGGCGACCAGGGCGTTGGGCGTACCCAGTGCTTCCGTCACGCGGCGCACGCCGACCATGCCGGTCACATAGAAATCTTCCTGGATATCGATGCGGCCGTCGGTCTGCAGATAGCCGTTCCAGTAGTTCTGGGTGCTGGCGTTCGAATAGAAGCCGAAGCCGCCGCCCGCCGCGACGCGCAGCGAATGGTTCAGCCAGTCGGACTTCAACTCCACCACCGGGCGGATCAGCGTGTACGGCGACCCGACGCTCGGCGCCGACATCGCGTAGACGTTGCTGTCATAGCCGGCCTGGACTTCCAGAGACGGGTAGAGCGTGAACGCGCCCATCGCGATGCCGAGCTCACCGGGACCATTCACCGCCCCGGTCGAGGAAACCGGGATGTCCGGAATGTCGACCGTCGGCGTCTGCTCGATCAGGATCTGCGCGGCCGGAGACGAGGTCTCGCTCTGCGCCTGCGCGACCGATGCCGCACAGGTCAGCAAGACCCAGCCAACGACAGGCGACCAGATCAGCCGCGATTGATTCGCGCTAATTGCCATGGGTTCCGAGGGCCATCCGGGTAGCGGTCCGAGTGTCGGCTGGAAGAAGTTTCCACGCAGACGCTCGTAGGCACTACCTCTGGCTCTGCTGCTGCGCCGGCGGTGGGTCATAGATTACCGGAGGGAGCGGACCAGTCGGCGGCGGGATCGGCGGGCTGCCGGGCGGCGGATTCGAAACAGGCGTATACGGCGGCGGCGGCGGTCCCGGCGGCAGCGGCTGCGTGCCCGGAGGTGAAGGCGGCGAATCCGGCGGCGTCAGGTTGTTGATCATGGACACCAGCGTCGGCGACGACGTGCCATCCGGGCCCGCCAGCATCTGCGCCACGAGTTCCTGCATCGTCGGACCACCGGTCGGGCCGTACGGAACACCGCCATAGACCGGCGTGTCGTTCGGCGGCGGAATCATCGGGCCGCCGGCCGTGTTCAGGCCTTCGAGGCCACCCGGAGGACCGCTGTCGGGAGCAGTGTTCTGCAACGGCGCTGCGGGCTGCAGCGGGCCAGCGTTCTGCAACGGGCCATTGCTCTGCAGCGGGCCGGCGCTCTGAAGCGGACCCGCGCTCTGCAACGGACCGGCACTCTGCAACGGGCCAGCCGTCTGCACCGGACCCGAGCCCTGCAACGGACCGGCGTTCTGCAGCGGACCACCGCCCTGCTGCGGACCTTGCTGTGCCTGCTGAGGACCACTCGCGGGGCTGTCGGCCGCAATCGTCGGACCGCCGCCGGGACCAGCGCCCTGAACCGGGCCGGCACCCTGCATAGGACCGGCACCTTGGCTCGGACCACCACCCTGCTGGGCAGCACCCGGCGGGGCCTGGGCTACTTCGGGACCGACCTGTGCGGAAGCGCCAGCGGCCCAAAGAAGGACCGACATTGCCGCTAAACCCTGCGCCCGGAGTGCAATTTTAAACATTCAACCCAACCCGATCACGAGCCCGAAGAGAGGTCGCGATCAATTTTTGGAGGCACCACCCACTTGGCCCGCTCCGGAATCTTCGGATCGGTCCCACCCAAGTCGATGAACAAACTAGCGAATTGCATGCAGAAAGCCAAGACCCTGAAAGGCCAGAAGCGCCCGATCCTTACTGCGATTCACCACCCCTGAACCGCCTCGAACACTCCCATTGCCTTCCCCGCATACGATCCGGAATCGGTTTGGGATGAGAACAAAATGGAATCAATTTGCGGCAAATCGAAGGAGGAAATTGCAATGTATCTGCAGTCAGGCAAAATCACCTGGCTACGGCACGATTGGCCAAGTCTTCGAGTGCCGCGGCAAATCCACGGAAATCGCCGCAGGGAACGCGCCAGTATCCGGCGGGAGCCGACCGGGCGAGCATATCGACGTCCGAATCGGCACTGCCCACGAAAAGAACGGGTTTGCCCGATTCGATGCATGCGTAAATCTTGGACGGCATCACGTAGCCCACGAAGGAGTCGCGCAGCGTGACGAGATGGGCCGCCGGGGCGCGCAGCAGGCCGGGCAACCTCTCCAGAGGGACCGGCAGGGATCGATGGAAGGGAACGCCCGCTTCCGTGAAGCGGCCGGCCAACTCCTCCGCGCCCGCCCCTGTGGCACTAAGCCACAGCCGGACTCGACCTGTCCCGTCGCGGTGGTGGAGCTCGTAGCCCCGCGCCACGGTCTCGACCTCGTGGGCGACCCCGTAGTTGCCGGAGTAGAGCAGCACGCAGTGCCCGGCGAGGTCGGCCGGCAGCGGCTCGACCGGACCGTCTGGCACGAACGTCACCGGCGACCCGTCCCGGACCAGGGCGATCCGCGCGGCCGGCACGCCGGTTTCGTTCAGCCGCCGCCGCTGGTCCTCGCCCAGCACCTCGAAGCCATCGACCCGGCGGCGCCAGAAGTTGGTCAATCCCAGCAGCCAGCCCAGCGCCCGCGACGGCCGGGGCCGCGCCGCGATCAGGCATTCGGGGTGGAAATCGGTGATCCGGTAAACGAGCCGGCCCCGCCACAGCAGCTTCAGCGGCACCAGCAGGTGAATGAGGAACGGCGGCGAGCCCGTGAACAGGATGCCGTCGGCCGCCCGCAGGGGACCGAAGGCCGCCCGGATGAGGCGCAGGTTGGTGGCGATCGTCCACAGCATGCGCCCGACCAGTGACCCGCGCGGCACGGGCCGCGCGGACAGGCGGATCTCGGT
Source organism: Reyranella sp. GW821-FHT12G01 (assembly GCF_058806575.1). NCBI lineage: Bacteria > Pseudomonadati > Pseudomonadota > Alphaproteobacteria > Hyphomicrobiales > Reyranellaceae > Reyranella > Reyranella sp. GW821-FHT12G01. Next base: position 324,870 of record NZ_JBXAPV010000002.1, read on the forward strand.
CAGGCTCCCCTTGCCGATCTCGCGCTGCACCTTGCTACCGGCGCCGGCCGCCAAGCCGACAAGGGTGACAGCATGCCCCTGCTCCGCCAGCGCCTCAGCGCGCATCTGCATGTATTGGCCGACCGCACCGAAGTCCGGCGGTAGCCAGTCGGCGATGATGACGATCCGGGGCTCCGTCGCGGGATCGAACGGGCTTTGCGCCAGCAGCTCCATCAGGCAGCGGCTCCGCGTTTCGCGGCGTCGGCGATCGACCGGTAGAGCTCGGCCATGCGCCGCGCGACGGCGGGCCAGCCATAGTGATCGATGACGTGACGCTGCCCAGCTTCGCCCTGCCGGCGGCAGAGGTCCGGATCTGCGAACATGCTTCGCAAGCCCGCAGCAATGGCGGCCGGCGTCGGATCGACAACCAGCCCGGCCTGAACGTCACGCACGATCTCCGACATGCCGACATCGGGCGTCGCCAGCACCGGCACGCCGCGCCGCATCGCCTCGAAGGCCGCGATGCCGAAATTCTCCGACAGCGACGTCATCGCAAACAGACGCGCCGCCGCGAACAGAGCCTCCTTGTCGGCGCCGGAAACATGGCGCGCGATGATCGTCACCCGGTCGGACACGCCAAGGCGAGCAGCCTCAGTGGCGAGGTATTCCGCATGTCCGCCGGCATCGTCGCCCGCCATGACCGCGCGCACCGACGGCGCTTCGGCCAACGCGGCGATCACCCGGTCGAGCCCCTTCTCCCAGCTCAAGCGGCCGAACGACAGGATCATCGGACCGCCTGCAATCGCGGCGGCCACGTCCGGCGACAGCGCCGCTTTCGACGGCGGTGGCGGATCGTCGACGCCGTGCGGGATCATCGCGATCGGCGGCAGGCGCCAGCCGAAGCTCGCAATGTGCTGCGCCTCCACCGTCGACGTGGCGTGCACGGCCGCCGCGTGTTCGAGGTTGGGCCGGTCGATCAGGCGGATCCAGGCTTCCTTCACGACGCGGCTCTTCCGCCGGATCAGTTCCGGCACCAGCATGCCGCGCGGCGAGATCACGTAGGGAATGCCGCCGGCGCGCGCCGCACGGGCGCCGGCCAGGATCGGCCACAGGAACACCGAATGGAGATGCACGGCATCGAAGCCGGCCGTCGCAGCACGCAGCGCCCGGTCCATCGGGGGCGACCAGTACAGCCGGCGCAGCACGCGGCTCGGGAAGTAGGTCACCTTCACCGCTTCGACATCGACCGGCACCCCCAGCGGCACGTCGCTGTCGTTGGGGCCGTCGACGCTGGTGGTGAAAACCTGAACGTCGTGGCCGGCCGCCGAGAGTTCACGGCAGAGCGCGTGGACCGACCGGATCGGCCCGCCATATCGAGTGGCCGGCAGATAGGTCGGGACGACGTGAAGGAGGCGCAACGGCTTAACCACTGATTCGCAAGGACTTGATGTATCGGGGCAATTGATAGCATAGGTGTTGAAGGAATGGGCTCCGCGATCGAATGAAGCTCCGTATCGACTTCCGGCCGTCGATCGTCGTGGCGCTGCTGGCCGCCGCCGCTCTCCTGTTCTGGCTGGCGACGCGCTTGCCTGGTGCTTTCTGGATCGCCCTCCCCTTCGCCGTCTTCTATTCCCTCCTGCTCGCGATCGCCTGTCTGGCTCTCGTGCGGATTTTGATGATCGAGCGCTGGATGGGCTGGGACCGGCCGGGCCGCCTGCTGATCCTGGCGCCCCACGAGGACGATTGCGTCATCTCCGCCGGCGGCCTCGGCCTGCGCAACAGCCGGCTGGGCGGCGCCACCCGCGTGATCTATCTCGCGCGCGATGAGACGCCGGCGCTGCCCGAGCGGCGCGAGGCGGAGGCGCGCGCGGCCTGGAGCATCGCGGGCCTCGGCGACGCCGACCTCCGCTTCTTCGACCTGATGCCACCGCTGGAGAGCCGCGATCCTGCAAAGCTGCGCGCGGCCGCCGCGACGCTGCGCGGCCTGATCGACGAGTTCGCGCCGACGGCCATCGTCATGCCGGCCTTCGAAGGCGGCCACGTCCATCACGATATGGTCGCGGCCCTGATCGACCTTCTGGTCACGCCGGCCGACCGTTTCGCGGTGTTCGAGGCGCCGGAATACAGCCCCTACGTCTCGCTGCTGAACACGCCGCACCGGATCCTGGCCCTGTCGGCGCGCTGGCTGTTCGGCCTCGTCGCCTACAACGGACCGCCCGACGGCGTCGACGGCCGGCCGGTCCTGAAACTGCGCATGGCGCTCCCGGAACTGGCCGAGAAGCGGCGCATGCTGGCGGCCTTCGTGAGCCAGAACGCGCCGTCTCTGGTGACGACACGTGGCTATCCCGACCGGCTGGTCGCGCGCACTGCCGGCGGCCCGCGGCGTCGCCCGTTCGATTTCGACCGGTCCTATCTTCGCTTCGTGCTGGCGCTTCGTCGCCGGCTGCCGGCACGTCTCGTCGACAGGATCCTGCCGGTGCAACTCGGTACGATCGGCCGCATGGGCACGATCACCGACTGGGATAGCGAATGGGGCAAGGCGTGACCGGCTTCGCGTCCGACCTCAGCCACACGGCCTACGAATCGCCCGACATCGTGGCGCTCTACGCCCGGCCCGACGGCTTGCAGAAGCCGGAAGAGACGCTGCTGGCGCAGCTCCGCCCCTCGCTGGGCTCGATGGACATGCTCGACATCGGCGTGGGCGGCGGCCGCACCACCCGTCATTTCGCGCCGCTCGTCCGCTCCTATCTCGGCGTCGATTACTCTGCCGCGATGATCGAGCGCTGCAAGGTGGAGTTCCCCGCCTTCCGCTTCGCCGTGGCCGACGCCCGTCGCCTCGATTTCGCGGCCGACGAAAGCTACGACCTGGTCCTATTCAGCTACAACGGCATCGATCATCTCGACGAAGCCGAGCGCGGGATGGCGCTTGCCGAGATGCGCCGCGTCCTGCGGCCCGGCGGGCTAATGGTCTTCTCGAGCCACAACGCGAACTACCTGCCCGCGATCATCGACCGCTTCCGCTTCCGCATTCACACCAGCCTGCGCGAGACCTTGCGCTCGCTCAAATGGTCGGGCGTGTTCTGGGTGAAGAACCGCCTGCTGCAGTACCGGATGCCGCTCGCCGCAGGCCGCGTCCATGACGGCACGCACTCCTTCCGGTCGTCGGCGCTCTACTATGTGCGGCCCGATCTCGGCGTCGCAGAGCTTCGTCGCCTGGGCATGGTCGACATCGTCTGCGCCGGCAATGAGAGCACCGAGTTCGTGAGCGGCAGCGACCCCGGCCTGTCGCGGGATCCGAATCCATGGATCTATTACGTGTCGCGCAAGCCGGGGCGGACCTGACGATGGCCCTCTCCCTCGAACTGGTCACGTCGGTCGAAGCGTTCGAACGCCTGCACGCGGACTGGAACGAACTCGTCGACGGCATGGATTTCCCGGAGATCTTCTATCGCTGGGAATGGAACTTCCTGTTCTTCCGGCACTGCCGCAAAGGCGACGAGCCGTTCATCGTCGTCGCCCGCGATGCACCCGGCGGCCGGATCGCGGCCATCGCCCCACTTTGCCTGCGGCGCACACGCTCTTTCGGGATCGCCGTCACGGTGGCCGAGACGATCGTCGCGGGCCTGGCCGACTACCAGAACTTCCTGGTAAGGGCCAGCGTGCACAGGGGCCGCGCCGCGGCCGACATCCTCGCCTTCCTCGGCGACCACGCCGCGCGATGGGATGTGCTCGACCTGCAACAGTTCTGCAGCCGCGATCCCACGACCTTCCAGATCGTGAACGCCGCGCAGGCGCACCATGACTGGACCGTGCGCACGCATATCCAGACGCCGGTCGCGGTGCGCGACCTGCGCCCCGGACGGGCGACGGAGGATGCCGGCCGGCTGCGCCGCATCCGGGCCCGGCTCGAGGACCTGCAGCAGCGCGGCTTCGACGTTCGTGTCGGCGGCGACGACTTTGCCGCGCGCTGGCCGGCCTTTCGCGAGCTTCACATCCAGAGCTGGCCCGGCAGCGTGTTCGGCAGGGAAAACGAGCGGCAGTTCTTCGACGCGCTGGTCGCGAGCGAGGGCATGCGCGATCACCTCGACCTTTCCGTCGTGCTGTCGGAAGGCCGGATCGCCGCCGCCCATTTCGGCTTCGTCGACAAGGAGAAGGTCTACTACTACATGCCCGCGCGCGACCGGACCTTCCAGAACGAGCGGGTCGGCGCGGTCCTGCTGCTGGCGCTCGTCGAGCATTATGCCCGCACGCGCACCACGTTCGACTTCATGCGCACGCTGGGCACCTACAAGACCTGGTACACCGACACGATCGACGCCAACTTCCGCATCGTCGTCCATGCCAATGCGAGCTTCAGGGCGTTTGCCTACGGCCTGTTCGACGTGACGCGCCGCTTCTTCGTCGAACTCGGCCTGCCGCGCGCCCTGCTGCGGCGGTTCAAGAGAGGACGCGGCGCGCCGCCAGTCAACTAGGACCGTAGCGGTCGACCAGCGCGAGATAGGCCATGGCCTGGCTCTCAAGCGTGAACTTCTCCGCGATCATCTCGCGCGGCGCGAACAATCCCGCCTCAACGCCGAACCAGAACTTGTCGAAGGCCGGCAAGAGATCGCCGCTGCCCTTGAACTTCATGCCGCAACGCTCGTCCCAATAAGGCACCGACGTCACCGGCCCGAACCGCACCAGATGCGGCGCATATTTCGGATCCTTCCACAGCCCGCCATGATCCCACGCGAACAGCGGCACGTCGGACGCCAGCATCTGCTGCGCAGCCAGTCCCTGCGTCTCGTGATGGCTGAGATAGACCATGGCGCGCGTCCGCCGGCTGAGATCGTGCAGCCGCTCCTCGCGATAGAAGCCGTAGCGCAGCATCTGCACGCTCAATCGCCGGCGCCGCAGCTCATTCAGCATCGGCTCGACGATGGTCCGCATGTAGCGGCTGCGATGCCGCACGACCTTGTCGTAGATCAGGACGTCGACGTCCTTGTTGGCGCGCTTGGACGGCGACCAGCGATCGGTGTCGATGCCCGAGGGCCAGACGCTGATGTTTCCTGGCCAGACGGTCGAGAACATCCGCTCCACCCACGGACTCGGCACCAGCACGCGGCGGATCTTGCGGCGGCGCAGCAGCTCGGGATCGTCGCTGGGATGGTTGTAGATCGAGGTGCCGAACAGGATCGGCGTCTCCTGCGGGATCTTCGCCAGTACGTGCGGCTGGCCGATGACGCAGGCCAGTTCGTTGGGGTTCTCTCGGATGTGCCTGTAGTCGTTGACGCGATACGGCACGTTCAGCCGATCCAACCCTGCGCACAGGTTGAGATAGACGCGCATCGTGCCGCCGGGCTGCTTGGGGCCGCGCAGGGCCCAGCGCACCATGCGGCGCGGATAGCGGTCGAACGGCGCCCAGCGATCCGAATCGGGCTCTTCGTAGAAGAGATTGAGGGGCGCGCGCAGAGACATCAGCGCAGCGCCTCGATGCGCCGCGGGCGCTCTTCCATGATCTCGCGATAGAGTTTCGCCATGTCGCCCGCGACATCGTCGATCGATCGCGTGCGGCGCATGTTGCTCGACAGGCGCGCGACCTCGGCGCGATCTGTCGCCGCGACGCGGATGGCCTCCGCCCACGGCTTGGGATCGTCGAACGCCAGCAGCCAACCGTCCACGCCGTGATTGACGCGCTCTGCGATGCCACCGATATCGGCGCCCATCACCGGGATGCCAAGCGCCCTCGCCTCCTGCACGACGATCGGGCCTGTTTCCATGTAGCGCGACGGCACCGCCAGCACATCGATGTCGGCCAGGAATTCGGGCACCTTTTCGTGCTCGACCAGTCCCATCAGCCGGATGCGCGGATCCTTGCGGGCCGCCTCCTCCATGCGCCGGGCGAAGCGCGCGTCCTGACCGACGCCCGCGATCCGCAGGTGCACCGGCAGGTCGGCCGGCAGCAATTCGAGAGCCCGCACCAGCATGTCGGCGCCCTTGTAGCGTTCGAGGCGCCCCAGGAAGCCAATCACGATCTCGCGGCGGTTGACGCCCTGCAATGGCCGCTGCTTGCGCTCGGAGAACTCCGCACTCGCCGACTGGCCCGACACCACCATCTTCTCGGGTGGGATGGCGTTCTCGGCGAGCGCCGCGCGCACCCATTCGCTGGGCGCCACGATGCGTTCGCTGAGCGTTGCCATGGAGCGCAACTGGCGAGCCTTGGTCGCGGCGGCGGCGCGCGCCGAGAGCAAGGTCGCCGCGCGCTGGGAGACGCGCGAGATCGCGCTGTCGGTCACGTCCCATCGCGGCAGGCGCGACACGAGATAGGCGGCCGGCGCCGGCAGGCCGCGGTCGAGCGCCCAGCACTCCGCGCAGCGCCGGTCGTCGATAAAGCCGTCGCATGGCTTCTCGTCGTAGAGCAGCATCGTGCCGCGCATACAGATCGGCGACGGCACGTGCATCGTCACGACGCTGGGAAGGTCCATCCGCGCGACCTGCCGGAGATGACGCAGGCCCGCGCCGCTGGTCCAGGAATGGAGATGGAACAGGTCGGGCTTGGTGATCTCGACCAGCTCCTGGAACATGGTGCGCCGCTTGCGCACGCTCCTGTCGCGGAATCGCTGGATCTCCGGCGCGTCGATCGGATAGCGCACCACTTCGACGCCGTTCCAGGAATAGCGGGCGTAGGATCCGTCCGTCGCGGCGATGATCGTGCTGTCGACCTCGTGCCTCGACAGCGCCGTGACGAGGTCGCGCACATAGACCTCGGTGCCGCCGGTCGAATCGGGAAAGTAGAAGCCGACGCAATGGACGACGCGCAGCCGCCGCTTGCCCGCCGTGCCGGGCACAACCACATCCGGTGGCGTCATTGCGGGAACTTCCGAAGCCGCAGCAACCGTTCGGTCGCGGCGAAACCCAGCACCTTGTAGGCGAGCGCCAGCACCGGACGGACCGGCGGCACGAACTCCGGATCGAGCTGGTAGATCCAGTCCACGACCTCCCCCGCCTCGCGCGGATAGGCCTTGGCGAACGAACGCACGTTGGGCCACAGCATGCGGATGGCGGCCCGCTTGCGGCGCAGGGTGAGCTCGCCACGTGCCTCCAGCAGGGCGAGCGCCTTGCGGTAGATCGAGATGTGGGTCCAGTAGCCGAGGTCGCGCTTGAAGCCTGCCGTGTACTGCAGGCGATCGCCGGCATGGCGGCGATGGACGAACGCCGGCTCGCGATAGACCGCGAGCTTCGGCTGGCGCATCGCGACTTCAAGGATGAACAGCCGGTCGTCGCGCAGGGCGAAGTCCTGTCGATGCGGAATGCCGCGGATCAGCTCGCGCCGGAACAGGAACGCCGAATAGTGCGACGACCAGCCCTCGCCGAGCTGCTGGGCGATGAAGTCGTCGCAATCGTCCCAGTCGTTGACCCGGCGCTCCCCGCTCTCGTCGTCGTAATCCTCATAGCCCGCCACGACGAGGTCGGCGCCGGTTTCCCGCGCCAGCGCGAGCTGGCCCTCGTTCGTGTCCTCGCAGAGCCAGTCATCGGAATCGAGGAAGCGCACATACTCGCCCTTCGCCGCGGCGAGCGCGGTCTCGACGGCCCAGTCCTTGCCCCAGTTGTCGGTGCGGATCGCCACGATGTCCCGCTGCGCCTGCAGCCAATCCCAGGTCCCGTCGGTGCTGCCGTCGTCGACGACGACGATCTCGACGTTCGCATTGCCGGCCCGGCACGATTCGACGGCCTGCGGGAGGGCCCACAGTCGATTGTATGTCGGGATGACAACGGAAATGTCGCTCACGCGATCACCTTAGCCCACTCCCGGCGGCCAGCGCATCGGTGGCTTCGAGCACGCCATCCGCGGCCCGTGCCGGCGAGTAGATCGCCATCCGGTTGGCGAGCGCCTGGCGGACCCGATCCCGGTCGAGGGCGAGGACCCCGGCGATGGCCGAGGCCAGTGCCGGCACGTCGCCGAGCGGCGCGACGGCGCCGGTCACGCCGGGCTTGATCAGGTCGGGGCCGCAGCCGACGGCATCCGACACCACGGCGGGCACGCCGCAGGCCATCGCCTCGTTGACCACCAGCCCCCAGGTCTCGATGGCAATCGACGGCAGGACGACGACATCGGCAGAAGCATAAACCGCCGGCAGCTTGCTCTGGTTCACGAACCCCAGGAACTGCGCGTCGACGCCCGCGGAGCGCGCGACCTCCTCCATCCTGCCCTGAAGCTCGCCCGTGCCTGCTACGACGAGATCGATCGGCTGGCCTTCTCCCACGAGCCGCGCCACCGCCTGCGCCACGTCCAACGGCCGCTTGCTGTCGACGAGTCGGCCGACGAACAGGACGCGCCGTCGTCCGTCACTCGCTCCCTGCCCCGGCTGCAGGCGCGCTGCATCGCTGGCGCGCCGGAAGGCGTCGTTGTCGACGCAGTGCGGCGAGAAGAACAGCCGGCTCGACGGCACCAGGTAATGTTCGAGATACTCGCGATTGCGCTGGCCGACATAGAGGCAGGCATCGAACTGCCTCAGCACATGCGGAAAGATCACGCCCTTGAGCTTGCCGACCGCGCCGCCCCGTTGGCCGGCGAGCTGCGAATCGCCCCGCACCATCACCGGGACGCGCGCACGATGGCAGGCCCGCACCGCCTGCCAGTAGGAGCGCAAAGACCAGCCCGGCACGACGAAGGCATCGAAGCGGCCCGCCGCAATCCGGTCGGCGATCTCGGGCGTGTTGCAGCCGGCAAAAGTCTGCGTCGAAGGCGTGCGCGCCACGTTCTTCAGGAAATGGCTTTCGTAGCCCGACAGGAGATCGACATCCCAGTCGAAGGCGACGCCATAGCCGGCCTTGCCCTGCCCCGCCGCATCCTGCTTGTGGGCAAAGAAGACCGTGAGATCGCAGCGCTGCGCCAGCTCGCGGAAGATCGGCGTGTAGTACTGGATCGGATGACTGACCAAGAAGCCGACCCGCCGCTTCATGGCCGATCACTCGCCGCACACGCGCGATCCAGCGCCTCGGCAAACAGGCGCGTCGACTCGCGTGCGGAATAGCCCTCGAAGACGCTGCGATCCACGGCGGCCGCGTCGTAGGCCGGCCGCTCGATAAAGCCCTGGAGTGCGGTGGCCACCGCCTCCGGCAACGGCAGCTCGCCCTCGGTCAGGGTCAGGACCTCGCCGACATGGGCCGAGCGGATCATGGTCACCGCCGTGCTGTCGCGATGGAGCAGCGCGAAGACCGGGCGTTCCGACAGCATCGCCTGAAAGACCTTCGAGGGCGTGTAGTGCGGCTCGGTCGAGCCCAGCACCAGCACGGCGCTGCTGTGCATCAGGTGATTGAGCGTATCGACGTAGCCGATGCGATGCGGATGCTCGTCGACCATCTCGATGACACCGGCCGCCTGCGCGCGCGGCAGCACGCGATGGCCGTTTGGATCGTCGGGCGAGCTGCCGGTGCCGACGAAATGGACGCGAAGCCGCGCGGCCACCTGCGGCGCGCGCTCGCGCAGAGTCCGTAGTCCCGCAAGGAAGGCGTCGAGCACGACATAGCCCGCCGGCAGCAACGCGCCGGCGTAGATCATGTGGAAGTTGCCGTCGGCGGGATCGAACAGGAACGGCGCCCGGCCGAGGCCGCGCACCAGCGCGTAGTCCTCGGGCGCAGTGCCCATCGGCATGTAGGCCAGCACGGCTTTCGCCGCGACCTCGGGATTGCGTTCCAGCATGCCCGCCACATATCCGGGCGCCATCCCGGTGATCAGTGCGGCGTCGCGGACCGACCACGGCTCCAAAATCTCGGCCAGCTTGTTGGAGGACCAGGCCCGGCTGAACGCCTTCTCGTTGCCCGTCCAGCGATTCACCCAGGGGTCCTGATAGTCGATCCCGAACGGCAGTCCCTGCCGCAGGTGCACGAGACGACCGACCGGCGCCAGGAAGTTCGACGGGATCGTCACCATCACGAAATCGATCTCGCGCGCCTTCGCCATCCGGGTGAGCGCGCGATAGCACCCCCAGAAAGAGCGAATGCCGATGTCGCCGACCAGCCGCACCGGCCGCGTCGACATCGTCTTGGCATGCACGACCTTCAGGCCCGGCGCGACCAACCGCTCGAGATCGGGATCGGGCCGCTCCTCGTATTTGGCGGGGTCACCCGTGACGACGACCGGCTCCCAACCGAACTCCGGCAGGTAACGCGACCACAGGCGTGCCCGCTGTGCGCCCACGAGATTGCTCGGCGGAAAGTGTCCGCTGACCAGGGCGACTCGGCGTTTCATGGGCTGCGGATCATGCTCGCGCCAGTCGGGCGCGGACCTTCGAATAGAGATCGATGTAGCGCGCCACCACGGCGTCGGCCGAAAAATGTTCCACGGCGCGGCGGCGGCATTCGGCGCGATCCAGCGGGCCGACTCGTTCCACTACCTCGCAGCCTTCCTCGATCGACTTGATCAGGAAGCCGTCGACGCCCGGCCGCACGATCTCCGGCAGCGCGCCGCGCGGGCACGAGATGACCGGCGCCCCGCAGGCCAGCGATTCCGCGAACACGATGCCGAACGGTTCATCCCACTGGATCGGCACCAGCATCGCCCGCGCCTGTCCCAGCAGCACGTTCTTCTGCACGTCGTCGACCGGCCCGACATATTCGATGCCGCCCTTGCCGATCTCCGGCGCGATCTTCTCACGCCAGAAGCGGCCTTCCGGGTCGTCGCGGTCGGAATGATTGCCGGCGATGATCAGCCGGCGGCCGGTGCGCCGCGCAATCTCGATCGCCCAGTGTGCGCCCTTGATCTCCTCGACCCGGCTCAGGAACACCAGCGGCGCATCGTCCGGCACCGACGTGGCGCCGAGCGTGAGGCCTTCGGTGTCGGCAAAGTTCGGAATGCCGTGCCATTCACCACCCGCGGGCCGGCCACGGCGTGCGATGTATTCGCTGCAGCCCGTGAAGGTGATGCGTCCGGGCGCCGCCAGCCGGACCGCGAGGCCGACGGTGCGATGCGTCGGTTCACGCTGGAAGGACATGATGAGCGGAATGCGGCCGCGCAGATGCGGCAGCAGGTAGGCAATCCGCGAGTAGCTGTGCACGACGTCGGGCTTGAAGGCCCGCACCGCCCGCGACAGCGCCAGCGTGTTCAGCACGGTGTCGCGCCGCGACAGCGAACTGAGGCCGGGCCAGGGAAAGAACGCGTCGTTCGGGCATTCGGAGCCGGGCCGCGCGACCAGTCCGACCGTGTGGCCGGCCGCCCTCAGCCGGCGGACCAGCACGTCGACGATACGCTCGATGCCGCCATAGAGCCGTGGCGGGACTTCGATCTCCGGATCGGCGGTCAGCAACAAGCGCATCAGCGGCGGCCCTTCTCTTGCCGCGCGAAGGCGGCCGCTACGGATTGCAGCAGCACATCCTGCTCCCTGTCCCAGTTGTAACGCTCGCGCCCCAGGCGCCACGCCATTTCCGCAGACTCGGCGAGGATCGGAGGTGACGCAAGCACGTCAAGCGTCCGCGCGAGGCCTGCCGGATCGGCCAGTGAGCAGAGCCTGGCGGCCCGCCAGAGATCGGCCGCCAGCAGCTTCTGCGCGGGCGTGTCGCTCATGACGACCGGCACGCCGGCCAGCAGATAGGTGAAGATCTTGTTGGTGAGGCAGATGCGGCGGTTCTCGCTGACATCGGTCTCCAGCGACAGGCCGATGTCGTACTCGGCGGCGAGACGCACCATCTCGGCCGGCGGCGCCATCGGCAGCAGCTTCACCCTGTCGCCGATCCCCAGCGATGCGGCCAGCGCCAGCAGTGCGTCGCCATGGCCCCAGCGATTGCTGCCCCGGATGTCGAGCGTCACGCGCGCGGTCGTTTGCGCCATCGCCTGGATGAAAGCCTGCAAGCCGCGATCGGGGCCGATGGTCTGCGAGAACCAGTAGGCACGCAGCGCGGGCGCCCCCTCCTCCCTCCGGGCCGCCTTCGGCTGCGGCGGCGCCATCGACAACGGGAAGACATTCAGCACGGTGGCCGGCTCGGCGATTCCATAGCGCTCTGCATAGGCCTTGCCGATCAGCGGCGCTGCGGCAGTGACATGCGTGCAGGACGGCAGGATTGCGCCTTCGACGATTTCGATCATGCGCATGCGGAAGGCATCGTCGGCGCTTCCCGTGCCCTCGCCCGAATGGAAATCCTCGGCATCGAACCCGAGCAGCGCGCCATGCCGTCGGGCCGCCGCCGCGGCCGCCGGCAAGGCCGCCACGTAATGTGCGATGTAGAGATCGGCCGGGACTTCGCGTGCCCGGCGCATCAGCGCCGAGACCGGCGTGCGGGCACTACGCGCGGCAATACCGACCGGCACCTCGAGCCCCAGCGTCGACAGTCCCTTGGCGAGTACGGCAGCGGCTCGCGCCGTCACGCCTTCGTCCGCCGAGCGCGGCACGCGTATGACTTTCCAGGGCACCGAAGCCTCGATCTCGTCATCGGCCTGGCGCAGGACTTCGTTGTAGTTGCAAACGATGGCGGTGACGTCGTAGCCCGCGCCATGCAACGCATCCGCTTCCTTGAGCACCCGCGGATTGGACGCGAGATTGCCGGGGCTGACGATGCAAACCGTGCGACGCATGGGTCCGGCGATCAGGCCGGCTCCGGCTCTTTGCGCTCGATGCGCAGCGGCGAGGAGAGCTGCATGGCGATGACGCCGTTGCCGAGGCTTTGCTTGAAGTCGTAGGCGATGCCGCCCGGGCTCGATGCCGCGACATTGAAGGCGATCGCGTTGGAAACGCCGTGGTCGACGACGATGGTCAGCGAGTTCGTCGCGATGTCGAAACTATAGTCGCCCGACGCCAGGAACAGCGGCTGCAGGCTCAGCGTGAAGACGTGCCGGCCGGGTTCGCTCGGCAAGGCGGTCTGCGAGAAGATGCTGGAGGAGTAGAAGCCGACCGGCAGATTGTTGGCGTCGCGCAACTGCAGTTCGAGGCCGAGACCCGGCATGTTGGTCGTTTCCACCTCGACCCGCAGGTTGAAGGGCGTGCCGGGCTCGTAGATCTCGGTCGGCAGGCCCTGAGCGTCAAGCAGGTCGGCGGAGATGATCGCCGAATGATGGCCCTTGCCCCAGTCGCGGTCCGACTTGCCCTTGCTGAGCGAGGCGGAATACTGCGCGATGGCCGCGTCGATCGGGCCGTCGAACAGGAGCTGCCCGCCCTTTAGCACGATACCGCGCTTGGTGAGCGCCGCCACGGCCGCAAGATTGTGACTGACGAACAGCACCGTGCGGCCCTCGCTGGCGACGGCCGACATGCGGTCGAGACAGCGCTTCTGGAACTCCGAATCGCCGACCGCCAGAACCTCGTCGACGAACAGGATCTCGGTCTCGAGATGGGCCGCCACCGCGAAAGCCAGGCGGGCGTACATGCCGACCGAATAGCGCTTCACCGGCGTGTCGATGAACTTCTCGACGCCGGAGAAATCGACGATCTCGTCGAAGCGCGCCTGCACTTCCTTGCGCGTCATGCCGAGGATGGCGCCGTTCAGGAAGATGTTCTCGCGGCCCGTCAGCTCCTGATGGAAGCCGGTGCCGACTTCCAGAAGGCTGGCGACGCGGCCGTTCAGTTCGACCCGGCCGAGCGTCGGCTCCAGGATGCGCGACAGGATCTTGAGCAGGGTCGTCTTGCCGGCGCCGTTGTGGCCGATGATGCTGACGACCTCGCCACGCTTGATCTCGAAATCGACGTCGCGCAGCGCCCAGAATTCCTCGACCTCGTCGCCTTCGATGACGGCCCGGCCGCGCAGCATGTCGGCGCCGCGCCGCACGAGACCGCGGGCGCTTCGCACCAGCGCCTCGCCCAGGATCGTGCCGTACTCGACCTTGTGGCCGATGATGAATTTCTTGCCGAGCTTCTCAGCCTTGATGACGGTATCGGACATGGTCAGATCAGGTCCGCAAAGCCGCGCTCGGTGCGGCGGAAGGTACGGATGCCGAGCCAGAGCATGAACGCGGTGACGAGCAGGCTGACGCCGAAGCCCGGCAGGTAGAGCGGACTGTCGCCGCCCAGGATGGCCCAGCGGAATCCGTCGATCACGCCGACCATCGGGTTGATGCTGTAGAGCAGCTGCCATTCCGGCGGCACGACCTTGGCGGAGAAGCCGACCGGCGAGACGTAGAGGCCGATCTGCACCACGAAGGGAATGACGAAGCGGAAGTCGCGATATTTGACGACGACCGCCGCCGCCCACAGCGCCGGACCGATCGCGACGAGCACGGCCAGGGCGACGAAGAACGGCAGCATCAGGATGTGCCAGTCGGGGATCACGCCGTACCACACCATGACGCCGGCCAGGATTACGAGACTCACGCAGAAGTCGATGAGGCCCACCATCACCGTCGCGAAGGGAATGATGATGCGCGGGAAGTAGACCTTGCTGACCAGTTGGGAGTTGCTCAGCACGCTGCCGGACGCATCGCTCAGGATCGACGAGGCGAGCGTCCAGGGCAGCAGGCCCGCGAAGACGAGGACGGCATAGGGCGCGTCGCCTTCGGTCGGCAGCCTGGCGAGCTTGCCGAACACGATGGTGAACACGACCATGGTGATGAAGGGCCGCACGAACGCCCAGGCGAGGCCGATCACCGTCTGCTTGTAGCGCACGGCCACATCGCGCCAGGCGAGGATGAAGAAGAGCTCCCGGTATCGCCACAGGTCGCGCCAGTACTGACGGTCGGCACGTCCGGCTTCGAGGATGAGCCGCTGCGAAGGGCGATCGCTGGAAATCATGGGCGGGCAGTCATACGACGCGGCTGGCCCGCTAGGCGAGCGTAGAGTGCACGGGCCGCGGCGACAAAATAGGGCCGGCGGTAGGGTTCGACGGCCGCCGGATCAGCCCTGCCCAACCCGAGTTGCCGCTCGATCGCGGCTGCCAGAGCGGGCCGGTCGGCCGGATCGACGATGACGCCGACACGCTCGTCGGGAATGGCGTCGGCGGTGCCCCCGCCCTTGCCGCCGACAACCCGCAGGCCGCAGGCGGCTGCTTCGAGGTAGACGATGCCGAAGCCCTCTTCTGTGCTCGGCATCACATAGAGGTCGGCCAGGCGGTAGAGATCGGGCAGGTCGGCGTCGGGCACGAAGCCCAGGAAGCGCACGGCCCCGGGCGCCACTTCGGCGGCGACCGCTTCGAGCCGCGCCCTGTCGTCGCCATCGCCCGCCACGACATGCACGAGGTCGGGAAATTTCTTCCGCAGGCCCGCCAGGACCGAAAAGACCGGCTCGTGGCCCTTGTAGCGCTCGTTCGCGGCGAGCCGTCCCACGGTCAGCAGGACGGGCCCGGTGCCGAGTTGCAGTCGATCGCGCAAGGCCCCGGATGGCGGCCCCGGGGTGAAAACATCTTGCACTGTGTCGGGTAGAACGCGCACGCGCTCGGGCGCGAGGTCGACCCAGCCCAGCAGGATGCGCCGTGTCTCGCGGCTGACCACGCTCACCAGATCGGCACGCCCGAGCAGCCGCCGCACGAGGCCGCGACGATCTTTCCAGATGTCGGTGCCGTGCGCCTGGACCCAGTAATGAGCCCCCAGCAGGCGTGCGAGCAGGAAGCCCAGCGGCGCCATGAAGACGTGTCCGCAGAATACGGCGTCGACTGGCCGGAAACGCCACGCCGCGACCAGCGCCACCAGCGAGAATTTCAGCCGCCCGAAGATCGGCGGATTCTGGCGCACACCCTTGGGTAGAACGATCCCGCTGGCATCGCCATGACGGGGCAGAATCAGGATCTCGGTCTTGCCGTCGGCCAGCGCGTCGAACAGATCCTGGTTGTAGCGGGCGATGCCGCCGCGCGCGCCATAGCAGTCGCCGACGAGAGCGAGGATGCGGGAACCCACTTAGACCGAGGCCGGGCCGGTCCAGCCGGCGCGCCAGACATCCAGCGCCCAGGCCCGCGAGGCCGCGGAGAGATCGATGCCCTTGTGCTGCGGTGCGCCGCTCGCTTCGCGCAGCCAGCGCCCGACCGGCGTCGAAAAGCCGGTCTTGCGCCGATGGCGGACGCTGTCGGGCAATGGTGGCTGGGGCACTTCGGCGATGGCGTCCTTGGCATTCATGTCGGCCAGCACCGCACCCGGCGGGAGGGCGGCCAGGAAGAACGGATCGACGAACGGCACACGGATCTCGATCCCGTGGGACATGCCCGCCCAGTCGGCATCGCGCAGGAGCTGGTTGCGCATGTAGAGCGATGTCTCGAGTGCGGCGACACGATCGAAGTCACCGAGCGGACGGCCGGTCTGGATCGCGGCGGCGATGCGGCTGAGCGGCGCCAGGCGACGCAAGCCCTCCTCCACCAGCGCCGGATCGAGCACCTCGTCGAGCTCCCACGGCATGTAGACGCTGCGCCGCAAGAGATAGGCACCGGCCCAATTGCCACCGTATTGCAGCACGCCCGCCGCCTTGGGATGCAACTTGAGGCCCGCGGCGATGGCGCCCGTCAGGCCGCGTCGCGCCAGCGCGCCGAGGCCCGGCAGCCACGACACCGGCCGCAGCCAGTGCACACTGCGCGGCACGTCAGTGAAGGACGGATAGCCACCGAAACACTCGTCGGCGCCGAGGCCGCTCAGCGCCACCTTCATGCCCGCCTCGTGCGCGGCCTTGGCGACGAACCATGTGTTGATGCCATCGACCGTCGGCAGGTCCATCGCATCGAGCAACGCCGGCAGGTCGCGCTCGAACTCGGCGCGATCGACCGTGCGCACGAAGTGACGTGCGCCGTAGCGTTTCGCGACTTCGGCCGCGAGCGGCGCTTCATCGAGCGCCAGGCCCTCGAATTCCTGGAAGCCCAGCGTCACCGCGGTGATGTCGCGCACGCCGAGGCCGGCCATCGTGCCGAGCAACGCACCCGAATCGATGCCGGCCGACAGGAACACCGCCACCGGAACGTCGGCTTCGAGGTGGTAGCGCACCGACTCGCGCACGGCATCGGCGACACGGGACTTGGCATCGCCTGCCGCGCCGATCGATGCCGCACGCTCGGCAAGCGCCGTTGCCACATCGTAATAGCGCTGCGGCAGACCCGGTCCCGTGGCGTCGACCGTCAAGGTCGTGCCCGCCGGCAGGGACTGGATACCGCGCCAGACGGTGAAGGGCTCCGGCACGCTGCCGAACAGATGGAAGCCGACGATGCCCGCCGGATCGGGATCGCGGGATACCGCGCCTCCCGCCAACAGTGCCTTGGCCTGCGAGGCAAAGCGCACGGTCCAGCCGTCGTCGGCCCAATAGAGCGGCTTGATGCCAAGCGGATCGCGCGCCAGCAGGAGCGTGCGCTTGTCGGCGTCCCAGATTCCGAAGGCGAACATGCCGCGCAGCCGGCTGACCATCGCCGCGCCGTACTCGGCATAGAGGTGGAGCAGGACCTCGGTGTCGGAGCCGCTGCGGAACGTGTGGCCCCTCGCCTGCAGTTCGGCCTTCAGTTCGCGATAGTTATAGATTTCGCCGTTGAACGTGATGGTGAGGCGACCGTCGCTGGCGTGCATCGGCTGCGCACCGCCCTCGGACAGGTCGATGATGGCCAGCCGCAGATGGCCGAAACCGACGCGGCCGTCGTCGCTCAGCCACAGGCCGCTGCCGTCAGGACCGCGCGCGACCATGCGATCGTTCATGCGAACGATTTCGCCGCGGTCGACCTGGGGCGCGACGTCGAGATAGGCGTGGATGCCTGCTATGCCGCACATGGATTTGCGCCCGAGCTTAGCGCGCGCCGGTGCCGCGGAACACCACCGCGAAGGTCCGCAGGACGATGACCATGTCGAGCCACAGCGAACAGTGCTTCAGGTAATAGAGGTCGTACTCCAGCTTGGCACGCATGGCGTCGGCTTCGTGGGCATAGCCCTGGTTGATCTGCGCCCAGCCGGTGACGCCGGGCCGCACGATGCCGCGCAGTGCGAAGTGCTCGATGTCGCGCACATAGCCCTGCTCCAGCGAGGCGGCCTCGGGGCGCGGGCCGACCCAGCTCATGTCGCCCTTCAGGATGTTGAAGAGCTGCGGCAGCTCGTCCAGCCGGCAGAGCCGGAGATAGTGGCCGCTGCGCGTGATGCGCGGGTCCGACGAGGTCGTGAAGCTGGGGCCAGGCACGCCCACGAACATCGTGCGGAACTTGATCATGCGGAATGCCCGGCCCCGCCGGCCGATGCGGGTCTGCAGGAAGAAGACCGGACCGGGGCTGTCGAACCGGATGATGAGCGCCACGATCGCCAGGATCGGCAGCAGCAGCGGCAGGAAGAGGACGGTCATGCCCCATTCGAGGGCGCGGCGGACAACGAGATACTGGCGCGACGGCAACAGTGAGCCGAATTCGTTGGGCGACAGGCCGCTGAGCGGCGTGCGGCCGGTCATGTTCTCCACGACATAACGCCGGTCGAGAACCGGCACGCCCGCGATGGCCGCATCGGCAAGCGCCGCGAGTTGTCCCTCTCCCAGATCGCCACTCAGGTCGGCCACGATCGCGTCGACCCTCAGGCGACGTTGGCGGACATCGTCGAAGTCGAGCCAGCGGCAGGTCGGAAGCCGTGGCATCGAGGCAATCGCCGAATGAGGCGTCACGGCGTAGTTCCGCACGAGGTATCGCCCACGAAGCTGGGCGATCACCGCCATCCAAAGCACCGTCAGGAAGCCGCTGCCGAAGAGCTGGACGCGCGAATATTCGAGGCGCAGCAACAGCAGGCACGCAGCGATGACCGCGTAGGTGATGATCGCGACCGGCGCGACCTGCGCGGCGTTCAGGCCCGCGCCGGGAAAGGCGTCGAGCCGCCGCCCGCAATACCAGACGATCGCGTAAGCGATGGCCGTCGTGATGATGGTGAGTTCCGAGGCGTCGAACGGACCATTGAACGGCTCGTCGGTCGCATAGAGCGGAATCGGCAGCACGACGCAGAACAGGAAGCCGAGAACCGCGTCGACCCAGGTCTCGATGAAACGCTGCGGGGCGGACCGCATGCGCGGTGTCCTGGTCGTCCGCTGCTCGTCGGGCGACGCCTCTTCCCCGGCCGTGATCGCTCTCCGCACGCCGTCTCCCCATGTAGACCGAGCGGGCCCCTGCTTTCGGCTGGCCGGCTGCGTCCCATCATACGCTACCGCCGGGAGGCCGGATGTTTCCGGCCATCGGCGTCCCAATAGCATACTTGCACCGACAATGCTTTTATCGCGATTGTTCCCGCGACGTAAAGCTTTGCTCGAACTGCTCTCTGCGACCGAATGCCTGTGCCCATCCCATGCCGAGCAGGGCCGAGGTGACGAAGCCGATGGCCGGCATCTGCAGGCTGAAGTCGATCAGGGAATGCAGGATCGGAACCGCCGCCACCGCGAAGGCCGCGGCCGGCAGGTAGCGATGCGCAATCCGCCGCTTGATGGCGCCACGCAGGCAGACCAACCACGGCAATACCACCACCGCCATTGCAGGGATCGATGCGAAGATGCCCAGCTCCACGACCGTCTCGAGCGGCGTCGAATGCGCGATATCGTTGGGCTGCAGGCTGTTGCCCGGCTGCAGGAGCGAGAACACGTCGCCGAAGCTGCCCAGCCCCCAGCCCAGCCAGGGCGACATGCCGATCGCCTGGAGCGCGGCCGACCAGATGCGCAGGCGCGATGAATCGTCGACCGACACCGCAAACTTGGAAAGCAACGCACTGCCGGCGATGAGGCCGACCACGACGAACAAAGCGAGGCCTGCGAAGAAGATGCGGCCGAGGTCGGGGCGCGACCGCCAGCGCCCCTGCATCAGCAGCAGGCCAAGGATCAGGATGCCCGCCGCGGATGCCCCGAAGCCGGCGCGCGAGGCCGACATCAGCATGCCGCCCAGCATCAGCAACGACACGGCGAGGAACACGACGCGGGGACCGGTGAACCAGTCGATGAGGCGGACATCCTCATCCTCGTCGTCGTAGCCATAGGGGACGTTCACGCTGCTCTTCTTGCGGTGGCTGCTGAAGACCAGGGCAAGGGCCGCGACGATGCACATCCCCATGTAGCAGGCGAACGAGTTGCTGTTCACGAAGGTGCCGCCCATCGGGCAACGATCCTGGGCAGTGAGTTCGAACTGCTTTCGAAGATAACTGCCGAGATAACAGGAGTTCGTCGCCATCTGCATGGCGATGCCGTAAGCCACGACCAGCACGCCGCTGGCGACCAGCGCGACGAGGAACCATCTCGCATTGTCGCGGTCGCGACAGACGGCCCGCGCCATCAGGAAGATCAGCGCGCACGCCACGCACTTCAGCAGGGAGTTTCGCGCCGCGTCGGCGGCGATCGCCGGGATCGGCGCATGGGCGCTGCCCAGGATCTCGGCGGCGCGCTGGAACAGCCAGGCATCGGCGGTGAGCGGCGTCCACGTCGTCATCTGCCAGAGCGCGAACGCCACGAAGAACAGCCAGCAGCCGGCCAAGGCCAGCAACGGCGGCCGCTCGACCGTCCCCACGGAATGGCCGTCGCGGCCCCCCAGCCCCAGCGATATAGGTATGGAAATCAGGCCGAGCATCACGCAGAGCGGCCCCCACGCCCAGTCGCGGTTGGCCCCCATTGGCAGAGCGGCCAGGACGACCATGGCGAAGAACACGAAGGCTGTGGTCTTGTCGATCGCGCGACGGGCAAACCAGCGCCAGTCGCGCAGGATGACCACGCCGGCCTCGTGCCCCTTCTCCGTCCATTCGATCATGGCTTCTTTTTCCTGCGCTCGTTCAGCAGGCGCGTGAGTTCTTCCTGTGCTCCCGGCTCATTGCGCACGAAGTAGCGGACGAACAGCTCGTCGATCGAGTTCCGGATGGTGTCGGCAAACCAGTCGTGCCGCGGCGAAAGCTGCCAGGTCCGCGCGACGTACAGCGCGACTTTCTCGCGCTGCGAGGCCGTCAGCACCTGCCAGTTGTCAAGGATCAGCCTGAGCCGGGCCGGCCACAGCGGCAGCAGCATCGGCGCGGTGTCGATCGACATCAGCAGCGGCGCGACCGACCGCTGCGAGGGCCCTTCCGCCGCCAGCCGGACGGACGCGAGCCGCAGCCACTGCAGACCGCGAGCGGGATCGTTCCCCAATCCGACATCGAGATCGTCCTGGGCGCGTTTCAGCCATTCGGTACGCTGCTGGGCCGTCGGCGCGAAATTGGGCGACATCGCCGCGCCGACCAGCAGCTCGGAGCGCTGGAAATGGCGGCTCGCGGTGGGGTCGGAATCGACGGCGCGGTCGAGCGCATCGATGGCGTTCAGCAGCGCGTCGAGGGTGATCTTGTAGTTGAGGCGGAGTGCCGTGGTCGCCGTATCGGCCTGTTGAGCCTGCCAGGCGCTTCTCGTCACCGGCCAGGCCAGCCAGACGAGAAGTGCCCCGCCGAGGCCCAGCAGGCCACGCACCAGCCCATCGATTGAAATGCCCAGAAATCCGCCCCCAGATACAGTCGGCACGTGTCGCGTCGCGCGCCCACTCAACCGCCGCCGAACGGCGATGTCAAAGGGCTTACGCGGGTACCGTCTGGGGAGCTGCGGGCGGAGCGCCCGGAACGCCGGCAGGAGCCGGCACGGCGGGCGGAAACGGTGCCTCGGACGAGCCCTGTGAAGGCACAGGGTCGAGCGGTATTGCCGGATCGGGAAGCGGCGCCGGGGTCAGCGTGTGGACCTGCACGTCGACGGCTGCATTGACCGTGACATCGGGAGAACCGGTGAACGTGCCCTTGATCGGCATCGCCTGCTCGGGATCGCGGCCGACCGCCACGCGGATCAGCCGCTCGCTGCCGATGATTCCGTTGGTCGGATCGAACTCCACCCAGCCGGCGCCTGGCAGATAGACCTCCATCCACGCATGGGGATAGGCGTGCGTCGTCGCCTCGCCCGGCGCGGTGTCGAGCGCAGGATCGTAGAGGTAGCCGGTGATGAAGCGCGCCGCGAGGCCGAGCGAACGGCAGCACTCGATCATCAGCAGCGCATAGTCACGGCAGGTGCCACCGCCGGTCTCGAGCGTCACCGCCGGCAATTGCGTGCCGATCTCGAAGCGCATCGCGTACTTCAGTTTTTCCTGGATGCCCGTGCACAGCCGCGTCAGCAGCGCGAACGTATCGTTCCCGCCCTCGCCTTCCATGAACTGCTTGGTCCATGGGCCGACCACCGAGTTCGGATCGGGATAGGAACGCTCGATGTAGCGCGCGAGATCGGGCGCTTCTTCGGAGGCGTAGCTGAACGGCAGGGTCCGGGCGAATTCCTCGATCGGCGGTAGCTCGGGCGGCACGCCGAAATGTTCGAGCTGGATCGTGCTGACCAGTTCCAGCACCTGGGTCGGAGCGTCGAACGAGGCGATGGCAATGGAATTGCCAAACGGGTCGTGGATCCATCGCACGTGGGCCGCCGGCTCGATCACGAGACCAGTGTGCAGAAGCCGCAGGTCGTGGCTGTCGCGCGGCCGGAACATCAGCCGGTGATCGCCGAGGGACACCGGTTCTGAATATTCGTAGCGAGTGCGGTGGACGATTTCGAGGGTTCGCATCAGAGCGCTATAATGCCTGGAGGGTGACTAGGTTGCATCTCGTCTGAATCCAAATGTCATTCGGGCGTCAAATCACCCGGCGATGATCATCCCACTTCTCAAGGGGGAGAATCATGACAAACATCGCGATGCAGGCGCCGCCGATCGAACCGGCCGCCGGCGGTTCACGACCAAATCTCGACAAAGGTTTCAATCCGCTTTCACTGATCCTGTTCGTCGGCCTCCTCACGGCGGGCTTTCTCTACGTCATCTACAGCGTCTATTCGGACGTCCAGGCGTCAGGCACCAAGATCACCACCTTCCTGCCCTACCTGCTGCTGTTCGTGGCGCTGCTGATCGCGCTCGGTTTCGAGTTCGTGAACGGCTTCCATGACACAGCGAATGCAGTTGCGACCGTCATCTACACCCATTCGCTCCCGGCCGAGTTCGCCGTCGTCTGGTCGGGCGTCTTCAATTTCCTGGGCGTGCTGACCTCCACCGGCGCCGTGGCGTTCGGCATCGTCTCGCTCCTGCCGGTCGAACTGATCCTGCAGGTCGGCAGCAGCGCCGGCTTCGCCATGGTCTTCGCCCTGCTGATCGCCGCCATCGTCTGGAACCTCGGCACCTGGTGGCTCGGCCTCCCGGCGTCCAGCTCGCACACCCTGATCGGCTCGATCATCGGCGTCGGCATCGCCAACGCGCTGTCGCGCGGCATGGACGGCACCTCGGGCGTCGACTGGAGCAAGGCGACGGAGATCGGCTACGCGCTGCTGCTCTCGCCGCTGTTCGGCTTCTGCGCCGCCGGCCTCGTGCTGCTGTCGCTGAAGGTGATGGTGCGCAATCCCGCGCTCTACGCCGAGCCGAAGGGCCAGCAGCCGCCGCCGTGGTGGATCCGCGGCATCCTGATCCTGACCTGCACCGGCGTCAGCTTCGCGCACGGCTCGAACGACGGCCAGAAGGGCATGGGCCTGATCATGCTGATCCTGATCGGCACGGTGCCCACGGCCTATGCGCTGAACCGCACGCCGGCGCCCGCCTATGTCGAATCCTTCCAGGCGGCTTCTGCCGCCGCCGCGGTCGTGATCGAGAAGCAGGCCGCCGGCTACAACGCGATCGGCAATCCGCGCCCCGCCGTCACGACCTTCGTGTCGCAGCGCAAGATGAACGAGGGCACCTACGTCTCTCTCGCCGCTCTCGTGAAGGAGATCTCCGATCAGGTGACCAAGTACGGCTCGGTCGACAAGATCCCGGCCGATGCCGTCAGCAACACGCGTAACGACATGTACCTCGCCTCGGAAGCCATTCGCTTCCTGATGAAGGACAAGGAGAACTCGCTCAGCAAGCCTGAGGTGGCGGTACTCAACACCTACAAGAAGGAACTCGACATGGCGACGCGCTTCATCCCGACCTGGGTGAAGGTTGCCGTGGCGATTGCCCTCGGCCTCGGCACCATGATCGGCTGGAAGCGCATCGTCGTGACCGTCGGCGAGAAGATCGGCAAGAGCCATCTCACCTACGCGCAGGGCGCGTCGGCCGAGCTGGTGGCCGCCGGCACCATCGCCGCCGCCGACATCTACGGCCTGCCTGTCTCGACGACACACGTCCTGTCGTCGGGCGTCGCCGGCACGATGGCGGCCAACGGCTCGGGCCTGCAATGGGCCACGGTCCGCAACCTGCTGATGGCCTGGGTGCTCACCCTGCCCTGCGCCATCGCACTCTCGGCCAGCCTCTACATGATCTTCCTCCAGATTTTCTGAGGAGTGATTTGACGACCGTGGCGGCGGGCCTATCGTTTCCGTGACAACGGAACGGAAGGACCGCCGCCATGCTCTACACCTGTGATCCGAGGCCGCGCCGTCTCGCCGCCGCCGTCAAACGAGGCGCCCGCAAGACGTCGGGGCCGGTCATCGACATCCACTGTCACATCGTCTCGCCCGAGGCCGCCGCGCTGGTCGCCGCCTCCGGCATCGCGCCCGACGAACCGATGGGCCGCTTCTCCAACGAAGCGACGCGCGCGGTCCAGAAGGCGCAGACCGAAACGGTCCGCCCGATGCTCACCTCGGTCGAGCGCCGCATCGCCGACATGGACAGGATGGGCGTCGACATACAGGCGATCTCGCCCGCGCCGCCGCAATATTTCTATTGGACGCCGCCCGAACTCGGCCGCGACGCCGCGCGCCTTATCAACGACAACATCGCGGCAACCGTGGCGAAGCATCCGGACCGCCTCGTCGGCCTCGGCACCGTACCGATGCAAGCGCCCGAGTTCGCCGTGGCCGAGCTGGAGCGCGCGGTGAAGACGCTCGGCCTGCGCGGCGTCGAGCTCTGCACCAATGTCGCGGGCGCCGATCTTTCCGAAGAGAGGTTCCGGCCGGTATTCGCCAAGGCGGAAGAACTGGGCGTGCTGGTCTTCCTGCATCCCAACGGCTTTCCCGACGGGCGCCGCTTCTCCGAGCACTATTTCAGCAACGTGATCGGCAACCCGCTCGATTCGACCATGGCCGTCAGCCACCTGATCTTCGGCGGCGTGCTCGACGCCTATCCCAAGCTCAAGGTCTGCGTGGCGCATGGCGGCGGCTTCCTGCCCGCCTATGCCGGCCGCATGGACCATGCCCACGGCGCGCGTTCGGACTGTCGCCTGTGCATCAAGAAGAAGCCGAGCTGGTACCTGAAGAAGATGTACTTCGACACGATCGTGTTCGAGGAGAGCCAGCTCGAATATCTCGTGAAGACCTACGGCAGCGACCATATCCTGATGGGCACCGACTATCCCTTCGACATGGGCATGTACGAACCCATCGAGTTCGTGTCGGGCGCGAAGCTCACCGCCGCCGACAAGCAGGCGATTTTAGGCGGCAACGCCGCGAAGCTCCTCAAACTGAAGGCGAAGCGACCCGCTCAGGCGAAGGGATAAGGCCCGGGGAACGTCCCGATCGGGACGAAGTGCGTGATCAGCCCCGTCCCTTCCTGCCAGTGATGCAGCAGCATCGCCGGTGGCTCGATATGGGACGCCGGCTTGGCATCCGGCCGAAGCTGCAGCGCAATGGCCGTCGTTGTGGACGGTGCGGTGCACAGGGTCGTGCCGCCGAAGCGCAACTGCATGACGCGATGGACGTGGCCGCACAGCAGGCGCTCGACTTGCGGATGGCGCGCCAGCACCGCCGCCAGCCGCTGTCCTTCGCGGCAGGAATAGGGATCCATGTAGGGAATGCCGGTATCGAACGGCGGCTGGTGCATCATGACGATCGTCGGCCGCGTCGGTTCCGCCGCGAGCACGCCGTCGAGCCAGGCCGCGCCCTCCTCGCTCACCACGCCGTGATGCAGGCCAGACAAGGTCACGTCGAACGCAACGATGCGCACCGGTCCATGATCTCCCAGCACGTAATTCACCGGTCCGTCCGCCGGTAGCCAGTTCTGGCCAGCGAAGGTCGTCCTGAAGGCTTCGCGCTCGTCGTGGTTGCCGGGAATGGCCAGCACCGGGATCTTCAGATCGGCCAGAAGCCGCGCGAGCATCGCGTATTCGTCGGCATGGCCGTGATCCACGAGGTCGCCGCTCAGCAGCACGAGATCGGGCCGCGGGTCGAGTGCATTCACATGCGCGATCGCGGCCGCGAACTGCGCGTTGGAATCCACGACGCCCTGATAGAGCTCGCCATCGGGACGGACGTGCGGATCGGAGAGGTGCGCGATCAGCATTCAGACCGGCTTGCGGTCGAACCGCTCCAGACCTTCCCGCCCCTTCGGCGTGATCGCATAGACACCGCGCTCCACCCTCTCGAACCAGCCATAGACGTCCTGTTGCAGGATCTGGGCCGCTTTGGGTGCGTCACAGGCTGCGCGCAGGGCGGCCACCTTCATCGGCCCGTTCGCCGCCAGCAGTTCGGCGCACCGCAGCGCCTCCTGGCGGTAGGCCGTCATCAGCGGCGCCCGCATCGCCTGCCCGCCGAGATTGGGGTCGCCGACGCGCCGCGCATGCTCGCCCAGCATGCGGCCCGCCTTGCGCTTGTTCTGGCGCGGCACGTAGGGAACGGGATCGAGCACCACGTCGGCCTTGTCCTTGGCGACCACGATGAAGCCCAGCCCCAGCCGGCGGCAGAGCTTCTTCACGTTCTTCATCTGCTTGGGCCACTGGCCGACCGCGAGATAGACCAGATCCGTCAACGCCAGCCGGTCGACGCCCTGCAGCACGAGCCCCAACCCGAAAGCCCGCTTCAGCTCGACCACGACAGGCGGCTCCTTGCCCCGGACCGCGACCACGTCGCAGCCCCGCACCTCGCCCTTGACCACGTAGCCCTGTCCTTCGAGCAGGGCCTTCACCGGTGCGTATAGGTCGCTCTCCAACGTCATGGCGGCGCACGCTATCATGCTAAGGAAGTGGGCAGATTGAGGAAAATGCAGATGACCGAGTTGCTGGATCAGGGCGCCGCCGCCATTGCCGCCGCCGTGCGGACGGGCAAGACCAGGGCACGCGACGTGGCCGAGATGGCCATCGCCCGCGTCGAGGCGCGGAACAAGCAGCTCACCGCCATCGTCGATTTCGATCCCGCCGAAGCACGCGCCTCGGCCGATGCCGTCGATGCCAAACGCAAGCAGGGTTTCGACGGCGCCATCCTGGGCGTTCCCTACACGGTCAAGGACACGACCTGGGTGCAGGGCCGCACGGTCACCAACGGCTCGCTCCTCTACAAGGACTTCAAGCCGCCGCGCGATGCCGTCGCCGTCGAGCGCCTGAAGGCGGCGGGCGGCATCTTCCTCGGCATGACCAACACGCCGGAGATGGCGGCCAAGGGCCACACCGAGAACAAGGTCTATGGCCCTTCGCGCAATCCCCACAATCCTGCGCTGACGCCCGGCGGCTCTTCCGGCGGCGCGGCGGCCGCCCTCGCGGCCGGCTTCACGCCGATCGCGCTCGGCACCGACGGTGGCGGCTCGGGCCGCCGGCCGGCCTCGCATTGCGGCGTCGTCGGCCTGAAGACTTCGGCCGGCGCCATTCCCTCGCCCTTCGGCTTCGGCGGCGCCTACGGCCCACTCTACGGCGTGACGGCGCCGATGGGCCGCACCGTCGCTGACGCGAAGGTCGCGTTCGAGGTGATGGCCGGTCCTGATCGCCGCGATCCGCATTCGGTGGCGCTGCTCGACGTGCCGCCGCCCAGCACGCCACGCATCGCCGTGAGTTCTCGCCTCGGCCTCGGCGTCGCGGTCGATCCCGATGTCATGGCTTCCTTCGAGGCCGCGGTCGCGAAGCTGCGCGCCGCCGGCTGGCACATCGAGGAAGCCGACATCGCCTGGCCGGACGAAACGACCGAGACCGCCTTCGCGGCCGTGAACAGTTCGGCCTCGGCGCTGCTCTATGGCGAGCGGCAGGCGGCCGACAAAGATCTGTTCGGCGACAATATCACGGGCCTGATCGAGCGCGGACGCTCCGTGCCGGGCACCGACGTCGTCGCGGCGTTCCGCTTCGCCGATGCCTGCGCGCGTTCAGTGGCGCAGTTCTTCACCGAATACGACTACCTGCTGACACCGACGACCGCCTGCGTCGCCTGGCCGGTCGAGCAGGTCTATCCGAAGATCATCGAGAACAAGGAGGTCGGCCCGCGCGGCCACGCCGCCTTCACGCCGCTGTTCAACCTGGCGCTCGTACCGGGCATCTCGATCCCCTGCGGCACCGGCCGCGACGGGCTGCCGGTGGGAATGCAGATCGTCGCCCCTCGCCTGCACGACCGGCCGCTGCTGGCGATGGCGCAGCGCGCGGAGACGGCGCTCGCCTGACGGCGGGCGCACTGCAGGGACCGGCATGGCAGGCTTCGCCTCACGACACTTCCAGCGCATCAAGCGGCTGGGAACCAAGGTGATGCACGAGCCGCATTATGTGCTGGGGCGGTTCGCGACCGTGCGCGACGCCTATTCGGCCCTGAACGGCCTGAAAGATGGCCTCGTCCCAGCCACACCGCTCAGGATCGGCGATCTCTACAAGCCTACGAACTCGACCGTCGAGGTCGCGCGTTCCGGTCATGTCCTGTCCTCGCGCAGCGCCGCCGAGCAGGTCGAGGAAATGCGACGGCACTCCTATTCGCTGGGGCCGCGCCTCGATGACGCCGCCCTGGCCGAGCTTCAGGCGCAGGCGCGACAGCGGCAGCTCAATGCCAAGGACGACCCGATCGGAAACTACGCAACACTGGCCGGGACGCGCGGGACCATCGCGCTGGCGACCGTTCACGAATCATCGAAGCTCGAGATCGTGCGCACGATCGCCGGCGACAAATATCTCTACGAGGCAGCCTCGTTGTTCCTGGGTTACCGGCCGCGCCAGGTCTCGAGCTGGCTGTTCTGGAGCCTGGCCAATCAACTTTCCGCCGAGCAACGGCGAGAGGCCGCCCAGACCATCGACTATCACTACGATGTCGACGGCTTCAACTTCATGTACGCCAACTTCTACCTGCTCGACACGACGGCGAAGAACGGCGCCCATGCGCTGATTGCCGGAAGCAGTCGCCACAAGCGCCTCGGCCACTTGTTGGGCAGCGCGCGGCTCAGCGATGCCCAGGTATGGGAGACCTACGGGCGCGAGGCCGAGCGCACGCTGGAAGGACCGGCGGGTTTCGGCTTCCTCGAAGACGCGTCCTGCTATCACAAGGCCCTGCCGCCGCAGACGGGCGACCGGCTGATGCTCCAGTTGCGTTACCAATGACCGTTCCTGCCCTCGGCTTCGGCACCGCCGCCATCATGGGGCGCGTCTCGCGACGCGCCGGCAGCGCCGCCCTCGAACGCGCCCATGCCGCCGGCATTCGCCATTTCGACACGGCGCGCTCCTATGGCTGGGGCGAGGCCGAGGGCGTCGTCGGTGCGGTGCTGGGCAGGCACCGCCGAGAGGACATTCGCATCGTCACCAAATGCGGCATCCTGCCGGTGCGCAACACGCCCCTGCTCGGCCTGGCCAAGTCCGTCGCCCGTTCGCTGCTCACGCTCGCGCCGGGTCTCAAGGCGCAGGTGCGCAAGGTCGCCAGTTCCGAAAGCTTCCAGCCTGTTCGCACCTACGAGATCGACGTACTGGCCGGCAGCCTGCAGACGAGCCTTGCTCAACTCGGCGTCACCTACATCGACGATCTTCTCCTGCATAACTTCTCGCCCGACCGTCCGGGCCTCGAAGAAGTCGGCGCCTGGTTCAAGGGCCTGCAACGTGCCGGCACGATCCGGCGCTTCGGCTTCTCGGTCGAAGGCGACCTGCTGGAAGGGCTCGAGTTTCTTGCAGCCACGGATCTGCTGGCCGGCGCGGTGGTGCAGGTGCCCGTCAGCGCGACACTGCTTTCTCTGCCGGCGCAGTGGCGCGACGTGCGATTCATCGCGCATTCGCCCTTCACCTTCATGCGCCAGCAGGCCGAGAGCGGCGGCGCGCTCACGACGCTGGCCACCCTCCTGCCCGCCTTGGGCGAAGCCTGCCGCTGCGACGCGCTCGTCTGCTCGATGTTTGGCGCTGATCATCTCGCCGCCAACGTTGCCGCGTGGAAATCATGCAATTGACTGAAATCATCATCGTCGTCGTCACCGCGCTTGTCGTCGCCATCGTGATCCAGGTGGTGCGCGCGCGCCGCGCCGCCCGCGATCGCGGGCCCGCTCACATCCACGAAGGCCTGATGAAGCGCGCCGAACTTCACACCGAGCGCAGTCCGTTCCTCAAGAAGGTCGTCCTTGAATTCAAGGCCAACGGTCATGTCTCAAACCGCCAGGCCGAAGCCGTTGCAAAGGCACTGAAGCGCCTCGAGGCGAAGTAGGCCGGCCGGCACTCCCGCGTTGAACCCCGCCCGCCCCTGACCGATAGTCCCGCCGACATTCAGCCCGCCGAGACCAACGCATGCCCGCCCCCGCCAAAACGACGACAGCCAGCCTTCCCCTGTGGAAGAAGGTGCTCTTCAGCCTGATCCTGCTGATCGGATTCCCGGTCGCCGGCATCCTGCTGCTCGAAGGTGCGGGCTACGCGATCATGCATTTCAAGTATGGCGTGGCCGGCAAGTCCTATGGCCTCTGGACCTACGATTCGGAGATCGGCGCGATCCACGCCTCCAATGCCTACAACTCGAACTCCGAGACCAACAATTACGGCTTCCGCAACAAGGAGGACGTGCTCGATCCCAAGCCGCCGAACTCGATCCGCGTGATCGCCTACGGCGGCTCGACGACGTTTTGCTACAATCTCGAAACCGACCAGGCGTGGCCGCTGCGCCTGCAGGAAGAACTGCGCAAATATGCCGGGCCGCAGTCCCAGGTGCTGAACGCCGGTGCGATCGTCTGGTCGATCGGCCAGGAAGTGGCGCGTGCCAAGCGCGACTTGCCGAAGCTCAAGCCCGATGTCGTGATCATCTATTCAGGCCTGAACGAGGAGGCCAACTTCGGCCATCTGATCGCCGACGGCGTCGATCTCAAGAGCGAGCTGGCAGCCGGACGGCACGGCCTGTTCAGCAAGAACCTCGACCAGGCGCGCTGGCTCAAGCGCAACTCGATGATCGTGCGTTTCCTCGAATACACGAACCTGTTCGGCGTGGCGCCGGCGGGCGGGCAGACGCCCGAATATCCGATCGTCCCGGAGGTGCGGGAAAACTTCAACCAGACCCTGCGCGAGTTCATCGAGCTGATCCGGAAGAACAACGCCAAGCCGCTCTACGTCATCATGGGCGGCATCCACGAGATCGGCCAGAACCGGCTGCTGCTGCGCTACTCGAAGGAAGGCGCCGCGATCGCGCGCGAGATGGGTGTGCCGGTGATCGATTCCAACGACGTCGTGAAGGACTACAAGGGCGACAAGGCCGATCTCTTCGCGCCCACCGGCGCCCACTGGTCGGCGCTCGGCGCCAACCTGCTCGCGCGGTTCATCGACGAGCAGGCGCTGAAGGCGATGGTCAAGCCGAACTGATCGCTTACCAGGTGATGTGCACGCTCTCCGACGAGCGTTTGTGCGGACCATGATAGACCGCCTCGACGTTGTTGCCGTCGGGGTCGAGCGCGAAGGCCGCGTAATAACCCGGATGATAGCTCCGCTCGCCCGGCGCCCCGTTGTCGCGACCGCCGGCCGCCAGCACCGCCGCATGGAAGCGGTCGACCATGGCGCGGTCCTTCGCCTGGAAGGCGAAGTGGACATGCGCCACCGCCGGTCCGACATCGACCCACAGCTCGTCGGCAAAGAAATGCCCCTCGCCCTCGACGAGCGGGATTTCGAGCGCCGCCAACGCGGCCTTATAGAATCGCTTCGAGGCTTCGAGATCCTTCACCTTCAGGTGGAGATGATCGATCAAACGCCCGCGATGGACTTCCATGACGACTTCCTTCCGATCCATTGAGCACGGAATTGACTGCAACGCCTGCATTTCACGGCGGTTGCACGGCCTGCCTTCATCGGTAAGTCTGTGCGCTGGCAAATCGGGGCATCGTTCGTGAAGCGTCAGAAAGTTTCGGCCGCCGCCGCGCGGCGCATCGCGCTGGCGGCCCAGGGTTTCGGCAACCAACGTCCCGACGACACTGCCAATCTCGGCCATGTGAAGCGTGCCATCGACCGGCTGGGCCTGCTGCAGATCGACTCGGTCAACGTGCTGGCGCGCGCCCACTACCTTCCGCTGTTCTCGCGCCTCGGCAACTACGACAGCGCGCATCTCGATAGTCTCGCCTGGGGCCGCAAGAGCCGCCGCGGCCTGTTCGAGTTCTGGGCGCACGAAGCCTCGCTGCTGCCGCTCGCCTCCCAGCCGCTGCTGCGCTGGCGCATGGACCGCGCCGCCGCCGGCACCAGCAAGGGCAAGCTGCAGGAGTTCCGTCGCGAGAAGGCGGCCTACATCGAGGAGGTCCGCCGCGAGGTCGAGGATCGCGGCCCTATCGCCGCCTCCGAGCTGGCCGACGGTGGGCCCAAGCGCGGTCCCTGGTGGGGCTGGAACGACGGCAAGCTGGCGCTCGAATGGCTGTTCTTCGCCGGCACCGTCACGACGGCGACGCGGCGCGGCACGTTCGAGCGGGTCTACGATCTCACCGAGCGTGTGCTGCCGGCCGCCATCCAATCGCTGCCGACGCCATCGCCCGAGGAAGCGCAGCGCGAGCTGCTGCGCCTGTCCGCCCGCGCGCTGGGCGTCGCGACCGAGTTCGACCTGCGCGACTATTATCGCCTGCCCGTCGCCGACACCAAGGCGCGGCTGGCCGAACTCGTCGAAGCGGGCGACCTGATCCCGGTCGAGGTCGAGGGCTGGAACCGACCGGCCTTCCTCGATCCTGCGGCACGTCAGCCGCGCCAGATCGAGGCCCGCGCCCTGCTGGCGCCGTTCGATCCGTTGATCTGGGAGCGCGATCGCACCGAGCGGATCTTCGACTTCTTCTATCGCATCGAGATCTACACGCCGGTCGCCAAGCGCAAACACGGCTACTACGTCCTGCCCTTCCTGCTGGGCGACCGACTGGTGGGTCGCGTCGACCTGAAGTCGGACCGCGCCAACTCGAAGCTGCTGGTGCCGGCCGCCCACCTCGAACCGGGCATCGAGGCGCGCGACGTCGCCGGCCCGATGCGCGAGGAGCTTCGGCTGATGGCCGACTGGCTGGGTCTCGAAGGCCTCGCTTTGCCTCGCGCTGGGGCGTTGGGCCGCGAGTGGAGTAGGATGGGCAAGTGATACGCGTTGGAAGGAAGACAAGAGCATGAACGATCTGGTTCTCAAGGGCGGCCGCGTCATCGATCCCTCGCAGGGCATCGACAAGGTGACCGACATCGCCTTCGCGGGCGGCAAGGTCGCCGCCATCGGCGACGAGCTGTCGGGCAAGGACACGCGCGACGTCGCGGGCAAGATCGTCTCGCCGGGCCTGATCGACCTGCACACCCACGTCTACTGGGGTGGCACCTCGCTCGGCGTCGAGGCCGAACTGCTCGCGCGCTCGGGCGGCGTCACGACCTTCATCGATGCCGGCAGCGCCGGACCCGGCAACTTCCACGGCTTCCGCAAGCACGTGATTGAGACCTCGCCGGTCCGCATCCTGCCGTTCCTCAACGTCTCCTTCCCCGGCATCTTCGCCTTCTCCAAGACGGTGATGGTGGGCGAGAGCGCCGACATGCGACTGCTCGATGCGCGCGAGGCGGTTCGCGTGGCGCGCGAGCACAAGGACCTGATCCTTGGCGTGAAGGTGCGCGTCGGCAAATCGGCCAGCGGCGATTCCGGCATCATGCCGCTCGACATCGCGCTCGACGTCGCCGAGGAAGCCGGCCTGCCGATGATGGCGCATCTCGACTCGCCGCCGCCGTCGCGCCACGAGGTGGTGAGCCGCCTGCGCCCCGGCGACATCCTCACCCACTGCTTCCGCCCCTTCCCCAACGCGCCGGTCCAGCCCGACGGCAAGGTCCGCGACGAGATCGTGGCGGCACGGGCGCGCGGCGTGATCTTCGACATCGGCCATGGCGGCGGCTCGTTCGGCTTCGGCACGACCCGCAAGATGCTGGCGGCGGGCTTCATGCCCGACGTGATCTCCTCTGACGTGCACGCGATCTCGATCGAGGGCCCGGCCTTCGACCTCCTCACCACCATGTCGAAATTCCTGTGCCTCGGCGTCGACCTCGCGACGGTGATCAAGCTTTCAACCACGAATGCGGCGGCGGCGATCAAGCGGCCCGATCTCGGCACCCTCAAGGTCGGCAGCGTCGGCGAGGCCACGGTAATCGACCAGGTGAGCGGCAAGTTCGACTACGCCGATTCGATCGGCGAGAAGCTGGTCGGTGACCGGCGACTCCTCTCGGCGGGTGTCGTTCTGGCGGGCCGCTGGTGGCATCCAGCGTAAGCCGGCAGACAATTAATCTCGTAAAATCAATGAATTAGGCGGTCTGATCTTTTTTCTGGCCAGTCGGCAACTTTCACACGGCAATCGCCGTTTCTTTCACATGGCTGGATAATTGGCGTTGCCTCTGCCCCCGCTCAGCAACGCCTCTCTCCCCGTCCGGCCCTACACCAAGCCCGTCCCTGAGCTTCTCAGGGGCGGGCTGCCTGTTTTGGGGGTTCACGTCAGGAAGACGACCGCGAAGAGCCGCGCCGGATCGGTCCAGGTATGGCCGATCGAGAAGCCACCACGCCGCGCGAGGTCAGCGATGCCGGCCTCGTCGTACTTGTACGAATACTCGGTGTGGACCCGCTCGCCTTCGGCGAAGACGAAGCGACGGCCCATGACCGTGACGGTCTGGTCGCGCAGGCTGCGGAAGTAGATTTCTATCCGGCCCTCGGCCTCATTGTAGAAGGCTTCGTGGGCGAAGGCCGACAGATCGAAGTTGGCATCGAGCTCGCGGTTCATGCGCCGCAGCAGGTTCAGCGTGAACTGCGCGGTGACTCCCGCCGCATCGTTGTAGGCGTCGTGCAGACGCTGCGGATCCTTCTTGAGATCGACACCCAGGACCAGCGCGCCGTCGGCACGCAGCAGGCGACGCGCGCGGCGCAGGAAGAGGACAGCCTCCTCCGGCGTCAGGTTGCCGATGGTCGAGCCCGGAAAGAAGCCGATGCGCCGCGCGCCGTTGATCGCGGGCGGAAGTGCATCGAGCGCCATGTAGTCGCCGCTCACGGGATCGACCCGCAGCCCCGGATAATCCTCGCGCAGGCGCGCCGCCGTCGCATCGAGATGCTGGCGCGAGATGTCGATCGGCACATAGGCATGGAGATCGGGCATCGCCTCGAGCAACAGGCGCGTCTTCACACTCGAGCCGCTGCCATATTCGACGAGCGCGCATCCCGGCCCGGCAAGTCGCGCGATCTCGCTCGCGTACTTGCGCAGGATCTCGGTCTCGGTCCGCGTCGGATAATACTCCGGCAGTTCGCAGATCGCGTCGAACAACGCCGAGCCGCGGGCGTCGTAGAGGAACTTTGCGGGGATGGCGCGAGGCGAGCCGCTAAGGCCCGCAAGGACCTCACGCCGGAAGTCTTCGCGATCGGCGACCTCGCCGTCGTCGATCGCCAGAAGCGGCACGTTCATCGGAGATCCTCCGCGAGACGAATTCCCCCGAACATCCAACGCGCGTCGGGCGGAAAGAAATTGCGATAGGTCGATCGGACATGGCCGGGCGGCGTCGCGGCGCATCCGCCGCGCAGCACCATTTGGCTGGCCATGAACTTGCCGTTGTATTCGCCGATGGCGCCCGGCGGTTCGCGATAGCCCGGATAGGCGACGTAGGGACTGGCGGTCCATTCCCAGACTTCGCCGGTGCCCTGCACCGCCTCGGCCGCGACCTCCCATTCGGCTTCACGCGGCAGGCGCTTGCCTGCCCATTTGGCGAAGGCCGCCGCCTCGAAGGCGCTGACATGGCAGACCGGCCGCGAGGGATCGACCCGTTCGAGGCCGGACAGCGTGAACACATGCCACGCGTCGTTCTTCTTCTCCCAGTAGAGAGGCGCGTCCCATCCGCGCTGGTTGACGCAGTCCCATCCGGCCGACAGCCAGAACTCCGCCCGACGGTAGCCGCCATCCTCCATGAAGGCGATGTACTCGCCGCAATTCACCGGCCGCATCGCAAGCGCGAAGGCATCGACCCACGACCGATGGCGCGGGCCTTCATTGTCGAAAGCGAACCCCTGCCCGTCATGGCCGGTCTCGATCAGCCCGCCTTCGAACTCGCGCCATTCCAGTGAACCGGCCGCGCCGGCGTCCCGCACGCGCGGCATCCGATAGGCCGGCCGCAGCGGGTTCATCGACAACGCATGCTTGATGTCCATCAGGATCAGCTCCTGATGCTGTTGCTCGTGATGCAGTCCCAACTCCACGAGCTCTGCAGCGCCGTGATCCCCACCCAGGAAGTCCAGCATCGCCGCCGTGACATGCCGGCGGTAGGCCAGCACTTCCTCTACGCCCGGCCGGGTGATCAACCCGCGCTGAGGCCTGGGATGCCGGGGACCGACGGCCTCGTAATAGGAATTGAAGAGATATTCGAAAGCCGGATCGAAGACGCGGTAATCCTTCGCATGCGGTCGCAGCACGAATGTCTCGAAGAACCACGTCGTGTGCGCCAGGTGCCATTTGGTCGGACTGGCATCAGGCATCGACTGCACCGTCTGGTCCTCGGCCGACAGCGGCGCGGCGAGTTCCTCGGTACGAGATCGGACTGTCTGGAAATAGTCGAGGCCGTGCGCCTGCACGGAACGCGTTATCGTCTTGGGCACGGGACCTCCGCAGTCCTAACGTGGTGCCGCGCGAGCCGGTTGCAAGGCCGACGGCGCACGACCACCTTGTCAGCGTCCACTCCTATACGTGAGGGAAGCAAGTGCCGATTTGCGAGATCGATCCGTGGCGCACTCAATATTTCGAGAGAGTGGATTGCCCTGCGGACGTCTTCATACCAACTGAGGACTCCGACGCCTGGTTGTGGAATCCCGATCATCGCTGGGCCTACGACAAGCTGGCGGTGGCGACCCGCCAGGGCCTCCAGGCCGCGCCGCATGGCGTAACACCGCCCGCCTATCCCGTTTTCTCCAAGCCGATCTACAACTTGAAGGGCATGGGGGTCGGCAGCCGAACGCTGCGGTCACAGGCGGATTACGAGGCCGCCTACCAGCCGGGTCACATGTGGATGCCCCTGCTCGAAGGTGAGCACATCAGCAGCGACGTCGCGCTGGTCAATGGCGTGCCGAAGTGGTGGCGGCACGCTGCTGGCATTGCTGGCACTGACGGCACCTTCGACTACTGGGAAATCCGCGCACGCTCGGAGCCCGCCGTCGAAGCCTGGGCGGGCGATTGGTGTCGCGAGCATCTCGCTGGCTACACCGGCATGATCAATCTGGAGACGATCGGCGGACGCATCATCGAGGTGCATCTGCGCTTCGCCGATCAATGGCCCGATCTCTACGGCGACGGCTGGGTGGACGCGCTGGTCGGGCTCTATGCGAAGCGCAAATGGAAGTTCGACGACCGGGACAGGCGCACGGGCTACAGCGTCGTCCTCTTCATGCCGCATGGGCGGCGCTACCGGCATCCACCGCAGTCTCTCCTTCGACGCATCGAGGAGATGCAGGATGTCTCGAGCGCGCAGATCACTTTCCATGAAAGTGTGGCGCCCGAGCGCCACGCAATGCCACCCGGCGGCTTCCGGGTCGCCATCGTCAATTGCCTGGATCGTGCAGCAGGGAACGAAGCCCGTTCCCTGCTCCGCGATCATTTCGCCGCTTAAAGATTGCGGCGAACGAAGCCCGCGAACAGGCTGACGATAAACAGCACCAGCGCGATCACGAACAGGATCTGCGCCATGCCGGTCGCCGTCGAGGCTATGCCGCCGAAACCGAAAATGCCGGCCAGCAGCGCGATCACGAGAAACATGAGGGCCCAGTACAACATTGCTCGCTCCTTGTGCGCATTGGCAGTTGTTGTGCGGGTAACGCCGGGTCGCTCGCGTCGGTTCCGCCGGGCAACCCTCCTTGCCGAGACAGCGTTGGTGAAGTGAACACCCAACACTGGAGTACCCGATGCAGCCCGAACTCACCCCCACGGAGGCCCGAAGCGGCGTTGCGACCGGCCGAGTCTTTCTCGTTCTCACCCTGTCCTCAATCGGCGCGGTCGCAGCTCTTGCCCTTGCCTGGTACCTGCTTGTCCCGCACGGCTAGGCTACACTGCGCACCATGAAAACCCTGGTGGTCAGCTATTTCGTCGCGCTCGTCGTACTGGCCATCCTGGATGCGCTGTGGCTCGGCGTCGTCAGTCGCGAGTTCTACAAGGCGCGACTGGGGCAGATGCTCTTGGATACACCGATCTGGAGCGTGGCGATCCTGTTCTATCTCATCCACGCGGCCGGCATCGCCGTCTTCGCGGTGCCGTTGGCGGTGAACGCCGGGACGTGGCCCAGCGCCCTCCTCTATGGCGGCCTGTTCGGCTTCTGCGTTTACGCCGCCTACGACATCACCAATCTCGCGACGTTGCGCGGCTGGCCGATGGCCGTGAGTGCGGTCGATCTCGCCTGGGGCGCGGTGGCGACCGCGGCGGCCACGCTGGTGGCCTTCCTGGTCGTAAAACCCTGATCAGCGCTTGCTGTCGTCGAACTCGGGATGGCGGCGCACGTAGGCAACCACGAAACTGCAGGCCGGCACGATCTTGAAGCCGCTGCGGCGGGTATCCTCAAGTGCTGCCTTCACCACCTTTGCGCCGATGCCCTTGCCTTCGTCCTCGGGCGGGACTTCGGTGTGGGTGAAGATGCGGCTGTCACCCTGCTGGCGATAGGCGGCGATCGCCAGACCATGATCGACCGCCAGCTCGTACCTTTGCTGCGCGGCATTGTGCGTAACGGTCATTGAACATCCATCATACAGGTCGGCGCGCCGCGAACTCCCGCTGGACGCATTGGTCGAAGCCGGCGCTGTAGGGAACTATGCCATAGGATCGGCAAGCTGCCTGCGAATCCGCGAGCACCTGCTGCGAAGAGTATGTCGCGACCGCCACCCGTCCCTCGCGACGGGCCGCAAGCTCGCGCGACTTGCAGTTGGCATATTCCGTCGTGCCCGGCCGGAAGCCGTAGGCCGTGCAGGAATCGTCGGCAACCACTACGCGGGTTTCGGTGGCGCAGGCCCCGAGGGTCACGGCGGCAACGACGATCAGCAGACTGCGACCCAGCATTTCGGCTCCTCCGGGTGCGCACCGCACCCTGGCCGACAACGCTGGATCGCATGGCTGGTTCCTCCTAGCGGTCGACTTCCCAGAACATCGGGTAGGACGACTGGATCAGGCCCTTCAGGTCATTCCTGTAACCGGCGGGGATCGTGAACTGTCCCCACATGACGGCCGGCACCAGGTCGTAAGCGAGCACCTGGATCTCCGCTGCGATCTTTTTGCGCTCCTCCGGCGTGGCGGCGCGGGTGAAGGCCTTCAGCAGGTCCGGAATGCGGTTGTCGCAGGACCAGCCGGGAAAGTCGTTGCAGGTCGCCGCCACGTAGAAGTGCGTGAGCGGCGAGTACATGTCCGTGCCGTTCGAATAGACCGGAAACATCGACCAGCCGTCCTTCTTGGCGCGGCGCGCCAGGACGGTCGGCCAGTCGCGCGGCTGCTGCTCCACGTTGAAGCCGACGTCCTTCATGTTCTGCGCCAGCACGCGCGAGGCGGTCTGGCTGATCGAGCCGGCGACCTCGAGGATGATCACCGGCTCGTTCTTGTAACCCGAGGCCTTCAGCTCGGCGCGCGCGGCCGCGAGGTCGAACTTGTTGCCGGTGGCGCCGGCGTCGGTCGACAACGGCGCGCCGCACATCCAGAACGAGGAGCAGTCCTTGGTCTGGTACTTGTCGGGCACGCCGATCGCCTGGAGGGTCGCGTTCGGATCGACCAGCTTCCACATCACCTTGCGCACCGCGGGATTGTCGAACGGCGGGAAGGCATGGTTCAGGCGGAAGTTGCCCTGGAACTGGTGGATGCCGCCCAGGCCCAGCAGCTTGACCGACTTTTCCTTCTCCAGCACCGGCAGCATGTCGAACGGCAGGTACTGCATGTAATCGATCTCGCCGGCGATCAGTGCATTGGCGCCGGTCGACTGGTCCGGCATCACGCGCAGGGTGAGCTGGTCGATCTTCACGTTCTTGCCGCCGGTCAGGAAGTCCGGCGCTTCCTTGCGCGGCACGTAGCCGGCAAAGCGCTCCAGGATCATCGCGTTGCCCGGCCGCCACTGGTCCTTCACGAACCGGAACGGGCCCGAGCCGATCGGCTCGGCAATACGCTGGTCACCCGGCGTCGCGGCAAGGCGCGCCGGCATCATCACCGGCAGCGGCGCATTGGGCTTGCCCAGCACTTCGAGGAGCAGCGGGAACGGCTGCTTCAGCACGAGCTTGATGGTCTTCGGGTTGGAGGCTTCCAGCACGTCCGTGTCGGCCAGCAGCATCTTGCCCAGCGCATCGCGCGGCGCCCAACGCTTCAGCGAAGCGACGCAATCCTCCGCCGTCACCGGCGTGCCGTCGTGCCACTTGAGGCCGTCGCGCAGGACGAAATTCCAGGTGAGCTTGTCGGAGCTGCTGTCGAAGCTCTCGACCATCTGGGGCTTGATCTCGCCCTTGTCGTTCATGGCGAAGAGCGTGTCGAAGACGTGCGTGCCGAAGGTGCGCGTGATCGCGGCGGTGGTGGCGTGCGGATCGAGGATCGTCACCTCGGATTCGAGGACCACGGTCAGTCCCTTGGCCGCCCTCGCCTCGCGCGGCCGAATCAATGAAGCGCTCGCCAGGGCGACACCGCCTGCCAGTGCCGTCCGACGTCCCAATACAGTCCTACGCATTTAAATCCCCTTAAACCCCGGACAGACAACGTAGCCGTCTTTCACGCCAAACGAAACGGGCCGGCCTTCCTTTCGGAAGGCCGGCCCACGATGGCCGAAACGACACGGCGTATTACGCCGGCGACAGGATGCGACAGGTCACGCGGTCCACGAAGGTCGAGACCGGCGGGCCGTAGACTGGCACGCCCCACCGCTCGCCGGGGCCTGATGGCGGCAGCACGACGCGCGTGTCCTGAACCGGTCGGCCGCCATTGGTGAAGCTGCAGCCCACCACCGCGTCGACGACATTGGCGCTGTTGTTCGTGACGTAGAGCACGGACAACCAGTTCTGCTGCGGCACGGCCTGCAGCCACGGGCTGTCGATGACGACCGCCGGCACCGTCGGACCGGCGGTGATCGGCACCGTGCCCATCAGGTTGCCGCGGGGACGCTGCACGACGATCTGGGTGCCGACCATCTGGCTGTTCGGATCGAACGCCTTGTCGGCGGCAGTCTTCGGCATCGCGGCCTGCTGCTGCGGGGTCTGGTTGTCCTTGCTGACATTCTCGGGCGTCCAGACCTTGCCGGTCCGTTCGTCCTTGAATTGCGTGAGGCCGTTCGCCGACACGCCGGCTCCCACGGTACCGGGAGCCTGCGCGAAAGCGGCGGCGGAGGAGACTATCGCAATGGCGCCGGTCAGGACGACCAGGCTGATGGAGCGCTTCATGGTCATCCCTCCTTACATGTCACGGAAGCGGCGCTGCTCCCAGGTCCCGACCTGGGCTTCGGCCTCTTGCTTGGTGATGCCGTAGCGGGCCTGGATCTTGCCCACGAGCTGATCGCGACGGCCCTCGATGGCCAGCAGATCGTCGTCGGTGAGCTTGCCCCACTGCTCCTTCACGGAGCCCTTTGTCTGGGTCCAATTGCCCTTGAACTTCTCCCAGATCGTCTTCACGTCATTCTGGGTGGTCGTCTGGCTCGACGTCTGGGCGCTGGCGACGAGCGGAAGGGAAACGACGGCGAGGCCGGCGCACGCGGCCAGCATTGCGATTGAACGCATGGAGTACCTCCTGATTGGGACCTGTTAACGGTGCGCCCAAACCGAGGTTGCCGGTCTCAATTAAGGCAGAACCGGACGGCTTGCCGTGGCCGATGCCAGGTCAGATCCAGATCGATTTCAGCAGGAAGGCGATCGGAACGACGATCAGCAACGCGACGTAGAGGTCCATCAGTTCATCGGCCAGCGGGCTGTGGTCCGCATGATCCTGACGAATGATGTTGGACGCTTCGGGCGCTTGCTTGGACTTCATATTCCCCTCCACGATTGCCCCACGCTCGCCAGATGAACGCCGCAAATTCGTCAGGGGTTGCAGCCGCCGCGCGTGATTCCTCGGGGGAAAACTGAGGGAGCGCTCACGCCGCCTTGCGGATCGCGTGGTCGAGAGCCTGCTGAAGATCGATCGAGGAGTAAGGCTTGGAGATGAATTGCATGCCCTCGGCCTGCATGCCGGACCGGCCGTAGCCGCTGGCAATGACGACGGGCAAAGAAGGATACTGTTCCCGCACCTTCGCTGCGAGTTCCTCCCCACTCATGCCCGGCAGGCCCACGTCCGTGAGCAGGAGATCGTAGTCGCCTTCCTGCCCGAGCAGTTCCAAGGCCGCTTCGCCACTGCCGACGCCGGACACCGAACAGCCCAGGCGCTCCAGCATGTCCGTGGTCGACATGCGCAGCACGACCTCGTCCTCGACCAGCAACACCCGCCTCGCCCGGCCGACAGCAGCGGCCTGCGCGGCAATGTCCTCGGAAGACTCCTCCGGCGGCGGCGCGGGAGCGGGCCGCCGGTTGGCCAGCACGCTGCGCAGCTTCGCCGAGAGGGCGTCGCTGCTGTAGGGCTTGGCGATCATCGGATAACCCGACCGCGTATGATCCGGGATCAGGCCGCGCGCGAACCCGGAAGTCAGCAACACCGCGATGCCCGGCCGAAGCCGTTGCGCCAGTTGCGCCAGTTCGACCGCGGTCATCGTGCCTGGCATGACGATGTCGGTGAACAGCAGATCGAAGGCCGGATCCTTTTCCAGGATGGCGGCGGCCACATCGGGATCCTCGGCCGCCTCGACGCGATAGCCCCAGCCCGTCAGCATGTCGACGACGGCGCGACGGACATCCTCGCTGTCCTCGACCACCAGGATGCGCTCTGTGCCGCTCACCGCGCTGCCCGCGTCGGTGCTCTCCTCGACCACCGGATCCTCGGTGCGCGGCAGGTAGAGCTTCACGCTGGTCCCCTGCCCGATCGCGCTGTCGATCCGGATATGGCCGTTCGACTGGCGCACGAAGCCGTAGACCATGCTGAGGCCGAGGCCCGTGCCCTTGCCGTCGCCCTTGGTGGTGAAGAACGGATCGAAGGCCTGGGCGGCGACCTCGGGCGGCATGCCGGTGCCGGTGTCGCTGACATCGACCAGGACATAGGGTCCGGGCGTCACGTCGGGATGCAG
The DNA here is from genome assembly GCF_058806575.1 of Reyranella sp. GW821-FHT12G01. Taxonomy (NCBI): domain Bacteria; kingdom Pseudomonadati; phylum Pseudomonadota; class Alphaproteobacteria; order Hyphomicrobiales; family Reyranellaceae; genus Reyranella; species Reyranella sp. GW821-FHT12G01. The sequence goes on from NZ_JBXAPV010000002.1 coordinate 367,924, forward strand.
CGCGGCGTAACGGCGATCCAGCGTGGCGTTCGAGACCTCGACCCGGACCGTGCCGCCGTCCGGCATGGCGTCGCGGGCGTTGATCGAAAGATTGAGAATGGCGTTCTCGAGCTGGCCGGCATCGATCCTGGCGTTCCACGGATCGTCGGCCGTCTTGAGCTCAATGCCGATGCGCTCACCCAATGAATGGCGCATCAGGTCGGCGAGGTCGGCCACCAGCCGCGCCACGTTGGTAGGTTGCGGCGTCAGCGGCTGGCGCCGCGCGAAGGCCAGGAGCTGCTGCGTCAGGCGGGCGCCGCGATCGGCCGCCGCCGTCGCGCTCTGCACACGCGACAGCATCGCCTCGTTCGCCCCGACCTCGCCTTTCAGCAGATCGAGGTTGGCGCGAATGACCTGCAGGATGTTGTTGAAGTCGTGCGCCATGCCGCCGGTCAGCTGGCCGGTGGCTTCCATCTTCTGGCCCTGACGCAGGGCTGCCTCGTCATGCAGCTTCTCGGTGATGTCGACGCAACGCACCACCGCGCCGCCGCCCGACATCTCGCCGCGATAGATCTCGTAATCGCGCCCGTCATGCGCCACGCGTGTCACCGCGGGGCCTTTGGATGGTGTCGCATTGAGCTGAAGCGGCTGGAGCAGCGCCCGCGTCGCGGCCGAACGCTCGGACAGCAGCTGATCGAGGGTCGGTGGCGCCTGTTTGCCCGGCTCCCATTGCGCGAGCTTGGCGAAGGCCTCGTTCCAGGCGACGACGTTCCGCTCGCCGTCGATCACGAAGATCGGATCGCGCAGGCTCTCAAGCGTCGCCTGCAGCAGCCGCGTCCTGCCCGCCAGCGCAAACTGGCTGCGCTCCAGCCGGCCCGCGCTCCGCACGACGATCCAGATGCCGACGACCAGGCAGACGAAGGCGCCGGCCATCACCAGCAGACCGGCAATGTCGGCCTGCTCCTGCTCCGAGCGCAGCGCCGTCAGACGTCGCGCCAACAGCAGCCGTTGCCCTTCGACGAGGGCGTCGCCCAGCAGCCTGACCTGTCCCAGCATGGCGCGACCGGCGCCGGTCCGGTCGAGATTGAGCGCCGCATCGCGGCCGTTCACCTGATAGGCGCCGACGGTGGCGTTGAGCTGGTCGAACTTCTGCGCCGTGACGTTGCGGAATTCCTGGAAGTGGCGCGTCGTGTCGGGATCGCTCGCGACCGCGGCCTCGAGCTGGCGCATGCTCGATTCGATCCGCAGCCGCGCCCGCTCGTAGGGTTCGAGGCTGGTGACGTCGCCGGTCAGCAGGAAGCCGCGCATGCCGATCTCGGCGTCCTGCACCGCGATCACCATCTCGCGCATCAGCGCCATCGTCTCGTAGTTCGCCACGACCAGACGCTGCTGCCGCGCCGCCGACTTCGAGTGAGTGAAGGCCAGCATGAGGCCGGTCGCGATCAGCACGGCGAGCGTGATGCCGGCGATGACGCCGGTCGAACGTGCGGATCGCAGCAGTCTAGGCATTTGCCGGTTCGTCCGCGGCCGGTGTCGGGAACACCACGGTAACACGGCTCCCGCCTACGGGCTTGCGTTCGATCGTGACCTCTCCGCCGAGCTGCATTGCAAGGCCGCGAATCAGGGTGAGCGCAAATCCACCCCTTCCCTCGGGCACCGGCGCGACCTCGTCCCGGGCAACGCCATTGTCCTCGATGACGAGCTGGACTTCTTCCCCGTGCTCGGCCGTCTCGATGCGGATCTCCGGCGTCGGGCTGCGGCTGAAATCATGGGTCAGCGCCATGCTGACGGCCTCGGTCACGATCAGCCCGATTGGAATGGCGGTATCGGGTCCGACCGCCATGATCGGCGCGCGGATATGGTAGCGCGGGGCCTGCCTGCCGGCCGGCGTGCGGCCGACCGAGATCTGCCGCACGAGATCGCTGATGAACTGTTGGAAGTCGACCAGCGACCAGCTCGACCGCTCGTACAGGTGGCGGTGCAGGATCGACAAAGTGAGCACGCGGTTCTGCGCATCGCCGAAGAAGCGCCGGATGCGCGGCGACCTGATCTCGCCAGCCTGGAGGTTGAGCAGGCTCGATATCATCTGGAGATTGTTCTTCACCCGATGATGGATTTCACGAAGCATGTGGTCGCGCTGCTCGACATTGGCGCGAAGCGCAGCCTCGCGGCTGGCAATGGCTTCGGCCATCGCCGTCACGCCGGCACCGACCGACGCCATTTCCGGCGACCAGGGATGCGGCGGCGCCAGCGTGATGTTCTCGCCGCGTGCGACCTTGTCGGCAAAGTCCTGGATGTAGCGCAGCGGCTTGACGCACCAGCGATCCGCGCCGAACCAGATCACCAGCAGCACCACCACTGCCGACAGCAGGACGAAAAAGAAAGGCGCCCATGCGCCGGCGAAGGCCATCGGGCCGTCAACGACCGGGGCCGAGACGACGGCAAAGAGTGCATTGCCGCCGACCGGCCTTATCCTGAATTCGTAGAACGATCCGTCCTGCCCGAAATCGGAGAAGCCGACCTGGCTGCCGGTCAGCACTTCGGCGAGGCGGGCCGGCACCGGCAGCCGGCGCATCGCCTGCGCGTCACCGCCGATGGCAGCGCCCGACCTGTCGACGACGGCAACGGCTGTGCCGACCGGCCCATCCGCCTGGGCTGCGGCCTGCGCCAGCGCCTTCAAGGTGATCCCGAGAGCGCACATGCCGCGGAACGTCCCGTCGCGCACGATCGGCACGGCGATCGGGATGATCGCATTGGGGCCGATGCGGCTGGCGATGGTGTCGCCGATGATGAGGTCCCTGGCGGTGCGCGCTTTCTGGAAGACATCGCGGTCGGCGAAGCTCATGCCGATCGCATTGGCGGCCGTGGCGCAGCGGGCAACGCCCTGCTCGTCCGTCACCAGTATCGTGGAATACTGGCCGGGATAAGGGCTAAGCACCTTCGTCAGATAGCCGCCGCACTGGCCGACATTGGCCGCGACGGGCTCGGGCGTGGCGCTCTGCTCCACCTGGTCGTCGGCGCAGGCCGCCGACAGCATGCGCTTCGACGCGTCGAAGAGGCCGCTGTATCGCGCGACCGCCAGATCGGAAACCGAGCTCAGGGCGGCCCCCCGGAGCGACAGCCCGGCTTCTTCCTGCTGTTTAGCCTGCCAAGCCGCCAATCCCAGGACGGGCAACAGGGCCAGCGCGACCAGCGTGACGAGCTTGGAGCGAAGCGACCAACGCGCCACGAGCCGTCTCGGACCCTAGATCGATACGGTGTCGAGTGCCTGGGCGATCGCCGCGCGAAGAAGATCAGGATCGAACGGCTTGGAGATCACGAACGCCGGCTCGACCTGCTTGCCGGTCAGCAATCGTTCGGGGAAGCCCGTCACGAAGATGACCGGAACGGACATCGACTTCATGATCTGGTTCACCGCGGAGATGCCGCTGTCGGAGCCGCGGAGCTGAATGTCGGCCAGCACGAGATGCGGCGAATGCTTCTTGGCGAGTTCGATGGCGGCCTTCTCGGTGGCGGCAATGCCCACGACCTCGTGGCCGGCGTTGCGCACGATGTCGGCGACGTCGAGCGCGATGACCGCCTCGTCTTCGATCACCAAGATGCGAACCGACGCGACGCGCTGCAATTCGCGACGCGCCTCCTCGAGGCTGCGCTCGGCGGCATCGATGCTGACGCCGAGAATGTGGGCGGCATCGCCCACGGTGAACCCTTCGAGGACGGTGAGGAGCAGGACCTGGCGCTGCATCGGCGCCATGTCGGTGAGGGATTCCTTCAGGCGTCCGCGCACGCTCTCGCCACCGGCCGCTGCCGCTTCCATATCGCCAAACGGCTGACGCAGGCGATGAAAGAGCGCGAACACGCCGAGCTTGGTGTCCTGGGCTTCGGCGATCAGTTCCGGCTGCTCTACGGCGACCTCGGCGCAGAGGCGGACCCATTCGTCCCCCTGCTGCTGCGAGCCGGTAACGGCGCGAGCGTACCGACGCAGGAACGGCAACGTCCTGGTGATTGCCTCGGACACCTTCTTGGAAGCTACCTGCTCTTCAGCCACGTCGTTCTCCCTCATCACTCGGAAATCGTCTCGCACCGCATGTCGTACCGTCGTCCCTGCCTACACTACGCTGTGTGAGCGTACTGACAACTCGCCAATGGACTTTCCGGAGGACGCTGCCCCGCGTCCGACCTTGCGGAAATGCTTGCGGACGGGCTCGAAGTACCCGTCCGCAAGGTCTCTACTCCATCTTGTGTGTTAGCGTCCCGGCGCCGTTACGGCACCGATCGTCGCTCCCGCCGCGCCGCCGATCACCGCGCCGGCAATCGGATTGCCTACCGTCGAGCCCACGACCGCGCCGGTGCCGGCGCCGATGGCGCCACCGGTCAGAGCCCGGTCGACCGGTCGATCGCCGCAGGCTGCCGTCAATAACCCCAGGGTAACCAGCACCGCAACGGGCATCACGTTCTTGATCATTGTCGCTTCCTCGAAATCCGATGCTTCAGTGAAGCCAGCCCAGCACCCACATCAGCAACAGCACGGGGATCGGTACCCCAAGAAGCCACAGGATTGCCGCGCGTCCCATACGATCCTCTTCCGCTTCGCCGTCATGGCAGGTTTGAATATCGCCACAACAACGCATGACTGCACGATCGGTTCCGCACTGCCCGATTCCAGGTATCCCATGCACAACAAATGCGCCTAGATGTGGTTGCCCTCTCGATTTGCCCTTTCACGATGACGAGACAATCCCCAAGTGAGAGATGATGAAGGATGAGATCGTCGCGCTTCTCCCGGATTTGCGTGCGTTTGCGCGCTTCATGTGCCGCGAGCGCGAAGCCGCCGACGATCTCGTTCAGAACACCATCCTCGCCGCGCTAGACAAGCATGAGCAATTCATGCCCGGCACCAACCTCAAAGGTTGGCTGTTCACCATCATGCGCAATCGCTTCTATTCCGATCTTCGCACCCAGCGCCGTCGCCCCCTGACCATAGACAATGAGGCGGCCACGCCTCTCCCTGCGGTCGACAATCCCGAAGCCACCCTGGCGTTGAAGGAACTGTCGTCGGAATTGTGGAAGCTCAATCCGCAATCGCGCGAAGCGCTGGTGCTGATCGGCGCGGGTGGCTTCTCCTATGAAGAAGCAGCGAGCCTGTGCGGCTGCTCGGTGGGCACCTTGAAGGCCCGCGTTTCGCGAGCGCGGAAGTATTTGTCGGACAAGTTGCAATAAATTTGCAGAAAATTATCAAGCAAATTCAAAGGCTTATAAAATTACATTCGAACTCGTGTAACCAATCTCCGTCCCCGACATTCATCCTGCACACGACGCAATCATCGGGAGACACCTAATGACGACGACGCAGACCAAGCAGGACGCCGGCACTCTGGACTTCCATGAGCAGCTGAAGACCATCCTGCCCCGCCTGCGCATCTACGCCCTGTCCCTCACCCGGGACCGCGACTCGGCGGACGATCTGGTGCACGACACCGTCATCAAGGCACTCACGGGCCGCAACAGCTTCCAGCCGGGCACGAACCTGGCGGCATGGCTCTTCCGTATTCAGCGCAATGAATTCATCTCCGGCCTCCGTCGTCGTCGTCCGACCGTTCCGGTCGACACCGCGATCGCGGAAACCCTCTCCCATCCCCCTCATCAGGATAGTGGTCTGGTCATGCGTGAGTTCATGTCCGCGTTCGGTAAGCTTGCCGCGGCGCAGCGCGAGGCGCTGTTGCTGGCTGTTCTCGAGGGCCTTCCCTATGAAACCATTGCCGAGCACACCGGCGTATCCGTCGGCACAGTGAAGAGCCGTATCTCTCGCGCGCGCGACACGCTCGAGCGACTGCTGATGGAAGGCGAGACCCGCCGCCCGTCCGAGTCCGGCAGGATCTCTGCCGACGATCATGACTCCGATGCTATTGCCGCGACCCGCTAAAGAGACTCCTTCCCAGTCCGGCATTTGAGTGCAAAATAGTCATGAGTGGTCCCAGGGGGAGAGTTGAATGGGTCGGACAGGATCCCGCGGAGTGGACTTCCGCCTCCGGGGAGCATGTTATGGCCACTAACGACGACAAGCCCGAGGATGGACGCGCCGGCACGCCGGCGCGCTCCAAGCCTCGCAGCAACGATCGACCGTTCGACATGTGGCTCCACAAGCAATTGCACGCGATGTACGACGAGATCGCGAGCGAGCCCTTGCCTGACGATCTTCTGAACCTGATCGACAAGGACGCGGCCCAGAGCGGCAAGAAGGGCGACGCGTCCGAAGAACCACCGAAGAAGTAGTTTCAGGAACTTCTTCCCCGCGCCGTTCGTTGCGAGTGCCTCACCGACATGGAGGCACTCAATGCTCAGCAACGAAGACCTCAAGAAGGCGCTGACGAACCCCAGCAGCATCTTTCGCCATCCTGCCGACGTCGTCGACAGCCGCGAACTCGAGACAGCCGACAAGACCCGAATCCTCAAGCAGTGGGAGCTCGACGCCCGCCTGCTCCAGGTCGCGAGCGAGGAAGGCATGAACGACGGCGAGCACAGCCTGTTCGCCGACGTGAAGAAGGCTCAGCAACGCCTCGACGCCCCTGCACTGCGCGAAGACGGTCCGGCCACCAAGGTGGGGCCCTGATCCCTTCACTGAAAACCTGAACTCAAAAGAAATGGCGGCGGTCGTGAGACCGCCGCCACCCTTGTTCACAACCCGCCGGTCAGCCCGGCCGACGCGCCGCGAACTCGTCCTTCCAATTTCCTGTCGCCAATCGCTTGGCGCCGCTGCGGGAAGCTAACGGGGCCGCCCTGTTTGGGGTTCCGCCGCTCCGCTATACAGACGGTCATGGAAACGGGAGGCACTGCGATGAAGCTGTTCGATCTTTCGGGCCGCGTGGCCGTCGTCACGGGTGGTAATGGGGGCATCGGTCTCGGCATGGCCATGGGTCTGGCACAGGCCGGTGCGACGGTTGTCGTCGCGGGCCGCGATGCCACGAAGAATGCGGCCGCGGTCAAGGAGCTGCAGGCGACGGGCGCCAACGCCAGCGCCATCGCGGTCGACGTGCTGAAGGAAGAGTCCTGCCGCGCGTTGATCGCGGACACGGTCAAGACCTACGGGCGCCTCGACATCCTCGTGAACAATGCCGGCATCAACATCCGCAAGCAGCCGCAGGAATACACGCTGGCCGAATGGCACCAGGTGCTGGACAGCAACCTGACCAGCGCCTTCCTGTGCAGCCACGCCGCCTACCCCGAGATGAAGAAGGGCGGCAGCGGCAAGATGATCAACATCGGATCGATGATGTCGATCTTCGGCGCCTCCTTCACCACGGCTTATGCCGCGAGCAAGGGCGGCATCGTGCAGATGACCAAGGCGATGGCCACGGCGTGGGCCAAGGACAACATCCAGGTGAACTCGATCCTGCCCGGCTGGATCGATACCGCTCTCACCCGGCGCGCGCGGACCGACGTGCCGGCGCTGCACGACTCGGTGCTGAAGCGCACGCCGGCCGGACGCTGGGGCACGCCCGACGATTTCGCGGGCATCGCCGTCTTCCTCGCCGCTTCGGCGTCGGACTATGTCACCGGTGCCGCCATCACCGTCGACGGCGGCTATTCGGTGCAGGGCTAGCCAGTCGACTACGGCGAGACGACGCGGCAGGCCGCGCGATCGACGAACAGGTCCGTCTTGGGACCGTAGATCGTGAGGCCGCCACGCACGCCGGCGGCGACCGCCGGCACGAGCACGCGCGTCTCCTCGACCGGCTTGCCGGCGTTGGTGAAGCGGCAGTCGACCATCGGCGCCAGGGTGCCGGCGCTGTTGTTGCTGACGTAGAGCACGACCTGCCAGCGTCGCGCCGGCACGGCGCGGAGGCTCGCATTGTCGAGCGTCACCAGCGGAACGCCCGGTCCGGCGCTCGGCGCCGACCAGCCGAGCGGCACGAAGACCGGCCGCTGGATCACCACGCCCTCGATGCGCACCGCCTGGGCCAGCGGGTCGAACGCAAGGTCGGCCGGCGTGGGCTTGCCGATCGGACCGCGGCCGACATTCAGCGGCGTCCAGATCTGGCCCGTCTTGGGATCGCGGAATTCTGGAACGCCCGGCGTCGATGCGACGTCCACTGAACTGCGCATCGGCGCCTGCGCGCCCGCTGCGGTGGCCAGCGTCATTCCCACAAAGGCAGCGAGGATCGTCTTCAGAGCAAACGGCGGCATCGGTTCTCCCCTAACTTCAGGGACCGATCTCAGCCGACAGCCAGCCTCATGGCAACCCATAAGCCACCGACGGCGATGGCCGGCCCGTAGGGCACCCTGCCGCGCAGGCGATTGTGCATCGTCGCCTCGGCCGGGATCGCGACGGGCCCGAGCCGCGCTCCCGCCAGCATGGCGACGCCCAGCACGCCCCCGACCAATGCTGTTACGAGCAGCAGGTCCGTGGCGAAGGCAGGCCCCGCGAACAGGGCAACGGCGGCCAGAAGCTTCACGTCTCCGCCACCGATCATGCCGGCGGCAAAAGCAGCGGCGCCCACGAGGAACAGCGCCACCGCGCACGCGACGGAGAGACCGAGGGACTGGAGGCTAAAGCTTCCCGCCTGCAGGCCGCTGGCGGCCCAGACGCAGAAGACGATCACGATGGCGATCGACAGGCCGTTGCCGATCCGCAACGTCCTGAGGTCCTGCCAAGCGGCAACGACCAAAAGGCCCGCGAAGGCGATCAGGCAGCCGGTCTGGAGGAGCGTCGGCAGAATCAGTTGAGGGCGTTGGTCGCCGCGCCCAGGACGTGGCTCACCTTGCCACTCACGGAGCGCATCGACGCGATGGCGGCGACGGCGATCAGGGAGGTGATGAGGGTGTATTCGACCGCGGTGGCGCCATCGGTGCACTTCATCAAGCGGCGGAAAATCGAAAGCATTCCCTGTCTCCAGCTTAATCCCGAGGCCGGCAGCAGTCCTGCGCCGAATCAACTTAGCGACCGTACTTAATGTAAATTGGCAGGTCAATTGAAACTAGACGAATTTGTGTCATCATTTCTAACAATATGATTCCAATGGGGAATCTTTGAGGAACGCTTCGCTCGCTGTGCGAATCGCCGGACCGTTCCAAAAACCGGAAAATCAGGATTCTGACTCGGACGAGAAGGCCATCGCGACCCTCACCACCGCCGTCCAGAAGCACAGGAAGGCGACGCAGCCGGCCAGCCAGGGAAACGCCGCCGGGAACAGGCAAAAAAGGACGAACGCCAGGATCGTCTCGGTGCCTTCCATCAGGCCGGAGGCATGGAAGAAAGACTTGCGCCCCTTCGCCCCAGTATCCGCCTCGCCCCGGCCGGCCGCCACGATGGCCCGCCCCAGGAACGACGCGCAGGTGCACACGAAGGAAGCGAGCAGAAGCGCCGCCCAGACCGCGTTCTCGGGCTGCGCCAGGGCAAAGCCCAGCGGCACCGCGGCGTAGAACGCCATGTCGCAGACGATGTCGAGATAACCGCCCATCGCCGTGGGCCCTCGGTGTCGCGCGACCGCGCCGTCTAGCCCGTCCAGCAGACGATTGAACAGGATTGCAGCCAGCGCCCATGCATAGTGGCCGAAGGCCAGCAGCGGCACGGCGGAGAGCCCGATCGCCAATCCGGCGAGGCTGAGCTCGTTCGCCGACGGGCCGCGGGCGGCGATCCAGGCGCCGGCACGATCGAGCGGCGGATCGATCCAGGGGCGCAGGACGGAGTCGAGCATCGGCGTCGCCGCGTCTTCAGTCGCGCGGCGGCGTTCCCTTGTCGACGGAGCGCAGCGGCACGACGGCCGCGGCCTCGGCGGCCTTGCGGTCCTGCAGGGTCTGGCGGCGATGCGCCATCACACTGAAGGGAATGAGGCCCATATATCCGAGCGAAATCATCGACAGCGCGATCCACGGGGCGCTGGCGAGCACGCCCATCACCAGCGCCGCCGCCAGCATGGCCGGCAGCACGAGATGGCGCGGGATTCTGCCCTTCTTGAACGAGAAGGTCGGCAGGCGGCTCACCATCAGGCCGCCAACGCCCACCAGCACGATGCCGACGACGACCGCATGGCGCGGCCACGCGGCCTCGACTTCGAAGCTCACCATCAGCGGCATCAGCGCCAGCAACGCACCAGCCGGCGCCGGCACGCCCGTGAAGTACGACCCCGTCCAGGCCGGCGGCGGCGTATCGGGTTCCAGCGCGGTGTTGAAGCGCGCCAGGCGCAGCGCCGAGCACATCGGGAACATGAGCGTCACGACCCAGCCCAGTGCTCCTGCGTGAGTGAGCGAGGCGAGATAGAGCACGATCGCCGGGGCCACGCCGAAGCACAGGAAGTCCGACAGCGAATCGAGCTCGGCGCCGAAGCGGCTGGTGACGCCGAGCCGGCGCGCCACGCGGCCATCCAGCGCGTCGAAGATCGCCGCGACGAGGATGGCGATCACCGCCAGCTGCATCTTGCCCTGCAGGCCGAAGCGGATCGCCGTCAGGCCCGAGCACAGGGCCGCCAGCGTCAGGATGTTCGGGATCAGGCGGTTGATGGAGAAGCCGCGCAATCCGCTGCGGTTGGAGCGCAGGTCGTTGTCCATATCGGGCTCCCTGGATTTCGGGACTAGAACTCGATGGCGGTGCGCGGTCCGGCCACCACGGGATCGAGTTCGGCCATCACGGTCTCGCCGCCGATCATGCGCTGGCCCGGTGAGACCAGCAAACGCGCGCCTTCCGGCAGATAGAGATCCGTACGACTACCAAAGCGGATATGACCGAATCGTTCCCCTGCCGTGACGGTCTGGCCGGGCTTCACGTAGCAGACGATGCGGCGGGCCACGTAGCCCGCGATCTGCACGCAGCCGATGACGCGGCCGTCGGCGCGGCGCAGCGCCAGCGCCGTCCGCTCGTTCTCGTCGCTCGCCTTGTCGGCGTTGGCGCTGAGGAACTTGCCCGGACGGTAGGCCACGACCTCGACGGTCGCGGCACAGGGGCTGCGGTTGATGTGGACGTCGAAGACGCTGAGGAAGATCGAGACGCGCGTCAGCGGCTTGTCGCCCAGCCCCAGCTCCTGGGGCGGCACGGCGTCGACCACCATCTGCACCAGCCCGTCGGCCGGTGCGATCAGCAGCCCGTCATCCTGCGGCACGCCGCGCGGTGGATCGCGGAAGAAATAGATCGACCACAAGGTCACGACCATCAGCGGCCAGAACAGCCAGGCCACGCCGGTCAGCGCGGCCAGAAAGGTCGCGGCGGCAAAAAGAGCGATGAAGCGCCAACCGTCAGAGAGGATCGGCACCAGGAAATTGGCCAGCATGGGTCGCGCAGTCTCCGTTGTCCGAAGGTCAGTTATTGACCTTGGGCAGGCTGAGAATTTGCCCGGGGTATATCAGATCGGGGTTTTTAACCTGATCTTTGTTTGCGGCGAAAATGACGGTGTGGCGCCAGCCCGCACCATAGTGCGCCTGGGCGATGCTCCAGAGATTGTCGCCCTTCACGATATGCAGGCGCCGTCCATCGGTGCCGGAAACCGGCTCGACGATGACGCGCTCGAACGGCATCTCGAGGCGCGCGACCGGTCTGCCGTCCGTGGCGAGGCGGTCGAGGCGGAGCACATGCTTGCCCTGGGCGATCGGATCCACCGGCTTCAATCGCCAGCGACCATCCGGCGCCGCCGTGCCCTCGGCCACCATCTTGTCGTTCACGTAAGCCCTGACGACGGTGCCCGGCGCGGCGAGGCCCGACACGGTGACATGTCCGCGGTCGTCGTAGTCCAGGGTCGACACGGAGAGATCGGCCGACTTCGGCAGGCCGGCGGTCGAGGGGGGCTGCACGACCGTCGGCGTCCCGACAGGCGGTGTGATCATGACCAACGTCTCCGCCCGCGGCTGTCCGGCCGGGGCGTTTGCCGCCGGCGGCTCGGGCACGACGGCGACCACGGCCTGCTCGGAGGTCAGCGGCGCCTTGCCGTCGATGTGCTGCACGACGCGAAGCTCGTGCTGACCGACGGCGAGCGGCGGATCCTGCACGATGACGACCCATTCGCCGCGCTGGTCGGACTCGGCCTTGGCAATCTCCTTGCCGCCATCGAGCAGCACGATCTTGGCGCCGGGTGCGGCGCGGCCGGCGATCACGGCGCGGCCGTCGTTGCCGATACGGGCCACGTCGAAGGTCGGCACGCCCGTGGCGGCTCCCGTGGCTGCGGGCGGAGCAGCGGCGGGCGGCGGCGCGGGTGCAGTGGCGGCGGCTGCCGCGGCCGGCCCCTTGGGGGTGGCGGCTAGGGACTCAGGCGTGGCAGCGGCGACGCTGTGGGACGGCCGGTCGATGGCGGCCTGTTCGCTCAGTTTCCCGCGCCATGCGACTCCCAGCGCGATCGCGATCATCACCGCGCCCACAGCGACCAGCCCGAAAACAGTTCGTGACATCGCCCTCCCAACGGTGCGACCACCATCCCCATTGGCGTCGCAGCCAACCTTTGCGTAACAATACCATGTCACACCCGCGCTGAAACGCGCTGGATCGTCCCAGAAAAGCAGCTTTCGTGCCCGAGTTCACCCTCTCTTCCCTCTGCGTCTTCTGTGGCGCCCGTTTCGGCAACGATCCCGCGACCCGCGAGACCGCGACCGGCCTCGGCCGGTTGCTGGCCGGCGAGGGCATCACGCTGGTCTATGGCGGCGGCGGCGTGGGCCTGATGGGTCTGGTGGCCAACGCAGCCCTCGACGCCGGCGGCAAGGCGATCGGCATCATCCCGAATTTCCTCCTGCAGCGTGAAGCGGGCCATCCGGCTCTCACCGAGACAGTGGTCGTCGAGACCATGCACGAACGCAAACTGCAGATGTTCGAGCGGTCCGACGCCTTCGCCGTCCTGCCCGGCGGCCTCGGCACCCTGGAGGAGTTCTTCGAGGTCCTGTCCTGGCGGACCCTGGGCCTCCACAGCAAGCCGATCGTCATCATCGACCAGGGCGGTTACTGGCAGCCGCTGGCCGATCTCCTGAAGAACGTCGTGGCCGGCGGGTTCGCGGAACCGTCACATCTCGCCCATGTGGCCTTCGTGCGCGAACTGAAGGACGTCCTGCCCGCCATCCGGGCAATGCCGCAGTCGGCCGGCTTCGAAAAGCGCCTCGACCGGGTCTGACCTTTTTGCACGCCGATGCGCGGGCAAGCCGCGTTGCCGGCTGTTCCCTGCTTCGGTAGAACGCGCCCGCACCGGATTTTTGAGGTGCGAAAGGAAGCGTGATGCCGAAGATCAAGGTGAAGAACCCGATCGTCGAGATGGACGGCGACGAGATGACTCGCATCATCTGGGCGTTCATCAAGGAAAAGCTGATCGTTCCCTATCTCGACGTCGACCTGAAGTACTACGACCTCGGCATGGAGAACCGCGACAAGACCAGCGACCAGGTCACGGTCGAGTCGGCGAAGGCCACGCTGCAGTACGGCGTCGCCGTGAAGTGCGCGACCATCACGCCGGACGAGGCCCGCGTCGAGGAATTCAAGCTCAAGGAGATGTGGCGGTCGCCCAACGGCACGATCCGCAACATCATCGGCGGCACGATCTTCCGCGAACCCATCGTCTGCAAGAACGTGCCGCGCCTCGTGCCGGGCTGGACGCATCCCATCGTCATCGGCCGCCACGCCTTCGGCGACCAGTATCGCGCCACCGACTTCGTGGTGCCGGGCAAGGGCAAGCTCACCGTCCGCTTCGAGGGCGAGGACGGCAAGGTGATCGAGCACAACGTGTTCGACTTCCCCGCCGGCGGCGTCGCGATGACGATGTACAATCTCGACGAATCGATCGTCGGCTTCGCGCGCAGCTCGTTCAATTACGGCCTGATGCGTGGCTGGCCGGTCTTCCTGTCGACCAAGAACACAATCCTCAAGCGCTACGACGGCCGCTTCAAGGACCTGTTCCAGGAAGTCTTCGACAAGGAATTCGCCGACAGGTTCAAGGCGAAGAACATCATCTACCAGCACCGCCTGATCGACGACATGGTCGCCTCGGCGCTGAAGTGGCACGGCGAATTCGTCTGGGCCTGCAAGAACTACGATGGCGACGTGCAGTCCGACACGGTGGCCCAGGGCTTCGGCTCGCTCGGCCTCATGACCTCGGTGCTGCTGACGCCGGACGGCAAGACCGTCGAAGCCGAGGCCGCCCACGGCACGGTGACGCGTCATTATCGCGAACACCAGAAGGGCAAGCCGACCTCGACCAATCCAATCGCCTCGATCTTCGCCTGGACGCAGGCGCTGAAGTATCGCGGCACCTTCGATGACACGCCCGACGTCGTGAAGTTCGCCGACACGCTGGAGAAGGTCTGCGTCGAAGCCGTCGAGAGCGGCAAGATGACCAAGGACCTCGCGCTCCTCATCGGTCCGAACCAGGCCTACCAGACCACCGAGGAATTCCTCGCGGTGCTGGATGGCGGCCTCAAGACCAGAATGGCGAGCTGGTAGGACGCCGTTGATCGTCGCCGGCGCCGACGGCTGCCGCACCGGCTGGGTCGTCTGCCGGCGCGAGAGCAATGGCGCCCTCGACATAAGAGTCGTGAAGACCCTCGCGGAGGCCTGCGAGGGTCTTTCGATTCTGGCGGTCGACATGCCGATCGGCTTCGTCGACGTGCCGCGCCCGCCGCGCGCCTGCGAAGTCGAAGCCCGCAAGCTGCTGCCGGGCAAAGCGAGCTCGGTCTTCCCCACGCCTTGCCGCCCCGCCCTCGACTGCACCACACATGCCGAGGCCAATGCGCTGAGCAAGAGCCTGGGGGTCGGGCTGAACCAGCAGACGTTTCACCTCTTCCCCAAGATGCGCGAGGTCGACGCGCTAATGCGCGGCAACGAGGCCCTGCACTCGATCGTCCACGAGGCGCATCCCGAACTTGCCTTCGCCCGCATGAACGGCGGCAAGCCGGTGCTTGCCAAGAAGCGCAAACCCGACGGCTTTGCCGAACGCCTCGACCTGCTGGCCCGGCACGGCTTCGACTGGAAGCCTCAAACCGTCTCCGGCGCCGCCCGAGACGACGTCCTCGACGCCATCGCCGTATGTCGCACGGCAACGCTGATCGCAAACGGCACGGCGACGCGCCTCGGTCTGGCCGACGCGCGCGACCGCTACGGCTTACCGATGAACATCTGGTTCTGAGCAGTTGGCGATGAAGAAAGCGAGGACCCTTACTGCCCTACTCTGGCTTGATGCCGGCCGCCTGCAGCACCGGCACCCAGATCGGCTCCTGCACCTTTAGCCAGTCGCCGAGCTGCTGCGGCGTGCCGCCCATGGCGACGAAGCCGCGCCTGGAGAGATCCTCCTTTTGCTCCGGCGTCGCCACCGCGGCATTCAATGCCTCGTTCAGCTTCGCCACGATGGCCGGCGGCGTGCCGGCTGGTGCCAGCAGCGTGTAGACGATCGTGCCGTCGACATCGCCCGCACCCAGCTCCTTGAAGGTCGGGATATCGGGTGCGACCGACGAGCGTTCCAGCGAGGCCATCGCATAGGGCTTCAGCTTCCCGGCCGCGATCTGCTGCGAGACGCTGGTGATGCTCGACATGCCGAGCTTGATGTGGCCGCCCAGAAGATCGGTCACCAGTGGGCCGGTGCCGCGGAACGGCACGTGCGTCAGCTTGATGCCATTCAGCATCGCGAACTGCTCGGTCGAGAGGTGCATCGGCGTGGTGAGGCCGGCGGTGCCGTATTGCACCGAGCCGGGCGCGGCCTTGGCCGCCGCGATGATCGCCTTGAGGTCGGGCCATGGCGCATCGAGGCTGCCGACGAGCACGGATTCCTGCTTGGCGATGAAGCCGATGGGCGTGAAGGCCGTCTTTGCGTCGAAGCCGAGCTTGGCCACGATGTGCGGATAGAGCGGCAGGTTGTTGGCGCCGACCACCATCCAGTGGCCGTCGGCCGGCTGCTTGGCCACGAACTCGTGGGCGATACTGCCGCCGCCCCCGCCTTTGTTGTCCACGATCACCGTGCCTCCAAGCGCCTTCTGCATCGGCTCCTGGATCGCACGTGCCAGCGAATCGGTGCCGCCTCCGGGCGGGAACGGCACCACGAGATGGACGGGCTGGGATGGAAAGCTCTGGGCCCGTGCCGGCAATCCGCCCGCCGCAGCAGCGGCGAGCGGAAGAAGCAGTACGCTACGCCGTTCGATCATCGATCGGTCGAGGCCCGCACCGCCGCCGCGCCACCGCCGACATCGATCTTCTGGCCGGTGTCGCTGAGCTTGCCGCCGTCGTTCTTGAACACCTGCAGGTTCTTCTCGTTCATGTTCTGGACGACAATGGCCGAACCGTCTCGCGAGAACGAGGCGCCCTGCGACCAGCCGCCGATCGGCGCCTCTCCGGTCTTGGTCAGGGTGGTGCCGTCGAGCTTGTAGAGCACGACCATGCCGTTGGGCTTGAACTGCGGCGCATCCTTGGGCCGCGTCGAACCGGCATGCGCGACGCCCGCGATCCAGCGGCCGTCGTTCGACATCATCATGCCTTCGAGGCTCTCGTGGCCGATGTCGGCGGTGCCGACGATCTTGCCGGTGGCGAGGTCGATCACGGTCAGGATGCCGTTGGCCTTGGGATCGCCGAGGCTCGCGACGACCGCGGTCTTGCTGTCGGGCGTCACCGACACGGCATAGGGTCGCGGCGCCACGTCGAGCACGGAAGACGAGGTGATGTTGTCGCCGCCGAGCTTCATCAGCTCGACCTTGGCGTCACCGTTGCGCGTCACCACGCCGGTCGCACCATCCGGCGAGACCGCCATGTGGCTGAGCAGCGTCTTGGCGTCCATCAGCGGCACGGTCTTCACCAGCTTCACGTCCTTGCCGTCGATCGACAGGATCGAGATCGAGCCCGCCATGCGATTGGCGACGTACGCCCGCTTGCCGTCCTTGGTGATGGAGATACCGGCCGCGCCCGGTCCCGTGTTCAGCGTGCCCAGGATCTTGCGATCCTTGAGGTCGACCACGGTCACGCGATCGTCGTTGGCGAGCTTGGTCGGGTCGGCGGGATCGAGCTTCGACGAGGAGGCGATCAGCGCGATCGACTCATCCGGCGTGATCGCGACCGAGAGCGGCGGGCCGACGACGCTGCCCGGAACGTTGCTGACCGTCCCCACGACCTTCACCGGAAGGGCGCCGAGATCGAGGACCGTGATCGTGTCCGGCGGCGGGTTGGTGAGGTTCCGGTTGACGCCGTTCTCCTGGACGATCTTGTGATCGTTCGAGGAGACGGCGAGCTGTGCGTGCGCCTGCGCAGCGCCGAGACTCAAGGCAACGCAAACGCCAGTGATGACGGTGTTTCGCATGGGTTTTCCTCCAGGGCCGGCTCCTTAGTGGAGCGTTCGTGCCGTGGAGGACCCTAGCGCCTGCGCTGGGCGCGCGAAATCAAATTTCCGTATTCGGACCGCTCGGGTCAGACCATCCCGAGCGCGTGCTTGTAGACGTCGAGCAGCGTCTCCTGCTCCGCACGGTCCGCGGCATCCATCGAGCGGAGCGACACGATCTTGCGCATGGTCTTGACGTCGTAACCGACGCCCTTGGCCTCGCTGTAGACGTCCTTGATGTCGCCGCCGATGGCCTTGCGCTCTTCCTCGAGCTTCTCGATGCGCTCGACGAAGGCCTTCAGGCGGTCTGCGGAGATCGGGCCGGCCTTAACTTTCTTGGAAATGTCGCTGCCGTCCGGCATGTCCCTGCTCCTTGCTCTCGACCGCCGGACCATAGGGGGAGCGGACCGGTCGGCTCAATCGTGACGATGTGATGAATGATGGGGATAACGGGGACGGGCCCCGAAGTCGCACCAACTATGCTGGCAGTGCCTGCGTCAGCCGTGCTTGTGAGCGCCCTTGTCGAAGGCCTCTTTCTGGGCGCCGGAAGCCTCCTTCTGGTGCTTGGCCTTCCAGTCCTCGTAGGGCATGCCGTAGACGATCTCGCGGGCCTTGGGATCGGCGATCTCGATGCCCTGCTTGCCCGCTTCCTCGCGATACCAGCGCGACAGGCAGTTTCGGCAGAAACCGGCCAGGTTCATCAGGTCGATGTTCTGGACATCGGTGCGCTCCTGGAGGTGCGACACCAGACGCCGAAAGGCGGCGGCCTCGAGTTCGGTGCGGGTCTTGTCGTCCATGATGCTCTCCTGAACCTCAGGCTGAAATCTTGCTCAGGATATAGGCTCGACCGGCGGGATTAACCAGACGCCAGCGCTTGTTCGACCGCGGCAGAGATCGCCGGCGCGAGCCGGCGCCCCCAGGCACGCGCATCGTCCGGTGTGCCCATCAGGTCCTGCCGCACTTCCACCGAACAATGCGGCAGCGCTCGCGGCCGCGCGTGGGCCGTCAGCGTGTATTCGTACGAGGCGCGCGCCGAGTATGGCTCGTTGTCGCCCACCACCAGCGAGGTATCGCGCCGCAGCTCGGTCAGCAGCGGCTCGGGCAGGCGCGGATCGTCGTTCCACAGCACGCCGACATGCCAGGGCCGCACGAAGCCCTTCATCACCGGCGTGAAGCTGTGCATCACCAGCATGCAGACCTGGCGGCCGCCTTCGGTCATCGCGTCGAGCAGGCGGTCAACCTCGCGATGATAAGGCCAGAAGCAGGCCTCGGCTCGCGCGTCGACCTGTTCCTTGGTGAGTCCTTTGTTGGCGGGTACGACCGTCTCGTCGCTGATCTCGGGCGTCGAGCCCTCGCCGCCCGGCCAGCGATTGCAGTCGATCACCAGCCGCGAATAGCCGGACGAGACCAGCGGCGCGTCGAGCGCCTTGGCCAGCTCGATCGCCGAATCAAGGCCGCCGATGTCCCAGCCGATGTGGCGCGCCAGTTCGCTCTCTGGAATGCCGAGATCGCCCAGCGTTTGCGGCACGGCCTTGCTGGCATGATCGCAGAGCAGCAACAGCGGCGCCTTGCCCTGCTCGTTGAAAACGGAAAACGGTGGCGGATCGTCCGGCTGGAGCAACGGTTGCATCGCGCCCCTATAGTGCGAAGATCGGGCAAATGAAAGACGCTGACGCCCGCGCCCTGCTGCGCGCCCTGTTCGATGCCGCCCTCGCCGCCGCTCGCCCCGCAACCTGCCTTGCGCCCTACATCGCGAAGCTGCAGCCGCCGAAGGGACGGACCATCGTCATCGGTGCGGGCAAGGCGAGCGCCGCCATGGCGCGCGCCGTCGAGGATCATTGGCCGCACCCGCTCGAAGGACTGGTGGTCACGCGCTACGGATATGGCGAGACCTGTAAGCGCATCGAGATCGTCGAGGCCGCGCACCCCGTGCCCGACGACAAGGGCCGCGAGACCGCCGGCCGCATCTTCCAGCGCGTCCAGGGTCTCAGCGCCGACGATCTCCTGCTCTGCCTGATCTCGGGCGGCGCCTCTGCCCTGCTCGCGCTGCCGGCCGAAGGGCTGACGCTGAACGACAAGCAGGACGTCAACCGCGCGCTCCTGAAGTCGGGCGCCAACATCGTCGAGATGAACACGGTGCGAAAGCACCTCTCCGCGATCAAGGGCGGCCGGCTCGCCATCGCCGCCCAGCCAGCACGTGTGCTCTCCTGGCTGATCTCCGATGTGCCCAACGACGATCCGGGCGTGATCGGCTCGGGCCCCACCGTCGCCGACAAGACGACCTTCGCCGACGCCCTTGCCGTGCTCGCCAAGTACAAGATCGATCCGCCGACTGCCGTGCTCGCCCATCTCAAGCAAGGCGCCGCCGGCCGGATCGAGGAGACGCCCAAGCCCGGCGATCCGCGTCTCGCGAAGGTCGAGACGATCATGGTCGCGACTCCCAAGCGCTCGCTCGAAGCCGCTGCCGCCGTCGCGAAGGAACACGGCGTCGAAGTCGTCATGCTGGGCGACAATCTCGAAGGCGAGGCGCGCGAGCTGGGCGCCGCACATGCACAGCAGGCCATCGAGATCGCCAAGCGCGGCGGCAAGCCGGTAGCGGTCCTCTCCGGCGGCGAGACCACGGTCACGGTGCGTGGCAAGGGCCGCGGCGGACGCAACGTCGAATATCTGCTGGCGCAGGCCATCGCCGCGAACGGCGCGGCCGGCATCTGGGGCTTGTCGGCCGATACCGACGGCGTCGACGGCGCAGAGGAAGTTGCCGGCGCCATCTTCACACCCGACACGCTGGCTCGCGGGCGCGCCAAGGGGCGCGACCCGCAGGCCATGCTCGATGACAATGACGGGCACAGCTTCTTCGAGCTGTTGGGCGATGGCCTGATCACCGGTCCGACGCGGACCAACGTCAACGACTTCCGGGTCACCCTGATCGCGCCATGACGACCTATCCGGGCTCCTGCCACTGCGGCGCGATCACGATCGCGCTCTCATCGGAGAAGAAGCCCGAGGAAATGCGAGTCGGCCGCTGCGCCTGCAGCTTCTGCCGCCGCCATGGGGCGCGCACCATGGGCGATCCTGGCGGCCGAGTGGAGTTTCGCAGCGCACCAAATGCCCTCTCGCGCTACCGCTTTGGCCTCGGCATCACCGACTACCTGCTCTGCGCCAACTGCGGCGCCTATGTTGGCGCCGTGATGCCCGAGGAAAACGGCACCATCGGCATCGTCAACGTCAACGCCCTCGATATCCGCGATATCTTCGATGCTGCACCGCCGTTGCACCATTACGACGGCGAGGACGAGGCGCGGCGGCGCGCCCGGCGCCGAAAGTTCTGGATGCCAGCGACCGTCATCGCCTAACGTCGCCCCATGGCCATTCTTGGAGTGATCGCCGACGATTTTACCGGCGCAACTGACATCGCTGGCATGCTTGTCAAAGGCGGCATGCGCACGATCCAGACAATTGGCGTGCCGGCTAAAGGCACCATCCCCGACGACGTCGATGCCGTCGTCGTCGCACTGAAGACACGCTCGATCCCCGCGCCTGAGGCGATCGCCCAGTCGCTCGAGGCGCTGAAGGCGTTGCAGGCGGCGGGCTGCGTGCGCTTCTTCTTCAAATACTGTTCGACCTTCGACTCGACCGACGCCGGCAACATCGGCCCGGTGGGCGATGCGCTGCTCGACGCGCTGAAGGCCAAGCAGGCGATCTACTGCCCGGCTTTCCCGGTGAACGGCCGCACCATCTTCTTCGGCCATCTCTTCGTCGGCGATATCCTGCTGTCGGACTCGCACATGAGGCATCACCCGCTGACGCCGATGACCGACGCCAGCCTGGTGCGTGTGCTGGCGCGGCAGACTCCGCACAAGGTCGGGCTCGTCGCGTTGAAGCAGGTTCAGTCCGGCTCTGCCGTTCTGCGCGAGTCGCTCGACAAGCTCGCGGCCGACGGCGTGCGCCATGTCGTGGTCGATGCGGTGGCCGACACCGATCTCGGAATCATCGGCGAGGCGATCGGTGACGACACGCTCGTCACGGGCGGCTCCGGCGTCGCGCTCGGCCTGCCGGCCGCCTATCGTCGCCGCGGCCTGATGGAACATCGCTCTGGTGCGGATACCCTGCCCAAGGTCGGCGGTGCTTCAGCGGTGCTGGCGGGCTCCTGCTCCGCCGCCACGCTCGGCCAGATCGCCGCCTTCAAGGGCGCGCATCTG
Source organism: Reyranella sp. GW821-FHT12G01 (assembly GCF_058806575.1). NCBI lineage: Bacteria > Pseudomonadati > Pseudomonadota > Alphaproteobacteria > Hyphomicrobiales > Reyranellaceae > Reyranella > Reyranella sp. GW821-FHT12G01. The sequence goes on from NZ_JBXAPV010000002.1 coordinate 389,351, forward strand.
GCGCTCGACACCGACGCGATCTGCCGCGGCGAGGACGTCGCCGGCAAGGCGCTCGACTGGACCAAGGGCAAGCTCGGGAATGGCCCGGTCCTGTTGTCGGCCAGCGACAAGCCCGAGGTGGTGAAGGCGCTGCAGGCGAAGTACGGCGTCGAGAAGTCGAGCCAGGCGATCGAGAAGACGATGGCGGCGCTGGCGCGCGGCCTCGTTGCCGCCGGCGTCGGCCGGCTGGTCGTCGCGGGCGGCGAGACCTCGGGCGCCGTCGTGAGCGCGCTCGACGTCACCGCGCTACGCATCGGACCCGAGATCGATCCCGGCGTGCCGTGGACGGCTTCCGTCGGCGCCAAGCCGCTCCTGCTCGCGCTGAAGTCCGGCAATTTCGGCGCCCCCGATTTCTTCACGAAGGCTTTCGAACGGCTATGAGCACCGCAGAGACCAAGACACGCGAGCAGATCTGCGCGCTGGGCGCCAAGCTGGCCGCGCGCGGCCTTTGCCCCGGCACCTCGGGCAACATCAGCGCCCGGATCGCCGACGGCTGGCTGATGACGCCGACCAACTCCTCGCTGGGCGAACTGGAACCGGGCCAGCTCTCCAAGATCGACCTCTCGGGCAAGCATGTCGCGGGCGATCCGCCGACCAAGGAAGCGTTGCTGCATCGCTCGGTCTACGACGTGCGGCCCAAGGACGGCGCAATCGTGCATCTCCATTGCACGCATGCCGTGGCGATCTCCTGCCTCGATCCGTCCTGCCACCACAATGCCGAGACCACCCTGCCGCCGATCACGCCCTACTTCGTGATGCGGGTCGGCAAGCTGCCGCTGGTCCCCTACTTCAAGCCGGGCGATCCCAAGCTCGCCGACGCCATCCGCGACTATGCCAAGGGCCATCGCGCCGTGCTGCTGGCCAACCATGGTCCTGTCGTCGCCGGCACCTCACTGTCGGCCGCCTCCGCCTCGATCGAGGAGCTGGAGGAAACGGCCAAGCTCCACCTGCTGCTGCAGGGGTTCAAGCTGCGTACCTTGTCGGACGCACAGGTGCGCGACGTCGAAGAAGCCTATCCTTCCTGATCGGAACAAGAAGAATGCCCAAGCTCGCCGCCAATCTCTCGTGGATCTACCAGGAAGTGCCGTTCCTGCAGCGCTTCGGCGCCGCCGCCGCGCACGGCTTCAAGGCCGTCGAGATCCTGTTTCCCTACGAGGCGCCCGCCGCCGAGATCGCGGCCGAGCTGAAGAAGCACAGACTGACGCAGGCGCTGTTCAACCTGCCGCCGGGCGACGCCAGCAAGGGCGAGCGCGGGCTGGCGGCGCTTCCGGGTCGCGAAGCCGAGTTCGACGCCGCCATCGACAAGGCTCTGGAATATGCCCAGGTGCTGGAGTGCCGGACACTGCACGTCATGTCGGGCATGATCGCGCCCGGCGCCGACGTGAAGGCGATGCACCGCACCTTCGTCTCCAACCTGAAGAAGATCTGTGATCGCACGGCCAAGAACGGCATCACCATCGTGCTCGAGCCGATCAACCATCGCGACATTCCCGGCTACTTCACCAACACGACCGACCAGGTGAAGGCGATCATCGAGGAAGTCGGCGCGCCGCATCTGCGCCTGCAACTCGACCTCTATCATATGCAGGTGACCGAGGGTGACCTGCAGAAGCGGACCGAGCGGCTGTTCCCGATCACCTCGCACGTGCAGATCGCTGGCAATCCCGATCGCAACGAACCCGACATCGGCGAGGTCAATCACCTCTACCTGCTCGATGTACTCGATCGCCTCGGCTACGACGGCTATGTCGGCCTCGAATATAAGCCCAAGACGACCACCGGCGCCGGCCTCGGCTGGGCCGCCAAGTACGGCATCAAGGCCTGACCGATGACCGACAAGAACACGCCCGTCGTTGCTTTCGTGGGCCTGGGCTCGATGGGCCTCGGCATGGCGAAGAACCTGCTGAAGCACGGCCACAAGGTGATCGGCGTCGATCCTAGCGCCGCCGCGCGCGATGCCTTCGTGGCGGCCGGCGGCACCACGGCTGCGTCTCCGGCCGAGGCCGCGAAGACCGCCGACGTGGTGGTCGTCGCGGTCGTGAATGCGCAGCAGGTCGAGAGCGTGCTCTACGGTGAAGGCGGCGCGGCCGGCACGCTGCGCAAGGGCGGCCTCGTCATGCAGTGCGCCACCTGCCCCGCCGCCTTCATCCGCAAGCTCGACGAGCGTCTGGCCGCGACCGGCCACGAGTTGCTCGACGCGCCGATGTCCGGCGGACGGGCACGCGCGGAGTCGGGCGAGCTCACCTTCATGTCTTCGGGCAACGCCGGCGCCTACGCCGCCGCGGAGTCCATTCTCTCGGCCACCTCGGCCAAGGTGTTCCGCCTCGGCGACAAGGCCGGCATCGGCTCGCTGGTGAAGACGGTGAACCAGCTGCTGGCCGGCGTGCACATCGCGACGGCCGCCGAAGCCATGGCGCTCGCCGCCAAGGCCGGCGCCGACACGCGCGCGGTCTATGAGGTGATCTCGGCCAGCGCCGGCAATTCCTGGATGTTCGGCAACCGGGTGCCGCACATGCTGGATGACGATTACTCGCCGCTCTCCGCGGTCGAGATCTTCGTGAAGGATCTCGGTCTGGTGCTCGACACCGGCCACGAGCTTCGCCTGCCGCTGCCGCTTGCAGCTGCTGCACACCAGCTCTTCATTGCGGCCGCAGGGGCCGGCTGGGGCAAGCTGGATGACGCGGCGGTCGTAAAGGTCTACGAACAGGCGGGCGACTTCAAAGTGTCTTCGCCCGGGAAGTAGGCTGGACCGATGCATCGCAATCGCTTCACCAAGATCGTCGCCACCCTCGGCCCCGCTTCGTCGACCAACGAGCGGCTGCGCACCCTGTTCGAGGCCGGTGCCGACGTCTTCCGCCTGAACTTCAGCCACGGGCAGCACGAGGATCACCGCAAGCGCGTCGATCAGCTCCGGGCACTCGAGAAGGAATACAAGCACCCGATCGCCATCCTGATGGACCTGCAGGGCCCCAAGCTGCGCCTTGGCACCTTCGCCAAGGGGCCGATGGAGCTGAAGAACGGCCAGAAGCTGCGCTTCGACATGGACGCGACGCCCGGCACGGCCAAGCGCGTGCCCCTGCTCCATCCTGAGATCTTCAAGGCCGCGAAGCCCGGCGGCTTGTTGCTGGTCGACGACGGCAAGGTCCGCCTGCGCATCGTGGCCCATGACGACAAGACCATCGACACCGAGGTCGAGGTCGCCGGCACAATCAGCGACCGCAAGGGCGTCAACCTGCCCAACCTCGTCCTGCCGATGTCGCCGATGACACCGAAGGATCACAAGGACCTGGTGTTCGGCCTCTCGCTCGGCGTCGACTGGGTGGCACTCTCCTTCGTCCAGCATGCCAACGACATCGCCGAACTGAAGAAGCTGGTGGCCGGCCGCGCCGCCGTGATGGCCAAGCTCGAGAAGCCGCAGGCGATCGAGCATCTCGACGAGATCATCGAGCAGAGCGACGGCATCATGGTCGCCCGCGGCGATCTCGGCGTGGAAATGCCGCCCGAGGCCGTGCCGCCACTGCAGAAGCGCATCCTCGCCGCCTGCCGCGTCGCCGGCCGTCCGACCATCGTGGCGACGCAGATGCTGGAGTCGATGATCCAGTCGCCGACGCCGACGCGCGCCGAAGTGTCCGACGTGGCCACGGCCGTCTATGACGGCACCGACGCCGTCATGCTCTCCGCCGAGTCGGCCTCCGGGAACTATCCGATCGAAGCGGTCACGATGATGGACCGCATCCTGAAGAGCGTCGAAACCGACCCGCTCTATCGCCGCCTGATGGATGCGAGCCGACACGAGCCCGAGGCGACAACCGCCGACGCGATCAGCGCTGCCGCGCGCCAGTGCGCCCATACGCTCTCGGCTGCCGCGATCGTCACCTATACCAACACCGGCTCGACCACCCTGCGCGCCGCCCGCGAACGGCCCGACGTGCGCATCCTCTGCCTCACGCCGAACCTCGACACCGCGCGGCGCATGACGCTCACCTGGGGCGTCCATCCGGTGCAGACCGAAGACGCACACAATTTCGCCGACATGGTCCAGCGCGCCGTGCGCGTGGCGCGCCAGCAGGAGATCGCCAAGGAAGGCGAGCGACTGGTCGTCACCGCGGGCGTCCCGTTCGGCACGCCCGGCGCCACCAACATCCTGCGCATCGCCTACGTCTGAAAGTTTCCTCTCCATTCAAATGGGGAGGTGTCGTCGTCTTACGACGACGGAGGGGTCATGAGCGGGCCGCTCTTTCATCGGCGCTCCCGGACATCGCAAGCGATGTCCTGACGCTCACAGGCCGAGCAAAGCTCGACCTACACGCCGCGCGCATGATTTTTCGACAAGGGATGATCGCCGTCACCTCTCCGTAGTGTCTCGTAAGGACACAACGAGAGGTTCCATGGCCCGCCGCAATTTCGCCACCGTCGATGCCTTGTTCACGCTCGCCTGCGTCGTGATCTTCGCGGGTGGCGTGCTCGCGCAGACCGGCGTTCCCGGCCAGGGCGGCCAGGGCACGCCGCCGCGCAACGGGCCGCCGGTCGAGCAGATCGCGACCGATCTCGGCATCCCCGCCGATCGCGTGCGCAACGCGTTCCAGAAGGTCGGCCCGCCGCCGCGCGGCGAGCAACAACAGCCGCCCTCGGAAGCGCAGATGAAGAGCCATGCGCAGGCGCTTGCCGCCGCCATGGACGTGCCGCTCGATAAGCTTGCCCCGGTCCTGCAGAAGTATCGCCCTGCGTCGCCGCCGCGTGGTGGCAATCCGGGCGCCAGTCCCGGCGGCAACACAGGAGACCGGTCGTGAAGCGCCGGCGCCTGTCGCTCGGCTGGGTCGATTTTCTGGTCATCGCCGCGTCGATCCTGACCTTCGCCGCGGTCGCCGGGGCCACGATCGGACACAGTTGACACAATCCTTCTTGTTATCGCCCCACTCTGGTCGCGGCCCCGACCGAAATCCGAATCATAAAGCAACCATTCCAGCCCAGCCGATAACTCCCCCAGAGGCCACCATGAAAAACGGCCAGAACAAGCCCCGGGCCATCGCAATGCCCCTCGAACATCGCAGGACTTGGTTTTCCTGGGTGGATCTGCTGGTGATCGCCGCCGTCCTTCTCACCCTCGCGGTGGTCGTCGACGCCTCGACAGGCCGCGCCAAGGCAGCGCCTGCAGGCAAGTCGTCGCTGATCGCGGCCGAAGTCAGTCAGCTTCCTGACGATCCCGGTCTGGTGAAGGCCAGGATCCGGCTGGCCACGGGGCTCTAGCGCTCAGGCCTTCGGCCGCTTGTCGATGACCCGGCGCGCCTTGCCCATCGACCGCTCGATTCCGCCCGGCGCCATGATTTCCACCTCGGCGGTCAGGCCGCACATGCCCTTGAGCCGCTGCGTCAACGCAGCGGCCGAGCGGTCCCGCGCTCCCGGCATCTGAACGGCCCTCGCCTCTACCTTCACCAGCAGATCGTCGAGCGCGCCTGTGCGCGTCAGCTCGATCACGTAATGGCCGCTCAGGTCGTCGTCGCGCAGGATCTGCTCCTCGACCTGGCTTGGGAAGAGATTGACCCCGCGCACGATCAGCATGTCGTCGCTGCGGCCGGTGATCTTCGCCATGCGTCGCATCACCGTGACCGAGCCCGGCATCAGCCGCGTGAGATCGCGCGTGCGATAGCGCACGACGGGCATCGCCTCTTTCGAAAGCGTCGTGAACACCAGCTCGCCAGGCTCGCCGTCGGCCGCCGGCCGGCCGGTCGCGGGATCGACGATCTCGGGATAGAAATGATCCTCCCAGATCGTGGGCCCGTCCTTGGCCTCCACGAATTCGCAGGCGACGCCCGGCCCCATCACTTCGCTGAGCCCATAGATGTCGACGGCATCGATGCCCAGTCGGCGCTCGATCTCCGAACGCATTCCCTCGGTCCACGGCTCGGCGCCGAAGATGCCGATCCGCATCGCCGTCTCGCGGGGGTCGACGCCCTGCCGTTCGAATTCGTCGGCGATGGCCAGCATGTAGGACGGCGTCATCAGCACGACCCGCGCGCCGAATTCGCGGATGAGCTGGACCTGCCGCTCGCCGAAGCCGCCGGACATGGGCACCACCGTGCAGCCCAGCCGCTCCGCGCCGTAATGCGCACCCAGCCCGCCGGTGAAGAGGCCGTAGCCATAGGCATTGTGGATGATGTCGCCCGGCCGCGCGCCACCAGCGTACAGCGAGCGCGCCATCAAGTCGCCCCAGGTCGCAATGTCTCTCGCCGAATAGCCGACGACGGTCGGCCGGCCAGTCGTGCCGCTCGAAGCATGCAGGCGCACGCAGCGTTCGCGTGGGATCGCCAGCATGCCGTAGGGATAAGCGTCGCGCAGGTCGCCCTTCTCCGTGAAGGGAAAGCGCGCGAAATCGTCGAGGGTGACAAGCTGATCGGGATGCACGCCCGCCGCGTCGCACTTGGCCCGATACGGCGCCTGGTTGTCGTAGGCATGGCGCAGCGTGCCACGCAGCCGGTCGAGCTGCAGCGCCCGCAGCGCATCGAGCGAGGTCGAAAGCTCGGGAAACAGCTTCGCCGTCATTTGCTGTCGAAGCCCAGCCGCCGATAGACGTAGCCAAGGCCGATCAGGGCCGCACCCAGGCCGAGGAACGAGAACACCCGCAGCAGGCCCTGCAGGCCCGCCATGTCGATCAGGAAGACCTTGGCCACGACGATGCAGACCAGCGCCATGCCGGCGTGCCGCAACGCCGCCGCCTGCCGCAGGAAGCCCAGCGCCAGCAGCACCACGCCAAACAGCAGCCAGGCAATCGAATAGGCATAGAGTTCCAGCCCGTCCGCCTCGAAGCCGCGGCGCTCGAAGCCGGGATCGAAGAAGTGGCGCACCTCGAACGAGACGTAGGCGAACGCCAGGACCGAAGCGGCCCCGCCCACCACGAAGTCGAGCCGCCGGTCGGGCTCGACGTCGATCCAGCGCCGCGCCAAGGCCGCCATTGCCGCGGGCAGCGCATAGGCCAGCAGCAGCCCATTGAAGATCGGCAGGCGGCCGACATCGGCCGGCTCGAACACGGGATTGGCGACCAGGACCTGCAGGACCAGCACCACCGCGAGGGCCACGCCCCCACTCAAGCGCCATGCCCATAGCGCCACGATGTCACCGTCGAGGCGCGTCTTCCACAATGCCGCCAGAGCGAACGCGCCCCAGACCAGTACGTAGAACGCCCGCTCCATGAAGCTCGCATCGGGCGTCATCATCGCGGTGGGCTGGAAGAGGCTGCGAACCTCGAGCGTCAGCAGGACGAAGCCAAGCAGCGCCGCCGCCGCCTCGACCGCGCGCACCAGCCGAACGTCGCCGGTCGGCCGCAGGAAGCGCAGCGCAACGACCAGTGCGGTGATCGAGATGCCGTAACCCCAGAGCATCCAGTTGAGGATCGGCGTCAGGCCGATCGGATACTTCAGGATCTCGGGGTTGATGACGAAGCGCACGACCACGACCGCCAGCAGCGGCCAGCAGAGCTGGCGCAGGGTCACCAGCCCGAGTTGCGCGGAGATGGCGGCCACCGCGGCCAGTTCGATCGCATAGGCGACCGTGATCCATTCGCGATTGAGTTCGAGCGGAATGGCCGCGCCGATGAAGAATGTGACGCCGGCGGCGAGGAAGCCCAGCGCCTCGGTGGCGCCCGGCATCGTCTCGCGCCAGCGCGTCAGGCGCTCGGCACCGACGAGGAAAGGCACCGCGAGACCAACGCTGATCAGGCCCCAGGGGATGCCCGGCATTCCGCGCAGCACGTACCAGGCGAGCACGAAGTGCGAGAGTGCCGCCGACACCGACAGCGCCGCCCAGAAGCCCGGCCGCGCCGCATTCCACAGCAGCGCGAAGGCCGCCGCGGCATAGAGGCCGCCGAATTCCGTCACGAGCCAGCCGAAGCGGCTATCGCTCCAGTCGGCCGCCACGCCGCCCGACACGTTCGACCACAGCGCCAGCGCCGCCAGCGACAGGAGCGGCGGGAGACTGGCGGTGAACTGGAATCGCGGCGTCCAGCGGGCAAAAGCGAAGATGCCGACGCCGTGCGCAGCGAGCGCCAGCCAGCCCGCCGTCTGCCGGCCGGCATCCTGCGCGATGGCCAGGACGAGCAGCCCGCCGGTGACCGCGAGCGACGCCCAGACCAGCGCCAGCACATCCTGGGGCGGATTCTCGCTCTCCTGCATGCGCCGCCAGGTCGCCCAGACGAACAGGCCGGCGATCGCCACCAGGAAGATCCCGACCCAATGCAGTTCAGGCTGGTCCGGATCGGCCAGCATCCAGATCACCGTCCACAGCGCCGAACCGGCCAGCACGCCCCAGCCCAGCACCCACCAGCCGCGCGCACGGATGACCGTCAGGGTGCCGGCGGCGATGGCCAGCAGATAGCCGAACAGGACGGGCGTGTTGGGCTGGTCGCTGCCGATGATCGCGGGGCTGAGGAAGCCGCCCACGAAGGCGAGCGCCGCGACGAAGATGCCGTGGCGCAGCGAGAGCGTGATCGCGAAGGCGGTCAGGGCCGCTGCCCCGCCACCGGCCGCGACCTGGGAGATCATGCCGTAGAGCGCGACGGCCGACAGGAGCGCGCCATAGAGAGCCGCAACACCGGCAGCAGCCAGCGCCTGCGATACACGATCGTCGCGCGGCCGCATGCGTTCGGCGCCAGCGATCAATGCGAAGCCGAAAAGCGCGGCGAGGATGACGCGCACTTCGGGCGAGAGATAGCCTTCCTCGATCGAGTAGCGGACGAGGAACACGGCCGCCAGCGCCAGCGTGATCGCCCCGAGCCACACGAATGCCCGCGCGCCCAACCGCTGCTCCCAGCCGACCTTCACCGGCTCGGGTGTCAGGACCGGCGGCAACGAAGGTGGCGTTGCGGGCGACGCCGGCATGCCAGCACCGATGACGATCGCATCGGGTTCCACCGGAGCGGAAACTTCCGGCTCGGGCTCGAGAACGAACGGCGGGGCCGGCGGTGGCGGCACGACGCCTTCGGCCGGCGTCGCCTCGACCGGCAGCGTCACGGCAGGAGCTGCCTCGGCAGAAGGCGGAAGCCTTTGCTCTCCTGTCGCGGCGAGCTGGCGACGCAGCGCCGCCAGTTCGGAAGAGATACGTTCGTTCTGGGCGCGTATACCCGACGTGCGGACCAGCGCGATGATGGCGATCAGCGGTGTGCCGAGCGCCCAGGCGATCCCGACCAGGATGAGGAATATCTCTTCCACGAAGTCTCCGGGATCGCCTGCGCCGGTTCCCTACTCCGCCGCGACGCGGGCGGCGCCTTGGGCGAAGGCCGCACGGTTGTCGCGGGCGACGATGCCGCGCTTCACGACCATGCGATGGTTCTCCTTGCGGGCGGCGCGCTTGATGTCAGCCAGCGCATCGCCATCGCAGACCACGAAGTCGGCCACGTTGCCTTCCTTGATACGGCCGTGATCGGCCAGGCGCATCAGGTCGGCGGCGCTCGCGGTCGCGAAGAACAGCGAGTCGCGGCTCGAAATGCCGATGTCGCACATGAACTCGAGTTCGCGCGCATTCTCGCCGTGGCGGTTGTGCGGCGTGCCCGCATCGGTGCCCATCGCGATGCGGCCGCCGGCGCCGTAGTACATCTTGGTCGCCGCGATATGGCGGTCGAAGACACGACGGCTCTTCTCGATCACGTAATCGGGGATCGAACGGTCGCCCTCGTCATAGCCCTTCAGGATGTTCTTCACGGCGGCGAGCGTCGGCACCAGCCAGACGCCGCGCTCCTTCATCTCGCGGCAGCACTCCTCGTCCATGAAGATGCCGTGCTCGATGGAATCGATGCCGCCGCGCACGGCGTTGAGGATGCCCAGCGCACCCTGCGCGTGGCTCGCACAGCACTTATGGAAGCGATGCGCCTCCGAGATGCCGGCCTTCATCTCCTCCGCGCTGTAATGCGCGTCCTCGGGATTGACGCCCGCGGTCATTACGCCGCCGGTGGCCATGATCTTCACCAGGTCGGAGCCGGCATGGACCTGCTCGCGCACCGCCTTCACCACCTCGTCGACACCGTCGGCGACGCGGCCGACGCGATTGCCGTGGCCGCCCGTCATGCAGATCATGCGGCCGGCACAGCGCATCGTCGGGCCGAGGAAGCGGCCGGCATTGTAGGCGTCGCGAATGGCGAACTCGATATAGTCCTTGCCGCCACAGTCGCGCACGGCGGTGACACCACCTTCGAGCGTCTGGCGCATGAACTCCATGCCACGCACCGTGAGCTGGGCGGCGCTCAGGCGATCCTGCACCGCGCCCGGATTGCCCTCGGCGCCCGACAGCGAATGGACGTGGCAGTCGATGATGCCGGGAATCAGCGTGGCGCCTGAAGTATCGACGCGCTCGCCGGCGAAACCCTTGAATTCACCAGCCGAGGCGACCCGCTTGATGCGGCCGCCCTCTTCCAGCACCGCTTGCCCGTCTTGCACCTTCTCGCCGTCGAAAAGACGGCCGCCGACATACAACGTGGCCATGAACCAACTCCCGAATTTGAACGCGGGGCGACTTTGCCTCCCCCCTCACGGATGGGCAAGGCAGCAAGAAAAAGGCCGGCGCGGGCGGCACCAGCCTGTCGGGAAATGCTCATTGAGGGAAGCGAGCCCCACGCAGCCGGGAGGTGCGCTGCGCAGGGCCTGACTGTTGGCTCGTTGCTTGTGGGAAACAGCGAGACCGAACCGTCTCGACGCCCGCTTCCAGACGTCGGGCGTCACACATGGGGAGTGCATGACGCCCATTGATAATGTTCCCGCTGGCTGACGACGACCTTACACAGATCGTGCATCCGACCTAGGTCGTAGGGCGGCCGCATCCCAGCGGATCCTCGGAACCGGGCTCGCCGCCCAGTGCCTTCAGCCGCTCGATCTCTTCGTCGACACCCACGATGTGCGGGTTCCATTTGCGCGCCAGTTCGAACGCCGCGACGGCGCGCCCGTTCTCACCCATCTCGGCGCGGATCATGCCGAGGCCGGAATAGGCGCCGAAGTGGCGCGGCTCGCGTTTCACCGTCTCGCAGATGTCGGCGAGCGACGCCGGGAAATTGCCCATCAGCCAGTGCGCGGTCGCGCGCTTGTTCCAGGCTTCCGAAAGTTCGGGCGCGACTTCGATCAGGTGCGTGAAGGTTTCGATCGAAGACTTGAGTTCCTGCTGCTGCATCTCGGCAATGCCGCGCATCATGATGGCGCGCTGGCCCATGTCGGGAACCATCACCCACTGTTCCCAGATCGCCGCCTCCAGCGAGCGGATCGCGGTGGGATCGGTGGCATCGCGCAGCTTGGTGAACAGCGTATCGAGCACGGTCCCACTCCCGGCGTTCTGCGCCTGCACGTTGATCCCAAGCATCAATCCGAGAAGGGCGGCTAGGCAAGCGCGAAGAAGGGTCATGGCACTCCTGGCGAAGCCCGGTCAGTCGAGCGCGGCAGGCCTCGGTCCGCCGGTGGCCCAGTCGAGCAGTTCGACCGTATGTGCAATCGGTATGCCGGTGCCGGACGCGATGTTGCCGATGCAGCCGAAATTGCCGGCCGCGATCACGTCGGGCTTCACGCTTTCGATGTTGGCCACCTTGCGGTCACGCAAGCGGCGCGACAGTTCGGGCTGCAACACCTGGTAGGTGCCCGCCCAGCCGCAGCAGAGATGGCCCTCGGGCACGTCCTTCACGACGAAGCCCGCGTCGCGCAGCAGCTTCTTGGGCGGCTCGTTCAGCTTCTGGCCATGCTGCATCGAGCAGGCCGAGTGGTAGGCGACGGTGAGCCCCTTGGGCTCGATGTTCACCAGACCGATCTCGGCCATGACCTCGCTGACATCCCGGGCGAGTTTCGCGACCTGCAGCGCCTTCTCGTGCCACTCGGGCTCGTCGGCCAGCATGTTGCCGTAGTCCTTCACCGTCGTGCCGCAGCCCGAGGCATTGATGACGATGGCATCGAGCCCCGCGCCGTCGATCTCGCGCAGCCACGCAGTGATGTTGGCCTTGGCCAGTGCGATCGCCTGCTCGTTGCGGCCGACATGCAGCACCGAGGAGCCGCAGCAGCCCGATCCCGCGACGTTCACCACCTCGATGTCGTGGCGCGTCAGCAGCCGCACGGTGGCCTCGTTGACCTCGGGTGCCAGCACCTGCTGGCCGCAGCCCGGCATCAGCGCCACGCGCTTGCGGCGCAGGCCCTTGGACGGAAAGGTCTGCGGCCGGTCGCCCGGCGACGGCGACGGGACGATGTCAGGCACCGCCTCCAGCATGGCGCGCAGGCGACGCAGGAAGGTGGCACCACCCGGATCGCTGCTGGTCGCGGGCAGCAGCGGCGCCAGCGGCTTAGCGAGGCGCCCCAGCACCATGGCCCAGCGGAACGCCGCCGGCCGCGGCATCAGCCAGGCCAGCAGGTTGCGCATGAAGCGATCGGTCGGCGACCGAGTATAGGTCTCCTCGATGCGATGCCGGCCGTGATCGACCAGGTGCATGTAATTCACGCCCGAGGGGCAGGTCGTCATGCAGGACAGGCACGACAGGCAGCGATCGACGTGCCGCACCTCCTGCTGTGTTGGCGCGCGGTCGCCCTCCAGCATCGCCTTGATGAGATAGATGCGGCCGCGCGGACTATCGCGCTCGTCGCCCAGCAGCACGAAGGTCGGACAGGTGGCGGTGCAGAAGCCGCAATGCACGCACTTGCGCAGGATGCGCTCACTGCGTTCGTTCTCGGGATCAGCGAGCTGGGCGAGAGTGAAGTTCGTTTGCATGTGCGACAAGCTCTAATAGGCGCTGCTTTTCTTGCTCATACGACGGCGATTTCCTCGCGCCATGATTCTTCTTCAGAAGTAACTCCGCTATCGCAACATAAAATAGGTATGCAGATGAAGCCTGTACTAACGACTTAAACGTCCCGTCATTGTCGCAGCGGTCACCTTCCCGCAATAGGAGATCTACGTTCGCGTAGTAGCGATCGAGCTCATCGAGATCGAGAAGGTAATCCTTGCTAACTGCGCGGACTTTGAAAGTAGTGTCGCCGGCGGCTTCAATCAGTATAGGAAATTTCCCACCTGCCGTGAATCTGTCATCGCCCTTGAACAGACGAAGCAGCAACGGAGGGCAAAGCTTCTCATCGATTAGTTTGGTGCAAATACTGGATGTCAGCTGATCATCGTCTTTTGCTTCAAATGCCGACAGGTTCCGCCGAACGATTGCGACCTTGATTCGATCACACTCCAGTATAACCCGATCAAACATTCGGAAGAATGCTTCTCGGCGAGCGGCGAGTTCAGCTTCTTCGAGAGATTGCGCCTGGCGCCTTGCTTCTGATGCAAGACGCGCAATCTCTGCGCGTTGAAGCGAAAGTTCTTCGCTTTGTTGAAAGTACGCTAGAACAATCCATATGAATGCCAGCGCTGCCGCAATGCCGGACAACCATTGACCGAAATCAGCAATGGTGATGGTTCCCAACAGCTTGACGACGTCACCGTTGCTCGATTCTTGAGCTTTCCACCACAGGTAAGTGAAAAATCCAACGACGAGCACCCCTGTGAGTCCAACACCAATACGGGTTCGGTACTCGCCGAAGTGGGAATTTGACCTAGTTGACTCGGGGCTTGGGGGAGTGTCGTTCATGGCAACGCTCCGATCCGGCCTGGATTGAAGAGACCCTTGGGGTCGAAGCTTTCCTTCACGCGCGCCGCCAGCGCCACGAGCGCGGCGGATTGCGGCTGGAAGACCGGCACCGCGGCCCGCACGGCCTCGGAGGCGCGGATCAGCGTCGCGTGACCGCCGGTCGCCCCCAGCGCGCCGCGCACGATCGTGTGGTCGGCGTCAGCCGAGGGCGGCAGCGCGAGCCATATCAAACCGCCCGACCAGTCATAGAAGGCCTCGGCCGACGGACGCTGCGCCTTGATGCGGGCCAGGATCGCCGGACCTTCGGTCGGCGGACAGGAGATTTTCCACACCACGGCGTCGGGCGCCGCCTTCAGGGGAACGACGTCGCGCACCTCACGCCAGAAGGCGCGGCTTTCCAAGGTGCCGAGTTCCTCCATTTGCCCGCCGGCATCAGCCATCAGCTCGCGCAGGCCTTTCAGCCGCGCCTCGACCGACGGCGCCACGCCTTCGAGGCGGAGCGCCGTGCGGCCGGCCAGGTGCGCCGCGCCAGAGACTTCGTGAGGGCTGCCCATCGCCGCGCACATCGCGCGCACCGCGGCCGCATCGTCGAGCCCCAGCAGCAGCAGCGTCGCCGTCTGGTCAGGCGCCGGCAGCACCTTGACCGAAACCTCGTCGAGCACGGCCAGCGTGCCCCACGATCCCGCGACGACCTTGGAGAGATCGTAGCCGGTGACGTTCTTCATCACCCTGCCGCCGGACTTGAAGGCCTCGCCGCGTCCGTTGACGCCGCTGAAGCCCAGCAGGTGATCGCGCGCCGCGCCGGCCGACAGACGGCGCGAGCCCGCCAGATTGCCCATCACCGCGCCGACCAGCGTCCCCTGCCCTGCGTCGCGGCCGAGCAGCGGACCGAGATCCGGCGGCTCGAAGGCCAGCATCTGGTTGCGCTGGGCCAGCAACGCCTCGACCTCGCGCATCGGCGTGCCGGCACGCAAGGTCACCACTAGCTCTTCAGGTGCGTAGTCGACGATGCCGGAAATGCCGGAGAGATCGAGCACCTGGCCGCACTGCATCGGCTTGCCGAGCGCCAGCTTGCTGCTCTCGCCGCGCACGTCGAGAGTCACGCCTTCGTTCAGCGCCCACTCCACCGCCTGCCGCAGCTCCTCAGCGTCGCGCGGCTTGATCGTAGCTGTCATCGAATCAGAACCGCGGGATATCGGGGAACGGGATGTTGTTCTGCGTCACGACCAGGCGGCCGAGTTCGGCGCAGCGGCGCAGCTTCGGAAACACCTTGCCGGGATTGAGCAGGTGGTCGGGGTCGAAGGCGCATTTCACGCGCATCTGCTGGTCAAGATCGATCTCGGTGAACTGCACGCCCATCAGGTCGCGCTTCTCGATGCCGACGCCGTGCTCGCCCGTCAGCACGCCGCCGACCCGCACGCAAAGCCGCAGGATGTCGGCGCCCAGCTCCTCGCAGCGCTTCAGTTCGGCGGGATCGTTGGCGTCGAACAGGATCAGCGGATGGAGGTTGCCGTCGCCGGCATGGAAGACGTTCACGACCCGAAGCCCGTATTGCTTCGACAGGACGCGCATCTCGGCCAGCACCTCGACGAGCTTGCCACGCGGCACCGAGCCGTCGAGGCACATGTAATCGGGCGAGATCTGGCCGACGGCTGGGAACGCAGCCTTGCGGCCGGCCCAGAAGAGCACCCGCTCCTGCTCGTCGTGGCTGACCCGCACCGTGGTCGCGCCGCGGCCCCGGGCAATCTCGGCCACGCGCTCGACCAGGTAGTCGACCTCGACCGGCGGGCCGTCGAGCTCGACGATCAGCAGTCCCTCGGCGTCGAGCGGATAGCCCGCGCCGACATAGGCCTCGGCGCACTTGGTCGCGTCCTTGTCCATCATTTCCATGCCGCCGGGGATGATGCCCGAGGCGATGACGGCGGCGACGCAATCGGCCGCGCCCGCTTCGGTCGGGAAACCCAGCAGCACCGCACGCGCCGTCGAGGGCTTGCGCAGCAGCCGCACCGTCACCTCGGTGACGACGCCTAGAAGCCCTTCCGAGCCTGTCATCAGGCCGAGCAGATCGTAGCCGCCGGAATCGAGATGCTTGCCGCCCAGCCGCACGACCTCGCCGTTCATCAGCACCATCTCGATGCCGAGCAGGTTGTTGGTGGTGAGGCCGTACTTCAGGCAGTGCACGCCGCCGGAATTCTCCGCGACGTTGCCGCCGATCGAGCAGGCGATCTGCGAGCTGGGATCGGGCGCGTAATAGAAGCCCTCGTGCTCCACCGCCTTGGTGACGCCGAGGTTGGTGACGCCGGGCTGCACCCGCGCGCAGCGGTTGGCGTAGTCGATCTCGAGCACGCGGTTGAACTTGCCCATGGCCAGCAGGATCGCGTCGCCGACCGGCATGGAGCCGCCGGACAGCGAGGTCCCGCCGCCACGCGGCACGACCTTCACCTTGTGGTCCTGGCAGTAGCGCAGGATGGCCGCCACCTGGGCCACCGTCTCCGGCAGCACCACGACCAGCGGCATCTGGCGATAGGCCGACAGCGCGTCGCACTCGAAGGGGCGCATGCCGTCGAGGTCGTCGATGACGCCTTCGCCCGGAACGATGGCCCGCAGCGCGGCGACGATCTCCGACCGGCGGGCGAGAATGGCGGGATCGAGCGGCGGCATCTCCATGCTTCGCTCATACGCCAAATGAAAAAGCGGCGGAAGCCGAAGCCTCCGCCGCTTTGTTCGCTAAGACGCTGACGCCGTCTTCAGCCCTGGCGGGCCTTGAAGCGCGGGTTGGTCTTGTTGATCACGTAAACGCGGCCCTTGCGGCGCACGATGCGGCAGTCCTTGTGACGGAGCTTCACCGACTTGAGAGAATGACGGATCTTCATGGCCCTAACTCAACAAAAAGCCCCGGCCGGGCCGGGGTGAATTCCGAAAGCGGGCGGAAAATACGGATCGCGAACGTTCCCGTCAACCCATTGATTTTCCAATCAACTTTCGCCGGGCTGTTTTGGCTGGGAAAGCTGGATTCGTCAATGATCCCAAAGGCTTGACGCCTGACATTCCGTCGACGCCGCGCCTACTCCTCGGGCTCGGTGCTGAACTCCAGGGGATGACCGGCGCCGCGGGCCATGTCGTTGGCCTCGGTCGCCTTGGATTCGGCGATGTCGCGCGTGTAGGTGGCGACAACGCAGGCGCCGCGCTGATGGGCCGTCATCATCACGACGTAAGATTGCTCCTCGGTCATGCGGAAGACGGCCTTCAGGACGACGACCACGAATTCGCGCGGCGTGTAGTCGTCGTTAAGAAGGATCACCTTGTAGAGCGGCGGCTGCTTGGTCTTGGTCCGCTCTACCGCCTGCGGCTTGGTGTCGATATCGCTCATCGAGCTCCCTTAAGTTTCCTAGAGGGCACCAACGAGCGACAGTCTCACCCCACCGGCATCGTCTCGGCAAGTGGCGCCAGCTTCACGACCTTCTCGTACCAGGCCGTGAGCTTCGGGTGGCCCGGACGCCACGGCTCGTTGGCATAGCGGAAGTCGAGATAGCCCAGCGCACAGCCGATGGTGATCTCGCCGATCGTGGTCAGGTCGCCCAGCGAATCGGCCTGCTTCTCGAGTTCGTCGAGCGCGCGCGTGACCTTTCCCTGCTGGAGCGCGATGTAGCTCTTGCGGCCCTCGTCCTGCGGCAGCGGGATCTCGCGGCGGCGCGGCTGGGTGGCGTCGAGAATGCCGTCGCCCAGCGCTTCCTGGGTCAGCGCCTTCCAGCGCGCCGGACCGACCGGCGGAAACAGCTTCGGCGCGGAGCCGATGCTGTCGAGATACTCGCAGATCACCGGGCTGTCGTAGATCGACATGCCGTCATCGGTAATCAGGGTCGGGACCTTGGAGAGCGGGTTGACCGGCGACAGCGCCGGATCGGTCGTGCCGATCTTCCAGCGCTCGATCTTGTCGTTGAGACCGCGCGCGATGGCGCAAGCCATCACTTTGCGGACATACGGGCTTGCAGCGGAATAGGCGATCTTCATGTCGGTCCCTCTTGAGATTCATCGGATCGGCGCGCACGTTATCGCGCCTTCCGGGAGCAACGCCATGAATTTCCAGACCGAGAAACTCGGCCCTCATATGGCCGCGGCGGTGAGCGGCATCGACCTCAACAGCCCGACCGACGCGGCGACGCAGGCGGCGCTGACCGGTGTTCTGCACGACAATCTGGTGATCTGCATCCGCGAGCAGGCCCTGGCGCCGCCGGCCTTCCTCGCCGCCATGTCGAAGTTCGGAACGCCGATGCTGCGCAAGCAGCTCGCCCGCACACCGGAATGCGCCGAGGTGAACATCATCTCGAGTGAAGACCGCGACGTGCTGGGCGACGGCAAGAAGATCGTGAACGGCGCCAACTGGCACACCGACGACAGCTTCATGCGGGCCCCCTGCTCGCTCACCATGCTCTACGGCGTGGAAGTCCCGTCGCGCGGCGGCGACACGCAGTTCACCAACATGTACGCCGCCTACGAGGGCCTGCCGGCCGAAATGAAGGCGCGGATCGACCCGATGAAGGTGATCCACAAGTACCATTCGAGCCGCAAGCTCAGCCGCATCTCGACGCGGCCGGCCGAGGAGATGGCCGCGATGCCCGAGGCGACGCATCCGCTGGTGCGCACCCATCCGGAGACCGGCCGCCAGTCGCTCTATCTCAATCCCAACCGCATGGAACAGATCGAGGGCCTCGACCGCGCCGAGAGCGACGCCCTGCTCGACGAGCTGATCGCCCATGCGACCCAGCCCAAGTACGAGTACCGCCATGTCTGGCGGCAGGGCGACATCGTGATCTGGGACAACCGCTGCACGATGCACAAGGCCAACGCCGACTATCCGGAAGGCGAACGCCGGTTGATGCATCGCGTGATCGTGGCGGGGACCGAGCCGTTCTGATGTCGTCCTGAGCGTAGCGAAGGACCTCACGGAACGACCAGGGGGCTCTCTGGCTGGCGTGAGATCCTTCGCTGTGCTCAGGATGACAAATAGCTTCTACGCCTCCAGCAGCACGCAGTGCTCCGGCGAGAAGGACAGCGTCACGTCCGCCCCTTCCGGCAGCAGGTTGGTCGGCGGGCGGCGGACGATCATCGCGCCCACCGGGCTGTCGACCACGTACTGCACGAAGTCGCCGTGGAACAGGCGCTGGCGGACCTTGCCGGGCACATGGTTCTCGCCGGCCAGCGGCTCGAGCCCGATATAGGCGGTGCGGACGGCGACCTCGGTCTCCCTTCCGTGCGGCTTGTGCGGCGCCATCACCTTGAGCGCCGTGCCGCCTTCGGTGACGAACGAACCGTCGCCGGCCAACTTGCCCTTGATCAGGTTGGCCGAACCCACGAAGTCCGCGACGAAGCGGCTGCGCGGCTTGTTATAGATCTCCTCCGGCGTGCCGATCTGCTCGATCACGCCCACGTTCATGACGATCACTCGATCGGAGATGGCCAGCGCCTCCTCCTGGTCGTGCGTGACATAGACCGAGGTGATGCCGAGCCGCCGCTGCAGCTCGCGCAGCTCGACCCGCATCTCGGCGCGCAGCTTGGCGTCGAGGTTGGAGAGCGGTTCGTCGAACAGCACGACGGTCGGCGAGAAGGCGATGGCGCGCGCCAGCGCGACGCGCTGTTGCTGGCCACCCGACAGTTTCGAGGCCGGCCGGTCGGCAAGATGGCGCATCTGCACGAGATCCAGCGCGCGCTCGACATTGGCCTTCAGCTCGGCCTCGCCCTGCTTTCGCACCCGCAGGCCGTAGGCGACGTTGTTCGCCACCGTCATGTGCGGCCACACCGCGTAGGACTGGAATACCATCGAGACGCCGCGCTGCTCGGTCTGCACGTTCGTCTTGGTCGCAGCGTCGTAGACGGCCCGCCCCTCGATACGGATGCTGCCGCCGGAAGGCTGTTCGAGACCCGCGATGGCGCGCAAGGTCGTGGTCTTGCCGCAGCCCGACGGGCCCAGCAGGGTCAGATGCTCGCCGCTCCCCACCGTGAAGCTCACGCCGTTCACCGCGAGCTGGTCGCCGTAACGCACGACCAGGTCTTTGACTTCGATACGCGTCTCGCTCACGACAGCTCCTTCGTCACGTTGCGCGTCACCCGGAACAGGATGAGCAGCGCCACGATCACGGTGAATGTCTGGATCAGCGCCATCGCCGCCGTCAGCTCCGTGCCGGAACTGGCGAAGGCCGCCACGATCGACGGCGCGATGACCTTGGCCTGCGGCCCCATCAGGAAGACCGACGCGCCCAGCTCGCGCACACAGGCCATGAAGATCAGCAGCCAGGCGGCCAAGATGCCGGGCTTCAGCAGCGGCAAGGTCACCGTGCGCATCTGGTAGCCCCAGCTCGCGCCACAGACGCGGGCGCATTCCTCCAGGCTCTTGTCGATCTGCAGCACGACGCCCGCCAGAGTGCGCACACCGAGCGGCAACATCACCGTGAAATAGGCCAGCGCCAGCAGCCAGAGCGTGCCGTAGATCGGGATCGGGATGTTGAGCCAGGCCCACAGCAGCGCGAGGCCAAACACCAGGCGCGGCACGGCCTGCGGGAACATGACGAAGTACTCGATCGCACCGCGGCCGCGCAGGTTCGAGCGGTAGATCAGCCAGACCAGCACGACCATCACCAGCACGCCGATGCTGGCCACGCCGAAGCCCAGCATCAGGCTGTTGACCATGGCCTGCCGCACCGGCCCCAGCGAGAAGGCGGTCTCGTAGTTGGCCAGGGTGAACTGCGCCTGGTCGAGCAGCACGGTGGCGAAGCGCTGCAGCGAGGTGAAGAGCAGCGCTGCGATCGGCAGGACGACGGCCAGGAAGATGTAGAGGCAGCAGATGAAGAACAGGATCCAGACCAGCCGGCCCATATCCATCGGTCGCGGCCGGAAAGCCTTGCCTGTGATGGTAGCGAAGCTGCCGCGTTTGATGACCGAGCGATAGAAGGTGAGCATCGCGAACATCACGACGAACAACGCCAGCCCCATCGCCGAGGCGCGGCCATAGTCGGGCGGATAGGACAGCGTCGAATCCCAGATCGCCGTGGTGATGACGTAAATGCGTGCGGGGATGCCGATCACGAGGGCGGCGGCAAACGAGCCCAGCATTTCGGCAAAGACGAACAAGGTGGCACCCAGCACGCCCGGCATGACCATGGGCAGCGTGACGGTGAGCGTGGTGCGCAGCTTGCTGGCCCCCATCACGCGCGCGGACTCTTCCAGCGCCGGATCCATCGACTTCATCGAGGCGGCGATCATCACGAAGGCGACCGTCCCCTCGAACAGCGCCATGATCCAGGCGATGCCGAAATGGCCGTAGATGTCGACCAGGTCGCCGCTGCCGCCAGCGCCCTTCCAGAGCTGGTTGATGAAGCCGCTCTTGGGCCCGGCGATGACCGCCCAGGCCAGCGCGCCGACCAGCGGCGTCATGTAGTACGGGAGCTCGAGTAGCCGCTCGAGCTTGTCGCGGAACGGCACGTTGGTGCGCGTCAGGATCCAGGCCAGCGTGAAGCCGATCAGCACGGCCATCACGGTCGCCATGACCGCGATGATCACCGTGTTGTAGAGGACGTTGAGGTCCTCCTCGAAGATCGCCAGGTAGTTCTTGATCCCGTATTCCTGCGGCGGGAAGGCCATGGGGTCGCCGACGTTCAGCGACTCCTCGATCAGGAACACCATCGGCAGGATCACTAAAAATCCCACCGCCAGCAGGACGATCACCGTGATGATCGCCTGCCAGTAATTGCGCCGGCCGTGCCCGGCCTCCCCGCTCACGAACGTCACGCCGGTCCTAGCGACGCGCGCCGACGATGCGGTCCCATTCCTTGGCGAAGGCCGGACGGTCCTTCTCGAAGGCATCCCAGTCGGCCGGCGTGAGCAGCTTCATCTCCTTCAGCGACACGCTGCCCGCCGGCGGCGGCACGTCCTCGCGCGGCGAATGGAGCAGCAGCGCCTCGGCAAGGGCCACCTGGCCGACCGGCGAGAGGAACCAGTCCATGAACAGTTCCGCGGCATTGGGGTGCGGACCGTCGGCCACGATGCCGTAGGTCTCCGGCACGGCGGGAACGCCGGTCTCCGGGAACACGAAGGCGAGCGGCGCGCCCTTGGCCTTGAACTCGATGTAGCCGGAATACTGCGCGCCCATGATGACCTTGTCCTGGCCGTCGACCAGGCGGCCGTACTGCTGGACGTAGGAGTCGAAGGCGCGCGGCTTGTTCTCGGCGAACTTCTTGAAATAGTCCGGGCCCAGGATCGGCAGCAGCATGTACCAGATGCCGTGCTGCAGGCCGGAGTTCGACACCTTGACGTTGATGCCGTCCTTCCACTTCGGATCGAGCAGGTCTTCCCACTTCTTCGGCGCATCGGCGGCCGAGACCTGGTTAGGATTGTAGGCGATGCCGCCCATGATCACCGAGCCCCAGGTCCAGAAGCC
This sequence comes from Reyranella sp. GW821-FHT12G01, assembly GCF_058806575.1. Lineage (NCBI taxonomy): Bacteria > Pseudomonadati > Pseudomonadota > Alphaproteobacteria > Hyphomicrobiales > Reyranellaceae > Reyranella > Reyranella sp. GW821-FHT12G01. The sequence goes on from NZ_JBXAPV010000002.1 coordinate 411,400, forward strand.
CTCGGGCTTGCTCTTGTACTCGGGCTTGTAGGCAGCCATCTCCGGCGAGATGTACTGCTTGAAGCCGCCGCGCTTCTGGAAGTCCAGGATCATGCCCATGTCGGAGATCTGGATGACGTCGACCAGGTACGACTTGGCCTGGCGCTCGGAGAGCACCTTGGCGTAGAGCGCACCCGCCTGCAGGCGGACATAGCTGGTCTTGATCTTGGGGAACGCCTTGTTGAAGGCGGCCAGCAGCTTCACCTGCCCCGCTTCGGGATCGGTCGAATAGAGCGTAAAGGCGCCTTCGGCCTCGGCCTTCGCCACGTCTGCGCAGGTCTTGAAGCCTTCCATCTGCTTGGGCGCAGCGCAGAGCTTGGCCTGGGCATTGGCCGGGGAGACCGCAGCCAGAGCGACGGCGCAAAGAGCCGCGGATGCGGCAGCGAACAGCTTCATCGTTTCCTCCCGATACACTCTTGTTGCAGCGAGCGTAACGACCGCTGCCGGGAGGTTCAATCGCCCTCTTAGTCGTCGCCTTGATAGGCTGACTGCACCGTCACGTATCCAGCTGCGATGTCGGCAGCGAGTGCCGCCGCAGAGCGAAGCTTGGGATCGCCATGGCCACCACCGCCCGGCGTGCCTAGCGAAACGGTGTCGCCTTTGTTCAGCACATACTGCTTCTTGGGATCGGTCTTCTCGCCGTTGATGCGCAGTTCGCCCGGCGCGCCGTCCTTGCCGCCCTCGATGCCGAAGGCGGGAAAGAGCGTGCGTTCGGCGAGGAACGACACGGCGATCGGCGTCTCGCTGCGGCTTTCGATCAGGATCTCCTGTCCCAGCCCGCCACGATGGCGGCCGGCGCCGCCGGAATCGGGACGCAGCTTCTTGTGATGGAAGCGCAGTGGCGCGATGTGCTCGCTGATCTCGATCGAGGTCGAGCTGACGTTCGACGGCCAGGAGAGGCACGTCACGCCGTCGCGCTGCGTGTTGCCGCCCATGCCGCCATTGTAGAAGAACATGTTGGCGTAGGGCTTGCCGCCTTCGCGCACGCCAGACTGGTTCATGCCCCACATCGGCGAACCGCAGGCCGCCATCACCCGCTCCGGCACGATCTGGCCCAGGCAGCCGAACACCAGCATCGGGATGTAGTGACCGATCAGCATGCGCGAGCCGCCCGGTGCGGGGAATTGCGGATTGACGATGCAGCCCGGCGGCGCGGTGAGCGTGATCGGCCGCCACGCGCCTTCATTGTTGGGCAGGTTGGAGTTGGTGCAGACCTTCACTCCGTACATGCACATTGCGTTCGTGTAGCACATGGCGCAGTTGATCGCCCGATCGACCTGGGCGTCGGTGCCGGCGAAGTCGATCAGGATCTCGTCGCCCTTGATGGTGAGCGCCATCTTGATGGTGATGGGCTTGTCCATGATGCCGTCGGTCTTGAGCTCGCTGTGATAGGTCCCGTCCGGCAGTTCGAGGATCGCGGCCCGCATCGCCGCCTCGCAGCGCCCCTGGATCTCGCGCGCGAGATCGGTGAGGTCGGGCAGCCCGTAATTCTCCATAAGGACCAGCAGGCGATCTTCCATGAGATCGAGCGCGACGATCTGGGCATAGAGGTCGCCCATCGTCTGGTCGGGCGTGCGCACGTTCTTGCGGATCAGCGCCACCAATGTCTCGTCCGTCTTGCCCGCCGCCATCATCTTCATGGGCGGGATCTGCAAACCTTCCTCGAAGACCTCGCGCGGCTCGGGGCTGCGGATCTTTCCGCCGATGTCAGGCACGTGCGCCGTCGTCGCGCTGAAGGCGATCAGCTTGCCGTTGCGGAAGATCGGCTTGGCCAAGGTCACGTCGGGCAGATGGCCGGTGCCCAGCCAGATATCGTTGGTGATCAGCACGTCGCCGGGCGAGAGCTGATCCTCCGGGAAGAAGCGCAGGAAGTGCTTCACTGTCTCAGGGAGCGTGCCGATGAAGCTCGGGATGCTTTCGCTCGCCTGCACCAGCGACTGGCCAGACGCATCGGTGACGACGCAGGAGAAGTCGTAGCTTTCACGCACCAGCGTCGAGAATGACGTGCGCACCATGGCGGCTGCCGCCTCGTCGACCAGCGAGATCAGCCGGCGCCATAAAAGTTCCAGTTCGATGGCATCGAAGGTGCGTGACATCAGTTTGCCTCCGCCAGGATGGAACCGTCGGCCAGCAGCCGCGCCTTGGAATTCGGTCCGACGATGAAGGTGCTTTCGTTTTCCTCGAACACGGCAGGGCCGTCGATGCTCACGCCAGGTTCGAGGGCGTAGCGGTCCCACACCCGCGTCGGCAGCGTCTTGCCTTCATCGGGAAAGAACACCGGCCGCATGCCCTTGAGCGCGGCGGCCGAGGCGTGCCGCGGTAGTTCGAGCTTGCCGCCGGTGCCGGGCATCGGCGCACTGACCGAGAGGCGAAGCGCCACGAGCTGGATCGCGGCACCCGGTGGCGTCCGGGCAAACAGGGCCTTGTAGGCGGCCTCGAATGCTACTTTCACGGCGGCTTCCGTCAAAGGCTGTGGCAGCACGACCGTGATCTCGCTGCCCTGGCCAATGTAACGCATGTCGGCGAGGTGACGGACCGTGCGTGCCTCGACATCTGCGCCCGTCAACCGAAGGACATCGAGCGCTTCCCTCTCGAGGCCAGCGAAGATGCGCCCTGCCGCGGCGAGATCCGCACCCGCCAGCGCCGTGGTGAAGCTGGCGACGCGATCCACGCGCGCGGGCGCCATCAGCATGCCGATGGTGCTGCCAGCCCCCGCTCCCGGCGGGCATACGACGCGACTCACGCCGAGCTTACGCGCGACATGCCAGGCATGGACTGGACCCGCGCCGCCCGTCGCAAGAAGCGCATACTCCGACGGAATGCGTCCGCGTTCGGCGATGGCGACACGTGCCGCGCCCGCCATGTTCTCGTTTACGACGTCGTGCACACCGAACGCCGCGCGGCCTGGCTCGACACCCAGCGCGCCCGCGAGCTTTCCGAACGCCGCGTTCGTCGCCACCGCGTCGATCTTCATGGCACCGCCCAGGAAGAAGTCGGCGTTGAGATAGCCCAAGGTCAGGTCGGCATCGGTCACCGTCGCTTCGGTACCGCCGCGACCGTAGCAAGCCGGTCCCGGCTGAGCGCCGCTGCTCTCGGGACCGACATTCAGCGTACCGAGATCGCTCTTGTGGGCGATCGAACCACCGCCAGCACCGATCTCGATCAACTCGACCGTGGCAATCTGGATCGGCAGGCCCGAGCCGCGCAGGAAGCGCTTTTCGCGTGCCGCTTCGAAGCCCCAGGCGACGACCGGCTCGCCATCGTCGACCAGCGCCAGCTTGGCGGTCGTCCCGCCCATGTCGAAAGCCAGCACGCGCTCCAGCCCGGCATTGCGTCCGAACCAGGCACCGGCCAGCGCGCCCGCCGCCGGACCGCTTTCGAGCAACTGCACCGGCGCCCGCTTGGCTTCGCTCACATGGGTGAGCCCGCCATTGGACAGCATCAGGAACAGGCCGCCGGGAATGCCCTCGGCGCGCAGTGCCTGCTCCAGCCGTTCCAGATAGATCTCCGCCAGCGGCCGCACATAGGCGTTGGCGACCGTCGTGCTGGCGCGCAGGTATTCGCGGATTTCCGGTGCGATGTCGGACGACAGTGAGATCGACAGATTCTGGAAGCGCTCCGCGACGGCCGCACCGATTGCCCGCTCATGCGCGGCATTGGCATAGGAGTGCAGGAAGCAGATGGCGAGGCTTTCGACGCCCTGCTTCACCAGGTCGGCGACCTCGGCCAGCGCCGCGTCGACGTCGAGCGCGATCTCGACGCTGCCGTCCGGTCCCAGCCGCTCCTTCGCCTCGCGACGCCAGGCGCGCTGCACCAGCGGCTTGGGCATCTCGATGAAGAGATCGTAGAGCTCGTACTTGCGCTCGCGCGCGATCTCCAGCACGTCGCCGAAGCCGGCCGTGGTGAGCAGGCCCGTCTTCGCACCCTTGCGCTCGATCAGTGCGTTGGTGAACAGGGTCGTCGCATGGACGACGCGCCCGATCTCCTGCGGCTTGGCACCCGCCTTCTCCAGCACCCTTCGCGTGCCTTCGAGGGCGCCACGGGCCGGATCGTCCGGCGTCGTGCTTTCCTTCCAGATGACGGCCCGCCCGGTGCGCGGATCGTGAATGACGAGGTCGGTGAAAGTTCCCCCGATGTCGATCCCGAGGGAAAGCGGCGCACTCATTACACGTCCTTTGCTATTCGGCCTTCACATTGCCCTGCTTGGCGACCCTCGCCCAGCGCTCGCGGTCCTTGACGATGTAGGCGGCGAAAGCATCGGGCCCCTGATCGATCGGCTCAAGCCCCTGCTTGGCCAGCGTTTCGGCATTCTTGGGGTCGGCGATCGCTTCCATGAAGAGCTTGGCCAGCGCCCCCTTGATGTCGGCCGGCAATCCGGCCGGTCCCATCAGGCCGAACCAGTTGTTGATGTCGAGCGCGGGAATGTCCTTGGTGAGCAGCGGCAGCTCGGGCGCCAGCGCCGACGGCTTGGTCGACGCAAGTGCCAGCACGCGCACCTTGCCGCCCCTCGCCTGCCCGATCAGTTCGGACACATTGCCAAAGAATACGTCGACGTTGCCCGCCGCCACGTCGGCGATGGCCGGTGCGCCGCCGCGATAGGGCACATGGATCAGTTTAAGGCCACCCGCCTCGGCCGCCAGGAACTCCGCGCCGAGCTGGTTGGTCGAGCCGAGGCCGGTCGAGGCGTAGCTCACCTTGCCGGGATTGGCCTTTGCATAGGCAACGAACTCGGGGATGGTCGTGAACGGCGCATCCATGCGCACGATCAGTGCCATCGGCACGCCGACCAGATTGCAGATCGGCGTCAGCTCCTTGTCGAGATCGAGCGGGATCTGCGAGCCCGGCACCACCGGGCCGACCGCAAGCTGGCCCATGATGCCGATGCCCACCGTGTAGCCATCGGCCGGCGCCTGCGCGACCGCCTTCAGGGCAATGAAGCCGCCGGCGCCGGTCTTGTTGTCGACCACGACGGTGTAGCCGTGCTGGCGCTGGATGGTTTCTGCCGCAATGCGGGCGGCGATGTCCGCGGTTCCGCCGGGCGCATAGCCCACCAGAATCTTGATCGGTTGCTTTGGCACCCATTGCTGGGCGCGCGCCGACGTTGCGGCAAGGACGAACGGAGCAGCAAGCAGGCTTCGACGAAACATCACGACCCCCAATCCCCAATGCCGAGCGTCAGGCAAGGCTCGTGCCGGGTCAACCCACCACGCTTGAGATGAAACAGTCTTCGGGTAGTCTCCGCGCGCATGCCTCTCGCCCAACCCGCCGCTGATGTCTGGACCCTGGTCGCCGACATCGCCGAACAGACGCCCGATACGCCCGCGTTCTTTCACGGCGACCGGACGATCTCCTTCCTGGAGCTGACCGAGAGCGCGCGCCGCGCGGCGCAGGGTCTGGCCGACCTCGGCGTCGGCCCAGGCGATAGGGTGGCGCTGTGGCTGCCCAATGTGCCGGCATATCCGATCCTATATCTCGCCTGCGTGCGGCTGGGCGCCATCGCCGTTGCCGTGAACACGCGCTATCGCGGCGTCGAGGTCGCCGACATCGTCGGCCGTTCCGGCGCCAAGGTGCTGGCCTGCGCACCGGGCTTCCGCCGCATCGACTTCCTGTCGATCCTGGCCGACATCGAACCCAAGGCGCTCGAAAGGCTCGCGGCCATCGTCACGGTCGGCGACGAGCCGGCTTCGGTCCCGTCCGCCATCGAGAGCCTGCGGCGCGTGCCTTACGAGCGGCTGCTATCGCGGCCGCGCCTCGGCCTGAACAACGCGAAAGCCAGCGCACCCTGCAACATCTTCACGACCTCAGGGACAACGAGTGCGCCCAAGTTCGTGCTGCATCGCCAGGGCGCGATCGCCGGTCACGTCCAGCAGGTGGCCCGTGCCTTCGGCCTCACCGCGCCCGACACGCTGTCGCTGTCGATCCTGCCGATGTGCGGCGTCTACGGTTTCGACCAGACGATGGCCACGCTGGCGGCCGGCAGGCCTTGCGTGCTGGTCGAGTCCTACGAGATCGACGAGATCGCGCGGCTGATCGCCCATCACCGGCCGACGACGCTGTTCGGCAGCGACGACATGTATGCCCGCCTGCTCGACGCGGTGCCCGGCGACATGCCCTTCCCGTCGGTGAAGTGGGCCGGCTATGCCGCCTTCAACGCCTCGCTCGACGACATCGCCGAGACGGCCGAGAAGCGCGGCCTGCGCCTCTGCGGTCTCTACGGCATGAGCGAAGTCCAGGCGCTCTATTCGATGCAGCCGATCGACGCCGAGGTGGCGCGCCGCAAGAAGGGCGGCGGCGTCCCCGTCTCGCCGCTCGGCCATGTCCGCGTCCGCGATCCCGAGACCGGCGAATTGCTGGGCGTCGGCCAGGCCGGTGCGCTCGAATGCGCGGGGCCCTCGCTGATGGTGGGCTACTACGGCAATGACAAGGCCACCGCCGAGACCGTGACCGCCGACGGCTACGTCCGCACCGGCGATCTTGCAGAACTCGACGGCCATGGCGGCTTCACGTTCCTCAGTCGCATGGGCGACGTGCTGCGCCTCTCCGGCTTCCTCGTGAACCCGCTGGAGATCGAGACCCACCTGCAGAAGCTGCCGGGCATCGCCGGCTGCCAGGCCATCGCGGTGCCGCGACCGGACGGCGTGAAGGTCGTCGCCTTCGTCATCCTGGCGCCCGGCACGTCGCTCGACGAAGCCGGCGCCATCGCCCACTGCAGGCACGGCCTCGCCAACTACAAGGTCCCGATGAGGGTCTTCGCCATCGACGACTTCCCGAAGACGCCCTCACCCAACGGCTTCAAGATCCAGCGCGCCAAGCTTCGCGACATGGCGCTGGAGCGGCTTTGAAGCACTTCCCAATAAAAACCGTCGTCTCGACCGGAGCCTCGCGAAGCGAGGCGTAGTGGAGAGACCTTCTCTCGACGATTAGCCGGCTTTTGGTGGCGCGAAGGTCTCTCCGCTCCGCGCTGCGCGCTCCGGTCGAGACGACGGGCTTTTGGTCAGCGACCCTTGAACTTCGCCGGCTTGCGCTTTTCGGTGAAGGCGCGCGCCGCTTCCTGGAAATCCTCGGAGAGATAGAGTCGCTCGGGCGCGGTCTGGTGCATGATCTCGCGCGTCATGCGGTCCATGTACCAGCGCCGCGTCCGCACGGTGGAGCGCACGCTGAGCGGCGGGTTCTTCACCACGTCGCGCGCGAGATCCCGCGCCATGTCGAGATACTTGCCCTTGGGCGCCACGCGATTGATCAGGTTCGCCTTGAACGCTTCCTCCGCCGTGAAGTAGCGGCCAGCCAGCGCCGCTTCCATCGCGAAGGCGCCGCCGCCACGGAACTGCATGATGCCCCAGTACCGCCCTGCGCCGAGGCCACGCGAGGTCTCGGTGATCTGGAAGCGCGTGCCCTCTTCCGCGACGATCAGGTCGCATTCCAGCACGACGCCGACCGAAAGGCCGAGCACATAGCCATGTGGTGCGGCGATGACCGGCTTCCAGTTCACCGACTTGGTCAGCAGGTCGGCCGAATGGGTGCCCCGTCCCTGCGGACCGCCGAGCCGCAGGAACTCCTCGCGGCTGCGAAGCTGGCGCTGCTTCACGTCGGCGCCGCTCGAAAAGGCGCGCCCGCGACCCGTGATGATCGCGATCTGCGCCTCGTCCTCCATGTCGAAGCGGTGCAGCGCATCGGACAGCGCGCCGACCAGTTCGTCATTGAAGGCATTCAGCTTGTCGGGGCGATTGAGCGTCAGGGTGACGATCTCGCCGTCGCGCTCGTACTCGACGAGCGTACCAGTCTGGCTTTGGGTCATCGTTCCTCCTGCAGCGAGCATTTGCCCCGGCGGAAGGAAATGCAATGCTCCGCTCTTCAGAGGGAGAGAAACGAATGGCCAAGCGCAAGAGCATCAACTACCCGGGCTACAGCCACCAGAACCCGATCCCCAATGCCAGCCGCATCGGCAACATCCTGATGTCGAGCATCATGAACGGCACCGAGCCCGGCACACGCACCGTCCCACCCGATCTCGCCGGCCAGGTCGCCAACATCTTCAAGCACATCAAGCTCTGCGTCGAAGCAGCCGGCGGCACGCCCGACGACATCATCAAGATCAATTTCTGGATGAAGACACCGTCAACTGGTCGCGCGGCGCTGAACGACGAATGGGTAAAGATGTTTCCCGACGAGGCGTCGCGCCCCGCCCGCCACACGCTTCAGCTCTCGGGCGACAGCCCGCACCAGGTGACGTGCGACTTCACCGCCGTGATCGGCGGCTGACGGCTACGACTACCGGCCAGGCAACTTGAGATTGGCGACCGCGGATCCCACGAAGATCTGCGGCAGCGACGGCGTCGGGATCCCCAGGCTCTTCTCGAGGTTCTGCACGCAGGTGCGGGTGGTCTCGGCAAGCTGGCTCCAGGTCGTGGCGGCGTCGAACTGCTGCAGCAGGCACTGGTCGTAATAGGCAAAGGTGCTGCCGGTGCCGCAGCCGAAGCTCGAGCGATCGGCCGCTGCCGCCGTCAGTATCACGCGGTTGGGCTGGCGCATTTCAGGCGTCAGGAAGACACCGCTGTGGCAGGCCGAGACGATGACCACCGTCGGCAGGGTGCCGCATCCCGCATCCAGTGCGTTGTCGAGAGTGCCCGGCCGAATGACACCGTTGGCCTGGCGCAGCACGACGCCGGTTTCGTTGCCGTGGCTGGTGATGAAAGCGAGGCACGCCCCGCCGCCATTGGCATTGCGCAACGCGTTCGAAACGTTCGCCGCATTGGCGACCAGCGCCCACGGATTGCGCTTCGGATCGGACGTGAGCAGGCGGATGTCCAGCACGCCGCGCGCCGCGAGCTTGTCGCGCAGCGCATCGATGCCGTTGTCGAAGGACGGGCTGTTGTTGTCCCCGGCGATCAGCACGGCATGCCAGCGCGCCGCCGGCACGTCGCTGGGCACGGCGCCCGTCACGGGGGTACGAGTGGCCGGTGGTGCCGCGTCGGAATCCGGGGTGCAGGCGATGAGCGTCGCCAGCAACGCGACCAGGGAAACGACGCGAACCAACATGCCTTGCAGCTCCTGATGATGACTCAAGCCTGCGGCGTGGCTCCGACGACGCGCAATGCCATGTCGGTGTAGAGCTTCGCCATCTGCTCTTCGGTGAGATCTCCACCGGGACCGTACCACATCGAGACGTGGGTGCATTGGTCGAGCAGCGACATGGCGATTGCCTTGAGATCGTGCTTTCCGTCGATGCGCGGCGGATCGAACACGCCCTTTTCGATTCCGTGCGAGAGGATGGTCACGACGATGTCACGAATGGCGCGGCGGCTGCGGCGGATGTCGGCGACGCGCGCGGTGTCGAGCCAGCCGATCTCCCGGTTGGCGACCAGCGCTTCGACGCGCAGCCGGCAGTGGCGCATGACATAGACACGCACGAACGCCGCGAGCTCGGCGCGCGGATCGCTTCCCGCTCCCGCGACGGCCTGCTGGCACAGACGCTCCAGCTCGCCTTGCGTCGAGGCGATGATGTCGTGCAGCAGCTCGTCCTTCGACTTGAAGTGATTGTAGAGCGCGCCCTGCGTGAGACCGCAGGCCTTCATGATGTCGCGCACCGTAACCACCGGATAGCCGCGCTCGGCGAACTGGGCGAAGGCCGCGGCGCGGATCGCCTCGACCGGCGGCCGCGCCTCGCGCTCGGCAACTGCTGGCGGCTCCTCGACGGCGCTCAGGGTCTTGCGCTTGCTCATCGCGAGGCTCCAGACATCTTGTCGACGATCGCCCAGGCGAGATCGGCCGCAGGCTTCACCAGCTTGCCCGACTCGGCCGCCCGCACGTTCGAGGCGGTGCCGTCGAGCGAGCGGGCATAGACGCCCTGGCGGATGCACGACACACGGAAGAGATTGTAGGCCATGTAGAATTCCCAGAGCGCGGACTCTGGCACGGCGCGTTTTGTGAGGCCGCTGTAGTAACTCACCATCTCGGCTTCCGTCGGCAGACCGAGTTCGGCGAGGTCGTGACCTAAAAGGCCGTTCCAGTCCTTGGGCGTGCGCCAGAGCATGCAGAGATAGGCAAGCTCGGCCAATGGATCGCCGAGAGTCGAGATTTCCCAGTCGATGATGCCCAGCACGCGCGGCTCGCGGCTGTGGAAGATCATGTTGTCGAGGCGGAAGTCGCCGTGGACCAGCACGGTCTCGTCGTTGGTCGGCAGGTTCGCCGGCAGCCAGTCGAACAGCCGGTCCATCGATTCGATCTTCTCGGTCTCCGAGGCCTTGTACTGTTTTCCCCAGCGCGAGATCTGGCGGGCGACGTAGCTGCCCGGGCGGCCGAAGTCGGAAAGGCCGAGCGCGACGTAGTCCACGTTATGGAGCCGGGCGAGCGCCTCGAACTTGGCGCGATAGATGTCACGCCGTCCCTCTTTCGGCACGTCCGGCAGGGTCGGATCCCACAGCACCCGGCCGTCGCAATATTCCATTATATAGAACGGAGTGCCCACGACGCTCTCGTCGTCGCTCAGCGCATAGGCCTTCGGCGTCGGCACGTCGGTGCGGTTGAGGGCCGAGATCACACGGAATTCGCGGTCGACCGCGTGGGCGGACGGCAGCAGCTTGCCGGGCGGCTTGCGGCGCAGCACGTAGCGCCGGCCACCGCCGTCGATCAGCCGATAGGTCGGGTTGGACTGGCCGCCCTTGAACTGTTCGACCTGCAAAGGCGGCGTGAAGCCCTCAACATTGGCGGACATGAATTCAGCCAGCGACCGCTCGTCGAACCGGTGCTTTTCCTGCACCGGCATCGTGCCGCTAAAGTCCTCACCCCGCCTTGCCACCCGAGAAGCCTCCTGAACGAGCGTTCATATGGTCAGGAGTTTGCTCGCCCGGTGGGGCGCACGCAATATCGACCAACGGGGGACAAGAACGCGTGGAAGCGCTGCTTTCGGCCTATCCGCCGACCGCCTGGGCCGCACTCCTGGCGACAGGTGTGCTGATCGGCCTGCTCGCCGGATTGCTGGGAGTGGGCGGCGGCATCGTGGCCGTCCCGGTCCTGCTGGAAATCTTCGAATTCATCGGGATCGGCCAGCCGCTGGCGGTCTCGCTCGCGGTCGGGACGGCGCAGGCCAGCATCCTCATCGCCTCGACCACGGCAGCCGCCGCCCACTGGCGTGCCGGCACGATTGACCGCGACCTGGTCCGGTCATGGCTGCCGGCCCTGATGCTCGGCGCCGTGGTCGGCCTCGCGGTGGGACCGTTCACGCCATCATGGGTGCTCACGACCCTCTTCGCCGTGATTGCCGCCGGACTTGCCCTCAAGATGGCGGTTGGCGACCGCCTCATTATTGGGCAGCAACAACCTCAAGGGCTGCTCTCGTATCTGCCGCCGGCGATCGTCGGCGGTCTGGCCGCCGCCGTCGGCGTGGGCGGCGGCACCTTGAGCACGCCGGTCCTGACGCTGTTTTCATTCCCTCTGAAGCGCGCGATCGGCGCGGGCGCGCTGTTCAATCTGGTGATCGCCGTCCCCGCGACCCTCGTCTTCCTGGCAATGGATGGCGGCGCACCGGGCCGGCCAGGCGATGCCGTGGGCGACGTTGCCCTGTTTTGCGTTGCGACCCTGTCGTTGCCCGCGCTCTTTGTCGCGCCAATAGCAGCGCGATGGTCCGCAAACGCGCCCGTGTCCCTGCTGCGGCGCTTGTTTGCACTCTGCCTCGGCGTAATCGCAGTCCGTCTGCTTCTCAGATAGTGCACTTAGCACTTGTAATGCACTTGGAGCTTGGGCAAAGCGGCCGAATTGTGTTTAGCTGTTGGCGGTCCGGGGGTTCGGACCCAATAGCACACTGAAGACGACGCGTTTCTGGGGAGGCATCGTTGAATCGATTCCTAAGCAAGGACTTCTTGTCCGGGCTGATGTTCATCGGCTTTGGATTACTCGCACTGTATTTTGGGCAGAAACTCGCACTGGGCACGCCGGTTCGCATGGGACCGGGCTACGTGCCGCGGATGCTTTCACTCACTCTGCTGGCGCTGGGCGTACTGGTCTGCATCGTGGCCCTGGTGAGCGGCAGTGAGCCGGTCGAACGGCCGAAGTGGAAGCCGATCACCTTGGTGACCATCGGCATCGTCTGCTTCGCGTTGCTGTTCGAGCGCGCCGGCCTGATCCCCGCCCTGGTCGTGCTGATCATGATCGCCTCGCTGGCCGGTGAGGAATTCAAGCTCACGGAGGTGATCGGCAACATCGTCGTCCTCTCCGTCCTCTGCACGCTCGTCTTCAAGGTCGGGCTGGGCATGAATATCTACATCCTGCGCGGAGTCTGGTGAGATGGAGCTTCTCGACAATCTCGCGCTGGGCTTCAGCGTCGCCTTCTCGTTCCAGAACCTGACCTACGCGCTGCTGGGCTGTCTGCTCGGCACGCTGATCGGCGTTCTTCCCGGCATCGGCCCCGTGGCGACCATCGCCATGCTGCTGCCCATCACCTTCCACCTGCCGCCGACCGCGTCGCTGATCATGCTCGCGGGCATTTACTACGGCGCGGCCTATGGCGGTTCGACGACGTCGATCCTGGTCAACCTGCCGGGCGAAGCGGCTTCGGTCGTGACCTGTCTCGACGGCTACCAGATGGCGCGGAAAGGACGCGCGGGTGCCGCGCTATCCATCTCGGCCGTCGGCTCGTTCTTCGCCGGCACCGTCGGCACTGCGATCATCGTGCTCTTTGCAGAGCCGCTGACTCGCATGGCGCAGAAGTTCGGTCCTGCCGACTACTGCTCGCTGATGGCCCTCGGTCTCGTGGCCGCCGTCATCCTGGCCAGCGGCTCGGTGACGAAGGCGATCGCGATGATCTTCCTCGGCCTGCTGTTCGGCCTGGTCGGCACCGACGTGAACACCGGCGCCCAGCGCTTCACCTTCGACGTACCGGAACTCAGCGACGGCATCGACTTCGCGCCGATCGCCATGGGCCTGTTCGGTATCGCCGAGATCGTGGTCAACCTCGAACGACACATGACGCGCACCGGCGGAACCATCAAGGTCACCAGCTTGTGGCCGACCATGGACGAGGTGCGTCAGGCGGTTCCGGCTGCCCTGCGCGGCACCTTCCTCGGCGCAGCACTCGGCGTGCTGCCCGGCGGCGGCCCGACCCTCGGCGCCTTCTCGGCCTATACGCTGGAGAAGAAGATCTCGCGTCGTCCGCAGGACTTCGGCAAGGGAGCGGTCGCGGGCGTCGCGGCCCCGGAGGCGGCGAACAATGCCGCCGCCCAGACCTCGTTCATCCCGATGCTCACGCTCGGCATCCCGTCCAACGCCGTCATGGCGCTGATGGTCGGCGCGATGATCATCCAGGGCATCCAGCCCGGCCCCGAGGTCATGACCAAGAAGCCGGACCTGTTCTGGGGCATGATCGCCTCGATGTGGATCGGCAACGCCATGCTGGTCATCATCAACCTGCCGATGATCGGCATCTGGGTGAAGCTCCTGACGGTGCCGTACCGCTTTCTGGCACCGGCCATCCTGCTGTTCTGCTGCATCGGCGCTTACAGCCTGCAGAACAGTACATTCCATGTGATGCAGGTCGCCGTGTTCGGCGTGCTCGGCTACATCTTCGTTCGCCTCGGCTGTGAAGGTGCACCGTTCCTCCTGGGTCTGGTGCTGGGCCCGCAGATGGAGGAATACTTCCGGCGCGCCATGCTGCTTTCGCGTGGCGACCCGATGGTCTTCCTGCAGCGGCCGATCAGCCTGGGTCTGCTCATCACGACGGCGCTGCTGCTGATCCTGATGGCCTTGCCCAGCTTCAAAAAGGCGCGCAAGGAAGCATTCGTGGAAGAGGAGGGCTGACGCCCTCCTCCAAAAATCCGGAGGATGGAAATGTCCGACCTGCCCAAGCGCGTGACCATCGACGAGGAGGGTCCTCGGGAGGGCTTCCAGTCGGAGAAGAAGATGATCCCGGTGGCCGACAAGGTCCGCCTCATCGAGGCGCTTGCGGACACCGGGTTGAAGCGCATCGCCTGCGTTTCCTACGTCAATCCCAAGCGCGTGCCGACCATGGCCGACGCCGAGGAAGTCGCCTCCAGGATCGATCTCAAGCCCGGCGTGCAGTACAGCGCGCTGTGGCTGAACCAGCAGGGCCTCGAGCGCGCGCTTCGGGGCCCTCTGCATGTCGACGGCGGCGTTCGCGTCACCGCCTCCGACACCTTCTCCCGCAAGAACATCGGCAAGTCGGTCCCCGACGCCATGGTCGAGCAGCGCATGTCGCTCAAGACCTTCAAGGACCGCGGCATGCCGGTCGAATGGGGCGTCATCCTGGGCGCCTTCGGCTGCAACTACGAAGGCGAGCTGTCGACCGGGCTGATCCTCGAGCGCGTCCAGCTGGCGCTCGACGAGGCCGAGCTGGCCGGCTTCAAGCTCAAGGGCATCAAGCTCACCGACGCGATGGGCTGGGCCACGCCCGCCTCCGTCGAGCGGCTGATCGGCGCCGTGCGCTCGAAGTGGCCCGACCTCGAGATCGCGCTGCATCTCCACGACACGCGCGGCACCGGTGCGGCGGCTGCCTATGCCGGCCTGCGCATGGGCGTCACCAAGTTCGACGCCTCGGTCGCGGGCCTGGGCGGCTGCCCCTTCGCGGCGACCGATGGCGCGGCGGGCAACATCTGCACCGAGGACTTCGCCTTCATGTGCGAGGAAATGGGCGTGGAGACCGGCCTCGATATCGACCGGTTGATCGACGTCGCCAAGCTCGCCGAGGAGATCGTCGGCCGTCCCCTGCCCGGCCACGTGATGCGCGGCGGCACCTTGAAGGCGGCGCGCCGCAAGGTGGCGGCATGAACGTCCAGACGCTCGCCGGCATGGTGCCGGATTCTACCTACGTGGACGTCAAGGACGTGCCGTGGCAGCCGACGCGCTTCCCCGGGATCGATTGGAAGATCCTGATGGAGCAGAAGGAGACCGGCCTCTCGACCGTGCTAATGCGCTGGGCGCCGGGCGCGCGCCTGCCCAAGCACGAGCATGTTGCGATCGAACAAACTTACGTGATCGAAGGCTCGTTCTCCGATCACGCCGGCACCTGCAGCGCCGGGAATTACGTGTGGCGACGGGCCGGCAGCCGGCATGATGCATGGACCGACGAAGGCTGCCTCATGCTTGCAGTGTTCCTGAAGCCCAACACCTTCTTCGATTGAAGGTCCGACGACGACTTGGCACCATGTTCCGGCGTCAGCGCCGGAAATGTGTGCCATGGATGTTTCGATGAACCGACGCTTCGCCGTCACAGGCGCCGCACTGGTCCTCCTCCTCAGCGGAGCAGCGGCGGCGCAGAGCGTGCCGCGGGAAATGTCCTGGACGGCCTACGACACGGGTTCCTCGGGCTTCACCACTGCCGTGGCCATCGCCCAGCAGTTCAAGCCCGCCGTCGACTCCGACGTGCGCGTGCTGCCCGCGGGCAACGACACCGGCCGCCTCATGCCGCTCAGGAACCAGCGGGCCCTGATCTCGCAGATGGGTATCGGCACCTATTTTGCGCAGGAAGGCGTCTTCGAGTTCGGGGCGCGCAACTGGGGACCGCAAGCAACGCGCCTGATCATGTCGGCTGACGCCTGCAACGGCATCAGCCTCGTGGTGGCCAAGGATCTCGGCGCCAAGGAGATCAAGGATCTCAAGGGCAAGCGGATCGGCGTCGTCGTCGGCTCGCCCGCGGTGACGCGCGGGGCAATTGCGCTGATCGCCTTCGGCAATCTCACCGAGCAGGACGTGACCCTGGTCCAGTTCTCGTCGACCAACGCGATGTGGAAAGGCCTGATCAACAACGAGACGGACGCCCTCCTCGCCTCGACGGTGGCCAGCCGCACGCGCGAAGCCGCCAATTCCCCGCGCGGCATCATGTGGCCGCCGCTGCCGCCGGGCGACAAGGCGGGATGGGCGCGCGTCCTCAAGATCGCACCCTACTTCAAGTCGCAGCAGGCGACCTGCGGCGCCGGCGGACTGTCGCCCACCGCGCCCGTCGACATGGCGGATTACGCCTATCCGATCTTCATGACTTACGCCGACCGGCCCGATGACACGATCTATGCCGTCACGCGGACGATGATCGACACCTACGACAAATACAAAGACAGCGCGCCCGAAGCCGAGGGCATGGCGCTGGCCCGGCAGAACCTGACGTGGGTCGTCCCCTATCACGAGGGCACGATCCGCGCGTTCAAGGAACGGGGCGTCTGGACCGATGCCGCACAGTCCCACAACGACGCGCTCGTGAAGCGCCAGCAGGTCCTGATCGACGCCTGGAAGGCCTACACGGCCGGCGCGCCGGCGGACGACAAGGCCTTCGCCGACGGCTGGCTGAAGGCCCGCGCGGCGGCCCTTACGCGGGCCGGAATGGACGTGGTCTTCGAATAGAACCGCCCGCCGACCTCTGCTAATGCTCCGACGCAGCCGGCCCATCCGAGGCCCGGCGCGAGGGAGGCAGGGTCACATGTCAGGCGTTCTCGAAGGCATCCGCGTACTCGATTTCGGCCGCTACATCGCCGGTCCGTTCTGCGGCACGATGCTGGCCGATCTCGGCGCCGAGGTGATCCGCGTCGAGAAGCTGGAGGGCAGCGAGGATCGCTGGGTGACCCCGGTTGTCGACGGCGGCGAAGGCGCCATGTTCCTCCAGATGGGCCGCAACAAGCTCGGCCTCACCTTGAACCCGATGAAGCCCGAGGGCCGGGAGATCGTGAAGAAGCTGGTGGCGACATCCGACGTGGTGATCGCCAACCTGCCCTACGAAGACCTGCAGAAGATGGGCATCGACTACGAGGCCCTCTCCGCCATCAATCCCCGCATCATCCTCGCCACCACCTCGACCTTCGGCTCGGAAGGCCCTTACAAGACGCGTGTCGGCTTCGACACGATCGGCCAGGCGATGTCGGGCGCCATGCATCTCTCGGGTGACGGCGAGACGCCGACCCGCATGAATGCGCCGTTCGTCGATTTCGGCACGGCATTGCTCAACACCGTGGGCGTGCTGGCGGCCCTCATGGACCGCGCCAAGAGCGGCAAGGGCCAGAAGGTCGAGACCGCCCTGCTGCGGACGGCCATGAACATCACCAACGGTCATCTGATCGAGCAGGCGATGCTCAACCTCAACCGCATCGCCACGCTGAACCGCGGCTTCACGGCCGGCCCGTCCGACACCTTCAAGTGCAAGGACGGCTGGATCTACGCCATGACGATCGGCCAGCCGCTGTTCGTGCGCTGGTGCAAGCTGATGGGCGACGAGAAGCTGGCCGCCGACGAGCGCTTCAAGGACGATCTCGCCCGCGGCGACAATGGCGAGGCGCTGTCGGCGATCATGCAGAAGTGGTGCGATACCCGCACCGTCGCGGAGGCGCTGGCCGCCCTCGAAGCCAACCGCATTCCGGCCGGCCCGGTCTACACGCCGCAGCAGACGCTCGATGACAAGCACGTGCAGGAAGCCGGCTTCTTCCATTCGATGGAATATCCCGGCGCCAAGATGGGCGTGCCGGTGCTGCAGGAGCCGGTGAAGCTCTCCCGCACGCCCCTCACGATCCGCCGCCGCGCCCCGACCCTGGGCGAGCACACGGAACAGATCTTGCAGGAACTCGGCTACGAACCCGCCGTTATCGCGAAGTTGAAGGCCGACCGGGTCGTCTAACGGGGATCCAGCGGCTTCCCACCACGTATAAGGAGGATCGGGAGCCATTGATGATGCGTCGTCTGATCCTTGCGCTGGCACTATTGGGCTGCGGCTCGGCCGCGGCCCTGGCTGCTGGCGGCGAGCTGCCGTACGGACCGACCCATGTTTTCGCCGCATTCCGGAACGGCGAGCGGATCGGGACGCATACCCTCACCTTCCAGCAGAACGGCGACAAACGCATCGTCACGACCTCGATCGACTTTTCGGTGAAGGCGCTCGGCCTGACCATGTATCGCTACATGCATCGCGGCCAGGAGGTCTGGAACGGCAACACGTTCGAATCGATCTCCACCCAGACCGACGACAATGGCACCAAGTACGCGCTGAAAGCCAAGCATGAGGCTGGCGGTGTCGCGGTGGTCCGGGAGGGCGGCAGCGCCCCGAAGCTGACGGCGAGCGATGTCGGTTTCCAGCAGGGCAGCGCCAGGCAGGAGACTCTCCCGGCAAACACCCTTCCCTCGACGCACTGGAACTTCAACCAGGTCAAGCAGGCGTCGATGCTCAACAGCCAGAACGGCAACCTGGCCAAGATCCAGATCACGCCCAAGGGCCGCGAGACCATCAAGACGGCCAACGGCACGCTTCAGGCTGAGCATTACAGCTACACGGGCGACGTCGTCATGGATCAGTGGTTCGACGACAAGGGCCGCTGGGTGAAGGCCACTTTCAAGGCTTCCGACGGATCGACGATCGAGTACATACTGCAGGAATGATCCCTGCAGATTGTTTCGCGAAGCTGCCGTCTCTCCTCGCCGACGATACCGACCTGCTGCGACGCGGACGCTGGCTCAGCGTCGAATGCCGGGTCGACATCGGCACTGAACCCTTTCACCTGACGCTGAAGGACGGCGCCCTCGCCGCGCTCGATCGCGGCCCGCGGCTGATGCGCTCCACCGTGTTCACCGTTCGCGGCAGCGAGGAGGCCTGGCGGCATCATTGGCGGAAGATGCCGGAGCCGGGCTGGCACGATCTGTTCGCGCTCACCAAGCGCGGCGCCGCCTCGTTCGAAGGCGACCTGCGGCCGCTGCTGCAGAACCTGCAGTATTTCAAAGACCTGCTGGCCCTGCCCCGCCGCCTGCCGGAGGCACACTGACATGGCGCCCGTTCTCGATCCCATGGTCGGCCGCTATGTGCGGCTCGACATCGACGGCACGCCGCACCGCATTTATTTCGAGGAGGCAGGACAAGGCATCCCTCTCGTCTGCCTGCACACGGCTGGCGCCGACAATCGCCAGTTCCGTCACCTCCTCGCCGATCCGGAGATCACGAAGCGCTACCGCGTGCTGGCCTTCGACATGCCCTGGCACGGCAAGTCGACGCCGCCCGACGGCTGGGAGAGGACCGAGTATCGGCTGACGACCGCCTCCTACACCGCCGCCATCCGCGCCTTCTGCCAGGCACTCGAACTGGACCGGCCGGTGGTGATGGGTTGCTCGATCGGCGGGCGCATCGTGCTCAATCTCGCGATCGCGCATGCCACCGAGTTCCGCGCGCTGGTGGCGCTCGAGGCCGCCGACTTCCAGCAGCCCTGGTACGACACCGCGTGGCTGCACCGTCCCGACGTCCATGGCGGCGAAGTCTGCGCCGCGCTGATCTCCGGCCTGATCGCGCCGCAGAGCCCGCCCGTGAGCCGCCATGAGACGCTGTGGATGTACATGCAGGGCGGACCAGGCATCTTCAAAGGCGATCTCTATTTCTACAGGGTCGACGGCGACCTGCGCGAGAAGGTGAAGACGATCGACACGAAGGTCTGCCCGCTCTACCTGCTGACTGGCGAGTACGACTTCTCCTGCACCGCCGAGGACACGCTGCGCACCGCCGCGCAGATCCCGGGCGTCGAGGTGCAGGTCATGAAAGAGCTGGGCCACTTCCCGATGAGCGAGAACCCGGCCAGGTTCCGCGAATACATCCTGCCGGTTTTGGAGAAGATCACGGCCTCTCAGTCGTCCTGAGCGCAGCGAAGGACCTCACATAGCGGCCAGCGCACTGCGTGGCTCGCGCCAGATCCTTCGCTTCGCTCAGGATGACAAGGGGGCTCTAGGACCTGCTGTCGACCGCTAGCCTCACCGCGAGGCCGGCGAAGACGGCGCCGAGGAAATACTGCGACAGGCGGCGAAAGCGGCCTCCGCTGGAGAAGACGCGGCCGAGACGGCTTGCGCCCAGGATGACCGCGCCGTTCACGACTAGGCCGATGGCATTGAGCACCGTCGCCAGCACCATGATCTGCAGCGCGACGGAGCCGGCTTCCGGCTGCACGAACTGCGGGAACAGCGCCAGGACGAACAGCGCCATCTTCGGATTGAGAAGATTGGTGAGCAGCCCCTGACGGAACATCGTGCCGACGGCGTGGCGGGTCGCGCCGGCTTCCGGCGTGAGCGTCGCGGCGCCGGAGCGCACGGTCTTCCAGGCGAGATAGAGCAGATAGGCAGCGCCCGCGTAACGCACGGCATCGTAAGCGACGGGCACGATCAGGAAGAGCTGCGACAGGCCGAAGGCCGCCGCCAGAGCGTGGCAGTAGGTGCCGACCTGGATACCGGCCAGCGTCGCAAAACCCGCCCCCTTGCCCTGGCTCGCGCTGCGCGACGCGATCAGCAGCATGTCGGGGCCAGGCGTCATCGTGAGCGCGAGGCTCGCGGTGGCGAACAGCGCGAGGGTGGCGAGGTCGATCATCAGAGGATCTGGAAGACCTCGTAGACCGGCCCGGCGGCCTCGCGCCGGCCAGTCGAAACGCAGACGATGCGGTTGAGGAAGCGGTACTTCTCCGATGCGGTCTCGAAGTAAGGCGTGGCGCGGAAGTAATACTGGCTGGGATCGACCTTCTCGCCCTTGTTGAGCTGTTCCATCACCCAGGCCGGGCCGTGCCGCATGCCGCGATAGCTCATGTAGACGAGATGGCCGTCGTCGGTCTTGAGCGTGAGGCGGACGTCAAGCATCAGGATGCCGTCGCGGCGCTGCAGCAGCCAGTCTCCGGCCGGCGTCGGCAGCACGGTGCCGCGCAGTTCGTCGCCCTCGAAGGTGCCGCCCGTCACCGTGGCGATGCGGCGGCGGCCATAGGGCGTCTCGCCGACATCGGTGAAATTCGGATCGACCTGCAGGGTCAGGGTGAAGAGATGAGCTGAACGCAGGGTGGGTCCGGTCATGTGGTCCTCAAATCTTGGCCGTCCGGCCTTCCCAATAGGGAGCCCGAAGCTCGCGTTTCATGATTTTGCCGATGGTGCTGCGCGGAAGCGAGTCGCGGAACTCGACCGCGACCAGACGCTGCGTCTTGCTGAGCTGGCCGTTCGCCCATTCGCGCACCGCCTCCTCACTCGTCACCGCGCCGTCGCGACGCACGCAGAGCGCCATCGGCGATTCGCCCCACTGCTCGCTCGGCACGCCGATCACCGCGGCGTCGATCACATCGGGATGCTTTAGCAGAAGGACCTCGATGTCGGCAGCATAGACGTTGAAGCCGCCGGAAATGATCATGTCCTTCTTGCGATCGAGCAGGATCAGGAACCCGTCCTCGTCGAGCTTACCCATGTCGCCGGACTTGAAGAACAACCGGCCGTCGGCATCGTGCCAGAACAGCTCGCGCGTCTTGTCGTCCTGTTTGTAGTAGCCCTTCATCATCATCTCGGCGCGACCGGCGATCTCGCCGACCTCGCCCTGCGGCAGTTCCCTGCCCTGCTCGTCGAGGATCCTGAGTTCGACACCGAAGCCCGCCTTGCCGACCGTGTGGAGCTTGTCGGGATGCAGGTTGGCTTCGAGCATGCAGCTCCCACCGCCCTCGGTCAGTCCGTAGATCTCGATCAGGCGACCCGGCCAGCGCGCCAGGCAATCGGCCTTCACCTGGGCGCGCAACGGCGCGCTGGTCGAGAGCTTGGCCTTGAAGGAGCCGAGGTCGTACTTGTCGAAATCGGGATGGGCCAGGATGCGCTGATATTGCACCGGCACCAGCATGGCATGCGTCGCCCGCTCGGCCTGCGCCAGCTCGAGGAACTTCACGACGTCGGACTTGCGCATCAGGACCGACGTACCGCCCACGCCGACGGTCGCGAGCAGCGCGACCAGCGTCGTGTTGGAATAGAGCGGCGTCGAGACCATCGAGACCGTGTCCGGACCGTAGTCGAACACCGGGAACCGGACGGGAAGCTGGCTGCGCAGCGCGTGCGAGTGGAGGATGCCCTTGGGCAGGCCGGTCGTGCCGGAACTGTAGATGATGTTGAAGTCGTCCAGCGCCTCGATCGCCGTCTCGAACGGCGCGTCGCTCGCCGACGCCAGCCAGGCCTCGAAATCCTGCCAGCCCGGCCGGGTAAAATCGTAAGCGATGCGGCCACCGGCCACGAGCTTGGCTAGGCGCCCCTCGTAAGGCTCGACCAGCGCGCGATACTGGTCCGACAGGAACAGCACCTTGGCGTCGCAATCGTCGAGCATCTTCTCGAGCGCATCCGCCGCCGCCATAGTCGAGAGCGGCACGACGCAGACGCCGGCGCGCAGCCCGCCCATGAAGGTTTCGAGATATTCGATCGAATTGGACGCGAGGATCGCGATCTTGTCGCCGCGGCCCAGCCCCATCTCCGACAGACGACGGGCGATCCTGTTGATGCGAGCGTCGAAGTCCCGCCAGCTCCGCACGGCGCCGTCGCATTTCACCGCCGGCTTGTCGGGATGCGTCGCCGCATGCCGCGCGATGTAGGCCGGGATCGACGTGAAATCCGGAATGTCGTCGATCGCCGGCTGCGGCACGATCGGCTGAGCGGGAGCTTGTTCGGCGCTGATGGGCCGGCTCATCGGCCGCGCCCTACTTCTTGGGCTCGACCGTCTCCACCGGGCCGCCGGCCTTCTTCCAGGCGCCGAAGCCGCCCTCGAAATGCGCGACCGGCGTCAGGCCCATGTCCTGCGCCGTCTTGGTCGACAGCGCCGAGCGCCAGGCGCCGGCGCAGAAGAACACGAACTTGTTGCCGGTCTGGAAGTAATCCTTGGCGTAGGGGCTCTTCGGATCGATCCACATTTCCAGCATGCCGCGCGTCACGTTGATGGCGCCGGGAATCGTGCCGTCGCGCCACAGTTCGCGGATGTCGCGGATGTCGATGAAGGTGACACCCGGCTGGCCGTGGATCTTCATCGCCTCGGCGAGCGGCAACGTCTCGATCTGGCTGTTGGCCTCGTCGACCATCTGCTGGACCGTCTTCTTGATCTCGAGCGGCATGAAACCCTCCCTACGCGCTTCCTTCGAGCGTCAGTACCATTTTGGCCGAAGTGCGCAAACGATGCGAACCCGCCGCGTGAAATCGCGACGTCTATTTCTTCTTGCCCTGGGGAATCGCCTTCATTTCCTCGAGCCAGATGTCGGGACTGCCGTCCGACGGCGCCCGCCAGTCGCCGCGCGGCGACAGCGAACCGCCGGACGAGATCTTCGGTCCGTTGGGCAGCGCCGAGCGCTTGAACTGGTTGGTGAAGAAGCGGCGCAGGAACAGCGCCAGCCAGCCGCGGATCTCCTCCAGCGTGTAGGCGCGCCGCGTGCCCTCGTCCATGTTGGCGGGCCAGGCGCCCTTCTCGATGTCGTGCCAGGCGTTCCAAGCCATGAAGGCGATCTTCGACGGGCGATAGCCGAGGCGCGTCAGGTAGAAGAGATTGAAGTCCTGCAGCGCATAGGGACCGACGAAGCTTTCGGTCGCCTGCACCACGCCCTTCTCGCCAGCCGGGATGAGTTCAGGCGAGATCTCGGTATTCAGAATGTCGTGCAGGATCTCCGCCGTGCTCTCGCTGACGTCGCCCGAAGCGGCGACGAAGCGGATCAGGTGCTGGATCAGCGTCTTGGAGACCGAGCCGTTGGGATTGTAGTGGGACATGTGATCGCCCACGCCGTAGGTGCACCAGCCGAGTCCCAGCTCGGAGAGATCGCCGGTGCCGACCACCAGGCCGCGCTGCTGGTTGGCCAGCCGGAACAGATAGTCGGTGCGCAGGCCCGCCTGCACGTTCTCGAAGGTGACGTCGTAGACCTTCTTGCCCTGGGCGAAGGGGTGACCGATGTCGGCCAGCATCTGCGTCGCCGCCGGCTTGATGTCGATCTCGGCCGCCGTGACCCCCAGCGCCTTCATCAGCCGCCATGCGTTGGTGTGGGTTTTGTCCGAGGTGCCGAAGCCCGGCATCGTGTAGGCGAAGATGTTCTTTCGGCTGAGGCCGAGCTGGTCCATCGCCCGGCAGATGACGATCAGCGCATGCGTCGAATCGAGGCCGCCCGAGACGCCGATGACGGCATTCTCCACGCGGCTCGAATGCAGGCGCTGCGCCAGGCCCTGGACCTGGATGTTGTAGGCCTCGTAGCAATTGTCGCGCAGCTTGGCCGGATCGGACGGCACGTAGGGGAAGCGCTCGATGGCGCGGTCCAGCGCGACGCGGTTCTTCGGCGGATCGAAGGCGAACGGCAAGGTCCGGAAGCGCTCGACCCGCTCCTTCTCCTGCAGCGCGCAATCAGCGAAGCCGTTGTAGCGCAGGCGTTCTTGACGGATGCGGCCGACGTCGATGTCGGCCTGGATCATCGTCGAGTCCTTCTCGAAGCGCGACGATTCGACGAGCTGGTCGCCCAGCTCATAGATCGCGGCATGGCCGTCCCAGGCAAGGTCGGTGGTCGACTCGCCCGGCCCCGACGCCGAATAGGCGTAGGCCGCGACCGCGCGCATCGACTGGCTGCCGCACAGCAGCCGCCGCGCCTCGGCCTTGCCGATCGTGATGTTGCTGGCCGACAGGTTCACCAGCAGCTCCGCTCCGGCGAGCGCGGCGTGGCTCGACGGCGGGATCGGCACCCAGACGTCCTCGCAGATCTCGACATGGAAGGTGAGATCGATGCCGGTCGCCTTGAACAGGATGTCGGTGCCGAACGGCACGGTCTGTCCCACCAGCTCGATCTCGCTGCGGATGACGTTGGCGCCCGAGATGAAATGACGCTTCTCGTAGAACTCGCGATAGTTCGGCAGATAAGTCTTGGGGACGACGCCCAGCACCTTGCCGCGATGGATGACCACGGCCGTGTTGTAGAGGCGGTTCGAAATCCGAAGCGGCGCGCCAACGATCAGCACCGGGAAGAGCTTGCGCGAAGCCTCGACGACCTTGGCGACCGACCGCTCGACCTCGTCGAGCAGCGCGTCCTGCAGCAGCAGGTCCTCGATGGCGTAGGAAGACAGGCCGAGTTCGGGGAAGACCATGACGGCGGCCCGCGCCTTGTCGCCCTGGCTGGCCAGTTTCAGCGTCTCGGCCAGATTGTAGGCGGCGTCGGCCACGCGGGTGCGCGGCACGCAGCACGCCACGCGCACGAACTCATGGGAATAGAGCGAATAAAAATCGGACATCGGGACTCCAGCGATCCTCTACTGGTGCCTCGCCGTTCGTTTCCAATCAAGGTCTGCTGGAGAGAAGGCGATGGTGGGCGCGACAGGGATCGAACCTGTGGCCACTGCCATGTCAAGACAGTGCTCTACCGCTGAGCTACGCGCCCATCACCTGCTGCTGCCGGGGTCGAAACCATCCGGTAGCGCGGAAGGCGGTCCGTCTACATCGCGGCCAGCGGATTGGCAAGTGCGTGAAAGGTGACGCGCTCGGTTCCACCGGCTATTACCGATAAATGGATTTTCTCCCGGTCCTGCCCGACCATGAGGCGCTGGATTGCCGGCTGCCCGAGCACCAGACGGTTCCCGTGGTCGTCGCTTCGCCGCACAGCGGCTCGATCTATCCTCCCGAATTCCTCGAACAGGCCGTCGTCCCCCTCTCCGCGCTCCGCCGGGCGGAAGACGCCTTCGTCGATGAACTGTTCGCCGCCGCGCCCTCGCTGGGCATGCCGTTGCTGGCCGCCCGCTTTCCCCGCTCCTATG
The DNA here is from genome assembly GCF_058806575.1 of Reyranella sp. GW821-FHT12G01. NCBI lineage: Bacteria > Pseudomonadati > Pseudomonadota > Alphaproteobacteria > Hyphomicrobiales > Reyranellaceae > Reyranella > Reyranella sp. GW821-FHT12G01. The sequence goes on from NZ_JBXAPV010000002.1 coordinate 436,933, forward strand.
TCGACGCCAACCGCGAGCCCTACGAACTCGATCCGGGCATGTTCGAAGGTCCGCTGCCGCGGCCTCTGAACCACCGGACCACCAGGGTCGCGGCCGGCCTCGGGATGATCCCGCGGGTCGCGGCCAGCGGCGAGGCGATCTACCGTGGCCGGGTCCCCTCCGAGACGATCGAGCACCGGCTGGAAACCTGCTGGCGGCCTTATCACCAGACCCTGTCCCTGCTGGTGGAGCACACCTACAGCAGCTTCGGCGGCGCCCTCCTGATCGATGCCCATTCCATGCCGTCCTCGGCTTCCAACCTGGGCGGCCGCGACCGGGACCAGCGGGTGGATATCGTCCTGGGCGACAATCACGGCGAGGCCTGCGCGCCGGAGTTCACGGCCGCCGCCGAACGCTGGTTTCGAGCACGCGGCCTGCGCGTGCAGCGCAACCAGCCCTATGCCGGCGGCTTCACGACCCAGCGCTATGGCCGTCCGGCCGTCGCCCGCCACACGCTCCAGATCGAGATCAACCGGGCCCTCTACATGGACGAGGCCCGGCACGAGAGGCTCCCGGTCGCCGGCGTCTTCGCCCGGCTGATCACGGGTCTGCTGGAGGAAATGGGCCAAAGCGCCCAGGAAATCCTTCTGCCGAGGCCCCTGGCTGCCGAATAGCTTCACGCAACGCACTGAACCAGCCCCAGTTCAGCCGATCGGGCAAAAAAAGGGGCCGCGACAAGCGCGGCCCGAGTTTAGGGAGGAAACGCCCAAGACGGGCATACAGCAAACAAAGAGGCTACCGAGGTAGCGTTTGCTGCCCACTCAGAATGGTGCACCTGCGAAGAGAAAGCAAGAGTGAAAAAGAGCCCTGAATTCACATCTTTAGCGTTCGTTGCTGTCTATAGGCGGGTGTGCTCTTTTTGCAACGCAACAGAATAGTGCGATGCAGCTTTGCATCAATTGCATTGCTTCAGCAAACGCGCGAGACGTGCAGTTTTTGCTAGGGTGTTCAAATACTTAAGCCTGGATGGAGAGCGTGTTGGCCAAGAAATTCGTAGTCGCAATGATGATGCACGAGACCAATACGTTCTCGCCCCTGCCCACTCCCATCGAATCCTTTGCCCGCGCGACCGCGCTGAGCGGCCCGATCGCCATCAAGGAATCGGAAGGCACCAACACCTCCCTGGGCGGTTTCATCGAGGTGGCGCGCAAGGCGGGCGCTGAATTCACGGTCCCGATGGCGGCCGGTGCCCATCCGTCAGGCTTGGTCACGAAAGCGGCATACGAGCAGATGACGACCGCCATCGTCGACGAGATCAAAAAGGGCTGCGACGCCGTCCTCCTCGCCCTGCACGGCGCCATGGTCGCCGAGCACTATGACGACGGCGAGGGTGAGTTGCTCAATCGTATCCGCAAGATCGCGCCCGACGTGCCGATCGCCGTGGCGCTCGATTTCCACACCCAGATGACCGACGCCATGGTGAACGGCGCCACGATCATGACGGGCTACCGCACCTATCCCCACATCGACATGGCCGACACGGCCCGCCGCGCCGGCCGCACTCTGATGCGAACCCTGGCCGGCGAAATCGAGCCGAAGATGGTCTGGGGCAGCCGCCCGATCATGAGCAGCTCGCTGGTCCACACCCCCTCGCGCGAGCCGATGAAGACGCTGATGGGCATGGCCAATCAGGCCGAGGACACCGGCGAGGTCCTGAACGCTTCCGTGTTTGGCGGCTTCCCGCAGGCCGACATCCCCCACCTCGCCCTCTCCTCGGTCATCGTCTGCGACAAGCGCACGGCCGAAGGCGAGATCCTGCTCAACCGCATCCTCGATACGGCGTGGGAGAAGCGCGAGGGCTTCCTGTTCCATCCCGAGCCGCTGTCGGTCCAGGTCGGCCGCGCCAAGGGCTACACCGATTACCCCGTCGTCATGGCCGACCACGGCGACAACACCGCCTCGGGCGGCACCCAGGATGTGATGAGCGTCATCGAGGAAGCCATGAAGCAGGGCCTCGAGGACGCGGTCGCCGGTCCTATCTGTGATCCGGCCTGCGTCGAGCAGATGATCAAGGCCGGCGTCGGCGCCGAACTGACGCTCGAACTCGGCGGAAAGATCGACATGCCGGCCATGGGCCTGAAGGGCAAGCCGCTCAAGGTCACCGGCAAAGTGAAGGCGATCACCGACGGCCAGTTCGTCGTGACCGGCCCGATGGCCACCGGCACCACGGTCCGCATGGGCCGCACCGCCGTGCTCGACACCGGCAAGATGCAAATCGTGGTCTCCGAGAAGCGCGCCGAGCCCTACGACCTTGGCGTCTTCACCCATTGCGGCATCGATCCGCGCCGCAAGAAGTTCGTGCTCATCAAGTCGCGCCAGCATTTCCGCGCCGGCTTCGAGCCCATCGCCAAGCACATCGTGATGTGCGACGGCGACGGCTGCACCGCCTCCGACCTCAAGCTGTTCAAGTATGAGCGCGTCAAGCGCCCGCTCTACCCGTTCGACCTCGACATGCGGCTCGGCCGCAACGAAGCCTAGGAGCATCCCCATGGCCACTTACGATATCGTCATCCGCAACGGCCAGGTGGCCGACGGCACCGGCAAGAAACTGTTCGCCGCCGACGTGGCGCTGAAGGGCGACCGCATCGTCGCCGTCGAGGCGCCGGGCTCGCTGCGCGGCGACAATGAAGTCGACGCCACCGGCAAGGTCGTGGCGCCGGGCTTCATCGACGTGCACACGCACGACGACACCGCCCTGATCGACAACCCGACCATGGCGATGAAAGCGAGCCAGGGCGTCACCACCGTGGTGTGCGGCAATTGCGGCGTCTCGGCCGCGCCCTACATCCGGCCCGACGTCGGCCACTGGATGTCGCTGATCGTGAAGAAGAAGGAGAATCTCTCCAAGGACTTCGCCGAGTTCGCGGGCAAGGTCGATGCGGCCAAGCCCGCCATCAACGGCGCTTTCCTGATCGGCCACGGCACCCTGCGCATCAACTCGATGGGCGACGACCTCAACCGCGTCGCCACCGCGCCCGAGATCAAGCAGATGCGCGAGCTGCTCGACCAGAGCCTCGAACAGGGCGCGATCGGCATGTCGAGCGGCCTGTTCTACGCCGTGTCGAGCCATGCCTCGACCGACGAGGTGGTCGACGTGGCGACGCCTCTCGGGCGCTGGGGCGGCGTCTACACCGCCCACATGCGCGACGAGGGCGACCATATCCTGAAGGCGATGGACGAGACCTTCGAGATCGGCCGCCGCGTCGGCGCCGAAATCATCGTCTCGCACCACAAGTGCTCGGGCCGCTCCAACTTCGGCCGCATGAAGGAAACCCTGCCGCGCTTCAACGAGGCGATGAAGAAGCAGCAGATCGCCTTCGACGTTTATCCCTATGTCGCCGGCTCGACGATCCTGCGCAGCGACATGCTGGAGCGCGCCGACAAGGTGCTGATCACCTGGTCCGACAAGGTCGAGGGCATGAGCGGCCGCGACCTCAAGGAGATCGCCCAGGAGATGGGCTGCTCGATGAAGGAAGCCGCCGACCGCATCCAGCCGGCCGGCGCCATCTACTTCATGATGGACGAGAAGGATGTGCAGGCCGCGATGTCCCATCCCGGCGCCATGATCGGCTCGGACGGCATCCCGTTCGACGCCCATCCGCATCCGCGCCTGTGGGGCACCTTCCCCCGCGTGCTCGGCCACTACTCGCGCGACCTCGGGCTCTTCCCGCTGGAGGACGCGGTGCGCCGCATGACGTCCTATTCGGCGCAGCGCTTCCATCTCGCCAAGCGTGGCGAGGTGAAGCCCGGCTTCTATGCCGACATCTGCGTGTTCGACCCGGCGACGGTGATCGACACCGCGACCTTCGAGAAGCCGATCTCACCGGCCAGGGGCATCGACACGGTGATCTGCAACGGCGCCTTCGCCTGGCGCGACGGCAAGCCCGGCGGCGGCCAGGCCGGCCGCGCGCTCAATCGTCAGGCCATGCAGGACGAAGCCAAGGCCTGATCGCAGCGAGGCAATCGACCAAAAGAAAAGGCCCGCTGTTCAGCGGGCCTTTTCAATTCAGTCGTTGCCTTCGTCGCGGCGGGTTCGCTCCATGCGTTCGTGGCGCTCCTGCGCCTCGACCGACAAGGTCGCGATCGGCCGCGCCTCGAGGCGCTTCAGCGAGATCGGCTCACCCGTCTCCTCGCAATATCCGTAAGAGCCTTCCTCGATCGACTTCATCGCCTGGTCGATCTTGGAGATCAGCTTGCGGAAGCGATCGCGGGTCCGAAGCTCAAGCGAGCGATCGGTCTCGGCGGTCGCGCGATCGGCGAGATCGGGCTGGGCCAGGCTTTCCTCCTGCATGTTCTGCAGGGTCTGATTCGATTCGTCGATCAGCTCGCCCTTCCACTTCAGCAGCTTCTGCCTGAAGTACTCCTGCTGCATCGGGTTCATGAACGCTTCACGCTCTGTCGGCCGGTAATTCTGCGGCAACGTAATCGACATCGTCGGCAACTCCACTCGAAGCCACGACAGTCCACCAGGGGAAGGTGGACCCTTTTCGAAGCGCGCGGAGTATAGGGAGCAGCCCTTGCGGAGCAAGAAGGTTTAGGGCCCAGCGGTAGATTCAGCCGTGCACTGCAGCAATTACAGCGACTGTAACAATCACCAAAACGTGAGGGTTTTTTGCCCTACCGTGAGCCTCGATGCTGCGTCGCAGCAAATGCCGGCAAGGCAAGCAGCCTCGCAAAGGTTGTAGAGAGATCGAAGTCTGCCGCGACCAGAAACGCGGCCTCTGCCCCCTCTTCCAGGGTGCCGCCATTCTCAAGCGTCATGGCGAAGGCTGCTTCTGCATGGCTTAGCGGCGCGAAGGCCGCATCGTCGGTTCGGCGCACGACGATCACGGCGGCGGCGCCTCCCCCCAAGTCGACGGTTTCCGCCGATGCTCCCGGCTGGGATGCATGCCAGATCCGGTCGATCGGATAGGCGGACTGGATCACAGTCGCCCCCGCCGCCAGGGCAAGCCGCAGTTCGAGCAGGCGCTCCGGGGCCACGCCGGCCAGGTCTTCTGCCGTCAGCCAACCCGGGGGCGCGTGGAAGGCCCGGTTGAGCGCCCAGTCCAGCCGCGCCACGTCGGCGAGGTAGGGCAAGTCGGCCGCCGGCTCATGATCCTGAACGAAGGCCGGGAAGCCCCCACCGTATTCGGCCAGCACCGGCTGCCGCGGGAGGTCCCGTGCGGCGAAGGCCTGCGCCATGGCCCGGAAGAAATCCTCACCGACGATCGCCTGCACGGTCGGAAAGGTCGTCGCCAGTGCCGTCGCCAGGCTGTGCACGACGTGATGGCGATGGATCCGAAGGCGAGCCGCCGCCGGGATCGCGTCGCCCATGACGGCATCTATAAGGTCGCGGCGATCCTCGCCCGTCAGATGGCCCGCAAAAGCCGTTTGCAGGTCACGCAGCGCGGGCATCGGTCCGTGCCTTTGCCCTGAGGCTTCGCCCCGCCCGATCGGCTTCGGTGAGCAGGACCTCCAGCGCCGGCAGATCGGTGTCCCATTCGACCAGCGTCGGCCGCGGGCCATAGCGACGCACGATCTCGTCGAACAGGCTCCAGACGCCGTCGCTGACCCGGCTGCCATGATCGTCGATCAGGATCGGCTCGCCGTCGGCATCGTTCACCGCATGGCCGGCCAGGTGATATTCGCCGATCGCCGACGCGGGCAGCCGGTCGAGCCAGGCCGTCGGATCAAGCCGCAGATTGTGCGCCGTGACCGCGATGTTGTTGGCGTCGAGCAGCAGTCCGCAGCCGCTGCGGCGAACCAGCTCCGCGAGGAATTCCGGCTCCGACAGGGTCGAATGCCCGAATGCCAAATAGCAGGATGGATTCTCGACCAGCACCTGCCGCCCGAGCCGCTCCTGCAGGTGGCCGACATTGCGAACGACGACCTGCAGCGCCTCCTCCGTATAGGGCAGCGGCAGCAGGTCGTTGAAGTAGCGGCCGCCTAAAACGCTCCAGGCAAGATGGTCGGAAACGAGTTCGGGCTGCAGGCGCTCGATGAGCTTGGCCACGCGATCGAGATGCGTCTCGTCGAGACCGTCGACCGCCCCCAGCGAGAGGCCGACCGCGTGAACGGAAAAGGCATAGTCCGCGCGCAGAAGCTCGACGGTCTGCAGCGCCGGCGATCCCGCGAGATAGTTCTCGGCGTGGATCTCGAGAAAGCCGGTCGCCGGCCTGTCGCGCGCGATCTCCGCGAGATGCGGGGAGCGCAGCCCGATGCCGGCAACCGGATCCACGCTCAGCTCGGCGTGAGCTTGCCGCCGATGATCTTCTCGCAGGCGCCCTTGGGAACGGAGATCCAGGCATCGGCCTGCGCGTCCGTCTTCGAGGTGCCGGCGCACGACGACTTCGCGGTCTGGCAATCGTTCTTGCCGGCCTTCGCGATGCCGTAGCATTTCTCCATGTTGCCCTGCGCCTGGCTGGTCGCGGCCGGCAGCACGAGCGCGGCGGCAAGGGCCGAGGCGATGGCGACGCGGGTCTTGTTCATTGTGTCCTCCATGACATGACGACGCCCAGTCTATACTCCGGATTGAGGCCGGAGATTATGGCCATAGGGCGTCATGGCGCCCATCGTAGCAGAGACGGGAGTAACGAAAACTTGTTCGATAAGCCCGGTAACGGCCTGTTCAGCCCCGGCGACTTCGTGCGCCACCCCGGCCAGCCGGATTGGGGCCTGGGTCAGATCCAGTCGATGATCGGCCACCGCATCACGGTGAACTTCGAGAATGCCGGCAAGGTCGTCATCGACGGGAACGTGATCGAACTCGAGCCAGACGACGGGTCGCCTCGCTGAGCTCGGTCGGCGTGTTTACGTTGAGGAACGGGGCGGCGTTCCCTGGCCAGGCCAGCTCCTCGAAGACGTAGCGCTGGGCGAAGGTTTCGACCCGCCGCATCCCCTCCTCCAGGATGGCCTTTCGAAGGTCGCTCGCGAGCTTCACCGACCAGATGGCGAGCGTGTGTTCGCGTCGCTTGCCGTGCCGCACCATCAGCACGTCGGGCTCCGGCACATGCATCAGGCCGCACAGCCGAACCGTGAGATCGAGCGGCAGGAACGGCACGTCGGCCGGCGCCGTCAGTATCCAGCCGGCATGCGGATGGTTCTTCAGCGACCATTCCATGCCTGCGAGGATGCCGGCCAGCGGGCCCAGTCGCCGTCCCTCGCGCTCGGCGGCCTTCGTTATGTCCGGTGAATCGGCTATCAGCGGCACCTTTAGCGACTTGAAGGCCGGCGACGGATCGTTGGCGACGACGACAATATCCATGACCTGTGGCCGCAGCCGCTCGACGACATGAGCGACCATGGGTTTGCCAGCCAAGGGCCGCAGCGGCTTCAGTTCGCCCGGGCCCATCCGACGCCCTTCGCCGCCCGCCAGAACCACGCCCACTACCGCGCCGCTACGCACCGGTCCTAAATTTTGCAACGCTTTCGCCGCCATGAGTGGCACTATGCGGCCACGAAGAGATCAAGCAAGGGGAAGAAACGATGACGTTCAGCGTCGCCAAGGTCGCCACGTGGCTGCATCAGGTCGACAAGTCGCGCGCCGTGGTCGGCTGGTGGCCGGAGCAATTCGCGACCGACGACGAGCGCCTCGCCTACAAGGTCCAGGACGCGTTTCTCAAGAAGCAGGTGGTGAAGCAGGGTCCGCTGGTCGGCTACAAGATCGCGCTGACCTCGCCGCAGATCCTGGCGCAGACCGGCCTGAAGGGCCCCGCTTACGGCCCGATCCGCAAGAAGCGCGTGTTCGAGCACAAGGCGACCGTCCGTGCCGACCGCTGGACGCGCCTCGGCGCCGAGCTCGAGATCATCCTGGTGGCGAACGCCGACGTGCCGGCACCGAAGGGCAAGCCCTACGACAAGGACTCGATCGCCCAGTATGTCGGCGAAGCGCGCGCCGGCTTCGAACTGATCGAGGATCGCGGCGCCGACTACAGCCGCCTCGCCGTCAATCCGCTGATCATGGATGCCGGCTGGAACGGCGGCTCGCTGCTGGCCAAGCCCAACAAGAACTGGTCGAAGCTCGATCTCGGCAACCTGAACGGCTCGATCTCCTTCGACGGCAAGGTCGTGCGCGAGGGCCATTCGGGCGACGTACTGGGCCATTGCTACAACGCGCTGGCCTGGCTCGCGAACAAGCTCGGCGATCACGGCAAGCGCCTGAAGAAGGGCATGATCGTCTCGTCGGGCAGCATGGTCGCCTGCCAGTTCGTGCCGCCGGGCAGCACCGCCACCGGCAAGATCGAGGGCCTGGGCGAAGTGACCCTGAAGTACGAGCTGCCGAAGTAAGGCCTAGGCGAATGTCGCGTCGGGGCGGAGTTGGCGCCACGACAGGCGGCGTACCGCTTCCTTCCCGACGACCAGTGCGTCGTAGTCGTCGGGGAAAAGCTGCGCGATTGCCGGGTCGAGCGCGTTGAGACCGCCGGCATAGGCGCCGAAGGCCGGAAGGATGAGACGCCTCCCGTCGGTGAGGAAGCAGCGCCGCCGCAGCCCTCTTCCCCGTACCGTGAGCGCCGCCACGGGATGGTAGTGCCCCGAGACCTCACCGTCGGCCGGACCGAACAAGGCTTCGTGGCGGAACACCAATGGCCCCGCCTTGATCTCCTCGGCGACCTCGCCCCAGCCCGAGGGCGGCGGCGCGGGATCGTGGTTGCCCGCGATCCAGACGAAGCGCGTGCGTGCGGTCAGCCGTTCGATCTCGACGCGCTCGGCATCCGGCAGGCGCTCGATCGCGGCTCGATCGTGAAACGAATCGCCCAGGCAAACGACGGTGCGCGGCTGCACGGCATCGATGAGGGCCGCCAATGCACCCAGCGTCTGGCGCGTGTCGTAGCGCGGCAGCAACTTGCGTGCGTTGACGGCGTAAGACGAGCCCTTCTCCAGATGGAGATCGGCCACCGCCAGCAACCGCTCGGCCGGCCAATGCAACGCGCCCATCGGCAGGGCCTCCAGCGGCTCGCCCGCACACATGAACTCGAGCCTGTTCATCACCATGCGGGACCAAAGCCCTGCCAGAATCCTGCCACGATCTCTCGCAATTTCATGTGAAGCACGATTGACCCGTTGCAGCGTCGTGCGCAAGGTGGAGCGATGCATCTCCTCGCGTGTTTCGTCGTCGCCGCGCTTCTGTGCGGGCCGCAGCTTGCGTTCGCGCAGGTGCAGCCGCATCGCGCAGAGTACGTGCTGCGACTGGGCGCCGCCGCCAATGCACCGCGCATCGGCACCGCCGTTCACGACCTGACACAGGATTGCGCGGGCTGGCACCTCAAGCGCGACATCTCCACCGAGATCGCGCTCACCGCGTCGTGGAAGATGAGCCTCTCCTCCAAGCTCGACGCCGAGGAGTCCCGCAGCGGGAACAATTTCCGCTATCGCACCATGCAGGTTCAAAACGGCAATACGCGCGAAACGAAGGGACGCGTCCAGAAGACGGGCGGCGAATTGCGAGCCGAGATCGTGCAGGCCGGCACGCCGCCGTCGCAATTCACTCTGCCGCTCGCGACGTTGATGCCGGTGGCCGCGATCGATCACCTGATCGAGCGTCTGCGTGCGAACGCCACCGCCTTCCCCGCCCTGATGTTCGATCCCGAGGTGATGGGCGACATTTTCCTGATCGACGTGACGCAACTGGACGACGATCGCCTGAGGGGTGCCCGTCCGATGGACAAGCCCGTCGCCGTGCCGAAAGCCAAATCGTGGCCGGTGTCCATGAGCTTCACGCGTGGCCGGCAGCAGGCCCAGCGTCCGATGTTCTCGGTGACGGCGCAGGTCTTCGAGAACGGCGTTCTGGACCGGCTCACCGTCGAGACCGGCATGGTCACGGTCACCGCCGATCTCCTGAGCCTGGAGATGCGACCGATGGCGAACTGCCCGCGGTCCTGACCCGATCATCCACCCGCGCGCTTCGTGCGTATGCGGATCATGTCGGTTTCGATCGTTTGGTTTCGCAATGACCTTCGCCTCTCGGACAACCCCGCGCTGATCAAGGCCATCGGGTCAGGGCATGCCGTTCTGCCCGTCTATGTCCTGGACGAGGAAACCGACGGGATCAGGCCGCCCGGCGCTGCGTCGCGCTGGTGGCTTCATCACAGCCTGCACTCTCTCGATGCCTCGCTACGCGAACGGGGATCGCGGCTCGTCCTGCGGCGTGGTCCGGCAGAGCGCGTGCTCGGCGAGCTTGCACGTGAATGTGGCGCCGCATCGATTTTCTGGAATCGCGTCTACGACCAGGGCTCGCGCGATCGTGATGCGCGCCTGAAGAAGTCGTTCACCGAGCGCGGTGTGACCGCCGAAAGCTTCAAGGCCAACCTTCTGTTCGAGCCGTGGGAAATCAAGACCCAGGGCGGCGGCCCCTTCAAGGTGTTCACGCCCTTCTGGCGCGCATGCCGCGCCGCGCCGCCTCCTGCTGATCCCCTGCCGGCGCCCAAGACGTTGCCGGCGCCGAAGACCTGGCCGACCGGCGATACTCTCGACGACTGGCGTCTATTGCCGACCAAGCCCGATTGGGCGGGCGGGCTGCGCGCGACCTGGACACCGGGCGAAGCGGGCGCGCGGGAACGGCTGACGCATTTCCTCGACGAGACGATCGAGGATTATCGCCATGCGCGCGACCTGCCGGCCGTCGAAGGAACCTCCCGCCTCTCGCCTCATCTCGCTTTCGGCGAGATCGGCCCGCGCCAGATCTGGCGCGCCGCGACGACGCGCGGTTCTTCCGCGGCCACCGAAAAATTCCTGGCCGAAGTCGGCTGGCGCGAGTTCGCCTACAGCCTGCTCTTCCACTTCGGCGATCTTGCGCAGCGCAATTTCCGCCCCGAGTTCGATGCCTTCCCCTGGCTCGATCCCGACGACACGCTCGAGGCGTGGCAGCAGGGACGGACCGGCTATCCGATCGTCGATGCCGGCATGCGCGAGCTGTGGACCACCGGCTGGATGCACAATCGCGTCCGCATGATCGTGGCTTCGTTCCTGACCAAGGACTTGCTGATCGACTGGCGCACCGGCGAACGCTGGTTCTGGGACACGCTGGTCGATGCCGATCCCGCCAACAACGCGACCGGCTGGCAGTGGGTCGCGGGTTCCGGCGCCGACGCCTCGCCGTTCTTTCGCATCTTCAATCCGGTGCTGCAGGGAGAGAAGTTCGACCCCAAGGGCGAGTACGTCCGCCAATGGGTGCCCGAGCTTGCCGACCTTCCGGACAAGGCGATCCATTCCCCATGGACCGCCAAGGCGCCACCGCCGGCAAACGTCTATCCCGAACGCATCGTCGAGCACGGCGCGGCGCGCGATCGGGCCCTGATGGCCTTCCGCACCTTGCGGCAGTCCGCGTAGAAGTACCGAGGGAGTCTCCAACAATGAAAATCGCCGTCATCGGCGCCGGCGTCTCCGGCCTTGGAGCCGCCTGGCTCCTCAGCCGTCGCCACGATGTGGTCGTCTACGAGCGCGAGAACCGTTTTGGCGGACACTCCTGCACCGCCGAGGCGCCGACGCCCCAAGGGCGCGTGCCGGTCGATGTCGGCTTCATCGTCTTCAACGAGCGCAACTATCCCAACCTGATTTCCCTATTCGATCATCTCGGCGTGCCGACCGAGCCGTCGGACATGTCGTTTGCCGTGAGCCTCGACGAGGGTCGGTTCGAATATGCCAGTTCCTTCGCCGGCTACTTCGCCCAGCGCCGCAACCTCGCGCGGCCGTCGTTCCTGCGCATGACCCACGACATCCTGCGCTTCAATCGCCTGGCGCCGAAGCTTTTGGACAAGTGCGAGGATCTCGACTTCACGATCGGCGACTTCGTCGCCAGCGCGGGCTTCGGCGCCGCCTTCCGCGACCGTTATCTCGTGCCGATGGCGGCCTGCATCTGGTCGACGCCGCTCGGGCGCATGCTCGACTATCCGGCGCAGACCTTCGTGCGCTTCTTCAACAATCACGGACTGCTCACCGTCGGACCGCAACTTCAGTGGCGCACGGTGAGCGGCGGCAGCCGGTCCTATGTCGAACGCATCGTGGCGCCGCTACGGGCCCGCGCGCGGCTCGCGACACCCGCCAGCGCCGTGCGCCGGACACAAGAAGGCGTCGAGGTGCGTGACGCTTCCGGCCATTGGGATCGTTTCGACCGGATCGTGATGGCCTGCCATGCCGACCAGGCGCTCGCCCTGCTGACCGATGCGGATGAGCAGGAGCGTGGCCTTCTCGGCCGGTTCGCCTATTCTACCAACGAGGTGTGGCTGCATGGCGACGAGAGCCTGATGCCGCGCCGCCGCAGCGCCTGGGCCAGCTGGAATTACGTTGCCGACAGCCGCAGCCGCGACAGCAACGTGAGCGTGACCTACTGGATGAACCGCTTGCAGAACCTGCCCGACAGCACGCCGCTCTTCGTGTCGGTGAATCCCGGCCGCGCGCCGCTGCCGGCCAAGGCCCATTCGCGCTTCTCCTTCGAGCACCCGATGTACGACGCCGCCGCCATCCGGGCGCAACGCGACCTGCATCGCATCCAGGGCGTGCGCGACACCTATTTCTGCGGCAGCTACTGCGGCTATGGCTTCCACGAGGATGCGCTGTCGGCCGGCCTCGATGTCGCCGAGCAGCTTGGCGTCCACCGGCCGTGGGCGCGGCCCGACGAGCATCGCCGGATCGGCGACCCACCGCGGGTCGTGGCCGACCGGCCGGCGATCCCGCCGCTGCCGCTTCCGGTGGCCGCGCGCGTGGCGACGGAGACGACGTGACGGGCGCCCCTGCCCATTCGATCGTCGACGCGACCGTCGTCCATCGCCGGCTGCGGCCGCGCGAGAATGCCTTCCGTTACAAGGTGGGCTACCTCTGCCTCGGCCTCGATGCGCTGGAGAGCGCCGCCGGCCGATGGCTGAAGCTCGAACGCCGCGGCCTCGTCTCGTTTCGCCGCGCCGATCACGGTCCGCGCGACGGCTCCGATCTCAGGGGCTGGCTGAAAGGCATTCTTCAGGAGCACGGCCTGGCCGATCTCTGCGACGGCGAGGTCGTCCTGATGACCCTGCCGCGGATGCTGGGCTACGTCTTCAACCCGGTCAGCTTCTGGTTCTGCCGCGGCCGCGATGGCGCTCTCCGGGCCGTCCTGTGCGAGGTCAACAACACGTTCGGCGAGAGCCATTGCTACCTCGTCCATCATGACGACCGGCGTCCGATCGAGCCGGAGGACTGGCTGGAAGGCCGCAAGGTTTTCCACGTCTCGCCCTTCCTGCCGATCGAGGGCGGCTATCGATTCCGCTTCCGCCTCGACGCGGAAAGAGCCCATGTCGACGTGAACTATCACGATGCCCAGGGGCTGATGCTCGCCACCTCCGTGGGCGGCCGGCGCGAGGCGCTGGACGACCGTGGCGTGCTGCGGCGCTTCCTCGGCAACCCGACCATGACCCTGGCCGTCGTGGTGCGGATCCATTGGCAGGCCTTGCATCTGTGGCGGAAGCGGGCGAGATTTTACAGCAAGCCAGCACCGCCGTCGGAGCTCGTGACCCGCTGACTTCATCGGACCGCATGCCACTCGCCGCCCGGTTTGTCCTGAAATCCCTGGAGCGCCTGTCCGTCGGACGGCTGACGGTGCGCCTTCCCGATGGGCAGGTCCGCGTATTCGGCGTGGAAGCTTCACTTCTGCAAGCCGAGATCGACGTCAAGGATTGGCGGTTCTTCCGCCGCGTCCTGCTCGACGGCGATATCGGCTTCGCCGAAGGCTACATGGAGGGCTTCTGCGACTCGCCCGACCTGCCGAGCCTCATCCGCCTGCTGCTCGCCAACGAGAAGGCCCTCGGCAAGATCACGCGGACGAATTTCTTGCATGGCTTGCTGCTGAAGTTCCTTCACCGCCGGCACGAGAACACGCGCGAAGGCTCGAAGAAGAACATCCACGCCCACTACGACCTGGGCAACGAGTTCTACGGCCTGTGGCTCGATCCCTCGATGACCTACTCGTCTGCGCTCTACGACGGCGAGGAGAGCAAGCCCCTCGAGGCCGCCCAGATCGCCAAGTACGAGCGCATCCTGACCCAGCTCGGCGCCCGCCAGGGCGACACCATCCTGGAGATCGGCTGTGGCTGGGGCGGTTTCGCCGAGGTCGCTGCCCGCCGCGGCATGCGTGTCACTGGTGTGACGATCTCGAAGGAGCAGCTCGAATATGCCCGCGCCCGCATGCAGCGGGCCGGCCTCTCCGACCAGGTCGACCTGCAATTCCGCGACTATCGCGATATCGAGGGCCGCTACGACCATATCGTGTCGATCGAGATGATCGAGGCTGTGGGCGAGCGGTTCTGGCCGGATTACTTCGCGACCCTGAAGCGGCACGTCGTGCCCGGCGGCTCGGCCCTCGTCCAGGCCATCGTCATCGCCGACGACTTCTTCGAGCGCTACCGCAAGCACCCGGATTTCATCCAGACCTATGTCTTCCCCGGCGGCATGCTGCTGTCCCCGTCCAGCCTGCGGGAACAGTGCAAGCAGGCCGGGCTCAAGGTGGCCGAGCTCTACAGTTTCGGACTGGACTATGCGCGGACCCTAGAAACCTGGCTCGGCCGGTTCGACCGGGTGTCCGACCAGGTCGGCCGCATGGGCTTCGACGAGCGTTTCCGGCGGATGTGGCGGTATTACCTCGCCTATTGTGCCGCAGGCTTCTCGACGCGCCGCACTGACGTTTTGCAGGCACACTTCAGGCATATATAACTGTCGGCAATCAAGAGGCCGCCGGTCCAAGGTGAGCCGAACAGGAAGGCAAAATCCGCGTGCATGCGCCCAAGTCCAGGGTCAGCTCGACCTCGTCCATACGGTTGAGCTTCGACCGTCTCGTCGCCTATTCCACCAACCAGCTTCCGCTCAACATGGCGGCTCTGCCGGTGGTTCTGAACGTCAGCCACTTCTACGGTGAAATCCTCAAGGTGCCGCTGGGCATCATGGGCCTGATCTTCATCACCACCCGCGTGATCGACGCCGTCCAGGACCCGGTCATCGGCCTGATCAGCGACAAGTTCACCCATCGGGGGCCGCGCGGCCGCCTCACCTTCGTGGCACTCATGCTGCCGCTGCTGATCGGCGGCTTCTACATGCTGTTCCATCCGCCGCAGTCGCTGTTCACGCAGCCGGTGCTGCTGGCGACCTGGCTGTTCGTCGCGCTGTTCGTCGTCCATCTCGGCTATGCCGGTGTCTCGATCAGCTACCACGCCCACGGCGCGGAGCTGACCGACGACTACAACGAGCGAACGAGGGTCACGGTCGGCCGCGAGGTCTTCGGCCTGATCGGCATGACGCTCGCGGTCGTGCTGCCGACCTATTTCACTGCCCAGTTCGGCGACCATGCGGGCTACGTCTACATGGGGCTGTTCTTCATCCCCATCGCGGTCCTGTTCGCTCTGCCGACGCTGCTCTGGTCGCCGCCGTCGGTGCATCCGCCGGTCGTCCGCGAAAACCCTGAAATCCATGTCCGTTATTTCCGCGACTGGCTGACCGGCATGATGCCGTGGCTCGCCCGACCGACCCGGAACATGGAGCGCAGCTTCACCATCAAGACCCTGATCCCGTTCTTCGCGCCGTTGAAGAACCGGCTCTTCCGTCGTTTGCTGCTGGTGTTCATCGTCAACGGCGCGGCCCTGGGCGTCGCCGTCTCGGTCATGCTGTTCTACGTCGAGCACGTGCTGAAGGGGAACAAGCTGCAGGCCGGCATCATCCTGCTGGTCTATTTCGGCGCCGCCGCCGCCAGCGTGCCGCTATGGCTGTTGCTGTCGCGCCGTCTCAGCAAGACCGCCGCCTGGTTCATCGCCATGGTCATGACCGCGGCGTCCATGTCGCTCGCCGTCTTCCTGGGCGCCGGCGACTTCATCTGGTTCATGCCGATCGCCATCATCACGGGCCTGGGCATCGGCGCCGACTACGGACTGCCGCCGTCGGTGCTGGCCGACATCATCAACTCCGACGAGGGCAAGGACACCAAGGGCGACACCGGCGCCTATTTCGGCCTGTGGGCGCTCTCGACCAAGCTGGCGACGGCGATCGGGGCGGCGGGCTCGCTGCCCGTGGCCGCCCTGCTGGGTTTCAACCCGTCGATGGGCCTCTACAGCGCCTCGGCGCTGGTCTTCGTCTATATCGCCATTCCGGTGGTCATCAAGATCATCGCCGCGCTGCTCATCTGGTTCATCCGCATCGAGGCCGATCGCGGCTCGGTACGCGACGAGATCCTCGGGCAGCGCGCCGCCACGCTCCACTAGGCCTCTTCGCTCTAGGCGAGGAAGCCGAGCCTCTGCGGTTGGCGCAGGCCGAAATCGCACTGCTGGCCCCAGCATCCCTGGGCCAGCGTCGCGAAGACGGCGCGGAAGTCGACCGTGTACTTGAGGTCGCCGTCCTGCAGATCCGACAGTGACGGATAGGCACCGTGCAGGCCGCCCTTCACGCCGCCGCCCATGACGAAGTGCGGCGCCGAGGTGCCATGGTCGGTGCCGCCGCTGGCATTCTGCTTGGCGCGCCGGCCGAACTCCGAATAGGTCATCACGACCACGTCCTTCCAGAGATCGGCCACGATCAGGTTCTTGCGCAGAATCGCGAGGTTCGTCGCGAGGAACGACAGCAGCCGCTCGTGTGTCGGCGCCTGGTTGGCGTGCGTGTCGAAGCCACCCAGCGCCACCTTGATCGCCACCACCGGCACCCTGGCGGAAAGGACGCGCGTCGCGACGTCGAGCTGGCGGCCCAGCAGATATTCCTGCCCGTAGGCTTCGGCCGGCGCCGGTGCGGCGCGCAGTCTGTCGCGCAGGCCGGCGGCCGCCGCGTTGATCTCCTGCCGTACTGCCAGCAGGTGATGCAGCGCGGGATTGCCGCCATCCCCCATCGCGGAGGCGCCGCCGATGGCATTGGCCTGACGCAGGAAATTCTCGGCGTCCTGCATCACAATGGTGCGCAGCGACGGCCCGGTCGAGGGCAACGCATTGGTGTCGGCGACGATGCAGTCGACCCCGGCGCCCTTGGCAATCTTGGTGCCGTTGAACGCCTGCGCGACCCAGCCCTCGCTCAACGTCTGGGACGAGGCCGAGGCGGTGTCCCAGATCTCGATCGAGCGGAAGTGCGAGCGGTTGGGATAGGGATAGCCGACGCCCTGCAGGATCGCGAGGTCTCCCGCCTTCCACGACTCCATCAGCGGCGCGAGCTTCTCGTGCAGGCCGACCCTCTCGTCGAGCTGCACGACCCGCTCGCGCGGAACGCCGATGCCTGCACGCAGTTCGCGATACTTCGGATCGGCATAGGGCACGAGCGTGTTCAGCCCGTCGTTGCCGCCCTTCAGTTCGACCAGCAGGAGAATACGGCCCATCGCCCTCTCCTCACTTCAGTTGGTAGGACGTATCGAGCAGCGCCGCCGCCACGACGGCGCCCGCGGTCCCGCTCGCATCCACGCCGTCGACCGGCTGGCGTGGCAGCAAGGTGCGCAGCAGCACGGCACTGTCCACGCCCGTCAGCGTCGAGCCGAGGCGGGCCTCGCTGCCCGCGTTGCGCAGGCTGCGGCCCTCGACGGGACGCGGCGGTTCCATCATCTGCGTGGTGCTCGCGTCGGCGGCGGGAAGCTGTTCGCGGCGATCGGCGCGCCGGTTGGGACCGCCCGCCATGCGCATGCCGCTCTCCATCGGCGCCACGGTGCTCGCCTCGATCATGCGGCGCAGGAACTGCTGGCGCAGCAGCAGGGTGTAGGTAGAGATCCAGCTCTCGCCGCCGGCCCAGCCCTTCACGTTCGGCGGATCGAATGGCGTCTGGCCGAGGCCCTGGAGCATGCGGACCAGTCCCGTCTTCTCCGGCACCGGCAGGCCGAGCACATGCACGGTGCCCACGATCAGGTCGACTGGCGACTTGATCAGAGCGCCACGGTTGGCGGGATCACGGAAGGCCGGCGACAGGAACATCGCCCGCATCAGCGGCTTGATCTCATAACCGCCCTGGCGGAACACGGCGGCAAGACGCGTCACCTCGGTGGGATCGGGCTTCAGCGACACGAACTCGCGCCACAGCTTCTCGACGATCAATTCGGCGGTGCGCGGCTGGGCGAGCAGGATCGTCAGGATCTCGTCGCCGCCGAAACGGCCGCTCTTGCCCAGGAAGGTCTTCTGGCCGTCGTCATGCTGGGCGGCACGTTCGATGAACTGCCCCGACTCGCGATCGACGCTCCAGCCGGTGAAGGCCCGCGCCGCCGCCTTGATGTCGGCTTCGCTGTAATGGCCTTCGCCGAGGGTGAAGAGCTCTAAAAGCTCGCGGGCGAAATTCTCGTTGGGCTGGCGGGCGACCGAGCCCCTGCCGTCGAGATAGATCAGCATCGCGGGATCGCGCGCCACCGCCCTCAGCAGGGTCGCGTAGTTGCCCAGCGCCTCGCGCCTGAACAGGGCGTTCTGCCGGTAGAGCGAACCGGGGTAGCGCACCTTCATCAGCGAGGAGGTGAAATGGCCGTGCCAGAACAGGGTCATGCGCTCGACCAGCGGCTGGTCGGTGACGAGCATCTCCTCGACCCACCAGTTCCGGAGTTCGCGCCCCTGCTCTCCCACCGGCCGGACGACCGTGAGATTCTTGCCGTCGACACCTTTCTTGCGCTCGGCTTCGGCTGCCTGCTGGCGGCGCTGCAGCTCGGCCGGGCCCATACCGAGCCATTCCGGTCCCGGCGTGATCGCCTCGGCGCGGGCATTGGCGAGCAGCCGGTCGACCGCGACCGCATAGTCGAGCGATTCGAGAGCGCGGATTTCGGCCGGCGTCACGCCGAAGGACGTGCGGGACAGAAGGTGACGCGCCGTGTCGAAGCCCATCGCCGAGGCGGCGCGGGCCGGCAGCGCGGACCACAGGTTGGTGGAAAGACCGGCGGAGAAGACAGCGGCCCCTTCCATGAAGCCGCGACGACCAAGGCGTGTACTCATGACAGGCCTCCTATTGTGGCGGACGCGGCGGCCCCCCAGCCGGCGGACGAGGTGCCGATGACGGCGCGATGACTCGCTCGACAAGCAGCTTCTGCAGGCGTTCGCGCTGTTCGGGACGCAAGCTCGGCTCGAGTTGCGTGAACGTCCGCAGCGTCTCCTTCTGCTGCTCGGCGCGAAGCAGACTTACCTGGTCGACCAGCGTGTCGATTTTCGTCATGTCGGGCGGCATGCGGCGTATTTCAACGCCCGTCTGCTCGCGCAACTGCTGGATTTCCTGCAGCCGGCCGCGACGCGCCTTTGCATATTGATCGAACAGCCCTTGCAGCACCTTGCGCTGTTCGGGATCGAGATCGAGATCGTGCGCTACCATCTCGACGGGATTGAAGCGAGGACCGCCCGGCTGTCCAGGTTGGCCGGGCTGGCCTCGTGGCGGCGGCGGCCGGTGCATTTCGAACGGCGGCGCGATCCAGCTGCGATAGACGAAGCCCACCAGGACGAAGGTGTTCAGCAGCAGCGAGAGGCCGAGAAGTATCTGCAACAGGCGCGAGTTCATGTCAGATCCCGTCGCCGGCGAAGAACTCGCTGACCTCGTTCGATGTCGTCGCGGAAACTGTCGTGACGTTGGCGGTGTCGACGGTCGAGTAGCCTTCGCGCTGCTGGGCGAGCGATTCACCCAGACCGCCCCCGACCACGAAGCCGCCGGTCGCGATCACGAGCGCTGCCGCCGCCATCACGCCCTGCTGCAATGCATGACGCGGGCCGCTGAACAACGCAGCGCCCGACAACCAGGCAAACAGGCCGCCGGCCGGTGCTTTGCGCTCGGCGTCGAAGCCGACCAGCGCGCGGGCACGAACCACCATCCGCTCGGGTGCGGCCGGCAAAGGTTTTCCGAGGATATCCGCGAGCTCGATCGCCGCGCGGCGCAGCGCCGGGTCCGCGGCGATCGCCATCTCGACCGGGGCGGCCGCCTCTTCGGACAGGCGGCCTTCGAGCCAGGCGGCGAGATCCATCTCGCTCACCTCGGCGCCAACTCCGGCAGGCGCGGAGTCAGGCGCAACGGGGGGCTGGCTGGCGAGGCTTCGCCACAGCTCCTTGTCGCTCCTAGGGGTCCGCTCGATGGTCATTGATCGCTCCTGCTCATAGTACGCCAAAACACCGCGATTCATCCCCCACCGGTGGGGTCCTCCTCGCGGAAATGCGCACGCAGCCTCTGCAAAGCCTTGTGATGGGTGCTGCGGATGGTTTGGGCATCCACCGACAGCAACTGTGCAACTTCCGTGACGTCCCGCTCCTCGTCGTAGAGGTATTTCAGGATCAGGACCTGCCGGGCGGTCAAAAGTCCCTCGGGAATCTTCAATTTCTCGACATGGCGGTCCTCGACGCCGAGGAAGGCCTCGGGCACGTCGTCGAGCGCCTCGGTCGCCTGGCGGCGGCGGCGCACATGGTCGATGGCGCAGGACCGCGAGACCACCGACAGCCAGGTCGGCAGCCCCGCGCGGGCCGGGTCGTAAGTTTTCAACAGCCTGAAATCCTGGGCGCACAGCCGGACGAACACGTCCTGGGCGGCGTCCATGACGTCGTCCTCGCTCAGACGGTAGGAGCTGAGGGCACGGCGCACGACTGCATTGATCAGCGGCGCAGCAGCGATAACGAACGCATCCCATGTGCGTTTGTCGCCCCTGGCAAGAGCCTGCAGGTCGATCTGGTTCAGTTCAGCCACGCCCACGATCTCTCTGCCAGTCCGCCCTGCAGTTTAACAGGCTTTGTGGCCAAAAGAGGCCCCGCTACAGTCCCCTTACCATTTGAGGAGCATTGATGAGCGAGTCGCTGACACGGCAATTGAAATTCACCAAGAATGCAGTTCGCGGCAGGGGCGTCGTGGTCGCCCAGAACGCGAAGGCAGCCGAGGTCGGCGCCTCGATCCTGCGCAAGGGCGGCAACGCCATCGACGCGGCGGTCGCGACCGGCATGGCCATCGGTGCGCTCGAGCCGTGGATGAGCGGCATCGGCGGCGTCGGCTTCATGACGATCTGGAGCGCCAAGGAAGGCCGCGCCTGGACGGTCGACTACGGTCCCGTCTCGGCCAAGAAGCTCGATCCGTCGGTCTACGAGATCGTCGGCCCCGGCCCGGCCAATCCCTTCGCCTGGCCCGACATCAAGGAGCAGCGCAACGAGGTCGGCTACCACTCGATCGCGGTGCCCGGCATGGTCGCCGGTCTCGCCAAGGCGCTGGAGCGCTTCGGCTCGCTGAAGTGGAAGGACGTGCTGCAGCCCGGTGTCGAGATCGCCCAGCGCGGCATGGAGCTCGACTGGTACATGCAGGTGATGATCGCCAACGGCGCGAAGCATCTGGAGAAGTTCCCGGCGTCCAAGGCCAACTATCTGTGCGACGACGGCCGTGTCCCGGCCAATGACTGGGCCGGCACCCGCCGCTACATCAAGCTCGGCAATCTCGGCGAGACGATGCGGCGCCTGGCCGAGGGCGGCCCGCGCGAATACTACGAAGGCAGCCTGGCGCGCGACATTGCCGCCGACCTGCAGGCCGGCGGCTCCAAGATCTCCTACGAGGATCTCGCGAGCTACGAGGCGAAGATCGTCGATCCCCTCGCCTTCGAGCATAACGGCGTCACCATCAACGTCGCGGGCGGCCTGACCGCCGGTCCGACCCTGCGCCGCGCCATCGAGCTGGCCGGCGCCGCCACCAAGGGCAAGGGCGCGCCCGGCGCCGACTTCTTCGCCGCCATCGCCGAGGGCATGCACAAGGCCTACGACGAGCGCCTGAAGACGCTGGGCGACAAGCCGACGGATACCTGCACCACGCATTTCTGCGCCGCCGACTCCGAAGGCAACATGGTGGCGCTGACCCAGACCCTCATGAGCCTGTTCGGCTCCTGCGTGATGCTGCCCAAGACCGGCATCACCATGAACAACGGCATGCTGTGGTTCGATCCCGAGCCCAACCGCCCGAACTCGATCGCGCCGGGCAAGAAGCCGCTTTGCAACATCTGCCCGGTCGTCGTCGTGAAGGACGGCAAGCCGTGGTTCTGCATCGGCGCCTCGGGCGGACGTCGCATCGTACCGGCGGTCTCGCAGCTCTCGCTGATGATGATCGACCGTGGCATGGACGTGGAAGCCGCTTTCCATCAGCCGAGAGTCGACGTTTCCGGCGTCGGTCCGATCCGGGTGAACCGCGACCTGCCCGACGACGTAAAGAAGGCGATCGCGGCCAAGCTGCCGATGGTCGAGGTCGACAATCCGGTCTCGCCGCTGGGCTTCGCCAACCCGTCCTGCATCGTGCGCGATCCGAAGACCGGCGAGCTGACCGGCATGAACGAGGTTATGTCTCCATGGGCAGGCGGCGCGGCGCAGTAATCGGAGCCCTCTCCCTCGCACTCCTCGCAACGCCGGCGGCGGCACAGAAGACCTCTGTGCCGCTTCCCGTGCTTGCGCCGGTCACCGGCTTCGCGTCCATCGAGGGCACGAGCCAGAAGAACGGCACCAACCTGGCCGAGCGAACGATCCGCGACGTGCGGATCGAATCGCGTGTGCTCGACGCCGCGACCTCGCCCGAAGGCGCCGTCGCCGTCTGGGAACGCGCCGTGCGACGGCCATTGCCGCCCGCCGTGGTCGGGCCATTGCTCGGCCCCCAGATGCTGGCGGTGATGCCGCTGGCGCAAAGCGTCGGCGTGCCGCTGCTGACCCTGTCCAGCAATCCGAAGCTGTCGGAAGCCGGCAACCCTTACTTCTTCCGATTCCTGCCGAGCGACGCCGTCGCCAAGGTCGCCCACGCCCGCTACGTCGTGGAGAAGCTCGGCGCCAAGCGCCCGGTGGTGATCTATCAGGCCACGGTCGACGGCGAGGCGGCGCGGGACGAACTCGCGAAGACCTTCGCCAACCTCAAGACCAAGCCCGTTCTCGAAGAGGGCGTCGCTCCCGACGCCAAGGACGTGGCGGCGCTGATGGCCCGCGTGAAGGCGGCCAATGCCGATGCGGTCGTGCTTCATCTCCGCGCCTCGTCCACGGCGATGGTCGTGCGCGAGATCCGCAAGGCCCTGCCCGGCCTGCCGATCGTGGCGAGTGTCGCGATGCATCAGCCCTCGACCGCCGCCCTGCTGGAGCCTGCCGAACTGAAAGGCGTGTGCGCCGAGACGGCGGCCTCGCCCGCCTCGGCCGTGGACGGGCCGATGAAGGAGTTCGCCGAGGCCTATCGCAAAGCCTTCAAGGCCGAGCCCGACGCCTATGCCGCCGCCCAGTACGACGCGATCCAGATGATCGCCAAGGCCGCTAGCGACCTCGCGAAGTCCAGCCAGGCGATCACGCCGATCTCGATGCGCGGGGCGCTTTCCCGCGACAGCTACAAGGGCCTCGTCACGACCTACAAGTCCGACGGCAAGGGCAACATGGCGCACGAGGTCGAGATCGTCTGTTACGACGGCACGACCCGCACGCCCAAGGTCACGGAACGCTACGCCGCCGCACCGAAGTGATCGGAAGCCTCAATCGCCCGTACTCGCGGCTTGCGCGAGGATGGCCTGCCGTGCGCGTTCGCTCGCCTTGCGATTCCGACGCTTGATCCACCACATGTAGAAACCGGTGATGGCGAAGATCGGGATCACGATGCCGGCGACGAACACCAGCAGGCGATAGACGCTGCCGAGGCCGCTGCCGTAATGCAGCGCGCGCTGCCAGGCGATCACGCTCTCGCCGAACGACATTGTTTTCGGATCGAACACATCGACGATGCTGCGACGGTATTGATCGACGATCACCGTGATGACCGGCGCGCCGTCGCTATAGGCCTCGCGCACCAGGCCGATGCGCAGCGGCTGATCCGGACGCATAGACAGGTTGGCGTTGAAGAACCGCGCATCGGGCACGCGCGACAGAGCGAGCGCCACGGCCTCGTCGACACCCATGGGCGCCGTCCCGCGCATCGGCTCGATCTTCGCCTGGAAGACCGCGGCACGCACATCGCGACCGGGCCAGACGGCGTTGACCGCCGCGGAGATCGTCTGCGGGAAGGCGAGATAGACGCCGGTGAAGTTCACCAGCATGAAGATCACCAGCGACCAGATGCCGACGGCGCCGTGCAGTTCGCGATGGAAGCGCAAGCCCTTCGCCTTGCGGCGCACCTGGAAGGCGGCCTTCCACTGGCCGGGCTTGGGCCACCACAGATAAAGGCCGGAACAGCCCAGCACGAGCAGCGCCACGCCCAGCCATCCCACGAGTTCGCGGCCGAGGCCGCCCGGGATGAACAGATGACCGTGCAGGTCATGGAAGAAACGCACCCAACCCGTCATGCCCTGCTGGTTGCCCAGCACCTGCAGCGAGACCGGATCGATCAGGATCTGGACGCTGCCGGCAAACGGGCTCTGCGCCGGCGGACGGGCCTGACCGGCCTGGCCTCCCGGCGCAGAGCCCTGCGGACCGGTCTGGGGAGCCGGTCCACCTTGCTGGTTACCCGATGGCTGGTTCCCCGATTGTTGGCCGCCACCTCGGCCACCCTGAGGCGCGGCATTGGCCATACCGGGGCGCGACAGGCGCACGGCGGCGGGTTCGCCGACTTCGCCCGGCCAGCGGACGGCCATCGGCACACGGCCGGGCTCCTTGGCCGCGGCCTTGGCGGCCTCGATCAATTCACCGGGCGACCGCCAGTCGCCGACGGTCGTGACCGTGGGCTCGCCCTCGCCCAGCCAGTGTTCGATATCGTGCGCATAGACCAGCACGGCGCCGGTGATGCCCATCATCACGAGCGGCAGCAGCAGGATCAGGCCGATCCAGAGATGAAGCTGCTCCAGCCAATAGCGCAGCGTTAGTCGACGGGATGTGGCCGCCATTCAGGTCCCCAAAGAAAAGCGCGCACTGGCGACGGCTGATGGCGCTGATGATCTCCTGCCGGTCTTGGGACGCCCGCGAGGGCGTCCGTGCCGGCTACTAATTCACCATACGCAGTGAGGCAGCGACTTCTCCCCCGGCGATGTGAACCTCGCGGCCCGGCGGGCGTTAACCCACGCCCCGGGGAGGAAATCGATGGCCAGGACCAAGGCGCGCAAAGGCTCGCCGAGCACCACGCTCGACAAGGCGGAGTTCGGGCGGCGGCTGCGGCAACGCTACTACGACCCCGCCTTCGGCCCGCTGGCGAACGATATCGACCAGATTCTCGCCGTCGCCTGGGAGGCCTATCGCGACAGCCGCAAGTCGCCCCTCACCCGCCGGGCTGGCGCCGGGTTCGCCGATCCCGACTATGAGCTTTCGGTGGAATGGCTGGCCGCGCGCGACGCCATCCGCCGTGCCGAGCGCCGCCACAAGATGCCCGGCGCGAAGCCTCGGATCCTGCTGATCAACGGCTCCCCGCGCAGCGATCAGACCTGTCCCGGTGAAGTCTCCAAGACCTGGCGCCTCGTCAAGATCGCTCAGAAAGTCTTCGAGGAAGCGCGCGGCGTCGACGTCGAGATCCTCGACCTCAGCCGCCTCACCGCCGAACGCAGCCTCCACATCCACCCCTGCAAGGCCTGCGTCTCGACCGCCATGCCCCTCTGCCACTGGCCCTGTTCCTGCTACCCCAACCATTCCGCCGACCAGATCAACGACTGGATGGCCGAGATCTATCCGATGTGGGTGGCCGCGCATGGCATCATGATCGTGACGCCGGTCCACTGGTACCAGGTGCCGACCGTATTGAAAGCGATGATCGACCGCCTGGTCTGCGCCGACGGCGGCAACCCCGACCCGACATCGACCGGCGGCAAGGACCCCGACAAAGCCAAAGCCATCGAGCGCAGGGGTTGGGATTTTCCCCGCCATCTCGAGGGGCGCCTCTTCTCGCTCGTCGTGCACGGCGACAGCGCCGGCACGGAGGTGCTGCGCCGCTCGCTCACGGACTGGCTGGGCGACATGGGGCTGATCGGGGCGGGTCACCAGGCGGCGATCGACCGTTACATCGGGTACTACGAAACCTATGCGGACAATCACGTCGCCCTGGATGCGGACCGGGCCTTCCAGGAGGAGACGCGCAATGCCGCGCGCACCCTGCTCGAAGCGGTGAAGCTGAAACGCCGCGGCAAGCTCGCAGCGGCGGACGCCGGGCTACGAGAGCCCCGCCCGAAGTAACAGCCTGTCCGTCATTACTTCGGGTCGCAGGCGCGCGGATCGGCGGAGGATTTGCCGAGGGCACAATCCGGCAGGTAGGGCCCCTCGGAAGGCGGCTGGTACTGGCCGCGCTGCATGACGGCCGCCAGGAAGAAAATGCCGACGATCACGACGACGACGGCAATCATGCCGATGACGAGATCGCGCATCTCAGCAAACCCTCGACGCGCGTATCGATCCCGCCTGACGTTCCGTCATCTACCGTACCGTTAAAATTGCCGGACTATCTCGTGCCACCCGCTCTGGTAGCGGCGGGCGACCCTACTCTTTGTTTCCCGAACGGTCAGCGGTTGATTGATCGAACCCGCGGAAATGCGAGCGTCGCTGACGCAACCGTCAGTGATCTCCTAGTGATGATTGCCCGGCGGTTGCGAGATGCGGTCGACGATCGCGATGCCGACGGCCGACAGGATGAACAGGCCGTGGATGATGCATTGCCACATGATGGCGGACTCGGTGTAGGTGGCGTTCGGCCTGCCGAGCGAACCGGCCTCGATGAACGTCCTGAGCAGGTGAATCGAGGAGATGCCGATGATCGCCATGGCGAGCTTGATCTTCAGCACGCTCGCATTGACGTGGCTCAGCCATTCCGGCTGGTCGGGATGGCGGTTCAACTGCATGCGCGACACGAAGGTCTCGTAGCCGCCGACGATCACCATGAGCAGCAGGTTGGAGATCATCACCACGTCGATCAGACCCAGCACGATCAGCATGGCCTGCTGCTCGGTGACGCTGCCGCTCTCCATGACCAGGTGGAGCAGTTCTTTCAGGAACAGGAAGACGTAGACGACCTGCGCCACGATCAGGCCGATATAGAGCGGAAGCTGCAGCCACCGCGACGCGAAGATGAAGCGCGGGATCGGCCGCAGGCTGCGCGGGTCGCGGGCGGTCTCGGAATGCGCTTCGGTCGTCATCAAGGCGGCTCCTCCAGAAGGTCGGGAGGCGCATTTGCACCAAACGGGCTGCCCGTTGCAACCCGTCTGCAATGACGAAAATGTGGCGCTAGCTGGCGGCCACTGGGACGCTTGAGGGCGGCGGGGCCGCCGGGGCGTCCGGCGTCGCCGCAGGGGGCGGCGCTGCAGCCTCCTCGTGCGAGGCAGGACCGGTATGGAGCACGACGTTGGCCCCCTCCTGGGCGAACTCGAAGCCCATCGCCGGGAAAGTACTGAACATCCGCTTCAGCGCCTCGCGCTGGATCGCCGACGGGTTGCCCGGGCGGGCGGTGAACTTGAAGCGCACCACGATGGCGTTGCCGGCGATGTCGGCCACGCCCTGCATCTTGAAGGGCGCCAGGATCTGGTCGGCAATGGCCGGCATCTCCATCATCTCGGCGCCGATCTTCTTGGACGCCTTGCGCAGCTTCTCGACGTCGGTGTCGCGGGCGAAGCGCAGGTTGAACTTCACGGTGATCCAGTCACGGCTGAAGTTGGTGATCTGGCCGAGCTGGCCGAACGGGATGGTGTGCACCTGCCCGTTCTGGTGACGCAGCTTGATCGAGCGCAGGGTGAAGCCCTCGACCGTGCCCTTGGCCTTGCCGCAGTCGATGTACTCGCCGACGCGGAAGGCGTCGTCGGAGAGGTAGAACAGGCCCGAGACGATGTCCTTCACCAGCGTCTGGCTGCCGAAGGAGATGGCGATACCGAACACCGAGGCGCCGGCGATCAGCGGCGTGATGTTGATGCCGAAATCCTGCAGCGCGATCATGATCGCGACCAGGAGGATGATCGCCGCGGCGGTGCCGCGCATCAGCGGCATCATGGTGCTGAGACGCGAGGCCGGCGGCGCATTCGCATCGCCATCGGCGATCGCCTGCGCGGCGTCCTTGGTCTTCGGCTTCATGTAGGGCTCGGTCAGGTACTTGACGATTTCCCAGACGACATAGGCCACGAACAGCGTCACGCCGGCGGTGCGTGAGGAGCGCGTGAGCTGCTCCCACTCGTCGACGTTCACCAAGCCGAGGACCTCGACGACCCAGCTTTCGGCAATCACCACGGCCACGGCGATCAGGACAGCCACGCGAATACAGCGGGCGACGACGTCGGGCAGCTTGGGCGTGTTGCCGGCCGGCGTCTTGCCTTCGAGCTGCGAGTCGAGACGGCGCACGACGGCCTGCATCAGCGTCTCGAAGATCAGGACGCCGACCACGAGGTTCAGCGTCAGGATCATCGCAGAGCCGACGAACATCTGGCCCGAGACGGCGCCGTAGATCAGTGTGATGCCCAACGCCGCGAAGAACAGTGGCGCCACGGGGATCCACTTGCGGCCGACGCCGCCGATCAGCGGTGCGATCCTGCCCAGCCCGCCGAACCATTGCTGTGCAGCGAGGCGGGACCGGAAGGCCAGCCACAGGAAGACCACCAGATAGACCAGCGCGCCGATCACCTGGAAGCTGGCGACGGCATCCGGCGGCGTGCGCATGGCCATCAGGACCTGACCCAGGATGCGCATCAGGACGATAATCAGCATCACCGCCGAGATCCGCAGATAGAAGGTCTTGGCCTCGTGGTTTCCCGCCGCGCAGAGACGCGCGTTCGGCAGTTCCGGCTGCAGCACGATGCGGAACAGCAGGACGTAGATACGCCAGGAGACGATGCCGGCCAGCACGGCGGCGGCCAGCTTGTCCTGCCCTGTCGCACCGGTGAACCATGCGCCGGTGGCAGCATTGCAGATCAGCCAGACGGCCAGCACGCCCAGCCCGTCGAGCACGGCAAGGCCCACGATATAGCCGATCGAGCGCAAGCCGCCTTCCGGGCCGGCATTGGCCGCGAGCCGTGCGCGCAGCCGATGCAGCAGCAGTCGCAGGGTCGCCTCGGCGATTACGGCAACGATGCCCACCACGCAGAGCAGCAGCAGGAAGGCCGACGTCCCCCGCCCGCCTTCGGCACGCTGGTCGAGCAGATTCGGAATGAGCGAGAGCTGAGTGCCGAGGACCGGCAGCGCACCGACGACCCGCACGGTGCCGTTGATGAAAGCGACGAACGGATCGGGCGCCGTTCGCGGCTCGACATGGACGATCTTGGGCGGCGGCGGCGCCTTGGCCTTCGACTTCGAATCGGAAGCAGCCGGTGCGGGCGCCGGAGCCGGCTTCGGCGCGGCGGCGGGCGTGCCGACGCCTTCGGTCTTTAGCTTCTCGGTCACGGAGTTGCTGATCGCATCGACCAGCGAATCGAACTGCTGCTGCGACATGCCGGCGGGCGGCGTGGCCGGCGCCTGGGCCTGCACGGCGGTGCCGAGGCCAAGGGTCAGCGAAACGGTGATGGACACTGCCAAAGCGAGCGAGCGAAGTGCGTTCACGATCTCAATCCCCCGTGAGCCGGCTATCGATCAAAGCTGGCGGACCGCCATTTTACACCATCCTGTTGTTATCTCCTCGTTCCTTTCAGCATTGCTGCAGTCAAAATTCTGAGACTTATAGGCGCACGCGCGCCGGCGGTGGCGCAAGGCCCGGCACGTCGACCTGCATGTGGAAGATGCTGCCACAATTCTCGCTGGGGCCGCCGCGCGAGCCGGTGACGACGTAGAGATCGCGCAGATCGTCGCCCCCGAAACAGACGCTGGTCACCATCGGCAACGGCACCGCGATGTCCTTGCGATGCGTGCCATCGGCATTGAACACCGCGACCCTGCCGCCATGGGCGTCGGCCACCCAGACCGAGCCGTCGCTCGCCACCTTCAGCCCATCGGGCACACGCCCCTCGCCCATCGAGGCGAACTGGCGCCACGGACCGACGCCGCCGTCCGGCGTGGCGTCGTACACGCGCACGATCCCGGCCCGCGCATCGCTGTGATAGAGGCGCTTGCCGTCAGGCGAGAAGCCCAGCCCGTTGGTCAGCAAGATCCCGTCCGACAGGGTGCGCATCGAGCCATCGAGATCGATGACGTGCAGGAAGCCGGGCTTCGGGGTCTCGCCACCGAACACCTTGTAGGCGAGCGAGCCGGCATAGACGCGGCCCGCCTGATCGGTCGTGAGATCGTTGAAGCCGGTGGCGCCGGGAATCGCGTCCAGCGCCAGCAAGGTCTTCGGCGCACCTCCCTCGAACGAGACATGTGCGATGTCGCGGCCGCCCACGACGAGACCGCCCTTCTCATGCAGCGCCATGCCGCCGATGCCGCGCCGCTTCGGCACCACCTGCGAGACCTTGCCCGCACGATCGAACAGGAAGACGCCGCCGTTCAGCACGTCGCTGAAATAAAGACCATGGGCGGGATCCCAGACGGGACCTTCGATCAGGCCGTAACCGGTGGCGACTTGCTGCATGGCCGTCCTCCTTGTGGGCGCTCAGACGCGCCGGTCGATGAAATCCAGCATCGATTGGGCACAGACTTCCGGATGGGTCGCCGCCACATGATACGAATCGCCCGGCACCACCATGAACTCGGAACTCGGGATCATCTGCTGCCAACCGCGCACGGCCTCGACCGATCCGAGGCCGCTGCCGTCGGTCGTCACCACCAGGGTGGGACACTTGATCGACGGCAGGTCGGCCCGCACGTCGATCGCGGGCACCGAGCGGATGAAGCCGAGCTGGGTCGACAACGAGGTCTTGCCCATCAGCTTTACCCACCCTTCCATCATCGCCGGCTCGCACTTGCTGCCGAGCCGGCCGGGCATGGTCCAGCGCGCCCAGCTCTCGACGCCCTTCTGCTCGATATGTTCGAGCCAGGAGGCGGCGCGCGGACCGACCGAGACCTCTCCCGAGACGATGCCACCCAGCACGGCGAGCGAGCGCACGCGGCCGGGATGGCGCGCCGCCAGGCGCAGGGCGAGCGGACAGGCCACCTTGGCCGCGCCGATATGGAACGATGCGAGGCCCAGCGAATCGGCCAGCGCGATGAAATCGTTGATGAGACGGTCGACCGACCATTTGTAGTCGAGCGCCATCGGCGAGGACTGGCCGAAGCCGCGCATGTCGGGCCGCACCACGCGGAAGCGGCGGCCGAGGATCGGCATCAAGCCGTTCCATGCCTCCCCGCTCTCGGCGTTTCCGTGCAGCAGCAGCATGGCCTCGGGCTGCGACCATGAATCGGCGAAACACTCGTCGCGATAGTGCATGTCGAGATCGGGGGTAATCTTTGCGCGCGGCATCGGTCGCTCCTACTCGGGCTGGATGCCGGCGGCGCGAATCAGATCGCCCCATTTATTGACGTCGTCGCGGATCAGCCGGTCGAAGGCCGCCACCTCCATCGGCGCGGGCTCGGCGCCCTGCTGCTCGAGCTTCGCGCGCACCTCCGGCTCGGCCAGGATGGCGCGCAGTTCGCCGTTCAACTTCTGCACGATCGGAGACGGCGTGGCCGACGGCACGAGGATGCCGTTCCAGCCCAGCACCTCGTAACCCGGCACGCCTGCCTCGGCGATCGTGGGCACGTCGGGCAGCAACGGCGATCGCGTGAGCGTGCTGACACCCAGCGCGCGCAGCCGGCCATCCTTCACCAGCGGCACGGCGGTGATCGGCGTGTCGAAAAACACCATGACCTCGCCACTCATCAGCGCCTGCTGCGCCGCCGGTGCGCTGCGATAGGGAACCTGCGTCATCTCGATGCCGGCCTTGGAGCGGAACAGCTCGGCGCCGAGATGCGCGAGGCTGCCGGCGCCCACCGAGGCGAAGGTCACGCGCTCCTTCTTCGCGAGCTCGATCAGCTCCTTCACGTTCTTCACCGGCAGCGACGGCGGCACCAGCAGCACCAGCGACACGGTGGTCAGCGTGGTGACGCCGGTGAGGTCGCGCAGCGTGTCGTAGGGAAGCTGCTTCTTCAGCGTCGGGTTCACCGGATGGCTGGGATAGACCATCAGCAGCGTGTAGCCGTCCGGTGCGGCACGAACCGCGACCTCGGTCCCGATGATGCCGCTCGCACCCGCGCGATTGTCGATCATGACAGGCTGGCCGACGCGCTCGGACAGGCGGGCGCCGACGATGCGGGCCACGATGTCGGTGATGCCTCCGGGGCCCGACGGCACGATGATGCGGATCGGTTTCGAGGGATAGGCCTGCGCCTGCGCACGCGATACAATGGCGCTCGAGGCGACGGCAGACAGGAGACCCGCGCCCGCGGCGCGTCTCGACAGCATCATCCGACGTTTCCTTCCCACTTCTTTATGCAACGAGGCTAGGAAGCGGATCGAAGAACGGTCAAGCCGGCCCTTCTGCACCGTGGTGCGGCCTTGCCATCCAGCGAGTTGACCGTCACATTGCCGTTCGCTTCGAGGAACACGCACTTGGATCAGCGCTAACCCCAACGATCGATCGTTCTCCCGTCCCGCGACGGGAGTTGGCACGGCAAAGCCGTGCCCGCGCGCTGCTTCCGGAGTCCTCCCTCTTGTCCCATCCCCTGCTCACCGCGCCCATAGGGCCGGCCCTCCTGCGTCTCGCCGGCCCGACAACCGCGGTCATGGCCCTGCAGATCCTCGTGGCGATGGCCGATGTCTGGATCATCGCGCGACTGGGCACCGATTCGCTGGCGGCGATCGCGCTGGCCTTCCCGGTCATGGCGCTGATGATGAACAACGCCAATGGCGGCATGGGCGGCGCCGTGGCCTCGGCACTCGCCCGCGCCCTGGGCGCTGGCCGCCGCGAGGATGCACGCGCACTCGTCGTCCATGCGCTGGTCCTCGCCGCGATCTGCGGTCTTCTCTTCACCGTGCTTGCCTGGACCGCGGCGGCCGCGCTCTACCGCCTGCTGGGCGGCAGCGGGAATGCGCTGGAGCAGGCGCTCGCCTTCAGCAATGTCTGGTACAGCGGCGCGATCATCATATGGCTCAGCGCCTTCCTGTCGGCCCTGCTGCGCGGCGCCGGCGATGCCGCCACACCGGCGCGCATCCTGACCGTCACCTCCGTGGTCTACGTGCCGCTGGCCTTCGTGCTGGCGCTTGGTCTCGGCGATTGGCCGGGGCTCGGTATCGTCGGCCCGGCCATCGCCTCGATCCTCGTCACGACCGGTTCGATGATGCTGCTGGCGCGGGCCTTGTGGGACGGCCGGCTGGGGTTCGTGCCAAACCTGTCCGGCATCCGCCTCGAGGGGCGACTGTTCGGGGAGATCCTTCGGGTCGGGCTCGTCGGTTCCTTCGCGACGATCATCTCCAATGTCACGGCGCTCGCGATGACCGGGCTGGTTGGGCGCTTCGGAGCGGCCGCCCTCGCCGGCTACGGCATCGGCGTGCGCCTGGAGTTCATGCTGGCGCCGCTCGCCTTCGGGATCGGCACAGGTCTCACCACACTGGTCGGCGTGGCCTCGGGTGCGGGTGACTGGAAGCGCGCCGTCAGGGTGGCGTGGATCGGCGGCGTGATCTCGTTCGGCCTGTTCGGTCTCGTCGGCTGGACGGCGGCGTTGCTGCCGGAAAGCTGGTCGCGGCTCTTCACCGAGGACTTTCAGGTCATCACCGCCAGTGCCGCCTATCTGGTCCGTGTCGCGCCCTTCTTCTGCCTGTTCGGATTGGGCCTGACGCTTTACTTCGCGAGCCAGGGCTCGGGCCGCATGTCCGTGCCGTTCTGGGCGGGTGTCGCGCGCATGGTCGTGACGGTCTCCAGCGGCTGGCTCGCCGTCGAGGGACTGGGCTGGGGCCTCGATGGCGTGTTCACCGCGATCGCCCTCGGCCCGATCGTCTATGGCGGCACGATCGCGGGTGCGCTGGCCTTGTGGCCCTGGAGGGCTAGGCGCGGACCGGCTTAAATGCCAACTTCGCGCGAGGGGAGTTCGCGATGGACAAGGAAGATGTCGATCAGGCCAAGCGGGCACTTGCTCCCTGGTGGCCCGGCCAGAGGATGCACCGTCATCTGGTGATGGGCCTCATCGGGCTCGGCCTGATCCCGTTCCTGCGGCCGGACATGCACCTGGAGTTCCTGCTCCTGGCGTGGTTGGCGCTGCCCTTCACCTCTCCCCGCGTGCGAGCGACGGTCGCCGGCTGGTTCGGCCGGTAGCTACCTGAGATCCATCTCGCGATAGTCCTGCGCTGCGACCTCGTCGCAGCGAGCGCGATAGGCCGGGGCGCTGCCGCTGTAGCGCGAGATGCGCCGCGTCTGCTTGCCCTCGACGTTGGTGTTGATGCCGGTGAACCACGAATTCACGTCGTTGGACAGCAATCCGACCGACGCTTCCTGCACCGTCTGCATCCACCCCTTCACACCTTCGGGTCTTGCATCGATGCGGGTCAGGCCCTTGTCGCGCATGAAGCGCAGCAGGTCGGTCACCCATTCGACATTGTATTCGATGCTGCGCGGGATGTTGCCCAGTGCCGTGTGCGGCCCCAGCAGCATCAGCATGTTGGGGAAGCCCTCGACCGACATGCCGACGAAGGTCTCTGCGCCTTCCGCCCATTCGTCCTTCAACTTGCGGCCATCGACGCCGCGGAAGTCGATGCGGTCGAACGCGCCGGTCAGGGCGTCGAAGCCGGTGGCGTAGATGATCATGTCGAAGTCGTAGTCGCGCGCGCTGGTCTTGATGCCGGTCGGCGTTATGCGCTCGATCGGCGTCTCCTTAATGTCGACCAGCTCGACGTTGGGCTGATTGTAGACCTCGAAGTATCGCGTCTCGAGCGGTACGCGACGAGTGCCGAAGCCATGGTTCTTCGGGATGAGCTTCTCGGCGACGACGGGATCCTTCACCCGGCTCCTGATCTTGCGCGCGACGAAGTCGGAGATCAGCGCGTTGGCGTCCTTGTTGGTCAGGATGTCGTTGAAGTTGCCGACCCAGATGCCGAAGCCGCGCTCGCCGTAGAGCTTCTCGAAGAAGGCCTCGCGCTCCTCCGGCGTCACGTCGAAGGTGCCGCGCGGATCGGCGGTGTGCAGGAAGCAGGCGAAGGTCTCCTGGCAGCGCCGGAAGATCTCGGGATAGTCGGCGCGGATCGCCGCCATCTCGTCGGCCTCGATCTTCCCGTTGTGCAGCGGCGCGCACCAGTTGGGCGTGCGCTGAAACACGGTGAGCTGCTTCGCGGTCTTCGCGACTTCCTGGATGGTCTGCACGCCGGTGGCGCCGGTGCCGATCACGGCGATGCGCTTGCCCTCGAAGCTCACCGGCTCGTGCGGCCAGCGCGCGGTGTGACAGCTCTGGCCCTTGAAGCTGTCGACGCCCTCGATGCGCGGCATGGTGAAGGCCGACAGCGGCCCGATCGCGGTGATCAGGAAGCGCGCGGTGTGGCGGCTGCCGTCCTCCAGCGTCACCTGCCAGCTCCGGCCCGCCTCGTTCCAGTGCGCCGCCGTGACCTTGCTGTGAAACTGGATGTCGCGGCGCAGGTCGAACTTGTCGGCGACCTTGTTGAGATAGCGCAAGGTCTCGGGCTGGGGCGAGAAATGCTCGGTCCAGTCCCACTCCTCCAGCAGTTCCTTGGAAAAGGAATAGCCATAAGAATAGCTCTCCGAATCGAAGCGCGCGCCGGGATAGCGGTTCCAGTACCAGGTGCCGCCCACGCCGCTGCCCGATTCGAACACCCGCACCTTCAGCCCCAATTCGCGCAGGCGATGAAGCTGGAACAGGCCGGACATGCCGGCACCGATGATGATCGCGTCGAAATCTGGGCTTTTGTCGGAGGTCATGACGGCAGCCTAGCGGTGAGTGTGGCCGATCTGCAACGCATCACCACCGCACAGCGATGGCCCGGCCGCGACCGCAACCGGCCGTCCCCCGGCCCCGTTGGCGGCCATCAATTGCAGATACAGGAGAGGTCCATGATCAAGTCCATCGTTCTCGTTGTCCTCGTTGGTGCCAGCGTCGCCGCTTGTTCCGTTCGCACCGAGCGCGTCGTAGAGGCCCCGGCCACCACCACCCAGCGCACCACGACCGTCTCGTCCGACCCGTACACGCCGGCTGCGACCACGACGACCACGACCTACACGACGCCCACCCGCTAAAGCGGCTCTCGCAGAGGCGCGGCCGTCACCGGATGGTGGCGAGCCGCGCCTTTACTTTTTCGAGATAGGCTTCGCGCGACTTCGGCGTGGAATGATCCATGTCGTAGTGCGCCAGCCAGAAGCTCGATACGCCCTTGGCGCACATCGGCTTCAGCCCGCGCATCATGACCTTGCGGCCCGGATCGCCGGCGAACAGCCGCACCACCCACCAGGGCGAGCCGAAGGTCGTCACGACGCCGAACAACCGGATGTTCCGCAGGTTCGGCTCGAGGTGATTGTCCTTCGCGTCATAGACGAAGGCGGTGCGCGGCCCCCAGACGCGATCGACATATCCCTTGAGCACCGCCGGCATCGAGAACCACCAGTGTGGAAAGCAGAAGACGATCCCGTCGACGCTCTTCAGGGTCTCGACATAGGAAGCGACACCCGAATCATCGTAGCCGTTGCCCATGTAGGTCCGACGTTCGGTCTCGGTCATCGCCGGCTGGAAGCCCTCCCGATACAGGTCGGTCGCGACAACGTCGTGACCGTTCTTCTGCAACGTCTCCAGGGCCGTCAGGAACAGCGCATGATTGAAGCTGTCTTCGAGGGGATGGCAGTGCACGACCTGGATGCGCATGGTGAGGCCTCAACGGTCGCCGCGGCGGCGGCGTTGCGCTAGAATTGCGGCATGAGCCTCAACCCGATCCGGCGTCGCATCCTCGTTGTCGAAGACGAAGCCCTGGTCTCGATGCAGCTCGAGGACATGCTGTGCGAGCTGGGCCACGAGGTGGCGGCCTCCTGTGCGCGGCTCGACGAGGCAGTCGCCACCGCGCGCACAGTCGCCTGCGACGTGGCTGTCCTCGACATCAACCTCGCCGGCCAGAAGAGCTTCCCGGTGGCCGAGGCCCTGAAGGATCGCGGCGTGCCCTTCCTCTTCGCGACGGGCTATGGCGTCTCGGTGCTGCCGCCCGGCCTCGCCGGCACGCAGGTGCTGCACAAGCCCTACAGTCTCGACGACCTGAAATCTGCGCTGCTGCACGTGCTGGCCTGACTTATCGGACCGAGCAGGCGCCCGCATAGTAGGCGTCGGCGTCGCAGGACTTGCCGTTCGGAAAGGCACAGTTCCCCCGCTCCGGCGTTGCGCCGGGCGCCGACACCACGGAATAGCGTCCGCCGGTGATGGCGCAGTAGCGGCCCGCCGCGGTGACGTAGCCCGTTACCCGCAGCCCGTTCTTGGGGCATTCGCCGCGAAGCAGCGCCCACTCCTCGCATTGGTAATTGTCCGTGAAGACACAGACCCCGAACTGGCCGCCATCGGGCCGCCGCTCGATGTTCAGGGTGCCACCCTGCTGCGCACAGTTGACCGAGGCCGGGTTCGCAAGCTGCGGCGACTGCGCCCAAGCGCCCATTGCCCACAAGATGACAATGATTGAAACGAACATACGGTACATAGGAGGCCTCCTGCCGAACCTTACTCCAAGCGGCCCACCGTCGCTGCGGGCCCAGACCGGAAAATGATTTCGAGATGACAGCGCCCGCAACCGCCCTGCCCGACGACAACATCAAGCGCCTCCTGCCCTGGCTGGTCGCCGTGGCGTTCTTCATGCAGTCGCTCGACACGACCATCCTGAACACCGCCGTACCCGCCATTGCCCAGGCGATGGACGTGACGCCGCTCAACGTGAAGTCAGTGCTGGCGAGCTACACGCTGAGCCTCGCGGTCTTCATTCCGGTGAGCGGCTGGATGGCCGACCGGTTCGGCACGCGCCGGGTCTTCGCGGCAGCCATCGGCCTGTTCTGCGTCGGCTCGCTGCTCTGCGGCCTGTCGACGAACATCGAGATGCTGGTCGCCTGCCGTGTCGTGCAGGGCGCGGGCGGCGCCATGATGATGCCGGTGGGCCGCATGACGCTGGCGCGTACCTTCGGCAAGGCGGACCTGGTACGGGCCATGAGCTTCGTGTCGATCCCCGCCCTGATCGGCCCAATGGTCGGCCCGGTCGCGGGCGGCGCGATCGTCCACTGGCTGCACTGGAGCGTCGTCTTCTTCGTCAACATCCCAGTCGGGATCGTCGGCCTTTACTTCATCCGCCGCTACCTGCCCGACTATCGCGAAGAGACGACCCATCCTCTCGACGTGCTGGGCCTGATCCTGTTCGGCGGCGGCATCGCGCTCCTCTCCTATGTGCTGGAAGTGTTCGGCGACAACTCGCTGTCCGGCGGCGAGATCGTGGGCCTTCTCGCCATCGCGGCCCTGCTGCTCGCGGGCTATGGCATCCGGGCCTCGCTGACGGCCTTCCCGCTGCTCAATCTCGCCCTGTTCAAGATCCGAACGTTCCGCGCGGCGGTGAACGGCGGCTTCTTCACCCGCCTCGGCCTCGGCGGCATCCCCTTCCTGTTCCCGCTGCTCTACCAGATCGGCCTCGGCTTCTCGCCGATCCAGTCGGGCCTGCTGGTCCTGCCGCAGGCGATCGCCTCGATCGGCCTGAAGACCTTCATGCCCGCGATCCTGGCGCGCCTCGGCTACCGCAACGTATTGGTCTTCAACACCATCGTGGTCGGGCTGCTGATCATGTCGTTCGCCACCGTGGGCGCCGACACGCCGATCTGGCGCATCGTGCTCCAGGCCTTCGTGCTCGGCTTCTTCACGTCGATGCAATACACCAGCATGAACACGCTGGTTTATGCCGACGTCTCGGGCTCGCAGACCAGCGGCGCCAGCACCATCGCCGCGACCGGACAGCAACTCGCCATCAGCTTCGGCGTGGCGGGCGCATCGCTGATCGCCGCCATCTTCGTTCCGGCCGGCCTGCATACCCACGCCGCCACGATGATCTACGGCGTGCAGCAGGCCTTCATGGTGCTGGGGGTCATGACGATCGTGTCGTCGGTGGTCTTCATGGAGCTGAAGAGCGAAGACGGCGACGACATCAGTCTCCACGACGGACCGGCGCCGCCCGCGAAGCCGCGCAGCTAGTTCAGCCGCCAGATGGCGATGTTCAGCGCGGTCGCGAAGGCGATCCAGGCGAGGTAGGGCACGAACAGCAACGCGGCCAGCCCGTCGATACGCCGGAACACCAGGGCGGTCGCCAGCACCAGCAGGTCGAGCGCCAGGATGACGGCGACGGCCAGCCCGGGATCGCGCAGGCCGAAGAAGGCCATGCTCCATCCGAGATTGACCGCAAGCTGCAGCACGAACAGGGCCAGCGGCCCGCGCATCGTTTCCCGGTCGGTCGATCGCCACACGCGCCAGGCGGCAATGGCCATCAGAACATAGAGCGTCGTCCAGACCGGGCCGAACACCGCGTTGGGGGGATTGAACGACGGCTTGGTGAGCGTCGGATACCAGGTCGTGAGGCTGGTCGCGGTGATTGCCGCCCCGAGCGCGCCGATGCCGAGGCAAAGCCCGACGAACAGGACAAGCGCCACGATGTCCTTGCCGGTGCCGAGATCGGGGCGCTTCCCGCTCATGACAGAAGGCTCGCCCCGACATTGATGGTGAGCGCCAGGATCGCCGTGTTGAAGGTGAAGGAAACGATGCCGTGCACGAGAGTGATGCGGCGCATCGCCGGCGAGACGGTACCGACATCACCGGTCTGAGCCGCGCAGCCGATCACGAACGAATAGTAGAGAAAATCGCGATAGTCCGGCGGCCGGTCGCCGGGGAATTCCAGGCCACCGGGACCGTCATCGTCGGGGCGGTAGTAGATGTTGGCGTAATGCAGGGTGAACACTAGATGCGTGAACGTCCAGGACAGCGCCACGGTTGCGCCGGAGATTGACAGCGCGTGGAAGAGCGACGCGTGCGGCTGCTTCAGCATCGCGAGCTCGGAGAAGATCGTGGCGAAGCTCGCACTTGCACTGACGATGACCACGAGAAGGATGACCCAATCGCCTTCGTCATAGTAGGCGGCACGCGCGTAACAGGTATCGACTGTCGACTTGGCGATCATGCGCAGCGTCATCGCGATGTAGGCCGCCGCCATCAGGTCCCAGCCCAGCAGCCCCCTCGTCTCGATCCGCATGTCCTGCGGCAGCAACAGGAAGAGTGCCAGGCCGGCGGCGAACGCGATCAGCAGCCGGGTACGGGCATGCACGAAACGGCGGAAGCCGCGGGGCGGGACGGTCGTTTCGGTCATGCTGGCTCCATCCCCTCACTCTGCCATCTCGGCGGCGGGCGGCAATCTCTGTAATGTCTCCCCCATGCTTTTCGACACGATGGACTTGGCTGCAACCTTCGTCTTCGCCATCAGCGGCGCGACGCAAGGCGTGCGCAAGCGGTTCGATCTGTTCGGGGTGCTGGTCCTCGCCTGGGTCGCCGCGGTCGCCGGCGGCATGGCGCGCGACGTGATGATCGGCGCCGTCCCGCCGGCCGCCCTCGCCAACTGGCGCTACCTCGCCGTGACGGTCGGTGCGGGCCTCGTGGGGTTCTTCGCCTCGGACCTGATTGCCCGGCTGCGCACCCCGGTCCTGCTGTTCGATGCCGCCGGCCTTTGCCTGTTCGCCGTAACCGGCACCCAGAAGGCGCTCGCCTACGGGCTCAGCCCCCTGATGGCCGCGATGCTGGGCATGGTGACGTGTATCGGCGGCGGCGTGGCCCGCGACCTCCTCACCCGCGAGATTCCGACGGTCCTGCGCTCCGAACTCTACGCCGTGGCTGCCCTGGCCGGCGCCGGGACTGTCGCGGTGGGCTTCTGGCTCGATCTCCCCCGCCATCCCGTGGCGCTGGCGGGGGCCGGGATTTGTCTATTCCTGAGGCTGATGTCGATCCATCGCGGGTGGCGTTTGCCTGTCGCGGTCACAAAAAATAAGTCTCTTTCCGAAACTGACTAAATTTTGCGCCTCCGTACTGCCGGATTCGTCGCCGCGCCCTTGCCGGTATTCGGGATGGACGCTAAACACACGCCCGTCATTTTGTCGCAAGCGGCGTGGGGGAAAAAGCAGCATGGCGACGAAGAAGAAAGCCAAGACGACTGGTACTGCCAACACAGACCAGGCCGCTAACAAGTTGAACGGCAAGGCAAACTCGGACCGCGTCAGCGGTACGGCCGAAGCGCGTGAGACTGCCCGTCTCCTGCTGGAGATCGAGGCGATCCACTGCCGGCCCGAGAACCCGTACATCTTCACGTCGGGACGGGCGAGCCCGGTCTATATCGACTGCCGCAAGATCATCTCGTTCCCGGAAGCGCGCGCCAAGATCATGGCTCACGCCCACAAGATGATCGAAAAGACCATCGGCTGGAGCAAGATCGACGTGGTGGCCGGCGGCGAGACTGCGGGCATCCCGTTCGCCGCCTTCCTCGCCGCGCTGGCCAAGAAGCCGATGATCTACGTGCGCAAGCAGCCCAAGGGCTTTGGCCGCATGGCTCAGATCGAGGGCGAGCTGAAGCCCGGCAAACGCGTCCTGCTGGTCGAGGATCTCGCGACCGACGGCGGCAGCAAGCTGGTCTTCATCGAGGCGCTGAAGAAGGCCGAGGCTAAGGTCACGGACTGCTTCGTGGTCTTCCACTACGGCATCTTCCCGCAGAGCATCGAGATGCTGGCCGCGGCCGGCGTGAAGCTGCATGCGCTTGCCACCTGGTGGGACGCGCTGGAAGCGGCCGAGAAGCACAAGTATTTCGACGAGAAGGGTCTGGTCGAGACGCGCGCCTTCCTCGAAGCGCCGGAGAAGTGGTCGGCCAGCCACGGCGGCCGTCCGCCCGCGCCTCGACCGCTGGGCCGCTAGCCAGCTCTTTGCTACGGTGCGGCGGACATGATCCGCCGCATTTTTTCTTTCATCCTGGCGCTCGGCGCCCTCGCCTCTCCTGCCGCCGTCAAGGCACAGGCCAAGGACGAACTCGTCGTCGCCATGACGCAGATGCCGGGCACCTGGAACCCGGTCATCAGCTCCATGCTGGCCAAGTCGCTGATCGCCAACATGACGGCGCGGCCGGTCACGGCCTACGACGCTGACTGGAAGCTCGTCTGCCTCGTCTGCACCGAACTGCCGACCATCGAGAACGGCAAGGCGCGGGTGATCGACCTGCCCGACGGAAAGAAGGGTATGGAGATCGACGTCGAGCTGCGCGACATGCGCTGGGGCGATGGCACGCCGGTCACCGCCAGGGACGTGGCCTTCACTCTGGAGGTCGGCAAGCATCCACTCTCGGGCGTAGCGTCTTCAGAGGGTTACAAGAGAATCCTGAAATTGGACGTTAAGGACGACCGTCGCTTCACCATGACGATTGACCGGGTCACCTTCGACTACAACAGCATAGGCCTGCTGCTCCTGCCGGCCCATATCGAGAAGCCGATCTTCGACGCCAATCCGGCCGAGTATCGCAACAAGACTGCCTACGACACGCAGTCGACCAATCCCGGCCTCGGCTTCGGCCCCTATCGTCTCACCGAGATCGTGCCGGGCAGCAAGGTCGTGCTGGAACAGAACCCGACCTGGACCGGCCAGAAACCCTACTTCAAGCGCATCACCGTCCGGATCATCGAAAACACGGCGGCGCTGGAGGCCAATCTCCTGTCCGGCAGCGTCGACTATGTGCTGGGCGAACTGGGCCTGTCGCTCGACCAGGCCATCGCCTTCGAGAAGCGCCACAAGGACAAGTACAACGTCGTCTACAAGCCGGCGCTGATCTGGGAGCACATCGACGTCAACCTCGACAACAAGCTTTTGGCTGACAAGCGCGTGCGGCAGGCGATGCTGCTGGCGATCGACCGCAAGGCGATCTCGGAGAAGCTGTTCGAGGGCAAGCAGCCGATCGCCCATGGCCAGATCAGCGACCTCGACCCGATGTTCAGCCCGGCGGCGCGACAGTACGGTTACGACGCCGCGGCTGCTCGCAAGCTGCTCGATGAGGCCGGCTTTTCGACCATCCGCAACAACGTCCGCCAGAACGCCGCCGGCGAGAAGCTGTCCGTCGAACTGGGCACGACGGCGGGCAACAGGGTCCGCGAACTGGTGGCGCAGGTGATCCAGAGCCAGCTCCGCCAGGTCGGCATCGAAGTCCGCCTCAAGGCCGAAACGCCGCGCATCTTCTTCGATGCGATGGGCAAACGGACCTATAGCGGCCTTGGCATGTACGCCTGGGTGCAGCGGCCGGAGGGCGTGCCGCGCTCGTCGGTCCATTCACAGGAGATCCCGACGGCGGCCAACGGCTGGAGCGGCCAGAACTACCCAGGCTACGCCAATCCCGACATGGACAAGGCACTGGATGCCGCCGAGCGCGAACTTGACGTTGCCAAGCGACGCGCCCTTTTCGCGGAGATCCAGAAGCTGGCGGCGGACGACCTGCCGTCCCTGCCGCTTTTCTTCCGGGTGGATCCCTTCGTAATTCCCAAGCCGCTCAAGGGCGTAACGCCAACCGGCACGCTCAACAGCTCGACCTTGTGGGTCGAGCAATGGCGTTGGGAAAACTAGATGCCGGCAAGATCAGCGGAATGACGGCATGAGCCGCTATTTCGTGGCGCGCGCCGTCCAGACGGCGGTCACCCTCCTCCTGATGAGCCTCATCGTCTATCTGCTGATCGGCCTGATGCCGGGCGATCCGATCGACATGATGATCTCGGGCGACCCGACGATGACCAGCGCCGATGCCGCCCGCCTGCGCGCCGCCTACGGTCTCGACAAGCCACTGTTCGAGCGATATCTCGCCTGGCTGCTGCAGGCCCTGCAGGGCAACTTCGGCTACTCGCGCTCCTTCGGCCAACCGGTGCTGACCGTGCTGTGGCCGCGCCTCCTGAACACGCTCGCGCTGGCAGGCCTCGCCTTCGTCATCTCGGTGGCGATCGCGCTACCGCTCGGCATGTGGGCCGCCGCCCATCCGCGCAGCCGGGCCGACTACCTGATCAACCTCCTGTGCTTCGGCGGCATATCCGCCCCGCCCTTCTGGCTGGCGCTGCTGCTGATCACCCTGTTCGCCGTCAAGCTCGGCTGGCTGCCGGCCGGCGGCATGGCCGATATCCGGCCCGGCACGTCGTGGGCCGCCGCGACGGTCGACCAGCTCCGCCATCTGGCGCTACCGGTGCTGACGCTGACCCTCGTGCAACTCGGCGGCTACACCCGCTTCATGCGCGGCGCGATGATCGAGGCGCTGCGGCAGGACTATGTGCGGACGGCCCGCGCCAAAGGTGCCTCGGAGCGCATCGTGCTGTGGCGACACGCCTTCGCCAATGCGCTGTCGCCCGTGCTGACGATCCTCGCCCTCTCGTTCGGCGGGCTGGTGTCGGGCGCGCTGATCACCGAAACGATGTTCGCCTGGCCCGGCATGGGCAAGGCGATCTACCAGGCCATTCTCGAGAACGACTACAATCTGGCGCTGGTCGGCCTGCTGGTGGCCACGGCGGCC
Source organism: Reyranella sp. GW821-FHT12G01 (assembly GCF_058806575.1). Classification (NCBI taxonomy): domain Bacteria; kingdom Pseudomonadati; phylum Pseudomonadota; class Alphaproteobacteria; order Hyphomicrobiales; family Reyranellaceae; genus Reyranella; species Reyranella sp. GW821-FHT12G01. The sequence goes on from NZ_JBXAPV010000002.1 coordinate 481,135, forward strand.
ACCATTGCCGGCAACCTGCTGGCCGACCTCGCCTATGCGTGGGTCGATCCGCGCGTTTCGCTGGCCGATGTAGCTCCATGACGACCATCGCCCTCCGACCGGCCGCATGGCGGCGCATTTTGCGCCACCGGCTCGCCTGGATTTCGCTGGCGTTCCTGTCGGTCATGCTGGTGCTGGCCCTCGCCGCGCCGCTGATCGCCGAGCTGCGCGGCGTCGATCCCACACAGACCGATCTATTCCGCCGTTTCGAGGGACCGTCGGCGGAACACTGGCTGGGTACCGACGATCTCGGCCGCGACCTCTTCCAGCGCCTGCTCGACGGCGGACGCGTCTCGCTGCTGGTCGGCATCGCGGGCGCCCTGCTCTCGGCGATCCTCGGCGCCATCGTCGGCGTCGTTGCGGGATATTTCGGCGGGCGCTTCGACGCCTTCCTGATGCGCCTCACCGACGGCGTGATCTCGCTACCGCTTCTGCCGCTCCTGATCGTGCTGGCGGCCGTCGATCCGCGGAAGCTCGGCATTCCGGCCGAGATCGCACAGTCGGAGATGTTCTCGCTCTACCGCATCGTGGTGATCGTGGCCCTGACCGGCTGGACCACGGTCGCGCGGCTTGTGCGGGCCGAGACCCTGTCGCTGAAGGCGCGCGACTTCACGCGGGCCGCCGTGGCGCTGGGCGCGCGGCCGGGCCGCATCATGTTCCGCCACATCCTGCCCAACACGGCCGGCACCCTGGTCGTCGCGACCACCATGTCGGTCGGCACGCTGATCCTGTTCGAATCGACCCTGTCGTTCCTTGGCCTCGGCATCCAGCCGCCGGCGGCGAGCTGGGGCAACATGCTGACCGGTGCACAGGAACTGCTGCAGGAAGCGCCGGTGCTGGCGCTGTGGCCCGGCCTGCTGATCTTCCTGACGGTGATCGCCTTCAACTTCCTAGGTGATGGGCTGCAGGACGCGCTCGATCCCCGTAGCGAGAGGCGCTAGTCTTTCCCGCGAGGGGAGCAGCCGCCACCGTATGACGTACAGTTTCCAGTTCCGCGACGTCTTCGCCGCGTGGGACTTCCTGCTCGACGGCCTGATCCTGACGCTGGAACTGTCGCTGATCGCGATGGCCGCCGGACTGGTGATCGGCCTCGCGGGCGCCGCCGGCCGGGTCTACGGCCGGCCGTGGCTTCGCCGCTCCATCGCCGTCTATGTCGAGACGATCCGCAACACGCCGCTGATCGTCCAGCTCTTCCTGATCTTCTTCGGCCTGCCCAGCGCCGGCCTCAAGTTCGACGCCAACACCGCCGCCATGATCGCGCTGTCGATCAATCTCGGCGCCTACTCAATCGAGATCATCCGCGCGGGCCTCGAGGCCATTCCGCGCTCGCAGATCGAAGCCGGCCAGTCGCTCGGCCTCTCGCCGATCCAGATCTTCCGCTACGTCATCATCTTTCCGGCGATGAAGCTGATGTTCCCCTCGCTCGCCAGCCAGTTCGTGCTGCTGATGCTGGCGACCAGCGTGGTGTCGCAGATCTCCGCCCAGGACCTGTTCCACATGGCCTCGATCATACAGTCGCGCACGTTCCGCGACTTCGAGGTCTATGTCCTGGTGGCGGGCGGCTATCTCGTGCTGGCATTGATCTTCCGCCTGCTGTTCGCGGCCTTCTACCAGCTCGTGTTCGCCCGGCGATGATCCGCGAACTCTCCTACATCGACGTCCTCTACATGATCGCGGCCACGCGCTGGACGCTGGCGCTGACGGCGATCGCCTTCCTGGGCGGCGGCCTGGTCGGGCTGCTGGTGGCGCTGCTGCGCGTCTCCTCCTTTGCGCCGCTGCGCTGGATCGGCGCCATCTACGTCCTCGTGGTGCAGGGCACACCGCTGCTGGCCTGGCTGTTCGTCTTCTTCTTCGGCTTCTCGATCTTCGGCTTCACGGTCTCGCCGTGGATTGCCGCGGCCGCCTCCTACTCGATCTATGCCGGCGCCTTCCTGGGCGAGATCTGGCGCGGCTGCCTGCAGGCGATCCCGCGCACCCAGTGGGAGGCCGGCGCGTCGCTTGGCCTGGGCTTCACCCAGCAGCTTCGCTACGTCATCGTTCCCCAAGCTCTGCGCCTTGCCATCCCGCCGACCGTCGGCTTCCTCGTCCAGCTCATCAAGAACACCTCGCTGGCCGCCGTCATCGGGTTCGTCGAGCTGACCCGCGAGGGCCAGCTCACCACCGCCACCACGTTCCGTCCCTTCACCGTCTATCTCATCGTCGCCGCCATCTACTTTGCGCTCTGCTTCCCGCTGACGCAGTGGAGTCGGTGGCTCGAGCGGAGGCTGCATGTCGCTCGTTGAACTCAAGGACGTCATCAAGCGCTACGGTCAGCACACCGTGCTGAACGGCGTGTCCCTCTCCGTCGAGAAGGGCGAGATCATCGCCATCATCGGCCGCTCAGGCTCGGGCAAGAGCACAATGCTGCGCTGCATCAACGGGCTCGAGCCGATCCAGGGCGGCACGGTCTCGTTCGACGGTGCGTTGGTGAACGATCCCGCCACCGACCTGCGCAAACTGCGCCAGCATGTCGGCATCGTGTTCCAGAGCTTCAATCTCTTCCCCCACCTCTCGGTCGAGAAGAACATCACCCTGGCGCCGAAGGTCGTGAAGGGCATGGCGCCGGCCGAGGCGCGCAAGCTCGCCGAAGCCGTGTTGCGCAAGGTGGGACTGGCTGAAAAGATCGACGCCTATCCGGACCAGCTTTCCGGCGGCCAGCAGCAGCGCGTGGCGATCGCCCGCTCGCTCGCGATGCAGCCGGTGCTCATGCTGTTCGACGAGATCACCTCGGCCCTCGACCCCGAACTGGTGGGCGAAGTGCTGAAGGTGCTGGAAGAGATGGCGCGGGATGGCATGACGATGATGCTGGTCACCCACGAGATCGGATTCGCCCGCAAGGTCGCCGATCGGGTCATCTTCATGCACCAGGGCAAGATCTGGGAACAGGGACCGGCTGCCGCGACCTTGGCCAAGCCCAGCACACCCGAACTCGAGACCTTTCTGAGCGCAGTGCTTCATTGAGCAGACAACAAGAGGGGGAATAGAGACATGAGCATCAAGCGTTTCCTGACCGGGCTCCTGGCCGTCGGCCTGATGGCCTTCGGCGCCACCGCCGCCAAGGCCGACCGTTTCGAGGACATCCTCAAGAAGGGCGTGGTGCGCATCGCCGTGCCGCTCGACGTGCCGCCGTTCGGCTCGCAGAACCAGCAGCGCGAGGCCGAGGGCTTCGACGTGGAGCTGGCCGGCATGGTCGCCAAGGCGCTCGGCGTGAAGCTCGAGCTGCAGCAGGTGACGGGGGCCAACCGTATCCCGTTCCTGCTGACCGACAAGGTCGACATCGTGATTTCGGTGATGGGGCTCACGCCCGAGCGCGCCAAGCAGATCATGTTCACGGCGCCCTATGCCGACACCAACCTGTCGGTCTTCGGGCCGAAGAGCGCCAACGTGAAGTCCGCCGCCGAGATCGGCAGCCTGAAGGTCGCCGCCGCCAAGGGCACCACGCAGGAGCTGGCGCTGTCGGCGATGGCGCCGAAGGCCAACATCATGCGTACCGAGGACGACGCGACCGCGGCCGCCGCCTACCTGTCGGGCCAGGCCGAGCTGTTCGCCACCAACAACCTGATCATTCCCGATCTCCAGAAGCGCAATCCCAACAAGGAATTCGAGATCAAGTTCGTGATCCGCCGCAGCCCCGCCCACATGGGCGTGCGCATGGGCGAGCAGAACCTGGTGCGCTGGCTCGACAGCTTCATCTTCTTCAACACGATGAACGGCGAGCTCGACCGCCTGCACCAGAAGTGGCTGGGCTCGCCGATGGCCCCGCTGCCGTCGCTCTAGTCCCATGACCGAGATCGACTGGTCGAGGCTCAAGGCCTCGGAGATCAAGGCGCTGGCGGCGCGCAACGCCATCGTCATCGTGCCGATCGGCGCCACCGAGCAGCATGGGCCGCACCTGCCCAGCATGGTCGATTGGCGCTGCGTCCATGAAGTGTCGCATCGCGCGGCGCATATCATGGCGAAGACCACGCCGGTGGTGGTTGCGCCCACCATCCCGTACGGCATGTCGGAACACCACATGTCGCTGAACGGCACGATCACGCTCGACTATGCCACCATGAACGCGGTGATCCGCTGCGTGGTGACGTCGGCGATCCGCCACGGCTTCAAGCGCATCTTCGTGCTGAACGGCCATGGCGGAAACACCACGGCGCTGCAGAACATGATCGGCGAGCTGACGGTCGAGTACAAACTGCCGCTCGCCACCGGCACCTACTGGGACATCGCCGCCAAGTCGATCGCCAGCCTGCTCGAGAAGCAGAAGGCGCTGCTGCATGCCTGCGAGGCCGAGACCTCGATGATCATGGCGATGGCGCCCGAGCTCGTGAATCCGGAGGAGCTGTCGCAGATGCACGGCCCCTATATCCCCGGACTGTCTGCCATCCCGACCGTCAACGAGGGCGTCTATCGCTGGCGGCAGCTTTCCAGCCGCTCGCCGATCGGCGTCATCGGCGATGCCGGAACCGCCAGCGCCGCGAAGGGCGAGAAGCTCCTTTCGGCAATCTCGGCCGACGTGGCCGAGGCGCTGGTCAATGAACGCCTGTGGAGTGAACCGATTTGAGTACCGAGACCAAGCATACCGATTTTACCGCGATGAGCCGGCTCTCGCCGGACATCGACCTCAATGCCGAGGGCAAGGCCACCGGCTTCGTGCGCGTACCGCATTCGGTCCATCGCTCGGCCTATGGCTGGATCCCGATCCCCATCGTCCGCATCAAGAACGGCGATGGGCCCAACGTGCTGATGCAGGCCGGCAATCACGGCGACGAATGGGAAGGCCAGATTGGCCTTGGCAACCTGATCCGCTCGATCGAGCCCAAGGACATCAAGGGCCGGCTGGTGATCCTGCCCTCGGCCAACTTCCCGGCCGCGATGGAGGGCAAGCGCACCTCGCCGATCGACGAGGGCAACCTCAACCGTTCGTTCCCCGGCGATGCCGAGGGCACGATCACCCAGCAGATCGCCTACTGGATCGAGCACGCGCTGCTGCCGGGCTTCGACTACGCCTTTGACTTCCATTCAGGTGGCAGCTCGCTCACCTATATTCCGAGCGCGCTGGCGGCCCGTCACCCGGACGCCGCTCGCATGGAAAAGGTCATGGGCATGCTCAAGGCGTTCGGCGCGCCGGTGAGCTACATCGCAGCCGCCCCCCAGGGCGGCGGCCGGACCTTCACCTCGGCCTCGTTCCGTCAGGGCGTCGTCGGCATGGGAACCGAACTCGGTGGCGGTGGTCTCGTGACGCCGACGTCGCTCAAGGTCGCCGAGGACGGCATGCGCCGCGTGCTGGCCCATGTCGGCCTGCTGCAGGGGCCCGGTGCCCGCGCCGACCAAGACGCGCTTCACCGAGATCGGCGGCGACGACTACTACGTCTATGCCTCCGATGGCGGCCTGTTCGAGCCTCTGGTCGAGTTGGGCGACGAGGTGAAGGCCGACCAACCGGCTGGCCGCATCCACTTCCACCACACGCCGTGGCGTGAGCCCGAGATCGTGCGCTTCAAGCGCGCCGGCCTCGTCCTCTGCAAACGCGTCCCTGCCCGCTGCGAACGCGGCGACTGCCTGTTCCATCTCGCGACGGATCTGGCGGTTTAGTCCCCGCCGTCGTCCCGAGCGGAGCGCAGCGAAGTCGAGGGACCTCTTTTCGCTTCAACGCATCGTGCGCCGGAAAAGAGGTCCCTCGACTACGCCGCCCTGCGGGCGGCTCCGCTCGGGACGACGGAAGTTATTCGATCTCGCGACAGCTCTTGCAGGAGAGCCTCGGCGCGGTCTTGCGCCCGTCCTTGCGTGGCCTCGTCTCGGCGTGGCCGCACACCGAGCAGCCATCTATCTCGAAGTCGATCCAATGAGTGGGATCGCCGCAGGCTTCGCACGGCAGGCCGCGGCGCGATTCCTGACGTCCGTAGCCCGGCGCCTGGCACTTCGGACAAAGACACTGCAGGCGCTTGGCGAGCTGCCAGCCGGCGGCGCGCAGCACCTTCATGCGGGTCGGATTGCGGTGCGCGCGCATGTCCGAATAGAGGACCGCCAGCCCTTCGGTAGAGCGCTCGGCCTCGCGGTCCATGGTGGCGATCACCTCTTCCTCGGTGGCCAACCCCTTCACCGGATGATCCATGTCGCTGCTGCAGGCGACGAAGACGCCGTAGCGCGGAAAGCCCATGGCGCGCAGCACGGTGAGGCGCGCGGGATCGCCGCTGCGGAAGCGCGACAGTCGCCAGCTCGAATGATGCGTCGGGAAAGTGTCGACCAGCCGCAGACCGCGCTTGCGGTCGACGAAGGCCAGGATCTCGACACCACAGGAGATCAGCGGCACGCGGTCGATTGGTCCGTAGCTGCCTTCGCTCGCGACCGCGCAATCGACGTCCATCGTCTGGAAGGCGAGCTCCGCCTTCAGCAGCGAGGTCTCGACCAGCACGTCCGGCCGCGGGACCTCGCCGGAGAAGGTGCCGAGCTTGTCGGTATCCAGTTCCGGTACGGCAACGACGTCGGCGTCGAGCACGCGCCGGAAGGCGGGCCCGAGCGCCCGCTCCTTTTCGTGCATCGTCGCCAGCCCGATGCGGGCACCGGCGTAGGGGTGCAGACCTGACACGACCGCGTCGCAGGTTGGAGCTCTGGCTTACTCCGCCGCCTGCGGCAGGGCCTCGCGCGCGAGCTGCTGTTCGACCAGGGTCGCCCAGTAGGAAGCGCCGATCGGCAGGATCTCGTCGTTGAAGTCGTAGCCCGGGTTATGGACCATGCAGCTTCCGACACCGTCGCCGTTGCCGACCCAGATGTAGCAGCCCGGCTTCTTGAGCAGCATCCAGGCGAAGTCCTCGGAGCCCATGGCCGGCGTCGGGTTGCGGTTGACGTTCTCGAGCCCGACCAGCGACGCGGCCGCTGCGGCGGCGAACTCGGTCTCCTGCACGCTGTTCACGGTCGCGGGATAGCGCTTCTCGTAGCGCCACTTCACGACCTCGGCGCCGAAGCCCGCCGCGACGTTGCGCGAGATCTTCTCGATGTTCTTCTCGATCAGATCCTGCACCGGCTTCTTGAAGGTGCGGACAGTGCCGCGCAGCACGCATTCCTGCGGGATCACGTTCCAGGCGTCGCCGGCATGGATCTGCGTCGTCGAGACGACGGCGGTGTCCATCGGGTCGACGTTGCGCGCCACGATCGACTGCAGCGCCGTCACGATGTGCGCGCCGACCACGACCGGATCGATCGTGTGCTGCGGCATCGCGCCGTGACCGCCGACGCCCTTCAGCACGACCTCGAAGATGTCGTAGGCGGCCATCATCGGGCCGGGACGGACGGCGAACTTGCCGACCGGGATGCCCGGGATGTTGTGCATGCCGTAGACGCCCTCGACCGGGAACTTCTCGAACAGCCCCTCTTCCACCATCACGCGCCCGCCGCCCTCGTTCTCCTCGGCCGGCTGGAAGATGAAGTAGACTGTGCCGTCGAAATTCTTGGTCTCGGCGAGATACTTGGCGGCGCCCAGCAGCATCACCGTGTGGCCGTCATGGCCGCAGGCGTGCATCTTGCCGGGGATCGTCGACTTGTGATCGAACTCGTTGGTCTCGTGGACATCGAGCGCATCCATGTCGGCGCGCAGGCCGATCGCGCGGCCGGACTTGCCGGAGCGCAGCACGCCCACGACGCCGGTCTTGGCGAGGCCGCGATGGACCTCGATACCAAAGCTCTCCAGCTTTGCCGCGACGACGTCGGCCGTCCGCACTTCCTCGAAAGCCGTTTCCGGGTGGCTGTGAATGTCATGGCGCCACGCCGTCATATCCTTGTGGAACGAGGCAATGCGGTTGATGACCGGCATCCTGAATCTCCATTGAAACTGTTGGGGCGGATCGTAAGCGAGCCCCGCCACAGATCAAGCGCGCTCGGCATGCGCCCGCGCACATCATGGCTCGTGCAGGAAACCAACGACGTCAGGATCGCTCCCCGGCTTGCTATCACCGGTGGCAACATTCGTCGGCCCCGCCTGCAACGCCTGCCGTCAATCGGTTTCGCTTTACAAACCGCACGAGGTCGATTATTCGGGCGGCCTTATGTTTACGAGAATTCCACCGTCGCAACTACTGCGAGCAGTCAGGGCCATTTAACCGGCCCGGCTGAGCTCAAGAGTCTTGAGCTGCGTTTTCCGTAAATCATCGCGCTGGGGCGTCAGGTCCCTCGCCCACTCCCGCTCTTCCATTCCACCAAAGCGCCCTCGGCAAGAGGGCGCGCCGTCTTTGCTCAAGGAGGTTTGTCGTGACCGCGACGTTCACAGTCGATTCCAGCCAGCGTGCGCCGATCAAGATGTGGACGGCCGGCGTACCTGTCGAAGGCGCGGCGCTCGCCCAATTGCACAATGTGGCGTCGTTGCCCTTCGTCCACGGCCACGTTGCGGTCATGCCGGACGTCCATTGGGGCATGGGCGCGACCGTGGGCAGCGTCATCCCGACCAAGGGCGCCATCGTGCCGGCCGCCGTGGGCGTCGATATCGGCTGCGGGATGATGGCCCAGCGCACCACGTTGACGGCATCCGACTTGCCGGAAAACCTGCTCGCCTTGCGTACCGAGATCGAGCGTCGCATCCCGCACGGCCGCACGAACAACGGCCGTCCGGGTGATCGCGGCGCGTGGGGCAATGTGCCGGAGGCCGTTTCGAGCGCCTTGCCGCCGGGAATGGCCGAGGGCTTGCAGAAGCTCTTCGCCAAGCATTCCGCCCTGGGCAAGCAGTGGTCGATGGAGCGCGCGCTCAGCCATGCCGGCACGCTCGGGACCGGCAACCACTTCGTCGAGGTCTGCCTCGATGAAGAAGGCCGCGTCTGGGTCATGCTGCATTCCGGTTCGCGCGGCATCGGCAACCGCATCGGCACGTACTTCATCGAACGCGCCAAGGAGGACATGCGTCGCTGGTTCATCAACTTGCCCGACGAGGACCTTGCTTATCTCCCGCAAGGTTCGGCGTTGTTCGGCGACTATGTCGAGGCGGTGAAGTGGGCCCAGCAATATGCCGTGTTCAATCGGCAGCTGATGATGGCGGCCGCTCTCGGCGCGCTTTCGACGGAAGTGGCCAAGCCGTTCTCGTGCGATTGCGAGGCCGTGAACTGCCACCACAACTACGTCTCGTGGGAGGCTCACTTTGGCGAGAACGTGATCGTGACCCGCAAGGGTGCGGTGCGTGCGCGCGAGGGCGAGTTGGGTATCATCCCGGGTAGCATGGGCGCACGCTCCTTCATCGTGCGCGGTAAGGGCAATGCGGAGTCGTTCTGCTCCTGCTCGCATGGCGCCGGCCGGGCCATGTCGCGCAGCGCGGCGAAGAAGACGTTCACACTGCAGGATCACCTCGCGGCCACGGCGGGTGTCGAGTGCCGAAAGGATGCCGGGGTGATCGACGAGACGCCCGCTGCCTACAAGGACATAGATGCCGTCATGGCCGCGCAGGCCGACCTCGTGAGCATCGAACACACCTTGAAGCAGGTGCTTTGCGTCAAGGGATAAGCAACGGCCAGGGCGCGAGCCGATCGCGCTCCGGCCGGTCTCGCCTCAGGTATTGAGCGCGTAGCTCCTGTCCTCGACCGGCAGCCGGCCTTCCTCGATCGCGTGGCATGCGACCGTGCCGCCCTCGATCGGCAACGCCTTGGGCCGCTCGCTCTTGCAGCGGTCGTTGGCGAAGGGACAGCGCGGATGAAACGAGCAGCCCGAGGGCGGATTGATCGGGCTCGGCACCTCGCCGCCGACCGGGCTACGCTGGCGGCCCGTCATGTCGAGGTCGGGAATCGTGTCGAGCAGCATCCGCGTGTAGGGGTGCTTGGGCCGCCGGAACAGCGTCTCGGTCGGGGCCACCTCGACCAGCCGGCCGAGGTACATCACGCCGACCCGCGTGGAGATGTGATAGACGACCGCCAGATTGTGGCTGATGAACAGGTAAGTCAGCTGCAGGCGCCGCTGCAGGTCCACCATCAGGTTCAAGATCTGCGCCTGCACCGAGACGTCGAGCGCCGAGGTCGGCTCGTCGCACACCAGGAATTCCGGCTCGCTGGCAAGCGCGCGCGCGATCGAGATGCGCTGGCGCTGGCCGCCCGAGAATTCGTGCGGATACTTGCGGCCGTCGGCCGGGTTCAGCTTCACCTGGCGCAACAGCGCCGCGACGCGGGCTTCGAGATCGGCCTTCCCCGTCGAGAGGCCGAACGCGCGGATCGGCTCGGCGATGATGTCGAACACGCGCCAGCGCGGATTGAGGCTGGCATACGGGTCCTGGAAGATCATCTGCATGCGCCGCCGGAGCGCGGCCATATCCGTGCGGCTGTGGCGACCCGCCATGTCGTTGCCGTCGAACGCGATGCGGCCGGCCGTCGGCGGATAGAGTCCGACCACCAGGCGGGCCACCGTCGACTTGCCGCAGCCCGACTCGCCCACCAGCGAGAAGGTCTCGCCCTTGGCGATCTCGATATCGATCCCGTCGACCGCCTGCACGACCTGGCGCGGCCGGCCCTCGAGCTTGCGCACCAGCCAAGGCGCGGACACGTCGAAGTGGCGCTTCAGCCCCTCGATGCGGACAAAATCGGCGCCGCCGTCAGGCATCGACCGTCTCCTTGAGAAGGGGCGCCCCGACGCCGCCGCGATCATGCAGCCAGCAGGCCGCCTGGCTGCTGCCGGCGGCCATCAGGTCGGGTCGCTCGACGAGGCAGCGCTGGCCCTTGAAGGTGCAGCGCGGATTGAAGGCGCAGCCGCGCGGGATCTCGGTCAGGCGCGGCATGGCGCCATCGATCTGCGTCAGCCGCTCGGTGCGCACGCCGAGGCTCGGGATCGAGCCCATGAGACCCTTGGTGTAGGGATGCTTGGCGTGCTTCACCACGTCCCTCACCGGGCCGATCTCGGCGACCCTGCCGGCATACATGACCGCGACCCGGTCAGCGGTCTCGGCGATCACACCCATGTCGTGGGTCACCAGCATCACCGCCGTGCCGTGCTCGCGGCACAGCCGCTTCAGCAATGCGATGATCTGCGCCTGGATGGAAACATCGAGCGCGGTCGTGGGTTCGTCGGCCACGATCAGGCGTGGACCGGCGCAGAGTGCGAGCGCGATCACGACCCGCTGGCGCATGCCGCCGGAGAACTGGTGCGGATAGTGGTCGATGCGCATCTCCGCGCCGGGGATGCCGACTTCCTTCAAGAGCTCGATCGCCCGTGCGCGCGCCTGGCTGGCCGACAGCGGCAGGTGGGTCTGGATCGTTTCGACGAGCTGGCGGCCCACCGAATAGAGCGGATTGAGGCTGGTCAGCGGATCCTGGAAGATCGCGCCGATGCGCGCGCCACGGATCCGGCGCATCTCCTCGTAGGGGAGATTGTCGATGCGGCGGCCTTCGAGCCGGATCTCGCCGCCGGCGATGCGGCCGGGCGGTTCGAGCAGGCCGATGATCGCGTTGCCGGTCAGCGACTTGCCGGCACCTGATTCGCCCACCACGCCCAGCACTTCGCCCGGCGCGATCTCGAAGGACACATTGTCGACCGCGAGCAAGGTGCCGCGGCGGGTCGGGAACTCGACCCGGAGATTGCGGACTTCGAGGAGCGGTGCGTTGTTCGATGCGGCGGCCATCTTGGGGTGACCTATCGCAGTTTCGGATTGAGGGCGTCGCGCAACCAGTCGCCCAGCAGGTTGACGGCCAGGACCAGCGCCGCGAGCGTGACGCCCGGGAAGACGGTGATCCACCAGTCGCCCGATTGCAGCACGTCGTTGCCGAGGCGGATGAGCGTGCCGAGCGACGGCTCGGTCGACGGCAGGCCGACGCCCAGGAACGAGAGCGTCGCCTCGGTGATGATGGCGAGGCCGAGGTTGATGGTCGCGATGACGAGGACCGGGCCGGTCACGTTGGGCAGTACGTGGCGCACCATGATCAGCAATGGCGACAGGCCGATCACCCGCGCCGCCTGCACATATTCCTTGTTCTTCTCGACCATCACCGAGCCGCGCACCGTGCGCGCGTACTGGACCCAGAAGCTGAGCCCGATGGCGCCCACGATGACGAAGACGGCGATCTCGTCGTGGCGCTGCACCGAGATCACGCTGCGCACGATGCCGTCGATCAGCAGCGCGACCAGGATCGCCGGGAAGGTGAGCTGCACGTCGGCCACGCGCATGATCAGCGCGTCGATAGCGCCGCCGAAGTAGCCGCTGAGCAGGCCGAGCGCGATGCCGATCGTCATGGCGACGATGACCGACGCGAAGCCGACCACCAGCGACAGACGCGTGCCGTACATGATGGAGGACAGGATGTCCCTGCCCTGGTCGTCGGTGCCGAGTGGGAATGCCCACTCGCCATCCGGCGATATCAGCACCGGCGGCTTCAGCCCGTCGCTGAGGCTGAGCGTCGCCGGATCGAACGGCGTGTGCGGTGCCAGCACGGGCGACAGGAACGCGATCACGATGATCAGGATCGTGCCTACGGCGGCCACGACGGTGAGCGACGAGGACTTGAAGCTCCACCAGATGTCGCTGTCGGTGATCCGATGCAGCCAGCCCGGCTGAGCAGTCGAACGGTCGCTCATCTCAATGCCCCGCCACGCGTGCCGTGCCACCCTGACTGCGCAGGCGCGGATCGACGACGAAATAGAGAAGATCGACCGTGAGGTTGATCAGCACGAACAGCAGCCCGATCAGCATCAGGTACGCGGCCATCACCGGGATGTCGGAAAACTGCACGGACTGGATGAAGAGCTGGCCGACACCCGGCCAGGCGAACACCGTCTCGGTGACGATGGCGAAGGCGATCAGCGCACCGAGCTGCAGGCCGGTGACGGTGATGACCGGCACCAGTGTGTTCTTCAGCGCATGGCCGAAGTTGATGGCGCGATTGGTGAGGCCCCTCGCCCGCGCGAACTTGATGTAATCGGTGCGCATCACCTCCAGCATCTCCGAGCGCACGAGGCGCATCAGGAGCGTGAGCTGGAACAGGCCCAGGGTGATCGACGGCAGGATAAGTGCCTGCAGGCCCTTGATCGTCAGGAAGTTGGTCGGCCACCAGCCGAACAGCATGACCGTCTCGCCGCGCCCGAAGGATGGTAGCCAGTGCAGCCAGACCGCAAAGACCAGGATCAGGAGGATGCCGATCACGAAGGTCGGCAACGAGATGCCTATCAGCGATACCGCCTGCATCAGCCGGCTCGACCAGTGCTTTGGATAGAGGCCGGTATAGACGCCCATGGGCACGCCCACGAACAGGGCGAAGATGGCGGCGCAAAACGACAGTTCCAGGGTCGCCGGCATGCGCTCGACGATCATCCGGCCGACCGGCTCGGAGGTACGGTAGCTCAACCCGAACTTGCCCTGGGCCGCATTGCCGATGAAGCGCAGGAACTGGATCGGCGGGCTGTCGTTCAGGCCCAGCCGCTCGCGCAGCGCTTCACGCTCGGTGGCGGGCGTGTCCTGGCCGACCATGGCGTTGATCGGGTCGCCGACGTAGCGAAAAAGGGAAAAGGCCACCAGACCGACCGTCAGGAGCACGGCGATCGATTGCAGAAGTCTTCTGAGAATGAAGGCGATCATCTGTTCTTCTTGGCCTGGCGCAGCCCTAGCAGGAAAGACGCCAGAACGGAACCGGGCCCGGTCGCAGCGTGTCTGCGGCCGGGCCCGGTTGTTTGTGGTGTGGCTACTTCAGGTTGACGAAGCGCAGCGGGAAGCTGTTGTCGGCCGGCTGGACCAGGTCGACGTTCTTGCGCGTCGCCCAGACCAGCGCCTGCTGGTGCAGCGGGATGTACGCGAAGTCGTCGACATAGAGCTTGGTCGCCTCGGCGATCATGGCGTCGCGCTTGGCCTTGTCCGTCTCAACCTCGACCTTGTTCGACAGTTCGTCGAACTTCTTGTTCGAGTAGCCGCCGGCGTTATAGAGGCCCTTCTTGGCCTTCGCGTCCGGCGTCTGGATGATCTGCTCGAAGACGTTGTGGACGTCGTACGTCGTCGCCGGCGACCAGCCCAGCATATAGAAGCTGGTGTTGCTCGGCTTGCCGTCCGAGGTGCTGCGCAGGATCTTGGCGAAGTACAGATTGCGCGTCTGGGCGCGCAGATTCACCTTGATGCCGATCTTGGCGAGCATCGCCACGACGGCCTGGCAGATTTTCTCGTCGTTGACGTAGCGATCGTTCGGGCAGTCCATGCCGGTCTCGAAGCCGTTCGGATAGCCGGCGTCAGCCAGCATCTTCTTGGCTTCCTCGGGCTTCAGCAGCGCGGGACGCTTGTCGAGGTCCTTGGTGTAGCCGTTGATGCCCGGGGCAACCATCAGGTTGGTCGGGAACGACTGGCCGCGCATCACGGTGCGCTTGATCGCGTCGACGTCGATCGAGCGGTGCATCGCCTCGCGGACGCGCTTGTCCTTGAAGGGGTTCTTGCCCTTGATGTTGCTCTCGACCAGCTCGTCGCGCTCCTGGTCGAAGCCGAGGAACACGACGCGCGTCTCCGGCCCTTCCAGGACCGTGACGTTGGCGTCCTTCTTCAGGCTGTCGGTGTCGGCCGGCGGGACCTCGTAAGTCATGTCGATGTCGCCGGCCTTCAGCGCGGCGATGCGGGTCGCGGCGTTCGGCACCGGCGTGAAGATCACCTCGGTCAGGTTATGAACCGGCTTGTCCCACCAGGTCGGGTTCGGCACGAGAACCGTCTTCTCGCCGGCGCGGCGCTCCTTCAGCATGAAGGGGCCGGTGCCCATGGCGTTGCGGGTCGCGAAGTTCTCTTCGTTCTTGATCATGTCCGCCGGCTGGACGGCGTTGTTCTTCTCGGCCCACGCCTTCGACATGATCGAGATCGACGCCCACTTGTCGGCGAGCAGCGGATCGGGAACGCTGGTCGTCACCTCGACGCGGTGATCGTTGATCTTCTTGATCTCCTTCATCGAGGAGAAGTTGCCGTTGACGTTCGAGCCCGGGCCGTTGGCGCGGTTGATCGAGAAGATGACGTCGTCGGCGGTGAACGGGGTGCCGTCGCTGAACTTCACGCCCTCGCGCAGGTCGAAGAACCAGGTGTTCGGGTCGGTCTGGCCCCACTTCGTGGCGAGCGCCGGCTCGAGCTTGAGGTTCTTGTCGCGGCGAACCAGCGGGTCATAGATGTTCGCGGTGAAGGTCAGGAGGAACGTCTCCTGGCGGGCGTAGGGGTCCATCGAGCTGACGTCGCCCGAGTTCGCCCACTTGAAGGTCTTGGCGTCGGCCGCTGGTGTGAAGGCGAAGGCCGAACAGGCAAGCGCCGTCAGCGCCACTGAATGCCGCAGATTGAAGTTCATGGATTTTACCCCTTCGTGATCCCCGTTCGCTCCCGCAGGTGGGCCTCCCCGGCCGCCGGCCCTGCGTGGGCGCATATCTCACTCAAATTGCACCGCGGCTATGGGGCCGTCAATTGCACAAAAAATTTGCATGGTCAGATACAGTGAACTTCTGCCTCAACCGGGCTATCGTGCCGCCCACCACAGTTTCAGGGGTACCGGCATGAATGACATTCCTCGCAGTTTCCGCGGCAATTCCAACTCCGCGCGGGACATCGCCCACCATCTCCACCCCTACACCAACTTCAAGAAGCACGAGACGACCGGTCCCCTGACCATCGTGCGCGGCCGCGGCGTCTACGTGATGGACGACGACGGCAAGGAATACCTCGAGGGTATGGCCGGCCTCTGGTCGGCGGCGCTGGGCTTCAGCAACGAGCGTCTGGCGACCGTCGCCTACGAGCAGATGAAGCAGCTGCCGTTCTACCACGCCTTCAACCAGCGCTCCCATGAGCCCGCGATCAACCTCGCGGAGAAGCTGAAGTCGATGGCGCCGGTCGAGATGTCGAAGGTGTTCTTCGCCAACTCCGGCTCCGAGGCCAACGACACCGTCGTGAAGATGGTGTGGTACATGAACAATGCGCTGGGCCGTCCGCTCAAGAAGAAGATCGTCTCGCGCACCAAGGGCTATCACGGCATCACCGTGGCCTCGGGCAGCCTCACCGGCCTGCCGGTCAACCACCGCTCCTTCGATCTGCCGATCCAGGGCATCATCCACACGACCTGCCCGCACTTCTATCGCTTCGGCGCCGAAGGCGAGACCGAGGAGCAGTTCGCGACGCGCTGCGCCGAGGAACTCGAGGCGCTGATCATCAAGGAAGGCGGCGCCGAGCATGTGGCCGCCATGATCGCCGAGCCGGTGATGGGCGCCGGCGGCGTGATCGTGCCGCCGAAGGGCTACTACGAGAAGATCCAGGCGGTCTGCCAGAAGTACGACATGCTGTTCATCGCCGACGAGGTGATCTGCGGCTTCGGACGCACCGGCAACGTCTGGGGCAGCCAGACCATGAACATCAAGCCGGACATCCTGACCTGCGCCAAGGCGCTGTCGGCGTCGTTCCTGCCGATCTCGGCGGTGATGATCAACGACAAGGTCTACCAGGCGCTGATGATGGAGAGCGACAAGGTCGGCACCTGGGGACACGGCTTCACCTACTCCGGCCATCCGGTGGCGGCAGCCGTCGCGCTCGAGGCGCAGAAGATCTACGACGAGACCGACCTGTTCGGTCACGCCAAGCGCATGAGCCCGATCTTCACCAAGCACGTGCAGTCGTTCGCCGATCATCCGCTGGTCGGTGAAGCGATGAGCATCGGCATGATGGGTGCGATCGAGATCGTCGGCGACAAGAAGACCAAGGCGCCGCTCGACCTCGGCGCCCCCGGCGCAGCCGGCCTGCGGGTCTACAACCACGCCGTCGAGCGTGGCCTGTTCGTGCGCAACATGGGCGACCGCGTCGCGATCTGCCCGCCGCTGGTCATCACCGAGACCGAACTCGGTGACCTGTTCGGCCGCCTGCACCAGGCGTTCGACGCGACGCTGGCCGACCTCAAGTCGGAAGGCCTGTTCAAGGGCTGAGCGTGAGCGCCGGTTCCGAAGGCGGCGACGCGACGTCTGTCGCCACGCCGCCTTTCGGGACGGGCCAGCGCATCCGCACCCGGGCGATCTGGGCGGTGTCCCTGTTCACCGCCGCGATCCCGCCGGCCGTCGTGGGCCTCGGCATCGCGACGGCCACCGACGATCAAGTGAACGTCGCAATGCCCCTCGCCCTCTTGTTCTGGGCGCTGGGGTTTTTGTTTGCTCTGTGGGCTGCCGTACCGACGCTGCGCCACTGGGACGGCCTGCCGGGGCAAACGCGCTGGCTGGGCGCACTGCCGCTTCTGTCGGTCTCCCTTTTTCTCAGCATCGCGCTCATCGTGCCGCTGCTGCGCTGACATTTTCTGCGAACCGTTCTTAGTTGTCGTCACAGTCCCGCGACCAATTGTGTCTCCGGGGAAAAACTGGTTGCGACTAAAATCGGCACGCGGGAGACACACGCGCAAATGGATTACGAAGCTTTCTTCAACGGCCATCTGGGCCGGCTGCGCGACGAGGGCCGTTATCGCGTCTTCGCCGAACTGGAGCGTATCGTCGGCGCCTTTCCACGCGCCCGTCTTCATCGCGAAGGCGAGACGCCGCGCGACGTCACCGTCTGGTGCAGCAACGACTATCTCGCCATGGGCCAGAATCCCGCCGTCGTCGAGGCGATGCAGGCCGCGATCGGCGCCCAGGGCTCGGGCGCCGGCGGCACCCGCAACATCTCCGGCACCAACACGCTGCACGCCGCGCTGGAGCGCGAGCTGGCCGGCCTTCACAGCAAGGAAGCCGCCCTCGTCTTCACTTCGGGCTACGTCGCCAACGAGACGACGCTGCAGACGCTGGGCGCGATGCTGCCGGGCTGCGAGCTCTATTCCGACGCGTTCAACCACGCCTCGATGATCGCGGGCATCCGCCACTCGGGCGCGACCCGCCGCATCTTCCGCCACAACGATCCGCGCCATCTCGAGGAGCTGCTGTCGGCGTCCGATCCCGCGACGCCCAAGGTCGTGGCCTTCGAATCGGTCTACTCGATGGATGGCGACATCGCCCCCATCGGCGAGATCTGCGACGTCGCCCATCGCCATGGCGCCCTCACCTATCTCGACGAAGTCCATGCCGTCGGCATGTACGGCGCGCGCGGTGCAGGCGTGGCCGAACGCGACGGCGTGCTGGACAAGGTCGACATCGTGCAGGCGACGCTTGCCAAGGCCTTCGGCGTGGTCGGCGGCTACATTGCCGCGAGCGCCGCCACGGTCGACTTCGTGCGCTCCTGCGGCTCGGGCTTCATCTTCACGACGTCGCTGCCGCCGGCGATTGCCGCCGCCGCACTCGCCAGCGTGCGGCTGGTCAGCAGCCAGCCGGAACTGCGCGTCCGCCACCAGGAGCGCGCCGCCACCCTGAAGCGCCGGCTCGCTACGGCCGGTCTTCCCGTCATGCCGTCGACCACGCACATCGTGCCGGTCGCCGTGGGCGATGCCGCGCTCTGCAAGCAGGCGAGCGACCTGCTGCTCGACCGTCACGCGATCTACGTCCAGCCGATCAACTATCCCACCGTGCCGCGCGGCACCGAGCGCCTGCGCCTCACGCCGACGCCGCTGCACGGCGACGACGACATGGCCCGCCTCGTCGCGGCGCTGCAGGACGTCTGGCAGACATTGGGTATCGGCTTCCGCGCCGCCGCGGAGTAGTCCCTACTCGACCGTCCGCATCGACCAGAGGCGCGACTTCAACAGCACGATCGCGATCATCAGCAGCATCGCGAGCGCGGGGAAGAGCAGCGCCGCCTTCAGTCCCCAGATCGAGCAGATTGTGCCGGTAAGGAAGGCGCCGATCGGGCCGCCACCGCTCAGGCCCAACTGGAACAGCGACATCAGGCGCGCGCGATGGGTAGCCGGCGCCACGATCTGAACCACCGTCCGGCTCTGCGTCATGGTGATGCCGGCGCCCAGGCCCCAGACGAAGATCAGTGCCAGGAACACCGGGAACGGCGGCAACTGCGCCAAGGACAGCAGCACGACGGCGCCTGTCAGGACTGCACCGCCGATCAGGCGCCCGCGCAGGGTCAGCCGTCGCGCGATGCCGGCCAGCGCCATGCTGGCCACGATGGTCGCGGCCCAGAAGGCCAGGTTCATGTAGGAGAGCTCGGCCGCGCCGCCGGCATAGTGGTCGCGGATTGCCAGCGGCAGCACGGCCATGAACGGCCCGACATAGAAGATGCCGACACCGAAGTTCAGCAGCAGGACCGGCCAGATCTGATCCGACTTCGCCGCCGCCGACACGCCCTCGCCCATGCTACGCCAAAAGCCCTTCGACTCGGTCTTGGGATGCGGCGGCGGGTCGGGCAGCCGGCGCACGAACAGGCATCCCGCCAGCACCATGGCCGAATGCAGCAGCAGGAGCGGCAGCGCGCCGAACCGGTCGGCGGTCGAGGCGCAGGCGATGCCCAGAAGCTGACCACCGAACTGCAGGGCCGTCGCCAGCGCCACCGCCTTGGGCAGGCCCCCCTTCGGCGCCACGACCGGCAGCAGCGCGTCGCGCGTCGGGATGGCGAAAGCGCCGATCGCACCGGCCGCAATGCCGTAGGCGATCAGCAGCGGATAGCTGAGACCGCCCGACCACAGGACGAGCGCCAGCGCGAGCGGCGGCAGGGCATAGAGCAGATGGTAGCGCAGCAGCAGCGCGCGGGCGTTGCCGCGGTCGGCGACCAGCCCGCCCAGCGGCAGGAAGAGCAGCGACGGCGCCATGACAGCGGCCTGCGCGACGCCCACGGCAAAGGCGTCCATGTGCAGCACGACGGCGACCAGCCAGGGGAACAGGACCATCTGGATGCCGAGCGGCACGAACCAGGTGGCGAGTCCCGCCAGATAGACCGGAAAAGCGTTTACAGGGGGCTTGCCTTGATCCAAGGCTTATCCATCTATATCTTGTAGGCACTTAGTGCCCGTTGCTCATGCAATAGTCAAAGGCGCAGAAGCTAGTGTCGACCTTCAATCGCAACACCCTGGTCAAGGTCCTCGAGATCCTCGACAGCAGCCACGCCCAGGAGGCGCTGGCGGCCGCCAAGCTCGCCTCAGCCATGGTACGTGAGGCCGGCCTGACCTGGGACCAGATCATCGACGACGCGGTCCTGCCGCGCACCGCCGCTCCCGCCCCTGCGCCGCCCCCGGTTCAGGAGCAGGTCGCCGTGCCGGCGCGCCAGCCCGGCAGCGGCCCCTTCGGCTATCGCCGCGAGCGCGAGCTGTCGCCGCACGAGCAGTTCTTCATGGTGCTGCTGAGCCCGCGCACACCGGTCGACGTGAAGCGCAAGCTGCGCGCTTGGGAAGGCCGCGTCCTCGACGGCGAGATCACGCCGCAGGAAAGCGCCGATCTCCAGTTCATGTACCAGAGCTTCGTGGTCGGCTGAGGCCGGCTAGAGCGGCTGCAGGACGATCCAGCGGCGGGCGTCCTCGACATTGTCGAAGATGCGCATGGGCCGCTTGGCCGATGCCATGATTCCCAACACGCGCGACACGAGTTCCGCCTTCTCGCGCGTCAGCGCCACGGCGAGTGCGCCGACCTGCCCGTCATGATGTCCGGCCCGGATGCGGGCGCCGATCGCCATGAAATCATCGGACGTCATGCGCGTCTCGCCCCGCATGCCGTCGAACAGCTTGCGGTACGAGACCAACCCGGCGCTCTCCAGCACGTCGAGGAAAGCGTCGGCGTCGCTGCGCGTCACGTCGCCCTCGGCGACGACGGTGATCAGTCGCTCCCTGGAATCGATCGTCCAGTGAACCGGCATCGCGTCAGGCGGCGAGCAGGACGCTCTGCTCGCGCTCCAGCACCCGCTTCACGGCAGGCCGCGCCAGCATGCGGTCCTTCCAGGCGGTGTAGTTCTTGAGTTCGCCGACCGGCAGGCCGATGCGCTTGCCCCAGCCGTAGAAGACCAGCGCGTAGCCGTCGACCACCGAGAACTCGTCGCCCAGGATCCACTGCTTGCCCGCGAGAAGACCGTCGATCTCCTTCAGGTTGGCGAGGAAGTTGTCGCGGCCTGTCGCCTTGAGATGATCGAACACCGCCGTGTCGGTGGCGAAGCGCTCGGGGCGACCGACATGGGTGAAGTTCGGGTGCACGGTGTTCGAGAACCACGCCATCAGCGAGATGGCGCGAGCCCGCAGAACGGGATCTTTCGGCATCAGATGCTGCGCGTACGTCGCGGCGACGTAGTCGAGGATCGCGGTGTTTTCGACGATCGTGCCCGCGTCCACCACCAGAGCCGGCACGCGGCCGCGCGGATTGATCTTGAGGTACTCGGGCGTCCTCTGTTCGCTCTTGGCGAAGGAGATCTCCTGCGAGTCGAACTTCGCGCCGCTCTCTTCGAGGCCGATATGCGAGGCCGTGGCGCAGGTGCCCGGCGTGAAATAGAGCTTCAGCATGTATGCCTCTCCCCGGATCAAAGCGGTTTGGTCGCGCCGGCCGGCCTGTTGCGATGCAGGAATTCGCGGCCGATCTTCACACGCTTCTCGCCGTCATATTCGACGATGTCGGCGGTGGCATAGGTCTCCGACCAGTTGGACGGCAGGAACGAGCCCGAGCCCACCACGTCGATCGGCGCCTTGGCCTCGGCCATGATGCGGCACTTGGCCGGACCGAAGCCCGAGGACGCCACGATCTTCACCTTGTCGAAGCCGTTGCGGTCGAGTTCGGCGCGCAGATGGAAGATCGCCGCCGCCGACACGCCGGTGCCGACGAGATAGCGCAGCTCCTCCTCGCTCCGGTAGCCGCGGATCGATTCCGGCGAGAAACGCTCCAGCACGGCATAGGACGATGCGGGATCGAGCCCTTCGATGTAGCGGCCGCCGGTCGTGTCGAGACGAAGCGACAGGTTTCCCTGCGCGGCCAGCTCGGGAAAGCGCCGGCAGACTTCGAGCGAGTCGGAAATCTCGCGCGCGAAGTAGTCGACCAGCACCGTCATGCCTTCCGTCGGGAAGGTCTCGTGGAACATCTCGGCGGCGCGTAGGGTCGAACCGGCATAGCCGATCAGGGCGTGCGGCATGGTGCCGAGGCCGAACTCGCGCCCGAAATAGTGCGCGGTGGCGTGCGTCGCATTGCCGATGAAGCCGATGGCGCCGACCTTGCGCTTGGCACGGGCCGAGCCGACCGAGGCCGCGTAGGCCATCATCTCGGCCATCTCCTGGCCCGCGCAGTGACGCGCATCCATCGCGAGGAAGGCCGACTTCGGCATGTCCGCGCACATGGTCCAGGCATTGTAGGCCGCCACGCAGGCGGGGCCGAGCTTCTGCAGGAAGATCGTCTCGAGATCGACCAGGTGGAAGAACGAGCCAGTGATGTACATCATCGGCTCGCCGGCGCCGACCCACTTGCCCTCGCGGTAGCGCAGGTCGAGATCTACCGTCGCGTTGCGCGCGCGGCAGGTTTCCTGCAGCCATTCCAGCGCGAGCCGCGGCGCGAACACCACGGGCCGGCGCATGAAGATCGCATAGGTGACCTTGCAGTCGCCGAACTTGCCGACCACCTGCTTCGAGCGATTGAAGTAGTGGTCGGTATAGCGTTCGATCTCGCCATTCTCAGGATGCGTCATCGGCCCTCCCCGGGCTCTCACGCGCTCAGCCGCTGACGTGGGTCAGACGGCCGGGCGCGCCCTCGCGACCGACAGGCGCTCGGCCTTGAGCTGCTCGGCGAGCAGGAAGGCGAGTTCCAGCACCTGGCTGGCATTGAGCCGCGGGTCGCACTGCGTCTCGTAGCGTTCGTTCAGGTTGTCGACGGTGATGTCGGTCGAGCCGCCGATGCACTCCGTGACTTCCTGGCCGGTCATCTCGAAATGCACGCCACCCGGATGGGTGCCTTCGGCGCGGTGCACCGCGAAGAACGCCTTCACCTCGTTCAGGATCGAATCGAAGTGGCGGGTCTTGCGGCCGTTGTTTGCCGTGATGGTGTTGCCGTGCATCGGATCGCACGACCAGACCACGGACTTGCCGGCACGCTCGACCGCACGCACCAGCGGCGGCAGCTTTTCGGCCACCTTCTCCGCGCCCATGCGCACGATCAGGACGATGCGGCCCGCCTCGTTGGTCGGGTTCAGCGTATCGATCAGGCGCAACGTGTCGTCGGTCGAGAGCGACGGGCCGCACTTGAAGCCGATCGGGTTGCGGACGCCGCGCAGGAACTCGACATGCGCGCCGTCGGGCTGGCGCGTGCGATCGCCGATCCACAGCATGTGGGCCGAGCAGTCGTACCAGTCGCCCGAGGTGGAATCGACGCGGGTCAGCGCCTCTTCGTACTGCAGCAGCAGCGCCTCGTGACTGGTGAAGAAGTCGGTCTCGGCGATCTGCGGCGTCGTCGCGGAGCTGAGGCCGCAGGCGGCCATGAAGTTCAGCGTCTCGTCGAGGCGCGCGGCCAGATCCTCGTAGCGCGCCGAAGCCGGCGAGCTGCGCACGAAGTCGAGGTTCCAGCGGTTGACCTCGTGCAGGTCGGCATAGCCGCCCTGGGCGAAGGCGCGCAGCAGGTTCAGCGTCGCGGCCGACTGGTTGTAGGCCTGCACCATGCGTTCGGGATCGGGCAGGCGCGCGGCGGCGGTGAACTCGAAGCCGTTGACGTTGTCGCCACGGTAGGACGGCAGCTCGACGTCGCCGATCTTCTCGACGTTGGACGAGCGCGGCTTGGCGAACTGGCCGGCCATGCGGCCGACCTTCACCACCGGCACGCCGGCGCCGTAGGTCAGGACGACGGCCATCTGCAGCAGCACGCGGAACGTGTCCCGGATGTTGTTGGCGGTGAAGTCGGCGAAGCTCTCGGCGCAGTCGCCGCCCTGCAGCAGGAAGGCCTCGCCATTGGCGACCTTGGCCAGCGACGCCTTGAGCTTGCGCGCCTCGCCGGCAAACACCAGCGGCGGATAACGGCGCAGGCGGGCCTCGGCGCCCGCCAAGGTGGCGGCATCCGGATAGACCGGCATCTGCAGGGCCGGCCGGCTACGCCAGCTGGTCAGCGACCAATCGGCCGCGCTCGAGCTGCGGGACTGGCCCTTTGCGGGGTTGCGCGAATCGGCCCTGGACTGGCCCTGGATCGCGGTCATCGATTCCTCCTCGACCCGCGGGCCAAAGGGGCCGGCGGGGTGGGTGAAACTATACGTGCTGTGGATAAAAGGCCAGCCGGGAGGCTGGCCCCGTTCTACTCCGCGGCTGCCCGGGTCGGGGCCGAATCCGCCCGCGCCGTGCGCATGGTTACGAACTCCTCACCGGCGGTCGGGTGGATACCCACGGTGGCATCGAAATGGGCCTTGGTGGCCCCCGCCTTCATGGCCACCGCCAGGCCCTGGATCAGCTCGGCCGCGTCGTCGCCCACCATGTGGATGCCGACCACCCGGTCGGTCGCCGCCTCGACGATCATCTTCATGAAGGTGCGCTGGTGGCGGCCCGAGATCGTGTACTTCATCGGCCGGAAGGCCGCGGTGTAGATGCGCAGGTCGCCGAGCTGCTGCCTGGCCTGCTCCTCGGTCAGGCCGACATTGGCCATCTCGGGCTGGCAGAACACGGCCGACGGGACGTCGTGGTGGTTGGCCTTGCGCGGCTTCTTGCCGAACTCGGTGTCGGCGAAGCAGTGGCCTTCCATCAATGCGACCGGCGTCAGGTTGATGCGGTCGGTGACGTCGCCCACCGCCCAGATGTTGTCGGCGGTGGTCTTCGACCATTCGTCGACGGCGATGGCGCCCGCCTTGTTGAGTTGGACGCCCACCTTCTCCAGGCCGATGCCCTTGGTGTTGGGCGCACGGCCGGTCGCGTACATCACGCAGTCGGTCTCGATCATGCCGCCCATCGGCGTGTGGACCTCGAACGGGCCGCTCTTGCCGTCCGCGCCCTTGGCGACGATGCGGCCGATTTCCATTTCGGTGCGCATGCGGATGCCGCTGTCCTTCAGGGCCTCGTGCACGAAGGTACGGCATTCCTCGTCGAAGCCGCGCAGCACGCGATCGCGCCGCAGCACGAGATCGACCTTGGCGCCGAGCCCGTTGAAGATGCCGGCGAACTCGACGGCGATGTAGCCCGCGCCGACGATGGTGATGTGCTTGGGCAGCTCCGGCAGATGGAAGGCATCGCTCGAGGTGATCGCCAGTTCGCAGCCGGGGATCGAGGGGATCACCGGATGGCCGCCGGTCGCGATCAGGATCTTCTCGGCGGTGATCGTCTCCTCGCCGACCTGGATCGTGTGGCGGTCCATCAGACGGCCGCGGCCCATGTGCAGCTTCACGCCCGCGCCGTCGAGCAGGCGCAGATAGACCGCGTTCAGCCGGTCGACTTCCTTGTTCACGTTGTCGCGCAGGGTCGCCCAGGAATGGGTCGGCGGGGCGACCGTCCAGCCAAAGGCCTCGGCGTCCTCGAATTCGTGCGCGAACTTGGAGCCGTACATCAGCAGCTTCTTCGGCACGCAGCCGCGGATCACGCAGGTCCCGCCGACGCGGTAATCCTCGCAGATGCCGACGCGCGCCCCGTGGGTCGCCGCGATGCGCGAGGCGCGCACGCCGCCCGAACCAGCGCCGATGACGAACAGATCGTAGTCGTAGGCCATGGGTTATCCCCAGTGAGAACAAAACCTCAACGCGGCCATAATTCGGTCGCGGGGCAGACTATATCGGGGCCTAGACGGGCCGGTAAGGGAAATGGCGCGTGTATTGCTGTCTTCCGACACAACTTTAAGGATATTCCCATGCAGAGATTTGCCCTGATTGCGACAGCCTTCCTGATGCTGGCCGGCCCCGCCCTCGCCGCCCCCGGCGATACCCAGACAGCGCCCCCGACCTCAGCCACGACGTCAGCTCCGGCGGCAACGCCCGCCCCCAGGGCCCGGGCCGCGCGGACCGACAGCGGCGTCATGCGTTACGACACCAACAAGGATGGCGCGGTCACGGCCGAGGAATGGAAGACCGGCCAGCAGGCCCGATTCAAGAGCCTCGACACCAGCGGCGACGGCAAGCTCAGCCAGGACGAGCTGTTCGCCCGCACGCCCGCCATCGGCGACAGCGTCCTGCCGACCGATCGCCAGGCGCGCAGCCAGTCCAGCTACTTCGTGCTCCTCGACACCGACAAGGACGGGTTCGTCACCCTGGCGGAATTCATGGCCGGGGCCGACCGCAACTTCGCGCGCTGCGACGTCGACAAGAACGGCCGCATCGACACCGCCGAGTGCCGCCAGGCCCTGCAGCGCAAGTCGGCCGCGCGCTAGTCTACGCATCTCCTCCCCCGCATTGGCGGGGGAGGTTTTGTGGGCGACGAGCCGTCAGGTACTCTCGGCCGCCATGACGTCGCCGAACAGCTCCCAGCTATCGTCCTTGAAGCGCGAGAGCTGGACGGCCTGGATCGGATAGAAGTCGGTCGGGCTGGTGCTGACCAGGATGCCGGGCAGCAGCAGCGGGATGCGAGTTTTCTGGAAGTTGGCCGCCTGGCGCATGACATTCTCGCGCGTGAGGTTGTCGCCGCACTTCTTCAGCGTCTCCCGCAACATCGTCGAGACGGCGAACGCGAAGACGTAATTGCCGTCGCCTTGGTTGGCACCCGGCATGTACTTGGTCATCCATTCGCGCCAGAGCTTCATCTCCTCGTCTGCGTCCCACTGCTTGTCAGTGGGATCCTTGAGGTAGGCCGCGGTGATGACGCCCTGGCTGTTCTCGAAGCCGGCCGGCTTCATGACCGAAGCGACGGACGAGGAGACGTTGTTGAGGTACTGCGCCGGCTTCCAGCCGACATCGGCCACCTTGCGGATCGCCTGCGCGGCGAACTTGGGGGTGGAGATGTTGAAGAAGACGTTGGCGCCGGAGTCCTTGAGCTGGATGACCTGGCTGTCGACCGTCGGGTCGGTGACCTCGTAAGTCACGTGCTTCACCACCCTGTTGGCGTCCTTGCCGAGGCCTTCCTTGAAGCCCTCCCAGTAATCCTTGCCGTAATCGTCGTTCTGCATCAGCACGCCGATCTTCGGGTCCTTCACATTGGACAGGATGTGCTTGGCATAGATCACGCCCTCGGTGTGGTAGTCGGGTTGGAAGCCCATCGTCCACGGGAACTCCTTGGGCTTGCCCCACTTCGAAGCGCCGGTCGACACGTAGAGATGCGGCACTTTCTTCTGGTTCACGTACTTGTGGATCGCCGTGTTGGTCGGCGTGCCCAGCGTGTTGAACAGGCAGAGCACCTTCTCCTGCTCGACCAGCTCGCGTGTCACCTCGACCGACTTCGAGGGATTGTAGCCGTCGTCGCGAGTGACGAAGACGACCTTGCGGCCGTTGATGCCGCCGGCGTCGTTGACGCTCTTCCAGTAGGCCTCGTGCGCCTTGCCGATGACGCCGTAGGCGGAGGCCGGGCCGCTATAGGGACAGAAGTGACCGACCTTGATCTCCTTGTCGGTCGCGCCGTCGTCGTACTTCTTCTGCGCTGACGCTGAACGGGAACCGGAAAGCAGAACCGCGGCCGACGCGCCGCCGATGAAACCACGCCTGTTGGTAATCAACGCTTCCTCCCTTGTTAGAATTAATGGGAGAAGCCTCTCGCCAAAGAGGCGGCTTGAAAAGGGCAATTTCGCCCAAAGAAAAAGGCCGCCGGGGTTACCGGCGGCCTTCATTCTCAATGCAACGAACCGGGGATCAGGAACCTTCGGCCGACATGACTTCGCCGAACAGATCCCAGCTATCGCCCTTGAACTGGGCAAGCTTGACCGACTGGATCGGATAGTAGTCGGTCGGGCTGGTGTTGATGGTGATGCCCGGGATCAGCATCGGCAGCTTGTACTTTTGGTAGTTCGCCGCCTGCTTCATGACGTTGTCGCGCGTCAGGTCGTCGCCGCACTTCTTCAGCGTCTCGTGCATGAGGTTGGCGACCGAGTAGCCGAACACGTGATTGGCGTCGGCCTTGTTGGCGCCGGGCATCCACTTGTCCATCCAGGCGACCCAGGCCTTCATGTCCTCGTGGCTGTCCCACTGCTTGTCGGTCGGGTCCATCAGGTACTGCGCCGTGATGATGCCCTGGCAGTTCTCGAAGCCGGCCGGCTTCATCACCGAGCCCACCGAGGCGGACACGTTGTTGAGATACTGCGCCGGCTTCCAGCCGAGATCGGCGACCTTGCGGATCGCCTGGGCGGCGGCCTTCGGCGTCGCGATGTTGAAGAAGACGTTGGCGCCGGAGTCCTTCAGCTGGATGATCTGGCTGTCGACCGTCGGGTCGGTGGCCTCATAGGTCACGTGCTTGACGACCTTGCCGGTCTCCTTGCCGAGGCCTTCCTTGAAGCCTTCCCAGTAGTCCTTGCCGTAGTCGTCGTTCTGCATGAGGACGGCGATCTTGGCGTCCTTGATGTTGGCCAGGATGTGCTTGGCGTAGATCGCGCCTTCGGTGTGGTAGTCGGGCTGGAAGCCCATCGTCCACGGGAATTCCTTGGGCTTGCCCCACTTCGACGCGCCGGTGGCGACGTAGAGCATCGGCACCTTCTTCTGGTTCATGTACTTGTGGATGGCGGTGTTGGTGGCCGTGCCCAGCGTGTTGAAGGTGCAGAGCACCTTGTCCTGCTCGACGAGCTGGCGCACCAGCTCGACGATCTTGGCCGGGTTGTAGCCGTCGTCGAGGGTGATGAACTTGATCTTGCGGCCCTTGACGCCGCCGGCGTCGTTGACGCTCTTCCAGTAGGCCTCGAGCGTCTTGCCGATCTGGCCGTAGGACGAAGCCGGACCGCTATAGGGGCCGGTATGGCCGATCTTGATCTCGGTGTCGGTCGCGCCGTCGGAATACTTCTTCTGCGCCGAGGCGACCTTCGCGCCGCCCATCAGTGCCAGGGCGGACGCACCGCCCACGAAACCACGCCTGCTCGTACCCACGTTAAACCTCCCTTGTTGAACCTATGCCCGTTGAAAGACTTTCCGGATCTTCACCCACTGGATGTTTAACCGGATTCCGGCCGGAATGAAGGCCGCCCCAAGGCGGCTTTCCGCATTCCGACCCGGATCTCAGCCCCGCGCCGCCTTGAACTTGCGGTAGGCCATGTAGACGCCGCCCACGACGCCCATCGGCATCAGGTAGATGATCACGATCAGCAGGACGCCGAAGACCGTATAGGCCGACAGGTCGAACGGCAGGCCGAGATCGTTCTTCACGAACTGCGTCAGCGACTGCGCCGAGTTGTCGACCAGCACGTAGAAGATGCCACCGACCACCGAGCCGGCCAGCGAGCCGATGCCGCCGACGACCAGACCGATCAGGAACTTGATGGACAGGAAGATGCCGAAGCTGTCGGGCGCCACGAAAGCGATGGCTGAGGCCGACAGGGCGCCAGCGATGCCGGTGTACGCCGCGCTGATGCCGAAGGTCACCGTCTTGTAGAGCGACGTGTCGATGCCCATCGTGTCGGCCGCCAGGTATTGATCGCGGATCGCCATCATGGCGCGGCCACTGCGGCTGTTCAGCATGTTGGCCGCCGCCCAGAACAGCACGATCATGACCACGAGGCAGAAATAATAGAGCCACTGGTCTTCGCTGAGCGGCAGGCCGAACGGCACCTCGGGCTTCATCAGCACGATGCCCTGCACGCCGCCGGTGAGACCTTCGAGCCACTTGTATTTCAGGATCTGCGGCACCGCGAGCGCCAGCGCGAAGGTCGCGAGCGCGAGGTAATGCCCTTCGAGCTTCAGCGCCGGCAGGCCGAACAGGTAACCGACGATGAAGCAGACGATGGCCGCTGCCGGGATCGTGGCCCAGTAGGGCACGTTCAGCTTGTCCATCAGGATCGCCGCCGTATAGGCGCCGACCGCGTAGAAGGCGCCATGGCCCAGCGAGAACTGGCCGTTGAAGCCGGTGAGCAGGTTGAGGCCCAGCACCGCGATCGAGGCGATGATCATGGTGCTGACCAGGAACAGGCGGTAGTCGGAGACGACATCGGGGAGCACCGGCTGCAGCAGCGGCACCAGGATCGCCAGCGCGACGATGCCGTAGACCCAGCGGTTCGACGAGGCGGCCATGATCAGACCCTCCTCACGACGACCCGGCCGAACAGGCCGGCGGGTTTAACCGTCAGGACGAAGATGACGATGATCAGCGCCACCGTGAGCTTCTCGCCGTTGCCGATGATGTAGATGCCGGTCGCCTTCTCGATCTGGTTGCCGGCATAGGCCACCATGTTCTCGAGGATGCCGACGATGAAGCCGCCCAGCACCGCGCCCGCCGGGTTGGAGATGCCGCCGACCAGGGCGCTGGCGAAGGCATAGAGCAGGATGCCGCCCATCATGTTGGGCTCGAGATAGACGATGTGGGCGACCATGATGCCGGCCACCGCGCCGACCGAGGCCGCGAGCCCCCACCCCAGCGCCAGCATCCAGTCGACGCGGACGCCGACCAGACGGGCCATCTGCGGGTTCTGCGCCGCCGCGCGCATGGCGAGGCCAAGCGGCGTGTAGCGGAAGAACACGAACAGCAGCCCCAGCACGATCAGCGTGACCATGACCACGCCGAGCTGATGCGGCCCGATCACGCCGGCGATGCCGAAGCTGCTCTTGGGGAACGGCGACGGAAACTCCTTGATCAGGTAGCTCCAGAAGGCACCGGCCATCGAGTTGAAGATCGCCAACAGGCCGATGAACACGACGATGATCGACAGCACCGGAGCGTTGTGCAGCGGTCTCAGGATCAGCCGTTCGATCAGCACGCCCATGGCGAAGGAAATGATCACCGTCAGGATGAAGGCGACCCAGTAGCTCATCCCCCAGCTCATCAGTTGCCAGGCGATGTAGGTGCTGAACATCGCCATCTCGCCCTGGGCGAAATTGATGTGGTCGGTCGAGACGTAGATCATGACCAGCGCGAGGGCCACGCAGGCATAGATGGCGCCGTTGGCGAGGCCCGAGGCGATCTGCTGGAGAAACTGTTCCATTGCGGCCTCAGTACCCGAGGTAGGATTTGCGGACGTTCTCGTCGTTCTTCACGACGTCCGAGGGACCCGACATCACGACCTTGCCGGTTTCGAGCACGTAGGCGTGGGTGGCGAGGTCGAGCGCGAGGGCGGCGTTCTGCTCGACCAGCAGGATGCTCACCTTCTCTTCCTCGTTGATGCGCCGCAGGATGCGGAAGATCTCCAGCACGATCAGCGGCGCGAGGCCGAACGAGGGTTCGTCGAGCAGCATCAGCCGCGGGTTCAGCATCAGCGCGCGGGCGATCGCCAGCATCTGCTGCTCGCCGCCCGACAGGGTGCCGGCCTGCTGCTGGATGCGCTCCTTGAGGCGCGGGAAGTAGACGAACACGCGCTCCAGCTCGTCCTTCACCGCCTGCTTGTCCTTGCGGGTGTAGGCCGCGATGCGCAGGTTCTCGTCGACGGTCAGCGTCGTGAAGGTGCCGCGACCCTCCGGCACGTGGGCGATGCGCTGGCGGACGATCTCTTCCGTCGCCATGCCGCGGATGTTCTTGCCGTCGAAGCGGATCGTGCCGTCGGTCCGGACCATGTTGCAGATCGCGCGGAGCGTGGTCGTCTTGCCGGCGCCGTTGGCGCCCAGCAGGGTCGTGATGCCGCCCGCGGGAATCTCGAAGCCGACATCGTAGAGCGACTGGGTCTGGCCGTAGAAGGCCTTCAGTCCGCTCACCTCAAGCAGCGCAGCCATTACGCGGTCCCCAGGTAGGCGCGGATCACTTCCGGATCGCGCTGCACTTCGGCGGGCGTGCCGTCGGCGATCTTCTTGCCGAAATCGATCGCGACCACCTTGTCCGACACCGACATCACGAGGCTCATGTGATGCTCGACCAGCAGCACCGTGACGTTCTGCAGGTCGCGGACGCGCTTGATCTGGCCTTTCAGGACCTCGATCTCGTCGTGGTTCAGGCCGGCCGCCGGCTCGTCGAGCAGCAGCAGCTTGGGGCTCGACGCCAGCGCGCGGGCCAGTTCAACCCGCTTGCGGATCGGGAACGGCAGCGGGCCCGCCATGGCATGGGCGAAGGGTGCGAGGTCCATGAAGGCGATCAGTTCCTCGGCGCGCCGGGTGATCGCCTGCTCCTCGACCTTGACCTTGGGGAGCCTGAGCGCGTTCTCGAAGAAGCTGGTCGAGCTGACGCTGTGGCAACCGACCTTGACGTTGTCGAGGACCGACATCTTGTCGAACAGGGCCACGTTCTGGAACGTGCGGCCGATGCCGATCTGGGGAATGGCGTGCCGGGGCCGGTCGAGGATGGTGCGGCCCTCGAACTGAACATCGCCGCTATTGGGCGTGTAGAGCCGGCTGAGGCAGTTGAAGAGGGTCGTCTTGCCGGCGCCGTTGGGGCCGATCAGGCCGGCGATCTGGCCGGCAAAGACATCGAATGTCACGCCATCGAGGGCAATGATGCCGCCGAACCGGACGGAGACGTCGCGCACGCTCAGCAGCGGCGAGCCGTGGGATGAAGATGGTCCTGCCATGTGCGTGCTGGTTCCGCCGGCTGGTGCATTACACGCACCAACGTGGCGAAATTACCCTGTCCTCCCAAGTACTTGCGACCCTTCTTCGAGGTCTGCATTTCAATTACGATGGCGCATCCCGCGCGGGCGTGCAACTCAAATGGAAGAACGCCATGCTTTCGGCGCGATTGCGCCGCAGGTTGGCTAAGCTTTGCGGACATTGACACGCCGCGCTTTGCAACTGATACGAAAACTCCCCTTCCAAAAGCGGGCTCACCGCAAATGAACCGAATGATTCGCCCGACCCTTTTCCTGACTGTAGCCTGCCTCGCCCTCCCGGCGGCGGCCCAGACTCCCCCGACCCAGGCCTGGCCGCAGAACCGGCCGCCGGCCCAGGCCGCGCCGCCGGCCGCAGCCACCCCGCCGGCAGCGCCGCCGCCGGCCGCCGCCGCGACGGTTCCCAATGTCCCGCTGGGCGCCGCGCCGCCGATTCCGCTGCCGCAGTGGTTCATCGACATCGACGTCGACAAGAAGGGCGAGGTCACCCGCGCCGACTTCCTGAAGTACCGGATGAAGTCGTTCGAGACTCTCGACGTCAACAAGGACAACAAGCTGTCGGTCGAGGAGTTCATCAAGGTCGTCGAGCCGCCGGTGACGCCGGCCGATGCACCCGGACTGCCCCCGCTCGAGGAGCGCCGCACCCGCGCCAAAGCGGAGTTCCAGAACCTCGACACCAACCGCGACGGCTTCGTGGAGCGCGGCGAGGCCGAGGCGCTGGTCCATTCGGAGTTCAACAACTACGACACCGACCGCGACAACAAGGTCACCGAACCCGAGGTTCGCCTGATCGTCCAGCGTTCGCTGCAGCGCGAGGCCGCCGAGCGCCAGCAGGCCGAGCAGCGTCGTCGCCAGGGCATGATGACCCTGAACGAGTTCATCGACATGCAGCTCCGCCAGGGCGACGAGCTCGACAAGAACAAGGACGCCAAGATCAGCAGCCAGGAATATCTGGTCCTGGCCGGCCCCGCCGACGGTCCGCAGGCCAAGAACCTGCTGCCGTTCGACATGCGCAAGCAGATCGCCATGCGCAAGTTCGCCGAGATCGACACCAACAAGGACGGCCAGATCGACCGGGTCGAGCTCACGGCCCACGCCCTCAAGCAGTTCGGCGAGATGGACCTGAACAAGGACCGCTTCCTCAGCGAGGAAGAGTTCAAGAAGGCGCAGGAGGCGGAAGCCGCCAAGATCCGCGCCATCGTGCAGACGCTGATGCCGGCCCAGCCCGCGCAGCCGCGTCCCGCCCAGCCCCAGCCGCGCGGCGGTCAGCCCGCCCCGGCGCAGCCGTCGGGCCCGCCGCCCGGCCTGCCCCAGGGCACGCGCTAAGGCGCTCTCCAAGAATCAGAAAGCCGCGGAACCGAAAGGTCCCACGGCTTTTTTAATGCGCCGGCTTCGGCGGATCCTCGCCTATTCGCCCACCGTCTATTCGACGGTCACGCTCTTGGCGAGATTGCGCGGCTGGTCGACGTCGGTGCCCTTGGCGATGGCGGTGTAATACGCCAGCAACTGCACCGGGATCGTGTAGAGGATCGGCGCAACGACCGGATCGACCGTCGGCATCGTGAGCGTGGCGACCGAGTGCGGTCCGAGGCGCTTCACGCCGTCGGCGTCGCTCAGCAACACAAGCTTGCCGCCGCGCGCCTTCACTTGCTCGAAGTTCGAGGCGGTCTTGTCGAACAGCGAATCGTTGGGCGCGACCACCACGACCGGGACCAGCTCGTCGATCAGCGCGATCGGTCCGTGCTTCATCTCGCCGGCGGCATAGCCCTCGGCGTGGATGTAGGAGATTTCCTTCAGCTTCAGCGCGCCCTCGAGCGCCACCGGGAAGGATGTGCCGCGGCCGAGATAGAGAACGTCGCGCGCTTCGGCGAGCACGTTGTCGGCGATGGCGCGGTACTGCGCCTCCATGTTCATCGCCTCGTTGATGAGCGCCGGCAGCTCGATCAGCGCCGCCACGTAACGAGCCTCGTCTTCCGGCGACAGCGTGCCGCGCGCGCGGCCGGCGGCGATCGCCGTGGCCAGCAGGACGGTCTGCTGCGTGGTCGTGGCCTTGGTCGAGCAGACGCTGATCTCGGGGCCGGCCAGAGTATGCAGCACGACGTTCGCCTCGCGGGCAATCGCGCTC
This sequence comes from Reyranella sp. GW821-FHT12G01, assembly GCF_058806575.1. Taxonomy (NCBI): domain Bacteria; kingdom Pseudomonadati; phylum Pseudomonadota; class Alphaproteobacteria; order Hyphomicrobiales; family Reyranellaceae; genus Reyranella; species Reyranella sp. GW821-FHT12G01. The sequence goes on from NZ_JBXAPV010000002.1 coordinate 515,625, forward strand.
TCCGGCACGTTCACCACCGACAGGATCGTCTGCTTCTGGGACTTGGCGTAACGCACCGCAGCCAGCGTGTCGGCCGTCTCGCCCGACTGGGACACCGCGATGCAGACGCCGCCCTCGGGCAGCGGCGGCGCGCGGTAGCGGAACTCCGAGCCCAGCTCGACCTCGACCGGCAGGCGCGCGATCTGCTCGAACCAGTACTTGGCGACCATGCAAACATAGAAGGCGCCGCCGCAGCCCGTCATGGTGATGCGGCTTACCTTGTTCCAGTCGAACGGCAGCGCCGGCAGGGCGACCGTCCGGGTCGCCGGATCGATGTAGCTGTGCAGCGTGTCGCCGATCACCGCCGGCTGCTCGTGGATCTCCTTCAGCATGAAGTGGCGATGGTTGCCCTTGCCCATCATCGCGCCGCTGAGCCCGGTCTGCCGGATCTCGCGCTTCACCTCGGTGGTGCCCTGGTAGACCGTGCAGCCGTCGGCGTGCACCACCACCCAATCCTCGTCCTCGAGGTAGCTGACCCGCTTGGTGAAGGGCGCCAGCGCCAGCGCGTCGGTGCCGATGTACATCTCGCCGTCGCCGTAGCCCACGGCGAGCGAGCTGCCGCGACGGGCGCCCATCAGCAGGTCGTGGCGGCCGCTGAACAGCACGGCCAGCGCGAAGGCGCCGCGCAGCCGCTCCATCGCCTTAGCCATCGCCTGCTCCGGCGACATCTGCTTCTCGAGGTAAGAGGTGATGAGCTGCGCCACCACCTCGGTGTCGGTGTCGCTGTCGAAACGGCGGCCCTCGGCCTCCATCTCGGCCTTCAGCTCCTGGAAGTTCTCGATGATGCCGTTGTGCACGATCGCGACCCGGTCGGTGGCGATCGGATGGGCATTGCGCTCCGAGGGCTTGCCGTGGGTGGCCCAGCGGGTGTGGCCGATGCCGATCGTGCCGGCCAGCGGCTCGGCGGCGAGCCGCGCCTCGAGGTTCACCAGCTTGCCCTCGGCCCGGCGGCGATCGATATGGCCGTTCACCAATGTGGCGACACCCGCCGAGTCGTAGCCGCGATATTCGAGCCGCTTCAGCGCGTCGACCAGCAGGGGCGTGACGGGCGCTTTTCCGATGATACCGATGATGCCGCACATGGGGTCAGTCTCGACTGAGAAGGTGGCAAATAGAGGGTGGCTATTTCTTCTTGTTGGCCCGCTCGGCAGCTGCCTTTTTGGCGGCGACCGAACGGTCGCGCAGTTTCGCACGAAGCGCTGTTGCCCGCCCCTTCTTTGTGACCTGGCGGGCCCGGCCAAAAGCCACTGCGTCTGCGGGAATGTCTTCCGTCACCACGCTGCCCGCGGTCACGTTGGCGCCCTTGCCGACCTTGAGCGGCGCCACCAGCGAACTGTTGGAGCCGATGAACACGTCGGCGCCGATCACCGTGCGGTGCTTGCCGTAGCCATCGTAGTTCACCGCGATCGTGCCGGCCCCGATGTTGCTCCCCGCGCCGATGTCGGCATCGCCAAGATAGGCCAGGTGATTGGCCTTGGCGCCCTGGCCCATGCGCGTGGCCTTGAGCTCCACGAAGTTGCCGATATGGACGTCGTCGGCGACCTCGGAGCCCGGCCGAATGCGCGCAAACGGCCCGATGATCGCGCCCTTGCCGATACGCACGCCCTCGATGTCGCAAAACGCCTTGATCACCGTGTTCGCGCCGACGCTGACGCCCAGGCCGAAGCGCACGTTGGGACCGATCGTGACGTCGGTGCCGAACTTCGTATCGGCCGACAGCCAGACCGTGCCGGGATCGGTCATGGTGACGCCACCCATCATGGCCGCGTGGCGCAGGCGCTGCTGCAGCGCCTGCTCGGCCACCGCCAGCTCGGCGCGGGAATTGATGCCCTGGAACTCCGCCTCCTCGCCCGCCACGGCGATCGCCTTGTGGCCGGCGGCGCGCGCCAGGCGCACCGCGTCGGTGAGGTAGAATTCGCGCTTCACATTGTCGTCGCGGATCGCGCCCAGCAACGAGGCGATCAGCTTGCCGTCGATGCACATCACGCCGGAATTGGAGAAGGCGACCGCCCGCTCCTTGGCGTCGGCATCCTTGCTCTCGACGATCTTCACCAGCTCGCCGTCTTCCACGATCAGCCGGCCGTAGGGCGTGGGATCGCGGGCGATGAAACCCAGTACGCCCACCGCCGCCTTCGCCTTGCGGCAGGCCGCCACCAGCTTCTGCAGGCTGGCCGTCGTCACCAGCGGCGCGTCGCCGAACACGACCAGCACCGGCCCGTCATGTCCCTTCAGCGCGCCGAGGGCCGCCTTTGCAGCATGCCCGGTGCCCAGCGGCTTGTCCTGGACAGCCGTCGGATGCGGCGCGAAGGCCTTGGCCACCTCGGTCGCGCCGGGCGCGATCACGCCCACGATCCGGGACGGCTTCAGCGCGGCTGCATTGGCCAGCACGTGGGCCACCATGGGCCGGTTGGCCAGGGGATGCAGGACCTTCGGCAGGGCCGACTTCATGCGGGTTCCGGCGCCGGCTGCGAGAACGACCACGGCAATGGGTGATTTCATGCCCGTCCGATGCCACGGGGCTGGCGGACGGGCAAGACGGATGTGCTAGAGAAAACGGCATGCAGACCGATGCCGAAAAACTCATCACCGCCCGCTTCGACACCGTCCTCTACGACCTCGACGGCACCCTGATCGACAGCGCCAAGGACATGCAGCTCGCCGTCAGCAACGTGCTGGCCGACCATGGCCTGCCCCCCGTGACCGAGGACGACGTCCGGATTTTCATGGGCCAGGGCAGCAAGGTCACGATGAACAAGGCCTTCACCAAGCACGGCCGGTCGCTGGACGACGAGGCGTTGACCGCCGTGACGCGGGAGTTCGTGCGCTATTACGAGGCCGATCCGATCAGCCACACGACGGCCTTCGCCGGCGTGGCCGACGTGGTCACCGCCTTCGCCCGCCTCGGCATGAAGCAGGGCGTCTGCACCAACAAGTTCGAGAAGCCCTCGCGCATGATCCTCGAACACCTGAAGCTGATGCCGCCGATCAGCGACGTGGCCGGCGCCGACAGCTTCCCGGTGCGCAAGCCCGACCCGCGCCACATCCTGATGCTGCTGGAGCGCATGGGCGGCGACCCGAAACGCGCCGTCATGATCGGCGATTCGACGCACGATGCCGAAGCCGCCCGCGGCGCCGGCATTCCGGCGGTTCTGGTGAGCTGGGGCTATACGGCGAAGCCCGCCAGCGAACTGGGCGCCGACGCCGTGATCGACCGTTTCGACGCCCTTCCCGAGGCGCTGGCGAGGCTCGCTGCAGGGCGTTGACGATTCGCTCGGTTATCCCTATACGCACGCCTTCCGGGCGCTTAGCTCAGCGGGAGAGCACACCCTTCACACGGGTGGGGTCGTAGGTTCAATCCCTACAGCGCCCACCATCTACCCTCCGGAAATTACTGAACAATTTGTTCTCGCCCCTCATGCCGACCTTGCATGAGAGGGCGTGAACGTGCGCGGAACACGGGGCAAGAGCGGGGTAAATGTTCCGCTATTGGTCTCCGAAATGCCGGGTACTGAACTTAGGTTTCCGCCTCGGGCCGGTGTGAGGCCTGCTGCTGTGGGGAGCATGGAGGTTGATCCCCATAGACAAATGGTGGCCGCTCGCTGCCCTGCCGGTCTCGATCGTCGTCGGGTTGCTGTATCTGGAACTGACGGCTGTATTTGGCGCAGGGTCTTATTTCTTCCAACTCATCCGGCTCTTCCATCCAATCTGAGGAAGGCAGCGCTGCATCCTGGCATGAGTGTCTTCGAGCGAAGGGCGCCAAAACGGACTCATCAATAGATGGTTGCCACGTACGCAACTTCTCACAGCTTTGTTCGTTGTCACCGCGGAAGTTTTTCGTGGCGTTGCTTAGCTTAGGGGCGCGGGGGACATGGATAATTCTTCTGTTGATGGGCATCTGAAGCAGCTCATGGTCGACAGCCTGCCGGATTTCGGTTTGGTCGTGCTCGACACCGACGGCAAGGTGTTGAGCTGGAACAAGGGGGCGCAGGGGTTGCTGGGCTATACCGCGGACGAAGCGGTCGGCCAGCCTTTCTCCCGGATCGTTCCGTCGGAGACTCTCGATCGGAACGGCGCGCCGCCTTCTCTGGCCATCGCGAGAAAGAACGGCCGGCACGAGGAGATCTGCCAGCGAACGCACAGCGACGGCACCGATTTCGAGGTCCGGGAAGTCGTGATCCCGCTGCGCGACCGCAAGCATACCCTGGTGGCCTTCGGCCTCATGATGCAGTCCCCCGGCACCCCGTGGAGCGCTTTGGGCAACGCGGGAGCGGGCATGGGACGGTCGGCGACGGTGCCGGCGAAGAAGACCAAGAAGGTTCTGCTGGTCGATGACGACGATTTCGTCCGGGCCACGGCGGCGAACCTGCTGGATGATCTCGGCTACGAGGTTCTCGAAGCGGCCAGCGGCGGAGAGGCGCTCGGCTTGCTGGCGCGCGACGAGGGTATCGACGTGATCTTCACGGACGTCATGATGCCCGGCGGGATCGGCGGCGGCGAACTCGCCGAACAGGCGAGACAGATCCGGCCCGGCATCAAGATCCTGTTCACCTCTGGCTATTTCCAGGAGGCCCTTGTCCGCAAGGGCAGCATCACGGCGAACACCCAGCTGCTGGTGAAGCCCTATCGCCGGCGGGATCTCGCCAAGGCGCTTGGGAAGATCCTGGCGGACGAGATCCGCGGGGCCGACGACATTCTCCTGGCGGGCGAGTGATGAATACGCCCGGTTCGGTGCGCCGCTTTTGGGCGGCGGCCCCTCTCTCTGCGCTCATCGCGGCTTTGGTGGCCACGACCCTCCTTGCGTGGGCCGCCGCGCCCGCCATGGCCATGACATTCTCAACGCTGAACCTGCCCGATGGGCAGCGGATCGTGCTGGCCCAAGGGCCGATCACCGAGGGCGACGCCGGCCGGTTGCGCATCGCGCTTCAAGCCGCCGATCGCGATGCGTCGGGACACAAGGTGCTGGCGCTCGATAGCCCCGGCGGCCAGGTCATCGAGGCCTTCGCAATGGTCGATGTCATGGACAAGGAAAGAGTCGCAACCGTGGTGCGGCCTGGCGCCAGCTGCGCCTCGGCCTGCGCCCAGGTCCTGTTCCTGTCGGGCCGCCATCGCACGCTCGAAGGGGACGGCCGGATCGGACTGCACACCTGCCACATCGCTGGCGACCGCAGCCGAGTCATGGTCTGCAATGAGCTGATCGCGCAGAACGCGTTGGCACGCGGCACGCCGTACGACGCGATCATGGCCTTCATGCACCTCACGCCGGCCACGCAAATGCGCTGGCTCACCGCGCCCGAGGCCGATTGCTGGGGCTTCACCAGAGCGCCCGCCGACTCGAAGGGCGCGGTCAAGCCCATCCGGGTGAAGGCGTGCTTCTGATCGGCGGCGACCCGGCAGCGGACACTGCCCCGCGCGGCTAAAGGCTGCTATTGAGCCTGCCATTCCGCCTTTCGCGGACACGTGAAATTGCCGCGCATGCGTACGACCAAACCGCCGATCTGGCTGCTGATGAGCGCCACCGTCTCCTCGCAGATCGCGCTGACCATCTACCTGCCGTCCCTGCCGACCATCGCGCGAGACCTGAACGTCTCCTACGGCACCGCGCAGCTGACGCTGTCGATCTACCTGTTCGCGTTCGCCTTCGCCCAATTGGCCGTCGGGCCGCTCTCGGACAGGCTGGGCCGTCGTCCGGTGCTGCTGGTCAGCCTCGCCATCTTCACGATCGGCTGCGTCTGCTGCGCGCTGAGCCCGACGATCGAAACCCTCATCGCATCTCGGCTGGTCCAGGCCTGCGGCGCCTGCGGCAGCGTGGTGCTGGGCCGCGCCATCGTGCGCGACAGCCGGACCGGTCCCGAAGCTCCGCGCGCGATGGGCTACATGGCCTCGTCCATGGCGCTCGCACCGGCGCTCTCACCGCTTCTGGGCGGCCAGCTGCTCAGCTTCTTCGGCTGGCGCAGCAATTTCTGGTTCACCGCCATGTTCGGGTTCGCGGTATTGGTCCTGGTCTGGCGCATACTCGGTGAGACCGCGCCGAAGGCGGCGCCTCGCACGACGGGCGTGGTGCGCGACTATGTCGACGGCTTCCGCGCGGTGCTGCGCGAGCGCCGGTTCATCGGCCTCATGATCGCGGCGACCTGCGCGTCGGCCGGCTTCAATGTCTTCTTCTCAGGCGGCCCCATCCTGCTGATCCAGGTCATGGGCGTCGCCGCCGAACTGTTCGGCTGGTTCACGCTCGCCTGGGCGGGCAACTTCGTGGTCGGCAGCCTGGTCTCAAGCCGCCTGCAGGGGCGGGTGAGCAGCCTGCTCCTGATCCCGCTGGGACAGGGCGTGCTCACCCTGGGGGCGACGGCGATGATCGTGACGGCCGCCCTTGGCTACGTCACGCCGATGGTGCTGATCGTGCCGCTGATCCTGATGGGCTGGGGCAACGGCCTCAACATGCCGAATGCGATGGCGAACGCGCTGATCTCGGTGCCCGCCAACCGGGTCGGCGCGGCCTCGGCGCTGATGGGCTTCGTGCAGATGATCACCGCCGCGGTACTGACCCTGCTGGTCGGCTACGTGCCGCACGACACGCAGATGAACATCGGCATCGGCGTCGCCGTTACCGGCATCGTCGGCCTAGTCGGCTGGTGGACGCTGGTGCGGCGGTCGCCTGCGCAGGCGGCCGGTTAGGCGCGACGATCCGGTATCCTGTACATTCGAGAGATGACAAACACGCTGTCCCTCCGACCCGGTGACCGTCTTCCCGACTTCGTACTGCCGGGGCTCGACGGAAAGCTCCGGAAGTTCATCTGGTCGTTCGGTGGCGATCCCGTCGCGCTGCTCGTCGTGGCGGATCTCGCCGCACTCGATGTCGAGCAGTTCGCGGGCCTGCGCGTGGCCTGTAGTGCCGCGTCGACGAAGATCGTCGTCATTGCCGGCAATCCCGTCGCGGCGGCCGGGCCTCTCTGGAAGAAGCTCGGCCTCCTGCCCGAAGAACCGCTGCTGCTGTGCGACGACAAGGGCCAGTTCCTGCCGGCGCTTCTCTCTCCTTCCGGCGCGGTGTCGTTCGGCCAGGGCATGGGCATGCGCCAGAGGGTCGTCGTGCTCGACGCCAACCAGCGGGTCGCGACCACCTTCGACACGCGCGCCCTGCTCGCGGCCACCGAAACGATCGGCGGAGTGGCCCAGTCGGTACGGTCCGACGGTGGCGCGGGCACGCTTCTCAACACCGCCATGGCGCCCGTGCTGGTCCTGCCGCGCGTCTTCGAGCCGGACTTCTGCACCCAGCTCATCCGGCTGTGGGGCAAGGGCGACCACAAGGACGGTGGCGTCTCGAGCCGCTACGGCAATGTCGACATGTCGAAGCTGAAGCAGACCGAGGATTACACCATCGTCGAGCCGATGATGATGAAGGCGGTGTCCGATCGCCTCGCCTATCGCATCGGACCGGAGCTCACCAAGGTCTTCGCCTTCGATCGCGAGTTCACCTTCGATGCGCATGTCGTGCTGTCCTACAGCGCCGAGGGACAGCATTTCTTCTCCGCGCACCGCGACAACGGCGCGCCGACCACGGCCGACCGCGCCTTCGCCGTGTCGCTGAACCTCAACGACGATTTCGAGGGCGGCGAGCTGGTGTTTCCGGAATATGCCGGGGTGAGGGTCAGCCCGCCGGCGGGCGCGGCGGCGGTCTTCTCCTGCGCCCTGCTCCACAAGGTCGGCCCCGTGACCCGGGGCCGCCGCTATGTGCTGACGACCTTCTTCCGTCAGAAGCGCTAGGCAGCCGTCGCCGGAATCCAGCTCTTCTTCTCGCCGGCGTAATAGGCGCCGGGATTGCCGTGCACCGTCGTGCGCCACATCAGGCGGCCTTCGCGATCGCCATCGAACCACGTGGCAGCATGGACGAGGCAGCGATTGTCCCAGATCAGGAGATCGCCGTCGGTCCATTCATGGGCGTAGCAGAAGCGACGCTCGGTGAAGTGGGCCATGATCTCGTCGAGCAGCTTGGCGCCCTCGCCGTGCGGACCGGGTTCCATGCCGACGAACGGGCCCTCGAACCAGTCCATCTGGCCCCACTCACACAGGAACAGCGACTTCTCACCCGTCACCGGATGGGTGCGCACGACCGGCTGCGGCTGCGAGCGCTCGTGGACGGCGAAGGCGCGCGGCGTGCGCCCCGAGAGCGCTGCGTCGCGCGAACGGCCGCTGCCCGGCTGGGCGTGCAGGCCGACCAGCGTGTCGACCTTGGCCTTGAGCGCCGGCGGCAGCGCTGCGTAGGCCAGGATGCCGTTGGCGAACAGGGTCTGGCCGGTGTCCTTCTCGGCCGGCGTCACCGCATAGAAGAGCGAGATGTCCGGCGGCGGCCGGCGATAGCTCTGGTCGGTGTGCCAACCCTTGCGATGGGGATACTGCGTCGGAATGAGCCCGTCGGCCGCAAGCGGCGGGTCGGGCCGCTTGGGCGGCGCCTTGCTGACCGGCGCCATATTCGACACCAGCAGAATCTCGGGCACCGACACATGCACCGACGACAGGTTCGTGAGCGTATGGCGATAGTCCTCGACCTCGGGACCGAAGACGCGGCTCAAGCGGATCAGCAGATCGGGATCGTCCGTGATGCCGTGCATCCCCTGGATCAGCAGCAGCCCCTTCGCCTCGGCCAGTGCGGCCGGGAGAGCCTTGGGATCGGCCTCGGCCGCGGCGACGATCCTGGCGGCATCGCCGTCGAGCCGCAGCGTTGCGCCAAAGGACGCGCCGGGAAACGGCGCTTCGCGTGTGATGTTCATGCCCATCCTCATGCCAGTGTCATGCCAAGATTCAGGCCTAGGCTCACGCCCGCTGCCCCGCATAGGGATCGTTGATGCCGTCGAACGGCCAGATCGGCCGCCGCAGCTTGGTGAACTTGAGCCGCGAGATGTCCGGCGAGCAGATGCCGCCCGAATCCACGAGAATGATCTCGCGGGCGATCGGCGCATAGGCCGCGCGGAAGTGCTGCACGCTCTTCACCACCACCACGCTCTTGGTACGCGGATCGATGCCCTGGCTCAGGAAGACCTGCAGGTCGATCGTCTGGATGCGGTTGGAGATGGTGACGACGTCGATGCCGCCGAGGCGCAGCACAGCGGTCGGGCCCATCGAGGTCTCGACGCCGGCATTCATCGGCCCGTCGTTCTTGAACGAACCGTCGGACAGCATCTTGACGAGGGCTTTCGCCTTCACCGGTCCGCCCATCGACGGATCGGTATGGCCGCCCAGCACGACGTCGATCTCCGCGCCGACGCCGGCCTCGATGGCCTGTTGCACCGTGCCCGGATCGAAGATCGTGCCGAAGGCGACGTTCTGGACGTCGGCGTCGATCAGCGCCTGCAGCACCGGCGTCGTGTCGTTGTAGCCGCCACCTCCCGGATTGTCGGTGCCGTCGGCTACGACCAGCGGGCCTTCCTTGCCGACGCCGGCCTTGGCCGCGGCGATCGCGTCGGAGACCGGCTTGAAGGCCGACGAGTTCTCGTCGCGTCGCTTCCAGATCTCGTCGAGGATCGCCGCCGCCACTTCCTTGGCGCGCTTCTCGGCCGCCGGCTCGTGGCTCACCGCGATCGACGGGCCGGTATAGGGAATGTCGGCCCAGGTGAAGCCTGCCTGGATGCTCACGACATTGATGCCGGGCTCCTTCTCGAAGGCATCGGCCTTGGCCAGCAGGTCGCGCATCAGGCCGGGCTGAGTGGTCTTGCCGTGATCGGCGCCGTCCAGCATCGCCGGCTGGATCAGCAGGCACTTCGGGGTCTTCTTGCCCTCCAGCGCCTCCTGGACCAGCGCCGCGGCCTGCACCGCGCGCTCGTAGCCGTCGATGTGCGGATAGGTGCGGTAGCTCACCAGTGCGTTGGCGTTGCGCGCCATCTTGATCGTCGCGTTGGCGTGCAGATCGAGCGTGGCGACAACAGGAATCTCAGGCCCAACGATGGCCCGCAGCGCCTCGAGCAGCGCGCCCTCGGCATCGTCCTCGGTGTCGGTGACCGCAGCACCATGCAGCGAGAGGCAAATCGCGTCGAGCTTGCCCGCCTTCTTCGCGGCATTGAGGATCAGGTCGCGGATGTGCTCCCAGGTCTCCTTGGTGAGCTTGCCCGACGGCGTCGCATTGGCCGCCGCCGCCCAGACCGGCTCCCAGCCGTACTTCTTCACAGAGTCGATATAGCCGCCGACTTCGTTCTTTGTGCCGGTGAAGCGCGGCACCATCTCCTCGCCCTCGATCAGCCAGCGCTTGCGGTAATCCTCCAGCGTGGTCTTGAGTTTGCTGAAGGTATTGGTCTCGTGCATGAACTGCGCGATCAGGACGCGGTACGCCATCTCTTTACTCCTAGTCTTCCATCCCTCCTCCCCATTCAAATGGGGAGGTGCCCCGTCATCGGGGCGGAGGGGTCATGCTCTTTGTGCACTTCCTGACCCCTCCGTCGTCGCAAGACGACGACACCTCCCCCGATGACGGGGGAGGAATTTGATAGCTACAGCTTGGCGGTCTTGAGCCACTCGGCCTGGCCTTCTTCGCCCTCGACGCCCGTGGTTTCGAGGAAGCGGCAGACCATCATGTAGTAACCGATGGTCAGGGTGAGCTCGACCAGCGCGCCTGGCGTCAGGAAGGCCTGCACCGCCTTCAGAGTCTTGTCGGATGCCTTGACGTTGCGCACGACGTCGTCGGTAAAGCGCAGCACGGATTTTTCGTTGTCGTCGAAGGCCGGCGCCTCGATGGTGGCGTCGCGCAGGGCGGCAATCTTGTCCTCGGTCACGCCGACTTCGCGGCCGATGCGCTCGTGCTGGAACACCTCGTAGGCGGTGCGGCTGAGGCGCCCGACCCGGATGATGGCTAGTTCGCGCAGCACCGGATTCAATTCGCAGCGATAGAGCAGCCCGTTGCCCATGCGCAGGAAGCCCTTCGCGCCCTGCTCGGAGTTCGCCAGCATCTTGTAGATGTTGAGCATCGGATTGAGCTTGCCGAGAAGTTCGGCGTGCTTACCGGTGGCGTTTTCGACTTCGTAGTACGGAATGCGCGGCATGAGATCCCCTTTTGAGACCTCAAACCTGAAGGGAAGCCCTTAGCGGGTCAACGCCGCTCAGATCCACCCGCGACTGACCAGCGGATTGAGCCAGCGGCCCCACGGACCGGTCAGCACGATGGGCTTCTCGACCACGATCATCGCGATGCAGGGTTCGCCAGGATCGGCGATCGGCTCGTGCCGTTCGTCGCCCGGTCCAACCGCGAAGTCGCCGACGCCGTAGTTGCCGGTTTCGTCGGTGTAGCCGCCCTGGAGGACGACGGTGTACTCGTAGCCCTTGTGCTTGTGCTGCGGCAGTCCCTTGCCCGCTTCCAGTCTCAACAGCGAAACGCGATGGAAGTCGCCCGGCAGATCGAGCCGAATCTCCTCGAAGTCGCCGATCACGCGACGCCAATCCATGCCGGGCCGCAGATGCGGCATCAGCGGCGCCGGCGCCCAGTCGAAACGCGGATCGCGGCGTACGGCAGATGACGGTCGCGGCTCCACCGGAGTCTCGTCCAAGCGAGCCAGCGCGCGTTCGAGAGCGTCATCGTCGAGGTCGACTGCAAATTTGGAATCGGGCTCCCGCTCGATGAGCGCTCCACCCATGGCATTCAGCCGATCGACCGTCCGCCTGGATTGCGGATCAAGTGCAACATGCAACGCCACGGCGAGCCCCGGACCGGCAGGCAGCGTGCCCGCGGCGTAGTCCAGCAGCAGTTCCTCGGGCGCCGGATGGCGGCTCATGGCTCGTCTTTCTCCAGCGCATCCCGCAGGCGTGCCAACGCCAGGCGAATGCGCGACTTTACTGTGCCGAGAGGCAGCTTCAGCTCCTCGGCGATGACCGTGTGCGTCTTGTCTTCGAAGAATGCCTTTTCGATCACTACGAGTTGATCGGCTGACAATCCCGCAAGCAGCTCTTTCACCCTCGTATACGTCTGCCCCGCGAGAACGGATTTGTCGGCATCGTCGTCTTCGGGTGCAAATACCGTGAGCCAATCTTCCGTATCGATCGCCGGCCGGTTGTTGCGCCGCAGATGGTCGATTCGTTTGTTGCGGGCGATCGTATACAGCCACGTGGCGGCCGACGCCCGCGTCCGATCGAAGCTGGCGGCTTTCCGCCACACCATGATGAGAGCTTCCTGAGCGACTTCCTGCGCAGCTTCGGCGTCCGCCCCGCTGCGCATGATGAAAGCCTTCACTCGCGGCGCATAATGGCGAAAAAGGCTCGCAAAAGCGGCGCGATCCTGACGGGTCGCGATGGCTTCGATCAGGTCCGCGGCCTCGTCGGCTGACAGCATTGAGGGCAGCTTACCCCGGTCGACCCTGCGACCCCAAATCCCAGAACAGGCCGGTCATGAGCCGGAGCCCGTCGCGGGCGACCGGCGCCAGCAGGTGCTCGTCCGGTGCGTGCTGCGAGCACGCCGCGTAGGAGTGCGGCACCCAGACGGTCGGCAGGCCGAGAATGTCGGTGAAGACTTCGTTCGGCAGCGAACCACCGAGATTGGGCAGCATGTTGGGCTTCTGCCCCGCCGTCTTCTCGATCGAGTTCGATGCAAATTTCGCCCACGGGTTCTCCGGGTCGAGGCGCGTGGCGTTCATGATGACATCGCGCGCCTGGGTGATCTCGATCATGCCGAACCCATGCTTCTCGAGATGGCGGCGCAGCGCCGGGATGATGTCGTGCGGATCGGTGCCGACGACGAAGCGCAGCTGGCAGTAGGCGATGGCGCTGGGCGGGATGGCGTTGACCGGCCGGTCGGGGTTGCCGGTCTTGAAGGCCAGCACCTCGAAGCTGTTCCAGCCGAACACGCGCTCGACCGGCGTCAGCGACTTCTCGCCCCAATCCTCATTGATCTCGGGCGCGCCCTCGCCGGCATCGACATGCGCATCGGCCAGCGCCGCGCGGATCGAATTGGTGAGAGTCTTGGGACGCCACTCCGGCACTTTGATCTGGCCGCGCTCGTCGGTGATGGTCGCCAGCGCATGGGCCATGATGATGCCCGGGTTGGCCAGCAGGCCGCCCCAGTTGCCCGAGTGATGGCCGCCCTCGCGCATGGTGAGCGAGAGGTTGAAGTTCAGCGTGCCCCGCGTGCCGCCGAAGATGGTCGGCCGGCGATGGTCGAGCCGCGGCCCATCGGAGCCGATCAGCGCATCGGCCTTCAGAGCGTCCTTGTTGGCCTTGCAGAAATCGCCGAGGCCGGGCGAGCCCGTCTCCTCGCCGGTCTCGATCAGGATCGTCGAGTTGAAGCCCAGCGAGCCGCCGCGCTCCTGCATCACGCAGGCGAGGGCCGCAATGTTGATCGTGTGCTGGCCTTTGTTGTCGGCCGTGCCGCGGCCGTACATCTTCTCGCCCTCGATCACGATCTTCCAGGGCGATAGGCCCGAACGCCACTGCTCCTCCTGGCCGCGGATCACGTCGCCATGGCCGTAGGTCAGCACGGTCGGCTTGGACGGGTCCTCGACCCGGCGGGCGATCAGGAACGGGCCGTATTCGCTGCGCGGGTTGGGCAGCACGGTGCACTCGTAGCCCAGCTTCTGCAGCGACTCGGTCATCTCGCCGGAGACGTATTGCTGCAGGGCGGGCATCGAGCCCTGCTCCTGGCTGGTCGTGGGGATGGCGACGCGGCGCTGCAGCTCCTCGAGGAAGCCGCCATCGTCGAAATATTTCTCTGCGCGGGCGATCGCGCCATCCCGTGTGCCGGTCATGCTTTTCCTTGCCTGGTTATGCCGTCACGATAGCAAAATTACGGGAGAAAGAGCATGACCGCCTCGGGCCGCGTCGTTTTCAGCAGGATGGAAGAAGTAATCTTCGGCCGGCCCGCCGCCCGGGCCGTGGCGGAGCTGGTCGAGCGCCAGGGCGCCTCCCGCGTCTTCCTGATGGTGAGCGGCACCTTGAACCGCGAGACCGACGAAATCGAGAAGCTGCGCCGGGCGCTAGGCAACAAATGCGTCGGCACCTTCGACAGAATGCCCGCCCATTCGCCGCGTGCCGCCGTGGTGGCCGCCGCCGAGCAGGCCCGCGAGGCCAAGGCCGATCTCATCGTGACCCTGGGCGGCGGCTCGATCACCGATGCCGCCAAGGCCGTCCAGCTCTGCCTCGCCAACGACGTCCGCACGCCCGCGGACATGGACCGGATTCGCGGCCAGTCGGACGTGAAGCCGCCGACGGTGCGGCAGATCTCGATCCCCACGACCCTCTCGGCCGGCGAATTCTCAGCCATCGCCGGGGTCACCAACGAAGAGACGAAGGTGAAGGAGATGTTCCGCCATCCCCTCACCATTCCGCAGGCCGTCATCCTCGATCCCGAAGTGACGCGCCATACGCCGATGTGGCTCCTGCTCTCGACCGGCATCCGCGCCGTCGATCACTGCGTCGAGGGCGTGTGCTCCCTCGAATCGACCGAGTTCAGCAATGCTTCGTCGCTGCATGGCCTGTCGCTGCTGGCGCGCGGCCTGCCCCGCGTGAAGGCCGATCCTACCGACATGGCGGCGCGCCTCGACTGCCAGACTGGCTCATGGCTCTCGATGGCGGGCATCGCCGCCGGTGTGCCGATGGGCGCGAGCCACGGCATCGGCTACGTGCTGGGCGCCGTGTTCGACGTCCCGCACGGCCATACGTCCTGCATCATGCTGCCTTCGGTGATGCGCTGGAACAAGCCGGCCAACGCCGACCGCCAGACGCTGATCGCCAATGCCATGGGCCATCCCGGCAAGGACGCCGGTGACGTGCTCGATCAGTTCATCCGCGGCCTCGACATGCCGCGTAGTCTCTCCGACGTGCAGATCGGCCGTGAGCATTTCGATCGCATCGCCCAGCAGGCGATGGGTACGCCCTGGGTGCCCCGCAATCCGCGCCCGATCCCGACGCCCGCCGAAGTCAAAGAGATCCTGGAGATCGCGGCGTAACTCTTCTTCCGCTCGGCACGCGACCGTCTCGCGACATTGAATACTCTCAATGTCGAAAGTCCGATCTAGTCGTTGACTGCCTTCACGATAGGCGAGATTTTCATAGCGGGGGAACTTACGGTGCGCCGCGCTGAAGCCTCCTGAATTCGATGGAGGCCTCCTTGGCAACGACTCTGACCTTCCACATGACCCCTGAATTCGTTCAGGAGATCACGGGTGTCGCGGGCGGAACGGACGGCACCGGGCCGGTGTGGGCCTACCTCTGGGTCAACAAGCCGCCGGCGGACACCCCGATCTCCGATGTCTTCACGAGCGGCGCCTATGTGAATCCGGGCGCCACGAACAACACCACGCCGTTGGTCATCGAGGGATCGCTCACCCCGAACGTCACGCTCGGCGGCGACGGCAACTACAATGTCACGGTCAATTTGACCGACTCGGCCTACCAGTACGTGAACGGCGGCGTCATCTACCTTCTGGTGCAAAGCCAGCCGCTGGCCGGTCACACGGATCTGCCGACCGCCATTGGCGCCAACGAAGGGATGATCCAGCCAAACTCTGAAGCATGGGGCTTCGGGTACGCGGCTTTCGAATACTCCCTGCTGGGCCAGGGTTCTGACCAGGGCGACCTGACGGCGATCGATGGTCTCGGCCCCAATCTCGGCGTCAATGTTTCCTATTCCAACGGCAGTTCGGAGTCGCGCGGCTCCAATCTCAGCACCACGGACCTGCTGGCGCTGCTCAATCCGCTCAACAACGCCGCGAACCACACCTACAGCGCCCCCGGCAGTCCGCTCAACAACGAGCCTGCACTCTTCGTTTCGCCGTCCAACGGCACCTTCAACAAGACGAGCACGCCCCTCTGGTCGACCAGCGCCTGGGATACCGGGTCGGACGGCACCGGCACGGGCTATCTCACCGCCTTCTCCCAGCTCACCGACGTCAAGCTGGCGGGCGTCAGCAACGGCGAGCCCGACGCCAACGGCATCTGGCACAACGCCCAGTATTACGAATACACCGTTTCCGCCGTGACCCTTGCCGCCAACACGGGAACCAACGGCTGGGGCGCGGCCGGCACCTACTTCCTGTTCAGCCCCACTTCGGCGAGCCAGACCAAGGGCTACATGCTGATCAGCCAGGCCACGCTGCAGGAGAATCTCTACGCGGCGGGCCAGGGCACGGCGACGATGTGGAGCAGCTGGGATTCCACGACCCCGACGAATTCCGTTGCCTACATCATTCCCGGCAGCGGACAGCCGGCCGGCACGGTCGCGACCAATAACTCGTTCAATCCGTCGGCCAACAACCAGTACGGCACCATCTTCACGAACCTGTTCACGGGCTTCACCGCCGGTTACTGGGGTACAACCGCGAATGAGGCCAATCCGTTCAACCAGGGCACGGCCGGGCCGCAGAACCTGGGTGCGGGTTCGGTAAACCTCGACGATTCGCGTAACTGGGCGTCGGCCTATGCATTCGACGGCAACCGCGACACCAGCGTGTCGCCGACGCCCGACTATCAGCACTACGATCCGTACAGCAAGATCTTCTTCCAGAACACGAACATCTACGGCTCGGCCTTCTCGGACAACCTGTCCAGCGGCCTCACACCCGGACCGCTGATCGCGCTGTCCCAGCCCGGCTCCAGCAGCAGCACCAACCCGGCGAACAACGTCACCAACATCGACCTCTACGCCTACAGCTCCACCCAAACCGGCAACTATACGGCTCCCGTCGGCGCCAACTACCTGCCGGTGAACGGCAGCGACTACCTGATCCCCACGACGACGTCCGGACTGTCGCTGCAGGTGAATGGCCAGTCCGCCGGCATGCTCATCAAGTCGGATGCCGTTCTCCAGATCGGCATCTACACCGGCAAGGATGGAAGCGGCCACGGCACGTTCGAGTACGTGACCGTCCAGACCAACGGCAACCTGTGGCAGAACTTCACCGTCACCGGATCGGCCGGTTCATGGACGGCGACGGCCAATCCCGACGATCCCAATCCGCCGGCCATCGGCACCTTCGTCATCAAGAACCTGCCGTCGCCCGCCGCGCCGGCCGTCGGCGGAGTCTACTGGTACCAACTCGTCCTCTCCGACGATTCCGGCGACCAGAAGGTCTATGATTTCTATGCCACGGCGGCATCGACAACCCCGGGCGTCATTGCGACGACGGACGTCAGCGTGGCCGCCGACGGTGGCGCCACCTTCCCGCCCGGCACCCTGACCTCCAGCCTGATCCAGCTGGCGCTCAACCCGGCCAGTTCGCTGCCGAGCGGCCTGCTCGATTTCGTCTACAACAGCCAGTTCTCGCCGATGCCCGCTGCGCCGATCGCCGGCACGCTGGTTGGTGGGGTGTTCACGGCCATCGACGATCAGAACGGTACCGGCATCTACGACCCGATCGCCAAAAACACTGTCACGCCGGGAATCCTGATCGCAACCGCCTCGGCAACCCTGGCTTTCGGCTGGACCGGCACGAACAACGGAACCCATACGGGAACACCCACGGGCGTCATCACGACCGGCAACCCGGCCAACGGCCTCATTTCGAATTTCACCAACAAGATCAACGCCGGCGACGTCGCGCAGATCAGCATCCTCAACGCTGCCACGAATGTCGTCCAGCCCACGACGCTGAACGCCACGGCCGACCTCGACGGCCAGTGGCAGACCTGGGGCGGTACGGGCACCTCGACCGTCACGCTGACCGAGGGCGTTTACGCCGCGACCATGACGGAGATGCTGCCCGACGGGACCACGCCGTTCGGCAGTTCGACCGGCACCCAAAGTGCGCCGCTCTACATCCTCGTTTCGTCCACCAGCAGCTTCACCGCCACCGCCGCGCACATCTCCAATGCGCTGGTTGCCCTGCAGGTCCTCGAGACCCAGATCACCGCTCATTTCCCGGTGACGGTCTCGGACAACGGCCTGATTGCGATGAACTTCGCGGGCATCACGGATTACGCGGCCGTGCTGTCGCAGACCACCAATGTCAACATGACGGCCTATGGCCTCGCCATCAGCGACACAGCTGCGACCCTGGTCACGAACCGCGCAAACCTGGCCAGCCTGAACAGCAACACCCATGTGAAGACCATCGCCTTCACCGATCCCGGCATCCCGGTTCTCACCTTCACCGACACCGAGTACACGACGACCTACAGCACGGCGATCAGCGAGTTCATCGGCGAGCGGACGATCTCCGTCAGCGGCGTCACCGGCCAGGCCTACCAGTCGTTCAACCTCAACTACCTGCACGGCGTGCTGTCCAGCGGCGCCAACAGCTCCGGCGTCCTCGCGCTGACGCAGCAGTTCACGTCCAACTTCACGAGTGGCGGCCCAATCACCAGCGCGGACACCTGGGAGCACGATTTCGAGCAATCGGGCAACTGGGTGCGTGACGTCTACACCAATGCCGTGTTTTCGGCGCTGCCGGCGCCGTATCCGGTCGCGATGGTCGACGGCGCGTCATACCCGTCGGCCGGTCCGACGAACCTGACGTTCACGTCGGTCGAATACGACTACGCCAACGGCGGGACCAATCCCTATCTGTCGACCTATACCTACGCCAACGTCTCGGGCCCCTCCGGCTCGGTCACGGAAGTCGACACGTTCGACATCAACAATCACCAGCTGAGCCAGATGTTCAGCGGCTTCAACCCTTCGACCGACAACGGAAGGGCCGCCGTCGAGACCTTCTTCCAGATGGTCAACGACGAGCAGACCGTCATCGCCACCGGCACCTATTACCAGTACACCACGCCGCAAGCGGGCACGAACTACACGAACCTGGTCGACACCTGGGACACCTCGACCACGCCGCAGCTCCTGAAGCAGGTCTTCTCCGGCCTGTCGGGCCCGGAGAGCGCCAACTTCTCTTCCTATGAGTACGACTACCTGAGCGGCGTCCTGAGCGGCAGCAAGTACGTCCTGGCGCCGGTGACGGGTGAGCTCTACACCGGCGGATCGATCCATCTCGACGGCGACAACAACCTCTCCAAGATCGTCGTCACCGGGATCACCAGCGAGGCCTACTCGTCCTACGAATACGACTATGCCTATTCCAACGGCGCCTTCGGGGGCGGCGCGGTGGTCGGCCAGAAGTACTACTTCACGAACATCGAGGGGCAGGACTACACCGCGCGCGAGGTCGACCTCGACGCGTCGGGCCAGACGACGAAAATCATCTACAGCGGCTACACTGTCAGTAACACGCAGCCCTATTCATCCTTCGAGTACGACTACTCGAACGGCGTCCAGACCGGCTCGAAGGGCTATGTCACGAACATCGCGGGCCAGACCTGGACCGGCGAAGTGCACGAATACAACGCGTCGGGCGCGCTCATCGGCCAGCTGTTCACCGGCGTCACCGATCAAACGAGCACGTCCTATGAGTTCGAGTACGCCAACGGCAACGGCGTACTGACCGGCCAGACGCTCTATTTCACGAACGTGGTCAACCAGGGCTACTCGTCTTACGAGTACGACTATGTCGTGCCCTCCGGGCAGACGACGGCATCCGAGCTGGCTCTCTCGATCTACAACATGAACGACGGCAGCCATGTGCTGAACGGCACGACGGTCAGCCAGACCATCGACAGCATCTACAACGACTATACGACCGGCGGCGGCGGCGCCGACACCTTCGTCTACACGCCGTATTTCGGCCAGGCGACGATCACGGACTTCGCCTCGGGAGACGACAAGATCTCACTGCCGACGTCGGAGTTCGCGAACTATGCGTACGTTCAGGCCAACAGCACCGTGGTCGGCGGCAACACAGTGATCACCGGCACCAACGGCGACACCCTGACCTTGCTCGGCGTGCACACGCTGCCCAACCAGTCGGATTTCCTGTTCGCCTAGGCTTTCAGACGCCCCTTCCGCCTGGCCACCGCTTCGGCCAGCAGGCAGAGGATCTCCCACATCATGGTGACACCGACGAGCGCGGTGTTGCCGCTCATGTCGAACGGCGGCGAGACTTCCACGACGTCGCCGCCGACCAGATCGAGCCCCCGCAAGCCGCGCAGCATGCGCTGCGCCTCGTGCGGGGTGTAGCCGCCGATCTCGGGCGTGCCGGTACCCGGCGCATAGGCTGGATCAAGCCCGTCGACGTCGAAGCTCACATAGGTCGGGCCGGTCCCGACGACGCGGCGCGCCTCGGCTATCACCTTCTCGACGCCCAGGTCGAAATACTCCTCGATGGTGATGACCCGCATGCCCTGGTCGATGGCCCACTGGTTGTCGTCGGCTTTGTAGAGCGAACCGCGAATGCCGATCTGCACCACGCGCTTGGGGTCGAGCAGCCCCTCCTCCACGGCGCGGCGGAACGGCGTGCCGTGCGTGTATTTGAAGCCGCCGAAATAGGTGTCCCAGGTGTCGCTGTGGGCATCGAAGTGGACCATGCCGAGCGGCGGCAGGCCTTTGCGGATGCCGCGCATGATCGGCAGGGTGATCAGGTGGTCGCCGCCCGCCGACAGCGGGATCACGCCGGCAGCGTGGAGCTTGGCGTAGTGCTTCTCGATACGGCCGAGCGAATCGTCGAGGCTGGCGGGATTGACCGGCGCGTCACCGAGATCTCCGCACCGGGCCATCTCATACGGCGCCACCCCGGTCACGTGGTGAATGCGCCGCATCATCGTCGAGAGGTCGCGCATCTGGCGTGGACCGTGGCGCGCACCCGGACGGTTGGTCGTGCCGCCATCCCACGGCACGCCGACCATGCCGATCTCGATCTCCGCGGGATCGCGGAACAGCGGCAGGCGCATGAAGGTGGCGACATCGCCGAAGCGGGGCACCACGGTGCCGGCGACCGGCTGGGGGAATTCCTGGCTCTTGGTCATTCCCCCAATGTAAGCCCTTACGCTGCTTTCAAAAGGGCCTTTCTGGCCGCGACGAATTCCTCGACGGCTGCCACGAAACGGTCACCCTCGGCATCGCCGATCATGATGTTCAGGGCCACGAAGCCGCGGCGGGCGATCCAGATGCCGGCCGCTACCATGTCGAAATAGAACAGCTCCTTGGCGTCCTGGTTGCTCGACGCCAGGTCGGCCGCGTTCTTGATGGGCCGCGTCGTGGCATGCGCCGTCATCATCGAGCCGATACCCGAAAACTGGAACTCGACACCCGCCGAGCGGCAGATCGCGTTCAACCGCTCGCGGATCTTGTCGCCGCGTCCATTGAGCTCGCGCGCCGCCTCGGGCGTATAGACCTCGCCATAGCCCGCGACACCCGCGGCCATGGTGAGCACGTTGTTGTTGAACGTGCCGGCATGCGGCAGCGAATCGGGCTTGGTCGGATCGAACAGCTCCATGATGTCGCGCCGGCCGCCGAAGGCGCCGAACGACATGCCGCCGCCAATATATTTGCCGAGCGTCGTCATGTCGGGAATCACGCCCGTCTTCTCCTGCAGGCCGCCCGGCGACAGGCGCGAAGTCATGACCTCGTCGAAGATCATGGTGATGCCGCGCGCCTTGGTCTCGCTGCGAACCATCTGCAGGAAGTCGAGATTGCCGGGCAGGCAGCCACCGCTGCCCTGCATCGGCTCGAGCAGGACGGCGAACAGCTCCTCGCCATGCTTGGCGAGCAGCGCGCGGGTTCCTTCGACGTCATTGTAGGGCGCCACCACGTATTCGTAGGGCATGTTGACCGGCGAACCGCCGCTCACGAAGTAGAGCACGCCGCCGTGATAGCCACCGTGGAACACCATCACCTTGGTTGCCCTGGTGCGGCCCTTGCGCTGGGCGAAGACACGGGCGCCGGCCAACGCCATCACGTTGCCCTCGGTGCCGGAGTTGGTGAAGCGCACCAGGTCGATCGACGGCATGCGGTCGACCACGAGCTTGGCGAGCTTGGCTTCGCTCTCGTTGCGGCCGGCGAAGTTCCAGCCATTGTCGAGCGCCTTGTCGATCGCTTTGCGGATCACGGGATGGGAGTGGCCGTAGATGCCGGCGGTATATTCACCCAGCACATCGATATATTCGTGGCCGTCCGCGTCCCACAGCTTGCAGCCCGCGCCGCGCACCACCGTGAGCGGGAATGGCGAATTGTGCAGCGTCGTGCGAGTGTTGCCGCCCGGCATGGCGACACAGGCATCCTGGTGGCGGCTGAAGCTCTTCGGATTGCGGTCGACATAGGCCTGCTTGGCTTCCGCCAGGGCAGATTGCAGATCCGAATTCACCAGCGCTTGATCGGGCACGTCACTCTCCTCGCATGAGGCCCCAAGTATCACACGACGTTCAGCTCGCGGATAGGCCGCCCCGATTCAAGGCGGTCATAACCAAAAGTATTGAGATCGAGGACAGCGCCGGTGTCCAGCACCTGCAAACATGAATTCAGCTCAGAATGCCCGCCCGAGAAGCAATTGATCATTTCACCATATTTATACTAGCATCAGTTGCGTTTATTAATTTCATGATTTGCAATTGATGGGGGATTGCAATGAAGGTCGTCACGTTCGCGCTCGAACAGGGAAACAAGTATTTCGGCAGGATCGACCAAGGCCCGAAGTTCTTCATTGGTTCGCGGGTTTCCTACTTGGGAAATAAGGGACTGATGAACACCGTCGGACCTGCTTCTGATAGATATGACAGAGCCGCCTACCGCCCCGCCTTTGGCTTTTGGGCTGACTTCATACACCCTACCGCCATGGCGGAAGGCGCTCTCTATCACACCCTGAACACCTATGATCGCGCGCGGTTTACTTTCACCTTCCTGCAGTACGCTGCGCACGTACCCAACGGCGACTTCGTCGTCTTTCTTCGCGCGTTGCTGGAGTTGCCAGCGGCGAAGGATTACTTCCCGGATCTGGCGCTGGAAGGGGGCCGCGTGTGCAAAATCGACACCGGCGGATCGACTCCCCTTGAAACCGATGCGTCCACCGAGTTGTTAATGGATTACTTCAATCCATCGGAAGCGGAAGTCGAAGATACCGAAGTCATCCAAGCTGCAAAGCTGGTCAACTGGTCTCACGACCAGGACCATCGTGATGTGCAGATCAAGGTCGGCATCGATCACTTCAAATCGAAGATGAAGACCTATGCCAAATGGTACCCGAGTCTTCACGGCGCGATACCTGAGATCTGCCTTATGGTTGCAGACATCCATCACCAGGGGCGAGCAAATGCAGGAACGGTCCGATTGGCCCTCCAAGATGCAGACCCGCTAGCTGCATTGCTCAAGATCGGTGTGGGGCAATACGGCTCGCGCATTGCCACGCTTGCCAAGGAAATCAAAGCCCTGAAAGCAGGTGGTACTTTCGGCACCCTCAAATATGACGCAGCCAGCAACGACTTCGTCTGATACTTAGACGACATTCAGCTCGCGGATAGGCTTGCCAGAGCCTATCCGCTCGAATCCGAAAGGACTGACGTCGAGCGTCCTGTAGTCGCCGTGCACGATCAGTTCGGCGACGGCGCGGCCGACGGCCGGCGATTGCTGGATGCCGTGGCCGGAGAAGCCGGTGGCAAAGATCAGGTTCTCGATCTCCGGATGGCGGCCGACGATGCCGTTCTGGTCGAACGTGTTGTACTCGTAGTAGCCCGCCCAGGAGTTCACGACCTTGGCCGCCTCGAAGGCCGGCACGCGCGCGGCGAGCGTCGGCCAGACCATCTCGTCCCATTCCTGGTGCTGAACCTCCAGCGGCGCGCCGGGAGCGTCGTTGCCCTCGGCAGGTGTCGTGCCCGCGATATAGAAGCGGCCCTCGGGGCGGAACCAAGTGCCCGACGGATCGATGGTGAGTGGCGTAATACCCGGTGCCTCGCGCACGTCGAACACGAACACCGACCGCCGGCGTGGCTCCACCGGCAGCTCGATACCTGACCTCCCCGCCACCTCGCCCGACCACGGCCCTGCCGCCAGCACGACGGTGCGGGCCTCCAGCCGGCCGCCTTCCTTCAAGATGACACCACCCGCATCGAACGAGACGACCTCGTCGGCAATGTAGGTCGCGCCAAGGTCACGCGCCGTGCGCCGGAACCCCTGCATCAGCGACGGCCCGTCGAACCAGCCTTCGTTCGCCGTTCCGTGTGATGCCAGCGCCAGCCCCTCGTCCGATATCCACGGGAAGCGATCCTTCAGCGCGGCCGGATCGAGCAGCTCGACCGAACAGGCCTCGGCCTTCTGGATGGCGTGGTTGGCGCGAAGCACTGCCTCGCCGGCCGGGCTCGCCAGGAAGAGATAGCCCGGCTCCCTGAGGCCGAGATCGACGCCCAGCAGTTCCTTCGCGCGCCGCAGGAAGCCGATGCCGAAGCGCGACAGGTGGACGTTGAGCGGCGTCGAGAATTGCTGGCGGATCGAACTCGCCGACAGGGCCGACGAAGCCCGGGTATAGGCCGGATCGCGCTCGACCACGGTGACGGTTCCCGCAAAAGCAGGATCGGACTTCAGATGGTAGGCGATGGACGATCCCATCGCCCCGCCCCCGATCACCACGACATCTGACTTCATCGCCCGCCCGGTCTAAGCTGAACCCCGTGAGAGCGCTTTATACCGCCATCATCTACTTCGGCACCTTCATCGTGATCGGCTGGCTGGGGAAGCTCGCACTCGATCGCTGGATGTCCCGCCACGGCGCCACGCTATCCGAAGTCAACGATCAGGCCGGTGCAAGCGCCGGCAAGGGCCGCCGCTTCCTGCTGGGCTTCTGGCGCAACGAGGGCTGACGTTCACTCAACGGGAACGCGCACCCAGCCTTCCATCAGACGGCGGGCGGACCGGCTCATCATGACCTTGGCCACAATCCACTGACCAGCCTCCTCGCGGGCCTCGGCGCCGACGTTGAGGCTCCCCGAGGGATGGCCGAAGCGCACACGGCCGTCGGCGCCGGCGGGCGCCACGCGGCTCACGATCGTACCGGGGATCGCGGCGGCCGCGGCGATCGCCACCGCGCCGGTGCCGGTCATGGCGTGGTGCAGAACGCCCATCGAGAAGATGCGGGCCAGCAGGTCGATGGAGGTTGCCTCGATCTGCTTGCCGTCGGAGGCCTTGTAGGCGGCCGGCTTCGCGACGAATGCGAGCTTGGGGGTGTGCGGCCGCTTCTCCGTTGCCTCCTGCGTCGTGGCGACGAGCCCCATCGCGACCGCGCCCAGCGCACGCAGAGCCTCGGCGCGCTTCAGCAGCTCCTTGTCGCCGTTCACGTCTCCCTGCAGCTCCGTGCCCTTGAGACCAAGGCTTGCGGCGTCGACGAAGATGGTCGGATTGCCGGCATTGATCAGCGTCGCCTCGATCTTGCCGACACCCGGCACGTCGAGCGTATCGATCCGGTTGCCGGTCGGGAACATGGCGCCACTGCCCGCGCCGTCGCCGCCCTCCTCGTCGGCGGCGGGGTCGAGAAACTCGACTTTCACCTCGGCCGCCGGGAAGGCCACGCCATCCAGCTCAAACTCGCCCAGCTCCTGGACTTCGCCGCCCTGCATGGGCACGTGATTCACGATCACCTTCTCGATATTGGCCTGCCAGATCCGCACCGTCGCAATACCGTCGGCCGGCCCCTCGACCAGGCCCATGCCCAGCGCGCAAGCGCCGACCGCGGCGCTCAGGTTGCCGCAATTGCCCGACCAGTCGATGACCGGCGCGTCGATCGCCACCTGGCCGAAGCGATAGTCGACATCGCAGCCCTCGCGGTCGGACTTCGACAGGATCACGACCTTGCTGGTGCTCGAGGTCGCCCCGCCCATCCCGTCGGTGTGCTTGCCATAGCGGTCCGGGCTGCCGATCACCCGCAGCAGCAGCCGGTCGCGCACCGCCGGGTCGGCGGGCAGGTCGTGGGACTGGAAGAACACACCCTTGCTGGTGCCGCCGCGCATGTAGACGGCAGGAATCTTGAGCTGTTTCATCGCGCGATGTTCGCGCGAAATCAGCGCCGCCGCCAGACCTGCAGGCGGGCGAACAGGAACCGGTCGGCGATCAAGTGGGCGGCCTTCACGGCGGCCGAGGTGAGCACGATCACGACGCAGAGCGCGGCGGCGGCGGCCGTCGTGCCCGCCTCCTCGATGTTCACGGCCGCCACCGAGGCGAGCTTGGTGTCGGGCGCGTAGAGGAAGATCACCGACGACACGGTCGTCATGGCGTTGACGAACAGGTAGATCGCGATATCGAGGATGGCCGGCAGGCAGATCGGCGCCGTCACCCTCACGAAAGTCTTCCAGATCGGCACCTTGAGCGAGGCCGACACCGCCTCGAATTCAGGGTCGATCTGCTTCAAGGCCGTCGTCGCGGTGAGATGCCCCACCGTATAAAAATGCGCCACCGTGTTCAGCACCAGGATGCCCATGGTGGCATAGAGGAAGTTGAGCGGATTGTTCGGGGCGTTGAAGAAGAAGATGTAGCCCAGGCCCAGCACGAGGCCCGGCACCGCCATCGGCAGGAAGGCCAGGAACTGCACGACACCGCGCATCACTCCGAAGCCGCGGGTCTTCTCGTTCAGCCAGGCGCCGGTGAACATCAGTACCGTGCCAAACACCGCCGCGCCCAGCGCCATCCGCACCGAGTTCCAGTAGGAATCCCAGCCGTTGGCGTCGAACTTGGCGAAGTCGTAATTGTCGAGCGTGAGGCTGAGATTGTACGGCCAGTACTTGATCAGCGAGCCCCAGATCGCCATGCCGAGGATGGCGAGGATGGCCGCCGAGACCAGCAGGCAGAACAGGGTGAAGAACAGATCGCGGGCGAACTTGGGTCGCGGCACCAGCGGCACGGCGCGCGCCGTCAGCAGCGCCACCTGCTTGCGCTGGACCAGACGGTCGACCAGGAAGGCGAGTGCCGCCGGCGCCAGCAGCACCATGCCGACGACCGCGCCCATCGAGAAATCCTGCTGGCCGATCACCTTCTTGTAGACGTCGGTCGCCAGCACATTGAAGTTGCCGCCGATCACCTTGGCGATGCCGAAGTCGGTCATCACCAGCGTGAACACCACCAGCGCGGCGCTGATCAGGCCGTACTTCGCACCCGGCAGGGTCACGGTGAAGAAGACGCGGCGCTTCGAGGTGCCCAGCACGTCCGCTGCCTCATAGAGGCGCGCATCGGCCGTGGCGAGCGCGGTCGTCAGGATAAGCGTCGCGTGCGGAAAACAGTAAAAGACCTGCGCGATCACGATCCCATCGACACCGTAGATCGACCCGCCGCCCAGCAGCGCCTTGAAGAAGCCCTGGGTGCCGAACAGGTAGATCAGCGCCAGGCCCGGCAGCAGCGAAGGCGCGAAGATCGGAATCAGGGAGATGCCCTGAAATAGCCAGCGCATCGGCAGCACGGTGCGTGTCAGCGCATAGGCGTACATGAAAGCGAGCGGCACCACGATCACAGTGGTGATCGACGCGACCTGCAGGCTGTTCAACGCCGACTGGAAGAGCGCCGGAGTCGAGAAGTAGGAAACGTAGTTGGCCAGCCCGATGAACTTGCCGTCGCGGTCCTCGAAGCCCTTGGCCAGCAGTGCCCAGAGCGGCAGGCCGAGCATGACCAGCAGTACGCCCGCCAGCACGACGACGCCTGCGCGCATCATCAGGTCGTCGCGCGACATGCCGGGCTTTACAGCCGGAGCAACGAGACTCACGCGAAGACCCTGAGCCGGTCCGGCGGCAGGGCGATGTCGAGCTTGGTGCCGATCTCGACGCCGAGATCGCGGATCAGGTTGCTGGAGAAGTCGGCCGTCACGGCCACCTCGCCCGCCGCCCGCGCCTTCAGGGTCGCGCGGCAGAAGGCGCCGACGAAGTCCAGCTCCGCCACCTCGACCGGCACGCGGTTGGCGATGTCGGCCGGCAGGTCGCGGACGCGCACGTCCTCGGGCCGGATGCAAAGGCTCACCTTCTGGCCGGGCGCCAGCCCGTCCTGGACCGGGCAGGCGAAATCGACGCCGGCCACCCGCACCTTGTCGGCGGCCATCAGGGTGCCGGAAAGGAAGTTCATCGAGCCCACGAAGTCGGCCACGAAGGCCGTCGCCGGCCGACGGTAGATCTCCTGTGGCGTGCCGACCTGCTCGATGGCGCCGTGGTTCATGACCACGATGCGGTCGGCCATGGTCAGCGCCTCTTCCTGGTCGTGAGTCACCATGATGGTGGTGACGCCCAAGGTTCGCTGCAGCGCCTTGATCTCGTGGCGCAGTCGCAGGCGTACGCGCGCGTCGAGCGCCGACAGCGGCTCGTCGAGCAGCAGCAGACCGGGCGAGGTCGCGAGCGCGCGCGCCAGCGCCACGCGCTGCTGCTGGCCGCCCGAGAGCTGCGCGGGATATTTCGGGCCGGCGTCAGGCAGGCCGACCAGCGCCAGCAATTCGGCCACGCGCTTGCCGATCGCGCCCTTGTTCTGGCGACGGTTCACCAGCCCGTAGCCGACATTGTCGGTCACGCTGAGATTGGGAAACAGCGCGTAGGACTGGAAGACGATGCCGAAGTCGCGCTGCGCCGGCGGCAACGCCGAGACGTCCCGCCCCTTCTGCCGGATCGTGCCGGAACTCTGCGGATCGAGACCGGCAATAGCCCGCAAAAGAGTGGTCTTTCCGCAGCCCGAGGGGCCGAGGAAGCAGACGAATTCGCCCTCGACGACATCGAGCGAGACGTCGCCGAGAGCCGAGAAGTCGCCGAACCGCTTCGAAAGGTTACGGACTTCGAGGTAATTCGCCACCTAGGCCGTCACTTGGCCTTCGGTGCCGACTTGCCGTCGTAGCGCTTGGTCCACTCCGCCAGGATGCGGTCGCGGTTCTTGGCCATCCACTCGACGTCGTTCTTCACCATCACCTTCTCGAGGTTCGGCGGATAGTTCGGCGGCGTGATCGCGACGCCCGGATAGGCGACGATCGGATAGGTCTTGGCGTAGAGCTCGTTGGCCTTCTTGGTCGCGGCCCAGTCGGCGAGCTTCTTGGCGGCGTCGAGGTTCTTGGTGCCCTTGACGATCGCCGTGGCCTCGAGCTCCCAGCCCAGGCCTTCCTTCGGGATCACCAGCTCGAGCGGCGCGCCCTTGGTCTTCTCCGAGGCGCCGCGGGTGTCGAGACCGATGCCGATCAGGCGCTCGCCCTTGGCGGCCTGCACGCAGGGCGCCGAGCCCGAGTGGATGTACTGCGCGATGTTCTGGTGGAGCGCGTCCATGTACTTCCAGCCCGCTTCCTCGCCCATGATCTGCAGCCAGGCCGCGATGGTGAGATAGCCGGTGCCCGACGAAGCCGGGTTCGGCATCACGATCGAGTCCTTGTATTCCGGCTTGATCAGGTCGGCCCAGCTCGTCGGGACCGGCTTGTTGCCCTTCTTGCCTTCCGCGGTGTTGAAGCAGACCAGCGAGAGATAGGCGTCCATGCCGACCCAGGTCTGGGGCGACTTGCCGCTCAGGAACATCGGGTTGAGCGCGGTCGCGCCGGCCGGCGTGTAGGGCTCCAGCATGCCCATCGAGGCCATCAGGCCGACGTTCGAGGCGGCGAGACCCCAGATGATGTCGGCGCGGGGATTGTCCTTCTCGGCCATCAGCTTGGCCGCGACGACGCCCGTCGAATCGCGCACCCAGGCGATCTCGATCGTGGGGTTGTCCGCCTCGAAGGCCTTCTTGAACGGGTCGAGCTGGTCGTTCTCCAGCGCGGTGTAGACGGTGAGCTTGGTCTTCTGCGCGAAGGCCGGCGACGCCAGGCCGAACATCGCGAGCGCGGCGGCACCCGCCAAGGTCGCGCGCCTGAAAATGGTCCGATCGATCATTGTTAGTGCCCCTCTTTGTTCGCCCCTGTCGAACGCCTGCAGCTACAGGCCGTTCATGACCTTTATGTTACAGCACTGGGGAATAGGTGCACGCGGCGTTCTCAAAGTTCGCCCGTCAATTTCTCGCCAACTGCAGCGAGCCATCGCCGGACCACCCGCTCCTCGTCCCGTCCCAGCAGTTCCGAAAGCCGCCCCTCGATCTCCATGACCCGGACCCGGCAGCGCTTCAGCAGCGCCTCGCCCCGGGCCGTCGCGTGGAGCCGCAGGATGCGGCCGTGCGCGGCATCGGCCGACTTCTCGACCAGCCCCGCCCTGACCAGGTTGCGGACGATCACGTTGATCGTCTGCGGTGTCAGAAACGTAAGCCTAGCAAGCTCCGCGCCAGAGATGCCGGGATAGTTCACCACCATGGTCAGCACGGCGAACTGGGGCGGCGTGACGTCGAGGTCGGCCAGCGCCTTCTCCATCGCCCCGCGCACCGCCGCATGGGCCTGCCGCACCAGATAGCCGAGATGCCCCTCCGGCCCGCGCTTGCCCTCGCCCGCCGCGGGGACCTCCATCTTGCGCTTCATGCCGCGTCAGCCACCGAACACCTTCTTGAGGTCGCTGGTCGCCATCGTGTCGCGCATCCACAGGAAGCTGCCGGCCTTCATGTCGTTCGCGCCCTTCATGAAGGCCGCGAGGGCCAGCCGGGAGAGCGCGCCGCCGACGCTGATGCGCTTCACGCCCGTCGCCGCGATCTGCTCGGCCGTGAGATCGGGATCGCCCGCGCTCATCACGACGTTCAGCGGCTTCGTCACTTCCGAGGCCACGGTGCGCATGGTCGAGAGATCGTGGAGGCCCGGCGCGTAGAGCACGTCGGCGCCGGCCTTCTCGAAGGCCTGCAGCCGGCGGATCGTGTCGTCGAGATCCTTTACGCCGCGGATCAGGTTCTCGGCCCGCGCGGTGAAGGTGAAAGGCACGTCGAGCGAGCGCGCCATCTCCGCGCCCGCCGCCACGCGTTCGACGGCATGGTTAAAGTCGTAGATCTTCTCGCCGCTCCAATCCTCGATCGAGCCGCCGACGATGCCGACCGCCGCCGCGTCGCGCAGGATGGTGGCGGCTTCCTTCGGATCGTCGGCATAGCCGTTCTCGAGATCGGCATTCACCGGCAGGTCGGTCGCGCCGGCGATCACGCGGCAGTTCTCCAGAAGCTCGTCGCGGCTCACGGCATTGTCGCCGTCGACGCGGCCCAGTGCGTTCGACATGCCGAGGCTGGTCGTGGCGAGCGCCTCGAAGCCCAGCGACTGCAGCAGCTTGGCCGTGCCGGCGTCCCAGGGATTGGGCAACAGCAGCAGGCCAGGCCGCTCGTGCAACTCGCGAAACACCCGTCCCTTTTCCGCCTGCGTCCGCATCTCGTCTCCTCCGGTTTCTGCTAAGGAACACCCATGGACCTGACAGCGCAACGGGAACTCGCCCGTCTCCTCGCCACCCTGCGCCGCGAGCATCGCGGCCAGAGCGGGCTCGCCCCGCATCTCGTGCCGCCGGATAAAGCAACGGCCTACCGGATCGCCGGCATGGTCGCCGAGGAGCTGGGCTGGCCGGTGCTGGGCTGGAAAATCGCGGCAATGAAGGAGGAGATGCAGCAGGCGCTGCGCACCGATTCGCCGATCTATGGTCGCGTCTACTTCATGGCGGAGACGCCCCACAGCGCCGTGCATGCAACGCTTGCAAGCCCCATCCCCGAGGTCGAGTACCAGGCGAAGCTCGGCCGCGATCTGCCGCCGCGTGAGAAGCCGTACACGATCGAGGAAGTGACCGACGCCGTGGCCTCCCTGCATCCCGGCCTCGAACTGGCGGAGTGCCGCTTCATTCACGACGCCTCGTTCCCGCCCCTCCCCGCGATCCTTGCCGACGGCGCGGGCTCCGGCACGATCGTCTATGGTCCCGCCATCAACGACTGGAAGACGGTCGATATCGCCAGCCGGGAAGCGACGCTGTCGTCCAATGGCCGCCTGCGCCGCAAGGGGACGGCGGCGGCGGCGCTCGACCATCCGATGGTGCCGCTCACCTGGCTCGCCAACGAGCTGTCGCGCACCGGCGTCGGCATGAAGCAAGGCCAGATGGTGAGCACCGGCACCCTCACCGGCATGCTCGCGCCCAAGCCCGGCGAAACCCATGTGGCCGACTTCGGCCCGTTCGGCTCGGTAAGCGTTTCCTTCACCTGAAAACGACGCTTGACGGCGGGCGGCCGGCAGACCATAACCATCTTGTTGTATAACTAATTGGTTATGTCATGCAGACCGCCTCGTATCTCGACGCCACCTTCGCAGCCCTCGCCGATCCGACGCGGCGAGCCATCGTCGCCCGCCTCGCCCAGGGCGAGGCCTCGGTCATGGAACTGGCCCGGCCGTTCGACATGAGCCAGCCCGCCATCTCCAAGCACATCAAGGTGCTGGAACAGGCAGGCCTCGTCTCGCGCGGACAGGACGCGCAGCGCCGCCCCTGCCGGCTGGAGACCAAGCCGCTCGCGGCCGCCACGACGTGGCTCGAATATCACCGCGAACTCTTCGAAGCCCGCTTCGCCCGCCTCGACGACCTGCTCGAGGAGATGAAGGCCGAGCGCGGCATCGCCAAGCGCAAACCCGCACCACGCACCGCCAGGACCAAGGGAGCCCGCAAATGAAGAACGTCATGAAGCTCGAACCACAGGGCGATCGCGAGATCGTGGTCGTCCGCACCTTCGACGCGCCGCGCGACCTCGTCTTCGAGGCCTTCACGAAGCCCGAACTGGTCAAGCGCTGGATGCTCGGTCCCGACGGCTGGTCGATGCCGGTCTGCACCATCGACCTGCGCCCCGGCGGCAAGAGCCGCTACGAATGGAAGAACAGCCAGCGCGACGCCGGCATGGGCCTCACCGCCACCTTCAAGGAAATCTCGCCGCCCGAGCGCATCGTCCACACCGAGAAGTTCGACGAGGACTGGACCCAGGGCGAGACCACCATCACCACCGTCTTCACCGAAAAGGCCGGCAAGACGACGATCACTATGACGATCGTCTATGCCTCGCCCGAGACCCGCGACATGGTCCTGAAGTCGGGCATGGAACAGGGCATGGCGCGCGGCTACGAACGCCTCGACGAGCTGCTGTCGAAGTAGCGACTACTTCGAGAACACCATCGCCTTGTCCTTCACCGAGCCGTGGCGAAGGGTCAGCAGGTCGAGCACGTAGTTCTGGTAGAGCTTCCATGGCCGCTTGCTGCCCTGCTTGGGCTGGTGCGGCAGGGCGCGCTGGATGTAGCCCGAGGAGAAGTTGACCCACGGCTCCTCGGTGAGGGTCGGGTCGCTGTTGTGCGGCGTGGCCTGCCTGAAGCCCTTGCGGTCCATGTAGTTCAGCAGGCGGCAGACATATTCGCAGACGAGGTCGGCCTTCAGCGTCCACGAGGCGTTGGTGTAGCCGAAGACCGCCGCAAGGTTCGGCACGTCGGAATACATCATGCCCTTGTAGATCATCGTATCCGACGGCTTCACCGGCTTGCCGTCGACCACGAGCTTCGCGCCACCCAGCGGCTGCACGACCAGACCGGTCGCGGTCACCACCACGTCGGCTTCCAGCTCGGCGCCCGACTTCAGCTTGATTCCGGTTTCCGTGAAGGTCTCGATCGTATCGGTGACGACGGAGGCCTTCTTCTTGCGCAACGCCCGGAACAGATCGGCGTCGGGCACCAGGCAGAGACGCTGATCCCAGGGATTGTATTTCGGCGTGAAGTGCGTGCCGACATCGTAGTCCGGCCCCAGCATCTGGCGCACGCCACCCAGGATGAGGCTCTTCACCTTCTCCGGCTTGCGCTTGCACATCTGGTAGAAATACATGCCGAGCAGGACGTTCTTCCAGCGCGTCAGCATGTAGGCCATCTTCAGCGGCAGGCGGCGACGCAGCTTGTTGGCGATCGGATCCTGCGCCGGACGCGCGACCACGTATGTGGGCGAGCGCTGCAGCATGGTGACGTGGCTCGCGGTCTCGGCCATCGCCGGCACCACCGTCACCGCGGTCGCGCCGCTGCCGATCACCACGACCTTCTTGCCGGCATAGTCGAGATCCTGCGGCCAGTGCTGCGGATGCACGACCCGGCCCTTGAAGCCATCGATGCCCGGGAACTCCGGCAGGTAGCCCGCCTCGTAGCGATAGTAGCCGCTGCACATCCAGAGGAAGTTGCAGGAGATCGATACGCGCTCCGCGCCCCGCTCGATCTCGACCGTCCACTTCCCGTCCGGTGTCGACCACGAGGCGCCGACGACGCGATGGCCGTAGCGGATATGACGGTCGATGTCGTTGTCGCTCGCGACCTCGCGGATGTAGCTCAGGATCGACGGACCGTCGGCGATCGCCTTGGGATCCTTCCATGGCCGGAAGCGGTAGCCGAGCGTGTACATGTCGGAATCGGAGCGCACGCCGGGATAGCGGAACAGATCCCAGGTACCGCCGCTCGCCGCCCGCCCCTCGAGGATCGCGTAGCTCTTGCCCGGGCAATTCTTCTGCAGATGCCAGGCGGCGCCGATGCCCGAGAGGCCGGCGCCGACGATCAGCACGTCGAAATGTTCAGAGGTCGTGCGGTTCTGCGGCGCCGGGGAGATGATCGTGTCCATCCCGACTTCATTGCGGAAAGTATTCCGACTGGCAACTCGCCTTTCCGCAAGGCTCCGCGCGCCGTTACAACGCCGCCGTGATGATGATCTCGATCAGGTCGCCCTCCGGCATGACCGACTGCACGAAGGAACGGACCGGGCCGTGGTTGGCCGGCATCCATGTGGCCCAGGCTTCGTCGAAGGCCGGCTTGTTGTCGTGGTCGGTGACGACGATCTCGGCCTTTACGATACGCGTGCGGTCGAGGCCGGCGTCCTTCAGGTAGCCGTCGATCACGCCCAGCGCGCCCAGCGTCTGGACGCGGATGTCCTGCGTGCGATCGGGCGACGTCGCCACGCCCCACAGGAAGCCGCCGCCACCCGGCAGGCGGTAGACGGCGACCGAGGACTTGGCCGGCACGCGGGGATTGGGAACGCGGGTGATGTCGCTGGTACTCATGTTTTCACTCCTGACGAATCGGTCGGCACTATGCCTCCAACGCGGCCGCCGATGAACAGGGATGCGCAGCCGATCAGGGTGATGGCGGCGGCGATGACGAACCCCGGCCCATAGCCGCCGAATCCGTCGCGCAGGAAGCCGAACAGTGCCGGTCCAAAGGCCGAGGTCAGCTGGATCGCGGTCGCAGCCGTGCCGTAGGTCGTGCCGAACGCGGCGGCACCGAACTCGCGCCGTACCACGACTGGGCCCAGGGTCGTCACATGGCCGATGCCGTAGCCATAGACGAGGCTCGCCACGATCAGCACAGGCACGGTCGGCCAGAGCGCGATGGCGAGAAGCGATGCGGCCTGCGCGATCATGACAAGACAGCCCAGCCGTCGCGCATTCACGCGGTCGACGATACGCGCCAGGATCAGGCGGCCAATGAACGCCGACAGGCCCGCGGCGCTGACCAGCATGCCCGCCCCTGCCCGTCCAAACAGCGGCTCGGCCAGGGCGACATGGTGAGTGATGAAGCCGATCTGGATGGTGAGACCCAGGGCAAAGGCGACGGTCGCGCTCCAGAGCAACCAGCCGCGGTTGGCGGGCGTCGCGATCACGGGAAAATGCACCACGGGCTTTGCGCCCCTGTCCAAGGCTTCACCGTCGCGATGCAGGCCGAGATCGGCCGGGCCGCGATAGCGCAGCACGATCACGATCAGCGGTCCGAGCAGGAGCAGCGCGACGATCCCGGCGACGACCAGGCCGCGCCCGAGGCCGAGTTCTCCGATGGCCAGCAGCAGCAACGGCACGCCCGCGATGGCGCCGACACTCGCGCCCATGATCGCGAGCGTCATCGAGCGGCCCTGATGACGCTCGAACCAGGGCGCCACCGTCGTGGTGATGCCGGTCATCGAGAGCGTCGACCAGCCGAAGCCCAGCAGGACGAAACAGGGATAGAGCTGCCACGGCGCGGCGACCTGGCCGATCAGCGACACGCCCGTCGCCATGCAGGCGAGCCCCAGCAGCAGGACCGGGCGCGGTCCCCAGCGGTCGATGCTGCGCCCGACGACGCGCTGGATGGCGGCGCTCACGAGGAAGAACACCGTGATGGCCGACGCCACTTCGGCGATCGGCCAGCCGTGCGCTGAGGTCACGGCCTGCAGGTAGACGCTCGATCCGAACAGGCCGAGCGACCAGGCTACGGCTGCAATGACGAAGCAGGCGGCGACGACGCGCCAGCCGTAGAACATCCCGTTTCCCCGCTACTTTCTCTTTGGAGACAGCTTACACGAAGAAACGGGGTCGACGTCCTATGACTGTTCGAACTTGAGCTGCTGGATCGCAGCCATCAGCTTGTTGATGTGATTGCGCTGCGCGTCGCTGAGCGGCGTGTTGTCGGGCTGCGGCGCCAGCAGCAACTCGACCTCCTCCAACTGCTTCACGAGATTGTAGGCCTTGTTGGTCCGCTCCTTCTCGGTGCCGGCCAGCATCGGATAGACCGTGAGATAGAGCGAAGCGAGGCTGCGGTTCTGCAGCTCCGGCGTCAGAGGGATCGCGCTCTTGTAGATGCCGTTCAGGGCTGCCTTGGCATCGCCCACCGTCTTGGCGCGCTTCAGCAGGAAGCCCATTCCGTCCAGCCGGTGCTCGATCTCGAACCGGTGCGTGACCAGGTCGGTCCGGTTCTTCTGCGAGATCTCGTGATCGTGCTGGACCTGCTGCAGGAAGGCGGCCCCTCCGGTCAGCACGACCGAGGACAGGAGCCACATGCCGACGGAGCTGTTCAGGAACTCGTAGAGTTTCGAGCCGAAGCTCTTCTTCTCGGGAGGCGCCGGCGGTGCCGGCTCGGGCGCGGGCGCCGCGGCTTCCTCTTCCAGTGACTTGCGGATCGAATGGCGATAGCGCTCTTCGGCGGCGATGCGCTTCATCTCGTCTTCGGTCAGCATCTCCGGTCTCTACTCCTTCATGAACGCGTTGAGGTCGGGTGTCGGAATCGACCGGTCGAGATAGGTGAAGGTGCCCTTCTCCTGCACTTCCTTGGCCGCATCCACCAGCCCGGTCATGGCCGCGCGATAGAGCGAAGTGGCGAGGCTGATGCGCTTCACGCCGGCGGCTTCCAGCTCGGCCTTGGTGAACGACTTTCCCTTGATGCCGACCATGAAGTTGAACGGCTTGCGCAGCGAGCTACAGACCTTCTTCACCGAAGCGAGATCGGGCAGGCCCG
The DNA here is from genome assembly GCF_058806575.1 of Reyranella sp. GW821-FHT12G01. Classification (NCBI taxonomy): domain Bacteria; kingdom Pseudomonadati; phylum Pseudomonadota; class Alphaproteobacteria; order Hyphomicrobiales; family Reyranellaceae; genus Reyranella; species Reyranella sp. GW821-FHT12G01. The sequence continues at coordinate 552,506 of NZ_JBXAPV010000002.1, forward strand.
GCGCGAACAGCACGTCGGCGCCGGCAGCCTCGAAGGCTTGCAGGCGCTTGATCACGTCGCCGAGGTCGGGCTTGCCGCGCAGGAAGCCCTCGGCGCGCGCGGCCAGGATGAACGGCACCGGCAGCGAGCGCGCGGCCTCGACCGCCGCCTTGATGCGCGTCGTCGCCGTGTCGATGTCGAACAGCGGCTGGTCGGGATTGCCGGTCGCATCCTCGATCGAGCCACCGACCAGGCCGACGCCAGCGGCCATGCGGATCGTCTCGGCCGCGTCGTTCGGCGAATCGCCGAAGCCCTTCTCGAGGTCAGCCGCCACCGGCAGGTCGGTGGCGTTCACGATCAGCCGCGCGTTGGCCAGAGCCTCCTCGCGTGTCACGCGACCGTCGCGCTTGCCTAGCACGCCGGCCTTGGCGCCGCTCGAACTCGCCAGTGCCTCGAAGCCGAGCCCCGCCAGCACCCGCGCCGAGCCAGCGTCCCACGGATTGGCGATGATGAAAGCGCCCTTCGCGTCATGTAACGCACGGAATTTACGGGCCTTCTCGGCCTGGCTGACGCTCATGAATATTCCCCTACTCGAAAATGCGCGGCGCAGTTTGTCCCGGCCGCTCTCTGCAGGGCAATCGAGATTATTTCAACCGCGCCGCTTTCACATTCCGACGCCAGCGCAGATAGGGCAGCGTGACCGCCACCGAGATCGCGATATAGACCGACATCACCACGGCAACGCGGCCGCCGGGCGATGCCGAGGCGACGAACACCGCAACTCCAATGTGCCGCGTTGCGCAGGCGATGGCGAGCGCCGTGCGGTTCTCCTCGTCAGGTCCGCCGACCAGATGGCCGATGACCAGCGCCATCAGGATCAAGACCGCGAGCGCCACGACGCCCTGCCATTTGACCTCGACCGCGACATGCCAGTTCACGGCCAGCAGGGCGACGGCGGAAAGCGTCAGGACGAGGCCGGCCAGGCCGACCACGCGGGAGCCGATTTTTGCCGCGAACGTCGGGAATACCCAGCGTACGGCCATCCCCGCCAGCAGCGGCAGGAAGAAGGACTCGCCCAGGATCAGCGCCGCCCGCTCCGGTTCGAGGTGCGGCAGCCGGGGAAAAAGCGGGACCAGCAAATTGAGCCAGACCGGCACGAAGATCACGGCCAGCACCGACGAAACGACGACCAGACTGAAGATGTATGCGCCGTCACCGATGCCCAGCAGCTTGCGCGGCAACAGCGGCGCCCCGGCCGAGACCGCCAGCACCAGCAGGCCGGCCTCGACGCCGGCCGGTAACGGCAGCACCCAGACCAGGATGACCGCCGCCAGCGGCACCAGCACGTACATCGCCAGCAGCGAGCGCAGCAGCAACGCGGGATGCCGGAACAACCGGATCGCATCGTGCGGCGTCGAGTCGAGCCCGATGCCGAAGATGATGAGCGTGACGGTGATCTTGAGAAGGAGAAGAAGCGCGACGGTCACGGATCGACGCGAGGTCCGTCGTTCATCGCATCGGCAGCGGATACATCAGTCCGCCCTTGTTCCACAGCGCGTTTGCCCCGCGCTCAAGCTTGAGGGCTGAACGGGCGCCGAGATTGCGGTCGAAGCTCTCGCCGTAATTCCCGACCTGGCGGATGATGTCGTAGGCCCACTCCTCCTCGAGGCCGAGCGCCTTGCCGTTGCCCGGGATGGTGCCGAGCAACTGACGGACGTCGGCGTCGGTCGACTGGCGCTCGCCGGCGACCGAATCCCGGGTGAGGTTCAGGTCCTCGGCCAGGATCATCGCCTGGAACGACCAGCGCACGATGTCGACCCACGCATCGTCGTTGCGGCGCACATAGGGGCCGAGCGGCTCACGCGAGATCAACTGCGGCAGGACCATGTAGTCGGCCTGCTTGTTGCGGGCCGCCAGCACGGCCGCGAGCGCCGTCGCGTCCTGGGTCATGGCCGTGCACCGGCTGGCGAAGAAGGCCTCGTACATGGCGTCGGCGGTGTCGAACTGCACGGGCTGGATCACGTAGCGGCGGGCCTTGAACCAGTTGGTCATGTTGGCTTCGTGCGTGGTGCCCTTCACGACACAGATCTTGGACGAGCCGAGGCCCGACGGCGCGGTCACGCCGATCTTCTTCGACACGGCGAAGGACTGGCCGTCGTAGAAATTGATCGCCGCGAAATCGACCTCGGTCCCGACGTCACGCTGCAACGTGATCGTAGAATTGCGCGCGAGCATGTCGACCTTGCCGGCCTGCAGCTCGGCAAAACGCTGCTGGGCCGTCAGCGGCACGAAGTTGACCTTCGCCGCGTCACCCAGCACGGCGGCGGCGACCGCCCGGCACATGTCGACGTCGAGGCCCGCCCAGCCCTGCGGCGCCTTGGCCGAGAAGCCCGGCAGCTCGCCATTGATGCCGCAGTTGAGCTGGCCACGCTTCTTGACCAGTTCGAGCGTCGACTGGGCGGCGGCGGGCAGTCCGCAGAGCGTCAGCGCCAGGCCGGCGAGGCCGAGTGCGCGAATGATGTGTCCAACCTTCATGGAACTCCCCCGAGTTACGTGCCTTGGGCTAACATACAAACGGCGGCGTGGCTTCAAGCACAGTTTGCAGTGACAGGAGTGCAAATTTGGATGGCGCTCGGCATTGCCCGCCCACTCAAAACCATCATGATCTCGTAATGGTCTGCCGAACAGGTAGAGTGGGCGACCACGAGGAGAATTCCATGCAGCGTCGCAGCCTGATGACCGCCCTCGCTGCCGTGCTGGCGGCAAGCGCCGCGCGGGGAGCCTGGGCGCAGGACACCACCAAGCCGGCCTTCACGCCCGAACAGCTCGACCAGATGCTGGCGCCGATCGCGCTCTATCCCGATGCCGTGCTGGCGCAGACGCTGATGGCGGCCAGCTATCCACTGGAGGTGGTCGAGGCGGCGCGCTGGTCCAAGGCCAATCCGACGATCAAGGGCGATGCCGCCGTCAAGGCGGTGGCGGACAAGAGCTGGGACGTCAGCGTGAAGTCGCTGGTCGCCTTCCCGCAGATACTGACGCAGCTCAGCGACAATCTCGACTGGATGCAGAAAGTCGGCGACGCGATGATCGGCCAGGAGCAGGACGTCGCCGATTCGATCCAGCGACTGCGCGCCAAGGCCGACGCCGCAGGTAACCTGCAGAGCGGCAAGGAGCAGACCGTCACCTCGCAGGGATCGGGCACGGATCGCACGATCGTGATCGCGCCGACCAATCCCGAAGTGATCTACGTGCCGGCCTACAATCCCAACACAGTTTACGGCACCTGGCCCTACCCCGCCTATCCGCCGACCTACTATCCGCCGCCGCCGAACTACGGTTACGGCTCGGCGTTGCTGCGCGGCCTGATGTTCGGCGTCGGCATCGCCGCGGCGGGCGCTATCTTCGGCGGCTGGAACTGGGGTCGCGGCAACAGTTATGTGAACGTGAACGTCAATCGCGCCGTCAACATCGACCGCAACTTCAACGTCAACAACATCAACAACGGCCGCTGGCAGCACGAGCCGATCCACCGCAAGGGTGTCGCCTATCGCGATCCGGCGACCCGCCAGAAGTTCAATCAGGCACGGCCGGGCGTCGACCAGCGCCAGGAATTCCGCGGCCGGCTCGAGAACCGCCCGGCCGGCGGACAGGCCAATGCGCGACCCAACCTGCCGAACGCCGGCGGTCAGCATCCGAACCTGCCCAACCGCGCGGGCGGCGGTGCGGCCCAGCGGCCCAACATCACCAACCGCGCCGCTGGCGGCCAGCATCCCAACTTCCAGAACCATGCCGGCGCCCCGCGCGGCGGTGGCGCCATTCGCGGTGTCGATAACGGTCAACGCGCCAATCGCGAGGCCGCGCGCGGCCGCGCCCAGCAATCCCGCGCCGCCACACATCCAAGCGGCGGGGGCGGCGCACGTGGCGGCGGCGGCGGTGCACGCGCGGGCGGTGGCGGCGGGCATGTCGGTGGCGGTGGCGGGCACGTGGGAGGTCGGCGATGAGCGCTTCAATGTTCCGGAAGGCGTTCCTCGCCCTCGCCCTTGTCGCCGGCCTTGCCGCGGGAGCGTCTGCCCAGCAGCCCGCAAAGCAACAAGGCTTCGCGACAGCCGAGGCAGCGGCGGATGCACTCACCGACGCGATCCGGCGCGACGACACCAATGCCGTGACCGCCATACTGGGCGCCGGCTGGCGCGACTTCGTGCTGGGCCGCCCCGCGGACGAGGAAGAGCTGCGCGCGAAGTTCCTGCAGGCCTGGGACGCAAGCCACAAGGTCGTGGTCGACGGCAACAAGGCGACCATCGAGGCCGGCACCACCGGCTGGACCGGCCCGATCCCCATCGTGAAGGACGGCGACCAGTGGCGCTTCGACACCGAGGCCGGCCGCAAGGAAATCACGGCGCGCCGCATCGGCCGCAACGAACTGTCGGTCATCCAGAGCCTGCTGGCGCTGGTCGATGCCGAGCATGAATACGCCGCTCTCGATCCGATGAAGATCGGCTCGCCGGTCTATGCACGGCGGCTGCTCAGCTCGCCGGGCAAGAAGGACGGTCTCTACTGGGATGTCGCGCCCGGCGAACCGGAGAGCCCGATCGGCCCCGCCCTTGCGACCGCGCAGGCCCATGGCCAGGGCGGCACCGAGGACGGCTATTACGGCTACCGCTTCCGCCTGCTCTATTCGCAGGGTCCCGACGCGCCCGGCGGCGCCTACGACTATCTGGTGAAGGACCGCATGATCGGCGGGTTTGCCATCCTCGCCTGGCCGGTCCGCTACGGCGACACCGGCGTGATGACCTTCATGGTCAACCAGGACGGCGTCGTCTACGAGCAGGATCTCGGCCCGGACACCGCGACCAAGCAGGCGGCGATCACCGCCTACAATCCGGACAAGACCTGGGAGAAAGCCGACACGACCCCGCCGTGAGGGTGACGGCTATTTGCTGCGGCCGTCCCACGGCTGCGGCTTCAGCTTGTCGACGTCGAGACCCTCGACGCAGCGGAGATTGATGCCGACGGTCGGCGTGCCGTCGGGCATCGATCCCTCGGCATAGCTCTCGATGCCGCACTTGGTGCAGAAGCGGTGATGCAGCGACTTCTTGCCGAACTGGTAGTCGCCCTGCGTGTCGGCGCCCGACTTCAGGGTGAAGCTCGCCTTGGGCGCAAAGGCCCAGACGGCCCCCAGCCGGCTGCAGATCGAGCAATTGCACTTCAGCGCGCCTGAAACGTCGAGATCGACATCGAAGGCAACGGCGCCGCAGTGGCAGCTTCCGAAATAGTGCTTGGTCTCGGACATGCGCATCTCCCTGGCTGACCGGAGCTAACGCTCCAGCGGGTCAACGGATGCCGACCGGCGCACGGCACGTCAAAATCAAAAGACGCCGTCGTCCTGAGCGGAGCGCCGCAGGCGCGCAGTCGAAGGACCTATTTTCGTCTCGACACACCGTGCGCCAGTAAAAGAGGTCCTTCGACTACGCCGCCCTGCGGGCGGCTGCGCTCAGGACGACGGGACTCTCTGCTAGCCCGGCCAGGGCAGCGACCAGGTCTTCACGTTGGTGAAGCTCTTCATCGCTTCCAGCACGCCTTCCTTGTAGCCAAGGCCGGAGTCCTTGATGCCGCCGAACGGCGACATCTCGATGCGGTAACCCGGCACTTCCCAGATGTTCACCGTGCCGACCTGCAGCTCGTCGACGAACTTGGTGATGTAGTCCAGGCGATCGGTGCAGACGCCCGATGACAGGCCGTAGGCCGTGCCGTTCGAGACCTGGATCGCGTGGTTGATGTCTTTCACGCGGATGATCGGGATCGCCGGGCCAAACGTCTCCTCGCGCACCAGCTCGGCCCGCGGGTCGACGTGGTCGACCACCGTCGGCGGGAAGAGCGCGCCCTGGCGGTCGTTGCCGTGCAACAGCTTCGCGCCGTGATTGGCGACGGCTTCGCTGACCCTGTTCTGGAAGAGCGTGGCGGCGCGCTCGTGGATCACGGTGCCGACATCGGTCTCGGGATCGAGCGGGTCGCCGGCCTTAAGCTTCTTCGCCTTGGCGAGCACGCGCTCGACGAAGGCATCGGCCACCTTGTCGACGATCAGGATGCGCTTCACGGCGGTGCAGCGCTGGCCCGAATTCTTGGTGGCGCCGGCGACGGCCAGTTCGGCCGCCTTGTCGAGGTCGGCATCTTCCATGACGATCAGCGGGTCGTTGCCGCCCAGCTCCAGCACGATGCGCTTATAACCCGCCTTCTCGGCGATGTACTTGCCGACCCTGACCGAGCCCGTGAAAGTCACGAGATCGGCGCGCGGATCGACGATCATCGCGTCGCCGATGTCGGACGGATTGCCGGTGATCACCGACAGCATCTCCGGCGGCAGGCCTGCCTCGTAGAGCGTGTCGGCGAGGAACAGCGCGGTGAGCGGCGTCAGCTCGGTCGGCTTCAGCACGACGCAGTTGTTGGTCGCGAAGGCCGGCGCCAGCTTGTGCGCCACCATGTTGAGCGGATGGTTGAACGGCGTGATCGCCGAGATGGCGTTCAATGGCTGGCGCAGGGTGAAGATCTTGCGCGACTTGCCGTGCGGGGTGAGATCGCAGGAGAAGGTCTGCCCGTCGTCCAGCATGCAGAGCTGGCCCGCGAAGGTGAACACGTCGTAGGCGCGACCGACCTCGTAGAGCGAGTCTTTCAGGCAGAGGCCCGACTCAAGCGTGATCAGGCGCGACAGCTCTTCCTTGCGCGAGACCAGAAGATCGGCGGTCTTGAGCAGGATCTGCTGGCGCTGATAGCGCGTCAGCTTCGGCTTGTAGTCGTGCGCGATCTGGAAGGCCTCGGCCACCAGCTCGGGCGTGGCGCGCGGCACGGTGCCGACCAGGCGATTGTCCCAGGGGAAGCGCACTTCGAGGCGCGCCTTGGTCTCGACCTTCTTGCCGGCGATGCGGAGATACTCGTGCCGGACGTCGGAGCCTGTGCGAGTGATGGTGTCCATTCTGGCGGTCTCTCAGGCGACGAGGTTGAGGGCGAGATCGAAGGCGTCGAAGTTGCGCCAGCGATGCGAACCGGTGTCGGCGTTCGCGAGCTTGCGATTGCAGAGCAGCGGCACGCGCTGCTCCGAGATGCCGCCATGGCTGCGCAACGGCTCGGTGAGGCCCGAGAGATCGTGCCGCGAGGCCGAGGTGCCCAGAACCTTGTGCTGCGTCGAGACGACGATCAGATCACCCAGGCGATCGGCCGGTAGCTCGAACTTTGCCGCCGCCTCTTCCTTGGTGAGCGCCGCCTCGATGCCCGGCATCGCCTTCAGCTTGGCCGCCCACTCCTTGGGGTTGTCGCAATAGACGACCGCGAAGGAGCCCAGCGCGCCGTGATGCACAACATAGGGATCAGTGATCGGCAGGATGACGCGGGCCTTGTCCTTGCCCATCCAGCCGTCGAACACGTCCTGCAGGTAGATGACGTCGGGCTGGCCGTCGCCGCCGAACTTGGCGTTCATGCCGTGGTCGGCGGTGACGACGATGGTGCAGCCCATCGCATCGAGCTTGGACAGGTAGCCGTCCATCATGGCGTAGAAAGCGTTGGCGACCGGCGTGCCCGGCGCGTGCTTGTGCTGGATGTAGTCGGTGGTCGACAGGTACATGATCTGCGGCCGGTCCCGCTCCATCAGCTTGACGCCGGCGGCGAACACGAATTCCGAGAGGCCGGCGCTGTAGACGTCCGGCACGCCCATGCCGACCAGCTCGTTCACATGGTCGATGCCGTTCTCGGCGAGCGTCGCCTTGTCGGATTTCTCCGACGAAAAGGAGCAGGCCTTGCCGGTACCCAGCTCGAGCCCCTTGCCCAGCAGGCCACGCAGCTTGTCCTTGGCGGTGACGACGGCGATGCGGCAGCCGGCGCGCTGGAAGGCCGGGAACAGCGTCTCGACCCGCAGGAACTTCGGATCGTTCATCATCACTTCCTTGCCCGTATCGGGGTCGAGGAAGTAGTTGCCGCAGATACCGTGGACCGCCGGCGGGCGGCCGGTGACGATGGAGAGGTTGTTCGGGTTGGTGAAGCTCGGCACCACGCAGTCGCCCACGAGGTTGGTGCCTTCCTTCAGGACCTTCCCGAACCACGGCGCCTGGCCCGCCTCGGCGGCGCGCTCGATATAGCCCGGCTCGGAGCCGTCGACGCAGACCACGACGACGGGCTGCTGGGGAAGACGATAGGAGCGGCCGTTGACCGAGATGTCGCCGCCGCTGACGTTCATGCTGTCGGGTGCCATGTCTCGTTCCCCTATTCTGCCGCCATTGCCGGACCACCGTTGGTGACCCGCATCTCGTCCAGAACCTCGCGCACGGCAGCCAAAGCGCCGCGCATGTGGTCGGCATTCAGCCGGCCGATGCAGCCCATGCGGAACGAGTCCGCCACGGTGAGCTTGCCCGGATAGATCACATAGCCACGATCTTTTAGCCCGTCGTAGAAGTTCTGGAAGACGAACTTCGGGTCGGTCGGCATGTGGAAGGTGACGATGATCGGTGCCTGCAGCGCGTTGGGCAGCAGCGTGCGGAAGCCCATGGCGCGCATGCCGTCGATCAGCACCTTGGCATTCTCGCGATAGCGGTTGCCGCGTCCCTCGACGCCGCCCTCCTCGCCATGCTCCTCGATCGCCTTGCCCAGCGCCACGATCACATGGATCGGCGGCGTGAAGCGGTACTGGCCGGTCTTGGCAAAGCCTTCGGCCTGGTCGTGCAGGTCGAGCACCAACGTCGTGGCGTTGCCCTTGCACTCGGCCAGCGCCGAGTTGCGGCAGACGACGAAGCCAAGGCCCGGCACGCCTTCGAGGCACTTGTTCGAGGAGGCCGCGAGCGCGTCGTAGTAGACGTTGCGGGCATCAATCTCGAGCGCGCCGAAAGCCGACATCGAATCGACCAGCAGGCGGCGCTTCTGCTTCTGCACCAGCGCGGCGATGCCGGCGATGGGATTGAGGATGCCCGAGGTGGTCTCGCAGTGGACGGCGAAGACGTGGGTGATGGCGGGATCGGCCACCAGCATCGCTTCGAGCTTCGCCAGGTCCGGCGGCGTGTCTTCCGGCGTCTCGTAAGTCGTGACGGCGCGGCCGGCGATCTCGGCGATCTTCTTGGCGCGCTGCCCGTAGGCGCCGTTGATGAGGACCAGCAGCTTGCCGGACTTCGGCACGAAGCTCGTGATCATCGCCTCGACGGCGAAGGTGCCGGAGCCCTGCACCGGCACGGTGACGTGCGTGCCTTCCGCGCCTGCCAGTTCGACGATCTTCGTCAGGACCATCTTGTTGATGGCGATGAAGCCCTGATCGCGCGAGCCCCAGTCGTGCACCATGGCCTGCTTCACGCTGGCCGAGGTGGTGAGCGGGCCGGGCGTCAGCAGCAGCGGATCGCCGGTTTCGGAGGCAGCAGGCTTTTTGTTCATGGCGCGGATGATCGGCTCGCGGTGTCCATCCGTCCAGTATATAATCCATATGTTAACTATTGGTTTATCATATATGACGCCTACCCAGCTCCGTGCCTTCCACCTCGTGGCCGAGGCCGGCTCCTTCTCCGCCGCCGCCCGCGCCTCCGGCCTCAGCCAGCCCAACCTCTCGGGCCAGGTGACGGCGCTGGAGAAGGCCTATGGCGTCCACCTGTTCGACCGGCGCGGCCGCAGCGTCACGCCGACCGAGACGGGCCGGCAATTGCACGGCGTCACGACACGCCTCTTTGCTCTTCAGGACGAGGCCCAGGCGCTGCTGCTCGGCGAGCAGGCGCTGACGCGCGGGCATCTGCGGATTGCCGCCGATTCCGCGCACCATGTCGTGCCGATCATGGCAGCGCTGCGCCAGCGCGCCGGCGCGCTCACCTTTGCGCTCTCGATCGACAACTCCGCCGTCGTCCTCGAACGCCTGCTGCGCCATGAGGCCGATGTTGCGGTGATGGCCAAAAGCCTGTCCGATCCGCGCCTTCACGCTGTACGCCTGCGCACCGATCGCCTCGTCCTGTTCGCGCCTGCGGGCCATGCGCTTGCCAAACGCGGCCGCACACCGCTCTCCGCGCTCGGCGGCCAGGAGCTGGTGCTGCGCGAACGCGGATCGATCACACGGGAAGTGCTTGAACAGGCGATGGCATCGGCCGATATCAGGCCCGCGTCGATCGTCGAGGTGCAGACCCGCGAAGGCGTGCGCGAAGCGGTGGCGGCCGGGTTCGGCGTCGGCGCGGTGTTTGCGAGCGAGTTGGGCGAGGATCGCCGTTTCCGCCGCATCACCATCACCGATCAGGATCTGGCGGTCGCCGAATATGCCGTGTGCCTGCAGGAGCGCCGGAGGGTTGCGCTCGTTCGTGCGTTCATGGATGAAGCGACTAAACTTGCGTCGTAACAAAATTGTCAAAAAACTTTCGTCATCGAAAGACGAGGCGTAGGATTCCGGAATCATGCATGGCGTCGACACGATCCTGAACATTCTCGGCAGCGTCTGCCTGCTGCTGTGGGGCGTGCGCATGGTGCGCACGGGATTGACGCGCGCCTTCGGCGCCTCGCTGCGCCGCGCGATCGGTGCCTGCTCGCGCAACCGCGTCTCGGCCTTCGCGGGCGGCGTCGTGCTGACGGGTGTCCTGCAGTCGAGCACGGCGACCGCCCTGCTGCTGGCCTCCTTCGCCGGCCGCGGGCTGATCTCGCTGTCGATCGGCCTCGCCGTGATGCTGGGTGCCAATGTCGGCACGACGCTGACGGCGCAGATCCTTTCCTTCCCGCTCGGCTGGATCTCGCCACTGATGATCGCCATCGGCGTCATCGCCTTCCTGTCGAACAGCTCGGACCGGGCGCGCCATCTCGGCAGGGTCGCCATCGGCCTCGGCCTGATGCTGCTGTCGCTGCACCTGCTGGAAGCCGCGGCCCTGCCGTTGCGCAACGCCCCGGCCTTCGTCGCCGTATTGGAAGGGCTGCAGGACGAATATGTCATGGCCGTCCTGGTCGCGACCGGCGCCACCTGGCTGATCCATTCCAGCCTGTCGACCGTGCTGCTGGTCATGTCGTTTGCCGCCAGCGGCATCATCGATCCCAAGCTCGGCATGGCGATGGTGATCGGCGCCAATATCGGCGGCGCGGTCGCGCCCTATTTCGACCAGGCCTCGACCGACGTCGAGGCGCGGCGCCTGCCGCTCGGCAACCTGATCACGCGCGTGGCAGTCGGCCTGGCGCTGCTGCCATTCCTCGGTCACCTGCATCAGTGGCTGCTGATGCTCGATCCCGCGCCCGGCCGCCTGCTGGTCAATTTCCACACGGCCTTCAGCGTGATCGCGGGCATCGTCTTCCTGCCACTGACCGATCCCATGGCCGCGCTGTGCCGCCGCCTGGTGCCCGACCGGCCGCAGACCGACGATCCCGGCAAGCCGCGCAACCTCGATCCCAATGTGCTCGACACGCCGGCCGAGGCGCTGGCCTGCGCCATGCGCGAGACGCTCAATCTCGGCGACAAGGTCGCCGACATGCTGCGCCAGACGATGGACGTGTTCGAGAAGAACGACGCCCGCGCGATGAAGTCGATCGAGGCCGCGGACGATGCCGTCGACAGCCTCTACGAGGCGATCAAGCTCTACCTGATCCAGACTTCACGCACCGAACTGGGCGAGGAAGACGGCAAGCGCTACGTCGAGATCCTGACCTTCGTCACCAACCTCGAACATGCCGGCGACATCATCGACAAGAACCTGATGGAACTGGCCGCCAAGAAGATCAAGAACCGCTACGCCTTCTCGGCCGAGGGCACCGCCGAACTGCGCGCCTTCCATGCCCGCGTGCTCGACAATCTTCGGCTGGCGTTGAACGTGTTCACCACCCGCGACATCACGCTCGCCCGCCGCCTCGTCGCGGAGAAGACTGCCATGCGCGAGGCCGAGGCCCATGCCGCCGACAGCCACTATGCCCGCCTGCGCGAGGGCCGGCCGGAATCGATCGAGACCAGCTCGATCCACATGGACGTGATCCGCGACCTGAAGCGCATCAACGGCCACCTGACGACCGTGGCCTATCCGATCCTCGAAGCCGCCGGCGAGCTCTCCGAGACGCGCCTCAAGACGACCGATCAGCCCTTGGTGCGCAACCCGCTGGGATCGTAAGGCGCCCGCAGCGAGACCTTGGCCGCGAGCTTCGTGCCGGCCAGGTCGACCTCGAAGCGACCGCCCTCCAGCCAGGCGGCATCGATCGCGGCGCCATCGCTGCGCTTCACGTAGCCCAGACCGACCGAGGCTCCGAGCGTGTGGCCATAGGCTGCCGACGTAAGTTCGCCGACCGGCTTGCCGTCACGCAGCAGCGCCTCGCCGCCCCAAAGAAGTGGCTCGCTGTCCTGCAGCACGACCGACACCAGCCGCCGGGCGAGCGGCTTGCCCTTGGCCTCGACCAGCGCCTTCTGGCCGATAAAGCCGCCCGGCTTGTCGAGCTTCACCGCCCAGCCGAGACCCGCCTGGAACGGCGTGTCGTCGGGCGTCAGCTCGCGGCCCCAGGCGCGGTAGCCTTTCTCGAGCCGCAGCGTGTCGATGGCGTAGTAACCCATGTCACGCAGGCCGATTTCGGCGCCCGCTTCATGTAGCGTTTCGAAGACGGTGACGGCGAACTCGACGGGGACATAGAGCTCCCAGCCCAACTCGCCCATGTAGGTGCGACGCGAGGCGAGGACAGTGGCATAGCCGATGCCGATCTCGCGGATCGTCGCGAAGGGAAAACCCTCGTTCGAGAGATCGGCCTTGCTCACTTTCTGCAGCAGCTCGCGGCTCTTCGGTCCCATGACCGACAGCACCGTCCAGCCCGACGTCACGTCGGTCAGCACGGCATTTGCGTCGGCCGGCATGTGGCGGCCGAGCCAGTCCATATCGCGCATCGGCTGGGCCGAGCCGGTGATCACCAGGAACTTGTCGCGGGCGAGGCGCGCGATGGTGAGATCGCTCTCGAAGGTACCGCGCTCGTTCAGCACGCCGGTATAGACGGTCTGTCCGACCGGCACGGCGACGTCGTTGGCGCAAAGCCGTTGCAGCACGGCTTCGGCATCGCGGCCCTGCACCAGTAGCTTGCCGAATGAGGTCTCGTCGCTAATCGTGACGCCTTGGCGGGTCGCGCGATGCTCGGCGGCAACCGCATCGAACCAACCGCCGGGTGCGCCACGGCCCCAACCATAGCGCATCTCGGGCACGTTCCCGGCGCCCGCGAACCAGTTGGGCCGCTCCCAGCCCATCTTGTTGCCGAACAACGCCCCGCGCGCCTTGAGACGATCGTAGAGCGGCGAACGGCGGAACGGACGGCCGCTCTCCTGCTCGCGCTGCGGCCACGGCATCTTGTAGTGCAGGCCGAGCGTCTCGGCGACGCGGCTGCGCAGCCAGGCATCGTTGCCGTGGAAGCCCGCGAAGCGCCTGATGTCGACCGGCCAGAGATCCATCGTCGGCTCGCCGGCGACGATCCATTCCGCCAGCGCCATGCCCGCGCCGCCCGAGCTGGCGATGCCCATCGAGTTGAAACCCGCGCCGACATAGAAGCCGCGCAGCTGCGGCGCTTCGCCCAGGATGTAGTTCATGTCGGGCGTAAAACTCTCCGGCCCGTTCATGAAGGTCTTGATGCCGGTCTTCTCCAGCGACGGCACGCGGATCAACGCGTTGTCCATCAGGATCTGGAACTGGTCCCAATCGTCCGGCAGCATGCCGAACTCGAAATCGTCGGGGATGACGTCCTTGTTCCACGGCTTGGCGTCGGGCTCGAAGCCGCCCATCAGCAGGCCACCGACCTCTTCCTTGAAGTAGATGTAGCCGTCGGGGTCGCGCATCACCGGCAGGTCGCGCGGCACGTTCTCCATCTTCTCGGTGACGATGTACATGTGCTCGCAGGAATAGAGCGGCACCGTCACACCGACCATGCGGCCGAGCTGGCGCGCCCACTGGCCACCGCAGTTCACCACGATGTCGGCCTTGATCGGCCCCTCGGTCGTCTGCACGCCGGTGACCCGCGGACCGCTCGGTCCATCCTCGGTGTCGATCGACGTGACCCTCGTCTTCTCGAAGATGCGGACGCCACCGTTGCGCGCGCCCTTGGCCAGCGACTGGGTGATATCTGCCGGGTTGGCCTTGCCGTCACCCGGCAGCCACACCGCGCCGACGAGATCGTCGGTGCGCATGATCGGATATTTGTCGCCGGCCTGCTGCGGCGTCAGCGGTTCGCACTCCACGCCCTGCGCGGCAGCCATGGCGGCGGAGCGGCGCAGCAGGGTCATGCGCTCCTCGGTGCGCGCCACGATGAGCGAGCCGGATCGCTTCCAGCCGGTGGCGAGACCGGTCTCGGCTTCGAGCTTGGAATAGAGTTCGGTGCTGTAGCGGATCAGCCGCGTCAGGTTCTGGACGCTGCGGAGCTGGCCCACGAGACCCGCAGCATGCCACGTCGTGCCGCCGCTCAGCCGTCCCTGCTCCAGCAGCACGACATCCTTCCAGCCATGCTTGGCAAGATGATAGGCGGTCGAACAGCCCATGATGCCGCCGCCGATGATGACGACGCGGGCGTGGCTGGGGAACGCGGCCATCAGAGTCTCCCTGCGACGGCTGCCTCGTACATCTTGCGCATCTCCGGCACGCCGGCCTTCACCGGGTTGCCGCCGGCCATCGGATCGACCGCGGCCATTTCCGAGAACTTGTCGAGATGCTCGCTCTTCACGCCGAGCTCGGCCAGCGTGTGGGGAATGCCGACCTCGCGCCGCAGGTCGAGCATCCACTGCATGAAGCCTTCGAAGGTCGGCGTGCGCAGGTTCAGCCAGCGCGCGAGGCGCACGACCTTGTCCTCGATGGCGGCGCGATTGAACTGCACCACATAGGGCATGGCGACCGCGTTGGTCAGGCCGTGATGCGTGTCGAGCGCGGCGCCCACCGGATGGGCCAGCGAATGGATCGCGCCCTGGCCCTTCTGCAGGGCCGTCGAGCCCATCTGCGCGGCCACCAGCATGTGGCCGCGGGCCTCGATGTCGCGCCCGTCCCTGACCGCGCGCGCGAGGTTTTCCTTCACCAGCCGCATGCCTTCGACGGCGATACCTTCCGCATAGGGGTGATAGCCCGGCGCGCAATAGGCCTCGAAGCAATGGATGAAGGCATTCATGCCGGTGCCGGCCGTCAACCTGACCGGCAGCCCGACCGTCAGCTCGGGATCGGCGATCACGAGCTGCGGCATCATCTTCGGATGGAAGATCACCCGCTTCGTCTTCGTCGCGGCATCGACGATCATCGAGATTCGGCTCGTCTCCGAACCGGTGCCGGCGGCGGTCGGCACGGCGATCGACGGATGGATGCCCGCCGGGTTGGCGCGCGTATGCCCGTCGCCACCCGCCTCGAAATCCCAGAGCGGCCGCGTCTGCCCCGCCATCAGGGCGATGGCCTTGCCCGCGTCGAGGGCCGAGCCGCCGCCCCAGGCGATCACGCCGTCATGCTTACCGGCGCGCAGCACGCGCACGCCCGCCTCGACATGGGCGGCCACGGGATTCGGCTTCAGGTCGCTGAACACCGCGACCTCGATGCCCGCCTTGCGCAACGACAGGGTCGCGTCGGAGATCATCGCCAGCCTGGCCAGGCCCGGATCGGTGACAAGCAGCGGCCGCCGCAGCCCGACCGTCTTGCAGGCGTCGGCCAACTCGCGGATGCGCCCGGCCCCGAAGCGGATCGAGGTCGGGAAGTTCCAGGTGCCGGCGAGCGGCGTTGCCGGAGGCATCAGATGATTTCCTTCTGGCTAGTCTTCTTCACGGACATAGATGCTGTGCCTTTGTCACCGCGTACGGCCGAAAAGCCTGCATGGGATCGTTTCTCTTGCACTATCGACGTTCATGGCGATCTGCGGCGCGTGGATAGTCCGTGGATACAGATTGGAGGTTGCTCATGGGTGACAAGCTAACACGACGATCGTTGGACGCATGGCTTAAAGCTGCGGATAACGACGTTTGGCTGTGGTGCGGCGAGCTGAAGGGCTTCGGGGCTCAACGTCGGAAAGACGGCCGTGCGGCATTCATCGTTCAGATTCGCGTCGGTCGCGGCCGGCTGGCCAAACGTCGCCGGATCGTCCTGGGCCAGTATCCGGCCATCACGCCGGAGGATGCCCGGGAACGGGCTATCGAACACATCAGCGCCGGCTGGAAAGGAAATGACCTTGTAGCCGAAGCGCGCGCCCGGCAACTCGATCAGGCCAAGCAAGGCGCCACTCTCAACAACCTTGCCGACGCCTTCCACGCGGCTCGACGCAGCCATTTGAAGGCTCGATCTGCTGACCAATACGAATCGCTCTGGCGCCGATTTATCCTCCCTGAGATCGGCACCAACGTGATCTCTGCCATCAAGCGCGCCCAACACCAGCGTCAACAGCGACCGATACTCGCCGAGGGAAGGTCTGTCCGCTTCCGGACGATTTGAGTCCGCGGCTTCGCCCGTATCGTGAGATTGGAGGCCAGCAGGAGGTCGGGGCGAAACACCTTCGGTCCTTCGGCTTTTCCAGCCTTCCTTTTGCTTCTTGAGCCGAGGAGCCAGTCATGAGCAAAGTCGCGCCGCGCAGTGTCGATACCGACGCTGGCCATTGCAGGACAATCCATGAGCATTTTCTGGACCGGACTTCGTGTCGCGGTCGTTACCTTCTCCATGTCAGCAGGCATCGCTTCGACGGCTGCCGCCGACGACTTCATTGCTCAGTGCAAAATCGGTACGCCCATCCCGGAAGCCGACAAGGTCTGCAAGTGCATGTCCGACAAACTCACCGGCGCCGACCGCGGCGACGTGCTCGAGGCGATGACCAAGGCCAATGCCGCCATGGCCAAGGGAACCTCGCCCACCTCCGCCGACATGACGCCCAAGGTGATGAAGGGCATTGAGACAGCCATGACTGTCCAGGCTCAATGCATGTAGGCGACTGAACGACGCCCCGCTTGCCGCATCCGGTGGAGGCGCAGGCGGGGTTTCGAGGTCGTTGATGGAATGGGAGAAGGAAGTGAGCGGCTGGAGCAGGCCAGATCGGGCCCAAGATACAGGAGTTGGGCTACTCAACGATTGAGTTGCCGTTGCTGAACCGCCAGTAGAAGCGGAGCACGCGCAAAAGCACTTATCGTACTTTGTTTGAGAAAGCGCGTAAGGTCTGAACCAAGGCCCGACGAAGTGGAGATTGTCTCCGCCTCGACGCCAGGAAACCACCCTCCCCATGTCTATGAAACATCGCCGCGGCAACCGCGAGACGAAGAAGCCGAAGCAGGATAAGACCAAGGTCGCCGTGCCGACCTTTGCATCAGCCATGGCCTCCGCCGTGAAGCCAGCCACTCCCGCCAAGCGCAAATAACACTCAGCCGAGAGTTATAACGACGGTCCGCCGGGCGACCTCGTCGCTCAGGCGGATCATTGCCTTCCCTTCCGCCACCGGCTGCGTCACGCCGTCCAGCACGACGGCGACGACTCCTCGACTGACACCGGCGGGATTACGCACCTCGATTTCATAGACCGTCCCGCGCAGGGTGAGTGCCATCTCGAAGCCCGGCCACGTGGCCGGCAGGCAGGGTGCGACCTCGAAGCGGTCCCCTTTTACCCTGAGGCCGAGGATCGATTCGACGCCGGCGCGATAGAGCCAGCCCGCCGAGCCAGTGTACCATGTCCAACCACCGCGCCCGACATGTGGCGCCACCGAATAGACGTCGGCCGCCACGACATAGGGCTCGACCTTGTAGCGCAGCACGCCTGCGCGGGTCGCCGTGTGGTTGATCGGGTTAAGAAGAGAGAACAGCTCGTGAGCCTTGTCGCCCTGGCCAAGCGCCGCGAAGCCCATGATCGCCCAAGCAGCGGCATGCGTATACTGCCCGCCATTCTCGCGGATGCCCGGCGGATAACCCTTGATGTAACCGGGATCGAGCGGCGTTTTGTCGAAAGGCGGAGTGAACAGCAGCGCCAACCGGTCGCCACGATGGACGAGCATCTTGTCGAGCGAGTCCATGGCCTGAGTGGCGCGCGCGGGATCGGCCGCCCCGGAGATCGCGGCCCATGACTGGGCGATTGAATCGATCCGGCACTCCTCGCTCATGGCCGAACCGAGTGGCGTGCCATCGTCGTAATAGCCGCGGCGATACCAGGCGCCGTCCCAGGCTTCACGATCAAGCGCGGCCTTCAGCGCCTCGGCATGCGTAATCCAGGCGCTCGCGCGGCGCGTCTCGCCGCGCGCTTCGGCGATCGGCGCGAACGCCCGCAGGGCCACGTGCAGGAACCAGCCCAGCCAGACGCTCTCGCCGCGCCCCGCCTCGCCCACCCGGTTCATGCCGTCGTTCCAGTCGCCGGTGCCGATCAACGGCAGTCCGCGCGCACCCGTGGCAAGGCTGAGATCGAGGCCACGCGCGCAATGCTCGAATAGCGTCGCGGTTTCGTCGGACTCACCGGGCTGAAAGTAGAGATCGTGCTCGCCCTCGCGCAGCGCCGGTCCGTCGAGGAAGGAAACAGGCACGTCGAGGATCGCTGTATCGCCGGTGGTCTCGACATAGTGCGCGGCGACGGTGGCCAGCCACGCGCGGTCGTCGGAGATGCGCGTGCGCACACCCTGGCCCGCGATCGGGAACCACCAATGCTGGACATCCCCTTCGACGAACTGCCGCGACGCCGCGCGCAGGATATGGGCACGCGCCAGCGCCGGCATCGGCACCGCCAGCGACATCGCATCCTGGAGCTGGTCGCGGAAGCCATAGGCGCCACTCGCCTGATAGAAGGCCGACCGCGCCCAGTAGCGACAGGCCAGCGACTGATAGAGCAGCCAGCCGTTGAGCAGGATGTCAGTCGCCGGATCCGGCGTCTTCACTTGCACCGTGCCCAGCACTCCGTCCCAGAACCCCACCGCGTCGCGGTGCACTGCGGCGAGGTCAGCGTTCCGGTATTGGGCGACCAACATGCGTGCCTCGGTTTCATCGGCTGCCTGCCCTAAGAAGAAGACGACCTCGTTCACACCGCCGGGCGGCAGGTCGATCGCGGTCTGCAGGGCAGCACATGGATCCATGCCAGCGCCGAGCCGCTGCGACAGCGGCAGTCCGGCGCTGAGCGCCGCCGGATTGTCCATGCTGCCGTTGCGGCCGACGAACTCGCCACGGTCGCCCGTCCACGCGGTCTGGCGACCGGCGAGATCGGCGAAGGCCACGCGGCCTCCGTGATGGAGGTTCCACTTGTTGCGCGCGAAGATCGCGCCGGTCTCCCCGTCGCGTTCGGTAACTACCGTGGGGCCGGAGGTGCCGCGAGAGAGGCCGAGAACCCATTCGACATAGGCCGTGACCGAGAGCCGGCGCGACCGGTCGGAGATGTTGCGAACGGTGAGCTGGGATATCTTGATGGAATCACCCATTGGGACGTACTGCAGCAGTTCGAGCGCGATGCCGTTGGCCACCACCTCGAAGCGGCTGTAGCCACGACCATGGCGCACGATGTAGGTCGCCTGCTCGAGGCGGACGGGCCGCGCCGTCGGTGTCCACATCTCGCCACTGTCGAGGTCGCGCACGTAGATCGCCTCGCCCGGCCGATCGATGACCGGATCGTTCGACCAGGGTGTGAGTTGGTTATCGCGACTGTTTTGCGACCAGGTGTAGCCGCCGCCATCGGCCGCTACCTGGAAACCAAAGGATGCATTGGAGATCACGTTCAGCCACGGCGCGGGCGTAGCCTGGCCCGGTCCGAGCACGGTGACGTACTCGCGGCCATTGGGTGAGAAGCCGCCGAGGCCATTGAAGAATTGCAACGCGGCCAAGGCCACCGGCTGCGGCGGCGAAGAGAGCTTCGCATCGGCATTGGCCACGACGCCGCGACGAAGCGGCGGCGCTACGCCACGCGGCGACTTTACGCGATCGAGCTGATCGGACAGGCTGCCACGCCCGCCGCGCAGCACGACGCGAGCCAGCGCCAACAGGAGAGCGCGCGTCTCCGCCGAGATCAGGTCGGTGCGCAGGACATAGACGCCGCCGGACACGTTTTCGGTACCTAGGTGAGTCCGCGACCGGCTGGCTCGCACCAGCATTTCCAGCATCGCCTGGAGATCCTGCACGTAAGAGGTACTGCGCTCATTCAGGATCACGAGATCGACCGCGAGCCCCTTCAGTTGCCAGTATTCTCGCGCGCGCAAAAGCTCACGCACGATGCCGGTATCCTCGATCTCCTCAACACGCACGAGCACGATCGGCAGGTCACCAGAGATGCCTTGCGACCACAATGTCGGAGGACCGGCGAGGCCGCGGCGAATGGCGTCGGGCGACGAGCGCAGGGCCGGATTGGCGTAAAGCACATGCCCCGCAAGGCGCTGGAAGTAGCTGGCCTCGACGGCATCGATGTCGAGATGACGAAGCTGGACCTGTGCCTGCGTCCAGGCGAGCGTCGTGACGCGCGTGAACGCATTGGCGTCCCGGTGACGATCGATGGCGTCGAGCAGCGCTTCGCGTGACGATGCCACCACCGTCCAGAAGGCAATCCGCGCGAGGCCGCCCGCCGGCACCTGCAGGCGCCGGCGCAACGCGAACACCGGATCGAGTACGGAGCCCACCGTGCCGGAGAGCCGCCGTCCATCGGTTGCCGCGACCGCATCGCCGATCTCGTTACCGCGGCCGATAAAGCGGGCACGATCGGTCTCGACCTCGACCTCGCCGACGACCTCGCCCTCAACCACCGCGAGATGCGCGGCCCACAATTCGGGCTCGCCTGGCCCGCGACGCCGGCGCGTAGCCAGCAACGCGCCCGAAGCGTGCAGATATTCAGTGTGTACGAACATCTTGGAAAAGGCCTGATGCGCGGCGTCCGCGCCGCGCGGCGCCAGGACGATCTCCGCGTAGGACGTCAGCTCGATGGTGCGCGGCAGAGGCCCGTTGTTGGACAGCGTGACACGCCGGACTTCGGCATCGTCTTCCGGCGACACGACAACGTCGAGACTGGTGACCAGCGTGCCGTCATGGCGGATGAACTCCGCACGGTCCTCGGCGAACATCACGTCGTAGCGATCAGGCCGCTGGCCGCACGGCTGATGTGTGGCCGACCACACCACGCTGCTCTCGACGTCGCGCAGGAAGATGTAGCTGCCCCAATCGTCACGCGTCGTGTCCTCGCGCCAGCGCGTGACCGCCTGGGTGCCCCACTGACTGTAACCCGACCCTGCGGCGGTCAGCATGACCGAGTAGCGTCCGTTCGACAGGAGATGAACGGAGGGGCTCGCGGCGTGCGGATTGCGCAGACGCCGCACCAGCGCCGGCTCGACATCTCTCGCCAGCGCGCTGGCGCCGACTTCCTCGGCCCGCGGATGGGCGACCGCGACATCGCGTGGCGCGCGCTCCTGCAACAACAGCTCGGCGGCCTGAATGCCCGGTTCGGCGTGAAAGCGCGACCGCATCACGCCATCGAGAAGAGCGTTGGCGATGGCCACCACCGTCATGCCCTGGTGATGCGCCATGTAGGCGCGCACGATCGCACAATCTTCGCCGTCCGGCAGGCGCGAAGGCGTGTAATCGAGCGCCTCATAGAAGCCATAGCGGCCGCGGGCGCCGACACCGGCCAGGCGCTCGTAATTGGCGGCGGCTGCCACCGGATCGACCATGGCTGCGAGACCCGTGGCGTAAGGCGCGATCACGAGGTTCTCGCTCAAGCCCCGTTTGAAGCCGAGCCCCGGCACACCGAAATTCGAGTACTGATAGGTAAATTCCTTGTCGCGCGCGTTATAGGCGGATTCCGAGATTCCCCACGGCAGGCCGAGACCGGTCGCGTACTGGATCTGCCGTCGAACGATCAGTCGATTGGTCTTCTCAAGCAGGCTGCCGAACGGCGCGCGCATCACCAGCGACGGCATCAGGTACTCGAACATCGAGCCCGACCACGAGATCAGCGCAGCACCATGGGCAATCGGCGTCACTTCGCGGCCGAGTCGGAACCAGTGCCGCGCCGGAATGTCGCCAGATGCGATCGCAACGAGACTTGCAAGCCGAGCTTCGGACGCGAGCAGGTCGTAGCAATTGATGTCGAGCCGATCCTCAGCCACGAGAAAGCCGATCGACAACAATCGGCGGCGCTCGTCGAGCAAAAAATCGAACTCCATGGCGCCCGCCATGGCGCGGGCCGAGGTCTCGACGGTCAGCAGGCGACGCTGCAAATCGTCCGTCATTCCATCCGTTTGCGCGGCGTCACGATGATGGCTCGCGACCGTGCGATGGACGGCCTCGATCCAGAACAGCATGTCGGCGCTTTCGGGATCGTCGCGCTCGCTGGCGAGCGTGTTCGCGAGGTCGACGGCGGTTGCCGCCATCGCCAGCATCTTGTCGAGCTTAAGTGGAGTCTCGACTAACGACGCCGCCAGCCCTTCGAGCGCTTGGACGAGTTCGGGCCGCGTGACGAGATGGGTGCGGCGGTCGTCAGATAGGGCGGCCAGGGCTTCACGGGCGAGGTCGAGACTATCGGCAGCGCCGCGCGCGCCGTCAGGCTTCACGGCTCTCTTCGTGCGCCACGCACCGCAGGCATTGGCCAGCGCGATCAGATGACCAGCGAGGTTCCCACTGTCGACGGTAGAAACGTAGCGCGGCTCCAGCGCCCGCAGATCGCTCGTGTCGTACCAATTGAAGAAATGCCCGCGAAAGCGCTGCAACTTCTCCATGCTTGCCAGAGTAGCCTCAAGTCGCTCCACCGCCTCGGTCGTGCCGATCCAGCCAAATTCGCGGGCCGCTGCAGTCGAGAGCAACAGCAGGCCCAGATTGGTTGGCGACGTGCGATGGGCAACGACGGGCGTCGGTTCCTCTTGGAAATTGTCCGGCGGCAGCATGTTGTCCGCCTCCGTGACGAACGTCTCGAAGAAGCGCCAGGTGCGGCGCGCAGTGAGCCGCAATGCCAGCGCCTCGCCGGCACCGATCCGCAAACTACCGGCATTACGCGGCGATCGGCTCACCCAAAGGGCAATCGCCGGTGCTAGCAGCCAGGCCAGCACGAAAGGCGCGGCGACCGGAATGGCGGCGCCACCCGCCAGCCAGACCACGGCAGCGCCGACGAATGCGATGACCACGCCACCGGCCATCTTGCCGTAGAGACCCAGCCAGCCAGCTCGCCGATTCTGCTTGGACTGGGCCGCGGTGATCCATTCCAGGAGGCGGCGATGGCTGGCAACGAGGCGAAACAATGTGCGGCCGATCGCGTCGGCCATCAGCCAGGCATGATGCCCCAGGAAGGCTACGAGCAATGACGTCTGCGCGGCAGCCGACACGACCTCGCTCCACAGCGCATTGAGATGGCTGCGCGTCGTGATCTTCGCATGTCGCGGGAACAGGGCCGAGATTACCGGCAAGATTGTGGGCAGCGCGATGGCCAGCAGCACGAACGTCGTCCAGAGCAACGCGGCCGGCAACGGCAAGGCCCACCCCACGATCAGGGACAGAACGGCGGCCGGCGCCGAGAGCGTGCGGCGCAGATTATCGAACATCTTCCAAAAGCCGATGGCGGGCAAAAGCCCGGAGCGCCGGTTCGACGCCGTTGCCTTCACCAGACCCAGCATCCACGGCAGGAGCTGCCAGTCACCCCGCGCCCAGCGATGCTGGCGTGCCGCCGCCACGTCGTAGCGCGCAGGGAATTCCTCGACGACCTCGACGTCCGACGCCAGGCCAGCGCGCGCGAAAGTCCCTTCGAAGAGATCGTGACTCAGCATCGTGCTGTCGGGCACACGGCCCTGTAACGACGCTTCGAAAGCGTCGATGTCGTAGATGCCCTTGCCCGAGTACGAGCCCTCGCCGAACAGGTCCTGATAGACGTCCGAGACGGCCGAGGCGTAGGGATCGATGCCGCTGTTGCTGGAGAAGACCCGCTGGAATCTCGAGCCTTCGACGCCGACCGGCAGCGAGGGCGTAACGCGCGGCTGCAGCACGCCGTAGCCTTCGATGACGCGGCCTTGTGCAACATCGAAGCGCGGCCGGTTCAACGGGTGGGCCATCTTGCCGACCAGCCGTACGATAGCATCGCGCGGCAGGCGCGTATCAGAATCGAGAGTCACGACATAACGAACGCCCAACGGCAGGGTTCGGGCCGGGCCGGCGGCGGCTACGACAAAGCTCGTGTCCGTCGAGCCGCGCAGCAGATGATTGAGTTCATGGAGCTTGCCGCGCTTGCGCTCCCAGCCGATCCACGACCTTTGCGCCTCGTTCCAGCCGCGCCGGCGATGCAGCAGAAAGAAGCGATCGACGCCTTCTGCCGAAGGATAGCGGCGATTGAGGCGTGCAATACCCTCGACCGCGGTCGCGAGCAGGGCAGCGTCTTCCGGCATCGATTCGGCGGGCGCGTCGGTCCAGTCCGACAGCAGCGCGAAATGAAGGGCGCCGGCCGGATTGGAGAGATGATGGACTTCCAGGCTTTCGATCTGCTCCTCGATCCCGGCCTGCGTCGTCAGCAGGGTTGGAATCGCCACAAACGTCCGGAGCGGCGCCGGCACGCCATCGCGCAGCTCAAGGCTGGGCAGCAGCGTGGCGCCGAAGCCGCCGGTGATCAGCCGGTTGACCAGATGCAAGGCCGCATCGAGTGCAGGCAGCAGGCCCACCGCCGCCATTGCGACCAACGGCCAGCCACGCATGCCTAGAAGCAACAGACCCAGCAATGGCGACATGAGCACGATACCGGCCGCGACGGCGACGCTACCGACATAGCCGGCGAGGCCGGTGCGCAGGAATCGCCGCCGCACGGTCAAGCCTCTTGTGCGAAAGCCAACCGATCGTTCGAAGACCCGGCGACCATTGCCGATGAGATGATAGCCGGGTTCACGCCGCCGTCCGTCACCATCATTGTCGATGGGAGATGCCGCTGCGGCAGACAAAGCGCGACGCGCGATCTCAGGTTCGTCGTGCACGGTGCCACGGGCGATCTGCTCGATGGCGGTGCGGTAGAGATTGCGGGTAGCGAAATCCATGTCGGCGAAGAGGCCGTCGGTCCGCAGCACGTCATCGACCGGGCACACCTCCTCGAAGAGCTTCGCCCAATCAACGTCCGAGACAAGCCGCATGCTGGTGATGATGTTGCGGACCGTGACGTTGGTCGCACCCTGCAGCTGATGCTCGCGCCGCACCAGCTCGTCGGCGCTCGTGCCTTCACGCGCCAGGCGCTTCTCGAGCCAGCCCACCGCCGGGGTCGTCTCCGGATCCTGGTCTCGCAGGCGCTGTACCAGCTGAACGGCGAAGCCTTCGGAAAAGGCTTCAAGGTCATAAGGCTGCAACGCGGCGGGATCGGCCACGAGATCGTTCACCCCCAGCAGGCGATCGGCCACGAGGTCGGCGTGCTCGCGCGCTGACCGCCGGTTGACGATCCGACTGGCCGAGCGCCGCAGATTCTCGACCAGGACGATGCGGAGCGTGATCGCCACGGCCCACAACTCGCCGATGGTGAGCGGCTGGACCGTCTGATAGGCGCGCACGAAGCGGGTCAGCGTCTCGGGATCGAAACGGCTATCGGTATGGGCCACGAAGGCCCATGCCAGACCGAACACCCGCGGATAGCCGGCTAACGGCCCCTCGCTGAGCTTGGGAAGCTGGCGATAGTAGCCCTGCGGCAAGTCGGTGCGGACTTCACGGACCTGCTGCTCGACGAGGTGGAAATTGTCCAAAAGCCATTCAGCCGCCGGCGTGATTGTCCGGCCGGCATCGACGGCTGCCGCGATCGAGCGGTAGGCGGCCAGCAGAACACCCTCGTTGTCGCGCAGGCGAACGACGAGCGACTTGCCGGCGGTCAGCGCGGCATGGACCGGTTGGCTGGCCGCAAGACTTTGAGCATGTTGCTCGAGCCGCTCGATGCTGAACAGCTCGCTGCGGATAGCATCTTCGTCTTCACGAATAGCAGCGGGTCGCGCGCGCCCGAAGGCGCGCCACGCGAACAATTTCAAGGAATGTCGGCCTTTCAGGCAAAGGCGCGCATACAACGCAAAAAGCGTCCCGCACGCTCATGGAGCGCCCCCGCCTGGCGGAGTCACTACGAAGGACTCTTCTACAACATTCAGCCGGTGCCTAATAGAGCCGCCAGTCATGCCGAGGAGCGTGGCCAATTGGAGTCGGTCATGCAAATTCGCGATCGTATTTGTAGCGAGTCGAGGCAACGACGAGGGCGGAGCTGCTGCGCAGCCGGAAGGCGAAATAGCGCGGCCAGTATCAGGTCTTGCGCGGCCTCAGCCGCTTCGGTTCTGGCGCGGCGCTTCAGGTCACGCCTTCCATCGGCTTGAGCAGCGCTTTGGCGGCGACGGGGTCGTTGCGGTTTTCGCCGAGCCACGTCGCCCACACGTCGAAGTTTTCGAGGATCGCCAGCATGCGAGGGGCGCCCTCGCCCGACTTGATCTCACGGCGGATCAGTTCGTTGGCGGGCACCGTGACCATGACGCAGGCCAGCATCGGCATCGGCAAGTCGGATAACTCGTAGCGACGCCACAGGAAGGCAAAGCCGCGCGGCTGGCCGCCACCGGGATTGATCGCCCATTGCTCCCTGACCTTGGCGCCCGAGGGCTTGGTGACTTCCTCGGCTTCGTTGAACGTCTCGAAGACAACGATGCCGCGCTGGCCGTCGGCAAAGGCGTTACGGAAGGTGCGCAGCTCGTCGACCGTCTCGGCGCGCGCATGCATGTGATGGAGGCGAGACCAGTTGTTCTCGGGCAGTCCCCAGCGCGTCGGGACGATGCGGCGCTTGCCGAGTCCGGCGCCCCAAATGATGACCGGGAGCATCGTGTCGATCTCGCCGCCGCCGCTGGGTTCGCCGGTTAGCGGATGGGAGAAATTGCCACCTCCCGCCACTTCCTATGAGCCGCGAACTTTCCGCACATGAGTGATGCTAACGCACCATGCCAAGGAATCAAAAAGCCGGGTCCGAAATCACAGCGAGTTATCTGGCCAGCATTTCCCGTATTTTTAGAGCAAGAGCGTCGAGGGCGAAGGGCTTGGTCACCATCTCCATGCCGACATCGAGAAATGGCGCGTGGCCAGTAGCGTGCTCGGCATAGCCGGTGACGAAAAGGATTTTAAGGTCGGGCCGATGCTTACGAGCAATCTCGGCAACCTGGCGGCCGTTCAACCCGGGCAATCCAACATCGGTGATGAGCAGGTCGATCGAGGTGTTGGAAGTCAGGACAGGCAACGCCGCTTGGCCGTCGCCAGCTTCCAGGCAGGAGTAGCCCAGCTCGCGCAGCACATCGGTGATGATCATGCGGACGTGCGAATCGTCCTCGATGACCAGAACCGTCTCGCCCGATCCCGTGGCGGATTCTTGTGCTGGCGCCAACGCGCGCGGCTGTACGTCTCCTGCATGGCGCGGCAGGTATAGCCGGAAAAACGTGCCCTTCCCGACCTCGCTCTCGACCCTGACATGACCGCGTGACTGCCGGACGAAGCCGTAGATCATGGAAAGACCAAGACCGGTGCCTTGCCCAATAGGCTTAGTGGTGAAGAAAGGCTCGAACACCTTGGCAATAATGTCAGGCGGCATGCCGGCGCCCGTGTCGCGCACGCCAATCACGACATAGCTGCCCGGCTCGACCTCTTCCTGGCCGAAGCGCTGGCGCTCCTGCACGACAACGTTGCTTGTGGAGAGCGTGACCTTGCCACCCGCCGGCATAGCATCGCGCGCATTGATGACGAGGTTGAGTATCGCATTTTCGAGCTGATGCGCATCGGTCAGCGCCGGCCACGCTTCGGGGTCGAGGTCGAGCTGCAACTTGAATTTCTCGCTGAGCGTCCGGCCCAACAACTCTTCCATGCCCCCGACCAACCGGTTGGTGTCGACGGCCTTGGGATCGAGCGGTTGGCGGCGGGCGAAGGCAAGCAGGCGATGGGTCAGCGCCGCCGCGCGATTGGCCGAGGCGATCGCGCCATCCATGAAGCCTTGAAGATCGTCGACGCGGCCGGCGCGGATGCGACGCTTCAGAACCTCCATCGAGCCGATAATGGCCGTCAGGATATTGTTAAAGTCATGGGCAATTCCGCCGGTTAGCTGGCCGATCGCCTCCATCTTCTGCGAATGGCGCAGCGCCTCCTCGGCCTTCGCCAGAGCGTGCTCGGCTTCGCGTTCAGCGGTCACGTCCCGTCCCACGGCTTGGACGAGATTGTCGGCCACAACGCCACTCCATTCGATCCGGCAGCTTCCGCCATCGCTCATGCGCATGCCGGCCTCGAATAGTCGCGGCGCATCGCCCGCGAAAAGGACCTGCATCTCCGATTTGAACTGGACACGCTCTTCTTCGACGACAAAATCGAACAAGCTCGTGCCGAGCAGGGAGGCTTCTTTCCAGCCGAGCAGACGCGTCCAGGCCGGATTGACCGAACTAATCATACCGTCGGCCCCGGCCACCACCATTACGTCGGCCGACAGAGTCCACATGCGCGTGCGGTCGGCGGTACTTTGCGCGACGCGGCGCTCCAGCGTTCGGTTGAGCACGCGAAGCGCGTCGACGGCCATGCGGCGCTCGTTCACGTCGCGCAGGATCACGGTGACGAACACGCGCTTGTCCGCTTCCCATCGCGAAGCCGAGGCTTCGAGGTAGCTGGGCGTACCGCTACGCCGCCGCGCAACCAGTTCGACAGGGCGTGCAAGCGGCTTGCCGGATAGAACGGACTCGAACGCAGCGATCCATTCGCCGGAATCCTGCAGCAGTGACTTAAGTGAGCGACCGATAAGTTCCGTAGTCGCGTAACCGAACTCCCGCGCGGCCGCTGGGTTGGCGAGTTGGATCGTGCCGCCGGAATCAAGTGTCAGAATGGCATCAGGAGCGCCGCCGACCACCGCGTCGTAACGTGCATTTTGGCGCTCACGCAGGATTTTCTCTCGCCCTGCTGTGGCGGTTACGTCGGTGAACTGGACGAGACAATGTCTGACAGGTGGATCGCCCAGCGGGCCGACGGACAGATTGTGGATCAGGCGCTGCCCGCTACGGGTGCGCAACGGAAACGGCGAATGCAGCGCATGCGTCAGCAGACTGGACGCGCCCAGCTCTAGCGCGTGAGAAACGGAAGAAATAAAGCGCGCCGTGATGTAACCCGGAAATAGCGCGTCGAGAGGGTGGCCGATGGCGTCGCTGGCCACAATACCGCTCGCCGATTCCATCCAGGCATTCCATGCCAGCACGCACTGCTTCTCATCGAGCACTACGAGCCCAATATCGACCGCGTCGAACGTCAATCTCTCGAAGGAAGTGTCAGGTGAGGTCATTCAGCGGCGCGACCCCACCCGCCGTGCGGTCGATGAAATCGCGCAGAAGCAGCTTCATCGCAGCCAGCGAGGGCATGTCCATCAGCATCGCGATGTAGCCGCGGATGTCGCGGCTGCGCAGCGCGAAGTCGATGTAGAGCAGCATCACGACATCTCCCGCCTCGGGCGGCGGCGCGAGGTTGAAAAACTTCGACGCCTCGCCGCGTAGAATTTCCGGCAGGGACATCTTCAGGCTTCGCTGCAGCATGTTCGCCATCGTGGCAAGGCAGCCGTTCAGGATGACGTTTCCGATCTCGGCCAGCGCCTCGTGCTCAAGCTCGATGATCTCCTCGAGGCTAAGTTCGGAACCCGCCACGGCACGGACCAATTCCAGGCTCTTGGTATCGGGGAAGATCAGCAGCGCGCGCCCGACGATATCTCCCTCGAAGACCTGATGAACGCCGACCAGCGTGCTAACGTTATTTTCACCCAGGGTCGCGATCGCCTGCTCGCGACTGACCAGCGAGACCTTCGGGACAGACAGGTGGACCTGCTCGCCCACCATCTCACGCAGGCTGGCGGCAGACTTGTTGACGCCGATGTTGACCATCTCGGTCAGGGCGTCGAGTTCCAGCTCGTCGAGAATTTCCCTCACGGCTTCGAGGCTTCCAGTTGCTTCACCGCAACGTCGAGGAACGTTCGCATTGCCGCTTCCGTCAAGGGCTTGGCGAGGAAAATGGCCCCTGCCTCTTTCACGCGCGCCACGATCTCGGTCTGGTGATTGGCCGAGATTACTGCCAGGGGCATGCCGGGCTTCAGGGTATGCAACTCGGCGACGAGTTCGAGCCCGTCGCGTCCGGGCATATTGAAATCCACCACCGCAAGATCGACGGCCGCCTCGCGGACACGGGCGATAGCCTCATCGGCATTTGCCGCCTCAACCCGAACCCAATCCGGGTGAACGACCGCCAGGACCTTACCAACCGCCATTCGGGCCAACTTGCTGTCGTCGACAACCAAAATCCTATAACTCATCCCGTCCGTTTCCCCCGCCCGTGACCTGCACGTCAACAAATGATGGCACAACGGTTCGATACAATACCGAAAAAGACCCCGAGTAACGTTTTTTCAGGCAAGAAGTTCCTGAATATCGAGCACGATGAGCACCCGACCATCACCCATCAGTGTCGTGCCATCGATCCCGGGTACGTTCGCTAGAAGGCCATCGGGCGCCGTCAGCATCACATCGAGCCGATCGCCCAGTCGGTCGACTTCGAGGCCGCCCAATTGGCCCATGGCGCTCACGACGACGAGAGTTGCCTCCGGCCCTTCGGCGGGACGTGAGCTGCCGAGAGCCTTGCCGAGATCAATGACAGGCACAGTGCGATCGCGCAGCACGAAGGCGCGCGCGGCCCCTACGGGAGCGATGGCGCCACGGGGCACCCGCACCGTCTCGACGACTGCTTCCAGCGGCAGGCCGAAAACCTGTCCACCCGCCTCGACGGTCATGACACGCGTCATCATCACCGTGAAAGGGAGATTGAAGCGGACCAGCGTGCCGAGCCCTGGCCGGCTCGTGACGAAGACGCGTCCACCCAGTCGTTCGATGGTCGTGCGCACCACATCCATCCCGACACCTCGCCCCGACAGGTCACTGACGGAGGCGGCTGTCGAAAAGCCAGGCGCAAAAATGAGATCGGTGACCTCGGCCTCGCTCATCGAGGCAATGGCACTTGCTGGCGCGACGCCGCGCGCGGCAGCCACGGCTCGCACCCGATCCAGATCTACGCCGCGCCCGTCATCCTCTACCTCGATGACGATGTGCTCGCCCTGCCGCATCGCTCTTAGATGGATAGTTGCGATGGGCGACTTACCAAGGACCCCGCGCTCCTCAGCTTTCTCCAGCCCGTGATCGAGGCTGTTGCGGATCACGTGCAGCAGCGGTTCGGAAATCGCTGCCACGATGGTCTTGTCGGCTTCCGTGGTGCCGCCCTCGATCATGAGGCGCGCCGGCTTGCCGAGTGACCCCGCCATTTCACGCACAAGTCTTGGAAAGCGCTGGAACGCCGTCTGAAGCGGCAGCACGCGCAGCGCTACCACGGACTGCTGAAGCTCGGCGACCAGCCGTTCGAGTTGCAAATGCTGCGATTTCAATTCCGCTGCCATTCGACGCGGATCGGTCTCTTCGCGAAGAAGGCGGGCGGAATGGCCGAGCGCGTTCTTGGCCACGGTGAGTTCGCCAGCGAGCTTCACCAGTGCATCGATCCGGTGAACGTCGACGCGCACCGATGTCTCTGCCGATGCTGCGCTTAGATTCCCGGGCAAAGCCGGCGCCGCGACCGAAACCTGCTCGATGATCCGGGCCAACGCCTCCGCCAAGGGTTCCGGTGGAGGCACCATCTCCGCCAAACGCTCGAACGCCTCAGCGTCGGTCGACTTCCCGAGCCTGCGCAGGACGCTAGCGGTGACTCTTACAGCCGACTTCCAGCGGCCCGGCAGACCCTCCGGCGTCGTGTCCTGCAGAAGCTTCATCTGCGCTTCGAGCAAGGCAAGCG
Source organism: Reyranella sp. GW821-FHT12G01 (assembly GCF_058806575.1). NCBI lineage: Bacteria > Pseudomonadati > Pseudomonadota > Alphaproteobacteria > Hyphomicrobiales > Reyranellaceae > Reyranella > Reyranella sp. GW821-FHT12G01. The sequence goes on from NZ_JBXAPV010000002.1 coordinate 584,163, forward strand.
CGGCAGCCGACAGCGCGCCGACGAGGTCTTCAGCACTCAGAGCGGCCACTTCGTCGAGTTCGGACGATGCAGCGGGAGTCGCCGGTCGGGCGGCTTCGCTGACCAGCCGAAATTGGCCAATGACTTCGTCGGCTCTCGCCTGAGCGTCAGCCGGGACCTCGCCCGTCGCCTGCATCTGGTCGAGCCAGGTCGTAACCAGATCGAGACAGGCAAGGCAAAGATCAGTCACGGCGGCAGTCATCGCGACGGTTCCCGCCCGCACTGCAGACAGCACGTCTTCGCCAGCATGAAGCGTCTGTGCCATCGCCTCGAAGTCGACGATGCCGGCAGCGCCCTTCAGCGTGTGAAAAGCACGGAACGCGCTATCGAGGCGCTCCTTGTCGCCCGGATTCTCTTCCAGTGCGAGCAAGTCATCATTTCCCTGCGCTACCAGCTCCCGGCCTTCGATCAGAAACTGTTCGATGAACTCGTTCATCGAACTGCTCCGCACATCAGCATCACATGCTCGACCAAGACCTCTGGGCGAACAGGCTTCACAAGATAGAAGTTGGCCCCGGCAGCACGCGCCGCATCCCGGTCGTGCTCTGCTGCCTCGGTGCTGACGATGAGCGCCGGCAGCGAGCCCTCGGCCGAGTCAAGGCCGCGCAGCGCCTTCAGGAAAGTGAACCCATCCATCTGTGGCATGTTCACGTCCACGACCGCCATGATGAAAGGTTCGGCGAGTATCTTCTCCAAGGCCTCGACGCCATTCAGCGCCTCGACGACGGTGAACCCAGCCTTCTCTAGCGCATCGCGATGGAAGCGGCGCACAAGGCCGGCATCGTCGACGATAAGAATCCGCCTGGAGGCCTCATCCATGGACTTTTCTCCGGGGCCGCTGGTAGACGATGGCGTCGGCGAAGCGGCGGATCTCGAAAAGCGAGGATACACGGCTCATCGATTCCGTGTGCCCGAGGCAGATAAAACCACCGGGCGCCAGACTTTCATAGAGATTCTCGGCCGCCATCCGGCGGGAGGCGTCATCGAAGTAGATCAATACGTTCCGGCAGAAGATAACGTCGAACGTGCCGTAAGCCCGCACGGAGTCAGACTCCACGATGTTGACCGGGCTGAACTGCACTGAGTCGCGCAGATCGGGCACAAGGCGCCACAGTTCAGGTCCTGTCGGCTCGAAATACTTCTCCACCAGCCCGGGAGAGAGTCGCATCAGTGCCCGCGCGCCATAAAGGCCGTCCCGCGCCGCCTCCAGGCAGTTGGTATCGATGTCCGACCCCACAATCTCGATTTCGTGTGTGTCTACCTCGGGCCAATTCTCAAGCAGCCAGATTGCGAGCGAGTAAGGCTCTTCCCCAGTGGAACACGGCACCGACCAAATACGATAGGCCTCGCCCGCCGGCTTCATCTGCCGGCGCTCGGCCAGCAAGTCGTTGGTCAGGCAGCGAAGCTGATGATCCTCACGGAAGAAATATGTCTCGTTCACCGTGAAAGCGTTGATGAACTGCTCGATCTCGCCCTCGCTGTCGGCTCTCAAACGGTGGAAATAGGTCCCGAAATCCCTGATGCCCAACGCGGCCATGCGCTCCGCGATACGTCGGTGCGCGTAGTAGCGTTTGCTCTCGGCGAACACCATGCCGGTGCGCCGATAGAGAAACTCGCTGACCTTGCGAAATTCCTCTTCTGAAACCGACGGGAACTCACTCACGGACGCTGGCGCGCTGCGTTTCGATGCGCTCCCGTGCCACTTTGATGCCGAACCCAAGGAAGGGGTCCGCCGAGAACCGGTCCTCGCAGCGCTTCAGCGCATCCAGCAGTTCCGGCCCGCCGACCTCGCAGGCCACTTCGAGAGCCGCGGCGCATACATTGGCTTCGGTCTCCCGTTCCAGAACCCGGGCGAGCAACCGGTTCGCTTGGACCTCGGGCTGGTCACGCACCAGCTCGCAGCTCAGCAGACGCACATCCGGGTCGGGATCGGCCAGCAGCCCGACAAGGTGCGGTGCGACAGCGGCCGGCATGGCACGCAGCACGTCGATCGCACCTGTACGCAGGCTTGCATCGTCTGACCGGAGCAAGGGCAGCAGCGCCGCTGCGCTCTCGGGCGATGCAATTCGCGCCAAGCTGCTGAGGATCGCGGCGCGAACGCGCGGATCGGCTTCGCCTGGCAGGGCGGCGGCGAGAGCTGTAGCAGCGGCCGGATATGCAGCGGCGGATCGAGCGGCGGCCCAGCGCTCATCCTCACTGCCGTGCGTCAGAACCTGCGCGTCAAATGTCGGCGGCGAAGCCGTCGTAGGAGCTTGAGCGGAGGGGCTTCCAGGCGGCTTCCGAACTAATGGCATGTCAGGGCACCAGCCGAACGAGCCGCGGGCCGATCTCCTGTAGTGGCAGGATCCAGTCTGCACCACCCCGGCGGGCCAGCTCTCCCGGCATACCCCAGACTACGGCCGTTTCCTCGGATTCCGCGATCGTGCGGCCGCCCCTGCTCCGCAGCAACGTCATCGCTGGAGCCCCGTCCGAACCCATTCCCGTCATCAACACGCCTATCAACTGGGCTGGAGCCACATGCTCCATGGCGCTGACAACGAGGCGTTCCGTACTTGGATGCCACGGATAATCGGCCTCCGCCGCCTGTGGCGTCGCAACCAGCCCCGACGGCCGCCGCGCCACGACGATGTCGGCGTCACCCCGGCCGATATAGACGTGCCCAGGCTTCAGCGGCATGGCACGGCTGACCTCCTTCACGGTCACCTCGCAGAGCCCGTCCAGGCGCCTCGCCAACGGCCCCGTGAACGCCGCCGGCATGTGCTGAGCTACCAGAACCGGCCAAGGGAACGTGGCTGGCAGAGACGTGAGCAGGGCCTCCAGCGCGGGCGGGCCACCGGTCGATGTCCCGACCAAGACCAAACCGTCGCCCACCGCCGCATTCGGTTCGATATCTGACACTAACTGCGGTCGAGGACTGGGCGGACTTAGGCTGGCGCCAATCCGGTGGCGGATGCGGTCACGCAGCCGGGCACTGGATCTAATCTTTGCCTGCGACGCCGCATGGACCCGGCCGAGCAGGTTCGTGCGCAGCTCGTCGATATGGAGCGAGATCGCGCCCTCAGGCTTGGCGACGAAGTCGACTGCGCCCAGCCGTAGCGCTTCAAGTGTCGTATCAGCGCCCTCGGCGGTGAGCGACGAGACCATTACGACAGGGCGCGGTGACTCGACCATGATGCGGTCGAGGCAGGCCAGCCCGTCCATCTGCGGCATGTTGATGTCGAGGGTCACGACGTGAGGATCGAAGGTCCCGATAAGATCGAGAGCTTCGACGCCGTTACGTGCAAACTGAATCTCGAATGTGGGGTCGCTTGCGAAAATCTGCCCGAGCAGGCGTCGCATCAACGCCGAATCGTCGACGACGAGGACACGGATCACTAACTAGCCTTGCCCGGCTTTGCGTTGAAGGCATCGAGCAGGCCGCGCTCGGCGCGGGTCAGCAGCTCTGCGGGATCGAGAAGAAGGACGATGCGCCCCTTGTCTTCGAGATTCACCACGCCCTGAACAAGGCGGACCTGCTCGCCAGTCAGGCTGGGCGCCGGCTCGATGTCACCCGCGAAGCAGCGCATCACCTCCGAGACCGAATCCACGATGAGCCCGGCGCGATGGCGCTCCGTGCGCACCACGAGAAGCCGACGCGAACGATCGTCGCCGGAAGGTGGCAGCTCGAAACGGCGGCGCTGGTCGACCACCGGCAACACCTCGCCGCGCAGGTTGATCACGCCTTCAAGGAACTTGGGCGCCTTCGGCAGGCGCGTGATCTGTTCGGGGACGCGTGCCACCTCGTTAACGGCATCGATAGGCAACGCGAACTCGTCTTCGCCGAGGCGGAATACGACGAACTGCCGCTCCTCGCCTCTGCTCTGCTGAGCCTCATTGGTCGCTGGTGATGCGGTAGACCGGGCGGCATCCAATCGCTGCATGGTCCCCTCCTTGAACAAGCTGCGTGGCTCCAGAAGCGACACGAGGCGGCGGCCGCCCTCGCCGCGATAGATCGATGTTACCTTCGCTTCACCACCGATTCGCGCCGCCAGGACCGGCGGCACATCCTCGATCAGCTCGGCGTCGGCTGCGAACAGCGAGCGCATGCGGTCCGCCACGAGGCCAACCAGGGCCGAGCCAATATGCGCGACGACAACCTTCTCTCGTCCGGTACGTTCGGTCGGATCGGCGAACCCCAACAATCCGCGTAAAGACAGTAACGGCAGCAAAGTTCCGCGGTACGTGGTGACACCAAGGACGGCTCCGTCACTGGCCGGCAGCACGGCACGGTTCGCCGGAGCGGCGATGATCTCCTGCACCGCGCCGAGGTCGAGCGCGAACTCCTGCCCCGCCACCTCGAAACTGACCATCCGGCGGCGATCGTCATTGGCACCTGCTGCAACATCCGAACGGCTCGTGCCCGACACAAGCCGGCGATGACTTGGCCTTTCCTGCGCCGTGAAGGCGGACGCGATCAGCGCTGCAATGTCGACGATCTTCGCGACAGTTCCCGACTCGCTCACGGCAAACGCGCCGCGAATCTTCTCGCCCGGTTTGGCCGCCAGTTCGGCGGGGCGGCTCTCGATCCTGTGGCTCTCGATCGTCACCAGTGCTTCGACAGAATCGACGGCGAGAGCAACGGGTGCGGCACCATCTAGGACAAGGGCACGGCCGGCTGGCGCCTCTGGCCTGCCCAGCAGGCCGCGCAGGCCCGCCACCGGCAGCACCGCACCGCGCAGGTTGGCAACACCCAGCAATCCCTCCGGTGCGTGAGGCACGCGCGCGAGCGCCGGCATGCGAATGACCTCGACGACCTCTTCTGCCGGCAGGGCGTAGAGCCGGTCCTCGACGCGAAACGTCAGGAACCGCCGCGTTGCCGCCCCAGCGACTTGCGCGGCCACCGCCATGTCAGCCCCTCTCCCGGCGCAATTCGTCGGCAAGGGAGGCGATCTCCTCGATCGCGCCGGCAAGGTCCTCGGCACCACGTGCCTGCTCGGTGGAGGCCTGCGCTGCCTGCCGCGATGCAGCCCCTGCCTCCTCAGCGGCGGATGCGATCTGACGCGCGCCGGCGGCCGACTCGACAGTGGCCGAGAGGACCTGATCAGCGCCGTTAAGGATTTCGCGGTTGGCTTCACTCAGCGCGCCGACTTCCTCGGCCACCTTGTCGAAGGCTCCTTGCAGGGCTCGATTGGCTTGCACTTCGAGGTCGACGGCTGCGACGATCTGTTCAAGGTCGCGCCGCACCGAGGCGATCTGGTCCAAGATACCGCCGACCGTATCCTTGATCGTGTCGGCGCTCTCGGCGGCCTCACGTGCAAGGCCACGAATGTCGTTCGACACGGTGGCGAAACCACGTCCGGCCGCGCCGGCACGCGCCGCCTCGATCGATCCGCTAACGGCCAGCATGGTGGTCTGCACGACGACCAGCGATATGCCGTTCACGATCTTCTCGATACGCCGACCCACCGTTTCCAGTCGGCCGATGGTGACGAGGGTCGCCCGGGTAACTTCCAACCCGCTGGTCACTCCCGACACCAGATTTGCGACGGCCGAACCGCTAGTGCCAAGGCCCTCCCGCAGCGCCACAAGACGCTCCTCGGTGGATGTCGCATTGGTCTGCGCGTTCCGGGCGCTCTTCTCGATCTGCGCCAGTGCCGCCGAGGTCTGCTGCGTGGCAGCCGCCTGCTGCTGGGAGCCACGATTGATCTGGGTGACGGCGCTACTGATTTGCTGCGCCGCGCCGGAAAGCTCCTGCATGGTCGCAGACAACTCCTCTGCCGTTGAACCCACCTCCTCGGCGGCAGCCAACGTCGTGTCGCCAGCGCGGATCTTCTCGGTGAGGAGCGCGAGCGCCTGGGCCGCCGCCTGTCCCTGATCGAGTGCCCTCGCCTGTTCCTGGATGGCGGCCTGCGATTCGTTCGCCGCGGCGGTTTGCTCTTCTGCGGCGCTGGCAACCAAGAGCGCGCCCTTTTCTGCCTCGCTCGCCGCGCGCTCGGCTTCGAGTGCGCTGGTCAACGTGTCTTCGCTGCCGGTGGCGATCGTCTTCAAGTCCAGGCGCAAAGTGGCCAAGTTTGCCACGACAGACCCGCCGGCTTTCGCCTCACCTATGGCCGCCTCGGCCGCCTTTTGCAGCGCAGCGGCCACGTCACGCACGTCTGCCTGAATCTCGTCGGCAAGCTTCTGCACGTCTTGCGCACTTTTCTCGGAGGTCTCTGCAAGCGCCCGCACCTCGTCAGCCACCACCGCGAAGCCCCGGCCCTGCTCGCCCGCGCGCGCGGCCTCGATAGCCGCATTCAGGGCCAATAGGTTGGTTTGGTCGGAGATCCGGCTCACCGACTGGGTGATCGCGGCAATGTCGGCCGCACGGCGCTCCAGCTCTGTGACGAGCACCACGGATTCGCCTTGCCGTTGGCCGTTTCGCTCGATAGAGCGGGCGGAGGCGGTGATCTGGCCGGCAGCTTCCGCCAAAGTCAGTTCAGCAGCCTCGGTGCGGCGACGCGCCTGATCTGCCTGGCTGCGCGCAGAGCCGAAGCTCGCGACGACCCGCTTGATGGCCGCCACCTGCTCCTGGGACGCGCCGGCAGCCTCAGCGGCACCGCTTGCAATCTGGTCCATCGACCGCCGCAGTTCCTCGGCCGCCGCTGACGCTTCCGTGAGGCCGCTTGCCAGTTCCTCGGTTGCCGCCGCGAGGCGTTCCGACACCTTGCCCCGCTTGCTGGCCATTCGGGCGCTGGCGACGCTGGATGATCCTGCTAGCGCCGGCGGCGCTGTCACCTCTGTCGATACCGCCGCCACGGCTGCACCACCGCCGGACTTAAGCTTGGTCTTCTTGACGAGAGCCATTGGGGTTCCTGCGCTGCTAGGAACGATAGCGAAAGTTTCACGGCTATCGAGCGATACCACCCTAGTGGAAACGTCCGGGTCGTCCAAGGCGACGCATTTGCGATGGGCTCTCAGTGCGAATGCCATGGACTGAAGATTCCATGGTCTGTCTTGCCGGTCTGCAGAGGCCGCCTCTCAGCAAACAGGCAGGAACAATCGCCTACTGAAAAATTATAAAATTTTTTCCGCCGTTCGGGCACAGGTCCTGGAGTCCCAAATATGGGAGGGGCCACCTCACCCCCGAACTCGTTTCCACCGAAGTCAGGAATCACACCAAGGCGCCAGACACCAGAACCATCCCCTCAAAGGGAGCATGGCGCTCGCCCTTCGGCGCGGGTGACTCCAAAGAACAGGACATTACCGGTTGCCGGTCGTCGTTCGTGGCCCCGACGAAGCCAATTTCCACCGGGTGGATACTCCGTGGATACATCGGCTACTTCGCCTCACTGTCGAAGGGGGCGCCAAGCTACGGACGAGCCAATGATTTCAACACTTTTCGCGAAATCGTTCACGAGCGAGCAATATGTTCTTGTCAGATGATTTCCATGTAGCGGTCGAGCTCCCAGTCCGTGATGGCCTTGCGGAACTCACGCTCTTCCCATTCGCGTGTTGCGGAATAATGATCGACGAAGGCGTCGCCGAAGAGATCGCGCGCCGGCTTGGAGGCCTTCAGCCGGCCGGCCGCCTCCATCAGGGTCCGCGGAAGCTGCGACTTCGCCGGGTGCTTCTTCTCGTAGGAATTGCCCATGATTGGCTCGCCGGGATCGATGTTGTTCTCGATACCCCACAGACCCGAGCCGATGGCGGCGGCGATCGCCAGGTAGGGATTGGCGTCGGCCGCGGCCACGCGATACTCGACGCGGGTCGACTTGGCCGAGCCCGGGATGACGCGCAGCGAGGTGGTGCGGTTCTCGACCCCCCAGGTGGAGGCGGTCGGCGCCCAGAAGCCCGGGATCAGGCGGCGGTAGGAGTTCACGTTCGAGGCGACCATGCCTAAAAGCTCGGGCATCAGGGCCGCCTGACCACCGACGAACTGGCGCATGGTCTTGCTCATGCGATGCGGCGCCTTCTCGTCGAAGAAGACCGGCTTGCCGTCCTTCCACAGCGACATGTGCATGTGGCCACCGCAGCCCGGCCAGTCCTTCGACCATTTGGCCATGAAGGTGGCGAGCCAGCCGCGCTTCTGCGCCAGCACCTTGGTGAAGATCTTGAACAGCGCGGCCTTGTCGGTCGCGGCCAGTGCGTCGTCGACACGCAGCGCGGCTTCAAGCACACCGGCGCCGGTCTCCGTGTGCAGGCCCTCGATGCCCATGTCCATCGCCTCGCACATGGCGAGCAGGTCACGGTACCAGTCGGACAGGACGGAGTTTCGCAGGACGGAGTAGCCGAAGAAGCCCGGCGAGATCGGCTTCAGGTTGCGATAGCCCTTCTCGCGGATCGATTCGGGCGTCTCGGCGAAGACGAAGAACTCGTACTCGAAGCCGACCTTCACCTCGAAGCCAAGCTTCTTCGCGCGCGCCAGCACACGACGCAAGGTGCCGCGCGGACAGATCTCCTCGGCCTTGTCGACGAACTCGCAGAGGAACAGCAGGTTGCCGGGCTCGGTCGCGATCTCACGGCAGGTCTCGGGCAGGATGCGGACGTTCGCGTCGGGATAGCCCGAGTGCCAGCCCGTGTAGGTGACGTTGTCGTAGAGCTGGTCGTTCATGTCCCAGCCCAGCACCACGTCGCAGAAGCCGAAGCCTCCCTCGAGGGCGGAACGGAACTTGTCGACGTGGATGTACTTGCCGCGAAGGATGCCGTCGATGTCGTGGACGCCCACTTTGACGTGGGTGAGCCCGCGCTGCTTGACGATCTTCAGCGCATCGGCGGCCGTCTTGACCTGACGCGGTTCCATTCAGTTCCCCTCATTGCCCCGACGCAGACTAGCTGGCGAGATAGCGCGGAAGCCAGAGGGCAATGTCGGGGAAAACGGCGATGACCATGGTGAACAGGATCATGATCAGCAGGTACGGCAGGGTCACGCGCGCGATATAGCCCAGCCCGTCTTCCGTCAGGCCCTGGATCACGAACAGGTTGAAGCCGACCGGCGGCGTGATCTGCGCCATCTCGACCACCAGCACCAGGAAGACGCCGAACCAGATCGGGTCGAACCCGGCCGCTTTCACGATCGGCATCACGATCGGGAGCGTCATCACGATCATGCTGAACCCGTCGAGGAAGCAGCCGAGGATCAGATAAAAGATGATCAGCGCCACGATCAGCATGAACGACGACAGGCCGAGGCTCTTCACGAACTCCGCGACGGCCGCAGGAATGCCGAGGAAGGCCGCCGCACTGCCCAGGATCGAGGCGCCCAGCACGATCAGCGCGATCATGGCGCAGGTCTGCACCGAACCGATGGCGATCGCCTTCAGGGCCGCGCTCGAGAGTTCCCGCTGGACGCCGGCCACGACCAGGGCACCCAGCACGCCCACGGCGGCGGCCTCCGACGGCGTCGCCAGTCCGCCATACATCGAACCCAGCACGCACAGGATCAGGAACACCGCGGGCCCCAGTTCGCGGATCGAAGTCAGGAACTCCGCCGCCGTCGCGACCCGCACCTTGCGCTCGCTGGCCGGCACCAGCTCCGGCTTGAGGGCGGTGTGCAGCATGATCCAGCCCATGAAGCATCCGGCCAGCAGGAAGCCCGGGATGAAGCCTGCCGTGAAGAGCTTGGCGATCGAGACGTCGCCCAGCACGCCGTAGATGATCATGATGTTGGAGGGCGGGATCAGGAAGCCGAGCGTGCCCGCTCCCGCGAGCGAGCCGACGGCAACATCCTTCGAATAGCCGCGCTTCAAAAGCTCGGCGAGCGAGATGCGGCCCACCACCTGGGTCGTCGCGGCCGAAGAGCCCGAGATCGCGGCGAAGATCGTGCAGCCAATGACGTTCACGTGCAGCAGCCTGCCCGGCAGCAGCGCCGCCCATGGCGAGAGGCCGCGGAACAGCGTCTGCGACAGGCGCGTGCGGAACAGAATCTCGCCCATGATGATGAACAGCGGCAGCGCCAGCAGTTCCTGCGTCGTCAGGATGTTCCAGGTGTACTGCGCCAGCAGCTTGTCGAGCGGGATGTCGCGGAAGATCGCCAGGAGGACCGTGCCGGTGACGGCGAGCGTCCAGCCGATCCACAGGCCGCCCGCCAGGAAGGCGAACAGCACGACGAACATGGTGATGACGATTTCGAGCATCGCAGCCTAACTCATACGCAAGGTCATTCGACGATCATTCGCTGACCGAGCCGGCCCGCATGCTGACGTCCTCGAGCGGCAGGCCGAACAGCGCCTGGAAGAAGCGTGCGACGAACTGCATGACCAGCAGGCAGATGCCGAAGGTCACGAGGGCCTGCGGAATCCAGAGCGGCGTGGCGCTGGAGATCGACACCTGATCCGACGTGAAGCTGCGCCAGGTGAAGTTCACCATCGCCACCGCGAGAAAACCCGAGAAGGCGACGCCGAGCGCGGCCAGAACGGTCTCCAGCCAGCGCCGCACCTGCGGCGAGACCCGCGCCACGACCAGCGTGACGCGGATATGGCCGCCGGCCCTCAAGGTCATGGCGGCGCCGAAGGTGAAGGCCGCCGCCATCAGGTAGGAGCTGTATTCCCAGGCGACCGGAATGTCCGACGGCATCCCTGGAAAGATGTCCGAGAGCGCGCGCAACAGGACCTCGCCCAGCATCAGACAGGTGAGCGTCACCAGGCAGGCGGCGCCCATCCAGCCGTCGAGACGGCCCAGCAGGTCGATCCCGTCGAGGAAGGCGCGCAGCGGCTGCGGCGCGCCCGCGTTGGGATTGGGCCCATGGCCGCTCAAGTGCCCGCTCACCCGCGCTTCATCTCGGCGAGGTAGGCCTTGATCGGCTTCTCGGCCGCCGGCACGCGCTTGTAGAACTCCGCGATCATCGGCGCGGTCTTCTTCTGGAGATCGGCCGTCATCGCCGCCGACGGGATCACGAGCTGCATGCCGCCGGCAATCAGCTTGGCGTTGCTGTCCTTGTCGGCCTGCAGGGAGGACTGCCAGAACTCGGGCTCCAGCTTCTTCGCCAGGTCGACGATGATCTTCTGGTTGGCCGGCGAGACCTTCTTCCAGGTGTCGTTGTTGATCGTGACGATCTCCGACGACCAGGCGTGGTTGGTCTGGTGGAAGAACTTCAGGAACTCCCAGAACTTGCCGTCGACGCCCGATACCGACGACGTCGACACGCCGGAGACGGCGCCCGAGGACAGCGCCGCGATGGTCTCACCCCAGGGGATCAGCGCCGGCGCCATGCCGATGGCGCTGCACATCTCCTGGGCGTTCTTGTCGGGCACGCGGATCTTGATGTTCTTGAGCGCATCGAGGCTCTCGGCCTTGATCTTGAGATGCAGGTACTGGGTCGGCCACGGCACCGTGTAGAGCATGGTCTGGTTGTTCTTCAGCAGCACCTTCTCGTACTCGGGCCGCAGGTACTTGTGCAGCACCTTCAGCTCTTCGATGTTGTTCGAGATGAAGGGGATGCCCTCGACGCCGAAGATCGGTTCGTCGCCGATCTGCTGGATGTTGAGGATGTCCGCCATCGGCACGAGGCCGTCGCGTACGGCACGCATCTGCTCGGGCCCCTTGAAGCCGAGCTGACCGCCCGACTTCACGTCGATGTCGACGGCGCCGTTCGTCTCCTTCTTCACTTCCTCGGCGAAGCGCTTGACGTTGACCGTGTGGAAGTTCCCGTCCGGCCACACCGTCGCCAGCGGCAGCTTGAGAGCCGCCTGCCCCATCACCACGGCCGGCGCACCGACCATCGCCATCGCACCGACTCCCACGCCAGCCTTCAAGGCCTTCCTGCGTCCCAGCTTCATCGAAGCCCCCATCGTGTTCAGGTTGATTACTTTCCCCGTATCCAGCGCCGCTTTGTCTTATTCTGCTGCCTGCGGCGGCTTGAATTCATAAAGCTTGTCGGCCGATTCCTCGGAGATCAGCCCGTCGGCCAGATCGTTGGCGACCTGCGTGCGATCGCGCTCCTTCGGTGCGCCGATGCCCGCGCCACCCGGCGTCAGGATCATCAGCCGTTCGCCCGGCGGGATGAGCTGGAAGCCCTTACCCTTCAGGGTCTGGCCTGACTTCAACGCCACCACGCCTGCCTCGCCGTCGCCGCCGCCATCACGGCCACGCGCCGGATAGTCGATGCGGTCGAAGGCGGCGAGCAGGTCGAACGGCTCGTCGATGCCGCTCTCGATCTCCATGATCTGGCCGAGGCCGCCGCGCGTGCGGCCGGCGCCGCCTGAATCGGGGCGGAACTCCTTGCGCCAGAAGATAAGCGGCGTCTGCGTCTCGGCGATCTCGACCGGCGTGCCGCGCACGCCGCTGGGATAGGCCGTCGCCGACAGCCCGTCCTTGTCGGGACGCGCACCGGTGCCACCGTTGGAGGTGATGGCCATGCCAAAGCCGTAGTTGCCGCCCTCGCCACCCTTCACGCGGCCGCGCACGTTGATGTTCCACAGGCACGAAGTACCCTCGGCCGGCACGCGCTCCGGCACGACCTGGCGCAGGCAGCCGAAGGTCACGTCGGGCAGCATCTGGCCGATGACATGGCGCGAGGCGACCGCGGTCGGCTTGGGCGCGTTCAGGATGCAGCCCTCCGGCGCCGACACAGTGAGCGGCTCGAGCGAGCCGGCGTTGTTCGGGATATGCGTGGAGACCACGCAGCCCAGGCCGAACACGGTGTAGGCCGTCGTATAGGCATGCGGCACGTTGATGCCACGCCGAGACACGCCGGTCGTGCCGCTATAGTCGACATGGATGCCGGTGTCGGAAATCGTGAGTGTGGCCTTCAGGGTCACCGGCTCGTCGTAGCCGTCGACCGTCATGCTGTTGTGCCAGGTGCCCTTGGGCAGCTTGGCGATCTCGGCCAGCACCGCCTCGCGCGAGCGCGCGATGACGTGGTCGCCCAGCTCGTCCAGCGACTCGATGCCGAACTCGTCCATCATCTCGACGAGGCGACGGGCGCCCACGTCGTTGCAGGCGGCCAGGGAGTAGACGTCGCCCTCGGTGTCGACCGGCTGGCGCGTGTTGGCGCGGATCATCGCGAACAGGGTCTCGTTTGCCTTCCCTTGGTCGAACAGCTTCAGCATGGGGATATAGAGCCCCTCCATGAACACGTCGGTCGCATCCGGGCCAAAGCCGATGCCGCCGATGTCCATGAGATGGCTGGTGCAGGAGAACAGCGCCACCAGCTTGCCATTGCGGAAGCACGGCGTGGTGATGACGAAGTCGTTGAGATGGCCGGTGCCCATCCACGGATCGTTGGTGATGTAGGCATCGCCCGGCTTCATCGTCTCGATCGGGAAGTAGCGCAGGAAGTGCTTCACCGATTCGGCCATCGAGTTCACGTGGCCCGGCGTGCCGGTCACGGCCTGGGCCAGCATGCGGCCCTGCAGGTCGAAGACGCCGGCGGAGAGATCGCCGCATTCGCGCACGATCGGGCTGAAGGCGGTGCGCATCAGGGTCTGCGCCTGCTCCTCCACCACCGCGATCAGGCGGTTCCACATGATCTGGAGGTCGATCAGGCCGACGCTGTTGGACTGGCTCATGGGGTGCTCCTCACGCGTCCTTGCGATCCATGACGATACAGCCGGACGCATCGATGTGCGCGGCAAAACTGGCCGAGATGTAGGTCGATGTCTCGTCCTCGGCGACGATGGCGGGTCCGGCGAAGACGCTGCCCGGCGGCAGCTTCTCGCGGCGATAGACCGGCACGTCGGCGGTCTTGCCGCTGCGGCCGTCGAACACCGGACGGCGACCGACCGGCTGCGGCGCCGGAGCGTTGCCCGCCTTGCCCTGGACCTCGTGCTGCTTGGCCTCGGTCGAAACCTGGACGGACCAGCTCAGGATCTCGATCGCCGCGTTGGGGATGTGCCGCTCGAACAGCACGCCATAGTCGCGCTCGTAGGCTTCGCGCAGGGCGTCCGTGTCGGCCACGGTCAGCGCGCGCTGCGGCAGGGTCACCATGATCTCGTGGCCCTGGCCGACGTAGCGCATGAAGGCGACGCGACGCTCGAAGGTCGGCAGGCCGCGCGCGCCCGGCGCGACCAGTGCAGTCGCTTCCTTGCTCATCTCCTCCAGCAGTTCGCTGGCCGCCGCGGCATCGAACGTGTCGAGACGCATGTAACGGCTGCGCACCAGTTCGAACGACACCGGCGCGGCCAAGAAGCCGACCGCCGAGCCGACGCCGGCATTGGGCGGCACGATCACGCGTTGCACCCCGATCTTCTCGGCCACACGCGCGGCATGGAGCGGCGCGCCGCCGCCGAAGGCGATCAGCGTGTATTGATTGACGACGGAACCGCGCTCGACGGCATGCACACGGGCAGCGCTGGCCATGTTCTCCGACACCATCTCGTAGACGGCATAGGCGCCCATCTCGGCCGAGAGGCCGATGCCTTCCCCCACGTCGCGCTCGATGGCGCCACGCGCGGCTTCGATATCCAGGGCGATCGAGCCGCCCGCGAAATGCGCCGGATCGATCGTGCCCAGCACCACGTTGGCGTCGGTCACCGCCGGGTGCAGCCCGCCCCGGCCGTAGCATGCCGGACCGGGCTCGGCGCCCGCGCTCTCGGGGCCGACCGTGACCCTCTTCAGCGCGTCGAGGCGGGCGATGGAGCCGCCGCCCGCGCCGATCTCGACCATCTCGATCACCGGGATGCGCACCGGAAGGCCGGAGCCTTTCAGGAAGCGCGCCGCCCGGTCGACCTCGAACAGCCGCGCGGTGTGCGGCTGGTACTCGTCGATCAGGCAGATCTTGGCCGTGGTGCCACCCATGTCATAGGAGAGCGCCCGCTTTTCACCCGCGCGCGCCGCCACACCTGCAGCAAAAATCGCGCCGCCTGCGGGGCCGGATTCGACCAGACGCACCGGGAAGCGCCGCGCCGTCTCGATGGCGGTGAGGCCGCCGCCCGAGGTCACGAGGTAGATCGTGCCGGTGAACTTCTCGACCGCGAGTGCTGCCTGCATGCGCTCCAGATAGGAGTCCATCAGCGGCTGCACATAGGCATTGGCGACGGCGGTCGAGGTGCGCTCGTACTCGCGGACCTCGGGGCAGACCTCGCTCGACAAGGTCACCCAGAGATCGGGCAGCTCTGCCTTCAGAATCTCGCGCACCTTCCGCTCATGCGCCGGGTTCACGTAGGAATGCATGAAGGAGACGGCCACGCTCCTGATGCCTTCGGCCTTCAGCGTCGCGGCCAGCGCCTTCACCGCGCCTTCGTCCAGCGCCAGGCGCACTTTGCCATGCACGTCCATGCGCTCGGGGATGGTGTAGCGCATCGCACGCGGCACCAGCGGCTTCGGCTTCTCGATGGAGAGGTCGTACTGGTCGTAGCGGCTCTCGTTGGCGATATCGAGGACGTCACGGAAGCCTTCGGTGGCGATCAGGGCCGTCCGCGCGCCGCGCCGCTCGATGACGGCGTTGGTCGCCAGGGTGGTGCCGTGGACGAAGACGGCGACGTCGCCGAAGGCCTTGCCCGCGTCTCCGAGGATGAGGCGTACCCCGTCGAGGACAGCTTCCTCCGGGCGTTGGGGGGTCGTCAGCAGCTTGCGCGTGATCCGACGGCTTCCCTCTTCCAAAACCACGTCCGTGAACGTGCCGCCGATATCGACGGCAATACGCAAATCGTTGACCACCTTGAATACAGACCTCTTTGTCGGGGAATGGCCACGACGGTAGACCGGGCGCCCCTGCGTTGCAATTCGCAGGCCAGCCCGACTATGGTCGCTCCGTGACGGACCAACAGAAGACACTCCGCTCGCAGATGTTCGACATCCTGCGCCCCAACGAACCCACACCGGGGGCGCGCCGCTGGCGGCAGGTCCATCTGGTCGTCCTCGCCATCGGCCTGCTTGCCGTGATCCTGCTATCGATCGACGAGCTGCTGACACCCCATCGCGTCGTCCTGCGCGGCGCGATCTGGTGCGTGACGTTCTTCTTCCTGGTCGAATATGCGGCCCGGCTCTGGGTGGCGCCGGAATGGCCGCAACTGGCCGACATGTCGCCCACGATGGCGCGGCTGCGCTGGGCGATGAGCCTGTCCGGCCTGATCGGCCTGCTGGCGGTCATGCCCGCCGTCATGCTGGCCGGCGGCTACAGCATCGTGGGCGCCGACGCGGCCTCGATCTTCTGCATCCTCTGGATCATGAAGCTCGGCCTGCATGCGCCGGCCTTCGGCACCCTGGTACGCGTGATCTCCAACGAACGCGCGCCGATCGCCTCCGTGCTCATCGTGTTCGCCATCCTGCTGATGTCGGCCGCGACCGGCGCCCACATAGTGGAGCGTGCCGGCCAGCCGCAGCAGTTCGGCAGCCTGCCCAACGCCATGTGGTGGTCGGTGGTCACCCTGACGACGACCGGCTACGGCGACGTGGTCCCGCTCACCCCGATCGGCCGCATCATCGGCTCGGCGCTGATGATCAGCGGCATCGCGGTGCTGGCGCTGATGACCGGCGTGCTCGCCACCGGCTTCGCACAGGAGGAACGGCGGCGGGAATATCTCCGTGTCTGGGACCAGGTCTCGCGGGTGCCCATCTTCACCTCGCTGGGCGTGGTCACCCTCTCCGAGATCGTGGGCAAGCTGCGCACCCGCTATTACCCGGCTCGCGTGCTGGTGCTGCGCCGCGGCGATCCCGGCGATTCGATGTTCTTCATCTCCAGCGGCGAGGTCGAGGTGCGCCTGCCGACCGGCGGCACCGTCCGGCTGTCCGACGGCGCCTTCTTCGGCGAGATGTCGCTGCTCAACCGCCAGCCGCGTGCGGCCTCGATCGCCACGGTGAAGCCGACGACCCTGCTGGTGCTCTACGCCAGCGACTTCTACGAGATCGCCTCCCACATCCCGGCCCTGGCCGAGGCCGTGGAAAACGAGGCAAGGCGCCGGCGGGAAGAGAATCTCGAACGCCAATCCGGCGGCGCGGCAGCGGGCGACCAGAAAAAATGATCGAGACCGACCTGCTGGTGGTCGGTTCCGGAGCGGCCGGCTTCTCGGCGGCGCTGACGGCCTCACATGCGGGCCTCGACGTGCTGATGGTCGAGAAGGAGAAACTGTTCGGCGGCACCACGGCCTATTCGGCGGGCGTCATCTGGATCCCCGCCAACCGGCACGGCCGGGCGCTCGGCATCGCCGATTCCAAGGAAGACGCCCTCACCTATCTCCAGCACGAGGCCGGCAACCGCCTGAATCTCGAACTGGCCAATGCCTTCCTCGACAACTGCAATCCCGCCGTCGAATTCATCGAGAACAACACGCACGTGCGCTACGAGGCCGTGCCGATCTGGGCGGACTATCACCCGACCAAGCCGGGCGCCGCGCAGGGCGGCCGCTCGCTGTTGCCGCTGCCGTTCGACGGACGGCGCCTCGGCAAACGTTTCGACCAGTTGCGCGCGCCGCTGCGCACCATGATGGCGTTCGGCGGCATGATGCTTGGCCGCAACGACCTGCCGCACGTCTTCAAGATGACGCGCTCCGCCCGCTCCGCGCTGCACGTCGCGGGCATGACGGCGCGCTTTGCGATCGACCGGCTGAACCACGATCGCGGCACGCGGCTCACCAACGGCAACGGCCTGATCGCAGCCCTCGCCCTCTCGGCCGAGGAACGTGGCATCGAGCTCTGGCTGGACAGCCCGGTGGTCGAACTCGTGCAGAGCGACGGCGCGGTGACTGGCGCGATCGTGCAGCGCGAGGGCAAGCGGCAGGAGATTCGCGCCCGGCGCGGCGTCGTATTGGCCTGCGGCGGCTTCCCGGCCGACGACGAACTGAAGCGCCGCTACTACGGCCATGTGCGCGACGGCCACGGCCATCGCTCGGCGCCGCCGCCGGGCAATCGAGGCGACGGCATCCGGCTCGGCCAGTCGGCCGGCGGCGCCCTCGCCGAGGACGTCGCCTATCCCGCCGCCTGGGTCCCGGTCTCGCTGGTGCCGCAGCCCGACGGCAAGACCCTGCCGTTCCCCCATTTCTACGAGCGCGGGAAGCCCGGCTACATCGCCGTCGATTCGACCGGCCGGCGCTTCGCCAACGAGTCGGCCTCCTATCACGACTTCGTCCCGGCCATGGTCGAGGCCTGCCGGGGCCGCGCCGAGACGAGCTGCTGGCTGCTGTGCGACCACCGCGCCATCCGGCGCTACGGCATGGGCGCCATCGGGCCCGCGCCGCTGCCGCTCGGTCCCCATCTCCGCAATGGCTACCTGCTGAGTGCGGGAAGCTGGGCCGAACTGGCCGGCAAGATCGGCGTAGATTCACAAGAACTGCAAAACACGATCCGGCACTTCAACGCCAATGCCGCCCGCGGCGAGGACCCCGATTTCGGCAAGGGCACCGACGCCTATCACCGCTTCAACGGTGACCCGACCCATGGGCCCAATCCCTGCCTGGCGCCCCTCGAAAAAGGGCCGTTCTACGCGATGAAACTCATCCCGGGCGATATCGGGACCTTCCTGGGGCTGCGGGTCGACGGCCATGCCAGGGTCCTCGATGGCGCGGGGGCGCCCATTCCGGGCCTCTATGCGGCCGGAAACGACATGACCAGCGTCATGGGCGGTACTTACCCGGGGGCAGGCATCACCATTGGCCCGGCCCTCACCTTCGGCTATATCGCGGCCCGGCACGCGGCCACAGAAGCCCGTCAGTAAAGCCCCTCAGGCAACGAAAGCTGTCGTAATGTCTCTCATCACGCCCGTTATCCTCGTCGGAGGCTCCGGCAAGCGCCTGTGGCCCCTGTCGCGCGAGAGCATGCCCAAGCAGTTCGTGCCGCTGCTCGGCAAGCAATCGACCTTCCAGCAGACCCTGCTGCGCGTGGCCGACCGCAGCCTGTTCAGCAAGCCGGTGATCGCGACCAACGATGCCTACCGCTTCATGTGCGAGAGCCAGGCGCGCGAAATCGGCATCGAGATCGACATCCTGGTCGAGCCGTCGCGCCGCGACTCCGGCCCCGCCATGGCCGCCGCCGCGGCCTACACGCGCGGCCTGGGCGCCAAGGCGGTGCTGGCGCTGGCCTCCGACCATCTGGTGATCGGCGCCGAGGAATTCCTGGCCGGCTGCCGCGAGGGCCTTACGGCCGTCGAGACCGGTGGCATCGTCACCTTCGGTATCCCGCCGACGGAACCCAAGACCGACTACGGCTACATCCGGCCCGGCCCTGAGAAGATCGGCCCGGTGATGAAGGTCGCGGCCTTCGTCGAGAAGCCCAATGCCCAGAAGGCGATGCAGTACATCGCCGAGGGCCTGCTGTGGAACAGCGGCAACTTCCTGTTCCCGCCCGAACTGCTGCTGTCGGAGATGAAGCGCTTCGAGCCCGCGATGGCCGCTGCGGCCGAGGAAGCCGTCGCCAAGGCCAAGACGACCGGTTCGACCGTGTTCCTCGACGCCGATGCCTTCGGCAAGGCGCCTGCGAAGTCGATTGACTATGCCGTGATGGAGCGCACCGACAAGTGCTGGGTGGTCCCCGCCCGCTTCCGCTGGTCCGACCTCGGCACCTGGGACGCGCTGCTCGATGTCGGCCAGGCCGACAGCGCCGGCAACGTCACCGAGGGCCCGGTCGAGATCGACCATGTGCGCAATTCCTACGTCCGCTCCGACGGCCCCCTCACCGCCGTGATCGGCGTCGAGGACGTGGTCGTGGTGTCGATGAACGACGCCGTGCTGGTCGGCCATCGCGACAACCTCCCGCGCCTCAAGGACGTCGTGCAGCGCATGTCCGACGGCAAGCACCGCGCCGCGACCGAGCACGCCGTGATGCATCGCCCGTGGGGCAGCTACCAGGACATCGACCGCGGCGAGCGATTCCGCGCCAAGCGGCTCACGGTGAAGCCCGGCGCCAAGCTCAGCCTGCAGAGCCACAATCGCCGCGCCGAGCACTGGGTCGTGGTGAAAGGCATCGCCGAGGTCACGCTCGACGACAAGATCATGACCTTGCGCGAGAACCAGTCGACCTACATCCCGATCGGCGGCGTCCATCGCCTCGCCAATCCGGGCACCGAACTGCTGGAAGTGGTCGAGGTGCAGACCGGCGACTATCTCGAGGAAGACGATATCGTCCGCTACGAAGACATCTACGCCCGGGTCTAGGCATGCTGTTCGGCGCCCATCATGAATGGGGCAAGCTGCGCGAGGTCGTGATCGGGATCTCGCCCGCCGAGGATTTCGTGGTCTGCTACGAGGAATCGCAGCGCTGGCTGACGCCGGAGGGGCTCGAATTCAGCCGCCGCCACGCCGGGCAACGCCTGATCGACGTCGATCCAGAATGGGCGCACCGCATCGAACGCCAGGTCGAGGCGCTGGCCGAACTGGTGGCCCGCGAAGGCGTCACGGTTCATCGCCCACAGCGGCTCAAGGGCGACGAACGTACCTTCCTCGCCCCCAACGGCGAGGGCGCACAGCTCTTCCCGCGCGACGGCATGATCGTCGTCGACAAGCACGTGATCGACGCCTCGTTGCGCCTCAGGTGCCGCCAGCGCGAGCGCTATGGGCTGCGGCCGCTGATCCACAAGGCCATGGCGAACAAGGGCGCACACTGGTCGAGCGTCCCGCTCGGCTCGCCGGCCTGCGTCGACGGCCCCTTCCTCGAAGGCGGCGACACGCTGCTCAACGGCCGCGAGATCTATGTCGGCATCTCGGGCTGCGCCTCCGACCTCGCCGGCGCCGACTGGCTGCAGGCGCTGCTCGGCGACACCTATCGCGTGATCCCGGTCGCCCTGAAGTCGCACGTCCTCCATCTCGACTGCGCGATGGCGCTGATCCAGCCGGGCCTGCTGATCCACTGCCCGCAGAAGCTGATCGACGGCCTGCCGATGTCCTTGCGCGACTGGGACAAGATCGAGGTGTCGCCCGAGGAAGCTACGCTGCTCGCGACCAACGGCCTGGTGCTCGAGCCGGGAAGGGTCATCATCGATGCCGACAACCGGCGCGTGATCGAAGAGTTGCGCAAGCGCAAGGTCGACGTGATCCCGCTCCCCTTCGACGGCCCGATCCGGACCGGTGGCGGGCTGCGCTGCGCCCACCACCCGCTGCTTCGCGAGAGCGTACTGGCTTAGTTCCCGCGCTTGGGCGTGCGGTCGAACACGACCGGCTTGGGCTTGCTGAACATCTTCTTGAAGTGGACGCCGAACGAGCGGACGACGGTCGCGATCTGGCCGCCGACGAAGCGCATCAGCACCACGCCGAACTCCAGCGGCGGGATCTCGCCGCCACGGATGAAATTGTGCCCGGCGCGCAGGAAAGTGGTCGCGCAGATCAGCACCCACGCCACGGTGATCACCAGCAGGGTGAGCAGCAGCGGCACCAATGACGGCGCCAGCAGGCCCGCAAGGATGCCCGACACGACGCCGACCAGCAGTACCGGCTGGTTCAGCGCCATGCAGAGATGCAGCAGCGCCGCCAGCTTGGCCGAGGGGGTGATGTCGCGGCTCTTCAGGATCTCGGGGAACATCCGCATCGAGACGTGGCGGAAGCCGTCCTGCCAGCGCTGTTGCTGGCGCAGCCAGGTCTTGGTGTCGGCGGGCAGCTCGCCCGGCACGCCGACGCTGGTAAGGAACAGGGCACGCCAGCCCTTCACCCAGCCGCGATAGGTGAGGTCGAGATCCTCGGTGACGGTGTCGCCCTTCCAGCCGCCGCCGGCGTCGATCGCCGCGCGCTGCCAGATCCCGCAGGTGCCGTTGAAGGGCAGCGGATGGCCCGCCCAGCATCGCGTCGCCTGCTCGATGCCGAGATGGGCGTCGAGCGTCACCATCTGCATCTCGGTCAGCGCATTCTCATGCGGATTGAGGAAGTCGAACCGCGCCTGGACGAAGGCGGTCTTGGGCTCGGCGAAGAAGGGCCGCATGCAGACGCGCAGGAAGTCGACCGGCGGGATGTAGTCGACGTCGAAGATCGCGAAGAAATCGTACGGCGTCTTCTGCATCGCCTCGTGCAATGCCCCGCCCTTGTAGCCGCTGCGGTCGGTGCGCTGCAGGGCCACCACGTCGAAGCCCTTGGCGCGCAGCTCGGCCGCGACCTGGCGGACCATCTCGGCCGTCTCGTCGGTGCTGTCGTCGAGCAGCTGGATGTGCAGCTTGTCGCGCGGCCAGTCGAGCGCCGCCGCCGACTCTGCCCCGCGCTTCACGACCGCGCCCTCGTTGAACGACGGGATCTGCACGACGACATGCGGCAGGTCGGCATCGTCGGGCAGCGGCGTGGACAGCAACGCTTCCTCGCGACGCAGGCCCGCATCCTTCAGCCGATGATGCAGGACCACCATGTACAGCAGGCTGCCGATGAAGGCGGCCAGCAGCACGCAGCACACCATGAACACGGCGCCGAACAAGAGTGCGAGGGTCGCGAGAATGGCCATCGTTTCTTCAGGTGCCCGTCTTGGGCGTTCGGTTGAACTCGGTCTTCTTGCCGAAGCCCGCGCCCACGATCGCGGCGGCGTTGGCGACGGCAAGATATATGATCAGTGCGGGCACGCTCGCCGCCGTGACCAGGTAACGCGCCGTGCCGCCACGCTTCAGCTTGCGATAAGCGCCCCAGGTCATTCCGAACAGCACGGCCAGCATGCCCACGAGCCAAAGCCACAGGCCGAAGCGGAACAGGCCGAGCAGCCTTCCGTGGCCGACGATCGACACGACCAGCGCCACCGCACCGACCACCAGCAACGGAAAGATGAGCTGCTGGCCCAACGCCACGGTCGTCGTCAGCTTGGCCTCGGTCGGCCAAGCCGACTTCCAGATCGGCCCCAGCAGCTTGCGGGCGACCTGCACGAACCCCTTGGACCAGCGGCTCTGCTGGGCGCCAAAATCCTCGACCTTCTGCGGCAGCTCGCCGACCACGTGGGTGTCGACCAGGAACACGCCGGTCCAGCCCTTGAGGTAGGTTCGCAGCACCAGGTCGAGATCCTCCGACAGCGTGTCGTGCGACCAGCCCCCCGCCTCCTCGACGGCGGCGCGGCGCCAGATGCCGCCGGTGCCGTTGAACTGGAACGGCACGCCGCGGCGGGCGCGTACGTCCTGCTCGACGGCGAAATGCGCGTCCTGCATGAGGCGCTGGGCGCGGGTCAGCCAGTTGCGCTCGCCGTTGCCCCATTCGATGCGGGTCTGCACGAAGGCGGCGCGCGGATGGGCCAGCATCGCCGCCATCGCCTGCTTCAGCCAGCCCGGCGGCGGTACGAAATCGGCATCGAACACGGCGACATAGGGGGCATCGTCGAGCGCGAGTCCGGCCGCGAGGGCGCCGGCCTTGAAGCCGCCGCGGTCACTGCGGCGGACGTGATGCGCGTCGATGCCGGCCTTGCGCAGGCGTTCGATGGCGTGGGTCGCGATGTCCGTGGTGATGTCGTTGCTGTCGTCGAGGAGCTGGATGGTGAGCCGGTCGCGTGGCCAGTCGAGCGCGCCCATCGCCGCCATCGAGCGCTCGACCACCAGCGGCTCGTTGTAGACCGGGACCTGCACCAGCACGCGCGGCAGATCGGCGGGCAGCGCCAGCGCCGGCGTCTCGTCGCGCGGCAGCTCGAACAGCCAGTAGACCAGGTAAAGGAAATAGGCCGCGATCGCGACCTGGGCCGCGAGGCAGAGAACGACAAGCAGGTCGATCAGGAAGAGCAGCATCCGGGGCCGCCGCTCTCAGTGATAGTGGATGGGAACTTCGAAGCAGCGGCCGTCCTCGATATGGAGGCGGCGCGAGGCGACGTCGAAGATGCGCTCGTCATGTGTCGAGAGAACCACCGCGCACTTGGCGCGCATCGCAAGGTCCTTGAGCTGGTCGACCACCAGCCGTCCCGACACGCGGTCGAGCGCCGAGGTGGGCTCGTCGGCGATGATGAGGTCGGGCAGCCCGATCATGGTGCGGGCGATCGCGACACGCTGCTGCTGGCCGCCCGACAGCTCGTCGGGCCAGGCCGACGCCTTGTCGCCGAGGCCCAGCATGCTGAGCAGATGGCGGGCCCGCGGCTCGTCCCAGGCGGGATCGGCCAGCGGCGTCGTCGAGACGCCGGCGATCACGTTCTGCAGCGCCGTCAGCGAGGACAGGAGATTGCGCTTCTGGAACAGGAAGCGGATGCGGTTGCGCAATTCGTCGAGGTTGGAGCCGTTCAGGCCCACGATGTCGGTGCCGAGCAGGCGCAACTTGCCCTCGGACGGCTTGCGCATGGTCCCGAGGATGGTCAGCAGCGTGGTCTTGCCCGAACCGGACGGGCCGGTGACGATCACCAGCTCGCCCTCGCGGACCTGCATGTTGATGTCGAACAGCACGTCGATCCGCTGCGGCCCCTCGCCGTAATGGTGATGGACGTCGACCGCCTCGACGACCGCCGGGCCGAAACCTTGGGTATCGGTCGTCATGGTCACTCGAACAGCATGATGGGATCGACCCGCCACAGGCGGCGGATGGCGAACAGGCTGGAAACCACGGTCATGATCACGCAGGCGATCAGCGCCACGCCCATCTCGCGAAGGCCCATCGTCATGCCGAGATGCATGGCGGCTTCGGTGGCGCCGTAGACGGCACGCCCGAGCGTGAAGGCCACCAGGAAGGCCGGCGTGATGATGGCAGCGCCGATCTGGCCGATCATGAACAGGAAGAACCACCAGTCGTAGCCCAGGCTCTTCAGGATCGCGTATTCGGGCAGGTAGAAGCGGATGATCTGGTACTGGGCGTAATAGATGAAGACCATGCCGATCATCACGCCCATCACGAACCCCAGGTCGGTGATGTAACCGACCGGCGTCTCGCGCGACCAGTAGATGCGCTCGCGCTTCTCGAAGTCGCGCAGGGTCAGGACCTCGCCTCGCCCGGCCAGCGCGGTGTTGATCTCCTGGCGGACGGCATTGACGTCGGAGCCCTTGGCGAGCTGGATCGCGATGAAGGCCGGCCGGTCGGACCACCACGAGCCGAAGACCTCGGCCATCGTGTCTTCCGACATGATGATCGAGCCGTCGTTCAGCACGTTGGGACCGAGCGCGAAGGTGCCGACCACGAAGAGCTGCCGCAGCAGGCCGCGATTGTCGGGCGGCCCCAGGACCTGGAATTCCGGCTTGCCGGGCCCGACCTTGTCGGCGAGATCGCCGAAATAGGGCCGCGACTCGCGGTCGTAGAGCAGCCGGCGTGCCTCGCGCAGCCGGTAGAGGTTCTCGCGCAGGCCGGGCACGTCGATGGCCGGCCGCTCGACGTCGACGGCGTACCAGGCGATGCGGCGTCCACTGTCCATGCCGGAATGGGTGATCGACATCACGCCGAACCAGAACGGCAGCGTGTTGGTCACGGCCGGATTGGCCGCCACGACGTCGGTCAGGGCGGCCGGCACCTCGGCATGGAGCTGCAGCGACTTGAAGCCGTAGGGCACCAGCACGAGGTCGCCCACCACGGAGCGGTGCAGGCGGATCGCCGAATCGTAGACGGCGCGCTCGATGCCGAGCTGGGCGAAGATGACGAGGAGGCTCGCGGTCACGCCGGCCAGCGACAGCAGCGTGCTGGTCCGCTGGCGCTTGAGCTGCTGGGAACCCAGCGGCATGCGCGTCGCCGTGACCGCCGCCGCCCGCAGTCGGGCCAGCGAGAAGTTCGGCCGCCACTGGAACCATCGCCGCAGCCGCGACGGCGGATGGGCTGGCAGCGTGATGGCCATCAGAGGAAGGTGACGCGTGTCTCGCGGCCCAGGACCTGCGGCATGCTGGACGGGTCGTCGAGCTGGATCTCGACCTGGACCACGCGCGCGTCGGTGGAGGAGCCGCCGTCGGGCTCCATGCGCTGCATGCGCTTCACGGTCGGCGCGACGCGCGAGATCGTGCCCTGGTAGACGGTCGGGCTACCGCGGAAAGTCACCTCGACCTTGCCGCCGTTGGCGATGCGGCCGACATGCAACTCGTCGACGTCGGCCAGGACGCGAAGCTGCGACAGGTCGACGATCTTGGCGATGCCGTTGGGCGAGATGCGCTCGCCCTGCCGCGTGTAGATCTGGATCACGATGCCGTCGAGCGGCGAGCGGACCAGTGCCTGCTCGCGCGTGTTCCGGGCGTTGTCGAGCTTCGCCTTGATGATGGCGATGTCGGTGTCGATCTGCTGCAGGTCGGTGTCCAGGGTCTCCTTCTGGACACGCAACTTGGCCTGCTCGCGCTCGAGGCTCTGCTGGGAAATGCTCTGCTCGAGCTGCTTCTGATCCGGCGGCTTGCCGGAGCGCTGCATCTCGAGGTTCTTGAGCTTGACCTCTTCCGTCGCCGACTTGACCACCACTTCCTGCATGGCGATCTCGGCGGTGCGATAGCCGCTGACCATCGCCTCGCGGGCCTGCTTGGTCTTGGCCAGCTCGGCCTCGGAGGTCCGCACGGCGATATCGGCCTTCGGATAGTTGGACAGGACGGCGATGACCTCGTCCTTCTTCACCTTCTGACCGTCGGTCACCTTCAGCTCGAGCAGCACGCCGCCGCCCGCCGGGTCGCCAGCGATCAGGGCCGTACCCGAGGGCGCGTCCGTGTAGCCACGCGAAATCAGCGGCGCCACGGGACGGGGACCGTCCTGGGCACTGCTGGTCTGCCGGCTGGGCATCATCCACAGGGTCAAGGCCGCGATGACAATCAACGCGGCCAATCCCGTGGCGCCCCAAGTGAACTTTCTCGCCTGCGCCATAATAGATAGTACCAAAAAACGCTCGGGGACGCTGCCCCTAGTTGGAAGACGGTCTTCAGAAGGTCGTCGACGTGATCAAATTGCCTCGCAAGACACCCACAATCGAGAAGGTACGATACATTGATGTCAGGATCTTGTCGTACTCGTAGAGCGGGGCGTTGGTTATGTAGACAACGTCCTTCGGAAGAACTGGGAACTGCTGGGCTACAAAAATAGATACCGGCTGATAAAGATCCAGCCGGAAAACCCGCGCCCGCGCTGTGGGATTATTCTGCAAATCCCCCATTCTGAACACATAAACGCCCGTTTTGTTCGCCCGGGCGTCGTTCAAGCCGCCCACCATGCCCATGGCTTCGAGCAGGCTGACCGTGTGCTTGGGCATGTCCACGTTGCCCGCTTTGACGACGGCGCCGAGCACCGTGAACATGCGGGCATTGGGGCGGACCACGATCTCGTCGTTCTTCTGCAGGCCAATGTCCAAGCCAGCCAGCAGGTCGGAGTACTGGGTCTGCAGGATGATCTGGCCGTTGCGGCGCACGATCACCTCGAGCTGGTTGGCGCCAACACCGGTGCCGCCCTGCCCGCCCACGCCCGACGGTCCGCCGGCCTTGTTGATCGCCTCGATGACGGTCCGCACGCCTTCAAGCAGGGAAATCCGCCCGGGCTGCCGCACGTCGCCCGACACCATGACCGTATGCGTCCGGTCGGCAACGAATTCGACGATGACCTGGGGATCCTGGGCCTTGCCCGAGGACGCGACCTGCTGGGCGATCTTCTTCTCGATCTGGCTCAGGTCCAGCCCCGCGACCTTCACCGTTCCGACGAACGGCACGTTGATCGTTCCATCATCGGTGACGCGCTGGACGCCGAAATCCGCTCCGGGGCGCTGGATGGTCGGGAAAATGCTGCCCTCATAGGGCTCGAAGATGCGCACCTTGAGGGCATCGCCCGGCGCGACCGCGACCCGGGCCCCAGCCGACAGGTTGCTGACTGTCGAGGGCCGGTCGACGAGCGGGGGCTGGCGATAGTTGACGATGGTGGTCGGCGTGAGATCGATCACGTCGAACGGCAGGGCCTCGGTCGCCGTCGTCGCCGCACCGCCCATCCAGGGGCCGTCGCCGGGCATTGCCGTACAGGCCGCCAAGCCAGTAACGAGGCTGAGGACAATTGCGGTAGGGCGCGCGACGGCACGCAACCAGCTCCAAATTGTCAAATCCCGATCTCCGTCCGGAACTGTCGCCGCATTCGAAACCGCGCCATGTCCCAACTCATTGATAAGTCTCTCAGCCCAGACGTTAATTAACCTGCGGCGCCTCGCCGGTGCAAGCTTTCCGCATCAATATGTGGTGGCTCTTTCTCCAACCTGGCCGAGGCCTCGTCGGTAGTGGCGGCTATTTCGAGCAGCTCGGAGAAGCCGCTGACCAGCAGGCAGTCCCAGGCGGCCCCGGTGAACCGGCTGAAAACGATGCGCGCCTGCATCTCCGCCGCCTTGTGCAGAACCGACGCGAAGGTGCGAACGCCGGCGGCGCTCATGTAGTTGACCTGGCTGCCGTCGACGATGACGCGCGCGCCGGGCCGAAGCGCCGACACCAGCATGGCCTCGACCGCCGTCACCGTCACGGAATCCACCTTCTCCGGCAACATCACGGTGGAGATCGGCTGCTTGCTGCTCACGCTATTCATACGGACTCCCGACGGTCCCGCCACTGGCCACCCAGGTCGGTGCCGCGCCAATCGATCGATCGCCCCCACAATGCATTCACCATGAGGGCCGGCGCCAGTGCCTCGCGGACCAGCGCGGCGGCCGCCGCGCGCATCCCGAACGACAGGCCACGCCCCGTCATGAACCATTTCTCGGCCAGCAACCATGCGACCGTGTGAAGGGCCAGTGCGGCCACGACCTGCAACACGTTCGCTCCCGAACAGGCGAGGCCCGCCGCCCCCACCACCCCGGTAGCGGCCCAGCCGATCGCCGGTTCCCACAGAACCAGCGGCCAGACCGGCAGGCGCAGGCGCGTGCGCGCCCAGCGGACCTGCCGCCGCCACACGGTCCGCCAGTTCCGCGCGCCGAGCGGCAGGCGCGGCATGACTTCGCCCAGCCGCGTCGCCAGGCCAAGTTCGCGCACCGAGCGCGTGACCGAATAGTCGTCGGCGATCCAGCGGTTGAAGCCCCGCCAGTTGCCGATGCGTTGCAGCGTGTCGTGGCTCATGAGGGTAACGCCGCCCGACGCCACGGCGAGGCCGATCCGGTCGGCGGAGAACAGGAACCTCGCCTGGTGACCGTCGATGTAGGCGCGCTCGATCTCGGCCGCGAAGGTCTCCGGTGCTTCCGCCGCCTTGAGCGCCAGCACCAACCCTGCCCCGGTGGCGAGCGGTGCGGCGGCGCGCAGGAGCTCGTCGAGACCCAGTTGGATGCCGGCGTCGCACAACGCCACGACCGGGCGGCTGGCCGCCTCCAGCCCCTTGCGGACGTTGTTCATCTTCGGATTGAAGGTGTCGTCGGTGCCGACGAGGATCGGCGCGTCGGGCCACAGGGACCGGGTCGGCGCCACGGCGCCGTCATCGTCACGGGCCACGCAGATCAGCACCTCGGCGCCGGCCTCGGCCAGTCGCCGCAATACCTGAATATAATCGACGGTCGCATCCTCGGCGCCGGCCAGCGGCGCGACGATGCTGAAATCCTCAAGCCTGTGACTGACGGCTGGAGCCTGCCGGGGCGTTCGCGCCAGGGCCGCACTTCCCCATTGGATCGCCGTGCCGAGGGACCACCAGCCGAAGCCGATCCACGCCAGGGTCCCCGGCTCCATGCCGCATCACTCGCCCGCGGTCGCGGGGCGCTTGTTTCCGGAGGAGAAGCGCTGGACGTCGTCCTTCTCGACCAGCAGGGCGCGGTGATAGGAGCGGATCACGTCGTTGGGATCGCCCTCCTCGCGGATGCGGCCTTCCTCGATCCAGATCGCGCGGGTGCACAGGCGGCGCACCTCGGCCATCGAATGCGAGACGAACAGCAGCGTGCCGGTCTTGCGGAAGTTGTCGATCCAGTCGAGGCACTTGCGCTGGAAGGCGGCGTCGCCGACCGACAGAGCCTCGTCGACCACCAGGATCTCGGCCTCGACATGGGCGCAGATCGAGAAGGCAAGACGGGTCTTCATGCCCATCGAATAGTGCTTGACAGGCTGGTCCATGTATTCGCCGATGCCGGCGAATTCGGCGATCGAGTCGAACTTGCGCTGCACCTCGCCGCGCTTGAGGCCCAGCACTGCGCCGCCGATCAGGACGTTCTCGCGGCCCGACAACTCCATGTCGAAGGTCGAGCCGAGCGCCAAGACCGGCGCAATGCGGCCGTTGACCCTGAGTTCGCCGTGGCTCGGCAGGGTCATGCCGCAGATCACCTGCAGCAGGGTCGACTTGCCACAGCCGTTGCGGCCGAGGATGCCGATGCTCTCGCCCTTCTTCACTTCGAGGCTGATGTCGCGCAGCACCCAGAAGGGCTTGAAGTACGCCTTCCACCAGCCGAACAGGACCTGTTTCAGCCAGTCGTTGCGATGGGCGTAGAGCTGGAAGGCCTTGCCGAGGTTTTTCGCCTCGACGACGACCTCAGAGGACGTCGACGATGACATTGCGATACCTGTCGAAGAACCAGTAACCGACATAGAAGGTGACCACCGAGATCAGCAGGGTCCAACCGTAGACGAGCATGTTGGGCAGCCTGCCGAACAGGACGATGTCGCGCATGACTTCGACGAAGCCGGTCAGCGCGTTGGCATAGATCCAGAAGTTGAACGGCGGCGGCAGCGAGGCGTGCGAGTAGAAAACCGGCGTGGCGAACATGAACAGCGGCACGATGGTGATCATCAGGTAGCCGGCGTCGCGCGTGAACGCGCCCAGCGCCGCCAGGAACCACGACATGCCGATCAGGAATGCCATGAACGGGATGAAGATCAGCGGCAGCAGCAGCACCGTCCACGGCAGCGAACCGGTCATCGCCAGCTGGAACAGCAGCATCACCGCGCCCGAGATCAGCGTGTAGGCCGTGGCGCGCAGGGTCGAGATCACCGGCAGCATGTCGCTGGGGAAGATCGTCTGCTTGATGAAGTGGGTGTACTCGTGCAGCAGCATCGGCGCTCGGAACGCCATTTCCGAGAAGAAATTGAAGACGATGATGCCGCTGAAGATGAACAGCGAGTAGCTGACCTGCTTGCCGCCGGTGCCGTCGGTACCGTCCGACACCGGGAGCGACAGGGTGGTGGTGAAGGCGAAGGTGTAGACACCGATCGCGAGCAGGGGCGCGATGATCGCCCAGATCCAGCCGGCGATCGATCCCTTGAAACGCTCGCGCACCTCGCGGCGCAGGATGGCGGCAATCAGGTCCTGATGCTGCCACATCTGGGCGAACGGCTTCACGATGAAGCCGACGAAGCGCTCGATCGGACCGAGGTTCTCGACCACGATCTGCTTGCCGTTGACGACTTTCACCGACGGCATGAGCCGTTCTTCTCCTTCTTGGGTCCAGTGGTGAGCCCGGTGGGGTACGATCCCACGACCCTCTGATTAAAAGTCAGATGCTCTACCGCTGAGCTACGGGCTCTTTCCGGTTCCGCGCCGCGGGCCTGCCCGCCGCGCGGCGCTCGTATAAAGTGCGCAGGGCCGCCGGTCAACGCGACCGCCCCCCGCCTCACTTTTTCGCGAATTTGGCCTTCAGGCGCTCGAACACCCTTTTGGACACGAACTGCGACGTGTCCCCGCCCAGGCGTGCAATATCTTTCACCAGGGACGAGGCAATGAACTGGTGCCGATCCGATGCCATCAGGAAGATGGTCTCGATCGCAGGCTCCATGCGCGCATTCATGTTGGCCATCTGGATTTCGTACTCGAAGTCCGAAACCGCCCGCAGACCGCGGATGATGACCGAAGCGTTCACGTCGCGCGCAAAGTGGATCAGCAGCCCCTCGAAGGGCACCACCTCGATGCGCTCGCGGTCCGCCTGTGGAAAATCCGCGATGTCTTCCTTGATGATCTCGATCCGCTCCTCGAGCGAGAACAGCGGTCCCTTGCCCACGTTGATGTGCGGCCCGATCACCAGCTTGTCGACGAGCCGCAGCGAGCGGCGCACCACTTCCATGTGCCCGCTCGTGATGGGATCGAACGTGCCCGGATACACCCCGGTGCGTTCTACGGCCATGTCTCCCCCTTGTGCGCAGACTGCGACGGCGAAGTCTTAGCGACACGGTCGGTCCTTATCCACCGCTAGTTTCGGAACTTGGCTCGGAACTGGCTTCGATATTTGGTTCGGCGGTCGGCTCCGAACCGGCATCGCCGTTTCCGCCACCATTGCCGGCATCGTCCTCGCCGATGCGCACCGCGGTGACGACGCGTTCGCCCTCACTCACGTTGACGATGCGCACACCGCGCGTCGCCCGTCCCGCGATGCGGATTCCATCCACCGGGCAGCGGATCAGCGTACCGCCGTCCGTAACCAGCATGATCTCGTCGTTGTCCAGCACCGGTACAGCCGCGACGATCTCGCCGCCCTTGGCGAGGCTCATCAGTTCCACACCCTTGCCGCCGCGACCGGTCACCCGATACTCGTAGGCCGAGGTGCGCTTGCCGAAGCCCGACGAGGCCACGGTGAGCACGAACTCCTCCTTGGCCTTCAACTCGTTGAAACGCTCTTCCGAGAGCGCCGCGATCGGCGTTGCCGCCTCCTCGCCCGCGGGAGCCTCCTCGTCCACCGCCTCGACGACGGCCTCGCCGGCGTCCGCCGCGTTCTCGGCCGCATTTTCAGCCTGGCGCTCGGCGCGCGACTGACGGAGATAGGCGTCGCGCTCCTCGCTGGTGACGCCCTTGCCGGCGTCGACCAGCGACATCGAGATCACTTCGTCGCCTTCGGCCAGCGCAATGCCACGCACGCCGGTCGAATTACGGCTGGCGAACAGGCGCACCTTGTCGGTCGGGAAGCGCATGGCGCGGCCCTGGCGGGTCGCCAGCAGCACATCCTGGTCCTCGGTGCAGACACTGACACCGATCAGGCGGTCGCCGGCATCCTCGCCCTCGAACTTCATGGCGATCTTGCCGTTCTGGTTCACGGTCACGAAGTCGCCGAGCTCGTTGCGCCGCACGCCCCCGCGCGCGGTGGCGAACATCACGTTGAGCGTCGCCCAGCTCGCCTCGTCCTCCGGCATCGGCATGACCGTGCTGATCGTCTCGCCTTCGGAGAGCGGCAGCAGGTTCACGAACGCCTTGCCGCGCGCCTGCGGGGCGCCCAGCGGCAGCTTCCAGACCTTGAGCTTGTAGACGATGCCGCGGCTCGAGAAGAACAGCATCGGCGTGTGCGTGTTGGCCACGAACAGGCTCGAGACGAAATCGTCATCGCGGGTGGCCATGCCCGAGCGGCCCTTGCCGCCGCGACGCTGCGCACGATAGGCCGACACCGGCACGCGCTTGACGTAGCCGCCGTGCGTGACCGTGACCACCATGTCCTCGCGCTGGATCAGGTCCTCGATGTCCTGCTCGAACTCGTTGTCGAGGATCTCGGTCCGGCGCGGCGTTGCGAACTGCTCCTTGATCGCGAGCAACTCCGTGCGCATCAGCGCGAACAGCTTGCCACGGTCGCCCAGCAGCTCGAGATAGCCCTCGATCAAACGGGCGACCTCGGTCAGCTCCTCAGCGATCTTGTCGCGTTCCAATCCCGTGAGACGCTGCAGGCGGAGTTCGAGGATGGCGCGGGCCTGCGCTTCGGAAAGCCGGTACGTGCCCTCGGCCGAGATCTCTCGGCCGGGCTCGGCGATCAGAGCGATCAGGGGCGCCACGTCGGATGCCGGCCAGTCCTTGACCATCAAGGCCTCACGCGCCACGACCGGGTCGGGCGAGCGGCGGATCATCGCGATCACTTCGTCGATGTTGGCGACGGCGATCGCCAGACCGACCAACACGTGGGCGCGATCGCGCGCGTGGTTCAGCTCGAACTTGGTACGCCGGGTGATGACCTCGGCACGGAAGCGGATGAACGCCTCCAGCAGCTCCTTGAGGCTCATCAGCTTCGGGCGTCCGCCGTCGAGCGCCAGCGCATTGACGCCAAACGTCGTCTGCAGCGGCGTGTAGCGGTAGAGCTGGTTCAGCACGACGTCGGCCATGGCGTCGCGCTTCAGCTCGATCACCATGCGCACGCCGTCGCGATCGCTCTCGTCGCGGATCTCGGAGATGCCCTCGACCCGCTTGTCGCGCACGACTTCGGCGATGCGTTCGTGCAGGCGCGCCTTGTTTTCCTGGTAGGGAATCTCGGAGACGATGATCGACTCGCGGCCGCCACGTCCCTCTTCGATGCGCGTCTTGGCGCGCATGACGACAGAGCCGCGCCCGAGTTCGTAGGCCGCGCGGATGCCGTTGCGGCCGAGGATGGTCGCGCCGGTCGGGAAGTCCGGCCCCGGCACGTATTCCATGAGTTGCGGCACTGTCAGCTCGGGATTGTCGATCAGCGCGCAGCAGGCGTCGATCAGCTCGCCGAGATTGTGCGGCGGGATGTTGGTCGCCATGCCGACGGCAATGCCGCCCGCACCGTTGGCCAGCAGGTTGGGAAACGCAGCCGGCAGGACGGTCGGTTCCTGCGAGGTCTCGTCGTAGTTCGGCTGGAAGTCGACCGTGTCCTTGTCGATGTCGGCCAGAAGGGCCTCGGCGACACGAGCGAGACGCGCTTCGGTGTATCGCATCGCCGCCGGCGGATCGGCGTCCATCGAACCGAAATTGCCCTGCCCCGCGATCAGCGGCAGGCGCATCGAGAAATCCTGCGCCATGCGCACGAGTGCGTCGTAGATCGATTGGTCGCCGTGCGGGTGATACTTACCCATCACGTCGCCGACGATGCGCGCCGACTTACGGAACGGGTGAGTCGAGTCGTAACCGCTTTCCTTCATCGCGTGCAGGATGCGGCGTTGCACGGGCTTCAGGCCATCGCGCGCGTCGGGAAGAGCGCGCGCCACGATCACGCTCATGGCGTAATCGAGGTAGGAGCGGCGCATCTCCTCTTCGATGGTGATCGGGGCGATATCGTGCGGGGAAGACGGGGGCGGAGGCGCGTCGGAGGGTGGCGGCGGCGCCGGCGGCAGGGTCGTATCGTCGCTCACGGAAACCTGGAATTTTATCGTTCTTGCAGCCCTTCCGGAGGCTCCGGCGGGGGTATTTCGCAACCTAGCAAACAAGCCCCGGAAGACCAACTAAAATCGCCCGAGGAAGCCCCCTTTAATGCTTTGATTTTATTAGCTAAATTCCCCTCGAAATTGCCTCAGGAAAAGGCTGCGTTTTGCCCCCAAAAAGTACCCCATCCAGCCCCTCCATCGTGGTCTTCGACATGGGCGGCGTGCTGATCGACTACAATCCGCGGCACCTCTACCGGAAGCTGATCCCGCAGGAAGCCGAGATGGAGGATTTCCTGGCCAACGTGACCACCCGCGAATGGCACACCCGGCAGGACTATGACGGCGATCCGGCCACCGCGACGCGCGAGTTGCAGGCACGCCACCCCGGCAAGGAAGCCCTGATCGCGGCCTATTACGAGCGCTTCGATGAGATGCTCGACCATGCCTTCGCGCCGATGGCCGCGCTGGTCGAGCGCCTCGGCGCCGCCGGCGTGCCGCTCTATCTGCTGTCCAATGCTCCCGGCTTCCTCGACGCCTGGCTTCGCGGACCTGCACAGGCAACGCACCCTTTCATCGGATGTTTTCGCGACTATGTCGTGTCCGGGCATGTCGGCTGCTGGAAGCCGGATGCGGCGATTTTCGAGCTGACCTGCCGGACCGGCGGTTTCCGTCCGCAGGACGCGGTGTTCATCGACGACGTGATGGTCAACGTCGACGGCGCCCGCGCCATCGGCATGAGCGGCATCCACCATCGCTCGGCCGAGCAGACCATCGCCGAGCTGCGCGCGATGGGTTTCCCTGCGTGAAGATCCCGGCAGGCCTCAGCGACCTGCCGCAGCCGCTCTACTTCTTCGACGGCCAATGCGTGCTGTGCAGCCGCTTCGTGGCCTTCTGCCTGAAGCGCGATCCGACGGGACACCTGAAGTTCGCCAGCGCCCAATCGGCAGCCGGCGGACGGGTCCTGGCCGCACTCGACCTGCCCGGTGACACGCTCGACCGGACGATCCTCCTGCTGGAAAACGACGCGGTCTACACACGCTCGACCGCCGTGCTGCGGGCGCTGCGCCATTTGAAGGGGCCGGCACGCTGGCTCTATCCGCTGATCTTCGTGCCGAAGATCCTGCGCGATCCGGCCTACGACCTCGTGGCCCGCAACCGCATCCGCTGGTTCGGCCGCCTCGATGCCTGTCTCGTGCCCTCGCCGCAGACCCGGGATCGCTTCATCGACCTGTGAGGAAGCCGCGATAACGCACCAGCCGGCCAATCCCCGGCAGGCCGATCTCGACGTCGAAGCGAAAGCGCCCCTCCTCTTCGGTCTCGGTGGCCTTGATGTGCGGCCAGAAGAAACGCGGCAACGGAATGCCGGCGAAGCGCATGCCCGACATCACCAGTTCGAGCCGGCCGTCTTTCACCGGCACCCGCAGGTCGAAGGCAAACGGCCCGAACTGTTCGACGATCCAGCCCTCAGGCCGCCTGAGGCCGATATATTGCCGGGAGCGCATGGTGCGACCGCCGACCCGCCGGGTCCAGGTCTCGCGGCCACCGCGAGCGACGAAGTCGACCTCGATGGGCTGATCCTCGACTGCGGGCGGGAGCGCGAAGAGCCTGGCCAGCACACGCCCCGCGAGGTTCGTCGGCCCATCCACCGAACAGCGGCCACTCCAGTAAAGCTCCGTGCCATCGTGCAGCCGCCGGCCGGCGTCGGACATCTCCTGGTAGGCCGCGCCCAGCACGCGACGATAGAGCGAGGGCCGGAACGCAGCGCCATCGTCGCCCCAGCCCGCCGCGATACGCAGATGCGCCTGCCGCCATTCGCGCTCGATCTCGGCCAGTGACAGCAAGCCGAGGCACGGCATCGCGCCGCGTTGAGTGACCTCGCCGCGCGCGAGCTTGCGCACAAGCGCCGCCGCGGGCGTTGCCGGCACGAATGGGCCGTCCCCTCCCTCGGCGATCAGCGACCAGGAACGGGTGCCGCCGGCGCCTTCTAGATCGATCCGCAGGCCACCCCGGTCGCTGCCGAAAGCGCGGAACCGGTCGGCGACTGCGGCTAGCGTCCCCGCCGCCGGCTGCAGCGACTTCACGAGGCCGAGCCTGACCGGCAGGGCGAGCAGCCACAGACCGACATGCAGCACACCGAGTTCCAGCCCCGCTCCAGCGTAGGTATCGGCGACACCGAACCGCTCGCGAAACAGCGTCGGCTCGGGCAAGTCGCACGCCGCCACCCAGCGGCGTCCCAATCCCGGCACGGCGATACGGTTGAGATCGCCCCACACGCGGCGGCCCGGCTGGTCGGCGATCGGCTTGCCGGCGCCGGACAGGATCGCCTCCATCAGAGCACGGCCGCGCGGCGCGTCGTTGCCGGGCACGATGCCGAACGACACGCGGTCGATCGCGCCGACTTCCCGGAGCGCCTGTTCGAGAACCGCGCCGGTCAGCGCAGGCGCCGTGCTTGCGCCCGCGCAAACCAGCACGCCCGCCGCTTTCGCCGCCGCGTCGAGCCGGTCGATGCCGCAGACGAAAGCGCGGTCGTCGGCGAGGTCGAGATAATGGACGCCGTGACGGATGCAGGTTTCCGCGACCGCGTAGTCCTGGCCCTGGAACGGCCCCGCGACGTGGACGAGGACGTCGAACCGCCGCGACGCGAGCACGCGATCGAGATCGCGCCGCCAGTCGAGCACGAGGCCGACAATGCCGAGCTCGGCTGCCATCGCCTCGACCTTCGCGCCATCACGCGCGCCGGTCGTCAGCTCGATGAGAGGATCGTTCGCAAGAAGGCGGCATAACCTGCCGCCAAAGACGCCCGTCCCGCCAAGGACGAGCGCGCGCATGGCCTAGAACGGAATGTCGTCGTCGAGGTCGGCCTTGTTGCCACGCGGCGCCGGACGGCCACCGCCACTCGAACCACCGCCCCCGCCGCCGCTGGACATGCCGCCACCGCCGCCGTAGTCGTCGTCCATGCCGCCACCGCCCATGCCGCCGCCGCCCTCACCGCCGCTGCGGCCGTCGAGCATGGTGAGCGTGCCGCCGAAGCGAGGGACGACCACTTCGGTCGTGTAGCGTTCCTGGCCGGACTGGTCGGTCCACTTGCGGGTGGTGAGCTGGCCTTCGAGATAGACCTTGGCGCCCTTCTTCAGGAACTTCTGGGCCACTTCGGCCAGCTTGTCGTTGAAGATCACGACGCGGTGCCACTCGGTGCGCTCCTTGCGCTCGCCGCTGTTGCGGTCGCGCCAGGTTTCGGAAGTCGCCACCGACATGTTCACCAGCGAACGTCCGTCCTGCATGGACTTCACTTCGGGGTCGCGGCCGAGATTTCCGACGAGAATGACTTTGTTGACGCTGCCCGCCATGGGGGCCTCCTTGGCTTTCCCGGTGCCACGGGGATGCGGCACCTACCTCACGGCGGGCAACCTAGACCCGGCCGCCTGTGGGCAGCCACCAAATTACGGTTGTGACGTGAGCTTCGCTCATGCCGTCCCTCCGACAATTCATTGGTTGCGGCGGCAAACTCTCCCGTATCTTCCCCGGCTATGAGCAAACCTTTTCACGTTCCCCAGGTCTCGACCGGCCAAGCCTACGCCATGCTGGGCGGCGCGGCGCTGATGATGACCCTCGCCATGGGCATCCGGCAGAACCTCGGACTCTTCCAGGCGCCGGCCTCCAAGGAACTGGGCATCGCCATCTCCGACTTCGCGCTGGCGATCTCGGTCCAGCAGGTCGCCTGGGGCGTCAGCCAGCCGATCGCCGGCATCTTCGCCGACAAGTACGGCACGCGCTGGGTCGCCCTGATCGGCAGCGCTCTTTACATCCTGGGGATCTGGCTCACCGCCACCGCGCAGAGCGTCCTGCCCATCGTCATCGGTGCCGGCGTGCTGATCGGCGTGGCGCTGGCCTGCACGACCTCGGGCATCACCGCCAACATCGCCGCCCGCGTCGTCGAACCGGGCCGCCGGACACTCGCTTTCGGCATCGTCTCGGCTGCCGGCTCGGTCGGCACCATGCTGACGGCGCCGATCGCGGCCTACCTTCTAAATAGCGACGGCTGGCGCGCCGCCGTCTGGGCCTTCGTGATTCTGGCCCTCGCCATGCTGCCGGCCGCCTGGATCGGCAGCCGCGCCGACAAGCTGCCCAACACGCTGTCGACCGACCGCAACCTCACCCTCGCGGGCGCGCTCGACGAGGCGCGGCGCCACACCGGCTACGTCGTGATGGCGCTGGCCTTCTTCGTCTGCGGCCTGCAGCTCGTCTTCATCACCACCCACCTGCCGACCTATCTCGCCCAGTGCGGGATGGACCCGTCCTACAGCGCCGTGGCGCTGATGCTGATCGGCGGATTCAACATCCTGAGTTCGTGGTTGTTCGGTTGGCTGGGTGACAAATACCCCAAGCGCCTGCTGCTGGGCGCGATCTACCTGCTGCGTTCGCTTGCAGTGGCGCTGTTCTTCCTGTTTCCGCCGACGCCGCTCTCGGTCGTGCTGTT
The DNA here is from genome assembly GCF_058806575.1 of Reyranella sp. GW821-FHT12G01. NCBI lineage: Bacteria > Pseudomonadati > Pseudomonadota > Alphaproteobacteria > Hyphomicrobiales > Reyranellaceae > Reyranella > Reyranella sp. GW821-FHT12G01. The sequence continues at coordinate 623,312 of NZ_JBXAPV010000002.1, forward strand.
CGGCGCTGCCATGGGCACGCTCTGGCTGGGGGTCATTCCGCTGGTGAACGGGCTGGTGGTGCAGATCTTTGGCCTGCGTTTCCTGTCGACCCTGACGGGCATCGCCTTCCTCAGCCACCAGGCCGGGTCGTTCCTCGGCGCCTGGGGCGGCGGCTACCTGTTCGACATGATGGGGTCCTATGACCTCGCCTGGAAGATCGGCGTCCTGATCGGCCTGATCGCGGGCACCGCGCAGCTTCTCATGAACGACCGGCCGACGGCCCGGGTGCTGGCAGCGCAAGCATCTCCGGCATGACGCACAGGACTGGCGGATCTGGGGGTTAATCGCCATATGCGGTGATCCTCCGCATCCCTTATTGTTCCGGTCCTGATGGCCAAGTCACGCTTACCCGCTGCCGAACCGCATCGCTTCATCTCCGTACGGGGAGCGCGCGAGCACAATCTGAAGAACGTCGAGGTCGATCTGCCGCGCGACCGGCTGGTGGTGATCACCGGCCTCTCGGGCTCGGGCAAGTCGTCGCTCGCCTTCGATACGATCTACGCCGAGGGCCAGCGCCGCTACGTCGAGAGTCTCTCGGCCTATGCGCGCCAGTTCCTCGAACTGATGCAGAAGCCCGACGTCGATTCGATCGAAGGCCTCTCGCCCGCGATCTCGATCGAGCAGAAGACGACCTCGCGCAATCCGCGCTCGACCGTCGGCACCGTCACCGAGATCTACGACTATCTGCGCCTGCTGTTCGCGCGCGTCGGCATTCCCTACTCACCGGCCACCGGTCTCCCGATCGAGAGCCAGACCGTTTCCCAGATGGTCGACCGCATCAAGACGATGCCGGACGGCACGCGCCTCTATCTGATGGCGCCGATCGTGCGCGGCCGTAAGGGCGAGTATCGCAAGGAGCTGCAGGAGCTTCAGCGCAAGGGCTTCCAGCGCGTGAAGATCGACGGCAAGCTCTATGAGATCGCCGAAGCGCCTTCGCTCGACAAGAAGTACAAGCACGACATCGACGTGGTCGTGGACCGCATCGTCGTGAAGCCCGACCTCGGCAATCGCCTCGCCGATTCGCTGGAGACCGCTCTCACGCTGGCCGAGGGCCTGGCGATCGCGGAGAACGCCGACAATGGCGAGCGCACGGTCTTCTCCGCGCGCTTCGCCTGCCCGGTCTCTGGTTTCACCATCGAGGAGATCGAGCCGCGCCTCTTCTCCTTCAATGCGCCGCAGGGCGCCTGCCCTTCCTGCGATGGTCTGGGCGTAAAGATGTTCTTCGATCCCGAGATGGTGGTGCCGGACGACCGTCTCTCGCTCTCGGAAGGCGCCGTCGCACCCTGGGCCGATTCGTCGGGCCAGTATTACATGCAGACGCTCGAGAGCATCGCCAAGCACTTCAAGGTGAAGACCTCGATGCCGTGGCGCGACCTGCCGAAGAAGGTCCGCGACACGATCCTCTACGGCAGCGGCAGCGAGTCCGTCGCGATGCGCTACGACGACGGCATCCGCCAGTACCAGACGACCAAGCCGTTCGAGGGCGTGATCCCCAATCTCGACCGCCGCTGGAAGGAGACCGACTCCTCCTGGGTGCGCGAGGAGCTGGAGCGCTTCCAGCACGAGAGCAAGTGCGAGACCTGCAACGGTGCCCGCCTCAAGCCCGAGGCGCTGGCCGTGAAGATCGCCGGCCTCAACATCAGCCAGACGACCGAGTTCTCGATCGGCGAGGCGGTGAAGTGGTTTCTGGCACTCGATCCCAAGCTCACGGCCAAGCAGCGCGAGATTGCCGCCCGCATCCTCAAGGAGATCAACGAGCGACTGGGCTTCCTCGACAATGTCGGCCTGTCCTACCTGACCCTGAACCGCACCTCCGGCACCTTGTCCGGTGGCGAGAGCCAGCGCATTCGTTTGGCTTCGCAGATCGGCTCCGGCCTGACCGGCGTGCTCTACGTGCTCGACGAACCGTCGATCGGCCTGCACCAGCGCGACAATGACCGCTTGCTGAAGACGCTCACGCGCCTGCGCGATCTCGGCAACACGGTGCTGGTGGTCGAGCATGACGAGGATGCCATCCGCTCGGCCGACTATCTGGTCGACATGGGTCCCGGCGCCGGCGCGCATGGCGGCAACGTGATCGCCCAGGGCACGCCCGAGGAGGTGATGCGCAACAGCGCGAGCCTCACCGGCCAGTATCTCTCGGGCTTCCGCCAGGTTCCGATTCCCAAGGTACGGCGCGAGCCGCCGCCCAAGAACGGCCGCTGGCTCACGCTCAAGGGCGCGAAGGAGAACAATCTCCAGAACGTCACGGCCAGCATCCCGCTCGGCACCTTCACCTGCGTCACCGGCGTGTCGGGCAGCGGCAAGAGCACGCTGATCGTCGAGACGCTCTACAAAGCGCTGGCCAAGAAGCTCAACAACGCGCGCGAGCATGCCGGCGCGCACGCCACGCTCGAAGGCGTCAATCATCTCGACAAGATCGTCGACATCGATCAGTCGCCGATCGGCCGCACGCCGCGTTCGAATCCCGCGACCTATACCGGCGCCTTCTCGCCGATCCGCGACTGGTTCTCCCAGCTCCCGGAATCGACCGAGCGCGGCTACAAGCCCGGCCGCTTCTCCTTCAACGTGAAGGGCGGCCGCTGCGAGGCCTGCCAGGGCGACGGTGTCATCAAGATCGAGATGCACTTCCTGCCCGACGTCTACGTCGAGTGCGATGTCTGCAAGGGCAAGCGCTACAATCGCGAGACGCTGGAGATCCAGTTCCGCGGCAAGTCGATCGCCGACGTTCTAGACATGACGGTCGACGAGGGCTGCGAGTTCTTCAAGGCGGTGCCGATCATCCGCGACAAGCTGCTGACCCTCCAGCAGGTCGGTCTCGGCTACATCCATATCGGCCAGCAGGCGACGACCCTGTCGGGCGGCGAGGCCCAGCGCGTGAAGCTCGCCAAGGAACTGTCGCGCCGCGCCACCGGCCGCACGCTCTACATCCTCGACGAGCCGACCACCGGCCTCCACTTCGAGGATGTGCGCAAGCTTCTGGAAGTGCTGCATCGCCTGGTCGAGACCGGCAACACGGTGCTGGTGATCGAGCACAATCTCGAGGTCATCAAGACCGCCGACTGGGTCCTGGACATGGGCCCCGACGGCGGATCGGGCGGCGGTCGTCTGGTGGCGGAAGGCCCGCCCGAGGCGATCGTTAAGGTGCCGGAGAGCTATACGGGCCAGTACCTCGCCCGCCTGCTCCCGCGCAGCGCCACGGCGAAGAAGCGGGCTTAGAAGATTGAGGCAATCAATTGCTTCCCCATTCGGATGGGGAAGTGCCCCGTCATACGGGGCGATGGGGTCATGGGCGGTCGCAAACCTATGACCCCTCCGACGGCGTAAGACGCCGCCACCTCCCCATTTGAATGGGGAGGAAAGCGATCCTACGGAAGCTGGAAAGCCGAGATCGCGGTAACGAGCTCGGCGCTGCCGCGTCCGTCGGCTTCCCAACCGGCAACCGATAGAGAGCCCGTTGCCGGACACATATCGACCGAGAGACGCGTGCAGGCGTTGAGGACGGGAGCTGTCACCCATCCGAAATCGTTCGCGTCGCGTCCCGTCCACGCGGCGAGCGCGCTGCGGCGGCGGATGTTGTTCTCGACCGGAGCTCCCTCGCCGCAGGCGCGTGGGCGCCAGTGACTATTGCGGCCGCGCCAGTCGTTGGCGAACACCGTCTCGTCGCGATAGGTGCGCGCGCTCGTTTCCTCACGCTCGATCACGATGCGCTCGCCGGGCTTCGTGCCGACGAGCAGGAACAGGACGGGTCGCGCGACCGGCACGCTTTCGAGAAGATGCCGCGCATCGTCGAAGCTCGCGCACGTTTCGAAGACATGGCGCAGCAAGTGCTCGGGCGGCAGGCGTCCGCTGCTGCACAGGCCGTCGAGCGCGTTCAACACATAGTCGAGCCAGAGCAGCATCGGCGTGCGCCAGCGGCGGCGCATCGGGGCCTGGTTGATCGAGGCGGCGAAGCGTTGCGGCGCCACGGCGGTCAGCACGCCGACGAAGCCCGGCCAGGTGACGTTCAGGAACTCGCCGGCCGGCCCACGCTGGCGCCTCACCTCGACGAGGCGGCCGAGACCGGGGAACGGCCAGTCGAGCGTGCGGCGCAGGCGCGGGCCCTGAGCCATGTCGTCAGCCAGGGCCGTGCAGCCGAAGAGGTAGGCACCGTGCAGCAGCCAGATGCCCGGCCGCTTCAGCGTGCGGGCGACGGCGTCAATGTCAGCCGCATAAGGCGTCCCCGCCCGCTTCATCCACGCTCGCACGATCGGATCGGCCATGCGGGCCAGCAGTCCGCCCAGCGGCAGCCAGCCGAGGCAGGCCTCGCGCACCGCCAGCGCCTCGGCTTCCCGGCGCCGTACGGCATCCGTCGGGGTGCCTTCCATATCTTCGATCAGCGGGACAGGCTTCATAAGTGAGTGATTACTCACTCACAGACAGCCCGTCAAGCGTCAGCGCTTCTCCTTGGCCTGCCAGCTCTTGACCATCGGGGTCAGGGTCGCGCGCTCATGGGCGATCTTTTCGGCGAACTGCTGGGGCGTCGTGGGCGCGGGCTCGAAGCCGGCGGCCATCAGGCGTTCCCTCACCTCGGTGTCGGCCAGCGCAAAGGCGGCGGCCGCGTTGAGACGGGCCACGACGTCCGGCGGCAGGCCGGCCGGACCGAACAAGCCGACCCAGCTCGTCACGTCGAAATCCGGCAGGCCGCTTTCGGCGAAGGTCGGCAGGTCGGGCAGCGCGACCGACCGCTTGGCGCCGGTGCTGGCGAGGTACTTGCCCTTGCCGAGCTTCACCGCCGGCGCGGCCGACGACACGGTGATGCAGGCGGTCTCCAGATTGCCGGCGGCCACGTCGTTGCCCGCCTCGGCGCCGCTGCGATACGGCAGGTGCTCGACGACGAGCCCCGTGCGCTGGCCCAGCAGCTCGCCCGTCAGGTGACCGGCGCTGCCGATGCCGGACGAGCCGAAGATCACCGGCTTGCCGCGCTTCTTGGACTCGGCGATGAAGCCTTGCAGGTCGTTGGCCGGGAACTTCTCCGACACCATCCACACCCAGGGCTGGATGGTGCAGCCCGAGATGTAGCTGAACGCCGTCTCGTAATTGATGGTGATGCCCGGCTGCAGCAGCGGCCCGATGATGTGGCCCGGACTGTCGAACAGCACCGTGTAGCCGTCGGGATCGGAGCGCGCGACGGAGATGGCGCCGATCGTGCCGCCCGCGCCCGGTCGGTTCTCGATCACCAGCGGCTGGCCGAGCGACTCCTGGAACTTCGCCTGCATCAGCCGCGCCACCGTATCGGCCGCGCCACCCGCGCCGAAGTTCACGATCAGCTTCACCGGCCGCGACGGATATTTCGATTGCGCGATCGCGGGTGCCGCCAGGGTCGAGCTAATGGCAAGCAGCGCCGTGCGGCGCGAGACGTTTCCTCCGGACATTCTTCTCTCCTTTTGAGGAGAGTTTAGCGGCGTTCCCAGTCGATGCGACCGAGATCGTAGTCGAACTGTCGCTCGACCACGGCGGGCGTCGCATCGGAGGCGTCGCCCGTGCGCGCCGCCACCCGCTCCTGCGCAACGTCCTTGCCGACATCGAGCCAGATGCCCTGGAACGGCACGCCGACCTTGCGCGCCAGTTCCTCCGCGGCCGCACGCTCGTCGGGACGAGCGAATACCGCATCGAGCACGACGCTGTGGCCTGCGCGCAGCACGCGCTCGGCGCGTTCGATGCACGCCGCATAGACGCGTGCCGACGCTTCCGGCGAGTAGCTACCGGCGGGCATGCGCTCCTCCAGCGCGATGCCTGCCTGCCGCTTGCGCTCGACATCGGTGCGCACCACGACGGCGCCCGGCGTGCGACCAATCTCCGGCGCAAGCTTCAGCGCCAGCGTGGTCTTGCCACTGCCCGACAGGCCGCCGATGGCGACCAGCCGCGGCGGCGCGAGCTGCAGGAATTCCAGCGCGGCCCTCTGATAGGCGCGCGCCGGCGCATTGTCGGCGCCGCTCACGGCGGTAATCGCGGAATCAACGTAAGCGCGGATCGAGGCGCGTCGCGCCAGGAACATCGGCAGCAGCGCCAGCGCCTCCTCGTGCGAGGCGCCCTCGACCTCGCCGACCCGCCACAGCCATTCGTTCAGCAGCCGGTTGGCCAGCGCCCCCAGCCCCTGCCGCGCCAGGTCCATCAGCGCGAAGGCGAGATCGTAGAGCACGTCGATGTTGGCGATCTTGTCGGAGAACTCGATCGCGTCGAACGGCACCGGCTGGCCGTTCAACGTCACGATGTTGCGCAGGTGCAGGTCGCCGTGACAGCGGCGGATCGCGCCCGACGCCAGACGGCGCGCCACCAGCCCAACGAACGGTTCGAGGGAGCGCGGCATCGCCTCGGCCAGCGCCTCGCTGGTGGCCGGATCGAGCCGCTCGCCCGCTTCGCGCATCTGCCGCACGTCGGCCGCGACCGAATGGCGATAGTCGTCGGGCGCGCAGAAGCCCGAGGCGATCGCAGGCAGTCCATCGTGGAACCGCGCCACGCGTGTGCCCAGTGCCGTCATCACCTGGGGCGTGAGTGCGCCGCGCCCTGCCATACGGTCGAGCAGTCCCTCCTCATCGAAGCGGCGCATCACGACCAGCCAGTCGATGACGCCTTCCCCTGCCTCACCGATCTCGCCCAGCACCAGCTTGCCGTCGCGGCGCAGGACCGGCGCGATGCCGAGATAGATTTCGGGGGCCGACCGCCGATTGACGTCGATCTCGGCCGCGCACATGGCGGCACGCCGCGGCTCGGTCGAGAAATCCATGTAGGGGAATTTCACCGCGCGCTTCAGCTTGTAGGCGCGCTCGCGGCACAGGAAGACGACGGCGCCATGCGTGTCGATCTTCCGCTCCGGTTTCAGCTCGGCTTCGAGGAAGGCAACGGTCTCGGACTGGTCTTCGACGATGAAGGACGGACGCGTATTCATGCAGCGGGCGCCGGATCGACGTGGAGGATGATCTCGGCATCGGGATAGGCCGTGGCGATCGCGGCCTGGACCTCGCGGCCGATCGCGTGGCCCTGCACCAGCGAGAGGTCGCGCGCGACCTCGATATGGAGCTGGATGAACTTGGTGAGGCCGCCCGAACGGGTGCGCAGTTCGTGGACGTCCTTCACCCCGGGATGGGCACGCGCGATCTCCTCGATGCGCTTCGTGTCCTCGACCGGCAGTTCGTGGTCCATCAACACGTCGAGCGATTGGCGACCGACCTTCCAGCCACCGTGCAGCAGGTAGAGCGCCACCAGACCGGCAACGCCGCTGTCGATCAGCGGTTGGTTCAGCAGGCCCGACAGGAAGAGGCCTCCGCCGGTGGCCAGGGTTGCGATGAGGTCGGTGCCGTAATGCGCCATGTCGGCGCCGATGGCGAGCGAGCCGCTCCTGGCAACGACATACTTCTGGAAGGAGACGAGGCAGAGCGTGAGGACGATTGCCAGCGCACTGATGGCGAGGCCGACCTCCTCCTCGCGAACCTGCTTGGGATCGTTGAGGCGCTCGACGACCGCGACCAGCAGAGCGCAACCTGAGGCGGCGATGAAGCCCGCCTGGATAAGGCCCGCCAGTCCCTCGGCCTTGCCGTGGCCGAAACGGTGATCGGCATCGGCCGGGATCAGCGCCTGCCGCACGGCGAAGAAAGTCACCACCGAGCCCACGAGATCGAGCGAGGTATCGACCAGCGACGACAGCATGCTCACCGAATCGGTGACCCGCCACGCCACGAGCTTGGCGACGATCAGGACCAGCGCCGTCGACATGGATGCGACGGTCGCCAGTCGCATCAGCCGCTGGGGATCCATCGCCATGGGGCGCTCAGGGATAGAGCGTGCGCGTGGTCCACGGCTCGGCCGCGGAGCCGCGCCGGTATTCCAGCCGGTCGTGAAGGCGGAAGGCACCATCGTGCCAGAACTCGATCAGGTTCGGCTGCAGCCGGAAGCCCGACCAATGCGGCGGCCGCGGCACGGTGCCGACCAGGTGCTTGGCGCCATACTCCGCCACGCGCTTTTCCAGGGCGAACCGGCTTTCCAGCGGCCGCGACTGTTCCGAGGCCCAGGCGCCGATCTGGCTGCCGCGCGCACGGCTCGCGAAATAAGCGTCGGCCTCGGCCGCGGTGGTCTGGGTAACGGGTCCTTCCAGGCGGACCTGGCGGCGCAGCGACTTCCAGTGGAACAGCAGCGCCGCCTTGGGATGGGCCAGCAGGTGGTTGCCCTTGCGGCTTTCGTAGTTGGTGTAGAAGACGAAGCCGGCGGCGTCATAGTCCTTTAATAGGACCATGCGGGCCGAGGGCGTGCCGTCGGGACCGACCGTGGCCAGGGTCATGGCCGAGGGGTCGTTGGGCTCGGAAGTGGCCGCTTCGGCGTACCAGGCGCCGAAAAGCTCCAGAGGATCGGTGGTTTCCCTGATCATGACCACAATATGAGGGGGTCCGAAGCGTTCCACCACCGGCATCTTGTCCCAACAGCCATCCCCCGCTAGAACCGGAGCATGACCTCTGCTGCACAATTGATGGCCGGTAAAAAAGGCCTCGTCATGGGCGTCGCCAACGAACGCTCGATCGCCTGGGGTATCGCCAAGGCGTGCCACGACCAGGGGGCCGAGGTGGCCTTCACCTTCCAGGGCGAGGCCCTCGAGAAGCGGGTCCGGCCGCTGGCCAACTCGATCGGCGCCAAGATCATCGAGCCGTGCGACGTGACCAACGCCGCCAGCATCGATGCCGTCTTCGCCAAGCTGGAAAAGGAATGGGGCAAGCTGGACTTCGTGGTCCACGCCATCGCCTTCTCCAACAAGGACGAACTGCGGGGTCGCTACATCGACACCTCGTCGGACAACTTCAATCTCACGATGAATGTGAGCTGCTACTCCTTCACCGCCGTGTCGCAGCGCGCCGTGCCGATGATGAAGGACGGCGGCAGCCTCCTCACCCTCACCTACTACGGCGCCGAGCGCGTCATCCCGCACTACAACGTCATGGGCGTGGCCAAGGCCGCCCTCGAGGCGAGCGTGCGCTACCTGGCGGCCGACCTCGGCGAGCAGAAGATCCGCGTCAACGCGATCTCGGCCGGCCCGATCAAGACGCTGGCCTTCGCCGGCATCAACGACGGCCGCTATATACTGAAGTGGAACGAGCTCAACTCGCCGCTGAAGCGCAACATCACGACGGAAGAGGTCGGCAACGCCGGCCTCTACCTGCTGTCCGACCTCGGCACCGGCGTCACCGGTGAAGTGATGCACGTCGATGGCGGCTACCACGTCGTTGGCATGATCAATACCTCGTCCGCGAAGCAGATCGCCGAATTGCTCGGCAACTTCGAAGGCGAGTAGATCGGAGGCCGGCAGGCCATGGCCGGCAGCAGTTTTGGTACCCTCTTCAAGTTCACGAGCTGGGGCGAAAGCCACGGGCCGGCGATCGGCTGCGTGGTCGACGGCACGCCGCCGCGCATCACCCTCACCGAGGCCGACATCCAGGTCTGGATGGACAAGCGCCGCCCCGGCCAGTCGCGGTTCGTGACCCAGCGCCAGGAACCGGACACGGTGAAGATCCTGTCCGGCGTGTTCGAGGGCGTCACCACCGGCACGCCGATCGGGCTGCACATCGACAATGTCGACCAGCGCAGCCGCGACTACGGCGAGATCAAGGACCAGTTCCGCCCCTCTCACGCCGATTACACCTATCACCGGAAATACGGCGTCCGTGACTATCGTGGCGGCGGCCGCCAGTCGGCGCGCGAGACCGCGGTCCGCGTCGCCGCCGGCGCCATCGCCCGCAAGATCCTGGGTGACGGCGTCACCATCCGCGGCGCCGTGGTCCAGATCGGCACGCAGAAGATCGACCGCGCCAACTGGGACTGGGACGCCACAGGCGACAATCCCTTCTGGTGCCCTGATCGACAGGCCGCGCAGGGCTGGGAGGGCTATCTCGACGACGTGCGCAAGCGCGGCAGCTCGTGCGGCGCGGTGATCGAGGTCGTGGCCTCGGGCGTGCCCGTGGGTCTCGGCGATCCGGTCTACGACAAGCTCGATGCCGATCTCGCCAAGGCGATGATGAGCATCAACGCCGTGAAGGGCGTGGAGATCGGCGATGGCTTCGACGCCGCCGCGAAGAGCGGCGAGGAGAACGCCGACGAGATGCGCATGGTCGACGGCCAGCCCGGTTTCCTCAGCAATCATGCCGGCGGCATTCTGGGCGGCATCTCGACCGGCCAGGACATCGTCTGCCGCCTCGCGGTGAAGCCGACCAGCTCGATCCTGACGCCGGTCCGCAGCGTCGACCGCAACGGCCGCGAGATCGAGCTGCGCACCAAGGGTCGCCACGACCCGTGCGTCGGCATCCGCGGCACGCCGGTCGCCGAGGCCATGATGGCCTGCGTGCTGGCCGACCATTTGCTGCGCCACCGCGCGCAGTGCGGCTAGCGCACCTTCGGTGGCCGCCCGGCAAGCCCTGCAGGCGCGCTACGCCAGGATCCACAATGCCGGCATGGCCGTCGTCTCGCTGCTGATGATCGGCACGGCGATCACGCACTTCGCCTCGGGCGAGTCCGCCCACGCCCCCACCCTGTCGCTGAACGACCCGCGCTTCGTGCTGTTCGGTGTCCTCGCCCTGGCGATGACCTATTACGTCTATGTCGGCATCAGCCGCTATCTCGACCGCACGCCGCAGATCGTGGTCGACCATGACGGCATCCTGCTGGGGTTCGGCCGCAACAAGCGCATCGCCTGGCAGGACATCCAGTGGGTCCGCCTGCGCCGCCTCGCGATGCGGCCCCAGCTCCAGATCGGCGTGGAACCGCAGGCCTTCATCGCGGCCGACCTGCGCCTGTCCCTGCTCAATCTCGACGACAGCCTGCGGCCGATCCGCGGCATGCCGACGGCAATCCTGGTGCGCGACAACGGTCTCGATACAAAAGCCGCGGCCATGCTTGACGCCGTGCAGGCGTTCCGGCCGAATCTCGTCCAGTCCTAGTCAGCACACTCCGTCCGTTCAGGGGAACTTCGCATGCGGCGTTTCATCGTCGGCTTTCTAGCGACCATCGGCACCCTCGTCCTGCTCGCGATCGTCGCCGGCGCCGCCTTCTTCGCCTCCGGGCCGTTCAACGCCAAGCCATTGCCGCAGCAGATGGTGCTGTCGCTCGACCTGCGCTCGCTGCCGCCGGAGACTACGTCGGCCGGCCTGCTGAACGGCGGCCTGTTCGGCGGCTCGCGCGACATCGTCGAGGTGGTGCAGCTTCTCTGGCAGGCGGCCGACGATCCGCGCGTCACCGGCCTCTATGTCGAGATCGGCGACGAGGATGGCGGCATGGCCCGCGTGCAGGAGCTTCGCCAGGCGATCGCCCACTTCCGCGGCAAGGGCAAATTCGCGATCGGCTTCGCCGAGTCGCTGGGCAGCGGCGGCAATCACGTTGCCGATTATTATCTCGCCGCGGCACTCGAACAGATCTGGCTGCAGCCGAGCGGCGGCTTCGGCGTCACCGGCATCGCCGTCGAGACGCCGTTCATGAAGGGCGGCCTCGACAAGCTCGGCGTCAAGGTCGAGGGCGGCAAGCGCTACGAATACAAGAGCGCGCCCGACTCCTTCACCGAGACCGCCTACACCCGCCCGGCGCGCGAGAACCTGCAGCAGCTCATCGACAGCCTGTTCGGCCAGTTCTTGGCCGACGTGGCGCGCGATCGCAAGATCGAGGCGACCCAGCTTCGCCGGCTGATCGACACGGCACCGCACGAGTCCGAGCAGGCACGGCGTGACGGGCTGGTCGACAAGATCGGCTATCGCGCCGACGCGCTCGAGGAAGTGTACCAGCGCGCCAACGGCAAGCGTGATCTCGTGACCCTGGCGGAATATGCCGGCGACGAGGCGCGGCCCAAGACCCGCGGCGAGATCATCGCCCTGGTGCGCGCCAGCGGCGCCATCAGTTCGGGCGGCGGCGGTGGCGGCCCGCTCGAAGACGAAGTGTCGGCCAATGCCGAGGACGTGGTCGAGGCGCTCGAAACCGCGTCGCAGACCAAGGAAGTGCGCGCCATCGTGCTGCGCATCGATTCGCCCGGCGGCACTTACCCCGCCGCCGACGCCATCGCCGACGCGGTCGGCCGCGCCCGTGCCGCAGGCAAGCCCGTCATCGTCTCGATGGGCGACGTGGCGGCCTCGGGCGGCTATCTCGCCGCCGTGCGCGGCGACGTGATCGTGGCCCAGCCGACGACCATCACCGCCTCGATCGGCGTGTTCAGCATCTGGCCGATGGCGCAGGAGCTGCTGACCACGCTCGGCGTCAACGTCGAGCGCGTCTCGGTCGGCCGCAACGCCGGCATGCACTCGACCTTCCAGCCGCCGACTCCGGCGCAGCGCGCCGCCGTCAATCGCGAGCTCGACGTCATCTACACCGCCTTCACCGCCCAGGTCGCCGAGTCGCGCAACCTCGACGCCAACCGCATCGACGCCGCCGCCCGCGGCCGCGTGTTCAGCGGCATCGACGCCAAGCGGGCCGGCCTGGTGGACGAACTGGGCGGGTTGCAGCTCGCGCTCAACATCGCCAAGGCCAAGGCCGGCATCGAGGAGACCAAGCGCGTCGAGATCCGCCGCTACCCCGACGACAACGACCGCTGGCAGCGGGTCTTCGATCGCCTGTTCAAGCTGGTCGGCGCGACGAACGCCCCCAGCATGGGCATGCCGCGCGAGGTCCGCGAGACGCTGGCCAGGTTCGGCGTGGCGCCCCGGCCGGGCAACGTCCGCCTGCCGCCTCTGCCGCCGCTCTGGCGCTAACGCCGCTCCTCGAGCAGTTCCACGATCGCCTTCCACATCGTCCAGGCGTTGGCGACGTTGACGGCCGTGAACTCGACATGGCCGATATCGTCGATCAGGAACAGCGACACGCGGGCCTTCGACGCCGCGACGGCGAGATCCTGGCTCTCGCTGTAGGGCACCATCGGATCGGTGCGACCGTGCACCAGGATCAGATGCCCCCGCAGCTTCGACAGATCGTAGAAGGCGAGGTTCAACCCATCGATCTCGCGGCGCACGCTCTCCGGCAGGTCCCCGATCAGGCGCTCGACCGCGTCGGGATCGCGGTTGTCGACGAGGGCCAGCACCGCGCGGCCCTGCGGCCCCATCATCGAGACCTCGCGGGAGATGTCGGCGTTGCGATCGCGGAAACGCAGCGACGCGATCTCTTCGAGGATGCGGGCATCGCGCGGATCGTCGAGGCGGCCCGCGTTGGCGCGCAGGATTGCCCAGCGGCCATAGGCATTCGGCTCGACGCGAAACTCGCGGCTGTCGCCCCGCGGCCGGAAGGCGCCGGTGGTGACGAAGCGGATCGCGGCATGGGCGTCGCGATAGCCGCCGATGGCGACGACGAAGGCGACCTTCGATGCGAGATCGTCCTGGATCGCGGCGATGATCGCCGGTGCGGCGGCATAGGAAATCGCGGCCACGCCCAGCGGCAGATCGGGAAAGCGCTTGTTCAGTTGGCGCAGGGCCTCGGCCACCCGGTCGCCGTCGGCGCGCGACAGGACGAGTTGGCGAACCTCGGGCAGCTCCGGCACCAGCACCGCGAACCCGGCGCGCGACAGGCTGCGCGCAAAGGCCTGCAGGCGCGGCTCGTCGCGACCCAGCACGGCAGCGCCCGGAACGAGGACCATCGCCGCGCGCGCCTGGCTGGCCGGCAGGTAGAGATCGCCCTCGCCATTCTCCCAGCGCATCTGGGATTCCTGCGGCGGTGCGGTCACGTCCTGCCACCATGTCCGCTGGCCGCCGGCTGCCACGTCCCACATCAGCAGGCTGGCTTCGGTCCACACCATCGGGCGTCCGAAGAACAGCACCAGCAGCAGGCCCACGAAAAGCGCGAGCAGGGTCCGGCGCAGGATCTTCATGCGCCCAGCCGGACACTGGCCAGTGTCTCCAGCGCGTCGCCGCTCCGGCGCAGCAGCGCCAGCTCCTCGACCCGCCCCATCATCGGCAGGTTCTGGCGTCCGACGATGCGCGCCACCTGCTCGGCCTCGACGGTGCTGCGGAACAGGCCGAGCGTTATGTGCGGCTCGAAGGTCTCGCGGCCGGGCACCGGGTTCAACGTCTCATGCAGCGCCGTCAGTTCCGGCGCGCCATCCGACGGTTCGGCATAGAGGTAGAGGTCCGAGCGCACGATGCGCTCGATCTGGAACCAGAACGGCCGCTGCGTTACGCCTTCAAGAGCCGTGCGCAACTCGCCCTCGCGTTCGACAGCGGCGCCGAACACGAGGGTGAAGTGCGGGCCGATCAGCTCGGCCTCGCGCGGATGATACTGTGCCCTGAGACGACGCAGTGCGGTGTCGTCGGCCTCGCCCAACACCGGCCAGGCCACGACATAGAGCATCTCAGCTGTAGCTCTTGGCCATGCCCAGCGCCGGGTCCATCACCGCGCCGTAGGGCGGGAATGGATAGCGCAGGCCGTTCTTGCCGAGATGGCCCATGCCCTCGACCGCGCGCAGCAGCTCGTCCGGCGGGCAAGCCATCAGCAGCTCGTCGTCGGCCACGCCGCCGTAGCGACGCTCGGCAAAGCACGGCAGCGACAGCGAGGTCTGGCGTGTCGCGAGCGCCCGGCCCCACGAATCGGCGCAGGCGCTTTCGCCCGTCACCGTGAAGTCGTAGCGGCGGTAGCGGTGATACTGCAGGCCGTTGATGAAATAGATCATCTGACCCGGCGTGCCGTAGAACAGGCAGATATCCGGCGGGTCGAGGCGCGCGGAACGCAGCGGCGACACGACGAGGCCGTTGTACTTGCCGTCGGGCACGCGCGGCATCTGCGCCTGATGGGCGGCCGAGGCTTCCTTGTTGCCGAACCAGACGCCGTTCATGTGATCGCCGGAGAGGAACCCCTCGCCGGGATGGTTGAGGCCGACGACGCCGCCGCAATTGCCGCCGCGCGTATTGTCGACGGTGATGCCGAGCGTGAATCCATACCAGCGCGACTGCGTCACCATCTGGCACATGGTGAACTTGAAGCCCTCGGTCGGCTTGCGCACGCCCTTGATCTTGTCCATCTCGGCCGGGTCTTCGAACAGGCGCATGCCAATCGGCTGGGTGCGGATGCGCAGAAGCTCGATCAGCTTGTTGCTGGCTTCGGCCAGCATGGCGCCGGTGATGGTTTCCGGCGGCGTCCAAGGGGCGGTCTTGTAGCCCGGCGGCAGCGTCTGGACGTTCATTGTTGTTTCCTCCGTGTCTGGCTAGGTGAGGTTCAGCCCACCGTCGGCGATGACAATCTCTCCCGTAACGTAGTCGTTGGCGCAGAGCGCTGCCACCAGATCGGCGATGTCCTCCGGTTTCGCAGGACGCTTCATCGGCGACTTCGCCTTCCACAGTTCGAGCATGTCGGGCCAGCTCGCCGTCATCGGCGTCTCGACCAGACCGGGCGCCACGGCGTTGACCCTGATGTCCGGCCCCAGCGATAGCGCCAGCAGCTTCGTCACGTGATGCAGCGCCGCCTTCGACGCCGCATAGGGAATCGACGAGCCCTTGGGCCGCGAGCCGGCATGGGTGCCGATGTTGACGATGCTGGCCGAGCGGCCGCTCTCGGCCGATTTGCGCAACGCGGCTTCGGTCTCGGCGACCAGCACGAACGGCCCGATCAGATTCACGTCGAGCATCTGCCGCCACAGCGCCGGCGTCGCGGCCTTGAGGTCGGTGTGCGGGATGCGGATCGACAGGCCGGCATTGTTCACCAGCACGTCGAGACGGCCATGCGCCTCGAGCACAGAGGCGACGAGGCCGCGCGCCGCCGTCTCGTCGCCGAGATCGGCCTGATGATAGCTGGCCTTGCCGAGCTCCTTGGCCATCTCGCGGCCGACATCGGCCGAGCTGCGCGAATGCAAAGCCACGACATAGCCGTCGCGTGACAGGCGGCGGGCGATGGCGGCACCGATGCCCGAGGTCGAGCCGGTGACGAGAGCGACGCGATCAGACACAGGACTTCAACGCCTCCAGCGTTTCATCGGGACGCTCGACCATCATGAAGTGCCCGCAGTTCGCGATGGTCACCGACTTGGAACCAGAGATGGCGGCGACGAGAGCTTTCGCCTTGGCGGCCGGCGTCATGAGATCGCCGTCGCCCAGCACGAACACGGTGGGACACGTCACGGCCGAAGCCCGTGCCGGCGCATCCTTGTAGGCATTGCAGGCGGCGAGATCGGTGTGGATCACATCCGCCTGGTTGCTCGCCAGCACCGCCAGCGATTCGCGCCGCAGCCACAAGCCAGGCGAGACCATGCCGCCCTTGTGCAGCGCATTGCCCATGCCCCAGAAGGTCATGAGCTCCTGCACCTTGGTCGTGTTGGCCTTGGCCGATTCGAGCATCTCGGGATGCACCGGCATCTCGGAGGCGACGCCGCAGAGGCCGAGCGCCCTCACCCTGTCGCCGTGGCGTGCCGCGCAATCGAGGGCAACCAGCGCACCCATCGAATGGCCGACGAGGGCTGCCTGCTTGAGACCGGCCGCCTCGATCAGGCGCGCCGTCCAGTCGGCCATCGCGCCGATACTGTCGAGCGCCGGCCCGTCGGACCAGCCATGCGCGGGAAAATCCACGGCCAGCACGCTGCGGCCATGATGAGCGAACCAGCGCGTCTGCAGGCGCCAGGCCGTGCGGTCGAAACCCGCGCCATGGAGGAAGATGATCGTAGGCTTGGCCGCGTCAAACTCGGCGCCGCCGGTCGTCGCGAAGACGGTCCGGCCATCGACGGTGAGCTTCATGGTCAGCCCTTCTGCGCGGCGCGCAGCGCCGGTCCAAGATCGTCGATCAGGTCCTCCGGATCTTCCAGGCCGACCGAGAGACGGATCATGCCTTCGCCGATCCCCGCCTCCTTGAGCGCCGCCGCATCGAGCTGCGCATGCGTCGTCGAGGCCGGATGGATCACCAGCGACTTCGCATCGCCAACATTGGCGAGATGCGAGAAGAGCTTCAGCCGCTCGATGAAGCGGCGACCGGCCTCGCGGCCGCCCTTGATGTCGAAGCTGAAGATCGAGCCCGTGCCCTTGGGCAGCAGCTTCTGCGCCAGTGCATGGTCGGGATGCTCCGGCATGTCGGGCGACGCAATGCGCTCGACCGCCGGATTGGCCTTCAGGAACGCCATCACCTTGCGGGCATTCTCGACATGGCGCGCGACCCGCAGCGGCAAGGTTTCCAGGCCCTGGATCAGATAGAAGGCATTCTGAGGCGACAGGCAGCACCCGAAGTCGCGCACGCCCTCGGTGCGGGCACGCATCACGAAGGCATGCGGGCCGAACTCCTCCGCGAAGTCGATGCCGTGATAGCCGGCATAGGGTTCGGTGAGCGTCGGGAACTTGCCGGATGCTTCCCAGTCGAAGCGACCGGACTCGACGATCACGCCGCCGATCGCCACGCCGTGGCCACCGATGAATTTGGTCGCCGAATGGAAGACGATGTCCGCGCCCAGGGTCAGGGGCTTGCACAGGATCGGCGAGGCGAAGGTGTTGTCGATCATCAGCGGGATCTTCGCCTCATGGGCGATCGCGGCGATGGCCGGGATGTCGAGCACCTCGCCGCCCGGATTGCCGATCGTCTCGCCCAGCACCAGCCGCGTATTGGATCGGATGGCCTTGCGGAAACCCTCATGGTCGCGCGGATTGACGAAAGTCGTCTCGATGCCGAAACGCGGCATCGTCAGCGCCAGCATGTTGCGCGTGCCGCCGTAGAGCGAGGTCGAGGCAACGATGTGGCTGCCCGCGCCCATCAGCGTCGCGATGGCGATGTGCAACGCGGCCTGGCCGCTCGACACCGCCAGCGCGCCCGAGCCCTCTTCGAGCGCGGCGACCCTCTCCTCGAACACCGACACAGTCGGGTTGGAGATACGGCTGTAGATGTGGCCGCCGACCTCGAGGTTGAACAGGCTCGCCGCATGATCGACGTCGCGGAACACGAACGACGTCGTCTGGTAGATCGGCACGGCGCGCGCGCCGGTCACCGGATCGGGATGCTGGCCCGCATGCAGTGCCAGCGTGTCGGGCTTCAGGAACTTAGCTTCGACCACGTTTGGTTTCCCCTTATTGGGCGGTCCAGCCGCCGTCGGACACGAGCTGCGTGCCCTGCATGTTGGAGGCGGCGTCGGACGCCAGGAACAGGGCAAGCGCCGCGATCTGCTCGGGCTTGGTGAACTGGAGCTGCGGCTGCTTCTCGGAGATCAGGTTCTTCGCCGCCTGCTCGGGCGGAATGCCCTGCTCCTTCGCGCGCGCATCGATCTGCATCTGCACCAGCGGCGTCAGCACCCAGCCTGGGCAGATCGCGTTGCAGGTGACGCCGGTGTCGGCGCATTCGATGCCCATCACCTTGGTGAGGCCGATGATGCCGTGCTTGGCCGCGACATAGGCGATCTTCTGGCTCGAGGCGACGAGGCCGTGCGTGCTGGCGATGTTGATGATGCGGCCCCACCCCGCCTTCTTCATGAGCGGCAGCGCGGCGTGGATCGTGTGGAACGACGAGCTGAGATTGATCGCGATGATGGCGTCCCACTTCTCCGGCGGAAAATCCTCGACCGGCGCGACATGCTGGATGCCGGCATTGTTCACCAGGATGTCGACGCTGCCGAACGTCTTGGCGGCAGTGGCCACGAGATCGGCGATCTCGGCGGGCTTGCTCATGTCGGCGGGATGATAGGCCGCCTTCACGCCATGAGTCGCTTCGATGCCGCTGCGGATATTCTCGATTGCGCCAGCATCGCCGAACCCGTTCAGCATGAGGTGGCAGCCTTCGGCCGCGAAGGCCTGCGCGATGGCGAGACCGATGCCGCTGGTCGACCCGGTGACCAGCGCGACTTTGCCCTTCAGAGACATGGGATCCTATTTCTTGAAAAGGGAGGCCGCGGCCGAGGCGTGGCTTTGCTTCGCCTTGATCTTGGCCTCGACCCTTTCGAGCTCGGCCTTGAGCACGACGACGTATTCCTTCAGGTCGTCGATGTTCATGACATCGAGATTCCTGGGTTGCGACTTCTTCTGCTTGGGGTCGAGATCGTCGAGGTCAAAGGCCATGGCGCGGCTCCACGGAAGCGGCTAAGGCAGGACTAGCACTGCTCTCCCAGCTTCGAAAGGCCGACCATGAGCGCGATTCCCGCCACGATGACCTGCATCGAAATCACGAAGTATGGCGGACCGGAAGTTCTGGTGCCCGCGACGCGGCCGGTGCCGCAGCCGCGGGCCGGCGAGATCCTGATCAAGGTCGCCGCCACCGCGGTGAACCGCCCCGACATCGCCCAGCGCATGGGCAATTACGCTCCGCCGCCGGGCGCCTCGGACCTGCCGGGCCTCGAAGCCGCCGGTACCGTGGCCGCCCTGGGCGACGGCGTGACCGGCTGGAAGCTGGGCGACGAGATCTGCGCGCTGACGCCGGGTGGCTCCTATGCGGAGTATTGCATCGTGCCGGCGCCGCAATGCCTGCCGCTGCCCAAGGGCTTCGACCTGCTGCACGCCGCGGCGCTGCCCGAGAACTACTTCACCGTGTGGCACAACCTGTTCGAGCGCGGCCAGCTCAAGGCCGGCGAGACGGTGCTGATCCATGGCGGCGCGAGCGGCATCGGCACGACGGCGATCCAGCTCGCCAAGTCGTTCGGCGCGACCGTGCTCACCACCGTGCGCACGCCAGAAAAGGCCAAGGCGGTTAAGGAACTCGGGGCCGACCACGCGATCCTCTACAAGGACAACGACTGGGCGGCCGAAGCCAAGAAGCTGTCGGGCGGCGTCGATGTCGTGCTCGACATGGTGGCCGGCGATTACCTGCCGAAGAACCTGTCGCTGCTGAAGCTCGATGGACGCTGCGTGGTGATTGCCGTTCAGGGCGGCGCGACGGCGACGATCAGCGCCGGCATCGTGATGGTCAATCGACTCACGCTCACCGGCTCGACGCTCCGGCCTCAGAGCATCGAGAGCAAGGGGCGCATGGCGCGCGGTCTGAAGGAGAAGGTCTGGCCGCTGCTCGAAGCGGGCACGATCAAGCCGATCATCTACAAGACGTTCCCGCTGCGGGACGCCGCCGGCGCGCATGCCGAACTGGAGCGCGCCGACCATGTCGGCAAGGTGATGATGACCGTCTGAGGTCTATTCCTCGTTGACGTCGGGCTGGTCGGCTTCGGCCAGATCGACGTCAGCCTCGACGACTTCTTCAACCACGCCCGACTTCGCCGAGTCCTTCTTGCGGGCGGCGTCCTCACGCGCGGCCTTGCGGCGGGCGCGATCGACGGCGTCGTTCAGGTCCTTCAGCGAGCACAGGCCGAGCGTCACCGGATCGCGCTGGCGGACGTTCTGCATGTTCCAGTGCGAGCGATCCTTGACCGACTGCACGGTGCTCTTGGTCGAGCCGACGAGCTTGGCGACCTGGCTGTCCTGCAGCTCGGGATGGGTCTTGAGCAGCCAGGCAATAGCGTCGGGACGGTCCTGGCGCTTGGCCACCGGCGTATAGCGCGGGCCCTTGGAGCGGGCCTGCGGCATCGGCACGTCGCGCGGGCTGAGCTTCAACCGGGCGTTGGTGTCGGCCTCGGCGCGCTTGATCTCTTCCTTGGTGAGCTGGCCGTTGGTCGTGGGGTCGTATCCCGTCATGCCGCCTGCGACTTCGCCATCGGCGATCGCCTGGATCTCGAGCGGATGCAGGCCGGTGAAGGCGGAAATCTGGTCGAAAGTCAGGGTCGTGTTTTCGACCAGCCAGACGGCGGTCGCCTTGGGCATCAACACTTGCGACATGAATTCACTCTCCTGCGCCCGGATATAGAGCCCGGCCCCGGCCTCGCCAACCTGAAAAGCGCATATCTGAAAATGGAAACGGCCGGGGTCGCCCCCGGCCGTTCCTGAAGCCAGAGCTTCGAGTCGTCTTACTGGATGACGATCTCGACGCGGCGGTTCTGCGGCTCGCGGACGTTCGGGCCGGTCTGCACCAGCAGACCCTGCTCGCCACGGCCAACCACCGCGATCGCCGTCGCCGGCACGCCTTCACGCACCAGCGCATCCTTGACCGCGTTCGCACGACGCAGCGACAGCGCCATGTTGTAGGCCTCGGTGCCCGAGGTGTCCGTGTGGCCGGTCGCCGTCACGCGGGCATTGCCCTTCGCCTTGAAGGCGGCGGCAGCCTGCTTGATCGTGTTCAGAGCCTGAGCCGACAGGTTCGAGCGATCCCAGTCGAAGAACACCATGAACGACGGCGGGGCAACCATCGGAGCCGGCGGCGGCGGAGCAGCCGGCGACGAGCCGAACTTGAACTGCAGGCCCAGCATCACGCTGAAGTTGTTGTTCGTCCAACCCACGCCGTTCACGGTCGGGTTCGACGTGCCGTAGTAACGGCCGTCCAGGTTCACGCGGAAGTTCGTGTCCGCGTTCCAGCCGAGACCGATGATGCCCTGATAGGCGAACACCGTGCTCGACAGCGACGAGTTGCCGTCGACCAGGCCCAGACCGGCGCCAGCGCCGATGTACGGGGTGATCACAGAACCCGGCATGAAGTCATACAGCAGGTTCGCCATGATGCCGAGCTGACCGACCTGGTTGTTCACCGCGGTGCCCGGGACGCCGACGTTCGTCGGGTTCCAGCGATAGATGCCTTCCAACTCAACGCGCGGACCGACAAAGTCGTAGCCGATCACGCCGCCGGCCATCCAGCCGAGCTGCGGGGTCACGCTCACCGTCGGGAACGCCGGGATGTTCGTGTTCGCCGTGAAGTTCGTCAGCCAGTTGATGCCGCCTTCGGCACCAATGTACAGACCCGGCTGCGGCGACTGCGCCTGCGCGGCCAGCGGCAGCGCTACGATGGCGGCGGCCGCCAGAAGAGCCTTCTTCATGAGATCTTCCCCTCGTTCTTGATACTTGTCGGACTGAAACTGAATAGTCTTGTCGGCGGGGCTTTGTCAGATCGCCAACCGCGCGGAATATACACACCACCACTGGTGCGGTGCAACCAGCCGCCCCGGTCCTCAGCCGACTCGTCCGAGACCTGTGACACGGACGCAACAGTGAGGCCTATCGGGACCTCGAGACGCCTCCGAGGGGCGCTTCCGGCAGGGGGTTACCGGAACTAGATGTAGTAGTAGCACCTCCCCGGCTGCGCTCCACCGGGATCGGCATCCGGAAGCCCAGCACCCCGCCACCGGTCTCGCTCCGGCCGTAGGGGGTCGGTCCCGTCAGGGGCGTGGGGACTTCGGACTTGTCCGCGAACTTCTCCGACAGGTCGGGATGCGGCAAAGGCACGTCCGGATTGGACGCTCCGGGCGCCAGCAGCTTGCCCACGATCTCGGCCGCGGTGGGCGCCGGCTCGGCGGCCTTCACTCCTGGTAGCGGCTTCCGGGCTTCGGCAAGCAGCACGGGGCGCGGCTGGGGAGCCGGCAAAACCGCCTCCGGAGCAGCCACCAGCAATTGTGGCGCCGCCGGTGCGATCTGGAGATTCTGGTTTAAGGTCGCGGCATAAGCGGAACCGGCCAACAGCACGGCCAGCGCCCCGGCGAACCCGCCGGCTGCGTATCGGAAGACTGAATTTGTCATTTCACGATGCAGATAGTCAGCATCGTCCGGCTTTTCACCGCGGCATTTTGGAAGGTAAATCGCCCTTCACGAAAGTTTGGAGGGAATTGCCATGGGCCAGTACAGCAAAGTCGAGACAGACGGCCGCCTGATGATCGTCACGATCAACCGGCCGGAGGTCTACAACGCCTGCCACCCCATGGCGAACCAGGAGCTGGTCGACGCCTTCGACGAGTTCCAGACCAACCCGGAACTGTGGGTCGCCATCATCACCGGCGCCGGTGACAAGGCCTTCTGCGCCGGCAACGACCTCAAGTATCACGCCGAGATCCAGGCCAAGACCGGCAAGCGCCCGGTCCATCCGGCCAAGGGCTTCGGCGGCCTCGCCAACCGCTTCGACCTCGACAAGCCGGTGATCGCCGCGGTGAACGGCATCGCCATGGGCGGCGGTTTCGAGATCGCGCTGGCCTGCGACATCATCATTGCCTCGGAGCAGGCCAAGTTCGCCCTCCCCGAGCCGCGCGTCGGCCTCGCCGCCGGCGCCGGCGGCATGCAGCGCCTCAGCCGCATGATCCCTCTCAAGAGGGCAATGGGCATGATGCTGACCGGCCGTCACGTGCCGGCCAAGGAAGGCTACGAGCTGGGCTTCATCACCGAGGTGGTGCCGCACGCCGAGCTGATGGCGTCGGCCAAGAAGTGGGCCGCCCAGATCCTCGAATGCTCGCCGATGTCGGTGCGCGCGACCAAGCAGGTCGTGATGCGCTCGCTCGACCAGCCGTCGCTCGAGATCGGCATGCGCAACCAGACCTATCCCGCCTTCGTCGCCATGGCGACCAGCGAGGACACGGTCGAGGGTCCGAAGGCCTTCGCCGAGAAGCGCAAGCCCAACTGGAAGGGCCGCTAAGGCGATTCGACGGGGCGTCCTCGATCGGACGCCCCTCACCCGCCTTCTTCAATTCTCCCCTACTGGCCCTTGAACTTCGCCTTCCGCTTTTCGAGGAAGGCGCTCAGGCCCTCGAAATGGTCCTCGGTCGCGGCGCAGGCGGCCAGGCCCTCGGCCTCGCGGTGCGAGTGCTCGTCCCAGCTGTTGTCGAATGAGTTGCGGATCAGCTTCTTGGCGACGCCCAGCGCATAGGTGGGACCGTCGGCCAGCTTGCGCGCCATCTTCTCGGTCTCGGCCGCAAGGCTGTCCTTCGGCACGACCCAATTGAGGATGTTGTTGTCCTTGGCTTCCTGCGCGGTGAAGCGTTCGCCCAGCAGCGCGATCTCCAGCGCCTTTCGCTCGCCCACGACCCTCGGCAGAAAATAGGTCGCGCCGCCGTCGGCGCTGAGGCCGATATGGCGATAGGCCAGGGTGAAGAACGAATCGTCGGAGGCAATGGCCAGGTCGCAGTTCAGGATCAGCGACAGGCCGAACCCGGCGGCGGCTCCCTGCACCGAGGCCAGCACTGGCTTGTTCATACGGCGGATCTGGTAGATCGCCTGGTGCGCCTTCACGACCCTCATCTCAAAGCCCGCGAGATGGGCCTCCTTGTCCTCGGTCAGCGACTTGTGGAAGCCGCGGATGTCGCCGCCCGCCATGAAATGCGTGCCGGCGCCGCGGATCACGACGCAGCGCACCGCGGGATCCTTCTCGAATTTCGCGCTGTGCTCGATCAGCAGGTCGCGCATCTCCATCGACAGCGCGTTCAGCGACTCAGGCCGATTGAGCGTCATCCAGCCGATGCCGTCTTTGACCTCGGCGAGAACGTGCGGTGCGGACATGGGCGGTTTCCTCAGGCGTTTATTGAATGATGCCTATTGTTAACCCGCCGCGCGATGCGGCGCGAAAAGAATGATGCCCGCGCCGATCAGGCAGACGATAACGCCGGTGATGTCCCAGCGATCGGGACGCGTGCCTTCGACCGCCCACAGCCATACGAGAGTCGCGGCGATGTAGACGCCGCCGTAGGCGGCATAGGCGCGGCCCGCGGCATCGGAGTCGATGAAGGTCAGCGCCCAGGCAAAGAGCAGAAGCGCCACGGCTCCGGGCACGGTCCACCAGACCGAAGCCCCGAGCCGCAGCCACGCCCAGAAGGCGAAGCAGCCGGCGATCTCGAGGAACGCCGCTGCGGTGTAGGCGAGGACCGACTTCAGAAGGCGTCGGCCGGCAGCGCCATCAGGGTCGAGGCGCCGGCCTTGATCTGATGGTTGAGCGACACGGTCTGCGGCAGCACCCGCGCCATGAAGAAGCGCGCGGTCGCGAGCTTGGTTTCATAGAAGGCGTTGTCGTTGCCGGCCGCCAGTCCCTTGTGCGCGGCGACGACGATGCGGTTCCACATGAAGGCCATGGCGGTGAGCGCCATCAGGCGCAGCAGGTCGCTGGCCGCACCGCCCGCCTCGTCCGGGTTCTTCATCGCGTTCTGCAGCAGGAACAGTGCGGAGTCCTGCACGCGGCCCAGCGCCTTCTCGAGCGGCTCGACGAACTCCTTCATCTTCTCGTCGCCCTTGTTCTTGGCGACGAACGAGGAGATCTCGCCCAGCAGGCGCTGCGCGGCCGCGCCGCCCTTCATCGGCAGCTTGCGGCCGACCAGGTCGAGCGCCTGGATGCCGTTGGTGCCTTCGTAGAGCTGGGTGATGCGCGCGTCGCGCACGAGCTGCTCGACGCCGTTCTCGCGAATGTAGCCGTGACCGCCATAGGTCTGCACCGCAAGGTTGGCGCATTCGCTGCCCATGTCGGTGAAGTAGGCCTTGATGATCGGCGTCAGCATCTGGATGAGGTCGTCGGCCGCCGCGCGCGTGTCGGCGTCGGGGTGCGAATGGGCCTCGTCGATCAGCATGCCGACCCACAGCGACAGCGCGCGGGCGCCCTCCGTGAACGACTTCTGGATCATCAGCATGCGCCGCACGTCGGGGTGCACGATGATCGGATCGGCCGGGCCATTGGCGTTCTTCGGCCCCGTCAGCGAGCGGCCCTGCAGGCGGTCGCGCGCATAGGCGACGGCGCTCTGGAACGAAGTCTCGGCGATGCCGAGGCCCTGCATGCCGACGCCAAGGCGGGCCGCGTTCATCATCACGAACATCGCGGGCATGCCGCGGTTCAACTCGCCGACCAGCCAGCCCTTGGCGCCGTCGAGGTTCATGACGCAGGTCGCGTTGGCCTTGATGCCCATCTTGTGCTCGACCGCGCCGCAGCGGATGCCGTTGCGCTCGCCGATGCTGTTGTCTTCCTTGGGCAGGAACTTCGGCACGAGGAAGAGCGAGATGCCCTTGGTGCCGCCGGGCGCGTCCGGCAGGCGCGCCAGCACGAGGTGCAGGATGTTCTCGGCGAGATCGTGCTCGCCGGCCGAGATGAAGATCTTGGTGCCGGTGATCGAGTAGCTGCCGTCGGCCTGCGGCTCGGCCTTGGTGCGCAGCATGCCGAGGTCGGTGCCGCAATGGGGCTCGGTCAGGCACATCGTGCCGGTCCACGTCCCGTCGGTGAGCTTGGGCAGGTACTTCTTCTTGAGCTCGTCCGAGCCGTGGCGCGACAGCGCCTCGTAGGCGCCATGGCTGAGGCCCGGATACATCGCGAAGGCCTGGTTCGACGCGGTGAACATCTCCTGCAGCGCGAAGCCCACCGTCGCCGGCAGGCCCTGACCGCCGAACTCGGGATCGCAGGTCACGGCCGTCCAGCCGCCCTCGGCGAACTGCTTGTAGGCTTCCTTGAAGCCCTTGGGCGTACGCACGACGCCGTTCTCGTAGTGGCAGCCTTCCTCGTCGCCGGTGCGGTTCAGCGGGAACAGCACGTTCTCGCAGAGCTTGGCGGCTTCCTCGACGATGGCGTGGATCGTGTCCGGCGTCGCGTCATCGTAGCCCGGCAGCTTGGCCAGGCTCGACACGTCGAGCACTTCGTTGAGAACGAACTGGATGTCCTTGATCGGGGCCTTGTAGACGGCCATGGCTGCCTCCTCCGTCGAAGTTTCTTTAGTCGCTTTCGGGATCGACGCCGCGCTGCTTTAGCTCGGCACTGACCTGTGATTCCACTTCCCTGAACTCGCCGATGTGCTGGTCGAGGTCGGCGCGCTTGCGCTCGAGATCGGCGATGTGGAGCTGGCTGCGGCGCAGCAGCTCGCGCAGTTGCTGAACGCCGGTGCGGTCGACCTGGTAGAGATCGAGCAGCTCGCGGATCTCGGCGAGCGAGAAGCCCAGCCGCTTGCCGCGCAGGATCCAGCTCAGCCGCGTGCGGTCGCCCGCCGTGTAGAGACGCGTCGTGCCCTGCCGCCGCGGCTTGATCAGCCCCTCGTCCTCGTAGAAGCGAATCGTGCGCGGCGTGATCGCGAACTCGCGCGACAATTCGGCGATGCTGTAGATGCGCTGGGCATCGCGCGAGGAGAGCGTGCTGGCCGAAGGGGTGGCGGCAACGGGCATGATGGGAGACGGTGTAGTTGACGTTTACGTAAACGTCAAACCACCTTTACGTAGAATTCGCCTTACGTAAAGACCGCCTCCTCCTGGCTACTCGATCGAAACCGTCCGGCGGATTTCCTCGTTCTTGAAGCCGATCATCATCGGCCGCTTGAGGCCGGGCAGCGAGATCACGTCATAGAGCTCGTTGACGATGCCTTCGAGGCGCAGCCAGTGCGCGACGTCGCCGGTGCGCGTGTCGATCACGAAGACGCCGCAGCGCGGGCCGACCTTGGCGGCGGCCAGCCGCTCCTGCAGCGGGAGCCCTGCGAAGGTACGGTTCTCGCGCGGCTCCGAGAGGCCCACCAGGGCATAGGGGCCGACGAAGTCGAGGCCCCGGAGATAGCCGGGGCAGAAGGCCAGTGGCTCGAAGCGGCCGGTGGCGAGGTCGACCGTCCCCACTTCGCCGGCGCCCGAGTTCAGCACCCACAGCTTGCCCTCGTGCAGGCGCGGCGAGTGCGGCATCGACAGGCCGCGGCAGACGACCTCGCCGGACGCAACATCGATCACGACGCCACCGCCGCTGCGATGCTCGCGCCATCCATCGGCGACATCGGTCTCCGACACGCAGGTCACATAGGCCGGCTTGCCGTCGCGCATCGCCATGCCGTTCAGGTGACAGCGATCCTCCGGCGCGAGACGCGACACGAAGGATGGCTTCCAGATTGGCTTGAAGCTGTGCGTGGCACTTGTCGTCGCCAGGCAGGAGAACAGCGTGTTGACGAAGACCAGTTCGCCGTCGGCGCCGACGGCGATGTCATGGATATCGAGATCGGCCGTGTAGGATGCCGACTGCGGCACGAACAGCGCATCGTAGCCAGCAGCACCCGGCGTGCCGCGGGCGGCATCGACGAAGTTCGTGATCTGGATCATCGACGCGACGGACAGCTGCGAATTGTGGAACGTCATGCCCATCGGCCGCTCCAGCGTACGCTCGAACACCGAGAGCCGGCCTGCTTCCTTGTTGGTGCCGATCAGGATGACCTTGCTGCTCTGGTAGGTCGAGATCGCGAGGCTGCTGCCGGTCTCGGCCAGCCAGCTCGGGAACTGCCGCGACGAGGTGATCACGAAGGCGGGCTTTTCCTTTTCGGCGGATTCCGCGGGCGCAGTCGCAGAAGGCGGAGCCGGTGAGGTCGTTGCTTCGACGTCGGTCACCGTCGCGCCGGCCTTGCCCTTGCTCTTGTCTTTGTTGCTCATGAAAATTCGCTGCCCCGTGTCTGCCGTCGCCGTTCTGGCGGGCTATTGAATTGGCCCGGTCAAGGTGGCATGCCGGATGGCATAAAGCCAACGCTCCGCGCAATCAGAAGGAACCAAGATGGCGATCTATCAGCTCAACGACCGCGTGCCGGTGATTCCGGCCTCCTGCTACATCGCGGAGGGCGTCACGATCATCGGGTCCGTCGTCCTGGGCGAGCGGGTGAACATCTGGTTCGGCGCCGTGCTGCGTGGCGACAACGAGCCGATCGTGATCGGCGACGACAGCAACATCCAGGAGTTGAGCGTCCTGCACACCGATCCCGGCGCGCCACTGACCATCGGCAAGAACGTGACGGTCGGCCATCAGGTGATGCTGCACGGCTGCACGATCGGCGACGGCTCGCTGATCGGCATCCAGTCGGTCGTGCTCAACCGCTCGGTGATCGGCAAGGACTGCCTGGTCGGCGCCGGCTCGGTCGTGACCGAGGGCAAGACCTTCCCCGACCGCTCGATGATCCTGGGCTCGCCGGCCAAGGTCGTGCGCGAGCTGAGCGAGGAGAACGCCGCGCGACTCGCCATGAGCGCGGAGAGCTACGTGAAGCGCGGCCAGAACTACAAGGCGAACCTGAAGCGCATCGGCTAGCACGATGATCGCGGCCCTCGACCATCTCGTCGTCGGCGGCTCGGTCGCCGTCTACGAGACCTTGCTGGGACGCCGTGCGCAGGACGGTCGCCTGCGCACCGGCAATGTCGGGCTGCGCTTCGAGGACGGCGTACCCGGACTCCATTCGATGGCGTTTGCGACGGCCGACCTCGACAAGGCCGCGACTCTGCTCGAACGACGCGCCGTCGCGACGACGCGCAAGGACGGTGAACTGACGCTCGTCGGTCACGGCGTCGAGATCGGACTCTGCGCGCAAGCGAACGACGCCCCCTCTCCGCTCACGGTCGATGAGGCCGCTGCCGTTACCAACCTCGACCACGTCGTGGTGCGCACGCCCAACCCTGAGCGCGCCATCGCCTTCTATGCCGGCCGGCTCGGCCTCGACCTCCGGCTCGACCGCAGCAATCCCAAATGGGGCGCGCGACTGCTCTTCTTCCGCTGCGGCGACCTCGTGGTCGAGATCGCGCACGACCTGAAGAAGGGCGTGTCCGACGAACCCGACCATCTCTGGGGGCTTTCGTGGCGCGTACCGGACATCGCCGCCGCCACCGCGCGATTGAAAGCGGCCGGGCTCGATGTCACCGAGCCGCGTGACGGCCGCCGTCCCGGCAGTCAGGTCTGCTCCGTGAAGAATGGCACCGCAGGCGTGCCGACGATCCTGATCGGCGGAGTCGGACGCTGGTGAGGAGCAACAGGTAGGCTAAGACATGCGCATCCTTCTCGCTCTCCTGCTCCTCGTCCTCGCCGCCGCCTGCACGCAGGCCCCAACGTCGAAGCCGGTCGTGCAGGCCAAGGATCTGCAGCCGCTCGGTCCCTGCCCCGTTACCTTCTGGAAGCCCGAGGCGCCGCCGTCGTCGAGCCCGAAGACCTCGATGGTGCTGCTGGCGGTCGGCGAATGGGGCCGCTTCGGCAAGCAGGTCATCATCTACTCCGACAATGCGCCTGCCCGGACCGAGCAACTCGGCATCAAGGAACGCGAGGCGCCGCAGCGCATCGGCGACTACTGGAAGGCGGTCGACGTGCCGGGCCGCACCGGCCTCAACGACATCCCCTGGTCGGCAGCCTTCATCTCGTGGGACATCGCGAGCGCCGGCGTGCCGCGCGACCTGTTCTGTCCGAACCCTACCCACACGATCTATGTGGAAAGGATGGTCGAGCGCGCGAAGAGTCCCGGCGCCGTCTTCATCCCGCACCCGCCGTTCGAACGCGCCCCGCAGGTCGGCGACCTGATCTGCGCGTCGCGTGAGGGCAGCGGCACGACGCTGCAAAACCTGAATCGCGGAGCGGGACATTGCGACATCGTGGTCGAAGTGCGCCCCGGTCAGGTTTTTGCCATCGGCGGCAATGTGGGCGACTCTGTCACCCGGAGCGTCTTTCCACTGGACGCGAACGGGATTTTGTCGCCCTTATCCGGCCGACCATTCTTCGCCGTCATCGAGAACAGGCTGCCCTGAAGGAAGGACCATGTCTTCGCTTTACGACTACATCATCGTCGGTGCCGGCTCGGCCGGTTGCGCGCTCGCCGCGCGCCTCGCCTGGGAGCGGCCGAAGCTGCGCATCCTGGTCCTCGAGGCCGGCGGTCCCGACAAGTCGTTCATGCTGAAGATGCCCGCCGGCTTCGCAGCCCTGGGTGAGAACTCGCCCTATAACTGGAACTACCAGACGACGCCGCAGAAGCATTGCAACGACCGCGCCATGTATTGGCCGCGCGGCAAGACGCTGGGCGGCTCCTCGGCGATCAACGCGATGCTCTACATCCGCGGTCATGCCTCGGACTACGACCACTGGCGCCAGCTCGGCAACGAGGGCTGGTCCTACGAGGACGTGCTCCCCTACTTCAAGAAGGCCGAGAACAACGAGCGCGGCGCCGACGCTTTCCACGGCACCGGCGGTCCGCTGAACGTCGCCGACCAGGTCGATCCCCTCAAGATCAACGAGGCTTTCCTCAAGGCCGCCGAGCAGGCCGGCCACAAGCGCATCAAGGATTTCAACGGCGCCGAACAGGAAGGCGTCGGCCTCTACCAGGTGACGCAGAAGAACAAGGAACGCTGGAGCGCAGCGAGCGCCTATCTACGTCCGGCGGTCGCCAACAGCGGCGCCCATCTCATCGTCGTCACCGGCGCGCTGGTCGAGCGCATCATCTTCGACGAGAACCGCGCCATGGGCGTGCGCTACACGCTGAACGGCCGCGACGAGGTCGCCCGCGTCACCCGCGAGATCATCCTGTGCGGCGGCGCCGTGAACACGCCGCAGCTCATGATGCTGTCGGGTGTCGGCCCCGCCGATCACCTGAGCTCGATGGGCATCCGCCCGATCCACGACCTGCCCGGCGTCGGCGGCAACCTGCAGGACCATCTCGACGCGTCGCTGCTGCAGTTCTGCAAGACGCGGGACACCTACGATCGCGCCAACAAGCTGCTGTCGCTCTACCAGTACGTCGTGAACAAGAAGGGCCCCGGCACCTCGCCGATCGCCGAGTCCGGCGGCTTCCTGCGTACGCGGCCGGGCCTCACCGCGCCCGACGTCCAGCTCCACTTCCTGCCGGCCCTGGTCATCGACCATGGCCGCACGCGCCTGAACAAGGACGGCTACAGCCTGCACGTCTGCGCGCTGCGTCCCGAGAGCAAGGGCACGATCCGCCTGCGCAGCAAGGACCCCAAGGAACATCCGCTGATCGACCCGAACTATCTCAGCGAGCGGCAGGATCTCGAGACGCTGATCGCCGGCGTGAAGATGGGTCGCGACATCCTTGCCCAGTCGGGCCTCGATCCCTATCGCGCCGACGAGCTGGCGCCGGGGCCGGCGGCCAAGACCGATGCCGAGCTCGAGCAGTGGATCCGCGCCAAGTGCGAGACGATCTATCACCCGGTCGGCACCTGCAAGATGGGCCCGGCCAGCGATCCGATGGCGGTGGTCGACGACAAGCTGCTGGTGCACGGCGTCGAGGGCCTGCGCGTGGTCGACGCCTCGGTGATGCCGACGCTGATCGGCGGCAACACCAACGCGCCCAGCATGATGCTGGCCGAGCGCACCGCCGCGATCATGCACGCGGCGGGAATGACGAACTGAGTCGGCCTCGCCGGCCCTAGCCGCGCTTCTCCACGACGAGCAGCCAGGGCCGGCCCGAGACGTTCATCAGGCGGCCCCGTGAATCGACGGGGAAGAGGCTCATCGCCACGCTGTCCTTCACGTTGCCGCCGATCGCGTGGACGTAGCCACCACGAACGTCGGTGACGATGTCGCAATGGGCGGCCGTATTGTCGATCCGTCGGTGCGCGGTGCGCGGGTCGGCGTAGCGCCAGGTCGGCCCGGCGGTGCCGGAGCAGACCAGGTCGCCGGGCTTGGGCGAATACTCGCTCGGCGCATGCAGCAGGAACGGGGCGCTGCGCGAGGCGCGCTCGCGGTCGTAGAGCGCCGAGAGATAGCTGCCGTGGCGGCCGTCGCGCGGGAACTGCAAGGCGCTGTAGCCCGACTGGACCATCACCCACGTGACGAAGGCGCCCGACCAGGGCTTGTCCGAGCTGCCGTTCCATTGCGGCCGGCCGCAGGAACCCCAGTAGTCACCGACCCGGCTGTTCAGCGGTTCGCTGCGCTCAGTCATGCCGGCGCGATTGGTGTAGCCGTTGGCCTGGCCGCCATAGACGACGGTGGCACGGCCGAACTTGGACCACTCCTTCCAGGCCGTGTAAGCGACCTTGTCGCTGGGCGGATTGTCGGAGGGCCCCGAGCTGGAGCCGCCACAAGCCGCCAGGGCGAGCGCCAGCACGAAGACAAGCAGAAGGGTTGCTGGCAGCCGCACACCGATCAAGGAGGAAACCGGGATATGGGGCGGCTGCCAGCAAACACGAAAGTCGACATCGAGGGGGTCGGACTTCATGTGTAACTTGCAGTCTTTAAAATAAACGATTGTTATAATTGAGTATAAATTATCACGGACAACGACCAATGTCATCACCTCAGATTCTGGATGAAGTTCGCCGGCTTGAATGCCTCACCTATCGCGGATGGCCCGCGCTGGAGAGCGAGGACGTCCAGGGTTGGCGCCTGCGCTTCTCCGGCGGCTACACAAAAAGAGCCAATTCTATCAATGCGATAGGGGCAGAACCCTCAACCGATACGGAAGCTGTCGAAGCGCCCTATCGGAAGCGTGGTAGGCCGCCGGTCTGGCGCCTGACGCCACTCGCTCCGCCTGCGATCCCGGGCCTGCTGGCAGACCGGGGCTACAAGGCGATCGAGCGCAGCTTCATCCAGGTCTGCCCCCTGCATGACCGCTTCCACGCCGATCCCGCCGTCGTCATTTCCCCGACGCCCAGCGCCGCCTGGATCGAAGCCTTCGTCCAGTACAGCCCGGTGCGCCCCGAGCATCGCGAGACCATGCAGCAAATGCTGCACAGGATCGCCCAGCCGGTGGGCTTCGCGTTCGTCGAGCACGCGGGGCGGCCGATGGCCATGGCGATCGGCGCGGTCGAAGGCGATCACATGGGGCTGTTCGACGTGCTGGTAATGCCCGAGGCGAGACGGCAGGGCCTCGCGCGGCGAGTCACCGAAAGCCTCTATGCCTGGGCGTGGCAGCAGGGCGCGCGCTTTGCCTATCTGCAGGTGGTGGCGTCCAACGCCGCGGCGATGCCGCTTTACGAGGCGCAGGGTTTCCGCACGGTCTACGCCTACGAGTACTGGATCCCGCCGACTTCTTGACCCTCGTGCGTCCGCCCTCGCATAGTCGATGCAGGGAGGAACACAAAAATGTCGAACCATGCGTGGGAGAAGAGCTATCCGCCGGGCGTGAAGTGGGAACTCGACGTCCCGCAGATGACGATTCACCAGAGCTTCGAGGAGAGCTGCGCCAAGTACGGCGACCGGCCCTTCACCGACTTCCTCGACAAGGTGATGACGTTCCGGGACTACAAGGAGGCCTCCGACCGGGCCGCCGCCGGCTTCCAGAAGCTGGGCGTGAAGCCCGGCGTCAATGTCGGCCTCTATCTGCCCAACACGCCGCACTACATCATCGCCTTCTTCGGCGTGCTGAAGGCCGGCGGCCGGGTGGTGAACTACTCGCCGCTCGACGCCGCGCGCGAACTCGAATTCAAGATCGGCGATTCCGAGACCGACATACTGGTGACGCTCGACGTCGCCGCGCTCTATCCGAAGATGGCCGCGATGCGCGGCAAGACGCGGCTGAAGAAGCTGATCGTCGGATCGATCGCCGACTACCTGCCGTGGCCCAAGAGCTGGCTCTACCCGATCGCCAAGAAGAAGGAGCTGTCGGCCTGGCCGCGCGACGACTGGCACATGTCGTTCAAGGACCTGCTGTCCAACGACGGCAGGTACATGGCCTACTCGCCCTCGAGCGAGAACCTGTGGGACGAGGTGGCGCTGCTGCAATACACAGGCGGCACCACGGGCCTGCCGAAAGCCGCGATGCTGACGCATGGCTGCGTGATGGCGGCGATGAGCCAGGGCCAGGCCTGGACGACGCCCTACACGAACCCCGGCACCGAGAAGGTCGTGTGCGTGCTGCCGCTGTTCCACATCTACGCGCTGTCGGGAATCATGCTGGGCGCGGTGCGCAACGGCAACCAGCTCATCCTCTACCCGCGGCCCGACATCGACATGATCGTCACGGATCTGGCGAAGAAGAAGCCGACCTTCCTGCCCGGCGTGCCGACGCTCTACACCGCGATCAACAAGCATCCCAAGGCGCAGGGTCTCGACCTCAGCTCGCTCAAGATCTGCATGTCGGGCGGCGCGCCGCTGCCGGTCGAAGTGCAGCAGAGCTTCGAGAAGCTGACGGGCGCCACCCTGATCGAGGGCTATGGCCTCACGGAAACCTCTCCCACCGGCGCGATCTGCCCGGTCGACAAGAGCGTGCGCCGCGTCGGCTCGTGCGGCGTGCCGATGCCGGGCACCGTGATCGAGATCCGCGACATGGAGAACGGCGACAAGGTGCTGCCGCCCGGCAAGGAGCATGTCGGCGAGGTCTGCATCATCGGCCCGCAGGTCATGAAGGGTTACTGGAAGAAGCAGGAGGAGACCGACAAGGTCCTGTTCCGCCATCCGTCGAGCAACTGGATGGGCCTGCGCACTGGCGACATGGGCTACATGGACGAGGACGGCTGGCTCTACCTGGTCGACCGCTCGAAGGACCTCATCATCTCGTCGGGCTACAACGTCTATCCGCGCATGATCGAGGAAGCCGTCTACGAGCATCCCGCGGTCGACGAAGTGATCGTGATCGGCATCCCCGATCCCTATCGTCAGGAAGCGCCCAAGGTGTTCGCCAAGCTGAAGCCCGGCGCCTCACTCACCTTCGAGGAGCTGAAGAAGCATCTCGAGGGCAAGATCGGCAAACACGAGATGCCGGTCGCCCTGGAGATCCGCCCCGAGCTGCCCAAGACCCCGGTCGGCAAGCTCTCCAAGAAGGAACTCAAGGAAGAAGAGCGAGCCAAGGCGCAGTCGAAGGCGGCTTGATCCTCATATTGAGGTAAGGTGAGGGGATGATGCAGAGGATGTCTCCCCTCACCTTTCGCCGCTCCGTCCTGCTGGGCGGTGCAGGCCTCGCGCTGACCGGCTGCTTCGACCGGCCGTGCCACGAGCGCAATCCGGCGCAGAAGGCGTTCCTCGACGGGCTGCAGGAACTGGCCAAGCCGGCGCTCGCCTCCAACAACCCGCTCCGGGTCGAGGAAGCCGCCCGCCAGAGCGTGGCCCTTGCCGACAAGGTCGGCGCCTTCAACGACTGGTGCGGCACGCTGACCAAGATCGAGGGCAATGCCCAGACCGTGGCGGTCACGATTGATATTGGCCGGCAGGTTTCGCTGTACGCGTTCAACGACTGGGCGCTCGCTTTTGCAGGCACGGTGACTGACTTTTTCTCCACACGATCGCGTGCCACGCCCCCGCCGGGCCTTTCCGAACCGGCCGTTGCGGCGCTAAAAACCCTGCGGCTTGGCGAACGCGTGACGCTCTCCGGGCGGATGGGCGAGATCGCGGGCTCCGGCGTGTTCGATCTCTCCCGCCTGTTCGGCAAGAGCGCCGCGGAGCATCGCCAGTTCCTGCAGACGCCGCGCTTCGTGGCGCGCATCGAGGCCCTCCAGGCTTCGAAGAAGTAGAAAGGATTTCGAGGTGCCGTCTTTTTCTTATGAGTTTCCCTACGCGTCCAAGAAGCTGCCGGTCTTCGCCTCGAACATGGTGGCTTCCTCGCAGCACCTCGCGTCCACCGCGGGCCTGCGCATGCTGGCCAAGGGCGGCAATGCCGTCGACGCCGCGATCGCGGCCGCCATCGCCATCACGATCGTCGAGCCGACGATGAACGGCATCGGCGCGGACGCTTTCTGCATCCTGTGGGACGGCAAGAAGCTGGTCGGCCTCAACGCCTCGGGCCATTCGCCGGCGCTGATGACGCCCGACCAATACGAGGGCCAGGCCAACATGCCCCATGTCGGCTGGGGCAGCGTCACCACCCCGGGCGCGGTGTCGCTCTGGATGGAGTTGCACAAGCGCTACGGCAAGCTGCCCTTCGCCGACCTGTTCGAGCCAGGCATCAAGTACGCCCACGACGGCTTCCGCGTCTCCTACATGGTGTCGCGCCAATGGGAGAGCGCCATCGACCGGCTGAAGGGCCAGGAGAGCTGGGTGAAGTCGTTCCTGCCGAACGGCCGCGCGCCCAAGCCGGGCGAGCTCTGGAAGTTCCCCGACCAGGCCAAGACGCTGACCAAGATCGCCGAGAGCAAGGGCGAGGCCTTCTATCACGGCGAACTCGCCGAGATGATGGAGAAGTACGCTAAGGAAACCGGCGGCGCGCTGCGCAAGTCCGACCTGGCCGAACACAAGCCCGACTGGGTCGATCCGATCGGCCTCACCTATCGCGGCACGACGCTGCACGAGATCCCGCCGTCGGGCCAGGGCATCGCCGCCTGCATGGCGCTGGGCATCCTCGAGAACTTCGAGCTGGCCGGCCGCGATCCGGACGGTCCCGAAGTGGCGCATCTGCGCATCGAGGCGATGAAGCTCGCCTTCGCCGACATCTATCGCTACGTCGCCGACCCGCGCTTCATGGAAGTGACGCCGGCGCAGATGCTCGACAAGGGCTACCTGAAGAGCCGCGCCAAGCTGATCGATCCGAAGAAGGCGCAGGATTTCGGTCC
Organism: Reyranella sp. GW821-FHT12G01; assembly: GCF_058806575.1. Classification (NCBI taxonomy): domain Bacteria; kingdom Pseudomonadati; phylum Pseudomonadota; class Alphaproteobacteria; order Hyphomicrobiales; family Reyranellaceae; genus Reyranella; species Reyranella sp. GW821-FHT12G01. Next base: position 660,236 of record NZ_JBXAPV010000002.1, read on the forward strand.
CGGCACGCCCAAGGAGAGCGGCACGATCTATCTCGGTGCCGCCGACGAGTCGGGCATGATGATCTCGCTGATCCAGTCGAACTACACGGGTTTCGGCTCGGGCGTCGTGGTTCCCGGCACCGGCATCGCGCTCCAGAACCGCGCCACCGGCTTCGTCACCACGAAGGGCCATCCCAACGAGGTCGGCCCCAAGAAGCGGCCGTTCCACACGATCATTCCGGCCTTCATCACCAAGGACGGCCAGCCGGTCGCGACCTTCGGCCTTATGGGCGGCGCCATGCAGCCCCAGGGCCACATGCAGGTCTTCTCGCGCATCGTCGACTACGGCCAGAATCCGCAGGCCGCCATCGACGCCGCCCGCTGGCGCGTGCACGAGACCGACGGCACGGTCTGGACCGAGGATCACTTCCCCGAGGCCACCGCGACCGGCCTCGAATCGCGCGGCCACAAGATCACCCGCACGGGCTGGCCAAGCTTCGCCTTCGGATCGAGCCAGATCATCTGGCGCTTTCCCGACGGCGTCCCCTATCTCGGCGCCTCCGAAAGCCGCCGCGACGGCGCGGCGGTCGGCTTCTAAGGTTCGACTGCTCTCATATGTCCTCTCCCCCGCTACGCGGGCGGAGAGGAACATGACGCCGACTTCACCTCACTGTGGATGAAGATTGGCACGCTTGTTGCCTCCCAAGGAAACTGCTTGGGAGGCATTTTCATGATCAATCGTCGTCGTCTTCTCGCCGGGGCAGGCTTCGCCGCTGCCGGCACGCTCGCGGCTCCGTCGATCCTGCGGGCGCAGGGCGGTCAGACGGTCAAGATGGGCGCGCTGCGGCTCGTCCATTCCATGCCGCCGCACTTCTACGAGAAGTTTGCGCCGGCCGGTCTCAAGATCGAGATCATCACCTTCGACAGCCCGACCGACTGCAAGAACGCCGTCGTCACCAAGTCGGTCGACCTCGGCACATTCGGCATCGCCGCCGGCATCCTGGGCGGCGCCGCCGGTGAGCCGGTCGCCGTCGTGGGCGCGATGTCGAACAAGGGCATGGGGGTGATCTCCAAAGCCGGCTCCGACGTGAAGACGATCAAGGACCTGAAGGGCAAGAAGGTCGGCATCTGGCCGGGCTCCACGCAGGAGGTCTTCATCCTTGAGCGCATGCGCATGGAAGGCCTCGCCCTGAAGGACATCACGTCGGTCCGTGTGCCGTTCGGCGAGATGCCGGCGATGCTGTCGCGCGGCGACATCGACGCCTATGTCGGCGCCGAGCCGGGCCCCGGCCTCTCGATCACGTCCGGCGTCGGCCAGCTCGTCGAATATCCCTATGGCACGGCTATGGGCGGCCTCAACATGATCATCGGCACCAACGAAGAGACGGTCACCAAGAACCCCGACATGATCCGCGCGATGCTGAAGACGCATCGCCAGGCCGTCGAGTTCATGTCGGCCAACAAGCCGGCCGTGGTCGACATGACGGTGCAGAAGCTCGGCGCCAACCGCGCCGCGGTCGAGCAGGCACTCGGCGCCGACAACGTCGAATATGTCTGGAAGCTCGATGACAAGGTGCAGGGTCAGGTGAAGACCTACGCCCAGCACATGCTCGAACTGAAGCAGATCCGTGCGCTGCCGAAGTACGAGACCTTCCTCAATCCGAAGTTCTCCAACGAGATCGCCAGCTAGGCGGCGGCGAACAACGGCGGAGCGCGACATGGCGATCGTCGAAACGGGTTCGGCTCCGGTGGCGGCAGTTCCTGCCGTCGCTTCCCGCAAAGCGTCACGCTCGGCCTGGGCGCGCTTCAGGCCGACAGTGCTGGCGCTGATCGTGCCGCTGATCCTTCTGGCCTTCTGGCAGGTCGCGACGACGCAGCAATGGACCCGCCTGATCCCGACGCCTTATCAGGTCGGCGAATACATGATCGATTTCGCGGTGGGCGGCATCTACGACGACGCCTACTCCGCGACGCTGACCACTCATCTGCTGGCCTCGATGAGCCGCGTCTATGGCGGCTTCGCGCTGGCCGCCCTGTTCGCGCTGCCGATCGGCATCCTGATCGGCCGCGTGCCGACCGCGCGCATGCTGCTCGATCCGTTCCTGCAGGTGATGCGGCCGATCCCGGTGACCGCCTGGCTGCCGCTGTCGATGATCCTGTTCGGCCTCGGCGCCAAGTCGGCCTTCGCGCTGGTCTGCCTCGGCGCCTTCTATCCGATCCTGCTCAACACGATCTTCGGCGTGCGCTCGGTCGATCCCAAACTCTTTGAAGCGGCCTCGATGCTGGGCTGCCGCGGCAACGCGCAGTTCTACAAGGTGGTGCTGCCGGCGGCGACGCCGTCGATCTTCACCGGCCTGCGGCTCGGCCTCGGCCTCGCCTGGTTCGTCATCGTGGTCGGCGAGATGACCGGTGTGCCGCAGGGACTGGGCGCCGTGATCATGGACGGCCGCACCCTGTCGCGTACCGAGCTGGTGATCTGCGGCATGATCGTGATCGGCCTCGCGGGCTATCTCTCCGACCGTGTCGTCGTGATCATCGGCAACCGCCTGCTGCGCTGGAGCCCCAACCACCATGCCTGACACCGCGACACCGATCATCGAGATCAAGGGCGTGTCCAAGGTCTTCCGGCTGCAGGACCAGACGATCAACGCCCTTTCCGACGCCAACCTCACCATCGCCAAGGGCGAGTTCATCTGCCTGATCGGCGCGTCGGGCTGCGGCAAGTCCACCCTGCTGCGCATCATGGCGGGCTTCGACCAGCCCTCGTCCGGCGACGCGCTGATGTGGGGGCGCCCGATCGCCGGTCCCGATCCGTCGCGCGGCATGGTCTTCCAGGACTACGCGCTGTTTCCGTGGCTGAGCGTGCGCGACAATATCGGCTTCGGCCCCGCCTCGCGCGGCCTGGGCGGCGCCGAGGTGAAGCAGATCGTCGACAAGTTCATCGACCTCGTGGGCCTCGGCAAATTCGCCAACGCCTATCCGCACCAGCTCTCCGGCGGCATGAAGCAGCGCGTGGCGATCGCCCGTGTGCTCGCGAACGACGCCGAACTGGTGCTGATGGACGAGCCGTTCGGCGCGCTCGACGCCATGACGCGCGAACGCCTCCAGGACGAGCTGCTGGAGATCTGGGAGCGCACCAAGCTCACCGTCGTGTTCGTGACCCACGCGGTCGAGGAAGCGATCCTGCTGGCCAACCGCGTCGTCGTGATGACGCCCGGTCCCGGCCGCATCGAGAGCGACAACACGCTCGACCTCCCGCGGCCGCGCGACGTGGCCAGCCCCGAGTTCAACGACATCCGCCGCGTGATGAGCGCCAAGCTGCACAGCCATCACGGCAAGAAAGCCGCCTGAGCTTTCAGCCGCGCGGCCGCGGCTTGCGCAGCATCGGCACCAGGGTCGGCGAACTGCCGAACTGGAGGCTTCCCATGATCTCGAAGCCATGGCGCTGGTAGAGCGGCACGTTGCGCGGGTTCGACGATTCGAGATAGGCGGGCGTGCCGTCGCGGTCGCAGATGTCGAGCGCATGAGCGAGCAGCGCGCTGCCGAGGCCTCTCCCCTGATGCTTCGGATCGATGCCGATCAGCGGCAGATACCAGTGCGGCTCGCGCGGATGGTAACTCGCCATCTGCTGCATGAGCTGCACGCCGTCGACCATCGACTGCGGCGACGCTGTCGCCCGCATCAACGCCCCGAGCGCCGCGCCGTCGGGCTCGACGCCGGGCGGCAACCACAGCGCCGTGCCGGCATGATCGCCGACGATATGGGCGCTGCCGATCCCGAAACCCACACCGCCGAATGCCTTGGCGAAGTCCGGGAAGGCATCGAGGTAGGCTCGCGGCTCCGGCCAGGTCCAGCGCGTCGCCGGATCGGCGCCGAACGCCAAGGTCAGCGTGGCGATCGCCGCCGTCTCGTCCGCCGCGGTTGCGGCCCGGACCATGTTCGTCGTCATCGCAGCCTCTCAGGATCGCTGCCATCGGGAACGGCGGCGATCCTGAAGGCGTTGCGTCACTTCCCGCAATAGGCCTCGAGACGATAGCCGTCGGGATCGATCACGAAGGCTGCATAGTATTTTGGGTCGTAGTCGGCGCGCACGCCCGGCTTGCCGTTGTCCGTGCCGCCGGCCTTGAGGGCGCCGGCATGGAAGGCGTCGACCGCCTTGCGGTCCTTCGCCACGAAACAGAAGTGCAGATAGGACTCCTTGTCCGCCTTCACCGGCCGTGCGGCCTTGCCGACCCACAGGCCGACGCCTTTCTCGCCATATCCCAGTGAAGTCTCACCCTCGCTCAGCAGCGTGTAGCCAAGCGGTGTCAGGGCAGCGTCGTAGAACTTCTTCGAGCGGGCGACGTCGGCAACACCGATGGAAACGTGGTCGAACATGGCAATTCCCTCCTTCATAACTATATAACTGGTTATGTGGTTAAGACGCAGAGCCCGCCTTGTCAACCCGACAACCGGTTAGTAAGTCCCGTCGATGATTTCCCCCGATCTCTGTCTGGAGTTCGCCAATACGCGGTATTGGCGCGGCCAGGACACGCCGACGGAGACCCTGAACGCGCCGGAGGATCTGGCGAGCTGGGCAAAGGCGCCGAAGCCGCCCGGGCAGAAGGAATTCGAGCGGGCGCTGGAACTGCGCGAGACCGTCCATCGCCTGTTCGATGCCGTGGCCCAGGGCAAGACGCCGGCGCCCCGGGATTTCGACGCCCTGAACGCGGCCCTCGCGGCCGCGCCGGCCCGCACCGTGCTGAAGCGCGGCAAGGACGGCTTCGACTGGGATCTCGACATGAGGTCTGGCACCGCGCTCGCCCTGCTCGCCCCGGCCCTGTGGTCGGCGGGCGACTTGCTGGCCAGTGCCAAGCTCGCCAAGGTCCGGCGCTGCGCCAATCCGGAGTGCCTCTACCTGTTCCTCGACGAGAGCCGGGCCGGCAAGCGGCGCTGGTGCATGATGTCGTCCTGCGGCAATCGCGCCAAAGCAAAGCGCCACTATCACAAGAGCAAACAGGCCTAGCCGCGGGAACATCCGGCAGGCCATCGTCGTTGTGTTGCGTCGTTCCCGGCGGTGCTAGAGGTCCGGTCGACGGGCGGTTTCTTTAGGCGGAAGTTCGTGACACCAGACGAGATCGAACGGCTCCGGAGCCGTCTGCAGACCCTCGAAGCCGAGAATGCGCGCCTCAGGACGAGAGACAGCGACAACACTCGCCTCCGCGAAGCCGAGGAAGCCCTCGCCGAAAGCGAGGACCGCTACCGCACCCTGTTCGACTCGATCGACGAAGGCTTCTGCATCATCGAGTTCTTCGACGGCCCCCACGGGCCGTTGAGCGACTACATTCACATCGAGGCCAATGCGGCCTACGCCCAGCATGCCGGCATCCCCAACGTCGTCGGCCAGAAACTGCGCGAAATGGTCGGCGCGGAAGCCGATGCCTGGGTCGAGCGCTACGGCGGTGTGCTGCGCACCGGCAAGCCGATCCGCTTCGAGCAGGAACTGGTGGCGACCGGCCGCCACCTCGAGCTGGCGGCCTTCCGCATCGAACCGCCCGCCCGCCGCCAGGTCGCCGTGCTGTTCCAGGACGTGACGCCGCGCCGTCGGGCCGAAGAAGCCCTGCGTCGCCTCAACGAGACACTCGAGCAGAGGGTGAACGAGGCGATCGCCGACCGGCTGAAGGAGCAGGAGCGCCTGCAGGCCGCCGAGGAGGCGTTGCGCCAGTCCCAGAAGATGGAAGCCGTCGGCCAGCTCACTGGCGGCATCGCCCACGACTTCAACAATCTTCTCACCGGCATCATGGGCTCGCTGGAGCTGCTGCGAACGCGCGTCAGCCAGGGCCGGCTGAACGATGCCGATCGCTACATCATGGCGGCCCATGCTTCCTCGCGCCGTGCCGCCTCGCTCATCCACCGGCTCCTCGCCTTCTCGCGCCGCCAGGCGCTCGATCCCAAGCCGACCGACGTCAATCGCCTGGTAGTCGGAATGGAGGAGCTGATCCGGCGCACCGTCGGTCCGCAGATCGCGGTCGACGTCGTCACCGCGGGCGGCCTTTGGCCCGCCCTGATCGACGCGCCGCAGCTAGAGAACGCGTTGCTGAACCTCTGCATCAACGCACGCGACGCCATGCCCAACGGCGGCCGCATCACGATCGAGACCGCCAACAAATGGCTCGACGACCGTGCGGCCGGCGAGCGGGACCTGCCGCCGGGGCAGTATCTCTCGGTCTGCGTCACCGACACCGGCACCGGCATGCCGCCCGAGATCATCGCCAAGGCCTTCGATCCGTTCTTCACCACCAAGCCGATGGGACAGGGTACCGGCCTCGGCCTGTCGATGATCTACGGCTTCGTGCGTCAGTCCGGCGGCCAGGTCCGCGTCTATTCCGAGGTCGGCCAGGGCACGACGATGTGCCTCTACCTGCCGCGCCACTACGCCAGCGAAGCCGACCGGGCCGAAGCCCTGCAGCCGGTCGAGGCGATGCGCGCCCAGGTCGGCGAAACCGTGATGATCGTCGACGACGAACCCACCGTGCGCATGCTGGTGACCGACGTGCTGCACGATCAGGGCTACACCGCCATCGAGGCCGTCGACGGGCCGGAGGCACTCCGCATCCTGCAGTCCGATGCGCGCATCGATCTGCTGATCACCGACGTCGGCCTGCCCGGCGGCATGAACGGCCGTCAGCTCGCCGACATCGCCCGCATCAGCCGGCCGGACCTGAAGGTCCTGTTCATCACCGGCTATGCCGAGAACGCCATCATCGGCAACGCGCAGCTCGCGCCGCGCATGCAGTTGCTGACCAAGCCGTTCGTCATGGAGGAGCTGGCGAACCGCATCCGCAGCATGATCGAAAGCGCGGACTGATCGCAGACATGGAAAGGGCCCCGCGAAGGGGCCCTTGTCGCTGGCGTGTGAGAACGCGCCTTAGCGGAGAATGGATTGAAGCTTCATGGCGACGCCCATGTCGCCTTCGATCTTCAGCTTGCCGGTCATGAACGCGGTCATGCCGTCGAGCTTGCCGCCGATCAGGTCGGCGAAGTCGTTGAAGTCCATCTTGATGGTGCAGTCGGCGGCGGTGTCGTCGTTGGTGACGGCCGGCGGGGTCTGGTTGCCGTCAATGTGGACGACGCCCTGATCCGTGGCGAACTTGACGCTGTTTCCAAAGGCCGACTTCTTCGAAGCGCCTTCCTTCATTTTCGCGGTGATTTCCTGCAAGGTCATGGGCGAGTTCCTCCAGTCGGCCAATGGTCTGGGGGCTTACTTGACCTTTACGTAAACGTCAAATACAGGCCGGTAAACAGCCGTTCAATCCGGAGGAAACATGACGTATCGCTCGGTCTTCAAACCGGGATTGTTTGAAGGCCAGACCATCGTCGTGACCGGTGGCGGTAGCGGCATCGGCCGCTGCACTGCGCATGAGATCGCAGCGCTTGGCGCCCACGTGGTCATCACCGGCCGCAAGCAGGAGAAGCTCGACACGGTGAAGGCCGAGATCGAGGCAGCCGGCGGCACCTGCGAGACGCACATCTTCGACATTCGCGAGGAAGCCCAGGTCAAGGAAGCGGTCGCCGCGATCGTCGCAAAGAACGGCCGCATCCACGGCCTGTTCAACAATGCCGGCGGCCAGTTCCCCTCGCCCGCCGCCAATCTCAGCGCCAAGGGCTTCGACGTCGTGGTGCGCAACAACCTGACGGGCGGCTTCATCGTGAGCCGCGAGGTGTTCACGCAATCGATGCAGAACCACGGCGGCTCGATCGTCAACATGACCGCCGACTATCGCAACGGCTTCCCCAACATGGTGCACACCGGCGCCGCGCGCGCCGGCATGGCGAACCTCACCATGACGCTCGCCTACGAATGGGCGGCCGCGGGCGTGCGCGTGAATTCGGTGGCGCCGGGCTGGATCGCCTCCTCCGGCATGGACACCTACACCGGCGACTTCAAGGAACAGATCCCCAAGCTCAAGGGCTACTGCCCGCTCGGCCGCCTCGGCACCGAGAGCGAGATCTCCGCCGCGGTCTGCTTCCTGCTGAGCGACGCCTCGGCCTACATGACCGGCACGGAGCTTCGCATCGACGGCGGCGTGCCGCTCGCCAACCGCTCGGTCGACCTGCCAGCCACCGACAAGTCGAAGCCCTTCAACGGCTTCCATCTCGCCAAGACGCCCAAGGTCCTGGGCGGCTGAGACAGACATGCCAATCCTCGAAAGCCAGGTCGATCGCAACAGCGACGAGTTCAAGCAGAACCGCGAGCGCATGCTCTCAGCCATCGCGGAGTTCCGTGACGCCGAGGCGAGCGTGCAGGCCGCGACCGAGAAGTCGCGCGCCCGCTTCGTAAAGCGCAAGCAGCTCATGCCGCGCGAACGCATCGCGCTGCTGCTCGACCGCGGCGCGCCCTTCCTCGAACTGATGCCGCTCGCCGGCTACCGCATGCACGACGACAAGGACGGATCGAGCGCCGGCGGTGGCTCGGTCGCGGGCATCGGCTATGTCGAGGGCGTGCGCTGCGTCGTGACGGCGTCGAACAGCGCCATCAAGGGCGGCACCGTCGCGCCTTCCGGCCAGCGCAAGGGCCAGCGGGTCCAGCAAATCGTCATGGAGAACAAGCTTCCCGTCGTGAACCTGGTCGAGTCCGGCGGCGCCAACCTCCTCTACCAGGCCGAGATCTTCGTGCCTGGCGGCCGCGGCTTCGCCAACCAGGCGCGCATGTCGGCGCGCGGCATCCCGCAGGTCACGGTGGTGCATGGCTCCTCCACTGCGGGCGGCGCGTATCTGCCGGGCCTCTCCGACTACGTCATCATGGTGCGCAACCAGGCCAAGGTGTTCCTGGCCGGTCCGCCGCTGCTCAAGGCCGCGACCGGCGAGATCGCCACCGACGAGGAGTTGGGTGGCGCCGAGATGCACGCCACCGTGTCGGGTGTCGCCGAATGGATGGCCGAGAACGATGCCGACGGCATCCGCATGGCGCGCGACGTGATCGCCAAGTGGCACTGGAACGACCGGTTGCCGCCGCGCGCCGAGCGGCCGTTCAAGGACCCCCTCCACGACGTCGAGGAACTGTGCGGCGTCGTTCCGCCCTCGCACAAGGAGCCTTACGACGTGCGCGAGGTTATCGCGCGACTGGTCGACGGTTCGGACTTCCTCGAGTTCAAGGCGCTGTTCGACCAGCAGACGATCTGCGGTTGGGCCGCGATCGAGGGCGAGCCCGTCGCGCTGATCGGCAACAACGGTCCAATCACCACCAAGGGTGCGGTCAAGGCCGCGCAGTTCATCCAGCTCTGCTGCCAGCAGGGCACGCCCATCGTCTACCTGCAGAACACGACCGGCTACATGGTCGGCACCGAGAGCGAGCGCGGCGGCATCGTCAAGCACGGCTCCAAGATGATCCAGGCGGTGGCCAACGCGACGGTGCCGCAGATCACCATCGTGATCGGCGGCAGCTTCGGCGCCGGCAATTACGGCATGTGCGGCCGCGCTTTCGACCCGCGCTTCATTTTTGCCTGGCCCAACACACGTACGGCGGTGATGGGCGGTGAGCAGGCGGCCGGTGTCATGAAGACCGTGACCGAGCAGAAATTCCTGCGCGAAGGCAAGGAGCCGCCGCACGAACAGATCGAGAAGATGTTCAAGGGCATCGTCGACCAGTTCGAGCGCGAATCGACCGCGCTCTACGGCACCGCGCACCTGTGGGACGACGGCATCATCGACCCGCGCGACACGCGCCGGGTCCTTGCCTTCACCTTGTCGATCGCCCGCGAATCGATCGTGCGGCCGCTCAACCCCATCTCCTTCGGCGTGGCGAGGATGTAAGGCAATGAAGTTCACCCCCGAGCACGAGGCGCTGCGCCAGACCTGGAAGACGCTGATCGATCGCGAGATCAATCCGTATGTCGACCAGTGGGAAAAAGAGGGACAGTTCCCGGCGCACGAGCTGTTCAAGAAGATGGGCAATGCAGGACTTCTCGGCGTCGACAAGCCCGTCGAGTATGGCGGCTCCGGCCTCGACTTCTCCTACGCCATGGTCTGCGCCGAATCGCTGGGCTGGGTGAACGGTGGCTCGATCCCGATGGCGACCGGCGTGCAGATATCCATGGCGACGCCTGCCCTCGCCCGCTACGGCAGCGACGAGTTGCGCAAGGAGTTCCTCACCCCGTCGATCACCGGCGACTACGTGGCCTGCCTTGGTGTCTCCGAGACCGGCGCCGGGTCCGACGTCGCCTCGATCAAGACCACGGCACGCCGCGTCGGCGGCGACTGGGTGATCAACGGCGGCAAGATGTGGACGACCAACGGCGCGCAGGCCGACTGGATGTGCTTGCTCGCCAGCACCGACGACGGGCCCGCGCACAAGAACAAGTCGCTGATCGTCGTGCCGATGCAGACCAAGGGCATCGAGATCGTGAAGAAGCTCGACAAGCTCGGCATGCGCGCCTCGGACACGGTGCAGACCTTCTTCGACGAGGTGAAGGTGCCGGTGCGCTACACGATCGGCCAGCCGGGCATGGGCTTCACCTATCAGATGCAGCAGTTCCAGGAGGAGCGGCTGTGGGCCGGCGCCGGCTCGCTCAACACCTGTGAGCGGCTGATCAATGCCACCATCGAGTACACGCGCGAGCGCAGGGTCTTCGGCAAGCCGCTGCTCGACAACCAGGTGATCCACTTCCGCCTGGCCGAGCTCAAGAGCGAGGTCGAGGCGCTGCGCTCCATCGTCTATCGCGCCTGCGAGGATTATCTCGCCGGCAAGGACGTCACCATGCTGGCCTCGATGGGCAAGCTGAAGGCCGGCCGCCTGCGCCGCGAGGTCTCCGACTCCTGCCTGCAATACTGGGGCGGTGCCGGCTATCTCTGGGACAATCCCGTGGCCCGCGGCTATCGCGATGGCCGCCTCGGCTCGATCGGCGGCGGCGCCGACGAGGTCATGCTGCAGATCATCTCCAAGCTGATGGGCACGCTGCCGCGGCTGGGCAATCGATGAAGACTCAAAGCGGATCGCGGGTCTCCAGACCCGCTCATGATGCGGGCCTGGAGGCCCGCGGTCCGAAGACTTAGGAGACGCCTGTGCAGTTCACTCAAGAGCATGACGAGATCCGCCGTACCCTGCGAGCGATCATCGAGCGGGACATCAATCCGCATGTCGACCAGTGGGAAGAGGACGGCATTTTTCCGGCCCACGAGGTCTTCAAGAAGCTGGGCGATGCCGGCCTGCTCGGCATCAACAAGCCCGCCGAGTTCGGCGGCATGGGGCTCGACTATTCCTACGCCATGGTGATGGCCGAGGAGCTGGGCCACATCAATTGCGGCTCGGTGCCGATGGCGATCGGCGTGCAGACCGACATGGCGACGCCGGCGCTCGCCCGTCACGGCAGCGACGAACTGCGCAAGGAGTTCCTCGCGCCTTCGATTGCCGGCGACTATGTCGCCTGCCTCGGCGTCTCCGAGGTCGGCGCGGGCTCGGACGTCGCCTCGATCAAGACGACGGCCCGCAAGGTCGGCGGCGACTGGGTGATCAACGGCGGCAAGATGTGGACGACCAACGGCACGCAGGCCGACTGGATGTGCCTGCTGGCCAGCACCGGCGAGGGCCCGATCCACAAGAACAAGTCGCTGATCTGCCTGCCGATGAAGACCAGGGGCGTCGAGGTCGTGAAGCAGCTCGACAAGCTCGGCATGCGCTCGTCCGATACCGCGCAGATTTTCCTCGACGAAGTGAAAGTGCCGGTCGCCAACCTGATTGGCCAGGAAGGCATGGGCTTCGTCTACCAGATGCAGCAGTTCCAGGAGGAGCGGCTGTGGGGCGCGATCAGCGCCGTAGTCGGCATGGAGCGGCTGATCGACCAGACGATCGAATATACGCGTGAGCGCAAGGTGTTCGGACGGCCGCTGCTCGATAATCAGGTGATCCATTTCAAGCTGGCCGAGCTGCGCACCGAGATCGAGCTGGTGCGCTCGCTCTGCTATCGCGCCTGCGAGGAATATCTCGACGGCACCGACGTCACGATGCTGGCCTCGATGGCCAAGCTGAAGGCCGGCCGCATGGTGCGCCTCGTCACCGATGGCTGCCTGCAATACTGGGGTGGCGCCGGCTATCTCTGGGAATCGCCCACCGCCCGCGCCTTCCGCGATTCCCGCCTCGCCTCGATCGGCGGCGGCGCCGACGAGGTCATGCTGCAGATCATCTCCAAGCACATGGGCACCCTGCCCCGTCTCGAAAACCGCTGAGCGCCGGAGTTTCCATGGCCGAGTTTGCCGACAAGTACGAAGCCCTCATCCTCCGCCGCGAGCGGTCGCGCCTCTATGTCACCCTCAACCGCCCCGAGGTGAAGAACGCGCTGAATCCGACGCTGATCGGCGAACTGAAGTCGGTGTTCGCGATCCTGAAGGACCGGCGCGACATCAAGGTCGTGATCCTGCGCGGCGCGGGCGGCACCTTCTGCGCCGGCGCCGACCTCAAGAACATGGAGCAGAGCTTCACCGACACGCCCAAGCCCGGCGAGAAGGATCCGATCGCGGTCTGGAACCGCCAGTTCGGCGCCTTCCTCGAGATGGTGAACACCACGCCGCAGGTCGTCGTCGCGGCGGTCGAGGGCTATGCCATCGCCGGCGGCTTCGGCATCCTCTGCGTCTCCGACGTGGCGATCTGCACCGAGGGCGCGGGCTTCGCCATGAGCGAGACCGCCATCGGCATCGTCCCCGCCCAGATCGCGCCCTTTGTCGCCGAGCGCATCGGCGTGCCGCAGACCCGGCACCTTGCGCTGACCGCCGCGCGGTTCAAGGGTCCGGAAGCCCTGCGGCTCGGCATCGCCCACTATCTCGTGGCCGATTCGGCCGCTCTCGACGCCAAGCTCGAGGAAGTGCTGAAGCAGATCGACAAGTGCGCGCCGATCGCCAACGCACTCACGAAGCAGGTGGTGATGAAGGTCGGCAGCGAGCCCCTGTCCGCCGTGCTCGACTTTGCCGCCGACAAGTTCGCCGAGGCGCGCCGCGGACCCGAGGCCGGCGAAGGCCTGCGCGCCTTCGCCGAGAAGCGGCCGCCGCGCTGGGCCGTCGAGTAATGAACTTCAGCAAGGTCCTGGTCGCCAACCGCGGCGAGATCGCCTGGAGGGTCATGCGCACCGCCAGGGCGATGGGCTATCGCACCGTCGCGGTCTATTCCGACGCCGACAAAGACGCGCCGCACGTCACCTTCGCCGACGAGGCGGTGCGCATCGGGCCGCCGCCGGTCGGCGAGAGCTATCTCAGCATCGACCGCATCCTTGAAGCCGCGCACAAGAGCGGCGCCGATGCGATCCATCCGGGCTACGGATTCCTTTCGGAGAACGAAGCCTTCGCGACCGCCTGCGAAAAGGCCGGCCTCACCTTCATCGGCCCTCCCCCCGCCGCCATCGCCGCGATGGGCAACAAGGCCGCCGCCAAGCAGCGCATGATCGATGCCGGCGTGCCCTGCGTGCCGGGCTACCAGGGCGCCGATCAGAGCGATGCCAATCTGGAAGCCGAGGCACGCAAGATCGGTCTCCCCGTGATGGTCAAGGCCGCGGCCGGCGGCGGCGGGCGCGGCATGCGCCTCGTCGAGCGCGAGGACGACCTGCTGGAGGCGATCCGCACCGCCCGCACCGAGGCCGAAAGCGCCTTCGGCTCGGGTGAGCTGATCCTCGAAAAGGCCGTCGTCGACGCGCGCCACGTCGAGATCCAGGTCTTCGCCGACGCCCATGGCAACGTCATCCATCTGGGTGAGCGCGACTGCTCGGTCCAGCGCCGCCATCAGAAGGTGATCGAGGAAGCGCCCTCGCCCTCCGTCGATGCCGGCCTGCGCGATCGCATGGGCGCCGCGGCCGTCGCTGCCGCCCGCACCATCGGCTATCGCGGCGCCGGCACGGTCGAATTCCTGCTGGGTGCCGACGGCGTCTTCTACTTCCTCGAAATGAACACCCGCCTGCAGGTCGAGCATCCGGTGACCGAGGCGATCACCGGTCTCGACCTCGTCGAATGGCAGCTCCGCGTCGCGCGAGGCGAGGCGTTGCCGCTCACGCAGGAACAGGTGACGTTCAGCGGCCACGCCATCGAGGTCCGGCTCTATGCCGAGGACGCCTATGGCGGTTTCCTCCCGCAGACCGGCCGCATCGACGTGTGGCGGCCTGCGACCGGCCCCGGCGTGCGCATCGATCACGGCATGAAGGACGGGCTCGCTATCTCGCCCTACTACGATCCGATGATCGCCAAGGTGATCGCCCATGGCGCGACGCGCGAGGAAGCGCGGGTGCGCCTGATCCGGGCGCTCGCCGAGACGGTCGTGCTGGGGCCGACGACCAACCGGCACTTCCTGATCCGCCTGCTGGAGCATCCCGACTTCGCGGCCGGCGAAGCGACGACCTCCTTCCTCGTGAAGCACCAGTTCCCCGCGCCCGAGATCACCGAGGCGCACTGGACCGCTGCCGCCAACCTCCTGTGGCAGGCGTCGGCGCAGAATTATCCGGTGTCGATGCGCGGCTGGCGCAACTCCAATCCTGAGCCGACGCCGGTCCGCCTGGCCGCTGGCGGCACCGAGCGCCTCATGCTGGTCCGTGCCGCCGATCCGGTCGAGGCGCCGTTCCATATCGACGGCAACGACATCGTGGTCGACCTCGACGCGCTCACGGTACGCTTCACCGACAAGACCTACGCCCCGCCCGAGACGGCGGCAGCCGGCAGCGACGGCAAGCTGCGCGCGCCGATGGACGGCCGCATCGTATCGATCAAGGTGGCGCCGGGCGAGACGGTCAGCCGTGGCCAGACCCTGATCGTGCTGGAAGCGATGAAGATCCAGCACCAGCTCAAGGCCGCCCTCGACGCCAGGGTCGAGGGGGTCTCCGTCCAGGAAGGCCAGCAGGTCTCCAACCGGACCGTGCTCGTGACGATGGAGCCCGCCGCGGGTTGACGCTAGGCTCCTCCCAACAAGAGAAGTTCAGGGAGGAATTGCCATGTTGCGTAGAGTTGCGCTCGCCTTGCTCGCGGTGGCCGCTGCCGGCCCCGCTTTCGGCCAAGCCTATCCCAACAAGCCGATCAACCTGATCGTGCCTTTTGCCGCCGGTGGGCCGACCGACGTCATGGCGCGCATCGTCGGTGAGCGGATGGGTAAGGAGCTCGGCCAGCAGTTCGTCATCGACAACGTCACCGGCGCGGCGGGCTCGATCGCCATGGGCAAGCTCGCCCGCTCGACGCCCGACGGTTACACGATCGGCATCGGCCACCTCGGGACCAACGTCGTGAACGGCGCGATCTACAAGAACCTGAACTACGATCTGATCAACGACCTAGAGCCGATCGCCTTGCTGCCGTCCAATCCGCTGCTGGTCGTGACCTCGAACCAGGTGCCGGCCAAGGACCTCAGGGACCTGGTCGCCTATCTCAAGGCCAATGCCGACAAGATCTCGGGCGGCACCGCAGGCCTCGGCTCGGGCTCGCACATCGGTGCCCTCGCCTTCTTCGCCGTCACCGGCACCAACTACCAGCTCGTGCCCTATCGCGGCACCGGCCCGGCCGTGCAGGACCTGATCGCCAACCAGATCCAGGTCATGATCGACCAATCCTCGAACTCCCTGCCGCATATCCGTGCGGGCAAGCTCAAGGTCTATGCCGTGACCGCCAAGCAGCGCACCGCGGCCGCACCTGAGATCCCCACCACCGCCGAAGCCGGCTTCCCCGGCATCGAGGTCGCGATCTGGCACGGGCTCTGGGCGCCTAAGGGCACGCCGAAGGAAATCATCGAGAAGCTGAACGCCGCCGCGATCAAGACGCTTCAGGATCCCGAGATCCGCCGCAAGCTAGAGGATCTCGGCCAGGACATCCCGACGCCCGAACAGATGAAGGCCGACGTCTTCGGCGCCTATCAGAAGGCGGAGTTCGCCAAATGGAAGCCGATCATCGACAAGGCCGGCGTGAAGGCTGAGTGAGGTATTTCCTCCCGTCGTCCTGAGCGGAGTGAGCGAAGCGAACGCAGTCGAAGGATCTCTTTTCGCTTCTACACGCCGTGCGCCGGAGAAGAGGTCTTTCGACTGCGCGCCTTCGGCGCTCCGCTCAAGACGACGGAGGTTTTATGCCCGCGCAAAACCTGGCGGCACAGGACACGGCGGTAAAAGCTTCTCCAGCGCCTTCGCGACGCCGAGCAGCTTCGCCTCGCCCCAGCGCTTGCCGGTGAGCTGCAGACCGATCGGCAGGCCCTCCTTCGAGAAACCACAGGGCAGCACGATCGACGGCTGGCCCGTGAGGTTGGCCAGGAAGTTGTAGGCGGTGCCGGCGAAGAAATACGGATGGTCGACGCCGTCGACCGTGAGCGGCAGCTTCTGCGACTGACGGATGAAGGCCGCATCCGGCATCACCGGCATCAGCCAGGCGTCGTAGTCGTCGAGGAAGCTCTCGCACCGACGAGCAATCTGGTCGCGCCGGTCGAGGAGCGCGAAGAACTGCGCCATGCTGAGCCGCGCCGCGCGGGCGACCGACCGGGCCGTGGGATCGGGCGAGTTGAGCTTGTCGAAATGCCGCTCGCGCTCGGAGAGCGGTTGGGCGTTCATGATCATGTACTGGAAGAGATCGGCCCAATCGTCCCAGCCCTGCTGCCAGTCGAGGCCTTCCGGTCCGGTCTCTTTCACCTTCGCGCCGGCCTTCGACAGGAGCTTTGCGGTCGCCTGCACCACCGCTGCCGTATCGGCCGAGACCGGTACCAGCGGATTGCTGGTCAGCACCGCGATGCGCAGGCCCTTTGCCTCGAGCTTCGGCGTGGATCCGAGCGGCACCGGCGCGGCTTCGGCCTCGTAGCCGTCCGGGCCAGCGATGATCCGCAGCGCCGTCTCGAGATCGTCGACCGAGCGCGCCAGCGGGCCGAACGTGCCCATGTAGCGGGTGCTGCGGGTCTGGCCCGGCAGGTCGGGTACATGACCGTGTGCCGGCACGCGCCATTCGGTGGGCTTCAGGGAGAAGATGCCGTTGTAGTGCGCGGGATTGCGCACCGAGCCGCCGATGTCGCTACCCAGCTCCAGCGGCGACAGGCGGGCCGCGACCGCGACGCCGCCGCCCCCGGTCGAGCCGCCCGCCGTCCGGCGTTCGTCCCAGGCATTCTTCGTGGTGCCAAAAATCGGGCTCTCGGTCTGAAAGTCTGCGCACAGTTCGGGCACATTGGTTTTGCCCAGGATGACGGCGCCGGCCGCGCGCAGCCGCGCGACGAGGCTCGCATCCCCACGGGCGACATTGTCCTTCAGCGGCGGATGGCTCGAAGTCGTCTTGAGGCCCGCGACGTCGAACGCTTCCTTGATGGTGATGGGCACGCCGTGCAGCGGGCCGAGCGGCTTTTTCGCGGTGCGTGCGCGGTCGGCCGCCCGCGCGGCCTTCATCGCGCCGTCCCGATCGACCAGCACGAGTGCATTCACGTCCCCGTTCAGCCGCGCGATCCTGTCGAGATGCGCCGTCGTCGCCTCGACCGAACTCAACCGTCCGTTTCGTATGGCGCGGGCAAGTCGAGTGGCAGTTTCAAAGCACGGATTCATGCATGCCTCCCCTGAGTGTAGCGAGACTAGCCGCCGCTACCCTGCCCCGGCTATAGAGCCCGAGGATTTCTTGGGGACGCCATGAGCTTGGCTAACAAAACCTTGTTCGTGACCGGCGGAAGCCGGGGCATCGGACTGGCGATCGCGCTGCGTGCTGCACGCGACGGCGCCAACATTGCCATCGCCGCGAAGACGGTGACGCCCGACCCGCGCCTGCCGGGCACGATCTTCACGGCCGCCGAGGAGATCGAGAAGGCCGGTGGCAAGGCACTGCCGCTCGCTTGCGACATCCGCGACGAGCAGAGCGTCGACAAGGCCGTGGCCGAGACCGTCGCGAAGTTCGGCGGCATCGACATCCTGGTGAACAATGCCAGCGCGATCAGCCTGACCGGCACGCTGTCGACGCCGATGAAGCGCTACGACCTGATGCACCAGATCAACGCGCGCGGCACCTTCATGGTCTCGCAGAAGTGCATCCCGCACCTGCTGAAGGCCGCCAACCCGCATGTGCTGAACCTGTCGCCGCCGCTCGACTTCGACGTGAAGTGGTTCGCCAACCATGCGGCCTATACGCTGGCCAAGTACGGCATGTCGGTCTTCGCCTGGGCGATGAGCGCGGAATTCAAGGACAAGGGCCTGGCCTTCAACTGCCTGTGGCCGCGAACCGCCATCGCCACCTCGGCGATCCAGAACATCCTGGGCGGCGACGAAGGCATGAAGCAGTGTCGCAAGCCCGAAATCATGGCCGATGCCGCTTATGCGATCTTCAACCGGCCGGCCCGTGACTGCACCAGCAACTTCTTCATCGATGACGAAGTTCTGGCCGCCGAGGGCGTCACGAACTTCGACAAGTATGCCGTCTCGCCGGGCACGCCGCTGATGCCCGACTTCTTCGTGCCCGCCCCCGGCGCGCGCACCGTCGTCGGGAAGGCCTAGAGCGTGGCGACGTTCCTGCTGGTTCATGGCGCCTGCACCGGAGGCTGGTGCTGGGAGAAGGTCGTGCCGCTGCTGGAAGCGGCGGGTCACAAGGTCTGCGCACCCGACCTGCCCGGCATGGGCAAGGATCAGACGCCGCCCGCCAACGTCACGCTCGCCGACAATACGGAGAAGCTGGCGCGCCTCCTCGACAAGATGGAGGAGCAGGTCATCCTGGTCGGCCATTCGCTGGGCGGCATCACGATCAGCCAGCTCGCCGAGGCGCGGCGGCGCAAGCTGAAGGCGCTGGTCTATCTCTGTGCCCTGCTCCCGACCTCGGGCAAGAGCGGCAAGGACATGACCGCGCTCGAACCCGACGCGATGTTCCGGCTGTCTCGCCAGGTCAGCCCCGACGGCAAGACCTACACCTTCTCGCGCGACAAGCTGCCGGGCCTTTTCTATGCCGACGTCTCGCCGGAGGACCGCTACAAGGCGATGGAGCGCCTGCGGCCGCAGCCGCTTTCCATCTCGACGACGCCGGTGACCCTGACCGAGGAACGCTTCGGTTCGGTGCCGCGCTGGTACATCGAGTGCACCCACGACAACGCCATCCGCATCAACCTGCAGCGCACAATGGTGAAGTCGACGCCGTGCAAGGTGCTGCGACTAGAGTGCGGGCACTCGCCATTCTTCAGCAATCCCGAGGAACTGGTGGAGCATCTCGAGGCGATTGCCGCGAGTTAGCCCTTTGTCGTCCTGAGCGCAGCGAAGGACCTAGCGGATCGACCGAAGTACTCCGTTTCTCGCGTGAGATCCTTCGCTGCGCTCAGGATGACATGAGGTGCGCAATTTGAATCGTGCGCGCGACGAGCGCCAGTGCGCCTAATCGAAAAACGCAAATGCGCGCGCTTCAATGCTCTGCCGCGGCTTCGGATTCGCCGGCGTCGTCGGGTCATCGAAGGCTGAGTGCAGCGAGAATCGCGCGCGGCCGTCCTTCATCGAGTCGTAGCACTTGATCAGGATCGCCTCGTCGCGCGTCATCTTCGGGAAGTAGAACCAGCGGTGATCGGCGTTGTAGACGCCCTGGTAGATCTCGCCGGTACGGTCGGCATAGACGAGGTCGCAGACCGCGAGGTCGCGTGACGCCAGGCTTTCGGAATCGACCAAGCCCAGCGGCGTCATCTCGACCGGCTCGTCGGCGATGCTGCGCCAGACGTTGAACTCGGCGAAGCGCTTCCTGAGGCGCTGCTCGGCCTCCTCGGGCGGCAGCAGGTCGCGCACACGCTTCGGCCCCGACTTTTCCGTGTAGTCGCAATGGACGCTGCGCACCGGTGTCCTGAGGCCGCGCTCGACGGCGCGGTCGGCGGTACGGACCGTGTGATCGAACACCACGACCTTCGACGCGCCGGTCTCGCGCTTGATCAGCGCCTCGACCTCAGCGTGATACTTCGTGCGCACTTCCTCTTCGTCGTAGAAGTCGCGCACCTTTGTGTCGTGATGCGTCAGGATGAAGGCCTGGCGGTCGAGCGAGAGATCGCGCGCGATCGGCCGGGCATCGTGGACCCGCACCGTGAAGTCGCGGTAGTTGCCGTCGCGCCGCGGCACGCCCGTGCCGTGCGGCGGATTGTAGGTCACCGGCTTGATGCTGAGATCGGCGAGGTAGTTCACCGGCGCATCGACCCAACCGGCGAGCGGCGGTCGTGCAACGGCGGCTTCGGCAGTCCTGACTTCGACCATGGTTTCACCCGTGACTTTGCGTTGGCTCCCTTTAGGTCGTGTGGCTTTAGCCGCTTAACACCCCTCGGGCTCACGAGAAGAATTCATGGGGTCATTCCCGCGTCACGCCGCCAGTTCGAGTATCTCCATGACCTGCTCCGGCCCCTTGATCGGCCGCGGATTGTTCAGCACCGCACGGTCGTGCATCGACTTCTCCGCGATCTCACGGAACCGGTCCTTGCCGACACCGACCTCGGACAAGCGTCCCGGCAGTCCAAGCGACTTCACCAGCCCTTCGACCAGGTCACCGGCCGCTGCCTCGGGCTTGCCGAACGCCTCGCCCACCCGCTTCTGACGCTCGGCGTTGGCCGGCAGGTTCCAGCGCAGCACCGACGGCAGCATCACGCAGGAGGTATGGCCGTGCGGCACGTGGCAGGCCGCGCCCAGCACGTGGCCGATCCCGTGGCTCGCGCCCACGCCGACACCCGAGGTGCCGGCGCCGATCGACAGCCACATGCCGAACTGCAGGTCGAGCCGCGTCGCCATGTCGTCGGGATTGGCCTTGTGCGCGGGCAGCGCGCGGGCGAGCAGCTTCAGCGCCTCGGTGGAAGTGCCCAACGCGAACGGATTAGCCTGCTGCGAGCACAGCCGCTCGACCGCATGGTCGACCGCCTTGAGGCCAGTCGAGAGCATCAGGTCCATCGGCGTCGCCAGGGTGGCGGCGGGATCGAGCACGATGACCCGCGGCACGATCAGGCGATGGCCGAAGCTCTCCTTGATGCCCTTGCGCGGATCGGAGATGCCGGCAAAGGCGTTGAACTCGGCGGCCGAGAGCGTGGTCGGAACGGCAATCATGCGGATCGCATCGGCCGGCGGCTTGATGGCCTCCGACGGCGGCGCGGCGCCTTCCTTCGGGCGGCCAGCGCGGTATGCATCGAGCTGATCGACGTCGGTCACGTTCTGCCACAGCGCGATCAGGATCGTCTTGGTGGCGTCGATCACCGAACCGCCACCCACGGCGACGATCAGGTCGGCGCCGGCCTTGCGCGCCATCTCGGCACCCTCGACCACGCAGGGCCGCGGCGAATGCGCGGTGATGCCGGCATAGGTACCCGCGTGCAGGTCGCCAAGACCGTCGATCACCGAGGCCAGCAGCGCGCTCTGTGCCACCGACTTCGAGGTGGTGACGAATACCTTCTTCGCACCCAGCCGCTCGGCCTCGGCCCGCAGCGCGGCGCCTGCCGGCTTGCCGTAGACGACGCGCTCGATGTCCTGATGCCCGTGGATGCCGCTCAGCATGTTCAACTCCCCTTCCTCATCCTGAGGAGGCGCGCCAGCGCCGTCTCGAAGGATGGGCAACGACAAGACTGTAGCCCACCCTTCGAGACGCGGCCGGTGGCCGCTCCTCAGGGTGAGGCGGTGCGCTTAGCTTAGATGCCGACGATAAAGCGCCAGCATGCGTTCGTAGTGCTTTTCGCGGGCAGCTTCGTTCAGGTTGCCGCGGTCGGAGAAGGCGTAGCCGTGATGCGTGCCGGCCTCGGTCTCGGACTTCGATGGAAACGGCGCGGAGGCCAGCAGCTTCTCGAACTTCGCGACGTCGGACAGCGGCACGTAGGTGTCGTGCTCGGCGAAGGCGTAATAGCCCTCGGCGGTGATGTCGCCCAGCATCAGGTGCGGCGAGTCGGGCTTGTCGGTGATCAGGCGCGTTCCGTAGTAGGACGCGAAGCAGCCGATGCGGTCGGGATGCCGGGCCGCCGCCGCCGTGACGAAGGCGCCGCTCATGCAGTAGCCGACCAGCCCCACCTTGCCGGACTTGGCGTCGGGCAGGGTCGGCAACACGTCGAGCACCGCGCCCGTGTCCGCCGCGACCTTGGCGTTGGAGAGCGTCTCCATCAGGCCGAACATGCGCTTCAGGTTGGCCTCGCCGTCGGGATGGTTGCGCGTCGGCCCGCAGACGAATTCGCGCGTGCTGCGATAGTAGAGATTGGGCAGCAGCACGTAGTAGCCGGACTGCGCAATCCGCCGGCAGATTTCGCGCAGGCCCTCCCGCACGCCCGGCGCATCCATCAGCATGATGACGACCGGTAGCGGCCCACCGTCGTCGGGCCGCACCGTGTAAGTGTTCATGGCGCCATCTTGCGTGGCGATATCCAGTTCGCGTTCGATCATGCCCGGACGGTACCGGGCCTCCGGCCCATGGTCTATAACCCCGCCTCGTGTCTCAATCCGAGGAGTGGAACGAAAATGCCGGTGGCAAACGGGGGCGCGCTCGACGGCCTGAAAGTGATCGACCTGTCGCGTGTGCTGGGTGGTCCCTATTGCGGCCAGATGCTGGCCGACCACGGCGCCGACGTGATCAAGGTCGAGCCGCCGCAGGGCGACGAGACCCGCACCTGGGGCCCTCCGTTCGACGACGAGGGCATCTCGGCCTACTTCGCCGGCATCAACCGCAACAAGCGCACGATTGCGCTCGATCTCTCCAAGCCGGAAGGCCGGGAGGTCCTGCTGAAGCTGCTCGAGACGGCCGACGTGCTGATCGACAACTTCAAGACCGGCACGATGGAGAAGTGGGGCATCGGCTACCACGACGTGCTGGCCGCGAAGTTCCCGCGGCTGGTCCATGCCCGCGTCTCGGGCTTCGGCGCCGACGGCCCTTTGGGCGGCTTCCCGGGCTATGACGCCATGGTCCAGGCCTCGGCCGGCCTGGTCTCGGTCAACGGCTCCCCTGAGGGTGGCCAGGTGCGCATCGGCGTGCCGGTGGTCGATCTGTCGACCGGCATGAACGCCACGATCGGCATCATGATGGCGCTCTACGAGCGCAACCGCTCCGGCAAGGGCCAGTTCGTCGACGCGACGCTGTACGACAGCGCCATCGCGCTGCACCAGCCGCATGCGCCGAACTACTTCATGGCCGGCCTCAAGCCCAAGCTCGTCGGCAACAGCCATGCGAGCCTCGTGCCCTACTCCAACTTCCCCACGAAGACGCGCAACATCGTGGTTGGCGCCGGCAATGACGGTCAGTTCCGCAAGCTGACGCAGATGCTGGGCAAGCCGGAGCTGGCGAGCGACCCGCGCTTCAAGACCAACAAGGACCGCGTCGCCCATCGCGCCGAGCTCGAGGCCGAGCTGCGCGAGCTGCTGAAGGACCGCGACGCCAACGAGTTCTCGCAGGAGCTGATGAAGGGCGGCGTGCCCTCGGCCGCCGTGCTGGAAGTCTCCGACGTCATGGAAGCGCCGCACACGAAGCATCGCGGCATGGTGTGGGAGAAGGACGGCTGGCGGAATGTCGGCAATCCCGTGAAGCTCTCGCGCACCCCGCCCGAGGCACGCACCAAGCCCAAGAAGTTCGGCACCGACACCAAGGCCGTGCTGCAAGAAGCCGGCTACTCCGCCGCCGAGATCGACAAGCTCGTCGCCTCCGGCATCGCGCTCACCGAGATCAAGAAGTAGGCGAAGAAGAAGTAGCGCTCCCGCGCTTCTGAATAGGTTGTCGTCCTGAGCGCAGCGAAGGACCTCACGGAACGACCAGACGACGGCGTAGCGGAGGTGAGATCCTTCGCTACGCTCAGGATGACATTTACGTCTGTCGCGTCGCCCTAAGGCACCGCAATCCGCGTCACGGTGCGCTTCCCGGCGGTGATCTCGAACTCGGCTTCTTTCCTGGTGTCGCCCTTCACGGCCACGGCGACGTATTTGCCGGCCGGGAGGGCAAAGTTCGGAAACGCCGGATAGAGCGTGGTGATGTCGGTGCGCTCGCCGTAGATGTCCGTTCCCACGCCCTTGATCTCGACCGCCGTGGCGCCGGGCGCTTCGAAGGCCGCGATGCCGCCGTCCAGCGCGAACTCCATGTCGAGCCGCTGCCCCGCCTTGATCTCCAGCGGGAAGGTGCGGTCGATCGCGTCGGTCTTGATGCGGGCACGATAGACGCCCGCCGCCAGGTCGAACTTCGGCGCATTGCCGTAACCGTTGGTCACCGACGATTCGTTGTCGACCGGCTCGGCGCCGGCGAAAAACTCGATGAAGGGATCGCGCACCGCCGGCCCGCCATTGGCGAAGACAATGGTGCCCTGCAGGCGACCGACACCCGCGATGATCTCGACCGCCGTGGTGTCGCCCGCCACGATCTCGACCTCGCGCGACTGCTTGGCCGCGCCGATGCTCACCGAGACCGTGTACTTGCCCGCCGGCAGGATGGTCGAGGTCTCGGGATCGTAGGAATTGAAGACCGTCGAGCCGTCGCGGCTCACGACCTCCCAGAAGGCATCGCCCTTCTGGTTCTCGTCGGCCGTCCGCTTGGCACGCAGGCCGAGGCGACCGGCGTTCAGCACGACATCGAGCCGGTTCATCTTGCCGGCGACGATGGTCACCTTCGTCTTGTATTTCACCGCGCCGACATCGACGTCGACCAGATAGTCGCCCGGAGCCAGCTCGGCCTCGATGCCGCTCTTGCTGGAGGTCGAGACATATTCGGGATCGACGCCGGCCGGCATCGGTTTGCTGAAGATCCAGACCACGAAATCCTTGCCCGGCAGCGGATCGTCACCTTCAGCCAGTCGCGCCGAGCCTTCGAGGTTCCACTCGGGCCTGGGTTCCGCCTTCTGCGGCGCGGGCGGCGGCGGAGGCGGCGGCGTCTTCACGCGCGAGGCTTCGACTGCCTTTCCTATGGCCGTTCCGAGTTCGCCGGCATTGCTGGCTGACAGGGCAAGACCACCGGTCGCGGCCGCCATGCATTCGAGTTGCTTCACGGCCTGGCGATCCTGAATGTCGAAGCCGACCGTATGGACGACCAGCTTCACGTCGGCCTTCTTGAGCTCCGCCGCGACCGAACAGGGATCGGCCTTGCAGGTCTCGACGCCGTCGGAGACGAGGATGACGCTGGTCACGCCTTCATTGGCCTTGAGCTGCTCGGCCGCCATCTTCACCGAGGCGGTCATCGGCGTCATGCCCTTGGGCGAGATACCATTCACCTGCGCCATCAGCGCCGCGGCATCGACCTTCCCGACCGGCTTCAGGATCTCGATGTCGCCGCAGTCGCCCTTGCGACGATGGCCGTAGGTCACGAGGCCGAGCTGGTCCTCGGGCCGCCAGTCCTTGAGCAGCGAGCGGATCGTCTCCCGCGCCACCTCGATCTTGGTCTGGTTGCCCACCCGCCCCCACATCGATCCCGAGGCGTCGAGCACGAGATAGACACGGGCGCCGTCCGCCGTCTGGGCGAAGGCCCCACCGCCAGACAAGGCAGCCATCGCGAGGCCAAGACCGCACAGAAGCTTCGAGACGAGCCGATACATATGAAATACCTGCGCTAACGACTCCGCTCCCCGCAGGATGCGGGGTCGGCCGGCTGGTCAGGGCGACGGGGCTGAGGCGTCGCCCTCCTCGATCTTCCTGCCGGCGGCGATCCACGCGACCAGCAGATCGTAGAATACGGAAAGCACGACGGGTCCGACGAACAGGCCGATCAGGCCGCCGGCCAGCGTGCCGCAAATGACGCCCGCCAGGATCACCGCCATGGGCGTTGCCAGGCCCCGCGCCATCAGGATCGGCCGCAGCACATTATCAAGCAGCAGTAGCGGCGCGGTGTAGATCGTGAACAGGCCGGCATGCAGCGCCGGCAGGTACATCCAGGCCCAGATGACCACCGGGATCATGACGATGTTGGGCCCGACCTGCACGATCGCCAGCACCAGGCAGACGAAGGTGATGGCGCCCGCGAAGGGCACGTCCGCCACCAGCATGCCGATGCCCAGCAGGGCCGACTGCAGCAAAGCGATGCCGATGACGCCCTGCGAGACGTTGCGGATGGTGGAGCCGGCGATCTCCAGGAAGTGCCGGCCGCGGGTGTCGGCTGCCCGGGCCGCAAGATCGCGCAACGTGCCGGCAAGCTCGTCCGAATAGGCCAGCAGAACGCCTGCCACGATGATCGCGCCGGCGAACTGAAGCACTTCGAGGAAGACACCCGCCGCGATGCGGCCGATCCAGCGGCCGGCCGAGGTGAGCTGCTCCACATGCGCCCCCAGCAGCGCGCGCAGGTCGTTCGAAGCGTTCAGCCAGAAGTCATAGACGCGCGCGCCGACCATCGGCCAGTCCTTGACCGACTCCGGCGGCGGCGGCACGACATGCCCACCCCGCAGCAGCAGCCGCGCATAGTCGTCGAGGCTCTCGATGGCCGAGCCCGCGAGGATGACGACCGGCGTCAGCAGCAGCAGGAGCAGGAGGAGCGAAAGCAGCGCGGCCGCGATGCCGTCGCGCACATGCAGGCGACGGCGGACCAGGTTGAACAGCGGATAGACGGCCACCGACAGGATGACGGCCCACATCATCAGGGCCGCGATCGGCTTAAGGAGCAGCAGGCTCACATAGACGATGGTCGCGATCAGGCCGATCCGGATCGCCAGGTCGATCGTGAACCGGGTGACCTCGGCCCTGCCCTTTTCCGTCTCGATCATCGCCGTCTCCGCCGCCCCCGTGGCGGAGGGCGTTTATCGCACGGCGGCAGGCTTGGCGGTATCCACCACGCGGACGGCGTCACCGTTGGACAGGCCGTCCGGCGGGCTGTCGATGACGCGATCCTGGGCGGTGAGGCCGCTGCCGATCTCGACGATCTGGCCGAGATCGCGGGCGATCGTGATCGGCTTCAGCACGACCTTGCTGTTGGCGTCGACGGTGGCGACGCGCAGGCCCTTCTGATCGAAGATCAGCGCGCCCGAAGGCACGGCCAGCGACTGCATGCTGGACGGCAGCTCGATGCGGGTGTTGGCGAAGGCGCCGGGCATCAGCTCGCCGTTGGTATTGTCCACGACGACCTGCATGCGGGTCGTGCCGGTCTGGGCGTCGACCGAGCGGGCCGAGGCCTCGACCGTGCCGTTGTAGATCTTGCCGGGATATTCCGGGACCGTGATCTGAACGTTGCTGTTCAGCTTCACAGCGGGCACGTAGTTCTGCGGGATGCTGACGTTGAGGCGCAGCTTCTTGACGTCTGAAATAACGAACAGCGCCAGGCCGGAACTCGATTCCGCGCCGATGAGCGCGCCGATATCGGTGTTACGGGTCGTCACGATGCCGTCGAACGGCGAGATGATGCGCTTGAAGTCCGAGAGGACTTCGAGCCGATCGACCGCAGCCTTAGCCGCCTTGGTCAGCGACTGCTTCACCAGAAAATCGTTGGTCTTCTCGTCCACCGTCTGGCGCGACACGGTGTTGGCGCCACCGAGCTGCTGCCAACGGCCTGCCGTCACGGAGGCCAACTGCTCGGCCGCCTGGGCGCTGGCGAGCGAGGCCTTGGCCTGCAGGAGCTGCTGGTCGAGATCGGGCGCCTCGATCTCGGCCAGAAGCTGGCCGGCTTTCACAGGCGCGCCCATGTCGACATAGAAGGCCTTCAGGAAGCCGCCGACGCGGGCATAGATGGGCGCACGGGAATAGGCTTCCAGACGCCCCGGCAGGTCGAGCGAGGTCTTGTTCGCGCCGGTGGTCGGGTTGATGACGCTGACCGTCGGCACGGCCTGGACGTCGGTCCACTCCTTCAGCTTGGCTTCGCTGGCCTGGCGGCTCCAGATGCCGTTGACGACGACCGCGCTCAGGCCCAGCGCGGCGGCGATGCCAAACAGGGCGAGGCCGCGACGGGACCTCGGCTTCGGGGCGGCGGGAGGGGTTTCAGGCGACATGAGGCGCTCCGGGTACGGCGGCGGGCGCTTTGGGGGCCGCCTTGCCGTGATTGCGATGGACGACGCTGAAGACCACGGGGACGAAGATCAACGTGGCTATCGTAGCAAAAATGAGGCCGCCGATGACCGCCCTTCCGAGCGGGGCGTTCTGCTCGCCGCCCTCACCCAGGCCCAGCGCCATGGGCGCCATGCCGATGATCATGGCGAGTGCAGTCATGATGACGGGGCGGAAGCGCACGAAGCCGGCGTCCAGTGCCGCCGCCGTGGCGTCGCCCAGCTCGACCAGCCGCTCGCGGGCAAAGGAGATCACCAGTACGGAATTGGCGGTCGCCACGCCCATGCACATGATCGCGCCGGTCAGCGCCGGCACCGAGGCCGTGGTGCCGGTGGCGAACAGCATCCACACGATGCCCGCGAGCGCGGCCGGCAGCGCGGTGATGATGACGAACGGGTCGCTCCACGACTGGAAGTTCACGACGATCAGCAGGTAGATCAGCACCACCGCGCCCAGCAAGCCGAACAGCAGGCCCGAGAAGGCCGATTCCATCGTCTTCACCTGGCCCTGGACCTTGATCGAGCGGATGCGCGGCGACTGCTGCGGCGCCAGCTCGGCAACGACCTTGCGCACGTCGGCGGCCACCGATCCCAGATCACGGCCCTGCACGGCGGCATAGACCTGCACCATGCCCTGGAGGTCGTACTGCGAGACCACGGCGTTGGCGGTGTCGCGCTTGATGTCGGCGATACCGCCCAGCACCTGGAGCTGCGAGGCCGCCGGCGCCATGATCGGCAGGTTGCTGAGCGAGGCCAGCGAATCCAGCCGGTACTGCGGCGTCTGCATGACGATGTTGTAGGTCACGCCGTTGGCCGGATTAAGCCAGTAGGTCGGCGCCACCTGGCTGGAGCCGGCGAGGTTGACGACCAGCGAATTGGTGACGTCGCGCGTCGTCAGGCCCACGGTCTGGGCACGCGAGCGGTCGATATCGACGGCGAAGACCGGCGAGCCGCGCGACTGCTGGATGCGCGCGTCGACAATGCCGGGGATCTTGCGGATGCGTGCCAGCAGCCTGTTGGCGTGCTCGAAGCCGGCGTTGAGATCGGAGGTACGGACCTGCACGTCGATCGGCGACGGTGCGCCGAAGTTCAGGATCTGGCTGATGATGTCGGCGGGCAGGAACGAGAAGGTGAAGCCCGGGAACATCTCGGGCAGGCGCTGCCGCAGCTCGGCCACGTATTCGTCGGTCGGCTTGTGGTCGGGCGTCAGCTTGATCTGGATGTCGCCATCCTGCGGCCCGATCGTGCCGGTGTTGTTGTAGGCCATGTTGATGCCGGAGACCGGCATGCCGACATTGTCGGCCATCGTCGCGATCTGGTTCGACGGGATGATGGTGCGGATCGCCTTCTGGATCGCCACGAACTGGTTGGCTGTCTCCTCGACGCGCGTGCCGATCGGTCCGCGCACATGCATCAGGATCTGGCCGGAATCGACGCTCGGGAAGAAGTTGCGGCCGAGGAACGGCACCAGCGCGAACGAGCCCAGCACAAAGGCCATGAAGCAGATGATGAACGTCGGCCGATGGCGGAGCGCCAGCCCGAGCAGGTCGTGATAGACGGCGCGCAGCTTCTCGAACTGCACCTCGAAGCCGCGCTGGAACCGCACCAGCGGATTGCGCGAGGGCGGTGGCGCATGGCCCTCGGCATGCATGACATGCGGCTTCAGCAGGTAGTTCGCCATCGTCGGCACCAGGGTACGCGACAGGATGAACGAGCAGACCATCGCGAACATCACCGCCATGGCCATCGGCACGAACAGGAAGCGCGCCACGCCCTCGAGGAAGAACATCGGCACGAACACGATGCAGATGCAGAGCAGCGACACGAAGGCCGGCGCCACGATCTGCTGCGCGCCGTCCATGATGGACGTCTCGACGTCCTTGCCCTGCTCCAGGTGCCAGTTGATGTTCTCGATGGTGACCGTGGCGTCGTCGACCAGGATGCCGACGGCCAGCGCCAGGCCGCCCAAGGTCATGATGTTGAGCGTCTCGCCGAACGCCGCCAGCAGCGCGATCGAGCCCAGGATCGCCAGCGGGATCGAGATCGCGATGATCACCGTCGAGCGCCAGCTTCCCAGGAACAGCAGGATCATCAGGCTGGTCAGCACCGCCGCCAGCACCGCCTCGTGCGCCACGCCTGACACCGCCCCTTCGACGAACAGCGACTGGTCGCCCAGGATGGCCAGCGACACGTTCTCGGGCAGGGAGCGCTTCAGCTCGGCCACGCGTTCCTTGATGCCTTCGATGATCGCGAGCGTCGAGGTCGCGCCGTTCTTCAGCACGGCCAGCAGGACCGACTTGCCGCCGTCGACATGCACGATGTTCTGCTGCGGGGGATTGCCGTCGCGCACCTGCGCCACGTCGCGCAGGTAGACGACCGTGCCGTTGGCGGCGAACACCGGCAGGTCGGAAAGCGCGTTGAAGTCGACCGGCGCGTTGTTGAGCTGGATCGCGTATTCGTGGTTGCCGATCTTCTGCGTGCCGGCCGGCGTCAGCAGGTTCTGGGCCGCCAGCGCATTGGCCACGTCGTTGGCCGACAGGCCGCGGGCCTGCATGGCGGCCGGATCGAGGTCGATCTGGATCTGGCGGAACTTGCCGCCGAACGGGAACGGGATGGCGGCGCCCGGCACGGTGACCAGCGGCGTGCGGACCGTGTTGATGGCGAGGTCGAACACCGCCTGCTCCGACACGCCCTTGCCGGCGAGCGCCAGCTGGATGATCGGCACGGTCGCGGCGTTGTAGTTCAGGATCAGCGGCGGCGTGATGTTGGGCGGCATCTGCTTCAGCACGGTCTGCGAGATGGCCGTGACCTGCGCGTTGGCGATGCTGATGTCGACGCCGGGCTGGAAGAAGACCTTCACGATGCCGACGCCCGTGTAGGACGTGCCCTCGATATGCTCGATGTCGTTGACGGTGGTGGTAAGCGAACGCTGGAAGTTCAGCATCACGCGGCCCGACATCTGGTCGGGCGGCAGACCGGTGTACTGCCAGACCACGGCGATGACGGGGATGCGGATTTCGGGGAAAATATCGACCGGCGTTCGAAGGGCCGCCAGCGGCCCGACGATCAGGATAAGCAACGCCATGACGACGAACGTATAGGGACGCTTTAGGGCGACCCGGACCAAACCCAACATTCTGGCCGTACTTCCACTCGTGTGTGAGTCGCCCAGCTCCCCAGCTCCGGCGACCGCCTATCGGAACACGCAGACGCAGGCCTGTCGAGGCGAGATTGCCCCTGTCATCCGCATGGCGGTGCGCTACGCTTGCATGACAACAAATACCCGGGGGATCAGGGGAAATGGCCGAGTACGACTACATCATCATTGGCGCCGGTTCGGCGGGCGGCACCCTGGCGGCGCGACTGACCGAAGTGCCCACCAACAAAGTGCTTCTGCTGGAGGCAGGTGCAGCCAGCCATCCCTACTCCCGCATGCCGCTGTCCTTCGGCCTGCTGATCGACAGCCCGGCCGCCAATTGGCTCTACCAGTCCGAGCCGGAACCCAACACGGCCAACCGGGTGATCCCGGTTCCTCGCGGAAAAGTGCTCGGCGGGTCGAGCTCGATCAACGGCCTGGTCTGGGTGCGCGGCCAGCCGCTCGACTTCGACACCTGGGCCCAGATGGGCTGTCGCGGCTGGAGCTGGCGCGACGTCGCTCCGCTCTTCACCCGCATGGAGAACTTCGTCGACGGCGACGGCTCGAACGGCCGCGGCACCGACGGGCCGCTCAAGGTCTCGACCGTGCCCGACCAGAACCCGCTCTACGACGCGCTGTTCGAGGCTTCGAAAGCGGCCGGCTTCAAGACCAACCCGGACTACAACAGCGAGGACCAGGAAGGCGTCGTGAAGACGCAGACCTCGATCTACAAGGGCCGGCGCATGAGCGTGGCCCACTGCTACATCGAACCGGCGATGAAGCGGCCGAACCTGCATGTCGTCACCAACGCCCACACGTTGCGCGTCCTGCTGGACGGCAAGCGCTGCGTCGGCGTCGAGTACGAGAAGGAGGGCAAGACCGTACAGGCCAAGGCGAAGGAGACGATCCTGTCGGCCGGCGGCGTCGCCAGCCCGCAGATCCTCGAACTCTCCGGCATCGGCCAGCCGGAGCTCCTGAAGAAGCACGGCATCGAGGTGAAGCACGAGCTGAAGGCGGTCGGCGAAAATTTCCGCGACCACATCAACGCCCGTATCATCTGGCGCCTGAAGGTGGCCAACGTCTCCTACAATCACATGGCGCGCGGCCTCGGCGCCGTGACGCAGATGATGAAGTATCTCGCGACCGGCGGCGGCTTCATGAGCCTGCCCTCGGCGCCGCTGCTGGGCTTCCTGAAGACGCGGCCCGAACTCGAGACGCCCGACGTGCAGATGCATCTCGTGCCCTACTCGATCAAGGACCCGAAGACCCGCAAGCTGCAGGACTTCCCGTCGATGACGATCGCCTGCTACCAGCTCCGTCCCGAGAGCCTGGGCTCGATCCACATCCGCTCGGCCGATCCCAAGGCCCATCCGGCGATCCGCTTCAACTTCCTGGCCGACAAGATCGACCAGGATGCGATGACCGCCGGCTTCCGCATGATGCGCCGCATCGTCGACGCCAAGCCGATGGACGTCTATCGCGACGAGGAGTTCTCGCCCGGCCCGTCGGTGCAGTCCGACGAGGAGATCCTGACCTGGATTCGCAACAACTCGCAGACCGCCTATCACCCGATCGGCACCTGCCGCATGGGCCCCGAGGGCCAGAACACCGTGGTCGACGACAAACTCCGGGTCCACGGCATCCAGGGCCTGCGCATCGCCGACGCCTCGATCTTCCCGACCATGCCGTCCGGCAACACGAATGCGCCGTCGATCATGGTCGGTGAGAAGATGGCGGATATTCTGAAGGGCGCGGCCTGAGCAGCGCGGCTAGACGACGACCGGCTTGCCGCTGATGAGGGCGGTGCCGGTCATCGCGGCGACGAGCTTGCCGTCGGCGCGAACGACGTCGATGCGGTAGTTCGAGGCCTTGCTGGAGCGCGAGATCTCGATGGCGGTGGCCGTCAGCACATCGCCCAGGCGCACGGCCACGCTGTAGATGATGTGGGCATCGATACTGCCCGAGATGACGCCCTGCGAGTTGCAGGCATAACCGAAGGCGGCGTCCGCCAAGGTGAACGTCAGGCCACCATGGCCGACGCCGTTGAAGTTGAGATGACGCTCCTCGATCGTGACCCGCGTCACCGCGCGGCCGAGCGAAGCCTCGACGAATTCGATCCCCAGCGCGCCCGTAAACGCATCGCGACGTGCGAGAGCAGCGACGTCGATCATTCCGCGGCTTGCCGCAGGGTGGACGTTGCGGAAGCGATCGCGGCCAGAGTCTTCGACAGCGACTCGCCCTCGGGATCGGCCAGCGCCGCCACCCGCGCATTGGCGACGGCATCGGCCGCGGCCCGCGCATTCATGCGACCCGCAAGCGCGGGCGCGATCACCTCGTCCGCAATGCGGCGATAGTTGCCGAGGCCGCGTTTGTAGGTGTCGCCATAGCCCTTGATGAGGCGCGCCGACTCCGCGATTTCGCGGGCGAAGTCGAGGCCCAGCGGCGCGGCGGCGCGAATCTTACCCAGCCAGCGCTCGATTTCGGCCTGCTCCTCGACATAGCGGAAGGTGCGCGGCCGCCACCAGCGCAGGCCGGCCACGAGACGGAGGCGGGCAAAGCCCAGGATCGTCGAGGTGCGGAGGTGCATCGAGAAGTAGGTCTTGCCCAGCCGCCCGCTGCGCTCGCCCCAGCCGATCAGGCGGCGCGCCAGCGATGGCGGCAGGATCGCGGCGATCTCCTCGATGCCTGGCTTGAAGTGCTCGGTAATCTCCAGCGGCTCGTGATCCTTCGCGCGAACCTCGGCTCGCACTCGCGCCACCCGCTCGGCCGAGGTCTTGGCTTGGGCCACGCGGATCACGTCCTCGAACGACATGCGCACCGCGAGATGGCGCGCGACTTCGCGCAACAGGTCGGTCGAGCCCAGCGCCTGGATCGCGTCGAGACGGTCGAGATAGAGCGCGGCATAGGCACGGTCCTGATAGACCGCGAGGCGCCGGATGCCCTCCTCCACGATGTCTAGGCTCGGCAGCGGATAGCTTGTACGGGCGCGCTCGATCAGGTCCTCGACGCCGCGCACTGCCGTCTGCCGCTTGCGATGTTCGCGCACGGCCTGCTCCAGCTCGCCGCGCGCATGACCGCGGCCGAAGGCGAAGGCTGCCAGATTGGTATCGACGGATTTGCCGGCATGGCGGATCGCGGCCTCGAAGGCGCTGTCGGGGATCGGCAGCTTGCCCGAGCCCGCCAGTGCGCCCAGCAGCACGGCGTTGATGACGCCGCCGGATTCTTCGGCCGCCTGATCCATGTCGAACAGGATCTGCTCGCGGCTGCGCTCCTTCACGGCGCGCAGCAATCGGCCGACATCGAAGCTGCCGTCGCCCATCGCCATGCGCTCGCCGATCGCCAGAACGCGGTGCGTCGAGGCGATCAGGGTCGTGCGGTCGGGTGTCACGAAGCCGTTGAAGATCATCCGGCCGGCTTCGAGCAGCTCGGTCGCCAGAGCCACATCGACTTCGCCGATCGCCGGATTGAGCGCCAGCACGGAAGAGACCGGCGCGCCCGACGGCATCACCTCGACATAGTAGGTCGTGGCGCCGGTGCGCTGCGCCACGCCCGGGATCTGCGTCGCCTGCACAGCAAGACCCCGGCTCTGCGCCGCCGCGACGATCCAGTCGCACAGCACGCCGCCGCCATCGCCGCCCAGCGCGCCGATCAGGATGGTGATGGGCTTCATTCTTCCGGACCGCGGGCCTCCAGGCCCGCCTCGGTATCATGAGCGGGCCTGGAGGCCCGCGGTCCACATGACCTCAACATGCCATGGCTCCGATCACCTTCGAGCGGAGGCGCCACTTCAGGCGATCCCACCAGGTCGCGTTCTGCACGATGTCGGCCTTGTAGAAGGATGGGCATAGCACGGCGGCATCGGCCACCTCGCCGCACAGGCCGCAGCCAACGCAGCCATTGTTTACGCTCGCCACCGGATCGCTGCGCAGCGGATCGGGGCTGGGCTTCACGACCAGCGAGGGGCAGCCCGAGAGTCGGATGCAGGAATGGTCGCCGGTGCAGACCTCGTCGTCGACGCCGTAGCGCGTGCGCACGACTCGCTCGCCGCG
Organism: Reyranella sp. GW821-FHT12G01; assembly: GCF_058806575.1. Lineage (NCBI taxonomy): Bacteria > Pseudomonadati > Pseudomonadota > Alphaproteobacteria > Hyphomicrobiales > Reyranellaceae > Reyranella > Reyranella sp. GW821-FHT12G01. The sequence goes on from NZ_JBXAPV010000002.1 coordinate 695,241, forward strand.
CTTCAGCTGGGCGGCGATCTGCGGACGGATGCGGCGCTGGCGCGCGAGCTGGCATTCACCGTCGGCCACGATGACCTTCAAGCCCTTGTGGTCGGTGCCCATCGCCTCGCGCAGCGTCTTGAGCATGATGCCGACATTGTAGGTGCGGATGGTCCGCAGCCAGCCCACGCCCATCGCCTTCAGGGTGGCGGCGATGTCCGAGGTCGTCTCGCCGTCACGGCGATTGCCCGAGGTGTTGGGAATGAACTGCGCGCCGGTGGCCGAGGTGTAGCCGTTCTGCATGATGACCAGCACGCGATCGCCACGATTGAACATCGACGAGGCGACGCCGCTTAAAAGGCCGTTGTGCCAGAAGCCGCCATCGCCCATCACGGAGATTGTCCGCTTCTGCATCACCGGCGCCACCGCGCCGGCCGCCGCCAGCGACATGCCGAAGCCCAGGATCGAGTTGCCGAGGTTGAACGGCGCCAGGGTGGCGAACGAATGGCAGCCGATGTCGCTCGAAATGTGGACCTTGCCCACCTCACGCTCGAGCAGCTTGATCGCCGAGAAGACCGGCCGTTCGGGACAGCCGGTGCAGAAGCCCGGCGGACGAAGCGGCAACGGCCCGCCCAGCAGGCGCTGCGCCTCGGCGCGGCCGGCGCGCGCCGCTTCGAACCGCTCGCGCGGCTTGCTGAGGTCGATGTCGTTGGCCGACTGCGCGAAGAACTTCAGCAGGCCCTCGGTCACCACCTCGGCGGTGTACTCACCCGCCATCGGCAGCACGTCCTTGCCGTAGACCTTGGTGTCGATGTCGCGCTTGCGCAGCAGGACGTGGATCGCCTGCTCGACGTAGTCGGGCGCGCCCTCCTCGACCACCAGCACCGCGCGCTTGCCCTTGCAGAAATCGGCAATCTGGTCGGGCGCCAGCGGATGCGTGACGTTCAGCACCAGGGTCGGGATCTTGCCCTCGACCTCCAGCCGGTCGAGGCCGCGCACCAGCACGTTGGTGATGCCGCCCTGCACGATGATGCCGAGATCGGAGCGCTCGCCCGGCAGGATCTCGTTCAGGCCATTTTCGACGATAAAGCGCTCGGCCGCGGGCTGGCGGACCTCGACCTTGATCTTCTCGTGCGCATAGGTCGATGGCGGATGCGAGATGCGGTCGTAATTGTGCGCCGCCGGCTCCGCCAGCCGCCGGTTGCGCGACACGGCGGGCGGCACGTTGTCCTTGGCCACGAATTCACCCGTGACGTGGCAGGCGCGGATGCGTAGCTCCATCATCACCGGCGTGTTGGTCGCTTCCGACAGCTCGAACGCCTTCTCCGTGCAGCGCACGATGGTCGGCAGCGATGGACGCGGGTCCATCAGCCAGACCGAGGATTTCAGCGCATAGGCCTGCGTCCGCTCCTGGATGACCGAGGCGCCCTCGCCGTAATCCTCGCCGACCACGATCAGCGCACCGCCGATCACGCCGGGCGACGCGAGGTTGGAGAGCGCATCGGCCGCAACATTGGTGCCGACGATCGACTTCCACGTCACGCAGCCGCGCATCGGATAGTTGATCGAGGCGCCGAGCAGCGCCGCCGCCGAGGATTCGTTGGTGCAGGTTTCGAGATGGACGCCAAGCTCGTCGAGCAGATCCTGCGATTCAACCAGCACGTCGACCAGGTGCGAGACCGGCGCGCCCTGGTAGCCGCCGACATAGGACACGCCTGATTGCAGGATCGCCTTGGTGACCGCGAGGATGCCCTCGCCGCGGAAGACCTCGCCTTCGCCCAGTCGCAGCGCGCGCACCTCTTCCGTGAAGGAGCGTTCCGGATTGGTCCGCTGGGATACGGGAAGTTGGGCCGCCGGCTGGTCGAGCATGGCGGGAAGTATAGGGGCGGCTAACGCCGGACGCGACGATCCCGTTTGGAATCGCGCACGCCCTCGCGCCGCGCCTTTGCGAGCAACGCCCGGAACGGCACGAGGAGTTTCTCCCGCACCGCAGCATCGCCTTCCAGCACCTGCAACGACAGCGCCACCGCTTCCAGGGTCGAGACCGCATCGGGCCGTGCCTCGCGCCGCAGATCGCCATAGAGCGATGGTCCGTCCGGCACGACGACGAAGCGGCGCAGCTTGGTCAGCCAGGCATTGCGCCACCACAGCGCCTTGGCCTGCGCCCAGTTGCCGTCGAGCGCTATGAGCCCCTTGAGGCCGGCCCGCGCCGCGTCCTGGTCGGGCATCACCTCGCCCTTGGCATCCACCGCGACCAACGGCGTCTGCCCTTTCGCGGCCGCCTTGGCCTGCGTCGAGCCGAGATAGAGCACGCCCCAGTCGCGCGACTCGGCCGGTGTGCCCAGTGCATGCGCGAGGTTTCGCCAAGACAGGCCGACGACCACCTTGGCGTTCGCTAGCCCGCCCGCCAGCAGGCCGGCCGTGCCCAGCACACGGTCCTGCTCCTGCGGGTGCTGCAGGACGAGGATCGCGACCTTGTTGTCCACCGGTTGAGACATGGCCGAGGGTATAGCCTCCCGGCTAGGTTCGCGCGATGCCCGTCCCTGCTCCCGTTCCCGTCCTCGTCTTCGACAGCGTGACCAAGCTGCCGCCCGAAGCCGACGGCGCGGTCGTAATCGGCGCCAGCCATGGCGCGGTCTACGCCGCCTACATGTCCGCCAAGTTCGGCTGCCGCGCCGCGATCCACCACGATGCCGGCATCGGCAAGGACGAGGCGGGTGTCAGCGGCCTCGCCTATGCCGACGGGCTCGGCATGGCGATGGCGGCGGTCGCGACGGCGAGTGCCCGCATCGGCGACGGCGCCGACCTGCAGGCCCGCGGCATCATCAGCCGCGCCAATGCGCTCGCCACTGCTTGCGGCGTCGTGCCGGGCATGAGCGCGCGCGAGGCGGCCGAGTTGCTGAAGCAGGCGCCGTGGCCGCACACGATGCCGCCGGCCAAGGGCGAGAGCCGCTACACGATCGATGGCACCATCTGCGCGGACTCTGCGACGCTGCTGCTGCCGGAGGATCGCGGCCGCATCGTCGCCACCGGCAGCCACGGTGCGCTCAACTCCTACCGGGCAACTGCGCCCTTCCGGACGCTCCTGCTGATGTTTAACGACGCGGGCTTCGGCGCCGATCGCGGCGGCGTGCTGGCCCTGCCCAAACTCGACAAGGAAGGCCTCGCCGCCATCGCAGTCGCAACGCAATCCGCACGCATCGGCGATGGCCGTTCCACATTGCAGGACGGGGCGATTTCAGACGTCAACACAACCGCATACCGGCTCGGCGCAAGGGTCGGAGGCTCCGCGCTTGCACTCGCGCGCACGCTGGCCGAAAAAGATCGGTAACGAAATACGGGAGACGCTTGGGGCATGGCCGTCGTCAATGTGAAGTCGGAGATCGCCGGCAATGTCTGGAAGATCCAGGTCAAGGCGGGCGATCGGATCGAGGCCGACGGCGAGATCATGATCCTCGAATCGATGAAGATGGAAATCCCGGTCCTGTCGCCCAAGGCGGGCGTCATCAAGGAACTCAAGGTCAACGAAGGCGAGGCAATCGGCGAAGGCCAGCTCGTGGCCGTGCTCGATGCGTAGCGCCGTCGCCGCCGACCTCGCCAAGCTCTGGGCTCCCGACAATCTCCGCCGCTCCGCACCCGGCATCGCCCTCTGCGCCGTCATCGCCGCGGTCGCCTACTACGCCGATACGCGCAGCCTGCTGCGCTTCGGCGCCGTCTGGGTCCCGCCGCTGATCCTCACCCTGGTCATCGGCATGGCGCTGCAGCCGCTGTCGGCCCGGCCCGCGCTGAAGCCCGGCCTCGAATTCGCCGGCCGCACCCTGCTTCGCATCGGAGTCGCCCTGCTGGGCGCGCGCCTGACGCTCGGCAATCTCGTCGAGGGCGGCGCTTTGCCGATCGTGGTCGCGGTGGCCGCCGTCGGCTGCACCATCGTGTTCGGCGCCTGGGCCTCGCGCCTGTTCGGCCTAAACCAGAATTTCGGTCTGCTGACCGGCTGCGCCACCGGCGTTTGCGGCGCGGCGGCGGCGATGGCCGCCTCAGCCGTGCTGCCCAAGCATGAGAATTCCGACCGCGACCTCGCTTTCACCGTGATGGGCGTCAACTTCCTCAGCACGGTGGTGATGGTGATCTATCCCACCCTGCGCGAGGCGCTGGGCTTCTCGCTGTTCGAGATGGGCGTGTTCCTGGGCGGTGCGATCCACGACGTGGCGCAGGTCGCAGGCGCGGGCCAGACGATGGGCCCGCAGGTGCTGAGCGACGCGGTCATCACCAAGCTGCTGCGCGTGGCGGCCCTGCTGCCGGCCATCGCCGGCATCGCCTGGTGGGTCGCCAAGAGCGGCGGCCCGCAGAGCTCGGCGCGGCCGACCCCGCCGGTCTTCCTGTTCGGCTTCCTGGCGCTCGCGGCGCTGAACTCGCTGGGCCTCATCCCGGCCGCCGTGCGCGACGCGGTCGGCCAGATCTCGGCCTTCCTGATCATCACCGCCATCGCGGCGCTGGGCATGAAGACGTCGCTGCTGGCGCTGGTGCGCATCGGCATGGCCCCGGTGATGCTGCTGATCACCGAGACGATCTTCGTCGGCCTGCTGGTCGTCGGCCTGATCTACGGCATGCGGAGCTTCGGGCTGTAGAAGGCTCCGTCGTCTCGACCGGAGCCTCGCGCAGCGAGGTGTAGTGGAGAGACCTTCTCTCCACTAAAAGCCACTTATTCGTGGAGAGAAGGTCTCTCCGCTACGCGCCTGCGGCGCTCCGGTCGAGACGACGGGTTTCTTTTCCCCTGCTCAGGTCCCCGGCTTCGTGCCGGTGGCCTTCACCACCGCGCCCCAGGTGTCGATCTCGTTCTTGATGAACTCGGCGAACTGAATGGGCGTGCCGGGCGCTGGCAGGGCAGCGCGCTGCTCGATCTGCTTGATCACCGCGTCGTCGTTCAGCAGCGTCTGCATGTCCTTGCTGACCTTGGCCACGATCTCCAGCGGCGTACGCGCGGGCGCGGCGAGGCCCGACCAGCCGGCGGCGTTGAAGCCCGGCAGGGTGGCCGCGATCAGCGGGATCTTCTCGAGCGGCGGCGGCGCGGGCCGCGAGGTCGTCACGCCCAGCGCCTTGATGCGCCCGTCCTTGATGTGGTTCAGCGCGGCGGCCGTGCTGTCCATCATCAGCTTCACGTGGCCGCCTAAAAGGTCGGCCATCGCCGGGCCGCTGCCCTTGTAGGGAATGTGCACGATGTCGACGCCGGCCTTCAGCTTGAACAGCTCCATGCTGAGATGCTGCGACGTGCCCGGCCCGGCCGAGGCGTAGGAGAGCTGGCCCGGCTCCTTCTTGGCCAGCGCGATCAGCTCGGCCAGCGTGTTCACCGGCAGGCTTGGATGCGCCACGATCACCAGCGGCACCAGGAAGATGTTGGAGATCGGCAGGAAGTCGGTCAGCGGCTTGTACGGCAGGTCGGGATAGAGGCTCGGATTGACGCCGAACGTACCGCTCGACACGACCATCAGCGTGTAGCCGTCGGGCGCGGCCGCCTTGCCGTACTCGGTCGCCGGGATGCCGCTGCCGCCGCCCTTGTTCTCGACGATGACCTGCTGCTTCCAGATGTCGGTCAGCTTCTCGGCCATCAGGCGCGCAAAGATGTCGGCCGCCTGGCCGGGCGGGAACGGCACGATGAAGCGCACGGGCTTGTTGGGCCACGGCGACTGCGCGATGGCCGGTGCAGCAAGCGGTGCGGCCAGCGCAGCGCCCGCCGCGCCGGCGAGCGCCAAGGCCTGGCGACGCGTCGGATTCATTTCTTGAACCTCCCAGTTCGTTTCGGATGACAGGGTAGCACAGGCCCCTGAAAATGGCCGCATGACAGGCAGAATACAGATCGCTCCGCCACGCGATGCCGCGGACCACGACGCCATCGCCGGACTGGTTCGGGAATATGCCGGGTCGCTCGGCTTCTCGCTCGACTACCAGGATTTCGAGGCCGAGCTCGCCGACCTCGCGGCGAAGTACGCGCCGCCGGGTGGCGCGCTGCTGCTGGCTCGCGTCGACGGCGCCGCCGCCGGCACCGTGGCGCTGCGGCAGCTCGAGCCGGACATCGGCGAGATGAAGCGGCTCTATGTCCGGCCGGCGTTCCGCAAGGAGCGACTCGACGACGGAAATTCCATCGGCCGCGTGCTGGCCCATCGCATCGTCGAGGCGGCGCGCGCCTGTGGGCACAGCCGTCTCAGACTCGACACAATCGGTCCCAAAATGGAGGCCGCGATCAAGCTCTATCGCTCGATGGGCTTCACCGAGATCGCGCCCTATTACCCGAGCCCGGTGCCCGGCACCGTGTACATGGAGCTGGTCCTTTGACCGATCGCTTCTACGAGGATTTCAAGGTCGGCGACCGATTCATGAGCGGCGGGATGACGATCACCGAAGCCGCCATCATCGACTTCGCCCGGCAGTGGGATCCGCAGCCTTTCCACACCGATCCCGAGTTCGCGGCGAAGTGGACGTTTGGCGGCCTGATCGCGTCGGGCCTTCACACGATGGGCGCGACCTTGCGCCTGTGGCTCGACCTCGGCGTCTTCCGCGCCTGCAGCCTGGGCTCGCCCGGCATCGGCGAGGTCCAGTTCCCGCGTCCCGTCCGGCCGGGCGACACGTTGCGTGTGGTGTCCGACATCGTCGAACTGCGTCCCTCCGCCTCCAAGCCCGACCGTGGCATCGCCCGCCTGCGTCAGGTCACGATCAACCAGTTCGGCGAGCAGGTGATGGAACAGGAGACGACGGTCTTCCTGAAGAAGCGCGCGGCGGCTTAACGCCAGGCGAAGACGGGCTGCTCGTAATGGTCGACGCGGGTGTCGCGGCCGGCCAGCGCCACTTCGCGGAACTGGAACAGCACCGCCGCCGTCGGCGCGTTCACCGTCGCCACGGGAAGCGGCAGGCGGATGATCGGGCGGTCGGATTCCTCGATCGCCACGATCTCGGGAGAGCCGTCGCGGAAGAGTTCGCCGCAGGCGATGCGGTAGGCGCCCGCGACCTCGGACGGATTGGGCGTCAGCGTGACGCCCGGCGCCCACACGACGACCGGCGCGATCAGGTAGCCCGAGCGGGTCGGATAGTCGTCGAGCGTGCCCAGGATATCGTCGGTCGAGGCCAGCACGCCCAGCTCCTCGTGCAGCTCGCGCAGCGCGGTCTGCTCGATGGTCTCGCCGGGATCGACCCGGCCCCCCGGCAGAGCCCACTGGCCGCCATGGGCACGCAGCTTCGGGGTGCGCTTAGTCAGCAGGAAGGCCGCCTCGCCGGGCTGATCGGCCTCGGCGATGACGATGGCCACCGCAGCACGCTTCAGACTGCCGGGGTCAGCCTGCCGGCGGAGATCGAAGCGGCCGAGATGGGCCGTGACGTCGGCGCGCAGCGCCTGATTTAACGGAAAGGACTTCACGCGCCGGCGGGTCTCCGGAAAGTCCAGACCACGGCGGGCGGCACGTTGCGCCAGATGCGCGAGCCGCGCGAGGCGACGAGTCGCAGTTCCTGGCTCAGCGCCCGCGGCACGGGCTGCGAGGGGCCATAGGTGAACTGCACCAGCGCCGCCCCGCGTGGCAGGGCGTCGAACACGCCATGCACGATGCCGCGCACGACCTCGGCGGGTAGCGAGAGGAGCGGCAGGCTCGACACGATGGCGGAGACCTTGGTGATCCCCTGCTCCGCCAGGATCTTCTGCAGGCGCGTGGCGTCGCCCTCGACGATCTGTGGCCCGACGAAGTGACGGCGCAGGAAGGATGCGAGTTCGGGCTCGCGCTCGACCAGCGCCAGCCGGTCAGCCGGAATGCCGGCCGCCAGCAGCGCCTTGGTGACCTCGCCCGTGCCGGCGCCCAGCTCGATGACGTGGCCGTCGCGGCCTTTCATCTCGGCAAGCGTCGCGCGCGCCATGGCTTCGGCCAGCAGCCGTCCGCTCGGCACGACCGCGCCCATCGAGAAGGGATTGCGCAGCCAGCGCTTCAGGAAAAGGGCGGTACCGGCGCGCGAGTCGAGACCGGCACGAGACTCGATCGGAGGCATGGCGAAACGCTAACAGACGCTTTTCCAAGTCGACAGGAAAAAGCGGCCGCTCCCTATTGCGCGGGTTGCATGGCAGGTGCTGCGGCGGCCGGCGGCGTCGGGGCCGGTGCCTCGAACACCGTCTGGGCGTGCCGCATCTGCTCGACTGCATTGACCATGGAGACGTAGACCGCCGCGACATACGGCAGCGACTGCACGATCATGAACAGCGACCACAGGCGGGCTTCAGGATCGACGACACCGCTGCCGAACCACAGCACCGCCGCGGCGACCCACAGCAGCACGGCGAGCACCGCCTCGCCGCGCGCCATGCCGAGCGCCATGCTGAGCGTGGCGCGCTCGTCCATCTTCGGAGTCCGCATGAACGGCAGGCGGCTGGTCGCCAGGCCATAGATCACCGCCCGGCCCACCGTGTAGGTAAGCGCGAGGCCGGCCAGCGAGGCGCCGATGCTCTGGCGGAATGTGCAGCGCACGCGATCGAAGTAGAGCCCGAACGAGTAGAGCAGCTTGAAGACGAAGATGCCGATGGTGGGCGCAATGAATTCCGACGGCGGCAGGCCGACCGGCTTCATGCCGAACAGCGGCGGCAGCACGACGGCCGCCACCCACGCGAGGCCCGCCCAGGTGAAGATCAGGTTCAGCGCATCGGCGAACCACGGCAGCCAGCCGGCGACGAAGTGGTACTTCTGCCAGAAGGTCAGCTTGGTATCGCCGAAGAACATCTTGCCGGCATGCGCCTTCATGATCTGCATGGCGCCGTAGGCCCAGCGGAAGCGCTGCTTCTTGTAGCCGGAGAAATGGTCGGGCGTCAGGCCGTGGCCGAAGCGCTCACGGCTGTACATCGCGCCGTAGCCCTTCTCCATCAGGCGCAGGCCGAGCTCGGTATCCTCGGTGATGCACCAGGTCGCCCAGCCGCCCATCTCCTCCATGCAGGAGCGGCGCACCAGCGTCATCGTGCCATGCTGGATGATGGCGTCGTACTCGTTGCGCAGGCACATGCCGATGTCGAAGAAGCCGGCATATTCCCAGTTCAGCATTTCCTTGAACCGGTCGCCGCGCCAGTCGCGGTGATCCTGCGGCGCCTGCACGTAGCTGATCTTGGCGTCGTCGAAGTACGGCACCAGCGCCTTCAGCCAGTCCGGCCGCACCATGTAGTCGCTGTCGATGACACCGATCACCTTGGCGTCGGGCGCGGTCTGGCTCAGCACGAAGTTCAGCGCGCCAGCCTTGAAGCCCTTCATGACGTCGAAGTGGAAGAACTTGAAGCGCTCGCCGAGCTGAGCGCAGTAGTCCTGCACCGGACGCCACACCGCGGGGTCCTTGGTGTTGTTGTCGATGACGATGACTTCGAAGTTCGGATAGTCGAGGCCGGCCAGTGAATCGAGGGTCTGCATGACCATCGACGGCGGCTCGTTGCAGATCGCCACATGCAACGAGACCTTGGGCCAGTCGCGGTTGGCGGGTTGCAGCGCGATCATCTCGGCGGCGGGCAGCGCTTCGCGCGTCCAGCGGCCACGCCAGATCGTCTCCGCCATCTCCAGCGCCTGGATCAGCGCCATGCCGAGGCTTGAGATCAGGAAGAAGGCGAGCACGGCCCAGCCCACCTTCTCGGAAGTGACCATGTAGGTCCCGGCCGCGACCGACCCGCCATAGGTGACGGCGCTCGCCGACAGGGCCAACAGCGCGCAGAAGCCCACCTGCCCAGCCATGCCGAGTCGCGGCCAGCGCCACAGGAACAACAGCATCAGCGGCAGCGAGGCCGCGAGCGACCAGGCCGCACAGGAGAACCATTGCGGGAAGCTCTCGATCGAGCCGGTCCAGGCGAACTTCTGCTGGCGGTCGGCGTTCCAGAGGCCCCAGTAGCCACCCGCCTTGCCCTCGAGATCGTAGGACTTCCACGGCTGGTCGACGGCTTCGACGACGAAGGTGTCGATGTTCTGCGAGCGCAGCCACGCCACCATGTCGCGCACGTTCTTGGCCTGCTCGGCCGGCGTGGCGTACTTCACGACGCCCGAGCCGGGGCTGCGACGCGAAGCGCCGTTCGAGGGCCAGCCGACCTCGGTCACGATGATGTTCTTGTTCGGGTAGAGCTTGCGCAGCAGCCCGATCTTTTCCTTCACGTACTCGAGCGGCGTCGAGTTCGACTGCTCGTCCCAGTAGGGCAGGATATGGACGGCCAGATAGTCGACCTCGCGCGCCAGTTCGGGATAGCGCTCCCAGACGTGCCACGGCTCGGCCGTGCTGACCGGCACCTTGACGTTGCGCTTGACGTTGCGGATCTCGCGGATGAGCTGGGCCGGGCTGGTCGCGTTGGGGTCGCGCAGGTCCTTCTGGCCGTCGAAGCGCAGGATGTTCTCGTTGCCGACGAGGATGCGCTCGATGTTCGGGTTCTGGTTGGCCATGCGGATCAGCGCGCCGGTCTCCTCGGCGTTGACCTCGCTCGACTCGCGGCCGAACTGCAGCTTGGCTTCGTTGGGGCTGTAGATCCAGGCGCCGGGCACCAGCTTCAGGCCGTACTTGGCGGCCAGCGCCGGCATCACGTCGCCGCCGTCGGTGGTGCGGTAGGTACGGACGTAGTTGACCTTGCCACTCAGCATGGCGAAGTCGCGCTCCATCTGCTCCTTGCGCGGCTTGATCTGCGGCGTGGGGGCCTCGTTCACCGCGGTGCTCAGGAAGCTCCACAGGCCGCTCGCCTTGCCCTCCAGCGGATCCTGATCCTTGGCCCAGGGGGCGTAGGTGACGCCGTGCAGCGTGCCCTCGACGTCGGCCGCCGACATTCGGCTGTCCAGCAGACGCCAGCCCACCAGAGTGGCCGCCACGACAATGAGAAGAACCAGGCCTCTACGCATCATGAAGAGACGATTGCTCCGGCAAATCCGCCGGTGGAGAACGCTCGCTTCGGGATCGCGGTCGCAAGTCTCCTGCGGACGACTAGCGTCGACGCAAGGACCGTGCCCGGATCGACTCTCCAAGCGAGCCGACTACCACGCAGTGCGGCGGACCTCTTCGAGGTTTCCTTGCGCCCGATTTCCTCGACTGCGACCCTTCGCAGGCGGTGAGGCGACGATGGGTCTATAGCCGTGCCTCCGGGTACGGTAAAGAGACCCAATGCGATGATGGCTAAAATGCCCAATTCTTTGCTGGCCTTGACGCCCGTCCTTCGCCAAAACGCCACAAACCATGACCGATCAGGACCCAACTGCGGCGCCCCGGGAGATACCCTCCTCTCTCACCGCAACCTATCGACCGGCTGACCGTTACGGCTTTCTTGTCCGGGACGGTGTGCGCGTGCGGTACGCTTGGTGGAATGCCCTGGGGGCTCCCCGCGGTACCGTCGTCGTCCTGACGGGGCGCGGCGAGTTCATTGAGAAGTACGCCACCGAGGTGGTGGGCGAGCTTTTGGAGCGCGGGTTTGCCGTGGCCGCTATGGATTGGCGCGGCCAGGGCCTGTCGGACCGGCCGCTGGCCGACCCCGGCAAGGGCCATATCGACAATTTCTCGACCTACATGGCCGACTTCAAGCTGTTCGTCGAAACCGTCGTCGCGCCCGAGGCGCCGCGCCCGGTCCTGGCCCTCTGCCATTCGATGGGCGGCCATATCGTGATGCGGGAGATGGCGGAGAACGGGACCGGCCCCTTCTCGGCCGCCCTGTTCGTCTCGCCCATGACCGCGCTGCGGCGCGAAGCCATGCTGCGGTCGGTCCTGATGATCATGCCGGAGGTCCCGGCGGTCGAGGACCGCTACCTGTTCGGCACCGGGCCCTTCATCCTGCTGGCGCGCGAGTTCGCCTCCAACTTCGTCACCCACGACGAGCGGCGCTACCGCTTCACCGAGGAGTGGTTCACGGCCGATCCCCGCCTCTCGCTGGGCGGACCGACGATCGGATGGTCCCGCCAGGCGATCCGCTCGATGGCCGTCGTCCATGCGCCGGGCTACCTCGAGCGCATCAACATTCCCCTGCTCCTGATCACCGCCGGCGAGGACCGCCTGATCGACCCGCGCAGCCATGCGCCGCTGGTCACCCGGCTGAAGCACGGCGAGCATTTCACGATCGGCCATGCGCGGCACGAGATCATGATGGAGACCGACGAGATCCAGACCCTGTTCTGGGAGGCTTTCGATCGGCTGGCGAAAGGCGTGCTGGGCTGATGACCGAAATACAGATGCTGGTGATTGCCGGCGCGTTCATCGTCGCCGGCATCGCCAAGGGCGCGATCGGCATCGGCCTGCCGCCGATTGCAGTCGGCCTGATGACGCTGGCCATCCCGCTCGAGGATGCGCTCGCGATCATGACGATCCCGACGCTCGTCACGAACATCTGGCAGGCGATCTACGGCCATGGGCTGGGCCGCCTGTTCCGCCGCTTCTGGACGCTTGCCGCCACCGCGACCGTCACGCTGATCATCATCGCCGCGACCCTGGGCCAGCTCGGCTCGGCCAAGGCCACGATGTGGCTGGGCGTCATGCTGGTGCTCTACTCGACCGTCGCCCTGCTCGCCTGGCGTCCGCATGTGACGAGGGAGACCGAACGCTGGATGAATCCGCTGATGGGCGTCGCCAGCGGCTTCGTCGCCGGCATCACCGGCATCGCAGCGGTCCCGTTCCTGCCCTACATGCAGTCGCTCGAGATCAACAAGGACGACCTCGTACAGGCGCTGGGCATCCTGTTCATCTTCATCACCGCGGCGCTCAGCATCGCGCTGCTGCGCCAGGGCGCGTTCGACGTCACCAACGTGATCGGTGGCGTTGCCGCCGTCGTGCCGACATCGATCGGCGTGTGGCTCGGTCAGAAGTCGCGCAATGCGTTGTCGCCCGAGATGTTCCGCCGCGTCTTCCTCGTCGGTCTGTTGGGCATCGGACTGCACATGGCGCGTGGCTTGCTGTAGGGTCGCGCCATGGCACTCCCTCCCTTTAAAGTCACGATCTGCGGCATTCCCGAGCTGCCGCAGCACTGCGCTGTCGGCGTCAGTCACGTCCTGTCGATCATCGACACCCACGAGCCGCGCCCGGCAGCGCTCGACACCTATCCCGGCATCGACCACGAGCTGATCCGCTTCGACGACGTGGTGGCCGAGTATCCCGGCTTCGAGGCCTGCACGCCCGCTCACATCGAGAAGGTGCTGGCGTTCGGCGAGCGCGTGCATGCGCGGCCCGACGGCCATGTGCTGGTCCATTGCCACGCCGGCATCTCGCGCTCGACCGCAGCCGCCGCCATCCTGATGACGCAGTTCGCGCCGGGCACCGAGGAAGAGGCCTTCCTGAAGCTCCTGGACCTGCGCAAACACGGCTGGCCCAACACCCGCATGGTCGAGTTCGCCGACACCCTGCTGAAGCGCGACGGCGCGATGCTCCGGGGCCTGGTCGCCTACCGCAAGGCGCTGCTCGAAGTGAAGCCGCACCTCAAGGACGTCGTCCGCAACATCGGCCGCGGCCACGAAATTCCGACGTAATCGTCGTCCTGAGCGAAGCCGCCCGAAGGGCGGCGCAGTCGAAGGACCTTTTTTCCGGCGCACAAACTGTCGAAGAGAAAAGAGGCCCTTCGACTACGCTGCGCTCCGCTCAGGGCGACGGAGGTCGTCAAGACCGGTGAAACACCAGCGTCCTGACCTCGATGCTCTCGCGCGGCGGTGCGTCGGCGGGCGCCGTCGGATCGGTGAAGGCGCTGTGCGGCGTGAAGCGCGCCGGGACGCCGGTCGATGTGTCGGAGCACTTCAGCAGCAACGCCTCGTCGGTCCGCATCTGCGGCACGTAATACCAGCGATGCGCCGGATTGAACTTCACCGAATAGGTCTCGCCGACGCGGTGCGGATAGACGAGATCCGACGGCACGAGATCGTCGAGCGCGATGGTCGTCGCGTCGCACACCGCGAGCGGTGAATCGAGCAGCGGCCCCTTGATCGGCCGCCACAGGTTCACGACCTGCACCCGCCCCTTCAACAACTCGCCGGCTTCGTCGGGCAGCAGATCGCGCACCCGCTGCGGACCCGAGCGCGCCGTATGGTCGATATGGACGCGGCGCACCGGCTGGCGCGGCGCATCCGCCTGGCTCTCGGCGTCGGGCACGCGGCGGCGCGTCGTGTGGTCGAAGATGTGCACGCGGTCCGCGCCGGTCGCCTCGCGCACCAGGCGCTCGACCTCGGGGTAATAGACGCGACGCACTTCCTCGTCGTCGAAGAAGTCCTTTACGGCGCTGCGATGCCGGACCAGCGCGAAGCCGTTGGCGTCGAGCGAGACCCTGTCGGCAATAGGACGCGCATCACGGATCGAGACGGCACGCGCCTCGTGTTCGGCGTTGCTGCGCGGGATGCCCGGCGGCGGGTCGAACGTATAGTTGCGCGGCCGCTCCGCCATCGGCGCGAGATAGTTCATGTCGGCGACGACGCTCGACAGGTTGGAGAAGACGTCGAGTTGTTCTTGAAGCGTCATGGTCTGCGACCTCCGAAGATTGTTCGGATGATCTTGGGCGCGCTGCCTTTTGGCGCCATGGAGAAGAAGTGCGCGGCCGCATGAAGAGACGTTATCCGAAAGGAAAATCTCTTCGCTTGGGAAACGGCGAGACGGCACGTTCCTGCTGTTTCGACAGTGATACTATTGAACCAGCATGATTCGCCTCTGCCTCGCCCTGCTTCTGACTCTCGCCGCGACCGTGTCGGCTCGTGCCCAGTCGGCCGTTCAGGGGCTCGACCACATTCCCGTGGTGGTGCGAGACCTCGAACGCGCGAAGTCCGATTTCGAGGCGCTGGGCTTCGCCCTGAAGCCCGGCCGGCCGCATGCCAACGGGCTGCGTAACGAGCACGCGAAGTTCGCCGATGGCACCGAGATCGAGCTGATCACGGCCGGGACCGCGGAGGATGCGCTGTCGAGCCAATATGTCGATTGGCTGAAGACGGGCGACGGCCCGGTCTCCTTCGGCCTCTACCGGCCGGGCGCTCAGGCGACGGCGTTGCCCGGCGTATTCTTCGACAAACGACAGCGCTCACCCACGGATCGGCCAGAGCATTTCGCGCATCCCAACGGCGCCGAGAACCTGTCGGCCGTCTGGCTGGCCGGCAGTCCGGCGGAACGGCAGATCATCGATCTCCCGGCGGGAGAACTCACGTCCGGGGAAGCCTGTGCCCCCTTCGGTTCGAGCCGGCGCGTCATCGCGCTGAAGGAAGGAGAGATCGTCCTTCTGCCGGCGAATGCGCAGATCGTGCCCGGACGCCCGATCGTCGGCGCGACGGTCAGCGTCAAAAACCTTGCGGTGACCCGGCAGGTCCTGATCGCGAACCATGTCGCCGTCAGGGAAGTCGCGGGTTGTGCCCGCAAGAGCCTGTGGGTCGAGACCCACGGCTTCTGGCTGGAATTCCGGCAGCGCTGATCCCGCGCCGCCCTCCCGCTACCTCGCCTTCATCGGCAGGCTGGCGAGGTGAGTGCCGGCATCGACGATCAGGAACTCGCCGGTGATGTTGCTGGCGCTGGTCAGGAAGAAGAGCACCGCCTCGGCCATCTGCTCGGGCGTACCGGCCTGGCGCAGCGGCGTGTTCTGCTCCTGGCCCTGCTTCATCTTGTTGTAGTTCTCTTCGCCCATGCCGCCCAGCAGCCAGCGCGTCTGGATGAAGCCCGGGCACACCGTGTTGACCCTGACCGCCGGAGACAGCCAGCGCGCGAGCGTGAGCGTCAGCGTGTTGAGCGCGCCCTTGGAGCAGGCATAGGGGATCGAGCTACCGACGCCCATGACACCGGCGATCGAGGAGATGTTCACGATCGACCCGCGGCTCTGGTCGGTTTCCCACTGCTTCTTCATGACCGGGAAGACGGCGCGGCTCATCATGTAGGGACCGGTGACGTTGACCCGCATGATGCGGTCGAAGTCCTCCGGCCCGACGCCGTCGAGGTCGCCCTGGTTCTGGAACTTGGTGGTGCCGGCATTGTTGATGAGGCCGTCGATACGGTCCCACTTCTTCATGGTCTCGGCGGCGAGCTTCTTGCAATCGGCGTCCTGGCCCATGTCGGCCTGCACGAGGATCGCCTCGACGCCCTTGGCCTTCACCGCCTCGTAGGTCTCGTCCGCCTCTTTCTTGCTCTTGGTGTAGTTGATCGCGACGTTCCAGCCGCGCTCCGCCAGGTCGAGCGCGCACGAAGCGCCCAGTCCGGTCGCCGAGCCCGTCACGATCGCCACCTTGTTCGATTTCGCCATGTCGCTTCTCCCGATATCTGCGGCACCTTTCATAGGCTAGGATCGCCCCCCAAGGCAAAGAAACGCACATCAGGCGGGAACATGGCCGATCTGTTTTCGATGAAGAATCGCGTGGTGCTGCTCACCGGCGCCTCGCGCGGGCTGGGCCGCGACATGGCGCTGGCCCTGGCGGGCGCCGGCGCCACCGTGTTGTGCGCCGGCCGCTCCGTGAAAGAGCTCGACCAGACCGCCCGCGCCATCGCCCGCAAGGGCGGCAAGGCGCATGTCGTGCCGATCGACATCACCGACGAGGCTGACGTGGTGGCCAAGGTCCGCGGCATCATCTCGAAGCACCGCCGCATCGACGCACTGGTGAACAATGCCGGCATCATCCACCGACAGGACATCGTCGACACCGCGACGCCGGATTTCCGCAAGGTGATCGAGACCAACCTGATCTCGCAGTTCGTCGTCTCCCGCGAGGTCGGCCGCCACATGCTGGCGCGCCAGTACGGCCGCGTCGTCAACATCTCCTCGGTCCTGGGCGTCGTCGGCCGCGCCTCGGTCGCGGGCTATGTCTCGGCCAAGCACGGGCTGATCGGCCTCACCAAGAACCTGGCCGCGGAGTTCGGGCCACACGTCACCGCGAACGCGATCGCGCCCGGCTACATCCGCACCGAACTCAACGTGCCGCTGCAGCAGAACAAGGACTTCAACGCCATGCTCGAAAGCCGCACCGCCGTCGCGCGCTGGGGCAAGCAGGAGGACCTGCGCGGCGCGCTTCTGCTGCTGGCGTCGGATGCCGGCTCCTACATCACCGGCCACACGCTGGTGATCGACGGCGGCCTCTCGCCGATCCTCGCCTGAGCGGACGGGCCCGATCATGACCGGTGTTCCGCGTTGGGCGATGCTTCTGCTCGCCGCCGCTCTCGCGCTCTACGCCGTCGCGGCGTCGCTGGGCTGGATCCGCGATCCCTCGCTGGCGAAGGCCGACTATGTCGGCACCATCGACGTCTCGGCCGACGATGCGAAGCTCTATCGCGCCGTTCCCTTCGAATGGCAGGTGACCAGCGCCGCCGGCAGCTTCAAGGGCAGCGACACGGCCCACATCCGCATAGACCCGTCGGGCGAGCGGACCGTGATGTGCGGCTGGGTCCCGCTCGACAAGGGCGGCGCCTCGATCCGTGCCACGCGCTGGCTGAGCGAGGCGCGGCTGGCCGTCGGCGACATCAAGGTCACCGCATTGTTCATCGCGCCGGTCGACAAGAAGCCGGGCGACGGGCTGAACGCCGGCTGCCTGCGGCTCGACGAAGGCATCAAGCCTGCCGTCGACGCCGCGCTCAAGCTCGAAGGCAATCCGGTTCGCGAATAGACGTTTCTCCTCACCGAAAGAGTACCCATGCTTCCCAGACAAGGCGTAACGCCCGAACTCGCCCGCTTCGTCGTCGATACCAGGTGGGACGACCTGCCCGAGCAGGCGCGCCACGAAGCCAAGCGCGCGCTGATGAACTTCTTCGCGGTGGCGATCGCGGGCTGCCGCACCCAGCCGGTCGAACTGGCGTTGCGCACGCTCGGTGAGTTCTCCGGCGGCCGGCAGGCCACCATCGTCGGCCGGCCCGAGCGCATCGATCCCCTGACGGCGACTTTCCTCAACGCTGCCGGCGCCAACGTCTTCGACTATTGCGACACCCATCTGCCGACCGTCGTGCATCCGACCTCGCCGCTGGCGCCGGCGCTGCTTGCCCTGTCGGAGATCCGCAAGGTGAGCGGCCCCGAGCTGTTGCTCGCCTTCGCGCTGGGTTTCGAGATCGAATGCCGCGTCGGCGGCGCGGTCTCGCCCGGCCACTACCCTCAAGGTTGGCACATCACCTCCACCTGCGGCGTCTTCGGGTCGGCGGCAGGCGCGGCCAAGCTGCTGGGGCTCGACGCCGAGCGCACTGTCTGGGCGCTGGGCAGTGCCTCGACACAGTCGGCGGGCCTCTGCGAGTGCCTGGGTTGGCCGGCCAAGAGCGTCAGCGTCGGCAACGCCGCGCGCAACGGCCTGTTCTCTGCTCTGCTGGCCGAGAAGGGCTTTGCCGGCCCGCCCGAGCCGATCGCCGGCGCGCAGGGTTTCCTCGCCGCCATGGGCGAGCCGCCGAACTGGGCGGCGCTACTCGACGGGCTCGGCAAGAGCTGGCAGGTCAACAACAACTCGATCAAGCCCTATGCCGCGGGCTTCGTAATCCATCCGCTGCTCGACCTGGCGCTCGACTGGCGGCGCGCCCATCCCGACCTGGGAGTCGAGCGCATTGCGGTGCGCGGCAATCCGCTCCTCCTGCAGCGCACCGATCGCGCCGACATCGCTACCGGCCGCGAGGCGCAGGTCAGCCTGCAGCATTGCGTGGCCGCGGCGCTGATCCTCGGCAAGGCGGGCCTCGAGCAGTTGACCGACGCCTGCGTCGCTGACCCCGCGATCAAGGCGCTGCGCGGCAAGTTCGAGTGCGCGAGCGACGACAGCATCTCGACCATCGCCGCCGAGATGGACATCTGGACGGTCGACGGCAAGAAGCACGCGCTCTCGACCCAGGCAGCGCGCGGCAGTTCGTCGAACCCGCTGAAAGATGCCGAGATCGAATCGAAGCTACGCGACGAGGCGAAGCGCTGGGAGCCCGGCCACGACATCCAGCCGCTGATCGATGCCGTATGGGCGCTCGACCGCAGCGAGGATGTCTCCTCGCTGCTGGCTCTGGCAGTGCCTACTCGACGGTGACGTTGGCGGACGCCGCGACCGCCTTCCAGGTCGCGATGTCCTTCTGGATGAAGGCGGCGAAGGCCTCCGGCGAGTTGCCGACGGTCTGCATGGCCTGGTTGACCAGCAACTCCTTGGTGGCCGGATCGGCCAGCGCCTTCACGATCTCCGCGTTCAGCTTGTTCACGATCGCGGGCGGAGTCTTGGCTGGCGCCAGGATGCCATGCCAGGCCAGCGCCTCGAAACCGGGATAGCCGCTCTCGGCGACGGTCGGCACCTCGGGCGCGACCGGCGAACGCTCAAGGCTGGTGACGGCCAGCGCCCGCAGCTTGCCCGACTTGATGTGCGGCAGGACACTGATCGGATCGCCGAACACGACGTTCAGGGTGCCGCTTAGAAGGTCGCCGACGGCCAGCGCCGTGCCGCGATAGGGCACGTGGGTCATCTTGAGGCCTGCCTTGCTGTTGAACAGCTCGGCGACGAGATGGTTCGCCGCACCGACGCCGGTCGAGCCGTAGTTGAGCGCGCCCGGCTTGCTCTTCGCCAGCGCAACGAACTCCTGCAGGTTCTTCGCGGGCGAGTCGGCATTGACGACGAGGATGTAGGGATAGGCCGTCGTCATGGTGATGGGCGCGAAATCCTTCACCGGATCGTAGGGCAGCGACTTGTAGACGGCGGGATTG
This sequence comes from Reyranella sp. GW821-FHT12G01, assembly GCF_058806575.1. Taxonomy (NCBI): domain Bacteria; kingdom Pseudomonadati; phylum Pseudomonadota; class Alphaproteobacteria; order Hyphomicrobiales; family Reyranellaceae; genus Reyranella; species Reyranella sp. GW821-FHT12G01. The sequence continues at coordinate 714,808 of NZ_JBXAPV010000002.1, forward strand.
ATCGAGATCGGACCGGACTGGCCGAGCAGCAGCGTGTAACCGTCGGGCTCGGCCTTGGCGACGAGATCAGTGCCGACGATCGAGCCGGCGCCACCCTTGTTCTCGATCACGATGGGCTGGCCGATATTCTCGGAGACCTTCTTGGCCACGATGCGCGCCACCGAATCGGCGCCGCCGCCGGGCGCATAGGGCACGACCAGCTTGATCGGCCGCGAGGGGAAGTCCTGCGCGAAGGCGGGCGTGGCGGCCGCAGCCAGGATCAGCGCGCAAGCGGCGCGCCGCATCATCGTCTTCATTGTTTCCTCCCTCAGGGAATTCCGTTGCGCCCATGTTTGAGGAAAGCCGGCCGTGATGCCAGCCTTTCATAGTAGGCGTCGACCGCCGGCAGCGACGGCTTGTCCATCGGCGTCATCATCCAGCGATTGATCGAAAGCGCGATGGGAATGTCGGCGAGCGTGAACGCGTCGCTCGCGATGTAGCCGCCGGTCGCGCGAAGCTGCGCCTCGACGATTCCCGCCATGCGGTTCCAGTCGCGCCGCGAGGTCTCGATCTGCGCTGCGTCGGCGAAGGCCGGATTGCGCCGCACGAGGGCGGAGAAGGCATAACGCCACGCGGTGTTGAACTCGGTCGCCTGCCAGTCGATCCAGCGCTCGACCTCGGCACGCCGTCGCGGCTCGCGCGGCAGCAACGCTTCGGCCGACCACTTGTGGGCGAGGTAACGCAGGATCGTATTGCTCTCCCACAGCACGAAGTCGCCATCGACGATGACCGGCACGAGCCCATTGGGATTCCGCGCGAGCGCTGGTCCCTCGTCTGTGCGTACATAGGCAATGCCGATCTCCTCGCAGGCCCACAGGACCTTGCGCACGTTGATCGAACTCGCCTTGCCGAGGATCCTCAGCATCGGCTCGCGAGCCGTCGCACGATCTCGTCGACGATCGCCCCGGGTTCCGGGCCGATGTCGACGACGATGGGTCGCTCCTCCTCCACCGGCTCCTGCAGGGTGGCCAACTGGCTCTCGAGCAGGCCGACCGGCATGAAGTGCGAGGTGCGCGCGGTCAGGCGGCCGTGGATCAGCGCCTGCGTTCCCTTGAGATAGACCAGGTTCGTGTCGGGCCGCCCGCCGACGATGATGTCACGATAGGCCCGCTTCAGCGAGGAACAGGTGACGACGCCCGCCTCGCCCCTCTCCCGCCAGCCGTCGATATGCCCGGCAATCGCCTGCAGCCAGGGCAGGCGGTCGGCGTCGGTGAGCGGCGTGCCGCTGCGCATCTTCTCCACATTCGCGCGTGGGTGGAGGTCGTCGCCGTCCTGGAACGCGCAGCAGAGCCGTTCGGCCAGCAGGCTGGCGACGGTGGTTTTTCCCGATCCCGAGACACCCATCACGACGACGATGGTCTTCATTGCCGGTCAGCTTATCATGCGGCAGGGATCAGGAAACGAACGGGAGAGAAGAATGCAGCTCGGGATGATCGGCCTGGGACGGATGGGCGCCAACCTCGTGCGCCGGCTGGTCCGGCAGGGCCACGATTGCGTCGTCTTCGACCAGAACTCCGAAACGGTCGCGGGCCTGGCCGGGCCGAACATCGCCGGCGCCGCGAACCTCGCGGATCTGGTCGGCAAGCTCTCCAAGCCGCGCAACGTCTGGGTGATGCTGCCGGCGGGCGAGATCACGGAGCAGACCGTGGCCGAGCTGGGCCGGCTGCTCGCACCGGGCGACACGATCATCGACGGCGGCAACGCCTTCTTCCAGGACGACGTGCGCCGCGCCCGCGAGATGAAGAGCAAGGGCATTCACTATCTCGACTGCGGCACCAGCGGCGGCGTCTGGGGCCTGGAGCGCGGCTACTGCCTGATGATCGGCGGCGACAAGGAGGCCGTCGAACGGCTCGATCCGATCTTCGCCGCCCTCAGCCCCGGCGAAGGCACAATCGCGAAGACGCCGCGCCGCGAGACGCGCGATCCCCGCGTCGAGCGCGGCTATCTCCATTGCGGCCCGAGCGGCGCCGGCCATTTCGTGAAGATGGTGCACAACGGCATCGAGTACGGGCTGATGCAGGCCTATGCCGAGGGCTTCGAGATCCTACGCAAGGTCTCATCCGAGGCCGTGCCGGCCGAACGCCGCTACGATCTCGACCTCGCCGACATCGCCGAAGTCTGGCGGCGCGGCAGCGTCGTCAGCTCCTGGCTGCTCGACCTCACCTCCTCGGCGCTGGCGGAGGATCCCGCGCTCTCGAAGTATTCCGGCTTCGTGGAAGATTCCGGCGAAGGCCGCTGGACCATCAATGCCGCCATCGAGGAAGCCGTGCCGGCCGACGTCCTCTCGGCCGCGCTCTATGCCCGCTTCCGCTCGCGCGACCGCGAAGGTACCGCCAACAAGCTCCTGTCCGCCATGCGCCATGCCTTCGGCGGCCATGTGGAGCCGAAGAAGTAGTATCCCGTCGTCCTGAGCGCAGCGCCAAAGGCGCGAAGTCGAAGGACCTCTTTTCGTATCCACACACCGTGCGTCGGAAAAGAGGTCCTTCGACTACGCCACCCTTCGGGTGGCTGCGCTCAGGACGACGGATAGTTTCATGAATATTTCTACAGGAACGACATCCCGCCGCTCAGCGCCACCGTCTGGCCGGTCATGTAGGCGTTGCCGATCACCATCAGGACCGCCTGCGCGCATTCCTCCGACGTGCCGAAGCGGCCAAGCGGGATGCGGTCGGGCGACGAGGCGAGACCCGACTTGACCATGTCCGTCTCGATCAGCGACGGCGCCACGGCGTTGACGGTGACGCCGTCCTTCACGACGCGTGCCGCGTAGCCGCGCGTCAGTCCTTCCATGCCCGCCTTCGAGGCGTTGTAGTGCGGGCCGATACCACCGGCCCCGCGCGCCGCACCCGAGGAGATGTTGACGATGCGGCCCCACTTGCGCGCCCGCATGCCGGGCAGCACCGCTTTGGTGCAAAGGAACGCCGACTTCAGGTTGACCGCGATGGTGCGGTCGAAATCTTCCTCGGTGAGATCATCGATGCCGGTCATGATGGCAAGCCCGGCATTGTTCACCAGCACATCGACCGGCCCCAGCTCCCGCTCCACCGTCGCGACCATCCGGGCGACGGCCACGCTGTCGGATACGTCGGCAGCGACCGCGATCGACTTGCCGCCCGCGTTCCTGATGGCAGCGACCACTTCATCCGCATCGGCCGCCCGCTCGCGATAGTTCACGGCGACGGCGGCGCCCTCCTGCGCGAGCGAAAGCGCCACCGCACGGCCGATGCCGCGCGACGCGCCGGTCACGAGGGCAATCCTGTTGGCGAGCGAAGCCACGTCAGATCTCGTCGACGCCGAAGGCCTGGCGCATCGCCTTCACGCCTTCCTGGTGCGGCGTCCACAGGCGGCCGCCGACCAGGCCGCCATCGACCACGAGATCGTGGCCGTTGATGAAGGTGGAATCGTCCGAGGCCAGGAAGATGGCGGCCTTGGCGATGTCGTCGACGATGCCGGCACGTGGGACCGGCTGGTTCTTGGCCATGCTGGCCTTCATCGCCTCGGCATAGGAATCGGCCTTGTCCGGCGGCAGGCCCAGCGCCTTGGCGAAGATGCCGGTGGCGATGCCGCCCGGCGAGATCGAATTCACCCGCACGTTCTTCTCGCCGAGCTGCATGGCGACGCAGACGGTGAGATGGTTCACCGCCGCCTTGGCAGCCCCATAGATCATCGAGGTCGAGTAACCCGCGCGGCGCGCCGCGACGCTGCCGTTGTTGATGATGCTGCCCGAGCCCTGCGCCATCATGAGCGGCGCGGCGTGCTTCATGCCGAGCATCACCGACCGCACCAGCGTCGCCATCGCGGCGTCAAAGCCCTCGACCGGCACCGCCTCGATGCCGCCGACCGGTGCCGGCCCGCCGGCATTGTTGAACAGGCAGTCGACCCGGCCCCACTTCGACAGGCAGGCGTCGAACATGCTCTTCACGTCCGCTTCGTTCGTGGCATCCGCCGTCACGAAAATGCAATTGTCCTTGCCGAGGGCCGCTTCCAGCGTGCGCCCCAGCTCCTCGCGCCGTCCGGTGGCGACGACTTTCGCGCCCTCCGCGACGAACAGCTCGACAGTGCGCCGTCCGATGCCGCTGGTCGCGCCGGTAACGATGGTGATCTTGCCGTCGAGCTTGCCCATGGATGTCTCCCCTTTGCCGAGGGGGAATGATACACCACCGCCAACCGGGAGAAGCATATGACGGTGTTGGGTATTCTGGGCGGCAGCGGCGTCTACGACATGGCCGGCCTCAAGAACGCGGAATGGCGCCGGGTCGCCTCGCCGTTCGGCGAGACTTCCGACGAATTCCTGTTCGGCGTGCTCGACGGGCTCGACGTCGTGTTCGTGCCGCGTCACGGCCGCGGCCACCGCCATTCCCCGACCTCGATCAACTACCGCGCCAACATCGACGCGCTGAAGCGCAGCGGCGTCACCGACATCCTGTCACTGTCGGCCTGCGGCTCGCTGCGCGAGGACCTGCCGCCGGGTCATTTCGTCGTGGTCGACCAGTTCATCGACCGCACCTTAGCCCGCGAGAAGAGCTTCTTCGGCGAAGGGCTGGTGGCCCATGTCTCGATGGCGCAGCCGACCTGCAATCGCCTGGCCGAGGTTGCGTACGACTGTGCGCAGAAGGCCGGCTTCCCGATCAGGATGGGTGGCACCTACATCGCGATGGAAGGCCCGCAATTCTCCAGCCTCGCCGAATCGAAGCTCTACCGGAGCTGGGGCTGCGACGTGATCGGCATGACCAACATGCCGGAGGCCAAGCTCGCCCGCGAAGCGGAGATTTGTTACGTGACCGTCGCCATGGTCACCGACTTCGACTGCTGGCATCCCGACCACGAGCATGTGCAGGTCGGCGACATCGTGCGCGTGCTGCTGGAGAACGCGGAGAAGGCCAAGTCGCTGGTCGCCATGATCGCCCCGCGCCTCAAGACATCGCGTCCCGCCCCCTGTCCTGCTGGCTGCGATCACGCGCTCGAGAACGCACTCATCACATCGCCGGCCGTGCGATCGGCCGAAATGGTCGCGAAGCTCGATGCCGTCGCCGGCCGCGTCCTGAAGAAGTAAATCTTATCGCGCGCGAGGCGGCGCGCCCATGAGTCGCGAGATCTCGTCCGCCGCTGCGGTCAGCAGCGGGATGTAGCGGCTCAGGATGTCGGGCGTGAGCCGCTCGACCGGCACCGTCAGCCCGATCGCGGCAACCGGCCGGCCGGCATGGTCGAAGATCGCCGCCGCAGCGCCGCCCACCTGCTCTCGCCACTCGCCGGCATTCGTCGAATAACCGTCGAGCCGGATCTTCTCCAGCGCCGCCAGCAGATCGTCGCGCCGGTAGAGCGTATGCGGCGTGAAGCGCGGCAATTCCTCCGGCAAGGCCAGCAGCGCCTCGGGCGGCTGTACCGACAGCAGCGCCTTCCCCGTTGCCACGCAATGCGCCGGCGTGCGCTGGCCGATGCGCGAATAGGCACGTACCGGCTGGGTGCTCTCGACATTGTGGATCGAGACGACCTCGCAGGTGGCCATGTCGAGGATGGAGAGATGCGCGGTCTCGTCGACCTCAGCGACGAGACGCTGCATCACCGGCGTGGCGACCTGGGCGACATCGAGCCGGCTGATGATCATCGCGCCCAGCTCCCACAGCCGGGTCGTGACGGTGTAGCGTTGGTCGATCTGGGTGACGTAGCCCCGGCTTCCCAAGGTCTGCAGCAGCCGATGCACGTTGCTCTTCGACAGGCCGAGCTTCATGGCGAGCTCGGTGACGCCGAGCGGCGCCTTGCTGGAGGCCAAGGCTTCCAGCACCGTGAGTGCCTTGACGACCGTCGTATCCATGCCGCCTACCTTCGTTATCCGACGCCCGTCAGTCGAGCGTGATGTTCAGCGAGCGGACCAGCGGCTCCCAGAGCGCGCGGTCCTTCGCCATGTACTTGTCGGCCGAGCCCGGCTCCTGCGGACCGGGGATCACGATCGCCAGCGGCTCGAAGCGCGCCTGCAGGACGCCCGAGGCCAGGATCTTGTTGATCGCGGTCTCGATGCGCGTAACCACGGCGGCCGGCGTCGCCTTCGGGACGGCCAGCGCGTACCAGCCCAGCGCCTCGAAGCCGGGATAGCCGCTCTCGGCCACCGTCGGGATCGAGGGCTCGACGGCCAGGCGCTTCGCGCTGGTGATGGCGAGCGGCACGACCGTCTTCTGCGCGATCTGCGGCAGGGCGCCGGAGACGACCTCGGAGAACATCTGCACTTCGTCCGCCAGCAGGGCGCGCATGGCGCCGGCGCTGCCGGGATACGGGACGTGCGTCATCTTGATGCCGGCCTGCAGGGCGAACAGCTCGGCCGCGAGATGCAGCGAGGAGCCGAGGCCCGAGGAAGAGAAGTTCACCTTGCCGGGGTTGGCCTTCGCGTAGGCCACGAACTCCGACAGCGTCTTGGCCGGGAACTTCGGATTGACGATGAACACCACCGGCACCTCGGCGATGATCGACACCATCTTGAAGTCGCGGTCGGTGTCGTAGGCCAGGCCCTTCTTCAGCAGCGGGTTGAGCGTATAGGTCGTGCCCGTGCCCAGCAGCATCGTGTAGCCGTCGGCCGGCGCATTGGCGGCCGCCGTCGCACCGATCGCCGTCGCGGCACCGCCCTTGTTGTCGACGATCACCGGCTGGCCCAGTTCCTTGGACAGCGGCTCGGCCAGCACGCGCGCCAACAGGTCGTTCGTGGCGCCCGGCGGATAGGGCACGATCAGCTTGATCGGCTTGTCGGGATACTGCTGCGCCGACACCGCCCCGGCGAAGCCGAGCGAAAGGGCCGCGACGCCCGCGAGAGCGGCGCAAAATTGCTTCCTGAACACGTTTCCTCCTGTTTGAACTCTTGTCTTCCGTCTTGCGCGACGGACGGCCTCAGGCCGCCGCCGCGAGCTTCTGATCGATCTCGAGAGCACCCGCCTTGAGGCGCGGGATCAGCTCACGCCCGAAGTCCGTGACGTCGCCCAGCGGGTCGAAACCGCGGATCAGGAACGAGGCCACGCCCATCCGGTAGTACTTCAGCATCGCCTCGGCGACCTGCTCCGGCGTGCCGACGAGGCACGAGGTGTTGCCCTTGCCGGCGGCAGCACCGGCGACCGGCATCCACAGCCGCTCGTCATGCACGTCGCCGCGCTTTGCCAGTTCGACCAGGCGCTCGGCCGACTTGTCCTGCGCCTTGGTGGGCATCGTGCCGCTCGACTTCAGCTCGTCGAGGATCTTCTTCGCCTTGTCCCACGCCTTGCCTTCGGTCTCGGCGATGATCGGCCGGAACGAGACGTTGAAGCGCGGCGTGCGGCCGAACGGCTTGGTCATGGCGCGGAACTGGGCGATGCGCTCGGCGGTCTCGGCAAGCGGTTCGCCGAACATCGCGAAGGCATCGCAATGCTGCGCGCCCATCTCCATCGCGCCCGGCGAGGAGCCGCCGAAGAACAGCGGCGGGTAAGGCTGCTGGAAGGGCTTGGCTTCCGAGAACACGTCCTTGAAGCGGTAGAACTTGCCCTCGTAGTCGAACGGTTTGGTCGAGGTCCAGACCTTGCGCATCACGTCGAGATACTCGGCGGCGCGCACGTAGCGCTCTTCCTTCGGCGAGAAGTCGCCCTCGCGCTGCTGGTCAGCGTCGCTGTTGCCCACGATGATGTGCAGCGCCAGGCGACCGCCGGAGAGCTGGTCGAGCGTCGCCGCGGCGCGTGCCGCGATGGTCGGCGCCACGACGCCCGGGCGATGGGCGATCAGGTAGGAGAGCGTCTTGGTCTGGCAGGCCGCGTAGCTCGCAACGTTGAAGCCCTCGGCCGACGACGCGTAGTAGCCGACCAGCACGTAGTCAAAGCCCGCGGCCTCATGAGCCTGCGAGAACTCGCGCAGGAAGGTCGGCGAGATGCCACCGGCGATCACGTGCAGCGCAGTCCCCTGCGGCGGGGCCACGCCGATCATTCCGATCACTTTGACGGGCATCGCTTCCTCCGGTTATTCTAAATATTGGAACGTCGTTCCAATATATTCGCGATGCTCAAGTTTGCTGTCAAGCCGAAGCCGCCAGCGTCTATAAGAGCCGCGCCATGACCCATTCCCTGCCCCCCTTCGAAACCCTCCGGGACGCCTGCACCACCATCGCCGAGGAGGCCGCGCGCGAGATCATGCGCATCTATGCGGGCGATCTCGGCGCCCGTGACAAGGCCGACAAGAGCCCCGTCACCGACGCCGACCACGCCGCCGAGGCAGTGATTCTAGCCGGCCTGCGTAAGCTGGCGCCGGGCACGGTGATCATCGCCGAAGAGGAGATGGCGGCCGGCCGCGTGCCTACGCTGAACGGCGGCCCGTTCTGGCTGGTCGACCCGCTCGACGGCACCAAGGAGTTCATCAAGAGGAACGGCGAGTTCACGGTGAACATCGCGCTGATCGAGGACGGCCATCCGACCCTCGGCATCGTGCTGGCGCCGGCCACCGAGACGCTGTGGCGCGGCGCCAAAGGCCTTGGCGCCGACAAGCGCCAGGGCAACAGCGCCTTCGAGACGATCCGCACGCGCACGCCGCCGCCCGAGGGCCTGACCGCCTGCGCGAGCCGCAGCCACGCGATCTACAGCGACCTCGACATCTGGTTCCGCAACAACAACCTCACCGTCGCCGATCGCGTGCAGGCAGGCTCGTCGCTGAAGTTCTGCCTGATCGCCGAGGGCAAGGCCGACATCTATCCGCGCTTCGGACCGACCAACGAGTGGGACACCGCGGCGGCCCAGGGTGTGCTCGAGGCAGCGGGCGGCGAAGTCGTCACGGTCGACGGCGCGCCCTTGCTCTACGGCAAGCCGCGCTTCTCCAACCCGCACTTCATCGCCCGCAGCCTGGCGGCGCGATGAGCGTGGTCGAGGCGACGGCGCAGTCGATCGCCGAGGCCGCGGCAACGCTGCGCGACGGCGGTCTCGTCGCCTTTCCGACCGAGACCGTCTACGGGCTGGGCGGCGACGCCACCAACGAGAGCGCGGTCGCCGCGATCTTCGAGGCCAAGGGCCGCCCGCAGTTCAATCCGCTGATCAGCCACGTGCTCGATGCCGCCGGTGCCCGCGCCTTCGTGCGCTGGAGCGACACGGCGGAGAAGCTCGCGGCCCGTTTCTGGCCGGGCCCGCTCACGCTGGTGCTGCCGCGGGCCGAGGGATCGCCTATCGCGCTACTGGCAACCGCCGGCCTCGACACGGTCGCGATCCGCGCGCCCTCGCATCCCGTGGCGCAGGCGCTGATGCGCGCGACCGGCCGGCCGATCGCCGCGCCGTCTGCCAATCGCAGCGGCGAGGTGAGTCCGACGCGGCCCGAGCATGTCGCGCAATCGCTCGGCTCACGCGCTCCCACCATTCTCGATGGCGGTCCCTGCCTCGTCGGGGTCGAATCGACAGTGCTCGATCTCACGACGGCGACTCCCATTCTGCTGCGTCCCGGCGGCGCGACGCGCGAAGCGATCGAAGCCGTCATTGGCCCGATTGCGCTGAGCGACGCAATCCCGAGCGGCGATGCCGCGCGCAAGTCGCCGGGCCAGCTCGAAAGCCACTACGCGCCGTCGCGTCCCGTGCGGCTCGAGGCGACGTCCGTCACGCCCGACGAAGGCCTGCTCGCCTTCGGTCGGGACATGCCGTCCGGCGCCATGCTGACGATGAACCTCAGCCCGACCGGCAATCTCGGCGAGGCCGCCGCCAACCTGTTCGCCATGATGCGATCGCTCGACCGGCCGGGCATCGGCCGCATCGCCGTGATGCCCATTCCGCACACCGGCCTCGGCCTCGCGATCAACGACCGGCTCCGTCGCGCCGCTGCGGATGACGGCACCGACAGGCAGCGCTAGTCTGCCGCAAAAGCAGAGGAAACAATGCCCGATACCGCCATCATCCCGACCATTCCGACCGCGCCCGTCACGTCCGCGATCCTCGACAGCCTGCGTGCCATCGTGGGCGACAAGGGCCTGATCGCCGACGACCAGGGCAAGCAGCCCTTCGTCACCGACTGGCGCGGCTCGATCGTGGGCAATGCCGCGGTCGTCGTGCGGCCGGGGAATGTCGAGGAAGTCTCCAAGGTCGTGAAGCTCTGCCACGACAATGGCATCGCCATCGTGCCGCAGGCGGGCAACACCGGCCTGATGGGTGGCGCAACGCCGTGGCCCACGCACACCGGCATCGTCCTGTCGGTCGGTCGCATGAACAAGGTCCTGAACGTCGATACCGTCGGCTACTCGATGACCGTCGAGTCGGGCTGCGTGCTGCAGACGCTGCAGGAGACCGCGGCCAGCCACGACCGCTTCTTCCCGCTGTTCCTCGGCGCCCAGGGCTCCTGCATGATCGGCGGCAATCTCTCGACCAACGCCGGCGGCGTGCAGGTGCTGCGCTACGGCAATGCGCGCAACCTCGTGATGGGCCTCGAAGTCGTGCTGCCGAACGGCGACATCTGGAACGGCCTGCGTGCGCTCAAGAAGGACAATACCGGCTACGACCTGAAGCACCTGTTCATGGGTGCCGAAGGCACGCTCGGCATCATCACCAAGGCGGTGCTGAAGCTGTGGCCGGCCGCCAAGGACACCGCCACCGCCTGGCTCGCCATCCGCGATCCGCAGGCCGCCATAGAAATCCTGTCCGAGGCGCATGCCGCCTCCGAGGACAATGTCGGCTCGTGCGAGCTGATGAGCCGGACCTGCACCGACATGGTCCTGCGCAACATTCCCGGCACGCAGGATCCGCTGAAGGCCGACACGCAGTGGTTCCTGCTGCTCGAATGGACCTCGGCGCGCCCCAAGGTGGAGGGCACCGAGGGCATGTCGGAGAAGATGGAGCAGTTCCTCGCCGACCAGATGGAAGCCGGCCGCGTGCTCGACGCCGTGATCGCCCAGAGCGAGGCGCAGGCGCGCAACATGTGGGTGATCCGTGAATCGGTCGCGCCCGCGTCGCGCGCCGAAGGGCCCGGCCTCAGCTACGACATCTCGGTCTCGATCTCGAAGGTGCCGGAGTTCATCGAGCGTGGCCTGAAGGCTGCCCTCGACATCCTGCCCAGCATCCGCCCCTACCCGCTCGGCCATATCGGCGACGGCAACATCCACTTCTCCTTCATGGGACCGAAGGGAATGGATCGCCCGACACTCAGCCAGTATTCGCCGGCGATCACGCGCGCGGTGAACGACCTGGTGACCAGCCTCGACGGCTCGATCTCGGCCGAGCACGGCATCGGCATCGACAAGCTCGACGAGCTTGCCCACTACCGCAGCCGGATCGAACTCGACACGATGCGCACCATCAAGCGCGCGCTCGATCCGAAGAACATCATGAACCCCGGCAAGGTACTGCGCGTCTGATGACCGATTTCGTTGAAAAGCTGCGCGCCATCGTTGGCGACAAAGGCCTGATCACCGACGAGCAGGGCAAGCATCCCTACGTCACCGACTGGCGCGAAAGCTTCGTGGGCGGCGCGCTGGCCGTCGTGCGGCCGGCCAACACCCAGGAAGTGGCCGACGTCGTGAAGCTCTGCGCGGCCGAGAAGGTCGCGGTCGTTCCCCAGGGCGGCAATACGGGCCTGGTGGGTGGCGGCACGCCCAACGAAAAGGGCCGCGAGATCGTGCTGTCGCTCAACCGCATGACGCGCATCACCGACATCGACCTGATCGGCTATTCGATGACGGTCGAGGCGGGCGTCATCCTGAAGACCATCCAGGAGACCGCTTCGGCCAACGACCGTCTGTTCCCGCTGTCGCTGGCGGCCGAGGGAAGCTGCACCATTGGCGGCAATCTCTCGACCAACGCCGGCGGCGTGCAGGTGCTGCACTACGGCAATGCCCGCCAGCTCGTGCTCGGCCTCGAGGTCGTGACGCCCCAGGGCGAGATCTGGAACGGCTTGCGCGCGCTCAAGAAGGACAATACCGGCTACGACCTGCGCGACCTCTATCTCGGCGCCGAGGGCACCCTGGGCATCATCACCCGCGCGGTGCTGAAGCTGTGGCCCAAGCCCAAGGACATCGCGACCGCATGGGTCGCCGTCACCTCACCCGAGGCCGCCGTCACCCTGCTGAGCGGCGCGCATGCCGCCTCCGAGGACAATGTCACCTCCTGCGAGCTGATGGGTCGCCAGGGCATCGACCTGGTGCTACAGCACATTCCGGGCGCCACCGATCCGCTGGCGGAGAAGCACGACTGGTACGTGCTGCTCGAATGGTCCTCGACCCGCGCGCGCCGCGATGGTGAGAATGCGGGCGGCTTGCGCGAAAAGATGGAAGCCTATCTCGGCGAGGCGATGGAAAACGGCCTCGTGCTCGACGCGACCATCGCCCAGAACGAGACCCAGGCCCGTGCGCTGTGGAGCCTGCGCGAGAACCATACGGAGGCCTCCAAGAAGGAAGGCCCGTCCGTGAAGCACGACATCTCCGTCGCGGTGAGCAAGATCCCCTCCTTCGTCACCGAGGGACTCGCGGCAATGAGGAAGGCGCTGCCGGAATGCCGGCCGGTCACCTTCGGCCATGTCGGCGACGGCAATCTCCACTTCAATTGCCAGGCGCCGGCCGGCTGGGACAAGGCGCGCTTCCTGCCGCACACCCATGCGGTGAATGCGGCGGTGTACGACCTGGTCGTGAGCTATGGCGGATCGATCTCGGCCGAGCACGGCATCGGCCTGCTCAAGGTCGACGAGCTCGCCCACTATCGCAGCAAGGTCGAGATCGACACGATGCGCACCATCAAGCGCGCGCTCGATCCGCAGAACCTGATGAACCCGGGGAAGATCGTCAGGGTCTAAAAAAACCCGTCGTCTCGACCGGAGCCTCGCGAAGCGAGGCGCAGCGGAGAGACCTTCTTTCTACGAATAGGCGGCTTTTAGTGGAGAGAAGGTCTCTCCACTCCGCGCCTGCGGCGCTCCGGTCGAGACGACGGGATTTACGGCCTCGGCGTGCGATCGTTGGAGCGATCGACGATCTCGAACTGGACGTCGGTCACCGGGCCGTCGTGATGGTGACGAGCCGGCGCCGGAGGCGGCGCGGGCTGAAGATCGCGGCGGAAGAAGCTCATGATCCAGCGCTTGGCCCTGAAGGCCAGCAGCAGCACCAGCAGGACCGCGGCGACGCCCGCGATCACGGCGAAGCCCAGGACCGCCAGCACGACGAAGCCGATCAGGCCCAGGATCGCCTGGATCCAGACGCGGGGCGGCAGGCGCGACAGCATCTCCAGGAACTGCTTGCCGTTCATGTCGCCCAGCGCTTCTCGAAGTCCCAGACCTCGGGGAAGCCCATCAGCCCGTGGATATCGTCATACTGCGGAGCCTTGTCGCCGACGCTGGTGCCGGCCGCCTTGAGGTGCGCGAACGACTGACGCATCGCCTCCGCCGCCACGGTAAGCCCGAGGACCGGATAGATCGCGAGGTTAAAACCCCACTTCTTCAGCCGGTCAACCTCGGCGCGCGGCGTCTTGCCGAACTCGACCATGTTGGCGAGCAGCGGCTTGCTCACTTCCTTCCCGATGCGTTCCAGCTCGGCTTCGCTCTCCGGCGATTCGACGAAGATGATATCGGCGCCAGCTTCTTCATAGAGCTTGGCGCGACGCAGCGCCTCGTCGAGCCCGAGCGCCGTGCGCGCATCGGTGCGCGCCACGATCAGCGTCTCCTCGTGGCGGCGCGCGTCTGATGCGACACGCAGCTTCGTCGCCATGTCCTCGGCCGGCACGACCCGCCGTCCCGGCGTGTGACCGCACTTCTTGGGCATCTCCTGGTCTTCGATCTGGATCGCCGCGACGCCCGCCGCCTCGTAGCCGCGGATTGTGCGCTGCACGTTCAGGAGGCCGCCATAGCCGGTGTCGGCATCGGCGATCAGCGGCGTCTCCACCACCGAGCAGATCATCTCGGCGCGGCCCAGCATATCCGAGTAAGTCGCGAGACCTGCATCCGGCAGCCCGAGCATCGAAGCGGTAGCGCCGTAGCCGGTCATGTAGAGCGCCGGAAAGCCCATGCGGTCGGCGACGCGCGCCGAGATGCCGTCATAGATGCCGGGCGCCAGGATGAACTCGCCTCGCGCCAGGAGGTCCCGCAGCTTCGTTGCTTGTCGATTGCCTGCCATGTCTCTCTCCTCGCCCAGGAAAATGACGGAGTTGTGTCGCCCGGACCAGTCCCACTGCAACGAAAACGGCCGGCGATCAGGGACCGCCGGCCGTTCGTTCTCGAAAGTGTCAGCCGATCAGACGGAGACGGGCTTCAGTTCCTGCGAGCCCGCCGCCTTGCAGAAGGTCGTGGTCTCGGTCGTGGTCTGACCGTTCTTGGTCGCCGTCAGTTCGATCGGGCGGCAGGTGCTGCCGTCGGCACGGCTGCTGGCCGCACCGACCGGCTTGGCGCTGACAACGGTCGGCGGCGCGGTCGTCGAGGACGACGAGGAAGTCTTGGTCGGCTCGACCGTGTAGGTGGTCGCGACGTTGTTCTGGGCGACGAAGGCGTTCTGCGTGGCTTCGGCCAGGCGACGGCGCTCCTGATCGTCGAGCGCACGGCCCACGAGATTGCCGGCCAGTCCGCCGATCAGCGCACCGCCGACGACACCACCGACCGACCCGAAAGCCAGGCCGCCCACGAGACCGCCCAGGCCTGCGCCCACGACGGTGCCGGTCGTCTGGTTGGTCGGCTGACCGCGATCGTCCGTGCAGGCCGCGACAAGGCCGAGCGCCGCGATCACGCCCACGATACGCAGCGCGATCTTCCTGCCAGAGAAGAAAGCCGAGTCAGCAGTCAATGCAGTCATTTGGCGCATCTCCGTTTGTAATCTGGGACGGTCACTCTACCCCAAAGGTATTGTTTGCTGCCACGGGCATCATCCTCGGCGTCGGCATAGGAGCGCGGCGCGTCGCACGAGGCCAGCAGCAGGCCAGTCCGGACCAGAACCAATGCGAGATCGTCGCGGTCCGAATCGGGGATGTCCGCCAGCGGATCCTTGGCGGTACGCTTGGTGATCAGGCAACGATAGAGCGGCGTGCCGTCGGTCAGGCGATCGGTCTGACGGCAGCGCAGGTTGCGCGGCTGCGCGGCCAGCGAATCGGCGGCGAGCTTGTGCAGCGCGGGATCGTCGACACTGTCCACGCCCTGCAGCCTGATCTCGCCATTGCGGTCTTTCAAGCCGATCAGCATCAGCGTCTTGCCGAAATGATCGAAGTTGCCGGCGACGTTCTCGGTCGCTTTGCGTGCATCCTCGATCGCCTTCTGGCGCGCGGCGGCTTCCTCGGTGGCCTTGCGCTGCGCTTCCTCGTCGGCGCGCTTCTTCTCCGCGATCTCGGCCTCGACCTTGCGGCGCGTATCGTCCTCGAACTGGCGCCGCGCGGCATCGGCCTCGGCCTTTTGCTTCGCCTCGAGGTCGGCCTTGGCCTTCGCGTCCTGCTCGGCCTTCGCCTTGGCTTCCTGTTCGGCCTTCTCGGCACGCAGCTTGTCGGCTTCCTCGGCGGCCTTGCGCCGGGCTTCCTCCGCCGCTTCCGTCGCGGCGCGCGCCTTCAGCATCTCCGGATCCGGACCGCGCGTGGCCATCGCGTAGTAACCACCGCCGCCGATCGCCAGCAGCACGAGCGCGGCAATGCCGATCCACAATCCCGTCTTGCTCTTCGGCGCGGGCGGCGGCGAAGACAGCGACGGCGCCGTGGTCGCGGGCCCCAGCACGGAGACGCGGCCGGCCGGCGCCTCCTCGCTCTTGCCCATGACCATCGTGGCGCCGGGTTCGGGCGCCGCAGTCATGCCGAGGATCGGGCGCCAACCCGCAATCGATTGCGGCCGGTCGCGCGCGGCGACGGTGAGGCCCGCATCGACACCCGCGAGGATGCCCGGTGAGAAGCCCGCCGGCGCCATCTTGCCGAGCGGCTCGTAGCCGTCGTCCAGCATGCGGTCGAACGCGTTGGGCGGCGCCTTGCCGGCGACCGCGTGATAGATCGTGGCCGCGAGGCCGTAGATATCGGTCCACGGCCCCTGCTTGGCCGACGTCATCTGTTCGGCCGCGGCATAGCCCGGCGTGAAGATCGCCGTCATCGCCGCCGTGCGGCCGACCATGGCCGCGCGCGATGCGCCGAAATCGATCAGGGTCGGATTGCCCGTGGCGTCGAGCAGGATATTGGCCGGCTTGATGTCGCGATGCAGGAAGCCCGCCGCGTGGACCTGCTCCAGCCCGTCGAGCAGCGGCCACAGGATGCGGTCGACTTCCTCGGGCTTCAGCCTGCCGCCGGTGTTGATGCGATCCTCGAGCGTGGCGCCGCTCAGCAGCTCCATCACGATGTAGGCCGTGCCGTTGGCTTCGAGGAAGTCGAAGACCTGCACGATGGCCGGCACGCGATGGAGGCTGGCCAGCGTCCGGCCCTCGGTGACGAAGCGGTCGCGACCCCAGCCGAAATCGTCGGCCATCTTGGTGGTGCGCGGCAGCACGGTCGAACCGTCCTGGCGCACGGCCAGGGCCGAAGGCAGATACTCCTTGATCGCCACTTCGCGGCCGAGCTGGATGTCGCGGGCGCGATAGGTGATGCCGAAGCCGCCTTGTCCCAGCACCGATACGATCTCGTAGCGGCCGATCGTCTGGCCGGCCTTCAGCGAGACATAGTCGACCTCGGGCGGAGTGGCGCCGGCGATTGTCGTGGGATCGTTCATGGGCGTTGCACGCCGCTATGTATGATGAACGATCAGCTCGACGTCGCCGAGCCGCAGCTTCGATCCCGCCTGCAGGGCCACCGGCGCGCCGGCCTTGAGGACCGTGCCGTTGACCGCCGAACCGTTGGTCGAGCCGAGGTCCTCGACCTGCAGTGCCTCGCCCGCGACGCTGAGCTTCGCATGCCGCCGCGACACTGTCGGATGCGGCACCACGAGTTCGCACTGATCGGCGGCGCGACCGATGAACATGCCGCCCGACTGCCCGACCAGCTTCTCAAACGACACTTCGAACGTGTGCTTCCGTCCCGCCGAATCCGGTCCCTCGAAGCGCAGCGTGATCTGCGGCACCATGCGCGTCGTCGTGCCCGGCGCCAGCAGCTTGGCCTGCCGCACGTGGAACACCTGCACGGCGCGGCTCACGTTCTTCAGCTGATGCTCGCCGCCGTCGTGGAAGACGTATTCAACGCGCAGCTCGACCAGGTCACGCACCGCGCGCGACACGGCGATGCCGCCCGGCTCCGCCAGGGTCTGGATGCGCGCAGCGAGGTTCACGCCGTCGCCGAAGATGTTCTGGTCCTCGTCGTCGATGATGACTTCGCCGAGATGCACGCCGATGCGGAACAGCATGCGCTGCTCCTCGCTCAGGGCCTCGTTGAAGCGGGCCATCCGTTCCTGAATGTCGATCGCGGCGGCGACCGCCGACACGGCCGAGCCGAACTCGGCCAGCATGGCGTCGCCCGCGGTGCCGACCAGCCGGCCGCGGCCGGAATCGATCGCCGGACGCCAGACCTCGATCTGCGCCGACTTGAGATGACGGAACGTGCGCGTCTCGGCACCTTCCATCATCCGGGTGAACCCGGCGAGGTCGGCATGGACGATGGCGGCTAGGCGGCGTTGCATGATGTCTTCGGTAGTGCGGCCATATATCGATTTGCCGCCGGTCTGCAAGTTACACTGCCGATGGGGTTTCGGCACGGGTCGGATGTTGCCCAATCCATGCGCGAAGATTTGGCAAACTTTATGGCACCGGTATCACCACCGATGCCGGCCATTCAGCGCCCCTTGAAGGCCGGCGTGCGACGCTCGCCCAGCGCCGCCAGCCCTTCTTTGAGGTCGTCGGACGTCGCACAGACGCGGGCGCCCGCGCGGATCGCCGGCAGGTCGGGGCTCGCCTGGGCGAACTGGTTGATGGCGTTCTTCATGCCCGAGAGCGACAGCGGCGCCAGGCCGGCGAGACGCGCCGCCTTCTCCGTCACCTTGTCCTTGAACTCGGACCGCTCGACCAGCCAGTCGAGATAGCCGACGGCCAGCAATTCAGTGTCGTTGAAATCCTCGGACAGCAGGAAAGCGCGCTTGGCGAAGCTCGGACTCACCTTCTGTGTATAGCGGCGCAGGCCGCTCGCGTAATAATGCAGCCCGAACCGCGCGGCCGGCATGAAGAACCGCATGCCCTTCACGCCGAGACGGAAGTCGCAGGCCAGCGCCAGATCGGTGGCGCCGCCATAGACGCTGCCGTTCAGCGCGCACAGGGTCGGCATCCGCATCGCCTCGATCTTGTCCATGACCTTCTCGAAGCTGTTCTCGTCGCTCTCCTCGCGGCGCTCGGTCGCCGGGATCGAACCGAGATCGTAGCCCGAGCAGAAGGTCTTCTCGCCCGTGCCAGTGATCACCGTCGCACGCACGGCGGGATTGGCGTCGGCCGTCTCGACCGCCTCGCGCAGCAGCTTCAGTCCCTCGGGATTGAGCCGATTGTGCTTGGCGGGATCGTTCAGGGTGATGGTGGCCACGGGGCCGTCGATGGCGAGCAGAACTGTGTTTGTCATGATGGCTCCAAAATAGCCGAGCCGGTCGCCAAAAGCGACCGAGCGCGGCATATTGCGGACCGGAGGAAATCACATGACTTACACTGCCCCGCTGGCCGACATGCGTTTCGCGCTGCGCGAAGTGGCCGGCCTCGCCGGCGTCGCCGCCCTGCCGGGTTACGAGCATGCGACGGACGACACGATCGACGCCGTGCTCGAGGAAGCCGCCAAACTGGCCGGCAATGGCCTGGCCCCGCTCAACCGCGAGGGCGACAAGGTCGGCGCCCAGCTGGAGAACGGCGTGGTGCGCACCGCTCCCGGCTTTGCCGCGATCTACAAGGAATTCGTCGAGGGCGGCTGGAACTCGCTCCCCTTCGATCCGGAATTCGGCGGCCAGGGCATGCCGTGGCTGCTGGCGACCACGGTGCAGGAGATGTGGCAGGCCGCTAATATGGGCTTCGGCCTGGTGCTGCTGCTGAACCAGGGCGCGATCGACGCCATCCATCATCACGGCTCGGCGGCGCAGAAGGCCGCCTACCTGCCCAAGATGATCTCCGGCGAATGGACCGGCACGATGAACCTCACGGAGCCACAGGCCGGCTCTGACCTCGGCCAGCTCAAGAGCCGCGCGGTGAAGGACGGCGACCACTATCTCGTCACCGGCCAGAAGATCTTCATCACCTACGGCGAGCACGATATGGCCGAGAACATCGTGCACCTCGTGCTGGCGCGCACGCCCGACGCGCCGGCCGGCGTGCGCGGCATCTCGCTGTTCATCGTTCCGAAATATTTGCCCAACGAGGACGGCACGCCGGGCAAGCGCAACGACCTGCGCTGCGTGTCGCTCGAGCACAAGCTCGGCATCCATGCGAGCCCGACCTGCGTGATGTCGTTCGGGGACGATGGCGGCGCGGTCGGCTACCTCGTCGGCGAGGAAGGCCGCGGCCTCTCCTACATGTTCACCATGATGAACAATGCCCGCCTCTCGGTCGGCATCCAGGGTCTCGCGATCGCCGAGCGCGCCTACCAGCAGGCCGCCGCCTTCGCGCGCACCCGCGTGCAGTCGAAGGATGACGGCAGCCCCAAGCCCGCGTCGGTGGCGATCGTCCATCATGCCGACGTGCGCCGCATGCTGATGAGCATGCGTTCCCAGATCGAGGCGATGCGCGCGCTGGGCTACTACACCGCCGCCGGCATCGACGGCGCGCTGAAGCAGCCCGACAAGGAAGCCGGCCGCAAGATCCAGGATCGCGTCGACCTGCTGATCCCGATCGTGAAAGCCTGGTTCACCGACCTCGGCAACGAGATCGCCTCGACCGGCGTGCAGATCCACGGCGGCATGGGCTTCATCGAGGAGACCGGCGCCGCCCAGCACCTGCGCGACGCCCGCATCCTGCCGATCTACGAGGGCACCAACGGCATCCAGGCGCGCGACCTGGTTGGCCGCAAGGTGGCCAAGGACGGCGGCGAGACCATGCTGGCGCTGGTCGCCGAAATGCGCGCCACGGCCGAGGAGATGAAGGCCGCGCCGGGCGACGATCTCGAAGCGATCCGCAACGGCCTGGTGGCCGCCGCCGATGCACTGGAAGATGCCACGAAATGGGTGGCCCAGTCGGTCAAGGCCGAGCTGGTCAACGCGCTGGCGGGCTCGGTGCCCTTCCTGCGGCTGGCCGGCACGGCACTGGGCGGCTGGTTGCTCGCCCGCAGTGCCCTGGTGGCCCAGACGAAGCTCGGCTCACGCGATGGCGATCCGGCCTTCCTCGAGGCCAAGCTGGTGACCGCGCGCTTCTACGCCGAGGTGATCCTGCCGCCGGCCCTGGCCCAGCTCGGCCCGCTCAAGGCGGCGGGGCGGACGGTGTTCGTGCTCTCGGAAGAACAGTTTTAAGCGCACACAAGGCCAGCGCGCCGCCCGCGATCAGCAGCGGCGCGCGGGTCGACAGGCCATAGAGGGCGGTGCTGCCCAACGCCCCGGCGATCCATCCCGCTGCCATGGCCGAATGTAGCCGGCCCGCGACCAGCCCCTGCCGGTGCTCGCCGCCCAGCCGCGCGGCTTCGGTCATCAGGCCCGCCTGCGCCATCCCGTAGCCGATGCCGAGGACCGCAAAGGCCGCGATCAGCACCTCCGGGCTCCGCGTCACCAGGGATCCCGCGACGCCGGCCAGGCAAGTGACGAAGCCCAGCGCCATCAGGTCCTTCGTGGCCAGCGCGAGAGCCCGCACGCCGAAGGCCTGCATCACGAATGCCCCGGCGGCAAAGGCCGCGGAGGCGAAGCCCGTCGTGCGGATCGCGGCGGCGGTCTCGAGCCCGAAGCGGTCCTGAACGTAAAAAGCCATCGTCGGCTGCAGCGCGCCGAAGCCCAGGACCATCACGAAGGCGAGCAGCGCATATCCCGCAAGACCCTCGACCGGTGCGGCCTCGACCTGCGCCGTTGCGACAGGCCGGACGCCCTCGCCCACGCCGGCCATCGCCAGGGCGGCCAACACGACCAGCAGCGCGGCAAAGCCCACCGGCCAGGCGAAGCCCAGGCCCACCAGAAGCGCCACGAAGGCCGGCCCCAGCACGCTGCCGACGCTCACCGCCGCGCCGACCAGGGCGATGCCGCCCTGCCGTCGCTCGCGCGGCGTCACATCGACCGTCCAGGCGATCGCCGCCGGCTGGAGGCCACCCGCGAACAGGCCGTAGACGATGCGGGCGACAAGCAGCCAAAGGAAAGCATAAGGCCAGCGCGTCACGTAGATGCTTGCGAACAGGGCGAGCGACAGCGCGGTCGCGGTGAGTCCCGCCGCCATGACCGGCACCCGGCCGAAGCGATCCGACAGCCGGCCCCAGGACGATGCGGTCAGGAAGAACAGCACTCCGGAGGAGGCGAAGATCGTGCCGACCTCGAATTCGCCGAGGCCGATCTCGCGGCCGAACAGGCCGAGCGTTGCGAAGACGGCGCCGTTGGCCATGGTGGCCGCGAAGACCGCGAACAGGACGATAGCCGACTGCACGCGCTCAGCGTCGACCGAACGCGCACGGCAGGGAAAACACAAATCATTGCCGCGCGTTACCGATCGTTGCAGCGTATTACAGCGTCTTCACCATATGGACACGCATGTGCGCGTCCCTGCCGTGGTCCGGCAGGCCGCGATGGACGATCTCCATGCCGTGGCTGCGGTAGAGCTTGATGAGATGGTCCATCATCTCGGCGGTAATCAGCGACAAGGTACGGTCGCCGCGCGCACGGGCGATCTCGTCGAGCCTCTGGAGAAGGAAGCGTCCAAGACCTGTGCCCTGCTTCGCCGGATCCACGGCCAGCCGATCGAGGTAGAGACCCGCTTCCCGCCGTTCTGTCGCCGCGACGCCGACGATCGCACCGCCCTCTTCGGCCACGAACAAGTCGCCGCGTTCGATCGAGGCCGGCAGCCACTTGTAGTAGTCGGCCGGAATCTCTCGCCCCAACCTGTGCATGTAGGGCGTGAACGCCGCGCGCAGGACGCGGTCGGCGTCGGCGGACTCGGAAGGAAGAGCGAGGCGGAAGGTGAAGGTCATGGCGCGAGATTAGCTCTCCGCTAGCGGCGCGTCCTCATGGGGACCGGGCCTCCAGGCCCGCATCAGAGTCATGAGCGGGCCTGGAGGCCCGCGGTCCAAAAAGAAAACGCCCGATCTTTCGACCGGGCGTTTCTGATTTGGATGCGGAGAAAGAGGCTTTACGCCGCTTCCTGCTGCTCGGCCTTGTCGGCCGACGGACCGCTGTCCTGGCCCTTGGCCGAGGTGTCGCGCTCGACGAACTCGATCACGGCCATCTCGGCGGCGTCGCCGAAGCGGTAGCCGGCCTTGAGGACGCGCAGGTAGCCACCGTTGCGCTTGGAGTAGCGCGGGCCCAGCGTGGTGAACAGCTTGTCGGCGATGTAGGCATCGCGCAGGAAGCCGATCGCCTGGCGACGCGCGTGCAGACCGCCGCGCTTGCCGAGCGTGACCAGCTTCTCGACGATCGGACGCAGGTCCTTCGCCTTGTGCAGCGTGGTCGTGATCTGCTCGTGCTTGATGAGAGCACCCGCGAGATTCATGAACATCGCCTTGCGATGCTCAGCCGTGCGGTGGAATTTCCGGCCGCGATTATTGTGACGCATGACTTATTTCCTTCTGCCGGCCTAGTACGGCTCTTCCAGCCGCTTGGCCATTTCCTCGATGTTGTCCGGCGGCCAGCCCGGGATTTCCATACCCAGGTGGAGGCCCATGCCGGCCAGCACTTCCTTGATCTCGTTCAGCGACTTGCGGCCGAAGTTCGGCGTACGCAGCATCTCCGCCTCGGTCTTCTGAACCAGATCGCCGATGTAGATGATGTTGTCGTTCTTCAGGCAGTTGGCCGAACGCACCGAAAGCTCGAGCTCGTCGACCTTGCGCAGCAGGTTGCGGTTGAACGGGAAGTCGTCCTGCTGCTCTTCCTTGCGGACTTCGCGCGGCTCTTCGAAGTTGATGAAGAGCTGCAGCTGGTCCTGCAGGATGCGGGCGGCGAGCGCCACGGCATCGGCCGGCATCGTCGTGCCGTTGGTCTCGACCGTCATCGACAGGCGATCGTAGTCGGTGACCTGGCCGACGCGGCTGTTCTCGATCTTGTACGAGACGCGCTTGACCGGGCTGAACACCGAGTCGACCGGGATCAGGCCGATCGGCGCATCTTCCGGACGGTTCGCCGAGGCCGGGATGTAGCCCTTGCCGGTGGCGACCATCAGTTCCATCGAGATCGAGGCGCCGTCGTCGAGCGTGCAGATCAGGTGCTTCGGGTCCATGATCTGGACGTCGCCCGGGAGCTCGATCATGCCGGCGGTGACTTCGCCAGGGCCGACGGCGCGCAGGTACAGACGCTGCGGGCGGTCGCCCTGCATCTTCACGGCCATCGCCTTGATGTTCAGCACGATGTCGACCACGTCCTCGCGGACGCCGGGAATCGACGAGAATTCATGCAGCACGTTGTCGATCTTGATCGACGTGACGGCGGCACCCTGCAGCGACGACAACAGGACGCGACGCAGCGCATTGCCGAGAGTGAGACCGAAACCGCGCTCGAGCGGCTCGGCGACGATGGTCGCAACGCGACCGGGATCGACGCCGGCTTCGGTGACAAGCTTCTCCGGCTTGATCAGGTCCTGCCAGTTCTTCTGAAGCACTTGGGCTACCCCTCTAGACCGGTTCAGGCGAGCCCCTCGGGACTCGCCACACATTCTCTAAGAGCGGGCGGCGCGGTGAGCGCCGCCTCTGCTCGAAATCAGACGCGACGACGCTTCGGCGGACGGCAGCCGTTGTGCGGGATCGGCGTCACGTCGCGGATCGACGTCACGGCGAGGCCGACGGCCTGCAGCGCGCGCAGCGCCGACTCGCGGCCCGAACCCGGACCGCGCACGAGGATCTCGATCGTGCGCATGCCGTGTTCCATCGCCTTGCGACCGGCGCCTTCGGCGGCCATCTGCGCGGCGAACGGGGTCGACTTGCGCGAACCCTTGAAACCCTGCTGGCCCGACGACGACCAGGCAATCGCATTGCCCTGCGCGTCGGTGATCGTGACGATCGTGTTGTTGAACGAGGCGTTCACGTGAGCGACGCCCGCGATGATGTTCTTGCGTTCCTTGCGACGGGGACGCGCGGCGCCGGTGGCGGCTGCAGCAGCTTTTGCCATGACCAGATCCCCTTACTTCGTCACTTTTTTCTTGCCGGCGATCGGCTTGGCCGGACCCTTGCGGGTGCGCGCATTGGTATGCGTGCGCTGGCCATGGACCGGCAGGCCGCGGCGATGCCGCAGGCCACGGTAGCAGGCGAGGTCCATCAATCGCTTGATGTTCATCGCCACCTCGCGGCGCAGATCGCCCTCGACGGTGTAGTCGTGGTCGATCGTCTCGCGGATGCGGATGACCTCGTCGTCGCTCAGCGTGTTCACGCGACGCGACTCGTCGATCCCAACTTTTCCACAGATCTCCTTGGCTTTCGCCGCGCCGATCCCGTGGATGTATTGCAGCCCGATCACGACACGCTTGGCGGTCGGAATGTTCACACCGGCTATACGAGCCAAAGTCCCAACTCCTTCAAAGACTTATGGCGCGCTTGCGCGCGCCCGTCACACGTTCCGCTGGCCCCGGAAAAGCGCGCGATTATATGTACCCGCGCCCCCGAGTCAATGGAACTCACCCTTGTCAAGTCCCCGCCAAGACCCCCGTGATCTGGCGGTAAACTTCGTCCATCGCGGCCATCCCGTCGACCTTCCGCAGCACCCCACGGGCGCTGTAGTAGGGCAGCAAGGGCTCGGTCTGAGCCCGGTAGGCGGCCATGCGAGTCTTCATGGTCTCTGCATTATCGTCCTTGCGGCGGGTGAATTCCTTCGACCCGCAGACGTCGCAGACACCGTCGGCCTTCGGCCGCTTGAACTTGTCGTGGTAACCCGTGCCGCACTTGGCGCAGGAAAACCGGCCGACGACGCGCTCGGTAAGCGCCTTTTCGTCGACTTCCATCTCGATCACCCGGTCGAGCTTCTTGGCCGATTCGGCCAGCATCTTGTCCAGCGCCTTGGCCTGGGCCTCGGTACGCGGAAAACCGTCCAGGATGAAGCCCTTGGCGCAGTCCGGCTGGGCGATCCGGTCCTTGATCAGGCCGACCATCAGCTCGTCGGGAACCAGTTCGCCCCGCTCCATGATGCCCTTGGCCTTCTGGCCCAGCTCGCTGCCCGACGCCACGGCCGCGCGCAGCATGTCGCCGGTCGAGAGCTGGATCAGGCCCCGCTCCTGCTGCAGCCGCTGGGCCTGGGTGCCCTTGCCGGCGCCCGGCGGTCCAAGGAGGATGACGTTCATCGATTCTTGCCCCGCAGCCGGGCCTTCTTGATCAGGCCTTCATATTGGTGGGCGAGCAGGTGCGCCTGCACCTGGGTCACCGTGTCGAGCGTCACCGAGACCACGATCAGGAGGCTGGTGCCGCCGAAGTAGAAGGGCACGCCGCCGCGGGCGATCAGCAGTTCGGGCAGGATACAGACCGCCGAGAGGTAGAGCGCACCGATCACCGTGAGGCGATTGAGGATGTACTCCAGGTACTCGGCCGTGTTCTTGCCGGGACGGATGCCGGGAATGAAGCCGCCGTTCTTCTTCAGATTGTCGGCCGTGTCGGTCGGATTGAACACAACGGTCGTGTAGAAGAAGCAGAAGAACACGATGAGGCCGATATAGGCCACCAGGTAGAGCGGCTGGCCGTGGCCCAGATAGGTCGAGATCCACTGTAGCCAACCCGGCTCGCCGGCATTGCCCTGGAACGACGCGATGGTCGCCGGGAACAGCAGCAGCGAGGAAGCAAAGATCGGCGGGATGACGCCGGCGGTGTTGATCTTGAGCGGCAGATGCGAGGCCTCGCCGCCATACATGCGGTTGCCGACCTGGCGCTTGGGATACTGGACCACGATCCGTCGCTGCGCGGTCTCGACGAAGACCACGACCGCCACGACCAACACGATGCCCACGACCAGCGCGATGATGAACAGCGCCGACAGGGCGCCAGTGCGGCCGAGTTCGAGGGTCTGGACCAGGGCGTCCGGCAGGGCCGCGACGATACCGGCGAAGATGATCAACGAGACGCCGTTGCCGACGCCGCGCGCGGTGATCTGCTCGCCCAGCCACATCAGGAACAGGGTGCCGCCGATCAGGGTGACGATGGTGACGAAACGGAAGAACACGCCCGGATCGATCACGACCGGACCGGCTGCCGCCACCTGGCTCTCCAGGCCGACCGCGATGCCGTAGGCTTGGAAGGCCGCCAGGATCACCGTGCCGTAGCGGGTGTACTGGTTGATCTTCTTGCGGCCCGCCTCGCCTTCCTTCTTCAGCGCCTCGAGCGACGGCACGACCGTCGTCAGGATCTGCATGATGATGGAGGCCGAGATGTACGGCATGATGCTGAGCGCCAGCACCGACATGCGGCCGATCGAGCCGCCGGAGAACACGTCGAGCAAGCCTGCGATGCCACCGGCATTCTGCTTGAAGATCTCGGCCAGGGCGGCCGGATCCACACCGGGGACCGGGATATAGGCGCCGATGCGGAAGACGACGAGCGCGGCCACAGTGAACCACAGCCGCTTCTTCAGCTCGGTCGCCCTACCGATCGAACCCCAGTTCAGGTTGGATGCAAGTTGCTCGGCGGCGGATGCCATGTAACCTCACGCGTGAACGACACAAGGGGGAAACGACGCCCCCGTTGACGCCGTTCGGATCAGGCCGCTTCGGCCACGGGCTGGGGCGGCAGTTCGACCTTGCCGCCGGCCTTCTCGACCGCGGCGATCGCCGACGCCGAGGCGCCCGCAACCTTCACTTCGATCTTGGTCTTGATCTCGCCCTTGCCAAGGAGGCGGACACCGTCCGCGGCATTCTTGAACAGGCCCGCGGCCAGCATCGCCTCGGCGTCGATCACCTTGGCGGCGTCGAGCTTCTTGTCGTCGATCGCCTTCTGCAGCGTGCCCAGGTTGATGACCTGGTAGCTCTTCTGGTGCGGCGGACGGAAGCCACGCTTCGGGATGCGCCGGTAGAGCGGCATCTGGCCGCCCTCGAAACCCTTGATGGCGACGCCAGTACGCGACTTCTGGCCCTTGACGCCGCGACCCGCGGTCTTGCCCTTGCCGGAGCCGATGCCACGGCCGACGCGCATGCGACCCTTGCGGGCGCCCGGATTGTCGGAGATCTGGTTCAGTCTCATGGTCCTATACCTCCGCGCCGCAGCCCTGGGGCCTTAGCGCGCTTCCTCTTCGACGCGCACGAGATGGCGCACCTTGTTGATCATGCCGCGCACTTCGGGCGTATCCACGAGCTCGCGGGTGCGGTGGCGCTTGTTCAGTCCCAGGCCGATCAGCGTCGCGCGCTGATCGTCCGTACGGCCGATATGGCTGCCGGTCTGAGTGATCTTGACGGTCTTGGCCATGGTCAGGGTTCCTTAAGCCGCCGCTTCCGCGGTGGTCTCGTCACGACGGCCGAGCAGGTCACCGACCTTCTTGCCGCGGCGGGTGGCGACCATGCGCGGCGAGTTGAGCTGCTCGAGCGCCTTGAACGTCGCCTTGATCATGTTGTGCGGGTTGGACGTGCCGACCGACTTCGCAACGATGTCCTTGATGCCCAGCGTCTCGAAGACGGCGCGCATCGGGCCGCCGGCGATGATGCCGGTACCGGCCGGAGCCGCGCGCAGCGTCACCTTGCCGGCGCCGAAGCGACCCTTGACGTCGTGATGCAGCGTGCGACCGTCGCGCAGCGGCACACGGACCAGACCGCGCTTGGCGGCTTCCGTGGCCTTGCGGATCGCCTCGGGAACCTCACGGGCCTTGCCGGCGCCGTGGCCGACACGACCGCGCTGGTCGCCGACGACGACGATGGCGGCAAAGGCGAAGCGACGACCGCCCTTCACGACCTTCGCGACGCGATTGATCGTGACCAGCTTGTCGGTCAGTTCATTTTCCTCGTCGCGGTCGCGGCTATGGCCCCGATCGCGATCGCGCGGGGAACGGCCGGAACCACCGGGTGAACGAGCCATATTCTAACTCCCGATCAGAACGACAGACCGCCCTCACGGGCGGCATTGGCCAGCGCAGCGACGCGGCCGTGATACGTGTAGCCACCGCGGTCGAAGATGACTTCCTTGACGCCGGCCGCGACAGCGCGGGCGGCCAGGAGCTTGCCAACTTCGGCGGCGGCGCCCTTGTCGGCGCCGGTCTTGAGCGAACCCCGGACGTCCTTGTCGAGCGACGAGGCGGCGGCGAGGGTCACGCCCTTACGGTCGTCGATGACCTGGGCATAGATGTGCTTGCCCGAGCGGAAAACGCTGAGGCGAGGACGGCCACCACCAGCCTGGCGCAGCGCGTAGCGCGTGCGCCGCTGGCGGCGGGCGAAAAGAGCATTGCGGTCGGACATGATTCTCTCGCCTCTACTTCTTCTTGCCTTCCTTGCGCCGGATCGTCTCCGTCGAGTACTTGATGCCCTTGCCCTTGTACGGCTCGGGCGGGCGCAGGCTGCGAATCTCGGACGCAATCTGGCCAACGCGCTGACGATCGGCTCCGGAAATCTCGATCTCGGTCGGCTTGAGCGCCTTGATCTGGATGCCGGCGGGAATGGGGATCTCGACATCGTGGCTGAAGCCAAGCTGCATCTTCAGCATCTTGGCATCGGCCGCGGCGCGATAACCGACGCCGTTGATCTCGAGGTTGATCGTGAACCCGTCGGAAACGCCGCGGACGACGTTGCTCGCCAGGTTGCGCGCCGTGCCCCACTGCATGCGGGCGCGGCGGCTTTCAGTACGCGGCTTGAAGACCAGCGACTCGCCTTCCTTGGCGACGGAGACGTCGTCATGGACGGTGAGCTGCAGTTCGCCCCGCTTGCCCTTGGCCTTGAGGTGCTGGCCCTTGAGCTCGATGGTGACACCGGCCGGGATGACGACCGGATTTTTGCCGACGCGCGACATGGTCAGAATACCTTGCAGATGACTTCGCCGCCGACATTGGCGGCACGCGCCTCGGCGTCGGACATGACGCCGCGCGGCGTGGACAGGATCGAGATGCCCAGGCCATTGAAGTGGCGCGGCAGCTCGCGGATCTTGGAGTAGACGCGACGGCCCGGGGTGGAGACGCGCTTGATCTCCTTGATGACCGGACGGCCGTTGTCATACTTGAGCTCGATACGGAGTTCCTTCACGCCGGCACGAAGCTCTTCCTCGTACCAGCCGCGGATGTAACCCTCGCGCTGGAGCACATCGAGAACACTCGAACGCAGCCGCGAAGCCGGGGCCGTCACGCTTTCGAGGCGCGCCGACTGGCCGTTACGGATGCGGGTCAGCAAATCGCCGACGGGATCTGTCATCGCCATGGTCTACGGTCCCCCGTTACCAGCTCGACTTCACGACGCCGGGCAGAGCGCCCAGCGACGCGAGCTGGCGCAGCGCAATGCGCGACAGCTTGAACTTGCGGTACACCGCGCGCGGACGGCCCGTGAGCTCGCACCGGTTGCGGATGCGCGTCGGCGAGGAGTTGCGCGGCAGCTCGGCCAGCTTCAGCCGGGCCTCGAAGCGCTCTCCTGGCGTCAACTTGTCGTCGACAGCCATCGCCTTCAGCTTGGCGCGCTTGCCGGCGAATTGCTTCGCCATCTTTGCGCGCCGGTTGTTCTTCTCAATGGAACTCGTCTTGGCCATGCGGGTCTCCGGCCTCAGTTCACGAACGGGAAGTCGAAAGCGCGGAGAAGCGACCTGGCTTCCGCGTCCGTCTTCGCAGTCGTGCAGATGATGATGTCCATACCGCGCACCTGGTCGACCTTGTCGTAGTCGATCTCGGGAAACACGATCTGCTCCTTCAGGCCCATGGCGTAGTTGCCATTGCCGTCGAACGACTTGCCATTCAGCCCGCGGAAGTCGCGGACGCGCGGCAGGGCGATGGTGATCAGGCGATCGATGAACTCGTACATGCGGTCGCGGCGCAGCGTGACCTTGGCGCCGATCGCCATGCCTTCGCGCAGCTTGAAGGTCGCGATCGACTTGCGCGACCGGGTGATGACCGGCTTCTGGCCGGTGATCGCCGTAAGGTCGGCCACGGCGCCATCGACGGCCTTGCGGTCGTTGACCGCCTCGCCGACGCCCATGTTGATCACGATCTTGTCGAGCTTCGGCACCTGGAAGGGGTTCTGGTAGGAGAACTCCTTGATCAGCGCTTCACGCACGGTCTTGGTGTAGTGTTCTTGCAGACGCGCGGGCATGGCCCGTTCTCCTAACGGTCGATGGTCTCGCCGGAGGCGCGCGCAACGCGCACCTTGCGGCCGTCTTCCAGGAACCGGAACCCGACTTTCGTCGGCTTGTCCGATTTGGGATCCAGCAGGGCCACGTTGGAGACGTGGATCGTGGCCTCGCGTTCGATGATGCCGCCGGCTTCCGCGCGGCTGGGCTTGGTGTGGCGCTTCATCATGTTCACGCCGGAAACGACCACGCGATTCTCCTTGGGGAGAACCTTCAGGACGTCGCCCACCTTGCCCTTGCTGCCACCGGTGATGACCTTCACCCGGTCGCCCTTCTTGATCTTGAGTTTCGTTGCCATGGCTAGAGCACCTCAGGCGCAAGCGAGATGATCTTCATGAACTTCTTGGCGCGCAGCTCGCGCGTCACCGGTCCGAAGATACGAGTGCCGATCGGCTCGTCCTGCTTGCTGATGAGCACGGCGGCGTTGCGGTCGAAACGGATGGCGCTGCCGTCGGGGCGGCGCAGGGCGAACGAGGTGCGGACGACGACGGCGCGATGCACCTCGCCCTTCTTCACCTTGCCGCGCGGAATGGCTTCCTTGATCGACACCACGATCACGTCGCCCACGCTCGCATACTTGCGGCGCGAGCCGCCCAGCACCTTGATGCACTGGACTCGACGGGCACCCGAATTGTCGGCGACCTCGAGGTTGGTTCGCATCTGAATCATGACTGTGCTCCGACCCGCTTAAGCCTTCGCGCCTTCGACAAGAACTTCCCAGCTCTTGGTCTTGGACAGCGGACGGCACTCGCGGATACGCACGATTTCGCCGATCTTGCCCTTGTAGGCATTGGCCTCGTCGTGCGCGTGATACTTCTTCGATTTACGAATGAACTTCTTGTAGATCGGATGCTGAATGCGGCGCTCGACCTTCACGACGATGGTCTTGTCCATCTTGTCGCTGACGACGACGCCTTCCAGGATACGCTTCGGCATTTCGTGCTCCTTAACCGGCGGCCTTTTCGCCCTGCACCGTCTTGATGCGGGCGATGTCGCGACGAATCTGGCGCGCACGGGAAGTCTTCTGCAGTTGGCCCCCAGCCTTCTGGAAGCGCAAGTTGAACGCTTCCTTGCGGAGGTTGCCGAGCTCGTTCTTCAGCTCGTCATTGGTCTTGGGGCGGAGATCGGTGGCTTTCATGTCGTTCTCCCTAACCTTCGGCGCCGACGCGGCTGACGAAGCGGGTCTTGATCGGCAGCTTCGCGGCGCCGAGCGCCAGCGCTTCCTTGGCGATCACGCCCGACACGCCCTCGAGTTCGAACAGGATGCGGCCCGGCTTGACGCGCGCCGCCCAGAACTCGGGCGCGCCCTTGCCGGAGCCCATGCGGACTTCGGCCGGCTTCTTCGACACCGGCACGTCCGGGAACACGCGGATCCAGACGCGGCCGGCACGCTTCATGTGACGCGTGATGGCGCGGCGGGCCGCTTCGATCTGGCGCGCGGTCAGGCGATCCGGCTCCATCGCCTTCAGTCCGTAGGAGCCGAAGTCGAGGTTGAAGCCGCCCTTGGCAGCGCCGCTGATACGGCCCTTGAAGGCCTTGCGGTACTTGGTGCGCTTGGGTTGCAGCATGGTGGTTTACGCGTCCCTCTGCTCGGCGCGCTCCGGGCGAGCCGACGTACGTTGCGGCGCGGCTTCCTCGGCGCGCTTGTCGTGCGCCATCGGGTCGTGCGCCATGATCTCGCCCTTGAACACCCAGACCTTCACGCCGCAGGTGCCGAAGGTGGTGAACGCAGTGGCGGTGCCATAGTCGATGTCGGCGCGCAGCGTGTGCAGCGGCACGCGACCTTCGCGATACCATTCCATGCGGGCGATTTCCGAACCGCCGAGGCGGCCCGAGCAGTTGATGCGGATGCCGAGAGCGCCCAGGCGCATCGACGACTGCACGGCGCGCTTCATGGCGCGACGGAAGGCGACGCGGCGCTCCAGCTGCTGGGCGATGTTCTCGGCGATCAGCGTGGCATCGATCTCGGGCTTGCGGATCTCGACGATGTTCAGGGCCACTTCACCCTTGGTCATCTTGGCGAGGTCGGAACGCAGCTTCTCGATGTCGACACCCTTGCGGCCGATCACGACGCCCGGACGGGCGGTATGGATCGTGACGCGGGCGCGCTTGGCCGGACGCTCGATGACGATCTTCGCGACACCCGCCTGGGACAGCCGCTCGCGCAGCACCTTGCGGATGTGGATGTCCTCATGGAGCATCTTCGAGTACTCGGCGCCTTCGGCGTACCAGCGCGAGTCCCAGGTCCGGTTGATACCGAGCCGCAGGCCGATCGGGTTGACCTTCTGACCCATTACTTGTCCTCCGCCTCGGCGCGCTCGCGCACCACGATGGTGAGATGAGCGAACGGCTTGACGATGCCGGCCGCACGGCCGCGGCCGCGCGTCTGGAAACGCTTCATGACCAGTCCCTTGCCGACCGACGCCTCGGAGACGACCAGGCGGTCGACGTCGAGGTTGTGGTTGTTCTCGGCGTTGGCGATGGCCGAATTCAGGGCCTTCTTCACGTCGCGGGCGATCCGCTTCTTGGAGAAGGTGAGTTCGTTCACGGCGGTCGCCGCCTTCTTGCCGCGGATCGTCGCGGCAACCAGGTCGAGCTTACGCGGGCTGATGCGCACCGAGCGCAGGACAGCCTTGGCTTCGTTGTCCGCCTCGCGGCGGGGAGCGGATGGCTTGCTCATCGCGCGTTAATCCTTCGAAACTTTCTTGTCACCGGAGTGACCGGTGAAGGTGCGGGTCGGCGAGAATTCGCCGAGCTTGTGACCGACCATTTCCTCGGTGACGTTCACCGGGATGAACTTCTTGCCGTTGTAGACGCCGAACGTCAGACCGACGAACTGCGGCAGGATCGTCGAACGACGCGACCACGTCTTGATCACTTCGCTGCGGACGGTCCCGCGCGACTTCTCGGCCTTCTTGATCAGGCTGCCTTCAACGAAGGGGCCCTTCCAAACGGAACGTGCCACTGTCCTATCTCCTAGCGCGTCGCATGCCGGCGACGGATGATCAGCTTGTCCGTTGCCTTGTTCTTGCGGGTCTTCTTGCCCTTGGTCGGCTTGCCCCACGGCGTGACCGGATGACGGCCACCCGAGGTGCGGCCTTCGCCGCCGCCATGCGGATGATCGACCGGGTTCATCACGACGCCGCGGACAGTCGGGCGACGGCCGAGCCAGCGCTGACGGCCGGCCTTGCCGATGACGATGTTCTGGTTGTCGGGGTTCGACACCGCGCCGACGGTGGCCAGGCACTCGCCCGGCACCAGGCGCAGTTCGCCCGAGCTCAGCTTGATCTGGGCGTAGCCCGCGTCCTTGCCGACGAGCTGGGCGTAGTTGCCAGCCGAACGGGCCAGCTGGCCGCCGCGGCCCTTCTTCAGCTCGACGTTATGCACGATCGTGCCGACCGGCATGTTGGCGAGCGGCATGGCATTGCCCGGCTTGATGTCGACGCGCTCGCCCGAGACGATCTCGTCGCCCGCCTTCAGGCGCTGCGGGGCCAGGATGTAGGCCTGCTCGCCGTCGGTGTACTTGACCAGGGCGATGAACGCCGTGCGGTTCGGATCGTACTCCAGGCGCTCGACCGTCGCCGTCACGTCGAACTTGCGACGCTTGAAGTCGATGATGCGCAGGCGACGCTTGTGACCGCCACCCATGTGGTAGCTGGTGATGTGACCGTGGTTGTTTCGGCCGCCGGTGTTGTGCTTGCCGCGCGTCAGTTCCTTGACCGGCTTGCCCTTCCAGAGGCCGGTGCGGTCGACGATGACCAGCTGTCGCAGGGACGGCGTGATCGGCTTGTATGTCTTCAAGGCCATTGTTCTGTCTCCCGTCCTACAGGCCCGTGGTCACGTCGATCTTGTGACCCTCGACCAGCGAGACGATCGCCTTCTTCCAGTCGCTCCGCACGCCGGGACGGCCGCGGAAAACCTTGCTCTTACCCTTCACCGTAACGGTGTTGATCGCCTTGACCTTGACCTTGAACAGACCTTCGATGGCCTGCTTGATCTCGGGCTTGGTGGCATCGGCCGCGACCTTGAAGGTCACCTGGCTGTGCTCCGAACCGTTGGTCGTCTTTTCGGTGATCAGCGGCGCACGAATCACTTCGTACATTCGCGAACGCGAGACGGTTGCGGGGATGTACCGCTTGGCGCTCATTGCAGACGCTCCTCGAGGTGCTTCACGGCATCCTTGGTGAGCACCAGCGTGTCGCGGCGCAGGATGTCGTAGACGTTCGCGCCCTGCTGCGGCAGCACATCGACATGGGCGATGTTGGCCGCCGCGCGGGCGAAGTTGGTGTCGATCTCGGCGCCGCCGATCACCAGGACGCTGGTGACGCCGAGCGCGCCGAAGTGGCCCTTGAGCTGCGAGGTCTTCGGCTCGGCCAGAGCCGCCGCCTCGACAACGATCAGCTTGCCCTCGGCCGCCTTGGCCGACAGCGCGGTACGCAGCGCAAGCTTGCGGACCTTCTTGGGCAGGTCGCTGGCATGGCTGCGCACGACCGGACCGAACGCCTTGCCACCGCCACGGAACTGCGGGGCCGCCTCGTTGCCGTGACGGGCGCGGCCGGTACCCTTCTGGGCGTACATCTTCTTGGCCGTCGCCGTCACTTCGGCGCGACCCTTCGACTTGTGCGTGCCCTGCTGGCGGTGCGAGAGCTGCCAGACGACGCAACGCTGCAGGATGTCCTTGCGGACGGGAACGGCGAACACCGCATCGGCGAGATCGATCTCGCCGGCGCTGCCGCCTTCAATGGTCTTGACCGCGATCTTCATGACCTGATCCTTAAGCCTGCGGAGCGGCTTCAGCCGCCGGAGCCGCCTCGCCAGCAGCCTTGCGCAGGCCGGCCGGGTACGGGGCATCCTTGTGACGGGCGCGCTTGGAGGCGTCCTTGACGATGATGTAGCCGTTGGCCGGGCCGGGAACGGCGCCCGACACCAGCAGCAGGCCCTTTTCGTCGTCGACGGCGACGACCTTCAGGTTCTGCGTGGTCACGCGCTCGCTGCCGTAATGGCCGGCCATCTTCTTGCCCGGGAACGTACGACCCGGATCCTGGCGGTTACCGGTCGAACCGTGCGAACGGTGCGAGACCGACACGCCGTGGGACGCTTCGAGGCCGTGGAAGTTCCAACGGACCATCGAGCCGGTGAAGCCGCGGCCGATCGTGGTGCCGACGACGTCGACGAACTGGCCCGGCACGAAGTGGCTGGGCACCAGCTCGGCGCCGACTTCGAGGACGGCGTCCTTCGCGACCCGGAACTCGACGAGCTTCTTCTTCGGCTCGACCTTGGCCTTGGCGAAGTGACCGCGCATCGGCTGCGTCACGTTCTTAACCTTGGCCTTGCCGTAGCCGAGCTGCACGGCGACGTACTTGTCCTTCTCTTCAGAGCGGACAGCAACAACCTGCAGCTGATCCACCTTCAGAACGGTGACGGGCACATGTTCCCCGGCGTCGTTGAAGACGCGGGTCATGCCGACCTTCTGGGTGACGAGACCGCAACGCATGGTCTTCTTCCTTCTTCCTGGTCCGCTCTTAGGCGCCGAGCTTGATTTCGACGTCCACGCCGGAGGCGAGGTCGAGCTTCATCAGCGCGTCCACGGTCTGCGGCGTCGGATCGACGATATCGAGCACACGCTTGTGCGTGCGGATTTCGAACTGCTCACGCGACTTCTTGTCGATGTGCGGCGAGCGGTTGACCGTGAACTTCTCGATTCCGGTCGGCAGCGGGATGGGCCCGCGCACCTGCGCGCCCGTCCGCTTGGCCGTGCTCACGATCTCGCTGGTCGACGAATCGAGCACGCGATGATCGAAGGCCTTCAGCCGGATCCGGATGTTTGTGTTGTCCATGGCCATGATATTCGCCTTGTCGCGTCGGTTACGTTTACTTTACGACTTTGGTGACGACGCCGGCGCCGACGGTGCGGCCGCCTTCGCGGATCGCGAAACGCAGGCCCTCGTCCATCGCGATCGGCTGGATCAGCTCGACCACCAGGCGGGCATTGTCGCCCGGCATCACCATCTCCGTGCCTTCCGGCAAGGTCACCACGCCCGTCACGTCGGTCGTGCGGAAGTAGAACTGCGGACGGTAGTTCGTGAAGAACGGCGTGTGACGGCCGCCCTCTTCCTTCGTCAGGATGTAGGCTTCCGCCTCGAAGTTGGTGTGCGGCGTGATCGCGCCCGGCTTCGACAGAACCTGGCCGCGCTCGACGTCCTCACGGCCAACGCCGCGCAGCAGTGCGCCGATGTTGTCGCCCGCCTCGCCCGAGTCCAGCAGCTTGCGGAACATCTCGACGCCGGTCACCGTCGTCTTGGTCGTGGCCTTCAGGCCCACGATCTCGACTTCCTCGCCGACCTTGACGATGCCGCGCTCCACGCGACCCGTCACCACCGTGCCGCGGCCCGAGATCGAGAACACGTCCTCGATCGGCATCAGGAACGGCTTGTCCTTGTCGCGCGCCGGCTGCGGAATGTACTTGTCGACCTCTTCCATCAGCTTCAGAACGGCCTGCTCGCCCAGCTCCGGGTTCTTGTCTTCCAGCGCCATCAGCGCCGAACCGCGGATCACCGGCAGGTCGTCGCCCGGGAACTGGTAGCTCTTCAGCAGCTCGCGCACTTCCAGCTCAACGAGGTCCAGGAGCTCCGGATCGTCGACCATGTCGCACTTGTTCATGAACACGACCAGCGCCGGGACGCCGACCTGGCGGGCCAGCAGGATGTGCTCGCGGGTCTGCGGCATCGGGCCATCGGCGGCAGACACGACCAGGATCGCGCCGTCCATCTGCGCCGCGCCCGTGATCATGTTCTTCACGTAGTCGGCGTGTCCGGGGCAATCCACGTGCGCGTAGTGGCGGTTCTGCGTCTCATACTCGACGTGCGCCGTCGAGATCGTGATGCCGCGCTCGCGCTCTTCCGGGGCCTTGTCGATCTGGTCGTACGCCGTGAACGTCGCACCACCGGTCTTCGCCAGGATCTTCGTGATCGCCGCCGTCAAAGACGTCTTGCCGTGATCGACGTGACCGATCGTGCCGATGTTGCAGTGCGGCTTGTTCCGCTCGAATTTAGCTTTACCCATGTTCGTCTTCCTTACTTAAATCGGTTTGCTAGCCAGCCAGCTTGGCGACGACCTTGTCGGCCTCGGCCTGCGGCACAGGAGCGTAGTGGTCGAACGTCATGCTGTAGGCCGCGCGACCCTGCGTCATCGAACGCAGCGTGTTCACGTAGCCGAACATGTTGGCCAGCGGCACCATGGCATCGATGACCTGCGCGTTGCCGCGAGCATTCATGCCCTGGATCTGGCCGCGGCGGCTGTTCAAGTCGCCGATGCAGTCGCCCATGTAGTCGTCGGGCGTCACCACTTCGACCTTCATGATCGGCTCGAGCAACTTGCACTGAGCCTTCTGAAGGCCTTCCTTGAATGCCGCGCGGGCGGCGATTTCGAAGGCAAGCACGCTGGAGTCGACGTCATGGTAGTTGCCGTCGGTCAGCGTGACCTTGAAGTCGATCACCGGGAAGCCGGCGAGAACGCCGGTCTCGCGTGAGGCTTCGAGACCCTTTTCGACGCCCGGGATGAATTCCTTGGGGATCGAACCGCCGACGATCTTGTTCTCGAACGAGTAGCCCGATCCGGCTTCACCCGGCTCGAAGGTCAGCTTGACGCGGGCGAACTGGCCCGAGCCGCCGGACTGCTTCTTGTGGGTGTAGTCGATATCGGCCTTGCGGCCGAGCGTCTCGCGATAGGCAACCTGCGGAGCGCCGACGTTGGCGTCGACCTTGTAGGTGCGGCGCAGGATGTCGACCTTGATCTCGAGATGGAGCTCGCCCATGCCCTTGATGACGGTCTGGCCGGTTTCCTGGTCGGTCGAGACGCGGAACGTCGGGTCTTCCTGGACGAGACGGCCCAGCGCCTGGCCGAGCTTCTCCTGGTCGGCCTTCGACTTCGGCTCGATGGCGAGCTCGATGACCGGATCCGGGAAGTCCATGCGCTCGAGGATCACAGCGTTGTCCGGATCGCACAGCGTGTCGCCGGTCGTGACGCTCTTCAGGCCCGCGAGGGCGATGATGTCGCCGGCGCGCGCTTCCTTCACGTCCTCACGATCGTTGGCATGCATGAGCAGCATGCGGCCGATACGCTCCTTGCGGTCCTTCGTGCTGTTCAGCACGCCGGTCGCCGACTGGAGCACACCCGAGTAGACGCGCGCGAAGGTGAGCGAGCCCACGAACGGGTCGGTCATGATCTTGAACGCCAGCGCCGACATCGGCGCATCGTCGCTCGACGGTAGCGTGATCGGCTCGTCGGAACCCATCTTCACGCCCTTGACGTCTTCGACGTCGTTCGGCGCGGGCAGGTAGTTCACGACGGCGTCGAGCATGGGCTGCACGCCCTTGTTCTTGAACGCCGAGCCGCACAGGATCGGAACGAACGAGTAGTTGATCGTGCCCTTGCGGATGCACTTGATCAGCGTGTCGTAGTCGGGCTCCTCGCCGTCGAGGAACTTCTGCATGGCGTCGTCGTCCTGCTCGACGGCCATGTCGAGCAGCTTGGCGCGGTATTCCGCGGCCTTCTCCTTCATGTCGGCCGGGATCTCGACGACCTCGAACTTCGCGCCGAGGGTCTCTTCCAGCCAGATGATCGCCTTGTTGGAAACCAGGTCGACCAGGCCCTTGTAGTCGCTCTCCGAACCGATCGGGAGCTGCGTCACCAGCGGCTTGGCGCCGAGGCGGTCAACGATCATGTCGACGGTGCGATAGAAGTTGGCGCCCGTGCGGTCCATCTTGTTGACGAAGCAGATGCGCGGCACGCCGTACTTGTCGGCCTGGCGCCACACGGTCTCGGACTGCGGCTCCACGCCGGCCACCGAGTCGAACACGCAGACGGCACCGTCGAGCACGCGCAGCGAACGCTCGACTTCGATCGTGAAGTCGACGTGTCCGGGCGTGTCGATGATGTTCACGCGGTAGCTGACGTCCTTGTAGGGACCCGACTCGACCTTCCAGAAGCAGGTCGTGGCGGCGGACGTGATCGTGATTCCGCGCTCCTGCTCCTGCTCCATCCAGTCCATCGTCGCGGCGCCGTCATGGACTTCGCCGATCTTATGCGACTTGCCGGTGTAGTACAGGATGCGCTCGGTCGTCGTCGTCTTGCCGGCGTCGATGTGCGCCATGATACCGATGTTACGGTAGTCGGCGATGGGAGTAGTACGAGCCATGGAACGGGGCTTTCTTGGAGGGTGCCTGGAAGGCGCTTACCAGCGGTAGTGAGCGAACGCCTTGTTGGCGTCGGCCATCTTGTGGGTGTCCTCGCGCTTCTTCACCGCGTTGCCGCGGCGATTGAAGGCGTCGAGCAGCTCGGCGGAGAGCTTCTCGGTCATGCTGTGGCCCGACCGGTCACGGGCGGCCTGGATGATCCAGCGGATCGCCAGCGCCTGACGGCGCTCGGGGCGGACTTCGACCGGAACCTGGTAGGTGGCGCCACCGACGCGGCGCGAACGCACTTCGACGGCGGGCTTTACGTTCTCGAGCGCCTCGTGGAAGGCCGGGACCGGATCCTGCTTGAGCTTGGATTCGACCTCATCAAGCGCACCATAGACGATGTGCTCGGCGACCGACTTCTTGCCACGTTCCATCAGCGTGTTCATGAACTTGCTGAGAACGATATCGCCGAACTTGGCGTCCGGCAGGACTTCACGCTTTTCGGCTGCGCGACGACGGGACATGCTGCTTCTCCCTCGCCTACTTCGGACGCTTCGCGCCGTACTTCGAACGGCGTTGCTTGCGGTCCTTGACACCCTGCGTATCGAGGGTGCCGCGAATGATGTGATAGCGAACGCCCGGAAGGTCCTTCACGCGACCACCGCGGATCATGACCACCGAATGCTCCTGAAGATTGTGACCCTCGCCCGGAATGTAGCTCACCACCTCGTAGGCGTTGGTGAGGCGCACCTTGGCGACCTTGCGAAGCGCCGAGTTCGGCTTCTTCGGGGTCGTCGTGTACACGCGGGTGCAAACACCGCGCTTCTGCGGGCAAGCCTCGAGCGCCGGCACCTTGTTGTGGGCCTTCAGGCCGTGGCGCTGCTTGCGGATCAACTGGTTAATAGTCGGCATTGATTTCCGGTTTCCTTAACGCCGTCTCGGGTCCGCCCAAATCGACGCGTAGGCACAAAGCACATGCGCGGGCATAGCGGCTAACGCACTGCCCCGCGCGGGATGATAGCTTTGTGGCCTGGTGGCCTGACTTGTAGCGGTCCTCGGCGTCAGGCTGCGTTTTGGCTTCCACCAACCACCAGCCCCTCGACGAGGTGGCGCGCTTATATGGCCGCCATTCCTATGCGTCAAGCACGCTCCGGTGCTTTTCGCATTGATATCGTTGGTTATTTCTGAGTCGCCTGGAATCGACTCGTTCCTGACTCGCATGCCGCGAGGGGAGCAAGAATCTAACAACCATATCTGGTGGCATTGTGGCGCGAGAGCCACAATTGAAGAAGGCCGCCCCTTGCGAGGGCGGCCTTCCACTTCTTCGTCGATCTTCGACCGGGATCAGTCGGCCGCGCGCTCTTCCTCGAGCGTCGGGACCGGCTGGTCCTCGCCGTCGGCGCCGGCGGCCAGGATCGCCCGGTCGCGCTGCGCCGCAATCGCCTTGAGACGGTTCACGACGCCGCCGGTACCCGCCGGGATCAGGCGGCCGACGATGACGTTCTCCTTGAGGCCCTGCAGCGTATCGACGCGGCCGCTGACGGCCGCCTCGGTCAGCACGCGGGTGGTCTCCTGGAAGGAGGCGGCCGAGATGAACGACTTGGTCTGCAAGGACGCCTTGGTGATGCCGAGCAGCACCGGGTCGGCCTTCGCAGGCTTCAGCTTCTCCGCGACGATCTTGGCGTTCTCGATCTCGAACTCGGCCTTGTCGACCTGTTCGCCGATCAGGAAGGTCGAATCGCCGGCTTCGGTGATCTCGACCTTCTGCAGCATCTGACGCGCGATCGTCTCGATGTGCTTGTCGTTGATCTTCACGCCCTGCAGTCGATAGACCTCCTGGATCTCGTTCACCAGGTACTCGGCCAGCTTCTCGATGCCCAGCACGCGCAGGATGTCGTGCGGAACCGGGTTGCCGTCGATCAGCAGGTCGCCGCGCTCAACGAAGTCGCCTTCCTGGACGGCAATGCGCTTGCCCTTCGGAATCAGGTACTCGACCGGCTCCGCACCCTCGCCTTCCGGCACGATCAGGATGCGGCGCTTGCTCTTGTAGTCCTTGCCGAACTCGATGCGGCCCGAGATGTCGCAGATGATCGCGAAATCCTTGGGCTTGCGGGCTTCGAACAGCTCCGCCACGCGCGGTAGACCGCCCGTGATGTCGCGGTTCTTGCCGCCCTCGCGCGGGATACGCGCGAGGATGTCGCCGGCATTGACGTCCTGTCCGTTCTCGACCGAGAGGACCGAGTCGAGCGACAGCAGGTACCGGGCCTCCTGGCCGTTGGCCAGCATGATCGGGTTGCCGTCGGCATCGTGGATGGCGATGCGCGGACGCAGGTCGCCACCGCGCGGCTGGCCCTTCCAGTCGACCACGACGCGGTTCGAGATACCCGTCGAGTCGTCGATCACCTCGCGCATCGACACGCCCTCGACGAGATCGACATAGACCGCCTTACCCGCCTTTTCAGTGATGATCGGCAGGGTGTACGGATCCCATTCGGCGAGCTTCTGGCCCTTCGAGACGGGAGTGTCGCTGTCGACCAGCAGGCGCGCGCCGTAGGGCACGCGATGCTTGGCACGCTCGCGCTGGGCGCCGTCGATCAGGACCATCTCGGTGTTGCGGCCCATCACGACCGGCACGCCCGAGCTGTTGATCACGACGTTG
This sequence comes from Reyranella sp. GW821-FHT12G01, assembly GCF_058806575.1. Classification (NCBI taxonomy): domain Bacteria; kingdom Pseudomonadati; phylum Pseudomonadota; class Alphaproteobacteria; order Hyphomicrobiales; family Reyranellaceae; genus Reyranella; species Reyranella sp. GW821-FHT12G01. The sequence goes on from NZ_JBXAPV010000002.1 coordinate 756,855, forward strand.
CGGTTGCGCACCTGGATGGTGCCGTCATGGCTCGCTTCGATGTTCGACTGCTCCGCACCACGCTGCGCGGCGCCGCCGATGTGGAAGGTACGCATGGTCAGCTGCGTGCCCGGCTCGCCGATCGACTGGGCGGCGATGACGCCCACCGCTTCGCCGATGTTCACCGGAGTGCCGCGGGCCAGGTCGCGGCCGTAGCACTTGCCGCAGACGCCGATCTTGGTGTCGCAGGTCAGCACCGAGCGGATGCGAAGCTCCTCGATGCCGGCCTTGTCGATCTGCTCGACCTTGACCTCGTCGATGAGTTCGCCGGCCTTGCTGATCACCACGCCCGTCAGCGGATCGACGATGTCGTCCAGCGACGAGCGGCCGAGGACGCGCTCGGAGAGCGGCTCGATCACGTCGCCACCGTCGACGACCGCGCGCATCGTGAGGCCGCGTTCGGTGCCGCAATCCTCCTCGATGATGATGCAGTCCTGCGCCACGTCGACCAGACGGCGGGTCAGGTAACCCGAGTTCGCCGTCTTGAGCGCGGTGTCGGCCAGTCCCTTGCGGGCGCCGTGGGTCGAGTTGAAGTACTCGAGCACCGACAGGCCTTCCTTGAAGTTCGACAGAATCGGCGTCTCGATGATCTCGCCCGAAGGCTTGGTCATCAGGCCGCGCATGCCCGCGAGCTGCTTCATCTGCGTGGCCGAACCACGGGCACCGGAGTGCGCCATCATCCACACCGCGTTGACCGGCTTGCCCGGCAGCGGCGTCGAGATGCCCTTCATCATTTCCTCGGCAACGCGGTCCGAGCAACGCGACCAGGCGTCGACGACCTTGTTGTACTTCTCGCCCGAGGTGATCAGGCCGTCCTGGTACTGCTGCTCGTACTCCTTCACTTCCTTGGTGGTCTGGGCAACCAGCTTCACCTTGGCGGCGGGGATGACGAGGTCGTCCTTGCCGAACGAGATGCCGGCACGGCACGCGTGATAGAAGCCGAGACCCATCAGGCGATCCGCGAAAATCACCGTCTCCTTCTGGCCGCAGTGGCGGTAGACGGAGTCGATGACGTTCTGCAGGTCCTTCTTGGTCAGCAGGCGGTTGATCAGCGAGAACGGCAGGTTCTCGTGCTTGGGCAGGATCTGCGCGAGCAGGACGCGGCCGGGCGTGGTCTCGACCACGCGGCTGGCGAGCACGCCCTTGTCGTCATACGTCTCCAGACGCATCTTGATGCGGGCATGCATCGACAGCTTGCGGCTGTGCAGCGCGTGCTCGAGATCGCCCATGTCGGAGAACAGCGAGCCCTCGCCCGGATCACCTTCGCGCTCGAGCGTGATGTAGTAGATGCCGAGCACGATGTCCTGCGACGGCACGATGATCGGCTTGCCCGACGCCGGCGACAGGATGTTGTTGGTCGACATCATCAGGACGCGCGCCTCGAGCTGGGCTTCCAGCGACAGCGGCACGTGCACCGCCATCTGGTCACCGTCGAAGTCGGCGTTGAAGGCCGTGCAGACCAGCGGATGCAGCTGGATCGCCTTGCCCTCGATCAGCACCGGCTCGAACGCCTGGATGCCCAGGCGATGCAGCGTCGGCGCGCGGTTCAGCAGGACGGGATGCTCACGGATGACCTCCTCGAGGATGTCCCAGACCTCCGGCCGCTCCTTCTCGACCATGCGCTTGGCGGCCTTGATGGTGTTGGCCATGCCGTAGTTCTGCAGGCGCGAGTAGATGAACGGCTTGAACAGCTCGAGCGCCATCTTCTTCGGCAGGCCGCACTGGTGCAGCTTGAGCTCCGGACCGACCACGATGACCGAACGGCCCGAGTAGTCGACGCGCTTGCCGAGCAGGTTCTGGCGGAAGCGGCCTTGCTTGCCCTTCAGCATGTCCGACAGCGACTTCAGCGGGCGCTTGTTGGCGCCGGTGATGACGCGGCCGCGACGGCCGTTGTCGAACAGGGCGTCGACCGACTCCTGCAGCATGCGCTTCTCGTTGCGCACGATGATGTCGGGCGCGCGCAGCTCGATCAGCCGCTTGAGGCGGTTGTTGCGGTTGATGACGCGGCGGTACAGGTCGTTGAGGTCCGACGTCGCGAAGCGGCCGCCGTCGAGCGGCACCAGCGGGCGCAGCTCGGGCGGAATGACCGGAACCAGCTCGAGGATCATCCACTCCGGGCGGGCGCCGGACTCGATGAAGTTCTCGCAGAGCTTCAGGCGCTTCACCAGCTTCTTGCGCTTGGCTTCCGACGTCGTCTCGCGGAGTTCCTCGCGCAGGCGCGGGCGCTCCTCGTTGAGGTCGATCGCCTGCAGCATGCCGCGGATCGCCTCGGCGCCGATCTCGGCCTCGAAGGAGCCCTCGCCATACTCGTCGAGCGCGTTGAGATACTGCTCTTCGTTCAGCAGCTCACGGTACTTGAGCGGCGTCAGGCCGGGATTGCTGACGACGTAGTTTTCGAAATACAGGATGCGCTCGAGGTCGCGCAGCGTCATGTCGAGCAGCAGGCCGATGCGGCTCGGCAGCGACTTCAGGAACCAGATGTGGGCGACCGGCGAGGCCAGCTCGATATGGCCCATGCGTTCGCGGCGCACCTTGGTGAGGGTCACTTCGACGCCGCACTTTTCGCAGGTGATGCCGCGGAACTTCATGCGCTTGTACTTGCCGCACAGGCACTCGTAGTCCTTGATCGGTCCGAAGATGCGCGCGCAGAACAGGCCGTCACGCTCCGGCTTGAACGTGCGGTAGTTGATGGTCTCCGGCTTCTTGATCTCGCCGTGGCTCCAGGCGCGGATGCGCTCGGGGCTGGCGATCGAGATGCGGATCTCGTCGAAGGTCGGAGTGCCCTGAGGCTGGCCCAGTACGTTGATAAGGTCGGTCATTGTTGTCCTACTGTTCGGTGGACGTAATTCGCGAAGTCAGGAGGCCGGCCACCCTCAGGTGGCCGACTGGTTCAGTTCGACGTTGAGGCCGAGGGAGCGCAGCTCCTTGACCAGCACGTTGAAGGATTCCGGGATACCCGCCTCGAACGTGTCGTCGCCGCGCACGATGGCCTCGTAGACCTTGGTGCGGCCGGCCACGTCGTCCGACTTGACGGTGAGGATCTCCTGCAGCGTGTAGGCCGCGCCGTAGGCCTCGAGCGCCCACACTTCCATTTCGCCGAAGCGCTGTCCGCCGAACTGCGCCTTGCCGCCCAACGGCTGCTGGGTAACGAGCGAGTACGGGCCGATGGAGCGTGCGTGGATCTTGTCGTCCACGAGATGGTGCAGCTTCAGCATGTAGATGTAGCCGACGGTCACCTTGCGATCGAACGGCTCGCCGGTGCGGCCGTCGACCAGGGTGACCTGGCCCGAACGGTCGAGACCGGCCATCTCCAGCATCTCGACGATGTCGGGTTCGTGCGCGCCGTCGAACACCGGCGACGCGAAGGGCACGCCCTTGCTGAGGTTGCGGGCGAGCTCGATCGTCTGCTCGTCCGTGAGGTCGGCGATGTCGTTCTTGAACGCCTTCTCGCCGTAAACCTCTCGCAGCTGCTTCTTGATCTGCGCGACGGAGACCTCGCGGGCATCCTCCAGCATCTTGCCGATCTTCTTGCCGAGACCCGACGCGGCCCAGCCGAGATGGGTTTCGAGGATCTGACCGACGTTCATGCGCGACGGCACGCCGAGCGGGTTCAGCACGATGTCGACCGGGCCGCCCTCCTCGAGGTACGGCATGTCTTCCAGCGGCATGATGCGCGAGATGACGCCCTTGTTGCCGTGACGGCCGGCCATCTTGTCGCCCGGCTGCAGCTTGCGCTTGGTCGCGACGAAGACCTTGACCATCTTCATCACGCCCGGCGGCAGCTCGTCGCCACGCTGCAGCTTGTCGACCTTGCTGTCGAACCGGTCCTGCAGGCGCTTCATCGACTCGTCGAACTGCTTGTTCAACGCCTCGATCTCGGACTGCTTCTTGTCCGTCTTGACGGCGATCTGGCGCCACTGGCCCGGCGTGTACTCGCCCAGCACCTTGTCGATGATCTTGGTGCCCGGCTTCAGGCCCTTGAGGCCGCCCGCCACCACCTGGTTCATCAGCATTTCCTGGAGCTGGCTGTAGAAGCTGCGCTCGAGGATGGCCTTTTCGTCGTCACGGTCCTTGGCGAGACGCTCGATCTCGTCACGCTCGATCGCCAGCGCGCGCTCGTCCTTGTCGACGCCGCGGCGGTTGAACACGCGGACCTCGACGACGGTGCCCTCGACGCCCGGCGGCACCTTGAGCGAGGTGTCGCGAACGTCGGCGGCCTTTTCGCCGAAGATGGCGCGCAGCAGCTTCTCTTCCGGGGTCATCGGGCTCTCGCCCTTCGGCGTCACCTTGCCGACCAGGATGTCGCCCGCCTTCACCTCGGCGCCGATGTAGACGATGCCCGCCTCGTCGAGGTTCTTGAGGGCTTCCTCGCCGACGTTCGGGATGTCGCGGCTGATTTCCTCCTGGCCGAGCTTGGTGTCGCGAGCCATGACCTCGAACTCCTCGATGTGGATCGAGGTGAAGACGTCATCGCGCACGATGCGCTCGGAAAGGAGGATCGAGTCCTCGAAGTTGTAGCCATTCCACGGCATGAACGCGACGAGCACGTTGCGGCCGAGCGCGAGCTCGCCGTTCTGCGTCGACGGGCCGTCGGCCACGATGTCGCCCTTCTTCACCTGGTCGCCGACGCGAACGAGCGGCTTCTGGGTGATGCAGGTGCTCTGGTTGGAGCGCTGGAACTTCAGCAGGTTGTAGATGTCGACCGCCGGCCGGTTCGGGCCGACGTCGTCGGTGGCGCGCACCACGATACGCATCGCGTCGACCTGGTCGACGATGCCGCTGCGGCGGGCCGAGATGGCCACACCCGAGTCACGGGCGACGACCTCTTCCATGCCGGTGCCGACGAGCGGCGATTCGGCCTGGATGAGCGGCACCGCCTGGCGCTGCATGTTCGAGCCCATCAGCGCGCGGTTGGCGTCGTCGTTCTCGAGGAACGGGATGAGCGCCGCGGCGACCGACACGATCTGCTTGGGCGAGACGTCGACGAAGTCGATCGTCTCGGGACGGCCGAGAATGTACTCGCCGCCCTTGCGGCACTGCACCAGCTCGGACACGAACTTGCCCTTGGCGTCGATCTCGGCGTTGGCCTGGGCGACCGTGTAGCGGCCCTCCTCCATCGCCGACAGATAGACGACCTCGTCGCTGACGCGGCCGGCCGTGACCTTGCGGTACGGGCTTTCGATGAAGCCGTACTGGTTCACGCGCGCGTAGGTCGCCAGCGAGTTGATCAGACCGATGTTCGGGCCTTCCGGCGTCTCGATCGGGCAGATGCGGCCGTAATGCGTCGGATGCACGTCGCGCACCTCGAAGCCGGCGCGCTCGCGCGTCAGACCGCCCGGTCCAAGCGCCGAGAGACGACGCTTGTGGGTGACTTCCGACAGCGGGTTGGTCTGGTCCATGAACTGCGAGAGCTGCGAGGATCCGAAGAACTCGCGCACCGCCGCCGCCGCCGGCTTGGCGTTGATCAGGTCGTGCGGCATCACGGTGTCGATGTCGATCGAACTCATGCGCTCGCGGATCGCCCGCTCCATGCGCAGCAGGCCGACGCGGTACTGGTTCTCCATCAGCTCGCCGACCGAACGGACGCGGCGGTTGCCGAGATGGTCGATGTCGTCGATCTCGCCGCGGCCGTCCTTGAGGCCGTGCAGGACCTTGACCACCGCCAGGATGTCCTCGCGGCGCAGCGTGCGCTGCGTGTCGGGGACATTCTCGAACTCGAGGCGCATGTTCATCTTCACGCGGCCGACCGGCGACAGGTCGTAGCGGTCGATGTCGAACAGCAGGCCCTGGAACAGGGTCTCGGCCTGCTCCAGCGTCGGCGGCTCGCCCGGACGCATGACGCGATAGATGTCGAGCAGCGCTTCTTCGCGGTTCGAGTTCTTGTCGGCGGCCAGCGTGTTGCGGATGTACGGGCCGACATTGACGTGGTCGATCGCGAGCGTCGGCAGCAGGTCGATGTCGTTCTCGTTGAACAGCTCGAGCACCGCCTCGGTGATCTCCTGGCCGGCCTCGACGTAGATCTCGCCCGTCTTCTCGTTGATGACGTCGAGCGCGGCGTAGCGGCCGATCAGCTCTTCCGGCGAGACGCGGATGTCCTTGAGGCCCGCTTCCTTGAGCTTGTTCAGCAGGCGCGGCGTCATCTTGGTGCCGGCATCGGCGACCGACTTGCCGGTCTTGCCGTTCACCAGGTCGTGCGTCAGCTTCACGCCGCGCATCGACTCGGCCTCGAACGGCGTGTTCCAGCCGTCCTTCTCACGCGTGTAGACGACCTGGCCGTAGAACGCCGACAGGATCTCTTCCGGCGACAGGCCCTGGGCCTCGCTGGGGTCGAGCGTCTGGTTCTTGGCGACGGCGGCGGCGCGCTTCTTCCACGTCGCGTCGTTGTCGAGCGCCAGCAGCAGCGTCGTCACCGGGATCTTGCGGCGACGGTCGATGCGGACGTGGATCAGGTCCTTGGCGTCGAACTCGAAGTCGAGCCAGGAGCCGCGATACGGGATGATGCGGGCGGCGAACAGGTACTTGCCCGAGCTGTGGGTCTTGCCCTTGTCGTGGTCGAAGAAGACGCCCGGCGAACGATGCATCTGCGAGACGATCACGCGCTCGGTGCCGTTCACGATGAAGGTGCCGTTGTCGGTCATGAGCGGCATGTCGCCCATGTAGACGTCCTGCTCCTTGATATCGCGGATCGAGCGCGAGCCGGCTTCCTCGTCGATATCCCACACGACGAGCTGCAGGGTGACCTTCAGCGGCGCGGCGTAGGTGATGCCGCGCTGCTGGCACTCCTCGACGTCGTACTTGGGCTCTTCGAACTCGTACTTGACGAACTCGAGGCTGGCGCGCTCGGCGAAGTCCTTGATCGGGAACACACCGCGGAAGACCTCCTGGAGGCCCGACTGGGTGCGCTTGGGAGCCGGCGTTACGCGCTGGAGGAAGCTCTCGTAGGAGCTCTTCTGGACCTCGATGAGGTTCGGCATCGGCGCCACCGATTCGATGTGGCCGAAGAAACGACGAATCCTTTTGCGCGTATTGAAGGCCGTGGCCATCCTGCGTCCTCGATAGGTTCAAGGGCGGAGATAAACACCCGCTGCTTTCTCGGAGCTCCCGGCCCGCCAGCCGTTCGCCCCATCCGTCGCAGAGGGCCACTTGTCGGAAAGGACATCCCGAGGGACGTCCGTTCGGAAAAGAGGCCCGAACGGGCCGACCTCCCGAAGGAAGCCGGCCCGGCCGGTAAACGTTCTTACTTGAGCTCGACCTTGGCGCCTTCGGCCTCGAGCTTCGCCTTGAGCTTCTCGGCATCGGCCTTCGGCACGCCTTCCTTGATCGGCTTCGGCGCGGCCTCGACCAGATCCTTGGCTTCCTTGAGGCCGAGGCCGGTGATCTCGCGGACCACCTTGATGACGTTGATCTTCTTGTCGCCGGCGGCGGCGAGAACGACGCTGAACTCGTCCTTCACCTCGGCCGGAGCGGCAGCAGCGCCACCAGCGGCGGCGACGGCGACCGGAGCGGCGGCGCTGACGCCCCACTTCTCTTCAAGCAACTTGCTGAGCTGAGCGGCCTCGAGGACCGTCAGGGCCGACAATTCTTCGACCAGCTTCTCGAGATTAGCCATTTTAGTCTCCTAGTAACCCGAACTTCGATTTCGTGACGTCGATTTGATAGCGACTTACGCCGCCTTCGCGCCGTCTTCCTTGGCTCCGTAAGCCCCGAACACACGAGCGAGCTGACCGGCCGGCGCCACCAGAACACCAGCGACCTTGGTCGCGGGAGCCTGCAGGAGACCGATGATCTTGCCGCGCAGAGCGTCGAGGGACGGCAGGGTGGCGAGGGCCTGGACGCCAGCGACGTCCAATGTCTCACCATCCAGAGAACCGCCGACGATCGTCAGCTTTTCGTTGCCCTTGGCATAGGCCGCGACGACTTTCGCCGCTGCGACCGGATCCTTGGAATAAGCGATGGCAGTCGGACCCGTGAACATGGGACCGAGCGCCGTGAAGGCCGTACCCTCGAGGGCACGGAGCGTGAGCCGGTTCTTCGTGACCTTGTAGCTAGCGCCGGCTGCCCTGATCTTGCGACGCAGGTCCGTCACTTCCTGGACGGTCAGACCGGACTGGCGAGTAATCACCATCAGGCTGGCGTCCTTGAAGATCTGGTTCAGCTCGACGATCGCTTCGGCCTTTTCCGAACGATTCACGGCTTTCTCCAACTAAGGTCCAACCCGGGGGATCCAGGCCAGACCGGCTGCGTTACAGACTGCGCAGCCTCCGTTGCGGGTTAGCGCGAACGGAGACCTTGCGGTCCGGTTCGCCTGCCCCGGAAGTTCGGGCGCGTGCGCGCATCGAAAGATGCAGCGTCGATTCCCTTGCCCCCGTCTGCGCTGGCGGGTTTCCCCATTAGACTTGCCCCGAAGGACAAGTACCGGCGGTCTCGGACAGGTGGAGCTCGAAACCTTGCGGTCTCTTCGCTCCCTCCGCCGCGGGCCTTTCAGCCTACGGCGGAAACTCTAAAACTCTTTAGCCGCGCCTCAGGTCGTGAGGGCGGTGGCCGGGTCGAGCTTGATGCCCGGACCCATCGTCGAGCTCAGCGAGACCTTCTTGATGAAGGTACCCTTGGCGCCCGACGGCTTGGCGCGGTTGATGGCCGACACCAACGCCTTGACGTTGGCGGCGATCGCCTCCTCGCTGAACGAGGCCTTGCCGACGCCAGCATGAATGATGCCAGCCTTCTCGGCGCGGAACTCGATCGAGCCGGCCTTGGCGGCCTTCACCGCGGCGGTCACGTCCTGCGTCACCGTGCCGAGCTTCGGGTTCGGCATCAGGCCGCGCGGGCCCAGCACCTTACCGAGACGGCCGACGATGCCCATCATGTCCGGCGTGGCGATGCAGCGCTCGAACGCCATCTCGCCGCCGTTGATCTTCTCGGCGAGGTCCTCGGCGCCCACCAGATCGGCGCCGGCGGCCTTCGCCTCGTCGGCCTTCGGGCCGCGAGCAAACACCGCCACGCGCACCGACTTGCCGGTGCCGTTCGGCAGCTCGATCATGCCGCGCACCGCCTGGTCAGCGTGGCGCGGATCGATGCCGAGGTTCATCGCGACCTCGATGGTCTCGTCGAACTTCGCCTTGGCGTTCGCCTTGACGATCTTCACCGCCTCATCGAGCGGGTACATCTTCTCGCGGTCGACCGTGGCCGAGGCCGTCTTGTAACGCTTGCCCTGGGTCATGGTCCTACTCCACCACCTGGAGGCCCATCGAGCGGGCCGAACCCACGATCTGGGCCATCGCCGACTCGACGCTGTCGCAGTTGAGATCGGGCATCTTCTGCTCGGCGATCTCCTTAACCTGCTTCTTCGTGACCTTGCCGACAATCTGCGTGCCGACCGTCTTGGCGCCCGACTCGATGCCGGCGGCCTTCTTGAGGAAGTAGGTCACCGGCGGCGTCTTGGTGACGAACGTGAAGCTGCGGTCCTGGAAAACGGTGATGACGACCGGGATCGGCATGCCCGGTTCCATCTTCTGCGTCTTCGCGTTGAACTGCTTGCAGAATTCCATGATGTTGACGCCCTGCTGACCGAGCGCAGGCCCGATCGGCGGAGACGGATTGGCCTTGCCAGCCGGCACTTGCAGCTTGACGTAGGCTTGGATCTTTTTAGCCATGCATACCCCTTACACTGTGGGTGGCGCGGTCCGGCCATGGCAGGCCTCCCGCACCAAACTATGGTCAAGCCCTTGATCCATAAGGATTTTTGGCCTCAACCTACCGCATGAGAAAAGGCTGGCACGCGGCCAGCCCCTCAAGGGCGCGGGGTTTAGCAAACTCCCCGGTGCGCCACAACCCCCTGATTTCCCTGAATCATACAGGCCCGGCCTAACGGGCCGGGGGCTTCCCTGCCCTGTCCACGCTGGTGGATATGGTGGTGCCGGTGGCATCCGGCAAGAACCTGACCGTCACGATGGTGGCGGTCCCGCAGGCATCGACCGTCCACTTCTCGGTCCACGACCTCGGGTCGACCCCGGGCCGGACCTTCGGCGAGGCCTCGCCATAGGCCCCAAAGGCGGTGTCGACGACCCGAAGGGTGTTGCAGCCCGGCGGCTTGGCGTTGTTGGCCTCCGCGGACAGCTTCGCATAGGCGATGCCGTCCCGCTGCAGCAGCGGATCGGCGATGGTCGTCCCCGACAGCAGGGTCGTCCGGGACGACTGGCCGCCCGGCACGATGTTGTAGAACAGATTGACGATCCTGGACTTGCCGCAGCCGGTCCATTTGGTCGCCAGCTTCCAGACGCCCGACGTGGGGGCCCCCGCCGCGTTGAAGGTCGGCATCTTGTAGAAGGCGACGTCGACCACGCTTCCCTGGGCCGTCGGACAGGGCGCGGAGGTCAGGTTCCAGTCGGCGATCGCGGCTTCACGGACCGCCTGCTGCTCGCCCGGCGTGTTCAGGAACCTGGCCAGGTCGCTCTGGGCATCGGCCCACGCCGATGCCGTGCCCATCAGGGCGAAAACGACCGCAAGAATGCTGGAGCGCACGAACCACCTCCCGGAATGGGGGAACAGCCTACAGCCATTCCACCCGGAGGTAGCAGGAAATCAGATCTTCTCGACCTGCGCGTAGTCGAGTTCGACGGGGGTCGAGCGGCCGAAGATCGAGACGGCGACCTTCAGGCGGGCGCGCTCCTCGTCCACATCCTCGACCGTGCCGTTGAACGAGGCGAACGGGCCGTCGGCCACCTTCACCTGCTCGCCGATCTCGAAGCTGACGGCGGGCTTGGGACGCTCAACGCCTTCCTGAACCTGCTTCAGGATGCGATTGGCCTCGCCATCGGAGATCGGCACCGGCTTGCCGCGGCCACCGCCGCCCAGGAAGCCCGTGACCTTGGCCGTGTTCTTGACCAGGTGCCAGGAGTCGTCCGTGAGGTCCATTTTCACGAGCACGTAGCCCGGGAAGAACTTGCGCTCGGTGTTCACCTTGGCGCCGCGGCGGATTTCCACGACTTCCTCGGTCGGCACGATGACCTCGGTGATTTCGTCGTCGAGGCCCTTCTTTCCGGCCTGTTCGCGGATCGACTGGGCGACCTTGTTCTCGAAGCCCGAGTAGGCGTGAACGACGTACCAGCGATGAGCCATGTCAGGAAACCCCGAGCAGAAGCTTCACGACGAAGCCAATGACCTTGTCGGCCACGAGGAAGAACAGCGAGGAAATGACGACGAAGATGAACACCATGCTGGTGGTGATCATCGTCTCGCGTCGCGTCGGCCAGGACACCCGGGCCACTTCGGCCCTGACTTCCCGGGCGAACTCGATCGGATTCTTTGTCGTCATGATCGCCAATCTTCAAAAAATGGCAGGAGCGGAGGGGCTCGAACCCCCGACCCTCGGTTTTGGAGACCGATGCTCTACCAACTGAGCTACACTCCTGCAGAAATCACCGCCGTTTGGTGACGGCGGTGAGCCTCTATAGCACTACTTTACGACTTTGGTGACGACGCCGGCGCCGACGGTGCGACCGCCTTCGCGGATCGCGAAACGCAGGCCTTCGTCCATCGCGATCGGCTGGATCAGCTCGACGATCAGGCGGGCGTTGTCGCCCGGCATCACCATCTCCGTGCCTTCCGGCAGGGTCACCACACCCGTCACGTCCGTCGTGCGGAAATAGAACTGCGGACGGTAGTTCGTGAAGAACGGCGTGTGACGGCCGCCCTCTTCCTTGTTCAGGATGTAGGCTTCCGCCTCGAAGTTGGTGTGCGGCGTGATCGCGCCCGGCTTCGACAGAACCTGGCCGCGCTCCACGTCTTCACGGCCAACGCCGCGCAGCAGCGCGCCGATGTTGTCGCCCGCCTCGCCCGAGTCCAGCAGCTTGCGGAACATCTCGACGCCGGTCACCGTCGTCTTGGTCGTGGCCTTCAGACCGACGATCTCGACTTCCTCGCCGACCTTCACGATGCCGCGCTCGACGCGACCCGTCACCACCGTGCCGCGGCCCGAGATCGAGAACACGTCCTCGATCGGCATCAGGAACGGCTTGTCCTTGTCGCGCGCCGGCTGCGGAATGTACTTGTCGACCTCTTCCATCAGCTTCAGAACGGCCTGCTCGCCCAGCTCCGGCGACTTGTCTTCCAGCGCCATCAGCGCCGAACCGCGGATCACCGGCAGGTCATCGCCCGGGAACTGGTAGCTCTTCAGCAGCTCGCGCACTTCCAGCTCAACGAGGTCCAGGAGCTCCGGATCGTCGACCATGTCGCACTTGTTCATGAACACGACCAGCGCCGGAACGCCGACCTGGCGCGCCAGCAGGATGTGCTCGCGGGTCTGCGGCATCGGGCCATCGGCAGCCGACACGACCAGGATCGCGCCGTCCATCTGCGCCGCGCCCGTGATCATGTTCTTCACGTAGTCGGCGTGTCCGGGGCAATCCACGTGCGCGTAGTGGCGGTTCTGCGTCTCGTACTCGACATGCGCCGTCGAGATCGTGATTCCGCGCTCGCGCTCTTCCGGGGCCTTGTCGATCTGGTCGTACGCCGTGAACGTGGCACCACCCGTCTTCGCCAGGATCTTCGTGATCGCCGCCGTCAAAGACGTCTTGCCGTGATCGACGTGACCGATCGTGCCGATGTTGCAGTGCGGCTTGTTCCGCTCGAATTTAGCTTTGCCCATGGTGTCACGACCCTCGTGATGCTTGCAGCTTCTACACAGACCAACTTGACTGGCCGACTTAAGCCAAACCTGGAGCGGATGAAGGGAATCGAACCCTTGTCGTAAGCTTGGAAGGCTTCTGCTCTACCATTGAGCTACACCCGCAACGCCCGAACAGAACCAATCCCGCGCTGTGGTCCGATGGTGGAGGGGGAAGGATTCGAACCTTCGTAGACGCGAAGTCGGCAGATTTACAGTCTGCTGCCATTGACCGCTCGGCCACCCCTCCGTCCCAACGGGCAAAACGGAAAAAGCCTGTAGGCGCGCGGGTTTACAGTGCCTCCCGACCGGCTGCAAGCACTTCCTTGCAAGACCGCGGGCAAGGAACGGAAGGGGAAGGTTCTGGCGGATGCCGAAAAGCCTCCAACCCGCATCTTACCGGCATCCCCGGTGATTCGCCGGAGAATTTGGAGGGGGATTTGCCCACCTGCCGCCGGCACCATACAAGGCTCGGCATGGCTCCCCGTCCCAATCGTCCCCACCGCCAGTCCCGCACCGGCAACCAGTCCATCTGGATTTTCGGCCGTCACGCGGTGCTGGCCGCCCTCGCCAACCCCGACCGGCGCATCGAGCGGGTGTTCGCCATCAAGGATATGGCCGACACCCACTCCGGCGAGATCGGCAAGACGCCCATGACCATCACGTCGCGCGAAGACCTGAACCAGCGCCTGCCCAACGGCTCGGTCCATCAGGGCATCGCGGCCCTCGTGGCGCCGCTGGAAGATGCCGCCATCGAGGACGTCCTGGCCCGCTGTGGCGACGACGCCCTGGTCCTGGCGCTCGACCAGGTGAGCGATCCTCATAACGTCGGCGCCATCCTGCGCTCGGCGGCCGCCTTTGGCGCAGCCGGCGTGATCGTTACCGACCGCCATACGCCGTCCGACACCGGCACCCTGGCCAAATCCGCCTCGGGCGCGCTCGAAGTCGTGCCGCTGGTGCGTGCCGTCAACCTCGCCCGCACCCTGGACCAGCTCAAGGAAGCTGGTTTCTGGACCTACGGGCTGGCCGAGTCGGGCGACACCAGCATCAGCAATCTCGACCTCAAGGGCCGGACCTGCATCGTGCTCGGCGCCGAAGGCGAAGGCCTGCGCCGCCTGACCGCCGAGAAATGCGACCGGCTGGTGACAATTCCCACCAGCGACGCCCTCTCCGCCCTCAACGTCTCCAACGCCGCCGCCGTCGCGGCCTACGAATGGGCCCGCCAGCGCCCGAAGTGAGGGGCGGCGCCATGGATGTCATCCACGACAGTCCACGGGTGACGATCTCGCATCGGGCGGGCAACACCGGCAGCGCCGTGATCTCCTTTGCCGGCGTCGGATTGCAGCTCGGCGGCCTCCCGCAGGAGGAATTCGTGAAGACCCTGTCGGGCAACCGGCACGACCAGTTCTTCGTCATCGACAAGTTGCGCAGCTGGTACAACGCGACGGCGCCGGAAATCCTCGACCGGCTGTCCCCGTCGCTCGAGAAATTCGACAAGGTCTTTACACTCGGCAATTCGATGGGCGGCTTCGGCGCCATCTACTTCGGGCGGCAGATTCCGAAATGCACGGCCGCCGTCGCGTTCGGCGCGCAATACTCGGTGCATCCGGAGATCGTGCCGAAAGAGAAGCGATGGAAGGAATGGCGCGACGGGATCGCGGACTGGCCGATCCCCCACGCGCTCTCCGGTGAAGGCAGCGCGCTCCAGGCGCACCTCTTCTATGGCCGCCCCAGCGGCGACATCGCCCACGCCGACCTCTATCTCGCCAACCGCCTGCCCGGCATGGCGCTCTACATGATCGACGGCGCCAAGCACGGGACCGCGAACCTCCTGAAGGAGCGCGGATGCCTGACCGAGGTACTCGATCTGGTTTTCGTGCAGAACGAAGGCGCCGAGGCGATTGCCGGCCTCATGAAGGAGCGGCAGATCGACGTCAGCTTCCACGAGCCCCGTGCCCGGCGTTAGCCCGGGCGACGCTCACATCTCGTACAGGTGGCTCTGAGGCGCCTTACGCGTGGGCCGGGCTTCGCCGCTCCCGAAACCATCGGCTGCCCTGGCGATGATCCGCTCTTGGTTGGCGCCGACCCAGTCGTAGAGATACTGATCCGCCGCGTTGGCCTTGCGCAGCCGGCGCACGAGGGCGGGGCGCAGCGCATATTGCGCCGAGTTGGATTCCTTCATGTGGAAGGCCGGCAGCGATCGGCCAACGGTCGACGCCATCACCTGCAGCAGCGGATTGATCGCCGCCGGCGTCGCGGCGGCGAGATACTTCTTCTCAAGGAAGACCACGGCTTCCTTGGGATCGGTCGTGCCGCAAAGGTTGCGGCACTGCGAGTTCCAGATCTTCTCGTCGCCTTCGTCGAACCAGCGCTGCATGACGACGTTGATGTCGTCGTCGTATTGTACGCGCAGCCGCTTCGACCGGTCCTCGGGCCGCTCGTAGGTCGCACGCAGGTAGGAATAGATCGACTGCGCTCGCGTCACCGGATCGCGCACGGTGCAGACGAAGACCGCCTCCTTGCCAATCAATGGCACCAGTTCATCGCGCGCATGGGCAAAGGTGAAATGACCGCTGAGGCAGGTGATGCGCGCCCGCTTCTCCGGCGCAATCGCCTGGAGCTGCTGGGTCTCGACGAAGAGCTTCAGCCTGAGGAAGCCCGGCTTGAACAGCTCCTTCAGCCCCAGATAGAACGACGTGCCGCCGGTCTTCGGCACATGGGGAAACACGACGACCCGGTTGTTGCTGGGCAACCCTTCCCTCCGCACGATCCGCCACTCATGTCCTGAGCCATCCAGGTCTATGACGCAATAGCGTTCCAGCGCACGCGACCGCGACGGCTCAGGGTTGCCAGTCCCCTTCCCGCCAGCAATCATCACAACGACATCCGCCCTCTGGCGAAGGCCGAACCTTGCGCATCCTGATTGCCACCCACGACATCTGCCTGCTTTCCGGTTCGGGAACCGTCGCTTTCGAATTCGCCCAGCACTTCCAGAACAAGGGCTGCGAAGTCGTCGTCTTTGCCAACCGCGTGCGCAATCCGCTGCAGATCCGCTTCCGCCGCGCCAAAATGCAGTTGCTGAAGGACCAGCACGCGATCCGGCCCTTCTCCTTCGACGTCGTATATCTGCAGCATCAGGTCGCCGGCCTGTTCGACTACGCGTCGCACGTCGACGATCGCGCGGCCTCGCTTTTCGTTTTCGGCAGGCTGGGATCGACCTTCCTCGAATCCTCTGGCTGGGCGCACGACCAGGCGCTGGGCGATCTCATGCTCGCCAACTCGAAGGAGACGGCCGACGCCATTGCCGCTTCGGGCAACGCCCTGCCGGTCGACATCTTCCACAACGCCGCGCCCGACTCCTACCACCTGCCCCGCCGCCGCAAGCTCCCCACCAGCCGGCCGCGGTCGGTGCTCTTCGTGTCCAACCACAAGACGCCATCGCTGCTGGAAGCCGCCGAGGCGCTGCGCAAGCAGTCGATCGAGGTCAAGCATGTTGGCCAGTCCGGCAGCGAGATCGCTCCCGTCATACCGCCGATGATCCAGGCCCACGATCTCGTAGTGAGCATCGGCAAGACCGTGCAGTACGCGCTCGCCGGGCATACGCCGGTGTTCGTCTACGATCGCTTCGGCGGGCCGGGCTATCTCAACAAGGCCAACTTCCAGCGCGCTTCGGATTTCAACTTCTCCGGCCGCTGCACCACCAACATCCGCTCGGGCGAGGAGGTGGCCGCCGAAATCCTGCAGAACTATGCCGCCGGCCGAAGCTTCTCGGAATCGATCACGCCCGAACAGCTCCTGCCCTTTCGCCTCTCCCACCAGCTCGACCGACTGGTGCAGAAGAGCCCGACCAGCAACGACACCCGCCGCGCCCGTCTCGAACAGATGGGCCCCGCCGTCGAGCGCGAGCGGCTGATGGCCCGGTACGCCCGCCAGCAGGTTCTCCTGAACGGCAAGCTGACCCTTGAACTGGCGGCCGCCAACGCCGCGCGCCAACCCGCCTAGCCTACGCCTAACCGGCGTCCGACATCGCGCGGATGTCGGCCATCAATTCGAGGCCGATGAACTTGCCCGCCCGGGCGCGTTCGCTCTCCGACAGGTCGCGTCCGCCGGCGCCCGGCGTGCCGTCGTTCCAGACGCCCTCGAACGGAAGATTGCCGCGGTCGCCGGCAAAGGCCTGCTGGGCGTCGAGATGATCGTTTGAAAGACCGACCCGGCTCTGCAGCGCAGCCAGGCAGTTCCGTGTGTCGCCATAGAGATCGCCATACCGGACCCGCACCGTCTCCGGATGGTCGAGCGCCACCAGCGTGGCCGCCAGGAACCGGCGCGCGAACTTCGCCGCCGCATCGACCGTCTTCGGCGCGCCCGGCCACCAGGGATCGGGACCGCGGCCGGCCTTCAGGAGCGAGGCCACGACATCGAGCGGATCGCGGACCGTGCACAGGACGACCGGCTGCAGGAGCCGTCGCGCGCGTTCCAGGTGGAATAAGTGCGCCGGCGTCTTCTCGACGATCCGCCTGCCCGGGTTCGCCCGGCCGAGCGTCTCGAAGGCGCGCACCAGATCTTCGTCCGACAGGCCCGAGGCCGGGACGAACGCGGCGGTCTCGAGGCTTTTCGGATCGCGATTCGTGAGGCCAAGCGACGCCGGACCGGCATGAACGACATCTGGATGACCGCGCAGCAGGTTGAGCAGCAAGGTCGTACCGCTGCGGGGCGCTCCGACGATGAGCAGAGGTGAAGACACAAGGCCGCCTGATATGGATGTCGCAACGGTTCGGCAGGTTCCATAGACCAGCCGGCCGGGCAACGAAAAGCCGCGCCGGAACGACAGCGGGCTTTTTATTGGCTTGGCCCGATCCGGTCGCTAAAAGGGCCCCGGTCGGGCCGCCACGTGGCCCGGAAATGACGACAATGCTGGAAATGCCGGGTTAGCACAGCGGTAGTGCAGCGGTTTTGTAAACCGAAGGTCGGGGGTTCGATCCCCTCACCCGGCACCAGCCTTCTTCCCCTCCGATCAGACGACGAAGAAGGCGTTGTGGTCCAGCGCAAGGCCGGTCGAGATCACGGCGAAGGTCTTGGCCGCGCCCGAGCCGGTGCCGTCGGCGTCGTACATCACGTTGCCGGTGGCCGCGTCGTAGAGAATGCGGTCGTCGGCATCGTGCGAGGCGCTGCCGGCATGGAAGGCCGCGGCGGCGAGCGCCCCGGCGGCGCCGAAGGCGGTGAAGATCGCCTTGTCGAGGGCGATCAGGTCGCTGCCCACCGTGAAGTCGAGGATCGTGTCGACATTGTTCGTCGCCACGGCGGTGTTGAAGAGGAACGTGTCGTTCCCGTCGCCACCGACCAGCGTGTCCTTGCCGGTTCCGCCCGCCAACGTGTCGTTGCCCGCGCCGCCCTCCAGGCGGTTGGCCAGCGTATCGCCGGTCAGCGTGTCGGCGCCCGAGCCGCCGATCACGTTCTCGACGTTGACGACCGTGTCCTCGGCGACGCCGTTGACCTTCACGGTGGCCACCGTAGCGCCCGTGAGCGTGACGCTCACCGAGGCCGTCTTGTCGCTGTAGTCGGCGGTGTCGACGCCCGTGCCGCCGTCGAGCGTGTCGTTGCCGAGACCGCCCTTCAGGATGTCGGCGCCGGCATCGCCCGTCAGGACATCGGCGCCGCCGCCGCCCGACAGGACGTCGTCGCCCGCGCCGCCGTCGAAGCGGTTGGCGAGGCCATCGCCGGTGATGACGTCGTTGCCGAAGCCGCCGACCACGTTCTCGACGTTGCTGACCGTGTCCTCGGCGACGCCGTCGATTGTCACGGTCGCCGCGGTCGATCCGTTAAGCGTGACGGCGATCGCCACCCGCTTGTCGCTGTAGTCGGCTGTGTCGATGCCGCTGCCGCCGTCCAGCACGTCGTTGCCCGTGCTGCCGCGCAGCACGTCGTCGCCCGTGCCGCCCAGCAGCACGTCTTCGCCGGCGCCGCCCCACAGGACGTCGTTGCCCGCTCCGCCATCGAGACGGTTGGCCAGTACGTCGCCGGTGAGCGTGTCCGCGCCCGTGCCGCCGATCAGGTTCTCGATGTTGTTGATCGTGTCCTCGGCGATGCCGCCGACCATCACACTGACCAGGGCCGCGCGGTTGAGGGTGGCGACCACCGAGACGGTCTTGTCGCTGTAGTCGGCGGTGTCGATCCCCGCGCCGCCGTCCAGGATGTCATTCTCCGTGCCGCCCTTCAGCACGTCGTCGCCCAGGCCGCCCAGCAGCATGTCCTCGGCCGCCCCACCCTGCAGGATGTCGTTACCCGCGCCGCCGTCGAAGCGGTTGAGCTGGTTGTCGCCGATGAAGGAATCGTCGCCCGATCCGCCCACCAGGTTCTCGATGCGGTTGATCGTATCCTCGGCAACACCGTCCACCTTCACGACCACGGAGGCCGATGCGGCGAGCTTGACCGAAACCGAGACCGTCTTGTCGCTGTAGTCGGCGGTATCGATGCCGCTGCCGCCGGTCAGGTCGTCGTTGCCGGCTCCACCCATCAGCCAGTCGTCGCCGCCGGCCCCGTTCAGCGTATCGTTGCCCGCGCCGCCGTAGATGAAGTCGTTGCCGTCGCCGGTGCGGATGCCGTCGTTGCCGCCGCCGGCACGGAACACGAAGTTCTCGACGCCGCTGAAATCGACGCGGTTGTTGTAGTTCGGGTTGTCGCCGAAAAAGGCTCCGGAGTAGCCTCGTGGCAGCGAGCCCGTAAGCGCCACGCCGCTGGCGCCACTGGCGTCCCAGGTCGAGATCGACCGGTCGATCAGCGACCAGTCGACCGTCAAGGTGTCGGTGCCGGTGCCCATCGCCACGGTGTCGCGGCCGCCGGTGACCGTGACGGCATCGTCGCCGGCATTGGTCTCGATCACGTCGTCATGGCCGTGCGTCTGCGTGTTGGTCGTGACCGTCGCCAGGGTCTGGATCCTGTCGTTGCCGTCGCCGGTCTTGAGCGTCAGCGACTCGATCCCGCGCACCGTCGCGCTGCCCATGTAGGTGAGCTGCACGCCGGTCAGGTCGAGGTTGATGTTGATCGCCTGCTCGGCCGTGGCGAACGACTTGTCGGCCTCCCAGCGATCGATGCCGGCGCCGCCATCGACGATGTCGATGCCTTTGCCGGTGATCAGGTGGTCGTTGCCGCCGCCGCTCACGACGGTGTCGTTGCCGTCGCCGGTGCGAATGAAGTCGTTGCCGTTGCCGGTCTTGATGATGAAATTCTCGACGCCGCTGAAGTCGACGCGATTGTAGAAGCGGCTGTCGTCGCCGTAGAGGATGCCCGAATAGCCCGCTGCCAGCGAGCCGGTCAGCCCCGCACCGGAGCCGGTGACGTCGAGCGTGCCGACATGGCGATCGATCAGCGACCAGTCGATGGTCAGCGTGTCGGTGCCTGTACCCATGCTGACGGTGTCGCGACCGCCCGTGACCGTGACGGCGTCGGTGCCGGCATTGGTCTCGATGAAGTCGTCGTAGCCGTGCGTCTGCGTGTTGCCGAGATCGGTCGCGTAGGTGAGGACCGTATCGGCGGCGGCGCCCGTCTTAAGCGTCAGCATCTCGATCCCGCGCACCGTGGCGGTGCCCATGTAGGTGAGCTGCGTTCCGGTCGCGTTGAGGTTGATCTTGATCGCCTGCGCCGCCGTCGCCGCCGACTTGTCGGCGTCCCAGCGATCGAAGCCGGCACCGCCATCGACGATGTCGGTGCCCTTGCCGGTCATCAGGTAGTCGTTGCCGTCGCCGCCCGAGACGGTGTCGTTGCCGTCGCCGGTGCGGACGCTGTCGTTGCCCGCGCCGGTGCGGACAACGAAGTTCTCGACGTCGCTGAAGTCGACGCGATTGTAGAAGCGGCTGTCGTCGCCGTAGTAGATGCCCGAATAGCCTGTCGCCAGCGAGCCGCTCAGCGTCATCCAGGTGCCGATGGGGTCGCAGGTCCCGACCGCGCGATTGATCAGCGACCAGTCGACGGTCAGCGTGTCGGTTCCGGCGCCCATCGCCACGGTGTCGCGGCCGCCGGTGACGGTGACGGCGTCATTGCCGGCATTGGTCTCGATCACGTCGTCGTAGCCGAACGTGTTGGTGATGCCGATGACCGTCGCCAGGGTCTGGATCGTGTCGTTGCCCGCGCCGGTCTTCAGGGTCAGCGCCTCGATGCCACTGACCTTGGCACCGAGATAATTGAGCTGCGTGCCCGCCAGGTTGAGATTGATGCTGAGCGGCTGCGCCGCCGTCGTGAAGGACTTGTCGGCCTCCCAGCGATCGACGCCGAGGCCGCCATCGACGGTATCGATGCCCTTGCCCGTGTTGATGTAGTCGTTGCCGTCGCCACTCGCGACCGTGTCGTTGCCGTCGCCGGTGCGGATGCTGTCGCCGCCGCTGCCGGTCTTGATGATGAA
Organism: Reyranella sp. GW821-FHT12G01; assembly: GCF_058806575.1. Lineage (NCBI taxonomy): Bacteria > Pseudomonadati > Pseudomonadota > Alphaproteobacteria > Hyphomicrobiales > Reyranellaceae > Reyranella > Reyranella sp. GW821-FHT12G01. The sequence goes on from NZ_JBXAPV010000002.1 coordinate 777,947, forward strand.
GTGCTCGACGCCGCTGAAATCGACGCGATTGTAGTAGCTCGGGTGGTCGCCGTAGAAGATGCCCGAGTAGCCCGTCGCCAGCGAACCGGTCAGCGCCACGCCACCGGCGCCGGTGGCGTCCAGGGTTACGGTCGCGCGATTGATCTGCGACCAGTCCACGGTCAGCGTGTCGGTGTCGGCGCCCATGGCGACCGTGTCCCAGCCGCCGGTGACGGTGACCTCGTCGTTGCCGGCATTGGTCTCGATCTGGTCGTCGTAGCCGAAGCGCCCGGTGTCGCTCAGCACCGTCGGCGCCGTGCGGATGATGTCGTCGCCCGCGCCGGTCTTGAGGGTCAGCATCTCGATGCCGCGCACCGTCGCGCGGCCCATGTAGGTAAGCTGCGTGCCCGCGAGGTCGAGCTTGATGCTGACCGGCTGAGCCGCCGTCGCGTAGGACTTGTCGGCCTCCCAGCGGTCCGCACCGTCGCCGCCGTCGATGGTATCGATGCCCTTGCCGGTGTTGATGTAGTCGTTGCCCGCGCCGCTGCTGACCGTATCGTCGCCGTCGCCGGTGCGGATGCCGTCGCCGCCCCTACCGGTGCTGATGATGAAGTGCTCGACGCCGCTGAAGTCGACCCGGTTGTAGTAGTTCGGGTTGTCGCCGTAGAAAATTCCCGAGTAGCCGGTCGCCAGCGATCCGGTCAGCGCCACGTTGGCGGCACCGGTGCTGTCGTAGCTTCCCATGCCGCGGCCGATCAGCGACCAGTCGACGGTCAGCGTGTCGGTGCCGGTTCCCATGGAGACGGTGTCGCGGCCGCCCGTGACAGTGACCGCGTCGTTGCCGGCATTGGTCTCGATCACGTCGTTGTAGCCGAACGTGTCGGTGATGCCGATGACCGTCGCGGAGGTCAGGATCGTATCGTTGCCCGCACCGGTCTTGAGCGTCAGCATCTCGATGCCGCGCACCGTGGCGGTGCCCAGGTAGGTGAGCTGGGTGCCGGGCAACTTGAGGTCGATGTTGATGGCCTGCGACGCGGTCGCGAAGGACTTGTCGGCCTCCCAGCGGTCGTTGCCCCCGCCACCGTCGATGGTGTCGACGCCCTGGCCGGTACTGAGATAGTCGTCGCCGATGCCGCTGGTGACCGTGTCGTTGCCGTCGCCCGTGCGGATATAGTCGTTGCCGCTGCCGCTCTTGATGATGAAGTGCTCGACGCCGCTGAAGTCGAGCCGGTTGTAGTAGCTCGGGTGGTCGCCGAAATAGATGCCCGAATAGCCGGTCGCCAGTGAGCCAGTCAGCGCCACGCCGCCGACGCCGTTCGCGTCGTAGGTCGACATGGAGCGACCGATCAGCGACCAGTCGACGGTCAGCGTGTCGATACCGGTTCCCATCGAGACGGTGTCACGACCGCCGGTGATCGTGACCGCATCGTTGCCGGCGTTGGTCTCGATCACGTCGTTGTAGCCGAACGTGTCGGTGATACCGGTTACGGTCGCATAGGTGAGGATCGTGTCGTTGGCCGCGCCGGTCTTGAGCGTCAGCATCTCGATGCCGCGCACCGTCGCGCCGCCCATGTAGCTGAGTTGCACGCCCGCCTGGTTGAGATCGATGTTGATCGCCTGGGCCGCCGTCGCGAACGACTTGTCGGCTTCCCAGCGGTCGGCGTCCGCGCCACCGTCGACGATGTCGATGCCCTTGCCGGTGTTGATGTAGTCGTTGCCGCCGGCGCTCGACACGATGTCGTCGCCGTCGCCGGTGAGGATGCCGTCGTTGCGGTTGGCGCCCTTGATGTCGAAACGCTCGATGCCGCTGAAATCGACGCGGTTGTAGTAGCTCGGATGGTCGCCGAAATAGATGCCCGAATAGCCTTCGGCCAGTGAGCCCGTCAGCGGCACCCCACCAACGCCCGTCGAATCGTAGGTCCCTATGCCGCGATCGATCTGCGACCAGTCGACGACGAGAAGATCGTTACCCGCACCCGCCGTCAGCGTGTCGCGGCCGCCGATCGTCTTCAGCACGTCGTCGAGCGCGCCGCCAGCCAGGGTGTCGTTGCCCATGCCGCCGGTCAGCTCGAACCGTTCGACGTTGTTGAACGTCATCGTGTAGTAGTAGTGAATCGTCGACGGGACACCCTCGACGGTGGTCGTGACCGTGTGCGAGAAGCTCCGGTAGATGTTGGGCTCATCGACGTTGCGGTAGATATCCCGCTGCGACGCCGACCAGTCCATGATCAGCAGGTCGTTGCTGCCGGCGCCGCCGTCGAAGGTCGCGCCATAGGACGTCGCGAAATCGACCGCCAGCGTATCGTCGCCCCCGAAGCCCGCGAAATAGGTCGACGTGCGGTTCTGGTAGGGATCGACCGGATTGGAGATCGTCCCGCGCACATCGAGATAGTCGTTGCCGTCACCCGCCTCGAGGTTGACCGCTTCGATCGAGATGAGCTGCGTGCCGTTGCCGAGCGTGACGCTGCCCGATCCCATCGTGTCGACCAGGCGGATCGTGTTGTTGCCGCCTGACAGTTTCAGGACCGCGCGGTCGAACCCGGCGCCGCCGTTCAGGATGTCGACACCGCCGCCGCCCAGCAGAACGTCGTCGCCGCCGTTGCCGATCAGGATGTCGTTGAACTCGCCGCCGCGCAGCGTGTCGCCGGCCGAGCCGCCGGTCAGCTCGAAGCGCTCGACTTCCTTGAAGAACAGGTTCTGCGCCGCGTCGCCGATGACGGCCGGCGTGCGCTGATAGCTCTCCGCCATGCCGATTTCGGACGAATTGGCGACGTTCAGCCCGCGATAGATGATCGAGGTCGTCGCGTTGTGCCAGTCCATCACCAGCGTATCGACGCCCGAGCCGCCGTCAAAATGGTCGTTGCCGCCGCCGATGTCGTCGAAGGTCACGCGGTCGTCGCCGCCATGGCCGAACACCGTGTCCGAGCCGGTGCCGGGCGAGAACGTGTCGTTGCCGTCGTTGCCGGGATCCTGGTCGTCGGCCTTCGCCGTGGCGTGGTCGGCGCGATACATGCGGACATTGTCCAGCAGGGTGCCGTTGCCGTCGGCGCCGCCGATCTCGACGAAGGTGAGACGGTTCTTGTCGGTGCTCGTGCCCGCGCCGCCGGTCACGTCGATGTAATAGGTGACGTAGCCGGTCGTGGGATCGACGTAGGTCTGGTGACTCTCGAACCAGGTGAGCTTGGTGCCACCCCAATAGACTTCCAGGCGCGCCGCGGTGGAGGCGTCGAGCTTCCGCGCCTCGAAGGCGATGCGGTACGAGACGCCGTCCTCGGCCCTGTCGACTTTCTGGGTGATGCTGACATTAGTGCCGACCGTCTTGCCTTCGAGGTCGATGCCGTACTTGCCCTCGAAGGGCGCCGCACCGACCACCGCCGACGTGAACAGTTCGCGGCCCGGGCCGGACAGCAGCGTCCAGCCCTCGAGGTCGGGCAGGTAGTTCGAATAGCCGTTGCCGTCGATGGTGGGCGGCGCCACCACTTCGAAGCCGCCGTTGATGATCAGGTTGGTGTCGGCGCCGTAGAGATGGTCGTCGCCTTCATTGCCGACGATCACGTCGTTGCCGAGGCCGCCGCGAATGACGTCGTTCTCGGCGCTGCCGAACAGCGTGTCGTTGCCCTTGACGCCTTCGAGCTTGGCCCCGCCCACGCCGCTGGCCGCAACCAGCCGGTCGTCGAAGTTGCTGCCGATCAGGTTCTCGATGGACGTGAAATGGTCGCCCTGGGCATGGCCGCCCGACGGCGCACGCGTGTCCTGGCGCCCGAGATCGATGTCGACGGCGGCATTGGACCGGATGAAGGTCACCGTGTCGCTGCCCGCGCCGCCATCGAACGTGTCGCCGCCGGCGCCGCCGTCGAAGAAATTGTCGGAAGCGTTGCCGATCAGCGTGTCGTTGCCGCCGCCGGTGATCGCCGTTTCGATCACGGTGCCGAAGGCGATGGCGATGTTGTTGGTGAGGCCCCCGGCGCTGCTGAAGCTGCCGTCGATAAGCGAGACCCTGGCCGCGTCGTTGAAGCCCGACAGGTCGAGCGTGTTGTGGACGCCCTCGTCATAGATCGTGATGACGGGATTGGTGTTGATCGTGAAGTCGAAGAACTTGGCGATCGAGCCGGTGATGTTGGTGTTGAAGCCGAACACGTCGCCGCCGTCGAACGGCGAATCCGTGGCCGTACCGTAGAGCCGCTGGATGGCGATGATGTCGATCGGCATCCAGGTCGAGCCGGTTTCGATAGTATCGTTACCGTCGGTCACCCAGCGGGTGTTGGTGTAGTCGTAGCTGGCGCGGTAAAGCGACGTGGAGCGGCTGTCCCAGCCGATGTAGGACATCGACGTCCACATGCGCTCGTCATATGCGCTGAACTGCTGCGTCGATTCGTCGGCCGACATGTTGTAGGCGCCGCCATGCCCGAGCCCGAGCACGTGTCCCACCTCGTGAAGGATCGTGTTCAGCCCGTAGGCCTGCGCTTCGACGAACGAGCCGCTGAGATCCCAACCGAAGACCGAAGTCTCCATGTTGATGATCCACTGGCCGTTGCTTTGGCCGAGCGAGCTGCCGCTTCCCACGGTGAAGGGACCACCGGCCTTGGCACCGGCGCCTTCCGGTCCGCGCACCAGCAGGACGTCGGCGCCGCCGACGCCCAAGGTGAAGGTGACGTTGGCGATGGCCGACCACATGTCCATCGCCGTGACGAAGGTGGCCTTCTCCGTTGCCGTCCAGGTCGACGCCGCATCGAACCCGTAGGTGATCGTCGCGCCGGTGCCGGCGGTGGTGTCGCCGAACTTGTGGGCCGTCCGACCGGTCGATCCCCAGTAGGAGTTGTTCGATATCGTACCGTCGGCGTTCACGCCGGTGATGAAGGTGACTTCCTGCTCGAAGCTGGGGGTCACCGGCGCCGACGTAGGGGACGGTCCCTTTGGCGATGCGGAGGAGGAACCGCCCGCAGATTCCGTGGACGAACTGGCGAAATTCTCGAAGCTGCCCCACCCCCAGTGAGAGAGGCCCTTGCTGTCGTCACCACAAAAGATGCACATCGCTCAACCCCAAGGCCGCGAGCGCGCTTCACCCATGCGGGTTGACGCGACTGGCGCGTTTTCACATACAGTGCAAATCAAGAAAGCGCCGCCGATCCGGCTTCCCAGACGCTTTTCCCCTGCACACCCAATGACTTCCCGAGCCGAAACTACAGGCAGGCGTGTCGACCAGTTGTGAACCGGGCGAGCGATTGATCAGGCGGAAAAGTAAAATTCTCGTGGTTTGCGGCGGCGGGCTTCGACGCAAAGACCCGAGCTATTTGCCGTACTGGTCGTCCGTCACCCCCTCCAGCCACTCCACGACCTTGCCGTCCTTGCCCTCGGTGATGGCGATGTGTGTCATCGCGGTCGTCGGCGCGGCGCCGTGCCAATGTTTCGCGCCGGCTGGAATCCACACGACATCGCCCGGCCCGATCTCCTGCACCGGACTGCCCCAGCGCTGAACGCGGCCCGCACCGGCCGTCACGATCAGGATCTGGCCGACCGGATGGGTGTGCCAGACCGTGCGGGCGCCGGGCTCGAAAGTCACCGCGCCGCCGCGCGACTGCCAGGGCGCGTCCCCCTGGAACAGCGGATCGACACGCACCGTGCCGGTGAAGAATTGGGCGGGCCCCTTCCCGGAGGGCTGGGAGCCATTGCGTTTGATCTCGAGCCCGGCTTCGGCCTGAGCGGCCACGGCAAAGGGCAGCAAAGAAGTCAGGGTCGAGGCGAGCGTGGCGGCGAGGAATTTCACGGGTCATTCCCTTTCGTGAAGCGCCGCCCCTCATAAACAGTGCGAGAACCTGCGATTAGCCGATAAAATCGGGTTGAACCTATGAGTGAGGCTCATGAATGGACCGCAACATCCTCGATGCCCTGATGGCCTTCTCGGTGGTGGCGCGGGAGCGCAGCTTCACCCGCGCGGCTGCCAGGATGGGCCTCTCGCAGTCCGCGCTCAGCCACACGATCCGCGCGCTGGAAGAGCGCCTCGATCTGCGGCTGCTGACGCGCACCACCCGCAGCGTGGCGCCGACCGAGGCCGGTGAACGCCTGCTGCGCACCGTCGAGCCGCGCCTGGAGGAGATCGATGCCGAGCTAGAGGCGCTGGGCGAGCTGCGGACCAGGCCGGCCGGCACGATTCGCATCACCGCCGTCGATGTCGTGGCCGATACGGTGATCTGGCCCAGGCTCGTGCCGTTCCTCAGGAAGTATCCGGACATCAAGGTCGAGATCATCACCGACTACGGCCTCACCGACATCGTGGCCGAGCGCTTCGATGCCGGCGTGCGGGGTGGCGAGCAGGTGGCGAAGGACATGATCGCGGTTCGCATCGGGCCGGATACGCGCATGGCCGTGGTCGGCGCGCCCGGCTACTTCGCCAAGCGCAAGCCGCCGCGCTCACCCCAGGAGCTGATCGAACACGCCTGCGTCAACCTTCGGCTGCCGACGCGCGGCGGCCTCTATGCCTGGGAGTTCGAGAAAGCGGGCCGCGAGATGCGGGTCAGGGTCGACGGCCAGCTCACGTTCAACGGCACCAACCAGATGCTCAACGCCGCACTCGAAGGCTTCGGCCTCGCCTATGTGCCGGAGAGCGTGGCGATGCCGTACTTAAGCAAGGGCAAGCTTCGGCGGGTACTGCAGGATTGGTGCCCTCCCTTCTCCGGCTATCACCTTTATTATCCCAGCCGGCGACAGCCCTCGGCCGCCTTCTCATTGCTGGTCGAAGCGCTAAGGCATCGCGGGAAGTAGAGGCACGCTCCTACTTCGGCCTCTTCTCGATCACGTCCTTGACCACGGGCGCCGCCGAGAAGGCGGCGGGCCAGCCGGCATAGAAGGCAAGATGCGTGACGACTTCCCCCGCCTCGACTGCGGTCAGCCCGTTATCCATGGCCCGACCGAGATGATACGGAATTTGGGCGACCTGGCCGTTGGCGATCAGGGCGCTCACCGTGACGAGACTGCGATCGCGTGGTGCGAGATCCGGACGCAGCCACAGATCGCGGAACAGCACGTCGGTCGTGAATTGCACGAGACCGGGCACGGTGCCGCTGAACTGCTGGCCGACGCGCTGGGCGCGATCGGCTTCACCTTTCTCATCGATCGGCAAAGGCTGCGGCGCCGCCACCGGAAGCTGGTCCGCGCCGATGTTGCGACGTGCAAACACGTCCTTCGCGACGGCAACGGCTGCCATGCCGTTCGACCAGCCGGAATAGAAGGCCAGATGAACGATGGTCTCCGAGATTTCGGCGGGCCTTACGCCGTTATCGAGCGCACGGTCGAGATAGAAGGCCATTTCGACCGTCTGGCCGCGTGCGATCAGCGCCGCCAGGGTCACCAGACTGCGGTCTCGTGCCGAGAGCTGGGACCGCTTCCAGAGATCGCCCAGCAGGCGCGACTGGGCATAGGCATCGAGAGCGGGCGCGACCTTCTTCACATCGTCGGATGAAAGAGCCGGCCGCTGCTCGGCCTGGGTCGCCGGGGACAGCAGCATCAGGAGAGCTGCCAGCGCGGGTACGCGTGATTTCATGGGACCTCCACAAGGCCCTCTCAAAGTAGAGAATTCGCATTGCCTGAATAGTCAGGTAATCCCGCATGCACTAATGAGTGAGGCTCATGAACCGCGACGCGCCCACACCGGCTCGTCCAACGGCAACAGGACAGTAACGCATGAGTTCCTTTTCCAGTCCGGTTTCCCCGCTTTCTCCCGAAGACACCGAGCGCTTCGGTCCCGATCCCGAGGCGGCCTTCCGCGTCAATCTCGCCGCCGTGGAGGAGCGCATTTCGCGCGCTTGCGCGCGGGCCGGGCGCGACAGGGCCTCGGTGCGCCTTCTGCCCATCACCAAGACCGTGCCCGCGCATATCCTGCGACTTGCCCATGCCGCCGGAATCCATCCGTTCGGCGAGAACAAGATCCAGGAAGCGATGGGCAAGCGCGACGAGCTGCAGGACCTTCCGATCGACTGGCGCATCGTCGGCCACCTCCAGAGCAACAAGGCGAAGTACCTGGCGCGCTTCGCCACCGAGTTCCATGCGCTCGACAGCACCAAGCTGGCCGAGATCCTCGACAAGCGGCTGGAGATCGAGGGTCGCACGCTCAACGTTTACATCCAGGTCAACACGTCGGACGAGGACACCAAGTACGGCCTGCATCCCGACGACCTGCCGGCGTTCATCGACTCGCTGGGCCAGTATCCGCGCCTGAAGCCGCGCGGCCTGATGACCCTCGCGCTGCTCAGCAGCGACATGGTGAAGGTCCGCCCCTGCTTCGCGCTGCTGCGCCGCTTGCGCGACGAGGCGGTCAAGCGCAACGCCAACCTCACCGAACTGTCCATGGGCATGTCGGGCGACTTCGAGGAAGCGATCGAGGAAGGCTCCAACGTCGTGCGCGTCGGCCAGGCGATCTTCGGCAAGCGGCCGACACCGGACGGCCACTACTGGCCGGGTCTTCTGAAGACCTGAAGCGGCGGTGTCAGCGACCGCCGGACAGGCGGCGGTCCAGCAGTTCCAGCGCCAGCAGCACTTCCGCCAGCAGGCGCTGGAAGGCGTAGAACCAGCCGGCCTTGCCGTCGAGCACGGCGCCCTTGGCGAACAGCACGTAGCCCAGCACCAGGATCGGCGCCGGCCAGCCCATCAACCGTATTTTGTCGGCGCGACCGAGGCGCTCGCGCGGCGTCTCGAGAAGATGCGCCGCCTCGCGCGCTGCGTATTTGAGCTGCGAGCCCAGCCATCGCGACAGCGGCTTGCGGTCGTCGTGATAGATCGCGCCCTTGAGATCCTGCACGCGGCCCTGCAGGCGGATGCGATGCCCGTGACCCTCGTTCTCGTAACGCGCGCCGGCGACACGATAGAGGACGGCGCGCGGCGGATAGAGCGTGCCGCGCAGGGGATGCCCGTAGATACGGTAGACGAAGGCCGCCTTGTAGCCGGTGTCTCCGGCGGACGGCTGCAGGCCCGCCATCTCGGAAACGAAGGCATCGCTCAGCTCGTAGTCGGCATCGAGCGAGAGGACCCAGTCGGTGCGGATATGGGTCAGGCCGAAATTGCACTGCTCGGCGAAGCTGTCGAACGACCGGTGGATCACGTCGATGCGCGGGTCCTTCGCCAGAACGTCGAGCGTGCCATCGGTGCTGCCGCTGTCGATCACCACGATGCGCTTGGCCCAGCCGAGCTTCGACACCGTCCGCTCGATGTTGGCGATCTCGTTGAACGTGATCAGCAGCGGCGTGACGGTGTCGCGGTCCATGGCTTGGCGCTCAGCGGGCCTTGGCCTGCATCGCGCCGGACCGGCTTTCCGTCATCCACGTCCAGGCGCTGCGGATGATGTCGTCGATACCCGAATGCGCCGGTGTCCAGTCGAGCGCCTGCCGCGCCAACGCCACGTCGGCCACCAGCACCGGCGGATCGCCCGCGCGCCGCGGCGCCTCGACGGAATGGATGGGACGCCCCGTGAGCACGCGCGCCCGCGCGATGACCTCGCCGATCGAGGCCCCGTGGCCCGCGCCGAGATTGTAGGCCTGATAGGTGCCGCCCTTGCAGCGCGACAACGCCGCGACATGGGCGTTGGCGAGATCGGTCACGTGCACATAGTCGCGCACGCAGGTGCCGTCCTGCGTATCGTAGTCGGTGCCGAACACGGAGATGCTCGGCCGCGTGCCCTGCGCCGCCTTCAGTACCAGCGGGATGAGGTGCGTCTCGGGATCGTGCTCCTCGCCCAGCTCGCCCTCGGGATCGGCGCCGCCGGCGTTGAAATAGCGCAGCGCGATGGCGCCCAGCCCGTGGGCGGCACAGGCGTCGCGCAGGATCTGCTCGCCCATCAGCTTGGTATGGCCGTAGGGATTGATCGGCCGCTGCAGCATGCCCTCGACGACCGGCAGGCGGTCGGGCACGCCGTAGGTGGCGCAACTGCTGGAGAAGACGATCGAGCCGATGTCGTGGGCCCGCATCACCTCGATCAGGGTGATCATCCCGGCGACGTTGGCACGATAGTAGCGGACGGGTTCTGCCGTCGATTCGCCGACATAGGCCAGCGCCGCGAAGTTGATGACCGAGTCGGGGCGGTGCTCGCGGATTGCGGCGGCGAGCGCCACGGGATCGTTGATGTCGCCCTGGACGAACGGGCCCCATTTCACGGCCCACGGATGGCCGGTGTGCAGATTGTCGTAGACGATCGGCAGATGGCCTGCACGGGCGAGCGCCTTGCATGTATGCGAGCCGATATAGCCCGCGCCCCCTGCCACCAATACACGCACTAAGCCGTCCCCCGATCGGATGTCTTGCCGGCAGGATAGCTCAATTGAAGGGACCGGTCCTGTCGCCGCACGGGATCAACGCTGGATCAGCGTGTCGCCCAGCACGAGGACGTCCATCTTCGTGCGCAGGAAGCAGTCGATCGCCTCCTCCGGCTTGCAGACCACGGGTTCGTTCTCGTTGAAGCTGGTGTTGAGCACGATCGGCACGCCGGTGAGGTCGCGGAACGCCGAGATCAGCCGTGCGTAGCGGGCATTGCCCGACCAGGTGACGGTCTGCAGGCGGCCGGTGCCGTCGACATGGGTGACCGCCGGGATATCCTTCCGCTTCTCCTCGCGGATGCGGAAGACCTGCATCATGAACGGCACGTCGTCGTCGGTCTCGAACCACTCCGGCACCGCCTCGCGCAGGATCGAGGGCGCGAAGGGCCGGAAGGACTCCCGCCGCTTGATCTTGAGGTTGAGGATGTCCTTCATGTCGGCGCGGCGCGGATCGCCCAGGATCGAGCGGTTGCCAAGCGCGCGCGGGCCCCATTCCAGGCGGCCCTGGAACCAGCCGATCACCTTGCCTTCCGAGATCGCCTGCGCGGTGTGGCGGCAGAGCGTCGCCTCGTCGGCGATGCGCTCGATGCTGCAGCCAGCGGCGTCGAAATCGGCGAGGCGCTGCTCGATCGCGGCGGCAATCTGGTCGGGCGTCGCCGAAGGGCCCCAATAGGAATGGTCCATCACGAAGTGGCGCTTCTCGGCGGCACCACCCGTCTTGTGCCAGGTGGCGAAGGCCGCGCCGATCGCACCGCCGGCATCGCCGCCGGCCGACTGGACGTAGAGCTTCTTGAACGGCGTGCGCTCCAGCACCTTGCCGTTGGCGACCGAGTTGTAGGCGCAGCCGCCGGCCAGCACGACGGCATCGGCGCCGTAGCGGGCGTGCAGCGCGTTCAGCAGGTTGAAGAAGGCGTTCTCGTAGGTGACCTGCGCCGAGCGCGCGATGTCGCGATGCTTGTCCTCGAGCGGCCCCGCCGGATCGCGCGCCGGGCCCAGCAGCTTCACGAGTTCGTCGCTCCACAGGCGACCACCCGAAGGAATGCCGTCCTTCACCTGGTAATTCGCGCCCTCGCCCGAGGCGTGGCGGAAGTAGCGCAGGTCGAGCGCGAAGGTGCCGTCGTTCTTGAGGTGGACGATCTCCTTCATCTGCTCGACGAAGGCCGGCTTGCCGTAGGGCGCGAGGCCCATGACCTTGTACTCGTCGCCATAGTGCGGGAAGCCGATGAACTGCGTCATCGCCTCGTAGAAGACACCCAGCGAGTGCGGAAAGAAGACGCGGCCGTCGACCGCGAGATTGCCGCCCTCGCCCAGCCCCCAGGCCGCCGAGGAGAAGTCGCCGAAGCCGTCGACCGAGACAGCCACGGCCTTGTCGTAGGGCGAGACCAGGAAGGCCGAGGCGAGATGGCAGAGGTGATGCTCGACCGTGTGCGTGGTCCCGCGGAATTCCTGCTCGGGCAAATGGCGCTTCAGGTTGCCCGCGATGTCGGCGCGCTCACCGCGATTGCGCAGCCGGCTCATCACGTAGTTCAGGCTGACACCCGACGTCAGCGCGTAGGCGAGCTTGCGCCAGCGGTTGGCCTGGTTGTCGCTGTTCACGGCCACATGGTCGACGTCGCCCAGCGAGATGCCGGCCTCGGACAGGCAGTAGCGGATCGATTCGCTGGGGAAGCCGCCCCAATGCTTGATGCGGCGGAACCGCTCCTCCTCGACCGCCGCGACCAGTTCACCGTCCTTCACCAGACAGGCAGCCGCATCGGCGTGATAGGCGTTGAGGCCGAGGATGTAGGTCATGCGGAAAGGTCGGACATCGCGAGAAAATTACGCCTAAGGGGTTCGTATAGATCAATTTTTGCGCCGGACCATCTTTTTCACCGTCCTTGCAGTTTCGGCGGGGCCGCCCGGCGGCGGGATCATGCACAGTCCCTGCGGCGCCGGGTGGCTTGACGAGACCGGTACTTCCAAGCAAACGGACATCCTCGCGCGGCCCGTCTCTCTCCGGGCCCCGATCGCGTGCTCGACCGAGGCGCGGCGCCATCCTCGCAAGTCGTTGAAAAGTCGGATAAAAACCCTCGCTTCGATCGAAAGGCCTTCATTTCATGTCCAAGAATGATCTTGTGGTCGTCACCGGCGCCGGTGGCTTTATCGGCGGCCATCTGGTCAAGGTCCTGCAGCAGCGGGGCCACACCAAGATCCGTGCGGTCGACGTGAAGCCGCTCGAGGAGTGGTATCAGAAGACTCCGGGTGTCGAGAACCAGGTGGGCGACCTCGCCCTGCTCGAGCCCTGCCGCAAGGCCGCCAAGGGCGCCGCGATGATCTACAACCTGGCCGCCGACATGGGCGGCATGGGCTTCATCGAGACCCACAAGGCCGAGTGCATGCTGTCGGTGCTCACCAGCACCCACATGCTGGTCGCGGCCAAGGAAGCCGGCGTGCCGCGCTTCTTCTATTCGTCCTCGGCCTGCGTCTACAACGGCGACAAGCAGACCGACGCCAACGTCACCGCGCTCAAGGAAGAAGATGCCTACCCCGCCCTGCCGGAAGACGGCTACGGCTGGGAGAAGCTGTTCAGCGAACGCATGGCCCGCCACTTCCGCGAGGATTTCGGCATCGCGACCCGCGTGGCGCGCTACCACAATGTCTACGGTCCGGAAGGCACCTATGACGGCGGCCGCGAGAAGGCTCCGGCCGCGATGTGCCGCAAGGTCATCGCCGCCAAGCTCTCGGGCAAGCACGAGATCGAGATCTGGGGCGATGGCGAGCAGACCCGTTCGTTCATGTACATCGACGACTGCACCCAGGGCACGATCAAGCTCGCCGAGAGCGACATCATCGAGCCGCTGAACATCGGCAGCGACGAGCTGGTCAGCATCAACACGCTGGTCGACATGGTCGAGAAGATCGCCGGCATCAAGCTGAAGCGCAGCTACAAGCTCGACGCGCCGAAGGGCGTGCGCGGCCGCAACAGCGACAACACGATGATCAAGAAGCTGATGAACTGGGCTCCGTCCATCCGTCTCGAGGACGGCATGGAGAAGACCTACAAGTGGATCTACGACGAGATGACCTCGGGCAAGGTCTCGGTCGTCAACGCGCTGCCGAAGCAGGCGCTCGCCGCGCAGTAAGCGCGCCGGGATCCGCCGAAATTAAGAGCGCCGCGAAGGAAACTTCGCGGCGCTTTTTCTTTGCCCGCGGGCCGAGCTTCGCTCGGCCCTAACGCCCGATGCCGCTCACGCCCTTGTTGCTCTTCAGCAGGTCGTCGAAGAAGGCGATCGTCTTGTTCAGGCCCTGGTCGAGCGGCACCTTCGGCTCCCACTTCAGCTTCTCGCGGGCGAGCGTGATGTCGGGGCAGCGCTGCATCGGATCGTCGACCGGCAGCGGCGCGAAGACGAGTTTGCTCTTGCCGCCGACCTTGTCGAGGATCTTCTCGGCAAGATGACGGATCGGCATCTCGACCGGGTTGCCGATGTTCACCGGCCCGGTGAAATCGTCGGGCGTGTGGTCCATCAGGCGTAGCCAACCATCGAGGAGATCGTCGACGTAGCAGAAAGCGCGGGTCTGCATGCCGTCGCCGTAGATCGTGATGTCCTCACCCTTCAGCGCCTGCACGATGAAGTTCGACACCACGCGCCCGTCGTTGGGATGCATGCGCGGGCCGTAGGTGTTGAAGATGCGCGCCACCTTGATGCGCAGGCTGTGCTGGCGGTGATAGTCGAAGAACAGCGTCTCGGCGCAGCGCTTGCCCTCGTCGTAGCAGGCGCGCGGGCCCAGCGGATTGACGTTGCCGCGATAGCTCTCGACCTGCGGATGCACGGTCGGGTCGCCATAGACCTCGCTGGTCGAGGCCTGAAAGATCTTGGCGCGCACGCGCTTGGCCAGGCCCAGCATGTTGATGGCGCCGTGCACGCTGGTCTTGGTCGTCTGCACCGGGTCGTGCTGGTAGTGAACCGGCGAGGCCGGACAGGCGAGATTGTAGATCTCGTCGACCTCGACATAGAGCGGGAACGTCACGTCGTGACGCATCAGCTCGAAGCGCGGATTGTCGAGGCAGGCCGTGACGTTGGCCTTGCTGCCGGTGAAGTAATTGTCGACGCAGAGCACGTCGTGGCCGGCCTCGAGCAGGCGCTCGCACAGATGCGACCCGAGGAAGCCCGCGCCGCCGGTGACCAGAATCCGCTTGCCCATGGTGCCCCTTGGAATCGCCCGCAAGAAATCGTCGTGTTTCGCGCCCGACACTAGGCGATCAAGCTCTTGAATTCACTCCAAAACCACCGAAGGATGACGCTGCCCGGCTGCAACGACGGACGGGCCAATATCGCAGGGGAAGCGTCCTATGAGTATCGAGATGGTCGGCCTGGCCGACATCGTGCGCGTCCACGGAGCGGCGCGGCCCGAGACGGTGGCGATCGTCTACGAAGGTCGCCGTACCACCTATGGCGCACTCGACCGCGCGTCGAACCGGATCGCCGCCGGCCTGATCGCCGAGGGTGTGAAGCCGCAGGTCAGGGTCGCCCATCTCGACAAGAGCAGCGACGTCTATTTCGAGCTGCTGTTCGGCGTCGCCAAGGCCGGCGCCGTGATGGTCTCGGTGAACTGGCGCCTGGCGCCGCCCGAGGTGCTGCAGATCGTCAACGACGCCGAGGCCGAGATCCTGTTCGTCGGCGAGGAGTATTTCCCGGTCGTCGAGAAGATCCGCGACCAGCTCAAGACCGTCCGCAAGGTCGTGACCCTGGGCCCGCGCCACGGCGACTGGGAGGGCTTCGCCGAATGGCGCGACCGCCATCCCGACGCCGACCCGCGCCTGCCCTCCCGCTCAGAGGACACCGCCGTCCAGTTCTACACCAGCGGCACGACTGGCCTGCCGAAGGGCGCCGAGCTCACCAACGACAATTTCAGGTTCATGTTCGAGCAGTGGACGCAGAGCTGGCACATGCAGCCCGGCACCCAGAACATCGTCTGCCTGCCGATGTTCCATATCGGCGGCGCGGGTTGGGCGATCGCGGGCCTCTTCGCCGGCGCCACCAACCACGTGG
The DNA here is from genome assembly GCF_058806575.1 of Reyranella sp. GW821-FHT12G01. NCBI lineage: Bacteria > Pseudomonadati > Pseudomonadota > Alphaproteobacteria > Hyphomicrobiales > Reyranellaceae > Reyranella > Reyranella sp. GW821-FHT12G01. Next base: position 793,254 of record NZ_JBXAPV010000002.1, read on the forward strand.
TGCGCGAGTTCATCCCGGCGCGCGTGCTCGAGATCATCGAGCAGGACCGCATCGAGGTGATGCTGCTGGTGCCGGCCATGATCCTGTTCCTGGTCCAGGCGCCGCAGATTCGCGAGACCGACCTGTCGAGCCTGCGCCTGATCGTCTATGGCGCGGCGCCGATCCCGGCCGAACTGCTGAAGCAGGCGATGGCGACCTTCGGCTGCGGCTTCCAGCAGGTCTATGGCCTCACCGAGACAACCGGCGCCATCACCCTGCTCCCTCCCGAGGATCACGATCCCTCGGATCCGAAGAAGCTGCTGTCCTGCGGCTATGCCCAGGTCGGCGTCGAGTTGCGCATCGTCGACGATGCGGGGGCCGACCTGCCCGCCGGCAAGGTCGGCGAGATCGCGATCCGCTCGCCCCAGGTCATGCGCGGTTACTGGCGCCTGCCCGATGCCACCAAGCGCGCCGTCCACGGCGACTGGTTCTTCAGCGGCGACGCCGGCTACCTCGACGACAAGGGCTACCTGTTCATCTTCGATCGCGTGAAGGACATGATCGTGTCGGGCGGCGAGAACATCTATCCGGCCGAGGTCGAGAGCGCCCTGTTCGGCCACCCCGCCGTGGCCGACGTGGCAGTGATCGGCGTGCCCGACGAGCGCTGGGGCGAGGCGGTGAAGGCCGTGGTCGTGCGCAAGGCGGAGGCCGAGATCACCGCCGGCGACCTGATCGGCTGGGCTCGCGATCGGATCGCCGGCTACAAGCTGCCCAAGTCGGTGGATTTCATCGACGCCCTGCCACGCAATCCCACGGGCAAGATCCTGAAGCGCGAGCTGCGCAAGCCCTACTGGGAAGGCCGGGAGCGCAACATCAACTGACCGCCCTCACCTTCCCTCCGCCTCGCTAATCGCCCTGCGGACCCGGCTACAAACGCGCCTCGAATTTCCACTGCGACGGTTCTAGAAACAATCCATGTCCAATCTGCCCGACAATCTCACGCCCGTCCGCGCCGCCCACGTCTTCGACGAGGCCAAGCTCGCCGACTACATGAAGGCCAACGTCGAGGGCTATCGCGGCCCTCTCAGCATCCTCCAGTTCGAGGGCGGGCAGAGCAATCCGACGTTCCATGTCACCGACGGCGCCGGGAACCAGTACGTGCTGCGCAAGAAGCCGCCAGGCAAGCTGCTGCCCTCCGCGCACCAGGTCGACCGCGAATATCGCGTGATCAAGGCACTGGCGGACCATACCGACGTGCCGGTACCGAAGCCCTATGCGCTCTGCCAGGACGATTCGGTGATCGGCACGGCCTTCTACATCATGCAGTTCCTGCCCGGCCGCGTTTTCGCCGACGTCCGCATGCCGGGCATCTCGCCGGCCGACCGCGGCAAGATCTTCGATTCCATGAACGACGTGCTGGCCCGCCTGCACAATGTCGACTATCGCGCCGTCGGCCTCGGCGACTATGGCCGCGAGGGCCAGTACATCCAGCGCCAGGTCGCGCGCTGGTCGAGCCAGTACGACCTCGCCCGCACCGAAGAGATCGAATCGATGGAAGCCCTGAAGAAGTGGCTGCCGGAGAACATCCCGCCGGGCGACGAGACGCGCATCAATCACGGCGACTATCGCCTGGGCAACACGATCGTCCATCCGACCGAGCCGCGCGTCATCGCCGTGCTCGACTGGGAGCTGTCGACCTTGGGCCATCCGCTGGCCGACCTCGGCTACAACTGCATGATGTACCATTTCGGCCAGGGTTTCGGCGCCTCGGGCGGCTATGCCGGCGAGGACCTCAAGAAATTCGGCATCCCGACCGAGCAGGAATATCTCGCCGCCTATGCCCGCCGCACCGGCCGCAAGGAAGTGCCGGCCTGGGACTTCTACCTCGCCTTCTCACTGTTCCGCCTCGCCGCCATCGTGCAGGGCGTCTACAAGCGCGGCCTCGACGGCAATGCCTCGTCGGAGACGGCGACCAAGTACGGCAACCGCGCCCGCGGCATGGCCGATCTCGCCTGGAAGATTCTCGAGAAGCGCGCCTAAGGGGGCGCTTCACTCTTGTCATCCTGAGCGAAGCGAAGGATCTCACGCCCGCCACGCAGTTCTTTGGTCGTTCCGCCAGGTCCTTCGCTTCGCTCAGGACGACAGTTGGCCGACTACTCGTCGGTGTACGGCACCATCGAGGTGTCCTGCCCCCTGGGGCAGTTCTCGCTGTCGATCACGGCGTTCGCCGGATTGCGATAACGCTCGATGTCGTAGGGCGCCGAGTCGCTCGGCGGACGCGCGGGCGGCGTGCGCAAAGTCCACGACACCAGCCGCTTGATCACGCTGCCCAGCGCCTGGTCGAAGGCCTCGACGACCTTCGGCACCTTGTCGGCGCGCGCACGCACGCAACGCTCGATCGAGGCGACGCCGATGATCTGGCGGTCGGGCATGCGCACCAGCTTGGCGATGATGCGGACCTTCACGATCGGCGGCTGGCCGTAATAGTACATCGCCTCGAAATTGCGCAGGTCGGGCTGCAGCACGTAGTTGGCGCGCAGCGCGATCGATTCTCGGGAGACCGCCACGATCTTGCGGGTGTTCTCGAAGGAATCGACGATGCGGGTCTGCACCATCAGCGGCGCCCGGTCGGTCCACGCCACCTTGGCGTAGTAGTCGGTCGAGGTCGGCGTCATCGCGATGGCGATGCGGCCGGTGTTGAGGTTGGCGGCGGCCACCGGCGCCTCGACCGCGAGCTGCCAGTAGACCGACGGCAGGTCGGCGTCGAACGTGCTTTTAGGCGAGATGGTGTAGAGGTCGGTCGGCTCACCGGCCGAGTCGACGGCGCTGACGAACGAGCAGCTCGACAACAGGACAACGGCGGCCGCACAGGCAGCCAGGCATCGGATCATTTCGGCGTGTATCCCTGCTTGCCGCTGAACACGAAGTTGGCCGGATCGCGCTCCAGTCGTGTGGCGATGACGTTGAGGTTGGCGGTGAGCTGGCGCAGGTCGCGCAGCGCCAGCGAGAATTCGGTCAGGCCGGTCTCGGTGAAATTCTTGATCGGACGGCTGTTGTCGGTGACCAGCTTGCTGAGCTGGCCGGCGGCGGAATTGATATTGGCCAGCGCCGCCCGCGTCTCGTTCAGCGTCTTGCGCAGTTCGCCCGGATCCTTGCCGGCCAGCGCCTTGCGCGTCTCGGCATCCTGCGGCCCGATTTCCTGGGCAATCAGGGTGAGCGACTCGGAGAGGTCGTTCAGCTTGGCAAAGGTCTTGCGGAAGTCGGCAATGGCGCCGGGCAGCTCGGCCAGGGTGGTCTGGATCGCCTGGTCGGACTTGGCGAAGGCGTTGGTCGCCGTCTGCAGGTTCTTCAGCGAATCGGTGACCGCGCCGATATTGTCAGGGCTCAGCAGATCGTTCAGCCGGTCGACCGTCGTGCTGGCCTTGGTCAGCAGCTCCTGCGCCGAGGTCGAGGTCGCCTGCAGGAACGAGGCGCCCTCACGGATCTCGGGGTACGGCTTGTCGCCCAGCTTCTTCTTGGGCTTCACCTGGTCGACGTCGAGGCGGCCCACGATCTGGATGAAAGGCGCGCCGGCGATGAACGGCTTCTCGAACACGGCATAGGACCGATCGCGGATGTCGATCGCCCAGTCGACCGCGACCGTGACCTCGATCTTCTCCGATAGCCTCTCGCGCCCCGTGGAGCGCTGGGTGTCGACCCGCGAGGTGAGCTGGATGTTGACCACCCGCCCCACGCGCAGGCCGCGATAGAAGACCGGAGAATCGTTGGTCAGGCCCTGGACGTCGCCCGAGAAGAGAATGTCGTAATAGGCATAGGACGTGCGGTCGCCGGCGCGCAGCTTCCAGATCACGAAGCCCGCGACGGCGGCGACGAACAGGATCATCGCCGCGCCGATCAGCACGTAGGGCGATTTTCTTTCCATCCGATACTACTTCTGCTCCTGCCGCGCTGCGCGACCTCGGGGCCCATGGAAATATTCCCGGACCCAGGGGTGATCGTATTCCAGCAACTCCGCCATGGTACCAACCACGACGCGCTTGTCGAGGAGGACCGCGATGCGGTCGCAGATGGCATTCAGGCTGTCGAGGTCGTGGGTGACCATCAAAACGGTGAGCCCCAGGTTGCGGCTGAGGCCTTTGACCAGCTCGTCGTAGTGCGAGGCGCCGATCGGGTCGAGACCGGCGGTCGGTTCATCGAGGAACAGGAGGTCGGGGTCGAGCGCCAGCGCGCGGGCCAGGCTCGCACGTTTGCGCATGCCGCCGGAAAGTTCCGAGGGCTTCTTCTGCCCGGTATCCGCCGGCAAGCCGACCAGCGCCACCTTGAGCGCCGCGATCTCGCGCATCGTATCTTCCTCGAGCTCAGCATGCTCGCGGATCGGAACGATGATGTTCTCGGTGACATTCAGGGAGGAGAACAGCGCACCGTCCTGAAACTGGACGCCGGTGTGCGCCAGCATCTCGCGCCGGGCCTTGCCGTGCAGGGTGCTTGTGTCGACGCCCAGCATCTCGATGGTGCCCTCGCGCGCCTGGTTCAGGCCGATGATGGTGCGCAGCAGCACCGACTTGCCGGTGCCCGACCCGCCGACAAGACCGACAATCTCGCCACGGAATACGTCGAAATCGAGATTGTCGTGAATCACCTTGTCGCCGAACTGGGTCCGGATCCCACGCAGGCGCAGCACGACATCGCGCCCGTCGCTGTGATCGGTGATCTGCCCGCCTTCCGCCAGAGGGGCTTTCGGCGGCAGGTCTTCGGTGTCGGCCTGCTGGCCCGCTTCGGCCATCAGACGCCCGCGAGCAGGAAGATGATCGAGAAGATCGCGTCGAGCACGATCACGCAGAAGATCGATTCGACGACCGACTTGGTCGTGAGCTGGCCGACACTCTCGGCGCTGCCGCTGACCTGCAGACCCTCGAAGCAGCCGATGGTGGCGATCACGATGCCGAACACCGGCGCCTTGATCATGCCGGTGTAGAAGTGCCAGGCGCCGACCGTGTCGCGCAGCCGGTCGAAGAACTGCACGAAGGTGAAGTCGAGATAGACGGTGCAGGCGACCGCGCCGCCCAGCAGGCCCGCCATGTCGCCCCAGAAGGCCAGCAGCGGCATCGAGATCAGCAGCGCGCTGATGCGCGGAAGGACCAGCCATTCGACCGGGTTCAGGCCGATCGTCCGCATCGCGTCGACCTCCTGATTGACCTGCATCGTGCCGATCTGGGCGGTGAAGGCGCTGCCCGAGCGGCCGGCGACGATGATCGCCGTCAGCAGCGGCCCCAGCTCGCGGAACATGCCGATGCCGACGGCCTCGACGGTGAAGGTCTCGGCGCCGAACTGGCGAAGCTGCTGGACGCCCTGATAAGCGATCACGACGCCGATCAGGAAGCAGAGCACGCCCACGATCACCAGCGCCCGGATCCAGACCTCGTACATCTGCCGGATGACCGCACTCGGGCGGAACCGCTTGGGCTGAAGAATGGCCTCGACGACGACGACCAGGATCTCGCCGAAGAAGGCGCAGAGATTGAGAATCTGCTTGTAGAAGTCGACCGAGCCGCGGCCGATCTCCTCGAGCCAGTGCGCCAGCCAGTTGACCTGATGCTCGGGGTGGGCGTCGCACATATTCTCGCGGACGATCTTGAACAGGGCCGCCTGGGCCTCGTTCTTCGTCTCCACCTCGCCGTCAGGACCACACCCGGCAAGTTCCAGGATCTCGAGCGCCCCGGCGGTATCGAGCCGGTCGAGGCCGGTCGCATCGACGGAAGGTCGGTCCTTCGAGCCCGCACCGGCCGCCTGCAGCGCCTTTTCGGCCTTCTTGCGGATGCCGCGGACGCTGAACACGGTCCAGGTCCCGCCGACCTCGACGACGGGCTTGCCTGCCCGCTCCGTGTAACGAATTGTGGGTTCCGCGTCGGCCATCCGCGAGATTAGTCGTCGGGCGGGTTCGCGCTGTCAATCTCCCTGCGCATTGCCTCGCGCCTGCCCCGCTGTCACGATCCGGGCCGGAGGACTCGATGGGCAAATGGCCACGTCTGGACAAGATCGAGATGATCGACGGTCCGATCGACAAGCACGATTACGAAAACCAACTCAAGAAACTGCAGGACCGGCTGCTCGACCTCCATGTCCATCATCTCCGGACAGGCGGTCGCGTGCTGATCGGCATCGACGGCTGGGACGCCGCCGGCAAGGGCGGCCTGATCGAGCGGCTGGTGGCAGGGCTCGAACCGAAATCGGTGCAGGTCCACCGGATCGGCGCACCCTCGCCCGAGGAACAGGGCCGGCACTATCTCTGGCGCTTCTGGAACCGGCTGCCGGCGCCCGGCAACTGGGCGATCTTCGACCGGACCTGGTACGGCCGCGTCCTGGTCGAGCGCATCGAGGGATTCTGCCACAAGGCCGAATGGAAGCGCGCCTATCGCGAGATCAACGAGTTCGAGCGCCAGCTTGCCGATGACGGCGTCCGTATCGTGAAGCTGCTCGTGCATGTGAGCGAGGAAGAACAGAAGCGGCGGATGATCGAGCGGCTGAGCAAGCCCAGCAAGCACTACAAGGTCGGCCTGGAAGATTTCCGTAACATCGCCAAGCGCAAACAGTATCTCGACGCCTATCACGACATGCTGGTGAAGACCGACACCGAGCATGCGCCGTGGCACGTCATCGCCAGCGACGAGAAGATGCATGCGCGCCTGAAGGGCCTGAAGGTCGTGGCCGACCGGCTGGGCGAAGGCGTCAAGCTAGGCGACCACGAGCTCGATCCCGAGATCGCCAAGGCCGCCTACGAAGCCTGGGGCTGGAAGCCGGAAAATAGCGACAAAGGCAACAAGACCAAGAAGAGCAAGTAGGTCGCGCGCGTTACGCCGGGGCCTGTTCGCTGGCGGGTGACACGGAGAACGTCGCCCTGACGCCCTCGCCCAGCCTCGCCGCGATCCACGGCAGCGCCTCGCGCATCGCTTCCTCGAACTTCCACGGCGGATTGATCACGACCAGCCCGCAGGTCGCGAGCTTGCCTTCCGGCACGCGTGGGCCGAGATCGAGTTCCATATTCAGGTACTTCACGTCGGCCAGCGACGCGATGAACGCCGCGGGCGCCTCGTCCTTGATCGGATACCAGATCGCATAGCAGCCGATCGGGAAGCGGCGCAGTCCGTGCCGCACGGCGCGCGCGAGCACTTCGAATTCGTCGGTCGCCTCGAACGGCGGATCGATCAGCACCAGCGCCCGGCGCTCGACCGGCGGCAGGAACTCCTTCACCGCGTGATAGCCGTCACCCTGGCGCACCTCGACCGCGCGATCGCCGGCGAACTCGCGCTTCAGCCGCATCGCTTCCTCGGGATGCTTCTCGCAGGCGACGAACCGGTCGCCCGGCCGCAGCGCCGCCCGCACCAGCCGCGGCGAGCCGGGATAGCGATGGAGCGCGCCGCCCGCGGGGCCGAACTTGCGATTGTAGGCCTGCACCGCCGCGAGATAGCGCGCGACCGCGCCCGGTACGCCGGCGCGGGCTTCCGCCATCAGCCGCACGATGCCTGCCTCGGCTTCCCCGGTGCGCCGCGCCTGGTTGCCGCCGAGATCGTAGCCGCCCGCCCCGGCATGGGTGTCGAGCACGAACAGCTTCTTATCCTTGGCGGTCAGCAGCCGCAGCAGCTCGCACAGCGCGGTGTGCTTCAGCAGGTCCGCGAAATTGCCGGCGTGATAGCCGTGGCGGTAATTCAAGGGTTAGCCTGTCCGGACCGATTTGAGATGATTCCCCGGGCACGGTATGTGCTTCGGGCGCAGGACACTACAATTGAGGAACGAAATGGCCAACCACGAGCTGCATTCTTCGCCCGACACCTGCCACTGGGGCTATTTCGACAGCCAGTTGAAGCCGCAGCTGCGCATCAAGTCCGGCGACACCGCCACCATCCACTGCGTGTCCGGCGCCGCCGAGATCCTGCCGGGCGAGCCGTTCAACGTGCTGCCCGAGCACCGCGAGATCCTGAACACGCTGAAGCCGCATATCGGCCGCCACATCCTGACCGGCCCGGTCCATGTCGAGGGCGCCGAGCGCGGCGACGTGCTGGCGGTCGAGGTGCTCGACATCAAGTTCCGCACCAACTGGGGCTGGAACGTGCAGCGCCCGCTGATGGGCACCCTGCCCGAGGACTTCCCCTTCTATCGCCTGACGCACATTCCGATCGATTCCAATCGCGGCGTCTGCACCATGCCGTGGGGCACCGAGATCGAACTCAATCCGTTCTTCGGCATCATGGGCGTCGCCCCGCCGCCGGAATGGGGTCAGTGCAGCTCGGTCGAGCCGCGCGCTTTCGGTGGCAATATCGACAACAAGCACTTCCGGGTCGGCACGACCGTCTATTTCCCCGTGTTCGCCGATGGCGGCCTGTTCTCGACCGGTGACGGGCACGGCGTTCAGGGCGACGGCGAGGTCAACCTGACGGCGCTCGAGACCAGCCTCAGCGGCACCTTCAAGTTCACCCTGCACAAGGGCATGAAGCTCAACAATCCGCGCGCCGAGACCGCGACGCACTGGATCACCCACGGCTTCGACCAGGATCTCGACGACGCCGCCAAGGAAGCGCTGCGCGACATGATCCGGCTGATCAGTGCCAAGACCGGCCTCAAGCCCGAGGACGCCTACATGCTCTGCAGCCTGCAGGCCGACCTGCACGTCACGCAGACGGTGGACGGCAACAAGGGCATCCACTGCATGATCGCGAAGAAGATTATCGGCGGCTGACGACAAGAACCGGGAAACGGGCGAGCGGACCATGACGCATATGCAGCTCCTCGACGAGGCGGTCGCCCGTCACAACGATGCCGAATGGTCCCGCCACGCGCTGGAGCTGATCCGCAACGATCAGCGCCGCTCGGCCGACACCCACCTGCTGCGCCTCGACTTGCCGGTGCTCGACGGTATCGATGTCTATCTCAAGGACGAGTCGACCCATCCCACCGGCAGCCTGAAGCACCGGCTGGCCCGTTCTCTGTTCCTCTACGGCATCTGCAACGGGCGCATCCGGCACGACACGCCGATCGTCGAGGCTTCGTCGGGCTCGACGGCGATCTCGGAAGCCTACTTCGCGCGCCTGCTGGGCCTGCCCTTCCATGCGGTGATGTCGGCCTCGACCTCGGCCGAGAAGATCGCCGAGATCGAGCGGCAGCACGGCACCTGCCATCTCGTGGCCGACGGCAGCGGCATCTATGCCGCCGCCGAAGCGCTCGCGACCGAATTGGGCGGCGTCTATGTCGACCAGTTCACCTATGCAGAGCGGGCGACCGACTGGCGCGGCAACAACAACATCGCCGAATCGATCTTCGAGCAGATGAGCCGCGAGCCCAATCCCATCCCGACCTGGATCGTTATGAGCGCCGGCACCGGCGGCACGACGGCGACGCTCGGCCGCTACATCCGCTACATGCGCCACGCCACACGGCTGTGCGTGGCCGATCCGGAATTCTCGGCTTTCTTCGAGGCCTTCTCGAAGGGCAATCTCCAGGCGACCTGCGATCGCGGCTCGCGCATCGAAGGCATCGGCCGCCCGCGGGTCGAGCCCTCCTTCATGCCCAAGATGATCGACCGCATGATGCGCGTGCCCGACGCTCAGTCGCTGGCCGGCATGCGGGTGCTGTCACGGTTGCTAGGTCGCAAGGTCGGCGGCTCGACCGGCACCAACTTCGTGGCGCTGTGCATCCTCACGTCGCGCATGAAAGCGGAAGGCCGCACGGGATCTCTGGTGTCGCTGATCTGCGACAGCGGCGAGCGCTACGGCCACACCTATTACAACGACGACTGGATCGCCGCGCAGGGCCTCGACCTCGCGCCGCACGAGCGCGCGCTCGAAGCCTTCCTTCAGGACGGCGAAGCGATCATCTAGCCGTTACTGCTGGGCGCGCTGCGGCGGCTTCTTGGCAGGCGGCAGTGGAGCCATCGGCCTCACCCCGATCGGTTCTTCCGTGATCGGATAGCGCGGCAGCTCGCTGATCTCCTGCGAGCCGGGCATCGGCAGGATCGCCTGATTCTTCCAGTTGGGACCGGCCGTCGCTCCATTGCCTCCCGCGACCGGCGGACCCGACTCCTGCATCGTGCTGAAGTCCGAGTTGAAGCGCTGAGGCTGGGCGTGGGCGGCGGTGCCGCACGCAGCGACGATCAACAGGGCCGTAAAAGCGACCTTCATGGGATTCTCCGGGTTCTGTCCTTCCCTAACTCGGGAGACGGTCCCGGCGTTGCGCTGTGTGCGCAAAATTAGGCGGGCTGCGGCGCCGTCTTTTGCGTCGCCGAAGGGAATGGTGGGAAAGCCAGCGCAACAGCCACGGCCGCCAGTCCGATGCCGAACGAAGCGAGGTAAAGATAGCCGTAGCCGTGGAAGGTATCGAAGATCCAGCCACCGACAGCCGGACCGAGCGCCATGCCAAGGCTGGAGATCATCGCCGCGCCGCCGAAGACCGTGCCCATGATGCGCATCGGGAAGTATTCGCGGGCGATCACGGCGTAGAGGGGCATCACGCCGCCATAGGCCATGCCGAACAGGATCGCGACGGCATAGAACTCCCCGGCCTCGCGCGTGAAGTAGTAGCTGCCGGCGCCCACCGCCTGGACCATCAACCCGACGACGACGACCCTCCGCGCGCCGAACCGGTCGCCCAGCAGGCCGAACAGGATGCGGCCGCCCAGTCCCGCCAGTCCCTCGACGCTGTAGATCGTCACGGCGGTCATCGCGGGCAGGCCGCAGGCGAGCGCGTAGCTCACCGTATGGAAGATCGGGCCGGAGTGCGCGGCACAGCAACAGAAGAAAGTGAGCGACAGCACGATGAACTGCGGCGAGCGCAAGGCCTGCCCCACGCTCATCCCCTCGCCGCCTTCCGCCGCCATGCCGGGCGACGCCTCGGTGGCAACGGGCGCCGCGCGCACGAGCAGCGCCGCCGGCACCAGCAGCACCCAGGCCGCAATGGCGATCGTCATCTGCGCCGTGCGCCAGTCGTAAGACGAGACCAGCCACTGCGCGAACGGCGAGATGGTCATCGGCGCCACGCCCATGCCGGCCGACACCAGTGAGACGGCAAGGCTGCGATGCCTGTCGAACCAGCCGGTAACGGTGGCGATCATCGGCGCGAACACCGCGCCGGCCGCGACGCCGACGACGATGCCGTAGATCAACTGGAATTCGAGCAGGCTGGTGGCGCGGCTGGCCAGCGCCAGGCCGAGGCCCAGCAGGATCGCGCCCGACAGGACGACGATGCGCGGGCCGAATTTGTCGCTGAGCGCACCCCAGCCGAAGGCCGCGACACCCATCGTCAGGAAGTCGAGGGTCATGGCGCTCGAGATGCCGGTGCGCGACCAGCCGGTATCGTCCGACATGGGCTGTAGGAAGACCGCGAGCGAGAACAACGCGCCGATCGCGACGCATCCCATCAGCGCTCCGGCGCCGACGATCACCCAGCCGTAGGACCGTTCCATCGAGACCCTCCGAACTCTGCGATCATTTGTTAACTTAACGGTTAACTATTTGCAAGCCCCCTCGCGCGCGGCCAGACTCTGCACCAGGCAAGGAGGCACAAATGCTGAAAAGGCTCTTCTGTCTGGCTGGCCTGCTGCTGATCGCAGCCACCGGCACGGCCTTCGCGCGCGACGAACTCGTCGCCGCCCGCATGTCGGACGGCAAGGAGTTCCCCTACGTCCTCACGACCAGCGGCGGGACACCGCGCTATGGCGTCATCCTGATGCCAGGCGGAAACGGCAACCTCGATCCGCGCATGGTGGACGGAAAGCTCGTGCTCTCCCTCGCCGGCAACTTCCTCATCCGCTCCCGCGAGCTGTTCGCCGAAGGTCCGTTCGTGGCGGCCTCGACCGATGCGACCACCACACCCGATCGCATCATGGCGATCGTGCGTGATCTTCAACGGCGTTACGGCAACATCGCGATCTACGTCATCGGCACCAGCCGCAGCACCGAGTCGACCATGGCGCTGTCGCCGGCCCTCGATGGAATGGTCGCGGGCTTCGTCCATTCCTCGTCGATGAACCGCATCGCGACCTTCGACACCAGGAAGTTCAAGAGCCGGCATCTCATCATCTATCACGCGATGGATGCCTGCCGGAACACCAAGCCCTCCTCCTCGGCTTCCGCGCGCAGCAACGGCACGGAGGCGATCGAAGTGACCGGCGGCACGTCGACCGGCGACGATTGCGAAGCGCGCGCCTATCACGGCTACAACGGCATCGAGCGGGCGACCGTCGACAAGATCAAGGCGTGGATCACGCGGTCTTGAGCGAACGAACTTTCTTCGGCCCTCACTCAGGCTTGATATTGGCCTCGCGGATCAGGCGGCCGAAGCGCTCGTATTCCTTGAGATTGAAGCGCGTGAATTCCTCGACGGTCATCGTGCCTGGCTCGCCGCCCAGCCCGCGCAGCTTCACCTGCACGTCGGGCAGCGCCACGACGCGGATCAGTTCGGCCTGCAGTTTCGCCACGACATCGGCCGGTGTGCCCGCGGTCACGTAGACGGCATACCAGGTCGTCATGTCGAAGCCCGGCAAGCCGGCCTCGGCGAGGGTCGGCACATCGGGCAGCTCGCTGCTGCGCCGGTCTGAGGTGACGGCCAGCGGCTTGAACTTGCCGGCCTTGATCTGGCCCATCGACGAAGACGTCGTGTCGAACATCATCTGGACGTTGCCGCCGATGATATCGAGATGCGCCTGAGCGCTACCCTTGTAGGGCACGTGCAGGCCCTTCACGCCGGCCGCCACGTCGAAGGCCTCGCCCGCGATGTGCTGCGTGCTGCCGACGCCCGACGAGGCGTACTTGAACTCGCCGGGCCTGGCCTTCATCGCCGCGATCAGTTCCGGCACGGAATTCACCGGCACCGAGGCGCCGACCACCAGCACGTTGGGCACGTTCACGACGAGCCCGATCGGGATCAGGTCCTTGATCGGATCGAAGCCGAGCTTCAGCAGATGCGGCGCGATCGCCTGCCCGGTGTTGGTCGCGACCAGGATCGTGTGGCCGTCGGGCGGCGCCTTGGCGGTGAGATCGGCGGCGATGGTGTTGGAGGCGCCGGGCTTGTTCTCGACGACGAAGGTGCCCTTCATCGATTCAGCGAGCTTCTCGGCCAGCATACGGGCCACGATGTCGGTGCCACCGCCGGCATTGGCGCCCACCATTAGGCGGACGGTCTTCGTGGGATACGCCGTCTGGGCCGTCGAGATCGCCGGCGCCAGCAGGACGGGCATCGCCAGCAGCAGCCTGCGCTTCATGGTGCAGGCTCGACGGCCAGCTCGGTGCCGCTCACCGACTTCACCCGCACCTTGGCGCCCTTCACCATGTCGGGACCGGTCACGCTCCAGCTTCCATCACCGAGATTGACCCGGCCGCGACCGTTCAGGATCGGCTCTTCGAGCACGATGACCCGGCCGATCAGCGCGTCGGCACGGGCGTTGAGCGTCGAGGTCGCCGGGTTGTCGGCATGCTGCAGGCGACGCAGGGTCCGGCGCAGCCCGATTGCGGCCACGACCGATATCACCGCGAAGGTGAGCAACTGCAGCTCAAGCGAAAGGTCTGACACGACCAGCAGGAACAGGCCTGCCGCGGCCGCGCCGATCGCCAGGAAGAGGAACATCACGCCGGGCAGCATCATCTCGAGGACGAGCAGCACCGCGGCCAGCGCCCACCAGTACCAGAAGACGATCTTGAACATCGCCGCCTACCCCGCGTTGGGAACGGAGCCGCGCGGTCGCGCCGTGGCCTCGACGCCGCGCGCCTGCGCCTCCTTGGCGAGTTCGCCGATGCCCGCGATCGACGCCATGACGCCGGCCGCCTCGACGGGCAGGAAGAACACCTTGGAATTGGTGCTGGAGCCCATCTTGGACAGCGCTTCCACGTACTTGGTGCCGAGGAAGTAATTGGTCGCCTGCACGCCGTTGCCGGCGATCGCCTGCGCGACGACCGAGGTCGCTTTGGCTTCAGCCTCGGCCATGCGCTCACGCGCCTCGGCATCGCGGAAGGCGGCTTCGCGGCGGCCCTCGGCGGTCAGGATGGCCGACTGCTTCTCGCCCTGGGCGCGCTGGATGCTCGATTCACGCACGCCCTCGGATTCGAGGATGGTGGCGCGCTTCTCGCGCTCGGCTTTCATCTGCCGGCCCATCGCCACGACGATATCCTCGGGCGGCGCGATGTCCTTGACCTCGATGCGCAGGACCTTGACGCCCCATGGGCTGGTCGCCTGGTCGATCACCGAGAGCAGCGTGTTGTTGATGTCGTTGCGCTTCGACAGCGCCTCGTCGAGCGCCATATTGCCCATCACTGAGCGGATGTTGGTCAGCGCGAGGTTGGTGATGGCGAGGTGGAGGTTCTGGACCTCGTAGGCGGCGCGCGCCGCATCGACCACCTGGTAGAAGGCCACCGCGTCGACCTGGACGCTGGCATTGTCCTTTGTGATGACCTTCTGCGGCGGGATGTCGAGGACGTTCTCCTGCATGTTCATCTTGCGGCCGATCGTATCGACGAAAGGCACGATGAAATGCAGCCCAGGCGGCAGGGTGCGCGTGTAGCGGCCGAACCGCTCGATCGTCCAGTTTGTCCCCTGGGACACCGTCTTGACCCCGGCGAAGATCAGCACCAGCGCCACGAGGACGACGGCCAGCACGAAAATCAGCGCACCCGATATCATTCAGCGTCTCCCTGGATTTCACAAGGAGCGTAGCCCATGCGGGCACGCCGAACCATCTTGCCGCCGGTATGAAGCCGCTAGTCGGCTGCGGCGGCGGCGAACTCGGCCTGGGGAGCGGATGCCTTGAGCGAAGGCGCGGCAACGCGCTGGTCGGTCGCGAGCCAGCGGTCGAGGAAGCCGTTGATCCAGCGATCGAGCGGCGGATCGTAGAGCGCGTGCATGGAGAGATGGACGCCGCGCTGCTGCGCGCCCGGCATCTTCAGGCGCTCAGCCGCCGAAAGTGTCCAGATGCCCTTCATCTCCAGGGTCACTTCGGGGTGGAACTGGAAGCCGAATGCGTTGGGGCCGCAGCGGAAGCCCTGCACCGGATAGCGGTCGTTGGTGGCCAGCAGCTCGCAGCAGTCGGGGATGGTCATGCCCTCGCGGTGCCACTGGTAGACCTTCATCGGCGCCTTGAACCAGGCACGGCCGGCTTCGGTCGGTTCGACATCGACATAGCCGATCTCGACCAGGCCCTCGGGATGCGGACCGACCCGGCCGCCGGCGGCGCGCGTGAGCAGCTGGGCGCCGAGGCAGAGGCCGAGGAACGGCACGCCGGCGTCGACCACCTTGGGAATCCAGTCGAGCTCGCACTTGATGCCGGCCAGGGTGCCGCAATCGTTGGCCGACATCGGGCCGCCGAAGATCACCACGCCGGCATAGTCGGACATGTCCTCAGGCAGATTGCAGCCGAGATTGGGGCAGAGACGGTGCAGTTCGTAACCGCGCTTTTCGAGCAGGGCGCCGACCCGTCCGGGCCGCGAATGCTGCTGATGCACGACGATGGCGATCTTCTTGGGGGCGATCTTTTCGGGGCCCATTTCTCTACTCTGACCAGACGATACCGTCATGGATTTGCAAGATATGCGCCAGGTGTGGCAACGACAAGGCGAACGGCTTCAAGGGGGACGAAATGGCGCGGCAACTGGATTTCTACTTCGATTGCTCGAGTCCCTGGACCTACCTCGCCTTCCACGCGGTCCAGCCGGTCGCCGCGGAGACCGGCGCGGAGATCGTCTGGAAGCCCATCCTGGTCGGCGGGGTTTTCAACGCCGTCAACCAGACCGTCTACGAGAACCGCGCCAAGCCCAATCCGCTGAAGCAGGCCTATAGCCAGAAGGACATGCAGGACTGGGCGCGCCTCTATGGCCTCGCCATCAAGTTCCCGCCCACCGTCTTCCCGGTGAACAGCGTCAAGGCCATGCGCGGCGCCTTCGTGGCGCTCGACGAGGGCAAGCTCGTCCCCTACGCCACCGCCGCCTTCGAAGCCTATTGGGGCGACGACCGCGACCTTTCGAAGGAAGACGTGCTGGCAGACATCGCCAAGAAAGCCGGCATCGAGCGCCAGCGCTTCTTCGCCGGCATCGAGACCGATTCCTGCAAGTCGCGGCTGAGGGCCAACACCGACGAGCTGATCGCGCGAGGCGGCTTCGGCAGCCCGACGATCTTCGTCGGCAACGACATGTATTTCGGCAACGACCGCATGCCGCTGGTCAAGGCCGCGCTGGAGGCCCTGCCCGCATGAGCAAGAACGCCGATCCCGATTTCTGGGCCAAGGCCAATGCCCATCTGGTGCGCTATGGCGGCGCCTACTCGCCGCTGATCGCCGAGAGCGCGGCGGGCAACTACTTCACCGATGCCGACGGCCGCCGGATCCTCGATTTCACCTCCGGCCAGATGAGCGCGATCCTGGGCCACAGCCATCGCGAGATCGTCGAGGTGGCGCGGCATTACATCGGCGAGCTCGACCACCTCTATTCGACGATCCTGTCGCGTCCCGTGGTCGAGCTGGCGGCGCTGATCGCCCAGGTCTCCCCCGGCAAGCTCGACCGCATGCTGCTGGTCTCGACCGGCGGCGAGTCGAACGAGGCCGCCCTACGCATGGCCAAGCTGGTGACCGGCCGGCACGAGATCGTGGCGATGAGCCGGTCGTGGCACGGCGTCACCGGCGGCGCCGCTTCGGCGACCTACGCGTCGGCCCGCAAGGGCTATGGCCCGCCGCAACCCGGCGCGCTGGTCCTGCCCGCCCCCGACACCTACCGCTCGCGCTTCATCGACGATCGCGGCGTCTACGACTGGCAGGGCGAACTCGACTTCGGCTTCGAGCTGATCGACCGGCAGTCGAGCGGCGCGCTGGCGGCCTGCATCGTCGAGCCGATCCTGAGTTCGGGCGGGGTACTGGAACCGCCCGAGGGTTGGATGGCGGCACTGGAGGCCAAGTGCGGCGAGCGCGACATGCACCTGATCTTCGACGAGGCGCAGACCGGCCTTGGTCGCACCGGCACCCTGTTCGCTTGCGAACGCGACGGCGTGACCCCGCAGTATCTCACCCTCTCCAAGACGCTGGGGGCCGGCCTGCCGCTCGCCGCCATGCTGACGACGCCCGAGATCGAGGACGTGGCGGCCGAGCGCGGCTTCCTCTTCTATACGACCCACGCCTCAGACCCCCTGCCCGCCGCGGTCGGGCTCAAGGTGATCGAAGTCATCCTGCGGGATAAATTCACGGAACGCGCGGCAACCCTCGGGAAGCGGCTGAAGGATGGCCTGATGGCGCTACAGCAGCGCTACGACTGCATCGGCGACGTGCGCGGCCGCGGCCTGCTGCTCGGCCTCGACCTGGTGAAGGACCGGCGCTCGCGGACGCCCGATCCTGAGCTTGCCCAGAAGGTCGCGCGGACCTGCCTGGAGATGGGGATGATGACCAGTACCGTCCGCGGCGGATTCGGGATATTCCGTATCGCGCCGCCGCTCACCGTGGACGAGGCGGAAATCGACCTCGGCCTCGAGATCTTCGACCGCGCGCTCACCAAAGCTTTACAGTGAAATTTCCGGTAATTCGGCCGTTCCGTGACCGTAAGTGGTATTTGGATTTGAAACGGGCGTCTAACTGTTGTACCCGCTGGCGGTTTCCGGCCAACGGCCTTGGGAGTACCTGAATGTTCAAGAGGCTTACGCAGGCGGCAATTCTTTCGGGAAGTATCCTGGCATTGGGCGCCTGCACGCTCGGCGGCCAGTCCCAGACGGCAGCAGCGCCCGTGAAGGCGCCGGCGGCCGACTACCAGGCACCCGTTCCGCCGTCGCCTCCCGCGGGTCAGATCCGCGCGATCTGCTACAACGAAGCCGACCTCTCCATCGTGCGGGCCCGCATGGTGCAGCAGGAGCTTCAGGTCGTGACCCTGCAGTGCCAGGGTCCGGGTGGACGCCGCGCTTACGAGACCGTCTATGCCGACTTCGTCGGCAAGTTCCGCAACGAGTTCGCGACCAACGCCCGCTCGCTCTCGCAGATCGCCGGTCGCAAGCGCTTCAACACCGACGTGATCGTGACGGAAATCGCCAACCGCACGGCGCAGCGCGCGCCGACGGACAAGGAGTTCTGCGCTCGTGGCAAGCGCGCGTTCGATTGGGCGATGGACCCGAAGGTGACGACGCTGGCCCAGGTGCCGCCGCCGTACGACCTCGGCCCGGAGATGAACATCCATCCCTGCCCGGCCCAGTAAGCAAGACGAGTCAAACAGGACGAAACGGAAAGGCGGCCCCCCAAAGGGACCGCCTTTTCTTTTGCCTTCTCGTCGTCCCGATGATTCAGATGTGTTGCGCGGCGCGTTCGCCGGAGCCGCGATCGCCGCCCTTCGTGCCGGTCGTGGCGGTCGTGGCGGCCCTGAGCACCGCAAGGTAGCCGGGCTTCAGTTCCATCGAAAGCCGGCGACCGCCGTCCAGCAGCGCGCGATGGGCCTGCGGCAGGCGCCAGCACGGCACGAACATGAACAGGTGATGTTCCAGGTGATAATTCACCCAGTAGGGCGCCACCAGAAGCCGCATCAGCGGATTGGCGTAGGTGGTGCGGGTGTTGCGCAGGGGATCGTCGTTGTCCGACACGATCGCATGCTCGGCGATGTTCCGGATGCGGCTCACGAGCTGGTACCAGGTGGCGAGCGGCAGCAGCCACATCACCGGATAGAGCCACCAGTAGCCGATCGCCGACAGGCCCGCGAGCAGGACGAGGTTGGCGATCAGCGAGCCCTTCTCCTTGCGCCACAGATTGCCGAGCTGCACGGCGAGCGGCGCATCGGCGGGACCGAGCGCGCGGCGGAGCTGCTCGCCGCGCCGCAGGAACGCTGTCTGTCCGGTGAGGTCGCGCACGATCTTGCGGCGCAAACTCGTGCGGCTGGTCGGGAAGGCCGCGGACAGGCCGAGATCGGGATCCTCGGCCTGCTGCGTGAAGCGGTGATGCTGCAGGTGGTAGGGCCGGTAGAGCGTGAGGCTGGTGAACACCGGATAGGCGCAGAGCCAGCTCCCGACCCAGTCGTTGAGGCGCTTGTCGGCGAACAGCAGCCCGTGCGCCGCATCGTGCATCAGGATGGCGATGCCGAGCTGGCGGCCGCCGATCACCATGGCGCCCAGCAGGAAGGTGAACGGATTGGGCCACCAGGCGAACAGCGCCATGCTGCCGCCGATCAGCGCCCAGGCGTGCAGCACCAGCAGCGCGCCCACCAGGTTCGATTTGGCGCCCAGCCTGCGCGTCTGCTCCAGGGTCAGAAAATCGCCGATCCGGCTCATCTTTGAAGGCTGGTCGCGGCACGGACGGCTGTCAACGCCGCCCGGGGCCGTCTATATGTCAGCGGATGCAACGCAAATCCGTCCGCACCGACGTCCTCGACGTCACCTACGAGGAGCACGGGCCGCCCGACGGCGCGCCGGTTATCCTGCTGCACGGCTTCCCGTACGACGTGCGTGCCTACGACGAGGTCGCCCCGGCGCTGGCGGCCGGCGGCAATCGCGTGCTGGTGCCCTATCTGCGCGGCTACGGCCCCACCCGCTTCCTCTCCCCGGACACGCTGCGCTCGGGCGAGCAGGCAGCACTTGGCCACGACCTGCTGCAGTTGATGGACGCGCTCGGCATCCAGCGCGCCGCGCTGGCGGGCTACGACTGGGGCGGCCGGGCGGCCGTCATCGTCTCGGCGCTGTGGCCCGAGCGCGTACGCTGCCTCGTGAGCTGCACCGGCTACAACCTCCAGAACATCGCGGCCTCGGTCGAGCCGGCTTCCGCCGCCTCCGAGCACCGGCTCTGGTACCAGTACTATTTCAACACCGAACGCGGCCGCGCCGGCCTCACCAAGAACCGCCGCGACGTCTGCAAGTTGCTGTGGTCGCTGTGGTCGCCCGAATGGAAGTTCGACAACGCGACTTTCGAGAAGACGGCGACCTCGTTCGACAATCCCGACTTCGTCGACGTGGTGATCCAGTCCTACCGGCACCGTTACGGCTACACCAAGGGCGACCCCGCGCTCGAACCGCTCGAGGCACGGCTCGCGAAGCAGCCCGAGATCAATGTGCCGACCATCAATCTCCACGGCGCGGCCGACGGCGTCGGTCCCGCCTCAGACCGCGACGGCCAATCCGACAAGTTCAAGGCCGGCTACGAGCGCCGCATGCTGCCCCGGATCGGCCACAACGTCCCGCAGGAGGCGCCGGCGGAGACCGTGGCGGCCCTGCGCGACCTCATGAAGGAAACGCAATGACAGCCATCGCCCTCATCGGCTCCACGGGCAATATCGGCAGCCACGTCCTCGACGAGGCGCTGTCGCGCAAGCACAGCGTCACCGCCATCACCCGCGATGCCTCGAAGCTGAAGCCGCGCGCCGGCATGACCATCCGCCAGGGCAGCACCACCGACGTCACCTCGATGTCGGCGATCCTCAAGGGTCACGACATCGTCGTGGCCTCGGTGAAGTGGAACGAGGCCAGCGTCCATCACGTGCTGGAAGCGGTCCGCAAGAGCGGCGTGAAGCGCGTGCTGTTCGTAGTCGGCGCCGGCAGCCTGCTGCGCGCCGACGGCCGCACCCATCTCGACCACATGGCCGATCGCGGCATCCAGCCGCCGACCTCCAAGCCCGCATCGCTGGCGCTGGAGGAAGTGCGCAAGGTGAAGGACCTCGACTGGACGGCGATCTCGCCGCCCGCCTCGATCCAGCCCGGCGACCGCACCGGCAAGTTCCGCCTCGGCAAGGACCAGTTGCTCGAGGACAAGGAAGGCGTGAGCCAGATCAGCCGCGAGGACTTCGCGGTCGCGATCATGAACGAGATCGAGAAGCCGAAGCACCTGCACAAGCGGTTCACGGCGGCTTACTGAGCGCTCGTTAAGAAAGCCCGTCGTCCTGAGCGGAGCGCCGAAGGCGCGTAGTCGAAGGACCTCTTTTCCGGCGCACGGTGTGTCGAGGCGAAAAGAGGTCCTTTGACTGCACCGCCCTACGGGCGGCTTCGCTCAGGACGACGGGCTTTTTTGCTTCACTGCGGCTTACTGAGACGCGACGAGGGCCTCAGCTTCTCATGTCATCCTGAGCGCAGCGAAGGATCTCCGGTTCGCTGCGCACTCGTCTGCCCGCTATGGGAGGTCCTTCGCTTCGCTCAGGACGACAAGTAGCCCCTACTCCAGCGTCTCCAGCAGGCGGGCGCAGAGGTAGGTGCGGGGCTGCAAGGACGAATAATAGATCTGCTCGGTGATGGCGTGGGCGCCCTTGCCGTCGGCGCCGAGGCCGTCGAGCGTCGGGATGCCGAGTGCCGCCGTGAAGTTGCCGTCGCTGCCGCCGCCGGTCAGCGGCACGTCGTTCAGCTCCTTGCCGATCTCGCGATAGATCGCCTGCGCCTTCTGGAAGAGATCGGTGATGCCCGCGTCCTTCTGGTAGGGCGGGCGGTTCATGCCGCCCTCGACCGTCAGCTCGACTTCCTTGCCGATCGGTTCGAGGTTCAGGAACCAGTGCGTCATCTCCTCGGCGAGCTGCATGCTGGGCACGCGCAGGTCGACGTCGATCGAGCATTCGGCCGGCGTCACGTTCACGCCCGAGCCGCCGCGGATCAGGCCGACATTGCAGGTGATGCCGCGGGCATAGTCGGTCTTCTCCTCGATGCGCACGATCTGGCGCGCGATCTCGAGGATGGCGCTGCGGCCGTCTTCGTGGCGCACGCCGGCATGGGCGGCACGGCCCTTCACCGTCAGGGTGAAGCGACCGACGCCCTTGCGCGAGGTCACGACCTTGTCGCCGTCGCGGCCCGGCTCCATCACCAGCGCATACTTGTGGCCTTTCGCGGCTTCCTCGATGCGGGCGCGCGAGGTCGGGCTGCCGACTTCTTCCTCGGGAATGAACAGGAACGTCACGGGCAGCTTGGTCTTCTTGCCCTGGCGGACCAGGTGACGCAGCGCGTAGTAGGCGATGTAGCCGCCCGCCTTCATGTCGTAGATGCCGGGGCCGTAGACGCTGTCGCCTTCCTGGCGGATCTTCAGCTCCTTCTCCTTCATCCCGAGCGGATGGACCGTGTCGAGATGGGCGAGAACCAGGATGCCCTTGCCCTGCCCCGTGCTCCATTCGGCCGGGGTCTTGGCTTCCAGGATGTCGCCGAAGCCGTCGCGGCCCGGCGTGCGGTTGAGGTTCAGGCCAAGGTCGCGGCACTGGCCCTCGACCTTGTCGACCATGACATTGACCGCCTTCGCGTCGTGGCTCGGGCTCTCGATCTCGATCCACTCGACGATGCCTTCGAGGATCTCCTTGGGATCGATCTTGGGCTCGTTCTTCATGTTCTCGGCGGCCATGTCTCTCAACTCCGGTTGGCGACCCTCACCCGGGAAGAGCGCCTTCCCGGGATGAGGGGCTGTTGGATACTGGGACTTAGATCGGATCCCAGGTGAAGTACTCGGGCGAGCGCTTCATGTCGGTGAAGTAGGGCTTCATCGACGGCACGGCGTGCTCGGCGATGTCCTCCAAGGTCCAGCCCTCGGAGTTATGCACGGAGCGTACCGGACGGTTGGCGTTGAACAGCATGATCTCGTTCATGCGCACGCCGAAGATCTGCGAGGTGATGCCCTGCTGCTGCGCCGAATCGGACAGGAGGTAGACGGCCATCGGCGCGATCTTGGCCGGGGTCATCTTCTTGGAGCGCTCGAGGCGCGCCTTCTGCGCGTCGGTGTCGGCGGGGATGGTGCCGATCATACGCGTCCAGGCGAACGGCGAGATGCAGTTCGAGCGGACGTTGAACGCCGCCATGTCGAGCGCGATCGAGCGCGACAGGCCGATGATGCCCATCTTCGCGGCCGAGTAGTTGGCCTGGCCGAAATTGCCGACGAGGCCGGAGGTCGAGGTGAAGTGCACGAAGGCACCCGACTTCTGCTCCTTGAAGTAGTTGGCGGCGGCGCGGCTGGTGTTGAACGAGCCGTTCAGATGGACGTCGATGACCATCTTCCAGTCCATGTGGCTCATGCGATGGAAGATGCGGTCGCGCAGGATGCCGGCATTGTTGATGACGCCGTCGATGCGGCCGAAATTCTCGACACCCGCCTTGATCATGCGCTCAGCACCTGCCGGGTCGGCCACGCTGTCGCCATTGGGAACGGCCTGGCCGCCCGCCGCCGCGATCTCGGCGCAGACCTTCTCGGCCGCCGTCGCGCTGCCGCTGCCCTCGCCGTCGACCGCGCCGCCCAGATCGTTGACCACGACCTTGGCGCCTTCCTTGGCCGCCAGCAGCGCCATCTCGCGGCCGATGCCGCCGCCCGCGCCGGTCACCAGCACGACCTTGTCCTTCAACATGTTCGCCATTGTCTTCTTCTCCCTCTTCTATTGATCCAGTTTCGGGGTCCGCGGCTCGCCGCGCAACAGCCGCGCGCTCAGCACCGTTGCAACGGCGAAGGGTGCGAGCCCGATCACCATCGGCATCGCGATGTAGCGGCTGCCGATCACCGTGAGCGCCGCCACCGCGACCGTGCCCATGGCGCCCATGCCCATCTGCGCGAGGCCCGCCAGCGACGAGGCGGTGCCGGCCAGGCGCGGATACATGCCCACGGCGCCGGCATTTGCGTTGGCAACGATCATGCCGGTGCCGAAGCTCAGCAGCATGTGCGGGCCGACGATGGCCCACCAGGTAACGATGCCGGAGAGCGAAAGCGCGGCCATCCCGACCAGTGCCGCAACGTGGAACCAGCCCGAGAACATGATGATGTCGACCGGCGCGACGCGGCCAACCAGTCGGTTGTTCACGAAGGTGCCCGCGGTGAAGCCGCCGACCGAGAGCAGCACGATCAGCCCGAACTCGCGCGGGCTGAAGCCCATGCTCTCCTGCAGCACGAACGGCACGCCCGCGAGCATCCCGAAGTTCATGGCGAAGGCAAAGCCCAGCGGCAGGATATGGCCGAGGAAGCGGCGGTCGCGCAGCATCTCGCCCGAACCGCTCAGCAGGCTCGAAATGTCGATGCGCTCGCTGCGGAACTTGTTGGTCTCGCGCAGGCCCGCCAGCGTGACCAGGAACAGGATCGTGCCGAAGCCGCCCACGAACCAGAAGGTCGCGCGCCAGCTCGCCCATTCGCCGAGGAAGCCGCCGACCGTCGGCGCCAGCGACGGCGCGATGTTCTGGCCGAGCGAGATCCAGCTCATGACCAGCGGCATTTCCTTGAAGGTGTAGGCATCGCGCGTCAGCGCGCGCCCCAGCACCGATCCCGACGCCGCGCCAAGACCCTGCAGGATACGCAGGCCGATCAGTCCGCCAATCGACGGCGCGAAGGAACAGGCGAAGCTGGTGATCGTGAAGAACAGCAGCCCGGCCAGCAGGACCGGCCGGCGCCCGAACCGGTCGCTGAGCGGCCCGTAGAAGAGCTGCCCCACCGCGAAGCCCAGCATGTAGGTGGTGAGCGTCAGCTTCACATTGTCCGGCGTCGCCAGCAGCTCGTGGCCGACCGACGGCATGACCGGCGTGTAGATGCTCATGGTGAGCGGGCCGAAACTGCCCAGCGCCACCAACAATGCGATGTAGGCGGGCGAACGCGGTGCGAGATTCACTTGGGTTCCACTTCCGCAGCGCCCTCGGCGCCGAAATCGCCACCCAGTGCCATATCGCCTTGGGCCATCTCTTCCTGCGCCCGCGACAGCCGCGGGTAGTAATGGCGGAAGGCGTCGCGGATCTCGTCGAACGGGATGTCGGCGAATACGCCGCGATAGGCGAGATATTCCATGTGACGACGGCCGCTGAGATCGAACGGGTGATAGATCGAATCGCCCACCGCGTCCCAGTCGAGCGGCTTCAGGCCGAACTTGTCGGTGAGCTCGCGGTTGAAGGCCGGCGTCGCCTTGACCCAGCGCCCGTCGAGCCAGACGTCGGTGTAGCCGTGATAGTAGAAGACGTCGCTGCCCATCAGCTCCGACAGGCGCTTGGTCGTCATGTGGTTGCGCACGTCGGCGTAGCCCAGCCGGGCCGGGATGCCGGCGGCGCGACAGACCGCAGCCATGACGCCCGCCTTGTTCACGCAGTAACCATGACCGGCTTCGACGGTCGCGCTGGCGCGATAGGCCTCGCGCTTCATCGGTGTGTTGTAGGGATCGTAGCGCAGCTCGTCGCGCACGGCGTAGTAGAGCCGCAGCGCCTTCTCGCGATCGCTGCCCTCGCCGGCCACACGCCTTGCATAGGCCACGATTATCGGGTGATGTGAATCGATCAAGTCGCCCGGGTGTCGATAGGCCTCGAAGCTGGCGCCGTCACGAACGACGTCGTCGGCCGGGGTCTTGAGGGATTCGTAATCCATGTGCGGCGTTTTCTTTAAGCCAAGAAGTAGGAAAGTCCATGAGCGACGGCGCGCAATTCACCCATGCGCATATGGTGCGCTTCGAGAGGCACCTTCCCGGCCCACCCGCACAGGCCTGGAATTTCCTGGCCGACACGAGCCGCCTGCCCGGCTGGTACGGCGAGGGCCGGATCGAGCCACGCGTCGGCGGCGCCGTCTCGCTGATGGGCGGCCACATTCGCGGTGTTGTCACACAATGGCAGCCGCCGGGCCGGCTGGCTTACACATGGAACGTGTACAATCCCGGGGATGCGACCTCGCCCTACCCTGAATCCTATCTGATCCTGACCATGGCGGCCGCCGCCGAAGGCACGACCTTCACGCTCGAACACCTGCCGGTGCTCGAGAAGTTCGTGAAACTGAACGCCATGGGCTGGCACACCTTCATGGACATGGTCGAAACCGCCGTCCGCGGCGAGGCCGTGCACGGCCGCGAGCACTACATGGCGCGGAACGCGAAGCAGTACGGCGTGGATCTGAGCAATCCGCTGGGGTGACGCTACCGGCGGATTGAATAGACAAATAAGGCGCTCATCGTTCTTGCTGCGAGCTTTTTGGCGTCAGGGCTGAACGCGATCTCCTCGATCTCGTGGCCCTCCGCCGAGTTCAAAACCTTGACGAACCGATCCGTATGGTTCGCATCAGTAGCATACACCCCGCTCCAGCATCCCAGCGCGAACAGCTGCTTGTCGCCACTGCCTGACAGTTGGCAGGATTGTTCGTTTACCACCGTGCGAGAGATCAGCGCTCCGCTTTGCAGATCCCATGTAGAGACCTCGTAAGTCCTGCCGGACTCCAAACTGGCGGCCACAACCAAACGTCGACCCTCAGCAACATAGAGTGCCTGAGCCGTCCGCGCATCAAGCGAGCCGGTCCAAGTCGTGGGCCGGATCTGGGTCTCGAATACGCCCTTTTCATAATCCCAAACAAAGATCGACTTTTGGTGCACGATGACAATCTTGGGATTGAAGGGGTCAGCTCCAATCAGCTGCCAGCGATTTGGCTCCACGGAGAAGGATGGAGACTTGAGTGGCCTCAGCCCATCAGTGCCCAGATCGAATGCTGCAAGCCCTTCCTTGGCGTGAACCAAGAGCGATTTTTGATCGTGAGATACTGCAAATTGCGACGTCCATGGCGCTGCCGGCGCGTTCCAAGTCACCTCCAAAGATCGACTGTCGATTTGAAGGAATCGCCAAGATGCTTTGTCTCCACTGTCAATGGCCCAGATCGTATTGCCATCCTGGGAACGAGCTATGGAAGCCCAGCTGACCGGAGTTTTCAGGATCGTTCGGGTGCCTGAGGCGAGGTCAAACCGGACAAGATTCTTGTCTTCCCGCTGCCAAATAAACTCCGTTATCGGAGCTTCGGTACCTGTGATCGTTTCACCGTCAATCGACCATTGAAACCGGGGACGGGCTCGGAAAGAAGGGAACTTGAACACATTCGTCTGTGCCCACGCTTCATCCAGAGAAGCTGGGCTCCGACGCGCAGTCCAGACAGCTGGGTCACGCTCACCTGCTTCGATAGCATCCGAGATAAGATGCTGGTGTCCCGAATCTCGCCGAGCGATCAATTGCAGCTCGTAGGCCGCGATCAGGCCTTCTGTGCTTGTCGAACCCAACTCCGATTGCCAACGCCGCAAATGTTCAGCCGCATCATCGAACCGTTCAAGTCGCCGCAGCAATTCACCTTGCAGGACAATAAACTTGCGGCGCTGCGCTCCTTCAGCAAGAGCGACGTCAGCCGGCAGTCTTGCCAGTAACTCCTCTGCGTAACGCGTGTATTGATCTCCGCCCGCTTCCCAGGTAGCGGCAAGCAGCGTCTCGGAAGCTAATGAATGCGCCCCTCCTGACCGATCCATCAGCCAGAATGCCCGATAATAAGATGTCTCGTCCTTCGTCGCTTGGTATTCGGCCGAAAGAACAAACGGCCGCAACTTGTCGAGCTCGGCGTCGTCGAATTTGTGTTTATAGAATACGAATCCGTTTGTAGGGCAGACGGCAATTGGCCAAGGGCTACTGATCATCCCGACTTGCTGAAAATCAAGCTGCCGACCGAAGACCGTGCCTGAGGCTTGCCCCGTAAAGCGAAACCTTACGCCATCGTAAGGGCAGACTTTTTCCTCTTCGCTGGAAGTCCTAGCAAGAACACTCGTTGCAATGCCGGCCCCAAGAAGAGCTGCCGAAACTATTGCAGCGCCAAGTATTCTTCGTCTAGTCGTCGCCATGTGCTTTGGGTTCCCAAAAGATCTAAAGCGACGGCGGGGCGTCGGCATCGGATTTGACCAGGAAGTGGGCGTTGGCCGTCGCGACGGGGCGGGAGCGGTCTTCCTGCCAGGCTTCGGCGAAGACGTTGACCATGCGCCTCCCCTGCTTCGTCACCTTGGCGCAGGCGATCACGTCGACCGGGCGCGCGGAACGCAGATAGTCGACGGTGATGTTGACGATCTTCGGCACCGTCTCGGTCTCCGTCTCCCACAGGAGATGGAAGATCGCCGCCATCTCCAGCATGGCGCCCAAGGTGCCGCCATGGATCGCCGGCAGGAACGTGTTGCCTATAAGCTCCGGGTGATAGCGCATGCGGGTCAGCAGCTCGCCCGTGCCGTTCTCGGGCGCGATCTGCATCCAGCGCGCATAGGGAATGGCTTCGGCCAGGCGGGCGACGTTGCCCTCCTTGCGTGCCTCGGCGAGGCGTTGCAGCAGCGCGCTCATGGCTTGTCCACCAGCGCCGGCCGCGTCGCCTTGCCCTTGGTGCCCAGCATGAAGGTGCCGGCCGCCGCCGCGATCGGGTCCTTGGCATCGCCGTGATGGGCGAAGGCGCGCGTGAAGGCGACCGACCGTGTGATGCGGTAGCACTCGGCTTCGGCGATCACCGGCTTGCCGGGTTCCGCCGGCCGCACATAGTCGATGCGCAGGTCGAGCGTCGCGAAAGGCTCCGGCGCCTTCAGCATCGTGGCGACTGACATGCCACAGCAGCCGTCGAGCATCGCGGTCAACGGACCGCCCGCCAGCACGCCGGTCTCGGGATTGCCGACAAGTTCCTCGCGCCAGTCGAGCTGCATCGAGGCAAAGCCGCGCGAGGCGCCGATCACCTTCAGGCCCAGCGCCTTGTTGTGCGGGATGTTGTCGGAGAACCACTGCTGGAAGAGCGCGATGCGCGCGTCTTTTTCCATTTAAAGCCCCATCTGCCGGGCGGCGAGATCCTTCATGATCTCGGTCGAGCCGCCGCCGATCGACATCACCTTGGTCTCGCGATAGATGCGCTCGACCTTGGCGCCGCGCAGGTAGCCCGCGCCGCCGAACACCTGCATCGCCTCGTTGGCGCAGAATTCCATCGTCGAGGTCGCGAGGTTCTTCAGCATGCAGATCTCCGCGACCGGCTTCTCACCCTGCCCGACCCGGTAGGCCAGCAGCTCGAGCGTCGACTTCACGGCGTTGATGCGCATCGCCATGTCGACCAGCCGGTGGCGCACCACCTGGTTGGCGATCAAGGGTTTGCCGAAGGTGTGGCGCTCACGAGCATAGGCGATCGCCTCGTCGAGGCAGACCTTGGCGTAGCCGCAGGCGCCGGCCGACATGCCCAGCCGCTCGGAATTGAAGTTCAGCATGATGCCGATGAAGCCGCGATTCTCCTCGCCGATCAGGTTCTCGACCGGGACCTTCACATTGTCGAAGAAGAGCTGCGCGGTATCAGACGCCCACCAGCCCATCTTCTTGAGTTTGGTCCGGGCAAAACCCTCGCGGTCGCGTTCGATCAGGAGCAGCGAGACGCCGCCTGCGCCCGGCCCACCGGTGCGCACCGCGACCGTGTAGTAATCGGCGCGCATCCCTGAGGTGATGAACATCTTCGAGCCGTTGACGACATAGTGGTCACCCTCGCGCCGCGCCGTGGTCTTGAGGTTCGCCACGTCCGAGCCGCCGCTGGGTTCGGTGATGGCGAGCGCGCTGATCTTCTCTCCGGCCAGCACCTCGGGCAGGACCTTGCGCTTCATCCATTCCGGCCCCAGCGCCGCGATCGGCGGGGAACCAATGGTGTGGCTGTTCAGGCTGGCGTTGAGGCCGCCGCTGCCGTGGCGCGCCATCTCCTCGGCCTTGACGATGCCGAAGAACGGATCGGTCGGAACGCCGCCATATGCCTCGGGGAAACCCAGCTGCATCAGCCCTGCAGCCGAGGCCTTGCGATAGAGTTCGCGCGGGAACTCTTCGGCTTCGTCCCACTGGTCGACATGGGGCATGATCTCGCGCTCGACGAAGCGCCGAACGGTGCTCCGGAACGCTTCGTGCTCCTCGGTATAGAACGGCGACGGCGGCCTTCCCGAGGGGACGGCCTGCTCGGCGAGCGACATGAAAATTCTCCGGTAACGAGCACTGGATCGATCCACAGTATAGCGCGCCGGCTGAAAATCCATTGACTCCCCGCAGCGCTGCCATGTCTTATGATTCAAGTTAAACGCGAAGCCAATAAACGGCCGGTTTACAGGGTTAGGGAATGCTCGACTTCATCCAGCAGCTGGTGAGCGGAATCGCTCTCGGCTGCGTCTACGGCCTGATCGCGCTCGGCTTCGTCCTGATCTACAAGGCGACGGAAGTCGTGAACTTCGCCCAGGGCGACCTGATGATGCTGGGCGGCTTCTTCGTGTTCACCTTCATCGGCCTGATCGGCCTCGACTACTGGCTGGGCTTCCTGTTCGCCGTCTGCGGCATGGCCGTGTTCGGCATGGCGACCGAGCGCATCCTGATCCGGCCGATCCTCGGTTATCCGCAATTCTCGATCGTCATGGCGACGATCGGCCTGGGCTACTTCCTGCGCTCCGTCGCCGGCATGATCTGGGGAACCGACGACCTCAAGATCGAGACGCCGTTCTCCACGGGCGTGCTGAAGCTCGGCGACCTTGTTATCGCCCACGACAAGCTCTCGGTGATCGTCGCCACCGTCATCCTCTGCATCGTGCTCTACGCCTTCTTCAACTACACGCGGCTCGGCACGGCGATGCGCGCGACGTCGGAGAACATGCTGGCGGCCTATTACATGGGCATCCCGGTGAAACGCGTGGTCTCGCTGATCTGGGCGATCAGCGCCGCCGTCGCGGCGACCGCCGGCGTGCTGCTGGCCCCCATTACCTTCATCCACTCCAACGTCGGTTTGGCGCTGGGCTTAAAGGCCTTCCCGGCGGCGGTGCTGGGCGGGTTCGGCTCAATCCCCGGCGCGCTGATCGGTGGGCTGATCATCGGCGTGATCGAGACGCTGGCCGGCTTCTACCTGCCGCAGGGCTGGAAGGACGTCGCCCCCTACGTCGTCCTGCTGGTCGTGCTGCTGGTACGGCCGCACGGGCTGTTCGGCCCCAGCATGCGCAAGAAGGTCTGAGCCCATGCGTTTCGTCTTCAAGACCGACTACAACCAGGACATCAAGCTGCTGAAGCACGGCGGCTACTGGTGGTCCTACGGGCTGTTGCTGGCCGTGGTGATCGCCGCGCCCTATCTCGTCGGCAGCTACCTGCAGAGCCAGATCGTCTTCGTCTTCATCTACGCGATCGTCGGCGTGGCGCTGATCATCCTCACCGGCTTCACCGGCCAGGCCTCGCTCGGCCACGCCGCCTTCCTGGCGATCGGCGCCTACACCGCCGGCTTCATGCAGAGCCAGGGCATACCGTTCATCGTGTATTTTCCGGCGGCCGCCATCATCACCGGCGTGGTCGGCGCCATGGTCGGCTTCCCGGCATTGCGCCTCACCGGCATCTACCTGGTGATCGCCACCATCGCCTTCGCCTTCATCGTCGAGGAGATCCTAGCGCGCTGGGAATCGGTGACTCACGGCAACGAGGGTATGCGCGTGCGCACCCTCGACCTGCTGGGCCAGCCCCTGCCGCGCGACGGCGACGCCTTCTACTTCCTCTGCCTGCTGGTGCTGGTCGGCTCGATCCTGCTGGCGCTGAACCTGCTGCGCTCGCCCACCGGCCGCGCCTTCATCGCCATCCGCGATTCGGAGACGGCCGGCAAGAGCATGGGCATCGACCTCGCCGCCTACAAGGTGAAGTCCTTCGCCATCAGCGCCGCCCTGACCGGCATGGCGGGCGTGCTGTTCGCCCACAAGATGTCCTTCATCTCGCCCGAAATGTTCACCCTGCTGCTCTCCATCGAGTTCATCATGGTGATCATCATCGGCGGCGCCTTCGGCGTGCACGGTGCGGTGCTGGGCGCGATCTTCATCGTCATGGTCGACCCGTTCCTGACGGCGCTGAAGGACGACGTGCCGGTGCTGGGCGCGAGCCTCGCCTCCTCGCTCGGCATGTCCTCGGAGGGCGCCGGCAAGCTTCGCGACACGATGTCGGCAATCGGCTCGGCGGCCGGCCTCAAGGGCGCGATCTACGGCCTGATCATCATGATGTTCATCCTGTTCGAGCCCTACGGGCTCTACGGGCGCTGGCTCAAGGTGAAGCTCTTCTTCCAGCTCTTCCCGCTCTACAAGAAGGCCACCTTCAAGCGCCAGAAGACCTACGTGAAGTCGGAGCGCAACCGATGAGCTTCTTCACGGTCGACGGCATCTCCCTGCAGTTCGGCGGCCTCAAGGCGGTCGACAGCGTCAGCTTCAGCATCGAGAAGGGCGAGATCTTCACGATCATCGGCCCCAACGGCGCCGGAAAGACCTCGATCTTCAACCTGATCTCGCGGCTCTACGACCCGACCTCGGGCAAGCTGTTCTTCGAGGGCCGCGACATCACCGAGGTGCCGGCGCACCAGATCGCCAAGCTGGGCATTGCGCGGACTTTCCAGAACATCGAGCTGTTCGAGAACGCCTCGATGCTGGCCAACCTGCTGGTCGGCCGGCACTGCCATGCCACGACCCAACTCTGGCAGGAGATCCTGTTCCTGCCGTCGGTGCGGCGCGCCGAGAAGGAGCACCGCCACAAGGTCGAGGAAGTGATCGAGTTCCTCGATCTCCAGGCCTATCGCGACAAGCTGATCGCGGGTCTCCCCTATGGCGTGCGCAAGGTGATCGAGGTCGCCCGCGCTCTCTGCTCGGAGCCCAAGCTGATCCTGCTCGACGAGCCCTCCTCCGGCCTCAACGTCGAGGAGACCGACGACATGTCGTTCTGGATCCGCGACATCCGCACTGAACTGGGCGTCACCGTGTTGATGGTCGAGCACGATATGACCCTGGTGAACCGCGTATCGGACAGGGTGCTGGCGCTGAACTACGGCAAGGTGCTGGCCTCCGGCACGCCGGCCGAGGTGCAGGCGCATCCCGACGTCATCGCCGCCTATCTCGGCGCCTGAGGGAGCGGACATGAGCGACGACCCGATCCTCAAGGTCTCCAACATCGAGAGCTACTACGGCCCGATCATGGCGATCCGCGGCGTCAGCCTCGCCGTGCCGCGCGGCAAGATCATCACCGTGCTGGGCGCCAACGGCGCGGGCAAGACGACGATCCTGAAGACCATCTCCGGCGTGCTCGATCCGCTGAAGGGCACGATCGAGTTCGAGGGCAAGCCGATCCAGCGCATGGATGCCGACAAGATCGTGCGGCTGGGCCTCAGCCACGTGCCAGAAGGCCGCGAGGTCTTCCCGTTCCTGTCGGTGCGCGAGAATCTCGCCATGGGCGCGTTCCTGCGCAAGGACCGCGACGGCGTCGCCCAGGACCTCGAAAAGATCTTCGCCTACTTTCCGCGCCTCAAGGAACGCATCGACCAGCCCGCCGGCTCGCTGTCGGGCGGCGAGCAGCAGATGCTGGCGATCAGCCGCGCGCTGATGAACCGGCCGAAGCTCCTGCTTCTCGACGAGCCCTCGCTCGGCCTCTCGCCGCTGCTGGTGAAGGAGATCTTCAGCATCATCCGCAGGGTCAACGCCGAGGAAGGCACGTCGATCCTGCTGGTCGAGCAGAACGCCAAGATGGCGCTGGAGACGGCGCATTACGGCTACGTGCTCGAGGTCGGTCGCGTGGTGATGGACGATACCTGCGAGCGGCTGATGAGCAGCAAGGACATCCAGGAATTCTATCTCGGCGCCAAGGAAGAGAGCGCCCGCGGCGAACGCCGCTGGAAGAAGAAGAAGAACTGGCGCTGACGGGAAGCGAGGAAACATGCCCACCAAAGCCACGCTGACGGTTGCCGAGACCCTGCCTAAAAGCTTCCTGCTGTCGTGCAAGACGCGCGGCGAGCGGCCGGCGATGCGCGAGAAGCTCTACGGCATCTGGAACGCGATCTCGTGGAACCAGTGGCTGGAGCGCTCGAAGTCCGTGACCTTCGCGCTGCACGAGACCGGCTTCCGACCGGGCGACGTGGCCTCGGTGCTGGCCAACACCGTGCCGGAATGGAACTACGCCGACTTCGGTATTCTCTGCGCCGGCGGCGTCTCCTCGGGCATCTACCCGACCGATTCGGCCAAGCAGGTCGAATACCTGATCAACGATTCGAAAACCTCGGTCCTGTTCGTCGAGGATGACGAGCAACTGGACAAGGCACTGGACGTGCGTGAGCGCTGCCCGTCTCTTCGCAAGATCGTCGTGTTCGACATGGAGGGGCTGCGCACCTTCAACGACCCGATGGTGGTCTCGCTCGACGAATTCATGGCGGCCGGCCGCAACTACGGCCAAGGCAAGGATGCGCTGTTCGAGGAGCTCGTCGCCTCGCGCAAGCCCGACGACCTCGCGATCCTGGTCTACACGTCCGGCACGACGGGTCCGCCCAAGGGCGCCATGCACAGCCATCGCAACGTGGTCTACACGATGCAGAACTGCATGCATCCCGAGCTGTCGCTCTCCTGGTACGAGGGCGACGAGCGGCTGGCCTTCCTGCCGCTCTGCCACGTCGCCGAGCGCATCGCCGGCAGCTACTACTCGGTCGCGACCGGCGTCTGCTCCAACTTCGCGGAGAGCCCGGAGACGGTGCCCGACAACATCCGCGAGGTGCAGCCGACGCTCTTTGGCGCCGTGCCGCGTGTCTGGGAGAAATTCTACGCCGGCATCATGATCGCGCTGAAGGATGCCACGCCGCTCCAGCAATGGGCCTACCGGCGCGCGCTGGCGGCCGGCCTCGCCATCGCCGATGCGCGGCTGGCGCGGCGCGAGCCGACGGCGCTGGAGAAGCTGCAGTTCAAGGCCGCCTACTGGCTGGTGCTTAAAAACATCCGCCGCATGATCGGCCTCGATCGCTGCCGCTGGCTGTTCACCGGCGCCGCCCCGATCTCGCCGGAGCTGATCCGCTGGTATCTCGCGCTCGGCCTCGACATGTACGAGGTCTACGGCCAGACGGAGAATTGCGGGCTGGCCACGGCGATGCCGGCCAATGCGATGAAGCTCGGCACGGTCGGCAAATCGGTGCCCTACGGCCAGGTCAGCATCTCCCCCGTCGGCGAGATCCTGATCAAGGGCGACATGGTGTTCATGGGCTACCTGAACCAGCCCGAGAAGACGGCCGAGACTATCGACAAGGACGGCTGGCTGCACACCGGCGATGTCGGCCTGATCGACGAGGAAGGCTACGTCAAGATCACCGACCGGATGAAGGACATCATCATCACGGCGGGCGGCAAGAACATCACGCCGTCGGAGATCGAGAACCAGCTGAAGTTCTCGCCCTATATCAGCGATGCCGTCGTGATCGGCGACAAGCGCGCCTACCTCACCTGCCTGGTGATGATCGAGCGCGAGACGGTCGAGAAGTTCGCGCAGGACCTCGACGTGCCCTTCACCAACTACACCAGCCTGTGCCGCGCCAAGGAAGTGCAGGACCTGATCTGGTCGGAGATCGAGCGGGTCAACGCCAACTTCGCTCGCGTCGAGACGATCAAGCGTTTCTACCTGATCGAGCAGCAGCTCACGCCCGAGGACGAGGAGCTGACGCCGACCATGAAGCTGAAGCGGTCGTTCGTGAACACCAAGTACAAGGACCAGATCGACGCGATGTACCGCCCTCAGGCGGCCTAGTTCCAAGAAGAGTTCCGTAAAGCGTAGTGGAGGAAACAAGTAGTCATGCGTTCGTTTAGCGTAAAGGCCGCCCTGTTGAGCGGCGTGTTCGGCCTCGCCGCCCTGCCGGCGGTGGCGCAGCAGACCAAGGTCACCAACCAGGGCATCACGCCCACCGAGATCGTGCTGGGCACGCACCAGGATCTCTCCGGCCCGATCAAGTCGTGGGGCGTTCCCGTCACCAACGGCATGAAGATGGCCATCGACGAGGTCAACGCGGCGGGCGGCATCAACGGCCGCAAGCTGAAGCTGATCGTCGAGGATGTCGGCTACGATCCCAAGCGCGCCGTGCTCGCGACGCAGAAGCTGGTCGACAAGGACAAGATCTTCGCGATGCTGGCGCCGCTCGGCTCGCCCACGGTGCTCGCCGCGCAGGACATCCTGCTCGAGGCCGGCATTCCGCAGCTCTTCCCGGTCACCTCGGCCGAGTTCACCTACAAGATGGACCCGAAGAACCCGCAGGACCGGCTGAAGTTCAACAACGTGCCGCCTTACACCGAGAGCGTGCGCGCCGGCGCCCGTCACCTGATGGCGGAAAAGGGCAGCAAGAAGCCCTGCGTGATCTACCAGGACGATGAGTTCGGCAAGAACGTGCTCGACGGCTTCACCCAGGCCGTCGCGGACGCCAAGCTGACCGCCGCCTCGACCACCAGCTACAAGCGCGGCGCCTCGGACTTCTCCTCGCAGGTCGCCAAGATGAAGTCGGACGGCTGCGACTTCGTCGTGCTGGGCACCGTCGTGCGCGAGACCGTCGGCGTCATGACCGAGGGCCGCAAGATCGGCTTCGCGCCGATTTACTTTGGCAGCACCGCCGCCAACGTCGTCGAGGTTCCGGCACTCGGCAAGGAAGTCACCGAGGGCTTCTATGCCGTCGGCGGCATGGAGATCCCCTACCGCGACACCTCGACCGGCAAGGCCAAGGAATGGGCCGACGCCTACTTCAAGCTCTACAACATGGAGCCGAACACCCAGTCGGCGCTGGGCTACAACGAGGTCATGACCTTCGCCCACTACGCCAAGCTGGCGGGCAAGGACCTGACGGGCGCGAAGTTCCTCGCCGCCATGGAATCGGGCGACGTCTTCCAGGACATCTTCAACTCGCCGCCGGTGAAGTTCTCACCGACCGAGCACCTGTCGGCCACGGTCTACCTGCTGCAGCAGGTCAAGGACGGCCGCTGGGTCGTGCTGAAGCGCGACCTCAAGAACTGAGTTCCACTACCGTCGATGGCAAAGGCCCGGGCATGTCCCGGGCCTTTTCTTTTGCACCCCGGAATCCTCCGTTTCGCCGTGCATAACCGCTCGGGACCTGCTCTAATTCTGCACAAGTCGCGCAAAGCGACGACGGACCGGGTCGTGTGCGCCACCCACCGAAGAAACTAAAGAGCGCAGCAGTGGAGGAAACGGACAATGCATCTCAAGGCATTCGCGGTGACGCTTGCCTGCACGACGGCACTGGCGGTCACGCCCGTGCTCGCGCAGACCAAGGTCACGAACCAGGGCATCACGCCGACCGAGATCGTCATCGGCACGCACCAGGATCTGTCGGGCCCGATCAAGACCTGGGGCGTCCCGGTCGCCAACGGCATGAAGCTCGCCGTCGAGGAGATCAACGCGGCGGGCGGCATCAACGGCCGCAAGCTGAAGCTGATCGTCGAGGACAGCGCCTACGATCCTAAGAAGGCCGTGCTCGCCAGCCAGAAGATGATCGAGAAGGACAAGGTCTTCGCGATGATCGGCGGCATGGGCTCCGCGCCCGTGATCGCGGCGCAAGACATCCTGTTCGACGCGGGCGTGCTGCAGCTCTTCCCGCTGACCGCCGCCGAGTTCACCTACAAGTTCGACGCCGGCAAGCCGCAGGAGCGGCTGAAGTTCAGCAACCTGCTGCCCTATGTCGAGAGCACGCGCGCGGCCGTGAAGTACATGGTCGAGTGGAAGAAACCCACGAAGCCCTGCCTGATGTACCAGGACGACGAGTACGGCAAGAACGTGCTCGACGGTTTCACCCAGCAGCTCGACGTCATGAAGCTGAAGCCCGCCTCGGTCACGACCTACAAGCGCGGCGCGTCGGACTTCAGTGCGCAGATCGCCAAGATGAAGTCGGACGGCTGTGACCTGGTCGTGCTGGGCACCATCCTGCGCGAGACGATCGGCGCCATCGCCGAGGCCAAGAAGCTCGGCTGGGACGTCACCTTCCTCGGCGCGACCCCGACCAACATTCCCGACACGATCACGCTCGGCAAGGACGTGGTCGAGGGCTTCTACGCCGCCGGCGCCTTCGAGACTCCCTATGCCGATACGGCCAAGGGCAAGGTCAAGGACTGGGTCGAAGCCTACAAGAAGATGTTCGGCACCGATGCCAACACGCAGTCGGTCATCGGCTACAACGCCGTCATGACCTTCGCGCACTATGCGAAGCTCGCGGGCAAGGACCTGACCGGCCAGAAGATGCTGGACGCGCTCGAGTCGGGCGACCCGTACCTCGACATCTTCAGCTCGCCGCCCAGCAAGTTCTCCAAGACCAACCACCTCGCGAACACGATCACGCAGGTGCAGCAGGTCAAGAACGGCCGCTGGATCGTCATCAAGGAAGGCCTGGGCTTCTAGCCCGGTCCTCCCGACCCAAACAAAAGCCCGGGCGGGTGACCGTCCGGGCTTTTTCTTTGACTGCGTTCAGGAAACTCAGACCGGCGGCACCGGCACCTTGTTGCGCTGGAGCTCCTTCTGCAGCACCGGGATCGCCGCCGCAGTATCGCCTTCGTGACAGCGGGCGATGGCCAGCCGGGCGTTGATGTCGGCGTCGGTGTCGTCATTGTCGCCGGCGCTGTCGCCCAGCCCGCCGGCGACATACTCGCCGTACGCCCAGCTCAGCTTGGTGCAGTAGGCCGCGGCCTGGTCGACCGTCATGCCCGGCGGCGGACCGCCGGCCGTCTGCGTGCAGGCGGCGGCCAGGAGCGGCAGGAGGGCGAGCCCGGCGAGGCGGGCCAGCGTGCGATGCGGAGAGGTCATGGGGCTGCTCATGTAGTGGATCACGAGATGGATCAGGAGGCCGGAACGTCGATCTTGTTGTTGCGCAGCTCGCGCTGCAGCACCGGGATGCCGGCCGCGGTATTGCCTTCCTGGCACTGGGCGATGGCGACACGGACGTTGATGTCGGCCTCGGTGCCCTCGCGGCCGACGCCGCCCATCGCGGTGCTGACGCCGCCGACATATTCGCTGTAGAGCGTCGTGAGCTTGGTGCAGTAGGCCGCGCCCTGGGCCGCGGTCATGCCGGGCGGCGGACCGCCTTGCCCCGGTGCCGGGCCACCCGCCGTCTGAGTGCAGGCCGCGATTGCCAGCGGCACCGCCATCGATGCGAGAATACC
Organism: Reyranella sp. GW821-FHT12G01; assembly: GCF_058806575.1. Classification (NCBI taxonomy): domain Bacteria; kingdom Pseudomonadati; phylum Pseudomonadota; class Alphaproteobacteria; order Hyphomicrobiales; family Reyranellaceae; genus Reyranella; species Reyranella sp. GW821-FHT12G01. Next base: position 831,851 of record NZ_JBXAPV010000002.1, read on the forward strand.
TGTCAGCTTCGCCATGCGATCCTCCTGAACGATACGCTAACGCACCGCGCGGTTAGTCGCTATGGTCGCGTCGATATGAGCGATGAACTTTCCGGGAGGGTGGCGGTCGTCACCGGCGGTGCCTCTGGCATCGGCGCCGCATCGGCCGCCCTGCTCGCAGCCGCAGGCGCTGCGGTAATCGTGGCCGATCTGGCCGAAGGCTCAAAGGCGACACCGGCCGGCCGCTTCGTGGCCCACGATGTCGCCTCCGAGGAGTCCTGGCAGTCCCTGCTTGCAGACGTCCTGCAGCGCGAGGGCCGGCTCGACATCATGGTCAACAATGCCGGCGTCTCCGGCGGTCCGGGCAATCCCGAGAACACCACCGTCGAGAACTGGCAGAAGGTCCAGGCGATCAACTCCGAGGGTGTGTTCCTCGGCTGCAAGTACGGCATTCAGGGCATGAAGCATCTCGGCGCGGGCAAGACCGCGACCGGCGGCTCGATCGTCAACATCTCCTCGATCGCCGGCCTGGTCGGCGGCGCCGGCCCCACCGCCTACACCGCCAGCAAGGGCGCGGTGCGGCTGCTGAGCAAGAGCGTGGCCCTCTACTGCGCAGAGCAGAAATACGGCATCCGCTGCAACTCGGTTCATCCCGGCGGCGTCGACACTGCGATCTTCAACCCGCTGTGGCAGGCGGTCGGTCACGAGCAGGGCAAGGCGTTCTTGGGCTCGCGCCATCCGATCGGCCGCATGGCCGAGCCGCAGGACCTGGGCGAACTCGTGCTGTGGCTCGCCTCCGACCGCTCTTCCTTCGTCACCGGCGCGGAGTTCACGTCGGATGGCGGCGTGACCGCCGGACTTCTCAGGAGGTCGCTCCTTGCCCCGTCTTGAGAACAAGACCGTCCTGCTGAGCGGCGGCGCCTCCGGCATCGGCGCCGCGACCGCGCGCATGATCGTGCGCGAGGGCGGCAAGGCCGTGCTGGCTGATCGCGATGAGGCCAAGGGCCAGGCGCTGGCCGCGGAACTGGGCGCATCGGCGCATTTCGTGCCGCTCGACGTCGTCCAGGAAGAGAGCTGGCAGGCCGCCGTTGCGGCCACCGTCGAGAAGTTCGGCGCATTGCACGGGCTGCTGAACGCGGCCGGCGTCGGCGTGCGCAACTCGATCGAGGACTGCACGCTCGCGGAGTATCGCCGGGTCAACGACATCAACTCACTGGGCACGTTTCTCGGCTGCAAGCACGCCATCCCGGCGATGAAGGCGGCGGGCGGCGGCTCGATCGTGAATATCTCCTCGGTCCTGGGCCTGCGCGGCACGTCCTACGCGATGGCCTACTGCGCCTCGAAGGGCGCGGTACGCACCCTCACCAAGAACGTGGCGCTGCACTGCGCGCAGCAGAAGTACAACATCCGCTGCAACTCGGTGCATCCCGGCTACATCGACACGCCGATGATCGCGCCGCGCCTGGAAACCAACGTCGGCAACATGACCGGCCGCCAGTCCCTCGAAGACCTCCACCCGCTCGGCCGCCTCGGCCAGGCCGACGAGGTCGCCCACATGATCCTGTTCCTGCTCTCCGACGAATCGACGTTCTCGACCGGGTCGGAGTTTGTGTGTGACGGTGGTTTGACTGCGTAAGCGTGACTACCCTCGCTTACTCTTGTCATCCTGAGCGCAGCGAAGGATCTCACGTCCGCTACGCAGTCGTCTGGTCGCTCCGTTAGGTCCTTCGCTGCGCTCAGGACGACAGTATTAGCTCTTCATCCCCGTAATCGACCCCGAGATCGCGCGCGGGTCGCGCTTGGGCCAGCGGCCGGCTTCGACCTGGATGATGAAGTCGCCGACGATCCGGTTGAACTGGTCAGGATCCTCGAGATTGATCGTGTGGCCGCAGTTCGGCATCACGGCCAGCGCGGCCGACGGGATCTCGCGCTTCATCAGCATCGAGGGCGCCAGGCAGGGCCAGTCCTCGTCGCCGGTCAGCACCAAGGTCGGCACTGTCATCGCGCGCATCTTGTCCACGAGGTCGTAGAGCGAGGGCCGTTCGCCCTGGCAGCCGAGCTGGGTGTTGGCCGAACCCAGCGCCGAATGCTCGGCCAGTTCCTTCTTGAACTGGGCAAAGCCGCGCGGGTCCTTGTTCTCGAACTGAACGCGCGTCGGGCCGTAGGCGTATTTCCCGGCAAAGACGGCCATGCCCTCTTCCAGTAGCGACTTGGCGACGATGCCGACCTCGGCCTTGAACTTCGCCGTCTCGTGCTTCTCCGCGCCGTAGCCGACGCCGGCCACGACCAGCGACCGCGCGCGCGTGGGATGACGGAAGCCGAAATGCAGGCTCGCGAAACCGCCCATCGACAGGCCGACGACATGGGCCTTGTCGATCTTGAGATGATCCATCACCGCCAGGATGTCGTCGGTCGCGCGGTTCTGGCTGTAGCTTTCGGGCTTCTCCGGCACGTCGGACGGCGGATAGCCGCGCGCGCTGTAGGTGATGCAGCGATAGCGCTGGCCGAAATGGCGCATCTGCATTTCCCACGAGCGATGGTCGGCGGCAAACTCGTGCACGAACACGATCGGCGCGCCCGCCCCCGTCTCCTCGTAATAGAGCTTCACGCCATCGTCGGTCGTTGCATACGGCATCAATCAATCTCCCTGTCGGCGCCGACCAGCCCGCGCAGTTCACGGGCCAGGGCGACGAAGCCCGGCGATTGTGACGTACGCGGGCGCGGCAAATCCACCTTGATGTCAGCCGCGATGCGGCCCGGCCGCGGGCTGAACACGAGAATGCGGTCGGCGAGCAGCAAGGCCTCGTCGATCGAATGGGTGACGAACAGCACGGTGGTGCGCTGCTTCTCCCAGATCTGCAGCACCTCGTCCTGCAGCTTGCCGCGGGTCTGGGCATCGAGCGCACCGAACGGCTCGTCCATCAGCAACGCCTTGGGCCGCGTGGTCAGCGCGCGCGCGATACCGACCCTCTGGCGCATGCCGCCCGACAGCTCGTGCGGGTAGCGGTCGGCGAAGCCCGTGAGGCTCGTCATCTCGATGAACTGCGTGGCGGTCGCGCGACGCTCGGCGGCCGGCGTGCCGCGCGCCTTCATGTTGAACTCGACGTTCTTCTGCACCGTCATCCACGGAAAGAGCCCGTGATCCTGGAAGACGATGGCGGCCTCCGGCGAGGGGCCATCGAGTTCGCGGTTGGCGATCACGATCTGGCCTGAGGTCGGCGTCTCCAGCCCCGCCACCATCTGCAGCAGGGTGGACTTGCCACAGCCCGAGCGGCCGAGCAGACAGACGAAGTCACCGGCATCGCAGGTAAAGTCGATGCCGCGCAGCGCCTCGACCGGTTCGGTCTTGCCGGGATAGATCTTCCCGACACCGATACATTCCAGGAATTTGCTCATTCGGGCGACGCCGTGAGGCCCTCCTGCCAGCGGCAGACATAGGAGCGGACCATGCGCACCGCCTGGTCGGCCAAAAGGCCGATCGCGCCGATGACGATGATGCCAGCGATGATGAGATCGGAGCGGAAGGTGAGCTGGGCGTTCAGGATCATGTAGCCCAGCCCCGACTTCACCGCGATCATCTCGGCCGTCACCACGGTCAGCCAGCCGCCACCGACGGCCAGGCGAAGCCCGGTGAAGATGGCCGGCAGCGAGGCCGGCAGGATGATGTCCTTCATCACCAGGAACTCGCTGGCGCGCGCCGCCTTGGCCACCTTGAGCAGGGTGCGCTCGATGCCGCGCACGCCGAAGATGGTGTTGATCAGCAATGGCCAGGTGCCGGCCAGGAAGATCAGCGCGATCGCCGGCTTGTCGCCGATGCCGAGGAACAGCAGCGCCATGGGAATGAGCGCGATCGGCGGGATCGAGCGGAAGATCTGGATCGACCAGTCCGTCATCGTGTCGAGCAGCCGGTAGCGCCCGATCATCAGGCCGAGCGGCACCGCGAACAGGAACGACAGCGAAATGCCCACGGCGACGCGGCTGATGCTGGCCAGCGCATTGCCCAGCACCGTGTCCCAATCGTCGACGAAGACCATCAGGACCTTGGCGGGCGGCGGCAGCAGGACCGGCGGATAGACCTTGGCCTGCACCGCCAGTTCCCAGGCGAGCAGCAGCAGCGCCAGGGGCAGAAGCCCCAGCGCGCGTTTGAACTGCATCACTGGAACCGCATCAGACGTAACCGAGGTTCAGGAAGTTATCCCAGTCGGGTTCCTTCTCGAGCATCTTGTCGTCGATCATCATCTTGGCCAGCGACTTGAGGCCGCTCACGAAGGCGGGGCCGGAGTCGGCGCTGAAGAACAGGTTCTTGGTCGAGAGCTCGGCCACTTCCTTGGTCATCTTGAACTGCTTGATCGTGGTCTCGATGGCGATCGAGGGATTGGAGGCCATCTCCTTCGTCGCCTTCACATGCGCCTGCACCATCTTCTTGGTGAGGTCCGGGTCCTTCTTCACGAAGGCCGAGGACGCGACGAAGCCCAGGTTGGTCTTGCCCATGGGAGAGTCGTACGGCACCCACAGTCGCTTGCCCCAGCCGTTCACCTCGGCCAGCGCCGCATAGGGTTCGAACACGCAGATCGCCGCGACGTCGCCGCGCATCAACGGGATCGGCTGGTCCTGGTTGTCCATGAACGCCAGTTCGACCTTCCCAAACACGCCTTCCTGCTTCAGCTTCCAGTTCAGCGACACGAGGCCGATCGAGCCGTTCTGGACGGCAATCTTCTTGCCCACGAGATCCTGGAAACTCTTGATCGACGGCTGCGCCAGCACCATCCAGCCACCGTCGCAGCCATTGGCCAGCACCTGCATCGGGAAGCCCTTGGTCGCGACCTGCATGGTGGCCGACAGGCCGCCGTTGCCGATATCGACATCGCCTGACGCAACAGCCTGCATGCGTTGCACCAGCGAAGGGAACATGACCAGTTCAAGGTCGATGCCCTCGGGCTTCAGAAGCGCCGGCATCAGAAAGGCCGCGTTGGTCGTGGTGGTAAAGGCCGAGCCCATCTTCACCTTGCGCAGGTTCTGGCCCAGCGATGCGCGCGAGACGATGGCGGGAGCGGCGAAAGAGGCGGCAGCGGTGGCGAGGAGCTTGCGTCGCAACATGTATGAATCTCCATGAGCCGCGAGGGCGGCGTGACCTCTCGCGATCTGCAATCGCCGCGCCAATCCCTAGAAAGCTTCATGCGCCTCTGCTGCTGAATGATGGATATGTGATGCTAGAGTGACTCTCATGAGCGAAATCGGTACCGGCCTGCAAAACGCATCGGGCATCCGCACCTCCGTCGAGCGTGCGGGATATGCCTTCGTCGAAGCTTCCGACATGCGCACGGCGTTCACGCGCTTCGGCACGCTCGCCGACTGGCCGGCCTTCGCCGAAAGCTGGAACGATCTCGAGGTCGACACCTACATGGGCGACGGCGGCCGCTACCGGAAGCGCCGGTTCGGCGTCTACGAGGCTGAGCGCCAGGGCGCCATCGTGCGCGGCGCGCACCAGCCGCACTACCAGGGGCTCAGCTACAACAACCTGAACGGCGGCATCGAGCGCTGGTTCAAGCCGGTGACCGACGAGATCGGCAACGGCGCGTCGATGCGCACCATTCTCGAATATTGCCGCTCGCTGTTTGGCCGCCTCGCGCCCGAGACGGCGAAGTGGCACATCGAGGTCCACCAGTTCCGCATCGAGGCCAAGACCGGCGTCCAGGGCAAGCCGACGCCTGAAGGCATGCATCGCGACGGCGTCGACTATGTGCTGGTGCTGCTGATCAACCGCCGCAACATCGCCAGCGGCACGACGACCGTGCACGACCTCGACAAGCGCGCGCTGGGCAGCTTCACCCTGACCGATCCGCTCGACGCGGCCTTGGTCGATGACGCCCGTTGCTATCACGGCGTCACGCCGGTCGAGCCGGAAAACCCGGCGCTCCCCGCCTATCGCGACGTGCTGGTGGTGACGTTCAAGAAGAAGCCGGCGGCGTAGTCGCCGCTGCGTTCATCGAAGCCCACTCACCTAGCCTCTCCCCCTAGCGGGCTGGTCTAGGCCCTCTGTCGTGGCCCGATCCTCTGCGCCAGTTACCGGTCCTTCAACGCGGCCAGCACCGGTAGGCCCCCGTGACGCCGGCCAGCGCCACCTCGGGGTCCTGCCCGCCAGACCCGTCGCCGCATGGTGCACCAGGGCGCGAACCGCGCCCGCGAACACGGTATCGAGCTGCGCGCGACCATCTCGTCGGCCTGCAGACCGAGCGGGGTGTCGTCGCCCAACGGCGTTGTGCGGCCACGACTCCGCGGCCGGCGCTGCCGACGGCAGCCCTTCTGTCTCGATGCTTGTCATGTTCGTCTCCGTTAGCGGGCCATCGGGGCCTGAAGGGCGTTCCTGTCGCCGCTCACATCGACGCCGCCGGGCTCGCCGGCATCGCCCTCTGCTGCTGCAGTTGCTCGCTAAACTCTTCCCAAGATCAAACCATTGCGAAGGCGGGCTTCTCGACGCCGGTCATGGTGTCGTAGGCCTTGAGGATGGTCTCTTCCGGCGTCCGCGTGACGCCGCTATCGTGATAGATCGCCTTCAGCCACATCGCCATCTTCGTATGATAGCCGTTCTCGATGAAGCGTTCCGTCATCGTCTTGCGCAGCATCTCCTCGCCCTTGGCGACATAGACCGCGTCGGGCTTGCCGCCATCGGCGAGATGACGGCAGGCCCATTGCCCGTACATCAGCTCCGCCCGCACGATGGCCGGTGCCGACGAAGGCTTGGTGGTGAGTCCGGCCTCCTGACAGAGCTTCAGACCGACCTCATGGCGTCGAGCCGCCAGGTTGAGTGGCAAGGCAAGCTCGAGCCCTTCCCGCATCAGCAGCTTCGTCCCGTTGGGCAGGAGGCGATCGAACTGATCCCACTGTCGCCAGTCGGCCTCGCTCGCGCGACCGAACTCGGCGACCGCCAGATCGCCATCGATCAGCCACTTGCACAGGCCCAGCGTCCGCCACCATTGATAGCCGCGGAAGCACCCGTCGGTATCCTTGCCCTCGGCTGGCCCAGGCTGATTGGCCATCCAGTCCGTTAGCGCCCGAACCGCCGGGAGCACCTGATCTCGCAGTCCCAGGAGATGGGCATGGACCAGACGCTCCAATTTACTAGCCATATAGTGCGAGCGATTGAACGGACCAGTTGTCTCCGGTTCGAACTTCGTCGCAACCGCCATATCGAAATCGAGAAAGAGCTGGCGACGTTTTTCAGGCTCGAAAACTCCCGGCATCATGGCCTCCGCTCTGGATGAACGACGGCTCGCTCGCCGCCGACGATTCGTTCAATCACACCGTTGCGCGCGCTGCCAGTGCCAACTGTAACGATGGTCACGTTACCTTTGTTCACATTCTCCTGTGCTCTGGCTGCGGCTTCAGGCGACAGGCGCCCGCTGGCTACTGCCTTGGGAAGGCTCTCCTCGATGTGCCTCAAGGCATCGTCGAGTGACTTTTCCGTCTGATGCGCCCGCCCACTCGGACTGATCGACGTATCCGCCCCGCGCCATTTGGAATCCCAGAAATGAATCTTGCCGTCACGATCGACCGAGATCACGTCCGGCCCTCGCTGCCCCGCCTTGCGGCCAAATTCGATGATCGTGTGATCCGGGAAATGCCGCGCGATGTCGTTGGCCAATCCGAGTTCTCCGCGCAGTCCCTTACGATGGCTCTCGTTGTCGGGTAGGTAATTTCGCCCTGCCGCCGGTTCCCCGACGCGAGGATCGAGCCGGACGCCGATGGCCGTGTCGATGCCGTCGGTGCCAGTGTATTTGTCCTTGCTAACCTGATGGCGCCTCTCGACCACCCAGCGGACGATATGATCGAATTCCTTGAAGTCGGGCTCTTCGGGCGGCGAGCTATTCGGGCTGGCTGCGATGGGATCGCTGGTGCCATCGCGGCGATCTTCTTTGACCGGCGGACGGCTCGAATAGATCGGCACGACATCGAAGTGCGTCGCGGCCTCCGCCAGCACGCGTTCCGCTGCCTCCGGACCGATCGCCTTCTCCAGCGCCGTGGCATCGATCGCCAGCATCTGCGGGCGATCCGAAGCGGCACCATCGCGGATGCGCACCGCTACAGGCGTGCGGTCCCACATGTTGCCGCCGAGGACGCTCTTCTCGATGACGCCGCTGGAATCTCCCGGCGGTTGGCGCAGACGCAAGCCATCGCCCAGATCGACCGTGGTGCCCTGGCTGTTCGTCGGTGTAAGCAGGACGGCAGCACCCGCCGCGACGCTCGCCACGGCAGCACCGGCCAGGCCGAGGGCTCTCGCTCCCAGCGCCAGCACGTCGCCGGCGATGGCCTTGGCGGTTGCGGCGCCGAGACCTCCAAGAGTAGCAGTGCCGGCGTTCGTCAGGTGTACGTCCCCGGACGGCGGCTCCGCTTCCCAGCTCGCCGTGTGCGCCCGGCCATTGGCCGGCTCCCATGTCTGCGTGAAGCGTGTGCCGTCGAAAGTGGTCGTCTGCGTGCCGACAACGATGCCTTGCGGATCGCGGATCGTGTCGATCTGAAACCAGGTCCGGCCGTCGGGGCTGGTCCGCCGGCTCTCGACGCGGTGCCCGTTGGGCAAAACCATCTCCGACGACACGCCTAACCGGTCGCGATCGATGCGGATGGTCGCCTCGGCCGGGCCACCCGGCGTCGGAATCTTGCCGGCCGTGACCTCTGCGCTGCCGTCCTCGTTGTGAACGATGCGGGGCTCTGCCCCATCGAGCACACCCTTAACCGCAAATTCAGAACTGCCCGGAGCCGACTTCGGTGGCGGCACAACCTCCCGGGGTACCTCGACTGGCTCTTGCAGCGGCGCAATTTCTGTATTGCTGTTCGCTTCAATCGGCTCACCGCCCGAGGTCCGGACGATATTCGGATCACCTTCGCCGCGCGGCAGCACGTCGCCCACCACGTCACCGACGAGGCCGCGAATGTCCGCCATCGTCGGCGGCCTGCCTTCGACCGCCTCGAATGCGCCCAAAAGCCTGTCGATCTGTTGCCGCGTGGCCCGGGCCTCCTCGCCGTTTGGATCGACGTTGGCAGCGTGCAGTCCCTCTCCCAGGAACAGGCGGCCGATGCGGTGGCGCTCGAAGGCTGGATCGGGTTTGCCCTCGGCGAGAGCCTGTTGGAGCTTGGTCAAGCGGTTGTAGTCGTTGTCGCCGAGCGATAGCCGGTATTGCGTGAGATCGATGCTGGTGAAGTCTGCCGGATTGTTCACCGCCTGATCGTCGAGCCTGTCGTAAAGGTCGCGGTCCGTGACGACGCGGCCGCCGTTCATGGCCGTCCGGTCGAGCGCCTCGCTCTGCTCCGGGCTCAACCCGTCGCGCAGTTCCGCCGGCATCGCCATCAGCGGCGCTCCTGGATTGGCGCCGAGCCAGTCGAGCGCGCGGGTGGCCGCGCGGCCCCGCGCCGCCTGCCACGCGCGGTCGGCGCGCGCCTGTTCGATGCTGGCCATCCTCGACACCTGCGTCCGCACCTCGGGCGAGGCGTCCGGCGGCGTCAGCGCGGAGGCACGCGCCTGGTAGTCGTCGAGGTCCGGGCGCCGCGCCGGATCGTCCGGCGTGTCGGCCAGGCCGCCGACGATCTCCGTCACGCGACGCTCCTCGCGCGCACGTTCTATCCGGCGCTCGACCGCCGCCTGCCGCTCCGGCTGGATCACGTCGCGCGCGTGATCGTAGAGCTTCGCCGCCCACTCGGGATCCTGAGCCAGCGCGGCCTCGACCGCGCCGGCATAGAGATCGCTGAGGCCTGTGCGCACCGCCGTGTCGGTCCGGACCGCGTCCCAGCCCTTGCGTTCGCCCTGGTAGCGCAGCTCGCCCACCGCCGTGCGGCCCAGCGTGCGCAGATGGGCCCGGTCCTGCCAGGACAGCGCCGCGTCACGCGCCAGGTCGGCGAGGCGCTCGGCCACGATGCGGTCGTCCAGCACCGACGTCGCCTGCGCCACGATCCGCCCCAGGTCGCCGCCGGCGCGGTCGAGGCGGCGGTCGATCAGCGGTTCGAGCATCGCCTTCTGGCGCGGGCCGACAGCCTGCGAGAGATACCGGTCCTTCAGCTCGGCCAGAAGCGGGATGGTCCCGGCGATGCCGGCCAGCGCCGCCTCGGGGTCGCGGCCCGCGAGACCCGTCGCCGGGTCGGTCACCAGCCCGCGCACCTCGCCCGCGAACCCGGTGTCGAGCTGCCGCGTGAACATCTCGTCGGCCTGCAGGCCCAGCGGATGGTCGTCCCCCAGGGCGTTGCGCGGCCATGACTCCGCGGCCGGCGCTGCCGAAGGCAGCTCCTCCTTCTCGATACTTGCCATGTTGGTCTCCGTTCAGCGGTTCCGACGCCCGGACATCCCGGTCATCGTCTGCTCGTCGGCTTGCGATTTCGGCGCGCTCGACCCGGTTGATGCGGCGGTCTGCCGTCAGGCCGCAGGTCAACCTTTCGGGGGATCGGTGCTCAATGGGCGCGACAAGGCATGCGGCCACAGGGGCGGCGACAACGAGGGGTAGACGGTGTCACCGCCACGGCCATCAAATGATCCCAAGGATATCTCTCCTGTGAGAAGCGAGCCCTCGAGTTACTGATGAACCGGACTTTGAATTTGCAAGCAGGTCGTTGGAACAGGCCTTGAAAAAAAGTTCGGCCATTTCGATGTAGCCGCAGCGCGGCAAAGCCTCGAACAGGCGCCCCGCGGAGGACGCGCCAGTGACTAGACCGGGCAAGCCGATCTCGCAGGCCGTCGAGCGTAGCGCTCAACGCACGCAGCACTCCAGCTTGGGCAAGCGCTCGGTAGGTCTCTATCCTGGCGCTGTCTTCGCCCGATCAATGCCTTCGGCCGGATCACCCAGCTTGAACTCGTCGAAGCTCTAGCGGGGGCGAGAGATATTAATCTCGACCTCCTCTCCCCCGATTGGGGAAGAGGTTGGATGAGGCGGTTACGCACATAGTTGGAAACTTCCGAGCGTACAGCTCACTGCGAAGATCGGGATCGGCTCGCAGAACTCGACCGTCCCCTTCGCGCCCCTTGCGGCCGCGGCTGCCGCGATGAAGGTGCGGATCTCAAAGCCGCCTTGGCCTGCCTCGCGATAAGTCTCGGCATCCGTATAGGAGAGCAGCGCCTCGCGGTCGTTGGCGGACCAGCGGCGCAGGAACTCCTGGTCCCACTCCTGGTTGATCTTCCCTGAGTCCGGCGTGGCCGGCCAATGCGAGAGGCCGCCGGTGCCGATCAGGGCGATCCGCTCGGGCACCGCATCGGCGGCGCGCCGCAGCGCCTCGCCGAAGGCCCAGGCGCGGGCCAACGGGGCGAGTGGCGGGCCCTGGCAGTTGATGTTGGCCGGGATGACCGGCAGGTCGTAATCGGGCGTCAGGAAGTGCAGCGGCACGGCGATGCCGTGGTCGAACTTCCATTCCTCGGCATATGCCACGTCGACCGACTGCATCACGTTCTCGATCAGCCTGCGCGACAGAGCCTTGTTGCCGGGCACGGTCGTCCGCCGGATGCGCAGGAACGCCTCGTCCTCGATCGGGCCCTCGTAGGAGTCGGCCATGCCGATCGCGAAAGCCGGCATATTGTTCATGAAGAAGTTGGCGAAATGCTCGGCCGCGATCACCACCAGCGCATCGGGCTTCGTGGCGCGGATGTCATCACCCATGCGGCGGAACGCGCTCTCCAGCGCCTGCCGTGTCTGGGTGTCGGCACGCTCGGCGCGGCCGGTCATGCCGGGGGCATGGCTGCAGGCACCGCAATAGACCAGGGGCATCAGCGCGTCTCCCGTTCGGCCTTCAGGTGCGCCTCGACGCCTTCGTAGCCGGTCGCGGCATAGACGCCCTCGCGCACCGGGCCGTGCTCGCGCAGTCCCTGCCGCATGCGTTCGAGATAGTCGGGCCATTCGATCCTGTGCATGGCCGCGAAGTGCATCAGGAGCTGGCCATTGACCCCCAGCACGTAGAGAAGCCCGATATCGGGCTTCACCAGTGCACCGATCTCCTCGGCCGTGAGCTCGTATTCGCCCAGGACCGCGTCCCGCTCCCCGTCATAGCGCTGCCGGGTCCGCGGATCGCGGTTCAGCTGATAGATCAGCTTCTGGACCTGGTAGAGGCTCATGGGGGCCCCGGAGAGGGTCTCTTTAGCCGCTGCTGCCGATGGTGACGCCGGCATCGGCGATGATGGTCTGACCGGTGATGAAGGCGCCGGCCTTGCCGGCCAGCATCACGGCGATGCCGCCAATGTCGTCCGGTTCGCCAATACGGCCAAGCGGCGCGCCCTTGAGGCGGACGGCGAGGTACTTCGGGTCATCCCACAGCGCCTTGGCGAAGTCGGTCTTCACCAGGCCCGGGGCGATCGTGTTCACGCGGATATTGTCCTTGCCGTACTCGACGGCGAGGTTGCGCGCGAGCTGCATGTCGGCGGCCTTGGAGATGCCGTAGGCGCCGATCACCGGGGTGCCGCGCACGCCGCCGATCGAGGAGACGATGATGATCGAGCCGTCCTTCTTGGCGCGCATGTCGGGCAGGCAGAAGTTGATCAGCCACATGCTCGACAGGATGTTGTTGTGCATCACCTTCATGAACACGTCGTCCGGCAGCTTCTCGTTCGGCCCGTAATAGGGGTTCGAGGCGGCGTTGCAGACCAGAATGTCGACTGGGCCGAGCTGCTTATTGGTCTGGGCGATCAGGTTCTCGCACTGCGCCTTGTCGGAGATGTTGCAGGGGATGACGACAGCCTCGCCGCCCGCCGCCTTGATCTCGGCAGCCGCCTCCTCACAGGCCGGCGCCTTGCGCGACGACACCACGACCTTGGCGCCCTGCAGCGCCAGGTGCATGGCGATCGACTTGCCGATGCCCTTGCTCGAGCCGGTGACGACGGCGACCTTGCCGGTAAGGTCGAAAAGCGGCGATCCCATTGAGCATTCCTCCAGAAGATTTCGGCTTCATGTGTCGCATGAAATCCGGAAAACAAAAAACGCGTTTAAATCAGACAGATCACATCAAGAAATAATAATAAATATCTGTAATTGAATGATATTTTATCAAAACTTAAACCACAAATTCATCTGGCCGCAGAGCAATATTACGCGGCTCCTCATGTTCACACAGAACTTGAGGTCTTCGCTCCAAACGACAAGCCAGATCGAAAAACGGGCTATGCGATCGAGTCGACGTAGATTTTGACGGCGCGTTCCAGACCGTCGCGGTCGTCGGCATCGAAACGGGCGACCTTCGGGCTGTCGAGGTCGAGCACGCCCAAAACTTCCCCGCCCCGCATCACCGGCACGACCAGCTCCGACTGGGAGGCGGCGTCGCAGGCGATGTGGCCGGGGAAGGCATGGACGTCCTCGACCAGCATCGACTGTCGGCGCGAGACGGCGGTGCCGCAGACGCCCTTGCCGACGGCGATCCGCACGCAGGCGGGCTTCCCCTGGAAGGGGCCGAGCACCAGCTCGCCCTCCTTCAGGAAGTAGAAGCCGGCCCAGTTGAGGTCCGGCATCGTCTGGAACAGCAGAGCCGAGGTGTTGGCCGCGTTGGCGATCGGGTCGCGCTCGCCGTGCAGCAAGGCATCGAGCTGGCGGCACAGTTCACGGTAGAATTCCGGCTTGTCGCCGGCCTCGATCGTCGCGGCCTCGAACATGGCTTCCCTTACTTCTTGTCGTCCTCCTCGAGGACGCCCTTGGCGACATTGGCGGCCGACAGCGCCGTCGGCCAGCCCGAATAGAAGGCCATGTGGGTGATCAGCTCGATCAGCTCTTCCTTGGTCACGCCATTGTTGATGGCGCGCACGAAATGGCCGGGCTGCTGCTCGGTGCGGTTCAGCGCCACGAGGGCGGCGCAGGTGATCAGGCTGCGGTCGCGCTTGGAGAGGCCGGGACGCTCCCAGACGTCGCCGAACAGGACATTGTCGGTGAGGTCGATCAGCTTCGGCACGAAGGAACGGAGCTGGTCGCGCGGGTTGACGGGCTTGGCCATGGTTTTCTCCTGTTGAAGGGTGGGACGCGGATCGGGCCGCTCAGAGCAGCCGTTCGTAGAAACCGCCGAACGTCCGCGCGCGAACGACGAGGTGGATGTCGAGGGTGCCGCTTTCTCCCGCCGGCGGTCGTTATATCTGTTTGAATATTACGACCGACTATAGCGGCTGAGCGCACAACGCAAACACCGAACTTTATTGGGAATTTCGCGGGACGCGCGCCGCCTCAGGGCCAGAGGCGTTCGCAGATCCAGCCTGTCTCCGTCTTGAGGTAGCACAGGCGGATGTGACGTCTTTGTGTATCGCCCTGCCAGAACTCGATGCGGGCCGGCGCGACGGCATAGACGGCCCAGTCCGGCGCGATGCGGTCGGGGTCCTGCTCGACGAGCCGCTGCTGCTGCGACAGCGCCTGCTGCAAGTCTTCGTCGCTCTCGAGAACGTCGCTCTGTCGTGCGAGCAGGGCCGCAACGCGGGCACCGACCGGTCTTGCGCGAAAATCGGCAGTCCCCGCTTCCACGCCCAGGTCGACGACGCTGCCGCTGATGCGGACCTGGCGACCAAGCGGCTGCCAATAGAAGGTGAGCGCCGCTCGCGGATGTGCCGCGATCTGCCTGCCCTTCGGACTGGTGCGCGTCGTCGCGAAATGCCAGCCCGCCTCGTCGAGGTTCTTCAGGATCAGCACCCGCGCCTCGGGATGGCCGCCGGCATCGATCGTCGAGAGCGTCATGGCGTGCGGTTCGTTGATGCCGGCATCGATGGCGGCGCCCAGCCAGTCGGCGAAGAGAGCGCGCGGATCGTCCGGTGCGACGGCGGGATCGAAAGCGGGAAACGGTCCGGGCAACGATTTCAGGGCGCGAAGCCTGTCCCTCAACTCAGACATCCTGGCGTCCTCCCCCAACGATCAGCCGCAGCGAGCCTTCCCACTCGGGCAGCGCGCGCAGGTGACCCCACTTCGCGTCCCAGCTTCCCGTCTGCAGATCCTCGCGCAGCTTCTCTTCGAAACGCGCCTCGATCGCGCGGTCGACGAAGCTCCAGGCCGAGTTCGCCAGGCGCGCGCCCGGATCGAGCAGGCGCTCCGGTCGGCCGTAATAGGCCTCGCTGAACCCATCGGTGCAATTGAGCGGAATGGGAATCGACCGCACCTCCGCCGCCCCGCCCATCGCGGCGGCGATCGCCGCCATCGAGGGATAGCGCCGTGCCTCCACCGCGATCATCTCGGGCGCATAGACATTGAGCCACGAGCGATGAAGCTCGGCCGGGTCGCAGGTCAGGACCAGCACCGGCCCGCGCGTGACGCGGCGCATCTCGACGAGACCGGCGCCGAGGTCGGGCCACTGGTGGACGGTGAAGGTCGCCATGCTGGCATCGAACGCCGCGTCCTCGAAGGGAAGCTTCGCCGCCACCGCGTCGATGGCCCGCGGCAGATGCGCCGGCCGCTGCGCGCGCATCGAGGCGGAGGGTTCGACGGCGGTGACCTCGCGATCGAGCGGCTCGTAGGAGCCCGCGCCCGCGCCGACGTTCAACACCCTGCGGGCGTCGCCCAGCGCGGCGCCGATAGCGGCCGCAATGCGCGGATCGGGCTGGCGGTAGTTCGTGTAGCCGGTGCCGATAGCGCCGTAGTTGGCGTCGCCCGCGCTGCCGTCGCCGTGTCTGCCGCTCATGAACGCCTCCGCTGCCCAGGTCGATTGTTCCTTTATCGATGGAACATCGCTCGCCCGGATGACAAAACAGCAATGGAGACGAGAAGAAAAACGATATGATCGAACAAGCCATGTTCACAAAAGTCACATGCGCCGCCTGCCCTCGCTGAACGCGCTGCGCGCCTTCGAGGCGGCCGGTCGGCTCGGCCGCATGACGCTCGCGGCCCAGGAACTGAACGTCACGCACAGCGCGATCAGCCGCCAGGTGCAGCAGCTCGAGGAAACGCTGGGCGTCGCCCTGTTCGAAGGACCGAAGAATGCGCTGCGACTGACCGAGGCCGGAACGCGCCTCCTGTCCGGCCTCGTCTCCGCGTTCGACCAGATGGACATGTCGGTGCGGCTCGTGGCCGACACCGAGGACGGCTCGCTCGATGTCTCCTGCGCGGGCACGTTCGCGATCCGCTGGCTCATTCCGCGCCTTCACCGCTTCCAGGCGGCGCATCCCAACATCGAGGTGAGGCTGACTTCGTCGTCGAAGCCCGTCGACTTCGCGCGCGACGGCGTCGATGTCGCGATCCGCGCCGGCGCTGGCCCGTGGCCGGACGGCAGCGACGTGGCGACGCTCTTCGAGGAAGCGGTCGGCCCCGTGCTCGCACCCTCGCTCGCGCGGACGACGACGCGCGAATTCGCGGGCATACAACGTCTTCATTCACGGACGCGTCTCTCGGCGTGGACGGACTGGTGTGCGCGAGCGGGCCGCGCGGCGGACCATGAGCCCGGCACCGAGTACGAGCATCTCTACTTCATGCTGGAAGCCGCCTCGGCCGGGCTCGGTGTCTGCGTGGCGCCCTGGCCGTTCGTCGCCGACGACATCGCCGCGGGACGGCTGGTGGCGCCGCGCGGCTTCGTGAGCAGCGGCAAGAGCTACGTCGCCCTGCGCCGCGCACGCCGTCACCGGAAGTCCTCGCTGTTCTGCGAATGGTTGCAGGACGAAGCACGGGGCTTCCCCGCCGCGCCCTGACAGCGGCCATCGCCGGGCGTAGGATCGGGGCAACAAGAACAGTCTCTCCCGGAGGAGAAACCCATGACCCGCATCGCCACGGCCCTATCGGTCGCCACTACCCTGTTGCTCGCCGCCGCGACGCCCGCCGCCGCCGAAGTCGTGCGACTCGAGATCACGTCTAAGACGCCCTACGGATCGTTCCGGCCGGGCGAGTACGTGTTATGGCGCGGCAAGCTGCACGGCGAGCTGGCGCCGACCGAGGCGATCCCCGACATCGACAAGGCCAAGCGCAACGCGCGCGGCAAGGTCGAGTATGTCTCCGAGATCATGCTGCTGATGCCGGCCGATCCGGCGAAGGGCAATGGCACCTTGCTGGTCGACGTGCCCAATCGCGGCCGCGTCTACGGCATCGCGCTCTACAACGGGCCGCGCAACGAGGCGTTCAACTCGGGCAACATCCAGCAGGGCACCGGCTTCCTGGAAGATCGCGGCTACGCGCTGGCCGAGGTGCAGTGGGAGCTGGGCACCGCCGTCACCCTGCCGAGCTTCGACGGTCCCGACGGCAAGCCGCGCTACGTCGAGGGCGTGGGCTTCGCCATCATGCGCGACGCGGCCGACTTCCTGGCGCGTCGTGCGAAGGATCAGGCGGGAACGCCCAATCCGCTCGCCGGCTCGATCGATCGCACAATCGGCACCGGCAAGTCGCAGAGCGGCCGCTTCCTGAAAACCTACCTACTCAACGGCTTTAACCAGATCGACGGGCGCCGCGTGATGGACGGGTTGCACCTGTTCGTCTCGGGCTCTGGCTTGCTGCCGATCCTGACCTCTTCGGCGGGACCGAAGTCGAGCGGCGATGCCTCGCCCTCCTTCGCCGATCCGGAATTCCGCGGCGTCCACGAAAGCCCGCTGACCATCGGCGAGATCGTTGCCACGGTCGAGAAGCGCGGCGAGATCGCGCCGAAGATCGTCATGGTGAGCAGCACGAGCGATTTCCTGTCGCTGCGCGCCTCGCTCGGCCGTACCGGCGCGGAGGGCACGCAGGAACAGGCGATCCCCGCCAATGTGCGCATGTACGACGTCGCCGGCGCCTCGCATGTGGTCCAGCCGCGCCTGCCCGACTGCAAGCTGCCGCCCGCGCATCTCGACTGGGCGCCGGTGTCGCGTGCGACGCTCGTGGCGCTCGATCGCTGGGTCGGCGCAAATGCAGCCCCGCCCGACAACAAATTGATGCCGCTGGAACCGACGACCGATACCGACGTGCTGGCCGCGCCCAAGCATCTTGCGAAGGCGGTGGTGCAGCGCCCCAAGCGCGACGCCGACGGCAACGTGATGGGCGGCGTGCGCCTGCCCGACATGGAAGCGCCGCTCGGTGTCCACGCCGCGCAGCAGGACCCGACCTCGTTCGGCTGCTCGCTCGCCGGCGCCTACCTCGCCTTCGCGCCCGAGAAGATCGCCGCGCTCTACAAGAGCCGCGACGACTACGTTCAGAAGATCCGGACCGCCGCGCGCAAGCTCCAGGCGGAACGGCTGCTGCTCGCCGAGGATGCCGCCGTCATCATCGACGCCGCGGCGTCGATTGCCTGGCCGCCGGCCGAGAAGAAATAGCGCTTCGATGGCCTTTGTCACGGCATGGACACAAGCGAATGGCGCGAACGTCCTTGCTTCCGGGAAGTTCCACACCGGCTCAAGATAAAGGCGCATCCCTTTTTGCCGCCACGCGTTGTATGGCTTGCGTGGCATGGTCCGTTTAACAAGAAGCGAGTTCCTGCGGTGGGCGCGCATATGCTGCCTCGTCTCGATGACGTGGGCCGGCATCGCGAGCCTCACGCCGCGCGTGGCTGAAGCGCGAACCGGCAAGGTCGTTCTCACGGTAACCGGAGACGAGCGAATGTCCGGCGACCTCAAGGAGCTGTCGGAGGATTTCGAGAAGCAGCAGCCGCTGACCGGCGACGCGCTGGGCGTCCTCCAGGGCGCACAGGCGGTGGCCTCGCGTCTCAATACCGCGTTGCGATCACGCGGCTTCTACGACGCGACCTTGACCGCCACGATCGACGGCAAACCGATCACCGATCCTTCCGCGCTCGAAGCCCTCGAATCCCGCCCCGACACCGACGCCACCAACGTCAACATCACAATCGACACCGGCACGCGCTATCGCATCGGGTCGGTGGCCATCCGGCCTCCGGGCACGCAGCAATCCCTGCCCGGAATCGACCGCGCGGAAATCGGCCTCGCGCCAGGCGATCCGGCCGACGCCACCGCCATCATCGCCGCGCAGAACAAGCTTTTGGACGAGTTGCGCAAGCAGGGCTACGCACTGGCCTCGATCAAGGACCGCGAGGTCGTCGTCGATCACGCCACGCGCGAGGCCGAGGTGACGTTCGTCGCCGAGCCCGGCCCGCTCGCCAAGATGGGCCCGGTGCGCTTCAGCGGCACCGAGAAGGTCGACACGGTCTGGCTGCAGCGCCGCGTGCCCTTCAAGGAGGGCGAGCCCTACACCCCCGCCAAGGTCGAGGATCTGCGCGGCAAGCTCACCTCGCTCGGCACGTTCAACTCGGTGCGCCTGAAGCCCGCCACAGAACTCAATGCCGAAGGCGAACTGCCGATCGAGGCAGAGCTGACCGACCGGCTGCAGCGCTCGATCGGCTTTGGCCTGAGCTACGAGACCCAACTCGGTTTCGGGGTCGAAGGATTCTGGGTCCATCGCAACCTGTTCGGCCAGGCCGAGAGCCTGCGACTGTCGGGCGAGATCAACCATATCGGCCAAGGCTACGCGATCCTCGACACTGGCTTTGCGTTCCGGGCTGCCTTCCGCAAGCCCGACTGGTGGCTGCCGGGACAGGATCTGCGACTGGAAGCGGCGGCGCTACGCGAAGTGGTCCCCGCCTATACGAGAAAGGCCGCCACCTTCTATGGCGGCTTCGACCGCACCTTCTCGCCCCAGTGGCAGGCCCGCGTCGGTTTCGCCGCCGAGATTGCCGACATCACCCGCAACGGCATCACCCAGAGCTATCGGATGCTCGGCCTGCAGGGCACGGTGCTCTATAATCGTGCCAACAGCGATCTCGACCCGACACGCGGCTATCGCATCGAATTCAACGTCCAGCCGTGGGTCGACACCGGACCGGGCGGCGACATGTTCACCATCCTGCGCCTGACAGGCCGTCACTACTGGGACATCGCCGAGCCTGGCCGCACCGTGCTGGCCACCCGCGCCTCGTTCGGCACGGAGCCCGCCATCAGCATCAGCGGCATCCCGCCCGACAAGCTGTTCTATGCCGGCGGCGGCGGCTCGGTGCGCGGCTTCGTCTACCAGACCGCCGGCCCGCTCGACGCCTATGGCAACCCGCTGGGCGGCGCGAGTGTGGTCGAGGCCAACATCGAACTGCGCCAGCGGATCGGCAAGGCGTTCGGCGCCGTGGCCTTCGTCGATGCCGGCAGCGCCTATCCTGATCTTTTGCCGAACTTCTCGCAGTTGCCGCCGAGGGTCGGCGCCGGCGTCGGCATCCGCTACTACACCGACTTCGGGCCAATCCGGGCCGATGTCGGCGTGCCGCTGAACCGCCGGCCGACCGATCCGCCGTTCGGCATCTATGTCAGCCTGGGGCAGGCCTTCTGATGCGCGCGCTCCGCATCACGGGCTACGTCTTCGTCGCGCTCGTCGCGGTACTCGGCCTCGCCTTCGCGGGCGTCCAGACCGCGCCGGGCAAGCGCTTCCTCGCCTCAATCGCTTCGGATCTCGCCTCTTCGCCCGACCAGAAGATCAGCATCAGCGGCATTGACGGCTTCGTGCCAACCGACCTGCGCGTGGCGAAGGTCGAGATCGCCGACCGCACCGGCCCGTGGCTGCAGGTCGAGGACGCGCATGTCGCCTGGTCGTTCGCCTCGCTGCTGCAGCGGCGCCTGCGCATCGAAATCGTGTCGGCGGCGAAGATCGGCGTGCTGCGCGCGCCGCAGCCGGCCGAGACCAAGGACACCAAGCCCGGCAGCAGCGGCGGCATCCAGCTCCCGTTCAGCATCGAGCTGCGGGCGCTGCGCATCGACGACCTTCATCTCGCCGCCGCGCTGGGCGGTTTCGACTCGCACTGGAAGATCGGCGGCGACGGCGCGGTTTCGAGCGACCTTGCCGAAATCCGCGGCAAGCTCGCCGCCGACCGCCTCGAAGGCCCCAAGGGCAAGCTGACCGCCGAAGTGCGGGTCGACCGCTCGCCGCGCCGGATCGCGGCCGACATCACGCTCGACGAGGATCCCGGCGGCATGGTCGCGGCCGCGATGCAGCGGCCCGACCTGCCCGACATTTCGCTGAAGCTGTCCGCACAGGGCGATGCGCGCGACGGCACGGCCGAGCTCATCGCCAGGGCCGGCGACCAGGCGACGGCCAAGGGCAACCTGCGCTGGCTGCCCGACGGCAACGACACCGGTTTCCAGTCGACGCTCGAAGCCGGACCGATCGATGTCCGCGCCCAGGGCGTCGCGTGGAAGGGCCTGCACCTCAAGGCCGACGGCAAGCTCACCGACAAGATCCGCGTGCAGGGCAGCGTCGAGGAGCTGAAGCTCGCGACGCTCGACCCGCGCCTGCCACAGCCCGGCACCGTCACGGTCGATGCCACCGTGGCCGGCCTCACCGGCGGCAAGATCACCGTGCAGTCGTTCGACGTCGGCATGCCGCTGGTGCGCGTGAAGGGCGACGGCGACTACCTGCCGGCCGATCAGAAAGGCGAAGTGCGCGCCACCGTCGACCTGCCGAGCCTCGAACCCTTCTCGGCGATGGCGGGCCAGGCCCTTACCGGCAAGGCGCAGGTCCAGCTCACGGCCGGCCTCGACAAGGGCAACCTCGCCGCCCGTTGGCAGGGCGGCATCGATCAGTTCGGCTCGCCCAGCGTGCCGCCGGGCCTGATCGCAACGGTGGCTCTTGCCGGCAACGCGACCCTGGCACCCGACGGCACCTGGACGATTCGCGACGTGAAAGTCGGCAGTGAGACCGGCACGCTCACGGTGTCGGGCCGCGGTCGCGAGCAAGCTGGCACGCTCGATCTCAATGTTGACCTGCCGCGCCTCGTCGCCTTCCACGCCGGCGTCGCAGGCGCGGCGACGGCACAGGCCACCGTCGGCTTCGGCGGCCCCGAGACCTCGCTGAAGCTCAAGGTCGAGACGCGCGATGTCGCCTACCAGCTCCCCGCCCAGACCGTTGCCTCGCGGCGTCTCGTGCTCGACACGACCGTGTCGCTGGCGGCCGACGGCAAGGTCGGCGGCACGGTGCAGGCCGAGGGCGACGTGCAGAACCAGCCGCTGACGCTCAACGGCCGCTTCGCGCACGACGCGACGACGGGCCTTTCGGTGCCGAACTTCCAGGGTCGCTGGTCGAGCGCCGTCCTCGATGTCGCCAACCTCGTCGTCGCCCAGACGCGCACCACGGGGCATGCGCGCCTCGCCATCACGCAGTTGAAGGACATCGAGGCACTGAAGGCGTTCGGCCTCGAAGGCTCGCTGGTGGCCGACGTCACGGCCGATCCCAATGCTCCCGCAGGCAGGCTCGACATCGCGGTCAAGGGCACCGATCTCGCGGGCCAGGGCGCGGGCGCCGGCACATTGGACCTCAGCGGCCATGTCGACGATCCGGCCGGCCGCGCCGCTGCCGACCTGACGCTGAACGCCACGCGCCTGCGCGGCGCCGGCGGTCTCGCGAGCCTGAAGGTGACGGCCAAGGGCGACCGCGCGACCGGCATCGACGTCACCCTGCAGGGCTCGGGCCCGCAACTCGCCGCCGATCTCGCCGCGAAGATCGAATTCGTGGCCGAGGAGATCCGCGTCGCGCTGTCGAAGTTCACCGGCCGCTATCTCGACATTCCGCTCGGCCTGACCGCGCCGACGAAGATTGCCGTCGCCGGCTCGCGCATCGTGATCGACCCGACCAACCTGCGCGTCGGCGCCGGCCGCATCGCGTTGCGCGGCGCCCTCGATCCGTCGGCGAGCGACCTGCAGATCGACATCGCCGGCCTGCCGCTCGCCATGATCGACAGCTTCGCCCCCGGCACCGGCCTCGAAGGCACCTTGCAGTCGAAGGTGCGCGCCACCGGTGCGATGGCGGCGCCCCGGCTGGAGGCGAGCTACACCGCGACCGGCGTCCGCGTGCGCCGCCCTGACACCGCGCTGGTCCCGTCGCTCTCCGTTCAGGGAACGGGCTCCCTCGTCGGACAGCAGGCCAGCCTCGACGCACGGCTGTCGGCCGGCGCCAACACCAACCTGACAGTGAAAGGCACGGCGACCCTGCCGCGCGGTGGCGGTGCTGTCGCTGCCCAGATCGCGCTGGGCGGCGCGGTCGACATCGCGCCCTTCGCGCCGTTGCTGGGCAACGACATCCGCAACATCACCGGTCGACTGCGCCCCAACCTCACTGTCAGCGTCGCGGGCCAGAAGATCACCGGCAGCGGCTCGGTCGATTTCGAGGGCGGCGCGGTGGCGATGCCGGAATCGGGCCTCAAGCTCAGCGGCGGCCAAGGCCGCTTCGTGCTCCAGGGCGATACCCTGCAGATCCAGCGCCTCACCTTCCAGGCCGGCACCGGCACCCTGAACGGCAGCGGCTCGGTGCGCTTCGACGAGCGCGGCGCGGTGTTCGACATCGGCCTCGCCGCCCAGCGCGCGCTGCTGGTCAGCCGGCCCGACCTGGTCGCCACTGTCAGCAGCGCGCTCAAGATCACCGGCTCGACCTCGTCGGGCATCGAGATCTCGGGACCCGTCACCATCGACCGCGCCGAGATCTCGGTGGGCGGCGGCCAGACCGCCTCGTTCCCCACCATCGACGTGCGCGAGATCAACAAGCCCGGCGCCGCCGTTGCCGCCACCCAGCCGACGCCCGCGAAGAAGACCACTAAAAAGGCGCCGCCCCCGCCGACGGCGACACCGATCAAGCTGGCGCTGGACGTGCGCGCCCCGCAGGCGATCTTCGTGCGCGGCCGCGGCCTCGATGCGGAGATGAGCGGCCAGCTCACGGTCAGCGGCACGCCGGCGGCCCCGGCGGTGATCGGCGGCTTCACCATGCGGCGCGGCACTTTCAGCCTGGGCAGCCGCCGCCTGACCTTCACCAAAGGCATCGTCAGCCTCGACAATCTTGACGCGATCGACCCGCGACTCGACTTCCTGGCCTCGGTGCCGGCGCAATCTGCCACCGTCAGCATCGCCATCACCGGCACCGCCCGCGATCCCAAGATCGAGATCACCTCCAGCCCCTCGATGCCGTCCGACGAGGCGATGGCGCTGCTGATCTTCGGCAAGCCCGCCTCGCAGCTCGGCGCCTCGGAACTGCTCGAGGTGGCGCAGGTCATGGCCGAGCTGGCCGGCCAGTCGCCCGGCGAGGGCGTGCTGGGCCGCCTGCGCAAGGGGCTGGGCCTCGACCAGTTGAGCGTCGGCACATCGGGCTCCAAGGGCACGGAGCCGACCGGCTCCAGCGCCAACGGCGTCTCCCTGGAGGCCGGCCGGTATGTGGCGCCGGGCGTCTATGTCGGTGCCCGCCAGGGGGCGGCCGGCAACTCCAGCCGGGGCGTCGTGCAGCTCGACGTGTTCGACAACATCAAGGTCGAGGGCGATATCGGCGCCAACTCGAACGGCCGGGTCGGCGTCAAGGCCGAGTGGGACTACTGATCCGGGGCCCAATTAGTGGGGTATCTGGACGGTACAAAGTTTCTTTATGCACGCTAGCGGAACTTCTGGCCGGCTACCTCGTTAAAGCCATCGGACGAACCCGCCGTGGGTTCAGATCCAAAAATCGAGGGAAACCATTCCATGCTGAAGAAACTCCTGGTCGTCGCCGCGGCGACATTCCTTTTGGGCGCTTGCGCGTCGGAGCCCGCTCCGCCGCCTCCTCCCCCGCCGCCGCCGCCGGTCCAGGCGCAGACCTTTATGGTCTTCTTCGATTGGGACCGTTCCAACCTGACCAGCCAGGCCGTCGACACGGTCCGCCAGGCTGCGCAGGCCTACAAGACCCGCGGCGCCGCCAACATCGTCGCCACCGGCCACACCGACACGTCGGGCTCGCCGCAGTACAACATGGCGCTGTCGCTGCGCCGCGCGAACTCGGTCAAGGAACAGCTCGTCCGCGAGGGCGTGCCGGCCACCGCCATCACGGTCAACGGCCGTGGCGAGGAAGGCCTGCTCGTGCAGACCGGCGACAACGTCCGTGAGCCGCAGAACCGCCGCGTCGAGATCGTCGTCGGTGGCCAGACCACGGTGAGCACCGTGTTCTCGGATCCGCGCTCCTACTGTAAGGCGCTGAGCGACAAGTGGCGCCAGTATCGTACCTCGCAGGTCGGCACGCCTGAGGCCGCCGCCATCGCGAAGTGCGAAGCGGGCGACTACGCCGCTGGCATCCCGACCCTCGAGGACGCCCTGATCGATGCGAAGATCCCGCTGCCGGCTCCTGGCTATCGCTGGCCCGGCCGCCCGGTCGGCCCGACCTAAGACCTAAACACCTACGCCCAAACACGACAGAAGGCGGCCCCTCGCGGGGCCGCCTTTTTCGTTGTAGGCAGGGCCGATGTTCGCCGGCGACCTTGCGTCCTTCCTCGATTTCATCCGCCAGCACGGCGATGCGGCCTACGCTTTCCTCACCGTCTATTCGATGGCCAACAGCCTCCTGCTGGCGATCTTCGCGGGCTATGCCGCGCATGCCGGCGCGCTAGGCTACGAGCAGGCGCTGGCGGGCTGCTGGGCCGGCACCTTTGCCGGCGACGTGGTGCGCTTCTGGGTCGGCCGCCGCTTCGGCACACGCTGGCTGCGCGGCATCCCGCGCCTGCAGCGCGCCGTCGAGACGGCCGCACGGCTGGCGGACCGCCACCATGTCTGGATGATCCTGATCCACCGCTACCCGCGGATCATCCGCAACGTCGCGGGCTTCGCCTACGGTGCCTCGACCCTGCGCTGGCCGCGCTTCCTGTTGCTGAATTTCATCGCCTCGGGCCTGTGGGCCAGCCTCGCCGTCTCGACCGGCTACGGCTTCGGCTATGTATCGGACCAGACGATGAGCGACGCGCTGTCGACGTTCGGCATCGTCATGCTGGTGGCCTTCCTGGCGCTTGCCTGGTTCCTGACGCGCCGGCTGGAACGCGTGATGGAGCGCAACTAGGCGCGCAGGCTTCGCCGTCATACGCCGTACGGAACACGCAATTGCCGTGCGCCAGCGCCGCATATTGCCGGCACGTCGGCTCCTGTTATGTTGACGGCCAGCCCCCTTCAAACATGTGCCGGATGCAATGGCCGACTATGTAGAACTGGCGAATTCGACTTACCTCGATTTCGCGAGCTGGCGCACCAACGCCGACGCGCCGACCGGCGGCACGCCGTTGCCGACCTTCTCGTTCAACGTGGCGCTGGTTCTCGAGCGCGCGAACGATCCGACGGATCTGCTGGCGTCCAACTGGGCGACGCGACAGGCGGCCCTCGCCGACCAGGCGACGATCTGGTCGACCTACGGCGCCGATCCGACGGCCTATTCGAACGTCCTGACCGCCCTCGCCGATCTCCACATCACGACGTACGACACGAACGGGCCCGCCAACGCACAATACGTCTCTTCGCCCGAATCGCGGACCATCTGGGTCAACGTCAACCAGGACAATTTCACGACGCTGTTCGGCCCCGGCGCAACGCTGATGACGGTCGAGGTGGCGGCGCCTGCCCCGGGCACCGGAACGCAAACCGTCCGTTACTGGAGCGGCAATCTCTCCCTGCCGACGGAACTGGCGGACAACGGCGTCACCGGCCTGTGGTTCGATTCCGGTGATTTCGGTCCGTATCCGGATTACAGCGCGCCGTCGACGCCGGGCGTCACCCTGCCTCAGGGCTGGCAGAGCCCTGGCAATGCCGCGGGCACGGCAACAGTCGACGCCCGTCCGCAGACGATTGCGCAGGACTACTACAATTTTCCCTTCACGGGCTCTCTCTGGGATCCGACCTCGCCGGACGCGGTGGCGACCGGCGCCATCGGGCTGGTCGAGCCCGGTGTCGGCACCGCCCTTCTCAACGATCCGAACGGCAACGGCTTCCTGGCCGCAATCAACACCTACCGCGCCTCGATCGGCCTCTCGCCCTTGACCGCCGACCAGGTCATCGCGATCGCGAGCGGCGGCCAGGAATATCCGAACACGACGCCCCCGGCCTTCAACCCGGCCGGCGAGCGCTCGCTGGACGTCGGCATCGTGACGGCCATTAACCCGATGAGCACGCTGATCACCTACGCAGGCTCCGGCATCGACAACCACGCGCAACGCAACGCCTATACGGCCTACCAGTCGGCCTTCTGGGACACGGTCAACAATCCCGCAGTCATCACCTCGTCGTTCAACTACACATCGCTGTCGGCACCCGGTTCTCCGTTCCTGATCGCGTCGAACGGGCTCTACGTCGACGCCGCGCTGCGCAACATCTCGGTGTTCAACGATGCGGGCGATGGCGGCTCGGGCGACATGTTCGGCAACGGCCTGCCCAATGCCAGTTCCACCCACAACAGCCAGTACGTCGTCACCGTCGGCGGCACCTCCGTCAGCACGGTCGCGGCCGCGCAGGCCGACAGCACGCTGAACGGCATCGTCAGCAACGCGTTGGCAGGCAATCTCCCGACGCTGTGGCAGCTCATTGCCGGTGGATTGACGCAGTTGCCCGCCGCCGGCAGCGCGGACCTGCTCGTCGAGACGGTGTGGAACCACTACTACGTCGACGGCACCTCGATCGCCAATCCTGCAGGCACCGGCTTCGTCCACAACAACACCGGGGCGAGCGGCGTCGATACCAGCCAGCTGCCGCCCGGCTACCAGGTCGATTACGGCCTCAACCCGACGACGTCCGACCCCTCGCAAACGCCGGGCCGCGGCATCCCCGACGTGTCGGCCAACGCCGGCGGCAACATGCTGTACATCGTGCCGAACCCGGACATGACGTCGAACCAGCACGACGACGGCACCAGCGCCGCGACGCCGCTATGGGCCTCTCTCGCCACGCAGATCAACGCCATCTTCGCCGATCAGGGCCTGCCCAACCTGGGTTACATGAACGATCTGCTCTACACCGCCGCAGCGATCGCGCCGGCCTCGTTCAACGACATCACGATCGGCAACAGCACCTCGTCTTTCCTCTACGGCGGCAACTACACCAGCGACGGTGTCGACATCACGCCGACCGGCTACGGCTATTCGGCCGGGCCGGGCTACGATCTGGTGACGGGACTGGGCACGCCCAACGGCGTTCTGCTGGCCCGCGCCCTCACCTGGATCGCCCATTCGCAGGTCTATTTCGAGAACTCCAACTACGGCACCGCCGTGCCTGACGTCATCGATTCCAACGGTGCCGGCTGGACCAGCGGCACGGCGCAGACCCTGCTGCTGCAAACCACGGCGACGGCGGATGCGACGGTGACCGTGACCACCGGCACCGATTCGACCGACGCCAGCAGCGTGGCCCATGCAGCCTTTGCCTGGACCAGCCAGCTCGCACAGCAGTCGCTGCAGGAGGATTTCGACTCCGCCCTGCTGGCCCTGTTCGATGGCCAGACGCAGGGAACGTTGACGCAGGCGATCGTCGCAGACGGCGACAGCCTGTCGGTCACGTTCAACGGCAGCGGCACGGTCGCCGCGCAGGCCAGTCTCAGCGCCGCGTTCGGCTTTGCGGATTTCTATGCCGACAGCGGCAACTCGGTGCGTCTCGCCCAATCGGTCGCGGTCGCGGAAACCGCCAACCACGCCGACGACGTGAACGTCGTGGTGCGCATGCGCCAGGTCGCGGGCGCCGACCTTTCGCTGATGCTCTACAAGGTCGACGACTATAACGGCACCATCAACGGCGTGGCGCCCGACCAGGCGGGCTACGCCGCCCTCGCCGCGGGCCGCGCCTACAACGTACAGGGCGGCGGCACGACGATCGCCGGCCCCGGCGACGGCAATGCCGGGCAGGCGCAGATCACCGGCGTCGATGCCGGCGACCTGATCGCCATGCAGCTCACCAACGTCACCAACAACGACACCTTCTGGGCCTTCAGCCAGGCCAACGAAGTGGTGAACGGCGAGCACGTCGCGCATCTCTGGAACTACGGCGCCAACACCTGGGGCTGGGAAGATCTGCGCGGCGGCGGCGACCGCGACTACAACGACCTCGTCGTTCAGCTCGACTTCACCAGCGCGTCGGGACACGGCTGGCTCGTCTAGCCATGCAAGCGTCGCCGTGCGAAGAAGCGTGGACGATGATCACGCGGCGACAATCCATTTTTGCATGCAGCTTGGCCGGCCTGCTTGGGGCCACGGGCTCCGCGGAGGCCCAGGAACTTCGGGTACTCGACTCCGCGCCCAAGGCGGATGCGGTGGTCGGCGGGCGCAGCAGCGCCTTCTATGTCCGCTTCAACCGCCCGGTCGACCACGAGGATTCCCGCCTCGCCATCAAGCGCGACGGCAAGATCGTCGAAGTGCTGCATCCGCGGCTGGAATCGACCCCCGACGTGCTGTTCGCCCGCGCACCCACGCTGCAGCCGGGCCGCTACAGCCTGCACTGGCTGGTCGGCGGCCAACCGCAGTTTGACGGCGAGATTCCCTTTACCGTCGGTGACGGCAACTAGGGTCAGTCGAGCAACTCGCGCAGGACGCGGCCGGTGGCGGTGATCGCCAGCAGGGTCGGCACCTTCACTTCGGATTTCACGGCCGCCTTGGTCGCGGGCCCGTAGCTCATGCAGTCAAGCGCCACGAGGTCTGGCTTCGTCGACGCCAGCTTGCGTGCGACCTCCGCCGCCTCTTCCGGCCCGACGCTCGGCACCAGCGCCTCGACCGTGACGGCGACGCCGCTGCGCGCCCACTTGGTCGCGAGCTTCTCACCCTGCTCGGCGAACGGCACCAGCAGGCCGAGCCGGCCGCGCGGCAGCAGACCCTCGGCGATGCCGCTCAGTACCCGCGACGGAAAGAGCACGCCGGCATCGCCTTCCATCGGCGGGAATTCGCCGGTGCAGGCATAGACGATGGCGTCGCAGCCGTCAGCGCGCAGCTTGGCCAGCGTCTCGGGCGAGCGCGCGATCACCGCCTGCTTGGAGATCTTCACATCGCGGCCGCCGCGCAGGCGTGTGTAGAGCGTGTCGGCACCGCTGATCGGCGGCACGGCATCGACCTCGGCATCGGTCAGGCCGTCGAGCGCACCGCGCAGGATCACTTTGGTGCCGGCCGGCGCCTGGGCAGCAAACAACTCGACGATGTCGTCGCGCGGCGCCTGGCCAATGGTGACAATTCCCAAGGTGCTCACGGTTCAGCCCTCCAGCGTGACGGCGTCGGTGTCGTTCCAGGCAAGTCCCACCACATCGCCCGGCATCCTCGAGGCGCGTTCGCCGGCATGCGTCTCGCGCACCAGCATCGAGGGACCGGCGGCGGGCTGCACCCGCAACAGCGTCGAGCCGCCAAGATAGTTGGCCGTCTCGACCGTCCCGGCCAGGCGCGCGCCGTCGGTGGCGACCAGCCGGATCTTCTCCGGGCGCAGAGCGCGCGGGCGGCCGCCCTCCTCCAGAATGTTGATCTCGCCGATGAAGTCCGCGACGAAGCGCGTGCGCGGCCGCTCGTAGATCTCGGTCGGCGTGCCGACCTGCTCGACCTTGCCGCCGTTCATCACGGCGATGCGGTCGCTCATGGCCAGCGCCTCTTCCTGGTCATGCGTCACGAAAACGAGCGTGACGCCCAGTCGCTTCTGCAGTTCCTTCAGCTCGAACTGCATCTGCTGGCGCAGCTTGCGGTCGAGCGCGCCCAGCGGCTCATCGCAGAGCAGCACCGGCGGCTCGACGACCAGCGCGCGGGCGAGCGCCACGCGCTGCTGCTGGCCGCCCGAAAGCTGGCCGGGCTTGCGGGTCTCGAAGCCGGTCAGCGCCACCTGCGCCAGCGCCGCCGCGACCCGCCGCTCGATCTCTGGCTTCGGCACGTCGCGCATGCGCAGGCCAAAGGCCACGTTCTCGGCCACCGTGCGATGCGGGAACAGCGCATAGGACTGGAACACCATGCCCATGTCGCGCTTGTGCACCGGCAGATCGGTGATGTCCTTGCCGCCGACATGGACGCGACCCGAGTCGGGATGCTCGAAGCCCGCGATCATGCGCAGGCTCGTCGTCTTGCCGCAGCCCGACGGGCCCAGCAGCGAGAAGAATTCGCCGGCGGCGATGTCGAGCGTGACCGCGTCGACGGCCATCACGCGGCCGTCGAACGTCTTGGTTACCTGGTCGAGCTTGATGGCAGCGGAAGTCATTAGCCCTTCAGGATCTTGGTGACGCGGGCGTCGATGTCTTCGCGGCGCGCATTGTACCATTTCCAGTCGGGCTGGATCAGCGTCGCGACCTTCTCCGGCGTGGTGAGCAGCTTCGCGTCGTACTTGGCGTCGAGCTTCACCTTCTTGTTGGCCGGCGAATACCACACCGCCTCGGCCAGCAGCTTCTGCACATCGGGCCGCAGCATGTAGTCGATGTAGGCAAAGGCCAATTCCTTGACCTTGGAGCCCGGCGTGACGTTCAACACCTGCTCCAGCGCCAGCACGCCCTCGGAGGGGCTGGCGAAGTCGACGGGCTGCGCATTCGGACCCTCATAGCGATAGACGCCCGAATCATGGATGACGCCCATCGACACTTCGGCCGACAGCAGCATCTTTTCCATCTGGCCGGTGAAATCGACCAGCTTGATCGGCTTCAGCGCCTCGAGCGCCTTGTAGGCGGCGTCGAGATCGGTAAGACCCTTGCCGTAGACCTTGCCCAGCATCATCAGGTGCGCCTGCCCGAGGCTGTTCACCGGGATGAGATAGCCGCCGCGCGAACCCGCCAACTTGGGATCGGCAAGGTCCTTCCACGAAGTCGGCTTGGTCAGGCCCTTGTCGGTGCGGTAACCGAGGCCGATCGCGCTGGTGAAGATCGTGACGCCCACGATCTTGTCGCTGACCGCATACGGATAGACGTCGGCAATGTTGGGCACTTCCTTGGTCGTGATCTTGTCGATCACCAGTCCGTCAGTGAGGGCGTTCCACTGCTCGTTCGAGTTGGCGTGCAGCACGTCGTAGATCGGATCGCTCTTGGAGCTGACCTGCAGCTTGGGCAGGAACGGGAAGGCCTGGTCGGCCGACACCGTGCACTTGAACTCCTTCTCGAAGGCCGGCAGCACCGTGGCCTTCATCACATCCCCCCACTTGCCGCCCCAGGTCGTGATCTTGAGCGTCTTGGTCTGGGCATGAAGAAGCGACGGCGCGCCGACCGTGGCCAGGGCCGCGAGGCCAGCACCGCTACGCAACGCTTTGCGACGTGAAATCATGGCAACCCCCTTGTTCGTTCCCATCAGAGCTTAACGTAGGCCTTGAGGCCGATCAGCCTCTCCAGCACCAGAACCACCGACAATGCGAGCAAGATCGAGACCATCGAGGCGGCCGCGATGGCGCCGTCGAGGTCGAATTTCATGTAGTTGAACAGCACCACCGGCAGGGTCTCGCCCTTCGGCACCACGAGGAACAGCGAGACCGGGAACTGGTCGAACGACACGATGAAGGCAAAGACGCCGCCGGCGAACACGCCCGGCCGAATCAGCGGCAGGGTGACCTCGAAGAACACCCGGATGGGGCTCGCCCCCAGCACGGCGGCGGCTTCCTCGATGCGGCGGTCGAAATTGTGCAACACGGCAAGTGTCGTGCGGATGACGTAAGGCACCGCGACCAGCGTATGCGCCGCGATCAGGCCCCAGACCGGCCGGCCGATGCCCGAGAGGAGATAGGCCTGGAACAGCGCCAGGCCGGTCAGGATCGCCGGCACCATCAGCGGCGACATGAAGAAGGCAGTCATCGTCGCCCGCCCCGGCAGGTTGCCGCGCGCCAGCGCCAGCGCGCAGGCGCCCCCGATCACGATCGACAGGACCAGCACCACCGCTGCCACCCACAGCGACAGCCAGAGCGCGTTCATGAACTCCGCACTGCCGAAGAACTTCTCGAACCAGCGCAGGCTGACACCGACCGGCGGGAAGGAAATGTACGGCGTCGGATTGAGCGCGAACACCAGCACGATGGCGATCGGCAGCAGCAGGAAGGCGAGCAGCAGCCCGTTCAGTGCCAGATAAGCGGCGCGGCCCGCGTCGAACGGCCGGCGGTTCGGGGCGGCGCTCATGCCATCCCCTGTCCGCCCGCCAGCCGGGCCAGGATGCGGTTGTAGGCGACGACGATGGCCAGCGAGACCAGCAGCAGGATGACGCCGAGCGCTCCCGCAAAGTTCGGGTTGAAGCTGGTCCCGACCTGCTGGGCGATCAGCATGGGCAAGGTCAGCACGTCGGTGCCGCCCATCAGCGAAGGCGTGACATAGGCACTGATCGACAAAGCGAAGACCAGCAGCGAGCCGGCCAGGATGCCCGGCAGGCTGAGCGGCAAGGTGACTTCTACGAAGGCTCGGACGCGACCGGCGCCCAGGCTGCGCGCCGCCTGCTCCAGCCGCTCGTCGATGCGGCCGATCACGCCGGTCAGGGTCAGCACCATGAACGGCACGTAGATATGGACCAGCGCTACGATGGTGCCGAACTCGTTGTACATCAGCGGCAGCGGCTTCTGGATCAGTCCCCACTGCATCAGCGTCGTGTTGATGACGCCCTTGTCCTGGAGGATCGTCATCCAGGCGAAGGTGCGGACCACGATGCCGGTCAGCATCGGCGCGATCACCGCCATCAGCACCAGCGCATGACCGAGCCGCGACTGCATGCGAGCCATCCAGTGCGCCAGCGGATAGCCGATCAGCAGCGCGATGATCGTGGTGATGAGGCCGATCCGCAGGGTCGACCACAGCGCGTCATGAAAGATGCCGGCCGGATCGAAGATGAAACGCTCGTAGTGGCGCGTCGTTAAAAAGGCGTTCGGGTTGGTGACGGGATTGCCGGAATAGAACGACATCGCCGTCATCACACCGAACGGCAGCACGAAGAACAGGACGAACAGCAGCGCGGCCGGGGCGATCAGCCAGGCAATCGGCGACGGGCGCGCGGCGTTCGTCATCGCGCGGCGATCACGAAGTCGCCGCAACGTCGCCCACGACGCGGACGCGCACGCGGACGGAGTTGCCGGGCAGATAGGCGAGCGGCATGTCCTCGCTCTCGATCGTATGAAGCGTCGCACGGTCGGCGCCGGCCGCAACGGCCCGGTCATTGGCGATGTCTTGCGCCGCTTCGATCGCCTGGACGCGGGTCAGGTCCTTGAAGATCTGGTCGCACTCGCCCGAGACCTGGGCGATGGCCGCACCCACCGCATTGGCGCAATCGCCATGCTCGACATGGATGACCTGCGAGACACCCGCCATCTTGTCGGGGATCAGGAAGGCGCCGCCGCCGACCGCGACCAGCGGCACGTCGCCGGCCTCGGTCTTCATTCGGTCGATCGCTTCCTCGGCGAGGCGCGCGGCCTCGGCGAACACTTTGGCGCAGGTTGCGGCATCGAGATGGGCGACCTTCGTCTTGTCGCCGAGTGTCAGCACGCCGGCAGCGATGGCCACGTCCGTGGTGGTGAGCTGCTTGCCGCCGAAGGCGATGCCGTCGGTCAGCAGGCGGTAGCCCACCGAAACGGGCCCGATGGACAGCGGATCGAGCACGACATGACTGCCGCCGCCCAGGCCGATCGACAGCAGGTCGGGCATGCGGAACAGCGTGCGCACGCCGCCGACCTTGACCACCGAATTGGCCTCGCGCGGGAAGCCGAGCTTGAGCTGGCCGACGTCGGTCGTGGTGCCGCCGACGTCGATCACCATCGCGTCGCTGAGACCCGACAGATAGGCCGCACCGCGCATCGAGTTGGTGGCGCCGGAGGCGAAGCTGTAGACCGGCAGGCGTCGCGCCTGGCTGGCCTCGGCCACGGTGCCGTCGTTCTGGGTGATGAACAGCGGCGCATCG
This sequence comes from Reyranella sp. GW821-FHT12G01, assembly GCF_058806575.1. Classification (NCBI taxonomy): domain Bacteria; kingdom Pseudomonadati; phylum Pseudomonadota; class Alphaproteobacteria; order Hyphomicrobiales; family Reyranellaceae; genus Reyranella; species Reyranella sp. GW821-FHT12G01. Next base: position 866,303 of record NZ_JBXAPV010000002.1, read on the forward strand.
ATGCCGGAATCGCGGATCGCCTTTTCGAAGGCCGCGATCGTGTCGCGCGACAGGTCGGCCAGCGCCGCGTTCAGCAGGCCCGCGTTCTCGCGCTCCAGCAGGCCGATGCGGCCCAAGTCCGACGAGCAGGTGATGGCGGCGTCGGGAAGCACCGAGGCGACAAGCTCGGCCGCTCGCTTTTCATGCGTGGGATCGAGCGGCGAGAAAACAGAGGAGATGCCGACGGCATGCAGGCCCGCAGCCTTCATCTCCTGCGCGGCCTTCAGGACCGCCGCCTCGTCGAGCGGCATGAAGGGCCGGCCGTCATATTCATGACCGCCCTCGACCATCCAGACGCCACCGCGCACCAGCGCCGCGAGATCCTCCGGCCAGTCGCAGAACGGCGGCAGCGAAGCGCCCGACGGCAGGCCGAGCCGCAGCGCCGCGACCTTGGTGAGATGCCGCCGCTGGACTACGGCATTGATGAAATGCGTGGTGCCGATCATCACGCCGTCGACCTTCTTCGGCTTACCGTCGGCGCCCTTCAGCACGCCGGTGCCGCCGAGCTTCTTCAGCGAGTCGAGGATGCCCGTGGTCACGTCCTGACTGGTCGGCGCCTTCACCGCGCCGACGACCTTGCCCTCTTCGATCAGGACAGCGTCGGTGTTGGTGCCGCCGACATCGATACCGATTCGTCTCATGACGCGAACACGCTCCTGAATTCGAGATCATAGCCAAAGGCCCGCGGTCCGACATGCGCCAAGCCAGCGGGAGTGAGGAAAATGTCGGGGCCAGGCAGCGCAATCACGGTGACCCGCTGCCCGTAGCGGATCGTCTCCGTGCCGACCGCCTCGCCCGATACCGAGTCTAGGACGCAGATCAGGTCCGGCGTCATGGCGACCGGCTCGCCATCGCGGTTCGCCACGATCCACTCGTTCTGGAAATTGATGTGCATGGCCGATCCCCGGCACTCGTCCATGCCCTCGAACCGCACCACGCCGCGCAGGAAACCTTCGGTCGCGCGCCGCTCCACGTCGACGACCTTGCCCTTGTAGAGGAGCTTGCCCGGTTCGACGGAGAGGATGGCGGCCACCGGATCGTCATGCGTCCGCTGCGCCTCGCGCACGGCGCGGCCGATGGCGATGGCCTTGGTCGTGGTGCCGTGGATGCCCCACTTCTTCACCTCAGCGCCGGTGCGCGGCGGCTGGCAGGTCGGCGCGGTCGAGCCGTACTCGACGCAGATCTTGCGCACGACCCGCTCGGCCCATTTCCAGGTCGGCACGGTCTCGACGATGGACTCCAGGCCGCGCACGTCGACCGCCGTCAGCGGACAGGGCTTTAGCCCACCGACCGCCACCGACGTCATCTGCGCCTCGGGGTAAGCCCGGCCCATCGTGTCGGAATCGACAACGGGGACGCCGAGATGGGCCGCGACCATGAGCGGCCGCACGCCGTTGCCGCCACCGATCTCCATGCCCATCACCGCGTCGAAGCGACGGCGCGTATGGCGCTCCATCAGGCGGGCGGCGCGGGCGATGGTCTGGTGGTCGGTCAGGCGCTCGATGCCGACCAGCGGCGCGCCCATGTTGGCGATCACGCCGACCCAGTCGTCGTCGCCGAGCTCCGAGGCCGGCATGAGCTGGACACGCCGCCCCTCGCGATAGAGCGCCCGCATGTTGAGCAGCGACAGATACGGGTTGCCGCCACCGCCGGTGCCCAGCACCCAGGCGCCGACGGCCAGCGATTCGATATCGTCCTCGGTGATGTCCCGTCGGCTCAAGCGAAGACGCTCTTGAATTCGATGTCGTAGCCGAACGCCTTCGGCCCGACATGCTGCAGGCCCTTGGGGCTGAGGAACACCGGCGGCGGCGGCAGCGCGATCACCGTGACCCGCTGGCCGTAGCGGATGGTCTCGGTACCGACCGCCTCACCCGACACTGAATCGAGCACGCAGATCAGGTCGGGCGACATGGCGATCGGCTTGCCGTCGAGCCAGGCGACGATCCATTCGTTCTGGAAATTGATCTCCATGGCCGAGCCGCGATACTCGTCCATGCCGTCGAAACGGGTGCGGCCACGCAGGAAGCCCTCGGTCGCCCGGCGCTCCACGTCCATGACCTTGCCCTTGTAGAGGACCTTGCCCGGCTCGACCGAGAGGATGGCCGCGATCGGATCGCCGTGCGTGCGCTGCGCCTCGCGCACGGCATGGCCGATGGCGATGGCCTTGGTCGTGGTGCCGTGGATGCCCCACTTCTTCACCTCGGCGCCGGTACGCGGCGCCTTGCAGGTCGAGGCGATGGAGCCGTACTCGACGCAGATCTTGCGGCTGACACGCTCCATCCACTTCCAGGTCGGCACCTTGTCCACGACCGATTCGAGACCGCGCACGTCGACGGTGGTGAGCGGGCACGGCATCAGATCGCCCACTGCGACCGAAGTCATCTGCGCTTCGGGATAGGCGCGGCCCATCATGTCGGAGTCGATCACCGGCCGCTTCAGATGCGCCGCCGCCATCAGCGGCTGGATCGAGTTACCGCCGCCGATCTCCAGCGCCATGATCCCGCGAAAGCGATAGCGCGTGTTGCGCTCCATCAGGTCGACGGCGCGGGCGATGGTGCGGCTGTCGGTGAGGCGCTCCTGTCCGACCAGCGGCGCACCCATGTTGGAGACCGCCGCGACCCAGTCGTCGTCGGCCAGTTCGGACGACGGCATGAGCTGGACGCGATAGCCTTCCTTGTAGAGGGCGCGCATGTTCAGCAGACCGAGATACGGGCTGCCGCCGCCCCCGGTCCCGAGGACCCAGGCGCCGACGGCCAGCGATTCGATGTCGTCTATTGTGATGTCGGTCAGGGGCATGGTCCGATACTTCGAGCGAGGTCGCTCTTGTCAGGTTAGACGAGGATCCGCGGGAGCGAAGCCTTGCAAGATCGGGACCACCGAAACGACGTCTTTCGTCGCGCGATGAGTTCCTGCCGGCATGACATCTTGCCCCGTATTCAGGCATGACTATGGAATAAACAGGAAAGCCATCAATACGTGCGAGCACGTATGGGGAGAAGACAGGTGGAGACCAGGCGCACGCCGCGCATCGCCGTGATCACCATGGGCCAGGCACCGCGGCCCGATGTGATGCAGGAAATCCGTCCCCTGCTCGGCGAGGCCGAACACGACGAGTTCGGCGCCCTCGACAACGACTCCGATGCGCTGATCGAGAGCATGGCGCCGCGCGGCGACGAACTGCGCTACACGACGCAATTGCGCGACGGCCGTCACGTCATCGTCGATGCCGGCTTCGTGACCGGCAGGGTCGAGACACTGGTCGCCGATCTCGACGGTCGCAACTACGACCTTCTCATCCTGGCGATGACCGGCATGCGCGCGCGGCTTTCGACCCGGACCCCGCACATCCACGGCCAGGATACGCTCGACGCCTGGATCTCCGCGCTGACCGCCAGCAACTCCCGGATCGGCATCATCTTTCCCCTGGCCAGCCAGCAATCGGCCGCCAGCGAGAGCGATTACGGCACGATGCTCAAAAGCTCGCTGGCGACCATCGGCGGCGGCCAGAGCTCCGACCTGACCGAAGCGATCGACCGCGTGTCGGGCGCGGACCTGATCGTGATGAACTCGGTCGGCTACACGGCTGAGATGGCTCAGCAGGTCGCGCACACCAGCGGCAAGCCGGTCGTCACCGCCTGCCGCATCATCGGCAGCACGGCGCGGCTGAGATTGTCCGAGATCGCCGGCAAGCCGCTCGATCTCCCGGCCACGACCTACACCGGTGCCGAGCTGCTGCGGCGGCTGCCCCAGGCCGCCCTCGACCAGCTCACGCCGCGCGAGACCGAGGTGCTGGTCCAGGTGCTCGAAGGTGCTGCCAACAAATCCATCGGACGAACACTTGGCATCAGCCACCGCACCGTCGAAATCCATCGCGCCCGCGCGATGCTGAAGCTCGGCGCGACATCGACGCCTGAGTTGATCCGGCGGGCGTTGAGGCAGTCCTAAGGCGCCAACGGCGGCAGGGCGGTGCGAATGGCCGAGCTCGAAATCTGCATGAAGCCCGTGAAGGGCTCGCCCATTTCGAGGATCAGGAACAAGGCCGCCGAGGCCGAGAGCGCCACCAGCACCAGCGCGACGGCCGATGTCGGATTGACCCTCGAGAACAGGCAGTAGCTGGTGAACAGCACGGTGAGCCAGAACAGCAGCACGATCAGGATCGGCGCCGGCAGCGACGACTTCGAGCGCTCGTAGAGCATGAGGCGCGCCTGCGAGATCGGGATCGCCATCTGCAGCGCCTGATCCTTCAACGCCTTCTTCACCGCCGTATCGGCCGACAGGGCGTGGATGCCGGCATAGACCTTGGCGCCGACGGTCCCCACGCCATAGGCCACCGCGAGGCTGCGCGAATCGTGGTCGCGCCAGATCCGCTCGACCATTTCGTCGACGGCTTCCCGCAAGGTGGCACGGGCCGACTTCGCCTCGGGCCCATACTGCTGAAGGATATCGTCGAGGAGGATGACGTCGGTGGCGATCTGGCGGACGTCGTTTCGTTGCGCCTCGAAGCTGCCGCTCGCCGAGTTGATCAGCAGGCCGAGCACCAGGGCTGCGATCGTGCCGACCAGCCCCGATCCCATCCGCACGATGTCCTTGGCGTGCTCGTCGAGATGATCGTCCGGCAGGATGCGCCGCAGCAGGATGCCGATCACCGCGCCCAGGAGCATGACCGCGCAGGCCACGAGCGAAATCCAGATCGGCTGCACGGTGTCGAACCTTCCATGGGAGCGCCGCGACATAGCGGCGGACCCGCAGATTCTATCACCTCCTGCGAAACTGGCACGGCTCGGTTTTTGCAGTGGCTCGGGCGCGCATGGTAGTTTTCGCGCCGCGTTTTCGAGGGAGGTCGACCGATGCAATCATCCGTGCAGCCTGTGGGCCACCAGTCCGTCGCCCCGCCCCTGGTCGGTGGCGAAATCCCGCTGATCGACGTCGCGGATTACCTGGCGGGCGTGCCGGGCGCCGCCGAAAAGGCCGCCGCCGAGCTGCGCTACGCCTTCGAGAATGTCGGCTTCTACTATCTCGCGGGCCATGGCGTGCCGCGGCAGCTGATCGACGACACCTATGCCGCCGCCGCCCGCTTCCACGCCCAGCCGATGGACGCCAAACTCGCGGTCAAGGTCGACGAGCACAATATCGGCTACATGCCGATCGCCCAGAAGGCGCCGCCCAATGCCGCCGCGCAGGGCAAGAAGCCCAGCCAGAACGAAGCCTACTTCCTGCGCCGCGAGCGCGACGCCAGCGATCCCGACGTGATCTCCGGCCGCCGCTTCCATGCGCCGAACAAGTGGCCAGCCGATCTGCCGGGCTTCCGCGAGACGACGCTGGAATACATCGCGACGCTCGAGAAGCTCTGCCAGAAGCTGGTGCGGCTCTACGCGCTGGCGCTCGACCTGCCGGAGACCTACTTCGACGCCTGTTTCGCCAAGCCGCACATGATCCTGCGCATGTCGCGCTATCCCCAGATCGACGGCAACGACGAAAGCGTCGAGAGCCTGGTGCCGCACACGGACTCGGGCTTCATGACCCTGCTGCCTCCCAACAAGGTGCAGGGCCTGTCGATCCTGCTGCCCGACGGTCGATGGATGGACGCGCCGGGCCTCGAGGATGCCTATGTCGTGAACGGCGGCGACATCCTCCATCGCTGGAGCAACGAGCGGTTCCTGTCGACGCCGCATCGCGTGCGCAACGTCTCGGGCCAGCTGCGCTACGCCATTCCGTTCTTCTGCGATCCCGACCACGACACGATGATCGAGTGCCTGCCCTCGTGCCAGTCGGCCGAGAAGCCGGCCAAGTATCCGCCGATCAAGTTTGGCGACTATGCGCTGTGGTTCGCCGCCCAGCGCTACGGCCACATGCAAAAGGTGCCGGTGCCGTCGGAAGCCGAGATCGCGCCGGGCGAGCGCGCCACCTCGCGCTGGCAGGCCTGATCCCGATGCATTTGCGTACCCTGCTGGCGGCCGGTTCCGCCGTCGCGCTGCTGCTCGCCTCCCCTGCCTTCGCCCAGACGAAGACGATCAAGGCGGTGATGCATTCGGACCTGAAAGTCCTCGACCCGATCTGGACCACCGCCAACATCGTGCGCAACCACGGCTACATGGTCTGGGACACGCTGTTCGCGATGGACGAGAAGCTGCAGCCGCAGCCCCAGATGGTCGACACCTGGACGGTCAGCGACGACAAGCTCACCTATACCTTCACGCTGCGCGACGGTCTCAAGTGGCATGACGGCAAGCCCGTCACCTCGGAGGACTGCATCGCCTCGCTGAAGCGCTGGGGCGCGCGCGATTCGACCGGCGTGAAGCTTTTGAGCTTCGTCTCGTCCTTTGAGCCGGTGAACGACAAGACTTTCAAGATCGTGCTGAAGGAGCCCTACGGCCTGGTCATCGATTCGCTGGCTAAGCCCGGCGGCTCGACGCCGCTGATGATGCCCAAGCGCCTCGCCGACACCGATCCAGCCAAGCAGATCAGCGAGATCGTCGGTTCCGGCCCGTTCGTCTTCAAGGCCGACGAATGGAAGCCGGGCGAGAAGACCGTCTATGTGAAGAACCCCGACTACAAGCCGCGCGCCGAACCCGCCTCGGGCCTGGCCGGCGGCAAGATCGCCAAGGTCGATCGCGTCGAGTGGCTGGCCATTCCCGATCACCAGACGGCGGTGAACGCGCTGCTGGCCGGCGAGATCGACTACATCGAGGCGCCGCCGCACGACCTGAAGTCGCTGCTGCAGGCCGACAAGAACGTGAAGCTTGAGGTCTACAACAAGATCGGCGCGCAGTACGTCTTCCGCTGGAACACCGTCGTCCCGCCGTTCGACAATGAGAAGGTGCGCCGCGCCGCCGAGTATGCGTTCGACCAGAAGGCCTTCCTGCAGGGCGTGATCGGCGACGAGAAATATTACCAGACCTGCGACGCCATGTTCGTCTGCGGCACGCCGCTCGAAAGCAACGCCGGCATGGAAGGCCTGGTGCGCGGCAACTTCGCCAAGTCGAAGGAGCTCCTGAAGGAAGCGGGCTACGACGGCACGCCGATCGTGATGCTGCACACGACCGACATCGCCGTGCTCACCAATGCCGGGCCGATCGCCAAGGACCTGCTCGAGAAGGGCGGCTTCAAGGTCCAGATGGTGCCGCTCGACTTCCAGGCCATCGTCTCGCGCCGCCTGCGCAAGACGCCGCCGCAGGATGGCGGCTGGAACGGCTTCATGACCTCGTGGCTGTCGGTCGACATGATGAACCCGCTGACCAACAGCATGCTCACCGCCTCGTGCGACAAGGCCAATTTCGGCTGGCCTTGCGACGCCGAGGTCGAGAAGCTGCGCGACGCTTTCGCGCGCGCTCCCGACCTGGAGAGCCGCAAGAAGATCGCAGCCGATCTGCAGGCCCGCGCCATCACCTACGGCACGCACGTCCCGCTCGGCCAGTACACCTTGCCGACCGCGACGCGTTCAGACCGGCTGAGCGGCGTCGTGACGAGTCCCATCCCCGTCTTCTGGAATATCGAAAAGAAATAGAGACGTGGCATAGTCGGGGCGAATGACCCCGACCAGCACACGCCGCATCATCGCGGCCGGTACCATCGGCAATCTGCTCGAATGGTACGACTTCGCGATCTACGGCTACTTCGCGGCCACCATCGGCCGCGTCTTCTTCCCGGCAGAAGATCCGGTGGCCCAGGTACTGGCCGCCTTCGGCATCTTCGCGCTGGGCTACCTGATGCGGCCGCTGGGCGGCATGGTGGTCGGCCATATCGGCGACCATTACGGACGGCGCGCCGCCCTCACCTTCTCGATCTCCGCCATGGCGGTGCCGACGTTCCTCGTGGGCCTGCTGCCGGGCCATGAGACGCTCGGTATGGCCGCACCGATCCTGCTCACCCTGCTGCGCATGGTGCAGGGCCTGTCGGTCGGCGGCGAGGCCACGACCTCGATGGTCTTCCTGGTCGAACAGGCGCCGCCCGGTCGTCGCGGCCTCGTCGGCAGTTTCTGTTCCCTGGCCGCGACCGGCGGCTTCCTGCTGGGCTCGGCGATCGGCGCCACCTTCGCCGCCGTCCTGCCGCCCGATGCGCTCGCGGCGTGGGGCTGGCGCATCCCGTTCCTGCTGGGCCTCTTGCTCGGCGTCGTCGGCTGGTGGATCCGCCAGGTCATCGTCGAGGAAGCACCGCCGCGATCAGGCCATGGCTCGCCGCTGATCGAGACCTTCCGCCATCACGGTCGCGCGGTGATGCGCGTTGCCGGCATCACCATCTTCAATGCCGTCGGCTTCTACCTGATGTTCCTCTACGTCGTGACCTGGCTGCAGACGGTCGACGGTGTGGCGCCGGCGCGCGCACTGGAGATCAACACGGCAAGCATGTTCTTCCTGCTGCCGGTGATGCTCGCGTCGGGCTGGCTGTCCGATCGCTTCGGCCGCCGCCCGCTCATGTTGACGGCGATGGCGCTGGGCTTCATCGGCGCGGTGCCCTGCCTCTGGCTGATGCACCATCCCAACCCGGCACTGATCCTGGCGGGCCAGCTCGCGCTGGTCATTCCCGCCGGCATGGGCCTTGGCATCATCCCCTCGATCCTGACCGAAGCGGTGGCGGGCCGCGTGCGCTGCACGGCGATCTCGCTGGGCTACAACATCGCCTTCGGCGTGATCGGCGGCCTGACGCCGCTCACCGCCGCCTGGCTGGTCGCACGCACCGAGGTCGATCTCAGCCCGGCCTGGCTGTTCATGGGCGCCGCCGCCATCTCGATCGCCACGCTGCTCACCTTCCGCGAAACGTCGCGCGACGCGACCCTGCCGGCATGACGCTCACGCGCCGCACTCTCGGCGCGATGACGCTGGCCGCCACCGCGACACGGCCGGCGAGCGCCGCGTCGTCGCTCTGGGTCGACGCCCACACGCACGCGTTCGTCAAAGGCCTCAAGCTCGCCGTCGATGCGCGCTATGCGCCCGACTACGACGCCTCGTGGCAGACCTTGCTGGCGCTCGCCGAAGCCAATGGCGTGGGCCGCGCCGTGCTGCTGCAGCCGTCGTTCCTGGGTTACGACAATTCCTATCTCTTCGGGGCGCTCAAGGCCGAGCCGCAGCGCTTCCGCGGCGTGCCGTGGATCTCGCCTTCGGTCGAGACGACTCCCGAGCAGTGGGACGAGATGGCGCGGATCGGCGTGCGCGGGCTTCGCTTCCCAATCTTCGGCCTGCCGACGCCGCAATGGTCGGCCTATGGCGACATGCTGGGCGAGGCGCTGAAGCGCGACTGGCCGATCCATCTCTATGTCGAGAGCAAGCGCCTGCCCGACATGCTGCCGTTCCTGCTCGACGGCGGCCACAAGGTGGTGATCCCGCACTACGGCATGTTCGACCGCACGCTGGGCCCGGCGCGCGATCCGGGCTTCAAGCTCCTGCTGGAGAGCGCAAAGACGGAGCGCCTGTTCGTCGTGATGTGCGGCGCCTATCGCGTCGGACCCGAGCGCGCGCGTCAGGCGGCACCGATGCTGCTCGACGCCTTCGGGCCCGAACGCCTGATGTGGGCCAGCGACTGGCCGCACACGGATACCGACCTCAACCGCGTCACGACCTATCCGATCACGCTCAAGACCTTCGAGGACTGGGTGCCGAATGAAGCGGCGCGGCGCACGATCCTGATCGATACGCCGTCGAAGCTTTACGGGTTTTAAGCCCTTGTCGTCCTGAGCGAAGCGAAGGACCTGGCGGAACGACCGAAGTACGGCGTGGCTAACGCCATATCCTTCGCTTCGCTCAGGATGACAGAGCGCTAGGCCGAACCACCGTCGACCGCGCGGCCCTCGGCGCGCCAGCGCAACATGCCGCCCGGCAGATTGGCGACATCGGCGAGGCCCGCCTTCTGCAGGATAGCCGTCGCGTGCGCGGAACGGCTGCCGGCACGGCAGACCGCGACGACCGGCTTGTCCTTCGGCAGCTCCTTTGCGCGTGCCGCCAGCTCGCCCAAGGGCACGAGCGTCGCGCCCCGGATATGGCCCAGCGGGCCGGAGAACTCGTTTGGTTCGCGCACGTCGACGACATTCACCTTGGCGAGGTTTTCCTCGAGCCAGTGCGGTTCCACTTCCCACACGCCGCCGAAAGTGAAGCGCAGCGGCGCCCATTCGGGTTCGGCCGGTGCACTCGCACCGTTGCCGGGCTGGCCGCAGCGCAGGTTGGCCGGCACCGCCTCGTCGATCTTCTTCGGATGCGGCAGGTCGAGGTTCTTCATGTAGCCGACATAGTCGTTCTCGCCGACCTCGCCGCCCAGCCGCGGATTGAACCGCTTCTCCTCGATCACGCTGCTGACCGTGAGGCCGCGATAATCGTGCGCGGGATAGAGCAGGCAGCTCTCGGGCAGCGCAAAGATGCGCGAACGAACCGAGCGATAGAGCGCACGCGGGTCGCCCTGCTGGAAATCGGTGCGGCCCGAGCCGCGGATCATGATGCAGTCGCCGGTGAAGGCCATGCTCTCGTCGTCGAGCACGTAGGTGACGCAGCCCGACGTGTGGCCCGGCGTCGCCCGCACTTCGAGCGCACGGCGGCCGAACTCGATGCGGTCGCCGTCCTGCAGCATCCGGTCGGCGCCCGCCGCGCCCGACGCCGCCGACAGCGCGATCTGGCTGCCCAGCCGCTGCTTCAGCAGCCAGGCGCCGGTCACATGATCGGCATGGACGTGGGTGTCGAGCGTCCACGCTAGGTTTAGACCGAGCTCGCCGATCAGCGCCGCGTCGCGCCTTGCCTGTTCGAACACCGGATCGATCAGCAGCGCCTCTTTCGAGACGCTGCAACCGAGCAGGTAGGTGTAGGTCGACGAGGTCGGGTCGAAGAGCTGGCGGAAGACGAGCATCGGTCCTGCTTCCTCAGGCCGGGGCGCTGGCCTTGTCGAGGGCGGTGATCGAAGCCGGATCGAGTTCCAGCGTCGTCGCGTTGAGCACGTCGTCGAGCTGCTTCAGGCTGGTGGCGCTCACGATCGGCGCGGTGATCGCCTTGCGCTGCAGCAGCCAGGCCAGCGCCACCTGCGCCTGCGTGGCGCCAGCCGCCTTGGCCGCATCGTCGAGTGCCTTCAGCACGGCCATGCCCTTGGGGTTGATGTACTTCTTGACGCCGGCGCCGCGCTGGGCGCTGCCGACATCGGCCTCGGAGCGGTACTTGCCCGTCAGGAAGCCGCTGGCCAGCGAGTAGTACGGGATCACGCCGATCCCCTCCTTCAGGCACTCGTTCTCGAGCTCGCCCTCGAACAGGCCGCGTTCCATGAGATTGTAATGCGGCTGCAGGCTCTCGTAACGCGGCAGGCCCTTCTCCCTGGAGATCTTCGTTGCCTCGGCCAGGCGCGGCGCGTCGAAGTTGGAGGCGCCGATGACGCGGATCTTGCCGGCCTTCACCAGCTCGCCGTAGGTCGAGAGCGTCTCTTCCTGCGGCGTGTCCTTGTCGTCCTTGTGCGACTGGAAGAGATCGATGCGGTCGGTGTTCAGCCGCTTCAGCGAGGCATCGACCGATTCCTTGATGTTCTTGGCCGCCAGCGCGCCGCTCGGCATCCCCATGCCGCACTTGGTGGCGAGCACGATCTTGTCACGCTTGGACGGGTCCTTCTTCAGCCACGTACCGATCACCGTCTCGCTCTCGCCGCCCTTGTTGCCCGGGAACCAGCGCGAATAGACGTCGGCGGTGTCGACGAAGGAGAAGCCGGCATCGACGAAGCCGTCGAGCAGCTTGTGCGACGTCGCCTCGTCGGCGGTCCAGCCGAACACGTTGCCGCCGAAGGCGATGGGCACGAATTCCAGGTCGGACTTTCCGAGTTTGCGCTTCTGCATCTGTCTCTCCTCTAGGATCTATTCGGCAGCCTTCGGCGGCGCCTGGGCAGGCGCGTCGGGCTTGGCGGCGGGTTCCATGGCCTGCGGCGGCACGGAGGGCGTCGCCGGCAGCGGGAACGGGTAGGTGTTGCCGGTGGCGAACTGGATGCCGAGTGCCGGGAACTGCTCGTACATGCGCCGGATCGCCATGCGCTGGACCATGGTGGGGTTCTTCGGCCGCGCCATGAACTTGAAGCGCACGATCAGCGAATTGTCCTTGATGTCGACCACGCCCTGCATCTTGAGCGGCTGCAGCAGGATCGGCTTGAAGGTCGGCTCCTCCATCATCGCGAGGCCGATCTTCTTCACCGTCTTGCGCAGCAGTTCGACATCGGTGCCGTTGGCGAAGGCGATGTTGAACTTCACGATCGTCCAGTCGCGGCTGAAGTTGGTGATGTGACCGACCTGGCCGAACGGCACGATGTGGAGCTGGCCGTTCTGGTGGCGCAGCTTCAGCGAGCGGACACTAAAACCCTCGACCGTGCCCTTGACCTTGCTGCAATCGACATACTCGCCGATGCGGAACGAATCCTCGGCGAGGAAGAAGATGCCCGACACGATGTCGCGCACCAGCGACTGGCTGCCGAACGACACGGCAAGACCGAACACCGAGGCGCCGGCGATCAGCGGCGTGATGTTGACGCCGAGTTCCGACAGGACGAGGAGCCCGCCGACGACGGCGATGGTGACGCCCGCGATCACCCGCAGCAGCGGCATCAAGGTGCGCAGCCGGGAGGCCGCCACCGCTACGTCCTCTTCCGAATCGCCGGATACGTCCGCCGACGGCAGCGGGTTGGAGGCGATGTAGGAGTCCATCCGATACTTCAGGAACCGCCAGCCGGCGTAGATTGCGACCGCGCTCAGCGCCGCGAACTTGGCGCCGCGATCGTGGGACACCCATTCTTCCGGCGTCGCGGCGGCCAGCACGCGGACCATCAACGCCTCGGCGATCAGGATCGCGACATAGAGGCGGACCAGCAGGCGCACGCAGTCGGCCACCACGTCGCCCGCCATCGGCAGTTCGGAGACGATGTGGCGCGTGATCCGGTGCATCAGCGTCTCGAACAGCAAGAGCGCGATCAGCGCCGATTCGATCGTCGCCATGCCGCGCGAGGCGGTGCCGCTCTCGGTCAGGGCGGCATAGACCGCGGCGACGCCGATCAGCGCGTAGAAGGCGAGACCCGCCATCCACCAGTTGCGCGCCGCGTCGAGCTTGAGCTGCCGGCTGAAGCCGGTGGGCGGCACCATGGCGGTCAGCCAGGCCGCCATGTCGAGGCGGTACTTCCAGACGATGCTGAGCAGCAGCACCGCGATCACCGGCACGTAGAGGATGATGGCCGCGCTGGTGATCTCGCGGGTTGCGCCGGTCACCGTGAGGCCGCGCGCCACGAGGCTGGCCAGCAACGGCAGCAGCACCACGAGGTTGAGCGCGACCAGCAGGCGCCGCGCCGCGCCGTCGTCGACCGGCGCGATGCGGCCCTCGGGCGCGTGGGGGCGCAGGAAGGCGCGGAACACCAGGTTGAAACCGCGCCAGTAGACCAGCGCATGCAGCACGATCTGGCCGAGCTGACCGGCCACGCTGTCGGCCGGCCCGATCTGGCCCAGCACCAGCCGGCCCGCGACGGCCAGCGCGACCAGCGCCAGCGCGTCGAGCAGCAGCGCACGGAAGAAGGCGCGCAGCGGCGTCTTGCTCGCCAGGCGATCGAACGCCCTCACCCGGGCGCGGTTCAGGATCAGCCGGGCGATGGTTTCGGCGATGAGACCGGCGGCGACAATTCCGACCAGCAACAGCGCCGTGTGACCGCCGATCGTCTGCGGCAGGCGCAGCAGATGCGCGCCGAGTGCGGGAAGCTGGGCGAAGGTGAACTCGAATCGCTCGGTCATCAGCGTCAGGAAGCCGGCCGCGGCGCCCTCGCCGCCCGTGACGGCCTGGGCCGACGCCGGGAAGGCCCAGACACCGGTCAGTCCCGCGATTGCAGAGGCGCTGCCGCTGCTTGACCGTTTCATCGATTGTCCCTCAAAGAATGTCTTCGCAAACCTAAGGCAATTGGCGCCCAGCCGCCAGACGACACGACAGGAGAGACGCCCCGATGCTCGGCCTCATGCAGGATCGCCCGCTTCTGATTTCGCAGCTCATCGAGCATGCAGCCCTGAACCACGGCGACACCGAGATCGTCTCACGCACCGTCGAGGGGCCGATCCACCGCTACACCTACCGTGACGCCAACAAGCGCGCGAAGAAGGTGGCCGAGGCGCTGCTAAAGCTCGGCATCAAGGTCGGCGACCGCATCGGCACGCTTGCCTGGAACGGCTATCGCCACTTCGAGCTCTATTACGGCATCTCCGGCATGGGCGCGGTCTGCCACACGATCAACCCGCGGCTCTTCCCCGAGCAGATCGTCTACATCGTGAACCACGCCGAGGATCAGCTCCTCTTCGTCGACCTCAACCTGCTGCCGGCCGTCGAGAAGCTGCTGCCGCAGATGAAGGGCGTGCGCCATGTCGTGGCGATGACCGACCGCGCGCACATCCCGGCGGACTGCAAGATCCCCAACCTGCTGGTCTACGAGGAGCTGATCGCGGGCGAGCCCGGCACCTACGAATGGCCGGAGTTCGACGAGCATACGGCCTCGTCGCTCTGCTACACGTCGGGCACCACGGGCAACCCGAAGGGCGTGCTCTATCACCACCGCTCGACCATCCTGCACGCCTACGGCGCGGCGCTGCCCGACACGCTGAACCTCTCGGCGCGCTCGGTGGTGCTCCCGGTCGTGCCGATGTTCCACGTCAATGCCTGGGGCCTGCCCTACTCGGCCGCCATGGTCGGCGCCAAGCTGGTGTTCCCCGGCGTCGCGCTCGATGGTGCCAGCCTACACGAGCTGTTCGAGAAGGAACGCGTCACCTTCACCGCCGGCGTGCCGACCGTGTGGCTCGCCCTGATCAACCACATGAAGGCCAACAAGCTCACGCTCTCGACCGTGAAGCAGGCGGTGATCGGCGGTTCGGCCGCGCCGCCCGCCATGATCGAGACCTTCGACAAGGACTACGGCGTGGAAGTGCTGCACGCTTGGGGCATGAGCGAGATGAGCCCGCTCGGCACGGTGAACCATCCCAAGGAGAAGCATCTCGCCTTCTCCCCGGCCGACCTGCTGGAAGTCCGCCTGAAGCAGGGCCGCCCGCCGTTCGGCGTCGACATGATGATCGTCGACGATGCCGGCAACGAGCTGCCGCGCGACGGCAAGGCGTTCGGCGACCTGCTGGTGCGCGGGCCCTGGATCACCTCGGGCTACTTCAAGGGCGAGGGCGGCGAGGTGCTGCGCGCCATCGAGGGCAAGGGCGGCGGCTGGTTCGCCACCGGCGACGTCGCGACCATCGACCCCGACGGCTACATGCAGATCACCGACCGTTCCAAGGACGTGATCAAGTCGGGCGGCGAATGGATCAGTTCGATCGATCTCGAGAACGCCGCGATGGCGCACCCCGCCGTCGCCGAGGCCGCAGTCATCGGCATCGCGCATCCGAAGTGGGACGAGCGTCCGCTGCTGATCATCCACAAGAAGCCGGATGCCGAGATCGACAAGAAGGAACTGGTCGAGTTCCTCGCGACCAAGGTCGCCAAGTGGTGGCTGCCCGACGACGTCCAGTTCGTCGAGGCGATTCCGCACACGGCCACCGGCAAGATCCTGAAGACCCGCCTGCGCGAGGACTTCAAGGACTACAAGCTGCCGACGGCGTAGCGGCAACAGCTGTCGTCCTGAGCGCAGCGAAGGACCTAGTGGAGCGGGCGACGAACTCCCTGGCGGGCGTGAGATCCTTCGCTTCGCTCAGGATGACAGTTTTGCTCGGATCGACACGCTATCTAACGGCTATCGACTCAACACCGCCCACAGGAACAGCGCGGTCGCTCCCACGCCCAGCATCGTGCGCTTGACGTGGAGTTTGCCCCAACGGCGGAGCAAAGTGGCGCTATCCTCGCCCGCATCGTCGAGCGCGATTGCCTTCAGCTCGTTGTTGACCGGCATAATCATCAGCGCCGTGTAGGCCCAGTTGGCGCCCATGAAGATGGCGCCGACGATGTAGAGTTCGTCGCGCGCCTGCCACCAGGCGGCAATGCCCAGCACGAAACCCAAAGCGGCCAGCGTGCCCTGCATGATCGTTCCGCGCTTGTAGGACGGCTTCCATTGCTGGAGCTGCGCGCGGTCGTCGAGCCCGGCGCGCGCCGGATGCTCGGCGAAGCTCACGTAGAACGCCGCACCGGCGAAAAGCGCCGCCACCATCAGGGCCAGGACACCGAAAACCATCGAAATTCCTTCCGTCCGCGCGCTGGACCATAGCGTCGCTCCGGCTGCATTATCCTCGTTTCCGGGCCGAATAGGGAGCCCGAGGAGGAGCAGACCGTGGCCACCGAAACGATTCCCGTCATTGATCTAGGCCCCTATCTGGCAGGCGAGCCCGGTGCGATGGACCGCACGGCGAAGGAGCTGCGTTTCGCGCTGACCGAGATCGGCTTCTACTTCATCATCAATCACGGCATCGCGCGCGAGAAGATCGCCGGCATGTTCGCCGAGGTGAAGCGCTTCCACGCCCAGCCGATCGAGAAGAAGCTCGAACTGAAGCTCGATCAGCACAACACCGGCTACCTTCCGATGCGCGGCAACACGCTGCGTACTTCCACCGTGCAGACCGGCACCAAGGCCAATCTAAACGAGGCTTTCTTCGTGAAGCGCGAGATGGCGGCCGACCATCCCGACGTGCTGTCAGGCCGCCGCTTCCGCGGTCTCAATCGCTGGCCCGACCTGCCGGGCTTCCGCGACACCGTCGTCGACTACTGCAACGAGATGGAGCGGCTGGTGCAGAAGATGGTGCGGCTCTACGCCCGCGCCCTCGATCTGCCGGCCAACTATTTCGACACGGCCTTCTCCGAACCGATGTTCTCGATGCGCATGACGCACTACCCGCCGCAGGACGGACCGGTCGACGACGAGTTCGGTCTGGCGCCGCACACCGACACGAGCTTCCTGACCCTGCTGGCGCCCAACGAAGTGCAGGGCCTGTCGATCCGCAGCCAGAGCGGCAGCTGGATCGACATGCCGTCGATCGACAACGCCTATGTCGTTAACGGCGGCCAGATGCTGCAGCGCTACACCAACGATCTCTTCCTGGCGACGCCGCACCGCGCCATCAACAAGACGACCGGCGCGCGCTATGCGCTGCCCTTCTTCTGCGACAGCGGCATCGACTGGCCGGTCGCCGCCGTGCCGACCACGGTCGGTCCCGACAAGCCGCCGAAATACCCGACCACCTGGTACAGCGACTACATGACCTGGTACCTGAAGCGGAACTACGACGTGCTGAACGAGGCAGCACAGCAAGCCGCCGAATGAGCACGGACCTCAAGTTCGGGCCGATCGTCCCCAGCCTGCGCATCTTCGACGTCGCCAAGGCCAAGGAGTTCTACGTCGACTTCCTTGGCTTCACCTGGGACTGGGAACATCGCTTCGACGACAACGCGCCGCTCTACGCACAGGTCTCGCGCGCCGGCGTGGCCATTCACCTCACCGAGCATCACGGCGACGGCGCACCGGGCACGCACTTCATCATCCAGACCAAAGGCATTGCCGCCTTCCATCGCGAGCTCATCGACAAGAAGTATCGCTATGCCCGGCCCGGCCTCGAAGACCAGCCCTGGGGCGCACTCACGGTCACGGTGAGCGATCCGTTCGCCAACAAGCTTACGTTCAGCGAAACGAAGGAATAGACTTCCTGCGTCACCGGCAGAAAGCCGGGGCTCGGGAGGAACATGCGCAGCATCTGGATCGGCCGTCTGGCGGCAACGGCACTGGCGTTGACTTGGAGCGTCGCCGCAAGCGCGCAGTCGTTCCCGCAGCAGACCGTCACGATGATCGTGCCCTTCCCGCCCGGCGGCGGCACCGACACAGGCTCACGCCTGCTCGCGCAGAAACTCTCGGAGAAATGGGGTCAGCAGGTCGTCGTCGACAACAAGCCGGGCGCCGCCGGCATCGTCGGGCTGGAGATCGCGTCCAAGGCCAAGCCCGACGGCTACACGATCGTCATGGGCAATATCGGCACGCAGTCGATCAACCCGTCGCTCTACAAGAAGCTGCCCTACAACGCCGACACCGCCTTCACGCCGATCTCGCTGGTGGCCGAACTGCCGCTGGTCCTCGTCGTCAATCCCTCGACGTCGGCGAAGAGCACGGCCGAACTGATCGCGGCGGCCAAGGCGAAGCCCGGTGACTTTACCTATTCAACCTCGGGCAACGGCAGCTCGATGCATCTCGCCGCCGCTTTGTTCGAGAACCAGGCCGGGCTGAAGCTGACGCACGTGCCCTACAAGGGCGGCGGCCCTGCCATTCAGGACCTGATCGGCGGCCACGTCACCATGTCCTTCGCGACGGTGCTGGAGACCAGCGGCCAGATCAAATCCGGCAAGCTGAAGCCCATCGCCGTCACCAGCGACAAGCGCTCGCCCGCTCTGCCCGACGTGCCGACCGCCGCCGAGACCGGCCTGCCCGGCTACAATTCGATCTCCTGGATCGGCCTGCTGGCGCCCAGCGGCACGCCGCAGCCGATCGTCGACAAGATCGCGGCCGACGTGAAAGCCGTCCTCGCCGATCCGGCAACGCGGCAGCAATTCATCGACCAGGGCGCCCTGCCCGTCGGCAGCACGCCCGCCGAGTTCAAGGCGCTGATCGACACCGACCGCGCGCGCTACGGCAAGATCATCGTGGAAAAGGACATCAAGCTCGAATGAGGAACCGGTCATGAGTGCGGCAACCCTCGCCCGCGTCGAAGCCCACGTCTTCCGCACCCCGATCAAGGAACCCGTCCGCACTTCCTTCGGCACCATGACCGAACGCGCCGCGGTGTTCGTCCGGGTCGAGGATTCCGACGGCGCCCGCGGCTGGGGCGAGATCTGGTGCAATTTCCCCAACGCCGCCGCCGAGCATCGCGCGCTCCTCTTCGCCGACATCGTGGCGCCGCGCGCACTCGGCAAGTCGCTCGACGATCCGGTCGGCCTGTGGGGCGAGATCGATCGCGCGTTGCATGTGCTCCGCGTGCAGAGCGGCGACGCGGGCGCCTTCTCCGCCGCGGCCGCGGGGCTCGACCTCGCAATCCACGACCTGCGCGCCCGCAAGCGCGGCCTGCCGCTGTGGCGGGCACTGGGCGGCACCGACAATTCAGCCGTGCCGGTCTATGCGTCGGGCCTCAATCCGGGCCGCGCCGCCTACGACACGGTGAGCCGCATGCGTGCCGCCGGCTATCGAGCCTTCAAGATCAAGGTCGGCTTTGGCGAGGAGACCGACCTCGGCTCGCTCCGTCCCGTCGCCAGCGAACTCCAGGCCGGCGAACGGCTGATGGTCGACGCCAACCAGGGCTGGGACCTGCGCACCGCCTGCGCGATGGTGCCGAAGCTCGCGGAGTTCGGGCTGGGCTGGATCGAGGAGCCGCTGATGGCCGACCGGCCGCTCATCGAGTGGACGCAGGTCGCGGCAATGGCGCCGACGCGGCTGGCCGCCGGCGAGAACCTGCGCGGCGCCGGTCCGTTCCAGGAGGCAATCGACAGCGGCCTGTTCGGCGTGATCCAGCCCGATGCCGCCAAGTGGGGCGGGCATTCCGGCTGCCTGCCGGTCGCCCGGGCCGCGCTGGCCGCCGGCCGCAGCTTCTGCCCGCATTACCTGGGCGCCGGGATCGGCCTCCTCCATTCGCTGCACCTGCTGGCGGCCGTGCGCGGCCCCGGCCTGCTGGAGGTCGACGCCAATCGCAACCCGTTGCGCGAGGACGTGCTTCAGGACGTTTTTTCGGTCCGTGACGGAAGCGTCAGCCTTCCCGGCGGGCAAGGACTCGGTCTAGAACCGGACATCAAGCCGCTCCTAACCCTAAGAAGCCTTCATATCGAGCGGCACGCGTAAAAGAGGGAACGCCATGCAGGGTTTGATGCAAGACCGGCCGCTGTTGATCTCACAGATCATCGATTATGCGGCCGCCGCCTATCCCGACGTCGAGATCGTGACGCGCACCGTCGAGGGTCCGATCCATCGCTACGGCTACAAGGACGCGCACAAGCGCGCCAAGCAGCTCGCGGAAGCGCTGCAGGGGCTGGGCATCAAGCTCGGCGACCGGGTCGGCACCATCGCCTGGAACACCTATCGCCATTTCGAGCTCTACTTCGGCATCTCCGGTATCGGCGCGGTGCTGCACACGCTGAACCCGCGCCTGGCGCCCGAGCATGTGGCCTACATCGCCAACCATGCCGAGGATCAGATCATCTTCGTCGACCTGAACCTCGTGCCGGTCGTCGAAGCGGTCTACGACCAGCTCAAGACGGTGAAGCATGTCGTGGTCATGACCGACCGCGCGCACATGCCGACCTCGGCCAAGATCCCCAAGCTGCTCTGCTACGAGGAGCTGATCGCCGACAAGCCGGGCACCTTGAAGTGGCCGGAGTTCGACGAGAAGACCGCCTCCTCGCTCTGCTACACCTCAGGCACGACGGGCAATCCGAAGGGCGTGCTCTACTCGCACCGCTCGACGATGATCCATTCGATGATGATGTGCTCGGGCCCGGTGCTGGCGCTCGATCCCGACACGACCATTCTTCCGGTCGTGCCGATGTTCCACGCCAATGCCTGGGGCCTCGTCTATGCCGGCCCGTTCTGCGGCACCAAGCTGGTCTTCCCGGGCTTCAAGCTCGACGGCGCCAGCATCTACGAGCTTCTGGACAAGGAGAAGGTGACGCTGTCGGCCGGCGTGCCGACCGTGTGGCTGGCGTTGCTCGACTACTGCCAGCAGAACAAGCTCAAGATGGACTCGGTGAAGCGCACGCTGATCGGCGGCTCGGCCGTGCCCTACGCCATGATCGAGCGCTTCTGGAATGAGCACGACATCGAGGTCGCCCAGGGCTGGGGCATGACCGAGATGAGCCCGCTCGGCACACTCACCCGCTTCAACAAGGGCGAGCGCGACCTGCCCGACGCCGACCGCTTCGCCATCACCGCCAAGCAGGGCCGGCCGGTGTTCGGCTGCGAGATGAAGATCGTCGACGATGCCGGCAACGACCTGCCGCATGACGGCAGCGTCTCGGGCAACATGGTCGTGCGCGGTCCGTGGATCGTGAAGGGCTACATGAAGGGCGACGGCAAGCACCAGTTCGTCGAGGACGACTGGTTCCACACCGGCGACGTCTGCAAGATCGAGACCGACGGCTCGGTGGTGATCACGGACCGCTCGAAGGACGTGATCAAGTCGGGCGGCGAGTGGATCAGCTCGATCGACCTCGAGAATGCCGCCATGGGCTGTCCCGGCGTGGCCGAGGCCGCGGTGATCGGGGTCGCTCACCCCAAGTGGGACGAGCGGCCTCTTCTCATCGTCGTCCGCCGTCCCGACGCCTCGGTCGAGAAAGGCGATGTCCTGAAGTTCCTCGAGGGCAAGATCGCCAAGTGGTGGATGCCGGATGACGTGCAGTTCATCGACGCCATCCCGCACGGCGCCACCGGCAAGATCCTGAAGACGGCGCTACGCAAGCAGTTCGAGGACTACAAGCTCCCGACCGCGTGAGTATGAGCCTCTGCTGATGCCTCCCGGGACTGACGCAGCTCGGCAATTGCCTGGCGCGTCACCTGGAAGGCGCCGACCAGGGCCAGGCCGGACATGATCGCGGCGACGACATAGTCCGGCCAGCCGGTGCCCGAACCGAACACGCCCGCGGCGGCAGCCAGCACGGCGAGATTGCCGATCGCATCGTTGCGCGTGCAGATCCACACCGAGCGCATGTTGCTGTCGCCCTCGCGCCAGCGATAGAGCAGCAGCGCCACGCCGAAGTTGGCGGCCAGCGCCAGCGCGCCGACGATGCCCATCACCGGCGCTTCCGGCACCGTGCCGGCCATCGCGTGGCCGATCGTGGTGAAGGCGACCCAGAGGCCGAAGGCGCCCATGCTGGCGGCCTTCAGCAGCGAGGCGCGGGCGCGCCATTGCAGGGCCATGCCCAGCACGAACAGGCTGATGCCGTAATTGCCGGCATCGCCCAGGAAGTCGAGCGAGTCGGCCAACAGCGAGACCGACTGCGCGGCGACGCCGGCGCCGATCTCGACGACGAACATGGCGAGGTTCACCGCCAGCGCGATCCACAGGACGCGCTTGTAGGCAGGCGAACTCGCCGCGGCATTGGCGTGCTCGTGACCGTGATCGCAGCAATGGGCGCTCATTTCAGTGCTCCGCAATGTGGGTGACCATGTCCTCGACCATGCGGCGGACATGGAGGTCGTCGGCTTCGTAGTAGACCTGCTTGCCCTGCCGGTCGGCCCGCACCAGGCGCGCGCCCTTCAGCAGCCGCAGGTGATGGCTCACCAGCGACACCGAGAGGCCGAGCCGGTCGGCGATGTCCGACACCGCGAGCGGCGTGCGCAGGCAGGAGACCACGATCTTCAGCCGGGTCGGATCGCCCAGCAGCCGGAACAGGTCGGCCAGCGCCACCGCGTGGTCGTCGGACAGGAGAGTTTTCTTTGCTTTGGACATTTGAATAACTGTTCAAATGTAAGCGCCACAGGAATGACCGTCAACCCACGCGAATCGTTACGTTATTTCCTCCTGTGGGCGGCGGATCGCGATGTCGCAAACCACCGCGCCGACGACGATGACGCCGCCCGCCAGCGTGGCCCAGCCCGGCGTCTCGCCGAAAGCCAGCCAGACCCAGAGCGTGCCGAGCGGCGTCTGCAGCACGCCGATCAGCGCACCGCGCGTCGCGGAGACCAGCGGTGTGCCCAGCGCCAGCAGCAGGAGGCCGAGGCCGAACTGGCTCATGCCGAACAGCGCGAGCAGCAGCAGTTCGTTCGTGCTCACCGAGAGCGGCCGCGCGAACGGCAGCACGATCAGCGCGCACAGGAAGGCGGACAGACAAACCGCCGGCAGCATACTGGTACCGGGATTGCGCCGGATCAGCACCAGCACCAACGACATCAGCACCGCCATGCCGAAGGCCAGAAGATTGCCCGAGAGGCGGCCGCCCGCCCCCGCCGCGCCCATCATCACCGCGACGCCGGCGACGGCGGCGAGGGTCGCGGCGAGCGTGACCCAGTCCTCGCGCTCGCGCAGCACCAGCCATGCCATGCCCGCCGTTACGAAGGGGATCGTGGCGTCGATCACCAGCACGTCGGCCACCGTCGACAGCCGCAGCGCATTCAGGAAGCATACGGTCGCCAGCGCCGACCCGAAACCGATCAGCACGCCATCGCGACCGATGGCGCGCACTGCCTGTCTCACACGTCCCCGCTCGCGCCACGCCACCATGCCGGCCAGGAACAACCCGCCGAACAGGCCGCGCCAGAACAGCATCGTCCAGGCATCGGCCTCGATCAGGCGCGTGTAGAAGCCGGCGCTCGAATAGGCGACGGCCGAGGCGGCGAGCAGCGCGGTCCCGGCGACGGCCTGCCTAGTTGGCGAGCGCAACGCAGTCCATCTCCAGGTCGAAGGGACCGAACCAGCCCGCCGTGCAAACGAAGATGCGCGCGGGTTTGTGGTCGCCGAAATACTCGGCATAGACCGTGTTGATGGTCGCGAAGTAGGCCGGGTTCGAGCAGTAGACATTGCACTTCACGACGCGGTTCAACGCCGAGCCCGCCGCTTCTAGGCACGACTTCATATGGTCGAGCACGCGCCGCGCCTGCGCATCGATCGGCAGGATGTCGTAGGCCCCGGTCTCCGGGTTCACCGGCGGCAGGCCGGAGACATAGACCCAGTCGCCCGCCCGCACGACCGGCGAGGTCGGCACGGTGTTGCGTTGGGCGAACTTGGCCAGCGCCGGCACGTGCGGCATGGTCATTTCCAGTCTCGGCATCGATCTCTCCTGTTTGGATGAGGCCACACCCTAAAGACCGCCTCCTGACAGCGTTGTGTCAGTAGTAGAAGAAGCCCATAAAGTGGGCCCCATGCGCCGCTCCGACCGCCTGTTCGACATCATCCAGCACCTGCGGACCGCAACCGCCCCGGTCACCGCCGCGATGCTGGCGGACGAGCTGGAAGTGACGCCGCGCACCATCTATCGCGACATCGCCACGCTGCAGGCGCGTCGCGTGCCGATCGATGGCGCAGCCGGGGTCGGCTACGTGCTGCGCAAGAGCTTCGACCTGCCGCCGCTGATGTTCACCGCCGACGAGGTCGAGGCCATCGCCATCGGCGCGCGCCTCGTCCGCCGCCTGCGCGACGCCAAGCTGCAGGAGGCGGCCGACAGCGTCTTCTCCAAGGTGACGGTCGTGCTGCCCGAGGCGCTGCGCCGCCAGCTCGTCTCGACGCCCTTCTTCGTCTCACCCGGCGACACCGTCGAGCCGCAGGGCGTCGATCTCGCCGACGTGCGCGCCGCCATCCGCGACAGCCGCAAGCTCCACATCGCCTATGCCGACGAGAAAGGCCGGCGCACCAACCGCACCATCTGGCCGATCGCCATGGCCTATTACGTCGACGTCACCCTGGTCGGCGCCTGGTGCGAGCTGCGCACCGGCTACCGCAACTTCCGCGTCGAGCGCATCCAGTCCTCGAAGGTGCTCGACGAGCATTTCGACCAGGACAATGGCCGCCTGTTCCGCGAATGGTCAGAACTGCCGAAGGTGAAGCCAGATCAAAAGGTCCCGTCGCCCTGAGCGGAGCGCAGCGTAGTCGAAGGGCCTCTTTTCGTTTCAACGCGCCGTGCGCCGGAAAAGAGATCCTTCGACTTCGCCGCCCTTCGGGCGGCTTCGCTCAGGATGACGGGGCCTTCTAAAGAACGTGCAGCGCCGCCACGTTGACGATGGCTCCCGCCGACAGCGCCCACAGCGGATTGCGCCGCGTCTTGAAGACGAAGGCCGCGGTCGCCAGGCTGATCAGCACCGTGACGACGTCGCGATCGACGGTGCGCATGATGGAAACGCCGGAGGCGAACATCAGGCCGAGCGCGACCGGGATCAGCGCGTCGCGCAGCGCCGCCACGAACGGATGGTGGGACCAGCGCGTGAGCGCGCGGCCGGCGAAATAGGCGAGCGTGCTCGACGGGATCAGGATGGCGAGCGTCGATACCAGCAGGCCGGGCAGGCCCGCGACCTGCCAGCCGATCAGGCTGACGAAGATGATGTTGGGACCGGGCGAGGCATTGGCGATGGCGAAGGCGCTGGCGAAGGCCTGGTCGGTCATCCAGCCATGGACGTCGACGATCTGCCGGTGGATCTCGGGCAGCAGCGCATTGATGCCGCCGATCGAGACCAGCGAGAGCAGCGCGAAGGTCCGCGCCAGTTCGAAAAGCACACCGGTCATCTGCGGCGCCCCAACAAGGTGGCGACGATGGCCAGCGGCACCAGCACGAGCACGACCGGCACCAGCGGCCAGCGCAGCAGCCCGATCGCCGCGAAGCCCGCCGCGCCGATGCCGAGCGCCAGCGGCGTCGGCCGGATGTTGCGGACCATCTTGAGCGCCGTCCCCAGCACCATGCCGGCGGAGGCCGCCGCCGCCCCGATCAGCGCGGCATTGACCTCGGGGACGGTTGCGACGCGGTCGTAGAAGACCGCCAGCGCGACCACGATCAGCAACGGCATCACAAGCTGGCCCGAGAGGCAGAGCAGCACGCCGATCAGCCCCTGGTTGCGGTCACCGATCAGGATGGAGGCGTTCATCACGTTCGGGCCGGGCAGCACCTGCCCCACGCCTAAAAGCTCGGCGAACTCGCGGTCGGTGAGCCAGCGCTTCTCCTCGACGATGATGTGCCGGGCCCACGGCGCGATGCCGCCGAAGCCCAGAACGCCGATCTTGAGGAAGCCAAAAAAGAGTTCCGCCTTGCTTATGTTGCGCCGCGGCGAGGCGGTAAGGTCATGTTGCATTGCGAGCCAAGATAGCAAATTGCCGTCGTCTCGCCTCGCCGTTTGCGGCCTTCCGCGCTAGCCTGTGGCACCATGACCAAAGCCATCCGCCCCCTCGATCCGCAGAATCGCCCATTCTTCGCCGGTGAAGTCTCGGGCATCGATCTCACGCACCGCCTCTCCGACGAGGAGGTCACGTTCATCCACGACGGGATGAACCAGTACGGCGTGCTGGTGTTCCGTGACCAGAAGCTCGACGACGAAAGCCAGCTCGCCTTCAGCAAACAGCTCGGGCCGCTCGAACAGGCGACCGGAGACATCATGCCGCCCGAGGAACGGCGCATGAGCATGGACCTCAACGACATCTCCAACCTCGACCGCAACGGCAACGTGCTGGCGCGCGACGACCGCCGCCGCCTGTTCAGCCTGGGCAACCAGCTCTGGCACTCCGACAGCTCGTTCAAGGATGTGCCGGCGCTCTATTCGCTCCTGTCGGCGCGCACGATCCCGTCAGCCGGCGGCAACACCGAGTTCGCCGACATGCGCGCGGCCTACGACGCGCTGAGCGAAGCGGAGAAGCGCGAAGTGCAGGATCTGATCTGCCTGCACAGCCAGATCTTTTCACGCGGCATCCTGGGCTTCGAGGACTTCACCGACGCCGAGCGGGTGAAGTGGGCGCCGGTGCGCCAGCGTCTCGTGCGCCGCCATCCGGGCTCGGGCCGCCTGTCCCTCTATCTCGCCAGCCATGCCGGCGGCATCGAGGGCTGGCCGATGCCCGAGGCGCGCGCCTTCCTGCGCGATCTCACCGAGCACGCGACGCAGCGGCAGTTCGTCTATGCCCATGTCTGGCGGCCGCACGACCTGGTGATGTGGGACAACCGCGCCACCATGCACCGCGCCCGCCGCTTCGATTCCAAAGAAGTGCGCGACATGCGCCGCACCACGCTCACCAACTCGGTGTCGAGCCTGGAGCAGGCGCCCTAGCGCCGTCAGAGCCGCGTCGCCTCGTCGATCAGCTCCTGGGCGGCAATGTCTAGAAGCTCGTCCTCGGCGGTGCCGCCCAGAACGCTTTCGCGGCCGATCTCCAGCAGCACGGGCACAGCGAGCGGCGAGATGCGGTCGAGGCGGCGGTAGACGATGCGACCCTTGGCGCGTTTCAGCAGGTCGCCGAGTCGTTTCAGGTCGGCGAGTTGCCAGGCGGCGTCCTGGCGGGTGGCGCGCAGCAGGATGTGGCCGGGCTCGTGCTGGCGCAGCGTGTCGTAGATCAGGTCGGAGCTGAAGGTGACCTGCCGGCGCGACTTCTCCTCGCCGGGAAAGCGCCGCTCGATCAGGCCCGCAATCACCGCGACGTTGCGGAACGAGCGGCGCAGCATGGTCGATTCGTCCATCCAGGCTTCGAGATCGTCGCCCAGCATGTCCTCATCGAACAGCTCGTCGAGCTGCTTGGGAGACGGCGGCCTGAGCCCCCACAGGCCGAGCACATAGTCGGTCGCGACGAAGCCCAACGGCCGCAGTCCCATGCGCTCCATGCGCCGGGTCAGCAGCATGCCCAGGGTCTGGTGCGCGTTACGCCCCTCGAAGCAGTAGGCCACGATGAACTGCTTGCCGCCGCGCGGGAAACCCTCGACCAGCAATTTGTCGGCTGGCGGCAGCATCGAGCGGAACACCTGGATGCGCAGCCACTCCTGCACCTCGGCCGGCAGCTTCGGATGGCGGAGAGGATCCTGAAGGATGCCGCGCACCCGGTCGGCGAGAAAGGTCGAGAGCGGCAACCGGCCGCCGCCATAAGCCGGCACCTTGGGATCGCCGCTCGAGGCGTGGGAGCAGATTGCCGCCAGCTCCTTCACGCCCTCGAAGCGCAGGAGTTGGCCTGCAAACATGAACGTGTCACCCGGCACCAGCCCCTGGACGAAACCCTCCTCGACCTCGCCCAGCACCGGCCCGCGCCGCAGCCGCACCTTCATGAGCGGCAGCTCGACGATGGTGCCGACATTCATGCGGAACTGCTTCGCCACCAGAGGCGAGGCCAGCATCCAGCGGCCGTCGGGCAGCTGCTTCAGCCGGTGCCAGCGATCGTAGGCCGCGAGCGCGTAGCCGCCGGTCGCCACGAAGTCGAACGTGTCGTCGAAATCCTGGCGCGGCAGGTCGCGATAGGGCTGCGCGCGCCGCACCTCGGCGAAGAAGGCCTCGCGGTCGATCGGTTGGGCGCAGGCGGTACCGACGATGTGCTGCGCCAGCACGTCAAGGCAGGGCGGCCGCGCTGGATCGCCGTCGAGCTCGCGCGCCTCGACGGCCTCGAGCGCGGCCAGCGATTCCAGCACCTCGAAGCGGTTGGCCGGCGCGATCATGGCGCGGCTCGGCTCGTCGAGCCGGTGATTGGCGCGGCCGATGCGCTGCATCAGGCGGCTGACACCCTTGGGCGCGCCCATCTGGATCACCAGGTCGACATCGCCCCAGTCGATGCCGAGATCCAGCGACGAGGTCGCGACCACGGCGCGCAGCCTGCCCGCCGCCATCGCCGCCTCGACCTTGCGGCGCTGCTCGACGGCGAGCGACCCGTGATGCAGGCCGATCGCGAGATTGTCGTCGTTGATGCGCCACAGTGCATCGAAGGCCAGCTCCGCCTGCGCGCGCGTGTTCACGAAGATGATCGAGGTCTTGTGCTGCCGGATGATGTTGTAGATCTCGGGCACCGCGTGGCGCCCCATGTGGCCGCCCCACGGGATACGCTCCTGCGCGTCGATGATCGACACGACCGGCGGCGCGCCGGGCTCGCCCATCACGATCTTCACCGGCTCGTCGCGCAGGTTGAGGAACTCTGCGAGCGCCGGCGGATCGGTGACCGTGGCCGACAGACCGACGAAACGTGCCTGCGGCGCGAGCGTCGCCAGCCGCGACAGGCAGAGCGCCAGATGATGCCCGCGCTTGGTCGTGGCGAAGGCGTGCAGTTCGTCGATGATCACGCACTTCAGGTTGGCGAAGAACTTCGCCGCATCGAGATAGGAGAGCAGCAGCGCCAGCGATTCCGGCGTCGTCATCAGCAGGTCGGGCGGCCGTTCGCGCTGGCGCAGGCGGCGGCTCTGCGGCGTGTCGCCGGTCCGGCTCTCGGCGCGCACCGGCAACTGCATCTCCGCCATCGGCTGTTCGAGGTTGCGGCGGATGTCGGTCGCCAGCGCCTTCAGCGGGGAGATGTAGAGCGTGTGAAGCTCCCCCTGCCCTTTCTTGTAAGCCAGGTCCTCACCGGCCTGCCGCCGCTCCGTGAGTTCGATCAGTGACGGAAGAAAACCCGCCAGCGTCTTGCCTCCGCCGGTCGGCGCGATCAGCAGCGCGCTCTTGCCCTGCCGCGCCAGATCGACCAGCGCGAGCTGGTGCGGGCGCGGCGCCCAGCCGCGACTCTCGAACCAGCGTGCAAACAGGTCGGGAAGCCCCATATCTGTTGGGTAGGATGCAGCGAGGCTCATGGCAACCGAGACCCTAAATCCCCGGACGTGGCTCTATCCGACGCCGCGCGGCCTTTATTGTGAACCGGGCGATTTCTACATCGATCCGGCCTTTGCCGTGCCGCGCGCGGTGATCACCCACGGGCATGGCGACCATGCGCGGCCGGGGCATCGCAAGGCGCTGGCGACGCCCGAGACGCTGGCCATCATGCGCACGCGCTTCCAGGACATGCCCGACACCGAGCAGCAGGCGCTGAAATACGGCGAGAGTGTGCGGATCGGTGACGTCGAGGTCGGCTTCGCGCCGGCTGGCCACATCCTCGGCTCGGCGCAGGCAGTGCTGGCATACAAGGGCCAGCGCATCGTCGTGTCGGGCGACTACAAGCGCCGGCCCGATCCGACTTGTCCGCCGTTCGAGCCCGTACCGTGCGACGTGTTCATCACCGAAGCTACCTTCGCGCTGCCGGTCTTCCATCATCCCTCCGATGCCGGCGAGATCGGCAAGCTGCTGCGCTCCGTCGCGACCTTTCCCGAGCGCACTCATCTGGTGGGCGTCTATGCCCTCGGCAAGTGCCAGCGGGTCATTCGGCTGCTGCGCGAGGCGGGCTACGACAAGCGCATCTGGCTACATGGCGGCCTGATGTCCCTGTGCGAACTCTACCAGGAGCATGGCGTCGATCTCGGCGACGTGGCGCCGGTCTCGGAGGCGATTCTCGAAACCTTCAAGGGCGCCATCGTGCTCTGTCCGCCCTCCGCCATCGCCGACCGCTGGTCGAGGCGCTTCGCCGAGCCGATCGCCGCGGTGTGCTCGGGCTGGATGGGCGTGCGTGCCCGCGCGCGCCAGCGCGGCGCGGAGCTGCCGCTGATCATCTCCGATCATGCCGACTGGCCCGAGCTGACGCAGACGCTGAAGGATGTCGGCGCGCCCAAGGTCTGGGTGACGCACGGCCGCGAGGAAGCGCTGGTGCACTATGCGCGCGGACTCGGCATCGACGCCGAGGCATTGCATCTTGCCGGCCGCGAGGAAGAGGATTCCTGATCCTTGCAGGCCTTCGCCCGTCTCCTCGACGCCCTCTCCTTCCAGCCCGCGCGCAACGCCAAGCTGCGGCTGATCGAGACCTATCTGCGCGAGACGCCCGATCCCGATCGCGGCTGGGCATTGGCAGCGCTGACCGGCGGGCTCGATTTTCCCGCGGCGAAGCCCGCGCTGCTGCGCGGCTTCGGCCAGGAGAAGATCGGTGAGGAGCTGTTCGCCCTCTCCTATGACTATGTCGGCGATCTCGCCGAGACGCTGGCTCTGATCTGGGAGACCGATCCCACCGCCGGGCCGCCGCCGTCGCTCGGAGAAGTCGTCGAGACCTTGCAACGCGCGACACGCACGCAGACGCCGGCGATCCTCAAACGCTGGCTCGACGCGCTCGATTCCACCGGCCGCTGGGCGCTGCTGAAGCTGCTGACCGGCGCGCTGCGCGTCGGCGTCTCGGCGCGGCTGGCCAAGCAGGCGGTGGCCAATATCGGCGAGCAGCCGGTCGATGCGGTCGAGGAAGTCTGGCACGGGCTGGAGGCGCCCTACCGGCCGCTGTTCGACTGGCTGCTGAACGGGGCGCCGCGGCCACAGAGCAATGCGGGTGCGGCCTTCCTGCCGGCGATGCTGGCCAACCCGATCGACCGCACCGAACTCGACGCGCTCGATCCCGCGCATTTCCGCGCCGAATGGAAATGGGACGGCATCCGCGTGCAGGTCGCGGCCTCGGGCGGGCTGAAGCGGCTCTACAGCCGCGCCGGCGAGGACGTGTCCGGTGCCTTCCCCGACATCATCGAGGCGATCGACTTCGAGGGCGTGTTCGACGGCGAACTTTTAGTGCGCCGCGAGACCGCGGTGGCGCCGTTCAACGACCTGCAGCAGCGACTGAACCGCAAGACGGTGACGGCGAAGATGCTGAAGGAGCATCCCGCCCATGTCCGGCTCTACGACGTGTTGTGGCTGGAGGGCGAGGATCTGCGCGGCCTCTCCTTCGACGAACGGCGCGCGCGTCTCGAAGCCTGGATCGCGCTGAAGGAACGTCCGCGCTTCGACCTCTCGCCGCTGGTGAGCTTCACCGATTGGGCAGAACTCGCCGTCAAGCGCGAGGAGATGCGCGCCGACGGGATCGAGGGGCTGATGCTGAAGCGCGGCGACAGCACCTACCTCGCCGGCCGCCCCAAGGGTCCGTGGTTCAAGTGGAAGCGCGACCCGATGCTGGCGGATTGCGTGATGATGTACGCACAGCGCGGCCACGGTAAGCGCAGCTCGTTCTACTCCGACTTCACCTTCGGCTGCTGGCGCGACACCGCGTCGGGCGGGCGCGAGCTGGCGCCGGTCGGAAAAGCCTATTTCGGCTTCACCGACGAGGAGCTGCGCTGGCTCGACAAATGGGTGCGCGACCACACGACCAACCGCTACGGCCCGGTGCGCGAGGTCGAGCAGAAACTGGTGCTGGAGATCGCCTTCGACGGCATCGCCCGCTCGACCCGGCACAAATCCGGCGTGGCCATGCGCTTCCCGCGCATCAACCGCATCCGGACCGACAAGCCCGCCGCCGAGGCCGACACGGTCGACAATCTCCTGCGGCTGCTGGAAACCGCCGTTCTGCCGCCCGTTGCGAGTGATTCGTAGGGCGGATCGCCCCTTGCAGGGGGTATGCCGCATGCCCATTATCCGGGCGTCGTTGTAACCGTAGAGCCATGATCGACCCGTTCGGCCGCCATATCTCCTATTTGCGTGTATCGGTAACGGACCGCTGCGACTTCCGCTGCGTCTACTGCATGGCCGAGGACATGACCTTCCTGCCCAAGGCGGAAGTGCTGTCGCTCGAGGAGCTGGAGCGGCTGTGCACGGCCTTCGTGCGCCGGGGCGTCAAGAAGCTGCGCATGACGGGCGGCGAGCCGCTGGTGCGCAAGAACGTGATGTCGCTGTTCCGCGGGCTGGGCAAGCACCTCGACAGCGGCGCGCTGGAGGAGCTCACCCTCACGACCAACGGCAGCCAGCTCGCGAAATACGCGCAGGAGCTGGCCGATATCGGCGTGCGCCGCGTGAACGTGTCGATGGACACGCTCGATCCCGACAAATTCCGCCAGCTCACCCGCTGGGGCGATCTCGACCAGGTGATGCGCGGTCTCGATGCCGCCCAGCGCGCCGGTCTCGCCATCAAGATCAACGCGGTGGCGCTGCGCGGCGTCAACGACGGCGAGTTCGAGGAGCTGATCCGCTGGAGCCACGGCCGCGGCATGGACCTGGTCCTGATCGAGGTCATGCCGATGGGCGAGATCGGCGACGCGGCGCGGCTCGACCAGTACCTGCCGCTGTCGCTGGCGCGCACCAACATTGCGCGCCATTTCACGCTGACCGAGACCGACTACCGGACCGGCGGCCCGGCCCGATACTTCCGCGTGGAGGAGACCGGCGGACGGCTGGGCTTCATCACGCCGCTGACCCACAATTTCTGCGAAAGCTGCAATCGCGTGCGCCTCACCTGCACCGGCACGCTCTACATGTGCCTCGGCCAGGAAGACGCCGCCGACCTGCGCGGGCCGCTGCGCGCCTCGGAGAGCGACGAGGTGCTGGACCGCGCCATCACCGAGGCGATCGCTCGCAAGCCCAAGGGCCACGACTTCATCATCGACCGCCGCCACAGCGGCCCCGCGGTGCCGCGCCACATGAGCGTGACCGGCGGCTGAAATGTCCCGTCGTCCTGAGCGAAGCGCCGAAGGCGCGTAGTCGAAGGACCTCTTTTCGCTTCCACACACTGTGCGCCGGAAAAGAGGTCCTTCGACTGCGCGCCCTATGGGCGGCTTCGCTCAGGACGACGGCGCGCGGGGGTCACGCCTCCGGATTGGCCTGCGTGCCCGCCGTCTTGATCTGGCTGCGGCGCACCGCCTCGCGGTGGGAGATGTAGAGGGCGCTGGCGAAGATCACCGCGGCGCCGACGAAGGTCCAGACGTCGGGCTTCTGGAAGAACAGGAAGTAGCCCAGCATCGTGTTCCAGATCAGCGACAAGAACCCGATCGGCTGCAAGAGCGTGATGTCGGCGAGCTGGTAGCCGCGCTGCTGGCAGATATGGCCCAGCGTGCCGGCCGCACCGGCTAGCAGGAACCACAAGATGTCGCCCAGGTCCGGCGTCTGCCAGAACCAGATCGCCACCGGCAGGGCGCAGATCACGATCACGATGTTCTGCCAGATCACGATGGTGGTCGATGAATCGGTACGCGCCAGCGCCTTGGAGATCAGGTTCGAGACCGAGAAGATCGGCGTCGAGACCAGGATGCAGATCACGCCGATATGCAGCGCGCCGAAGCCGGGCCGGATGATGATCATGGCGCCGATGAAGCCGACGATGACGGCCATCCAGCGCCGGAACCGAACTTTCTCCGCCAGGAACAGCGCCGCGCCGATGGTGACGAAGATCGGACCGGTGAAACCGAGTGCGGTGATCTCGGCCAGGGTCGTGAGCGGCAGCGCCACGAACCACAGCATCATGCCGGCGGTATGGATGGCGCCGCGCGAGATGTGCAGCGGCAGGCGTCGCGTGTGCAGCGAACGGTAGAGGCCGAGCCGTATCACGATCGGCACGAGGAACATCGCGCCGAAGAAATAGCGCAGGAACGCCATCACGTAGGGATTGAGATGCTGCGCGGGGATCAGCGTGAAGACGTTGAGCAGCGCGAACAGAACGCCCGAAAAGGCGACCCAGAGGATGCCGCGCATATTCGGCGGCAGCGCGAGCCAGCGGGCAACGAGGGCGGACACGCCGCGACTATGTCACAGGCTCTGAAACCCCGCATCATTTGCAGGGCAGCAGCTTCCGAGAGGCGAGGCCAGACCTCGCCGGCGGTCCCTACTTCGCCAGCGCGTGCAGCGGCACCGGCGCTGCCGACGCAGCCTGCTCACGCAGGCGGGCCACGAGCGCCACCATCTCCTCGATGTAGGGATCGTGGATGCCGAGCGTGTGCGCATGCTCGGCGGTGTTGGTCAGGTAGTCGCGGCAGGCGCCGCGGCGGCCTTCGGCGAAGGCGATATGGTGGGCGGCCCGCTCCATCGGCAGGTCGCCGCAATACTGGCAGTGCCCGGAATCGACGACGAAAGTGATGGCTTTCACGATACGCCCGTCGCGCAGTTTCGTCTGTACCCAGCGCGCCTTGTAGAGGCCCGCCAGCATCTCGCGGTTCCACAGGATGCCAAGTTCGCTGCGCACCAGTTCAGGTGCCAGGCGATAGGCGATGCCCTCGCATTCCCCACCCTCTTCCAGCGCCAGCATCAGGCCCGGCAGTTCCGGCGTGCCGCGGCCCATCGGCGTCCAGAAGCAGAACGACCGGCGCCAGCCATCGACCTTGCAGGGCTGGACCTCGGCATATTCCAGCGCCGGGTTCCACATCAGCGACCCGTAGGCGAAGACCCAGACCTCCTCGTCGGCCGGATGCTCGCGCAGGGTCTCAACGAGGCTCGCCTCGCGCTGGGCGGACGACTGGAAGAAGTGGTAACCGGCGGCATGCGCATCGGCCACGATCTGGTCGATGCGCTCCGTCGTAAGGTCTTCGCGTGTCAGCAAACGTCGATCCTCAGGTGCCGTAGACGATGGCCATGGTCTCGGCCACGCAGGCCGGGCGTTCCTGCCCCTCGATCTCGATGGTGACCTGGTTGGTCAGCCGCACGCCGCCTTTGTCCATCGGTTCGGCGGCGATCAGCTTGGCGCGGGCACGCACCTTCGAGCCGGCCTGGACCGGGCTGGTGAAGCGCACCTTGTTGCAACCGTAGTTGATGCCGTTGCGCACGTTGTTGATGTGCGAGATCTCGGAATTGAGCATCGGGATCAGCGAGAGCGTCAGGAAGCCGTGGGCGATGGTCTTGCCGCCCGGCATGTCCTTCTTGGCCCGCTCGACATCGACATGGATCCACTGATGGTCGCCGGTCGCGTCGGCGAAGAGATTGATCCGTTCCTGGGTGATCTCGACCCAGTCGCTTACGCCGATTTCCTCACCCACATGCTTCTGCATCTCGTTGGGGTGGGCGAACTCTCGCTTTGCCATTTACCGCCTCGACTTCATTAATTGCTTACTGAGTGCAATTTAGCACGGAAACATATGCCTGGCCGCGTCCGGCCGCTCCCCGAGTTTGTATCGTCGCGGGGTTTTGCCCATCATGCCACTCACAAGAATGCACAGGAGGAGACCCCCATATGGCGTACGAGACCGTCCTCTATGACGTCGCGGACCACATCTGCACGATCACCCTGAACCGCCCGGAAAAGCTCAATGCCTGGACCCGGCAGATGCATCTCGACCTCAAGGACGCCATGCACAAGGCAGGCGCCGACAGCGAGGTCCGGGCCATCATCCTGACCGGCGCGGGCCGCGGTTTCTGTGCCGGCGCCGACATGGGAGGCCTCCAGGCGATCGGTTCGGGTGCCTCGGCCGACCGCTCGACCAAGGTCCAGGAGGGGGTCCCGGGCGGCAGCGCGCTGCCGGAATTCAAGATGAACTACTCCTATTTCCCGGCGATTCCGAAGTTCATCATCGCTGCGATCAACGGCCCGGCGGCCGGTCTGGGCATGGTGATCCCGCTCTACGCCGACCTGCGCTTCGCGGGTGAATCCGCGGTTTTCACCACCGCCTTCGCCCAGCGCGGGCTGATCGCCGAGCACGGGATCAGCTGGCTGCTGCCACGGCTGGTCGGCCTGCCGACCGCGCTGGACCTGCTCTGCTCGGCCCGCAAGTTCCGGGCACCCGAGGCGCTGGCGATGGGCCTGGTGAACCGGGTCATCCCCGACGACAAGCTGCTGGCCGAGGCGCGGGCCTATGCCACCCTGCTCGCCAACACGGTCTCGCCGCGCTCGGTGGCGGTCATGAAGCGCCAGCTCTGGGAGGCCGAGTTCCAGACCCTGGCCGAGGCCACCACCCAGGCGAACCACGAAATGGAACTGTCGTTCCAGACTTCGGACTTCAAGGAAGGCGTGGCGCACTACCTGGAAAAGCGCGCCGCGCGGTTTACCGGGAAATAGGTCCTCTTCTGGACCGCGGGTCTCCAGACCCGCCTCATGAGCGGGTCTGGAGACCCGCGGTCCAGTTGATCAGACCTTCTCGGTCTGGCCGGCCTTCGGCTGCCAGGTCATCAACCGCCGCTCGACGACGCCCACGAGCCCGTCGAGCACCAGCGCGAAGGCGGTCAGCACCAGGATGCCGGCGAACACCGTGTTGATGTCGAACGTGCCCTCGGCCTGGAGGATCAGGTAGCCGACGCCCATCGAGGAGCCGAGATACTCGCCGACCACCGCGCCAACGAAGGCGAGGCCCACGGCGTTGTGCAGGCTGGCGAACACCCAGCTCATGGCGCTCGGCAGGTAGATCGCGCGCAGGAGCTGGCGTTTCGAGGCGCCCAGCATGCGGGCATTGGCGATCAGGTTGGGACTGACCTCGCGCACGCCCTGGTAGACGTTGAAGAACACCACGAAGAAGACCAGCGTGACGCCCAGCGCCACCTTCGACCAGATGCCGAGCCCGAACCACACCGCAAAGATCGGCGCCAGCACGACCCTCGGCATCGAATTGAAGCCCTTGATGTAGGGATCCATGATCGCCGACGCGGTGGGCGACAGGGCCAGCCACAGGCCGATCCCCAGCCCCGAGGCCGCGCCGATCACGAAACCCAACGCCGTCTCGAGCAGGGTGATGCCAAGATGGGGAAAGATCTCGCCGGTCGTGAACCAGTCGAAGATCACCCAGAAGACCTTCTGCGGCTCGCCGAAGAAGAAGGCGGCGCGATTGTCCTTGTCGAAATAGAACGGTGGCACCAGGCCCGGCTTGGTCATCACGTACCAGAGCAGCACGAGCAGGCCGAGCACGAGCAGTTGCAGGATCCTGAGCCGCATCTCAGACCGCCTTCTGCTGTTCGTAGGCCTTCAGCACCTCTTCCTTCATCGCGCTCCAGATCTCGCGATGCAGGTCGAGGAAAGCCGGCGTCATGCGGATCTCCGAGACGTCGCGGGGGCGCGGCAGATCGACCCTGAAGTCGCCGATCGGATGGGTCGCCGGACCCGCCGACAGGACGATGACCCGATCCGACAGCGCGATCGCCTCCTCGAGATCGTGGGTGATGAACAGCACCGACTTGCGATCCTCGGCCCACAGCGCCAGCAGCTCGTTCTCCATGAGCTGCCGCGTCTGCACGTCGAGCGCCGAGAAAGGCTCGTCCATCAGCAGGATGTCAGGGCTCAGGATCAGCGTCTGCGCCAGCGCCAGGCGCTTGCGCATGCCGCCCGACATCTGGTGCGGATAGCGGTCGCCGAAGCCCGCCAGGCCGACGCGGCGCAGCCACGCCTCGCCCTGCCCCAGCGCCTCGGCGCGCGACACGCCGCGGAATTCGAGACCGGCGATCACATTGTCGATGCCGGTGCGCCACGGCATCAGCGCATCGGCCTGGAACATGTAGCCGGCGCGCTTGTTCACACCATGGGTCGGCAAGAGCCGCTCGCCGAACACCTCGACCGTGCCGGACGACGGTTCGAGAAGCCCCGCCGCCACGTTGAGCAACGTGGACTTGCCGCAGCCGGTCGGTCCGACCACCGACACGAACTCGCCCCGCGCCACGTTCAGCGTGGCGTTGGCGACGGCGGTGTAGGGCTTGCTCGCGTCGTCGCGCGCGGCGAAGCGGCAGGTGATGTCGGCCAGCGCGAGCGCCGGCACTCCGTTCGCGGTCGTCACGTCCGGTTAGCTGCGCTTGGCGGCACGCTGGGCGAACTCGTTGTTCCAGGTGTCGGCGAGCTTCACCGACGAGGCCTTGATGGCGGGATCACTCTCGACCAGGAACTTGAGACAATTCTCCATCGCGCCGGCGGGCATCGTGCCATCGGGTGAGATGGTTTCGCGCACGCCCGCGAACGACTTCTCGTAGACAGCGCGGTCACCCAGCAGGTAACCCTCGGGCACAGTGCTGGCGACATCGGCGGGCGACGCCGTCTGCAGCCACTGGTCGGCGCGCACGATGGCGGTGGCGAGCGCCTGTGTCGTTCCCGGGTTCTTCTTGATGAAGTCGGATTGCGAATAGAGGCTGGCCGCCGGGAAGGCGCCGCCGAACACTTCCTGGTTGCCCTTGGTCGTGCGCGTGTCGACCACCACCTTCACCAGGTTCTTGTCGGTGAGCACGGTCACCGCCGGATCGGTCTGGGAGACGCCGTCGATCTCGCCCTTCTCGATCGCGGCCACCACGGTCGCGCCGGCGCCGACGCCGATCGCCACCACGTCGCTGGGCTTCAGGCCGCCCTTGATGGCCCAGAAGTTCAGCAGCATGTGGGTCGACGAACCGGGCGCGGAGACGCCGAACTTCAGCCCCTTGATGTCGGCCGGGCCCTTCACCTTGGCGGCGACGTCATTGCGCA
This sequence comes from Reyranella sp. GW821-FHT12G01, assembly GCF_058806575.1. Classification (NCBI taxonomy): domain Bacteria; kingdom Pseudomonadati; phylum Pseudomonadota; class Alphaproteobacteria; order Hyphomicrobiales; family Reyranellaceae; genus Reyranella; species Reyranella sp. GW821-FHT12G01. Next base: position 904,854 of record NZ_JBXAPV010000002.1, read on the forward strand.
GCGCGATGGCGATCTGCATGCCGCGGCCGATCAGAGCAAAGCCCGTGACGTCCTGGCCGCGTTGCTGCATGCGAATGGTGTGCTCGTAGGCGCCCGCGACCACGTCGGCGCTACCGCCCATCAGGGCCTGCAGTGACTTGGCGCCGCCCTGGAAATCGTTGATCTCGACGTCGAGACCCGCTTCCTTGAAGAAGCCCTTGCGCTCGGCAATGGTCAGCGAAAGGTAGTAGAGCGCGGACTTGCCGCCGACCGCGAGGATCACCTTGCTCTTCTCGGGCTTGCCCTGCGCCCGCGCCACATAGGGCGCCGCCACCACCATCGGGGCGGCTGCCAACAGGGTCCGGCGCCGCATCTGCAGCTTGCTCATCGTTTCCTCCGCGAAAGGCTTGTTTTCCGGCAGCTTGCCGCAAGCCTCACGGAGGGGCAACGACGGATCGGGCTACTTGAACTTCCGTTCCTGCCACCACGGGAAGTAGGACGGCATGCCGTCGCTGACCTTCATGGGGAAACGGGCCGGGCGTTTTTCGAGGAAGGCGGTCACGCCCTCCTTCACGTCGGCCGACTTGCCGCGCGAGTAGATACCCTTGGAATCGACCTTGTGCGCTTCCATCGGATGGTCCGCGCCCAGCATCTTCCAGATCATCTGGCGGTTCAGCGCGACCGAAACCGGCGCGGTGTTGTCGGCGATCTCGCGGGCCAGCGCATAGGCGGTCGGCAGCAGGTCGTCGGGCTTATGGATCGAGCGCACGAGGCGGCCATTCAGCGCCTCTTCGGCCGAGAAGACGCGGCCGGTCATCACCCATTCCAGCGCCTGCTGCGGGCCCACGAGGCGCGGCAGGAACCAGCTCGAGCAGGCCTCCATGACGATGGCGCGGCGCGTGAACACGAAGCCGTAGCGCGCGGCTTCCGAGGCGAGGCGGATGTCCATGGCGAGCTGCATGGTGATGCCGACGCCGACCGCCGGGCCGTTGCAGGCGGCGATCGTGGGCTTCAGCGATTCGTAGAGGCGCAGGGTGAAGAGGCCGCCGCCGTCGCGATGGCCGTCGAGGCCGGGATCGACCGGCCCGCGATTCTCGGCGTTGAAGGTGTTGGCGCCGCCCGACAGGTCGGCACCCGCGCAGAAGCCGCGGCCCGCACCGGTGAACACCACCGCGCGCACGTCGTCGTCACGGTCGGCGCGATCCATCGCATCGAGCAGCTCCGACAGCATCTTGCCGGTGAAGGCGTTCAGCTTGTCGGGACGGTTGAGCGTGATGGTGAGGATGCCGTCCTTGGTCTCGTACTTGATCTGCTCGTAGTCCACGGAACGTCCCCTCACGCCTGGTTGATGAGAACGACGCCGCCCACGATCAGGGCGATGCCGCCGATCTGCTTGATGCCGAATGGCTCGCCGAAAAGGAAGTGCCCGAGCACTGCAACGATCGCATAGGAGAGCGACACGCTGGGAAAGGCGACCGAGACCGGGATCTTCCGCAAGGCGACGATGTAGAGGAAGGCGGCCGAGCCATAGAGTGCCAGGCCCATGATGGTCGAGGGGCGGAACAGCTGGCTGATGAAATCCGGCGCGTCGGCGCCCGCCTTCAGGAGCATCTGGCCGCCAATGCCGGTCAGGATGCCGATGCCCAGCGCCACGTAATAGATCATCATCCGTCTTCTCTCCCCCTTCGGCTCCGGCGTTTCAGCCTATTCGCGAGATGGCTCGCGATGCGGCTGGCCGGCCGCCCGCGTATCGACCTTCGGACGCTCGATGTCGAGCCCGCCAGCGCCGCGCCGGAACACTTCGCGCACCAGGTATTGCGGTTTGCGGTTCACGACCAGGAACATGCGGCCGAGATATTCGCCGATCATGCCGATCACGACGAGCTGCACGCCCGCCAGCACCAGCACGGCGACCATCAGCGACGCCCAGCCCTGTGGCGGCTTGTCGGAGACGATGGCCTCGACGATCGTGATCACCGCGGCCAGCGCGCCCAGCGCGCCGAACCCCAGCCCCAGCAGGGTCGCTATGCGGAGCGGCATCACCGAGAAGTTCAGGAACATCGCGAGCCACAGCCGGATCAGCCGGCGCAGCGTGTAGTTCGAACGGCCCTCGGCGCGCGGCAGGTGGTTGACCTGCAGGCGGCCGACATTCTGCGTCACCTGGAAGACCAGACCGTCGACATAGGGGAACGGCCCCTCGTAGCTCGCGGTGATGCGCTCGCGCACGAAGGCCGAGAGGCAGCGGAAGCTCGAAAGATAGAGACCCGTCGGCTTGTCGATCAGCCGGTCGGCGCACCAGTTGGTGAAGCGGCTGCCGAGGTTGCGCCAGGCCTCGTGCTTCTTCTCTTCGTAATAGGTGTAGACCGCGTCGTAGTTGCCGTCGCGGGCGTGCTCGAACAGGCGGCGCACTTCCTCGGGCGGGTTCTGCAGGTCGTCGTCCATGGTGATGACGTAGTCGCCGCACGCCCGCGCCAGCCCCGCCATCACCGCGTTGTGCTCGCCGAAATTGCGGCTGAGGCTCAGCACGATCACCGGCGCGCCGGGCTGGTCCACCAGCTCCCTGCAGACGTCGAGGCTGTTGTCGGGGCTGCCGTCGACCACCAGCACGATCTCCAGCCCGCCCTCGATCTCGAGGGCGCGGAGCGCGGCGACCAGGCCACCGACCGTGGCCGCGCCGTTGTAGACCGGCACCACGATCGAGAGGGCGGGAGTATTTCCGGAAGTCTCAGGCATCACGCACCGCCACGATCATGAGGGATCCTCCGAACGGCAGGCTGAGCCCGGCGCCGATGACGGCCCGCTCTATGGCGAGCGCCGTTGAGAAAATTGTATCGAGCCAGCGCGGATAGTCGCGCACGTCGCTCTGGGCGTCGTCGCGCTCGATCAGGCGATGGAGGAGCATCAGAGGAAACAAGAGCGTGTTCCAGTAGCTCGCACGAAGAATACGGAAGCCTGAGGCGGCGACCAGGGCGCGGGCCTTGCCGCGGGTGAAGCGGCGGGCATTGTGGACGCGCCTGTCGTGCGCCGACAGCATCCAGGAATAGGCCGGCAGATTGAAGACCGCGATCGCGCCCGGCCCGAGGCAACGATGCGCCTCTTTCAGGGCACGCGCGGGTTCCACGTTGGCATGGCACAGGACATCCAGCGAAACGTAGCCGCCCAGGGTTCCATCGCGCAGCGGCATTTCGTTAACCGATCCCGAGGCGACCGGCCGCCCCGCCTTGGCCATGGCGAGACTCGCGGCCACCGGATCGTATTCGAGGCCGATGGTCGGCCGCCCGGCCACGCCCGGCCCCATCACGTGCAGCATGCCCCCGGTCCCGCAGCCGGCATCGAGCACCGGTCCGCCAGCCCGGGAGTTCGACAGCGCACGGGCGAGCTGGTCCACGACCAGCCGGCGCAGGCCGCGATACCACCACATGCGGTCTTCGACCGCATGCATCAGCTCGTATTCGGCCCGTTCCATGAAGCGGCGTCTCTCCCGGGGAAGTCTCCTCTTCCTGTCCGCTTATGATATCTTCCCACCGCCTTGCCAACCGTTCAGACCAAACCCCCGACCATTCCGCCGCGCATCGAGCGGCTCTTATTGGTGCCGCTGTTCGCGCTGCCGGTCCTCTGGCTCGCCGGCTACTTCTTCCCGCCCATCAATCACGACGTCGCAGCGATCCTCGACGTGTCGACGCGCTGGATCAACGGCGAGAAGCTCTACGTCGAGGTTCTCGACGAGAACCTGCCGCTGACCTTCATCGTGCACGGGCTGCCGGTGCTGACAGCGAAGTTGCTGCCGGGCACCGTGACATTCTGGTTCACGGCCTGGGTCGTGGCCGGCATTTTTGCCTCGTTCTGGGCCTGCCGGCGGTTGATCCATCTCGTGCCCTCGGCCGACCATGCGCTCACCGAGGCGCTGCTGCCGCCGGTGCTGCTGTTCCTGTTCTCGGTGCTGCCCAACGAGCATTTCGGCCAGCGCGAGCACATCATGTTCGTGGCCTGCGCGCCCTACCTGATCGCCTCGATGGCGCGCGCCGAAGGCGTGAACCCGACGCGGCTGTCCTCGATCTTCATCGGCCTGGTGGCCGGCGTGGCGCTGGCCATGAAGCCGCATTACCTGGCGATCCCGGCCGCGGTCGAGATCTACCTGCTAACGCGCCGCGGCTGGCGGACGACCTTCACCGATCCGATCCCCTGGGCGATCGGCCTGCTGGCGGTCGCGCATCTCGCGATCATGTATCTGGTGTTCCCGGAGTTCGGGCACTTCGTCCTGCCGCTCGCCATCGAGGCCTATGCGCCGATCGGCGATTCGGGCTGGCGCGAGGTGCTGACCAGCAACGTACTGGGCCCAACCCTGATCGCGCTGGCAATTTTCGGCCTGCTGGCCATCGTCTTCACCAAGACGATCGCCGCCCGCGTGCTGGTCGTGTTTGGAGTCGGCGCGGCGCTCTCGGCGATCGGCCAGGCCAAGGGCTGGCCCTATCACGTGCTGCCGGCGCTCTCCGCCGCGATCATGCTGGCGGCGCTCACCGTCTCGCAGACCGTCGACCGCTACCTGCCGATCAGCCGCAGCGCCCACCGCCTGCCGGTGGCCGTGCTCTGCGCCACCTTCATGGTGCTGCTCTACTTCCAGGCGGCGCTCTACAATCCGCCCTTCTACAAGCAGCGCCAGTTCGAGGATTCGATCGGCGGCCGGCTGCAACACATCATCGAGCAGAACGCGCCCAACCGGACCATCCTCGTCCTGTCGCCGGGCATCTATCCGTTCTGGCCGATGGTGAACTACCTCGGCGGCCGCATGACCACGCGGTTCCTCACCATGTGGGTGCTGCAGGGCGTCTACGCGACCTGCGACGACTTCCCCGCCCTGTACAATCCGCCCGACACGATGGGCGATTCGGAAAAGTTCGTGTTCGATACGCTCAGCGAGGATTTCGCCCGCGAGCATCCCGACCTGTTGATCGTCGACCGCATCGCCGGCGTCCCGCGCTGCCAGGGCAAGGAATTCGATTACCTCGAATACTTCATGCAGAACCGGGTGTTCGCCGACGCCTTCGAGAACTACGAACACCTGATGGACTTCGACCGCTACCAGATCTACCGGCGGAAGAAGGACAAAAAATAAAGGTCGTCCTGAGCGCAGCGAAGGACCTGACGGAACGACCGACGCACTCCCTGGCTGGCGCGAGATCCTTCGCTTCGCTCAGGATGACAGAGAAGCGCTCAGCGCTTCCACGGTGGCGACAGCGCCGCAGCCCGTGCGGCTTCGGGGATCTTGTCCGGGTCGGGCACCTTGAAGACGCCCGAGGCCACCAGGACGATCTCGCCGCCGCAGACGAGATCGCAACTGCAGAAGCAGAAATTGAGGGTGCGCCGCGCGATACGCGCCTTGCCTTCGACCCATTGACCCAGTTTGGCGCCGCGCACGAACTCGCTGGTGAGCGAGATCGTGGGATGGGGCCAGAACATGCCGGTCGAGAAGCCCGAGCCCACGCCCATCACCATGTCGGCCACGGTGACGAGCAGGCCGCCATGCGCCCAGCCCATCGGATTGCCGTGCCGCTTCTCGAGCGGAAGCCCGATCCGGAGCCCGTCTTCCTCCGCCTTGAACCAGAGCGGTCCCACCAGCGAGATGAAGTCGTCTCCGACCTCGAGCTTGCGGAAGCCTTCGGGCGCCAGGGCGGAAGCGGTCATGCGTCGAGTCCATCCTTGGAAGCGGCGAGCCGGTCGAGCATGGCGCGCACCACGGGATCGAACGGTGTGGCGCGGTGCGTCTCCTCGTTCAGCGACACCATGATCACCTTCTGGACGGCGGTGCAATTGCCCTCGCCGTCGAACAGGCCCTGGCCGATCACGCACTTGCGGTCGTGCGCCTCGATGATGCGGACGCAGGCGACGGCGGTGCCGGGATAGAACATCTGCCGCTTGAAGTCGGCTTCGATGCGGCCGATCACCAGCCGGAAGCGCGGCATGCCCGAGCGCACGATACGCTTCAGGTAGGTGACGCGCGCATTCTCCAGCAGTTCGAGGAAAGCGCCGTTGTTGATGTGCCCGTTGGCGTCGACGTCGGCGAAGCGCAGGTTTTCGGTGGTCGAGAAGCCGTAGATGCCGCGGTCGGCAAGATCGAACGCCATGAAGACTAACGCTCCGAGAATTCCAGGGTGAGATGGGCTGCTTCCGACGGCGGCACGACGAGGCGACCCGAGTCGGGCTTGATCGTCTTCACGCCGTTGTTCTTCAGGAGATCCTCGCAGGCCGCGAGGTTCTCGACGCGCACCGTCAGCAGCGCGGGATGATCGCCCGGCCGCACCGGCTCGATGCCGGGATAGCGCACGGCATAGTCCTTCGGCGTCATGTAGCGGATCGGCTGCGTGCCGGTGTCGACCACCAGCCCGTCGCCCTCGCGCTTGGCCGAATCCGGCCCGAAATACTTCTCGAGCTCGGGGATCCACTTGGTCGGCTGCTCGGCGATCACCGTGACGCCCAGGATGCCGCGCGCGCCGTTGGGATGGGCGGCCCATTCCGGTCGATAGACGAACTCGGGCGTCAGGTGCTCGCAGACGAAGAAGCCGACGACCGGCATGTTGATCTTGGGAATCCGCACCGTGCGGAACTTGGCGAGCTCGGTCTTGCCCGCCACCTCGACCGCGCGATCGAAGAACAGCGGCGCATCGGGATTGAGCCCGGCCGTCTTGAAGGTCTCGAACGCCAGGTCCGCGCCGTCGGTCGCCAGCGCCACGTTGGCAAGGCCACCGCCTGCCTTCAGCCACTCGCGCCGCTCGGCGTTGAACTCGGTATCCTCGACCACGCCCAGGATCTCGAAATAGTCGGTGTCGAAGATCATCAGGTGGTTCGCGGTGCCGAGCTTCTTGTGGAAGCCGCGCGGCTGCACCTGGAAGCCGAGCTTTTTGTAGGCCGCCTCGGCCGCGTCGATGCCGTCGACCATGACCACCACATGGTCGAGCCCCTTCACCGCACGCTTCATACCGGCCTCCTGCGCACCATGTTGACCCCCTTGGAGGTCATGACCAACTCGCCGTTCTGATTGATCGCCGTCCAGTGCTCGTGGATCACGCCCATGGTCGGGCGGCTCTTGGACGGCACCTTATCGGCGCATTCGACCCAGGCGGTCAGCGTGTCGCCGGGCTTCACCGGCTTCAGCCAGCGCAGTTCGTCGATGCCGGGCGAGCCCAGCGCAGTGCGCTTGTCGACGTAGCTGTCGACGAACAGCCGCATCAGTTTCGCAGCAACATGCCAGCCCGAGGCGCAAAGGCCTCCGAACAGTGAGGACTTCGCAGCCTCTGCATCCACATGAAAAGACTGGGGATCGAACTTCTCGGCGAATTCGATGATTTCCTCGGCCGTGAAACTGGTCGAGCCGAGCGGGTATTTCCTGCCGACTTCGTAGTCTTCCCAATAGCGGGGCTCTGAGGACTGCATGCTCCGGTCTTCGCAGAGCATGGGCAATCACGCAAGCATGTCCTCTGCCGCTCCCTATGCTACCCTGTCGGCGGAAAACGAACGCGAGATGACAGACCTCAACCTCGTCCGCCGGCTCACCACGATCCTCGCCATCGACGTCGTGGCCTTCAGCACCATGTCGGCCCGCGACGAGGAGCATGCGCTCGCGCTGCTCTCGGCGCGCCTGGATACGGCGGGCACCTTGGTACGCCAGCATCGTGGCCGCGTCTTCAAGATGACGGGCGACGGCCTGCTGGCGGAATTCGCGAGTCCCGTCGAAGCCGTGCGCGCGGCGCTGGAGATCCAGGAGGCCATGCGCTCGGCCAACGCCATGGCGGGCACCGACGACCAGCTCACGCTGCGCATCGGCGTCAACCTGGGCGACGTGGTGGAGAGCGGCGACGACCTGATGGGCGATGCCGTCAACGTCGCGGTGCGGCTGGAATCGATCTCGGCGACCGGCGGCGTCTGCATCTCCGCCTCGGTCCACGAACAGATCATCGGCAAGCTGATGCTGGGCGCCGAGGATATCGGCGAGCAGCACGTCAAGAACATCCCCCGCCCGATCCATGCCTACCGGCTGATGATCGACGGCAGCCGGCCGTCCGGCATGGCGCATCCCGCGCATGCCACCGCCAAGGCGATGCCGCGCGCCCGCTTCTATCTGGCCGGTGGCGTGATCGGCGTGCTGGTCCTAGCGGCCCTCGCGGGCACCTTCTACCTGCGCCATCCCACGCCCGCGGCGTCACTGCAGATCGCCGAGCCGACCTCGGCCCTGCCGGTCGCGAACCGGCCGGTGCCGGAGACCGTCGCCACGACGTCCGCCCCGCGCACGACGACGACGCCCACGCCGCCGCCCGCCACCGCGCCGCAGACGCCCGCGCCCCCACCCTCTGTCGCCACGGCACCGGCGACGCCCGCCGTGCCGCCAGCCGCCGCTCCTGCGATGCGCAAGTTCGTGGCCAAGGACGTTCCCTTCGCGCCCGACTTCCGCTGGCGCGCCTTGCAGAACTATGCCGACGCCGAGGGCGCCAAGGCCTTCGCCCTGAACGTCCGCGGCATCTTCGCGATGGCGGTCGAGCGGGTCGACGAGACGACCGCGCGTCATGTTGCCCTCGAGGAGTGCAACAGGAAGGTGGCGAAGGAAGTCCCGATCGTGCGCGACTACGATCGCTGCATGCTCTACGCGGTCGAGAACGATGTGGTCTGGTCGTTCCGCCCGCCGCCCATGCCGCCGGCGCCCTACATTCCGTCCGCCAAACTGACCCCGCCGGTCGCCTTCGATCCCGCGACCGCGCCGCTCCTCAATCCGCAGGCGCGCGAACGCCTCGCCAAATTCTATGTGCCGAACCGCCATAACCGCGCGCTGGTATTGGGGCACAACCGGTTCGACTGGTGGACGCCGAGCGAGAACGACACCGACGCCATCCGCCGTAACCTGCAGATCTGCGGCCATCTCACGGGACGGCCCTGCGTCGTCTACACGCTGAACGACCAGGTGCTGGTCCGCACCCCGCAGACGATGCGCGCGATCGACGTGCTGACACCGCAGGACCTGTCGAACCTCGACGACGCCCAGCTCAAGGCGCTCGACCAGTACCTGATCGCCAACGACTGGCGTGCCGTGGCGCTGGCGCCCAACGGCCGCATCGGCATCGTAAGCAACCAGCCGAACGAACAGGCCGCGACCTCGGCTGCCCTGCAGGCCTGCCGCGACGCCGGCGGCTCGGACTGCGCCGTCACCGCCATCGGCCCGTTCATGGTCGCGCCGCAGTAGGGTCGAGCGACACGCCGCTACCTGTCATCCTGAGCGCAGCGAAGGATCTCGCGCTAGCCGAGGCGTGCTCCGCTCGATCCGCAAGGTCCTTCGCTGCGCTCAGGACGACTTTGAGTTAATCCGCCAGCGCCGCGCCAAAACGCTTGGCGATTTCCTCGAGCATGACTTCGGACGCGCCGCCGCCGATCGCCTGGACGCGCACATCACGCGACATGCGCTCCACCGGAGTCTCGCGCATAAAACCCATGCCGCCGTGGAACTGCACGCAGTCGAACAGCACCTCGTTCACGAGGTCGCCGGCCAGCGCCTTCACCATCGAGACCTGGGCGACGCAATCGCCGCCCTGCGCATCGAGCCACGCGGTGTGATGCACGAGCTGCCGCGCCGCCTCGACCTCGGCCAGCCGCTTGGAGAGGCGCTGGCGGATCGCCTGCTTGTCCCACAGCGGCTTGCCGAAGGCAGTGCGCTGGTTGACGTGCTCGAAGGTGAGCCGGATCGCCTCGCGCGCCTCGGCCATCGCCATGGCACCGATCACCAGACGCTCGGTCTGGAAGTTGGCCATGATCGAATAGAAGCCGCGGTTCTCCTCGCCCAGCACGTTCTCCACCGGCACGCGGCAATCCTCGAAGATCAGCTCGGCCGTGTCCGACGAGCGCCAGCCGGTCTTGTCGAGCGCGCGGCCGACCTTGAAGCCGGGCGTCCCCTTCTCGACGATGAACATGGTGATGGCGCGGCTGCCTTTGGCGTCGGGATCGGTCTTGGCCGCGATGAAGTAGAGATCGCCGTGCACGCCGTTGGTGATGAACATCTTGGTGCCGTTCAGCACGTAGTGATTGCCGTCGCGCACGGCGCGGGTGCGGATGCCGGCCACGTCGGAGCCGGCACCGGGTTCGGTGACGCCGACCGCGGTGATGGTCGTGCCGGCGATGATGCCCGGCATGTACTTCTCAAGCTGGCGCTTCGTGCCAAAGCGCACGAGATGCGGGCTCGCCATGTCGGTATGGACCAGCACGGTGATGGCGAAGCCGCCATGGGTCGAGCGGCCGACCTCCTCGGCCAGCACGACCGAGGCGCGCGCATCGAGCCCGGAGCCACCCAGCGCCTCCGGCACCCTGAGGCCGAACAGGCCGAGCGAGCCCATCTCGGCCAGCACGTCGCGCGGGACGAAGCCCGCCTCCTCCCATTTCGGCCCCTCGGGCCGGACGCGCTCGTCGACGAAACGCCGGATCTGGGCGCGGATGAGGTCGTGTTCTTCGCTGAAAATCGGATGGGTCATGGGGGCCGATTCTACACTTCGGCCGGGAAAAGTCCCGAATCAGGGGCTTTTTGACCGGCTTGACCGGCCGGGGTGCTCGCCCCTATTCTGCGCCTGCGAGTAAGTCGCAACAGCGGGAAGAAACGACCTCCAAGGCATGTTTATCTGCATTTGTAAGGCGATTCGGGAGCGTGAAGTCGACGATGCCGTCCGGGCAGGCGCCCGGCGTCCCGCCGACGTTTTCCGGGCCTGCGGCAAGAGCCCCCAGTGTGGCTCCTGCGCCTGCGACATGCGCGAGCGAATCGCCCAGACCATCGCCCACGAATGCGCCGCCCTGGAGCGTGCGCCCCAGCAGACGCTGCTCGCGGCCGACTAGGCCGGCTGCGCTGCTAGCATTCCCGAGCGATCAGCTCGGGCCCTTCCCTTCACCCATCTGGCTCTGCAGGTAGTTCTGCAGGCCCACCCGTTCGACCAGGCCGATCTCGGTCTCGAGGAAGTCGATATGCTCCTCGGCATCCTCGAGGATGCTGACGGCGATCTCGCGGCTGACATAGTCCTTCGCCGCCTCGCACGCCGTCACCGCCTCGACGAGCGCGGTGCGCGCGCCGGTCTCGAGCTTGAGGTCGGCCGCCAGTGCTTCGGGCACCGTCTCGCCGATCGCGATGCGTCCCATGTCCTGCAGGTTCGGCAAGCCGTCGAGCATGAGGATGCGCTGGATGAGCTTGTCGGCATGCTTCATCTCGCCGATCGACTCTTCGTAGATCTTCTTGCCGAGTCGATCGAAGCCCCAATGCTTCATCATGCGGGCGTGGAGGAAGTACTGGTTGATCGCCGTCAGCTCGTTCTTCAGGAGCTTGTTGAGTTCGGCGACGATCTGCGGGCTGCCCTTCATGGCAAACCTCCTATGAACTGATTCGATCTCCAACAGATACTCCGCGATTTTATGGGCGCAACCGAAGAGTGAGCGACTGAGAAACGTTCGCTGAAAAAACTGCTCGTAACGCATCGAAGTCGAGCAAGTGAGAACGACTTGCTCGCACGTGAGAAGCACTCGCGCGCATCTGAGAATCATTAGCTCGTCGGCACATCGACTCGGTCGCTTTGCGAGAGGTCATGAGATGCGCGCGAGATGTCCGCGAGGAAGTCGTGGGAACCGACTCTGCGCTTCGCGCGTTCACTTGATTCCCCTTCGAGCCCGCTCCACGGACCGGCCGTTCCCACACGCAAAATCAGGGCTTTCGGGGCATATTTCGGCAAAAAACGTAGCCACATCGCAACGCGCAACGTCATAAGGTGAGGAGCGTTCATACCGGACGCCGCCCGCCCGGGTCGATCCGGGCTAGCCAGCTTGAGGTCTCGCGTTATGTCTAACTTCACCCTCCCGAAACTCCCCTACGCCGATGACGCGCTCGCGCCGGTGGTTTCGGCCAACACCATCTCCTTCCACTACGGCAAGCATCACAAGGCCTACGTGGACAAGCTGAACGAGCTCGTCCCCGGCACCGCGTATGAAGGCCTGTCGCTCGAAGAGATCGTGAAGAAGTCGGCCAAGGACGAGAAGGGCAAGGCGATCTTCAACAACGCCGGCCAGATCTGGAACCACACCTTCTATTGGAACAGCATGACGCCGAAGGGCGGCGAGCCGACCGGCAAGATGAAGTCGCTGATCGACGATAGCTTCGGCGACCTCGACAAGTTCAAGGCGGCCTTCAAGGCTGCCGCCGTCGGCCAGTTCGGCAGCGGCTGGGCGTGGCTCGTGAAGGGCGCCGACGGCAAGCTCAAGATCGAGACGACCGCCAACGCTGACACCCCGCTCGCGCACGGCGGCAAGCCGCTCCTCGTCGCCGACGTCTGGGAGCACGCCTACTACCTCGATTTCCAGAACCGCCGCCCGGACCACATCCAGGCCTGGCTCGACAAGCTCGCGAACTGGTCGTTTGCCGAGAAGAACCTAGACTAAGGAGCAAGCAATGTTGGGCACCATCCTGCTGATCGTCCTGATCCTGATACTGGTCGGGGCGCTGCCGACCTGGCCGCACAGCAGCGGCTGGGGCTACTACCCAAGCGGCGGTATCGGCCTGGTGCTCATCATCGTGGTCATCCTGCTGTTGATGGGACGCATATAGCGACCCTCTCCGGCAGACAAAGGGGCGCCTTCGGGCGCCCCTTTTATTTTGACCTTAGTACCTGAAGGTCAGATTGACCGAGCCGAACTGCGTGATGCGATCTCGCTCGAAGAATTCCGGCGTCCGCAGGATCTGCGTGTAGGACAGCCGCATGCCGCGATAGAGGATCGCGAGGCCGGCCTGCACCTCGCCGACGAAGGGCCGGTGCGAGACGCGCTGGCTGAAGCCGTCGGTGTTGCCGTCGAGGAAGATGTTGCGCGCCACCGCCTGGCCGTCGAAGCCCGCGAACAGGTACCAGCCGAAGCTGCCGTCGCCGATGAACGCGTCCGATCCCGGCAGCGCGGGCCGTGCGCGCGTCGGCCCGAAATCGTCCCGCAGGTTCTTGCCGATGCGGGCGGTGCCGCCGGCGCTGGCATAGGTCGCGACGTTGCCCACGGCCACGGCCGCGCGCGGGATAAAATCGACTTCGAGCTTGGGATTGTCGATCAGCACGGCCCGCCCGGTGCGCCAGCGCCGTTCGAAAGTGAGGCCGACCGTCGGCTCGTTGTGGAGCTGGTTGGCCCAGCCGTAGGCCTGCGCCACACCGATCAGCCGATGGAAATTATTCTGCACGAACTCGCCGCCGGCGGCCGGACCGATCACGCCGACGTCGAGCTGCAGCGTGTCGAGCCGCATCGGCTCGTCTATCCCGGTCTTCGTGTCGTGCCGCTTGTAGGTGTACTGCAGCGCAAAGCTCGCATAGAGCCACGCCGCATAGGGCCGGTCGTTGTAGATAGGGTTTGAAACGTAGGTGTTCTCGGGCGTGTAGATGTTCTGCCCGGCCGAGATCGCAAACCGGCGGATCACCGAGTCGGCCGTAGCCTCGCCCAGAAAGGTCGGGATCGTGGTCATCGCCACGACGCCCTGCGGCATCTCGGTGATGGCGGGCGACAGCCAGCCGACCCGCAGGCCGCTGGTATAGTCGCGATCCGACTTGCCGATGCGGTTGAAGACATCGTTCTCGACCTGGAACGTGTAGATGCTGCGCAACTCGTCCTCGGTCGCCGAGGGCCGGGGTGGCGGCTTGTTCTCTTCGGAAGAGGACTGCGCACCGGCGGAGGCCGCGGCGGCAAGAAAGGCGGCCATCGCCAGAGCGATGGTCTTGGCGAGGCGATGGAGCATTCCGGCTGGAACGCGACGCCCCGTCGCCGGTTGCGCCTATCTCACGTTCACGGGCGCCGTGCGATCCCACAGGTCGGCGCGCCACCACAGTGCGATCGCCAGGGTGAAGACGATGCCCAGCACGCTGTAGAAGGTGCCCGTCGCCGAGAAGCCGCTCCATTCGACCAGCGGGCCCGACAGCAGCAGGCCGAGCGGCAGGCCATAGACGGCCAGCATGCGCACGCCCATCACGCAGCCGCGCAGCGCGGGGTTAGTGACCCTGAGCAGGATCACCGCCATCGGGATCATGCAGAAGCTCTGGAAGAAGCCAGAGACGAACAGGACGACCTGTCCCGGCAGCGGCACCGTGATCCACGAGAAGACGAGGTTCAGCGACATCCAGACGATGGCGCAGGCAATCATGGTGCGCGCCGGCCGGATATAGGCGCCGTACATCGACAGCAGGATCGAGCCGGCGAGCGCGCCGCCCGCGAAGCAGGCGATCAGCCAACCAAGCCCGGTCTGATCCATGCCGTAAATGTCCTTGGCGACGTAGGCCAGCATCGAACCGGTCAGCGGATAGGCCGCGAAGTTCACGAGGAAGGCCAGCAGCATCACCGCGCGCACCACGGGCGTCGACCAGACATAGGCGAAGCCCTGACGCAGCGCGCTCAACGCCGAGAGGGCCACCTCGCCCTCGCTCAGGATGCGCAAGCGGCGGATCCCCACCCCGAAGGTCAGCGCCAGACAGACCGCGTAGACGCCGCAGACCGCGACATAGGCCAGGCCCGAGCCCAGCATCGCGACCAGGGTGGCGCCCGACAGAGCGCCCACGATGCGGGCGGAATCGGCGGTGGTCCGCGACACGCCCATGGCGCGCATCAGGTAGTCGGCCGGCATCGTCTCGCCGACCAGCAGGTTGCGCAGCGTGATGTCGGAGGGGCGCACCAGCCCCATGACAGTGGCGAGGATGAACACCGGCACCGGGGCGGCGAGGCCGGTCAGGAACAGCGTCGCCAGGCTGGCCGCCAGCACGAGATACGCCGAGCGCATCAGCAGCAGGACGTTGCGGTTGCCGATGCGATCGCCCGCCATGCCGAACAGCGGCGAGATCAGCGTGCCGAGGAATTGCAGCGAGCCGAACACCGCCAGCGCCAGCACCGAGCCGGTCGAGACCAGCACGAACCATCCGAGGATCACGCCTTCCATCTCGAACGCCCAGGAGGCGAGGAGATCGGCCGGCCACTGGAAGCGGAAGCTCCGAATCCTGAAAGGCGCCAGAGCGGGCGCACGCGCGATGAGGCTCACGTCTTTTTCGTTCCCTCCCCCTGCGCCTTTCACCGGAGCGCTTCTGGGGACGCCAACCCTGCGCGATCGCGCGCAGGACCGCAATCATCGCCTCGGCATGCCCCCTCCGCACGAATGACCGGGCTCGTGCTAGGATGTGGCGGCATGGACGAAGAGACTTCGCGTCGCGTCTACCGCGATCCGCTCGCCCGCTGGTTTGTCACCGAGGCCTACCGGATCGCCGACACGGCGGAGCTGATCGCAGCGACCGGCGAGCACATCGTGGCGGCAGGCCTGCCGCTCTACCGCCTCGCCTACTTCCAGCGCACGCTGCATCCGGAATTTTCCGGCAAGGGCTATTTCTGGCGGCGCGGCCTTGGCGTCGAATCGGGTTCCGTCCCGCACGGCTACCAATCCGGTGCGGAGTATCGCGACAATCCGCTGCCCGCCGTCTACCAGCACCGCAAGATCTTCCGCTTCCGCCTCGAAGGCACCGAGCCGCAGGCGCCTGTCCTGCGCCAGCTCCAGGCCGAGGGCGCGACCGACTACGTGGCGCTGCCGCTGTTCTTCTCCAACGGCCATGTCGATGCGCTCAGCCTCGTGTCCGACCGGCCCGGCGGGTTCGCGCAGGAAGACCTCGACCGGCTCTATCACCTGCACTTCGCCTTTACGCGCGTGGTCGAGAACCATTCCCTGCGCGACACCGCGGCCAACCTGCTGGACGCCTATGTCGGGCGCGCCGCCGGCCTGCGCATCCTCGACGGCGAAGTGAGACGCGGCGACGGCCAGACGATCGAGGCGGTGATCTGGTACTGCGACCTGCGCGGCTTTACGCGCGCCTCCGATGCCTTGCCGCGCGATTCGGTAATCTGCCTGCTCAACGACTATTTCGGCGCCATGGGCGCGGCCGTGTCGGCCGCGGGCGGCGAGATCCTGAAATTCATGGGCGACGCCATGCTGGCGATGCTGCCGGTCGACGGACCCGACAGCCGCACCGGGACAGTCGCGCGTGCGACCCAGGCCGCCGCTCAGGCCGCGACGTCGATCGCGGCGCTGAACGACCGCCGAAGCGCGGCGGGCCAGCCGGTGCTGCGCTTCGGGCTGGCGCTGCATATCGGCGAGGTCATGTTCGGCAATATCGGCGCAAGCTCGCGCCTCGACTTCACGGTGATCGGCCCCGCCGTCAACTATGCCGCGCGACTGGAAAAGGTCTGCGCGCCTTCGGGGCAGTCGATCGTGCTCTCGCACGCCGTAGCGTCGCTATTGCCGACAGCCGCCGCCACACCGCTCGGCCAGTACGCTTTGAAAGACGTCGACGACCCACAACAGGTGTATGGGTTGGCCAATCTTGTGCCTCTCCCCCGATAAGGGGAGAGGAACATGAAATCAGTGCACCATCGGCGGCTTCACCTCGCCGAGACCGTCGGCGTCGGTGGCCGAGATCGTCGTGCGCACCATCGAGCGTTCGCGCGCGTAGTCCCAGGGGCGGCCGCGATGGAGCATGGCGCGGTTGTCCCACATCACCGCATCGCCCTGGCGCCATTTGTGGCTGTAGACGAACTCGGGCCGCGTCGCCTCGTCGAGCAGTTGCGCGAGGAGCTGGCGCGCATCGCGGTCGTCCATGCCGTCGATCGCGTAGGCATGGCTTGCGACATAGAGCGCGCGACGGTCGTTGCTCGGATTGCGCCAGTTCAGCCGCCAGCGCACCGGAGGCAGCGCCGCGCGCTCGGCGGCATTGGCGAGGTCGGGATGGATCTGGTCGCGGCTGTTGGCATAGGAGTGCGTCGCGACGGAGCTCTTCAGCTTCTCCTGCAGGTCGGCCGGCAACCGTTCCCAGGCGAGCCGCGTCGACGTGTATTCGGTCTCGCCGCCGGACTCCGGCAGCACGCGCGCCGTCAGCACCGACGCCAGCGCCGGCGTCTTCTTGAACGAGGAATCGGTGTGCCAGAGCGCGTTGGCCTTGGCGACCAGCACCTGGCGATGGTCGGGCGGGACGATCTCACCCTGGGCGCCGACATTGGTCAGGCGCGAATAGAAGCTGTTCTCGCCCACCGACGCCGCCTTGGTCAGCTCCAGCGGCCCGAAAGCGCGACTGTAGGCGACCTGGATATCGTCGGCGATCTGCTGGTCCCGGAACACAAGGAGTGAATGCGTCTCGAAGGCCTGGCGGACCTCCGCATAGGCCTGGGCATCGATCGCGACATCGAGCAGCGAGACGCCCTTCACTTCGACGCCGAAGCCATCGGCCAGCGGGACCAGTTCCATCGCGTTCCTCCTCGCGGTTTCTTTTGTGAGGGGATTTTATCGCACCGACACAGCGGACGGCTATAGTACGATTCTTGCACCTAGAGCATTGCTGACACCCAGATGGCCTCCCGCCCCTCGCCCGCTCCCCGCCTCGCCTTCGTTTGCGCCGCCACCCCGACGGCGCGCGAGGCCAAGGCGCGCCTCGAAAAGCGCTATGGCGCGGCGACGCCGGCCGAGGCCGACATCATCGTAGCGCTGGGCGGCGACGGGCTGATGCTGCAGGCCCTGCACCGCAACATGCGCCGCCTCAAGCCGATCTACGGCATGAACCTCGGCACCGTAGGCTTCCTGCTGAACACTTATAAGGAAACCGGCCTGCTCCAGCGCCTGCAGAAGGCTCGCAAGGTGGCGCTCACCCCGCTGCGCATGGTCGCCTACAACACCCGTGGCCAGGCCTCCGAGGTGCTGGCCATCAACGAAGTGTCGCTGCTGCGCTCCAGCCGGCAGACCGCGCGCATCGAGGTGGCGGTCGACGGCAAGAAGCGCCTGCCCGAGCTGCATTGCGACGGCGTGCTGGTGGCGACGCCCGCCGGCTCGACCGCCTACAATCTCTCCGCCCACGGGCCGATCCTGCCGCTGGGTGCGGGCCTGCTGGCCCTGACGCCGATCAACGCCTTCCGGCCGCGGCGCTGGCGCGGCGCGCTGCTGTCGCGCACCTCGCGGGTCGAGTTCTCGATCCTCGATCCCAAGAAGCGCCCGGTGGCGGCGGCCGCCGACTCCGTGGAGATCGCCAACGTGGCCCACGTCATCGTGACGGAAGCCATCGATACCCGCCTCACCCTGCTGTTCGATCCCGAGCACGATCTCGAGGAGCGTATCCTCAAGGAGCAGTTCGTTCCTTGAGCGCTAACGACGTTCCCCTCAAGCCCGAAAAGAAGAAGATCATCGGCCACGAGGGCTGGCAGCCGCTCGTGCTGGCGATCGCCATCGGCACGGCGGGCGGCTTCCTCTTCAACTGGCTGCGCATGCCGCTCGCCTGGATGCTGGGCGCCTGCGTCTTCTCGACGATAGCGGCCTTCCTCGGCCTGCGCGTCGGCATGCGGATACGCCTGCGCCAGGGCATGATCATCATCCTGGGCGTGCTGTTGGGGTCCGGCTTCTCGCCCGAGCTGCTGCAGCGACTGGGCGAATGGGCGGTGAGCCTCTGCGTGCTGACCGGCATGACCATGACCGGCGCCTCGCTCTGTTACCTCTGGCTGCGGCGCGTCACCGACTGGAACAAGGTCACCTGCTACTTCGCCGCCATGCCCGGCGGGCTGAACGACATGACCATCATGGGCGGCGCCATGGGAGGCGAGGAGCGTGCGATCGCCCTCGCCCACGCCCTGCGCATCCTCACTGTCGTGCTCACCATCCCGGTCTGGTACCGGCTGGTGAACGGCGCGCAGACCAGCGTGCTCACCATGGTCCACGGCCCGACCAACAACGACTGGAAGGACTATGCCGTCCTGATCGGCTGCGGCATCGTCGGCGCCATTGCCGGCCGCCTGCTGCGCCTGCCCGCCAGCTTCATGATGGGGCCGATGATCATGAGCGCCATCGCCCATCTCAGCGGCCTGACCAATTCTCAACCGCCGGGCTTCCTCGTCGCGGCGGCACAGGTCGTGGTCGGGACCGGCATCGGCTGCCGCTTCGTTGGCGCCAACTTCGACAAGCTGCACAAGGAAATGGCGGCCTCGATCGGCGCCGCCGTCATCCTGATCGGCTGCGCCGTCGGCTTCGCCGAGATCACGGTGGCGCTGACCGGCCTCAACCTCGATGCCACCGTGCTGAGCTATGCGCCGGGCGGCTTCGCGGAGATGAGCCTGATCGGACTGGCGCTCGGCATCGAGATCGCGATGGTGGCGACCCACCATCTCTTCAGGATGTTCCTGATCATCATCACCGGCCCGATCGTCTTCCGCACGATCCTGAGGCGAGCCCGGCGCTGATCAGGCCCGCAGCGTGATGCCGCCGTCGACCACCAGCAGGTGGCCGTTCACATAGGCCGACTGGTCGGACGCCAGGAACAGCGCCGCATTCGCCGTATCCCAGCCCGTGCCCATCTTGCCGGTCGGCGAGGCGCGGTCGCGGATGGCGATCATCTTGTCGTAGGCCTGATTGTGGTCCTTCTCGTTCTTGGCGTACTGCTCGGCCAGGAAGTCGATCATCGGCGTGTGCATCAGGCCGGGCAGGATCGCGTTGCAGCGGATGCCCTTCTCCGCGTACTGCGAGGCGATCGCCATGGTGAGCGAGTTCACCGCGCCCTTGCTGGCATTGTAGGCGAGATACGAGATACCCTTGGGGCTGCGGATCGAGGCGATCGAGCTCACGTTCACGATCGCGCCCTTGCCCTGCGCCTCCATGATCGGCAGCACATGCTTGGCCGTCAGGAAGAAGCTTTTGACGTTCACGTCGAACACGCGATGCCACTCGTCCTCGCTCAGTTCGACCGGGCCGCCCTGCGAGCCGATGCCGACATTATTGTCGAGGATGTCGACCCGGCCCCATCTGTCCATGCAGGCATCGACCATCGCCTTCACGCTGGCATTGTTCGAAGCGTCGGCCTCGAAGGCGACGGCTACGTCCTTGCCCATCTCCTTCTCGATCAGGCCGACCGTCTCCTCGGCCGCCGCGCGCTTGCGGTCGACGCAGAACACCTTGGCGCCCTCGCGCGCAAAGGTGAGCGCCGTGCACTTGCCGTTGCCCCAGCCCGGCCCACTCGATCCCGCCCCGACGACGATCGCCACCCTGTCCTTCAGCTTGTCCGACATGCCGCTTCGCTCCCGCGCTATTTCTGTCTCTTCTTCCGCAAATGATGGGTCAGGGCCAGCGCAATGCAGTGGCGCAATTCTCTGGCCGGAACGCGCGTCGTCGCCCCGAACAGGAGAGCCCGCTCACCCTCGTAAGCGAAGGTCTCGGGATAGAGCTCGCGGAACTGGCCGACCAGCCCGCTCTGGCAATGGAAGTAGATCGCATGGCCACCGCTATCGCCCTTCAGCCGGTCGATGCGCACGGTAGTGCCGCTGCCGGTCTCCTCGGTGAGGTAGCTGGGCTGGCCCCATTTCAGTGTCTCTGTCAGCGCACCGACGCCGTCGGTCGTCGCCGCCACGTCGAAGATGATCTCGCGCAGCGCCATCAACCGGGCGCGCACGTCCGGCGCATAGGCCCTGAAGGCCGCCGCCACCTTGGGATCGCCGAACCGCTTCATGGCCGAACTCTAACACGAAGCTGGCGAGCCGGACGTCCGCGTGAAATGCTCCCGGCAACAAAGAAGAATCGGAGGAGCGTTCATGCGTCGCCGCGCGTTCACCGCCTCGGCCCTGGCAGCAGTTGCGACTCCCGCACTCGCGCAGCCGCAATGGCCGACGAAGCCGCTCCGCCTCGTCATCCCCTATCCACCCGGTGGCCCGTCGGATGTGTCGAGCCGCATCGTCATGGAGCGCGCCGCCCACCTGCTGGGCCAGAGCGTGCTGTTCGACAACAAGGCTGGCGCCTCGGGCATGATCGGCGCGGAGTTCGTGAAGAACCAGACGGTCGACCATCACACGTTCCTCACCACCACGACCGCGATGGTCTGCATCACGCGCCACCTGCAGCCGATCCCCTTCGATCCCGATCGCGACATCGTGCCGGTGTCGCGCATGACGACCTCGTGGGGCGCCTTCGCCGTGCATCCCTCGGTGCCGGCAACGACGGTCGCGGAGTTCGTGGCCTACGCGAAGGCCAATCCCGGCAAGCTGAATTACGGCTCGGCCGGGCTCGCCACGATCACCCACCTGTTCGGCGAGATGCTCTGCCTCGAAGCCGGCATCAAGATGACCCACGTCCCCTATCGCGGCAGCGCGCCGGCGACCAACGGGCTGCTGGCGGGCGAGATCCAGGCGCAGTTCGACCAGACCACCCTGCCGCACATCAAGGCCGGCCGCTTGCGCGCGCTCGCGATCCTGGCCGAAGTGCGCCATCCCGATTTCCCCGACGTGCCGACCCTGCAGGAGACCGGCTACGGCAAGGAAGGCGGCGAGTCCTGGTTCGGCATCCTCGCGCCCGCCGGCACCTCGCCCGAGGCGATCGCCCGCCTCGACAAGGCCATCGCCGACGCCGTCCGCGCGCCCGACATCGCCGCCAAAGTCCATGGCGGCGGCATGCGCGTGACCTATCTCGATCCAGCGGACTTCAAGGCGCGCATCGGCGTCGAGAGCGCGATGTTCGGCAACATCGTCCGGAAGGGCGACATCAAGCTGCCGTAAGCAGCCTCAGCGCTTGCGCTCCAGGAACATCCTGTCGGTCTCGGCGGCCAACACGCCGCCCAGCAGCAGGCCGCTGTAGAAGGGGCTGGCGTCGGCCACCTGCTTGGCGGTGATGTTGATCTGGCCGATACCGGCCGCGAGGATTCCCTGGATCGACGAGGCGAAGACCACGCCGCCGATGCCGGCCCAGACCAGCGCGCTCATGCACATCGAGCAGGGCTCGCCGGTCGTATAGAGGACCATGTCCTCCCAATCCTTGCTGCCGTGGCGTTGGACATAGTCGTTCATGCAGGCGATCTCGCCGTGCAGGATCGGGTTCGTGCCGGCATTGTTGACGCCGCGCGCCATCGTCTCGCCCGCGCCGCCATTCGCGGCCGGCCGCACGATCACCGCGCCGAACGGATACATCGCATTGCCGCGCGCCTCGGCGATCGCCAGCCGCATGCAGCGCTCGTGCTCCGCCATCGTGATCGTCGGCAGCGGTGTCCGTGCCCTAAGGCCCGCCGGCAGCGACGCGGTCAGCCCAGCAGCCCCACAGGCGCAGAGCAGGAAACGGCGGGTCGTGTTCATCGGGCGAGGTCTCCGTCGGGCTGGTTCACGAAGATCAGCACGACCAGCAAGGTCATGTAAAAGCGGAAGGCCGCCTCCTGGCCGTTCCATGTCTTGGACTGCCACATCGCGAACCACTCGCCGCCCACGACCATGAAGCCGCCGAACCACAGCAGGAAGCCCAACCCGACGCCCAGCACGACGAACTGCTTGGCGGCGTTGAAGGTGGCAGCCGGTGCATGACGCGCCATGAACAGGCGCAGCGTGCCGAGGCCCAGGAGGATGGCGACCGCGCCTTCGCCCGCGATGATCGCCCAGTAGCCTGCCGTCCAAATCGCGGGATTGTCGATCGCGCGGCCGCGCAGCGCGTTGCCGGGAAAGGTCGTGTCCATCGACAGGGTATGGCCGACGAAGGCGTAGTTCGAACCGTAGTCGACCAGGTTGTTCACCGTGACCAGGCCTGCGAAGGCCGCCGTCGCGGCGACCATCGCCACCTTCACCAGACGGGTCGTCAGCATCCGCCTACCTCCTGGCCTTGAGGGGCTGCGAGGACCATACGCCCGGCCAGAAGAGCGACAGGAACAGCACGGCCAACAGGCCGCCGCCCGCGGCCACGAAGGCGAAGCGATAGCCCGCGAGGAAGCCCGCCATGTGCATGAAACCTTGCGCGCCATGCGCCTGCAACGCGGTCAAGACCGAGGCGCCGGCCACGATGCCGATGGTGCGGGTCAGCAGCGACAGGCTGCCCGCGACGCCGCGATCGCGGGCGGGAAGCGTCGCCGTCACGATGTCGGTGTAGGCGACGGTGAGCAGGCCCTGCCCTATGCCTTCGAGCACCAGAAGCGCTGCCACCACGAGCACGGGCGTGTTGATCTCGGTGAAGCCCAGCGGCAGCAGGCCGAGACCCACGCACGCGACGCCCACGAAAACGGTGGGCCGCTGGCCGATGCGCTTCACCAGGAAAGCCGAGAGCGGTGCGCCGGTCAGGCTGCCGCCGAACGTCATGGCCAGCACGATGCCGACACCCAGCGGCGAGAGCTTCAGCACGTTCACCAGGTAATAGGGTGTCAGCAGCAGGATCGCGAAGCCCGCGAGGTTGGCCAGTGCATTCAGCACGTTGGGGATGGTGAAGCGCGCATCGGCAAACAGGGACGGCCGGATGATCGGCTCGGGCGCGCGATTGGCGCGGCGGACATAGGCCACGATCAAGACCACCGCGACGACGGCCATCGCCAGCGTCCACAGGCCCGCGATCTCCTTGCGCTGTGAGAAGACCAGCGAGAGCAGCAGCGTGCTCATGCAGGCCGCCAGCAGCACCGCGCCCAGCGCATCGAACGGCCGCGAATCGGGTTTCGGCGCCGGCAGCAGGCCCGACAAAGCGAGCGTCGCGAGCGCGATCGGCACGCGCACCCAATAGACGGCGGGCCAACCCCAGAGCTGCACCAGCACGCCGCCCAGGAACGGACCGACCGCGGCGGCGATCGCCATCGAACTGGCGAAGCCCGCCAGCGCCTTGGTGCGCTCGCTTTCCGGGAACAGCGAGGTCGCGAGCGCCGGCGTACAGGACAGCGCCAGCGCCGTGCCAATCCCCTGCGCGCCGCGCGCCCACAGGAACAGCGGCCAATCCGGCGCCGCCGCGCAAGCTGCACAGCCGATCGCGGAGATCGCGAGTCCGATGCGGAAGATCAGCCGGTGCCCGAACAGGTCGCCCAGCTTGCCGCACACCAGCATCAGCGAGCCGTAGACCAGCACGTAGCAGATCACGAGCCACTGCACGTCGCCCAGCGCCAGCTTGAAATGCGCCGTGATCGCCGGCAGCGCGACGTTGACCGCGATGTCGAGCGGGGCGAGCGACGCGCCCAGCCCGACGATGGCGAGGCCGAAGGCTGGACGGATCGTCATCGGAAAACGCCGTCGTCCCGAGCGAAGCCACCCGAAGGGTGGCGCAGTCGAAGGACCTCTTTTCCAGCGCACGACGTCTCGAAGGGAAAAGAGGTCCTTCGACTAGGCTTCGCTCCGCTCAGGACGACGGGAGTAATCAGAGGTGCTTCTTCAGGAAGCCGAGCATGCGCTCCCACGCCGCGTTCGCCGACTTCACGTCGTAGGCCTCGCTGCGCTCGTTGGAGAAGGCATGGGCGGCGTCGTAGCGGAAGATCTCGGGGCTTTGGCCGGCACCCTTCATCGTCTTCTCGAGCGCATCGACGGCGGCCGGAGTGCACCAGTCGTCCTTGTTAGCGAAGTGGCCCTGCAGCGGCACCTTGATCTTGGCCGGATCGGCGAGCTGGCCCGGCGGGATGCCGTAGAAGGGCACGCCGCAGGAGATGCCGCCGATGCGCGCGCAGGCCGCGATGGTGAGCGCGCCACCCATGCAGAAGCCCATCACGCCAACCTTGCCGCCGAGGCCCGCCAGATGCTTGACCGCGCCGGCGATGTCCTGGTCCGACGCGCCGACGAAATCGAGGCCGCTCATCATGTGGTTGGCTTCGTCCGGCTTCTGCGTCACGCGACCCTTGTAGAGGTCCGGCGCCAGCGCGTTGTAGCCTTCGCGCGCGAAGCGGTCGGCGACGCCACAGATCTGGTCGTTGAGGCCCCACCATTCCTGGATCACGACGATTCCCGGCTTGCCCTTCCCGGCTTCGGCCAGGTAGCCCTTGCAGGTCGATCCGTCGGGACGCTTGAAGTCGATCAGACTGCCCATGTTCCTGTCCTCCACCTTCACAAAAGCTTCCGCAGCTCCGTCTTCAAAATCTTCCCGTAATTGTTCTTAGGCAGCGCCTCGATGAACTTGTAGTCCTTCGGTCGCTTGAAGCGGGCGATGTTGTCGAGGCAGAGCTTGTCGAGTTCGGCGGACGACAGGGTCTCGCCGCCGCGCGCCACGACGAAGGCCACGACCTCCTCGCCCCATTCGGGATGCGGCCGGCCGACCACCGAGCATTCGGCGACGCCGGCATGGAGGTTCAGCACGTCCTCGATCTCGCGCGGATAGATGTTGGAGCCGCCCGAGATGATCATGTCCTTGGAGCGGTCCTTGAGGGTCAGCAGCCCCTCCTCGTCGAAGGCGCCGACATCACCGGTCCACAGCCAGCCGTCGCGTAGCGAGCGCGCCGTCGCGTCGGGATTGTTCCAGTAGCCCGCCATCACCGGATCGCCCTTGCAGATGATCTCGCCGACCTCGCCGACGGGAAGCTGGCGCCCCTCCTCGTCGACCACCCGCACCTCCATGCAGGAATCGGCGCGGCCGGCCGAGGCCAGGCGCTGCTCCCAGCGCGGATGGGTGCGGTCCCAGTGATACTCGCGGCTGAGATGCGTGATGGTCATCGGGCTCTCGCCCTGGCCATAGAGCTGCATCAGCTTGTTGCCCAAAAGGTCGAGCGCGCGCTTGAGATCGGAGACGTACATCGGCGCGCCGCCATAGGTGATGAGGCGCAGCGCATCGGGTTTCAGGTCGGCGACGCTGCCATGCTCGATCAGCCGCTTCACCATGGTAGGCGCGAGGAAGATCGAGCATTCGGGCCAGCGATTCATCAGCTCGACCGTCTCGGGCACCTCGTACTTGCCGCTCTCGGGGAAGACCTGCACCGAGCCGCGCGCCAGCATCGCGAAGTTCCACAGGCCCGAGCCGTGGCTGATCGGTGCGGCATGCACGATCGAACCGCCGGGCGGCGGCCGGTCGACGTCGGCGAAGTAGTTGAGCGTCATCGCCAGCAGATTGCGGTGCGTGAGCATCGCGCCCTTGGGCCGTCCCGTCGTGCCCGACGTGTAGAACAGCCAGGCGAGATCGGTGGGCTCGACATCGGCGATCGGGCTGGGATCGCCCACCGCCATGAACGTGTAAGAGCGCGTCGTGACGTCCACGATCTCCTTCAGTCCGGGCGCTTCCTTCGCGGCCTCGGCGATGGTGTCGGCGAGGTCGGGCGTCACGAAGCAGAGCCTGGCGCCGGAATTCTCCAGGATGAACGCGAATTCCCGGGCATGCAGCTTGGCGTTCATCGGAACGGCGCAGAGGCCCGCGTGCCAGATCGCGTACATGACCTCGATCGACTCGACGCAGTTGCTCATGGCGAAGGCCACGCGATCCCCACGCGACAGGCCAAACCGGCCGGTGAGATGCGTGCTCATCACCGAGACCTTGCGCCAGAGGTCGCGATAATTGAGGTGCAGGGTCGTCCCGCGCGCCAGCGCGGGCAGGTCGCGGAACTCCTGCGCGGAGCCCAGCAGCAGATGGGCGATGTTCATGGGCCTCGTTTCCTCGCGCGCCGACTATTGCAGGCGTGGCATCGACCTTGCAATGTGCCGCCCATGCAGGATTTCGATTTCGCCATTGTCGGCGCCGGCATTGCCGGCGTCTCCGTCGCCTTTCACCTCGCACCCCATGCGAAGGTGATCATCCTCGAGCGCGAGAACGTGCCCGCCTATCACACGACAGGCCGCTCCGCCGCGCTGCACTCGGAGACCTACGGCAGCGCCCAGATTCGCGCCATCACGGTCGCGTCGGGCCGCTTCTATCGCAATCCCCCGGCGGGCTTCTCCGATCATGCGCTGCTGACGCCCCGGGGCGCGCTGGTCGCGGGCCATGCCGGGCAGGAAGCCGAGGTGAAGGCTGCTGCCGCGGATTATGCACGGCTGGTGCCGTCGGTGCGCTGGCTCGAGCCGGCCGAGGTGCTGCGCCGCCTCCCCATCCTCAAGCCCGAGGCTGCCGGTGGCGGCGCGGTGTTCGAGCCCGAGGCCGACGACATGGACGTGGCCGCCATCCACGGCGGCTTCCTGAAGGGCGCGCGCGCCGCGGGCGCCGTGCTGCGGCTCGACGCCGAGGTTCTCGGTCTCGAGCGTCTCGACGGGATGTGGAACATCACCTTGCGCGGCGACGGCGATGCCATCCGCGCGGCCAACGTCATCGACGCCGCGGGCGCCTGGGCCGACGTGCTGGGCGGCCTCGCGGGCTGCGTGCCGATCGGCCTGGTGCCGAAGCGGCGCACGGCCTTCACCTTCGACGCGCCGCAGGGCCTCGATCTCGGGCCGCTGCCGATGATGATCGACTTCGACGAGAGCTTCTACTTCAAGCCCGAGGTCGGGCAGTTCCTCGGCTCGCTCGCTGACGAGACGCCCTCGGCGCCCTGCGACGCGCAGCCCGAAGAGATCGACGTCGCCACCGCCGTCGAACGGATCGAGACCGCGAGCACGCTGCAGATCCGCCGCATCAAGAACAAGTGGGCAGGCCTGCGCTCCTTCGTGCACGACAAGAACCTGGTCGCCGGCTACGACCCCAAGATCGAGGGCTTCTTCTGGCTGGCCGGCCAGGGCGGCTACGGCATCCAGACCGGCTACGCCGCCGGCCAGCTCGCCGCCGCCCTCGCCCTCGGCAAGCCCCTCCCGGCGGAAGTCGCCGACTTGGGCGTTACGGAAGAATCGCTGTCGCCGAAGCGCTTCGCGGCAGGGTGAGCACCTAAGCAATACCCGTCATCCTGAGCGGAGCCGCCCAACGGGCGGCGCAGTCGAAGGATCTCTTTTCCAACGCACGGTGTGTCGAAGCGAAAAGAGGTCCTTCGACTACGCTGCGCTCCGCTCAGGACGACGGATCGGGATGACACGGGAATCGACCCTCACTATGGTCACCCGCGCGGGGCCCCCGTGGCGGAATTGGTAGACGCCAGCGACTTAAAATCGCTTGATCCGTGAGGGTCGTGCCGGTTCGAGTCCGGCCGGGGGCACCAAAGGTGCCGGAAGCTCAGTCGAAAGTGGAAACGGGAATACTAAGCGGTTCCCTTCGGGCTTCCCCGCAGGCTTGCCAGACGAGCCGCATCGCGACTCGACGCGAACGCCGCGATCCGTATCGACTCCGCCATGATCGCCGCCTTCTTCTTCCCGTTCGAGTAAAAGGCGTTCTTCAGATAGGTAAGCTGTTCGTCCAGCTGCTTGCCCTTGACCGCATCGCCAGCCGCAACGGTCGCAATGACGATCTTCATGATCTGAAACAGCGCTTCCTCATTCTCGGTGAGGATCGCACTCTCCTTCTTCTTGCTATCCTCTGACATGGGACCCTCGGCTGTTAGGCGCAGATTTCTAGTCCTCGTCCCTCAGCGGGTCTAGGGTGAGGAGTTGGTGAGGATCGATAGTCCGAGTACGACCATGAACGAGACCGCCGGAGTTGCCAGCCGAGATGTACGGGCGCCGATCAGGCCGCCGGTGACGCCTCGTTTCACATTCACGTCGCCCTTCTCGCTAGAAGACCTCGCCTACTCGGTGAAGACCTTCGCCGCGGGGATCGTCGCGCTGCTGATCTCCTACTGGCTGGAGGTGAAGGAGCCGCAATGGGCGCTCGTCACCGTCTATCTGATGGCGCAGCCGATGGTTGGCGCCATCCTGTCCAAGAGCGCCTACCGGCTGGTCGGCACGGCGTGCGGCGCGGTGTTCGCGCTGGTCCTGCTCGGCCTGTTCGCGCAGTCGGGGCCGCTGTTCATCCTGTCGATGGCGATCTGGCTTGCCGTCTGCACCTACGGCGCCACCCTGTCGCGCAACTTCGCCTCCTACGGGTTCGGGCTCGCCGCCTATTCGGCGCTGCTGATCGGCTTCGGCTCGGTCGACGCGCCCGACCAGGCCTGGAGCATGGCGGGCGATCGCCTGACCGAGGTGGGGCTCGGCGTCATCTGCACGGCCCTCGTCCATGTCGTGATCTTTCCGCGCTATGCCGGCGACGCGCTGGACGCCTCGATCCGCATGACCTTCTCGGCGCTGGCGCGCTACGCCGCCGCCGTGCTCAAGCCCGAGATGACCGAGGAAGGCTTCCACGAGATGCGCCGGCAGATGGCGGGCGACGTCGTGAAGTTCGACGCGCTCCGCTCGTACGCGGTGTTCGAGGCGCCGGCGCTTCAGCGTGACGACGAGGCGCTGTCGCGGACATTGCGGGCGTTCCTCGGCCTCCTCTCGGTGGCGCGCGGTCTCTTCATCCGGCTGACCGAGCTGCGCGCCCGCGACGACCGGACGATCACCACGCGGCTCGATCCCGTGCTCGAGCGCGTGGCGGCCCTGCTCGACACAATCGCCGCGGAGCCCGACGGCCCGCACTCGCCGGCCGTCGTTGGCACCCTCGACGAGGCACGCCAGGCCATCGCCGAGGCCCGGACCGGCTTCGAGGCGCTGGCGGGCCGCGCACCGGCCGACGAAGTGAGCGAGAGCCTGCTGGTCCTGCAGCGCACCGGCGATATGGTGGCGAGCCTCGTCCGCGCCGTCGCGGCCTCGACGGGCGGCGCGGCGGTCGAGCCGCCGGGACCGCGCATGGCGGCCGTCGTCGAGCCCGACCAGACCAAGGCGCTGATCCAGGCCGCCCGCGCCGCCGCGGCGGTCGTGATGATCGGCGTCTTCTGGATCTTCTCGGCCTGGACCGCCGGCACCATGGCCATGACCGGCCTCGCGGTGATGATGGTGTTCTTCGCCACCGCCGAGAACCCCGCGCAGATGGCGACCTCCTTCGTGATGAGCGTGGCGCTGTCGATGGTCGTCGGCTTCTTCGGCATGGCCTTCGTCGTGCCGCAGGCCGGCAATTTCGTGCCGCTGGCGGCCTTCCTGGCGCTGATCCTGATCCCGGCGGGCCTGATGATGACCAAGCCGGCCTATGCCTTCACGGCGGCGGTCTTCTCGGCCTTCTTCGCCACGCAGGTCGGCCTCGGCAACCTGCCGACCTTCGACCTCGGCCCCTATATCGACAACGCGATCGGCCTGCTGCTCGGCCTGTGCGGCGGCGTGCTCACGATCGCGCTGGTCATGCCCTACGACCCGGCCCAGCCGCGGCAGCGCGAATGGATCGACGTGGTGAGTGCCGTGCCGGGCGCGGCGCGCGGCGAGCGGCCCGAGATCAACGCGCGCATGCCGATCCTGCTCGCGCTCCTGAAGCTGATGCCGCGCCTCGACCTCACGCGGAGCGCCGATGACGAGATGATGAACGGCAGCTTCGGCCTCGCCTCCATGAGCCTCGAACTGGCCCGCCTGCGCAACCGGATCGAGGCGCCGTCCTTCCCCGAAGAAGCGCGGGCGCGCGCCGCGGCCTGCCTCGAGGCGCTGGCCTCGGGCTTCGAACGCCTGGCGCCGGCCGACGGGCTGGCGGCACGCACCGCGATCGTCGATGCCGCGGTCGCCGAAGTGGCCTCGACCCGCGCCGATCTCGCGGCGCTGCCGCAGATACAGGGCGATGCCGGCACGATTGCGCTGGCGCACGCGCAGGCTTCGTTGCATTTCATCGCCGACCGGCTCGATATCGACCGCGCCTTCCTCACCCGTGCGATTTCCTGATCGTGACACCATGAACAACACCCTCGGCATCGAGAGCCTGAAACCGGTCGACTTCTTCGGCTTCTACTTGCCGCCGATGTTCCTGTGGGCGCTGGTGGCGCTGGTGCCGTTCCTGATCCTGCGCAGCCTGCTGAGCTGGAGCGGCGCCTATGCGTTCATCTGGCATCGGCCGCTGTTCGACGCGGCGCTTTTTGTCGTAATCCTTGGGGGACTGGTCTTATCGGGAGGCACGCGTTGGCTCTAGGCAGGCAAGCGATCCGGGTCGGCATCACCCTCGTCGTGGCGGTGCTCGCCGTCGCGGTCGGGTGGAAGCTCTGGAACGTCTACATGTACGAGCCGTGGACGCGCGACGCCCGCGTGCGCTCGATCATCGTCAACCTGGCGCCCGACGTGTCGGGGCTGATCTCCAAGCTGAACGTCGTCGACAACCAGGCGGTCAAGAAGGGCGACATTCTGTTCGTCGTCGAACGCGACCGGTTCCTCGCGGCGCAGGCGCAGGCCCAGGCGCTGGTCGAGAACAAGCGCGCCAGCCTGCAGCTCGCCA
The DNA here is from genome assembly GCF_058806575.1 of Reyranella sp. GW821-FHT12G01. NCBI lineage: Bacteria > Pseudomonadati > Pseudomonadota > Alphaproteobacteria > Hyphomicrobiales > Reyranellaceae > Reyranella > Reyranella sp. GW821-FHT12G01. Next base: position 935,779 of record NZ_JBXAPV010000002.1, read on the forward strand.
AGGACAACGCCAAGCGCGACGAGGACGTCTTCAAGGTCGATCCCGGCGCCATCTCGGCGGCCAACGTCGAGGCGCGCCGCGCCGCGTCGCTCGTGGCGGCAGCCGAGGTCGACCAGGCGGTGGCGGCGCTCCAGACGGCCAACATCAATGTGGAACGCACCGAAGTCCGCTCGCCGGTGAACGGCTATGTGACCAATCTGACCGCGAGCGTCGGCGACTACGCCAATACCGGCACGCCGGTCCTCGCCATCATCAACAGCGACGCCTTCTACGTTTACGCCTACTTCATGGAGACCAAGCTTCCGTACGTCCGCGACGGCGACAAGGCCGAGGTCCAGCTCATGGCCGGCGACGTCGTGATCCCGGGCACCGTGCAGGGCGTGAGCCGCGGCATCGCCGAGGCCGGCGTCGACGGCGTCGGCCTGCTGGCCAACATCAACCCCAACTTCACCTGGGTGCGCCTCGCGCAGCGCGTGCCGGTCCGCATCGCCCTGGGCCCGATCCCGCCCGAGGTCCGCCTCGTGGCAGGCCTGACGGCCACGGTCTCGGTGACGCCGTCGGGCAAGACGCCGCGGCCGGTGCAGTCATTGGCGCCGACACCGGCTGCTCCCGAGAAGAAGTGATTTTCAAGCTCCTCTCCGCCGATAGGGGGAGAGGAATATGAAAGCAGCGCCTAGTCCCTGTAGTGACAGGCCGCCCAGTGACCCGGGCGCTTTTCCTCGAGCACCGGGGAGCGCTGGCTGCAGTCGGGCCGTGCGATCGGGCAGCGGGTGTGGAAGTGGCAGCCGGACGGCGGGCGGATCGGGTTGGGCACGTCGCCCTGCAGCATGATGCGCTTGCGCTTGATCGTCGGGTCGGGGATCGGCACGGCCGACAGCAGCGCCTCCGAATAGGGATGCAACGGCGTATCGTAGAGTTCCGCCGCCGGCGCGATCTCCACCACCCGGCCGAGATACATCACCGCGATGCGCGTCGAGATGTGCTCCACGACGCTGAGATCGTGCGCGATGAACATGTAGGTGAGGCCGAACTGCTCCTGCAGGTCCTCCAGCAGGTTGATGACCTGCGCCTGGATCGACACGTCGAGCGCCGACACCGGCTCATCGCAGATCAGCAGCTTGGGCTCGACGGCGAGTGCGCGGGCGATGCCGATGCGCTGGCGCTGGCCGCCGGAGAATTCGTGCGGGAAGCGCCGCATGTGGTCGGGCCGCAGCCCCACCGTTTCGAGCAGGCTCACGACGCGGTCTTCCAGCTCCTGCCGCGACTTGACCAGCTTATGGATTGTCAGCGCCTCGCCGATGATCGCGCCGATCGTGAGGCGCGGGTTCAACGATGCATAGGGATCCTGGAAGATGATCTGCATGTCCCGCCGCATCGCCTGCAGCTCGGCATGGTTCATCTTCATCACGTCGTTGCCCTGGAACCAGACCTCACCGGAGCTCGGCTCGATCAGGCGCAGGATGCAGCGGCCGGTCGTCGACTTGCCGCAGCCCGACTCGCCCACCACACCCAGCGTCTCGCCGGCGCCGATGTCGAAGCTGACGCCGTCGACGGCATGCACCTTGTCGACCACGCGCGAGAGGATGCCGCCGCGGATGGCGAAGTGCTTGCGCAGGTCGCGAACGGAGAGCAGCGGCTTGGCAGTATCAGCAGCCGGCGCGGCAGTCGTGGTCGCCACGGGCGCGCTCACAGCACGCACCTGACGAAATGGCCCGGCCCGACTTCCTTGAGCGGCGGAATGGCCTGGGTGCACACGTCCATCGCGTACTTGCAACGCGAGGCGAAGCGGCAGCCCGGCGGCGGATCGAGCAGGTTCGGCACGGTGCCGGCGATGGCCTCCAGCCGCTGCTTCTTCTCGGCCGAACGATCGACGCGCGGGATCGAGCGGATCAGGCCCTGCGTGTAAGGATGGCGCGGATTGCCGAACAGCGCCTCGACCGGCGCCTCCTCGACGACCTTGCCGGCATACATGACGGTAACCCGCTGGCAGGTCTCGGCGACCACGCCCATCGCGTGGGTGATCAGCATGATCGCCATGCCGAACCGCTCCTTCATCTCCTGCATCAGCTCCAGGATCTGCGCCTGGATGGTGACGTCGAGGGCGGTGGTCGGTTCGTCGGCGATCAGCAGCTTGGGTTGGCAGGACAGCGCCATGGCGATCATGACCCTCTGGCGCATGCCGCCGGAGAACTGGTGCGGATAGTCGTGCACGCGGCGCTGCGGATTGGGGATGTTCACCAGCCGCAGCATCTCGGCCGCGGCCACGATGGCCTGCTTGCGCGAGAGCTTCTGGTGCAGCTCGATCACCTCGGCGATCTGGTCGCCCACCGTGTAGACCGGATTGAGCGAGGTCATCGGCTCCTGGAAGATGATCGCGATCTCCTTGGCGCGGATCTTGTCCATCTGCTCCATAGAAAGCGGGATCAGGTCCTTGCCCTGCCACAGGATCTGCCCGTCCTCGAAGCGGCCGGGCGGCATGTCGATCAGCTTCAGCACCGAGCGCGCGGTGACGGTCTTGCCGCAGCCCGACTCCCCCACCACGCCCAGCGTCTCGCCGCGATCGATGTGGAGGTCGACGCCGTCGACGGCACGCACCATGCCGTCGTCGGTCTTGAACCAGGTTTTCAGCCCGCGAATGTCCAGAAGAGGTTCGGCCACGCTACACCAGTCCTAGAGAACACGTCGCGGATCGAGCGCGTCGCGCAATCCGTCGCCGATGAAGTTGATCGCCAGCACCGTGAGGAAGATCAGCGAGCCGGGAAACAGCGCCCAATGCGGCGCGATGTCGAGGTAGTCCTTGGCGTCGCGCAGCACGCTGCCCCAGGTCGGCACGTCCGACGGGAAGCCGAGGCCGAGGAACGACAGCGTCGATTCCGCGATGATGGCGGCGGCGATGTCGATGGTCGCGACCACGATCACCGGACCCAGGGCATTCGGCAGGATGTGCTGCAGCACCTGGCGCAGCCGCGAGGCGCCCAGCGCCCGGGCGGCCTCGACGAACTCCTTTTCGCGCAAGGACAGGAACTGCGCGCGCACCAGGCGCGCCGCCGACATCCAGCGCGTGCCGCCGATGACGGCCACGATCAGCACGAAGGCGCCGCCCTCGACACCCAGCACGCCCTTCACCGGCTCGCGGAACAGGTAGATGACCAGCAGCAGCAACGGGAGCTGCGGCAGCGACAGGAAGAGGTCGGTGACCCACATCAGCGCCGCATCGACCCGCCCGCTCGCCATGCCGGCGATCGAACCGACCAGCAGGCCGAAGAAGATGGCGACGACCATCGCCGCGACGCCGACCGCGATCGAGATGCGGCCGCCATAGATCAGGCGGGACAGCAGGTCCTGGCCGAGATCGTCGGTGCCCAGCGGATGGGCCCAGGACGGGCCCTGCAGCTTGGCCGCGAAGTCGATCTCGTTGATCGGCACGCGCCAGATGAACGGCCCGGCCAGCACGGCGAACATGATCAGCCCCAGCACGACGGCCGAGAACAGCGCCATCTTGTGTCGGCGGAAGCGACGCCACGCTTCCTGCCAGGGTGAGAATCGCTGGGCCTTGCGCGGCGCGGCGGCCGCGACGGGCGCGTCAGCGGAAAGCGATGCGGGGGTCGAGCCAGCCATAAAGGATATCTGCAATGAGGTTGAAGATGACGACCAGGCAGGCCGAGACGAAGGTGACGCCCATGACGACGGGCGTGTCGTTGGAGAGCATCGAGGTGATCAGCAGCGAGCCGATGCCGGGCACGCGGAAGATCTGCTCGGTGACGACGGCGCCGCTGAACACGATGGGCATCTGCAGCGCCACCAGGGTCACGACCGGGATCAGGGCGGTGCGCACGACGTGCCGGGTGATGACCTTGCGCTCGCCGATACCCTTGGACCGCGCCGTGGTGACGTAGTCGAGGCGGATGACGTCGAGCACCGAGGAGCGCACGAAGCGCACCAGAGCCGCGCCCTGGAAGAGCCCGAGCACCGTCACCGGCATGATCGATTGCTTGATGTGCTCCCAATAGAATGCCCAGCCGGTCGCGGTGATGTCGGCGCGATAGACGAAGGGCAGCCAGTCGAGCTGGATCGAGAAAACCAGGATCAGCACCAGGCCGGTGAAGAACGTCGGCAGCGAGAAGCCGATGAAGGCGAAGGTGTTGGCGACCTGATCGAACAGCGAATAGGGCCGGGTCGCGGCCAGCACGCCGACCGGGATGGCGACGGCGATGGCCAGGATCTGCGAGGCGCCGATGACCACCAGGGTCACCGGCAGGCGCTGCATGATCAGGGTGCTCACATCCATGCGGCTGACGAAGGAGAAACCCCAGTCGCCTTGCAGCAGCGCGGCAAGCCAGTGCCAGTAACGCATCCAGATCGGGTCATCGAGCCCGAACTTGGCGCGCAGAGCGGCGCGCACTTCCGGCGGAACCGCCGGGTTGGTCGCGAGTTCGTCGAAGGGATCTCCCGGCGCCAGGGCCAGGAGGCTGAAAAGCACGATGCTGATCCCGAGCAGACTCGGGATCATGATCAGGAGCTTCCGGATTACGTACTGCCTGCTCACGCGATGGACCTGCAAATAAAAAGCCCTCCCCGCTCAAGGCGGGGAGGGCGTTTCGGACTACGCGTCTTTGAACCAGTCGCTGAGGTCGGACGTGTTGTTGTCCCAGCCGCTGATCTGGCAGTTGAGCTTCGCCGCCTGTGCCGAGACCGTGGGCCGCTCGACGATGCCCATCACGATGTTGTTCTGGACGGCCAGGTCGTTGACCTTGATGAACATCGCGGCGCGCTTGACGGGATCGAGCTCCACCTCGGCATCGCGCAGAAGCTTGTCGGCTTCCGGGCTCTGCCAGCGCGTGATGTTACGGCCCTGCCACTTGTTGTCCTTGCTGGCCGCTTCCCACGACGCGAACTGGAGCAGGTGCGTCGCCGGATCCGGCTGGCCCATGGTCGTCGTGTACATCTCGAGGTCGGTGTAGAACTTCGTGTAGGTGTCCGGGTTGGCCACGTCGGACGAGAAGTAGACCGACGCCGTCACCGACTTCAGCTCGATGTCGATGCCCGCCTTCTGCGCCGCCTGCTTGATGATGGCCTGGGTCTTCTGGCGCGGCTGGTTGATCGAGGTCTGGTAGACGAACTTGAGCTTCTTGCCGTCCTTGGCGCGGATGCCGTCGGAGCCCTTCTTCCAGCCGGCCTTCTCGAGCACGTCGTTGGCCTTGTCGACGTTGAACTCGATCGGGTTGTTCTTCGAATTGAAGCGCTCCGGACCATAGAGGTAGTTGCGCGTCGCCGGGCCGGTGCGGCCGTAGATGTGGTCCTGGATCGACTTGTTGTCGACCAGCAGCGCGATCGCCTTGCGCACTTCCGGATCGCTGAGCGTCGGATGCTTGGTCTTCATGCTCGACCGCTCGCCGTCGACTTCCGTCCACGGATCGGTCGTGTTCAGCAGGAAGAACTCGATGTTGCCGCCCGGGGTGATCGAGACCTTGCCCTTGCCGCCCTTCTCCAGGCGCGTGAGGATCTCGTCCTCGACCTGCAGGTTCCAGGCGAAGTCGAATTCGCCGGTCTGCAGCACCGCGCGCGCCGCCGAGACGGCATCGCCGCCGCCCTTCATCTCGACCGAGTCGAAGAACGGCTTGTTGGCCTGGTGGTAGTTCGGGTTTGCGACACCCGTCACCAGATCGCCCGGCTTGAAGTCCTTGAACATGTAGGGGCCAGTGCCGACCGGCTTCAGGTTCGTCGGTGCGTCGCGCGACTTGGCGCCGATGAAGTCGGCGAACAGGTGCTTCGGAATGAGCATGCCGCGCGTGCCGACGAAGGCGTCGGCCCAGAACGGCGTCGGCTTCTTGAACGTCACCTTGACCGTGTACTGGTCGACCTTCTCGACATTGACGTCCTGGTAGGACGCGATCGTGTAGGCCGCGGTCGCCGGATCCTTGGCGTATTCCCAGTTGAAGACGACGTCGTCGGCCGTGAACGGCTTGCCGTCGTGCCAGGTGACGCCCTGCTTCAGCTTCCAGGTCACCGAGGTGCCGTCGGCGGCGAGACCGCCATTTTCCTTGGTCGGGATTTCCGCCGCGAGCTTCGGCTTCAGGTTGCCGTCGGGATCCCAGGCGGCGAGCGGCTCGTAGAACAGGCGCGAACCGTCCTGGTCCTTGGTGCCGACCGCGAAATGCGGGTTGAGAAGCGTGGGGCCCTGCCACCACAGCATCTTGAGCGGGCCGCCGCCACCACGCTTGGTCGGCTTGTAGGTCGAGGCCGCCTGCGCCATCGCGACGCCGGAATGCATGAGAATCTGGCTCGCGATCGGCGCGGCGATGCCCACGGCCATCATGCTGCGCACGAAGCCTCGTCGCGAGAGCTTGCCGGCCTTCACCTTCCCGATGAGGCCACGCAGTTCACGTTCGTTCATTTCAACACTCCCAAGATCCTAGTCCCCGTCCCGATGCCGCCCTCGCTATGCTGCAAGATGCGTGCAATCCTTGATCGTTACAGGCTGTAACCTTGCAGTCAATGACAGCGCCAAAACAGCACTGGCTATTCGGGGGAGACAAACATGGCGTGGATCAGCCTTTTACTGGCAGGAATTTGCGAGATCGGCTGGCCGGTGGGCCTCAAGCTCGGCTGGACCGACGAAGGCGTGCGGCCGGGATGGCTGCTCTTTGCCGCAGTTGCCATCGTCGTGAGCGGTGCGCTGCTTATGTGGGCACAACGCACCATCCCGATGGGCACCGCCTACGCCATCTGGACGGGCATCGGCGCCGTCGGTGCCTTCACCGTGGGCATCCTGGCCTTCGGCGACACCGCCTCGACGATCCGCATCGTCTCGATCGCCTTCATCGTGGCCGGCATCGTCGGCCTCAAGCTCGCCTGAGGAGACCCGAACCATGAGAATGAAGGACAAGGTGGCGCTGGTGACCGGCGCCGCGAGCGGCATGGGTGCAGCCACCGCGCGTCTTTTCGCGCGCGAGGGCGCGAAGGCCGTCGTGGTGGCCGACATGCTCGACAAGGAAGGCGAAGCCGTCGTCGCGGAGATCAAGAAGGCCGGCGGCACGGCGACCTTCGTGCATCTCGACGTCACCAATGAAACCGAATGGCAGGCCGCCGTCGACAAGACCGTGGCGGCGCATGGCGGGCTGAACGTGCTGGTGAACAATGCCGGCATCTCGGGCTCGGCGGCGGAAGACCTCTACGATACGGCGCTGTGGCACAAGCTGATGGACATCAACTCGACCGGCGTCTTCCTCGGCATGAAGTACGGCATCGCCGCCATCCGCAAGACCGGCGGGCCGGGCTCAGTGATCAACCTGTCGTCGATCTCCGGCATCGTCGGCCAGCCCTACATCCACGTCGGTTACAATGCCTCCAAGGGCGCGGTGCGGCTGATCACCAAGGCCGCCGCCGCGCAGCACGGCAAGGAAGGCATCCGCGTGAACTCGGTGCATCCGGGCCTGATGCCGCCGATGCGCACCTCGGGCCGCACCGCCGATCCGGTGCAGCGCGCCAAGACCCTGAAGGGCGTGCCGCTCGGCCGCGCCGGCGAGGTCGACGAGGTGGCCAACGCCATTCTCTTCCTGGCGTCGGACGAATCCTCCTACGTCACCGGTGCCGAGCTGGTGGTCGACGGTGGCTGGACGGCGGTCTGAGGTGGCAGAGGACCGTCCAACTATCCGGCCGTGGAAGGTCCTGGAGTCGAAATACAATTACCGCGACCGCTGGCTGGCGTTGCGGTCCGACACGGTCGAGCTGCCCAACGGCCGCGTGCTCACGCCCTTCCATGTCATCGAGCAGCCCGACTGGGTCACCGTCATTGCGATCACGCACGATGGCAACATCGTCCTGGTCGAGGAATATCGCCATGGCGCGCGGCAGACCGTCGTCGAGTTGCCGAGCGGCATCATCGAGGGATCGAGTGAGCCGATCGAGAATATGAAGCGGGAGCTGCTGGAGGAGACCGGCTTCGCCGGCACGGACTGGCATCCGCTCGGCGCCTTCTTCGCCAACGCGCCGCGCCTGAACAATCGTGTGCACTGCTTCGTGGCGCTCGACGTGCGCAAGGTCGCCGAGCCCAAACTCGACGAGGGCGAGAACATCGTCACGCACGAAGTGCCGCTGGTGACGTTCCTCGAGGAGCTGCGCGACGGTCGCCGCACCTTCCACGGCTTCCAGGGCGGCGCGATGTGGCTGCTGCACAGCTTCGCGCGCAAGACGAAGGACAAGCGCCTGGCGGCGCTGCTGGATTAGACCTACCGCTTCAAATCCCGCAGGCGGCCGGCGACGGCGCAGACCATGAAGGCGCCGATCATGGAGATATGCTCCATGGCGACATGGAAGTGCGGCGTGCGGGCGGGCTCCACCATCTTCCAGAACGGATGGGCGAGCACGATGGCGACCACCAGGAAGCCGCTCAGGATGCCGCAACCCAGCCACAGCCAGCGATCGAGCAGGATCAGCAACGAACCGATCAGCAGGGTCGCGACCAGCACGACGTTGAGAAAGGGAGCCGGCTCGAGCCCCAGCCCCTTCAGCTCCACCACGCTGTGCTGGAACTCGATCATGTGCGCGAGGCCCGCGCTCCAGAAGACGAAGGTCAGGACCAGCCGCGCCAAAAACCAGGCGAAGCCGCTGTCCAGGAAAGCCGCGATGACGCGCGGCATGTCGTTACGACCCATAGGCTTTCTCCCCCGAGAAGCTGCGGGCGGACAAATATCCCGCCGGGAGCCTCTTGCCTAGACACCCTGTTTCCCCGGGCGGTCGCCGGGCGACAAGCTGTCCCCTTTCGCATCCCCCACATTCGGGCGTAAATTTGGCCATGGATCGCAGACAACCCGACCGGGGCTGGCGCGCGGCGGCTTTCGCCGCGGCATTGTTTGCGATCACGCTCAATTTCTTCCAGCCGCTGGCCCACGCCGTCCTGATGCGCGACGGCGGCCCGGAAGCCGCCGCCCGCACCTGGGGCGTCTTCTGCCTTCCCGGCGCCGACGAGGACCGCTCGCAGGCGCCCGGCCAGCAGGCCGGCAAGATCCACGAATGCTGCCTCGGCCTGGCGCACGCGCCGGTCCTGGCCCAGCCCTCCGATACCGCCTTCCTGCTCGTCGAACCCGTTGCCGAGACGATCGTCTTTGCCGCGAACGACGAAGCGCTCGCCCCCGTCGGCATCCGCGACGGGCCTCACCGACCGCGCGGTCCCCCCTCCCACGTCTGACGCCTGAACCCGCGACGCACTTCGCTGTGCGTCGCGTTCGTCTGTCATTCGTGGGGAGATTTCATGTTATCCGTTCGTGCGGCCACCGCCGCCGCCTTCGCAGCCCTGGCGCTGATACCGGCGCTCGGCCGGGCGCAGCCCGCGCCGGTCACCGTCGCCGATCCAGCCGCACCGCCAGCTACGCCCGGCAACACGGCGCCCGTGACCATGGCGCCCATCACCGTCAGCGCCGGCCGCGGCTCCGACCTCGAGAAGCTCGACGTCAGCACCACGGTGATGACCCGCCAGCAGATCGAGGCGATGCCCGAGACCGGCGTCGACCAGCTCGTGAACCGCATTCCCGGCGTCTGGCTGCCCAACATTCCGACCGGCCAGCTCCACCCGACCGCCCAGCCGGTGAACATCCGCGGCTTCGGCACCAGCACGACGATCAACACGCTGATCATGGTCGACGGCGTGCCGGCGAACGATCCGTACTTCCGGACGATGAACTGGAGCACCATCCCGAAGAACTCGGTCGAGCGCATCGAGGTGATCCGCGGCGGCGGCGCCACCAGCCTGTGGGGCAACATGGCGATGGGCGGCGTCATCAACATCGTCACCCGTCAGCCCGAGAAGACCGGCGTCTCGGCCGACGTCAGCTACGGCAGCTACAACACCTCGACCGCGGAGGCCGCCGGCAACTATGTCGTCAACGACAAGGTGAAGGTCGGGCTGTCCTACAATCACGCCCAGAGCTCGGGCTACAACCTCACGCCGGCGCAGTACCAGAACGTCAATCTCGTGCCGACCGCGTCCAAGGCCGACAATGTCGCCGCCAGCGTCTACCTGACGCCCAACGAGAGCCTGAAGCTCTTCGCCAAGGGCTATTGGAACCAGACCTACGAGGACGGGCTGGTCTGGACCTTCGCCCACAACAACTGGTCGACCTATCGCCTGCTGGCCGGCGGCAGCTACAAGTTCGACGAGAACCAGTCGCTGAACTTCAGCGGCTGGCTGAGCGGCGGTTCGTTCGGCACCATCAACGTGGCGAGCGGCGCCTATACGCTGAACAACATCAACGCGACCAACCAGTTCGTCAGCCAGATCGAGGCCGCGCCCAACTCCGACATCGGCGGCTCGGTCTTCTACGAAGCCAACCTGGGCGAGCTGCGCGACGTGAAGATCGGCGTCGATGCGCGGCGCACCTTGATCACCGACTACAACAACCTGTTCGCCAGTGCGACGGCCAACCCCACGACGTTCGTGGTGAACGGCGAGCACCGGTTCCAGGGCCTCTTCGCGCAGGGCACCTACCGCTTTAGCGGTATCCCGCTCGACGTCACGGTCGGCCTGCGCGGCGACTTCTGGCAGGCGATGAACGCCAGCGTGCTCACGCAGAACTCGAGCACCAACAACGTCGTGCCCAATGCCAGCGCGTCGAGCTTCGACCCGCGGCTTGGCCTGAAATTCCATGCCAGCGATGAGCTGACCCTGCGCGGCGCGATCTATCGCAACTTCTCCGCGCCGGGCATGAACCAGATGTACCGCGTGTTCGCGAGCGGCACCGGCTACACCACGATCAATCCCAACCTGCAGCCGATGACGAACTTCGGCCAGGAAGTCGGCTTCGACTTCGAATGGAAGGGCTTCACCCTCTCCGGCACCTACTTCAACAACAACCTGACCAACTTCATCGACTTCATCACGGTCTGTAACACCAACCCGGCCTGCGCCGCGCCCTACGTGACGGCGGCCGGCCTCAGCCCCGCCTTCACGACGGTCCGCCAGTACCAGAATGTCGGCAACGCCACCTTCCAGGGCGTCGAGCTGATCGCCACCTGGCAGCCGTTCGAGCAGCTGCGGCTGACCGGCGGCTTCACCCAGACCAACGCCTACCTCACCAGCTCGGTCAATCCGACCCTGGTGCGCACCGGCGTGCAGCTGGGCCAGGTGCCGAGCTACATGTTCACCGCCGGCGTCGAATGGCGGCCGATCGAGAACCTCGTGCTGACGGCGTCGATGAAGTCGTTCCCGCAATACTGGAACGACACCAATCACACGCAGTTGAACGACGGCGCGACCCTGATCGACCTCGGCATGCGCTGGTCGCCGGTGAAGGACGTCGACATCTATGGCAGTATCCAGAACCTGACGAACGTGCAGTATCTGGCGCAGGGCTATACGACGACGTCGTTCGAGGGCTCGACGGTCAGTGCGACCTCCATCCCGCAGCTCGGCATGCCGCTGACTGCCACCGCAGGCTTGAGGGTGAAATTCTGATGCGCGCGCTTCTCGCCTTCGTGGCCCTCCTGCTGTTCGCCGGCACCGCCGCCGCACAGCACCAGCACGGCAAGCCGGCCGCCGGCACGCCCGAAGCCTTTACCGCCACGCCGGCCTTCGGGCCGGACGGCACGTTGTGGCTGGCCCGTGCGATGGCCGACAAGATCGTCGTCGTGCGCTCGACCGACCTCGGCAAGACCTTCTCCGAGCCGGCCGCCGTCACGCCCGAACCGATGAACCTCGACTGGGGCCCTGACGCACGCGCCCGCATCGTGGTCACGCCGAAGGGCGAGCTGGTCGTCACCTTCGCGATCTTCCAGGATCGCAACTTCAACGGCCGCGCCTTCTATTCGCGCTCCAAGGACAATGGCGCGACGTTCAGCAAGCCCGCGCCGATCACCGCCGACACGACCAGCCAGCGCTTCGAGACGGCGGCGGTCGATCCCTCGACCGGTCGCGTGTTCGCCGCCTGGCTCGACAAGCGCAACGGGCCGAAGGCGCGCGCTGCCGGGAAGCCCTATCCCGGTGCGGCGCTCGCTTATGCCTGGGAAGACGGCGAGGTGGGCTTCGGGCCGACCAGCATCGCGCTCGACAATACATGCGAGTGCTGCCGCCTCGGCGTGGCCTTTGCCGGTCCCGGTAAGCCGGCTGTCGTGTTCCGCAACATCTTCCCCGGATCGATCCGCGACCACGGCGTCGTCACCTTCAAGGACGAGAAGACGCCGGGCCCGGTGCGCCGCGTCAGCGCCGACGAATGGAAGATCGAGGCCTGCCCGCATCACGGCCCCAGCATCGCGATCCTGCCGGACGGCTCCTATCACGTCGCCTGGTTCACCGACGGCTCGGCGCGCAAGGGCCTGTTCTATGCCCGCGCCGACAATGGCGACACGCCGTTCGGCGCGCCGCGCGCTTTGTCGACGCCCAAGCGCCAGCCGGCACGGCCTTACCTGTTGGCCAACGGCACGGCGCTCCATCTCGTGTGGAAGGAATTCGACGGCAACAAGTCGTCCGTGCGCTGGCAGGTGAGCCAGGACAGCGGCCGGACCTGGACCGATCCCCGCACCGTCGCCGACACCGACGACGCCTCCGACCATCCACTACTGGTCGCCCACGCCGGCCGCGCCTATCTATCCTGGCTCACCAAGGCCGACGGCTACCGCCTGATCCCGCTCGAGGACCAGCCATGAACATGCGTCCCCTCCTTCTCGCCCTGCTGTTTGCGGTCGCTTCGACCGGGGCACAGGCCGCCGATCCTAACGCCTTCGGACGCGGAAGCTGGTCCAAGCTGCGCGCGGCGCACGACGGTCAGCCGACCGTCGTGCATTTCTGGGGCCTGACCTGCGCGCCCTGCCTCGTCGAGATGCCGGAATGGGGCAAGCTGCGCGCCGAGCGTCCCGACATGAAGCTCGTGCTCGTCGCCGCCGATCCGGTGCCGCAGGATCCCGCGCGCGTGACCGACATGCTGACGCGCGCCGATCTCGCCAAGGCCGAGAACTGGGCCTTCGCCGACCGCTTCAACGAGCGGCTGCGCTACGAGATCGATCCCGCCTGGGCGGGCGAACTGCCGCGCACCCTGCTGATCGACCGCGACGGCAAGGAGACGGTCCTCACCGGCGTCGCCAACCTCGCTGAAGTCCGTGCCTGGCTCGACGCACAGAAGAAGCGCTGAGCAATCGAATTCGTTTTCTCTCAGGAGTCCGTTTGATGTTTTGCCGCCGCCTCATCCTCGCCGCCGCCGTCTCCCTCCTCGCGCTGCCCGCAATGGCGCAGGACTACAAGCTCGGCTCGCTGGAGATCACCACGCCGTGGACGCGCGCCACGCCGCCTTCGGCGCGCACGGGCGGCGGCTTCCTGACCATCACCAACAAGGGCACCACCGCCGACCGGCTGGTCTCCGCGCGTAGCGCCGCGTCGGACAAGGTCGAGATCCACGAGGTCCAGATGGACGGCAGCGTGATGCGCATGCGCGAGCTCACCAAGGGCCTCGAGATCGCGCCGGGCGCCACCGTCACGCTGAAGCCGGGCGGCTATCACATCATGTTCATGGAACTGAAGGCGCCGATCGCCAAGGACGCCAAGGTCCCGCTGACCCTGGTCTTCGAGAAGGCCGGCAGCATCGACGTCCAGCTCACCGCCGAGGCGATGGGCGCCATGCCGCAAGGGCACGGGAAGAACTAGACAGAGTCCGTCGGGGGGGGGGGGGGGGGGGGGGGGAGGGGGT
>NZ_JBXAPV010000002.1:949454-1150849 GCF_058806575.1 Reyranella sp. GW821-FHT12G01
GTCCCCCCCCCCCCCCCCCCCCCCCCCCCCCCCCCCCCCCCCCCCCCCCCCCCCCACGGCCCTTCCTTTACATTGCCTTCAGCAGTTCGATGGCGATGAGCACCATGCCAATGACCGACACGAACCACGCCAGGGTGCGCAGCCAGGCAATGCCGGCGACGTAGATCACGGCATAGGCGACGCGGCCCCAGAAGAAGATCATCGCTCCCATCGCGGTCATGGCATTGGCCTTGCCGGCCACCGCCGCGATCAGCACCAGCGCCGCGAACAGCACCAGGTTCTCGATCATGTTGAGATGCGCGCGCTTGGCGCGTCCCGCCCAGCCCCTGATCTCGGATAGGCCTTCGCGGTTGCCGGCCAAGGTTGGCAGGCCGACCGCCTGGTTGGCGCCCGTGGCCGCCACCAGCATCTGTACGAACGTCAGGATCACGGAAAAGAGGAGGTACTTCAGGTCCGGAGACATTGGTGTTTCTCCCGTTATCGTTATTTGGTCCCGAAGAGACGGTCTCCCGCATCGCCGAGCCCGGGAACAATATACCCGTGATCGTTGAGTTTTGCATCGATCGCTGCCGCGAACACCGGGACGTCGGGATGGACCTCGGCGAAGGTCCGCGCCCCCTGCTCCGAGCCCAGCACGCAGATGAACTTGATGCGCTTGGCCCCGGACTCCTTCAACCGGTCGACTGCCGCGATGGCCGAATGGGCGGTCGCCAGCATCGGATCGCAGACGATGACGTCGCGGTCGGAGATGTCCTGCGGGATCTTCAGGTAATACTCGACCGCCTGCAGGGTGCGCGGGTCGCGGTAGAGGCCGACATGGCCGACACGGGCCAGCGGCACCAGGTCGATCACGCCCTCGGCCAGCCCGAGGCCGGCGCGCAGGATCGGCACCACGACCAGCTTCTTGCCGTCGAGCAGCGGCGCATCCATCGCCTCGATCGGCGTCTCGATGCGCGCCTGCATCATCGGCAGGTCGCGCGTGGCGTCGTAGCCCAGCAGCAGCCCGATCTCGCGCAGCAGGCGCCGGAAATTCGTGCTCGACGTCGCCTTGTCGCGCAGCTTGCTCAGCTTGTGCTGCACCAGCGGATGCGTGACGACATGGATCGAGTGCGGCAATGACATTGTCTTCTTCTCCCCAGGAACTTCTAGAACACCGTGCCGTCGCTTTCGACGGCGATGGGCGGGCCGCCGCCGGGACGGCGCTCCGCGGCCAGACGGCGCCCCGCAAACCACGTGCCGGCCTCCAGCACCTTCACCAGCGGCAGGCGGGCGGCGTCCACACCAAGATGCAGGCGGACATGCTCGGCGATCTGGTCGAGCAGCGCCACGGTGAGCGCCCGCCATTCCACGATCGCCTCGTCGCCGGGCCCGAAGCTCTTCTCCAGCAGCACGCGCTGCTTGGGCCGCAGCGCGCCGGCATCGACCAGAAGCCCGCCGTTGCGATATTCCGGCAGGCCGGTCAGCGCGTCGAGCGCCACGACCTTGAGGCCAGCGCCCTCGATCGGCTCGACCAACGAATAGCTCATCCATTGCGAGAGCTTGTGGAACGGCACCAGCCCGATCGCCGGATGCTCCCACACGTCGCCGCGCGGCGACGGCCAGATCGGCGACAGTTTGTCGAGCACGGCGGCCAGAATGGCCTCGGCCTTCACTTCGCTGCCGCCCGTCGCGCTGCCCGCCACGATGTCGAACAGCGCACCCGGCCGCTCCAATCCGACATTGCCCAGCTTGCGCAGCAACTCGGCGCGGCCTTCGAGGCCAAGCAGCGGATTGTGCGCCTTCACCTGGAAGCCCATAGCGATATCCATGGGCGTGAGCTTCGCCAGCCGCTCGGCATCGACCCGCAGCGGATCGCCCTTGGCGTCGCGGCTGAACGCACCGTTGGCGAACATATGGAAGCTCGCGACGCCCAGCCCCTCGGAGCGCGCGTAGGTCTCGGTCGTCCCCGGCTCGCGATAGCTCCAGTCGGGCCCGGCCCCGGCATCGAGCAGCACCGAGACGACCGCGAGGTCCATGCGGCGGCGCGCGATCTCCTCGGGCGGCAGGCCTTTCAGCCGCCCGGCCAGTGCGCTCCAGCGGTCACGGCCGCCGGCCTCGAAGTGCCGCCAGCGCGAATGGAACGGGATCGTCGCCGGATCGGGAAAGCGCTCGCGCGCGACGGCCAGCGTCGCCTGCACGGCAGTCTCGAGCCCGTTGGGATCGAGCTGGAACCACTGCGACTGCCCATCGACGACATACTTCAGGACCATCGCCGCCCGCTCGCGGATCGCGACGGGCGTGCGCAGGTAGGCCAGATCGTTTCTCAGCATGCGCGTCCATACACTGGATGACACGGAAAGCCGCTCATTCGTCGAGCCCCCGTCCTTTGGCGCGCGCCAGCTCGTTGGAGCCGGGCTTGGTCGGGCTGAAATAGCCGGCCGCCTTCTTGGCATCCATCTCCACCAGCGCGTCGGCGGGGATCAGATGCTCGGGGATCGGCACCTGCTCGACGATCTCGATGCCCTGCTCGCGCAGCGCGTCGGACTTCATGTTGCTCATCGAGGCGAAGCGGTCGATTCGGTTGATGCCGAGCCAATGGAAGATGTCGGGCATCAGCTCCTGGAAGCGCATGTCCTGCACGCCCGCCACGCATTCGGTGCGGTTGAAGTATTGCGCCGCCGAATCGCCGCCGGGCTGACGCTTCCGCGCGTTGTAGACGAGGAACTTCGTCACTTCGCCCAGCGCCCTTCCTTCCTTGCGATTGTAGATCACGACGCCGACGCCGCCCTTCTGGGCCATGTCGATGCAGATCTCGATGCCGTGCGCGAGATAGGGCCGGCAGGTGCAGATGTCGGAGCCGAACACGTCGGAGCCGTTGCATTCGTCGTGGAGACGGCAGGCGATCTTCGCCCCGGGCTTGCCGAGCTTCGACACGTCGCCGAAGAAATAGATCGTGGCGCCGCCGATCGGCGGCAGGAAGAGTTCGAGGTCGGGCCGCGTCACCAGCTCGGTGTACATGCCGCCGGTCTGCTCGAAGAGCGTGCGGCGCAGGTCGGTTTCCTTGACGCCGAAACGCTCGGCGATCCCGGGCAGCCACCAGACCGGCTCGATCGCGGCCTTGGTCACCTTCACGTCGCCCGAGCCGCTCAATATGTCGTTGTCGGGCTTCAGCCGGCCGGCGGCCATCGCCTCCATGATCTCGGGCATGTTCACATGCGCCTTGGTGATCGCGATGGTCGGGCGAATGTCCCAGCCCGCGGCCAGCTTGTCGGCAAACACCTCGGAGACCAGGTGGCCCCACGGATCGAGCGACACGATCTTCTTCGGGTCGAACCAGCCTTCGAAGGGACCAATGCGCTCGGCCGGCGAGGTGTTGGTGAGGTCGGGCCGGTGATCGGCCTTCAGCTCCTGCGCCGCGATCGCGAGCGCCCGATAGATGCCGTAGCTGCCGGAATGGACGCCGATGACGTTGCGATGCGAGGTGAGACCGACCGTGCCCACGACGGGGCCTCTGACGGCAGGATCGCGCGCGCCCCAGACCACCGGAGGGGCCGGCTGGCCGCCCTGGGCAGGATGGGTATTGAGCCTGATATGCGCCATGTGCTTTCCGGTCCTCTGGGAGCGGGAAAGCGAGGCATAGTATAGCGCACGAATGACCAAAGGAAGACGGCGCGCTCTTGCGTCCGATGATCGGGCGGGACACCCTTCACGCACCATGACGAAGATCGCGCTTTCCGTTTTCTCTGTCCTGCTTGCGCTGATCGCCGTGCCGGCCGGCCTGTCGGCGGCCGACCCCGTTCCTGCGCCGAGACCGATCTACTTTTCTTCCGGCGCGAGGAGCGGCACCGTCGGCGGTCATGTCCAGCGCGGCGAGTACAATCTCTATTCGCTGGCCGGAGACGCTGGCCAATATATGACCGTGTCGATGACGACGCCCGGCGGCAATGCGATCTTCCAGATCTATGAGCCCGACACCGCGATCCACCGCGACGGCGACGGACAACTGATCTTCACCGGCAAGGCGCTGCGCACCGGCGGCCCCGGCGAGGATGCGACGCGCTGGACGGGCCGCCTGCTACGCAAGGGCACCTACATCATCGCGATCGGCAGCACGCGCGGCAACGCCAACTACAGCATGGACGTCAAACTCGAATAGCCTCGTCCACACGCAGGATGCGACTTCCCGCCTTGCTATCGGAATGCTAGCGTTCAACCTGTCGCGGCTCTTCAAACAGAAGTTGCCGTGACGCAGCGAGTGTAAAAACGGCGCGAAACAAGCGTCGGCACGAAGAAGAGTGGTACGGGGGGAGGACGGCGCGTGACGCCAACACGACGACCCATGTTCGGCGAACAGCAGCGGTTCATGCTGTTCCTCATTGCGCCCGCAGCTTTGCTACTGGGCCTCTTCCAGGTCGTGCCCATCGTGATCGGCGCCAATGCGAGTTTTCGCGACTGGGCGCTGTACAATCCCAAGAAGACCTGGGTCGGGCTCGATCACTACAAGTCGGTCATCACCGATCCGGCGTTCCTCGAAGTCGTGCTGCCCAACACCTTCATCTTCATGGTGCTGAGCGTGGCCGGCGCGCTGGTCCTGGGGCTCGGCCTCGCCCTCCTCCTCAACCGGCCGTTCCGCGGCCAGAAGATCGTGCAGACCGTACTGATGGTGCCGCTGATGGTGGCGCCGGTGATCGCGGCCATCATGATGCGCTGGATGTTCAACGATCAGTTCGGCGTCGTGAACGCCGTGCTGGAAGGGCTTGGCCTCGAGGGCCAGCCATGGCTGGTCGAGCGCTGGAGCGCCTTCGGCATCATCGTGCTGACCGACATCTGGCTGTGGACGCCGTGGTTCACCCTGCTCCTGCTCGCGGGCCTGCAGAGCTTGCCCAAGGAGCCGTTCGAAGCAGCCGAGATCGACGGCACCTCGACCTGGCGCGTGTTCAGCCACCTCACCCTGCCGATGCTGCAGCCGGTGATCGTGGTCTGCGTCGTGATCCGCGCCATTGACGCGTTCCGCACCTTCGACATCGTGTGGACCCTGACCGGCGGCGGCCCCGGCCGTTCGACCGAACTATTCAGCCTCTACGCCTACGTGCTCGCCTTCCTGAACCTCGACCTCGGTCGCGGCTCGGCGGCGGCAATCGTGGGCGGTCTCATCATCCTTGTGGTCGGCATCGGTCTCTACCGCATCGTCGATCGCGTCACGAAGGCCTGATCCGATGGCGATGGTCCGCCGCTCCCTGATGTTCTCCGGCCTGCCCAAGGGCGTGCGCCGCCTGCTGTTCGGCTTGGCGCTGTTCGGCATCTGCTTCGCCTTCGCCTTCCCGGTCCTGTGGCTGATCCTGACCTCGCTGCGGCCCGAGTCGGGTGTCTACTACGTCCATCGCGGCACCGAGTTCACCCTCGCGAGCTTCGCCGAGGTGTTGCAGGACGACCGGCTGATCCACGCTTTCATCAACTCGGCCATCATCTCGACCCTGGCGACGATCTTCTCGCTGCTGGTGACAGTGTCGAGCGGCTACATGCTGTCGCGCTTCAAGGGGCCGGCGGCACAGACCTGGTTCGGCACGATCTACGTGTTCCGCTGCGTGCCCTACATCTCCTGGGTCTTGCCGCTCTACTTCGTGGCCCAGAGCTGGGGCCTCTACGACACCTATCTCGGACTGCTGCTGCCGCACATCGCCGTGCACATCTGCTTCTTCTCCTGGCTGATGAAGGGCTTCTTCGACGGCATCGACCCGTCGATGGAGCATGCCGCGCTGATCGACGGCTGCACGCGCTGGGGCGCCTTCGTGCGGGTGGCGCTGCCGTCGGCGATCCCGGCGATCTCGGCGCTGGCCGTGCTGTGCTGGCTGTTCACCTGGAACGAGTTCCTGTTCGCGCTGATCCTGACCGGCAACAAGGTGCCGGTGATCACCGTGGTGATGGCGCAGTTCGTCACCGAAATGGGCTTGCGCTGGAACCTCATGGCCGCGACCGCGGTCATGGCGCTGGTGCCCGCCTTCCTGCTGGCCCTGTTCGGCCAGAAATACGTGATCCGCGGCCTCAGGATCTGATGGGGCGGATCTAACAACAAGACAAAGACCAGGATCCAATCGAGGAGGAAACGAGATGAGCGTGAGACGTAGGACACTGGCTGCGATGGCAGCCGCCGCCGGACTGCTCGTCGCAGGCGGCGCCAACGCCCAGGCGGTCAAGGAACTGCGCATCGGCTACCAGCCGAGCCCGATCCAGGACGCCTCGATCGCCATGTTCGAGACCTGGGGCGCCAAGAACGGCATCAAGATCGTGAAGGTGCCGAACTCCTACGGCGTCTACGTCGAGAAGATGACGGCGTCGCTGACCTCGAACTCCGACCAGTACGACGTCATCTGGCACAATGACGACTGGGGCCAGCTCTGGGCTCACCTGCTCGAGCCGACCGACGACGTGCCGGGCCTCCAGTTCGCCGAGAAATGGGGCATGGACAAGGTCGTGTTCGGCAATGCGCAGGGCCAGAACACGGTCGTGCCGATGGGCCAGACCTTCAGCGTGTTCTTCTATCGCTCCGACCTGGTGCAGCCCAACGAAGTGCCGAAGACGCTGGCCGAAGTCGTCGACATGAGCAAGAAGCTGCAGGCCGCCAACAAGGTGAAGTTCGGCTATGTCGGCGCCATGTCGATGAACAACAGCTGGTTCAGCTGGTTCTGGTCGATGTGGGGCAACAATTGCGACGTGCTGATGCCCTTCTACGAACGCGACAACGCCAAGCTGGCGGCCGCCGGCTGGAAGTCGGGCCTCGGCGATCCCTGCATGAAGCAGACCGTCGAATACTGGTGGGATGCGATCAACACCCACAAGATCTCGCCGCGCGGCATGCCGGCCTACGACCGCAACGAAGCCAACGCGGTGTTCATGGCGGGCGATGCCGCCTTCACCGTGGCCGACTCGCTGTGGTGGGGCACCTTCAACGACACCGCCAAGTCGAAGGTCGTGGGCAAGGTTGCCGCCGCGCGCTTCCCGCTCGGTCCCAACCGCCAGAAGAACTTCGCCTGGGACGACATCTGGGGCTGGGCCATTCCGAAGTCGATCTCGCCCGAGCGCAAGGCGCTGGCCAAGCAGATGCTCGGCGCCATGATGATGGACGAGGAAGGCCAGATGAAGCTGTGGAAGGCGACCGGCGCGCCGCCGCCCAACACGCAGTTCTGGGACAAGATCGCGGCCCAGGACCCGTTCATGAAGCTGCTGAAGGAAGCGGCCCTCGATTCACCCGACAAGGTGCGTGGCGCCTACTACTTCCCGCAGTGGCCGGCCGTGCATAAGGCGTTCAACGACGCCGTCACCAAGGCCGTCACCGGCAAGCGCGAGGATATCGGCAAGGTCCTTGCCGACGGCGCGCCGCTGGTCACCAAGGCGGCGACGCCCTAACGGCCCGAAGCGATACCCCCGCCGCGCACCTGCGCGGCGGGGCATCACGCGCAGCGTAAGCAAAGTCGGCGGGGATCATGGCTGAGATCGTACTGGACAAGCTCAACAAGCATTACGGCACGATGCATCACGCCGTGAAGGACGTCGATCTCACCATCGCCGACAAGGAATTCGTGGCGCTGGTCGGACCGTCGGGCTGCGGCAAGTCGACGACGCTCCGCATGATCGCAGGGCTGGAGGACATCAGCGGCGGCGAGATCCGCATCGGCGGCCAGGTCGTCAACCATCTGCCGCCGCGCGACCGCGACATCGCGATGGTGTTCCAGAACTACGCGCTCTACCAGCACATGAGCGTCTACGACAATCTGGCCTTCGGCCTGCGCAACAAGAAGATTCCCGAAGCCGAGATCAAGGCCGCGATCGACCGCGCCACCGGCATGCTCGGGCTGCACGACCTCCTGAAGCGCAAGCCGCGCCAGCTCTCGGGCGGCCAGCAGCAGCGCGTGGCGCTCGGCCGCTGCATCGTGCGCAACCCGCTGGTCTTCCTGTTCGACGAGCCGCTCTCGAACCTCGACGCCAAGCTGCGGGCGCAGATGCGCATCGAGATCAAGCGGCTGCACGCCCAGATGCCGACGACCTCGGTGTTCGTCACCCACGACCAGGTCGAGGCGATGACGCTCGGCGACCGCGTCGTCGTGATGAAGGATGGCCGCGTCCAGCAGGCCGGCACGCCGCTCACCGTCTACGGCAATCCGGTCAACAAGTTCGTCGCGGGCTTCATCGGCGCGCCGGCCATGAACTTCCTCGACGTCACCATCGCGAAGGAAGGCGACACGATCGTGGCACAGTCGGCGGCGGTGAAGCTCGCCGTCACCGAGGCCAGCAGCCGCGCCCTCGAAGCCTACCTCGGGCGCCGCGTGATCATGGGCCTGCGGCCCGAGCACCTGATCCTGGGCGACGGCGTCGTGAGCCGCAGCTTTGCGGCCAAGGTCGAGGTGGTGGAACAGCTCGGCTCCGAGATCCTGCTCGAAACCCGCGTCGGCGACGCCCGCGTGACCGCCGCCCGCGTGCCTCCTGAATCCGCAATCGCCGCCGGCGACCAGGTCCGCCTCAGCGTCCAGCCCGGCCGCCTCCACTTCTTCGATCCCGACACCGAGAACGCGATTACCTGAGGCGCCTAATCGGAGCGCGCAACTCCAGTTGCGCTCTTCCTTCGTTGTTCAGCAAGATATGAGCGCAACTGGAGTTGCGCGCTCCAATGACCTTCACCCCTTCGCCGCCAGGTCGATCGCGCGGCGGTACATCGTCATCGCGGCTTCCGGTGTGTTGTAGCCGGCGTGCGCGGTCAGGGTGACGTTGTCGAGTTTCAACAGCGGCTCCTCGGGCGGCGTCGGTTCCTTGCCGAAGACATCGGTCGCGTAGTGGCCGATGCGGCCCGCGCGCAGCAGGTCGATCAGTGCCGTCTCGTCGACCACGCCCGCACGCGCGGTGTTGACGATGATGACGCCCGACTTGGTCTTCTCGAGCTTCGCCCGGTCGAGAAAGCCGCGCGTAGAATCGTTCAGCGCGAGATGCAGGCTCACGATGTCGGACTGCGCCAGCAGCTCGTCGATCCCCACCGTCTTCACGGCGCCGCCCGAGACGGGCGAGCGGTTGTAGGCGATCACCTTCAGGCCGATGCCCTGCGCGATGCGCGCCATCTCGCGGCCGATGCCGCCCAGGCCGACGATGCCCAGCGTCTTGCCCTTGAGCTCCATGCCCTGCATCGGCCGCCAGCCGCCGCCGCGCACGATGCCGTGCATGGTCGCGATGTGCCGGGCTGCGGCAAAGACCAGGCCCATCGCATGCTCGGCCACCGTCGTGTCGCCGTAACCGCCGATCGTCGACACCTTGATGCCGAGCCGTTCGGCTGCCGCGACGTCGACGAAGCTCGCCGCGCCGGTGCCGAGGAAGACGATGTGCTTCAGCCCTGTGCAGGCCTTCAGCGTCGGCTCGCTGAAATAGGTCGCGTCGTTGATGACGGTGTCGTAGCCCTCGACCTTGCACGGCACCTGATCCTCGGAAACCGGCCCCATGTTGACGACGACGGGAATGTCGCTCGCGCCATGGACACGCTTCCAGACCTGGTCGATGTCGGGCGTCGAATCGATGAACAATGTTTTCGGCATGGTCGTCCTCCCCCAGTTTTCCCGACGATAGTCTGCACGGTCGAAACTGTCTGCTAGGGTAGTGCGATGAACCGACGCTTCCTCCTCGGCACCCTGCCGCTCCTCGCCGCTGCGCCCGCCCTCGCCCAGCAGGTTCCCGCCATCCGTACCGTCACGCTGTCGCCGGCACCGGCCAGCACGACGGTCACCGGCAGCCTCGCCGACACCAAGGCGCGCGGTCTCTATTACGTGCCGGGACAGGCCGGTCAGACGATGAACATCATGGTCACGTCGCCCGGCAACAATGTCGTCTTCCAGGTCTGGGAGCCTGGCACCGCCGTCCGTACCAACCCCGACGGCACCCTGGCGCTCGACGGCAAGCCGATGCACGACGCCGGCCCGATGGAGGAGCCTGCCGCCTGGGTCGGCGCCCTGCCCAAGCCCGGCCCCTACCTGCTGATCCTCTACAGCCGCCGCGATCCGGCCAGCTACACGGTCACGATTTCGGTGACCGCGCAGTAATTTCCCCTGATTCCGAGGCGCTTTTTCAAGGTTGCGCCGCGAGTGCAATATATCTAGGTTCCGCCCTGTGTGTGGGTGGGTTCGGCGTGGGGACGCGAACCCGTCAGTTTCATAGTCGGGGAACGACGCAGGAGCTGGATATGAAAATGCTCGTTGCGGGCGCGTCTGCGCTCGCCGTGCTGGTGGCCGTGGCCGCCGGAACCATCGCCTATTCGCAACAGAGCGCGGCCCCCGCCAAGCCGGCGCCCGTACAGGGCGCGCAGGCGCCGGGACAGGGCCAGACGGCCGTTCCGGCCTGCCTGACGCAGTACAATGCGATCCCGGGCCAGTCGGCGATCACGATGATCAAGGCCGGTTACGAGATCAAAGCCGCCGTGCCGAACGGCCTGTGGCTGCAGAAGGACAAGGATCTCTACTACTGCAATTCCGGCCGGCCGATCGAAGGCGACGCGCAGTGCTGGCAGATGCGCGAAGTCACGCGCTGCTGATCGGACTTGCCTCCCCCGGCTGCTGACCGCGGCCGGGGAACGGTGCATGCTCGCCTCCAAATCAAAATGGAGGATGGCATGCCCGACCTGTTTCCCACGACCGGCGAAGCCGAGCAGGAACAGCTCAAGGAAGAAGCGGCCACCGGCGGCCCCGGCATCGTGAACCATCTCGGACCGGACTCGTTCCAGAAGGACGGACTGCGTCCCTTCTTCGAATACCGGCCACTCGGCCTCAAGGAACTGACCGGCGGCAAGGTCGGCGCGCATGTGATCCGCGCCGTGCCCGGCCAGCATCCCGACGCGCCGCGCCACAGCCATGCGCTGGAATTCCAGTTCGTCTACGTGCTGAAGGGCTGGGCGATCTTCGAATACGAAGGCTATGGCCAGCACAAGCTGGTCGCCGGTTCGACCGTCTATCAACCGCCCGGCGTGAAGCACAAGGAAATCGACCATTCCGACGATCTCGAGCTGATCGAGATCACCATGCCGGCCGACTTCGAAACCACCGTGGTCGAGAAGGAGTAGAGCATGCGCCGGTCCGTCGCCGCCCTCTTCACCTCCCTGCTCCTCGCCGCCGCGCCGCTGTCGCTCGCCCAGGCGCAGGGCCAGTCAGGGGGAACCGTCGAGAAACTCTATGTCATGGATTGCGGCCACAACGCCGCCACCGACCAGTCGCGCTGGTCGCCCGGCGTCAATGTCGGCAAGCCGCTCGACCTCTCCGACAACTGCTATCTGATGAAGCACGGCAACCAGTGGCTGCTGTGGGACACCGGCTATCCCGACGCCATCCTCGACAAGCCGATGACCTCGCCGGTCGGCACCGCCACGCGCGCCAAGACACTGGCGGCGCAGCTCGCCGAGGTCGGCGTGAAGCCCGACGACGTGACCTTCGTCGCGGTCTCGCACACCCACGGCGACCATGTCGGCAATGT
Source organism: Reyranella sp. GW821-FHT12G01 (assembly GCF_058806575.1). NCBI lineage: Bacteria > Pseudomonadati > Pseudomonadota > Alphaproteobacteria > Hyphomicrobiales > Reyranellaceae > Reyranella > Reyranella sp. GW821-FHT12G01. The sequence continues at coordinate 960,927 of NZ_JBXAPV010000002.1, forward strand.
CGACATGTTCCCCAAGTCGACGCTGCTGATCCAGAAGGCCGAACTCGACTTCGCCTTTGCCGCCGGCAAGCAAGCGCCCTTCAAGGCGGAGCGGCCGGTGAAGGCCCTAACCGGCGACCTCGACGTGTTCGGCGACGGCAGTGCCACGGTGATCTCCACGCCGGGGCACACGCCCGGCCATCAGTCGCTGCTCGTGCATCTTCCGAAGACCGGATGGATCGTGCTGTCGGGCGATGCCGCGCACTTCAAGGACAACTGGGACAATCGCCGTGTCGCCTCCATGAACACCAGCGCCGAACAGACCCAGGCCTCCTACAAGCGCATCGCCGATCTTCTGGCGGAGAAGAAGGCCGAGCTCTGGATCAACCACGACAAGCCACAGAGCACGGCCCAGAAGCGGTCTCCCCAATTTTACGACTGACGGTGGGGTATTGCGCGGGAGATTACCCGCCTGCGTTGCATCCGGACCCATATTAACCTAAAATCTTAGTAGTTTTTGGTAAGGGGTTCCGATGAAGTCGCTTTTGGCCTTCGCGCTCGTTTGGCTGGCAAGCGGTGTCGCGTGGGCTCAACCGCAGCAGCCGCAAGCGGGAAAGCCGCAGGCCTGCGTGTCGCAATATTCCGAGGCGGCCTCGATGTCGCCTGGCCTGCTGATTTCAATGAGCTACGAGATCAAGGCCGCGATCCCGGGCGGCCTGTGGCTGCAGAAGGACAAGGAAGTCTATTTCTGCAATTCCGGCCGCGCCGCCGAGGGCGAAAACCTGTGCTGGAAACTGCGCGTGCCGGTGAAGGGGCAGGCCTGTCAGTAGGGCGCGCACTTTGTCGTCCTGAGCGCAGCGAAGGACGACCGAGGGCTTACGCCCCGTGCCGCAGCAAACGCCCTGAATAGGTGTTGGTCGGCCTGTCATCGCGCATCGTGACCTCGCCGTTCACCAGGATGTACTTGTAGCCCGAGGCACGTTGCACGCGGCGCCATTCGCCGCCCGGCAGGTCGTGCGCGATCTCGTCGGGCAGGACTTTAAGCCCGTCATAGTCGTAGATCACGATGTCGGCCGGCGCGCCCTTCTTCAGCATGCCGCGACCACGGAAGCCCGCGACCTCGGCCGGCAAGGCCGACAGCCGCCAGTGCACATCCTCGAGGCTCAGCATGCCGTGCTGGCGCACCACCTTGCAGATCGTCTCGGTCGGATAGCGGCCGGCCGTGAGGAACTTGGTGTGGGCGCCGCCGTCGGACACGCCGAACAGGATGTAGGGATCGTCGACCAGTTCCTTCAGGTACTCGATGCTGCCATTGGGAGGTGCGGCGAAGAACTCGGTCTCGAGATTCTCCTCGACCGCCATGTCGAGCATGACGTCGACCGGATGCTTGCCCATCTTCTCACCGGCATGGGCCAGCGTGTAGTCGAGCCATTTCTTGTTGCGCTCGGTCTTTGGCCCGACGATGGCGATCTGCGGCAGCGGCCCCGTCGCGGTGATCGGCAGGTTTTCGCGCAACTTCGCGCGGCGCGCCGGATCGGCGAGCTTGGCCAGCCGCTCCTCGCGCGTGCCGGTCGTCGCATCGCACCAGTCCTGCGAGTCGTCGAACAGGTTCCAGTCCTCGAAGGTGAAGGTGAAGCCCGCGTCGGTCGTGAGCCCCTGCCCGACCACGCGGATGCCGCGCTCGCGGCAGCTCTTCAGCCACGCGAGACCGCGGCGGTGGATCTCGGGCCGGTGATCGAAGGCCTGGATCACGTTCATGATCATGGGCCGGCCACTCAAGGTAGAAAGCTCCTCGTAGAAGGCGCGATCCCTGGCGTTGTCGCCCGAGATCAGCAGCATCTGCATGAAACCTTCGTTGCGCTCGGCCAGCACGCGCGCGAACTCGCGGCAGGTCTCGTCGTGCATCACGTCGGTCGGCATCGGCGTGCCGTCATAGTCACGCTGCACCGCCGACGGCCCGGTGGGCTTCATGCGTTGCGCCGACCAGCCGCAGGCGCCGGCATCCATCGCCTCATTGAGCAGGCGCTTCAGTTCCGCATGCTGCTCCGGCGTCGGCATCTTGCCGGCCTTCGCGGCCTCGAAGCCCATCACCCAGATCAAGAGCGGTGACACCGGCACGTAGGGCAGGATGTTCACAGCCTTGGGCGCGGCATCGACGCTGTCGAGGAACTCCGGGAATGTCACCCAGTTCCACGGCATGCCCTGCTGCATCGAGGCCATCGGGATCGCCTCGACCCGGGTCATCGACATCATCGCCCGCTCGCGCTCGGCCGGCCGCACAGGGGCAAAGCCAAAGCCGCAATTGCCGATCACCACCGAGGTGATGCCGTGCCACGAGGAGAGCGTGCAGTAGGGATCCCAGAAGAGCTGCGCGTCGTAGTGCGTATGCAGGTCGACGAAGCCCGGCGCCACGATCAGGCCGCCGGCATCGATCACCTCGTCGGCGTCGCTTGCTGAGATCTGGCCGATCTCCGCGATGCGGCCGTCCTTGATGCCGATGTCGCCGCGAAAGCGCGGCAGACGGCTGCCGTCGACGACCATTCCGCCGCGGATCACGCGATCGTAGCGCGCCATTCGTTTCCTCCGGTTTTGTCGGAAGCGTGGGCGCGCCCTATCTGGCTGTCAACGCGAGCGGGCTCGCGTCGCAGAACTCAGTTACGCTTCTGGATCTGGATGAACATGTTGTTGGTGTTCGGCCGGTAGGCGACATTGTAATGCCCGCCGCCGCCGACGTTGCTGCACGCACTGCCGGCCGTCTGCACCCGCGCGATCGTGTAGGTCGTCCAGGCGCTGCCCTTCGACATGTCGACGTCGAGCTGGAACGCCAGGTTCGGCGAACTCTTCTGCGCGTCCTTGTAGGGCCAGCAGATCGCGACCTGGTAGCCCTTCTGGAGCTGCCGCGTCTGCCACTCACCCTCGCCCCACCTGTAGCGATAGGAGATCGGCACCTGCGTCTCGTTGTGAAGGCAGGCGCAGCCGTGAGTGGACTGCTGCGCCAGCGCCGGCCGCGCGTCCATTCCAAAGCAGGCGATCGCAACGATCGCCGTCCATACGAACTTCATTGTTTTAGCTTCCCCGAGTGACGACGCACCCTAGGGTTACTTCCTGTGGACTGCAACAATTCCGCGGATGCGTTCAGCCCGCTTTCTTGTGGCAGTCGAAAGTGACGACCCTCGGCGTGTAGGGCGCGGGCGGCGCCACGGCGGGGAAGCTCTTGCGGGGCCAGGTGCCGTCCGCGAGATGCCGGTCGACGATCGGCACCAGCAGCTGCAGCACGATCCAGGCGCGCAGCCGCTCGCCCTCGGGCGTGCCGTGGATCGCGTCGATAAAGAGATCGGGATCCGACGGCATCAGCCGCGCGACATCGAGGAAGTCGATCTTGTGCGCTTTGGCGAACTTCTCCAGCACGCGGTTCTGGAAGATCGCCAGCCGTTCGAGGTCGCGGTAGCGGAACGGCGCGTAGCCGTAGTTGAGATATTCCAGGATCAACCGGTGCCGCAGCGGATCGAGCACCATGCCGTCCCACACCAGCCACTTGTACGAAGCCACCGCGAGTTCGGCGCCGATCTTCTCCGTCGTCGCCTCGATGCGGCCGAGATCGCCCAGGATCGTCGGCAGGTTCACCGGCAGGTCCTGGCTCGTCAGGTCGGGATCGCGCTCGTCGACGCCCTTGGGCCAGACCAGCTTGTAGTCGGGCTTGGGCCATTCGCGTCCGTCCGCACCGGGTGCCGTCGAGGCGCCCTCAGGCCGCGGGCCGAACCGGGCGATCAGGTCCTGCAGGCGGCGGGCCAGCGCCGACGTGTAGCCCAGATCCTCCAGGATCTGCCCCAGCGGGCCGGGCTTGGGCCGCGCCATGATCGGCAGGTCGGAGGTCCTGGGCGGTAGGTCGGCCACCAGCGTCTTCAGCTCGAACTGGTTGGCGCCTTCGTAATAGACGACGAGATCGGGCGCGAGCGGCGCCACCTCGTTTTTCATAATGGCCGCGATGTCGGGCGAGGCGATGCTCTCGCGCCCGGCGTTCAACGCCTCGAAGCGGAGGTCGAGCTTCTTCGCGGCCGCCCATTTGTTGAGCCAGAAACCGACATGCTCGGGATAGGAATAGAGGAAGTTGTGCGAGCTGACGGTAGTCGAGGCGCCGATGAAGGCGATGCGGATCGTCCTGGGCTGGCGGGTGACGGGCACCGGCGGGCCACGGAAGCCGTAGGCGTTCGTCACCAGCCCGATCGGGGTCGTCGTGTCCGGCAGGAAGCGGAAGCGCGGATAGGGTTCGCCATCCGGCGGGTCGTAGACGTAGATCCGGCCCGGCGCGTCCTTGAGATAGGGGTGCTGGCAGGGGTCGCCGCCGATGAAGGCGCTGTTCCAGACCTTGAACATGTCGGACTTGCGTGTGCCCTCGGTCACCCCGCTCTCCTCGACCAGGCGGATCAGGTCGAGGCCCTCCTTGGTGGCGGGCCGGCGGTTGGGAAGCGGCGGCGGATTCTCGGGGAACCAGGCACGCTGCACGCCCGGGGCAAGCGGGATCTCGCCGAGATGCTTCAGCGCATCGCTCGGCGCCTCGGTGTCGAGCCAGCGCACCATTCCCTCGGCCGCCAGCGTGCACAGCGCGACGGTGACCAGGATGAGTAGGGTGTTCTTCAGGACCTGTAGCACCGCCACAGTAAGACAAGCATGCTATAGAACTGCAAGCACCACGCGGAGAGTTCGATGCAGTTTGGCTGGCTTACCCTCGCAATGTCACCGTCGCCCGAGGAAGACGGCGCCCGCATCGACCAGATCGTGGCGCAAGCCTGCGAGGCGGAGCGGCTCGGCTTTTCCGACGTCTGGCTGACCGAGCACTATTTCACCGGCGAAAGCGTCTACTGCGATTCGCTGATGTTCGCGGCCGCGCTCGCGATGAAGACGGAGAAGGTGCGGTTGGGCTTCGCCGTGGTGCAGACCCCCTTCCACCATCCGGTGCGCCTGGCCGTCCAGCTGGCGCTGCTCGACAATCTCAGCAAGGGCCGCATCGACGTCGGCATCGGCAAGGGCACCGCCTACAACGAGTACGAATTCGTCGGCCACGGGCTTCGCAGCACCGACAGCCGCGAGCGCATGGAAGAGACGGTCGACATCCTGCAACGCGCCTGGACGGAATCGCCGCTCGACTATGACGGCCGCTTCCACAAGCTGCACGTGCCCGCGATCCGGCCCAAGCCCGTCCAGCAGCCCGGTCCGCCGCTGTGGCGCAGCGTGATCTCGCCCGGCTCGTTCAAGGAGTGTGGCAAGCTCGGCATCCCGATCCTGACCGCGCGCCTGCCGGTCGAGCGCATCAAGGAACGCTGGGCGACCTATGCCGCCGGCATCGACGAAGGGGGCCACGATGCCGCGACCAAGGCGCGGCTGCTCGCCAAGAGTGCGCTCTGGCGCAACGTCTACGTCGCGGAATCCGATGCGGAAGCCGAGGATGCGCTGGCGGAACTGCTCGTCGAAACGCGCGCGCACATGATGCATGTGCGCGAGGCGCACAATCCAGCCGACTTCGAGCCCGAGCCCGCGACCCTCAACGCCTGGACCGATCCCAAGGTGCCCGACTCCGAGGCTGTGCCCTTCGTGCTGCGCACCGGTTCGCTCTATGGCTCGGCCAAGCGCGTGCGCGAACAGGTGGCGGAGCTGCGTGACGTGGGCGTGCAGCATCTCCTCTGCCAGACCGGCTTCGGGGCGATGAGCCACGCGCAGAACCTGGCCTCGATGCGTCGCTTCGGCGAACAGGTGATGCCCGCCTTTGCCTGAGGTGGCCGCGCACCTCAGTATGAAAGCGTACTGTCTGGAACAGTGTCCGTAATCGGACAGACCAACACGACACTGCAACACGTTGGTAAAGCTCGACAGGGAGCAACGTCCGACGACTGCCTGCCGTCACCCAAGCCCGGGTGGGGACCTGGCATCAGTGTTCATGTGCTTCGCATGGAGAAAGCACGTGAACCGAGCAGCCGAGCACGTGCACAACCGCCTGCTGGCGACTCTGCCGGCTGCAGATTTCGACCTTCTGAGACCCGCGCTCGAACGGATCGACCTCGAAGCGAAGCAGGTGCTCGAAACGCCGCGCCAGCCGATCGCCGACATCTACTTCATCGAGAGCGGACTCATTTCGGTCGTCGGCACGACGCATCCCGACCATCGCATCGAAGTCGGCATGGTCGGCCATGAAGGCATGACGGGCCTCGGCGTCGTGCTGGGCGACGACAGCTCGGCCAACGAGACACTCGTGCAATCGAAGGGCAGCGCGCTGCGCATCGGCGCCGCCGATCTGCGGACCGTGATGCAGCGCAGCCCGCGCCTCACCTCGCTGCTGTTGCGCTACGTGCATGTCTTCCTGCTGCAGGGCAGCCAGACCGCTTTGGCCAACGGAAGAGGCCGGCTCGACGAGCGCCTCGCGCGCTGGCTGCTGATGTGGCACGACCGGCTGAGCAGCGACGATCTCGTGATCACTCACGAGTTCCTGTCGTCCCTGCTCGGCGTACGGCGCCAGGGCGTCACCGAGACCCTGCACGCGCTCGAAGGGGCCGGACTGGTCCGCTCGAGCCGCAGCCTGATCAAGATCGTGGACCGCGACGGCCTGCAGGCCGCGGCCAACGGCTTCTACGGCGTTCCCGAAGCCGAATACGACCGCTCGATCGGCGGCCTGGCGCGGATGCCGGCTTAAGATACCGCCAGCTTATCCCTTACTTCGGGCAGTCGCCGAGGCGCTTGCCGCTCAGTTCGCTCTTGCCCTTGACCGTCGTGCCAGACTTGTCGGCCGCTTCGAGCTGGCCCAGGCCCTGGTAGCTGGTCTGGGTGTAGGTGATCTCGGCCTTGGCCGTGACGCCCGGCATCTGGTCGTTCGGCGGGCAAGTCAGCGTCGCGGCGAGGATGCCGGCCTTGGCCGCGGCCGGTTCGTACTTGCAGCCATGTTGCTTGATCTCGTCGGGCGTCGGGAAGAGCAGGCGCTCGAGCTGGGCCTCGTCGGCCTTGAGGCAGACCTTCTTCGACGTGGGCGGCATCGGCTGAACGCCTTCCATCGTGGTCTTCTCCGTCGTCTCCCATTCGCCCGCCTGGATGGCGGTCTGCGCACCGGCTGTGGTGGCGACCAGCGACCCGATCAGCGACACGGCAGCGAAGGCCGACAGTCCGAACAACTTCATGAAAACTCCTGCTTTCGCGTGAGCCGGGACCATAGCCGATTCCGGCGCGCGGCGTCGCCTACTTCGCCTGGCTCGCGATCCAGCGGCGCGCGGGCTCGACCTCGGAGAAGACGCGCATCGGCCGGTCGGCCGTTGCAAGGATGCCCAGCACGCGCGACACGAGTTCGGCCTTGTCCGGCGGTATGACGACAGCGAGCGGACCCGGGGTGCCGCCCTTCGCATGGCGCTCGCGGATCCCCACGCCGATGGCCAGCATGTCCTCCGCCGTCATGCTGGTCTCGCCGCGGCTGCCGTCGAACAGCTTGCGGTAAGGCAGCGTGCCCGCGCCGTTCATCGCCTTGATGTAGGCTTCGACATCCTCTCGCGTCACGTCGCCATCGGCGACCGTGGTCACGAGTCGGTCTTTGGAGTCGACGGTCCAGTGCAGCGGCATGGCGCGCATTCTTGCCAGCACGGCAGAGAAAACGCTACCGCATGCTGCAAATTTTCGTCAGCCGATGTCGGGCCATTTCGTAACGAGTGCATCGAAGATGGCATCGACCTCGTCGGACAACATGCGCTCGCCCGCGAAGGCCTGCGCGCGCGAGCCGACCGGGAGCAACGCCATGCGCACGCTCCGCGGATCGAGCGCAAGCATGCAGGAAGTGCCGTATTCATCGGCATCGGATCGTTTCTTCGCACGCAGCACTGGCACGTCGCGCGATATGTCGAATGCCGCCGCGTGAGAAAGACTCGCATCGAGGATCGCCAGCCGTTGCGCACCCTGCGACCGCAGCCTGTCGACGCGGTCCAGCAGGATTTGCCTCAGCGTCTCAGGATGCAGACAGCCATCGGCATCGACGACCGGCGTCACGACAACGGCCAGGCGATCGACCAGCCTCTGCCCCAGGGCACGGGCGATCGTGACCGCGGTCTTGAGTGGCAGATGCGCCGCGGCGGACGCGCCGGACGCGGCCACGGGAATCACGACGACGGCATTGCCGTCGAACCGTGCCATGGCCTCCTGGGAGGTGAGATCGTCGAGCCAGACGCCGGGGGGAGTATTCATCGGCCGCAGGCTAGCACGTGCTAGGGTGGCTTCAATGAATCCGCTCGCCGTCCTGCAGCGCATGGGGAAGCACGCCACCACGCTGCTGCCCTTCTCGCTCCTGCTCGGGTTGCTGTTCCAGGACGTGGCCGCCGCGGCGCGACCATTGGTGCTGCCGCTCGTGGTGGTGCTGCTGATGCTGGCGTTGGCGCGCATGGACTGGGTGCGCCTCAGCGCGCTGCTGCGCCGGCCCGGCCCCGCCCTGCTGCTGGCGGTCCTCAACCTGATCGCGGTGCCGTTGATCGTGTGGCCGATCTGGCAGGGGCTGGGCCTGTGGCCGAGCCTCGTCACCGCGCTCTGCCTCAGCGCCATGGCGCCGGGCATCATCTCGGCTGCGACCACCGCCACGTTCCTGCGGCTCGATTCGTCGCTCGCGCTGCTGTTGTCGCTGTTCACCAACTTCCTGGTGCCCTTCACCCTGCCGCCGCTGGCGCTGTGGCTGCTGGGCTTCGACCTCAAGATCGGAGCCTTCGACCTTAGTTTGAGACTGGCGATGATCGTGGCGATCGCGCTGGTCGGCGCGCTCGTCATCCGGCGCTGGCTGGGCTCGCGCATCGTCGAGGCTGGCACGACTCTTGATGGTGTCTCGGTGGCGGTGCTGATGGTCTTCGCCATCCCGTTGATGGATGGAGTCGTTGCCCGCGCCGTGGCGGAACCGGTGAAGCTCGCGGGCTTCATCGCGGGCTCTTTCGGAGGGATGCTTCTTTGCAATCTGGTGATGGCGGTCGCGACCCTGCCGTTCCTCGACCGGCGCAGCGCCTTCACGGTGGGGTACTGCTCGGGCGGGCGGCACAATGCGCTGCTGATGGCGGTGCTGCCGGCGACGGCCGATCCCGACATCTTCCTGTTCATCGCCGCCGTGCAGTTTCCGATCTACATCATCCCGACGCTGCTGCAGCCGCTCTACCGTCGCTTGCTGCCCCGCTGAGGTCGTTGTAACGATCCGGCCAGGGGACTTTCACGCAACCATCCGGGAGACTTTATCCATGAAGCGCAGACTTCTTCTCGCCACCGTCGCGACGCTGCTCGCCACGCCGGTTCTGGCCCAGACCAAGTGGGACATGCCGACCGGCTATCCGGCCACCAACTATCACACCGAGAACATCCAGACGTTCGCGGACGATGTGAAGAAGGCGACCGACGGCAAGCTCGCGATCACGGTCCATTCCAACGCCTCGCTGTTCAAGGTGCCCGAGATCAAGCGAGCCGTTCAGTCGGGCCAGGCCCAGATGGGCGAGCTGCTGATGTCGAACCTCGAGAACGAGAACGCACTGTTCGGCGCCGACGTCGTGCCGTTCCTCGCCTCCTCCTATCCCGAGGCGATGAAGCTGTGGAAGGCGCAGAAGCCGTTCATCGAGAAGAAGCTCGATGCGCAGGGCATGATGCTGCTGTTCGCCGTGCCGTGGCCGCCGCAGGGCCTCTACACCAAGAAGGACGTGAACTCGGCCGCCGACCTCAAGGGCCTGAAGTTCCGCGCCTACAATGTCGGCACGACGCGCCTAGCCGAACTGGCCGGCATGGTGCCCGTCACGATCCAGGCCGCCGACCTGCCGCAGGCGCTGGCGACCGGCGTCGCCAACTCGTTCATCTCCTCGGGCTCGACCGGCTACGACAGCAAGGTCTGGGAGTCGCTCGACCACTTCTACGACACCAAGGCCTGGCTGCCGAAGAACATGATCTTCGTGAACAAGGAAGCCTTCGGGAAGCTCGACAAGGCCCAGCAGGACGCGCTGCTCAAGGCGGCGGCCGAGGCGGAAGTGCGCGGCTGGAAGCTCTGCGAGGAGAAGACCAACTGGTACACCGACCAGCTGAAGGCCAAGGGCATGAAGACGCTGGAGCCCTCGCCCCAGCTCATGGCCGACCTCAAGAAGTTCGGCGAGCAGCTCACCAAGGACTGGCTGGCCAAGGCCGGCGCCGAGGGCCAGCAGCTCGTAGACGCCTACAAGAAGCAGTAGTCGATCTTGCGCCGCTTTCTCGACGCTCTCTACTGGGTCTGCGGCGCTCTCGCCGGGCTGATGCTGATCGCCATCTGCGTCGTCATGATGCTGATGTCGGTCGGCCGCGAGTTCGGCATCAACCTGAAGGGCGGCGACGAGATCTCCGGATGGCTCTGCGCCGCCATGTGCTTCCTCGGTCTCGCACATACCTTCAAGCAGGGTGACCTGATCCGCGTCACCCTGGTGGTCGACCGCTTCGAGGGCTCACGGCGGCGCCTCGTGGAACTCGTCGCGCTGTTCACTGGCGGCGCGTTCCTCGCGCTGTTCGCCTGGTTCCTCACCAAGATGGTCTGGGATTCCTGGCGCTTCGCTGAATACGCGCAAGGCGTGATCGCGATCCCGATCTGGATCCCGCAATCGGCACTGGCCGTCGGCGTGGTCCTGCTGCTGGTCGCCTTCGCCGACGAATTCGTGCGCGTGCTTTTAGGCAACAAGCCCTGCTACATGCGCGATCCGCCGAAGACGGCGGACGAGATCATCGAACGCGCGGCCGAGAGCGGAGTCTGACGATGGACCTGCTGGAGATGGGCCTGCTGCTGCTGGGTGTGCTTGCCCTGCTGCTCGGTGCCGGCGTGTGGATCGCGATGTCGCTGATGGCGTGCGGCTGGGTCTCCCTGCTGCTGGCCGGCAAGATGACGGCAGGCCAGATCCTCGCCACCACGACCTGGGGCGGCGCGAACTCGTGGACCCTGGCGGCGCTGCCGCTGTTCATCTGGATGGGCGAGATCCTGTTCCGAACAAAGCTGTCGGAAGAGATGTTCAGAGGTCTCGCGCCGTGGGTTGGATGGCTGCCGGGCCGCCTGATGCACGTGAACGTGCTGGGCTGCGGCATCTTCGGCTCGGTCTCGGGCTCGTCAGCGGCGACCTGCGCCACCATCGCCAAGATCGCGCTGCCGGAACTGAAGAAGCGCGGCTACGACGAGGAGATGAGCCTCGGCTCGCTGGCCGGCGCCGGCACGCTCGGCATCCTCATCCCGCCCTCGATCACCATGGTGGTCTACGCGGTGGCGGCCGAAGTCTCGATCATCCAGGTCTTCCTCGCGGGCTTCATCCCCGGCCTGATCGTGATGGCGCTCTACTCGGGCTACATCATCGTCTGGTCGCTCAGGAATCCCGACAAGACGCCGCCCGACGACCTGAAGCACCTCACCTTCAAGGAACGCCTGAAGGAATCGGCCAACCTCATTCCCTGCACCTTGCTGATCCTGCTGGTCTTCGCCTCGCTGATCTTCGGCTGGGCGACAGCGACCGAGTGCGCGGCGTGGGGCGTGATGGGCTCGCTCGCCATCTCGCTGTGGTCACGCATGCTCACCTGGAAATCGTTCTGGGAGAGCGTCATGGGCACGGTGCGCCTTACCTGCATGATCATGCTGATCCTGGCGGGCGCATCGTTCATGGCCGTGGCCATGGGCTATACCGGCGTGCCGCTGGCGCTCGCGGCCTGGGTGAACAGCCTCGGCCTCAGCCCGTTCATGCTGATCGCCGTGCTCACCGTCATGTACATCGTGCTCGGCACCGCGCTCGACGGCATCTCGATGATCCTGCTCACGACGTCGATCGTGCTGCCCATGATCAAGGCCGCGGGCTTCGATCTCGTCTGGTTCGGCATCTTCATGGTGCTGGTGATCGAGATGGCGGAAGTCTCGCCGCCGGTCGGCTTCAACCTGTTCGTGCTTCAGGCGATGAGCGGCAAGGACAGCATGTACGTCGCCAAGGCCTCGCTGCCCTTCTTCTTCCTGCTGGTCGCGGCCGTCGCCATCATCACGGTCTGGCCGTGGTCGGTCATGGTCCTGCCGAAGCTCGCCTTCCCAGGCTGACGTAGAAGTCGTTCAGGAGATCGAGCACGTCGAGCACGGGAAGGCCCAGCGCCTTTTCCAGTGCGGCCTTGTACGGCGGCAGGTTGGTGCATTCGAGCACCAGCGTATCGACCTCGGGGTGACGGGCTAAAAGATCGCGCCCCGCCGCAACCACCTCGCGCTCCACCGTCTCGCGATCGAGCGTCAGCCCGTTGCGCAGGAAGGTGCCGGCGAAGGAACTGTCCTCGGGCAATCCCACGACCGGCGTATCGACCGGTGCGCCGACCGCCGCGAGATGCGCCGGCGTCAGGTTCTCGGCCGACGCCGTGATCACCCCCGCCTTGCGGCCCTTCAGCTCCTTGATGTGCAGCAGTGCCGAGGTCGCCACCGGCACTGGCGACACCTTCGCGAGATCGTCCTGATACAGCGCCAGGAACCCGCAGCTCGTGCCGAGCCCGACCGCGCCTTCCGCCGCCAGCGCCTCGGCATTCGCCTTCAACGCCGCCAGCACGCGCGGCCGGTCGGGATGCGCCGCGACGGCGTCGGCCGAGCCGATGCCTTCCATCGTCCGGAGAATCACCGGGAAGTCGTACGATGCCGTATTCCCGACATCGCCCACGATCCGCGGGAACCGCGTGTCGAGCATCAAGATTCCAAGAGGCCGATCAGACATTGCGCCTCGCGATCTCCCGGCCGGCGACGTAGCCGAAGGTGAGGCAGGGACCGATGGTCGTGCCGGCGCCCACCGACTTGGTGCCGATCGGACTGGCCATCGCGATCCCCGCGCAATAGAGCCCGCCGATCACGCTGCGATCGGGCCTCAGCACGCGGCAGTGCCGGTCGGTGCGCGGACCGCCCTTGGTGCCGAGGCTCACGTAGAGGAAGGGCGCGGCATAGAACGGCCCCTGCTCGACCGTGCCGAGCGCGCGGTTCTTGGTATAGAAGCGCTCCCATACCGTCTCACCGCGATGGAAATCGCGATCGACGCCTTCCTTCGACCAGCCGTTGAAGCGGTCGACCGTGGCGCGCAACGCCGCGGGATCGAGGCCGATCTGCCCGGCGAGCGCTTCGATCGTGTCGGCCTTGCGGATGAACCCCTTCTCCTTCGAGCCGAAGTGCATGGAGAGCGTCATCGACTTGGCGTAGCGCGCGTCGAAGATGCGCCATGCCGGCAGATGCAGATGACGGCCATCGGGTCCACGCTCGTCGACCGCGACGCCGAGCGCCGGGCTGCCTTCGCTCACGAAACGCTGGGCATCGCGGTTCACCAGGATCACATGCGGCGCGTAGGTTTCCAGCAGCGGCTGGGCATGGCGGCGGCCTTCGTAGGTCGTGAAGGTCGCGGGCGAGATCAGCGCCTGGTCCATGTGCGCCAATTCGGCGCCGACTTCGGCCGCCATCACCTGCCCGTCGCCGGTATTGGTATCGGGCGCGCCGGTGAGATCGATGCCGGGGAAATGCTTTTCCATGAGATCGCGGTTCCAGTCGAACCCGCCGGTCGCCAGCACGACGCCGCGCGCCGCGCGGATGATCTGCCGCTTGCCGTCGACCGTGGCCTCGACGCCCGCCACCGCGTCGCCGTCCATCACCAGCCGATGGACCGGCGCTTCGAGTTCGATGCGGCAGCCCTTGTCGAGGCAGCCGCGCACCAGTCCGACGACCAGCGCATTGCCCGCCCCGACCCGCGCCGTGAGCAGGCGCCACAACAAGGTCGGCGCCATGCCGAGCGCGCCGCGCACCGGGTTTTTGAGCACGCCATCGACCAGCTCGCGATAGGTGAAGAGCTGTGTCTTCACCGACGCCCGCACCCGGTTCCACCAGCGGCCGAGCAGGAACTTGCTGATCGGCGTGGTCGAGACCATGCGGCCGAACGGCTTGCCGCCGGGCAGATCGGAATAGGGATCGGGATGATTGACCAGCTCGAAGCGCAGCGGCGTCTCGTCCTCGAGGAAGCGCAGCATCGGCGCGGACTGTTCCGCCAGTACCTGCCACAGCTCGTGCTCGCTCTCCTCCCATCCGGGCGGCGCCGCGCCCTTGATGTAGCGCATCGTCTCCTCGGGCGAATCCTCGATGCCCGCGGCCTTCATGTGATGGTTGCCCGGCACCCAGGTGCCGGCGCCCGACATCGCCGTGGTGCCGCCCAGCCAGCGCGACTTCTCCAGCACGATCACGCGCGCGCCGCCATGCGCCGCGGCGAGGGCGGCCGACAGGCCGGCCGCACCGGAGCCGACCACGATGACGTCGTAGTCCATGGCGTTGGCCTGCCTTACTTCGGCGGCTCGGGCCACTTCTTCTGCGCCCCGCGCACGCTTTCGAACCAGCGCGACAGGCGCACCACGCCGGAATCGTCGAAGCGATGGCCGGCGATCTGGAGGCCGATCGGCTTGCCCTCCTTCGTGTAGGCGCAGTTGATCGAGGCGGCCGGCTGTTCGCTCATGTTGTAGGGCATGGTGAAGGAGATGTGCTCCAGCGGCCGGTTCACGTCGTTGGTCGGCGTCTCCCAGTCGGCGCGATAGGTGGGCACTGGCGCGACCGGCGACAGCACGAAGTCGAACGGCTGTGTGGCGCGCGTCGTCGCGGACCGGATGGCCATGTAGTTGTTCACGCCTCGGATCACCTGGGCGCCCGAGACGTCGGCGCCGCCGCGGCACCAGTCGGCGATGAACGGCAGCACCTTCGCCTGCTTCGCATGAGATAGCGCGGAGAAATCGACCCAGCTCCGCACGCGCCAGAACAGGTCCTGCAGGTGCAGCATCTCGGGCGACAGGAACGGCGCCACCGGCTCGATATGCGCGCCTGCGTCGGCGAACAGCTTCGCGGCGGCCTCGATGGCCTCCTTCACTTCATGATCGACCGGCAGGCCCGAGCCCGCGTCGAGATGCAGGCCGATCTTCAGCCCCTTGGGCGAGAGCGGTGCGGCGTTCCAGTCGATGTCGGCCGGCGGCAGGTTCATGTGATCGCGCGCGTCGGGCTTCGACAGCTCGCCCATCAGCAGCGCAGCGTCCGCGACGGTGCGCGTCATCGGCCCGATCGCGCGGCCGAAGAACGGCGGATCGACGGCGATGCGGCCGAGGCTGGGCTTCAGGGTGAAGATGCCATTCCAGCTCGCCGGCAGGCGGACCGAGCCGCCGATGTCGGTGCCGAGATGCAGCGGACCGTAGCCCGCCGCCGCCGCCGCGCCCGCACCGGCGCTGGAGCCGCCGGGATTCCAGTCGAGGTTCCACGGATTGCGCGTCAGCGGATGGAAGGAGCTGCGGCCCGACGAGAGCATGCCGTAATCGGGCATCGTCGTCTTGGCGAGGATCACCGCCCCCGCTTCGCGCACGCGAGCCGAGGCTGGCGCATCCGCTGCGGCGGGCACCAGCTCGGTCGCCGCCGTGCCCAGCGGCACCGGCACGCCCTTGGTGGCGATGTTCTCCTTGATCGTGATCGGCACGCCGTCGAGCGCGCCCTGCGGCGCTCCCTTCTGCCAGCGCGCCTCCGAAGCCTTGGCGGCCTTCCGCGCGCCCTCGAAGTCGGGCGCGTACAGCGCCTTCAGCTTCGGCTCCCAGGCTTCTATGTGGGCAATCACGGCATCGGTCGCCTCGACGGGCGACAGCGACTTGGATTTGTAGGCGGCGAGCATTTCGCCGGCGGTCATGTCATGCAAAGCGGTCATGGGGATAAAGGTACACGATTTTCGAGGAAGGGGTTTTACGGGGATATTTCGTGCGTCTCCCTGCAAAACCCACGCCCGCCCCCGCCTTCGTTCCGTCGCCAAGCGCAGATAGACTGAGGCGATGGTCTATATCGAGCTTCTGATCGCCGTCGCTCTCATCTTCATCAATGGAATTCTCGCAATGTCGGAACTGGCCGTCGTCTCGGCGCGCCGGGGCCGGCTGAAGGCCATGGCCGATGGCGGTTCGCGCGGCGCGGCCGCGGCGATGCGGCTGGCCGAGGATCCCGGCCGCTTCCTCTCGACCGTGCAGATCGGCATCACGCTGGTCGGCATCCTGGCCGGCGCCTTCTCCGGCGCCACCCTAGGCGCGCGTCTCACCTCGGTGCTGGTCGATACCGGCATGCCCCTGCGTTTCGCCGAGCCGCTGGCCTATGGCGGCGTCGTCGCGCTCATCACCTATCTTTCGCTGATCATCGGCGAGCTCGTCCCGAAGCAGATCGCGCTGCGCAATGCCGAGGCGGTCGCCGCGACGATCGCGCCCGGCATGACGATGCTGGCCCGCATCTCCGCACCGCTCGTGTGGGTGCTCGACATCTCGGGCAAGACGATCCTCGGTCTGCTGGGCGGACGGCAGGGCGGCGACTCCTCGGTAACCGCCGAGGAGATCAAGGCGCTGATCGCCGACGGCGAATCCTCGGGCGCCATCGAGCCGCGCGAACGCGGCATGATCAGCGGCGTCATGCGGCTGGGCGACCGGCCGGCGCGCGCCGTGATGACGCCGCGCCACGAACTCGATCTCGTTGATCTCTCGCTCGAGCCAGCGGCCTTGCTGCAAACGCTCCAGTCGAGCGTCCATTCCCGGCTTCCCGCCTGGGATCCGGCCGCGAACCACATCGCCGGCATCGTCCGCAAGAACGATCTGCTGGATGCCTTCATCCGCGACGGGGCCGCCGATCCGCGCGCCCATGTGAGACCCGCGCCCATCGTCCCCGATTCCATGAACGCGTTCGATGTGCTCGACACGCTTAAAAACTCGCCGGCGCACATGGTCCTCGTGCAGGACGAATACGGCGAGCTTCTGGGTATCGTCACGACAGCCGACATCCTCGAAGCTATCGTGGGCGCCTTCGAGACCGACGAGGGGCCGGTCGAACCGGAAGCGACGGAGCGCGACGACGGCTCATGGCTGGTCGCGGGTAGCATGCCGGCCGACGAACTCGTCGAGATGCTGGGCATCACGGCGAAGAAGACCGCCGACTTCCACACCGCGGCCGGCATGGTCCTGGCGGCGATGCGTCGCCTGCCCAAGGAAGGCGACACGGTCGACGTCGGCGGCTGGCGTTTCGAGGTTTTGGACATGGACGGCCGCCGCATCGACAAGCTGTTGGTAACGCGCGTCACCACGGTACATCGCGCGGTAAAGGCCTAGCCGCTAGACTGCGGCCGACGATGACTGTTCGATCGATTTTCCTCGCAGCGATGCTGATCCTGTGGGGCGGCATTGCCCATGCCGCCGACTGCAACACGCGCGTCAGCGTTCCGTGGGACAAGGCTGGGCCGGGCTATTTCGGCGACGCGATCGTGCGCGGGCCGACCTGCGCCGATGCCGTGGTGCTGTTCGTGGCGCGACGACCGGGTGGCGAGGCGATGCGCGAGCAGCCCAACAAGGTCCAGCCGGGCAACGCGCCGATTGCGCTCGAGATCAAGCCGGTCGCTGGCATCCCTGCGCTCGCGAAGATGGCGAACACGGCGGCCATGAAGAAGGCGCTGCAGCCCTGGCTGGTGCAGCGGCTGCGCGAACAGGAGATCCCGAAGCGGCCGGCCAATCATGCCGCGCAGGTCGCGGCGGGACGCACCAAGGGCGATTGCTCCACGTCCAACAGCCTGCCGTGGACGGCGGCCGGCGCCGGCTATCGCGTCGACGTCTTCTCCGACGGCACCGACTGCTACAACGCCGCGACCGCGCTGGTGATCCGCGCGCCCGACGGCCGTCCGGTCTACAGCGTGCCGTCGCAAGGCTTCATCGTCGAGATCTACAACACCAGTCTCGCGACCCGGGCGGACATGACGAGGGCGCTGAGCAGCATCCGCTTCATGCTCGATGATACGACCGCGAGCCTGCCCGAATGGCCGGAGGGCCACGCCGACCCCGACCTCAAGCTCGGCGATTTCACAACGACGGTGGCCGACAGCTTCGACCGCGACTCGTGGAACGCGCTGCGCGCCGCCAAGCGGCCGCTGCTCCATGTCGATTTCGGCATCGAATCCAGCAGCATCGTCGTGCTGATGTCGGACGGCCGCATCGTCACCGTGGGCCGCAGCCAGCAGAACTGAGAAGGCGTCCGGGAGACCGGGGATACCGAGCGGGATCGCGCCGTACCATCAAGACGGCGGGGCGGCCTTGCCATGTCCGATCCACACGGATTCCCGTCGTGGGCGCTGCCAATCGACACAAAAATCCTGATAATTGTGGTCTCTTGAACAGTGAACGAATTCCCAATATCGTAAAGTTACAACTCTTGGGGGTCGCATGGCCGGATCAGCGTTTGTCCTGGGCAGAAGGCGTTTCACCGCCGCCGGCATGGCCACCGCCTCGGCGCTCCTCTCCGCCGGTCCCCTCCGGGCGCAATCCGCCGACACTTATCCCAACAAGCCGATCCGGCTGGTCATCCCCTTCCCGCCCGGCGGCGCCACCGACATCGTGGGCCGACTGGTCGCCAAGCATCTCGGCGAAGCGTTCAAGCAGCCGGTCGTGGTCGACAACAAGCCCGGCGCAGGTGCTGCCATCGGCGCGGAGATCGTCGCGAAGTCCGCGCCCGACGGCTACACGCTGTTCACCGGCTCGCCGTCTTCGCTGACCATCAACCAGAGCCTCTACGACAACCTGCCCTACAAGCCCGCCACCGACTTCGTGCCCATCAGCGTCGTGGCCAACACGCCGGGCGTGCTCGCCGTGCATCCGAGCGTGCCGGCAAAGAACCTGCAGGAGCTGATTGCGCTCGCGAAGTCAAAGCCCGGCAAGATGACCTACGCCTCTTCCGGCAACGGCAACTTCCAGCACCTCGTCGCCGAGCTGTTCAAGGGCAAGGTCGGCATCGACGTGCTGCACGTGCCCTACAAGGGCAGCGCGCCGGCGCTCGCCGATACGGTCTCGGGCCAGGTCGACATGATCCTCGACGTGGTGCCCTCGGCCGCGCCGCTGATCCAGAGCGGCAAGCTGCGTGCGCTGGCCGTCACCACGACGCAGCGCTCGGAGCTGCTGCCCGACGTGCCGACGCTCGACGAGCTGGGCATCACCGGCTTCGATTCGAGCTCCTGGTACGCGATCGTGGCGCCGACCGGCACGCCGCCCGCCATCCTCGACAAGCTCGCGGCCGAAATCGCCCGCATGGTGAAGACGCCGGAGATGCATGCCGAGCTGCTGAAGCTCGGCGCCGCGCCGGTCGGCAACACGCCGGCCCAGGCAAAGGCCTTCATCGATGCCGAGGCCGAACGCTGGGGCGCGCTGATCCGCGCCAACGGCATCAAGCCCGACTGATGGCCCGTCCCTTCCCCAATTACGAACCGGTCGGCGTCGTGCCGGCCGCGCTGCTGCCGTTCACCCCGGATCTCGAGATCGACGAGCCCACGCTCCGCCGGCACATCGGCGACATCGCCGCGACCGAAGGGATCAGCTCGATCCTGGTGGGCGGCGTGGCGCAGGAAGGCAATGCGCTCACGGCCGACGAGCATGCGCGCATCATTGACATCATGGCCGACGAGGTCGGCGACCGCGTGCCGCTGATGCACGGGATCGTGGCCGAGGGCGGTCGCGACGCCGCCGTGAAGGCACGCGAGGCCGATCGCGCCGGCGCCTCCTGCCTGCTGGTGTTTCCGCCCAGCCAGTTCGCGCGCGGTTCGCAGGCCCGGCCCGAAATGGTGATCGCGCACTATCAGGCGATCGCCGACGCGACCGACCTGCCGCTGCTGGTCTTCCAGTACGAGATGAGTACCGGCCAGGGCCATTCGCTCGACACGCTGGTGAAGCTGGTCGAGACCGTGCCGTCGGTGCGGGCGATCAAGGACCGCTGCAACCATCCGGTGATGCACGAGCAGACCATCCGCACCATGCAGTCGATGAAGCGTCCAGTGCATGTGCTGACGACGCACAGTGCCTGGCTGCTGAGTTCGCTGGTGCTGGGCTGCAACGGCATGCTGTCGGGCGCGGGCAGCGTCTTCGCCGCCGATCACGTGGCGCTGTGGAATGCGGTGCAGAAGAACGACCTTTTGACGGCGCGGACCATCAGCGACCGGCTCTACGATCTCAACGCCTGCTTCTACAAAAGCCCGATCCTCGACATGTTCACGCGCATGAAGGAAGCGCTGGTCCTGCAGGGCCGCTTTCCCTCGGCGGCGGTTCGCCTGCCCTGGCTGCCGGTCTCGCAAGCCGAGCGCGACGCCATCGAAGCTGCACTCGAAAAAGCCGGCTTGCTCGGCCGCATCAACACGAATTCCCTGGAGGAGACAGTCCGATGAGCAACACGGAGCCCGTCGTCGCACGCCTTTCGGAAGCCAAGGAAGTGAGCTTCGGCCCGACGGCCTTCTATCGCCGCCTCGTGGCAGGCGGTGACGTGCCGCTGGTGACCGGCGTGCAGACCTGCCAGCCCGGCTATTCGACGGCGCTGCATTCGCATCCCTATGTCGAGGTGCTGTTCGTGCTGGAGGGCGAGAGCGTCGTCTGGCAGGAGGGCCGCGAGGACCAGGCGCAGCATCTCAAGACCGGCGACATGGTGGCCCTGCCGCCCGGCATCCCGCACGCCTTCCGCAATCCCGGCCCGACGGTGCTCAACATGCTGGGCATCCATTGCTCGCCCGACCGGGTGGTGGATTACGCCAATGGCGGCAAGACGCAGGCCGACGGCTTTGCCGTCTACGACGCCAAGGGCGAAGTGGTGTCCGGCACATGAGCGACCAGAAGACCCGCGAGCACGCCAAGGCGGCGAGCACCGTGAACGACCCCATCGTCTGGCGCGGCCTCACCGCCGCCGAAGTCCGCCAGCAATATGACATGCGGGTCGCCGTGCCCGACGGCGAGCGCTTCACAAGGCGTCGCGTCGCGCGCAGCGTGCCGATCCGCACCACGCATCCCGGCGCGCGCGACCTGCGCTACGGCGCGGGCCCGCGGCAGACGCTCGACATCTACGATCCGCCGGGCGCCAGCAGCGGCGCCCACAAGGACGGGCCGATCGTGATGTTCTTCCACGGCGGCGCCTGGCGGTACCAGTCCAAGGAAGGCTTTGCCTTCCTCGCCCCGCCGCTCACCAAGACGGGCGCGACCGTGGTGATTCCGGGCTTCGACCTGCATCCCGAGGTCACCGTGCCGCAGATGATGGACCAGGCGCGCGAGGCCATCGCCTGGGTGGTGCGCAACCTCAATCCCGAAGGCACGCGCCGGCTGGTCGTGGCCGGCCACTCGTCGGGCGCGCAGCTCGCCGCCATGGCGCTCGCCTGGAATTTCGAGGCGATGGGCCTGCGCTATTCGCCGGTCGACAGCGCCCTGCTGATCAGCGGCTCTTACGACATGGAGCCGCACCGCCACCATCCGCGCTACGCCGACCTCGGGCTCGACGAGGACATGGTCCTCTACATCTCCCCTGCCAGCAATCCACCGCTCGACAGCCTGATGCCGCTGGTGCTGGCGGTCGGCGCCGACGAGACCGCGGGCTATGTCCGCCAGACGCTCGCCTTCCGCGACAAGTGCGTCTCGCGCGGCCATCCGGTGCGGGTACTGCAGAGCGCGGGCGACCATCACTATTCGGTCGTCGAGCAACTCGCCGAAGCCGACCATCCGATGACACGCGCGCTGATCGACCTCGCGCACGGACGGCCGTTCCCGACCTGACTGCCGCGCGGTCTAGTCTCCCGCCACGAGCCCGCGCAGCATCAGGTCCAACGCCTGTTCGGCGATGCGCTTGTGGTCGATGGTCGAGCGGCCGCTCTCGGGGCTGTTGGCGATGCGCAGATAGGCGAGCCCCAGCCACTGGGCATAGATCGCGCCCGCCATCGGCTTGAAGTCGCGCTTCGGGATCTCGCCCTGGTTGGCAGCGTGGGCCAGGCACTGCTCGATGATCGACTGCGATTCGGAGAACTTCTCGCCGATCAGGGCGCCGAACTGGCCCGGCAGCCGCTCCTCGCGGCCGGGCAGGTAGTACCAGGAGAAGCGCTGGAAATACTCGGCGTGGCTTTCGAGGAAGGTCGCATAGGCCCGCGCCAGCTTGCGCAGGTTGGTGCGCAGATCGCGCGCCGGGTCGTAGGCCGCACGAAAGGCATCGACCAGGAGCTGTGCGTCGGCCACCAGGATGGCGCAGTAGATGTCGAGCTTGGACTCGAAATAGCTGTAGACCGTGACCTTGGAGAGCTCGGCGCTCGCGGCGATCGCCTCGACGCTCACCTGGCTGTAGGGGCTGGCGAGGAACATCCGCCGGGCGACGGCGACGATCTCGCTACGCCGCTTTTCCGCGCGGCGCTCCCGCCGGTCGAGTTCCACGCCATCTGTCATTGCGACGCAATCCTAGACCAGCGCCGCCGCCGTCGTCAGCCCTTGCCGAGGCCGCCAATCCGCTCCGCGATGATCCTGGTGAGAAACGGCGCCACCAGCAGCACGGCGAGAAAGCGCACGGTCTGCATGGCCATCACGAAGGAGACATCGACGTTGGTCGAAGCCGCGATGATGGCGATCGAATCGGCGCCGCCCGGGCTGGTGGCGAGATAGGCCGTCAGCGGATCGATGCCGGCGGCGAAGACCATGAAGGCCGCGACGCCGCCGCACAGGATCAGCATGGCGAAGATGCAGAGCAGTATGCCCGGAAGCTGGCGCAGCACATGGAACAGCAGCGCGCGCGTGAAGCGCAGGCCGACGTTCCAGCCGACCAGCGCGTAGCAGCCGGCCAGCAGCCAGGTCGGCAGTTCGAGCCGCAGCCAGCCGAGATGATTGAGCACGATGCCGCCCATCATCGGCACCAGGAAGGCGCCGGCCGGAATGTTCAGCCGGCGCGCGAGCCACGATCCCACGACGGCCAGCGCCACCGTCTCGACCAGCGGCAGCCAGGCGACCTCGGGGAACCATTCGATGGCATTCGGCGCATGGGCCGCACTGCCGCCGAAGAAGCGCGCCACCGCCGCTGCGGCGCCTGCGACCATGACGACGCGCAGATACTGCATGAAGGCCACCACGCGCATGTCGGCGCCGTAGTCCTCCGACATGTAGGTCATCACCGAGGCCGCGCCGGGGCTAACGCCCCACAGCGCCGTTGTGCCGGGCAGCATCTCCCAGCGCGTCATCTGCCAGCCGACCCAGGTGCTCGCCGCGATCACCGCGACGACGCCGAACGAGAACAACGCCCAGTGGCCGAGGATGTCGCCCATGATCGAGAGCGGTACCATCTTGGCGATCATGCTGCCGACGACGCCCTGCGCCACGGCGAAGATCGGCACTGGATAGTTCACCTTGCCGCCGCCCGAGGCGAACAGGATGCCGGACAGGAGCGGCCCCAGCATCAGCGCGGCCGGTGCATGAAGCCACAGCATCAACGCCGTCACCGGCACGGTGATGGCGATCAGCAACGGCCACGCCGCGATGTGTCGGGCGAGCGCTTTCAATGGATCGATCGCGTCAGGTCACAAACTCCTCGGCCTCGCCGTTCATGCCGCGGATCGTTTCCATCAGCTCGACGGCGGCCACCGCCAGCCGTGCATCATCCGTGCCGCGCAGGACCAGCGAGACGCTGGGCTTGCCGTTGCGGAAGGCGGGGTACGAGCCGATGTCGAGATCCTCGTAGCGCTTCTGCAGCGCGCCCAGCGGTTCGGCGATGATGCCCTCGGGCAGGTTGGTGCGCACGGTGCGTGAGACGACCGGGACGCCGCCGACCAGCCGGTGCTTCATCGACTGGAACATCGCCTCGGCGACCTTGGGGATGCCCGCGAAGGTGAAGACGTTCTCCATCTGGAAGCCGGGCGCCACCGACACGGGATTGTCGACCAGCACGCCGCCGTGCGGCACACGCGCCATGCGCCGGCGCGCCGGCGTGAACAGGGCCGGGTCGCCGTAGTGCCGGGTCATCCGCGCCACCGCCTCGGGATGCTCGGAGATGCCGACGCCGAATGCCTTGGCGATGCAGTCCGCCGTGATGTCGTCGTGGGTCGGGCCGATGCCGCCGGTGGTGAAGACGTAATCGAACTTGGCGCGCACCTCGTTCAGCGTGGATACGACGGTCGCCTCGACGTCAGGAATGACGCGGGCTTCCATGACCCGGACGCCGAGCTTGCCCAGTTCGGTGGCGAGATACTGGATGTTGGAATCGCGGGTACGACCGCTCAGGATCTCGTTGCCGATCACGAGGATGCAGGCTGTGACGATTTTTGCCGGGTCTGACATGCGGTGCCTGCTTAATTTTCGTTTGGTTTCAGGACCCTAGCGGACGCTGGGCCATGGGCCAAGCCGCCGTCCCGGCCTTGTTACCGCCGGTATCGCATGCCAAATATGCGGCATGACAAATCAACGTGATGCCGTCGACGACAGCGCCGACTATTGGCGCCGCGACGAGCGCACCATCAAGCTGCACGGTGCCGAAGGCTTCGAGGGCATGCGCAAGGCCGGCCGGCTGGCCGCCGAGACGCTCGACTTCATCACGCCCTATGTCCAGCCGGGCGTCACCACCGACCAGCTGAACACGCTCTGTCACGACTTCATCCTCGATCACAAGGCGATCCCGGCGCCGCTGAACTATCGCGGCTTCCCGAAGTCGATCTGCACCTCGATCAACTACGTCGTCTGCCACGGCATCCCGTCGGACAAGCGGCTGGCGAACGGCGACATCGTCAACATCGACGTGACCGTGATCCTCGACGGCTGGTACGGCGACACCAGCCGCATGTATTTCGCGGGTGACGTCAGCATCAAGGCCAGGCGCCTCTGCGACGTCACCTACGAGGCGATGATGCGCGGCATCGCCGCCGCCAAGCCCGGTGGCCATGTCGGCGACATCGGCTTTGCCATCCAGTCCTATGTCGAGGCGCAGCGCTACTCGGTCGTGCGCGACTTCTCGGGCCACGGGCTCGGCCGCATCTTCCACGATGCGCCGAACATCCTGCACTACGGCAAGAAGGGCACCGGCCCGGTGCTGAAGCCCGGCATGTTCTTCACCGTCGAGCCGATGGTGAACGCCGGGACCTGGCAGGTGAAGATCCTGAGCGACGGCTGGACCGCAATCACGCGCGACAAGCAGCTCTCGGCGCAGTTCGAGCATTCGGTCGGCATCACCGAGACCGGCGTCGAGTTCTTCACGCTCTCGCCGAAGGAACTTGCAAAGCCGCCGTACAACGTCGA
The DNA here is from genome assembly GCF_058806575.1 of Reyranella sp. GW821-FHT12G01. Taxonomy (NCBI): domain Bacteria; kingdom Pseudomonadati; phylum Pseudomonadota; class Alphaproteobacteria; order Hyphomicrobiales; family Reyranellaceae; genus Reyranella; species Reyranella sp. GW821-FHT12G01. The sequence continues at coordinate 985,968 of NZ_JBXAPV010000002.1, forward strand.
GGCCAAGACGCTCCAGGCGACGACGGCGTAACTGGAGCGCGCCACCCCAGTGGCGCTCAAGATTCGCAGATCAACGACGTATGAGCGCAACTGGAGTTGCGCGCTCCATTGATAGTTTCTCCCCTTCCTCCGCCTAGCGCGGGCAAAGGTGCGCGTGCCAAGATCGGGGCCTGCACGCAGCATTGAAGGGAAGGAAAGCCGATGTCGTTCTACCGTGGCATGACCTGCTCGAACGTCACCCTGAAGGGCGACAAGGGCGCTTCGATCACGGCCTACGTGGCCAAGCCGGAGGGCAAGGGTCCCTTCCCCGGCGTCGTGCTGGTCCATCACCTGCCCGGCTGGGACGACTTCTACATGGAGACGACGCGCCGCTTCGCGCACGCCGGCTACTATGCGATCTGCCACAACCTCTATGAACGCGAGGGTGGCCAGAACAATCCCGACGACGTCGCGGCCAAGGTGCGCGCCGAGGGCGGCATCGCCGATGCCCAGATGGTCGGCGACACCGAGGCCGCGGTGAAGTGGCTGCGCGCCCAGCCCGAATGCAACGGCAAGGTCGGCATCATCGGCTCCTGCTCGGGCGGCCGGCACGCCTACATCTACGCCTGCCAGAAGAAGGACGTCGATGCCTGCGTCGACCTGTGGGGCGGCCGCGTGGTGATGGGCAAGGAAGAGCTCAACGCCAAGACGCCGGTCGCGCCGATCGACATGACCAAGGACCTCTCCTGCCCGCTGCTCGGCATCTTCGGCAACGACGACCGCGCGCCCAGCCCCGAACAGGTCGACCAGCACGAGGCCGAGTTGAAGAAGCTCGGCAAGAACTACGAGTTCCACCGCTACGACGGCGCCGGCCACGGCTTCTTCTACTGGCACCGGCCGCTCTACCGGATCGACCAGGCGATGGATGGCTGGGCCAAGGTCTGGGCGTTCTTCGGCAAGCATCTGGCGAAGTAGGACCGCACCCATGTGCACCTCGATCGTCGAGATCACCGAGGCCGAAGGCATGGCCAAGCGCGGGGACGAGTGGTTTCCGCTCACGCAAGCCGTGGTCGCCTACGACCACGCGCGGCATGCGCCGCTGGGCGACGTCATCACCCTCGACTTCTTCAACGAACACCTCGACGCCAGCGCCCGTGCCGGCGTCGAGATCACCCTCGACTCGGCCAAGGCCCTGCGCGCCGCCCTCGACCGGGCGATCGAAGCGGCCGAGTACGAGGAGGCCGAAGTGAGAGGCAAGAAAACGCCGCCACGGCTCGTCCAGGCGGCGTAGGAAACTCGCTCCTCTCCCCCGCCGCGCGCGTTGCTCGCGCGGGTCTTCCGACCTAGCATCCGCGCCGGTCTGGGGGAGAATTTCATGCAGGATCTGCCACGGCGCGGCCTTCTGGTCGGCGCCACCGCTGCCGCGTCCATGCTGGGGAGTGCAAGCCAGCCGGCCGTCGCGCAGCCGCAGTCCCAACCATCGAAGCCCGTCGCGCCACGCGCCGAGCTGCGCGAACCGGTCGTTCTCGTCTCGAAGGACGGCGTTCTCGAAGTCCGGCTCTCCGCGCGCCAGGGAGAGGTGAAGCTCGACACGGTCGCCCGGCCGGTGAAGAACTTCGTGCTCCTCGACTACGAACTCATTCGCGGCACCGCCTCGAACGGACAGAAGTCGGGCAAGAACCTCTATCCCGCGCCGACGCTGCAGGTGTTTCCCGGCGAGCGCCTGATCGTCCATTTCGAGAATGGGCTGGGCGGCCTCACGATCCGCGACTTCTACAATCCGGCCTATACGGGCGTGAACCAGACGGTGCCGCTCTATCCCGAGCCGCTCGTCAACTCGCCGCTCAACCTGCACACGCACGGCCTGCATGTCAGCCCCAAGGGCAACGCCGACAATGTGATGCTGCACATGCCGGCCGGCACCGCGACCACCTACACCTACGACATTCCGAAGGGCCATCCGCAGGGCGCGTACTGGTATCACAGCCACCTGCACATGCTGACGACCGCCCATGTCTATTTCGGCATGGTCGGCCTGCTGGCGATCGGGCGTCTCGACGGCAACCTGCCGGTCGTCACCGAGAAGCGCATCCCGATCCGCAACATGATGCTGCAGTACAATTACGTGTTCGACCGCGCGGGCGGCAGCGCGCAGCTCAACAACCCCTACTGGCCGCAATTCGTCAGCACGATCGATCCGCCCAAGGGCGACGAACTCGCCAAGGGAACGTATCGCCCGCTGCTCGCGCCGGTGAACTTCCTCGAGACCGCCAAGGGCACGAAGTACGCGACCATCTGGTATGCCGGCCCGCTCTCGATCAACAACCGGCGCGGCGCCTTCCAGTACATCCCCAGCAACATGATGCGCTTCACCGCGGCCAACGGGCAGACCGACAAGGACATCCCGGCCGACCTCACCCTGCCCGACGACAAGCGCGACATGCAGTTCACGGTGAACGGCCAGTTCCAGCCGGTCATCAAGAGCAAGCCCGGCCAGACCGAAATCTGGGTCCTCTCCAACGTGAGCGACATCGCCTATCTCAACGTACAGCTCACCGAGACGGCGACCGGCCGGCATCCGCCGATCGCCATCGTCGGTCAGGACGGCGAGCCCTACGGCGCCGTCGAGTATCCGCCGACCGACAACGGCACGCGCTTGCTGATCCCGCCGGCCTCCCGCTTCGCCATCGCCGTCACCATACCGGCCAGGGGCGACCTGATCCTCGAAATGCCCGAACGCGGCGGCGGTGCGCGCACGATGGTGATGCCGGGCGTCGTCTATACCAACGACGGCACCGATAACCCGCCGGCGGTGCTGGGCAGCCTGAGCGTGCTGCCCTCGGCGGTGAGCTATGCCGACGGCTTCTTCGTGTTCCCCACCCAGGTCCTGGCGCGCGCGACGGCGCCACAGGGCTCATCCGCAGGCGTAACGGTGCCGTTCCCGAAGGGCCTGGCGCTCAAGGGCCAGACTCCGTTCGCCGACCTGTCGAAGGCAAAGCCCGACGTCACGCGCAAGATCATGATCAGGGGCGGTTTCCTGAACGACCTGGTGACCAAGTCCGACGCCAAGTCGTTTACCTACGCCTTCGATGGCGCGGCCTTCCCCAACATGCCGCTGATCCAGGCGCGGCTGGGCTCGATCGAGGAATGGCAGTTCCTCAACCACAACAACGACGAGCACCCGATCCACGTGCACGTCAACGACTTCCAGGTGACCGAGTATTTCGACCCGACGGTCGGACTGCGCACCGGCCCCGACAAGTTCTTCGTCGACAATGCCAATGTGCCGGCACCGGTCATGATGCCGGACGAGACCGTCATCCAGGCCGGCTACATGGCGATGCGCACGCGCTTCGACGATTTCATCGGCCTCTACGTGATGCACTGCCATCGCCTCAACCACGAGGACAACGGGCTAATGGCGCTGGTCAACGTGATCCCCGCTGTCTCGTCCTATGCGGTCGTGGTGCCGGGCGGCGGCGGCAAGCCGACGACGGTGCGCGTGCTCGACGCCAACGGCGACAAGCTCATCGCCACCGTCACGCCCTTCCCGGGCTACGAAGGCACCGTCAGCGTCGCGATAGGCGATCTGGACGGCGACGGCGTTTACGACCTGGTGGTCGGCGCGGGCAAGGACCACGCGCCGATGGTGGCCGCTTATTACGGCAAAGCGCACGCCGGCAAACCCGCCTTCTCGACCGAGCTGGCGCGCTTCCAGGCGTTCGGCGGCGACGCGCGCGGCGGCGTCAGCGTCGCGGCGGCGCAGATCGACGGCACGACCTCCGACAACATCATCGTCGGCTCCGGCCCCGGCATCGCCAGTGAGATCAGGATCTACGGCACGAAGCTGCCCAAGCCCGGCACCGCGCCGCCGCTCTACACCTCGTTCGCACCGCACGCCGGCGATTCGTCGGGCGTCAGCCTCGCGACCGGCTTCGTCGACTTCGGCACCGGCCGTAACAGCATCGTCTCCGCGCCGGGCTCGGGCAGCGCCGCCGAGGTGAAGGTCTTCGTCTTCCCGCTGCTGAGGCAGATCGGCGCCGCCGACGCAGCGCCGCCGCGCCCCGACACGACCGCGACGCTTAAGCCGTTCGGCGACGAGTATCGCGGCGGCGTGTCGCTCGCCACCGGCTGGCTGGCCGGCACCCTGGGCGGCGCCAAGCGCATCGTCGTCGGCCAGCTCGCCGACGCGGGACAGGTGAAGATCTATTCCAGCGGCTCCGCACTCGACGGCGGCCCCGCGATGTACCTGCACGATCCGGCGGCGCATCATCATGCCGAGTTCCGCGAGATCGCGTCATTCACGCCGTTCGAGGGGACCGGCGGCGCGCGGGTCGCGACCACCAGCACGACGACGGGCGCGGACCTGCTGGTGAGTGGCGTCTCGGCGCAGGGCGTGGCGAGCGTGCAAAAGTACGACTTCGTGCGGCCCGATCCCGCCGCCGCGACCGTGCAGCCGGTGAAGCTCGGCGAGATCGCCGCGGCGGCGCCCGCAGGTGCTGCGCCCGCAGTGCTGGCCGGCGGCTGACCGCGGTCAGGCGGCCGCGGCCGTCAACACCAGCTTCTGGATGCCGCCATCGGCTTCGGGCGACAGGAACACTGTGCCTTTAAGGCGGCCGCGTTCGCAGGCCAGGGTGAAGCGACCGCCCGAAGCGTGGATCGGCTCGATGCGTTCGAGACGTCCCTCACCCAGCCGCTGCTTCAAGGCGGCAAGCTCCGCGTCGCGCAGCGGCGCGGGCGTATCGAGCAGGAAGTTGACGGCGAAGGGACGGTCCGGCCCCTCGATGCGACCCGAAGCGTAGGCCGCGACGACGGCATCGACCGCGCGCGCCAGCGCCGGTGACGGGGTGGCAAGAGCCCGCGGCGGCGACGCGGCGTGCAGCATCTCCGCGATCTGCAGGGTGAGCCGCGACATGGCTGCGTAGGTGCGATTGCCGAAGGCGAAGACGCCCCAGCCGCGCTCCGGCAGCATCAGCACATGCGAGCCGTAGCCCGGCAGCCCGCCGGCATGATGGATGCGCATGCCGAGCAGCGCGTCGCTCGTATGGGTGAGGCCGTAACCATAGGCGCTGGGCTGCGGCGCCCGCGCATCGGGCACGGCATCGGCCACGAAGGGCGGCGCGTGCCATAAAACCATCTCGCGCACGCTGGAGCGCCGGACCGGGCCGCTCTCGGGCGCGTCGCGTGCCGGCCAGGCATCGAGCAGGAACGAGACGTAGCGCGCATAGTCGGGCACGGTCGTGGCGAGGCCGCCCATGGCGCCGACCTCGCCGTCCGGCTCGATCCGCTCGCGCGACCAGGTCTCGCCGTCGAGGCGATAGCCCCAAGCATAATCGCCCTTCGTCGCCGCGGGCGCGTCGAACGTCGTGTGCGCCAGGCCCAGCGGCTCGAGGAAGGTGCGGCGCATGAAAGCCTGGTAAGGCTCGCCGCTCACATTGGTCAGCACGCGGCCGAGCAGCGCATAGCCCAGGTTGCTGTATTCGAAGGCGAGGCCCGGCGGGCGCGCGAACAGACGGCCGGTGGCGATCACCCGGTCGAGCTCGGCCGGACTCATGCCCAGCACGCGGTCGCCCCACGGATCGTCGGTGACGAAGCCCGCCGTGTGGGTGAGCAGATGACGCACCGTGACCGGTGCGCTGTCGCGGGTCGTGGGCTTCACCGCGGCGAACTGCGGCACGTACTCCGCCAGCGGCGCATCGAGCTGCAGCCTGCCCGCGTCGCGCAGCGACAGGATGGAGAGCGCGGTCATGTTCTTGGTCATCGAGGCGATGCGGAAGGCCGTCTCCGCCCCGACATGCCGACCGGCTTCCCGGTCCGCGAGGCCCAGCGTCGTCACATGGACGAGGCGGCTGTTCTGGACGATCCCGGCGGCGAGACCCGGGATATTCTCGTGTTCGGCGAAGGCGGCGCAGGCCGCATCGATCTCGGCGAGGACGGTCGCCGGGTACTCTGGGTCGGACATGCCAGCATCGTAGCACAAGGCCCGACCGCCGCGATTTTGCCTTGCTCACCCGGCAAGGTTGCGTGGCATGGCAAAAAGCCGGTCCCACCTGAAGCCCGTCGAGGCGCACCCTCCAGCGCCGGGTCCCGACGATTCGGCACTCCTCGCCCTGCTGGCGGCCGGCCTTCGCCTGCAATCGTCCGACGGGCTATGGCGCGTCAGCGGCAACACGCTCTCTTATCGCACCCTCCTGCGCGAGGCCGGCGGCACGTGGAACAGGCTCGACCAATGCTGGGATTTCACCGGCGAGGACCCGACGACACGGCTGGCGGCTTCCATCGAAGCGGCCCCTGCGCCCACTGGCCACAACAGCGGCGAGAGCGAAGCGCCCAAGCCGCACTATCACGGCCATCGCGGCCGGGTGCGCGAACGCGTGATGAAGGCCGGCGTCGAGGCGCTGGCAGACTACGAACTGCTGGAGCTGCTGCTCTTCTATTCGATCGAGCGGATCGACACCAAGCCGATGGCCAAGGCGCTGCTCGAACGCTTCGGCACCTTGGGCGACGTCTTCGCCGCCGAGCCCGCGCAGCTCCGCGAGTTCGACATCGACCAGCGCACCCTCGTCCACTTCAAGGCGATGCGCGAAGTGGGCCGGCGGCTGGCCGAACGCAAGGTCAAGGACATGCCGGTGCTGACCAACTGGCAGCAGCTCATCGACTACTGTCACGCAGCCCTCGCACACGAGAAGACCGAGCAGTTCCGCATCCTCTTCCTCGACCGCAAGAACGTGCTGATCGCCGACGAGGTGCAGCAGCGCGGCACGATCGATCACACGCCGGTCTATCCGCGCGAAGTGGTGAAGCGCGCGCTGGCACTGAATGCAGCCGCGTTGATCCTGGTGCACAATCATCCCAGCGGCGATCCCAAGCCCAGTCGCGACGACATCGAGATGACGCGAGAGATCAAGGCGGCATCGGAGGCGCTGGGCATCACGATCCACGATCATCTCGTGATCGGCCGCAAGGGCCACGCGAGCTTCAGGAGCCTCGGGTTGCTGGCGTAGAGCCGCCGTATTCGTAGATCTCTTTCGGCCTTGGGCTGAGCGCCTCATCGGTCAGGCCGTACCAGGCCAGAGGCAGGGCGACCGCAGATGCCGCAACCACGATGCCACCCATCCTATACCAGAGACGAACGAACGGTGTTGCCAGCACGGAGAGGCGCGACCACATTCGTCTGCCGAGCCCCCTGAACAGTCGTGTCACCCGCACATGTCCAAGTTCCTTCGCATCGGCGTCCATCAATCCAACGTCTCCGGCTACACGTCGAAGGCGTGGTGGATTCGCCGCGTTGGCCCGACGGTTCTCCTGAAATGGGGTGCGGTCGAGGTGCAGGGCGTTGGTGACGCACGCAAGGTCTACTGGACGGTCCCTCCGCGCGAGAAGGAGATCCGCTGCCGCTCGGTGAAGGAAGCCACCGACTATGTGAAGAACGCCATCACGCGGCGGCGCAGCCACAGCTACGAGCCACTGGCGTCGAGCATCGCGATCCGGCGGCGTCCCGCAAACCGCGGCGCTGACCTCGAACAGACGCTCGCCACGATCCTGATCGTCGACATCGTGCAGTCCACGGAAAAGGCCGCGCGGCTGGGCGATGCGCGCTGGACCCAGGTGATGAACCACTACTACGCCGCCGTTCGCAAGGAACTGAAGAGCCAGCGCGGCAAGGAAGTCGTCACGACCGGCGACGGCATGCTCGCGACGTTCGCGGCGCCGGCGGCCGGTGTTCAGTGCGCCCACGCCATCCGCGAGGCCGTGCGCACGCTCGGCCTGGAAATCCGCGCCGGCCTGCATGTCGGTGAATACAAGGTAAGCGGCTCGGACGTGGTCGGTCTTGCGCTGCACATCGGCTCGCGCGTCGCCGCCAAGGCGCGCGCGGGCGAGGTCCTGGTCTCGAGCGCGGTCCGCGACCTGCTGTCGGACTCCGAAGCGCGCTTCAAGGATCGCGGCGTCCACCAGCTCAAGGGCGTGCCGAAGCGCTGGCGCCTCTACCGGGTCGATCTCTAGGCGACATGACTCTCAAGCTGAAACACGTCCTGGCACTGGCTGTGTTCGCCCCGGTGATGGCTTCTGCCAATCTCGGGAAGGCCGCTCCCCCGTCGAACCGCGACCTGTCGATCACGGTGCGGCTGCAGAACGCCCAGCTCGACTTCACGAAGACCTTCGTTCATCCCGGCGACGACAGGCATCGCTGCATCCAACCGGGCCGGATCAGGCTGCCGACGGCCGAGATGCCGAGGCCTTCTCCCGATGCGCCCCCCAATCACGCCACGGGCTATGCCGTGATGTTCGGCCCTGATCCTTCGACACTGGAACAAGGCGGCTCGACCGTGCCAATGGGCACCGTCCCGGGCCTGCCGGCGCTCGACAATGCGGTCGTGAGCTACTTTTCGCTGGAGATCGAGCCGCTGCCCGATCAACTCAAGTCATCAGGGCCGATCAGGCTGTCGCGATCCTTTTCGATCGGCCTGACCGCGCGCGGCGCCTGGCAAGGCCGCTTCGTCGAGGGCGATCAGAATACGTCCGGGTCGGTCACGCTCGATCCCGACGGACGCGGCGGTCGTTTTCGCCTGACCGCCGTCGAGCCGCATGTCGCCCACGGAAGAATGGCGCCGAGCGAATACATCACCGTCACCGGCTCTTGGCGCTGTCCCTCTCTCTGATCGACCGCCGAGAGATCGCGGTTTCAGGAACCCGGGATGGCCGGAACCGCGACGGGCGCCAGATGGAGTTCCAGGTCTTCCTGCGCGAATGGCTTCTTGATGATCGGCAGGCCGACCATCGAGCAGTTTGAAGGAAACCAGTGTGACAAGGTCACCGAGGTCAGGACGACCCGCGTATCGGGCCGGTTGGTGCGCATCCACCGGGCAAGCGTTGCGCCATCGCTGACGCCGCGCCAATCCAGATCGGCCACCATGTAATCGAACGCCTGCAGGTAGGCCATCCGGATGGACGGGCCACCATGTTCCGATTCGAAGATCCTGAACCCTTGTTGGGCCAAATGCTTCACGAGGACGCTTCTCGCCGCAGGGTCGCTTTCCACAACGAGAATTGAAAGGCCACCCGACCAAGTCTCACTGGAATCCAACACCACACACCTCATCGTATTTGCGACTTCCCACGGTCGCCCACTCATTACGCGGGAAGACGGACCTCGGATCAATCATCCGAAATCACGACTCGAAATTTCTTCATATTTTCCGGCACAAAAACCGTCATATTTCAGTCCAAAGGCAACTTTCTCAGCCGCCTTATTGAACGAAGAGAAGCTGTGCTTATTGGAAGGGTGGCGGACGACGAGAGCGCTGGCATCCATCGCCAGCACTGCTTTCACTTTGCACACTGCGCGATGCGGAGGTTCGCCTCGGACTGCGCGGGAGTCGCCATCGTCATGATTCAACAAATGCCGCAAACTCACAGGCAGTTGCCCACGAACCTGTCTATAGTTTCGCCATGAGCGGAAAAATTCTTGTCGGCATCGGTGGCTGGACCTTCGAACCGTGGCGTGGCGTCTTCTATCCCGACGACCTCACGCAGAAGCGCGAGCTGGAATATGCCAGCCGCCAACTGACCTCGATCGAGATCAACGGCACCTATTATTCGAGCTTCAAGCCCGCGAGCTGGGCGAAGTGGCGCGACGACACGCCGGACGGATTCGTCTTCGCGGTGAAGGCGTCGCGTTTCTGCACCAACCGTCGCGTGCTGGCGGATGCCGGCGAATCGGTGCAGCGCTTCGTGACGCAGGGTCTGGTCGAGCTGAAGGATCGGCTCGGCCCGATCAACTGGCAGTTCATGGGAACGAAGAAATTCGATCCTGAAGATTTCGAGGCGTTCCTGAAGTTGTTGCCGCGCGAAGTCGGCAAGTTGCCGCTGCGCCACGCGCTCGAAGTGCGGCACGACAGTTTCAAGGACGAGCGCTTCTACGATCTCGCGCGCAAATACAACGCCGCGATCGTCTATGCCCACGACAAGGACTTCCCCGAGATCGACGAGCCCACCGCCGATTTCACCTACGCACGCCTGATGCAGTCCGAGGAAAAGGTGAAAACCGGCTACAAGCCCGCCGACATCGACAAGTGGGCCAAGCGCGCCAAGGCCTGGGCGAAGAAGGGCGATGCCTTCGTCTACTTCATCTCCGGCGCCAAGGTCCGCAACCCTGCCGCCGCGCAGGCGCTGATGAAGAAGGTCGGTTGATCACTCCGTCGTCCCGAGCGCAGCCGAGGGACCTCTTTTCCAGCGCACGTTCGTGGAAATGAAAAGAGGTCCTTCGACTACGCTGCGCTCCGCTCAGGACGACGGGCAAATGTGATCGCCCTAATGCGCGCCCTTGCCCTCCGGGCCGCGGCGCATCGAGATGGCGATGCGGTTATAAGTGTTGATCAGGCCGATCGCGATCGTGAGGTCGCTCAGTTCCTTGGGCTCGAACTGGGCCTGCGCCGCCGCGAAAGCGTCGTCGGGCGCCGAGGTCGCCGCGATCAGGGTCACCGACTCCGTCCACTGAAGCGCCGCGCGCTCCTTCTCCGAGAACATGTCACCGGCCTCGCGCCACGCCGACAGCAGCATCAGCTTCTCGAGCGGTACGCCTTCCTTCACCAGGTCACGCGTGTGGGAGTCGATGCAGTAGGCGCAGCCGTTGATCTGCGATGCCCGCAGGAACACCAGGTCGAGCAGCACCTTGGGCAGGCCGCTGTTGGCCACATACATGTAGACGCCACCAAGCGCGCGCACGCCGGCGGGTGATAGCTTCTGGTAGTCGAGACGCTGGCTCATCGTAAAACTCTCCTCGGGAAGCCCGGACCGTATGTCTTGACTCGATGGGTGCCAATGCCTAATTGTTAACTCTATGGTTAACAATCAAAGCGCCGTCCTCGACCGCACCTTCGCAGCCCTGGCCGACCCAACGCGCCGCGCGCTCCTCGCCCGCCTCGACAGCGAAGAAGGCGTCACCGTCAGCGAACTGGCGCGGCCCTTCCCGGTCTCGCTGCCCGCCATCATGAAGCATCTCGACGTGCTCTCCGACGCCGGCCTGATCGTGCGCTCCAAGTCGGGCCGCACCGTCACCTGCCAGCTCAAGGCCGAGCCGATGGAGCAGGCGATGAACTGGCTCGCCCACTACGAACGCTACTGGACTCAACAGCTCGACCGTCTCGCCGCATTTTTAGAGGAAGAAGACAAATGGCCAGCAAGCCCAGCCTCGCCCTCAAGCGCCGCCTCAAAGCCTCGCCCGAGAAAGTCTACGAAGCCTGGACGCAGCCGGAGAAAATGATCCAGTGGTGGGGATACACCGGCCACAGGACACCCATCGCCGAGACCGACCTGCGCGTCGGCGGCCGCTTCCGCGTCCAGTTCTGGACGCCCGACGACGAGCATCACAGCGTGAGCGGCGTCTATCGCGAGATCGTGCCGCCGACCCGACTCGTCTTCTCCTGGGCCTGGCAGAGCACGCCGGAGCGCGAGTCGCAGGTCACGGTCGACCTCAAGCCGGACAATGACGGCACGATCCTCACCCTGACGCACGAGCAGTTCTTCGACGAGAAGGCGCGCGACGGCCATCGCGGCGGCTGGACCATGGCGCTCGACAATCTGGAAAGGGTCTTTGCGTGAACCTCGCCCCCTTCCGCACGCCCGTCGCCATGAGCGACGCCGGCATCTGGGCGCTGCAGTTCGCCGCCTTGCCCGACGATGTCGGCAAGCTGGCCAGCGTCCTGCAGGGCCTGCTCATCCACGAGCACATGCCGGACTTCTACGGCGTCACGCTCTCGGACCGCCAGCGCGGCGAGCCGCATGTCCGCGGCACCGAGCAGATCCTGGAACGGATCGCCCTCCACGATCCGCGACCGCTGTCGCAGGCCCGCCCGCCCGGCGAGCGCTTCGCCGGCTGCTGCCGCCATTACACGCTGATGCATGTCGCCATGCTCCGGAACAAGGGGATCGCGGCACGGGCGCGCTGCGGCTTCGGCGCCTACTTCGTGAAGGACATGTTCATCGACCACTGGGTAACGGAGTATTTCAACGAGACGCAGCAGCGCTGGGTGCTGGTCGACTCCCAGATCGACGCCCCGCAGCGCGCAACGTTCGGCATCGACTTCGACACGATGGACGTACCGCGCGAGAAATTCCTGGTGGCGGGCGATGCCTGGCCGCTGTGCCGCGACGGCAAGGCCGATCCGCAGGCGTTCGGAGTTCTCGACATGTTCGGCCTCTGGTTCATCGCCAGCAACGTCATCCGCGACGTGGCCGCCCTCAACAACCGCGAGATGCTGCCGTGGGACGTGTGGGGTGGCATGACCCTGGTCGACGCCGAGATCGATTTCGCCTTCATCGACCGGCTCGCCGCCCTGTCGAGCCGTCCCGACGACGATCCAGAGGGATTGCGCGCGGCTTACGATGACAGCCGCGTCGCGGTCCCGCCGACGGTCTTCAACGCTGTCCTGGGCCACGCCGAGCCCGTAACGCAGAGCGGCTGAAGCCGGCGGTTCCCGCTGCCCCGACGGGTAGGACGGGTGGGCCGGACTGTTGTAGGCTGGGCGCCATCCAGTTTGGGAGAAGCCCTCATGCCTGCACTCTCGCTCGACCATTACAACATCTACTGCAACGACCTCGAGGCCACCGTGCGCTTCTACGAGCGCTATGTCGGCCTGACCAACGGCGACCGTCCGCCCTTCCCCTTCCCCGGCGCGTGGATGTACGCGGGCGAGAAGGCGATCCTGCATCTCATCTCCGAGAGCGGCCGCACCGACACCGGCAGCGGCGCGATCGACCATATCGCCATCAACTGCGCCGACATTCGCGGCACCATCGACCAGATCAAGAAGGACGGCGTGGCCTTCGAGGTGAAGAAGGTCCCGGCGCGTCCGCTGCAGCAGGTCTTCGTGCACGACCCCGACGGCGTGATGATCGAGCTGAACTTCTGGCACGAGGAAGACGTGGCCGAGCTCAAGGGCTACGACCCGATGAGCAACAAGATCATGGCCGAGAAGCAGAAGGTCCCGGCCTGAGATGCGACGGGCAGCATTCTCTGCTGCCTGCACACTGCTCGCCTGCGTAGCGTTTTGGACGAGTGCGCAGGCGCAGCAGCGCGAAACCATTTCCTTCGAGAGCCGCCAGAAAGGCCAGCCCGTCCAGGTCACGGCCGAGATCACCTGGCCGGCAAATGCGGGCCCGGTGCCGGCGATGGTCATCCATCACGGCAGCGGCGGCCTCGGCGAGCGCGAGGCGCGCTACGTGCGCGAGCTGGTGCCGATGGGCGTCGCCACCGTGGTGATCGACTCGTTCAAACCGCGCGGCGTCACCTCGACCGTGCTCGACCAGTCCGCCGTCACCGGCCAGGACTTCAACCTCGATGCGCTCGCCGCGCTCAAGGCGCTGGCCGCCAATCCGCGCATCAATCGCCAGCGCATCGGCATCATGGGCTTCTCAAAGGGCGGTACCTCGGCGCTGATGGCCTCGCACGAGCAGCTCATCCTCGCCGCCGGCGGCACGCCGGGCGGGCCGCGCTATGCGCTGCACGTGCCCTTCTATCCGTCGTGCAGCGCGCAGTATTACCAGCCGCGCACCACGGGCGCGCCGATCTATCAGTTGCTGGGCGGTGCCGACACCTATGTCGGCTTCGAGCCCTGCCAGACCTACGGCGAGGCACTGCGCGCCTCGGGCGCCACGATCCAGACCAAAATCTTCCCCGGCGCGATGCACGGCTTCGACTACGGCCCGCCCTACTCCAATCCGCGCGGCGAGAACTATTCGAAGTGCGTGAACCAGCAGCAGCCTGACAAGTCGTGGATCTCCCGAGACAGCGGCATCATGACCTTCGGCCCCGACGGCAAGCCGATCCCCGGCGCGCTGGCCAAGGCGATGGCCGCCTGCAAGACGCTGGGCGTCAGCGGCGGCGGCAACGACGCTGCGGCGAAGCAATCGATGGAAGACCTGAAGGGCTACGTGCGACGGCACCTGCTGGGTGGGTGATCAATCGAACGTCGGCGTCGCGGCGAGCTGTTCCCAATAATCAGGCGGCAGAAGGTCACGACCAGCCAGCAGGCAATCGAGGTAGGCGCGCGGCGGCTTGAGGCCCTCGCCCTGGATCAGCGCGACATACACGATCGCCTCGACTTCCTCGCCGGTGTCGGAGCGCACGACGCGGATCGTGCGGCGCTCATAGTGACCCGCAACGACGCCTTCATAGATGTCGAGCACCTCGAAGCCGGCTTCCGGCAGGGCGTTCAGCGTGCCGTGGACCACACCACCCTCGGCCATCACGATGTTGGCGGCCGATCCGCCTTTCAGGAGCCGCGAGGGCTTGTCGAAGGCGAGCTTCCAGCCGTCGAGCCGGCCCGCGATCCGCTCGCCGCGCGGCACGCCCTTTGGCCCGAGGCGCTGGTCGAACAGGCGCGCGGCATCCATGTTGGAGCCGTAGGCGAAGTACCAGGTCAGGCCATCCGCCATACCCGCACCTTTTCCTCGTAACCGCGGATCGCGATAGGGCCGAGATCGACGGCGCCGTCGCAGGGCGTGGCATCGTGCACCGACTGCGAGACCAAGAGCCGCGCGCCGACATCCTTGGTGAGCTGCTCGAGCCTGGCTGCCAGGTTCACCGTGTCGCCGATCACCGTGTATTCCTTGCGCTGCGGCGAGCCCACCGTGCCGGTCACCGCCTGGCCGAGATGGATGCCGATGCCGACCCGCAGCGCCCAGCCGGGATGCGTGCCGTTCCAGGCCTCGACCGTGTCGATCATCGACCGCGCCGCGGCCAGCGCGTTCTGCGCCGCCGAGGGATCGGCGAGCGGTGCGCCGAACAGCGCGAGGAAACCATCGCCCAGGAACTTGTTGATGATGCCGTTGTTGCGATCCACCACGTCGATCATCTGGGCAAAGAAGGCGTTGAGCAGCGCCACCGTCTCCTCGGCCGAGCGCTTGCGCGTCATCGCCGTGAAGCCGCGAATGTCGAGGAACAGCACGCAGACCGTGCGCATCTCGCTCGGCGGGTCGGTCCGCGTCGCCAGCAGCCGGTCGACGACTGCGGGCGAGACATGCTGGCCGAACAGGTTGGTGACCCGGTCGCGCGCCGCCACCGCCCGCACCGACTTCTCGAACTGGGTGCGCAGGCTGTTGGCCACGAAGCCCGCCACCAGACCGCTGCCGAACAGGACCAAGGTGCGGCTGAAATGGAACAGCAAGGTCTCCTGCGGAATGTTGCCCCACGGCTCCAGCGGCAGCAGCCACAGGACCAGCACCATCTGCTGCAGGGCCGCGACGGTCCCCGTCCACACCGACAGCCAGAAATCGAGGCGCAGGGTCGAGAGCAGGATGAAGATGAAATAGAGCAGCGGCGGCCAGAACCCGAAGACCAGCAGCGGGTCCATGTAGTGGCTGAGGGTGACGATGATGGCGGCCGGCAGCGACGTCTCGATCAGGGCATTGCCGAAGCGCGCCACCCGCGGGAAGTCGAGGTCCTTCGCCGCACGGTATCGGAGGAAAGTGAGCGATCCCAGCTCGTAGATCAGGAAGGGAGCGACGCCCACCAGCGGCATCCAGCCCGGCACGTCGCGCTCGAACATGCGGGAGGAATAGTCGGGGAAGAAATTGGCGACGATCAGCGTGATCGCGAGCAGCGCGGCCAGGATGATCGATACCGCGCGCATGCGCTGCTGCTCGCTGCGGATGATCTCGCGGCGAAGCGCATCGGAGAAGAAGTCGGGCGCCGCGGCAGCCATCGTGCGCCAAACTAGCCAGACCCGGCGGGCTCCACAACGGGCGGTCGCGGTGCTAGGTACAATCCCATGTCGATGAAGGAGATCGCGCGCGAGGTTCAAGGCAAGGTCGCCAACCTGGCCCTGCGCATGCCGATTTCGTGGGTCAATATCCTGGCCGGTCCGCCCGTCGAGGTCGACGGCCGGACGCTGGACGGCCGTGCCCAGTGGTTCCTGAAGCTTCTCGCCTATAGCGGCCAGCCGGCCGCGCACACGATGAGCGTGGTCGAGGCCCGCGAGGATTACGACGCCTTCATGCAGATGCTGGGCGGCAAGCCCGCACCGGTCAGCGAGATCCTCGACCGCACGATTCCCGGCCCCGGTCCCGCCAGCTCGATGCGCGTCCGCATCTACCGGCCGGCCGGCAGCGTGGCGCGCCTGCTGCCGACGATCGTCTATTTCCATGGCGGCGGCTGGGTCATCGGCAGCCTCGAAGGGTACGACCTCGCCTGCCGCTATTTCTGCGCACGCTCGGGCTGCGCGGTCGTCGCCGTCGATTACCGGCTGGCGCCCGAGCACAAGTTCCCCGCCGCGGTGGACGATGCGCTGGCCGCCTATCGCTGGCTGGCGGGCGACGCCGCCACGCTCGGGCTCGACCCCGACCGCATCGTCGTGGCGGGCGATTCGGCCGGCGGGACGCTCGCCGCCGTGGTCGCCCGCGAAGTGCGCCACGAGCCGCATCCGCCCTGCCTGCAATGGCTGATCTATCCCGCGACCGACATGGCGGGCGACACGCCCTCGCACCGCAGTTGCGCCGACGGCTTCCTGCTCACCCAGGCCGACATGGCCTGGTTCCGCACGCACTATCTGAATGGCGATACCGAGATCGACGATCCGCGCGCCTCGCCGCTGCGCGCCGCCGATCTCGCCGGCGTGGCGCCGGCGCTGGTCTTCACCGCGGGCTTTGATCCGCTGCGCGACGAGGGCCAGGCCTACGCCCGGAAGCTGCGTGACGCGGGCGTCAAGGTGATCCATCGCGAGTTCGACACGCTGATCCACGGCTTCATTGGCATGCGCGGTGCATTGCATGCGGGGGCACGGGCTATGGACGACATGGTGGCGGGCCTGCGCCACGAACTCGCGCAGCTTGGACGATGATCGAGAGCCGGAAGGGGCATCGGGACATGGGTGATGGAGCAACGCCGGAGCCGCGCGGCGAACGGGCCGGGCGCCGCGAACAGAACAAGGCGGAGAACCGTATCGCGCTCCTGAAGGCGGCGCGCGCGGTGTTCGCCGAGATGGGTTATGGCGCGGCCAGCGTGCGCGACATCGTGCGCCGCACGGATTTAGCCTCGGGCACATTCTACAATTACTTCAAGGACAAGGACGAAATCTTCGAGGCGGTGGTGGGCGAGCTCACCAGCGTTCTGCTGCAGCGCCACAACGAGGGTCGCGCCAAGGCGACCTCGACCGAGGAATTCGTGCGCCTGCACTACGCCGCCTATTTCAACTTCCTGGCCGAGGATCCCGAGCTGCTGGCGCTGGCGCGCTCGAGCTTCACTGCCGTGCGCACGCTCCTCGACAAGCCCGACGTGCGGGCGCTCGCGAAGGCGCTGAACGACGACATTCGCGCGGCCATCGCGCAGGGCATCCTGCCCAACGTCGACGTGTCCTATCTCGGCGCCTCGATGGCCGGCATCGCCTTCGAAATCTCGATGGTCATGGTCGCGCGCGATCCCGTCGATCCCGCCGCCGCCGCCGAATTCGCGACGCACCTGATGCTGGGCGGATTGGACAAGCTGCCGCGACGGTAAGCTCTCATCGGACCGCGGGCTTCCCGGCCCGCCTCGTGAGCGGGCCAGAGGCCCGCGGTCCCAAAGAAAAACGGCGGCCCCTCGCGGAGCCGCCGTCGATCGTTGAAGGACCGGGCGTTGCTTACGCGCCCTGGGCGATCGTGTTGCGCAGGACGCCGATGCCCTCGATCTCGATCTCGCAGACGTCGCCCGGCTTCAGCCAGGGCTGCGGCTTGCGGGCCATCGCCACGCCCGAGGGCGTGCCGGTGATGATGATGTCGCCCGGATCGAGCGTCATGCACTTGCTGAGCTCATGCACCAGGGTCGGCACGTCGAAGATCAGGTCGTCGGTGCTGCTGTCCTGCATGGTGACGCCGTTGACGCGCGTCATGATGCGCAGCGGCGCGGCGCCCTTGGGCAGCTCGTCCGGCGTCACGATGTCGGGGCCGAAGCCGCCGGTGGCGTCGAAGTTCTTGCCCAGCGTGAACTGGCCGCCGGACTTGCGCTGCCAGTCGCGGATCGAGCCGTCGTTGAAGCAGGCGTAGCCGGCGATCACCGAGAGCGCCTTCTCCTTCGGCACGTTGCGGCACTTCTTGCCGATCACGATGGTGAGCTCGGCTTCCCAGTCGAATTCCTTCGAATGGGTCGTCGACAGCATCTTGCCGTTGTGCGGCACCAGCGTGTTGTTGAAGCGCGTGAACACCACCGGGTAGGTCGGGATCGGGCTGCCGGTCTCTTCCGCATGCTTGCGGTAGTTGAGGCCGATGCAGAGGATCTTTCCGGGTGCGGGGATCGGCGTCAGGTACTTGGCCGACTTCTCCGACACCGTCGCGCCGGGCTTGATCTTGGCGCAGGCCTTGAGCACCGCCTGCTGGACCTTCTTGCCGCCGGACAGGATCTCGACGACCGTCTTCGGCCCGCGCGGCATCTGCTTGCTGAGATCGACGATCTTGCCGTCTCCCAGTTTGACGCCGACGGCGGGCTTGCCGCCGCTCAGGATGGTGCAAAGACGCATGAATTTCCCCCTTAGGATTTCGTCCGAAATACGGCCGCGCGTAAACTCCTCCCTCCCGCATCTTCGGTCAAGCGCGCCGCGTTTTTTGCTAGTCTCGGCGGATGCGTTTCCTCCTTCTCGCCCTTCCGCTGCTGTTCGCAGCCCTCCCCGCCTCGGCGCAGCTCGTCGTGCCGCTCACCACGCCCGACGGCCGCGTCGGTTGCACCCAGGGCAAGACCGGCATCGGCCGCCCGGCCGACTGGCGCGCCGTCGCCGATCCCGACGGGCCTGACGGCTGGGCGCTGGTCGAGAGCGAGCCCGATGCCACCGACCAGCGTTTCCCGCTGTGCATTTCCGAGCAGATGACCGGCCGCGACTTCGACGCCACCCTGCGCTTCAAGCCGATCTCGGGATCGCGCGACCAGGTGGCCGGCTTCCTGTTCCGCGCCCAGAGCGCCAGCGACTATTACGTCGTGCGCGCTAACGCCCGCGACAACTCGGTCCGCCTCTACCGCATGGACAAGGGCAAGCGCAGCCAGCTCGCCACCAAGGAAGCGCCGATCCCGCTAGGCCAGTGGCACTCCCTGCGCGTGATCGCCGTCAACGACCGCATCGAGGTGGCGCTGGACGGCAAGCCGCTGTTCGACGTCACCGATCGCACGCTGGTCCAGCCCGGCGCCGTCGGCGTGTGGAGCCAGGCCGACAGCGTCACCCACTACGGTTCGCTGCTGATCGGCCCGCCGCCGCCCCTCACACGCTGAAGCCCGGACGCTGGTCGGGGCTGCGTGCCTTCAGCAACGCCTTCGCTAGCTCGACAAAGCCCGCACCCGAACGGCCAGCCGTGATCCAGCGCGGCCGGTGTTCCAGCCGGTCGGCGAAGTCGGCGACGTTGGCCACGCCCACGGCATTGGGGAAATAGCCGAACATCGGCGCGTCGTTGGGCGAGTCTCCCGCAAAGACATAGTTGGTGCGCTCGGCCGCGAGGTCGATGCCGAACAGCTCCTTCATCATGGCGCGGCTGGTCGTCAGCTTGTCGTAGTCGCCAAACCAGCCGTTGACGTGGATCGAGCTCACCTTGGCGTGGGCGCCGTGACGCTCGAAGATCGACACGATGCGCTGGATGTCGGCGGCCGGCAGCGGCGGCACGTCCTCGCGGAAATCGACGGCGAGATCGGCCACACGATAAGGCTGATCGGAGGCGATGCCGGCGCCCGGCACCTCTCGCAGCACGTCGGCGCGGACCAGCTCCAGCCGGCGACGCCCTTCGGCGCGCTCGGCCTCGGACTGGATGAAGCGCGTGCGGAGACGGTTCTGGCTGCGGTCGTGCCACATCCAGAAGGCGCCGTTCTCGCCCACCACGGCGTCGACCGGCCAGAAGCGCGCAATGTGATCGCACCAGCCGGCGGGGCGGCCGGTGACCGGCACGACCAGCAGCCCGGCCAACTTCAGCGCTTCCAGGGCGCCATAGGCCTCGGCCGTCAGCGTCCCTTCCGTGGAAACGGTGTCGTCGATGTCGGTGAGTACGCCGCGCACGGCGACAAGAGTCTCGCGAGGGCAGTTCTTGAGCGGGTCCATCGCCGGCACTTCTAGCACGGCCTCACGTCAGCAGGCGCACCATCCAGAGGGCAAGGCCGGGGAAGACCATCACGAGGGCCAACCTCACGATGTCGGCGGCGATGAAAGGCAGCACGGCGCGATAGATGCGCGTCAGCGCCACGTGGCGGGCGATCGCCGAGACCACGAAGACGTTGAGGCCGATCGGCGGCGCGGTGAGGCCGATGCCGACCACGATCAGCACCAGGATGCCGAACCAGATCGCGACGTCGTCGGCCGGCATGCCGAAGTCGAGCGCCTGCACGATCGGGAAGAAGATCGGCAGCGTGAGCAGGATCATGGCGAGTTCGTCCATGACCGCGCCCAGCAGGATGTAGAACAGCAGGATCAACGCCATCACGCCGTAGGGCGTGAAGCCGGAATTGCCGATCCATTCGGCCGCCGCGACGGGAAGCTGCGACAGCGCCAGGAAGGCGTTGAACACGTCGGCGCCCAGCAGGATCAGGAAGATCATGCCGGCGGTCTCGGCAGTCTGCAGGAGTGCGGCTTTCAGCCCGGCCCAGCGCATGCCGCCCACCAGCACCGAGACGACCAGCATGGCGATGACGCCCACCGCCGCGCCCTCGGTCGGCGAAAAGATGCCGCCATAGATGCCTCCGATGACGACCAGCGCCACGAGGACGGCCGGCCAGACGGCGGCGATGTCACGCAGCCGCTGGGCCATCGGCACCCTCGGCAGGGCCGGCCCCAGTTCGGGGCGTCGGCGCACGACCAGCGCAATGACGATGCAGTAGAAGAACGCGGCCATGAAGCCCGGGATGAACGCCGCCATGAAGAGCTTGGCGATGTTCTGCTCGGTCGAGATGCCATAGACGACGAGGATCACCGAGGGCGGGATCAGGATGCCCAGGGTGCCGCCGACGGCGATGACGCCGGTCGCGAAGCCCGCATCGTAGCGGTAGCGTTCGAACTCCGGCAGGGAGGCGCGCGCGAAGGTGGCCGTGGTGGCGACCGAAGACCCGCAGATCGCGCCGAACGCCGTGCAGGCGCCGATCAGGCCCACCGCCAGTCCGCCCGGCCGATGGCCGACCAGGCTCGAGGCCGCTCGGAACAGCGCCGTCGACAGGCCCGACTTTTCGGCCAGCGCGCCCATCAGGATGAACAGCGGGATGACCGACAGCGTGTAGTTGGAAAAGTCGTGATAGGGCGTGGCCTTGATATAGTTCAGGAACGTCGGCCAGCCGCCCAGCCAGGCATAGCCCGCCCCGCCCACGAACAGCAGCGACAGTCCGATCGGCATGCGCGCGGCCATCAGCAGCAGCATGATGACGAAGCCCGCGATCGCGGCGGTCGTGCCGGTCACGATTGGGTCCCGAAGCGCCCGGCGGCCGTGACGAGCGACGCCAATGCCAGCAAGCCCGCCATCGCCGCGCAAGCCATGATCGCCCATCCCACCGGCAGGCCCAGCACCATCGTGGAGGTGTGCGAGTTGATGGCATCCATCGCCCCGACCGAAAGCCGCCAACCGAGCAAGGCAGCGACCGCGGCATAGACCACGTCCCAGAAGGCATCGATCGCCACGATCGCGCGCGGCGGCAGCCGGTTCGTGAAGGTGTCGACCAGCATGTTGCCGCGACGGAGCTGCGTGTAGGGCAGGAAGGAGAAGATCGCGAGCGCGACCGCCATCTGCACCATCTCGAAATCGCCGGGCAGGCCGTTGGAGGTGATCCAGCGCAAACCCACGCTCACCGTCACGAGCCCGGCGATGAACAGCGAGAGCGCGGCGCCTGCCAAGGCAAGCGCCGCGCCCAATCGTTCGGCTCCCCTGATCCAGCCCATGCGGGGATCAGGCCACCTTGTATTTCTGCACGAGGGTCCGCACCGCCTCGACCAGCTTGGTGCCGTCGAGGTTGCGTTCCTTCACCGAGGCGATCCACGCGTCGATCACCGGCTGCGTGGTCTTGCGCCAGCGAACGGCCTCGTCGGCCGAGATCTCGCTGATGACGTTGCCGCCGCGCTTGGACACCATCTCGAGCACCGCGGCGCCGGCATCGTCCCAGGTCTTGCCGGCCATCGTGGCGGCCGCCATTCCGGAATTGGCGTCGAGCACCTTCTTCAGGTCGGCCGGCACCTTGTCGTAGCTGCCCTTGTTCATGGCGAGCACGAAGGTCGCGGTGTAGAGCGTCGGCGAGCCGGGAATGCCGGTGTGGTACTTCAGCAGTTCCTGCACCTTGATCGCGGGCACGACCTCCCACGGCACGACACAGCCGTCGATCACCTTCTGGGCGAGACTCTCGGGCACCTGCGGGATCGGCATGCCGATCGGGCTGGCGCCCAGCGCCTTCAGCGCCTCGCCGGCCTGGCGCGTCGGGAAGCGCAACTTCAGACCCTTCAGGTCCTCCATCGTCTTCACCTGCTTGTTGGCGTGGATCAGCCCGGCGTCGTGCGCCCAGGCGCAGATGAGATGGACCTCCTTGAACTCGTCCTTGAGGTAGGTGTCGGCATATTCCTGGAACGCCTTGGCGTTCACGATGCCGAGCTTGTCGGCGACGAACGGCAGCTCCATCGCCTCGCTGGCGGGGAAGCGGCCCGGCGTGTTGCCCGGCAGAGTCCAGATGATGTCGGCCACGCCGTCGCGCGCCTGGTCGTAGAGCTGCGGCGGCGCACCGCCCAGCTGCATCGCCGGGAAGATCGTGATCTTGATGCGGCCGTTGGACTCGGCCTCGATCTTGCGCACCAGCGGCGTCAGGAACTTCTGGTGGATGTTCGAGGCAGCGGGCAGGAAATGGTGCAGCTTGAGGTTGACCTCGGCTGCCTGCGCGTAGCCCTCGCGCAACAGCGCGGGCGACGCCACGGCGGCGCCGGCTAACGCAAACATCTTGCGACGATTGATCGGCATTTTGCCTCCCTAAGACTTTTCTTATGGGAGGCAGCCTAAATCAGACTCCTCTCCCCCGATAGGGGAGAGGAATATGAAGTCGAAAGCCCCTTAGCGGACTTCCGTCATGATCTGCTTCTTGGCCTCGTCGGCCAGGCGCTCGGACTGCTTGCGGATGGTGTGATCTTCCATCGGCTTTCCGGCGGCGGCGAGGTCCTTCATCAGTTTGTGCATGACGTCGGAATCGCCGGGCTTCTCGAAATCGGCCATCACGACTTCCTTAGCATAGGCCTCGGCGTCGGCGCCGGTCTTGCCGATCAGGGCCGCGGCCCACAGGCCGAGCAGCTTGTTGCGGCGCGCGTTGACCTTGAACTGGATTTCCTGGTCGTGCTCGTACTTGGCCTCGAAGGCCTTCTCGCGATCGTCGAACGTGGTCATCGGCCGCTCCGGTTGGGCATGTCGGCCGGGTATATAGCGACCGCGACACCGGCTTTCCAGCCTGCGTTCGCAGTGGCAATGTCACGCCCTCAAAGAGGAAAACCCGTCATGTCGCTGGAAAAGCTCAAGGATTGGATCGGCAAAACCCAGTCCATGGAGGACCTCGCCGCGCCCTTCCCGGTCCGGGCCCTGTCGGCGACCTTCGACGAGACGGGCGATCCCGACCCGAAGAACGGCGATCCCCTGCCGCCACTCTGGCACTGGCTCTATTTCCTCGAGATCGCGCCGCAGTCGAAGATCGGGTCCGACGGGCACGCCGAGCGCGGCGACTTCCTGCCGCCGGTGCCGCTGCCGCGCCGCATGTGGGCCGGCAGCCGCTTCTCCTTCGACGGCGAGCCGATCCGGGTCGGCGAGACGATCCAGCGCCTGTCCGAGATCAAGTCGGTCGAACCCAAGAGCGGCTCCACCGGATCGATGGTGTTCGTGACCGTGCAGCACACGATTTCGGGGCCCCGCGGCCCCTCCTTCGTCGAGCAGCACGACATCGTCTATCGCGAGGCCGCGAAGGCCGGCGAGGCGCCGAAGCCGCCCAAACCGGCGCCGACCGACGCCACCTGGACACGCGAGATCCTGGCCGACCCGGTCCTGTTGTTCCGGTTCTCGGCCCTCACCTTCAACGGCCATCGCATCCACTACGACCAGCCCTACGTCACCGGCGTCGAGGGCTATCCCGGCCTGATCGTGCACGGCCCGCTGATGGGCCTGCTGCAGATGGAACTGGCGCGCCGCTCCAACGCGGGTAAGGTGGTCCGCAGTTTCGAGTTCCGCGCCTTGTCGCCGGTGTTCGGTGGGGCAAAGCTCCGCGTCCAGGGCCGCCGCGAACAGGACGGGTCGGTCACAACATGGATCGCCGATTCCAACGGCGGTCTCGCACAGCAGGGCAAGGCGACCTTCCGATGATCCACACGCATCACGCCGGCTGCGGCTGCCTCGCGGCGCTCTCCCGCCGCAACCTCTTCCGCTTCAGCGCCGGCGTAGCCGCGGTCGCCGCCGCCGGCCCGGCGCTGGCCCTCGACGACGGCTACGAGGCGATGCTGATGAAGTGCATCGATCCGCGCTTCACGACCGACACCTTCAAGTACATGACCTCGCGGGGCTGGCAGAACAACTACAGCCAGTTCAACATCGCGGGCGGCCCGGTCGCGGCGGTGGCGCCGGTGTTCCAGGAATGGCGCGCCGCCTGGGAAGCCAACCTCGACATCTCCGTCCAGCTCCACAACGTGAAGCGACTGATCGGCATGGCCCATCGCGACTGCGGCGCGGCGGCGGTGGCCTATGGCGACCGCATCAAGACCGACAAGGCCTTCGAGACCGAGATGCTGAGCCAGGCGCTGCGTGCCTTCCGCGACCAGGCCGCTAAGCGCCAGCCGCAGCTCATCGTCGAACTCGGCATCATGGACCTCACCGGCGCCGTCGAGACGGTGAAGTAACCTTCCCGCGGAACGCTACGCCGTGCCCGAACAGAGTGTTCCCTTCTCGACCGCAAGCGCCGCCGCGAAAGAGCTGGCGCTGGAGCACCAGCTCGCCGTCCAGCGCGCGCGCCGGCCGGCCGATCCGCTGCTCTCGCTGGTCGTGCCGGTGTTCGACGAGGAGGAGACTATCGACCTCTTCCTCGACACGGTGACGCCGCTGCTGGAGCGCGACGGCATCCGCTTCGAGATCGTGTTCGTGAATGACGGCTCGCTCGACGATACCTTCGCGCACCTGTTCGACCGCTGCCGCCGCGACCGCCGCCTGCGCATCGTCAATCTCTCGCGCAATTTCGGCAAGGAAGCCGCGCTGACCGCCGGCATCGACCATGCGCGCGGCGACATCCTGGTCCCCATGGACATCGACCTGCAGGATCCACCGGAACTGATCGGCGCCTTCATCGCACGCTGGCGCGAGGGCTACGACATCGTCTACGGCATCCGCTCGACGCGGCATGCCGACACGGCGGCCAAGCGCGTCTCGGCCGGCTGGTTCTACCGGGTGTTCAATTCCATGTCGCCGGTGCGAATCCCGCCGAACGTCGGCGACTTCCGGCTGGTCGACCGCCGCGCCGTCGACGTGCTGCGGCAACTGCCCGAGCGCAATCGCTTCATGAAAGGCCTGTTCGCCTGGGTCGGCTTCAACTCGGTGGGCGTGCCCTACGAACGGCCCGAGCGCGCTGCCGGCACGACCAAGTTCAACCTGTGGCGGCTCTGGAACTTCGCCATCGACGGCGTGGTGAGCTTCTCGACCGCGCCGCTGCGCGCCTGGTTCTATGTCGGCGTCGTCATCGCCGCGATCGCGGTGCTCTACGCACTGTTCATCATCACGCGGGTTCTGATCTTCGGCATCGACACGCCGGGTTACGCTTCGCTGTTGATCGCCATCCTGCTGATGGGCGCCATCCAGCTCCTGTCGCTCGGCATCATCGGCGAGTATCTCGGCCGTCTGTTCATCGAGGTGAAGGCGCGGCCGATCTACGTGGTCGAGGGCGTGTACGAAGACGATCGCGATGATGTCACGCCGACGCCGCCAGCGGCCTGATCCTCGATGGACCTCAAGGAAGAAGACATTTTAGGCGCCGACATCGGCCGCCACTGGTACTACCGCTCCAAGGCCGCCGCGCTGCGCCGCGCCGTGGGCCCGCTGGCCCCGAAGCGCCTGCTCGACGTCGGTGCGGGCTCGGGCTTCTTCTCGCGCCACCTGCTGGCCGAGACGCCGGCCGAGAGCGCGCTCTGCGTCGACATCGGCTATCCCGCGGACCGCGACGACAGCGTCGGCGCCAAGCCGGTGCGCTACCGCCGCGACACCGGCCCGACCGACTGCGACCTCGTGCTGATGATGGACGTGCTGGAGCATGTGGACGACGACCGCTGGCTGGTACGGCACTACGCGGAGAAGGTGCCAAGCGGCACGCACTTCCTCGTGACGGTGCCGGCCTTCGCCTTCCTGTGGAGCGGCCACGACGTTTTCCTCGAACACAAGCGCCGGTATCGCCTGCCCGAGATCGAAGCCACGATGCGCGACGCGGGCCTCGAGATCGTGCGAGGCAGCTACTACTTCGGCTTCGTCTTCCCGCTCGCGGCCGCGGTCCGCCTCGCCGACCGCAACACCACCGAGCCGCGCAGCAGCCTGAAGAAACAGGGCGCCGTGACGAACGGTATCCTCACTGCCATCTGCGCCGCCGAACTCCCGCTCTTCCCCCTGAACCGCCTCGCCGGCCTCTCCTGCTTCGTGCTGGCGAGGAAGCCGTAGGATCATTGCTTCCCCATTCAGATGGGGAAGTGCCCCGTCATACGGGGCGATGGGGTCATGGGCGTCGCAAACCTATGACCCCTCCGTCGGCGTAAGACGCCGACACCTCCCCATTTGAATGGGGAGGAATATGATTAGGGATCTTTCCGCTAGCCCGCCGCCGCCTGGATGTCCTTCGAGACGATGCGCTTACGCTTCGCGTTGATCTCGCGCAGGGTGACCATCATTTCTTCCGCCACGATGTCGCCGGGGATGCCGTCGCCCTCGGCCTCCAGTTCCTTCATGTCGACCCAGACGCCATAGAGCGGCGCGGTGCGGGAGGTGATGATGCCGGCGTGGAGGAGCGTCTTGATCAGGACGCGGAAGATGTTGGTGCTTTCCTTCAGGCCGGCGCGGCGGTCCTCGTCGGTGAAAACCTCCTTCATCGCGTCGCGCACCCACTGCCAGTCGAGGCCGTACTTGGCGTAGATGACCTGCTTCTGCTCGGCGTTGATCAGGTTGAACAACAGTGTCTGGAAGATCTGCGCCGCCCAGTCCTCGACCTTCTTGTGCTCGTCTTCGCTCAGATGACTGATCGTCCGCGAGGCCCAGATGCGGCCGAAGCGGTGGTGGAAGGCCTCGTCGCTCATCACCAGCTGGACCAGCCGGCGCAGCACCGGATCGTTGGTCCGGGCATTGAGCGTCGCGAAGGAGCCCATGGCGATGCCCTCGATCAGCATCTGCATGCCGACGATCTTCTTGTAGACCTCCTGGGTCGTCACCAAATCCGTCAGGACGCTGGCGATCGTCTTGCCCACCGGCAGCGGCGCGCCCCAGCGGCGATCGATATAGCGCGTGAACCCTGCAACATGTCGCGCTTCCTCGCGCGCCTGGTTGGCGGCGTATTCCTGGGCGCCGGGGTCGAGCAGGATGTGGCAGAGGCTGGCCGACAGCGACAACGCCCCCTGCTCGCCGTGGAGCAGGTTGGAGATCGACCAGTGCATGACATCGTTGGCCAGCCCGATCTTCTGCCCGTCGTCCAGCCGGTCGGCCACGGCGCTGCGCAGCTCGACCACGTTTTCCAGCGGCATGATCGGCGTCCGGACCATGTCGAAGGGCTGCTCGAAGTCGATATAGGCCTTGTCCAGCGGGTCCCAGAAATGGTCGTGGGTGGCCGAAATGATGCCGTCGAAGGCGTCGGTCCGGCGGCCATAGCGGGGAACTTCCAGCATGGCCGGAAAATCATCGGGCCCGACCGTGTCATAGGCCTTGTCGTAAGTGATTTGCTGGGCCATGTGAGGCCTCCTGTTCCACGGTCAATATGACGGCACCGTCACTTTTTTCAATGGATTTTTCCCCAGCCCCGGAGCATGGCGTTTCCGCCATATTCCGCCCGAACGGCGGGCGATCTGCATCGCCCGCGCAGGAGTAAGAAATGTCCCGCCGTCGCCGCATCTACGAGGGCAAGGCCAAGACCTTGTTCGAGGGGCCCGAGCCCGGGACGATCGTCCAGTACTTCAAGGACGACGCGACCGCGTTCAACAACCAGAAGAAGGGCGTGATCACCGGTAAAGGCGTGATCAACAACCGCATCTCCGAGTTCCTGATGACCAAGCTCGGCGAGATCGGCGTGCCCACCCACTTCATCCGCCGGCTGAACATGCGCGAGCAGCTCATCCGGCAGGTCGAGATCATCCCGCTCGAGGTCGTGGTCCGCAACGTCGCGGCCGGCTCCTTCGCCAAGCGCTTCGGCGTCGAGGAAGGCACGCAGCTCCCCCGCTCGATCATGGAATTCTTCTACAAGAACGACCAGCTCGGCGACCCGATGGTCACCGAAGAGCACATCACCGCGTTCGGTTGGGCGACGCCCCAGGACCTCGACGACATCGTCGCGCTCACGCTCCGCGTGAACGATTTCCTCTTCGGCCTGTTCCTCGGCTGCGGCATCAAGCTGATCGATTTCAAGATCGAGTTCGGCCGCCTCTACGAGGACGACATGGTCCGGATCGTGCTGGCCGACGAGATCAGCCCGGACTCGTGCCGGCTGTGGGATCTCAGGACCAACGAGAAGATGGACAAGGACCGGTTCCGCCGCGACCTCGGCAAGGTCGAGGAAGCCTACCAGGAAGTGGCGCGGCGTCTCGGCATTCTCATCGACCAGGGACCGGGCGACGTGCGCGGCCCCACCACGCTCCAGTAGCAGAGGCGACATGAAAGCCAGAGTCCACGTGACCCTCAAGAACGGCGTGCTCGATCCCCAGGGCAAGGCCATCGGACATTCGCTGAACCGCCTCGGCTTCCCCGAGGTCGGCGACGTGCGCCAGGGCAAGTTCATCGAGCTGGAACTCGCCGAGACCGACAAGGCGAAGGCCAAGGCCCGCCTCGAGGACATGTGCAAGAAGCTGCTCGCCAACACGGTGATCGAGAACTACTCGATCGAGCTGGTCGGCTGATGAAGGCCGCGATCCTCGTCTTCCCCGGCTCCAATCGCGAAGGCGATGTGGCGCAGGCGATCGAGCTGGTGACGGGCCGCCGGCCTTCGATGGTGTGGCACGGCGACGGCGACTTCGAGAAGGTCGACCTGATCGTGGTGCCGGGCGGCTTCTCCTACGGCGACTACCTGCGCTGCGGCGCGATGGCGGCGCAATCGCCGGTGATGGCCGAGGTGAAGAAGCGCGCGGCGCAGGGTGTGCCGGTGCTGGGCATCTGCAACGGCTTCCAGATCGTGACCGAGGCGGGCCTGCTGCCGGGAACGCTGATGCGCAACTCGCACCTCAAGTTCGTCTGCAGCGACGTTCATCTCAAGGTCGAGACCAGCCAGAGCCTGTTCACCAACCGCTACCAGGCGGGCCAGGTGATCAAGGTCCCGGTGGCCCATGCCGAGGGCAACTATTTCGCCGACGCCGACACGATGAAGAAACTCGAGGATCGCGGCCAGATCGCCTTCCGCTACTGCGCCCCCGACGGCACGGTGGACGGACGCGGCAATCCCAATGGATCGAGCAACAACATCGCCGGCGTCTTCAACGAGACCAAGACGGTGCTGGGCCTGATGCCTCATCCCGAGAACGCGGTGGAGCCGATGTTCGGCGGCACCGACGGCAAGGGGCTGTTCGAGGGCATGGTCGAAGCGCTTTCGTGAGGAATTTTTCGTGACTGTTGCCCAGGAAAAGAACCCGCCGGTCAAGCTGCCGAACGAGCCAACGATCACGCCGCAGATCGTGGCCGAGCATGGGCTGGCGCCGGACGAATACCAGCGCCTGCTGAAGATCATGGGCCGCGAGCCCACCATGGTGGAACTCGGCATCTTCTCGGCGATGTGGAGCGAGCACTGCTCCTACAAGTCCTCGAAGGTGTGGCTGAAGAAGCTGCCGACCAAGGCGCCGTGGGTCATCCAGGGCCCGGGCGAGAATGCCGGCGTGATCGACATCGGCGACGGCCAGGCCGCGATCTTCAAGATGGAGAGCCACAACCACCCCTCCTACATCGAGCCCTACCAGGGCGCGGCGACGGGCGTGGGCGGCATCATGCGCGACGTCTTCACGATGGGCGCGCGGCCGGTGGCCAACCTCAACGCGCTGCGCTTCGGCGATCCGAAGAACGCCAAGACGCGCCATCTCGTGTCGGGCGTGGTGGCCGGCATCGCGGGCTACGGCAACTGCATGGGCATTCCCACTGTCGGCGGCGAGACCAACTTCCACTCGGCCTACAACGGCAACATCCTGGTCAACGCCATGACCGTGGGCGTCGCGCCGACCGACAAGATTTTCTATGCAGCCGCCACCGGTGTCGGCAATCCGATGGTCTATGTCGGCTCCAAGACCGGCCGCGACGGCATCCACGGCGCCACAATGTCCTCGACCGAGTTCAACGAGGACAGCGAGAGCAAGCGCCCGACCGTGCAGGTCGGCGATCCGTTCGTCGAGAAGCTACTGCTGGAAGCCTGCCTCGAGCTGATGGCGACCGACGCGATCATCGCCATCCAGGACATGGGCGCGGCCGGCCTCACCTCTTCCTCATTCGAGATGGCGGCCAAGGGCAGCCTCGGCCTCGTCATGGAACTCGACAAGGTGCCGATGCGAGAGACCGGCATGAACCCCTACGAGCTGATGCTGTCGGAGAGCCAGGAGCGCATGCTCATGGTGCTGAAGCCCGGCCGCGAGGACGAGGCGCGCAAGATCTTCGAGAAGTGGGAACTGGACTTCGCGGTGATCGGCCATCTCACCGACACCGAGCGCATGGTGCTGACCTGGCACGGCGACGTGGTGGGCAACATCCCAATCCCGCCGCTGGTCACGGAAGCGCCGATGTACGAGCGCCCGTGGACCCTGACGCCGCTGCCGGCCGAACTCGACTCGGCCAAGGTGCCGGCGCCGGAGGACTGGAAAGCATCGCTTGTCACCTTGATGAGCTGCCCCGATCTCGCGAGCAAGGCGTGGATCTGGCACCAGTACGACCATCTCATCCTGGGCAACACCGCGATCCGTCCGCAGGGCGGCGACGCCGCACTCGTGCGCGTGCCCGGCGCGCCCAAGGGTTCCAGCCATAAGGGCCTCGCCATGACGTCGGACTGCACGCCACGCTACGTGCAGGCCCATCCCGAGACTGGCGGCCGCCAGGCCGTGGCCGAGGCGTGGCGCAACATCACCGCGGTCGGCGCCAAGCCGCTCGCCGTCACCGACAACATGAACTTCGGCAACCCGCAGAAGCCCGAGATCATGGGCCAGTTCGCGGGCGCCATCATGGGCATGGCCGAAGCCTGCACCGCGCTCGACTTCCCCGTCGTGTCGGGCAACGTCTCGCTCTACAACGAGACCGAGGGCCGGCCGATCCTGCCGACGCCGACCATCGGCGCGGTCGGCGTGATCGACGACATCGCGACCTCGATCGGCTCGCGCCTGACCAAGTCGGGCCTGGCCCTCGTGCTGCTCGGCGACACCAAAGGCTGGCTCGGCCAGTCGATCTATCTCCGCGAACTGCACGGCCGCGAAGAAGGCGCGCCGCCGCCGGTCGACCTTGCCGTGGAACGCCGCAACGGCGACTTCGTTCGCGGCCAGATCGTCGGCCGCAAGGTCGCGGCCTGCCATGACCTGTCGGATGGCGGTCTGCTGGTGGCGCTGGCCGAGATGTGCCTGTCGGGCAGCACCGGCGCCACGATCAAGCTGCCGGCGGGCTCGCCCGCGCCGCACGCCTTCCTCCACGGCGAGGACCAGGGCCGTTATCTCGTGGCCACCGACGATGGCGGCGCCGTCATCGAGGCCGCGCAAAAGGCCGGCGTCCCGGCCGTCCAGCTGGGCTATTCCGGCGGGTCGGACATCGTGGTCGAGGGGCTGCTCAGCGTGCCGCTGCAGGAGCTGCGCGACGCCCACGAGGCCTGGCTGCCCGGCTACATGAACAGCGCCGCCTGAGGATTTCTCATGCCTATGCAAGCAGAAGACATCATCGACCTGATCAAGCAGGGCATTCCCGGGGCCGAGGTCGAGATCCAGGACCTCGCCGGAGACGGCGATCATTACGCTGCGACGGTGATTTCGGCGGCTTTTGTCGGGAAATCCAAGATCCAGCAGCACCAGATGGTGTATGGCGCGCTGGGCGGCCGGATGGGGGGCGTTCTCCACGCCCTCAAGCTGACCACCATGGCGCAGAGACCCTGAACGCCCTATATTCAGGCAACCCCGCGCCCTTGGCGGCGCCCCACGGAGTTTGATCCATGAGCGAGCCCCAGGTTTTCGAGCGTATCCGCGACGAGATCGGCAAGAACGACGTCCTGCTGTTCATGAAGGGCACCCCGGTGTTCCCGCAGTGCGGCTTCTCGGCCGCGGTGGTCGATTGCCTCAGCCAGGTCGGCGTGAAGTTCCACGGCATCAACATCCTCGTCGATCCGGAACTGCGCCAGGGCATCAAGGAATTCAGCCAGTGGCCGACAATCCCCCAGCTCTACGTGAAGGGCGAGTTCGTCGGCGGCTGCGACATCATCCGCGAGATGTTCGAGACCGGCGAGCTGGAACAACTCTTCAAGGAAAAGGGTGTGTCGCTCGCCGAGGCCGCGTAAGCGACCGCGACTTCTCCATTTCAAATTGAAACGGGGGTGCAAAAGCACCCCCGTTTTTCGTTGTGCTTTCCGCACACCGATGCATTCGGTTGAATCGAACGCATAAATTTCACCAGCGTCTCAAGGAGCTACAAGCCAATTCGCTATCGACCTTGCAGCCTTCGACGAGGGCGACATCGAACCTCCATGGTACTGGGGTATCGGATCATAAGGTCTGCACCCAAGACGAAATTCGAGGAGGCAAGTCATGTCGAACGGGACGTTCACGGACTTTCTGGATGCGCTACGGGCATTCGAATCGGGGGTCGACTACGACCGCTACCTCTCGGGACAGATCATCGAAGCGCAGATCCGGAGCTGGGTGGGCGACACCAACTGGAACGCCTATCAGGCGGGCCAACTCTCCTGGCAGGACATGCAGTACACGTCCGTGAATGCGCTGGGCTTCGTGGGCTATCAGTTCGGTAAGGCTCTGCTCGGCGATCTCGGCTACTACCAGGGTAATACCGGCAACCAGTGGACCGGCCACTTCACAGGCAAGAACGGCGTCGACAGCTTCGCCACGCTCAAGACCGACATCCAGGAAGCCATCATCCTCGATGCCTTCGGCTACAACATCGACGTCATCGAGAACGGACTGGAAGCCAAAGGCACCAGCCTCGACGCGCTGATCGGCACCCAGCGCACCTTTATCGACACGAACGGCCAGAGCGTCACCGTCACGCTCAGCCTCACCGGCATTCTCGCCGCCGCCCATCTGCGCGGCGCCTGGGGCACGCTCGAGCTTCTCAACAACGGCAGCGCCTCGTCCGACGAGTACGGCACCTCCATCCTGAAATACATCCAGCAATTTGGCGCCTACGACACGCCGAGCTATTCGGTCCTGATTGCCGCCCACGAGACCGCCAAGACGCTCGCCCTCGCCGAGGAGCTCTGGCACGAAGACATCAGCAACGATGGCGCCGTGGCCGACTATGCCGGCTGGGATGGCACCCAGGGCGACGGCAAGTCGACCGGCGGAGAAACCGGCGGCACGGGCACGGTGACCACCATCGGCTGGCTGTGGGGCAGCAACACGGTGCTGGCCTTCGACCCCGGCCTCGACGTGCTCGATTTCGGCTGGATGGGTAAGGACAATTTCTCGATCGCCGAGGTCGGCGGCTCGGTGGTCATCACCATCACCGGCAACAGCCAGACTTATAAGCTCGACGGCGTGACGCTCGCCGAGCTGAGCATCGACAACATTCGCGCGAAGGACGCGAGCACGATCGAGAAATGGGACGCGGTTCTGGATACGCCGGAGCAAGCGACGCCCAGCCTGTCCATCGCCGATGCTTCCGTGCTGGAGGGTAACGCTGGCACGAAACTCATGACCTTCACCGTGACCCTGTCCGCGCCGGCAGCCGGCCCGGTCACGGTCGCCTATTCCACGACCGAGGGCACCGCCACGGCCGGCAGCGACTATGTCGCCGCGACCGGCACTCTCACCTTCGCCGCCGGCGAAACCTCGAAGACCATCCAGGTGACGGTCAATGGCGACACGGTCGTGGAAGGCAACGAGGCCTTCACCGTCCGCCTCGCCAATGCCGCCGGCGCGACCATTGCCGACGGCTCGGCAACCGGCACCATCACCAACGACGATACTGTGGTGTCCACGTTGCCCGCGCTCTCGGTGGGCGATGTCTCGATGCGGGAGGGCAATTCAGGCACCGCCGAGATGATGTTCATCGTCACGCTCGACAAGCCCGCGACCGGCCCCGTGACGGTGCACTACGCCACCGCCGACGGCACCGCGACCGCGGGATCGGACTATGTCGCGCTCAGCGGCACGCTGACCTTCGCGGCCGGCGAGACCTCGCAGATGGTGCATGTGGTCGTGAACGGCGACACCACGGTCGAGGCAAACGAAACCTTCTCGTTCGTCCTCTCCAACGCCACCGGCGCCACCATCGCCGACGGTTCGGCGGTCGGGCAGATCACCGGCGACGACACGGATGAAGGTCCGGGCACCGGCAACGGCACGGTCTATCTCATCAATTCCGGCAGCGGCCCCGACATCGTCGGCTTCGATCCGGCAGTGGACAAGATCGACCTCGGCAATGCCAACATCCATTCCTTCATCATCGTCGACACGCCGCAGGGCGTCGGCTTCATGAGCTTCTGGAGCGGCGAGACGGTGATCGTGCAGGGTGTCCGCCTCGCCGACCTCTCGGTCGATAATTTCAAGTACATCGACAACAACCATCTGCGCGAGGCGCTGAGCGGCGCGCTGGCCTGGGAAAACGGGCCGGTCTTCGAACCCCACACCGTCTACATGCGCTCCCATAAAGTGGGCCAGGTCGACCGCGTCGCCTTCGATCCCGCGACCGACGTCGTGAGCTTCAAGTTCTACGGCAGCCGCGAAAACCTCTCGATGACCGACGGCAACGAAGGCGTGGTCATCGCCGACCTCAGCACCGGCCAGAAGCTGATCCTGCTCGGCGTCAGCCGGGCCGACCTCACCAAGGCCAACTTCGAGTTCACCTTCACCCAGGTCCGCGAGGACGACATCTCCGGCAAGATCGGGATGGGGCAGGCCTCGAATTCGCAGATCGTCGACTTCAACCTGCCGATTGCCGGCGGCGGCACGGTGGCCGGGGCGTCCGGCTCGATCGACGGCGTGATCGGGGAACATGGCGGCACGCTTCCCGCGCTCTCCATCGCCGACCTCTCGGTGGTGGAAGGCAATAGCGAGCATGCGCACTTCATGTTCACCGTGACGCTCGACAAGGCCGCCGACGGGCCGGTGACGGTGGCCTATTCCACCGAAGATGGCACGGCCACCGCCGGCTCGGACTATGTCGCCACCAGCGGCACCGTCACCTTCGCGGCCGGCGAGACCTCCAAGATGGTCCACGTGGACATCAAGGGCGACATGCTTGCCGAGGGCAATGAGACCTTCACGATCAAGCTCGCCAGCCCCACCGGCGCGACCATCGCCGACGGCACCGCCACCGGCACCATCATCGACGATGACGGCGCCCCGGTCCCGCCGGCCCTCTCCATCGCCGACCTCGCGGTGATGGAAGGCGACGGCGAGCACGCCCACTTCATGTTCGTGGTGACGCTCGACAAGGCCGCCGACGGGCCGGTGACGGTGGCTTATTCGACTGCGGACGGCACGGCGACCGCCGGCTCGGACTACGTGGCCACCAGCGGTACGCTCACCTTCGCGGCGGGCGAAACCTCGAAGGCCGTGCATGTCGACATCAAGGGTGACACCGTGTTCGAAGGGGACGAGACCTTCACGGTCAAGCTCTCCAATGCCAGCGGCGCCACCATTGCCGACGGCACCGCCACCGGCACCATCGTCAACGACGATCTCGCGCCGGAACAGGGCCATGTCGGCAACGGAAAGGCCGATACCTTCGCCATCACCTGGGCCTGGGGCACCAACAAGGCGATCGATTTCGACACCGCCCTCGACACGCTCGACTTCAGCTGGATGGGCAAGGACCAGTTCGCCATCACCGAGGTGAACGGCTCGACCGTCATCAGCATCGAAGGCAACAACCAGACGTACAAGCTGACCGACGTCTCGCTCTCGGAACTCTCGATGGCCAACATCGCCGCCAAGGATACCGGCGCCGTCGCGAAATGGACCGCGGTGCTGGACACCGCGCACGCGTCGCACGACTACGATTTGATGGTCTAAATTTTCTTCCCCATTCAGATGGGGAAGTGCCCCGTCATACGGGGCGATGGGGTCATGGGCGTTGCAAGCCTATGACCCCTCCGTCGGCTTCGCCGCCACCTCCCCATTTGAATGGGGAGGAAGCTGACTTCAATCGAACGCGTACGCGGCCATCGACAGGTTGCCCAGGGTGAAGCTGCGGTGCAGCGCCCGCCCCTGGGCGCCCTCGCCGGCAGCGCCATAGGCGACGTGCAGCGGCAGGAAGTGCTCGTCGGTCGGATGGGCCTCGCGGGCATAGGGCGCGCGGGCGCGATAGTCGGCGAGGGCTGCCTCGTCGCCCTTCTCGACCGTTTCCGCCACCCAGTCGTCGAACGCCTGCGCCCACGGTTCGGCTTCCGAGCTTTCGCCCCGGACCAGGGCACGCAGATTGTGGGTGGCGCTGCCGCTTCCCATCACCAGCACGCCCTCGTCGCGCAGCGGCGCCAGCTTGCGGCCGAGCGCGATGTGGTGCGCGGGGCCGAGGGCGGGCTGCACCGAGAGCTGGAAGATCGGGATGTCGGCCTCGGGCCAGCCCAGCATGGCCGGCACCCAGGCGCCGTGGTCGAGGCCGCGATGATGATCGTGCGCGGCCCCTGTCAGTTTCGCCACCTTCTCGGCGAGTTGCGGCGCCCCCGGGGCGGCATAGCGCAGTTTGTAGAGTTCTTCGGGAAATCCGTAGAAATCGTGGATCGTATCGGGCTTGCGGACCACCGAGACGGCCGGCACGTCGGTGTCCCAGTGCGACGAGACCGCGACGATGGCCGTCGGGCGCGGAATTTGCTGGCCGAGGCCCGCCAGGAAGGCCCGCGCGGGGGCGTCGCTCAGGATGAGCGTCGGCGCTCCATGCGACACAAAGATCGAAGGCATCGACATGTCTTTATTCCTTTGGGGCCGCATGGCAGCCTGTCTGCAATTGGCTCGAGTCTATCACGGGAAGGGTTATTGAATGTTGGGATTGCGGAGACGGGTCGCGCTGGCGGCCTCCCTCGGATTGGCGGCCGTGATGGCTGCAGGGGCCGTGCCGGCAGCGGCGCAGACGACCCTCAGGATGGTGTCGCACGCCGACATCAAGATCCTCGATCCGATCTGGACCACGGCGCTGATCACCCGCAACCACGGCTACATGGTCTACGACGTCCTGTTCGCCAAGGACGCCGACCTCAAGATCCAGCCGCAGATGGCGGAGAAGTATACCGTCTCCGACGACAAGCTGATCTGGACCATCACGCTGCGTGACGGTCTTGAGTGGAGCGACGGCACGCCCGTCACTTCCGAGGACTGCATCGCCTCGATCAAGCGCTGGGGCGCGCGCGACGGCTTCGGCCAGTTGCTGCTCAAGTCGACCAAGGACATCAAGGCGGTCGATGCCAAGACCTTCGCCATCGAGCTGAAGGAGCCGTTCGGCCTCGTCCTCGAGGCGCTGGGCAAGCCCTCGTCGAACGTGCCGTTCATGATGCCCAAGCGCGTCGCCGACACCGATCCGAACAAGCAGATTGAGGACTACACCGGCTCCGGCCCCTTCATCTTCAAGAAGGAAGAGTGGAAGCCCGGCGAAAAGCTCGTCTACGTGAAGAACCCGAAGTACAAGCCGCGCAACGAGCCGCCCTCGATGCTGGCCGGCGGCAAGGTCGCCAAGGTCGATCGCGTCGAATGGCTCGCCATCCCCGACCCCAGCACCGCCGTGAATGCCCTGATGGCCGGTGAGATCGACCTGATCGAATCGCCGGTGCCCGACCTGTTCCCGATGCTGAAGGCCGACAAGAACATCGCGCTGTTCGGCTGGAACTCGCTCGGCAGCCAGATCATCATGCGCTTCAACACGCTGCACCCGCCCTTCAACAACGTGAAGGCGCGCCAGGCGGCGATGTGGGCGCTGGCGCAGGAAGACATGCTGCGCGCCCAGGTCGGCGATCCCGAGATCTACAAGGTCTGCAACGCGCCGTTCGTCTGCGGCACGATCTACGGCAAGGAGTACGGCGACCTGCTGGTGAAGCCGAACCTCGAGAAGGCGCGGCAGCTCCTGAAGGAGAGCGGCTACGACGGCACGCCCGTCGCGATGCTGCAGCAGACCGACCTGCAGTCGTCCAACCAGGTGCAGGCCGTCGCCAAGCAGCAGCTCGAGAAGGCCGGCTTCAAGATCGACCTCATGGCGATGGACTGGCAGACCGTGGTGTCGCGCCGCGCCCGCAAGGAAGCGCCGGCGCAGGGTGGCTGGAACATCTTCTTCACCACCAACATCACGCTCGACCTCGACAATCCCGGCACCAACGCCTACGCCGCCGGCACCTGCGACAAGGCCTGGTTCGGCTGGCCGTGCGATCCCGAGATCGAGGTGCTGCGCGCCGCCTTCATCAAGGAAGGCGATCCGGCCAAGCGCAAGGAGCTGGGCTACGCCATCTCCGACCGCCTGATGGACCAGGGCTTCTACGCCCCGGTCGGCCAGTACAAGGCCTTCGGCGCCTACCGCAAGGACCGCCTGAGCGGCTGGCTCGCCGGCCCTGTCCCGGTGGTCTGGAACATCAGCAAGAAGTAACAGCCCGGCCCACGCCGACGGGGGATCTTTGCCGCAAGGCAAAGGTCCCCCGTTTTCGTTTCAGGATTTCAAGCATCTTACGGACCGCGGGCCTCCGGCCCGCTCATGATCATGAAGCGGGCCTGGAGGCCCGCGGTCCGGTTGAGTTCGTGAGAGCCGCGACATCCGGAAAGTCGGCGGCGACTTCGCGGGCGATGGTGGCGAAGGCCGTCGCCGCCGGTGACAGCGTGAACTGCGCGCGCGTCAGAAGGCCGATCTCGCGCCAGGCGCGCGGTTGTTCGATCACGCGAGGCACCGCGTCGCCCAGTTCCAGGCTGCGCAGCGCCAGGCTCGGCAACACCGCATAGCCCAGGCCCGCGCGCACCATGCCGACGGCGGTGGTGAGCGAATCCAGAACATAAGTCGGCTCGATGTCGACGCTGGCGGCAGCGGCGGCGCGGTCGGCATGCACGCGCACGCTCGACTGGTTGGTCACGAGGATCGAATTGAAGCGCGCCAGCGCCTTCCAGGTCACGGTGGCGCGCGCGGCGAGCGGGTGCTGCGTGCGCAGCAGCGCCACCAGGCAATCGCGCATCAGCGGCTCGAAGGCGAAGGGCTCGTCCGGCTGCAGCAACAGGCCGAGGCCGATCTCGGCCTGGCCGCTGCGGACGCGCTCGGCGAAGCCGACGGCCTGCGCCTCGTGGAACACCAGCTTGATGCCGGGATAGGCCTCTGCGAAGCGCGACAGGATCGGCGGCAGCAGGCTGCAGCCCACCGAGGGCACGAAGGCGAGGTTGAGCGTGCCCTGGCGCGCATCGCGGAAGTCCTCGGCGCGGCGACGCGTCTCGTCCAGTTGCTGCAGCGTGCGCTCGGCGCTCTGCAGGATCTCGCGGCCCGCCTCGGTGAGTTCGACCCGGCGCGTGGTGCGCCGGAACAGCGCCATGCCCACTTCCTCCTCGAGCTGGCGGATCAGCAGCGAGTAGCCGGGCTGGGTCATGCCCATGCGGGAAGCGGCCTCGGAGAAGGAGGCGAACTGCGCCCCGAGCGTGAAGGCGCGCAATTGCCGAACGGTGAGATTCATACCGATTCCAAATCAGTTCATATCATATTTATATTTTCCTTATCCGTCGGCGGCGATCAGGGTTTCGGCCCTTCTCCTTCCAACGGTTGCCCATTCCCCGATGACCACCGCCAAAGAATCCAAGCCCGCCGCCTCCTGGCCGCGCCTCGACACCGCCCGCGTCCACGCCTTGCTGAGCAAAAAGGGTGAGCACGCCTTCCTCGACGTGCGCGAGGAAGGGCTGTTCAACGGCGGCCATCCGCTGACCATCGTGTCGGCGCCGCTCAGCCATCTGGAGACGCGGATCGCCGCCCTCGTGCCGCGCCGCGCGACGCGCATCGTGCTGATGGACCAGCAGGATGACGGGCTGGCCGAGCGTGCCGCCGGTCGCCTCGCCGGCTGGGGCTATACCGACATCTCGATCATGGCGGGCGGGCTGGAGGGTTGGCGCAAGGCCGGCCTCGAAGTGTTCGCCGGCATCTATGTGCCGAGCAAAGCGTTCGGCGAGTTCGTCGAGCATCGCTACGATACACCGGCCATCGACGCGCAGGAGCTGCGCCGCTGGATCGACGACGGCAAGGACATGATCATCCTCGACAGCCGTCCCTACACCGAGTTCCACAATTACAGCCTGCCCGGCGGCATCGACTGCCCCGGCGCCGAGCTGGTGCATCGCGTGTTCGACCTGATCGAGCGCGACGAGACCACCATCGTGGTGAACTGCGCCGGCCGCACACGCGGCATCATTGGCGCGCAGTCGCTGATCAATGCCGGGATCAAGAACCCGGTGGTCTGCGTGCGCAACGGCACGGCAGGCTGGCACCTGAGCGGCGAGACCATGGCGCGCGGCAGCCGCACCGTTGCGCCGCCGCCCTCGCCCACCGGCCTGGCCGCCGCCATGGTGGCCGCGATGCGTGTGTCGAAGCGCTTCGGCGTGCGCGAGATCGAAGCCGCGGCCTTGCGCGACCTGCAGGCCGACACGACGCGCTCGCTCTACTTCTTCGACGTGCGCAGCCCCGAGGAATACGAGGCGGGCCATATCCCCGGCGCGCGCAGCGCCCCCGGCGGCCAGTTGATCCAGTCGACCGACCACTATGTCGGCACGCGCGGCTCGCGCATCGTGCTGTGCGACGACAATGGCGTGCGCGCGCGCATGACGGCGTCGTGGCTGATCCAGCTCGGCTGGGACGAAGTGTTCGTGCTGGCCGGTGGCCTCGCCGCCTGCGGCGCGGGGATGGACAAGGGTCCCGAGCCGGTCGAGCTGCTGCCGGTGGAGGCGGCCAACGGCGTCGAGCGGATCAACGTCCTCGACCTGCACCGCCTGCTCGCCTCCGGCGAAGCCGTGGTGGTCGACCTCGCCAGCAGCCTGAAGTTCCGCGTGCGCCACATCCCGGGAGCCTGGTTTGCGGTGCGCTCGCGCCTGAAAGACGGGCTGGCGCAGGTCGTGGCCGGCGCACCCAAGGCCAAGCGCCTGGTCCTGACCTCGGACGATGGCGCATTTGCAACTCTCGCGGCGGCCGATGCTGCGGCGGCGACGTCTTTGCCGGTGTCGATCCTCGACGGCGGCACGAATGCGTGGGCTGCCGCCGGTTTGCCGCTGGCCAGCGGGCTCGAGAACATGACCTCGGCGACCGACGACGTCTGGTACAGCCCCTACGACTACGACGACCTGCGCAAATCGATGACGGCCTATCTCACCTGGGAGATCGACCTCATCCAGCAGCTCGAAAAGGACCAGAGCCTGCAGTTCCGCTACTTCGCGCCGTCAGAAGGTCAAAAGGCATGAGCATCGAAGACATCAAACTCGGCCGCCGCCGCGCACTCGCCCTTGGTATCGCGAGTGGTATCGCGGGTATTGGCGGAAGCCTGGCCGCGACCCGCGGAGCTTTCGCGCAGGCCTATCCGTCGCGTCCGATCAAGCTGCTGGTCGGCTATCAGCCGGGCGGCGGCGCCGACATCCTGGCGCGCATCTTCGCCAACAAGCTGAGCCCGCTGATGGGCCAGCCGGTGGTCGTCGAGAACCGGCCCGGCGCCGGCTCGACCATCGCCGCGGCCGCCCTCGCGAGCGCGCCGCCGGACGGCTACACGCTGTTCTTCGCGGAGTCAGGGATCCTCGTCGGCACCACGATCTACGACAAGGTCGCCTACGATCCGATGACGCTCACGCCGATCGGCATCATGGGCAACCTGCCCTACTCGCTGGTGGTGAATCCGTCCTTCCCCGCGCAGAACGTGCGCGAGCTGATCGACGTGCTGAAGGCCAGTCCCGGCAAGTACAGCTATGCCTCGCCGGGCGTCGGCAACATCGCGCACCTGAGCGCCGAGATGTTCCAGAAGGCGGCGGGAGTCCAGATCGTCCACGTCCCCTACAAGGGCGGCACGCCGGCGCTGGCCGACCTGGTCAATGGCCAGGTTCCGATCTGCTTCGTGAGCCTGCCGCCGGCTCTTGCGCTGGCCAAGGGTGGCAAGCTCCGGCTGCTGGCCGTGACCTCGGCCAAGCGCTCGCCGGTCGCGCCCGACGTGCCGACCATCGCCGAGACACTGCCGGGCTTCAATTCGGTGGCCAGCATCTTCCTGCTGGCCCCGCCGGGCACGCCCGCCGCCATCGTCGACCGCGCCAACGCCGCGATGCGCGAGGTCATGGCCATGAAAGACGTGCAGGCCGACTTCGTGGCGCAGGGCGCGACAGTGGAGACGAGCAGCCCGCAGGCGCTCTCGACCCTGTTCAAGGACGAGTTGGCCTCGTGGGGCTCGATCGTGAAGTCCGCCAACGTGCGGATGGAGTAATCTTCACCTCCCCCGTCAAAACGGGGGAGGTGAAGATCGAAGGGCTAAGCCGCCTGCGCGAGCGGCTCTTCCTGCCAGCGATGGGTGGCTTCGGCGACGCGGCGGCCGAGCGCTTCGAAGGTCTTGAAGTCGCTGGCGCCGATGCCCTCGACTCCCTGGTCGGCATTGGCCTGGGCCATCGCGCCGATCGAGGCGCCGACCCGGTTGAGGTCCGCGCTCGACCCCTTCGAGTTGTTGTTGCCCGGCGGCAGGCCGAGGCCGACCCACACCATGCCGTGCTGAACCGCCAGGGTCAGGAGCTGGTACAGCGTGTTGTGCTTGTCGCCGTTCCACGAGGCGGAGACGGTGAAGCCGGCGGCGAGCTTGTTGCGCCACTTGCCCTCCATCCAGCGGCTCGACGTCCAGTCCTTGAACTTGGCGAAGTCGGCCGACACGCCGCCCATGTAGGTCGGGCTGCCGAAGACGATGGCGTCGGCGGCGTCGAGTTCGGCCCCGCGGGCCTCGGCCTCGGCGACCGGGATCAGGCTGACCTGGGTGCCCGGAACCGCGCGCGAACCTGCGGCGACGGCCTCGGCCAGGGCCTGGGTGTGGCCGTAGCCCGAGTGATAGACGATGGCGACTGTGCTCATGACGATTTCCAATCCTTTGAATTGACTGGAGAAAACCCCATTGAGTTTCTCCAGATCAGTTGCTTTCACAAAGTGACTGGAAAGAGTTAGGGAGGTCGCTATATATCTACCAGTAGGTACCAATTCGTAACCTGAAGGTTTTTTCCATGAGCACGCCCGCCCCGTCCTCGACGACCCCGGCCACCTCCGCTCAAGCCAAGGAGAGCGTGAGCTGTCCGATGGACTTCATCCTGCGCATGCTGATGGGGCCCTGGACGACCTACATCCTCTACAATCTGCGCACCCACGGGCCGCAGCGCTTCGGTGAGCTGAAGCGCCGGGTGTCGGGCATCTCGGCCAAGATGCTGACGGAGCGCCTGCGCACCCTCGAAGGCGCGGCCCTGGTGAAGCGCGACTACGAGGCGACGATCCCGCCCAAGGTCACTTATTCCCTCACCAAGCGCGGCGGCGAGCTCGACGGCGTCATGGACCGCCTGGCCGAGATCGCCATCCGCTGGGAGGCCGAGGACGCCGCCAAGCGCAGCGGCCGCTCGGTGCCTGAGAAGCCGGCAGAGCTGCACGCGGCCGAGTAGACGTCAGCCGCACAGCCAGATGTTCACCGCGAAGCGGCCATCGGCGAATTCGCCGTCGGGACAGGAGACGCGCTCGACCTCGTGACGGGCGGTCGACGGGAAGACCAGCAGGCTGTCGTGCTCCGGCTCGACATCGATCGTCTCGCCGCCACCCAGGTCGAAGATCCGCAGATGACCGCCGGTGAAGCGGCGCGGTTCGCGATGGAAGTAATAGACCATCGTGAGACGGCGCCGGCCGCCCGGCGTGTACTGGTCGCCAGTGAAGGTGTCGGTGTGCGGCCGGTAAAAGGCGCCATCGCCATGTGCCACCATTTCCAGCTGCGTGCTGTTGGGCGGCGTCGAGGTCATCTCGAAATCCGCCTCGAGTTCCGCCTGCAGCGCCAGCGCCTTGCGGCGGAGCGGACGCGCGAAGTCACCGAGATCCTTCAGGACGGACGACTGGCGGGTCAGCGTTTCGAGCCGGCCGGTGCCTTCATGGGCCAGCCGCGTCGGAATGAACTGCGCCTCGGCGGCCAAGGCGTAGGCCAGCAAACGGGCCGAGCCCGCCTCGCCCAGCCAGCCTGCGAGGATCCGGTGGGGCGGAAACCGCCCGCCGAGGAAAGACGGTTCCGACATTCGCCAGCTTTCGGCGTGTTAGCTGGCGATGGCAAGCCTTTGTTTTGAAAAGTTAATCTGGCGCAACCTGAAGCGACACTTCAGGGCGTTAATCCACTGCATGAACTATGGGCGTTAAACCGAATTCGTGTAGTGCCCAGTAACCTTGGAAGTTCATGCGAAAGATTAGCTTTGGCTCGCCCCTTCAACCTGCTTAT
This sequence comes from Reyranella sp. GW821-FHT12G01, assembly GCF_058806575.1. Classification (NCBI taxonomy): domain Bacteria; kingdom Pseudomonadati; phylum Pseudomonadota; class Alphaproteobacteria; order Hyphomicrobiales; family Reyranellaceae; genus Reyranella; species Reyranella sp. GW821-FHT12G01. The sequence goes on from NZ_JBXAPV010000002.1 coordinate 1,030,684, forward strand.
CTGGAACATGAAGAAGGGCGACTTCGAAGCATGAACACCAAGCATGACAAAGAGTCCCTCGCTACGCTCGAGGGACCCTTCCTTTCCCTTTTCTAGAAGCCGATCGACCGCCCCTACTTCTTCGTGATGCCCCAGAAGACCGGGACCGGCGGCGGCGGGTTGAGCGTGCCGATGTTGGTGCGCACGGCGCTCACGCCGAACCATTCGCCGAGCGGCACGTGGGTCACGACCTTGATGGCGCGCTCCTGCACGGCGGTGGCGGCGGCCTTCTTCTCGGCCTCGGTGGTCGCCTGCACGTACTTGTCGCGCAGCTTCTCCAGCTCCTCATCGCAGGGCCAGCCGGAGCGAGCCTTGTCGCAGCTCGCGATCAGGAAGGGCGTCATCAGCGGGTCGAGGATGTCGACCTGCGACCAGCTCGTGGAGAAGGCGTTCCAGCCGCCCTCGGAGACCGGCCCCTTCTTGGCGAGGCGCACGATCACGCTCTGCCAGTCCATCGACTGCATATCGACCTTGAAGCCGGCCTTCTCGAGCAGCGGCTTGGCCACCGGCCCGAGCTGCTTGATGACGCCAAGATCGCTCGGGGCCAGCAGCACGACCGGCGTGCCGTCGTAGCCCGCCTCGGCCAGCAGGGCCTTGGCCTTGGCGGCATTGCCCTCGATCAGGCCGGCCATGCCGGCGTCGGTCGCCAGCGGCGAGCCGCAGGTGAACATCGCCTTGCAGGTCTGCCAGAAGCGCTTGTCGCCGATATTGGCCTGCAGGAAGTCCTCCTGGTTCAGCGCGAGGGCGGCGGCCTGGCGGATCTTCTCGTTGTTGAAGGGCGGCAGCAGCCAGTTCATGCGGAAGGCGTACTGGTTGGAGACGCGGCCCTTGATGACCTTGATGTTCTTGTCCTTCTCGACCAGCGGCAGATGGTCGGTCGAGACGCCCTCCAGATAGTCGATCTCGCCGTTCAGCAGCGCGTTGACCTGGGTCTCGGCGTCGGGGATCCACAGCCATTCGACGCGGTCGACGTTCACGACCTTGCCGCCGGACAGGCCGGACATCGGCTCGGAGCGCGGCTTGTACTTGGCGAACTTGGTGTAGACGAGCTTCTCGCCGGGCTTCCATTCCTCCTTCTTGAACACGAAGGGACCGGAGCCGATGTACTCCTCGATCTGCTTGAACGGATCGGTCTCGGCGATGCGCTTGGGCATCATGAAGGGCACGACCACCGACGGCTTGCCCAGCGACTCCAGCACCGCGCCGAACTTCTCCTTCAGCACGATCTGGAAGGTCTTCGGATCGACGACCTTGTACTCCTTCAGCGCCTGACTGAGCTTCTGGCCCATCCCGTCGCGCACGGCCCAGCGCTTCAGCGAGGCGACGCAGTCCTCGGCGGTGACTGGCTGGCCATCATGCCATTCCAGCCCGTCGCGCAGCTTGAAGGTCCAGACGAGGCCGTCGTCGCTGGTGCTCCAGGTATCGACCATCTGCGGCTTCACCTGGAACTTCTCGTCCATGGCGAACAGCACGTCGTAGAGCATGTAGCCGTGATTGCGCGTGATGTAAGCGCCGCTCCAGATCGGATCGAGCACCTTCACGTCGGAGTGCATCACCACCTTCAGCGTCTGCGCCGAGACGATCGGCACGGCGGACACGGTGGCGAGAGCAGCCGCGGCTGCCAGAAGTAAACGACGCATCTATGGCCCCCAAAAACAACGCGAGGGCCAAAAGTCTAGGGCGAGTTCACACCCTGTGTCAGCGCGGGAGAGCTTATTCGATGAAAAAGAAACTTCATCCGAACGCCGCACGCTGACACGGTTCTTGCAAGCTTCTCAGACTCCTCTCCCCCGTTAGGGGGAGAGGTTGGGTGAGGGGGTTACAGGAGGTGCGTCACCCCCTCACCTAGCCTCTCCCCCTAACGGGGGAGAGGAACATGAGTTAGAGCGCCAATTTATAAATCCGCGACGCGGTGCCGGAGAACAGGGCCTTCTTCTCCGACGCCGATGCACCCGCGGACAGGCGCTTGAAGGCGTTCCACAGGACGCCGTAGCCCGAGGTGATCTTGTCGACCGGGAAGTTGCTCTCGTACATGCAGCGATCGACACCGAACAGCTCGATGGTGGTCTCGATCCACGGCCGGAACGCCTCGGCCAGTTCCTGCGAGCCCGGCGGCGTCGGGCGCTGGTAGAAGTCGAAGAAGCCCATCGCCATGCCGAGCCCACCGACCTTCACCACGATGTTCTGGCGCTTGGCGAGCTCCGCCATCGACTTCTTCCAGGCGGCGCGTACCTCGTCGTGGCGGCCAGCGTAGCCGGCATAGCCGAGCGGTCCGCCGACATGGTCGAGGATGATGTGCGTGCCGGGGAACGCATCGGCCAGCTCGGCGATCTCGGCAAGCTGCGGATGGTAGAGCCAGGCGTCGAACGTCAGGTCGCGCTTCGCAAGCTCCCGGAACCCCTCGCGCCAGGTCAGGTCGCGGGTCTGTTCCGGCGGCGGATCATTGCGCGAGTTGCGGACGTTCGGATCGGCGTCCCAGCCGGTCTGGTGGCGGATGCCCTTGAAGCGGCCGTTGCCGGCGGCAATCTGGGCGTCGAACACGTCGCCCGCTCTCTCGCCGCGACGCAGGTCGACATGGGAGACAATGCCGGCGCAGGCCCGCAGGTTGCCGTAGAGGCCCGACGCGCTCATCGCCGCCACGCCGTTGGCGAACTCGGTCTCGCCGAGGCAGCGCAGCTCGGCCGGGCCGTCCTTGCGGTACATCGAATGGCAGTCGACGAACACCGTGCCGACGATGTTGTGGCCGGTCTGCGTGTCGGCCAGCAGGTCGTGGAACAGGTAATCGTTGCCGTGCCGCTGCCACAGGTGATGGTGCGGATCGACGATCGGCAGGTCGGGTTCGAGCGCGGGCTCGCTCACCTTGGCAACCCACTCGGGGTTGGGATTCATCACGTTGCCAAGGCTCTCGGCGGGTTGGGCGGCCATCGTTTCCTCCGTCTTCTTATCTGTCGTCTCAGGTCACGATCGGATCGGTGATCATCGACACATGTGCCGCGACCACCTTCCAGCCCTCGGGGAAGCGCGCCCAGGTCTGCATCTGTCGGCCGGTCGCCTCCTTGCCGCGCACCTTGTAGACGACGGTCGCAGTGGCGAAGTCGCGGCCCAGGGTCACGATGTCGAGGCGCAGGCGCTTCTCCTTCGTGCCGGGGCCGGGAACGCGCGCCACGCGATGGGCGTGGATGCGGTCGAAGCCGTAGCCGTGCTCGTTGTTGGCCAGCCGAATCGTGTGCGGGCTGTTCCAGAAGGTGGCGTCGAGCACGTCGACATTCTTGTCGATCAGCGCCTGCTCGTAGCGCTCGAACAGAACGCGCACCTCTTCGACGACTTCGGGAATGTTCGGAGTGAGATCGGTCACTTAACGCCTCTCCTTGGCTGGATTTCCAACGACAGTAGCACCCGGCGCCACGTCGCGCGTGACGACGGCGCCCGCGCCGACCAGCGCGCCGTCACCGATGGTGACGCCCGGCAGGATGATCGCACCGCCGCCGATCCAGACATCGGCGCCGATGGTGATGGGCCGGCCGAATTCGAGCCCGGCGCGGCGCTGCCCGGGATCGCGCGGATGGTCGGCGGTCAGGATCTGCACGCCCGGCCCGATCTGCGTGCGGTCGCCGATCGTCACCTTCACCACGTCGAGGATCACGCAGTTGAAGTTGAGGAACACGCCCGCGCCGAGGCTGATGTTGTAGCCGTAGTCGCAATGGAAGGGCGGCCGGATGTAGGCGCCCTCGCCCACCGACGCCATGATCTCGCGCAGCAGCGCCGGATAGTTCTGTTGCGTGGCGGCGATCGAGGCGTTGTAGCGGTCCATCCACGCCGCGACGCGCCGTGCGTCGGCGGCCAGCTCCTCGCCGGTCGCCACGTAGAGTTCGCCCGCCAGCATCTTCTGCTTTTCGCTCGCCACGAAATCCTCCGCGGCGAAACGATCAGGCCGCCGCCTTCTCCATCGCGCGCGCCACGGCCACCAGGGTCGCGTCGCTGCCGCGCGGACCGATGATGGACAGGCCGACCGGCAGACCGTCAACCGTCGTGGCGCCCGGAAGATTGACCTGCGGAAAGCCCGCGAGGCCGCCCTGTGCGCAGAGGCAGGTGATGCGGTCGCGCAGCGGGTCGAGCGCCGACAGCGGCTGGCCCGCGAGCGGCGCGGGGAACGGCGTTGTCGGCAAGCAGAGGATCGTGCCTTCGGGCAGCAGATACTTCATGCGGCCGCGTGCTTCCTGGCGCATCAGGTTGGCCCAGGCCTTGTCGCTTTCGGCGACCATCGAGCCCGCGACCAGCGCCTTGGCGACCGAGAAGGCGAAGCGCGGATTGCGCTCTTCCAACCAAGGCTTGAAGGTCGCATAGGCTTCGGCCGGCTGGATCGTGCGTTGCGCGCGCGCCCAGACCGAGAGGCCCTGCGGCGCCATGATCTCCTCGCGGCTCGAACCGATGAGCTTGGCGAGCTTCTTCACCATCGGCTGCAATGCGTCGGATGTGTCGGCATCGGCGAAACCGAACGCATCAACGGCGACGATCAGTTTTGTCGGCAGCTTCGCGGGGATCTCCTCGCCCAGCATGACGACGCAGACCTTGGCGAAGGTCTCGGCGTCGCGCGCGAACCAGCCGGTCGTGTCTGAAGTCGGCGCCTGGGGCAGCATACCGGTCACGTCGACGCGGCCGTGCGTCGGGCGGATGCCGTAGAGGCCGCAGAACGACGACGGCACGCGCACCGAGCCGCCGGTGTCGGTGCCCAGCGCAGTGTCGCAGATGCCGGCCGCGACGGCGGCCGCGGAGCCCGACGACGAACCGCCTGGCACGCGGCCCGGGGCGCGAACGTTCTTCGGCGTGCCGTCGAAAGCGTTCTCGCCCAGGATGCCGAGCGACACCTCATCGGTGATGGTCTTGCCGATCAGCGTGGCCCCGGCATCGAGCAGCGTCTGCACCGCCCAGGAATGCTTGTCGGGGATCGCACGGCCGGTCGGCCAGTCGTGATTGCCGCCGCCGGTCGGCACGCCCGCCACCGCGAAGAGATCCTTGGCCGCGAAGGTGAGGCCCGACAGCGGGCCCCCGGCGCGGCCCTCGATGCGCACACGGGGGCCGGGAACGAAAGCGCCGATCTCGTCAGTCATGGAACGCTACCCACTCTTGTCATCCTGAGCGTAGCGAAGGATCTCCCGCCCGCTCCGCAATCGTCTGGCCGCTATGTGAGGTCCTTCGCTACGCTCAGGACGACCAACTCACTCGGCCGGATGCGCCGGTGTCTGGTCGCGGCCCTTGGTGCGCCAGCGCTTGGCCCAACCGGGGCTGAACTTCATGCCGGTCAGCCTGTCGAACCACATATACACGACGGGCGTGATGTAGAGCGTCAGGCACTGCGACACGAGCAGGCCGCCGACCACCGTGACGCCGAGCGGCTGGCGCAGTTCGGCGCCGGCGCCATGGCCCAGCGCGATCGGCAGCGAGCCCAGCAGCGCGCAGGTCGTCGTCATCATGATGGGACGGAAGCGAAGCTCCGCCGCCTCGACGATCGCCTGCTCGGCCGACGCGCCCTGGGCGCGGCGTTCGAGCGCGAAGTCGACCATCATGATGGCGTTCTTCTTCACGATGCCGATCAGCATGACCACGCCGATCAGCGCGATGACCGAGAGGTCCATGCCAAAGAGCTGCAGGGTGATCAGCGCGCCGATACCGGCCGACGGCAGGCCCGATAGGATGGTCAGCGGGTGGATGAAGTTTTCGTACAGGATTCCCAGGATCAGGTAGATCACGAGGATCGCGGCGAACAGCAGCATGCCCTGGTTGGCCACGGCCTGCTGGAACACCTGGGCACTGCCCTCGAAGCTGGTGGCGATGTTGGTCGGAAGGCCCACTTCGCGGGCCACCGCCTCGATGTCCTTCACCGCGTCGCCGAGCGCCACGCCGGGCGCGAGGTTGAAGGATATGATGACCGCCGGAAGCTGCGCGATGTGGTTCACCGTCAGCGAGGTCGGCTTGTCGTTGCGCTTGGCCACCGTGTCGAGCGGCACCAGTCCGCCGGTCGGCGTGCGGATCTGCATGCGCCGCAGCACCTCGTTGGTGTCGGCGTATTTCGGATCGGCCTCGAGGATGACCTGGTAGGTGTCGTCGGGCGCGTAGATGGTCGAGACCTGGCGCGTGCCGAAGGCCGAGTAGAGCGCCAGGCGAATCTGGTCGACCGAGAGGCCGAGGCGCGAGGCAGTGTCGCGATCGACGTCGATCACGGTCGAACGCGCCTTGACCTGGAGGTCGGAGTTCACGTCGGTGAGCGACGGGATGCGCTTCATGCGCTCTTCCATCAGCGGCGCATATTCGCGCAGCAGCGCCAGGCTGCTGGAGCGCATGCCGAACTGGTACTGCGCGCGGCTCTGCGTCGTGGCGATGTTGATCGACTGGATCGGCTGGTAAAAGATGTTGATGCCGGGGACCGTCGACGAGGCTCGACGCAGGCGGGCGATCACCTCGAGGGCGCTCGCCTTGCGCTCGGGCTTCTCACGCAGGGTGATGAAGATGCGGCCCGAGTTGACCGTGCTGGCCGCGTTGCCGCCGCCCACCGTCGACATGACCGACACGACGTCGGGGTCGCGCCGGATGACCTCGGCGAGTGCCGCCTGGCGCGCCACCATGGCGTCGAACGAGGCATCGTCCGGACCGACGGTCGAACCGGTGATCTGACCGATATCCTCCGACGGGAAGAAGCCTTTCGGAATGGCCTGGAACAGGTAGGCGGTCAGCACGAAGGTGCCGAGCGTGATGGCCAGCACGATCTTCGGCAGCTTCACGACGCGGCGCAGCGACCAGGAATAGCCCTCGGTGATCTTGTTGAAGCTCCATTCGAAGAGCCGCAGCAGGGCGTTGTGCTTCTCGTGATGGTCGATCGGCTTCAGCAGCCGCGAGCACAGCATCGGCGTAAGGGTCAGCGACACGACGCCCGAGATCAGGATGGCCATGCTGATGACCAGGCCGAACTCGTTGAACATGCGGCCGACCACGCCGCCCATGAACAACACCGGGATGAACACCGCGACCAGCGACAGCGTCATCGACACGATGGTGAAGCCGACTTCCTTGGAGCCCTTGAAGGCGGCATCCAGCGGCTTCTCGCCCGCCTCGATGTGGCGGACGATGTTCTCCAGCATGACGATGGCATCGTCGACCACGAAGCCTACGGCGAGCGTCAGCGCCAGCAGCGAGATGTTGTCGATCGAGTGCCCGCACAAATACATGCCGGCAAAGGTGCCGACGACCGAGATCGGCAGCGCGATGGCCGGGATGATGGTGGCCCGGACGCTGCGCAGGAAGAAGTAGATGGCGATGATGACCAGGATGCCGGCGAGGACCAGCGTGAACTCGACGTCCTCGATGGCGTCGCGGATCGAGATCGAGCGGTCGTTCAGGACGCTGATCTCGACGCCGCTGATCATCTCGGCCTGGATGGCCGGCAGCATGGCCTTGACCCGGTTGACCACCTCGACGGTGTTGGCGTCGGGCTGGCGATAGACCGCGAGCAGGATGGCGCGGGTGCCGTCGAGCCAGCTCGCGACCTTGTCGTTCTCGACGCTGTCGATGGCGGTCGCCACGTCGGAAATGCGGACCGGCGCGCCGTTCTGCCAGCTCACGACGACCGGCATGTAGTCGGCCGCCTTGTTGATCGGGCCGGTCGCGTCGAGGATCGAGCTCTGGCGGGAATCGGCGATGGCGCCGACCGGCTTGCTCGAATTGGCCGCGACGATGGCGTTCTGCAGTTCCTGCAGTGTCAGGCCGCGCGCGGCGAGCTGGTCGAGATCGGCGCGCACGCGCACGGCGTACTTCTGCGTGCCGAAGATCAGCACCTGGGCGATGCCGGGAAGCGTCGAGATGCGCGGCAGGATCGCGCGGTTGGCGAAGGCGTCGACGTCGGACAGGCGCACCTGGCTCGACTTCAGCGCCAGGAACATGATCGGGAAGTCGGCCGGATTGACCTTGCGGAAGCTGGGCGGCGTCGGCAGTTCGACCGGCAGGCGGCGCATCGCCGAGGAGATGGCGGACTGAACGTCCAGCGCGGCGCCGTCGATGCTGCGGTTGAGGTCGAACTGGAGGACGATCGCGGTGTTGCCGAGCGAGGAGGTCGAGGTCATCGACGTCACGCCGGCGATGGTCGCGAACTGGCGCTCGAGGATCGAGGCGACGGAGGCCGCCATCGTCTCGGGGCTGGCGCCCGGGAGCTGGGCCTGGACCTGGATGGTCGGGAAGTCGACGCGCGGGACGGCGGCGACCGGGAGCTGCTTGAAGCCGAAGATGCCCGCGATGACGATCATCGCCATCAGCAGGATCGTCATGACGGGACGGCGAATACAGAGAGCCGAAAGTGACATATCCGCTCTCCGGAGAGGTTAGCCGCGGGGCTTCGAAGCAGTGGCTGCAGGGGCAGTGGGCGAGGCCGGCGCGGGCGCCGTCGGTGGCCGGACCGTGACGGGCGCGCCGTTGACCAGGCGAAGCTGGCCGTCGATCACGACCGACTCGCCTTCCGAGAGGCCGCTGCCGATCACCGATTCACCGGCTTGCGTGCGCTTGATCACGACGGGACGGACATCGGCGACGCCGTCGTTGATCACGAACACGTAGGGACCCTGCGGTCCGAGCTGGACCGCCGCGGCCGAGACCGAGATCGCTTCCGGGTCGACGCCCAGGATGACCTCGACCTTCACGAACTGGCCGGGCCACAGGCCCTCGCTCGCATTGTTGATGCGCGCCTTGGCGGTGACGGTGCCGGTATTGGGATCGACGGTGTTCTCGATGAACGCCATCGTGCCGGACTGACGCTTGTCGCCGACCACCGCGTCGACGCGGACCGGACCCTTCGCCATCGCCGCGCGCAAATCGGGCAGCAGGACCTGCGGCAGCGCGAAGCTCACGAAGATCGGATCGACCTGGTTGATGACGGCCAACGTCGCGGTCGCGGTGTTGTCGGCGACGCGCACGATGGTGCCGGCCTTGCTGTTGATCGAGCCGATGCGGCCCGACACGGGCGCGCGGATCTCGGTGTAGCTGAGCTGGGTCAGCGTCTGTTCGCGGTTGGCCTCGTCGGACTGGAGCTGGGCTTCGAGCGACTTCAGCGCCGTGACGCTGTTGTCGCGCTGGACCGCGGTACCGGCGCCCTTGCTCAGCAGGCCGTCGGCGCGGTCGTTGTCGCGCTTGGCCTGCTCGATCTGCGCCTGGGTCTTGCGGATCGTCGCCTCGATGACGAGGAGCTGGGCCTTGAGCGTGCGGTTGTCGAGTTCGAACAGCAGGTCGCCCTCCTTGACCAGGGCGCCCTCCTCGACGTTCACCTTCATGATCTGGCTGTCCATCCGGGGCTTGATCTGGATGGAGGCGATGGCCTGGACCGTGCCGACCGCCTCGATCACCACCGACATCGGCTTCTTGCCGATCGTGGTCACGACGACCGGGACGCCGGCTCCGGGATTGGCGCGGCCGCGACGGCCCTGCGGCTGGGCGCCGGCAGCGGGACTGGCCTGGGTTTCGGCAGCCTTCGCGGTCTTGCCCATACCGAGGTGCGGGCCGACTTCGCGCATGACGTCATCACGATATACGTAGGCCGCTCCGCCGATCGCAACGATCGAGGCGAAGACCGCCGCACGGACGATTCCCATTGCCTAGTCTCCCAAGACCCCAAAGCCCCGCCGGGATTATAATGCTCCCGGATGCCGGCGGACAGCCGGAACAGCCACTTTAACGGGGAATTTTGATGCAAAAAACCCGCCACAATAGGGCGGGTTTTTCGTTCGTTTCAGGAGCCGACCGGTTATCGGCTGTAATATTCGACGACCAGCGACGGTTCCATCTGGACCGGATACGGCACGTCGGCCAGCTTCGGCCCGCGCACGTAGGTGCCCTTCATGTCCTTGTGGTCGACCGTGACGTATTCCGGCACGTCGCGCTCGGCGGTCTGCGTGGCCTCGATGACCCGCTCCATTTCCTTGGCCTTGGAGGTCAGTTCGATGACGTCGTTGTCCTTGACCAGGTAGGACGCGATGTTCACGCGGCGGCCGTTGACCTTGACGTGGCCGTGGCTGACCAGCTGGCGCGAGGCGAACACGGTGATGGCGAACTTCATGCGGTAGATAACCGCGTCCAGCCGGCGCTCGAGCAGCTCGACCAGGTTCTCGCCGGTGTCGCCCTTGCGGCGGACGGCTTCGGTGTAATAGCGGCGGAGCTGACGCTCGCTGACCGAGCCGTAGTAGCCCTTCAGGCGCTGCTTCGCCATGAGCTGGAGGCGGTAGTCGGTCGGCTTGGTGCGACCCTGGCCGTGCTGGCCGGGACCGTATTCACGCTTGTTGAGCGGGCTCTTGGGACGGCCCCACAGGTTGACCCTGAGGCGGCGGTCGATCTTGTACTTCGAATTAGCGCGCTTGCTCACGCAGCACTCCGTCGTTTTGCGCCCCGCTTTGCGGGTACGCTCTGTTGTCCGGATAGGCCTGGGTCCAGTACATCGACTGGGGCGGGAGGAGAGCCCGAACGGCCCTCAACCACGTTCTCCGGAAGAAGCGCGGAACATACTGGCCGTTTCGGGCCAGTCAAGCAGGCGTTCCGTCAGCAATATCAATGACTTAGATCTCGACCAGCACGATTTCGTGGGTCACGTCGGCGGTTTTCTTCACCATCGCGGTGGCCGAACAGTACTTTTCGTCCGACAGGGTCACTGCCCGCTCGACCAGCGCCTTGTTCAATTTCCGGCCACGCACCGTGTAGACCAGCTTCACCGAGGTATAGACCTTGGGATGATCCTCGGCCCGCTCGGCGACCAGGGAGACCTCGACGCCCTCGATGTCCTGGCGCTGCTTCTTCAGCATCGAGACGACGTCGATGGCAGTGCAGCCGCCCATCCCCATCAGCAGGACCTCCATCGGCCGGGAAGCCAGGTTGCGGCCGCCGATGTCGGGCGCGCCGTCCATGGTGATGGTGTGGCCGCTGCCGCCTTCGGCGACCAGCAGCGCGCCGTCGACCCAGGAGATCTTGGCGGTGGTGGACATGGCTATTCCTCGTGATTGCTCTTGGACAGGAACTTGATGACGCCGTGGAAGGTGCGGGCCTCCTGCTCGGTCATCTCGGCGCGCTGCAGCAGCGCCCTGAGATTGAGCACCATCGAGGGCCGCATCTCCTTGTTTCGCAGGAAACCCGACTGGTCGAGCGCCCGCTCGAGATGGTCGAAGAGGTTCTGCAGTTCCTCCTTGGAGGCGGGCCGCGTGGCGTGGTCGGCCATGCGCGACACCGGCGTCGTGTCGCCGGCGGTGGTCCACTCATAGGCCACCAGCAGCACCGCCTGAGCCATGTTCAGGGAGGAGAATTGCGGGTTGAGCGGGATCGAGAGCGCAGTGTCGGCGTGCACCATGTCGTCGTTCTCGAGACCGGTGCGCTCAGGCCCGAAGAGGATACCGACCCCCTGCCCCTGCCCGATCCAGCCGCGCATCTCGGTGGCAGCATGGCGCGGGGTCAGGATGCGCTGCGTCAGTTCGCGGTTGCGCGCGGTCGTGGCGATCACCCGTTCGAGGTCGGCCACCGCCTCGCCCACGCTGTCGAAGACCTCGGCCTTCTCCAGCACGATGTCGGCGCCCGAGGCGGCGCGCTGCGCCCGCTCGTTGGGCCAGCCGTCGCGCGGCGCCACCAGGCGCATGCTGGAAAGCCCGCAATTCAGCATGGCCCGCGCGGCCATGCCGATATTCTCGCCGAGTTGCGGGCGCACGAGGATGACCACCGGTGTGTCGGCGGCAACGTCGCGGCCCTTCGATGCGCGTCCCATGCCGCCGTATAGCGTGCTCAGCGGCTGGCGATAAGGGCCGGTCGCCGCATCAGGAACAGCAGCGGGATCAGGACCAGCGAGCAGATCATCATGATGCGGAAGTCGTTCAGGTAGCCGATCAGCGCCGCCTGCCGCGTGATCTCGCCGTCCCAGATTGCGAGTTGCGTCGGATCGAGGCTGACGCCGGAGCCGGCCATCGGCCAGCCGGGATGGAAGGGCGTGAACTTCTCGACCATGTCGGCGCGGTTCTGCTGGGTGTTGCTGGCCAGCATCGAGACCAGCACGGCGATGCCGATGCTGGCGCCGAGGTTGCGCAGCAGCGCATTCACGGCCGCACCCTCGGTGCGCAGGCGCGGCGGCAGGGTGGCGAAGGTGAGCACGGTGAGCGGCGGGAAGACGAGGCCGAGGCCGAATCCGAGAAGGATGCCGTTCCAGACGATGCGCGCCTCGCTGACATTGAGGTTGAACAAGGTCATGTCGTAGAGCGACAGCGCGGCCAGCGCGAAGCCCAGCCCGATCAGGATGCGCGCATCCATGCGGCCGATCAGGCGCGACACCAGCATCATCGACACCATCATCCCCGCGCCGCGCGGCGCCAGCACGACGCCGGTGGTGAACACCGGATAGCCCATGAGCTGCTGCAGGAAGGGCGGCATCAGGGTCGCCGTCACGATCAGCACGAGGCCCGCCAGGGCGGTGAAGCACAGGCCGACCTTGAGGTTGCGGTCGCGGAACAACTCGCGCGATAGGAACGGCTGGCTGTCGGTCATCATGTGGATCAGGAACATGGCGAAGGCCACGCCCGCCACCAGCGTCTCGCCGATGATCTCGACCGAGTCGAACCAGTCGAGCATGTGGCCGCGATCGAGCATGAGCTGGAACGAGCCGATGGCGACGGCCAGCAGGGTGAAGCCCAGCAGGTCGAAGCGCCGCGGCGCGCCATGCACGTTGTCGCGCACCAGCGCCAGGATGCCGACGGCGCACAGGATGCCCACGGGCAGGTTCACGTAGAACACCCAGCGCCAGGTGAACTCGTCGGTCAGCCAGCCACCCAGCGACGGCCCAGCGATCGGCCCGAGCATCGTGCCGACGCCCCACATGGCCATCGCCTTGCCCTGCTCCTCGCGCGGATAGGTGTCCATCATGATGGCTTGCGAGACCGGCACCAGCGCCGCGCCAAAACCGCCCTGCAGGGCGCGGAACAGGACGAGCTGGTCGAGCGTCTGCGCGGCACCACACATCATCGACACGATGGTGAAGCCGATCACGCAGGTCGCAAGCGTCCGGCGCAGGCCAAAGCGCATGGCGCAGAAACCCGCGAGCGGCGTCAGGATGGCCGAGGCCACGATATAAGAGGTGACGACCCAGGAGACCTGCTCCTGCGTCGCCGACAACGACCCCTGGATCGACGGCAGCGCCACGTTGGCGATGGTGCCGTCGAGCGCGTGCATGATGGTCGCGGCCATCACGGTGAAGGTGATGAGGCGGCGTCGGCGCAGCACCGCCGGATCGATGGCCGGGGCCATCGGCGCTAGGGCTTCGCGGAGGCCGAGGCGCTCGCGGCCCCGCCCGAGAGGCCGAGCGACTTGGCCCAGCCGGCCCACAGGCTGCTGAGCGAGCGCGTGTGGCCGGTCTCGACCTCGACGGTCGTGCTCATGCCGACCCGGAGCGGCGGATCGCCTTCGCGGCAGGCGACGGACAGGCGCACCGGGATGCGCTGCACCACCTTCACCCAGTTGCCGGTCGCGTTCTGCGGCGGCAGCACGGCGAACTCCGCGCCGGTCGATTGCGCGATGCTCGACACGGTGCCGTAGCATTCGGACTCAGGATAGGTGTCGACGTGGATCAACACCTTCTGCCCCGCCCGCACGCGCGTCAGCTCGGTTTCCTTGAAGTTGGCCTCGATCCACAGATCGCTGTCGGCCACCACGACCATCACCGGCACGCCGGCGGTGGCGAAGCTGCCCGGCACCGGGCGCTTGGTCACGATGCCGTCGAGCGGCGATTCGATGGTGGTGCGACGGAGCTGCAGCAGCGCCTCCTCGCGCATCGCCATCATCTGGCGCACGCGGGGATGATCGTCGGTGCGAATTTTGGGATCGCCGGCCAGCGAGGCCTCGATGCGCTGCAGGTCCTCTTGTGCTGCCGAGATGCGCTGGCGCGCGACCTCGAGGCCCATGCGCGCCTCTTCGAGCTTGGCGGTCGAGGCGACCTTCTTCTCGGCGAGGTCGGCCTGACGGTCGAACTCGGCCTGCGCGAAGGTCTGCTGGCTGAGCGCCGCCTTGATCTCCTCGCGCTTGGTGCGCCACTGGGCGCGAAGCCCGCGGATCTCGGCGCGCACCGTCTCGGTCTCGGCCTCGATGCGGGTCAGCGCATGGCGATAGGACTGGTCGTCGAGCCGGAACAGGAGCTGGCCGCGCGAGACCTTCTCGTTCTCCTGCACCGGCACCTCGACGATGACGCCGGAAAGCTGGGTCGCGATCTGCGCGCGGTCGCCCTTCACATAGGCATTGTCGGTGGTGACCGAGCCGCCCGAGGACAGCCAGACGAACAGCGTGGCGGCGAGCACGAGGGCCGGCAGCGTCCACATGAAGATGCGCGCGAGGACGCGGTTTCCTAGCCGCGGACGACGAGTAGCCGCCGCCGCGATGGGCGGGTTCTGGGTATCCAGATGCTCTCCGTCTCTCACGCGATCTATGGTCTGCCCCGACCTGTCCTAGGTCAACCGGCAGTGGAGGCATGGCTGCTAGGCGGGTTGAGCCGGGCGCGCCCCATCGCGGAACAGCTTGTAGGTGATGGCGTCGTAGAGCGCGTTGTAGGAGGCGTCGACGATGTTGGGCGACACGCCGATCGTGCTCCAGCGACGCCCTTTCGCATCCGCACTCTCGATCATGACGCGCGTCGTGGCCGCCGTGCCGCCGGCCGAATCGAGGATGCGGACCTTGAAGTCGACCAGCCGCATGTCCTCCAGCTCCGGATAGACCGGCACCAGCGCCTTTCGCAGCGCAGCATCGAGCGCGTTCACGGGGCCGTTGCCCTCGCCCACTTCCATGGCGCGGCGACCGGCGATGTCGAGCTTCACCGTCGCCTCCGACAGCGCTACCGTCTGGCCCTTGGCATTGACGCGACGCTCCGCGAGCACGCGGAAGCTCTGCAGCGCGAAGTAATCCGGCACCGTGTGCAGCTCGTGCCGGGCTAAAAGCTCGAAGCTCGCGTCAGCGCCGTCATAGGCATAGCCCTCGGACTCGCGGTCCTTCACGATCTCCAGCAGGCGCGCGACGCCGGGATGCTTCGGATCGACCTCGATCCCGATCTGGCGGAAGCGCGCCATGATGTTGGAGCGGCCGGCCTGGTCGCTGACCACGATGATGCGCTGGTTGCCGACGACTTCCGGATCGACATGCTCGTAGGTCTTGGGGTCCTTCTCGACCGCCGAGACATGAAGCCCGCCCTTATGGGCGAAGGCGCGCGTGCCGACATAGGCCGCGCTGCGGTTGGTCGGCATGTTCAGCCGGTCGTCGAGCAGGCGCGACAGGTGCGTCAGCCGCTGCATCGCGCCGTCCTTGAGGCCGGTGTCGAAGCCCATCTTCAGCACGAGATTGGGAATCAGTGCGATCATGTTGGCGTTGCCGCAGCGTTCGCCCAGCCCATTGATCGTGCCCTGGACCTGACGCACGCCGGCGCGCACCGCGGCCAGCGTGTTGGCCACGGCATTCTCGGTGTCGTTGTGGGTGTGAATGCCGAGCCGATCGCCCGGGATCTTCTTCACGACCTCGCCCACGATGCGCTCGATCTCGTGCGGCAGGGTTCCGCCGTTGGTGTCGCAGAGCACCAGCCAGCGCGCGCCGGCCTTCTCGGCGGCGGCGAGGCAGGCCATCGCATAATCGGGATTGGCCTTGTAGCCATCGAAGAAATGCTCGGCGTCGAACATCGTCTCGTCCATGCGGGTCTTCGCATAGGCGAGCGAATCGGCGATCATCTCGAGATACTCGGCGCGGTCGACTTCCAGCGCCACGTCGACATGGAAGTCCCAGGTCTTGCCGACCATGCATACGTTGCGCGCCTTGGTCTGCAGGATGGACGCCAGGCCCGGATCGTTGGCGGCGCTGCGCCCGGCACGGCGGGTCATGCCGAACGCCACGAACTTGGCGTTCTGGAACTCCGGCGGATCGGCGAAGAACCGGTCGTCCGTCGGGTTCGCACCCGGCCAGCCGCCCTCAATATAGTCAATGCCCAACCGGTCGAGCTCACGCGCAATCGCGGCCTTGTCGGCCACGGTAAAATCGACGCCCTGCGTCTGGGCCCCGTCTCGCAGGGTGGTGTCGAAGAGATAGACTCGGTTGTCGGTCATGTCGGCTTGCTCGTTGGGGCACGCATCGGAGTGTCCGGGGGAATAAACCTATGCATGAGCGCGTCAAGAGCGCCCTTAAATGGGGTTAGTGGCATATCCCTATTTATGGGCCCCGTTCCGGGTCCCACCCCGTCGCTAAAATACACCAACCTCATCCTGAGGAGGCGCGCAGCGCCGTCTCGAAGGATGGGCCACAAAAGCGGTTCGTGTTCCCACCCTTCGAGACGCGGCCTTCGGCCGCTCCTCAGGGTGAGGTGGTTTTGTGAAGCTACGATCCGCTTGATCTAGGTGCCCTCTTCGCCAGTACCCGAATGGCTCCGTAATCGCCCCGGATCAGCGCCTCCTTCTTGGCCCGGGATCAGCCCTTGATCTGGCGCTCGACGGCAACGGCATCGGTAATGGTCAGGAAATGCTCGGCCCAGACCAATGTCACGGGCAGCCGCCTCGACGTGTAGCCGCCGTAAGTTCCGTTGTTGTGCTCTGAAATTCGTCTGTCGAGACCGAGGCGGGCCGATCCGACGTAGTAACTGCCGTCGGCGCACTTCAGCATGTAGACGTGGGCACCGGGTTCGTCGGACATTCGATGGCGATCTGCCTTGCTGATCCCACCCTTCGAGACGCGGCCTGCGGCTGCTCCTCAGGGTGAGGTCTGAACCTAAAGAAAGACGACAAAGGAAACATCCATGACCACCGCCACCACCATCACCGAACTGCGCACGACGCTCCTGCAGGTGCCGTGGCGGTCGTCGCCGCCGGCGGCGGGGATCCTGGCGCCGGGGCCGCGGGAGATCTTCGTGCTGGAGATCGAGACGCAGGGCGGCCTGATAGGCATGAGCTACCTGATGCCGTTGCATGGCGGGCTGCACACGCTCGACGCCTGCATGAAGGAGCTGATCGCGCCCTATGTGATCGGCCGCGACGCGACCGAGATCGAGGGCATCTGGCAGACGCTCTACAAGAACAACTTCTGGCTCGGCCGCATGGGCGTCACGCTGTTCGCTCAGAGCGCCGTCGACATGGCGCTGTGGGACATTGTCGGCAAGCGCGCGAGCCTGCCGCTGTTCCGCCTGTGGGGCGCGGCGCGCACCTCGATCCCCGCCTACGGCTCGGGCTGTTTCCGCGGGCTCGGCCGCGACGGCATGATCAAACGCGCCAAGGAGTTCACCGCGCAGGGGCTGAAGGCCATCAAGATGCAGGTGGCGCATATCCGGCCGTGGCGCGAGGACGTGTTGAACGTGAAGGCGATGCGCGAGGAGATGGGCGACGGCATCGAGATCATGATCGACGTCAACATGGGCTGGGACGCCGACACCGCCATCCAGGCCGGCCATCGCATCGACGAGTTCGATCCCTACTGGCTGGAGGAGCCGGTCGTCGCCGAGGACTTCGCGGGCTACCGCCGCATCGCGGCGGCGCTGAAGACGCGCGTGGTCGGCGGCGAGAGCCATTTCATGCGCAACGACCTGCGTCCGTTCTTCGAGCATCCCGGCACGCCGATCCTGCAGCCCGATCCGATGCGCGGCGGCTACTCCGAGCTGCGCAAGATCGCCTCGATGGCCGAGCCCTACGGCATCCGCCTCGCGCCCCACCTGTTCCACGAGCAGATGGTCCATGTGCTGGCCTCGATCCCCAACGCCAGCTACCTCGAATACATGGACTGGAACGACGATCTCTGGATCGAGCCGGTCCTGCCGGCGAAGGACGGCACCATGTCGCCGCCCGAGCGCCCCGGCCACGGCCTCGCCTTCCGGCCGGAGGTGCTGAAGGATCACCGCATCGGCGGGCAACGGCTGAAGGGCTGAGCCTTACTCCTCGACCGCGCGGATGCGTTTGCGGATCAGGTTGATGAAGGTTCGCGCCGAGGGTGGCAGGGTGCGCTCGCGTTTGTAGGCGACGCCCATCTCGGCGGCCGGCAGCGCCTTGCGCCAGGGCAGGTTCAGGACTGCGAAGCGGCCGGCGGCGACGCCCTCCTTCACCTTGCCGACGTGGCCGATGCTGAGCGAATCGGTGCCGGCGACGATCTCGGCGGCGATGCCGGCAGAAGAGACCGCGATCGACGGCAGCAGATCGCCGGTCACCGGATCGGCGGTGAGACCGGCATCGAGATCCTGGATCAAGCCGGCATGCAGATGCGAGAGGCTCGGCAGCACGAAACTGTAGGGCTTGAGGTCGTTGGGCTGCAGCACCGACTTCTTCAGCAGCGGATGGCCGGCGCGGCAGTAATAGGCGCCCTGCAGCACGCCGAGCTTCTCGACCTTCAGCGCCGGCATGTTGCGCAGCGAGGCGATCTCGAACACCGCGAAATCGACGCGGTCCATCATCAGCATCGCCAGCACGGCGGTCCATTCGCGCTCCAGCAGCTCGAGCCGGATCGACGGATTGGCGTTGATGAGGTCGATAGCGGCCGGCTGCACCGCAGTGGTGTGCACGAAGGCCCCTGAGGCCACGCGCAATCGGCCGCCGCGCCCGTCTCGCACGACCTGGAGCTGGTTGGAGATCGCCTCGGCGCGGGCCACCAGCTCGTCGGCCATCTTGAGCACGTCGTCACCGGCCGGCGTCGCCACCACGTCGCGTCGCGAGCGTTCGAAGACGCGCATGCCCAGCTTCTTCTCCAGCGCCGCGATGTTGCGGCTGAGTGTCGGCTGGCTGATGCGCAGCGCCGAGGCAGCGCGGCCAAAATGGCGGTGGCGAGCCAGCACGACGGCGTGCTGCAGAAGCTTCAGGTCGATATCCATGCAGATACCGTATCGTCAGGAGCGTTGTTGCGCATCGATTATTGCCTGATCACTGCAGTTGTCGACGGCGGCGACCCGCCCCCATCAGCCCGTCGGACCGGAGCCACCATGAAAGCAATCATTCTTGCCGCATGCCTCGTCGGCATGACCGCGACCGCGACGCTGGCCCAGAACGCCCCCGCGTCCACGCCCATCGAGTTCCGCATGGATGCCGATCCGGCCAATCTCGCGGGCTGCCGCGGCCTCGACGCCACCCTCTCGCGCGTCCATTCGATCACGCTCCAGGGCGAGACGGCCCGGCTCAAGCTGGCCGGCGGCTTCACCGAAACGCTGAAGCAGACGACGCCGGGCGTCTACACGACCGTCTTCACCCTGTCGGGCGTGCGCCTCGACGTGGTCGCCAACGCCGCCGCCTCGCCGCGCAGCCTGACGGTCACGGACAAGAACCGCGGCTGCCACTGGAACGCGATCTCCAAATAGGCCTCTTCCTTCAAAGCGGGCCCGCACCATGTTCACGCTCAGCCGACAGCGCCTGCTGACAGCCTGCGTCGCGCTCCTCTTCGCTCTGGGCGGCGTCTGGATGGCGCTCGAACATTTCGTGCCGGCGCCGCCCAAGAAGATCACGATCGCCGCCGGCTCGAAGGGCGGCGCCTACGAGTTCTACGCGCAGAAATATCGCGAGATCCTGGCCCGCCATAAGGTCACGCTCGACATCCGTACGACCGAGGGCACGGTCGAGAACCTGCGGCTCCTGCAGGACCCGGCGTCCGGCGTCGCCGTCGGCTTCGTGCAGGGTGGCGTGTCGAACAGCAACCAGGCGCCCGGCCTCGAATCGCTGGGCCGCATCAACTACCTCGCCTTCTTCATCTTCTGCCGCGCCAGCGATTCGTTCAGCGACCTCAACCAGCTCAAGGGCAAGCGCATCGCCGTCGGGCCCGATTCGAGCGGCACCAACTCGGTGGTCTCGAAGATCCTGAAGACCAACGGCATCACGCCGCAGAACTCGACCTTCCTGCCGCTGGCCGGGCGTCCCGCCGTCGAGGCGCTCGACGCCGGCAAGGCCGACGTGCTGATCTTGGGCAACGTGCTCGAAGCGCCGCTGATCCAGAGCCTGCTGCGCGATCCCGGCGTGCGCCTCGTCAGCCTGAAGCACGCCAAGGCGCTGACCAAGCGCTTCCCGGTGCTGACGCGGCTCGAACTGCCGAGCGGCGTCATCGACTTCGAGCAGAATATTCCCGACAGCGACGTGACCCTGATCGGCACCACCAGCTCGGTGCTGGTGCGCGACGACGTGCATCCCGAGATCATCGGCCTGCTGGCGCGCGCGCTGGTCGAGGTCAACAGCGAGCCGGGCGTCTTCCAGCAGTTCGGCGAGTTCCCGACCCAGGCCGATCCGGAATACCCGATGGCCGAGAGCGCCAGCGATTTCTACAAGAACGGCCCCTCGCTGCTGCACCGCTACCTGCCCTTCTGGCTGGCCAATTATGCGCGCCGGGCGCTGGCGATTCTGGTGACCGCCGTGGCGATCCTGGTTCCGGTGTTCAGCTACGCACCCAAGCTCTACCTGTGGTTCCTGCGCCGGCGCATCCTCGGCCTCTATCGCGAACTGCGCGCCGTCGAGCACGGGATCGGCGCGAACCTGCCGGCCGAACGGCTCGTGGCCTATCGCAACGATCTCGACAGGATCGACCGCGCGTCGAAGGTCCTGCCGATGCGACATTCCGATCTCTTCTTCGCGCTCCGCGCCCATATCGATCTCGTGCGCGGCCGCTTACAATCGATGCTTTCCGGGGGAGTCACTTGAATCTTTATCGTCTTGCGTCCGCTGCTTCGCTTTCGCTCGTGCTGGCGACCGCCGCCTGCTCGTTCCCCGAGCGCGGCACCGCCGTGCCCGCGGTCAGCACGACCGAGGCCATGCCGCTCGGCATCGCGAACGTGCGTTTCTATGCCGATGGCGATGCCAGCCTGATGGTCCAGGAAGGCCAGCGCTCGTTCGAGCGCGAGCTCGCGACGCTGAAGGCCGAGGGCAAGTCGACGACGCGCCTGCCGCCCGCCAACTATCTCGCGATGTCCGGCGGCGGCGACAACGGCGCGTTCGGCGCCGGCCTGATGAGGGGCTGGACCGAGAGCGGCACGCGGCCCGAGTTCAAGATGGTGACGGGCGTCAGCACCGGCGCGCTGATCGCGCCCTTCGCCTTCCTCGGCCCCGACTACGACGTGGCCTTGCGCGAGGTCTACACGACCATGACGCCGGAGAAGGTCTTCAAGATGCGCGGCCTGATGGCGGCGCTGTACGACGACGCCATGGCCGACACCGGACCGCTCGCCCAGGTGATCGCGAGCTACGCCGACCAGAAGATGTTCGACGCCATCGCGCGCGAATATGCCAAAGGCCGCCTGCTGCTGATCGGCACGACCGACCTCGACGCGCAGCGCCCGGTGATCTGGAACGTGGGCGCGCTGGCGGCCAGCGGCCATCCGCAGGCGCTCGATCTGTTCCGCAAGATCCTGCGCGCGTCGGCGGCGATCCCCGGCGCGTTCCAGCCGGTGATGATCGACGTCGAGCTGAACGGGCAGAAGTACCAGGAGATGCATGTCGACGGCGGCGCCATTGCCCAGCTGTTCCTCTATCCGCCGACCATCGACCTCAAGAGCGAGGGCGCCAAGCGCCAGCGCAACGCCTACATCGTGCGCAACGGCCCGCTGGCGCCGAACTATTCGGCGAGCGACCGTCGCACCTTCTCGATCGCCGGCCGCGCCATCGAGACCATGCTGGTGTCGAGTGGCAAGAACGACGTCCTGCGCACCTACTTCGTCACCCAGCGCGACGGCGTCTCCTACAACCTCGCCTATATCGGCAACGATTTCAGCGCGCCGAAGAAGGGTGAGTTCGACCAGGCGTACATGACGGCGCTGTACGACTACGGCTACCAGCAGGCCCGCGAGAACCGCGAATGGCACAAGATGCCGCCGGGCCTCGAAGCATCGGCGGCGGCACGCGCGACGAGATAAGGGCGACATGGCGATCAAGGCGCACCGAACGGGCGCGCCTTGATCACGACAAGAACAGCGACTATCTAGCGCTAATCGCAAACTGAGATGGATGTGCACCGCAATGGATTTCCACCTGACTGCAATGCCCGCTCGCCTTGCCACCAGGGAAATCCATGTCCATGCCTTCCATCACGCTTTCCGGCCTCACCGCGACCACGCCTGACGGCCGCGCGCTCTTCTCAAACATAGATCTGAGCTTCGACGGCGGCCGTACCGGCCTCGTCGGGCGCAACGGCGTGGGCAAGACCACGCTGCTCCGGCTCATTGCCTGCGCGCTGCCGCCTCATGCCGGATCGGTATCGGTGAACGGCACGCTGGGCGTCCTGCGCCAGACGGTGCAGGTCGCACCGACCGAGACGCTGGCCGACCTGATGAGCATCGCCGGTGTGCTCGACGTGTTGCATCGCGCCGAAGAGGGTCTCGCCACCGCCGACGAACTGTCCTCGGCCGACTGGACGCTGGAGGCACGCCTCGCCGCGGCGCTCGATCGCGTCGGGCTCGACGCGACGCCGGCAACGCTTCTGCAGGCGCTGTCGGGCGGCCAGCGCACTCGCGCGGCGATCGCAGCCCTCGTCCTTGCCGATCCGGATTTCATCCTGCTCGACGAGCCGACCAACAATCTCGACCGCGAGGGCCGCGCCGCCGTGATCGACCTGCTGGCGACCTGGCGCGGCGGCGCGATCGTCGTCAGCCATGACCGCGAGCTGCTGGAAACGATGGACGCCATCGTCGAGCTGACCTCACTCGGCGCGACACGTTATGGCGGCAACTGGAGTCACTATCGCGAGCGCAAGGCGCTGGAGCTGGCCGCCGCGCGGCACGATCTCGCCGACGCGGAGAAACGCGTGGCGTCGGTCGAGAAGACGGCGCAAGCCACGGCCGAACGCAAGGCGCGCAAGGACAGCGGCGGCCAGCGCAAGCGCGCCAAGGGCGACATGCCGCGCATCGTCGCCAACGCCCGGCAAAGCGGCGCCGAGAACACGTCCGGCGACAATGCGCGGCTGGCCGAGCGGCGGCGCACGCAGGCGATCGAGGACGCCACCGCTGCGCGCCAGCGCATAGAAGTGCTGCAGCCGCTGTCGGTCTCCCTGCCCTCGACCGGCCTGCCGGCGGGCAAGACCGTTCTACGGATCGATACCGTGCGCGCAGGCTACGAGCCGGGGCGTGCGATCATCGACGGCCTCACCTTCGCCCTTACTGGCCCGGAGCGTGTGGCGATCACTGGCGCGAACGGCTCGGGCAAGACGACGCTGCTGGCGCTGATCACCGGCAAGCTCGCGCCGCAGTCGGGCAGCGTGCGCGTGATGACCGGCTTCGCGATGCTCGACCAGCAGGTGAGCCTGCTCGATCCCGTGCTGTCGATCCGCGACAACTTCCTGCGGCTCAACCCCGACGCCGACGAGAATGCCTGCCGAGCGTCCCTGGCCCGCTTCATGTTCCGCGCCGATGCGGCCCTGCAGATCGTCAAAAGCCTGAGTGGCGGCCAGATGCTGCGCGCCGGCCTCGCCTGCGTGCTGGGCAGTGCGCATCCGCCATCGCTGCTGATCCTCGACGAGCCGACCAACCATCTCGACATCGAGTCGATCGAGGCGGTCGAAGCAGGCCTGCGTGCCTACGACGGCGCACTCCTCGTGGTCAGCCACGACGAGACCTTCCTCGACGCCATCGGCATCACGCGGCGACTGGAGTTGCAGTCTCATGTCCCTCTCCCCCGCTAGGGGGAGAGGTTAGGTGAGGGGGTTGATCGAGGTGGTGCGTCGCCCCCTCACCCAGCCTCCCCCCTAGCGGGGGAGAGGAGTTTGATGGAGACGCTTGATCGTCGCCTCGGCGAAGCGCTCGGCCGAGGGCGGATCGAATTCCATGAACAGCGCCGGCTCCAGCACCTCGACCTCGATGACGATCAGGAGGCCGTCACGCACGACGCCGTCGACACGCGCGTAGAGCGGCATCGCGGGCAGGGTCGCGAGGCACGCCGCGCCCTGTTGCGTCACGGCCGCGGGCGGCGTCTCGGCGGTGCGGGTCGGGCCGTAGCGTGAGTTCGAACGGAACTCTCCGGGCGGCGGGCGCTTGCGGATGGCATGGCTGAAGGCGCCGTCGAAATAGACCAGCGACAGCTCTCCCTCGGCGATCTCGGGCAGGAACTCCTGCACCACGACGCCGGCCGCACGCGCCTCGTCGGAGAGGCCCGCGACCTGTGCGGCCAACGTGGCGCGCTGCAACAGCTCGACGGAATAGCCCGAGGCGCCACTGGCCGGTTTCACAACGGCCCGCTGCCAGCCGGTCTCGTCGAACACCCGCGCGACGGCGTCTGCATCGCACGGCACGACGAAGCTTTTGGGCACGCGCACGCCCGCGGCCTCGAGCTTGCCAACGTAATCCTTGCGCAGGTTCCAGCGCACCAGCTCGATGGGATTGAACAGACGTGCCGTCGCCGCGACATGCTCGGTCCAGGCCCGGAACGCCTCCAGCGCGCGATAATAGCCCCAGGTCGAACGCAGGATGACCGCATCGACGCCGGCAAAAGCGTCGCGTGGTCCGTCCCAGGCCGCGCCGGTCACGCGACAGCCGCGCCGCTCCAGCGCATCGGCATAGAGGCGGTCCGACACGGTGATGGAGGGGTCGTCGGCGGAGGTGGCGAGAACGATGTGCGGGCTCATGCCGAGTTCATAGCCAATGCCCCGGCGCGCGTCTTGCTATGATCGGCCCATGCCGCCGCCCTTCACCGTCACCTTCTCCGCCGGATCTTCCGGCCCCTGGCGCATCGAGCGTCTTTCTTCAGTAACCGGGCCGGGTCTCCCGGTCGCGACGCACCTTGCGATGACCGACCTGCCCGACGCGGCGTGGCGCCTGCGCGGTGTCGTCAGCCATCCGCGCTATTCCACGGCGGTGGAGCTGAAGGAGCTGGGCCGCGTGCAGGCGGGCCTCGGCCGAGCCGAGGCCACCTGCGCGGCGCTGATCCCGATCCGGAAGTCGGAAGCCTGGTGGTCGATGGCGCAGGACGAGCGCCGCGCGATCTTCGAGGATCGGTCGCGGCACATCGCGCTCTCGATGAAATACCTGCCCGCCATCGCCCGCCGCCTTCACCATGCGCGCGACCTCGGCGAGCCGTTCGACTTCCTTACCTGGTTCGAATTCGCGCCCGAACATGCGGCCGACTTCGACGCCCTGCTGGCCGAACTGCGCGCCAGCGTCGAATGGACCTATGTCGAGCGCGAGGTCGAGATCAGGCTAACGCGCACCGGCTGATGTGATGGTTATTTGCAGACGTTCCGGAGCGCCTGCCACTCGGCCGGCGTGAACGGCAGCTTGCCGGTCGGCGGGCGCTTGGTGGCGGTAATTCGTTCCTGCGTGGGCGGATGGCTCGACCAGATGCCCGCTTTGGTGGCCGCGTCGTCGGGTTTGTCCTTCATCATCTTCTCGAAGAAGGTCGAGACGCCGTCGGCGCGCAGTCCGCGCTGCTCCAGCAGATGCACGCCGGTCTCGTCCGCCTCGCGCTCGAAGGCGCGGCCGTTGCGCAGGGCCAGCAGCGCACCGCCGCCACCGCCGATCGTGGTCATGACGTCGGAGTAACCGCCGGTCAGGAGCTTGATCAGCATGTCGATCCCGAAGGCGCGCACCACGCCCTTGGTCGGATGGAAGTGCACGACATGGCCGATCTCATGCGCCAGCACGCCCGCGACCTGCGTACTGGTCGCGTCGTCGATCAGGCCCCGGAAGAAGACGAGGATCCCGCCCGGCAGGGTGAAGGCGTTGACCTCCTTGCCATTCACGACGTGTACCGTGATCTCGTGCGGATAGCCCGCTTCCTTCGCCAGATCGTTGGCCAGCCGGTTGAGGGCGGCGAGGCCTTCCTTGCCGGTGCACATCTTCGCGTCGGCCGTCATCTCGCTGAACACGGTCTCGCCCAGTTTCGCCTGCCACGAGTAAGGCAGCAGCGGTGCGGCATAGCCGGTGCCGTACTCGACCGCGCTCCAGAACAGACCGACCAGCGCGACGATCGTCACCGAATAGGCGCCGAGGCGGGGGGCGATCCTCGCCGGCTCCAGCGCCAGCGGCTTCAGCGCCGGCATCAGCGAGACGAGCTGCTGGCGCCAGGCCGGGTCCTCGATCACCAGCCGCGCCTCGCTGCCGCGCAGGGTGAGAGGCGGAACGGCCTCGTGATGCGAATCGCCTAGCACGGAGATGTCGGCGACCGGCCAGCGCGCCACGACGCCGGAATCGTCGGGCCGGTAGATCACCAGCTCGTTGGTGGTGACGCGCAGCATCACCTCCTGCACCTCGGCGGTCACGCCGTCGTAGTAGCGCGCGGCCATCGTCAGACCCCGCTCACGTCGAACATGTCCAGAAGGCCCTCGCCATAGGTCGGGCCGAGGTCGGTCGGCTGGCGAACGTCGCCGCCCTGCGGAGCGCCGTAGATCCAGAGCTGGCCCGCGATCAGCTTCATCGTGCGATGCATCACCCACGGCCAGCCGATGCCCAGGGTCAGCAGGATGATCAGGTAGTTCAGCACCAGGAAGCCCCACATCTGCCGGGTCGACAGCGCCGTGGCGAACAGCACGTTGCCGGCGCGGGCGTGGGTCACGAGGTAGCGCATGAGGTAGGCTTGCCACCAGCAGCGCAGCGGCAGGATCAGCAGGCCGAACAGGATGTAGGCGCCGAACGCGACGAGCAGCACCAGGACGAAGGTGTTGAGGCTCGGGCGGGAGAACAGCTTGAAGAAATCGGCCTCGCCGATGCCCAGGCTGTTGAGCGTGCCGCCGACGGCGAAGAAGACGACGACGGCCGCGACGATCCAGGCCAGGATGTTCAGGAAGTAGTAGCCGATGTAGCGGCCGTAGATGTCGCCCGCGCGTCCGGCGAAGTCGAAGCCCTGGGTGCCGACACGGGCGTTCGTGATACGCGGCCGCGCCAGGTTCACCGACACGACGGGCGTCAGCAGGTAGGCCATCGAGGCGTTGGCGAAATGCAGGAAGGTCGCGATGGCACCGTAGCGCCAGGCCGAGCCCGCCATGCCGCAGCGGATGCCGCGCCAGCGCGTGCGCGAGAGCTTGTAGCGCAGGCCGGCATAGTGGCCGACATAGGCCAGCGGAAAGCCGATCAGGAAGACCGACAACGAGAAGATGTCGAACAGTCCGAAGCTGGCGAACGGTTTCTCGTGGAAAACGTAGATCCACACCACGTACATCAGCCCGGCCCAGGCCGCGACCAGCAGCAGCGCCAGCACGAAGCCGATCATCAGCTCGCGGCCACGACCGCGATACTCGAAGCGATCGCCCAGCACCGAGAGATGGTTCCAGACATAGCGCCGGATGCGCGTGCGGCCCCAGAAGCGCGACCAGCCGAAGGTCACCAGCATCAGCGCGAGATGGCGCAGGTAGATGGCGTAGAGCTCGCCCAGCCGCCCGTCATAGACCGGCCGGCTCGGCGTCAGATCGGGCTTCCAGGGGGTACCGGGGGCGGACTGGCTGGGAATTTCGGCAGCCGCCTGGGCCGCCGCCTGAACCCAGGGGGAAGACGCGTCGCTCAAATCCCCCAATCCCCTTCGCTACACTGCCTAATCATGATCCGGTGCCGGCAGTTTACGTCAACCGGCCCGCGAACCGCCACCTGTCACTACACCGGCGGAATTACGCATGGATATGGTCGTGTCCGTGCCCACCACCGCTACGACCGCCATGGCTGTGATGCCTGTGGCCGAGTTCGGCCGGCACGAGATGCAGCTGGCCATGGCGCACGCCGCGCTGGCTCACCGTGTCGTCGGCCATCGCGCGCACCGCCTTCACCGGTCCGCGCAGCACCGAGACTTCGAGGCATGAATCGTGGTCGAGATGCACGTGCAGGGTCGCGACCTGCAGATCATGATGCTTGTGCTGCGCCTGGGTGAGGCGGCGGCCGAGATCGCGGGTCTCGTGATCGTAGACATAGGCAAGCGTCGCGATGCAGAAGCCCTCCTCCTTGCCGGGCTTTTCCTCCGCCAGCGTCTCACGCGTCGCGACCTCGCGCAGGATGTCGCGCAGCGCCTCGGAGCGGCTCGCATAGCGGTGCTTCTTCATGTGCCGATCGAGCGTCTCCAGGAGATCGTCGTCGACCGACAGGGTGACACGCTGCATCTCAATTCCTCCGCTTGCCGCACCGAGCCGAAGTATGCAGAATATATAAATAGTGCATACGACGTCCCTTCTCGTCTCTGCCGTCCTGATAGCCAGCACTGCCGCCGCACTCGCCCAGGTCCCCTCAGAGCCTCAATCACCCGCCACCCAGCCCTTGGCCCCCGGTCAGGGACCGGTCGAGCCAGGCACGCCCAGTCCCACGACGCAGGGTTATACCGGCGCGTCGACGGCAATGCCCGCCATCACCGTCACTGCCCCACGCATCCTCGAGGCCGAGCCGACCGATTCGGCCAGCGAACGCCGCATCTCGGGCGAGACGCTGAACACGCGGCCGATCTCGCGTCCCGGCGAAATGCTGGAAGCGGTGCCGGGTTTGATCGTGTCGCAGCACAGCGGCGAAGGAAAGGCCAACCAGTACTTCCTGCGCGGCATGAACCTCGACCATGGCACCGATCTCGCCATCTGGCTCGACGGCATGCCGATCAACATGCGCACGCACGGCCACGGCCAGGGCTATGCCGACCTGAACTTCCTGATCCCCGAGCTCGTCGACCAGATGATCGTCAAGAAGGGCCCCTACTATGCCGAGGAGAGCGACTTCGCTTCGGCGGGCTCGCTGCGCCTCTCTTATGCCAATCGCCTGGAGAATGCCGTGGTGGTGGCGACCGGCGGCAGCTTCGGCTACTGGCGCGCGCTCGCGGCCGGCTCGATGGCGGCGGGCAACGGCACGCTGACGGCGGCCGGCGAAATCGTGACCTACAACGGCCCGTGGCAGGTCGGCGACGACCTGAAGAAGTTCAACGCCTTCCTGCGCTACGCCGAAGGCGACACCGCCAACGGGCTCGCCATCACCGCGCTGGCCTACACCAACTCCTGGCATGCGACCGACCAGATTCCGGCGCGCGCCGTGCTCGATGGCAGCCTCAGCCGCTACGGCGCGGTCGACCAGACCGACGGCGGCGACGCCCAGCGCTATTCGCTGTCGATGCGCTGGAGCCGTAGCGACGATCGCTCCGCATCGAAGATCGAGGCCTACGGCATCTATTCGACCCTGAATCTCTACAACAACTTCACCTACTTCCTCGACAATCCCGACAACGGCGACCAGTTCCAGCAGACCGACAAGCGCATGATCGTGGGTCTGAACGCCAGCCACCTGATGCGCCATTCGCTGGCGGGTTTCGCGTCGGAGACCACGGTCGGCACGCAGATCCGCTACGACAATATCGGCGTCGGCCTGTTCAACACCCAGCAGCGCACGGCGTTCAACACGATCCGCTACGACCAGGTGAACGAGACCAGCCTCGCGGTCTACGCCAAGAACACGCTGCAATGGACCGACTGGCTGCGCTCGATCCTGGGCATTCGCGGCGACTGGTTCATGGGCACCGTCGCATCGGATACGGCGGCCAACTCCGGCAACGCCTCGGCCTTCCTCGCCAGCCCCAAAGCCAGCCTCATCTTCGGCCCGTTCCAGAAAACCGAGTTCTTCCTGAATGCGGGCCTCGGCTATCACAGCAACGATTTGCGCGGCGTCACCATCACCGTTGATCCCAACGACAAGACGACGCCGGTCGCCTCGGTGCCGCTGCTGGTGCGCTCGCGCGGCGCGGAAGTCGGCGTGCGCACGCAGGCGATCAAGGGGCTGGACTCCGCGTTCGCGGTGTTCGTGCTCGACTACGATTCGGAGCTGCTGTTCGTGGGCGACGCCGGCACGACCGAGGCCAGTCGCCCCAGCCGCCGCGTCGGCTTCGAGTGGACGAACCAGTACCGGCCGGTGCCGTGGGCGCTGCTCGATCTCGACCTCGCCTACACCCAGGCCCGTTTCACCAATCCCGATCCGGCAGGCGACTTCATTCCCGGCGCGCCGGGCTTCATCGCCTCGGCCGGCATCACGCTCGGCGCCGACAGAGGCTGGTTCGGCGCGGTGCGCTGGCGCTACTTCGGCGCCCGTCCGCTGGTCGAGGATGGCAGCGTCTATTCGGACCCGACCTCGATCTTCAACGCGCGCGTGGGCTACGTGTTCGACAACGGGCTGAAGCTGCAGCTCGACGGCTTCAACATCTTCAACACGCAGGCCAGCCAGATCGACTATTACTATACGTCGCGCCTGCCCAACGAAGGCCCCGACGGCGTCGCTGGCCGCCACTTCCATCCCGTCGAACCGCTGGCCGTGCGCTTCACGGTGGCTAAGGCGTTTTGAGCAGCGTCGCTGTGGCGTGCAGCATCGGCTCAACGACGGCGTGGCTGAACAGCCAGGTCTCGGCGTGGACGGTTTCGCCGTCGCGGCGGAGGACACGGGACAGCGCAAGCACGTCGGCGACCTGCGCGGGCCGCAGCACCGTGACGTTGAGATGGGAGATGCCCGCATCGAGTCCCGCCGCCGCGCGCAGCGACGTGTCGACGAGCGACAGCAGCGCCGCCGTCGTCCACTCCGCGCCGGCGGCCGGTGAAAAGCGCAGGCGCACGTCCTGATCCTGGCATTCCTCGACGAACACGCCGTGGAGATCGGCGGCCGGCAGGGTCTTTTCGAGCAGCGTCTGAAGTTCGTCTTCGGTCATCGGCCGCACTCTATGCTATCTCCACGGCCCATGTCCTTCCTCGACCATATCGCCCGTTGCAACAACGCCGACCTCGCGCAGTTCGAGCCGTGGTTCATCGGCCCGCATCGCGCCGGCTTCGTGCATCGCGACTTCGCAGCCGATGCCGTGCAGGGCTCTGGCCTGTTCGAGCGCCGCGAGGGTGCATGGCATCTCGATCCGCGTCTCGACACGCCCGACAGGCGCACCGCCGAGGTGCGCGCCTTCCTGCTCTCCTTGCGCGAGCGCGGCTACTTCAAGGGCCTGTGGCGCGAGGAGAATTACGCGGTGGCACCGCACGAAGGCACGCCGCTATTGATGGAGATGGAGCGTTCGGCCGTGCCGTGGTTCGGCGTGCGCGCCGGCGGTCCGCACATGACCGGCTTCGTGCGCCGTCCCGACGGCCTGCACATCTGGGTGCCGCGCCGCTCCTACGAGAAGCCGACCTTTCCGGGCCAGCTCGACAACACGGTGGCGGGTGGCCAGCCGGCTGGCCTCGGCCTGCACGAGAACCTCGTGAAGGAGTGCGGTGAGGAAGCGTCGATCCCGCCCGAGCTGGCGCAACAGGCGAAGGCCGTCAGCGTCGTCGGCTACTGGAACCAGTCGGGCCAGCAGCTCAAGCCGGACGTGATGCCGTGCTTCGACCTCGAACTGCCTCAGGACTTCACACCGCGCGCAAACGACGGCGAGGTCCATTCGTTCGAGCTGTGGCCGGTGCAACGCGTGTTCGACACGGTGCGCGATACCACCGAGTTCAAATACAACTGCAATCTTGTGTTGATAGACTTCTTCGTGCGTCACGGATTGCTGTCGGCCGACGATCCCGACTTCATCCCCATCGTCGCCGGCCTGCGGATGATGTACACTCCGCGCAACGGTTCAGGCTGAGCGACGGCACGTCGCCTCGAATACGTTGCCGGCTCGGCCGACACAGCGAAAGGTGGCGGCCCTCATGCCACGTCCCTTGCTGATCGCCGCGGTGCTGGCGGCGTTCGTTAATCCTGCGGCGATGGCGCAGGACGGTCATCACGGCGACGGCCATGCTCAGAGTCACGACTGGTACGAGAAGCTGAAACAGCCGGGCAGCAATGCCTCGTGCTGCAACGGCACGATCAACGGCGTCGAGGGCGATTGCCGCCCGACACGCGCCTATCAGAAAGACGACGGCAACTGGTACGCGTTGCTCGACGGCCGCTGGGTCCAGGTGCCGCCGAAGGTCGTGCTGAGGGAACTCGCCCCCGACGGCCGCAGCCACATTTGCGCGAACAAGACGGGGAATATCTTCTGCTTTTTAGGCGGTTCGCCCAAGTCGTAATCGACTTGGGCGAGGCGGCTCCACTTGCGCACCGCGTCTTACGCCGACGGAGGGGTCATGAGCTTCGCGTGATCGTTCTTCCAACGGCGCTCCCGGACATCGCTTTGCGATGTCCTGACGCTTCTCGTAGGCCGAGCTTCGCTCGGCCTACGCAGGTGGCGCGATGTTCGCGTCCTTGATGACCTTGCGCCATTTCACGGTCTCGGCGGCGAGGCGCTTGCCGTAGTCGGCCGCGGTGCCGCCGACCAGGACGAAGCCGAGGTCGATCAGCTTCTTCGACGTCACCGGATTGGTGAGCACTTCGTTGAAGGCGGCATTGAGCTTGGCGATGATCGGCTCGGGCGTGCCGGCGGGCGCCATCACGCCGAAGAACACCGCGCCGGTAAGATCCGGCGGCAGCCCGGCTTCCGCCACCGTCGGCACGTCGGGCAGCATCGGCACGCGCTGCTTCGCGGCGACGACCAGGCCGCGCAAACGTCCGTCCTTCACCGCAAGGCCCGAGGGCAGCAGCGTGTCGGAGAACAGTTTTACGTGTCCGCCCAGCACGTCCTTCAGCGCATCGGCGCTGCCCTTGTAGCCGATATGCTCGAGCTTGATGCCGGTCTCGGTCGCGAACTGCTCGCCCCAGAGATGTGGCATGCTGGCGTTGCCGGCCGAGGCGAAGGTGACGGGCTGCGACTGCTTCTTCGCATAGTCGATCAGCTCGGCGACCGTCTTGTAGGGCGCGTCCTTGTTGGCGGCGAGCAGCAGCGGCATGTCGACATAGCTGCCGACCGGCGTCAGCTCCTTCACCGGATCGTACGGCAGCTTCAGGCCGAACGAGGTGTTGGTCGCGATCGGCGCCGGCGCCAGCAGGAGCGTGTAGCCATCGGGCTTGGCCTTGGCGACGATCTCGGTGCCGATGATCGTCCCGCCGCCCTGCTTGTTGTCGACCAGCACCTGCTGGCCGAGCTTCTCGGTGAGATACTCCGCAGCAATGCGCGCCGACGTATCGGTGGCGCCGCCGGGTGCATAAGGCACGACGAAGCGGATCGGCTTGTCGGGGAAGGCCTGGGCGCGCGCGATCGACGGCGCAAGCGCAGGAGCGAGGGCTAGGGCCGCGGCGGACCCCAGCAGATGGCGGCGTTTCATTATTCTTTCCTCCCTCAACTCTTACTCTTCTCTTCTTCTTACACCGCTTCGTGCGACGCTTGGGCAAACCGTATTTTCTTTTTCGGGCTGAATTCCGGCAGCGCATTCCGGCAGCCGGCTTCCTGCCAACAAGATTGGCAACAAGTTTGTTGACTCGACTACTACCCGAGTATCCAATCGCAACGGGAAGGAAACAAAAGGCCGGATAAAAATGTCGGGCAGAGTTGTCACCCTAAAGACCAGGGCGAAGACGCGCGCGCGCAAGAGCAGCACCGCCTCCTCGGTCCAGGACATCGTCCAGGTGCTGCGCGAGCGTATCGCGCGGCAGGACGTGGCGCCCGGCGCCAAGCTCGGCGAGCAGGAGCTTGCCGCCGAGTTCGCCGTGCCGCGCACGCGCATCCGCGAAGTGCTGGGTGTCCTCGAAAGCCGCGGCCTGATCGATCGCATCCCCAATCGCGGCGCCGTGGTTTCGCGGCTCGAATTGGATCACGTCTTCCATCTCTACGACGTGCGCGCGGTGCTCGAAGGATTGTGCGTGCGCCTCGCCACCGAGAACGCGCCGCCCGAGACCTGGGACGAATTCGTCGAACTGTTCGGCGAACCGATGGACGGGTTCGTGGCCAATCGCGACTTCGACGCCTTTATCGTCGTCTACGAGCGCTTCCGCCGCCGCATCATCGAATGGGCGCGCAATCCCGTGGCCGCGCGCATGCTCGACAGCATCTACGAAAAGACCAACGTCGTGATCCGGCGCATCGTGATCCTGCCCGGTCGCGCCAAGGAAGGCCTGTCCGAGCATCGCGCCGTGGTGGCGGCGATGCGCAAGGGCGACGGCGAGGCCGCCGAACGACTGAAGCGCATCAATCTCCAGAACGCCAAGGAATCCCTGCGGCGTTTCCAGAAATACGTGTTGTGAAAGGCGATCCTGCGTGAGCGAGCAACAGACCGAGCAGCGACAGGGTCCCCTCGCCGGCTATCGCGTGCTCGAGATCGGCTCGACCGTGGCCGGCCCCTTCTGCGGCCGCATGCTGGCCGACTTCGGCGCCGAGGTGATCAAGGTCGAGCCCGCCGACGGCGATCCCGTGCGCACCATGGGCAAGCAGTTCGAGGGCCGCTCGCTCTATGCCGCCAGCATCTTCCGCAACAAGAAGCTGGTCTCGATCGACTTGCACAGCGAGGAAGGCCGCGCGCTGATCCGTGACCTCGCCGCCAAGGTCGACGTCGTGGTCGAGAACTTCAAACCCGGCACCCTGGAGAAATGGGGCCTCGGCTGGGAGGACCTGTCGAAGCTCAACCCGCGCCTCGTCATGGTGCGAATCTCGGGCTTCGGCCAGGACGGCCCCTACTCGCGCCGCCCCGGCTACGGCGTGGTCTGCGAGGCCGTCAGTGGCCTGCGCCATCTCACCGGCGATCCCGACCGCGCACCGTCGAGGGTCGGCGTCTCGATGACCGACTATATCGCCGGACTTCATGGCGCCTACGGTGCGGTGATGGCGCTGATGGCGCGCGACAAAACCGGGCGCGGCCAGTGCATCGACGCGACGCTGTTCGAGAGCGCGTTCAACTTCATGGAAGTGTGGATCCCGGCCTACGACAAATTGGGTTTCGTGCCGGAGCGCACCGGCTCGCGCCTGATCGGCTCCACGCCCAACAATCTTTACCCGACCGCCGACGGCACCTACATCCACATCACCGCGATGGCCGACAATCTGTTCCGCCGCCTGGTCGAGGCGATGGGGCAGCCGGAGCTGGCGAAGGACCCGCGCTTCGCCGGCGCGATCGAGCGCAACGCGCAGCACGAGGCGCTCGACGCCATCGTCTCGGAATGGACGGGCAAGCTGAAACTCGAGGAGATCGAGACGATCCTGCACAAGGCGCAGGTGCCGGCGACGCGCATCTTCACCGTCGCCGACATCTTCAACGATCCGCACTATCGCGCCCGCAACGCCATCGTGAACGCGCCCGACGAACACATGGGCGAAGTCGCCATGGCGGGCGTCGTGCCGCGCCTGTCGGACACGCCCGGCGTGGTGCGCCATGCCGGCCGCGACGTCGGCCAGGATTCGCGCAGCGTGCTGAGCGACGTGCTGGGCCTCGACACCGCACGCATCGACGAACTGACGAAAAGCGGCGTGATCTCAACCGGGAGCTCGAACTGATGGAGACGATGAGCGAGATCTACGCCGAGAAGAAGGCCAAGGCCGAGGCCATGGGCGGGCCGGAGAAGCTGGCACGCCGCGCCGCTGCCGGCGTGCTCAACGCGCGCGAGCGCGTGACCAAGCTGGTCGACGCCGGCACCTTCATTGAGTCCGGCCTGTTCGGCACTTCGGGCAGCCGGCCCGAGGATCACGACCGCTCGCCGGCCGACGGCAAGGTCGCGGGCTTCGGCAAGATCGACGGTCGCGAATGTGCCGTCGTCGCCAACGACTTCACCGTGATGGGCGCCTCTTCCGGCGCCACCAACGGCCGCAAGATCGGCCACATGAAGAGGGTCGCCACCAGCCGCGGCCTGCCGATGGTGTTTCTGGGTGAGTCCTCCGGCGCGCGCATGCCCGACCATATGGGCGCGCGCGGCATGGGCGCGCTGCTGGGCAACGACCCGACGCAATATGCCCGCATGCGCGAGACGCCGTGGGCGTCGGCGACGCTCGGCCTCTCCTACGGCTCCTCCTCCTGGTACGCCGTGCTCTCGGACTTCTGCGTGCTGCGCAAGGGCGCGGTGCTGGCGGTGTCGAGCGCGCAACTCGCCTCGCTCGCCATCAAGGAAGAAGTCGATCCGCAGGAGATGGGCGGCTGGCAGGTCCATGCCGAGGTGACGGGCTTCGCCGACTACGTCGCAGAGACCGACGAGGAAGCGCTGCAAGCGATCCGCACCTTCCTCTCCTACCTGCCGAGCCATCACAAGGAAGCGCCGCCGGTCCATCCGGTGCCCGAGGGCTCCGGCGCCAACATGGCCAACATCGCCAAGCTGCTGCCGGAACGGCGCACGCAGGTCTATGACGTGCGCGCCATCGTCCGCGCCTTCGTCGATGCCGGCTCCTTCTTCGAGCTGAAGCCGCGCTTCGCCAAGGTGGCGGTGACCGGCCTCGCCCGCCTCGATGGCCGCACTGTCGGCATCGTCGCCAACAATCCGATGGCGCGCGGCGGGGCGATGGACACCGACGCCTGCGAAAAAATCACCAGCTTCCTGGTGCTGTGCGACAGCTTCAACATCCCGATCGTGATGCTGGTCGACAATCCCGGCTTCTCGATCGGCATCGAGGCCGAGCGCCGGCGTGCACCCGGCAAGATCATGAACTTCATGCAGGCGCTACAGCTCTGCACCGTGCCGAAGATCTCGATCATCCTGCGCAAGAGCTACGGCCAGGCCTATCTCAACATGGGCGGCGGACGGAACTCCGACGAGGTGGCAGCCTGGCCGAGCGCCGAGGTGAGCTTCATGGACCCGACCTTCGCGGTGAAGATCGTGCACGGCCTGTCGCCGGGCGAGCCTGGCTTCGACAAGGCCTTCGCGCAGATGAACAAGGACAACGAGGCCTGGGGCATCGCGGCGATCTACGCCGTGCAGTCCGTCATCCAGCCGCACGAGACCCGCGACTACCTCATCCGCATGCTCGACGTGCACCGCCAGCGCCTCACCAACGGCGTCGGCGAGCATTTGATGCGTGCCTGGCCGACCAGCTTCTAGGAGACAGACAAATGGCGACGATCCAGATCAAGGCGGAAGTGTCGGGCTCGGTATGGAAGATCATCACCGCGGTCGGCGAGACGGTCGAACCAGGCGGCACGCTGATGATCCTCGAATCGATGAAGATGGAGATCCCGGTGATCGCCGAGGATGGCGGCAAGGTCGAGAAATTCACGGTCGCCGAAGCCGAGGCGGTCAACGAGGGCCAGGTCGTGGCCGTGCTCTCGAAGTGACCGCGAAGGTGAGCGGCGACGCGAACGAGAAGGCGGCGGTGCAGGTTGCTCCCCCTCCGAAGGATTGGGGCCCGGAGGTCGAGGAACTGCGCCGCCGCCGCACCTACGCGAAGGCGCTGGGCGGCGAGGAAGCCGTGGCGCGCCATCGCGAGCGCGGCCGTCTCACCATCCGCGAGCGCGTTGCCGGTCTGGTCGACCAAGGCTCGTTCCAGGAAGTCGGCACGCTCACCGGTCATGGAAAGTATGACGGCCCCAACGTCACCGGCGTGCAGCCCGCCCCCTATGTGATGGGCCTCGCCAGCATCGACGGACGTCCCGTCGCGGTTGGCGGCGAGGATTTCACCATTCGCGGCGGCGCGAGCTGGTCGGGCGATCGCAAGAAAGGCGGCCAGGGCGGCTTCGTCGAGGATCTCGCCGCGAGCTATCGCATCCCTCTCGTGAACCTGATCGACGGCGCCGGCGGCAGCGTGACCTCGATCAACAAGCGCGGGCACGCAGTGTTCCCCGGCGTCTACGGCTTCGAACGCTCCGTCGAGCTTTTGGGGAAGGTCCCGGTCGTGTGCGCCGTGCTCGGCACCGCGGCCGGCGGCCCTGCCGGACGCGCCATCCTTTCGCACTGGTCTGTCATGGTCGACGGGATCAGCCAGGTCTTCGCCGCCGGGCCGCCCGTGGTCGAGCGGTCGCTGGGACAGAAGCTCACCAAGGAAGAGCTGGGCGGGCCGCAGGTCGCGGTCGATCTCGCCGGCACGATCGACAATAGGGTCGACACGGAAGAGAACTGCTTCGCCCAAGTGAAGCGCTTCCTCTCCTACATGCCGCAGAACGTCTGGGAGATGCCGCCCGAGGTCGCCTGCACCGATCCGGTGGATCGCCGCGACGAGGAGCTGCTCTCGATCGTGCCGCGCGACCGCCGCCGGCCCTACAACATGCGCAAGCTGATCGAGCATGTCGTCGACCGCGGCTCGGTGTTCGAGATCCAGCCGACCTACGGCAAGGGCCTGATCACCGTGCTGGCGCGCATGAACGGCAAGGTCGTCGGCGTCATCGCCAACAACCCGATGGTCTATGGCGGCGCCATGGACGTGAAGGCGGCGCGCAAGCAGATCCACTTCGTGGAGCTCTGCGACTGCTTCCACATCCCGCTGGTGTTCCTCGTCGACGTGCCGGGCTTCATGGTCGGCCGCGACGCCGAGGCCGCCGCGACGCTGCGCGAGGGCATGCGCGCGGTCTATGTGGGCTTACAGGCCACCGTGCCGATGTACACGGTCGTCATCCGGAAGTGCTACGGCATGGCCGGCATGGGCACGACCGACAAGAACGGGCTCGACCTCAAGATCGCCTGGCCGTCGGCCGAATGGGGCTCGCTGCCGATCGAGGGCGGTGTCGCCGCCGCCTTCCGCCGCGAGATCGCCGGCGCCGCCGATCCCAAGGCGCGCGAGCGCGAGATCGAGGACGAATTGCGCTCCATGGCCTCGCCCTTCCGCACCGCCGAAGCCTTCGGGGTCGAGGAAATCATCGATCCGCGCGAGACGCGCGCCTACCTCTGCCGCTTCATCGACGCCGCCCAGGCACGGCTGCGCACGACGCTGGGGCCAAAAGCAAAATACGGCGTACGCCCCTGAGGCCAAGCGCCGTCCCATAAAAAGAGCCGACAATAACTGGAGGAAACGATGGGACGACTGAAGAAGGCGATAGGCACCGCGATCATGGTCTCCGGTGCTTTGTTGATGGCCAGCGCCGCCTCGGCGCAGGACAAGATCAAGGTGCGCTTCGGCATCCTGACCACCGCCTCGCAGGCGGCGTTCTATGTCGGCGTGAAGCAGGGCATCTACGCCAAGTACGGCTTCGACGTCGAAGTGCTGCCGCTCGCCACCGGCGTGCAGGCCAACCAGGCGCTGGCCGCCGGACAGGTCGATTGGTCGGGCGGCGGCGTCGAATCAACGGTCGTGGGCTGGGCCACCGGCCTGCCGTTCAAGGCCTATGCGATGTACGCCAAGGGCGGCGATTCCTACGGCATCCTGGTGCGCAAGGAAGCCAACATCGCTTCGCCGAAGGACCTCAAGGGCAAGAAGGTCGCCGTCCCGCAGGGCACGGCGCCGGCGCAAGGCCTGAACCAGATCATCCAGGATGCGGGCCTGACGCGCGACTCGGTCATGCGGGTCAATGCCAACTACGGCAACATGGGCCAGATGCTGATCTCGGGTGCGGTCGATGCGATGGCGGGGCTCGAACCCTTCCTGACCCTCACCGAGGAGAAGATGGCGGGTCAGGGCGTGCTGCTGATGCGCATGGGCAAGTACGTGCAGGGCGGCGGTCTCTTCCTCATCACCGACAAGTGGGCGGCCGCCAACCCGGGCAAGATGGTCGATGCCGTCGCCGCGGTCTGGGAATCGCAGCAGTGGGTTCGCAAGAACCCGAAGGAAGCCGCCGCCATCGAAGCGGAGTTCCTGAAGGTCGAGCCGCGCATCGTGGAAGTCTCGTTCAAGGTGCTGGACTACAGCCCGCTGATCGACGAGTTC
Organism: Reyranella sp. GW821-FHT12G01; assembly: GCF_058806575.1. Lineage (NCBI taxonomy): Bacteria > Pseudomonadati > Pseudomonadota > Alphaproteobacteria > Hyphomicrobiales > Reyranellaceae > Reyranella > Reyranella sp. GW821-FHT12G01. Next base: position 1,070,211 of record NZ_JBXAPV010000002.1, read on the forward strand.
ACCGCCAAGTCGCTGCAGACCACGTCGGACTATCTCGCGGCGGAGAAGCTGATCCCTGCCCCGGTGAAGCCGGCCGACCATCTCGGCGCGCTGAACAAGATCACGGCCGAGGTGAAGGCCAAGTATCCCAAGCTGCTCGAGTAGCGGCTGGACATGACCGACATCCTCGTCGCCAAGGACGTGTCGAAGACCTACTTCGACACGGTCGCGCAGGACAATGTCGTGGCGCTGCAGGGCCTCTCGCTGGCCGTGCGCGCCCACGAATTCGTCTCGGTGATCGGCCCCTCGGGCTGCGGCAAGTCGACGTTCCTGCGTATCGTCGCCGGCCTCGACAGGCCGACCTCGGGCGAGATCCTCGTCTCGGGATCGAAGGTGACGGGACCCGGCGCCGATCGCGGCATGGTGTTCCAGGAATATGCGCTGCTGCCGTGGAAGACGACGGAAGCCAACGTCGAGTTCGGCCTGCGTCTGAAGGGCATGGAGAAGAGCAAGCGCCAGCAGATCACCCAGCGCTTCATCGACTTGGTCGGCCTCTCCGGCTTTGAGAAGAAGTATCCGCACCAGCTTTCGGGTGGCATGCGCCAGCGCGCCGCCGTGGCGCGGGTGCTCGCCAACAATCCGACGGTGCTGCTGATGGACGAGCCTTTCGCCGCCGTCGACGCGATGACGCGCCAGCGCCTGCAGGAGGAGCTGACCGCCATCACCGCGCACGAGCGCACGACGGTCCTGTTCATCACCCACGCCATCGAGGAAGCGGTGTTCCTGTCGGATCGCGTGGTCGCCCTCTCGGGAAGGCCCGGCCGCATCGTCGCCGACCTCGCGATCGACCTGCCGCGCCCGCGCAAGTGGGACGACGTGGTGCGCGATCCGCGCTTCAACGCCTACCGCGACCAGCTCACGCAGAGCATCCATTCGAATGGTCCCGTCAACGGAGCTGCGAGGGCTCACGCATGAGCATCGCCAGCCCCGCCACCCGGAAGCGCCGCGACTGGCGCAGCTTCTTCCCGCACGAGATCGTGCCCTTCGTCGTCGGCATCGCGGTCTGGCAGGCGCTGTTCTCGGCGCAGATCTGGCCGCCGGTCCTCTTCCCCTCGCCGATGCAAGTCGTCACCGCGTTCATCGACGACACGCGCTCCGGCGTGCTGCTGGTCAACCTGTGGGTCAGCCTCAAAAGCCTGCTGCTGGGCTTCGTCATCAGCTGCGTGATCGCCATCCCTCTCGGCTACCTGATGGGATTGAGCCGGGTCACGCGCAACTTCTTCGATCCGCTGGTCAACCTGCTGCAGGCCATCCCCGGCCTCGCCTGGATCCCCTTTGCCATCCTGTGGTTCGGGCTGGGGCAAGGCGCGGTGCTGTTCATCATCGTGATGTCGATCTTCTTCCCGCTGCTGCACAACCTGCTGACCGGCATCCGCATGGTGCAGCCGGTGCTGATCGAGGCGGTGCAGACGCTGGGCGCCGGCAAGGTCGCCGTGGTGAAGCACGTGATCTTCCCCGCGACGCTCCCGAACCTGATGACCGGCATTCGCCTCGGCATCGCCTTCGGCTTCCGCTCGCTGGTCGGCGGCGAGATGATCGCCAGCACCGACGGCCTCGGCTACGCGATCTTCAACGCCCAGCAATACTTCCAGTCGCCGCGCATCGTGGTCGGCATGCTGACCATCGGCCTCGTCTGGCTGGCCATGGACCGCCTCATCCTGCGCCCCATCGAGGTCCGCACGACGATGCGCTGGGGTCTGATCAGGGACGGGCTGGAGAAGAACTGAAAGTCGTTCGACTTCGCCTCACCCGACCCCCTCCTCATCCTGAGGAGGCCCGAAGGGCCGTCTCGAAGGATGGGCAACGGACGGGGTGCGCGTAGCCCATCCTTCGAGACGGCTGCTACGCAGCCTCCTCAGGATGAGGTTGGTATTGGACCAGCCGATGGACGGCATGCGAAACTCACCCCCGCAAAATCGAGGGGATTGAGTGGCGCGGGACGGGCAAGGGTTGGAGCTGGGCAATGCGGACGAGAGCGCGGTCGCCGCGCTCGATTTCGTGACGCAGGAATGGCTGGGCTTCGGCAAGCGGTTCGCCGACTTCATCGCCGCCGCCGACAAGGAAGAGAAGTGCGCGCTGCTGCCGCTGGTGGCCGCGAGCCTCGTCCTTACGATGTATTCGCCAGAGGGCCAGGAAGCCGCTTCCCGCTACCTGAAGCGCGCGAAGACGCTCGCGACCTCGGCCAGCCCGCGCGAACTCGCCTGGCTCGGCGCTATCGAGGCGTGGGTTGCGGGCGATACCGACCGCAGCCTTTCAGCCTTCCGCAAGATCGTCGCCGAATGGCCGCGCGATCTTCTAGCCGGCAAGCTGGCACAGCTCCTCGCCTTCAACCGCGGCGAGGCCGAGACGCTGCTCGATGTCGGCGAGAAACTCGTCGCCGCCAACGAAGACAATCGCTTCGTCTGGGGCATGTACGCGTTCGGCCTCGAAGAGTGCAATCGCCTCGACGAGGCCGAAGCCATGGCCCGCAAGGGGCTGGCGCTCGACCGCAACGATCCGTGGGCGCATCACGCCGTTGCTCATTGCCTCGAAGCACGCGGCCGCCTGCTGGAGGGCGTCGCCTTCCTCAATTCGGTGTCCGACACCTGGGCCGACTGCAACTCCTTCATGCAGACCCACAACTGGTGGCACCTGGCTCTCTTCCTGATCGACCTCGACCGCACCGACGAAGCGCTGTCGCTGTACGACGGTCGCGTCTGGGGCGTGTGGAAGGAGTTCTGCGAGGACCAGGCCAACGCTGTCTCGCTGCTGGCGCGGCTCGAACTGCGCGGCGTCGATGTCGGCGGGCGCTGGGCCGATCTCGCGACCTACCTGAAGCCGCGCACGAACGAGCATCTCTCCGCCTTCCACGACGTCCACTATCTCTATGGGCTTGCGCGCGCCGGCGAGCGCAGCGCCGTCACCGAAATGCTGGCGAACCTGGAAGACCGCGCCGAACGCGCCAGGCCGTTCGAACGCGAGACCTGGGCCGACTGCGTCGTGCCGCTCGCGCACGGCCTCGCCGCGCACGCGACCGGGGACATGCCATCGGCCGCCCGGCTGATCGGCCGGGCGATGCCTCATCTGCGCACCCTGGGCGGTTCGATCGCGCAGCGTGCGCTGTTCGGCGCCATCCATCTCGATGCGCTGACCCGCGCCGGCTGGAACGACGCTGCCCTTGCTCTCCTGCTGGCCGACGAACGCGAGCGGCCGACGGTGGCCGCGACCAAGCGCGCGCTGGCCACGATCTATCGACGGGTCGGCCGCACCGAACAGGCGCTGGCCGCCGACTACCAGGCCGAACAGCTCGCCCGCCAGTATCGCGCCGCCATGGCAAAGACGGGAGAAGCGGCATGAAGGATCTGACACAGGCGAGCGCGGCCGAACTCGGCAAGCTCTACAAGAAGGGCAAGGCCTCGCCGGTCGAGACGATGCGTGCGGTGCTGTCGCGCGCGGAGAAACTGGCGACCAGCGTCAACGCGCTCTGCCATGTCGAGACCAAGGGCGCGCTCGACGCCGCGCGCGAGTCCGAGAAGCGCTGGAAGAAGGGCGACGAGCTGTCGCCGCTCGACGGCGTGCCGGTCTCGATCAAGGAGCTGGTGCGCGTAAAAGGCTGGCCGGCCTCGATGGGCAGCAAGCTCACCGACAAGACGCCGGTCGATGCCGACGCGCCCGCCGTGGCGCGGCTGCGCGAGGCGGGCGCCATCGTCTTCGCCCAGAGCACCAGCTCCGAATACGGCCACAAGGGTGTGACCGATTCGCCGCTGCACGGCATCACGCGCAATCCGTGGAACACCGGCATGACGCCGGGCGGCTCGTCCGGCGGCGCCGGCGCCGCGGTCGCGGCGGGCCTCGGCCCGATCGCCATCGGCACCGACGGCGGCGGCTCGGTGCGCATCCCCGCCAGCTTCAACGGGCTCATCGGTCTCAAGGCCACGTTCGGCAGGGTGCCGGCCTGGCCGCCCTCGATGACCGGCGATCTCTCCAACACCGGCCCGATGGCGCGCACCGCGCTCGACGTCGCGCTGATGATGAACGCCATCGCCCGGCCCGATCCGCGCGACGGCTATGCCCTGCCCGAGGACGACACCGACTACACGAAGAAGCTGGGCAAACTGCCGAAGAAGCTGAAGGTCGGCTTCGCGCTGCGCCTCGGCGACCATCCGGTCGACATCGAGGTTGCCTCGATGGTGACCAAGGCCGCCCGCCAGTTCGAAGAGCTGGGCTGCACGGTCGAGCCGGTCGAGGCGCCGTTCTCCTACGGCGAAGCAGGCCGTGCCTTCGTGATCCACTGGCTGGCCGCTCTGCAGCGCCTGCTACAGGTCTTCCCCGAGGAGCGCCACGGCGAGTTCGATCCGAGCCTGCTCGCGGGCGCCAAGGCTGGCCTGCGTTACACCCTGCAGGACGTGGTGAACGCCCAGGTCGTGCGGCGCGACCTCACCATCGCCTGGAACCTGTTCTTCGAGAAATACGACCTGCTGCTCACGCCCACCGTGGCGGTGCAGCCCTTCGAGGCCGGCACCAACCTGCCGCCCGGCCCCGACGGCAAGCCCAACGTCATGTGGTCGCCCTACACGCCGCAGTTCAACCTGACGCGCCACCCCGCGGCGACGGTGCCGTGCGGCCTGTCGCGGCTCGGCCTGCCGGTCGGCCTGCAGATTGCTTCGGCGCACTACAAGGATGCGCTGGTGCTGCGCGCCGCCGCCGCTTACGCCGACGCCCATCCCCTGAAATTCCCTGTCCTTCCGGAGATCAAGTAGATGACTGCCGACCTTGCGATGATGCCGGCCCACGAGCTGGTGAAACTGTTCAAGGCCCGCAAGGCCTCGCCGGTCGAGGCGACCAAGGCGGCGCTCGCCCGCGTCGACGCCTTCAACGCCCAGCTCAATGCCTTCCAGCATCTCGATCCCGATGCGGCGATGCGCCAGGCGCGCGCCTCGGAGAAGCGCTGGAAGAAGGGCGGCAAGCGTCTGAGCGACATCGACGGCGTGCCGATCACCATCAAGGACATGGTGCTGACCAAGGGCATGCCCACGCGCATGGGCAGCCTCGCCACCGATCCCGACGGCCCCTTCAACGTCGACGCGCCGGTGGCGCAGCGTCTGCGCGAGGCCGGCACCGTGCTGCTCGGCAAGACGACCTCGCCGGAATATGGCTGGAAGGGCGTCACCGATTCCAAGCTGTTCGGCGCCACGCACAATCCGTGGAAGGTCGGCCGCACCTCGGGCGGCTCCTCGGGCGGCGGCACTGCCGCCGAAGCGGTCGGCATGGGCAATCTTGCCATCGGCACCGACGGCGCGGGCTCGGTCCGCATCCCCTGCTCCTTCTCCGGCATCTTTGGCCTGAAGCCCACGCAGGCGCGCGTGCCGCTGTGGCCGGTCTCCGCACAGGGCACGCTCTCGCATATCGGCCCGATGACGCGCACCGTGCGCGACGCGGCGATGATGATGAACGTCATCGCCCGTCCCGACCCGCGCGACCCCTACGGTCGTCCCGACGATGCCGAGGATTACCTGAAAGGCTTCGACAAGGGCGTGAAGGGCCTGCGCATCGCCTATTCGCCGAACCTGGGCTTCATCGAGCGCGAGAAGATCGACCGCGACGTGGCGGTTGCAGTCGAGCAGGCGGTCAAGGTGTTCAAGACGCTGGGCGCCAAGATCGTCGAGGACTCGCCCGACTTCATGGGCATGGACCCGCGCAAGGTGCTGAACGCGCACTGGCAGTCCAACGTGGCGCTGCTGCTGAAGAACTTCAGCCCCGAGAAGCGTGAGCAGATGGATCCGGGCTTCGTGAAGGCCGCCGAATACGGCGCGACGCTCGGCCAGGAGGCGGTCGTCACCGCCATCCACCAGCGCCAGGCGATCTCGGCGATCATGAACCAGTTCATGGCCAAGCATGACCTGCTGCTGACGCCCACCATGCCGATGACCGCCTTCGCGGTGAACGAGAACGGCGCGTGGGGCGGCGACGGCGTCGACATCGGCTGGACGCCCTTCACGCTCACTTTCAACCTGACGCGTCAGCCCGCCGCCACCATCCCCTGCGGCCTCGACCGCGAGGGCATGCCGATCGGCTTGCAGATCGTGAGCGGCCACGCCAAGGACGCCCTCGTCCTGCGCGCCGCCGCCGCCTACGAACGGGTCCGCCCGATTCCGGCGCCGCCGATGGCGCATCAGATCTGAGGGAATGAGAGCGCGCGTCTGATGGCCATCAGCCGCCAGACGCGCACCTACATCGCGCTCGGCCTGGCGCAGGTCGCGGCACTGGCCGTGCTGGCCTGGTTCGCCGAACGACAGGTGGCGCTGGGTCCGACCGACAAGCTTGGCTGGCGGCCTTTCACCTGGCCGCTCTCGACCGAGCGGGCGCCCGCGGGTCACGCCTATAGCGGCGACGATCACGACGTCTATGTCTGGCTGACGTTGAATGCGCTCGGCAGCAGCGGGGATTGTCCCGAAGGCATCGAGAACGATGCCGCGCTGGAGCGTGCCGTCGACATCAAGCTCCTCGACTCACGTTTCCAGCCGGTCGGTCCGGGTGAGCGGATTGGAGTCACGGACCTCACCGGCTGGACCCGCGTCTACGTCCACCGCCGCCACAACAAGTCCCTGCGCTACGGCGAGGCCGTCGCCGTTCCCTACAAATGCGACGTCATCACCGCGATCATCGACGGCGACGCGCGCGATCCGGCAAGGCGCAAGACCGCGCGGGAGTTCCTTGAGTCGAACACGGTGCAAGTCTGGATCAACCAGCAGCTCGAGGGGCGATAGTTCTGTCGTCCTGAGCGAAGCGAAGGACCTTGCGGAACGGCCAGACGGCTCCGGGGCGGGCGTGAGATCCTTCGCTTCGCTCAGGATGACAGTTAGAGCTTCTCCGGCGCCTTGCGCGCGAAGATCGCGCCGAGCACCGCGAAGCCCATGCTCGCAAGCCACAGCCAGTAGCCTTCCCGCAGGCCTGTCACCGGATTGGCCATGCCGGCCTCGTTGGTGATCACGCTCGTCTCGAACATGAACGAGCCGGCGAGGCCCAGCGCGGCCACCGACAGGATCAGCGCAGGGATGCGACGCGCGAACAGCGCGGCGATCCATGAGACGCCGAGCAGCGGATTGGCGAACCAGCTCGTGTGACCCAGCACGCCGAACAGCAGGATGCTCCAGCCCGGCCAGTCCGAGCAGATGCCGGAGACGCAGAACGCATCCTGCGTGAGGCTGGCGGCAAACAGGATGACGCTCAGCATCAGCGCGACGCGCGCGAGCGGGCTGGTGGTCATTTACAAAAAACCGTCGTCCTGAGCGGAGCGCAGCGAAGTCGAAGGACCTCTTTTCGCTTCGACAGACCGTGCGTCGGAAAAAAGGTCCTTCGACTACACGCCTGCGGCGCTCCGCTCAGGACGACGGGAATGTTCACGCCGCCACGCCCAGCGCGCTGCGGATCGAGCTGTGGAAGTGGACGAGCGAGGGTTCGTTGCGACCGTAGATCACCTCGCCGGTCGCGCCGGATTCGAAGCCGATCTGCATGCGCTCGCCCAGCGGGAAGTCCTCCTCCATCACGGTGCGGATGGCGATGTCGCGGTTCTTGGCCCAGTGCGACTCGGGGCGGTCGCTGTCGGCGGGACGGTAGAGCGAGAATTCGATGTCGCAGCGGCTGGGATCGTCGCGGTCGGGGAAGGCCCGCCAGATCTCGATATGGTCGACCTGCCAGATCAGGATCGCGTTGGGGAAGAGCTGGTAGATCGCGATGATGTGCGAGCGGAAATTGCGCTCCGGCTCAGGCACCGGCCGCACCGCATCGATCGAGGTGCGCGGCACGCACATGCGGCCGTGGCGGCCCGCACCATCGAACGTCCCGCAATTGCCGATGAAGTACGGCGCGATGGTTTTCCGGTGCAGGTGCGGGATGTGATAGCCCTCGAGGAACGTGTCGACGGCGAACTTCCAGTTGATGCGCGGCGTGATGCGGTCGACCGAATAAAGCGGATAGGTCGCGGGCTGCAGCGCCGCGAAATCCGGCACGAACGAGCCCAGCACGGCATCGACGTCGATCTCCGCGCTCTCGCCCTCCTGCACCGGCGTCGCGCGCAAGAAGATCATGCCGTGCTTCTCGCCGGCGGAGAGACGGACCAGCCCGTGCGCGCCGAGGTCTAGCCCCGCGAAGCCCACCTTGTCGGTGACGCCCAAAAGCTTGCCCTGCGCGTCGTAAGTCCAGCCGTGATAGGGGCAGACGAAGGCGCGGGCGTTGCCGCAGCCCTGGGCGACCGGTGCACCGCGATGGCGGCAGATGTTGGCGAAGCCGCGCACCTGGCCGTCGGGTCCGCGCACCAGCAGCACCGGCATGCCGGCCACGTCCTCGGTGATGTAGTCGCCGGTCTTGGGCATGCGCGAGGACAGGCCCATGAACAGCGGCTGGCTGCGGAACAGCGCATCCCTTTCGCGGGCCGCGCGCTCGCGGCAGGAATAGGCGTCGACGCGATTGCGGAACAAGGCGTCGGCGAGATCGGTGGTACGGCCGTCGATATGGCCGAGCAGCCGCCTCCCGACGGCCAGTTGTTCGTTTCGGTCCATGCCCTCGATGTTATGCCTTCGCCGGGACCGCGCAACTCCAACCGTCGATCATCTCGAACACCTGGGCCGGAGTCTTCCCGCTTTCGCGCAAGCTGCGGATGGTGAGGTCCCTGTCACGCTTGGCGAAGCGGCGGCCGGTGGCGTCGGTCAGCAGCCGGTGATGGGCATATTGCGGCGCAGCGTAGCCCAGCAGCTTCTGCAGCAACGCATGGACATGGGTCGAGGGAAACAGGTCGATTCCGCGCGTCACCAGGGTCACGCCCTGCAGGTGGTCGTCGACCGTGACGGAGAGATGATAGCTGGTCGGCGTATCCTTGCGGGCGATCACGAAGTCGCCCATCAGCCCCGGCTGCCCTTCTATTCGCCCAAGCGCCTCGTCGAAGAAGGAATAAGGCCCCGCCTGCTCCGCCGCGCGGGCGCAGTCGAAGCGCATGCAATGCTCGATGCCCGCCGCCATGCGCTGGCGGCGCTCTTCCCAGGTGAGATGACGGCAGGTCCCGGGATAGAGCGGCCCGTCCGGCCCCATTTCCGTGGGATGCGGCGCGCTGGTGGAGGCCGCGATATCGGCACGTGTGCAGAAGCAGGGATAGACCAGCCGGCGCTCGTCGAGCTGGTCCAGCACGCGGCCATAATCGGCAAAGTGGTCGGACTGGCGACGCACGTCGCCGTCCCACGCCAGCCCCAGCCAGCGCAGGTCGGCCAGCAGCGCGGTCTCGTACTCGCGGCGACAGCGGCGGATGTCGATATCCTCGATACGGACCAGGAACGTGCCGCCGACGTCGCGCGCGCGTTGCCAGGCGATGCGGGCCGAGTAGGCGCTGCCGAGGTGAAGTTCGCCTGTCGGGCTGGGGGCAAAACGCGTGACCGCACTCATGATCCGACGTTACAGCGCACCCTCGCCGCGTGCTATGGCGGGTGACATGGCCAAAGCGAAATCCCCGGTCGTCCTCGACAAGAAGACCCTCAAGAAGGCCCTCGCTGAGCTGGCGGACGCCGATCCGGACATCGCCCGCGCCCTGCAGGAAGCGGGGCATCCCGAGCTGCGCGAGATGCCGACGGGCTATGGCGGGCTGATGCGTTCGATCGTGGGCCAGCAAGTCTCGGTCCATGCGGCACGCAGCATCTGGCTGCGGCTCGAAGCGGCCGTGCCCTCTATGCTGCCGGCGGACTTTTTAGCAATGAGCGACGAGCAGTTGCGCGCAGTGGGTCTGTCGGGCGCCAAGATGAAATACGGCCGTAGCCTTGCCACCGACATCGTCGAGGGCCGCATTGCGTTCGATGCCCTGCACGAGCTCGACGATACGGCGGCGATCGCGATGCTGACGCAGGCCAAGGGCATCGGCCCGTGGACCGCCGAGATCTACCTGATGTTCGCGCATGGCCGCCCCGACATCATGCCGGGCCTCGATCTCGGTCTTGTTGTCGCCGCACAACACCTCAAGAAGTTACGCACACGTCCCGACGCAAAGCGGCTTCTCAAAATCGCCGAGGCCTGGCGGCCCTGGCGTAGCGCAGCCGCCCTGGTGCTCTGGCACTATCGCCGCAACATGCCGGACTGGTCCGCGAAGGAGAAGAAGGCGACATGACCAAGAAGCTCGACGGCCCCAGCCACGGCCCGCATGCCGGCGGCAAGCCCGGCCATCTCGTGATCCTGCTGCACGGCTATGGCGCCGACGGCAACGACCTGATCGGCCTCGCGCCCGTGCTGGCGCCGCTGATGCCCGACGTGGTGTTCCATGCCCCCAACGCGCCCTATCCGTGCGAGGGCAATCCGATGGGCTTCCAGTGGTTCGGCATCTCGCGCCTCGATCCCGAGGTCGCGGCGGCAGGCGTGCGCTCGGCCGCGCCCTTCGCCGAGCAATTCATCGACGACACGATGGCGAAGTACGGACTCGACGAGAGCAAGACCGTGCTGATCGGTTTTAGCCAGGGCACGATGATGTCGCTGCATGTCGGTCTGCGCCGCGAGAAGCCGCTCGCCGGCATCGTCGGCTTCTCCGGCATGCTGGCCGCGCCCGAGGCGCTGAAGGACGAGATCAAGTCCAAGCCGCCGGTCCTGCTGATCCATGGCGACAGCGACGAGATGCTGCCGGCTGTGCTGACGCAGCGCGCGGCGCAGACGCTGGAGGAGAACGGCGTGCCGGTCGGCGTGCACATCGCGCCGGGCGTCGGCCACGGGATCGACCAGACCGGCCTGTCGCACTGCGCGCGCTTCGTGCTCGATGCCTTCAAGATCCCGGTGCCGAAGCAATGACCGAAGGCACCTGCCGGCCAGGCTTCGAGCAGGTCGCCGAGGCCTTCGAGAAGAACTTCAAGGACAAGGGCGAGATCGGCGCCTCGGTCTGCCTGACGGTGGGTGGCGACACGGTCGTCGACCTGTGGGGCGGCACCGCCGATCCCAAGGCGAAGACGCCGTGGACACGCGACACGGTGAGCATCGTCTTCTCCTGCACCAAGGGCGCGACGGCCTTGTGCGCCCATGTGCTGGCCAGCCGCGGCGAGCTCGATATCGACGCGCCGGTCGCCGAGCTGTGGCCGGAGTTCGCTCAGCACGGCAAGGAGCGCGTGACGACGCGCATGATGCTCGACCATTCCTCGGCCGTGCCGGCGGTGCGCGCCAAGGTGAAGGACGACGGGCCCTACGACTGGGATTACATGACCGGCCGCCTTGCCGACGAGGTCCCGTTCTGGGAGCCCGGCACGCGCAACGGCTATCACGGCTTCACCTTCGGCTGGACCGTGGGCGAGATGGTGCGGCGCGCGTCGGGCAAGTCGCTCGGGACCTTCTTCCGCGAGGAGATCGCGGGCCCGCTGGGCCTCGATTTCTGGATCGGCCTGCCCGAGGAGATCGAGCCGCGGGTCGCGCCGATCATGGCGCATGTCTACAAGGCGGCCGACGCCGTGACGCCCTTCATGCGCGACCTCGCGACCAACAAGGAGTCGGTGGCCGCGCTCTTCTATTTCAACAACGGCGCCTGGCGCCTGGGCGGCGCCAACACCCGCGCCGGCCATGCCGCCGAGATTGGTGCGGCCAACGGCATCACCAACGCACGCGGCCTCGCGGGCATGTACGCACCGCTGGCCAATGGCGGCGGCGACCTGGTCGATGCCACGACGCTCGCCCGCATGGGCGAGGTCTCGATGGCGACGCACGACGACGCCACCCTGCGCATCCCGACGCGCTTTGCGCTGGGCTTCATGAAGTCGATGGACAATCGCAAGCGCAGTATGGCCGCCAAGCTGTGGGGCGAGGATTGCGACAGCGTGATCATGAGCAGCGCCGCCTTCGGCCATGTCGGCGCCGGCGGCTCGCTCGGTTTCGCCGATCCGGTCGCCGGGATGTCGTTCGGCTACACGATGAACCGCATGGGCCCCGGCCTCCTGATGAACGAGCGCGGCCAGTCGCTGGTCGACGCGGCCTATCTGTCGCTTGGCTACAAGGACAAGAAGGGCGGCGTGTGGGTTCGTTAAACGCCGCCGCACACACCTACCTCACCCTGAGGAGCGGCCGCAGGCCGCGTCTCGAAGGGTGGGCACGAGCACCGCGTCCGTTGCTCATCCTTCGAGACGCCGCGCTGCGCGCGGCTCCTCAGGATGAGGTTATCGTCCAGGGCTGACGCCTCATGCTCCCAGTCTTCCGCCCGCTAAAGGACCGCGCCGTCCAGATCGTCTGGTCGGGTCTTTGCACCTCGACGATCGGCGAGGACCTGTTCCGGGTGGCCAGCGTCTGGCTGGCGGTCGAGGTGGCGGGCAACATGGCCGGCCTCGTGACCGGCGTGCAGTACGTCGCCATGCTGGTCGCCGGGCTTTTCGGGGGCGTGGTGTTCGACCGCTGGCGGCCCGACCGCGCGATGATCGGCTCGCGCGCCTGGAGCGCGGCCTTCGCCTTCCTGCCGGTGGTCGGCTTCTACATCTCGGGCCTGTCGATCACGCTCCTCATCCTCTCCTCGGTCGGGCTCGCGGCGCTGCGCATGGTGTTCTCGCCGGCCCTGCAATCGACCATCCCGACCCTGGTGCCCAACCGCGACGAGCAGCAGGCGATCAACGGCCTGTTCGACGCGACCTACCGCATCGCCCGCCTGCTCGGGCCGATGGTGGCGGCGCTGCTGCATCTCTTCCTCCCCGTGATCCACTTCCTCACGGCGACGGCGATCGGCTTCATCGTCTCGGGCTACGCGCTCTACGTGGCGCGCGACCGGCTGACCGGCGGCGGGCTGGGCGATCCGGTGCGCGTGGCGCCGGGCTGGCGCGGAGCCTGGGAGGCGCTGACCGCCGGCTTCAAGCTGATGTCGCGCGAGCCGCGCGTCGGCATCATCCTGATCACCAACGCGATCCTTAACGGGCCGTGGATGGTGGCGCTGAGCCTCGCCATCGCGCTGATCATCACCGAGTACCGCCCGACCTTCCTGGGCTTCGGCGACCTCGCCGCCTACGCGCTGGTGATGGGCGCCTATGGCGTGGGCGACGTCAGCGGCAACATCGTCGCGGGTTCGGTGCGCTTCCGCCGGCCCTACTCGACAATGTTTTTAGGCTACGTCGCCATGGGCAGCGGCTTCTCCTTCCTCGCGATCGCGGTGTGGGTGCTGCCGCCGGAGATCCTGCTGCCCGCCATGATGGCCGGCGCGATGGTGGCGGGACTGGGCGGGCCGTTCTTCTTCGTGCCGATGATCACCCGCATGCAGACCGTGTTCCACGGCCACGACATCGCGCGCGTCTTCCGGCTGCGCCTCGTGATCATGGCCGCCGCCATGCTGGTGTCGAGCCTGGTCGCCACCTGGTTCTTCGACATGTTGGGCGCGGTGGCGACGCAGCTCGGCTGCGGCCTGCTGATCCTGGCGATCGGTATCACCGGCCACGTCCTCTACCGGCGCATCGAGATCCGCGAGGCCGCCGGTGCAGCGGCTCCCGATCCCAAGGCGTAGCCGACGTCAGCCCAGCAAGGGCACGTGCCGGGAGCAGTCGCGCGGCAGGGCACCGCTGAGGCGCGGGTCGGGAAACACTTCGACCTGAAAGGCAAAGGGCACGAAGCCCGAGCGACGGTAGAAGTCGAGCGCCGCGGGATGATCGAGCGAACAGGTATGCACCCAGAACCGCTTGATGGGCCGCGACCACGCCCGCGCAATCGCCTCGTTCATCAGGGTTCGCCCGACGCCGGTTCCCACCGCTTCCGCCGCCACGCCAAAGAAGGCGAGTTCGCATTCCCCGGCCTCGCGGAAGTCGAGTTCGAGGATGCCGAGGTCCCGCCCTTCCTTGCGCAGCACCAGGAACTCCACCAGCGGATCGTCGAGGATCGCCTGCAGCTTCTCATCGGCCATGATCAGCCGCGAGAACCACAGCCAGTCCGTGCCCACCGCGCGATAGAGACGGCGATAGGCCGCGATCGTCCGCTCGAGCGGCTGCAACGCGACGCCCGGCGGGAAAGGCTGGGCCGGCCGCTGGGGCGGGCGACTCGACATTTCGAGGCTCGTCACGACGGTGGCGACGTGCCCCGGCGGAACGGCGGAATAACCGGGTGGCAGAACAGGATTGGCTAGACTCATGCTGGTATTGATTAGCCGATGTCTCCTCCGAACGCAGTAGGCGTGTCCGAAGCCTGCGCGATCCCTTCAACCGCATGCGCGAGGGATCGGATGAAGGAAATGGGCCGGTTGTCGATATCCAATAAAACGGCATGATGCGCTGAAGTCATTTTCGAGGCAGCCGGTGATCCTTAGCGCAACCCTCCGGAACATCCCGGCCGCGATCGTCATTGCCGCTTTTAGCTTAATCGCGATCAGCGCCTGTCACACCAAATCGGAGCCGGAGCCGCTTTCGAAAGAGAAGCCGCAGCCCGAGGGCGACCGGCTTGTTCTTCTCCTCAAGAAGATCGCAGACGAGGGTTTACTCTACGAACCTGAGAGGTTGGCGAAAGTCCTCGGCATCGACATGAAATTTGAGACTCAAAAAACGGCGGGTACACCCAGCTGCGATGCCGGGGGCTTCAACAAATCGATAGAGATAACCAAATCGGAAGTTAGAGGATCGTGGTTCAGCGCAGGCCCGGAAGGTGTGCCCGATATGAAAGTTCCGGGATTCGGCATAAACCGTCCTACGGTTATTGAAGCACCTTACGTCGTTTTCAGTCTTTACCGCAGCGTCAGGTGCAAGACGCCGGACGATAAGAGCGTCGAAGGCCATCTCAGCTTTGTGAATCTTTCCAGCTTTTTTTGTCTTTCGGCAGAACGCCTGAAAAGGCTTATCGGAGCACGCTATCAAATCGCAACGGATGGCGTCTCGATCTCGTACTACAAACCGCCTCCGACCGCTGCCTACGGTACTTACCTCGATTTCGTATTTGGGGCGGGCGCGCCTTGTGCGATCGGCGCGGGCATTAGACAGGACTCGCGATCTCGGCTTCCAGGTCGATAGCCACGTCTGGAGGGTCCGTGAATGACTACCCTCCGATACGAACTAATCTCAAATCCCTCTTGCGGGAAACGCCGTGTATCTATAATGTCTCTTAAATACACGGCGTTACCCAGAAGGAGACTTACCGTGGCCAAGGCATTCCCGACCGACAATCCGTTCCTCAAGGGCTACTACGCACCGGTGAACACCGAGGCCGATGCAGGTCATCTCCACATCACCGGCGAGATGCCGCGGGAGTTGTGCGGCACGCTCTACCGCAACGGGCCGAATCCGCAGTTCGCGCCGCGCGGGCCCTATCACTGGTTCGGCGGCGACGGCATGATCCACGCCTTCCACATCGAGAACGGCAACGTCTCCTACAAGAACCGCTGGGTGCGGACGCCGAAGTGGAAGATCGAGAACGAGGAAGGCGAAGGCCTGTCCGGCACGTTCGGTAATCCGCGCTACACCGATCCGCGCGTGTTCGCGCTGAACTCGACCATCGCCAACACCAACATCGTCTGGCATGGCGGCAAGCTTTTAGCGCTCGAGGAAGGCCATGCGCCCTTCTCGCTCGATGCCGCAAGCCTGATGCCGGTCGGCCCGGACAATGGCGGCTACGAGACGTTCGGCGGCAAGCTCGCCGGGCCGTTCACCGCGCATCCGAAGTTCGATCCCGAGACCGGCGAGATGATCGCCTTCGGTTATTCCGCCAAGGGCCGCTTCACCAAGGAAGTCAGCATCCAGGTCGTGGCCGCCGACGGCACCGTCACGCGCAGCGAGATCTTCGACGGCCCCTTCCCCTCCATGATCCACGACTTCGCCGTGACGAAGAACTGGATCGTCGTGCCGATCTTCCCCCTCACCTCGTCGATGGAGCGCGCCATGGGCGGCATGCCGCCCTTCGCCTGGGAGCCGGACAAGGGCACGCACATCGCCTTCATCCCACGCAAGGGATCGCTGGCCGACATGAAGTGGGTCACGGCGCCACCGTCTTACGTGTTCCATCCGATGAACCATTTCGAAACGGCGGACGGCAAGGTCGTGATCGACGTCATGAAGTACGACGTGGCGCCGCTCTTCCCGCTGCCCGACGGCTCGCCCTCGACCAAGGAGCCACCGGCGGCGCGCCTGTTCCGCTGGACCTTCGACCTCGACGGCCACGGCAACACCTTCCGCGAGGAGCAGCTCGACGACCGCGCCGGCGAGTTCCCGCGCTTCGACGAACGCTTCACCATGAGCGACTATCGCCACGGCTGGATCGTGTCGGACATCGCCACGCCCGGCATCCGCCGTACCGAAGGCATCACCCACTACGACCTGAAGAAGGGCATCAATGCGACGTGGCAAACCGGCAACGACGACCGGCTCGGCGAGCCGGTGTTCGTGCCGCGCCACGAGGCGGCGGCCGAGGGCGACGGCTGGGTCCTGGCGACGATCTTCCGCACGGGAGAGGGTCGCAGCGATCTCGCGGTGTTCGAGGCGACCGACATCGCCAGGGGCCCGGTGGCGCTGGCCCATCTCAGCAGCCGCGTCCCGGCGGGCTTCCACGGCAACTGGCGCCCCGGTACGCTCTGACCATGATCACCGTCCATCACCTGAACAATTCCCGCTCCCAGCGCATCCTCTGGATGCTCGAGGAACTTGGCCTGCCCTATGAGGTGAAGCGCTACCAGCGCCAGCCCTCGATGCAGGCGCCCGAGGAACTGCGCAGCATCCATCCGCTGGGCAAGTCGCCGGTCATCGTCGACGGCGACAAGGTGCTGGCCGAGTCCGGCGCGATCCTCGAATACCTGTCGGAGACCTATGGCGGCGGCAAATTCACGCCGGCCGCCGGCACGCCTGAGAAGCTGCACTACACCTACTTCATGCACTACGCGGAAGGCTCGCTGATGCCACTGCTGTTCATGAAGCTGGTGTTCGGCCGCCTGCCCTCGCGCGTGCCCTTCTTCATGCGGCCGGTGGCGCGCGCCATCGCGGGCGGCGCCGACAAGACCCTGCTGGGGCCGCAGATCGCCAACCACTTCGCCTTCCTCGAAGGCGAACTGTCGCGCCGCGAATGGTTCGCCGGGCCCGAGTTCACCGCCGCCGACATCCAGATGAGCTTCCCGCTGGAGGCCGCCACCGCGCGTTCGCCCGCGATCAACAGGATGCCAAAGCTGCGCGGCTTCCTCGACCGCATCCATGCCCGCCCCGCCTACAAGAAGGCGCTGGAAAAGGGCGGCGCCTACGAGCTGATGAAGTAGCGACACCCGCTGGCGACGAAGACCGGGGCCGTGCTAGGCCCTGAAGCCAACACGACGAAAGCACGAATCCAAGGAGCGAAACGATGGCCCTTCCCGCCCTGCTGCGCGACAACCTCTCGATCCCGGTGGTCGGCGCGCCGCTGTTCATCGTGTCCAACCCGGACCTCGTCATCGAGCAGTGCAAGGCGGGCGTCGTCGGCTCCTTCCCCGCGCTGAACGCGCGGCCGAAGGAGATGCTCGAGGAATGGCTGAAGCGCATCACCGGCGAGCTGGGCGACTACAAGGCCAAGCATCCGGAGAAGAAGGTCGCGCCCTTCGCCGTGAACCAGATCGTGCATTCGTCGAACGACCGCCTGCAGCACGACGTCGACATGTGCGAGAAGTACAAGGTGCCGATCCAGATCACGTCGCTGCGCGCGCCCGACGACGTCGTCGTCTCGGCGCACCGCTACGGCTGCCTGGTGTTCCATGACGTGACCAACGTGGCGCACGCCAAGCGCGCGCTGAAGGCCGGCGTCGACGGTCTCATCCTGGTCTGCGCCGGCGCCGGCGGCCATGCCGGCCGTCTCTCGCCGCTCGCGCTGGTGCCGGAAGTGCGCCAGTTCTACGACGGCACGATCCTTCTTTCCGGCTCGATTTCCAACGGCGCCTCGGTGCTGGCGGCCCAGGCGATGGGCGCCGACCTCGCCTATCTCGGCACGCGCTTCACCGCGTCGAAGGAAGGCAACGCCACCGACGCCAACAAGCAGTGCATCATCGATTCGACCGGCGAGGAGATCGTCTACACCAACCTCTTCACTGGCGTGCACGGCAACTACATGAAGCGCTCGATCTCGGCCGCCGGTCTCGATCCCGAGGCGCTGCCGGAAGCCGACAAGAGCAAGATGAACTTCGGCTCGGGCGGCAACATGAAGGTCAAGGCGTGGCGCGACATCTGGGGCGCCGGCCAGGGCGTCGGCCAGATCCACGACGCCCCACCGGCCGGCGAGATCGTGGCCCGCCTCAAGGCCGAGTACGACGCCGCCCGCGCCGCGCTCTTCGCCGGCGAGACGGTGCCGACGCAGCTGAAGCAGGCGGCAGAATAATGAGCACCCCGCGCGAATGCTCCGACACCCTATCCACACCGCCGTCGGGTTGGTCCTGCTCCTGGTGCCCGGCATCGCTGCGGCGCAGAGCAATCTCGGCAACACGCTGAGAACAGTGGACAATCAAAAGAGCAGGGCGGCACATCTAGAAGAGGCCGTAACGGCCTACCATGCGGCCCTGAAGAAACTAATCCGCGAGCGCGCGCCACTGGATTGGGCAGCGGCGCAGTACAATCTCGGCAACGCGCTGTACACGCTGGGCATACAGAGTAGCAGGACGGCACGCCTGGAAGAGGCCGTGACGGCTTATCGCGCGGCTCTGGAGGAATTCACCCGCGAACGCGTGCCGCTGGAGTGGGCGGCAGCGCGGAACAATCTCGGCATCGCGCTGAGCACGCTGGGCGAATGGGAGAACGGGACAACACGTCTTGAAGAGGCCGTGACGGCCTACCACGCCGCGCTGCAGGAACGCACCCGGGAGCGTATGCCGCTGGATTGGGCGACGACACAGAACAATCTTGGCAATGCGCTAAGCGCGCTCGGCGAATGGGAGAGCGGGACGGCGCGCCTGGAAGAGGCCGTGACGGCCTACCGCGCGGCACTTGAGGAACGCACCCGCGAGCGCGTACCGCTGGAGTGGGCGGTGACGCAAAACAATCTCGGCAACGCACTGAGGACGTTGGGCGAACGGGAGAGTGGGACGGCGCGCCTGGAAGAGGCCGTAACGGCCTACCGCGCAGCCCTGCAGGAACGCACCCGCGAGCGAGAGCCGCTGCGTTGGGCCGCGGCGCAGTACAATCTCGGCAAGGCGCTGGCCAGCCTTGGCAGCCGGGAGAGCGGAACCACACGCTTGGAAGAGGCCGTGACGGCCTTCCGCGCGGCGTTGGAGGAATACACCCGGAAACACGAGCCGCTGGATTGGGCGGCGGCGCAGAGCAATCTTGGCAACGCGTTGAGCGCGCTGGGCGAACAGGAGAACGGGACGACACGGCTGGAAGAAGCCGTGGCGGCCTACCGCGCCGCACTGCAGGAACGCACCCGCGAGCGGGAGCCGCTGGATTGGGCGACGACGCAGAACAATCTCGGCAACGCACTGAGCGCGCTGGGCGAACGGGAGAGCGGGACGACACGCCTGGAAGAGAGCGTGACGGCCTACCGCGCGGCTCTCGAGGAACTCACCCAGGAGCGCGAGCCGCTGCGTTGGGCCGCGGCGCAGAACAATCTCGGCAACGTTCTGAGGACACTCGGGGAACGGGCAGGCAGGACTGCACACTTGGAAGAAGCCGTGACGGCCTACCGCGCCGCACTGCAGGAACGCACCCGTGAGCGGGAACCGCTGCGTTGGGCGGCGGCGCAATACGATCTCGGCAAAGCGCTTTACATGCTGGGCAAACGAGATAGCGGGACGCCACCGCTGGAGGAGGCCGTGACGGCCTTCCGCGAGGCGCTGGAAGAATACACCCGCGAGCGCGTGCCGTTGCGTTGGGCGGCGGTGCAGAACCATCTCGGCAACGCGCTGCATGAGCTCGGCGAACGGGAGAACGGGACGGCGCGTCTGGAAGAAGCCGTGACGGCCTACCGCGCGTCGCTGCAGGAACGCACCCGCGAGCGCGTGCCGCTGGATTGGGCAGGGACGCAGAACAATCTTGGCAACGCGCTCAACAGGCTGGGCGAACGGGAAAGTGGGACCGCACGCCTGGAAGAGGCCGTGACGGCCTACCGCGCAGCACTTCAGGAACGCACCCGCGAGCGTGTGCCGCTCGAATGGGCGGAGACGCAGAACGATCTCGGCAACGCGCTGTACGTTCTGGGCAGCCGGGAGAGCGGGACGGCACGCCTGGAAGAGGCCGTGACGGCTTATCGCGCGGCGCTGCAGGAACGCACGCGCGAACGCGTGCCGCTGGACTGGGCGATCACGCAGAGCGATCTCGGCTACGTACTGTACACGCTGGGCGAACAAGAGAGCGGGACGGCACGCCTGGAAGAGGCTGTGACGGCCTTCCGCGCGGTGCTGCAGGAACGCACCCGCGAACGCGGGCCGCTGCAATGGGCGGCGACGCAGTACATTCTCGGCAATGTACTGTTCATGCTGGGCAATCGGGGGAGCGGGACGGCACGCCTGGAGGAGGCCGTGACGGCCTACCGCGCAGCACTGCAGGAACGCACCCGCGATCGTGTGCCGCGGGAGTGGGCGGAGACGCAGAACTATCTGGGCGCTGCGCTACACGTGCTGGGTAGACGAGAGAGCGGGACAGCAGCCCTGGAAGAGGCCGTAACAGCCTTCCGCGCAGTGCTGCAGGAACGCACCCGCGAGCGCGTGCCGCAGGCCTGGGCGGAAACGCAGTACAATCTCGGCGCCGCGCTGTACATGCTGGGCGAACGCGGGAGCGGGACGGCACTTATGGAAGAAGCCGTGACGGCCTACCGTTCGGCGCTGGAGGAATACCCCCGAGAGCGCGTGCCGCTGAAGTGGGCGACGACGCAATACGGTCTCGGGCTCGCGCTGTACATCCTGGGCTACCGGGAGAGCGGGACGGCACGCCTGCAGGAGGCCATAGCGGCCTACCGTGCCGCACTGGAGGAACGCACTCGCGAGCGCGCGCCGCTGGATTGGGCGATGACGCAGAACGGTCTCGGCAACGCGCTGTCCACGCTTGGCCAGCGGGAGAGCGGGACCGCACGCCTGGATGAAGCCATGACGGCCTTCCGTTCTGCGCTGGAAGAATTCACCCGCGAGCGCGTGCCGCTGGATTGGGCGATGACGCAGTACAATGTCGGGAACACGCTGTACGTGTTGGGCCGACGGGAGAGCGGGACGGCACGCCTGGAGGAGGCCGTAAAGGCTTACCGTGCTTCGCTGGAGGAACGCACCCGCGAGCGCGTGCCGCTGCTCTGGGCAGCGACGCAGGACAATCTCGGCGACGCGCTGTATGCGCTAGGCGAACGGGAGAGCGGAACGGCACGCCTGGAAGAGGCCGTTACAGCATATCGCGCGGCGCTGGAGGAATACACCCAAGACCGCAGGCCGCTGGACTGGGCAAACTCTCAGCAGAATCTGGATGCCACGCTCGCCCTTATTGCAAAGCGGCGCCAATAGAGGGATTTCCGCCGCGATCATCGTCGAACTCGGCACGCTCGATCGAAGCCCTCGCCGAGGCCGCGACGAAGACAGGCCACGGGCATGGCCGTGCAGCAGCAGCAACGCAATCATGAGCAGAGGATTGAAAAAGGTACCGGCCAGACCGCGCCCATAGCTACCGACGATTGGCGGAAGAAATTGGACTTCGTCGATCTCCCAAATGCAAAATTCCTTGCTCATTGTTACACAAGGAATCAGACTCATTGCTGACTCGCCAAACATGACTCAAACAGGCTTCTGCTACATGTTTCGGCTTGCCCTCCTGACGGTGTTCCTGATGCCCGGCGTCGCCGCGGCGCAGAGCGTCGACGGCCGGCTGAAAGAGCTGCAGCGAACCATCGCCTCGATGTCGGCGCAGCTTGAGCAGCTCAAGGCCCAGAACACGCAGCTCCAGCAGCGGCTCGAAAAGATGCAGACGAGCTTCGAGCAACGCATCGAGCGGTTGGAGAAACGGCCCGCGCCCGCCGCCAAGCCCACCCCGCGCGCGGCCGCACCCAAACCCTGACCGAACATCCTCGTTTCGCTGCGTGCGATACAAGACACACGGCGTGCAAATTCCTCTTGCCGGTCACGGAACGGCGGGCATATTCCCTGCCCATCGCTGGCCCATGATCCCGAGCGCCGGCGGCTGAGAGACAGCGACATCCAGGCCCAATGTCCCGCGCTCCCGCTCCCGTTGGTGACAGCGCAGCATGACGTTCGCCTACCGCGTCCTTTTCGTTCGCCGCCGATAACCGTGCCCACGACACCAGAGTCCCGGGTGGCTGCCCTCTTCCGGTATGTCGACCTGTTCCTCGACGAGGTCGAGAGTCGCGGGCGCGAGCTCGATGGCGAGGAGTGCGAATGGCTGGCCGAGATTCTCGTCCGCCTGGGCGCCGGCCGGCAAGATTGCGAGAATGCCATGCGGCACCTGGAGATGCTGCTCGCCACCGACATTCCCATGCGCGGGCGGCGGCGCGAGCGGGACCCCGAGCTGCCGACAATCGCCGAATATCGCGCCCTGCTGCAGCTCCTGCGTAATCTCGTCTAGCGACCTCGTGATTTGAGGCGCTCCGGGGCGGCCCCACAGTCGCGGCATGCGCACGCGCTCGGTCACCCTCGATGGCCATCGCACCAGCATCTCGCTGGAAGACGCGTTCTGGGTCGAGCTCGCCGCCCTGTCCCGCCAGCGCGGTGTCTCGCTGACGGCGCTCGTGACCGAAGTCGCCCGGCTCGGCGAACCCGACGACAGCACGCTTCCGCCTGCCCTGAGGGTCTACGTCCTCACCGAACTGCGAAGCAGCGCCCGCACCTACCCCAGGTCGAGGACGTCGCGGACGCGGGCGGCCAGTTGTTCAAAGGTGAACGGCTTGGTGATGAGTTGCACGCCGGCATCGAGGCGGCCGTGATGGACGATGGCGTTCCTTGAATAGCCGGTGGTGAACAGAACCTTGAGGCCGGGGCGTATTCCCGCGGCGAGGTCGGCCAGCACGCGGCCGCTCTTGCCGGGCAGCACCACGTCGGTGAACAGCAGGTCGACCCGCGCGGACCCGCGCAGGATCGCCAGGGCGGCTTCGGCCTCGGGCGCCTCGAGCACGCGATAACCCAGTTCCCGCAGCACCATCGAGCTGTAGGTGCGGACGTCCTCGTTGTCCTCGACCACCAGCACGACCTCGCCCTCGCTGCTGGTCGGTACGGCGGTGTCCTCGTTTGCATCGGCCACGGCCGTCGCACCCAGGAAGCGCGGGAAGTACATGCGGACGGTCGTTCCCTGGCCTTCCTCGCTGTAGATCGTCACATGGCCGCCGGACTGCTTCACGAAGCCATAGACCATGCTGAGGCCGAGCCCGGTGCCGCGGCCCACTTCCTTGGTCGTGAAGAACGGTTCGAAGACACGCGCCAGCGTCTCCCCGGACATGCCGTGGCCGGTGTCGCTGACCGAGATGGCGACGTACTGGCCGGGTTTCACCTCGGTATCGATGGCGGCATAGGATTCGTCGAGTGCGGTGTTCGTCGTCTCGATGGTGAGCTTGCCGCCCTCGGGCATCGAATCGCGCGCGTTGACCGCGAGGTTGATCAGCGCGCTTTCGAGCTGGTTCTGGTCGGCCTCGATCGACCACAGGCGCGGCGCGAGCACGCCCTCGAGTTCGATGTGCTCGCCGAGCGTCCGGTGCAGCAGCTCGGTCATGTCGCGCACCAGCACGTTCAGCTCGATCGGCTTCGGCGCCAGCGGCTGGCGCCGCGAGAAGGCCAGCAGCCGCGCCGTCAGGCTGGCGGCACGCTGCGCGCCCTGCAACGCGATGTCGACGGCGCGCTGGACCCGCGCGGTCTCGGCGGGCTTGGCGCGGCGCACCGTTTCGAGGCCGCCGATGATGACGGTCAGCAGGTTGTTGAAGTCGTGCGCGACGCCGCCGGTAAGCTGGCCCACGGCCTCCATCTTCTGCGCCTGGCGCAGCGCCTCCTCGGCCTTGCTGCGCTCCTCGACCTCGCGGGCGACGCGCTCCTCCAGCGTCTCGTTCAGCGCCTTCAGCGACGCTTCGGCCTTGCGGCGCTGCTCGAGTTCGCGCTCGTTCTCCTGGAACAGGCGCGCATTGTCCATGGCGACCGAAGCCTGGCTGGCGAGGCCGACGACGCGGTCCTTCGCCAGCTCGCCGAACACGCCGACCGTCGAATGGCCGAGGAACAGCCCGCCCAGCACCTCGCCGGTGCGCGACCGCACGGGAACGGCGAGATAGCTGCGCACCGGCAGGTGTCCCGGCGGCATGCCGTGATACGGCGCCGAAAGGCCGTAGCGCGGGTCCTGCGTGATGTCGTCCGAGACGACGACGTCGGTGCCGGAAAAGGTCGGCTCGAAGATGGCGGTGTTGCGCGGCATCGGGAACTTTTCGAAGGCCTCGCGCGGCACGCCGGACAGTGAATAGAGCGTGTAGCGCTCTCCCGCATTGTCGACGACGTTGTAGAAGAACGCCCCGAACTCGGCGCCCGTGACGGCGACGCAGGCATCGGTGATGGTCTGCACCAGCCGCTCCAGGTCGAGGTCGCCCGAGACGGCGGCCGACGCCCGGCTGATCACTTCCAGCGCCGAGCGGCTTTCGCGGATCACATTCTCGGCTTCCTTGGCCTCGGTGAGGTCGATGACCACGCCGACCATGCGCTTGGCGCCGTCCTCGCCGGTCTCGACCCGGCCGCGCGCCATCACGACCCGCGTCGTGCCCGAGCCGACGACGCGATATTCCTCCTGGTAGGCCTCGCCCGAATCGATCGACCGGGCGATCGCCGCGGTCACGCGCTCGCGATCCTCCGGCGCGATACCGTCCACGAAGACCTTCAGAGGCAGACCCCGCTCGGCATCCTCCTGGCGGACGCCGAACACCTGCGCGAGCGGGCCTGAGAAAACCAGGTGATCGCTGTCGACCGCCCATTCGAAGACCGAGGCGCGGCCCGTCGAGAGAGCGAGCGCGAGGCGATCGCGCGTCATCAGGAAGCGCTGCTCGCTCTCGAAGATGGCGCGGCTGGCCTCGCGACGCAGTGCCGCCATCTGGATGTTGGCACTGACCCGCGCCAGCAGTTCTCGCGCGGCGAACGGCTTCACCAGATAATCGTCGGCGCCCGCCTCCAATCCCTCGACCTTCGCCTCCTCGCCGGCCCGCGCCGACAGCAGGATGATCGGGATGCCCGCGGTGGCGGCGTCGGTCCGGATGGCGCGCAGCAGGCCGAAGCCGTCGAGCACCGGCATCATCACGTCGGTCAGGATCAGGTCGGGAAGCTTGCGCCGCACCGCCGCGAGCGCCGCCTCGCCGTCGGCGGCGGGCTCGACCTGGTAGCCCTGGGCAAGAAGCAGGCGGCCGACATAGGAACGCATGTCGGCGTTGTCGTCGGCCAGCACGATACGCTTGCCGGATCCGACGCGATCGATTGGCAGCGGCGCGTCCGCACCCACCATCGCCGGGGAAAGATCGCTCATCGCCTCGACGGACGGCGTCGCCTCCGGCAGCCAGCCCAGCGCCTCGTCGACATATTCGCGCGCCCGGCCGATATCGGCTTTCGGGCCGGCTTCCTCGACGACCTGCGCGTCCGGCAGATGCTCGCGGCCAAACGGAAGCGTGATGGTGAAGCGCGCGCCCTTCCCCACTTCGCTCTCGGCGCGGATCTCACCGCCATGCAGCCGGACCAGTTCCTGCACCAGGGCAAGACCGATGCCGCTACCCTCGAAGCTGCGGCTCTGGGCGCCCTGGACGCGATGAAAACGCTCGAACAGCTTGGGGAGCTCGTCCGCGGGAATACCGATGCCGGTGTCGCGCACCTCGACGATCGCGGCCTTGCCATCGGGCGAAGCACCGATCGAAAGCGCGATCTCGCCCGCGAAGGTGAACTTGAAGGCGTTGGAAAGCAGGTTCAGCAGGACCTTTTCCCACATCTCGCGATCGATATAGGCGAGGTGCGGAAGCGGCGCGCAGTCGAGCACCAGCTTCAGGCCGGCCCTCTCGATGGCCGAACGGAAGCTCGAGGCGACACCGGTGCTGAACTGGGCGAGATCGGTCGGACGATAGGTCGCCTGCACGCGGCCCGCCTCGATGCGCGAGAAGTCGAGCAGGCTGTTCACGAGGCGCAGCAGCCGATTGCCGTTGCGATGCGCCACCGTGACGTGCCTCCGCGCCTCCTCGAGGGAGACCGCCTCATCGGCGTTCAGCACCTCCTCGAGCGGTCCCAGCATCAGCGTGAGCGGCGTGCGGAACTCGTGGCTGACGTTGGAGAAGAAGGTGGTCTTGGCCCGATCGAGTTCGGCCAGCGCCTCGACCCGGCGCCGTTCCTCCTGATAGGCGTCGGCGCTGGCGACCGATGCCGCGATCTGCGCCGCGGCCCGTTCGAGGAATCCGGCATAGGCGTCGTCGAACAGGCGATAGGGGCTGAGGCCGACGACGAGGAAGCCCGAGCGCCCGGTCTCGCGCGTCGCCGGCACGGCAACGACGGCGGCCCACTGGGTTGGCCGGTCCCACACCCGCCCCGGCACCGTCGAACCGAAGGTCTTCGCAAGATCGACGAGGCGCGGCGGCTGGTCCTTCGTCAGCCCGTCGATCGGCCAGGGCGATCCGTTGCCCAGCCGCAGCGTGTCGACACCCGCGGGGTGATCCGGCGGCAGCCCGTGACGCCCGGCCAGCGTCGCCTCGGTGCTGCCAGGCTGCAGGGCGTAGAGCAGCGCGAAGGTGACGTCGCGCGGGTTGACCGAAAGGGCGCCGAGGCTCTGCAGGTAGGCGTCTTCCCAGGTGCGGGCGTCGACGGTGCGCGACGCGAGCTCCCGCAAGGTCGCGACCTGCCGGTCGCCGATCACACGCTCGGTGTCGGCGGTGTTGGCGCAGATGATGCCGCCCGGCGTGCCGTCATCGTCGGGGATCGGGCTGTAGGAGAAGGTGTAGTAGGTCTCCTCGGGGTAGCCATTGCGCTCCATCAGCAGGAGCTGTTCCTCGACGTAGATGCCCTCGACGCCGCCCATGGCGGTGTCCAGCAGCGGCCCGATGTCGGTCCAGATCTCCTTCCAGACCTCCTTGGTGGGCTTGCCGAGCGCGACCGGATGCCGGCCGCCGATGATCGACTTGTAGGCGTCGTTGTAGAGATAGATCAGCTCCGGCCCCCAGCCGATCCAGATCGGCTGGCGCGAGGTCAGCATGATGCGAACCGCCGTCTTGAGGCTCTGCGGCCATGCCGCCGGCGGCCCCAGCGGGTTGTTGGCCCAGTCGTATTCCCGGATCAGCGCCCCCAGCTCGCCGCCACCGGCGAGGAACAGGAGGGCGGAATCGTCGGCGGAGGTCGGGCGACTGGCGGTGTCCGTCATGATCCTTCTGAAGGCTGCTCTGTCCACGATCGAACGAAGAGCGCGGAGTTTGCAAACTATTGAGTCGAATGTGAAGGATCGAACAGTGTGCGCTATCGGACCAAGGGCTCGCAGACGCTACGCGACGAGGCCCGTCTCCGTGACGACGATGTCCATCGGGACGTCGTGCGGCTGCGGATAGATCGTGGGAATCGCGAGGCTGGAATAGCCCACGCCGACGATCCGCGGCTTCGGCGACACGGTCGCCAGCGTGCGATCGTAGAAGCCGCCGCCATGGCCCAGCCGATAGCGCTCCGCGTCGTAGCCGACGACCGGCGCGACCACGACGTCGGGCGTCACGACCGCGCCATCCACCGGAACCGGGATGTTCCAGACGCCGGGCCGCAGCAGCGCGCCGCGCGTCCAGGCTCGAAAGACGAGAGGCGCGCGTGGCTTCACGACGACCGGCAGGGCGCAGGCGACGCCGCGATCGGCCAGGCGCTCGCACCACGGCAGCAGGTTGGGCTCGCCACGAATGGGCCAGTAGACGCTCACGATCTTTCCCGAGAGATCGCCCAGCACCAGATCGAGCGCCGCGGCAATGCGTTCGGAATGGGCGTGCCGCTCGTGCGCAGGTATCGCCGTCCTGAGACCGATCAACCGTTCACGCTCGACCTTGCGCCAGCGCGCCACGTCGGATTTCTGGCGGGCATCGCCGTCGTCCACGACCAGCGCGCCCGTCTCCGGATCGACGAGATGCATCAGGCAGGGCGGCGAGGCGTAATCATCGTCGGGCATGGCTGGCAGCGTCAGGCCGGAAACAGGTCGCAAAGGCCGCGCACGAACGCGATCGTGCCGAGGCTTGCGGTCAGCAGCGCGAGGATGCCGTCTATGAGCGCGTCGCGATACCCTTCCCTCTCGCGCACGTCCCCCTCGCAGGTATCCACCATTGCCGCGACCGACGCGTAATGCAGCAAGCCGCTCAACGGCAGCAGCAATGCCGCGAAAACGAGCTGCCATGCGCCGGGCGCGAACAGCAGGCCCATCACTTCGAGCGCGAGACCCAGGGCAAACCAGAACGTGAGGCCGGCGGTGAACCAGGCCGATCTTCGCGCGACGAGGACGGACATGGCGACCTCCGGTCAGGCCAGGGCGGAGTTGGCGAGCGTGATGTTGGCGACATGCGACGACAGCATGTGGGCCAGGTCGGCATGGAGTTCGCGATCGCGAACCCGCGGGATCACGTCGCGCAACTTGCGCACGACCCAGCCTTGTCCGCGATTGAGGAAGACCAGGCGCTCCTTGATATCCTCGATGGCCATCGCCTTGGCGTGGAAGGTGCCGATGCGCGGCGAGGCCACGCCGCCCAGGGCACGGATCTGCCGCAGCAGCATGGCGCACCATTTCGCTTCGTCGTGCTCGATGGCCTTCAGGAGTTCGGACAGCTCAGGCTCTTGTGATTGCCGGCCGCTCTCCAGCGCCACCTTGGCGCCGGCGCGTTCGGCTTCGAGCAACTCGTTCAGGAGCGCGAGCAGTTCGACCGTATCGATCGGTGCGTTGTAGGCGAGCGGGGCGGAAATCGGTGCGGAGGCAAGGTCGGTCATGGTGTCTGAGGAGGATAGCCGCCGGCTTCATATCTGGAAAACGAGTAAAATCGACCGATAGAATCGATAAATCCGATGGTAAGCTCGGCCGATGGATACCGAACAGGCCCGCACCTTCCTGGCCGTCGTCGCCGCCGGCAGTTTCGTGAGCGCAGCGGAGCGGCTGCATGTCAGCCAGTCGACCGTCAGCACCCGCGTTGGCACGCTGGAGGAATTGCTCGGCTGCCGGCTGTTCGTGCGCAACAAGGGCGGCGCCGCCCTCACGCCGGCGGGCCGGCGCTTCCAGAAACACGCCTCGACGCTGGTGCGCGCGGTCGAACAGGCGCGCCACGACGTCGGCATTCCCGAGGGCTTCCGCGCCACTCTCACCGTTGGCGCCCGCATCGGTCTGTGGGAGGAGTTTCTGCTGCGCCAACTTCCCGCGATGCTGGGCAAGACTCCCGAGGTCGCGATCCGGGCCGAGATCGGGCTCGAGCCTGAGCTGATGGACGGGCTGGTCGAGGGCCGACTCGACTTTGCCATCATGTACACGCCCGAGAGTCGTCCGGGCCTTCGTGTCGAGCCGCTGTTCGACGAGAGGCTGGTGCTGGTGTCGACGCGCCCGACGCGGCGACCGGTCTTCGAGCCGGACTATGTCTATATCGACTGGGGCCCTGAATTCCGCGCGCGGCACGGCGCCAGCTTTCCCGAATTCTTCGGCGCGGCGCTCACCGCCAACATCGGCTGGCTCGGCCTCGAACACGTGCTGGCGAACGGCGGCTCCGGCTACTTCCCGCTGCGCCTCGTGCGCGCGCATCTCGAAGCCGGCCGGCTTCGGCTCTGCGCCAACACGCCGGAATTCTCGCTCACGGCCTATCTCGTCTTCCCCGCCGATGCCGACGCAAGCGTCGTCGAGCCGGCGCTTTCGCTCGTCCGGCAGGCGGCCCAACGCGAGGACAGGTTGAGGAAGACGCTGCCCGCTCGGCGGCGGGCGAGAGCCTTATGAGAGACGCCCTATGATCGGCGCCCGTCGAGCGGCGGCGGCGCGCGGTCGTTGCGATATTGCGAACTGCTGACGTTCGGCCAAAGCGGCTTCGCCATCTGATCCCCCAACAGAACCCTTTGCGGGTTTCTTCGGCGAAAGTGACAATCAGCGCTTACGTTGCCCTTACGGGTCTGCGCTACGCCCGCCCTTCGAGCGCCGCCGCCGTCTGTTCCTCGTTGGCCAGGTAACCGCGGATCGCCTCGTCGCCGCTCAGCGCCCGGTCGGGATCGCGGCCATCGCCATGAGCGATGAGCTGCAGGCAGAACCAGCCGAGCCCCGCCTTGGCCGGCACGATGCGCTCTTCATAGGCCTCGGCGCGGTCGGTCTCGCCGTTCAGGAGACGGTTGGGCAAATCGGTGTCGACGCACATCGGACGCCCCAGCCCGATCAGGTCGCAGGCGCCCTCGGCCAGCGCCGCTTCCATCGCCGCCAGGGTGCGGAAGCCGCCGGTCAGCATGATCGGCACGGTCGTCGCCTCGCGGATCAGCCGCGCATAGTCGAGGAAGTAGGCCTCGCGGCGCACGGTGCTTTCCTTGGCGCCGCTGCCCATCATCGCGGGCTTCTCGTAATTGCCGCCGGAGATCTCGATCAGGTCCACCGACGCCTCGCCCAGCCACTTCACGACCTGCAGGCAATCCTCATTGGAAAAGCCGCCCTGCTGGAAGTCCGACGAATTGAGTTTCACGGAGATGCAGAAGCCGGGGGCGGTCGCGGCGCGTACCGCGCGCACCACCTCGAGCAGCAGCAAGGCGCGTGCGGCGATGTCGCCGCCCCAGCGATCGTCGCGCTTGTTCACCAGCGGCGTCAGGAACTGGCTGAGCAAATAGCCGTGCGCGGCATGGACCTGCACGCCGGTGAAGCCCGCCGCCCGCGCGATCGTCGCGACCTCGGCGAAGCGGCGCGGCACGTCGGCCACCTCCTCCGCCGTCATGGCGCGCGGATGGGCGAAGGCGCTCTCAGGGAGAGCCAGCGGCACCGCCGACGGCGCCACCGGCTGCTCGCAGACGCGGCGCGGCGTCTGGCGGCCGGGATGGTTGATCTGCATCCAGAGCTGCGTGCCGTTGGCGGTGCCGGCCTGTGCATAGGCGCGCAACGCGTCGAGCCCGCCATTGTCGTCGATCACCACGTTGCCGGGCCGTTCGAGATAGCGCCGGTCGATCTGCACGTTGCCCGTGACCACGAGCGCCGCGCCACCTGCCGCCCAGCGCCCGTACAGCCGCACATGCCGCTCCGTCGCGCGATTCATCGGATCGGCCAGCCCCTCGGTGAGCGGCGCCTTGCCGATGCGGTTCTTCAGCACGACGCCGTTGGGCAGGGTGAGCGGCTTGGCGAGATGGAGCGGTTTGGACGAGGACATCGCGCGATTTTGCCAAACCGAAGCGCCCCGAGCGAGCGAACGGTTTCGCAACAGAGCGCGCCACTCGTAACGCAAAGGTCCCTCACTACGTTCGGGATGACAATTTCGTTGGAGTTTGGGCACTGCGCCAATCCAGGGCAGGCTGTCATCCCGAACGTAGTGAGGGACCTTTCAGCCATATGCCATAGCCCTGCCCCGGCCGGCGGGCTAGAAACGCAGCCCATGATCCGCCGCCTGTACGACTGGGTGATCCGCCTCGCCCAACACAAGAACGCCATCCCTGCGATGGGTGTGGTCTCCTTCATGGAGAGCTCGTTCTTCCCTATCCCGCCCGACGTGATGCTGGTGCCGATGGTGCTGGCCAACCGCGACAAGGCCTTCCGGATTGCCCTGGTCTGCACCGTCTGCTCGGTGCTGGGCGGCCTTCTGGGTTACGCGATCGGCTACTACTTCTTCGAGACCTTGGGCGCCTGGGTGGTGAAGACCTATGGGCTGCAGTCGGGCCTCGCGGCGTTTCGTGCAGGGTTCGAGCAATACGGGACCTGGATCATCCTCATCAAGGGCCTGACGCCGATCCCCTACAAGCTGGTGACCATCGCCTCGGGCGCCGCGCACTTCGACCTCTTCACGTTCGTGTGGGCGTCCATCTTGACGCGTGGTGTGCGGTTCTTCCTCGTGGCAGCCTTGCTGTGGAAGTACGGCGAGCCGATCCGGGCCTTCATCGAGAAGCGCCTGACCCTGCTCACCTGGATCTTCCTGTTCGCCCTGATCGGCGGGTTCGTCGTCGTCCGTTTCCTCTTCTAGGTTCTTCCGATGGCCGCAACGCAGCGCCTTCCCCTTCCCAGCCAGCTCGGCCTCATCGCCCTGCTCGGCAGCGGCGTCATGATCGGCGGCGCGCTGTTCTTCCAGTACGTGATGGGCTTCGCGCCCTGCGAGATGTGCCACTGGCAGCGCTGGCCGCACATCGTGGCGATGGTCGCGGGCCTCGCGGCTTTCGCCTCGTCGAGCCGGCCGAAGATGGCCACCGGTTTCGTGGCGATCGCCATTGCCGCCATCGCCGTCAGTTCGGCAATCGGCATCTTCCACGCCGGCGTCGAGTATCGCTGGTGGGCCGGCCCGCAATCCTGCACCGGCTCGGTGCCGACCGGCCTCTCGCCCGAGGAACTGAAGAAGTACCTGTTCGGCGCCAAGATGGTGCGCTGTGACGCCGTCGTGTGGTCGCTGTTCGGCATCTCGATGGCCGGCTGGAACGCGATCCTGTCGGCGATCCTTGCCGGCGGCCTCGCCTCGTCGCTGTCGCGGATGGCCAGGACTCGTTGAACCTTCGGAGGAGCCCGTCATGAAGACCGGCGACAACCGCAACCCCGGCGATCCCGATCCCCGCGAACTGGTGGAGCGCACGATCCGCGTCGACCAGGCCGGCGAGTTCGGCGCCGTGCGCATCTACGAGGGCCAGCTCGCGGCCCTGCGCTGGACTGGCCGCTCCAACAGCGAGACTGGCCGCCGCATCCAGCACATGGCCGCGCAGGAGCGCGAGCACAACAAAGTGTTCGACCGCCTGCTGGTCGAGCGCCGCGTGCGCCCCACGCTGCTGTCGCCGCTGTGGAACGTCGCGGGCTTCGCGCTGGGCGCCGCCACCGCGCTGATGGGCGACAAGGCCGCGATGGCCTGTACCGTCGCCGTCGAGGAGACGATCGAGGAGCACTACGCGCACCAGGCCGCGAAGCTCGGCGACGACGAGACCGAGCTGCGCTCGACCGTCGAGAAGTTCCGCGCCGAAGAGATGGAACATCGCGACGAAGCCCTGGCCGCGGGTGCCGAGCAGGCCGTCGGCTACGAGGCGCTGTCGGCCGTGATCAAGACGGGCTCGCGCCTCGCGATCTGGCTGTCGACGCGGATCTAGCGCCGCGAAAAAAGGTCCTTCGACTACGCGCCTTCGGCGCTTCGCTCAGGACGACGGATAAATAAAACACCCCGTCGTCCTGAGCGAAGCCGCCCGCAGGGCGGCGCAGTCGAAGGACCTCTTTTTCTTGGCCGCATTGACAGCAAGACCGGTCAGTTCTGGTCGAGTTCGCTATCCCAGTAAAGGAAGTCGCGCCAGCTCTCGTGCAGGTAACCCGGCGGGAAGGCCCGCCCGTGTTCCTGCAGCATCTGGGTCGAGGGTTCGACCGGGGCGCAGCGCAGGACGAGGCCGCTTTCCTTCAGCAGCATGTTGCCCTTGAACAGGTTGCACGGGCTGCACGCCGTCACGACGTTCTGCCAGCTCGTACGGCCGCCGCGCGACTTCGGTATCACGTGGTCGAAGGTCAGCTCGTTGGTGGCGAAGTCGCCGTTGCAGTACTGGCAGGTGAAGTGGTCGCGCAGGAAGACGTTGAATCGGGTGAAAGCCGGGCGGCGCGCCGCCGGCACGTATTCCTTCAGCGCGATGACGCTGGGCAGCCGCATCTCGAAGGTCGGGCTGTGGATGATGCGTTCGTACTGGGAGACGACGCTGACGCGATCGAGGAAGACGGCCTTTACGGCGTCCTGCCAGGACCAGACGGACAACGGGAAATACGACAGAGGCCGAAAGTCGGCGTTGAGCACCAGCGCATGGCAGGACTCAATGCCCGGGGTCACGGCTAGGCCCGCCGCCTCGGAGTGGGACTACTTGGAAAATCAATCCGGTCCAACATGCCGGCCATAGTGGCCGGACTTTCGGGGAAACACAATATGCTGCGGCCACCGTCACCGACATGTCATCCGGCCCGGGTCGGTGCCTGCAGGTTCAGCGACTGAGCCGCTCCCGCGCCCCGGCCTCGGAGCCCAGCGTGCCCGCCGCGGTCGCGAGCGCCAGCACCGAAAGCACCATGACGGCGGCGTAGCCGCCGGTGAGATCGTGCAGCACGCCGCCGATCCAGGCGCCCAAAAACCCGCCCAGGCCCATGCCGATGGCGATCAGCCCGTAGATGCGGCCGAAATGCGCGCCTCGATAGCGCAGGGTCGCCAGGGTCGAGATCATCGGCCCGCGCGAGCCCATGCTGCCGCCGAACAGGAAGACGAAGATCCACAGCCAGACATCGTCGGTCGGCCCGCGCACCATGGCCAGCGCACCCACACCGGCGATCGAGCAGGCATAGGCCAGGATCGCCGCCAGCCGCCGTCCGCCGCGATCGGACAGCCACGAGAAGCCGATCATGCCGAGCGGCGTCAGGAAGCCCGCGACCGCCATCGCCCGCGCGGCATAAGGACCGTCCATGCCGCGCTCCAGCAGATAGACCATGGTCTGCGGCATCAGCGAGAAGATGCCGATCGAGGTCAGCGCGAACGACGAAGTCAGCGCCCAGAACGGCCAGTCGCGCAACGCCTCGCGCACCGTGATGCCGGGCGCCGCCGTCTCGCGCAGCTTGGCGAGACCGGGCGCGCCGCGCTCGATCCTCTTCCACGGCAGCACCAGCAGCAGCGGAATGAACAGCGCACTCACCGCGCCGAAGACGAGATAGGCATGACGCCAGCCATCGGTCTCGATCAGGTACTGCGCCGCTGGGAAGGTCGCCATCGCGCCGACACCCGACGCCGACCATGAGACGGCCAGTGGCACGCCCAGCCGATTGGCCGGGAACCAGCGGCCGATCAGCGACGAGGAAAGGATGCCCGAGAGCGAGGCGGCGCCAAACCCCATCATCACGCCGAGCGACAGGTAGAGATGCCAGAGATGGGTCGCCTGCGAGGCGAGCGCCGTGCTGCCGGCCGCCGCGATCACGCCGAACACCGTCAGCGCGCGCAGTCCGAAGCGGTCGAGTATCCAGCCGGTGATCGGCGCGGCGGTGCCGCCGACCAGCAGCGCGAAGCTGTAAATCAGCGTGACCGAGCCGCGATTGGCGTCGAAGGCATGCTGGAGAGCGGGCACGAAGACGAGGAACGTGTCGCTGATCGAGCGACTGGCCACGCCGAGCGCAAAACACAGCGCCACGAGCGCCCACGGCAAAGCCGATCCCATCGATTCACCCTCGACGATGGAGCGGCGCGACGCAAGCGACGGGCGAGGCCGGCAGGCTTGCATTCCCCGCATGCGCGCGTCAGTTTCTGCGGCCATTTTCACGCTGCGAGGGCCCAGGTGGACGACTCACTCATCATCCCGCTCGGCTTCAACGGCCCGCGCCTGTCGGGCAATGGCGGCTATGTCGCCGGCGCACTGGCCGAGCGCTACACCCAGGCCTTCGGCGGCGACGGCGCCGTCGAGATCACGCTCCGCGCGCCGATCCCCATCGAGACGAAGATGCGCCTCGTGCGCGAGGATACCGCGTTGATGATGCGCGACGGCGACACGCTGATCTGCGAGGCGCGCGCCGGTAAGGTCGATCATCTCGACCCGCCGAAGCCCCCGAGCGACTGGTCCGAGGTGATGCACCAGGACGCGGTCGGCGGCTGCGGCGAGGGCAGCGACTTCCAGTGGTGCCTGGTCTGCGGCCGCAGCCGCGACGTGGGCGACGGCCTGCGCGTGTTCGGCAGCGCTCTCGGCGCCGGCGGCACCTCCCTCTCCTGCTACGTCCCGCACGCCAACCACGCCGACGAAGACGGCCGCATCAAGCCGGAGTTCCTGTGGGGCACGCTCGACTGCCCAGGCGCCTGGGCCGCGCAAGACCCCGACGACTGGCGCGCCGCCCTCACCGGCCGCATGACCGCGAAGGTGCTCGATCGCCCCAAGGTCGGCGAACGCTGCGCCGTCGTCGGCTGGCGCATCGGCGCCGAGGGCCGCAAGCTCTACTCGGGCACCGCGCTCTACACGGAGTCAGGCCGCCTCTGCGCGATCGGCCACTGCACGTGGATCGTGCTGAAGGAGTAGAGGCGGGTCCAATTCAGTTGCGACCCATTCTCAATTGAAAGGACATACCCGGCGGCGGACGTTTTATGGTCGCAGTTTCATGCTCAGAATCCGGTCAGTCGTCTGGAAGGTCACGTGGAAATCGCGCCGTCCCTCATCGTCATCGCCGTCGCGATCGCAACTTTCGTTCTGCTGCTGGTGATCGGAGGCCGGCAGAGCGCAGTCGTTCCGGGCGCGGGACGGGCCGTGGAGATCGTCTCGGCCGGGATGGTCGCGATCAACGTGTCGAGCGTGCTCGGACTCGCCTGGTTCGCGAGCGAGATGTTCACCTACGACGGCATGATGGTCTTCGAGTTCTCGCTCTGCGCCGGGCTGGCCGGTCTGCTCGTGCTGTTCACGGGCGGCGGCTTCGCGCTCGGACGACATGGCAGGACCGTGTCCGCCCTCGTCCTGCTGGCGTTCGGCGCCCTGCCGACGCTGCTGGTCTACGGCTTCCTGATCTATCTCAGCGCCAATCCGATCGACTGGAAGTGAGGCGCGCCGCGAGCGCGCGTTTCTGCTTCGGCCCCATACCCCCACCTCATCCTGAGGAGGCGCGCGCAGCGCGCCGTCTCGAAGGATGGGCAACAGACGCAGTGCGTGTGCCCACCCTTCGAGACGCGGCCCGCTGGGCCGCTCCTCAGGGTGAGGTGATTTCGCTAGAACTTAACTTGCCCCGACTTGCCGGCGGCGTTCTTCAGCACGAGCGTCACGGTGGCGCCGGTCGGGATCGCGGCCTTGGCCTCGCCCTTCAACGCGGTGTCGCCGGACGGCGCGAGTTGCACCGTCTCGCGAGCGCTGCCCGCGACGATCAGCACCGTGCCGCTAAAGCCCTTGGCCGAGGTCGGCTTGTTGTTCTCGTCGAGGATGTTGATGGTCACCGCGTTGCCGGCCATCACCAGCTCGGCGTGGACGCCGGCCACGTCCTGCACGGCGCCGCCATTGGGGCCCTTGGTGCTGCCATGGCTGTGCTGGGCGACGGCCAGGCCCGCCCACAACATCATCGCCGCGGCGATCAGAAACGTCTTCATGCGCTCTCCTCTTGTTGAACCGGTTTGTCGCGATGGAACAGGGCGTACAGCGCCGGCAGGACCACCAGCGTCAGGATGGTCGACGAGATGATTCCGCCGATCACCACGGTGGCGAGCGGTCGCTGCACTTCGGCACCGGCGCCGGTCGCGATCGCCATCGGCACGAAGCCGAGCGACGCCACCAAAGCGGTCATCAGCACGGGCCGCAGCCGCTTGATCGAGCCTTCGCGCACCGCCTCGGCGACCGGCCTTCCCTGGGCCCGCAGGCCCTGGATGAACGAGATGATCACCAGCCCATTCAGCACGGCGACGCCCGATAGCGCGATGAAGCCCACACCGGCGCTGATCGACAGCGGGATATCGCGCAGCACCAGCGCCGCCACGCCGCCGGTCAGCGCCAGCGGCACGCCGCTGAACACCAGCAGCGCATCGCCGACAGAGCCCAGGCTCATGCACAGCAGGACGAAGATCAGCAGCAGCGCCACCGGCACGACGATCGCCAGGCGCTGCGAGGCGCCGACGAGCTGCTCGAACTGGCCACCCCAGCCGATCCAGTAGCCGGCCGGCAGCTTCACCTGCGCAGCTACGACCCGCTGAACCTCGGACACGAAGGAGCCGAGGTCGCGGTCGCGCACGTTGGCTGAGACCACGATGCGACGCTTGCCGTTTTCGCGGCTGATCTGG
Organism: Reyranella sp. GW821-FHT12G01; assembly: GCF_058806575.1. Lineage (NCBI taxonomy): Bacteria > Pseudomonadati > Pseudomonadota > Alphaproteobacteria > Hyphomicrobiales > Reyranellaceae > Reyranella > Reyranella sp. GW821-FHT12G01. The sequence goes on from NZ_JBXAPV010000002.1 coordinate 1,107,975, forward strand.
TTCGGCCCCGGCGCGATCTCGATCGAGGCCACGGCAGAGAGGGGAATGTAGGGCGCGGCATTGCCGAGTCCGGTCTGCACGAGGCCGCGACCGTTCTCCTTGGTGCCGTTGGGCTGAATCGGCACCGGGATCGGCAGCGAAGTCAGCGCCTCGACATCGACGCGCATGTGCTCGGGCAGCCGGACCACGATCTCGAAGCGGCGGTCGCCCTCGAAGACGAGGCCGGCCTCGCGCCCGCCGACCGCCATGGCGACCACCTCCTGCAGCTCGGCGAGGCTTATGCCGTAGCGCGCCAGTGCGGCCCGGTTGGGCTTCACGGTGAGCATCGGCAGGCCGCTCACCTGCTCGGTCTTCACGTCGGCGGCGCCGGGCACGGAGCGCACCACGCCCTCGACCTTGGTGGCGATCGACAACAGCGTATCGAGATCGTCGCCGAAGATTTTTATGCCGAGATCGCTGCGCACGCCGGAGATCAGCTCGTTGAAGCGCATCTGGATCGGCTGCGTGAACTCGTAATTGTTGCCCAGGATCTGCTCGACCCGCTTCTCGATGGCCGTCACCAGGTCGGCCTTCGAACGCTTGGGATCGGGCCATTCGGAACGGGGTTTCAGCAGGATGAAATTGTCCGCGACGTTGGGCGGCATCGGGTCGGTCGCGACCTCGGCCGTGCCGATCTTGGCCGCGACTTCCTTGACCTCGGGGAATTCGAGGATTGCCTTCTCCAGCGCCTCCTGCATCTGCACCGACTGGCTGAGGCTGGTGCCGGGAATGCGCATCGCATGCATGGCGATGTCGCCCTCGTCGAGCGAGGGGATGAACTCGCCGCCCATGCGCGAGGCCGCGACGCCGGCCACCGCGACCAGCATAAAGGCCATCACCACCACGACGTGGCGCAGGCGGATGGCGGTCTCCAGTGCGGGCGCGTAGAGCCGCAGCGCACCGCGCATGAAGAAGTTCTCCTTCTCCGAGACCTTGCCCGTCACCAGCAGCGCCACCGCCGCCGGTACCAGCGTCATGGAGAGGATCGCGGCGCCCGTCAGCGCCATCAGGACGGTCAGCGCCATCGGCGTGAACATCTTTCCTTCCACGCCGGTCAGCGTGAGGATCGGCAGATAGACGACGCCGATGATCACGGTACCGAACAGGCTGGGCTTGATGACCTCCTGCGCGCCCGCGAGGATCGTGGCGAAGCGTTCGTTGCGCGTCAGCAGCCGGCCGCGTTTGTGTTGCTCCTCGGCCAGCAGGCGCAGGCAGTTCTCGACCACGATCACCGCCCCGTCGACGATGATGCCGAAGTCGATGGCGCCGAGGCTCATCAGGTTGGCGCTGATATGGTTCTCGACCATGCCGGTGATGGTGAAGAGCATCGACAGCGGGATGACGCAGGCCGTCACGAAGGCCGCGCGGAAATTGCCCAGGATCAGGAACAGTACGACGACGACCAGCAGCGCGCCTTCTAAAAGGTTCTTCTCGACCGTCCAGATCGTGGCTTCCACGAGCTTGGTGCGGTCGTAGATCGCCTTGGCGACGACGCCTTCGGGCAACGATCCCGCGATGGCGTCGAGCTTGCTGGCCACCCGTTGCGCGGCCGTGCGGCTGTTCTCGCCGATCAGCAGCATGGTCGTGCCGATCACCGTCTCCTTGCCGTCGAGCGTGGCGGCTCCGGTGCGCAGGTCGGTGCCCTCCTTGACCTCGGCCACGTCGCCGATGCGGATCGGCACGCCACCGCGCGTGCCGACCACGATGTCGCGGATCTCCGGCACGGTGTTCACCTGGCCGGGCGTGCGCACGAGATACTGCTCGCCGTTGCGCTCGATGTAGCCCGCGCCGACATTGGCATTGTGCGTCGCCAGCGCCGACATCACGTCGCGGAAGGTGAGCCGGTAGGACATCAGCTTCGCAGGGTCCGGCAGGACGTGGAACTGCTTCTCGTAGCCGCCGATCGTGTTGACCTCGACGATGCCGGGCACGGTGCGAAGCTGCGGCTTGATGATCCAGTCCTGGATGGTGCGCAGGTCGGTCGCCGTATAGGGCTGGCCGTCCGGCTTCTTCGCACCGGGCCTGGCCTCGACCGCGTACATGTAGATCTCGCCCAGGCCCGTCGAGACCGGCCCCATCGCCGTCTCGGTGCCCGACGGCAACTGCTCCTTGGCCTGCTGGATGCGTTCGTTCACGAGCTGGCGAGCGAAGTAGATGTCGGTGCCGTCCTTGAAGACGACGGTGACCTGGCTCAGGCCATAGCGCGACAGCGAGCGGGTATATTCGAGCTTCGGCAGGCCGCCCATCGCCGTTTCCAGCGGGAAGGTGATGCGCTGCTCGACCTCCAGCGGCGAGTAGCCCGGCGCCACGGTGTTCACCTGCACCTGGACGTTGGTGATGTCGGGCACCGCGTCGATCGGCAGCCGCGTGAAGTTCCACGCGCCCAGTGCGCCGACGGCGATGGCCGCGAGGATGACGAACCAGCGGTTCTGGATCGAGAAAGCGAGGATGCGGTTGATCACAACGATGCCCTCCACACCACCGCCTCATCCTGAGGAGGCGCGCGCAGCGCGCCGTCTCGAAGGATGGGCAACGGACGCGGTGCTCGTTCCCACCCTTCGAGACGCGCTCCTGCGGAGCGCTCCTCAGGGTGAGGTCGTTGTGTGTGACGTGTGCGGCAATCAATGCTCATGCGCCGCTCCCGCCTTGCCGATCTCAGCCTTGATCACGAAGCTGTTCTTCGCGGCATAGAGGTCGCCGTCGACGACGCCGAAGATCACCTCGACCCAGTCGGCATCGCGGCCGCCGAGCTCGACCTCGCGCGTCTCGAAGGCCTCGCCTGCGCGCACGAACACCACCGTCTTGCCGTCGAGCGTCTGCAGCGCGCCGGTGCTGACCGCGACCTCGACCGGCCGCGCCGAGAGCACCACGCGGCCACTGACGAACAGGCCCGGCCGCAGGCGGCCATCATTGGCCACGATGGCGCGCGCCACCGCCGACTGCGTGTCGCTGGCGCCGATCGGCGAGAGGTAATCGATCTTCGCCTCGATCGGCGGGCCGCCGTCGCCCACGTCGATCGACACGGCATCGCCCAGGCGCACCTTGGCGAAATCCTTGCGGAAGACGGCGAAGTCGAGCCACATCGTCGACAGGTCGGCGATGGTGAAGATCGGTCTCGCTTCCGAGGCGAACTCGCCCAAGGTGCCGTCGCGGTCGATCACGGTGCCGTCGATCGGCGCCTTCAGCTCGTAGACGGTGAGGCTCTGGTTGCTCTCGACCGTCGCCAGCACCTCGCCCGCCTTCACCCTGTCGCCCAGCCGCTTGCGCATGCTGCGGATGACGCCGGGAAAGCGCGGCGTCACCTTCACCAGCGTCTCCTGGTTGGGCTGGATCGTACCGTTGAGCAGCAGCGTGTCGCGGAGTTCGCGCGGTCCCGCCTTCAGGATCTCGATCCCGGCCGCCGCGACCTGGGCGTCGGTGAGCTTCACCCCCTCGTCGTGACCGTGCGCGTCCTTCTCCCCTTCCTTCCCATGGCCACCCTTGCTGGCCGTGGCCTTGGACTGCTTGGCGAACCGCGCGTCGAAGACGTAATAGCCGGCGGCACCCAGGATGCCGGCGCAGACCAGGGCCACGACCGCGTAGCCCAGAAGCTTCTTCACGAAATTCATTGCCTCGCCCTCGCCAGGTTCACCGGGGTCGCCGTCAGCCCCTCGATCGTCGCCACTGCCGAGTGAAAGCTCGCGAGCGCCTCGTGCTCCATCAGCTCCGCATCGGCGACGGCGCGATAGGCATCGAGGATTTCCAGCACCGTGAAACGGCCCTGCCCGTAGCCCGCCTCGATGGTCGCGTAGGTCTGGCGCGCCGCCGGCAGGATCGTCTTGCGGATGAGGTCGAGCTGCTGGAGCTGGTTGTTGGCGGTGTCGTGCGCCTTGGCGACGACCGCGATCAGCGCCAGCCGGTTCACCGCGCGCTCGGCATGGGCCTTGCGCGAATTCTCCTGCGCCTCGCGGATGCCGCCGCGATTCTGGTCGAGCACCGGGAACGGCATCGAGACTCCGAGGCGAATCGCGCTCTGCTGGGTGTCGGAGTAGTAGCGCCAGCCGAGGCTCGCCGTGACGTCGGGGATCGGCTTCAGCCGCGCCACCAGAAGCTCGCCGTCGCGCTGGGCGCGGATCGCCGTCCAGCGCATGAGCTGCGGATTGTCGTCGATCGCCTTGATCAGCAATTCGAGCGCCGCCGGCCGCACGAGGCGGCCGAAATCGCCGGTGACCGCGGTGAAGTCGGGCACCTCGCGGCCCATCAGGGCTACAAGATCGCGCCGCGCCACCGCGAAGGCGAGACGCGCCCGCTCGCGCTCCAGCCGCGTCATGCCCACCGCCGTCTGGGTGCGCGTCACCTCAGAGGGCGAGGAGGCGCCAGCCTCGACGCGGCGCTGCATCAGCGGCACCAGTCTCTCGAGCGTCGCGGCCTGCTGGTCGAGGATCTGGATGCGCCGCTGTACCGACAGCGCCTCGACGAAGGCCAGCGTCGTCTCCGACAGCAACTCCAGCCGGGCCGCCTCCTTCTCCCAGCGCATGGCATCGGCATCGCCCAAGGCCGCCGACACACGCGCGTCGCGCTTGCCGCCGAGCTCGATGAGCTGGCTCAGCATCAAGGTCGTCTCGGCGCCGCCCACCGCTTCGGAATTGCCCGGCGCGAAATTGTCGATCTCGAAGCCGATCGTCGGATTGGGCAGTGCACCGGCCTGCTGATGCCGGCCAGCCGCCATGCCGATGTTACGGTCGGCGACGTCGAGGCGCGGGCTGGCATTGGCCGCCTGCTGCAGCGCCTGGCGCAGCGTCAGCGTGCCGTTGGCGGCGCGCTGCGGCTGGGGTGGCGTCTGGGCGGTGCGCGACGCCTGTGGCGTCTGCGCCTGCGCACACTGCGCACCGGCGGCGACAAGCGACGCTGCCGCCAGTGCCGCGAAAACGCGGATGGACATGACCTGATCCCAAGAAAGCAATCATCGGCGAGCCGCGCGGGCAGAACCGGCACGGCGAACGAAACGCGATGACTCAGGCCTTGGGAGGCGGTCCGGAGATGCGGAGAGAGACCGGGAAGACCTGGACGAGGCGCCCTTCGGGCACTTCGTGCGTCGCCGTTGCGACGACGCCAGACGTCACGGCATTGAAGTAGGGCGCGACCGAGCAGCTATGGCAGGACTCGGCGGCCTGGGCGGTATCGCTGCCCTGTCCGTCCGGCAGGCTCGACACCGTGATCGGGCCGCCGCCGCCGGCCGATACGGCCACGCGACAATCGCTCACGACATGCAGGACGCTCGCGATCGCCAGCGACAGGATGCAAAGCATCCGCACGAAGCGAGAGCCTCGTCGGAATGTCCCTGCCAATCGAAGGCCCATCGTGAGCAACATGCGTCAGCATCTATGAACCTTTGAGCGGGTTATACAATCACGCCGTTGCAAACGCGTCGTTGTGCCTCGCTTCCTCACCGTTCCGAGCGACCGATTTCTCCAAGCGCCCTTCACGCCGCTGCGCGCGTCTCGCATACTCCCTACAACAACGGGGAGTTTTGATGAGAGTCGTTTCAACCGCGCTGATGGCTGCAGTGACGATCGCGGCCGGCATCAGTGCCGTGCAGGCGCAGACGACGAAGACCCAGACGACGAAATCGATGCCGAACGAGCTGCATGGGAACTATCCCTGCTTCACCGCGCCGTTCCAGAACATCGGCCAGAGCCTCACCCTCGCCTACACGATCCCCGACATCTCCTTCACCAGCCTCGTCTGCGTGAACGGGACATCGGATGTCGGCGCGACGGTGACGCTGGGCGTCTCGACGCCGCCGATGGGAACGCTCGTCATGGGCAACAACAAGACGGTGGCCGAGGGCCAGCGCTGCATGTTCATCGCCACGGTCAGCAACGAACTCACGGCCAAGCTCGCCAAGGCCGATTCGACCTTCCAGCCCGGCTCGATCACCGTGACCGCCTGCTACATCCAGCCGGCGGTGCGGGTTAAGTAGAGCCCTCTTCTCGCTCTTCCCAGGCGTAGTCGTAGAAGACGCGGATGAAGTTGCCGTCGACATCCTCGGCGAAGAATTCGTAGAGCTTGGCGTCGGGATGCGCCGCCGGCGGGCCCGAGAGTTTCGCGCCCGCCGCATGCCATTCGCGATGGAGTTCGTCGATCTCCTCGCGGCCATTGAGGTTGAGCCAGAGCAGGATCGGCCCGCGCACACCGAGCGGCGCGCGAAAGGATGCGTTCGACATGAACATCCGGGTCTCGCCGCGCGAGACGCAGGCGAGACCGAGATCGTCGGCGCTCCAGTCGACGTTAAAGCCCAGACTGTCGCGGTAATAGGCCAGCGCCCGAGCGAGATCGGCCACGGGAATGTCAGGACAGATCGCCGGGAACTTCATCGCGGGCACGTCCTGCTCAGTTCACCGGCCGGGCCATCGGGAAGGTCCACTTACCGTCCAGGATTTCGGCGCGTGGGCGATAGAGGCGGACCATGTAGTTCCAGCCGTCGGTTATCGGCAGGCAGTTCTCGATCTTGCCGTCACAGCCGCCAAACTGGACGGTGATCGATCCGTCGGCCGCCTTCTTCGCGGTGATGTCGTTCAACGTGTAGGCGTTCTGCGGGTTGGGCTGATAGTAGCCTTTGGCGTCGTAGACACTAATCGACCAGAAGCCATCGACCGGCACCTTGCCAACGGTCAGGCGATGGACCGTCTTGCCGTCGTTCTTGGCCGGCTCGACGTTGAGATAGAGCGCGTCCTTCTCCGGATTGCCGCCCCACGCCATGGCCGAGCCGATCAGGTGGCGCACCGGATCGACGCTGGCCTTCGGTCCGAACATGCGCCTGGTATCGGGCAGAGTCCTGCCCAGGGCCACCAGCGCGTCGAGCACCATCTTCTGGCTCATCGGCTCCCAGGTCGGGATCTCGAACTTGCCGGGGCCGCCGGGCTGCTCGACCTTGATCGCGTCCTGCAGCGCATGCACCGCGGCCACGTCCTTCGGGTCGTTGGGATCGACCAGGGTGCGGATGCCGACCAGCACGTAACGCGTGCCGATCTTCTGCCGCGTCAGCACGTGCTTGCCGCCGCCATAGAAGACGTCGGGCGTGTAGTGATCCTCGTCGAGGACCTGCATCGACATGAAGCGCTTGCCCGCATCGGGCAGCGTGATCGTGACCGGACCGGCATCGAGATCGAAGACCGCCGCCGAATAGAGCGTGTCGCGGTTCAGCCGGACGACGGTCTGGTCATTGATGGCCGCGACCTCGCGGCGATGCGTGAACTTGCCGAAGCCGCCGTCTTTCACCATCCGCGAGAAATAACGGTCGCTCTCGGCGCGAGGGAAGTTGTCGGCCGTGACCGTGACCGGCGGCGGAAACGGCTGCTGGGCATTCGCCTGCGGAGAGGACATCAGCGGCACCGTCGCAACGAGGAGAGCGAGCGGCCTCAGTATCGTGCGGTTCGACATGACGGGACCTCCCGGCGATTGGCGCCTGGTCCCATTCTACCCGTCGGTCAGCGCTCCCGCACGAAGATCACCGCCGTCTCGTCGGCATAGGCCTGACGCCAGCCCGGCAGACGCGCCAGCAGGCGGTTGGCCGGCTGGTCGGGCGGCATGAAGGTCCAGTCGATGCGATTGCGCTCGAGCATCTGCTCCAGCGGCTCGCCGCCGCGCAGGCTGATCGTGTCGGCGTAGCGCTTGATGAAGTCCTGGCCGTAGAGCTCGCCGCGACCGTCGATGAAAGTCGGCACGCCGGCATGGATGAGATAGCCGCCGAAATTATAGTGGTTCAGCACGCGGCCACCGATCCCCGCCTGCTTCACGTAGGCCATCGCGGTCGAGGGCATGGTCGCGAGCGGCGGGACGATGCCGCCGTAGCGCACGAGCCCGAGCGAGATCAGCGCGCAGAACGCCACGCCGACGGCGATGGCGGCCATGCCGGCGGGGCGCGCCAGTGCGGCGGCCTGCTCCGCGAGCGAGGAGCCCTGGCCGGCGGCCGGATCGGGCCGCAGCGCAGGCCATTGCCGCGCCAGCAGCGGCGCCAGCGCCACCGGGGCCAGCATGGCCAGAAGCTCGGCGTTGCGCGCGTAGCGAAGATAGAGGTGCAGCAGGCCCAGCACGATCACCAGCCGCAGGATCGGCAGCTTCAGCCCACGCGACAGCGCGGCGTAGAGCGCGATCAGCAGCACCAGCTCCTGCAGCGGCTGCTTCTGGAAGTCGGGCGACTTCCATTCCGAGATGAAGGCCAGCGTGTCGCCCATGTTGAAGATGCGCAGCGTCACCAGCATCGATTCCGGCCCGTAGGGCGTGATGCAGGCGACGAGGAACGAGGCCGCGCCGAACTTGGCCCAGCCGAGGAACAGCGCCTTGCGTTCCTGCTCGTCGCGCGCGCCCAGCAGCGCTTCGACCGCGAAGGCGCCGCCCAGCAGAAGGCCGAGCGTGAAGCCGCCATGCAGGTTGGCCCACAGCAGCATGGCGAGAAGCAGCCATGGCGTCGGCGCGCGGCGTTCCTCGACGGCACGCACCAGGCCCGCCATCCAGATCAGCATGAAGGGGAAAGCCAGCACATGCGGCCGCGCCAGGAAGTGCGGCAGGGTCATCGCGATGGCGGCCAGCGCGAACACCGCGGCGGGCAGCGGACGCAGGTCGCGCAGCAGCAGCCGCAGCATCAGCGCGAACGACACCGCGAGCGCGGTCGCGGCCAGCACGGTGACACCACCCCAGCCGCCCAGCTTGAACGACACCGCCATCAGCAGCTGCGACAGCCACTCCTTGGCGATCCACGGCTGGCCCGCGAAGGTGAAGGAGAACGGATCGACCGTCGGCACGGTGCCGTTCGACAGCATCCAGTTACCGACCGCGATGTGCCAGTGGCTGTCGGGATCGGCCAGCAGCGGCCAGCCGCTGCCGTTGGCGAGGCAGATGAAGAGGAGCAGGCCCAGCACGAGCGGCCAGGACATCGACCAGGCCGAGCGCGTCTGCACGACGAGCGAGGCGCCGTCCTCGGAAAGATCGGGCGAGACCGAGAGGCCGGAACTGACGGCCATGAGGCACGCTCCCAAACGAGGGGAACAACCGCCCCTAATCAATTGATATACATTACAATTTGTTACAATTCCAGCACTTGATCGCAAAGACTTCCGGGTTCTTCCCATCTTTCATTCTCTTCTCCTCCTAACGGGGGAGAGGAATATGAGAATGAGATATAGAGAGCACGATGCAGTCGGCGCCCTTCCTCAAAGACCTCGTGCTCGTGGGCGGCGGCCATTCGCATGTCCATGTGATCAAGAGCTTCGGCATGAAGCCGATGCCGGGCTTGCGGGTCACTCTGATCGGACGGGACATCGAGACGCCCTACTCCGGCATGATCCCGGGCTTCGTGGCCGGCGCCTACACGTTCGATGAATGCCATATCGATCTCGCGCGGCTGTGCGCCTGGAGCGGGGCGCGGCTGATCCATGCCGAGGCGGTCGGGCTCGATCGGGTCAACCGGCAGGTGCTGCTAAAAGATCGCCCGCCGGTCTCCTACGATCTCGTCTCGCTCGACGTCGGCTCCTCGCCCAGCATGGGCTCGATCCCGGGTGCGGCGGAGCATGCCACGCCGGTCAAGCCGATCGCGGAACTCGGCCAACGGTGGTTGGGCTTCCTCGAGCGGGTGAAGGACTGGCAGGGCGCGCTGCGCATCGCCGTGATCGGCGGCGGCGCGGGCGGCGTCGAGCTGGCGCTGGCCATCGATCATCGGCTGCGCGAGGTCGCGCGCGGCGCCGAGGTCTCGGTGACCCTGGCGACGCGCGGCGAGATTTTAGCCGGCCAGGCGGTCGCGGCGCGCAACCGCATGCGCGCGATCTTCAAGCGGCGCGGCGTGCGCCTGCTGGAGAATGCCGCGACGACGCGGATCGACGCCGATTCAGTCCATCTCGAGACCGGCGAGCGAGTGATGGTCGACGACGTGTTCGTGGTGACCGAAGCCAGTGCCGCCAAATGGTTCGCCGGGACCGGCCTTCCCCTCGACGACCGCGGCTTCCTCGCCGTCGAGCCGACATTGGCCTCCAGTGGCGATCTCACCGTCTTCGCCGCCGGCGACTGCGCCAGCGTCACCGCCCATCCGCGGCCCAAGGCCGGCGTGTTCGCGGTGCGCCACGGCCCGCCGCTCGCGGAGAACCTTCGCCTCGCGCTGCTCGGCCAACAACCAAAACCCTTCACGCCGCAGAGCCGCTACCTCTCGATCCTCGGCACCGGCGACGGCCATGCCGTGGCGACACGCGGATCGTGGGCGATCGAAGGCGCGTGGGTATGGCGCTGGAAGGACCATATCGACCGCAAGTGGATGCGCATGTATCGCGAGCCGCCGGCGACACCGATGGATATGTCCGCCCGCTCCACGCCGCCCGACCCTGCCCTGGCCGATGCCGAAGCGAAGCGCCTGCTGGCCGATATCGGCATGCGCTGCGGCGGCTGCGGCGCCAAGGTCGGCGCGGGCGTGCTCGATCGCGTGCTGGCGCGGCTCGGCCCCTCGCCCGGCGCGAGCGTCACCATCGGTCTCGACGCGCCCGACGATGCGGCGATGATCGAGGTGCCGGCGGGACAGGCGCTGGTCCAGTCGGTCGATTTCTTCCGCACCTTCATCGACGATCCCTTCACCTTCGGAGAAATCGCGGCCGTCCACGCGCTGGGCGACGTCTGGGCGATGGGTGCGAAGCCGCACAGCGCACTGGCCCTCGCGGTCGTGCCGGCGGCCGCCGAGCGATTGATGGAAGAGGATCTCTTCCAGATGCTGGCCGGTGCCCGAAGGGTACTCGACGATGCCGGCTGCGCGCTGATCGGCGGCCATTCCGGCGAAGGACCGGAAGCGGCGCTGGGCTTCTCGGTGAACGGGCTCGTCGTCGCGGCGCAGGCGCTGCGCAAGGGCGGGCTCAAGCCCGGTGACCGGCTGGTGCTCACCAAGAAGCTCGGCACCGGCGTGATCTTCGCCGCCGCGATGCGCGGCATGGCGAAAGCGGCCTGGATCGAAACCGCTCTCGCGTCGATGCGCACGCCGTCCGGCAATGCATCGCGAGCGCTCGTTGCTGCAGGTGCACATGCCTGCACCGACGTGACGGGCTTTGGATTGGCCGGCCATCTCGCCGAGATGATCCGCGCCTCGGGTAACGTCACCGTCGACCTCGAACTCGATGCGCTGCCGGTGTTGCCGGGTGCGATCGAGCTGTTCGCGCAGGACTTTGCGAGCTCGCTGCAGCCGGAAAACCTGCGCGCACGTCATCTCATCGACGGCATGGATCGCGCTTCATCGCATGCGAAGCTGCCGCTGTTGTTCGATCCGCAGACCGCCGGCGGGTTGCTCGCGGCGCTTCCGCACGGCGCGCCGATCAGCGACGACATGACTCATGTCGGCACCGTTCGTTCGCGGGAAGAAGGCGTGACAGCGATACGAATCGTAACCTAGATGCAACCTTGTGCGAGTTTCGGCGTTTGCCGTCTCGCGAATTGCACAGGGAGAACTGCATGGCTGCGAAGAAGAAAGCTGCGAAGAAGAAGGTGACTGCGAAGCTGGTCGACACGGTCGCGAACGCCGTTGTGAAGGCCGAGATCGCGGTCGTGCGCGCCGGCCGCAAGGCCGTGAAGGCTGCGCAGCGCGGCGTCGAAGCCGTTACCGGCCCCGCGCGCAAGAAGGCCGCGAAGAAGAAGAGCGTCAAGAAGGCGGTGAAGAAGGCCGTCGGCAAGGCCAAGAAGGCCGTGACGAAGACCAAGACCGCGGTGAAGAAGGCCGTGAAGAAGGTCACGAAGAAGGCAGCATCGCGCCGCAAGCGCCGCTAGACTGGTGCGAGGGCCCGTACTACGGGCCCTCAAGCATCGGGAGGCGGACATGGCGCACGCAAAGGCAAGCATCGGCACGACCAACTACGCGACCGCCATTTCGACCGGCCATGCCGGACATCACAAGCTCACGGCCGATGAAGGGCCGGAGCTGGGCGGCAAGGATGCCGGCCCCGCCCCCTACGATCTCCTGACCTCGGCGCTGGGCGCCTGCACCGTCATCACGCTCCGCATGTACGCCGAGCGCAAGCAGTGGCCGGTCACCGCCGTGCATGCCGACATCCATTTCAGCCGCGACGGCGACAAGCAGCGCATCGACCGCGTGCTGACCATCGAAGGCGCCGTCGACGACGAGCAGAAGAAGCGCATGGCCGATATCGCCGAGCGGACGCCGGTGACGCTGACGCTGAAGAACGGCCTGGAGATCAGGACGTCGCTGGCGTGACATCCCGTCGTCTCGACCGGAGCCTCGCGCAGCGAGGCGTAGCGGAGAGACCTTCTCTCTACGATTAGCCGGCTTTTGGCGGAGAGAAGGTCTCTCCACTACGCGCCTTCGGCGCTCCGGTCGAGACGACGGGGCTCTACTTCTTCCCCCGCGCCTTCCACGCCTCGTAGTCGCGCTTCGCCTCCTCGCCCGCCACGGGAAACAACCCCTTCAGCGAGCGACCCCGCGCCACTTCGGCTTCGGCGAATTCCTCGTAGTGATAGGCGTCGAGCGCTTCCTGGGCGACGGCTTCGACGATCTCGGGCGGGATGACGACGATCGCATCGCGGTCGCCGACGATCACGTCGCCGGGATAGATCGCGACACCACCACAGGCGATCGGCAGGTTGAGGTCGACCGGGCGGTGCGCGATCGGGCTCGGCGGCGAGGACGGGCGACGGTGATAGGCCGGCAGTCCCGTCTTGTGCACGCCGTCGGTGTCGCGGAAGCCGCCATCGGTGACGATGCCGGCCGCGCCGCGCGCCTTCAGCCGGCCGACATAGAGATCGCCCGCCGATGCCGCCCGCGAATCGCCGCGCGAGTCGATCATCAGCACATGACCGGGCGGGCATTCCTCCATCGCCTGCGGCTGCACCATGGACCGGCTGGTCGACGCCGGGCCGTCCTTGTCCTCGCGCGAGGGGATGAAGCGCATCGTGAAGGCGATGCCCACCATGCGCGGCTGCTCGGGCCGGATCGGCCACACGTCGAACAGGGTCATGCTGCGCAGGCCCTTCTTGTTCAGCACGCCGGTCAGGGTCGAGGTGCCCACTTTCGCCAGCGCCTCTCGCAGATCGGATGACAGGACGGTCATGGTGTTTCCTTCCTCGCTTTTGCTTTAGGCGCGACGTTAGCCGATAATTCCGCGCATGCGCGTTGAAATCCTCTGTACCGGCGACGAGATCCTCACCGGCAAAACCATCAATACCAACTACAGCCACATGGCCCGCCGCCTCGTCGAGGTCGGTCTCGGCGTCCATTGGGGCACCACGGTCGGCGACGACCGCGAGAGCCTGCTGAAGGCCTTCCACCAGGCGGGCGAGCGTGCCGATGCGGTGATCGTGAACGGCGGGCTCGGACCCACCGTCGACGATCTCTCGCAGGAGGTCGCGGCCCAGGCCTGCGGCGTCGAGCTGGTGCTGAGCGACTACTGGATGAAGCGCATGGAGGAATCCTATGCGCGGCGCGGGCGCGTGATGCCGCCCAACAACGTGAAGCAGGCGATGCTGCCGGCCAACGCCGAGTTCATCGACAATCCGATCGGCACCGCCTGCGGCTTCGCCGTCACCATCGGCAAGGCGCGCTTCTTCTTCACCCCCGGCGTGCCGCGCGAGATGCGCCGCATGATCGACGAGCAGGTGATCCCGCGTATCCTGGCGATGAGCGGCATCAAGGGCGTGACGAAGCTGAAGCGCTTCCACACGTTCGGCATCGGCGAATCGCGCGCCGACCAGATGCTGGGCGACATGCCGGCTTTCAAGGAAGACGGCGGCATCAAGCTCGGCTTCCAGGCGCACTACCCGCAGCTCGAGACCAAGCTCGCACTGCGCGCCGACGACGAAGCGGCGCTGTCCGCGCTGCTCGACCCGGCCGAGGCCGAGGTGCGCAAGCGGCTGGGCAACTTCATCGTCGCCGAGGACGAGCAGACGCTCGAAGGCGTGGTGCTGGGCAAGCTGCTCGAAAAGGGCGCGACGCTCGCCACCGCCGAGATGATCACCGGCGGCCATCTCGCCGCCCGCCTCGCTCCGCTGGCCGGCGCCGAACGTGCGTTCCGCCGGGGCATCGTCGCGCGCGACATCGCCGAGCTGGGCGCCACCGCCGTCGCGCCCGATGCGGCAGCCGCTGCCGCCAAGGCACTGCGCGCGTCGAGCGGCGCCAGCCACGCGCTGGTGCTGCTGCTCGAACTCGACGAAGGCCCGGACCGTCCCGACATGGGCGGCACGATCTGCATCGGCCTCGCCGACGAGAGCGGCGCCGTCACGCGCCAGGCCCGGCTGGTCGGTGGTCGCGACTGGGTGCGCATCGGCGCGACCGAACTCGGCCTCGACTGCCTGCGCCGCCACCTGCTCGGTCTCCCCGTCGACGAGCGCATCGACTTCGAGCGGCGGTAACTCCGCCCAACGTCTAGTCGCACCGGCCTCAGGGCTGGTGCATTCTCCCGCGTCGAATTTTGATCCCGCAGCGAGGAGTGTCACATGCCCTTCATCAAAACCCGCGACGGCACCGACATCTATTACAAGGACTGGGGCAAGGGCCCGGTGGTCACCTTCAGCCACGGCTGGCCGCTGACCGCCGACGCCTGGGAAGACCAGATGGTTTTCCTCGCCAGCCACGGCTTCCGCGTGATCGCGCATGATCGCCGCGGACACGGCCGCTCGGGCCAGACCTGGGACGGCAACGAGATGGACACCTACGCCGACGATCTCGCTGCGTTGTTCGAGGCGCTCGACCTCAAGGGCGCCACGATGGTCGGCCATTCGACCGGCGGCGGCGAGGTCGCGCATTACATCGGCCGTCACGGCACCAAGCGCGTCGCCAAGGCCGTGCTGGTGAGCGCGGTACCGCCGCTGATGCTCAAGACCGCGGCCAATCCCGGCGGTCTCCCGATCGAGGCGTTCGACGGCATCCGCAAGGGCGTGGCCGCCGACCGCTCGCAATTCTTCAAGGACCTGACGACGCCGTTCTACGGCGCCAACCGCGATGGCGCCAAGGTGAGCCAGGGCACGCGCGATTTCTTCTGGCTGCAGGGCATGATGGGCGGGCTGAAGCCGCTGCTCGACTGCATCAAGGCCTTCTCCGAGACCGACTTCACCGAGGACCTGAAGAAGTTCGACGTGCCGACGCTGATCATTCACGGCGACGACGACCAGATCGTGCCGATCGACGCCGCCGGCCGCGCCTCGCACAGACTGGTGAAGGGCTCGACCCTGAAAATCTATCCGAAGGGAAGCCACGGCCTGGCGACCCAGAACAAGGACGAGCTGAACGCGGATCTGCTCGCATTCATCAAGGGATAAGGAAATCGAGATGGCTGTCGTCGAAACCGAGAAGCATGGACAGATCTTCGTCGTGCGGATGAACCGGCCCGACCGGTTGAACGCGCTCAATCACGAGATGCGGACCGAGCTGTCGGCGGCGTGGAACGAGTTCCGCAAGAGCAAGGACCTCGAAGTCGCGATCTTCACCGGCGCCGGCCGCGGCTTCTGCGCCGGCGAGGACATGAAGGAATCGCTGAAGGACGGCGCGCCGGGTGGCCGCCGGCCCGAGATCGAGGACCCGTTCATGACGGGCAAGCTCGAGAAGCCGGTGATCGCTGCGGTCAACGGCTTCGCGATGGGCGGCGGCTTCATGCTGGTCGAGCGCACCGATCTTCGTGTGGCCGTGCGCGAGGCGGTGTTCGAGGTCTCCGAGGCCAAGCGCTGGCTGCTGGGCGGCTACAATCACGGCCACCTCGCCAACCTGCCCTATCCGGTGGCGATGGAAATGGCGCTGGGCTTCCGCTTCACCGCGCAGCGCTTCTACGAGATCGGCTTCGTGAACCGCCTGGTCGATGCCGCCGATCTGATGCCGACGGCGATGTCGATGGCCGAGCACCTGCTGACCCTGCCGCCGGCGTCTCGCGTGAACACCGTCCACATGATGCGCCAGATGCGCCCTTCTCCGACCGCCGACCAGCAGCGCCTCGCCGACGCGCTGCACGATCACGGCGCCAAGAGCGATCTCATGGAATCCCGCGCCGCCTTCGCCGAGAAGCGCAAGCCGAACTTCAAGGGCTGGAACGATCCGGAAGACCGCTACAAGCTGCCGACGATCGAAAGCGTGAAGAAGTAGCGAGATGAAATGAAGAAGGCCGGCCTGTGAAGAGCGGGCCGGCCTTTATCACGTGCGCTTGTCGTCCTGAGCGTAGCGAAGGACCTGACGGAGTGGCCAATGGACTCCGTTGCTGGCGTGAGATCCTTCGCTTCGCTCAGGATGACAAGAACAGCGATGGCCGAAGCTAATACGCCTGCCCCTCGCACCTTGCGCCGACGGTCTGGACGATCGCGCCGCGCGGGTCGGCGTAATAGACGTGGGTGCCGTTTTCCTGGCCGCGCTGGATGCCGATCATGATCGTGTCGCTCGGCACGATGCCGGTCAGCACCACGAGATAGCGGTCGGAGAACTGCACCGAGGCGCGCACCGGCGCGGCGCCGTTGTAGATCACGGTGGGCTCGCCGCCGCGGTTGATGATCGCGAACTTGGCGCCGTCGTCGGCGACGCAGACCGACTGGCCATCGGTGATCTCGGTCGGCGCGGGCCGTGGCGCCGCCGGACGGCCCGTCAAGGCGCCGGACATCGGCGCCGAGGGTGGCAGTTCGGGCGAGACGGGATACTGGCTGGGCTGCTGCATCTGCGGCACCGGCACGGGCTTGGGCCGCTCGGGCAACGGCTCGACGACCGGCCGCGTCGCTTCGGAAGCAGCCATCACCTCGAAGTTCGGTCCGCGCAGTGCGCGCGAAGCGAGATAGCCGCCGACCGCGATGAAGACCATCAGCACGATGGCGAGGGTTACGGCCGCACGCCGCCGCGCCATCGCCTGGGCGTATTGCAGGTGAGCGGGCGGCGCCGCCGGCGGCGGGAAGACAGGCTTCGGCGGGAAGGGCCTCGGCGAAGAGGTCGGACGCCGCGGCGCGGGCCGCGCGGCGGGTCGAGCGGCCGGCTTCGGCGCGGCCCCGGAGGCAGGCCCGGACGCGGGCGCCGCCTTGCCGAACAGGAGGGACACGAGCCGGTCCTTCGACTTCGCCTTGGCTGCCACCTTTGCCGCCCGCGCGGCCGCGACAGCCTGGGCTGCCTGCTCACGACGGGCGCGCTCGGCGGCCAGCACCGCCTGCACCTGGGCATCGTAGCGCGCGCGGCTCTCGGGATCGCTCAGCACCTGGTAGGCCGCGGTGATCTGGCGGAAATTGAAGGTCGCGAGCTCGGGATTCCCCGACGCCACATCGGGGTGATACTTCTTCGCGAGACCAACATAGGCCGCACGGATCGTCGCCGCGTCCGCTGCCCGCGGCACGCCCAGCACGAGGTAATGGTCGACGTCGATCTTCATTCCGTCCGCAGTCTAGCGGATTCCGGCCGGACGGCCCACGTGCCGGCCAAGGCTTTGATGTAACGAGTGTTTTACCGCCGGCCGGCTGACGGGTGCGGCCTGGAATTCCGTATTACGGATTCCACCAAGATTCCCCTGTGGTCAACCGTCCGCGGGCGTATCCTCTCCTCAACGGACGCCAGTTCCGGGAGGAAACGCCAATGGCCTATCAGTCGATCGAAGTGCGCAAGCTGACGCCGAACATCGGGGCGGAGATATTCGGTGTCGATCTCGGAAAGCCGCTCGGCAACCAGCAGTTCCAGGAAGTGCACGACGCGCTGATGGAGAACCTGGTGATCTTCTTCCGCGACCAGAAGATGTCGATCGACCAGCACAAGGATTTCGGCCGCCGCTTCGGCCCGCTGCATGTCCATCCTAACGCGCCCATCGCCATCCCCGAGCATCCCGAGATCCTAGAGATCAAGGCCGACGAGAAGTCACGCCACGTGGCCGGCGAGGAATGGCACACCGACGTGTCGTGCGATGTCGAGCCGCCGATGGGCTCGATCCTCTACCTCACCGAGGTCCCGCCCGAGGGCGGCGGCGACACGCTGTTCGCCAACATGTACCGCGCCTACGACACGCTCTCCGAGCCGATCAAGCAGATGCTGCAAGGCCTGACCGCGCTGCACGACAGTTCCAAGGCGCATTACTATCGCGTCAAGGCGACGGACCGCGACGACATCAAGTTCCCCAACGCCGAGCACCCGATCGTGCGCACCCATCCGGTGACCGGCAAGCAGAGCCTCTACGTCAATCGCGGCTTCACCTTGCGCATCCCGCAGCTCCGCCGCAACGAGAGCGACGCGCTGCTGGAGATGCTCTACCGCCACATCGAGACACCGGAGTTCCAGTGCCGCTTCAAGTGGCAGCCGAACTCGGTGGCCTTCTGGGACAATCGCTGCGTCCAGCACCACGCGATGTTCGACTACTTCCCGCACCGCCGTTACGGCCACCGCGTCACGGTGTGCGGCGACAAGCCGTTCATGCGGCTGAGCTAGGTCGCCTAAACGCGCCGGACCGCGCCGCCATCGACCGGAATGGCGGCGCCGTTGACGTAGCGCGCGAGCGGCGACGCGAGAAACGCGACGAGGTGCCCGATGTCGGAGGGCTCCCCGAAATAGCCGGCGGGAATGTTCTGCTTGATGAAGTCGGCTTTCGACTCTTCCGTCGGATGCAGTTTCCGGATCTGCGCCGAGTTGATGCGCCCGGGTGCAATCGTGTTGACGGTAATGCCGTAGGGGCCGAGCTCCGACGATAGTGTTCTGGACCAACTGACGAGCGCGGCTTTTGCCGGCGCGGCGCCATTGAGCCTGGGTGCAACGAGCGCGCCCGAAATGTTGACGATCCGCCCCCAGTTCCGGGCCTTCATGCCGGGCGAAACGAGATCGGTCAGCCGCCGCGCCGCCAGGAAGTTGAGCGTCAGCGCCTCGTCCCAGAAAGCGTCGTCGGCATTGCCGGTTACAGGCCTCGCGCCACCGGCGTTGTTGACGAGGATATCGACAGGACCGCCGAGTGCGGCCGACGCCTCGGCGAAAATACGGGCCGGGCCACCTTGCTCGGACACGTCACCCACGACGACAACCGGCCGCCCGCCGGGGCACGAAGCGAGCGAGTCAGCCACCTGCTCCAGCGCCGCATGCGTGCGCGCACTGACCGCGACACGCACGCCCGCGTCCGCCAGCGCCGCCGCGATGCCGCCGCCAATCCCGCCGCTGGCCGCCGTTACGAGCGCGGTCCTGCCTTCCAGCCCGAGGTTCATTGGCTCGACTCCTTCACTTCCCGGGCAGGACATGTCGTATTCCACTGCTCGGATCGCTGAGCGCGTTCAGCTCCACTGGACGATAGCCTCTGCCCTGCCCTTTACAACCCGGCCACCCTCGCCCTATATCGTCGCCACCATGACGCGCTTCGCGACCAAAACGACCACGACCAAAACGACCACCTTCGGTGGGCCGGCGAGGACGTGCGCGTAAAGTCGAACGTGTCATAGGACAACCTCACAGGCCCCGCCGGTTTCGGACGGGGCCTTTGTCTTTCCAGGCGTCCGTCTTCCGGCTTCAACGAAGGAGACAGACATGCCCTCGAGACCCACCGCTTCCCGCCCCCTCACCGTCGCAATCGTCGGTGCGACCGGCGCCGTCGGCGTCGAATTCCTGCGCTGCCTGGCCGAGCGCCGCTTCCCGGTGAAGGAACTGCGCCTGCTTGCCTCGGCCCGCTCGGCCGGCCGCGAATTGTCGTTCGACGGCCGCGCGCTCGTCGTTCAGGAACTCAACGAAAAGAGCTTCGAGGGCGTCGATATCGCGCTGTTCTCGGCGGGCGGCGGTATCTCCAGGCGCTACGCCCCCATCGCGGTCGCGGCCGGCGCCATCGTGGTCGACAATTCCTCGGCCTTCCGCATGGATCCCGAGGTGCCGCTGGTGATCCCCGAGATCAACGCCGGCGCGATCGCGGGCCACAAGGGCATCGTCGCCAATCCCAATTGCGCCGCCATCATCGCGATCACGCCGCTGTGGCCGATCCACCAGCACAATCGCATCAAGCGCATGACCATCGCGACCTACCAGGCGGCCTCCGGCGCCGGCGCGGCGGCGATGGACGAGCTGGCGGATTCGACGCGCGCCTATCTCGACGGGCGCAGCTTCCAGCCCAAGGTGCTGCCGCACCCCTACGCCTTCAACCTGTTCAGCCACAACACCGCGATCGATCCGGAGACCGGCTACAATGACGAGGAGACCAAGGTCATGCGCGAGACTCGCAAGATCTACGGCGACGAGCAGCTTCGCCTGTCGGCCACCTGCGTGCGGGTGCCGGTGCTGCGCGCCCATGCCGCCGCCGTGACCTTCGAGTGCGAGCAGCCGATCAACGAGGCCCGCGTGCGTGCGCTGCTGGCCAATGCACCGGGCGTGCGCCTGGTCGACGACCGCGAGCGCAACGTCTTCCCGATGCCGCGCGATGCCAGCCAGCAGGACGACATCCTGGTCGGCCGCATCCGCCAGGATCTCGGCGACCCGTCAGGCCATTCGATCTCGCTCTTCGTGGCGGGCGATCAGTTGTTGAAGGGTGCCGCGCTGAACGCGGTGCAGATCGCGGAGCATCTGCTGGCGGCGTGAGTACCTGCGTCGCCCTGAACGGAGCGAAGCGTAGTCGAAGGGCCTCTTTTCCGGCGCACGATGCGACAAAGCGAAAAGAGGTCCTTCGACTACGCGCCTTCGGCGCTTCGCTCAGGACGACGGGTTGGCGGCGCGATTACTTTTTCTTCTTCGCGTTCTCGGCGCTGCTGGCCGTGCCCATCGTCTTGACCAGCTCGTAGATGCGCTTGCGGACCGAGCCTTCGCGGATCTTGTAGTAGGCGCGGACGAGCTGCAGCGTCTCGCGCTTGATCAGCGGGTCCTTCTCGGTGGCGAAGGGCGTGCCCGCCTCACCGAAGCCGCCCTTCTTCACCTTGGCGGCCATCGGCCGGCCGGCCAGCACGTTGCCCGGCATCTCCTCGAAGAAATAGGAGACCGGCACGTCGAGCGCCTTGGAGAATTCGTAGAGGCGGCTGGAGCCCACCCGGTTCGAGCCGCGCTCGTATTTCTGTACCTGCTGGAAGGTCAGGCCGACGGCATCGCCGAGCTTGGTCTGGCTCATGCCGAGCAGGGTGCGGCGCTGGCGCATGCGGGTACCGACATGGGCGTCGACGGGATGTGATTTGGCCATTCTTCCTTCTCTCTACTCTCGCTATTCGACGGTCGCGCCGGATTTGGCGACGACCTGCTTCCAGTGCTTTGCTTCTTCCGTGATACGCGCCGAAAACTCGGCCGGACTTCCGCCGACCATCGCGAAACCGAGTTCGCTGATGCGCTCGGCGACATCCTTGCGGGAAACGGCCTCGTTGATCGCGCGGGCCAGCGTCTGGATCACCGGTGCCGGAGTACCGGCGGGCGCGACCATGCCGACCCAAACCGAGGACTCGAAGGTGAGCAGGCCGCTCTCCTCCAGGGTCGGTACGTCGGGCAGCATCGGCGACCGCTGTTTCGTCGTGATCGCCAGCGCCCGCAGCTTGCCGGCCTTGATCTGCGGCACGGCGCCCGACATGTCGGCGATGCCGGCGGGCACCTGGCCTGCCACCAGGTCGGCGACCTGCGGGGCGTTGCCCTTGTAGGGCACGTGCAGCATCTGCACGCCGGCGGCGAGCTTGAACATCTCGCCGGTCAGGTGGGAGACCGAGCCGCTGCCGCCCGAGGCCAGCGCCATCTTGCCGGGCTTGGCCAGCACCACCAGCTCCGCCACGGTCTTCGCCGGCACCTCGGCATTGACCAGCAGGAGGTTCGGCACCTCGGCCACCCGCACGATCGGCAGGAAGTCTCGCATCGGCTCGAAGCCCAGGTTGGTGTAGATGCTGGGCGCGATGGTCATGATGCTGGTGTTGGTGAACAGCAGCGTGTAGCCGTCCGGATCGGACTTCGCGACGAAGGCGGCGGCCAGGTTGCCGTTGGCCCCGGCCTTGTTCTCGACGATCACCTGCTGGCCGAAGATCTGCGAGAGCTGCTCGGCCAGGATGCGCGCCACGACATCGGTGCCCCCGCCCGGCGGGAACGGCACGATCACGCGGATCGGCTTGGTGGGCCAGGGCGCCGCCTGCGCCTGCGCATCAGACGCGGTTGAGTGAAGCAGACCGGGCAGCAGCGCCGCCGCGACGAGACCCATCCCAAGCACGCGCCGTCCTACTCTACGCGTCGATGACATTGGGGCCTCCTGTCTGTCGCGCGACCATCCGTGTCGCCTATTGCGGTTGATAGAGGTAGCCGGAGGGCTCGCCCTTAAGCGTGGTGCGATGCATGTGCCGCGGCTTGGTCATGTCGTAGCGCACGGCCAGGTGCATGGTGCACCGGTTATCCCACATGACGATGTCATGCAGCGACCAGCGATGCCTGTAGATGAATTCTGGTTGCACCGAATGCGCAAAGAGAAAGTTCAGCAGGGCCGCACTCTCTTCCTCGGTCATGCCGACGATGTGCGTCGTCTGGCCTTCGCTGACATAGAGCGCCTTGCGGCCGGTCTCGGGGTGGACGCGCACGATCGGTTGGGCGACCAGCGGGTTGTGCCGGCGCAGCTCGGCCAGCTCCTCGGGCGGGCGCTTGCGGGCGTCGCGGGTGTTGGTCGAATCGTGAACGGCGTAGAGGTCTTCCAGCACTTTCTTCATCACATCCGAAAGCGCGTCGTAGGCCATGTACATATTGGTGAATTCGGTATCACCGCCCACGTCCGGCAGCTCCAAGCAGTGCAGCAGCGACCCGGTGGCCGGGCGCAGCGTGAAGGAGGTGTCGGAGTGCCACTGCCGCCCCTGGTTGCGTGTGTTCGAGGGCTTCCCCTTCTGCGGTTTGTTGGAGATCACCATGATCTCCGGGTGATCTGGATGCCGGAACAACGGAGCGAAGGAGACGGGGTCGACCTCTCCTAATTGCCGGCTAAATGCAATATGTCGCTCCGGCGTAACATTCTGGTGTGGAAAAACGAGGACCTGATGCTTCATCCACGCCGAGCGAACCTCGGCGATCGTGCTCGCCGGGATGTCGTCGTTCAGGTCCAATCCGGTGATTTCGGCGCCCAACCCGTGGGCCAACCGCTTCACGTGCATCGGCTCGTCAACTCCTGCTCAGGACAGTTCATCCGCCTTGCAACCCGACGTTGCCTACAATAGCCCGATGCGTCCAATATCGTTCATATGTTTGTTAATACCCGTTAGGTATCACTGATGGACCTCAAGAGCCTCCGCTACTTCTGCGCCGTCGTGCGCGAGGCCCATTTCGGGCGCGCGGCGGCCGCGCTGGGTATGGCGCAACCGCCCCTCACCCGGCAGATCCAGAAGCTCGAGCGCGACCTCGGCGTCAGCCTGCTCCATCGCAACCAGAAGAAGTTCGAGGTGACCCAGGCCGGGCTCCTGCTCTACGAGCGCGCGGGGCGCCTGCTCGACGGCGCCGACCAGGCGGAGGCCGACGTGCGACGGGCCGGCGGCGGCGAGATGGGGCGCATCGCCGTCGGCTTCGTGCATTCAACCCCTTTCACCATCCTGCCCTTGGTCGTCGCACGCTTCCGCGCCGCCTATCCCGATGTCGACCTCGATATGCGCGAGATGCTGCACAACAACCTGGTGCCGGCGCTGGAGACCGGCAGCATCGATGTTGGCCTGCTGCGCCCGCCGCTCAGCAGCCGCGCACTGCAGGTCGCGACGCTGATTCGCGAGCCGTTCATTGCGCTGGTGCCGGCGGGACACCGGTTGGCCGCGCGGCGCGCCACGCAACTGCGCCAGTTCGCCGAAGAGTCGTTCGTCATGTATTCGCGCGCGGGCTCGCCGCTGATCCATTCGCGTGTGATGGAGATGTGCCTGCGCGCCGGCTTCTCGCCGCGCGTCGTGCAGTATGCCGACCAGATCCACACGGTCGCGGGCTTCGTGGCGGCGGGCATCGGCGTCGCGATGGCGCCCTCGACCGTCACCAGCTTCAACTTGCCGGGCCTGCGCACCATCCAGATCGCCGACAAGCCCGCGCCGCTCCCGATGGCGCTGGCGTGGCGCGCCGGCAATACCTCCAGCCTGGTCCGCAACTTCACCCGCATCGCCCGCGAGGCCGCCGAACTTTGGCGGCCCAACGATCCGGCGGCGGTGACTTAGCTTCTCCTCATTCTTCTCTCGCCCCGCTGGAGGGAGAGGAACATGAGACGGATCTAGTCCGCCTTCTTCGAGATCAGCTTGAGGTCGGTGTCGAAGACCAGGTCGTGCTTCTGGTCGCCGCACATCGCACCGTCGACCTCGAACTTGCCGGAGGGATGCGGCGGTGACTTGTCGTCGTCGAATTCCATCTTGCCGCCGGTGCAGCCCGCGGTCTTCACGGCCGCCTCCAGCTTCACCTTCTCCTGGTCGGTGACGGGGCGGTCCTTGGCGGCGGCCGGCAAGGCGAGGCCGGCGGAGAGAAGGACGGCGGCGGCAACGGCGAAGATCGGACGCATTGGACACTCCCGGTTCGTTGTTCAGAGCTAATGCAATGGGCGCCCCGGGGTTGCCTCGCGCGCGCGGTCGTGGATGGTGTGTCGCATGAAGCGCGTGGCGGTGTTCGGGAATGCCGGCGGCGGCAAATCCACCCTGGCGAGGCAGATTGCCCGGGCGACGGGCCTGCCGCTCTGCCCGATCGACACGATCCAGTTCAGGCCCGACGGCCCGGTGCCGCGTGAAGAATACTTGGCCGCGCATGCCGGGCTGATGGCGCAGGACGCGTGGATCATCGACGGGTTCGGCTGCGTCGAGACGGCGTGGCAGCGTTTCGCCCTGGCCGACACGCTGGTCCATGTCGACCTGCCGCTCGTCACGCATCACTGGTGGGTGACCAAGCGGCTGGTGCAGGGACATTTCAGGACGCCGGAGGGCTGGCCCGAGGGCAGTCCGATCTGGCGAAGCAGCATGAGCAGCTATCGCGTGCTGTGGCTCTGCCACAAGCACCTGACGCCGCGCTATCGCCAGCTCCTGCGCGACGCGGCGGGATCGAAGGAAGTGCATCACCTGCGCTCCGCCCGCGCGATCGCTGCCTTCGTCGCCGGTCTCGGCCGCTAGACCTTGTGAGACCAAAATCGGAACGCGTGCCACTGATTGAAATCGTTCGCGCACGCTCGCGGCCGCGCAACAAGTGAGCCCGGCGGCTGTTGAATCGCCCATACGTGAGGGGTTCTGAAAATGGCTGCACGACCGAGCTGGGAGGGGCATCTGCGCCTTTCCCTGGTGACTTGCCCTGTCTCCCTGTGGTCGGCGACGACCGAGGCCGAGACGGTGCACTTCAACCTGATCAACCCGAAAACGAACAACCGCATCAGGATGAAGACGGTCGACGCCGGCACCGGCGAGGAACTGTCGCGCGGCGATCTGGTGAAGGGCTTCGCGATCGCCAAGGACGAGTACGTTCTGCTCGACAAGGAGGACTTCGAGGGTGTGAAGCTCGAATCCACCCGCATCATCGACATCGAAAAGTTCGTGGCGCGCGAGACGATCGACCGGCTCTACTGGGACACGCCCTATCATCTCGTGCCCTCGGGCAAGACCGGCATCGAAGCCTTCGCGGTGATCCGCGAGGCGATGAAGCGCAAGGGCATGGTGGCGATCGGCCGCCTCGTCATGAGCACGCGCGAGCGGGTCTGCGCCATCGAGATCGAGCAGGATGGCCTGGTGCTGACGACCTTGCGCACCGCCGAGGAGGTCCGCACGCTCGACGAGATCGGCCATCCCGACCTGCCCAAGCCCAATGCGCAGATGCTCGACATCGCCGAGAAGATCGTGGCGCAGCAGTCGGGCGACTTCGATCCGACGGAATTCACCGACCGCTACGAGGACGCGCTGCGCGCCCTGATCGCGGAGAAGAAGAAGGGCAAGCCGGTGAAGAGCAAGCCCGCGAAGGAGCCCGACGAGTCCGGCGTCGTCGACCTGATGGCGGCTCTGAAGAAGAGCCTTTCCGGCAGCGGCCCCGAGCGCAAGCGCGCCGAACGCTACGCCGCGGCGCGAGCCACCAAGAAGAAGCCCGCCCGTCGCAAGGCCGCCTGACGGTTCAACGAGGCGGGATCATCGGTGGCGGCGCAGGCGTGGTGCTACCGGCCTTGCGCTCCTTCTCCCGCTTCTCCTTGATGACGCGGACGATGATCTCGGTCTCTTTCGACTCCGGGATCAACGAGAGATGCCGGCAGGTCGGTATCGCCTGGCGCGCGATCGCCTCGGGTGCAGCCTTGCCGTCGTCCAGCCTGAAGGCGGCCGGAACTACACAATCCGCCCACTGATCGATCTTGCGCTGCTCCTCGGGCGTCGGCGTGTAGGGCGCCGATGACGCTGACCTGGGCGCGTTGCTGCAGCCCGTGACGGCGGCCGCCCCTGCACCAAGCACAATGAAAATGACAGAAAGCTTCAACCGCATGCGCGGCGACGATATCAGAAGCCGGTCAGCGCTCAACCGCGCCGCAGTCAGCCTCCGCAACGGCATGCACCGGCGCGATCTCGCCGACCGCGCGGGCCAGCCGCTGGAGGATGGTCTGGCTGTTGTCCATCCCGATGCCCAGCCGCTCGGCGACGAAAATCGATGCGGAGAGATTGCGGCTCATGCCGACGGCGGCGAGCAGGATCGCGTCCCAATGCGTGACCGCGACATCGTGCTGGCTGGCCGCCCACAGGAGCACGTCGACCAGCGTTCGCGCCGTGATTGACTGAGGGTCCAGCTCCATCTTCTCGACCAGATGGACCGCCCACTCCCGCCGTGATTGCACCCTGTTTCCTCCGACATCGAAGGTTGTATGCAGAATGCAGCCACTGGTCGAGCAGGTCACCAACATTTCGTCGCCAAGCGGCACTCGGTCTCTTTTCGGACAGAGTGCCGCCGTTGGGACGTGCTTCAGACGGGCGCCGCGCCGTTCAGGACGAAGAGGACGCGGGCGATGCTGGAGGAGCGGTTGGCCCAGGCGTGGTTGGTGCCGCGCTGGATCAGCGTGTCGCCGACCTTCATCAGGGTCTCGCCGACATCCATCAGCGCCCAGATCTCGCCCTCGATGACGATGGCGTAGTCGACGCTATGGGTCTTGTGGAAGCCGGGGTGGCGGGCGGCGTTGTCGTGAGCGCCCGAGGCGCCGTACTGGCGGAACACCTCGGCCTGGTTGCCGTAGTTGCGCTCCTTGTCGGGCGGAAATTCGACGATGCGCACGACATTGCCGGCGGCCGGCGGTTCGAGCTTGAACGGTCGCGCCGTCGGGTCCTTCTGGCCGGCCTCATTGGTCGTCGGCACGGCATCGAGCACCCACAGATTGGTCAGGCCAACGTTGGGCGAATGCGACGGCGAAAAGCCATTGGGCGCCGGCCCGTCCTCGAGGAACACCGAGCGTCCTTCCTTGTCGTGGCCCGTCACGATCCGGCGTACCGGTTTCACCATACTGCGTCTCCCAAAGGTTTCGACGCACTATGCCCGGTCCGATCAGGCGGCGGCCACCGCGAAGGTCATGGCAATTCCGTTCATGCAATATCGCAGGCCGGTCGGCTTGGGGCCGTCGTCGAAGACATGGCCGAGATGGCCGCCGCACTGCGCGCAATGGACCGAGGTGCGGGTCATGCCGAGCGTCGTGTCGGTCTCGGTACCGATCGCATTGTCGAGTGGCGCCCAGAAGCTCGGCCAGCCGGTGTGGCTGTCGAACTTGGTGGCCGACGAGAACAGAGCGAGCTGGCAGCCGGCACAGGCGAAGGTGCCCTTGCGGTGCTCGTCGTTCAGCGGGCTGGAATAGGGCCGCTCGGTGCCGGAGCGCCGCAGCACGGCATATTGCGGCGGCGTCAGCAGCTTCTTCCACTCGGCGTCGGTGTGCGTCACCTTGAAGACCTCGGCGGAGGCCGGACGCGAGCGCATCGGCAGGGCGGCGAACAGCGCCAGCGCGCTCACGCCCACCCCGAAGCCCGCGCCCATCTTCAGCATCTGTCTGCGGTTCGGCATGTCGATCCCTCCTGTCCCCTAGATGTAGCGCAGGCGTGGTCACATCCAACTGACGAAGTCGCGAGGTAAGTGGAGGGAAATCAGACCTTCACGCCGGCCGCCCGCAGTTCTTCCATGAAACCGAAGACGAGCTGGACGACGGCAGCGGCTTCGACATGCAGCTTCTGGAAGACACTCGCCGGAACGACCAGGCCATCGCGGCCGACACGCACGCACCTGCCCTGCTTGATGAGCTTTCCGGTGTGTCGCCGGATGGTCTCGTAGGGAAGCTTCATCGAGTTCGAGATCGCCAGCATGCTGACCGGCCGGCGATCCGAATCGGGCAGGATGTCGCGATTGGCGCCCGGCATCGTATTGGTGATGTGCTTCACGTTGGCGGCCCGGATCGCGGTGAACACCAGACCGTTCATGAGGTCGCCGCCGGAGAAATCGCGCAAGGCTCGCATGGAGTTGAGCAGGACCCGGATCGCCGCCAGGACGACGATGGTCTGCTCCTTGCTGAGGGCCCGCGAACCGTGAGTCGTCGATCGGGGCGGCCTGTAATGGCCGATCTTGATCCGCCTCAGCCCATCGAGCATGCGAACCGCTTCCAGATAGATCTTGCGCAGCATGGCATTCGTGCGTGCGGCCCGGCGTATCGACGGCGCCAGGCACACGCCGCCGTCCACCGCATGGCAGGTGCCTTTCCGGACAAGCTTGTGGATCTGTCTTCGAACGGTCTCGAAGGGCGTGTCCAGCCGGCGCGCCAGTTCGCGAATGCCGATGGGCTCGCTTCCTCCGCCCTCGACGATCGCGTCGCCCAGCAGCGTCATGACGATCATCCCACCCAGGATGTCGTCCTCCACCTGGCCGACCACCTCGAAGCCGCGCAGGAAGAACTCGGTCGCGATTCTACCGATCGTGTAGGCCTCGGGATGCAAAGACAGATCGCCCGTCCGAACCATTCCGAGCCTCCCCCGATTCTCATTCTTGGCACCTGGACGGCCTTTATTCCCATGAGTGAAGGGCCGCGGGCAATAATGCCATGCGCAACAACTGCGATTCCGGCGCGTTGACCCATTTTGGTGAATGTCCGTATTGCCGCGCTCGCCGTTCTGCCCGAAACTTTTTGCAGTGTGGGGGAGATGGGAGCTTGCCTCCCGGGACGATCTATCGAGGCCTGTCCGGCCTCGTGCGTGGTCCTGGGCAACACGCTGCCGCGCACTCGGCTTCGCTGCAGAACAATCGCACGCAGCAATAAGTCCGTAACAAAGCGGCTTGGGGTTGAGACGGCATGGCTTCCTTCATCGCGACGAACACCAGCACGACCACCGCCAACGGTTTCGTGTTTCCGGGAACTGACGACGAACTCTTCGTTCCCCTGAACGTCTATATCTATGCGCTGGGCGCAGGCTTCGTCGGCGTGACCGGGCCGGGCGGCGGCAACGTCCAGAACAACGGCCAGATCTTGGGCTATGACGCCGGCATCTCGCTGGGCGCGGCCAACCAGACCACGACCGTCTTCAACTTCGCGGCCGGCACCATCAGCTCGACGAACGGCGCGGCCATCGTCGCCACAGCCACCGGCGCGAGCGGCAGCGTCGACATCCAGAACGCCGGCATCGTGAGCGCGACCACCGCCTCCAGCGCCGCGATCAGCGTCGACGGCGCCGGGCAGCTCGTGAACAACGGGCTCATCTCCTCCGCCGGCATCGGCATCGCCCAGCTCGGCAGCGTCGCCACGACGTCGATCTTCACGCTGATCAACGCCGCCGGCGGCACGATCGTCGGCGGCTACAATGCCGCGGGCAGCCTCGTCACCGAGCAGATCACCAATAGTGCAGCGATCAACGGCAACGTGGTGCTGGGCGACGGCGACGGCGCATCGTTCACCAACCTGACGTCGGGCACGTTGACCGGCGCCGCCATGGGAAGCGCCAGCAACGTCACGTTCGGCGACGGTGACAACGACAGGTTCCTGAACTTCGGCACGATGGGCGGTCTGACCTGGGCCGATGGCGATCAGGCCTTTGGGCTGAACTACGGCACGATGACGGGCGTCACGTTCGGCGACGGCGACGGCGCCTATTTCGGCAATGCCGGTATCATCTATGGCGACGTCCTGCTGGGCGACGGCGCCGGCCAGATCTTCGATTCGAACGGCGGCACGATCTACAACGCCGCGCATCCGGGCGGCACCGCCACCATCGTCGCCGGCGTGAACGGCTCGGTCATCGTGGGCGCGCAGAACGGCAGCTACCTGCTCGGCGGCGCGGGCCACGACGTGCTGATCGCCAGCCAGGCCAACTCGGTCGGCTACAACGACGTCACGACGCTCGACGGCAAGGGCGGCACCAACGCCCTCTACGGCGGCCAGGGCACCAACGTCTTCCTGTCGGGCGACGCGACCTACAATCAGATCTGGGGCCACAAGGCGGCCTTCGAGATCAACGAGTATTCGAACAACACGGTCGACTACGCCGCCGTCACCGGCGCCGGACGCGGCATCTATGTCGACCTGCTGAACGGCCACAACGCCTACATCATCGACAACGGCACCTACACCTTCACCGATTCGATCTCCAACGTGCCCAACGTCAACGGCACCGACGGCGTCGACATCATCCAGATCGGCAACGAGGCCAGCATCGTCGAGGGCCGCGCCGGCGGCGATCATTTCTACACCGGCACCAGCATCGTTCGCGACGCCACCACCTTCGTCTACACGGGCTACGGCGACAGCAACCTGGTGACCGGCTACGACACGATCTCCGGCTTCAAGACCGGCCTGGACAAGATCGACGTCTCCGGACTCGGCCTGACCAGCGCCAACGTGCTGATCGAATCGAACGCCTCGAGCACGGTGCTCTACTTCGAGATGACGCCGGGCACCTTCAACGCGGCGACCGATCTCGCGATCTCCTTCACCGGCGACCATGCGGTGAGCCTCGGCGACATCACCTTCGCGTCGAGCACGCCCAACGGCTGGTCGTCCTACGACTATGACAGCTACTACGGCACCGGTTATCCCGACCCGAGCCTGATGCCGGCCGGCACGGACATATATACGGGCTACATCAACGTCGGCCTGGTGCTGGATCGCGCCAACGATCCGACCGCGCTGCTGTCGGCCGACTGGGGCACGCGCCAGAAGATGCTGGCCGCCCTGGGCGACAATCCGCTCGACTACTACGGCGCCAGCCAGGAAGCGTACACCAACCTGCTCACCGCCCTGCAGCAGCTGGGCATCACGCCGTCGACCAACCCGGCGTACGAGTCTTCGGCCCAGTCGCGCACGGTCTGGGTAAGCCTCTCGGCGCACGACTTCGACGTGCTCTTCGGCACGCCCCTGTACGAGCAGGCAGACAACAGCTCGAAACTCTTCTGGCACGGCAACCTGGCCCTGAATTCCGCCGTGTCGTCGCTGGGCACGGTGAAAGGCCTGTCGTTCGACATCGACTACACCGGCAAGTCCATCGAGGCGGTCAACGGATACGATGGGCTTCTGCCGGACGGCAGCACCGCGCAGGGCACGACTCTCAACACGGGTCCCCAGGGGCCGGGTAACAATACGGACCCCAGCGCGAGCACCGGCGAGTCGACGCCCATCGCGAACACGCCCCAGGCCGTGGCCCAGCTCTACAATTTCCCGCTCGCCAACTTCACGAACGTCCAGACCGGCAAGATTGCCATCATCGAACCCGGCATGGGCGCCGACACGTTCGGCTACGCAGGCGCAACCACCATAGACACGCTGATCGGCAATTACCGCTCCAGCATCGGCCTCGATTCGGCCGTCACCATCCTCGGCCAGCAGCAGGGCGGCACGGAGCAGACGGACATTTCGGAGCGCGCGCTGGATATCGGCATCGCGACGGCGGTCAATCCCAACAGCACGCTGGTCCTCTATGCCGGCTCGGGAACGCAGGACCATGCCGGCGCCTCGACCTACACCGCCTACCAGTCGGCCTTCCTCGATCCCGATCATGCGGCGGTGGTGTCGTCGTCGTTCCGGTTCACCGCCTCGCAGGCCGGCGCCGACTCGCCGTTCATGTGGGCGGCACGCCAGCTGCTGATCGATGCGGCGCTGCAGAACATCACCGTGTTCCAGTCGAGCGGCGACGGCGGCTCGAGCTACGGTGGCGCCAACGGCCTCACCAACACCGCCAATGCCCGCGCCAGCGAGTACAGCATCATCGTCGGCGGCACCTCGCTCAGCACCGGTTCGAGCGCGGCGCTCGATGCGACGCTGAACGGCGGCAACACCAATTTCACCGACTATCTCGGCCTGGCGCAGCAGGGGGACCTGTCCGTGCTGTGGCAGCTCGCGGCCGGCGGGCTTTCACAGATGCCCACGACCGAGAATCTCGAACCGTGGTTCCTCGAGACGGTGTGGAACGTCTATCTGCTGCAGTCCAACAACGAACTCTCGCCCGGCTATCTGCAGAACGAGGCGGGGAACGGCGGCGTCGACTACACGCAGCCCGCGCCCTGGTACCAGAGCGCGATGCTGCCCTTCTCGACGCCCACCACGGACGACGCGGCGCATGCCACCGGCCGCGGCCTGCCCGACGTGTCGGCGCTGTCGGGCGGCAACATGAAGTACCTCGTGCCGCAGCCCGAGCTGATCCCCAGCGGCGATGCCGTCTCCCATCCCAGCGGCGGCACGAGCGCCTCCACGCCGTTCTGGGCATCGCTCGCCGTCCAGATCAACACCATCTTCGAAGACCAGCACCTGCCGAACCTCGGCTACATGACGGATCTGCTGTACATCGCCGCTTCCATCGCACCGGCGTCGTTCAACGACGTGTCGATCGGCAACAACAACTCGTCGTTCGTGCCGGGCAGCAGCGACTACACGACCGCGCCCTACAACGGCACCACTCCGGCCGACATCATACCGACGGGCATCGGCTATTCTGCGGATGCGGGCTACGACCTTGCCACCGGCCTCGGCTCGCCCAACGGCGTGCTGCTGGCCCGGGCGCTGACCGCCATCGCGCAGGCCCAGTACAATTACGCCGACTCACCCGACATCGCCGACCTGAACAACGGTGTCTGGGAGAGCGGCACGCAGCAGACGTTGCTGGTGCAGACGACGCTCCACCATGGCGCCGGCATCATCTCCGTCACGGCGGGGGGCGACGCGCTCAGCTTCATCAGCGACGCCAGCGATGCCTATGCCTGGACGGCGCGCTTCGCGGGCCAGGTCGAGCAGAGCGGCTTCGACTCCGACCTGATGCTGCTGTTCGACCAGCAATCCCAGGGCACGCTCAGCCAGTTGAGCGTCGATGCCGGCGACGCGCTGTCGGTGGCGATCAACGGCAGCCAGGCCTCCGGCTCGGCGGGCCTGCTCACCAGCGATTTCGGCTTCATCGACTTCCAGACCGCCGACGGCAGTTCGGTCCGGCTGGCGCGGCCGGTCGCCGTGGCCGAGACCGTGGTCGATCCGTCGCTGGGCACCCAGCCTGCCGCCGAGACGGCCATCCGCGTGCGCCAGTCCGACAGCGACAATCTCGCCGTCCGCTTCTACAAGGTCGACGACTACAACGGCACGGTCGCCGGCCTGACGCCGGGCCAGGCAGGCTACGCGGAGGCCGCGGCCAATGCCTCCTACGCGGTGGTCTCTCCGCTTGGCGTGGCGTCGCCGCAGAACTGGCTCTCCGGGCCGGGCAACGGCGGCTACCTCGATGCGACCATGAGCGTGCACCAGGGCGACATCATCGCCATGGAGATGCAGAACCTCACCACCGGCAACACCTACTGGGCCTTCTCGCAGGCCAACGAAAGCGTCGGCGGCCAGCAGGTCGGTCATCTCTGGAACTACGGCCTCAATACCTGGGGCTGGGAAGCCGGCCAGAACGGTGGCGACCACGACTTCAACGATCTCGTGGTCCAGCTCGATTTCACCAGCGCCTACGGCCATCAGTACCTGCTGAACTAGCCGCAGGGAATTCACGCACCGACAAATCAACAAGACTGAAACACGGGGCTCGGAGGCCGAGGCGAGATGGCGAGTTTCATTGCGACGAATACCAGCACGACGACCAGCAACGGCTTCGTGTTTCCGGGAACCGACGACGAACTCTTCGTCCCGCTGAACGTCTACATCTACGCCACCGGCGAGGGCTTCGTCGGCGTGACCGGGCCGGGTGGCGGCAACGTCCAGAACAACGGCCAGATCCTGGGCTATGACGCCGGCATCTCGCTGGGCGCGGCCAACCAGACCACGACCGTCTTCAACTTCGCGGCCGGCACGATCAGCTCGACGAACGGCGCGGCCATCGTCGCCGCCGCGACCGGCGCCGGCGGCAGCGTCAATATCCAGAACGCCGGCATCGTGAGCACGACCGCCGCCGGCAGCAGCGCCATCGGTGTCAATGGCGCCGGGCAACTCGTGAACAACGGCCTCATCTCCTCGGCCGGCGTCGCCATCTCCCAGCTGGGCAGCGTCGCCACGACCTCGCACTTCTCTCTCGTCAACGGCGCCACCGGCACGATCGTCGGCGGCTACAGCGGCGTGGGCAGCCTGATTGCCGAGCAGATCGACAATAGCGGCCTCATCAACGGCAGCGTCGTGCTGGGCGACGGCGACGGTGCGTCGTTCACCAACCAGGCGACGGGCAGCCTCACCGGCGCCGCGCTGGGCAGCGGCGGCAGCGTCACCTTGGGCGACGGCGACGACGACCGGTTCCTGAACTTCGGCTCCATGGGCGCGCTGACCCTGGGCGGCGGCGCCGACGCCCGTGCCCTGAACTACGGCACGATGGGCGGCATCACGTTCGGCAACGGCAACGCCAGCTTCTTCGGCAATGCCGGCGCCATCTACGGCAACGTGCAACTGGGCAACGGCGCCGGACAGATCTTCGATTCGTCGTTCGGCACGATCTCCGGCACTGTCACGGCAGGTTCGACGGGCTCGGTGATCGTCGGCGCGCGGAACGGTGGCTCGCTGATCGGCGGCGCCGGCACCGACGTGCTGATGGCCAACCAGACCGATCTCGTGGGCTACGGCATCGTCACCACCCTGGACGGCATAGGCGGCAGCAATGCGCTCTACGGCGGCCAGGGCACCAACCTCTTCCTGTCGGGTGATGCGACCTTCAACCAGATTTGGGGCGGCCTCGCCTCCAGCGCCGCCACGGGATACTCGAACAACACGGTCGACTATGCGGCGGTGACCGGCGCCGGCCGCGGCATCTATGTCGACCTGCTGAACGGCCACAATGCCTATGTCATCGACAATGGCAGCTACACGCTGGCCGATGCGATCGCCAACGTGCCCAACGTCAACGGTAGCGACGGCATCGACATCATCCAGGCCGGCGCCACTGCCGGCGTCATCGACGGCCGCGGCGGCGGCGACCATCTCTACACCGGCAGCGGCGCCGACACGTTCGTGTACACCGAGTACAGCGACAGCAACCTGGTGACCGGCTACGACACGATCTCGGGCTTCCGTACGGGGGTCGACAAGATCGACGTCTCGGCGCTCGGCCTGACCGCCGACCATGCGGTGATCGAGTCCAATGCCACCGACACGGTGCTCTATCTCAAGATGACGTCGGGTGCGTTCAACCCGGCGACGGACCTGGCGATCTCCTTCACCGGCGCCAACGCGATCACGCACGACGACATCACCTTCACGTCGAACGCGCCCAATGGCTGGTCGTTCTACGACTACAACAGCTTCTACGGCACCGGTTATCCCGATCCGACCTACATGCCGACCGGCACGACGGAGTTCTCGGGCAAGGTCAATGTCGGCCTCGTGCTCGACCGCGCCCACGATCCGTCCGCGCTGCTGTCGGCCGACTGGGGCACCCGCCAGAAGGAACTCGCGGCGCTGGGCGACAATCCGTTCGATTATTACGGCGCCAAGCCGGAGGACTACAACGCGCTGGTCGATGCGCTGCACGCGCTGGGCATCGATCCCTCGACGAACCCGGCCTACGAATCCTCGGCCCAGTCGCGCACCGTCTGGGTGTCGCTGACGGCGGACCAGTTCGCCACGCTGTTCGGCGAGAAGCTGCTCTATGCCGACGGCGGCAGCGGCCCGATCTACTGGAAGGGCAATCTCGCGCTCACCTCCGACGTGGCCTCGCTCGGCACCGTGAAGGGCCTGGCCTTCGACATCGACTACGGCCCGGTGAAGATCGCCGAGATCCCCGTGCCGCATGGGCTCCTGCCGGACGGCAGCACCGCCCAGGGCGTCGACCTCATCGACGGCCGTCAGGGACAGGGCAACGACACCAGCGGCGCGCCGATCGCGGTGGTGCCGCAGGACGTGGCCGCGCTCTACAACTTCCCGCTCGTCGGGCAGGACGTGCAGACCGGCAAGATCGGCCTGATCGAACCCGGCATGGGCAACAACACCTTCACGTCGGAGTCCTTCGACACGCTGCTGGGCAACTACCGCGTCGCGATCGGCCTGTCGCGCGACGTCACCGTCCTCGGCCAGCAGGATGGCGGCAGCGACGGAACCGACAAGACCGAGCGCGCGCTCGACGTCGGCGTCGCGACGGCGGTCAACCCGAACAGCACGCTGGTCCTCTACGCCGGCTCCGGCTTCGACGACCATGCCGCCTCCTCGGCCTATACCGCCTACCAGTCGTCGATCTTCGACTCCGATCATGCTTCCGTCGTGTCCTCGTCGTTCCGCTTCGGATCGATGCAGCCCGGCGCGGATTCGCCGTTCCTGTGGGCGGCCCGCGAGCTGATGGTCGACGCGGCCCTGCGCAACATCTCGTTCTTCCAGTCGAGCGGCGACGGCGGCTCGAGCTATGCGACGGGCAACGGCCTCACCAACACCGCCAACGAGCGCGCCAGCCCGTACAGCGTCATCGTCGGCGGCACCTCGATCAGCACCGGCGGCATGGCGGCGGCGGACCCGACGCTGAACGGCGGCAACGCCAACTTCACGAACTACGTGCTGCCGGCGCTGGAAGGCGATCGCGCCACCCTGTGGCAGCTCGTTGCCGGCGGGCTGTCGGTGATGCCGACGGAGGCAACCGCCGCCGACTGGTTCTCCGAAGCCGTCTGGAACCGCTACAAGCTCGACGGCGACACGCTCGACCCGAGCTACAAGGGCAACGAATCGGGCAATGGCGGCGTCGACTACACCCAGCCGACGCCCTGGTACCAGAGCGCCTACCTGCCCTTCGCGATGCCGGTCACGAGCGATGCCGCGCATGTCACCGGACGCGGCGTGCCCGACGTGTCGTCGCTGGCCAGCGGCAACATGGAATACCTCGTGCCGCAGGCCGACCTCTCGTCCACCCCGTCCGAGACGCGCGGCGATGGCGGCACCAGTGCCGCGACGCCGCTCTGGGCCTCGCTCGCCGTGCAGATCAACGCCGTCTTCAAGGACCAGCACCTGCCGGACCTCGGCTACATGACGGACCTGCTCTACATCGCCGCCGCCGTCGCGCCCGCCTCGTTCAACGACGTGTCGATCGGCGACAACACCGCCTCGTTCGTGCCCGGCGGCAACACCTACATTGCCGAGCTTCCCGGCGACAGCGGCACCATCCACATCATCCCGACCGGCGCCGGCTATTCGGCGGACGCGGGCTACGACCTCGCCTCCGGCCTCGGCTCGCCCAACGGCATGCTGCTCGCGCGCGCGCTGACCGCCATCGCCCAGTCGCAGATGAACTA
Source organism: Reyranella sp. GW821-FHT12G01 (assembly GCF_058806575.1). Lineage (NCBI taxonomy): Bacteria > Pseudomonadati > Pseudomonadota > Alphaproteobacteria > Hyphomicrobiales > Reyranellaceae > Reyranella > Reyranella sp. GW821-FHT12G01. The sequence goes on from NZ_JBXAPV010000002.1 coordinate 1,145,512, forward strand.
CGACACGACACCCGATGTCGCGGAGCTGCACGGCAGCACCTTGGAAAGCGGCGCGTCGCAGACCCTGCTGGTGCAGACCACCCTGCCCCATTCGGCCGGCGTGATCGCGGTGACCGGCGGCAGCGATATCCTCGACTTCACCAGCCAGGCCAGCGACGCCTATGCCTGGACCTCGCGCTTCGCGGGCCAGGTCGAGCAGTCGACCTTCGACTCGGCGCTGGTGCAGCTGTTCGATCACCAGCAGCAGGGTGCGATCGGCCAGTTGACCGTCGACACCGGCGACGCACTGTCGGTGATGATCAACGGCACGCAGGCGTCCGGCGCGAGCGGTCTCCTCACCAGCGACTTCGGCTTCATGGACTTCCAGACCGCCGACGGCAGCAGCGTGCGGCTGGCGCGTCCCGTCGCGATCGCCGAGACGGTGGTCGATCCGGCGCTGGGCGGCCAGCCACCCGCCGAGACGATCGTGCGCGTGCGCCAGGCCGACACCGACAGCCTCGCCGTCCGCTTCTACAAGGTCGACGACCTCAACGGCACGGTCGGCGGCTACAAGCCCGGCGACGCGGGCTACGCCGCGGCCGCGGAAGCCGCCGCCTATACGCTCACCTCGGGCGGCACGTCAGCGGATCCGACCCTGCTCGCGGGGCCCGGCAACGGCCTGTACACCGCCGCGACCTTCAACGCCAATTCCGGCGACATCGTCGCGATGGAACTGCAGAACCTCACCCAGGGCACGACCTACTGGGCCTTCTCGCAGGCCAATGCCGGGGACCAGGGCCATCTCTGGAACTACGGCCTCAACACCTGGGGCTGGGAAGCCAGCACGGGCAACGCCGCCACCGGTGGCGACCACGACTTCAACGACCTGGTCGTCCAGCTCGACTTCACCAGCGCTTACGGGCACCAATACCTGATGACCTGACGGAGGGCCGCCCATGTATGCGGAAACGATCGCGCAGTGCATCCAATCCCTGGAGAACCTCGGGACCTGGCTCGACAAGGCCGAGCAGCACGCGGCCGCCCGGAAGTTCGACGTCGGCGTGCTGCTGAACAGCCGCCTCGCGCCGGACATGCACAACTTCATCTATCAGGTCCAGAGCGCCTGCGATTACGTGAAGAACGGCGCCGCCTGGCTGTCGGGGCAGACGCCGCCCCGGCATGAGGACAATGAAAAGACGATCGGCGAGCTGCGCGCCCGCGTCGCCAAGGCCGTTGCCTTCGCCCGGAGCGTGACGCCGGAGAGTTACGAAGGCGCGGCCGGGCGCAAGGTCAGCTTCTCCTGGGCGCCGGGCAAGGTCATCGGCGGCAAGGATTACCTGCTGCAGATGGTCGTCCCCAACACCTACTTCCACCTCACCGCCGCCTACGCGATCCTCCGCCACAACGGCGTCGATGTCGGGAAGATCGATTTCCTGAAGCCGGTCAATCTGGTCGCGGCATAACGGGGGGCTTGGCTTCGAAGATCGGCTGGTTGCAGGAACCGCTGATTGCCATTGGAGCGATCCTTCCGTTAGCGTCGCACCCGTGAGGCCGAAAGGATAAAGATGAGATACGTGAGTCTTCTGGCCGCACTGCTGTTGGGCGCGTGTACCGCCAAGCCGATCGATAAGTTCGCGGCAGCATGGCCCGCCCTGAAGGGCCAACCAATTAGCGTTCTCTATGATCGCTGGGGGCCACCCGAACGCGTTGTATCGCGTGACGTTGCAGGCGCTGCCCACAAGAGCGATGGCTTCTTCTACGTCTGGACGAGCAACTACAGCGCGACGTACAGCAACAGCACTACCTCGACGGGCTCAATCGGAACGACGCCGTTCAGCATCACGACGACCACGCCCGAGTCCGTGACGCACCACTGCGCCATCACCGTCAAAACGAACGAAGACCGCCGCATCGCCGACATTGGGATGACCGGCGCGAGGACGCCCTGTAACTACTTTGCGGACAGGCTGTAAGCCGCTCATCCGCCGTATTTTCCCTGCGCGACTTCAGATAGGCGTCGATACTGCGGTCGATCAGCGGCTCGAGCATGGCCTTCTGGCGCACGCCGATCGCCTGCGCCAGATACCGGCCCTTCAGCTCGGCCAGCAGCGAGATGGTCCCGGCGATGCCGTCGCCCAAACATAGGTGCCGGCATGCTCGACAAAGGGCCGAGACTTAATCTTCAGCTTACCAAACTTTATTTCTTTCGGCTTCCGTGGGGATCCCATCACCTTCGTCATAGAGATACAGCGTCATGGGATACTGGAATGTGTTACCCCATGCGATTGCCTCCTCTACAGAGATACTGGCCTTTTCGTCATAATCGCTCTCACCTTCAGTCTGCTCCGTCCTGTCTCCCTCCAACGAATTGTCATGCCATGTCGGCTCGACGATTGCGTTGATGCGCTTCCAGACATAGGGCTTTTTACGATAGTCAACGACATTGCATATCATATCCATGACACCTCAATGGTAGAGCCACTGGCATCGCGCTTCGTCAACGTAAACGCATCCGGCGAGGCGAGTGTCGCATCCTAGCTATCCGCTCATTCGAACCAGCAGATATCGCCGACGCCTAGATTGCCTTTGGTGACATCCCATTCGCGGTCGATCCGCGAGACGACGGCATCCGGCTCCTGTTCAGGCCACGGGATCAGCTTGCTATCACCGTAATGCTCGAACTGACCGACACGAAAGCCTCGCTTCATCAGAATGCGAACGACCTTCAGAGAATAGTCCTTCACTTCTTGCTTGTCCGATACCTCGCATTCGACTCTCACATAACCGGCGATTTCCGGGAGGCCGGTCCAGTCGTGAATCCGGCCGACCTCGATATCAGCCACCAGATCCTCGAGCTTTGCGTCAATAATGTCTCTATCCAGCACGGCCTCCATTTAGAGTGGTACTTCCTATAGCCTGCTTCAGGCGAACCGATGTCCAAAGACGGTACTCCATCCCTGTTCGGACGAATTCCAACGGTCATTTCTGTGCCTGGCAATTGCACTCTTCGATTCAATTGCGTTCGCCCTGGTAACGCAGCTCGCCCACCGCGGTGCGGCCCAGCAGGCGCAGATGGGCCCGGTCCTGCCAGGACAGCGCCGCGTCCTGCCCCAGGTCGGCGAGGCGCTCGGCCACGATGCGGTCGTCCAGCACCGACGTCGCCTGCGCCACGATCCGCCCGAGGTCGCCGCCGGCGCGGTCGAGGCGGCGGTCGATCAGCGGTTCGAGCATCGCCTTCTGGCGAGGTCCGATCGCTTGCGCGAGATACCGGTCCTTCAGTTCAGCCAGCAACGGGATGGTCCCGGCGATGCCGGCCAGCGCCGCCTCGGGGTCGCGGCCCGCGAGACCCGTCGCCGGGTCGTTCACCAGCCCGCGGACCTCGCCCGCGAAGCCGGTGTCGAGCTGCCGCGTGAACATCTCATCGGCCTGCAGGCCCAGCGGATGGTCGTCGCCCAGCTCGTTGCGCGGCCATGACTCCGCCGCCGGCGCTGCCGAGGGCAGCTCCTCCATCTCGATATTTGCCATGTTGGTCTCTGGACCAAGTCCGCTCGGAACTAGTCTGCTCGATCAAGATGCGAAGGTTTGCGTGAAAGCGTGACCAGCCTACACGAGGTATGCTAGTTTTCTTTTATGTATATGCAACTATCAGTTGTCGTATCGTGCGGTTTGCGCTTGGCCGCGCGCTTCGTCGTTCTTCTGGTCGCCCTGTCCGTTCTATTCGACCTGACCGGATGGACTTCCATCTGCTTCGATCCGTCACTGCCTTTCGTGACGTTAAGCCCACCTATTTGCTTCCTTTTTAGCTCTAATCTGCTGATCGAAGGCTTGGAGAAAGGCGGCCTTCCCGGCCTCCTGTGGCATTATCTGCCGGCAATCGTCGTGTCCCTGTCGATCGTCATCGCCTGGACCTTGGTCGATCGCCATCGCTTGGACCCTGAAAGATGTTCGGCGAAAAGCCGCGTGAACATGGCGACCTTGCCGCTCTTGCGTCGTCTGGCCCTACGCTTCGCAGTTTTATTGTTCATCCTGGCCACTCTCTATGACTTGTCCATACCGTTGAGTTTCTGCTTCAGTCCAAGTCCGCCGATTCTGCCGAAGACTGTCCCTACCTGCTTCCTTGCCCACTTCGAAACCCGGATCTTCGTTACGCGCATGGGTGGCCTTCCCGGCCTCGCGTGGCATTACCTGCCTGTCGCCGTGGTCGCGACCATTGTCATGATCATCTGGGCTCGGAAGGATTGTCGGGGACGGCGCGAGTGAAGGCGCTACTTGCTCCCGCTGCATAGCCACGTTCGATCCACCGTTTGATCTTCGGATTCAGGCAATATGGCTCCTTCGGAAGTAGCGGAGAGTATACGCCAATCAGTCCACCGTCCTTGGCGCTGCTTTTACCTTTTTTGGCGGCTGATTGAAGCCACCACTTCCTCCCGCCGCATAGCCTCGTTCGATCCACCGTCTGACTCGTGGATCCAAGCCGAAAAGTTCGTTCGGCATGTAATTGCTCGAATTTTCTTTTGCATATTCCCCTGCAATCGCCAAAACCAAGGGAAGGGGTACGTTGGCCTGTTGCATGTACAGTCCCACGTTGAAATTCGAGACATCTCGAAATTGGCGCAACTGCAAGTAGTCTGGAGCGTCCTCGTCTGGAATCCAAAGCCTCTGGTAGTCAAACCGTCCGCCTTGCGCGAGGTCCCTGCGGACCAACTCGCGGACTTTTGAGGGTTCGTTCAGTATTTTCCTGCCCGTTTCCCGACCGGCGGCAGCGACCTCGCTGAGGTCCTCGATAGGCGACAACAAGAAGCCTGTTCTCGAGTCTTCGCTTGGCACACTCTTACCATTCGGCAAGATCACGATCTTTTCCCCGTTCGGGCTCGTGGCCGTCTTCGCCATCGCGGCTTGAAACTCAGGACTGCCCGGATACGGTTCCGTTGGCGGCGCGATCCCTCGGGGTGCCTTGGCTGGCACTTGCGACTGCACGATTTCCGTATTGCCGTTGGCTTCGACCGGCTCACCGCCCGAGGTCCGGACGATATTCGGATCACCTTCGCCGCGCGGCAGCACGTCGTCCACCACATCATCCACGAGGCCGCGAATGTCCGCCATCGTTGCTGGCTTGCCCTCAACGGATTCGAATGCGCCTAAAAGCCTGTCGAGTTGTTGCCGTGCGGTCCGGGCTTCCGTGCCTTCGGTATCGACGTTGGCAGCGCGCAGTCCCTCTCCCAGGAACAGGCGGCCGAGACGGTGGCGCTCGAAGGCGGGATCGGGTTTGCCCTCAGCAAGAGCCTGCTGGAGCTCGGTCAGGCGGTTGTACTCGATGTCGCCGAGCGACAGGCGGTGTTGAGCGAGATCGAGACCGGTG
>NZ_JBXAPV010000003.1:0-790173 GCF_058806575.1 Reyranella sp. GW821-FHT12G01
GCCGAGCCGCCGCCTCCGCCGCCGAGTTCGGCCGATATCGAGAAGCTGATGCCCGCGCCGCCGAAGCCGATCGAACTCGCCGCCGCCGAACCGCCGCCTCCGCCGCCGAGTTCGGCCGACATCGAGAAGCTCATGCCGGCGCCGCCGAAGCCGATCGAGCTCGCCATGGCCGAACCGCCGCCTCCGCCGCCGAGCTCGGCCGACATCGAGAAGCTCATGCCGGCACCGCCGAAGCCGATCGAACTCGCCATGGCCGAACCGCCGCCCCCGCCGCCGAGTTCGGCTGACATCGAGAAGCTGATGCCGGCGCCGCCGAAGCCGATCGAACTCGCCATGGCCGAGCCGCCACCTCCGCCGCCAAGCTCGGCCGACATCGAGAAGCTGATGCCGGCGCCGCCGAAGCCGATCGAACTCGCCATGGCCGAGCCGCCGCCTCCGCCGCCCAGCTCGGCGGACATCGCGAAGCTCATGCCGGCGCCACCGAAGCCGATCGAACTCGCCATGGCCGAGCCGCCGCCTCCGCCGCCCAGCTCGGCCGATATCGAGAAGCTCATGCCGGCACCGCCGAAGCCGATCCAGCTTGCTGCGGCTGCACCACCTCCGCCACCGCCCACTTCGGCGGATATTGCGAAGCTGATGCCGGCTCCGCCGAAGCCCATGCAGCTTGCCGCAGCGGCGCCACCGCCTCCGCCGCCGACGTCGGCGGATATCAAGCGGCTGATGCCACCGCCGCCGCCACCTCCGAAGCCGCTCGATATCGGCACGCCGGCGGCGCCGCCTCCGCCGCCCACGTCGATCGACATCGCCAAGCTCACGCCGCCGGCGCCCCCGCCGCCGAAGCCGATCAACCTCGGCCCGCAGCCGGCCCCGCCGGCTCCGCCGACATCGGCCGACATCGCCAGGCAGGTCATGGCCGCCGCCGCGCCACCGAAGCCGCTCGACATCGGCTCGCCCGCGGCGCCGCCTCCGCCGCCCAGCTCGGCCGACATCAAGAAGCTGATGCCGCCGCCGCCGGCACCGCCGAAGCCAATCGAGATCGGCACCCCGGCGGCACCGCCACCGCCGCCCACGTCGGGCGACATCGCCAAGCTCACGCCACCGGCCCCACCGCCGCCGAAGCCGATCAATCTCGGCCCGCAGGCCGCACCGCCCGCGCCACCGACATCGGCCGACATTGCCAAGGCGACGCCGGTCGATCCCAACGCGTGGCCCAGGACGGCGGCCGAGCAGACCAAGAGCGTGCAGGTCCTGTTGCGCGAGTTCAGGTTCTACAGCGATCCGCCCGATGGCCGCGTCGGCCCGGCGACGCGCGCGGCGATCCGCGAGTATCAGGGAATGGCGGGGCTTCCCGTTACCGGCGAGCCGAACAAGGAGCTGTTCGATTCGCTGAAGGAAATGCAGGAACTGACCAAGCCCAAGCCGAAGACCGGCTCAAACTAGGCGACCGACATGCCGCCACCAGGCGGCAGGAAGAAGCGATGCCGCGTGCTGCGCGGCTTCGAGCGAACCGTACAAACCGAAGCAGGTCGCGCCGCTGCCGCTCATCGCGACATGAACGACGCCCTCGCTGCGCCGCAGATGGGCGAGCACGTCGTCGACCTCCGGCTGTAGCGAGACGGCGGCCTGCGTGAGATCGTTGCCGCGACGCGCGAGATCGGCAGCGAATGCGTCGAGGCTCGACCAGCCACCGGCGACAGGCGCGGCCGGGGAGAAGCCGCCTTGCCGCGCGGCGAACACGGCGGGCGTCGGCAGTGCGACGCCGGGATTGACCAGCAGGATCGCGCAGGCCGGCAGCTTCGGCGCGGGCGCAAGGCGCTCACCGATGCCCGTGGCCAAGGCGGGGCGTCCCGCGAGGCACATCGGCACGTCGGCGCCAAGCGACGCGGCGAGATCGAACAGTTCCTCCTCCGGCATCGCCACGCGCCACAGGTCGACCAGCGCCAGCAGGGTCGCGGCGGCATCGGCCGATCCGCCACCGAGACCGGCGGCCACGGGAATACGCTTGGTGAGACGAAGGGCAGCACGCGGGGCAACACCCGCACGGCCGGCCAACAGGCGCGCAGTCTTCAGCACGAGATTGTCCGAGGCATCGTCGCCATCGAGCGCCGCCGCCACCGGGCCCACGATCTGCAGCGACAGGTCGTTCGCCGGCGCGACCTCGATCTCGTCGGCGAGGTCGGTGAAGGCGATCAGCGAGTCGAGCAAATGGAAGCCGTCGGCGCGACGGCCGACGACGTTCAGCCAGAGATTGACCTTGGCTCGTGCGAGCGGCACGCCGCGATCAGCCGCCCTGCTTGGTATCGGCAGCCTTCTCGTAGACGGTCGGCTTGTCGTTCGAGGTGTTCAGGCCGTTGGCGATCTTGTCCTGGATCACCGGCAGCCGGTCCTTGTCGGGCTTCTGGTGCAGCGCGCGCTCCCACTGGAAGCGCGCCTCGCGGCGGCGGCCGACATGCCAGTAGGCGTCGCCGAGATGATCGGTGATCGTCGAATCGTCGCCCTTCTGCTCGGTCGCGCGCTCAAGCCACTCGACCGCCTTCTCGAACTGGCCGAGCCGGTAGTAGGCCCAGCCGACGCTGTCGGTGATGGCGCCGTCGTCCGGCCGCAGCTCGGTCGCGCGCTCCAGCATCTTCATGCCGTCCTGCAGGTGCAGGCCCTGGTCGATCCAGCTGTAGCCGAGATAGTTCAGCACGTAGGGCTGCTCGGGCGAGAGCTCGAGCGCCTTCTTCATGTCGGCCTCGGCCTTCGGCCAGTTCTTGGTGCGCTCGAGCACGATGCCGCGCCCGAAATAGACCTGCCAGTGACGCTCGTTCGGCGTGCCGAGACGCGAGATCGCCGTGTCGTAGGCGGCGACGGCATCGGCGAACTTGTCCTTGCTGCGCAGCAGGTCGGCCAGGGTGAGCGCCGCGTCGATACGGTCGGGCTTCTCGGCGACCAGCGTCTTGAGGCGCGCGACGGCCTGGTCGAACTTGTCTTCCTGAGCGTCGAGTGCCGCCGTGCGCAGGCGAGCCTGCCAGTAGAGCGGCGAGGTCGGGCCGATCTTGCCAAGTGCTGCAACGGCCTTGGGGATCTGGTTGAACTGCTCGTAGAGGCCCGCGATCATCAGCCAGGCGAAATCCTGGTCGGGCTTCAGCGAGGTCGCGAGCTGATAGAAGATCAGCGCCAGGTCGGAGCGCTGGTTGCGCTGGTCGGACGCGAGGATGCCGCCGATGTCGAACAGGATCTCGGCAATGCCCGACGCCGGCGTCGGCGGCTTGGGCATCGGCGCATTGGGACCCATCAGCCCGTCCATGACGACGGAATCGCTGTAGCGGGTGCCGTAGGTCTTCAGCATCTCGCGCGCTTCGGCATCCTTGCCGAGGCGGCGCAGACCTTCGGCCACGGAGATCGTGGTGCGCAGGCCGTTTTGATCGATCGACATGGCGCGACGGTACTTCGCCTCGGCGGCGGCCTTGTCGCCCGCCATCTCGTCGATCTGCCCTTCGATCACCAGCGCCGGCGCCTCGGCCCGCTCGCCGGCCGCGGGCTTCAGCCGCGACAGGTAGGAACGTGCCGACGCGTAATCCTTTTCGCCGGCCTTCAGCCACGCCATCACGTATTCACGCAGCGCGCCCAGCTGGTTCTCGGCACCGATGCGGGTGAGCTGCTGCTCGGCCGCCTTATAATCGGCCTTCTTGATCGCTTGGACCGCCATCACGAGGTTGGCGAAGCCATCGCCCGGGCGCGTCGCCAGCACCGCCGGCGCCAGCTCGGCGGCCTGGTCGATGCGGCCCGCATACATGCGCAGGCGGAAGACGGCATAGATCAGCTCGGGATCGAGCGGCGTCAGCGCCAGCGCCTGGTCCATCTGGTCGGCCGCGGCGTCGTAGTCGTGGTCCTGCTCGCCGACACGGGCGGCGAGATAGCGGCCCTGCAGCGAGATCGGCGCGAGGCGCTGACCGGGAGGCTGGGTCGTGGCGGGCCGGGCCGGCGGCTTGGCGCCGCCTTGTTGTGCCGGGCCCTGCTGGGCCTGGCCGGCGAGAGGAAGAGCGAACAGCAGCGCTGCCGACAGCAGCGCGAGGGGGGTGCGGTTCATACGGCTCACATGTTGGGGTAATTGGGACCGCCGCCGCCTTCGGGAACGGTCCAATCGATGTTCTGCGCGGGATCCTTGATGTCGCACGTCTTGCAGTGCACGCAATTCTGCGCGTTGATCTGGAAGCGCGGCTGGCCGTTGTCGGCGGTCACGACTTCATAAACTCCGGCCGGGCAGTAGCGCTGCGCAGGCTCCGCATAAAGCGGCAGGTTCACCGCGATCGGGATCGACGGATCGCGCAGCTTGAGGTGAACCGGCTGGTCTTCTTCGTGGTTGGTGTTCGACAGGAACACCGAGGAGAGCTTGTCGAAGGAGATCACGCCATCGGGCTTGGGATACTGGATCGGCTGGAACTCGCTGGCCGGGCGCAGCGTCTCGTGGTCGGCCTTGTGGTGATGCAAGGTCCACGGCACGCGGATGCCGAGATCGTGCAGCCACATGTCCATGCCGCCGTAGAGCGTGCCGAGCGTGGTGCCCCACTTCAGCGCCGGCTTCACGTTGCGCACCTTGTCGAGATCCTTCCAGATCCACGACGCCTTCAGCTTCACCGGATAGGCGATCAGCTCGTCACCGCCGGTCTTGCCGCCGGCCAGCGCCTCGAACGCCGCTTCAGCGGCAAGCATGCCGCTCTTCACGGCGTTGTGGCTGCCCTTGATGCGCGGCACGTTGACGAAACCGGCCGAGCAACCGATCAGCGCGCCACCCGGGAAGGTGAGCTTCGGGATCGACTGCAGGCCGCCTTCGTTGATGGCGCGCGAGCCATAGACCAGCCGCTTGCCGCCCTTGAGATACTTGGCGACGTCGGGATGCGTCTTGAAGCGCTGGAACTCGTCGAACGGCGAGAGGTACGGGTTCTCGTAGCTGAGATGCACCACGAGGCCGATGGCAACCAGGTTGTCGCCGAAATGGTACATGAACGAACCGCCCGAGCTGTTCGTCTCCGACAGCGGCCAGCCCTGCGAGTGGACCACGAGGCCCTTGCGGAAGTTGGCAGGGTCGACCTGCCACAGTTCCTTGATGCCGATGCCGAACTTCTGCGGATCGACACCATCGCGCAGGTCGAACTTGGCCATCAGCTGCTTGGCGAGCGAGCCGCGCACGCCCTCGCCGATCAGCGTGTACTTGGCATGCAGCTCCATGCCCGGCGTGTAGCTGTCCTTGTGCTTGCCGTCCTTGCCGATGCCCATGTCGCCAGTGGCGACGCCCTTCACCGAACCGTCCTCGTTGTAGAGGACTTCGGCCGCGGCAAAGCCCGGATAGATCTCGACGCCCAGCGCCTCGGCCTGCTGGCCGAGCCAACGGCAGACCTCGCCCAGGCTGACGATGTAGTTGCCGTGATTGTTCATCAGCCGCGGCAGCAGGAAATTGGGGAAGCGGTAGGAGCCGCCCTTGGTGAAGAACAGGAACTGGTCGTCGGTGACCTGGGTCTCGAGCGGCGCGCCCTTTTCCTTCCAATCCGGAATGAGCTCGTTGAGGCCGATCGGGTCGACCACCGCGCCCGACAGGATGTGGGCGCCGAGTTCCGAGCCCTTCTCCAGCACGCAGACGGAGACTTCGTGATTGCGCTCGGCGGCGAGCTGCTTCAGACGGATCGCCGCCGACAGTCCGGCCGGACCGCCACCCACGATCACCACGTCGTATTCCATCGCCTCGCGCGTCATACCTGTCTCGCTCTGCAATTCCATTTTCCCGATGGACGCGCGCCTGTCGGACGGCAATCCTTTGATTTAGATAGCCTGTCGGGGGCTGGATCGCCACCCGCTGAAAAGGGGAATTCCTGTGCCAGAGTTGATCGAAATCGAAAGCAAGACCTTCTCTGCGCGCGATTTCAGGCTGGAAAGTGGCAAGACGCTACCCGTCCTCGAACTTGCCTACGAAACCTACGGCACGCTGGCGCCGGCCAAGGACAACGCCATCCTCGTGGTGCACGGCTACACCTCGTCTCATCACGCTGCAGGCAAGAATGCGTCCGGCAAGCAGGGCCGCGGCGTCGCCGAGGGTGCGGCCGGCTGGTTCGACGGGCTGATCGGCCCGGGCAAGGCGATCGACACCGACCGTTTCTTCGTCGTTTCGGTGAACGCCCTGGGCTCGGCGCATGGCAGCTCCGGTCCCAACAGCACCGATCCCGGCACCGGCAAGCCCTACGGCCCGACCTTCCCGGAGATCACGCTCCGCGACATGGTGGCCAGCCAGAAGCTGCTGGTCGATTCGCTCGGGCTGAAGAGCCTCGTCGCGGTGGTTGGCCCCTCGATGGGCGGCTTCCAGTCGTTCCAGTGGGCCGCCTCCTTCCCCGGCTTCATGAAGGGCATCGCCGCCTCCGTGACCTCGCCGCGCGCGCCCGGTCGCCTCGGTGGCTTGGAAGCGCTTCAGAAACGCCTCGCCGACGATCCGAACTGGAACGGCGGCTGGTACTACGAGAATGGCGGCATTCCCGGCACCCTGGAGCAGATCCGTTACGAGACGCTGCTGAACTACGGCCAGGGCGAAGCCGAGGCCAAGGTCGCGGCCAAGAGCTGGGCCAAGATCTACGACGGCCATTCGCTGGTCACCCTGCGGCGCGCGATCGACGGGTTCGACATCACCAAGCAGTACGACCAGCTCAAGAAGACCAAGGTCCTCTATGTGATCTCGAAGACCGACAAGCTGTTCGACCTCACCGACTGCGCCGCCTACGCGCTCGACATGCGCAAGGCCGGCGTCGACCTCACCTATGTCGAGATGCCGTCGGACAAGGGCCATATGGCGAGCCACGCCGACGCCGCGATGTGGGCGCCGATCCTCGGCGCCTTCATCAAGAGCCTCGCATGACCGAAACGGCGTTCTCTCCGCAGGACGCCGCAGCGCTTTTGCGCTGGTACGTCGATCACGGCCTCGACGAGACGATCGGCGAGGAAGCGATCGACCGCTTCGCGCTGCCGCCGCCGGCCGCGGTCGCCATGGCGCCGGTGCCTGCCGCATCGGCACCCGCCGCGCCGACCCCGATCCGCGCTCCCGCAGCGCCGCCGGTCGTGCGCGCGCCCGTGCCGCTGGAATCGCCTCAGCTCGCCGAGGACGCGCGCACGGTCGCGCAGCAGGCCAACACCATCGCCGAACTCGAAGAGGCGGTCCGTGCCTTCGAAGGCTGCGCGCTGAAGCGCACCGCCAAGAACACGGTGTTCGCCGACGGCGTCGCCGGCGCGCCGGTGATGATCGTGGGCGAGGCGCCGGGCGCCGACGAGGATCGCCTCGGCAAGCCGTTCGTCGGCGTCAGCGGCCAGCTCATGGACCGCATGTTCTCAGCCATCGGCATGAGCCGCGAACGCGACCTCTACATCACCAACATTCTGTTCTGGCGCCCGCCCGGCAACCGCACGCCGACGCTCGCCGAGCAGGCGATCTGCCTCGCCTTCACGCGCCGCCACATCGAGCTCGCCAAACCGAAGCTCGTGGTGCTGGCCGGCGGCACCGCCGTGAAGGCCGTACTGAACACGACCGAGGGCATCACCCGCCTGCGCGGCAAGTGGGCGACATTGACGCTCGACGACGGCAGCGAGGTTCCCGCCCTCCCGACCTTCCACCCGGCCTTCCTGCTGCGCACACCGGCCAGCAAACGCCAGAGCTGGGCCGACCTGCTGTCGGTCGACAAGCGGCTGAAGGAACTCGGCGCGCGCTAACCTCCGTCGTCCTGAGCGGAGCCGCCCAAAGGGCGGCGCAGTCGAAGGACCTCTTTTCCAACGCACAGTTCGTCGAAGTGAAAAGAGGTCCTTCGACTGCGCGCCTACGGCGCTCCGCTCAGGACGACGGCGGTATTTAAAGCTTCTTCCTCAGGAAGAACTTCTTATGGCCGGGCGGGAAGTCGTCGAGCGTGGCGAAGACTTCGTAGCCGCGCTTCTCGTAGAAGGGGCGGGCCTGCCAGGTGTGCGTATCCAGATGTGCGGAGTGGCAGCCGCGCTTCACGGCATAGTCCTCGGCGGCATCCATCAGGCGGGTCGCATGGCCCTGGCCGCGCAGGGCCTCGTCGACCCACAGGATCGAGACGAACAGCCAGTCGGACCAGACGTAGCCCAGAAGGCCGCCCAGGGTTTCGCCCTTCTCGCCCTTCAGGAAGATATTGCAGGGATAGTAGTCGCTCTTGCCCGTGCGGCTCGAATTGAACATCGAGAGACGGTCGCGCACATAGTCGGCCGCACGCGCATTGTCGGGGTCGAAGACGAGTTCGACCTTTTCCATCAGCGCATCGCGGCGCGCTGGCGAACCAGCGCCAGCACGCTGCGGCCAATCGGCATATCGACGCCGACCCATTCCGACATCTCGACGACGGCGCCCAGCAGCGCATCGATCTCGAGCGGACGGCCGCGTTCGAGGTCCTGCAGCATCGAGGTTTTGTGAGCGCCGACCTCGGCGCCGCCGGCGATGCGCTTGTCGACGTTGATCGCGAACTTCACGCCGAGTTTCTCGGCGACCGCCTGCCCCTCGACCATCAGCGCGCGGCAGACCGCATGCGTGCCGGGATCGCTGATCACCTTGTCGAGCGTCGCACCGGTCAGCGCACTGATCGGGTTGAAGGCCATGTTGCCCCAGAGCTTGACCCACAATTCGTCGCGGATGCGCGGCCGCACCGGCGCCTTGAGGCCGGCCTTGATCAGCAGCTCGGAGAACTTCGACGCGCGCTCGCTGCGGCTGCCGTCGGGCTCGCCCAGGGTGAAGCGGTCGCCGTAGGTGTGCTGGATGACGCCCGGCTCGATCACGTCCGCAGCCGGGTAGACGATGCTGCCGAGCACCTGCGACGGCGGCAGGCCCGCGGTCAGCGCGCCCTCATGGTCGATCGACTGGATGACCTTGCCTTCGAAGTCACCGCCGAGCTTGTAGGTGTACCACCAGGGCACGCCGTTGATCGCCGCGACAATGGTGGTGTTCGGCCCGATCAGCGGCTTGAGCTGCGCCATCGCCGGCAACAGCGAGTGCGCCTTCAGGGTCAGGACCAGATAGTCCTGCGGCCCGATCTCCTTCGGGTCGGAGGCGACACGGGGTTCCGTCACCGTTTCCTTGCCTTCGCTCAACAGGACGAGGCCTTTGGTGCGCAGCGCCTCGCCATGAGGGCCGCGCGCCACGACGGTGACGGGCGTGCCGGCCATTTCGAGCTTGGCCGCCATCAGGCCGCCGATCGCACCGGCGCCGAAAACGCAGATCGAGGTCACGTCGTCTTCCTCAGGCCTTCGCTTCGCCGAGGCCGAGCTTGGCAGCCAGGCCGATGCGCTGCAGTTTGCCCGTGGCACCCTTCGGGATCTCAGTCACGAACAGGACCTTGCGCGGCACCTTGAAGTCGGCGGCGTGCTTGGCCACGAAGTCGCGCAGCTCGCGTTCCGTCGCCTCGTGGCCCGCGCGCAGCACGACGACCGCGCCGACATCCTCGCCCAGCATCGGATGCGGAATGGCGAAGGTCACGCACTGCTCGACCGCGGCATGATCCATCAGGATCGTGTCGATCTCGATCGGGCTGATCTTCTCGCCGCCGCGGTTGATGATCTCCTTGAGGCGGCCCGTCAGGAACAGGTAGCCGTCCTCGTCGAAGCGGCCCTGGTCGCCGGTGCGGAACCAGCCCTCGGCGAAGGCCTTGAGGTTGGCGTCGGGATTCTTGTCGTAGCCCGCGGTGACGTTCGGTCCCTTGATGACGACCTCGCCGATCGTGCCCTGCGGCTGGAAGTGTCCGGCCTCGTCCATGATGGCGATCTGCGGACCTGCCGGCAGGCCGACGGCGCCGGGCTTGCGCTTGCCCGGGGGCAGCGCGTTGGACGCCATCTGGTGGCTGGCCTCGGTCATGCCGTAGGCCTCGATCACCGGGCAGTCGAACGCGGCTTCGAGTTCGAGCATGACCTGCGGCGGCAGCGACGCCGACGAGGAGCGGATGAACCGCAGCTTGGCGGCCTTGGCTGCATCGGCATGGCTGCGCAGGCGCGTCAGGATCGCCTGATGCATCGTCGGCACGGCCGTGTACCAGGTCGGCTTCACCTCCTCGAGCTGGGCGAAGAAGCGCAGCGCGTTGAAGCCCGGCGTGCACGAAACGCCGGCGCCGGCGCCGAGCGACGACAGCGTCGCGGCGATCAGGCCGTGGATGTGGAACAGCGGCATGATGTTCATGCAGCGATCGCCCGGCGTCAGCGCCAGCGACTCCGCGATATGGCGCGCCGAGGCGGCGAGGTTGGCCGTCGACAGCGGCACGATCTTCGGGCGCGCGGTCGTGCCCGAGGTGTGCAGCACCAGCGCGATCTCGCCGTCGACCGACGTGCCCGGGCTCGCGGCCTTGGCCGGCTTCAGCGCCGAGACGTCGAGGGTGAAGCTGCCGGCCGGACCCGCTTCATTCGGCACCAGCTCGATGATCGGCACGCCGACCTTCTCGGCCATCGCGCGCACCGGGCTGTCCATGCCCTTCTGCACGATCACGGCCTTGGGCTTCAGGTCGTCGAGATAGAACTCGAACTCGTCGGCGCGATAGGCCGGATTGAGCGGCGCCGAGCTGGTGCCCGACGCGACGGCGATGAACGACGACGCCATCTCCGGCCCGTTCGGCGCGACCATCGCGACGCGATCGCCGCGGCCGATGCCGACCGCGTTGAGCGCGGCCAGCGTGTCGTCCGTGAGCTTCTTCAGATCGCCATAGGTGAGCCAGGGCCGTCCCGGCGCGCCGATGGCCGGCGCGTCGGGCTTGCCCGCGGACGTGACGTCGTAAACGGTCTTGATCATCGTGAGGTCCTCAAGCGGCCGCCTTCTCGTCGGCGATGATGCGGTCGTAGGCCGGCAGGGTCAGGAACTCGTAGAACTGCGGCTGCTCGACCAGGTCGATCATGAGCTGGGCGGCGTCCTCGTAGCGACCTTTGGCATAAGCCTCCTCGCCGATCTGCGCCTTCACCTTGTCGTTCTCCTCGCGCACGATCTGGCGCACGAGGTCCTTGGTGATGGCGCGACCGTCATCGAGCTTCTGGTTGTGGCGCACCCACTGCCAGACCTGCGCGCGGCTGATCTCGGCGGTGGCGGCGTCTTCCATCAGGTTGAACAGCGGCACGCAGCCGATGCCGCGCAGCCAGGCCTCGACGTAGCCGATGCCCACGGCCACGTTCTGGCGCAGGCCGGCTTCGGTCTTCGGACCGGTCGGCATGGTGATCAGGTCGGCCGGCGTCACATGCACGTCCTGGCGCTTGCGCGCGATCTGGTTCGGCTCCTTCATTACGGCGTCGAACTCGGCCTTGGCGATCGGCACGAGACCGGGGTGCGCGACCCAGGTGCCGTCATGGCCGTCGCCGGCTTCGCGCTTCTTGTCGGCATGGACGCGGCCCATCGCCTCGTCGTTGGCCTTCGGGTCGTTCTTGATCGGAATCTGCGCCGCCATGCCGCCCATCGCGTGCACTTCGCGGCGATGGCAGGTCTTGATCACGAGCTGGCTGTAGGAGCGCAGAAAGTGCGAGGTCATGCCGACCGTGCCGCGATCCGGCAGCACCGCCCACTCCTGCTCACGGAACTTCTTGATGAAGGAGAAGATGTAGTCCCAGCGGCCGCAGTTGAGGCCAGCCGAATGATCCTTTAGCTCCCACAGGATCTCGTCCATCTCGAAAGTGGCGAGGATGGTCTCGATCAGCACGGTGGCCTTGATCGACTTCTGCGGCACGCCGAGCGCGTCCTGGGCTGCAACAAACACGTCGTTCCACAGGCGCGCCTCGAGATGGCTCTCCATCTTCGGCAGGTAGAAGTACGGGCCGGTGCCGCGCGACAGCGCTTCCTTGGCGTTATGGAAGAAGTAGAGGCCGAAATCGAACAGCGAGCCCGACATCGGCTTGCCGTCGACCGTCACGTGCTTCTCGAGCAGGTGCCAGCCGCGCGGGCGCACGAACAAGGTCGCGATCTTGTCGTTCAGCTTGTAGGACTTGCCGTTGTTGGGATCGAGGTAGTCGATCTGGCGGCGCACCGCGTCGGCGAGGTTGAACTGGCCCTCGATCATGTTCGCCCAGGTCGGGGTCGAGGCGTCCTCGAAGTCGGCCATGAAGACGTTGGCGCCGCAGTTCAGCGCATTGATGATCATCTTGCGGTCGACCGGTCCGGTGATCTCGACACGACGGTCGAGGATGTCCTTGGGCAGCGGCGCGACGGTCCAGTCGCTCTCGCGGATTTTCGCGGTCTCCGGGAGGAAATCAGGCTTCTCGCCGGCATCCAGGCGCTTCTGGCGCTCGACGCGGGCGGCCAGCAGTTCCTCGCGGCGGGCATTGAACTTGCGCTGCAGGTCGGCAACGAAGGCGACTGCCTCTTTGGTGAGCACCTTTTCAAAGCCGGGCTTGATGGCGCCGTCGATCGTCACGCCCGCCGGAAGGTCCAAAGCAGCCATAGTCGTTCCCCTCGAAATTCGTTCGGATACAGTCGAAAGGGCGATTTACCGCCTTGAGGGCATGCCCGGCAAGGCGCTACGAGGGCTCATGGACGCCGCTTTTGTCGTGGACTGGCTGAATCTGCTGCTGCGCTGGGCCCACATGATCGTGGGCATCGCCTGGATCGGCGCCTCCTTCTATTTCATCTGGCTGGATAACCACCTGCACCAGCCGCTCGACCCAGCCGACATCGACAAGGGAATCGGCGGCGAGGTCTGGGCGGTCCACGGCGGCGGCTTCTACACCGCCAAGAAGTTCAAGGTGGCGCCGGAGCGGCTGCCGCCCGAGCTGCACTGGTTCAAGTGGGAAGCCTACACGACGCTGGTCACCGGCTTCTTCCTGCTCTGCCTCGTCTACTATTACGGCGCCGAGGTCGCGCTGATCGATCCGTCGGTCATGCAGCTCACGCAGGCGCAGGCGATCGCCATCGGGCTCGGGTTCCTGGTGCTGGGCTGGCTGGTCTACGACTGGCTCTGCCGCTCCGCGCTCGGCCAGGACGACCTGGTGCTGGGCGGGCTGATCTTCCTCTACTGCGTGATCGCGGCCTGGGCGCTCTGCCACATCTTCTCCGGCCGCGGCGCCTACATCCATTTCGGCGCGATGCTGGGCACCATCATGGTGCTGAACGTCTACTTCGTGATCATCCCGGGCCAGCGCGAACTGGTGAAGGCCAAGGAAGAAGGTCGCATCCCCGATCCGATCCACGGGCTGCGCGGCCGCCAGCGTTCGGTGCACAACACCTATTTCACGCTCCCGGTGCTGTTCACGATGATCAGCAACCACTATGCCGGCCTCTACGGCCACGAGTGGAACTGGGTGCTGCTGATCATGATCTCGATCGCAGGTGCGCTGGTCCGCGTCTGGTTCGTGCAGCGTCACAAGGGCAACGCCAACCCGCTGGTCCTGGCGATGGGCTTCGTCTTCATCGCCTTCACCGCCCTGCTCGCCCTGCCCCGGCCAAGCGCCGACGGCGGCGGGCCGGTCGCCTTCGACCAGGTGCAGCCCATCATCCAGGCGCGTTGCACACCCTGTCACGCGGCGAAGCCGACCCAGGAAGGCTTTCTGGCGCCGCCCAAGGGAATCCTGCTGGAGACGCCGTCGCAGATCCACGCCATGGCGGCCGCCATCAACCAGCAAGCCGCCGCCTCGAGGGTGATGCCTCCCGGTAACATGACGAACATCACCGACGCCGAGCGCCGCATGATTGCGCGCTGGTTCAAAGGCGGCGCACAATAGGCGGCATGAACGTCCGCTCCCGCGGCTTGCCGTGGCGTCGCCTCCTGTCGGCGGCCCTGGCGGCGGTCGCGATCTTCCTCTTCTGGACCCAAGTCTCCGAACGCGGCCAGCGCGAAGCCGCGCGCGGACCCACGATCTCCGCCGAAGCGCGTGAAGCGGGTCAGGGCTGGGGTGCCAGCGTAGGCTTCGCCGACCAGCGCCGCCTCGACGAGCACTATCAGAAACACGGCGCCGAATTCGGCCGCATCACCAAGCCGGACTATCTCCGCCAGGCTCAACTGCTGCGCGATGCCAAGGTGGGTGGACCGATCCTCGAGACCGTGCGGCGTGACGGCGTCGTGACGCGCTTCGACCGTGACACCGGCGCCTTCATCGCCTTCAATGCCAACGGCGTCATACGCACTTTCTTCAAACCCAACGACGGCGAGCGCTACTACCGCCGGCAGTCCGAACGGGGGAATGATTGAAGCCGCCACCACCGCCCGGTCCGCCCAACGTCGCCGACCTGCAGGAGCTGATCGATCAGTGGGCCACCTTCGCCCGCGACCTCGAGCGGGAAGGCTACAATTTCGACCTCGACAACTGGTTGAACGACGTCGACGTGCGCGAGCTGATCCTCGAGGCGCTGCCGATGTTCGGCCGCGAGGAGATGGGCGACCACGCCTTGAAGCTCGACGATGCCGACCGGGCGTTCATGGCCGCCACGCGCGAATTCAAGCGCTGCGTCTGGGGCGGCGGCACCGCCCGCAAGGAGAAATGGACCGCCGCGACGAACTGGTGGTACTTCCGCACACCGGCCCGCTCCAACGCCCAGCTTGAAGACGAGCTCGCCACGGTTCGCTAAGACGATGGCATGAGCACGCCGAAAATCCTGGTCGAGGCCAATGGGCCGGTGACTACCATCACCATCAACCGGCCGCAGGCCAAGAACGCCCTCGACAACGAGGCCGCGCACGGACTTGCCGATGCGCTGCGCGCCTTCGAGGCCGATGCCGTGGCGCGCGTCGCCGTGCTGACCGGCGCAGGCGGCGCCTTCTGCGCCGGCGCCGATCTCAAGGAGCTGGGCTCCGGCACCGATTATTTTCCGTGGGCCGGCAGTGACGAGGGCCCGCTGCGCGCGCCACTCTCCAAGCCGGTGATCGGCGCCGTCGAGGGCCATGCCTGTGCCGGCGGCCTCGGCGTCGCGCTGTTCTGCGACATCCGCATCGTCGACGAAACGGCGACCTTCGGCGTCTTCTCGCGCCGCTGGGGCGTGCCGATGAGCGACGGCACGACGGTGCGCCTGCCGCGCATCGTGGGCCAGGGCCGCGCCATGGACATGCTGCTGACCGGCCGCGCCGTCGGCGCCGACGAGGCGATCGCCATCGGCCTCGCCACCCGCAAGTTCGCGCGCGGCACGACCCGCGCCGAGGCCGAGACCTTGGCGCGCCAGATCGCGGGCTTCCCGCCGATCGCCATGACCTCGGACCGCCAGTCCGCCTACGAAAGCTTCGACCGAGACGAGGCGTCGGCGATCCGGCGCGAGATGGAACTGTCGCTGGACGCCCGCCGGCAGGAATCGCAAGGCGGAGCCGCGCGCTTCGCCAGCGGCGAAGGCCGGCACGGCCAATTCAAGAAGTAAGAGGAAGCGATGCGAGCTTTGGTGTGCGAGGCCTATGGCCCGGTCGAGTCTCTCAAGATCATGGACATGCCCAAGCCCACGCCGGGGCCGGGCGAGATTCTCGTCAAGGTCGGCGCTGCGGGCGTGAGCTTCGCGGCGATGCTCGGCGTCCAGGGCAAGCACCAGAACAAGCCGCCGCTGCCCTTCGTGCCGGGCAACGAGATCTCGGGTGAAGTCGTGGCGCTGGGCGACGGCGTCAGTCATCTCAAGATCGGGCAGCGCATCGCCACCGGCGGCAGCCGCGGCGGCTTCGCCGAATATTGCGTGACCATTGCCGCCAATGCGGTGCCGATCCCCGACGCCCTGCCCTACGCCGAGGCGACGAATTTCCCGACCCTCTATCCCACCGCCTATGGCGCACTGAAGTGGAAGGCCAACCTGCAGCCGGGTGAAGTGCTGCTGGTCCATGGCGCGGGCGGCGGCTCGGGCCTGACCGGCATCGAGGTCGGCAAGGCGATGGGCGCCACCGTGATCGCGAGCGCCGGCGGCGCCGACAAGCTCGCCGCCGCCAAGGCCGTGGGCGCCGATCACCTGATCGACTACCGCTCGGAGGACCTGCGCACCAAGGTTCTGGAGCTGACCGACGGGCGCGGCGCTGATGTAATTTACGATCCGGTCGGCGGCGATGCCTTCGCGGCGTCGATGCGCTGCGTGGCGCCCGAAGGCCGCATCATCCCGATGGGATTCGCGAGCGGCGTCATTCCCCAGATCCCGGCGAACATCCTGTTGGTCAAGAACGTGACGGTGATCGGCTTCTACTACGGCTACTACAACGGCTGGGGCGGCAAGACCGCGCCGACGGAAAAGGAAGCCCGTGCGCTGGCCCGCCGGCGCGCGATGGTGATGGATGCGCAGGCAGAACTGATGCGCTGGTTCACCGAAGGCAAGCTCAAGGCGATGGTCGCCGCCAGCTACGACCTTGCAGATTGGGTGAAGGCTTTCCGCCTGATCGAGGAGCGCACCGTCGTCGGCAAGGCCGTATTGGTCCCGTAACGCGGGAACGCTTGTCGGCGCTGCAATCGTTCCGGCATAGTCAAATCGCATGCCGGTTCAATGGACGATCTCCAAGCCCCATCGACTCGTGATTGCGGTCGCGCGGGATGAACTGCGCCTCGAGGATATCGAAAACTATCTCGACGGCGTCGCCGTGGCGGACGCCCTGCCCTACCGCAAGATCTTCGACATGACGCATGCCGATGTCGGTCTGAGCGACACCGACATGATGGCGATCGGCGCCCGCATCCGCGCTTATATGAAAGTCGACAAGCTTGGCCCGATCGCCATCGTCGCGGTCACCGAGCGCGCCTACCAGCAGGCCCGCCTGTTCGAAGTCCTGGCCGAAGGCGACCGGCCGGTGAAGATCTTCCGCGAGCTGCATCACGCCCGCGAGTGGCTCGACAGTTTCGAGCCGCCGGCCTAACCGCGGCGGAACACGCTCGACGCGACGACCGCTGCCGACGAGGCGAGCGCAATGACGCCGGCGAACACGACGGGTTCGTTCACTGCGGCCAGACTTTGGGGAAGGTCTCGCATTCGAGCCGGTCGCCGGGCTTCAGCCCATGCCCTTCGATCGGCGGCGAGATCTGGCCGGCGCGCGCGCCGTAGCGCGCATCGTCGCCGCACCAGCGCGTCGCCCAGGCGCGACGGCGGCGCGAGGTCGAGCGGTTGCCCGAAGCGCCGTGCAGGGTGAGCGCATGGAAGGCGATGACGTCGCCCGGCTCCATGTCCCAGGCGAGGAACTCGTGGCTATCGCGCTCGGCATCGAGATCGGGCAGCGGCTCAAAGCGGCTGTCCTGGACCTGCAGGTCGACGCCGCCCTGCTTGAAGAACTTGGGCTGGAACCAGCGGCCCCAGCGGTGCGAGCCCTTCACGTATTCGACGCAGGTCGCACGATCGACCGGATCGAGGGGCGTCCACAGCGAGACGACCTGCTCGCCGTCGATCGGATAGTAGGGCTGGTCGTGATGCCAGGGCGTGCGCTCCTGCGTGCCCGGCTCCTTCACCAAAAGATGGTCGTGATAGTAGACGACCTCCTTCGAGCCCATGAGCTTCGCGGCGATCTCGCGCGCGGGCGATTCGTAGACGAAGGCACGCGCATCCGGATGGCGCTGCCAGAGCTGGAAGTCGACAAAGAAGAGCCCGGGCGAGCCCTTGGGCGTGTTGATGCGCACCATCGGTCCCGGCCTGGCCATGTCGTCGTCGACGGCGGCGCGCATGCGCTCGATCCACTCCATCGGAATGGCGTTGCGCAGGCAGATGGCGCCGTCCTCGCGATAGCGGGCAATCTCGGCGTCGGTCGGCATCGGCATGTCAGATCTCTCCAAAATCGCCGCCGCGGCCCTTGCCGGCGGCGAAGCGGGCCGCGCCCTTGCGCGACTCGGCTTGCAGCGCCGGCATGCCATGGCGGGCTTCGTTGACGAGGGCAGCCGGCACGTCGAGCGACCACTGGTCGTAGGACGAGCGCCGGTCGGAGCGCAGGCAGGTCTGCGGAAATTTCGCGAGGATCTCGGCCAGCGCCAGGGCTCCATCGAGCGCCTGTCCCTCGGGCACCAGCCGGTTGGCCAGTCCCCAGTCGAACGCTTCGCGCGCACCGACCTCGCGGCCGGTCAGGATCATGTCGAGGGCACGGCTGTGGCCAATCAGGCGCGGCAAACGAACGGTGCCGCCATCGATCAGCGGCACGCCCCAACGCCGGCAGAACACGCCGAACTTCGCGCTCTCCGACGCCACGCGCAGGTCGCACCACAGCGCCAGTTCGAGACCGCCCGCGACGGCATAGCCCTCGACGGCGGCGATCACCGGCTTGGAGAGGAGATGGCGCGTCGGCCCCATCGGACCGGGGCCGGCGGGATCGTGCTGGCCCACGCCTTCCCGCGTGGCCGCGACCTTGAGGTCGTAGCCCGCGCAGAACGAGCCGCCGCGTCCGGTCAGGATGGCGACGGATTGGGTTTCATCGGCGTCGAAAGCGAGGAAGGCCTCGCGCAGCAGGATGGCGGTCTCGGGATCGACGGCGTTGCGGGCCTCGGCGAAGCGGTCGATCGAGACGATCGTCGTCGCGCCCTCCCGCTCGACCGCGACCTTTGCCACCTTACCGGCCCTGCATCATGCGCAACGGTGTGTAGACCAGCACCGTCTCGCCCTTCTGGTTCTTGATCAGGTTGGTGGTCCGCACCAGTGCGCGCGACGGGTCCTTGGAGGTCGGCTTGATCTCCGTCACCTCGATCTCGACGTGGATCGTGTCGTTCACGTAGGTCGGGCCCTTGATGTCGAAGCCCATCGACAGGAATGCGAGACCCGAGCCCTGCAGGGTCGTCGGAATCACGAGACCTTCCGCCATGGAGTAAACCAAGGCGCCTGGCACGGGATGCCCGCCGCGCATGGGTGCATGGCTCTGGATGTATTCCTTGTTGGTGAACAGTTCCTCGGAAAAGCCGCAAAGGGTCACGAAGTTCAGGAGATCGGCCTCGAAGATCGTCCGGCCATAGGTGACGAAAGTGTCGCCGACCTTCAGGTCGCGCCAGTTCCAGCCTTCACCGAGCTGTTTCACGGGGCCGTTCCCTTAGTGTGCGTGGGCGGGGTGTGCGCCTTCGCGCAACTTGTATAGCCTGCTGCAGTAGGGACATTCGACATGTCCCTCGCTGCCCAGGTTCAGGTAGACTTTGGGATGGCCCAACGCGCCGCCACCGCCATCGCAGGCGACGCGGTCAGTATCGACAGTGATGACTTCAAACGGCTCCGTCACGATCCCACTCCTGTTACGCCGGCGAATGATAGCGGCCTCGGCTGCCGCGGTCATGCTCTCCGCCTGTGCCCCGACCGTCGTTCCGGCGGGCGGCTCGGTGCAGGCGCCGAAGCTGACCGACGACCGTTATGTCGCGGCGGACGGGACTTCGCTACCGCTGTCGGTCTGGCCTGCGGCAAAGGGCGCGCCCAAGGCGGTCATCCTGGCCCTGCACGGCTTCGGCGACTATCGCATGGCCTGGGAGGAGCCGGCCGGCACCTGGTCCGGCGCCGGCATCACCACCTATGCCTATGACCAGCGAGGCTTCGGCGGCAGCCCGACACGCGGCCGCTGGCCGGGCACCGACGCCCTGGTCGACGACGCCAAGGCGGTCGCGGAGCTGATCCGCGCCCGCCATCCTGGCGTGCCCTTCTACCTGGCCGGCGAGAGCATGGGCGGCGCCGTCGTGCTGGTCGCGGCCGACCGCGGCACCCCGTCGGACGGGCTGATCCTGTCGGCGGCGGCGGTGCGCTCGCGCGACACGTTCGGCCCGCTGACCAGCGCCGGCCTGTGGTTCTTCGCCCATACCATCCCGTGGATGCCAGCCGGCCCGACCTCGATCGACTACCAGCCGACCGACAATCCCAAGACCATCGACAAGCTGCGCAACGACCCGATGATGCTGCGCCAGCCGCGCCTCGACATGGCCTACGGGCTGGTCGACCTGATGGACGATGCCCGCGCCTCGGCCGCGAAGGTGCGCGAGCCCTACCTCATGATGTACGGGCTGGGCGATCGCATCGTGCCGCAGGAACCGGTGAAGGCCGCCATCGAGATCATGCCGCCGCGCGCCGATTCGAAGCTCGCCTTCTACAAGAACGGCTATCACCTGCTGATGCGTGACAAGGCGGGGCCGGCGGTCACCGAAGACGTGGTCGTGTGGATCTCCGATCACGAGGCCAAGCTGCCGTCCGGCGCTGACGCCTCGCAGTCCCAGCCCGAGATGGCTGGCCTCTGGGGATCGAAGCGGAGCCGCTGAACGCGGCTCGCCGATCAGGCTTTTAAGCGCCGCAGCGAATGATGACGGAGGCCGCGCCGCGCACCGCAGTCATGTCGCCGCGCGTCGGCATGTTTTCCATCTTGAGCACCGTGTAGTTGCCGCCGCTGCTGTTGCACATGGCGACCGCGCGGGTCTGGCAGCCGCCGGGCTCCTTGCAGCTGATGGAGATCGCGGGCTTGCCGTCGGTCCAGGTGACCTGCGTCGCGTTCGATTCGGTGCGGGGATCTTCGCCGGGCGTACCCTTGGCCATGCCGCAGGCCGCGACCAGAGCTGCGATGCCCACCACGAACATCCCCTGAATCATCGATCGCGTCGTCATCGGCTCTCCCCTTTGGCCCTGCATGAAAAGGGCAAACGACAGTACATCGCGGCCGCAGACGGGTGCAAGGTCACGCGGGCGTGCCTGCTCCCTGCCTCGGGTCCATCGACCAATTTGTGAACGCGACGTGATCTTGCGCTGCCGGGAAAGACTCTAGGGTGAGGCATGAAAACCCACCTCAAGTCCCTGTTCCTCTTCGGCCTCGCCGGACTGGCGCTGGCGCCCGCGGCGCCGCATGCCCAACAGACCAACGAGCAACTCGCCGCACGCTGCGCCGAACTCGGCGGCCTGTACGACCGCTACAATCTGCGACGCGGCGAGGGCTCGGGCGGCCCCGACATGACTCGTCTCGGGGCCGGCATCGACTGCCAGAAGGGCCGTTACCAGCAAGGCATCAAGGCGCTGGAAGATCTCCTCCAGCGCAACCGCATCCCCTATCCGCCGGCCGGCTGAGGCCTACTTCGCCTTCAGCTTGAAGTCGCGCCACTGGACGATGCCGGTGGCGTTGTCGAGGGTCATGCCGTCGAGCTGCTTCTTGAGTTCGTGCGCCGTCGGCCGCCACAGGAGCGTGCTTTCGCCGCTCGCGCCTTCGAACCGGCCGGTGCCGCCCGTCAGCTTGAAGGTGCCGCGGCAACCCACGAGCTCGTAGCCGGCGCAGTCCCAGTCGCCGAAGGCGGTTGCGCCGTCGTTCGCCGTGAAGGTGCAAGCGCCCGAGGCGCTGGTCGCGCGGGTCCCCTGGTCGATCTTCGACGACACGGCACAGCCGACGCGCCCGGCCTGCTGCGGCCCTTCGTCGGTCTCGATGAACATCGGGCCGGCCAGGGTCGCCGCCACGAAGAGCTGCTTCTCACCCGCGCGCACGATGCTGCCGTTGGCAACCACCACCGCGAAGGCATTGAAAGTCTGGACATCGTCCTGCGCCAGCGCCGGGCTGGAGGCGGCAGCGACGACAAGGGCGCCCGCGAGGGCGCGGCTGAAGATCGTCATGGGCCGCCTCACTTGAAATCGATGATGACGGCGTCGGCGCCGAGCGACACCGCCAGGCCCTGTCGACGCGTCTTCAGGTCGATCATCACGCCATTGGTGTTCTCGAGCCACATCTCACCTTTGCCCTGGTCGCCGGCCGCCATGCCGTAGCGCGCCTGGCCGTAGGCGCCGGGGAACTGGCGCAGCGTCTTGAGATTGTAGACGTCGCCATAGGCTTCCATCTTGGAGACGCCGAAGCCGCCGACGCCCAGTCCACCGACGGAGAAGCGATAGTTCTTTCCTTCGTAATGGAGCGTGCCGCTGCCAACATTGCCGCTGCCGAAGAAGGCAACCTGGACCTGCTCGATGCTGACCGTCCCCGACTTGACCCGCTGCTGGGCGATCGCCGGCGCCGCCAGAATCGATCCGACAGCTCCCACCGACCCGACCAGCGCCTGACGGCGCCCGAGCAAACGCACTCTCTTCACGCTCATGTAGCTCTCCCCGCTCAACCGTCGCCCCACATCACTTATCGACGACGGCCGTGGCCTCAATCTCGACCAGCAGGCCCGGCACGGCAAGGGCGCTCACCGCCACCAGCGTCGATGTGACCACCGCTCCTTTGAGCGACTTGCCGAGCGCCTTGGTGACGGCGCCCATGTCGCGGATGTCGGTCACGTAGATCGTGGTGCGCACGAGGTCGCCCAGGCGGGCGCCGGCCGACTTCAGGCCGGCCTCGATCTTGCGCATGGTGATGGTGGTCTGCTGGGCGGCGTCCTTGCCCTGGACCCGACCCTTGGGGTCGAGCGAGGTCGTCCCCGACACGAACACGAACGGCCCGCTCTTGATGGTCCGGACGTAGAAGCCCGCGACCTCGGTACCGTCGGGAAAGACTTTCTTGGCCATGTCTCGCTCCAGCTTTTCGATGCGCTATGCTGGCGCACTCTAGGCAGCCCGACGCGCCGGGCAAGGAGGAAGCCGTGTCTCTCGATCGCTATCGCACCGCCATCGTCACCGGCGCGAGCCGCGGCATCGGCGCGGCGATCGTCCGCGAACTCAGGGTCGGCGGCCTCGACGTCTATGCCGTCGCCCGCTCGTCCGACGACCTCGTCGCACTGGCGCAGGAGACCGGCTGCCGGCCGATGGCGCTCGACATCTCCCATCGCGACGCCGTGCTGAACGCGCTGGGCTCGCTCGACGCCGACGTCCTGGTCAACAACGCCTCCGCGCCGGTGCGCGGCGGCGTGTCGTGGGAGACCGCGCCCGACGACATCGACGTGCTGATGGACGTCAATCTGCGCGGCACGCTGAACTGCCTGGCCGCCGTCGTGCCCGGCATGACGGCACGGGGGCTTGGCCACATCGTCAATCTCGGCTCGACCGCGGGCACCGGTCCCCTGCCCGGCATGCCGGTCTACGGCATGACCAAGGCCGCCATCCACAATCTCAGCCAGACCCTGCGGCTCGACCTGCACGGAACCGGCGTGCGGGTGAGCGAGATCGCGCCCGGCCGGGTCGAGACCGGCGCTCATCTCGGCCTGATGGCCGATCGCGAAGAAGGCAGGCGCCGCTTCTACGACGGCTTCGAGACCTTGCAGCCCGGTGACATCGCCGAGGCGGTCATGTTCGTGCTGGGCGCGCCGCAGCGCATGGACGTGAGCTACATGGAGATCGTGCCGACCGATCAATCCTACGGCGGCTCGCAATTCCATCGCCGCGGCTGATGCCCGGCATGTTGCTTGCAGGAAAACCAGCCGACAGCATTCAGGGACACATGACGCTCAAGAACCTCGCCGCCATCCTCGACCCTCAGGCGCCGGCCGACCGGCCCTTCATCATCCAGGTCTCGCCGGAGGGCGACGAACAGTTCCGGCTGAGCTACGGCGAGGCCCGTGCCCGCATCGCAGCCCTCGCGCGCGGCCTGCTGAAGCGCGGCCTCTCTCGCGGCGACGCCGTGGCGATCGTGGCGGCCAACAGCGCCGACTATCTGGTGCTCTACATGGCCACCATGGCAGCCGGCCTGGTATCGGTCTGCGTCAATCACAAGCTGCCGCGCGAGACCGTGGCGCACATCATGAAGGACTCCTCGGTCAAGCTCGCGGTCGCCGACGCCGAGCGCGCGCCGCTGGTCAGCGCGCTGGTGCCGACCGTGGCGATCGAGGACCTCGACAGCCTGCTCGATCCCGGCGCCTTCGACTCCATCGACATGGCGCCGGAAGAAGTCGCCATGGTGCTCTACACGTCGGGCTCGACCGGCCTGCCCAAGGGCGTGCCGCTGACGCATGGCGGCTACATCTGGGCGACCGGTGCGACGCCGGAGCAGAAGCCCGGCATCGAGGACCAGAAGATCATCATCGCCGCGCCGCTGTTCCACATGAACGGCCTCTTCAGCGCCAAGATGGTGATGATCAACGGCGGCACGATCGTGCTGATGACCAGCTTCACCGCGCGCGGCTTCATCCGCGCCATCGACCGCAATCGCGTCGCCATGATCACCTCGGTGCCGACGATGCTGGCGCTGGTGATGCGCGAGACCGAGGAGCTGGCCAAGGCCGATCTCGGCTGCGTCACCACGGCGGTCACGGGCTCCGCCCCCTCGACGGCGGAGTTCTTCGAGCAGATGCACCGGATGTTCCCCAACGCCGAGACGGCCAACAGCTGGGGCACGACCGAGTCCGGCCCGCTGGGCTTCGGGCCGCATCCCGACGGGGTCCCGAAGCCGATGGGCGCGCTGGGCTATCCGCGCAGGAACATCGAGGTGAAGTTCATCGGCGGCGCCGAGACAGGTGCGACACAGGGCGTGCTGCACATCCGCACGCCCGCGCTGATGAGCGGCTACCTCAACCGCGAGACCGACACGAAGAAGCGCCTGATCGACGGCTGGTACGACACCGGCGACGTGATGCGCCGCGACGAGAACGGTTTCGTCTTCTTCGTCGGCCGCGCCGACGACATGTTCCAGTGCGGCGGCGAGAACGTCTATCCCGGCGAGGTCGAGAAGCTGTTAGGCCAGCATCCCGACGTGGCGCAGGCCTGCGTCGTGCCGGTGCCGGACGAGATCAAGTACCAGCTCCCGGTCGCCTTCGTGGTGGCCAAGCCCGGCACGTCGCCCACGGAGGAGACGCTGCGCCGCTTCGCGCTCGACAACGGCCCGGCCTACGCCCATCCGCGCGCGGTCTGGTTCGTCGACGAGCTGCCGCTCGCGGGAACGAACAAGATCGACCGCAAGACCCTGGTCGATCGCGCCGTCGCGACTTACGCTCGCGACGACGCGAAGCGAGTCTGATTCATCGGACCGCGGGCCTCCAGGCCCGCAGTCATGAGCGGGCCGGGAGGCCCGCGGTCCGGATGACTTATGAATCGGCCGTGAAGCCGATCTTCTTCACGATCGGGCCCCAGCGGTCGTAGCTCTCCTTGAGGAGCGCGGCGAGTTCCTGCGGCGTCGAGGATTTCACTTCGAGGCCCATGACCGCGAGGCCGTCGATCACGTCTTTCTGGGCGAGCGCGGCGCGCAGGGCTTCGTTGGCGCGGTTCACGACCGGGGCCTGCGTGCCGCCCGGCGCGAAGAAGCCGAACCATTCGGAGAAGACCAGATCCTTGTAGCCCTGCTCGGCGAAGGTCGGGACATCGGGCGCGAAGCGGCTGCGGGTCGCGCCCGAGACGCCGAGCAGGCGCGCCTTGCCGGCGGCGACCTGCTGGGTGAACTCGCCGACCGGGCCGGACACGGCCTGAAGCTGGCCGCCGACCATGTCCTGCACCGCGGGCTGGGTGCCGCGATAGGCGACATGCTTAAGCTCGATGCCGCCCGCCTGGCCCAGCAGCACGCCGATGAAGTGCGGCACCGAGCCCGAGGCCGGCGAGCCGTAATTGGCCTTGTCCGGGTTGGCTTTGCACCAGGCCAGGAACTCCGGAATGTTCTTCACGCTGTCGGGCACGGCAGGACCGACGCAGAAGCCGAAGTCGAAGGTGCAGGCGAGCGTCACCGGCGTCACGTCGGTGAAGGCGTCGTAGGCCAGCTTCTTGTAGATGTGCGGGTAGATCATCAGCATCGACGCGGGCGTCTGCAGGATCACGCTGCCGTCGGTCGGCGCGCCCTTCATCGACTGGATGGCGATCTGGCCGCCCGCACCCGCCTTGTTCTCGACGATCGCGGCCTTGGTATAGGCGCTGTTCTTGATGCCCTCGGCGACGCGGCGGCACAGCGTGTCGGACGTGCCGCCCGGCGGGAAGCCGGTGACGATGCGCACGTTCTCGAGCTGGGTGCCCTGCGCGCCGGCACGGCCGGCGAGACCGAAGGCGGCGAGCGCGGCGGCGGCGCCCGAGGCGCGGACGAAGCCGCGGCGGTTCTGGTGGGTCATGTTTCTTCCTCCCGGTTTATGCCGCGGACTGTCGCCCAAACCGGCTGTCCCGCCAAGCCCACCGGAGGAGGAGGCGCCCCTATTTGCGCGTCGCGGCGTCGAGCTCCGGCAGGGGAAAGTCCTTCCAGTCCGGCACTTCCGAGACGTCCGGGAACTCCTCACCGAACGGCTTGGTGGCGTCGATGCCGACCGAGGAGGAATAGCCGCCGTTGGTATAGGGATCGAGCGGCGCGGTGGCGGTGCGGTCGACGATGAACACGTCCTGGCTGGGTTTCACCCGGAAGGACTGCGCCCACTCGACCTCGGCCGAGTTGCGGATGTCGATGTCGGGATCGACCACGATCACCCATTTCGGATGCAGGTTGCCCGCCATCGCCGCGAGGATGGCGTGGCGCGCCTCGCCCTCGTAGCGCGGCTTCATGGCGATCACGACATAGGTCTGCACGCCGCCCGAGCTGTTGATCGAGACGTCCGAGATGGTCGGGAACTGCGCCTGGAGCTGGCGCAGGATCGAGGTCTCGAACGGGATCTGCTTCAGGACATGATTCTCGGTGATCGGCTTGCCAGTCAGCAGGCCCTGGAAGATCGCGTTCTTGCGATGGGTGATCGCGGTGATTCGCGCGACCGGCTTCGGCGAGGCCGGCGTGTAGTAGCCGGTATATTCGCCGAGCGGGCCTTCCATCTTCTCCGTTTTGGTATCGACGGTGAACTCGATGACGATCTCGGCCCAGGCCGGCACCTTCATGTCGTTGGTGACCGCCTTTGCGAGCTCGACAGGCGCGCCGCGCAGGCCGCCCGCCGTGAACCAGTCGTTGGTGCTGTCGCTTGCCTGCACCTGGCCGGCATACATCGTCAGCGGATCGACGCCGATGACGATCGCGCCGCGCAGCTCCTTCCCCATGGCGATGGCATGGGCCATGTTCTTGCCGAAGCGGTGGTTCGACGCGGAGAACACGCCCAGCTCCTTCGGCCCATGGACCTGGAAGCGGTAGTTGCCGATGTCGGGAATGCCGGTCTCGGGATTCTCCGACACGACAATGCCGGCGGTGATGTAGGCGCCCCCGTCCTTCGGACTGTAGGTTGGCACCGGCAGCTTCGTGACGTCGATCGCATCGCCCGTCAGCACGACCTCCTGGCAGGGCGGCGCGCCCTTGAAGTCGACGGGCGCGATCGGGTTGTTGATGCCCTTCAGGACCTTCTCGTGGATGGTCTGCTCGGTGGCCTCGAAGGCCATCAGGGCCAGCCGGCGATTGCCGTAGACGCCCGCCACCAGCGGGAAGTCGGTCCCCGTCTGCGTGAACATCAGCGCCGGGCCCTGGATCGCACTTGTCTTGGCCAGCGCTTTGGCGATGTCATATTTAGGAGAGATGGGGCGTGCGATATCGACGAGCTCGCCCGCGTTCTTCAGGGCCGTCAGGAAGGCACGCATATCTTGGTAGGGCATGGTCAATCCGTCCTTGCGGTGCACGAGTACAATACGTGATGCGTAAACTGTTCGCCGATATCCGCCGCCACGACATCGAAGCCGCCATTCGCGTCGCCGCCGCGGTCGGCCTGCCCTTGCTGGCGCTCGACGCGATCGGCCGTCTCGATCTTGCCGTCTATGCCGCGTTCGGCGGGCTGGCGATGCTCTATGGCGACAGCGAACCCGCGAAGCGCCGCGTCGAAAGCCAGATCGTCGCCGGCGCGGGCCTCGTCGTCACGATGGCGGTGGCCATGGCCTGGTCCGCCGCGCACGCGCCGCTGATCGTCCTGGGCCTCTTGCTGGCGCTCACCGTGATCGCGGCCGTCACGCTGGGAGCCGCGATGCGCTGGGTGCCGCGCGGAGAAATGTTCTTCGTGCTGGTGCTGCTGATCATCGCCGCGATCCCGGCGAAATGGGAAAGCCTGCCGCTCGCCCTCGCTGTCGGTGCCGGCGGCGCGGCCTTCTCGGTGCTGCTGGCCGTGATCAACGGCATCGGCGCGCCGCCCGACGAGCCCAAGCCCGACGGTTGGCGGCGCCGCATCGCCGCGGGCTATGCCGATCTCGATCATCGGCAGCATCTGGTCCTGCTGGCGGCCGCGACCTTCGGCGTGGTGGCCGCCTGGGTCCTGGCCCTCGCGCTGGGCATCGGCCATCCCTTCTGGGCGGCGGTCACCGTCGCGGCGCTGATGCCGGCGCTGGCCGCCCGGGATGTCTGGCGACGCGCGATCCATCTGATGCTGGGCACGCTGGGCGGCGTGGCGATCGCCACGTTCCTGTTCTCCTTCAATCCCGGCCATCTCGCGCTGATCGCGATCATCATCGTCTGCCAGGCGCTGGCGCAGATCGCGGTGGCGCGGAACTTCGGCATCGCCCTGCTCTTCTTCAGCCCGCTCGCCATCGGCATGAGCAACATCAGCCGCGGCCTGCCCTGGCCGCCCATCCTGGTCGACCGGGTGGTCGAGGCGGCACTGGGCGTGGCCGTGGCCTTCCTCACGATCTTCGTGGGACGCAGGATCCTCAAGGTGACGTGAGCGGGCGGATCGCACGCCGCGCCTATTTCGGCGGATTGTCGGAGACCTGGAAGGGAATGTCGCCCTCGATGGCCTTGGTTCCGTTGACGGTGATCACCGCCCAATGCAGCACGTAGCTGCCGTCCGGCAAGGTCGGCGCGGCGGCGAACAGCACTTCGGGCGCCGATCCGAGCCGTGGATGCAGCCGCTCGACCACCTTGTCGCCCTGCTTGATGACCAGCGTCGACTTGATGTGATCGATCGGCCGGTCGAAGCGCACGAAGAAGGCGCTGCTCTTGCGCCCGATATGGGCGTTCGCGGCCGGCGTCGACTCGGTGACCCGCACGTCGTCCGCCGCCGTCTGCGCATGCAGCGCGGGAACGAAACCGACAGGCGTCATTATCAGGGCCGCAATCGTCAGGCGTCGCAACATCATCACTTGCCGCTCCTGCGCTTGGCGACGCCCGGCTTCTCCACGCCGGAGGGGCCGGTCCATCGCGGAAACGTCTTGGTGTCGAGGCCGAACAGGTCGAGCACGCGCGCCACCGAATGGGTGACGATGTCGTCGACGGTCTTCGGCCGCGTATAGAAGGCCGGCGACGGCACGGCGACGATGGCGCCCATCTCGGTGACGGCCAGCATGCTCTTGATGTGGCCGGCATGCAGCGGCGTCTCGCGGAACATCAGCACGACCCGCCGCCGCTCCTTCAGGCAGACATCGGCGGCGCGCGCGACCAGGCTCGACGTCACGCCGGTCGCGATCTCACTCAGGGTGCGCACCGAGCACGGCGCCACGATCATGCCCATCGTCTGGAATGATCCGCTCGAAATCGAAGCGGCGATGTCCCCCGGCGCGTGAACGTGATCGGCGAGCGCCCGCAGTTCCGAAGCCGACACGTCGGTCTCCAGCGACCGCGTCTGGTCGCCCGCCTTGGAGATCACGAGATGACTCTCGATCTTCAGGGCGCGCAGCGCTTCCAGCACGCGGATGCCGTAGACCGTTCCCGAGGCGCCGGTGATGCCGACGACCATGCGCCGGACAGGCGTGTCCGCTGCCATTCGCAATACCTCAGCCGCCGGTCTTGATGTGACGCGGGTCCGAGTGATTGAGCGGCTGCGGTTTCGCCTCCCACGAGAACGGCGTGTCCGACAGGGTGTAGCGATACCAGGGCGGATCGTTGGTGCGGCCGAGCTTGTGCCGCAGGTTGCCGAAGGCGCGGTAGAGTACCGGATAGGGCTGGCCATGATACTGCTTCAGGATGTCGTGCCAGGCGCGCGGCTCGGCGCGGATGAACGCCTCCATGTCCTTGGTCAGCGCTTCCTCGGTCATGATCTTGAGATCGGCCGGCGGATCGCCGAGGTCGGTGACGGTGCTGCGCACGAACTCGTTGGGATTCCATTCCGGTCCCAGCGGCACGGTGCAGTCCATGCCGATCTTCGACGAGATGCCGAGCGTCGTGCTCTTGGGATCGACGGTCATGGTGTTCAGCCCGTCGAGCCGCACCGTGTCCTTGTCCGGCATGTAGCGATAGGCCATGGCCGCCAGTACCGCCTGGTCGTCCCAGATGTCGACGTCGGTGTCGAACACCATCGCGATCTTGGGCAGGCCCTGCTTGGAGCAGGTCAGCATGATGCCCAGCGCCTGCTTGGAATCGCCCGCGCCCAGCGGATGGATCTTGGCGTAGGCGATGTTCGACAGGCCGCCCAGCGGGCAACGCACCTCGCGCACGTCGATCCCGCCCTGCTTCAGCCCGTTGAACAGGTCGGCCTCGATCGCCGGAAGCTGCAGCATGTTGTCGGTGTACCAGGGATGCAGGCCGCCGATCGTGCAGTGCTGGAAGATGCCGCCCTTGCGGTAGGTCATCGCCTTCACCTTGAGGCGATAATTGTGCTTGATGCCGCCGCCGTACATGCCGGTGAACTCGCCGTACGGGCCCTCGTCATAGACGAGTCCTTCGAGCGCCATCAGCTCGCACTCGAGCACGATCTCGGCATTCGCCGGCACCATCACGTCGATGGTCTCGCATTTGATCATCTTGGCCGGCGCGCCATAGAAGGCCCCCAGCACCTCGAAGTCGTCGGTGTCGGTGGTGACGCCGACCAGCGCCGAGATCTTGTCGATGGTCGGGCCGCCCAGCACGATCGCGACCTCGAGATTCTGCCCCTTCGCCGCCGCGGCCATCGCGTGGATGCGCTGACGGTGCGAGGTGCAGGTCATGTCGACCGACTTCTCGTTCTTCGTGCGGAACATCGAGCGATAGATGCCCCAGTCGTAGACGCCGGTGTCGGGATGCTTGCTGATGAAGAGATTGTCGTTGGTGTAGGCGTGGCCGTCGCGGTCGTGATGCAGGAACAGCGGCAGCTTCGTCAGGTCGACATCGTCGCCCTTCAGGATCACTTCCTTGCACGGCGCCGTCGTCACCGTCTCCCACTTCATGCGGCCCTTGGAGCGCGCGACCATCTCCAGGCCGGTCCGGGTCTTGTCGCAGCCCATCGCCCAGGCAAACATTTCCTGGTTGGAATAGGCGTTGGCCAGTACCGAGAACTCGGTGTCCTTGATCTTCTCGATCAGGACGGCCTTGGTCGGATTGGCCTCCATGATCTTCGGCACCTGGTCGACGCGGACTTCGTCCGTGACGCGCACGAGGAAACCCGCCTTGTCCATCGACTCGACGAAGTCGGAAAGAGACTGCTGCATTGTGTGACCCGCCAGAAAAAAGGAAATCAGGAATAGGCGGGCGCGGTCTTTCCGTGCTCGGCGTAGCCCCTGAGGTGATGCAGCATCATCCCCCACAAGGCATTGCACTTCTCGAAGTTGCCCTTCTGATGGGGCCAGCCGGAATGGGCGAAAGTAAGATGGACCCGACCATGAGGCGTCTTACCGAGCTCGAACGAGACGCTGGTGCCGGCGGCGTCGCCCGGACCCGCGACGCACTTCCAGACGACCTTGTCCGCGCCCTGTTCCGCGACTTCCCAGACGAAACTGGGGCCGTCGGCATACTTCAGGGTCCATTTGCTTCCCACGCCGGCCCCGCCCGATACCTCGGCCATCGTCCAGCCCTTGAGGCCTTCCAGGGTGGTCAGGGCCGCGAGGACCTTCGGGGCGTCGGATTTAATGTTTACTGCGTGACGAAGAGCGTGGTCGGACAAGACTTCACCTCCCTGTGAACAAATTTCAGCGAAACCGCAACATGACGTAAGGTGGCCTTAAGGCAGCGACGATATCAGTGGTGCAAGACCGATCAAAGACGCTCGGTCCGTCCTTTTTGCACTGGATTCCGCTGTGTCGCCCTTTGCAGCTTCTCGCCCTTCGCTTTTCTCGCCGCTGACGCACGACGATGCGCCTTCACAAATGCGCGAAGGGCGTCTGGCGAATCTTGCGGGATGGATGCGAAATACGCTTCACGGTTCATCGACCGCCGGCCAGCCGCTGAACCTGTTCTACGAAGAGGGCACTCCCGACCGCTGGCTGCCGTTCGACCGCTATCCGCGGGCGGTCGCGCGCCGACTTCTGCGTGGCCCGAAGCAGCCCGCCGGTCATACGCGCGTGTTCCTGAACCTGTGCGCCGGCCTGGATCGCCTGGGCGTCCCCTACCGGGTGAACGATTACGCGCGCCTGCGTCGCGATCCTGGCGAGATCGCCTGCGTCATCGGCAAGCCGCCGGTGCTGAAGAAGATTCCCTGCGGCACGCCGATCGTGTTCGGCGCCGCCGTCTACGATCATCCGATCGACAATCCGACGCTGCTCTCGGACCACAACATCCGCGGCGTGCTGGTGCCCTGCGAATGGGTGCGACAGATGTGCGAACCCTACTGGGGCGACAAGGTGCATGCCTGGCCGGTCGGCATCGACACCGACGGCTGGCGGCCGTCGCCCGACGTCACCAAGGACATCGACGTCCTGGTCTACGACAAGATCCGCTGCCATCTCGCCCGCGATCGCGCGGCGGTGCGCGATCCGATCATCCGCGACCTCGAGGCACGCGGGCTGCGCGTCGCCACCATCGGCTACGGCTACTATCGCGAGGAGCAGTTCCGCGCCCTCCTCGCCCGGTCACGCTCGATGGTGTTCCTCTGCGAGCACGAGACCCAGGGCATCGCGCTCCAGCAGACGCTGTCGTGCGACGTGCCGGTCTTCGCCTGGGACCTGGGCGGGGTCTGGCAGGACACCAACTACCATCCGCATCGCGTCCAGTTCGGACCGGTGACGTCGGTGCCGTACTGGGACGACAGGTGCGGGATGAAGTTCCGCGATACCGGGGAGTTCAGCAGGACGTTTCTGCGTTTCTGGTCGAGCGTCGTGCAGGGCGAGTTCTCTCCCCGCGCCTACGTGACGGAGAACCTGACGCTCGAGGCCGGCGCCCGCCACTATGTCGACCTCGTCCAGCGCCTGACCCGCGGCACCGACGCGAACGGCGAGCAGGGATACTGGCGCTCGGCTGCCTGATACGTTCCGGCCGATGCTGACACGCCTGATCATCGCCCTACGCAGGTGGGGCACCGGCAAGACTGCCCGGAAACTACGGCAGTTCCTGCCGCAGCCGATCCGGTCGATGCTTCACCGGGCCAAGAATTCGGTCGGCAATATCCCGCTGCGGATCGCCCTGCCCCGGCAGCCGGGGCAGCAGGCGCCTGTCCGCGTCGTGATCTTCGGCGCCTTCGCCGACAATTGGTTGGCGCGCCTGTCCGAGCCGCAGACCTGGCAGGCGATCCCCGCGGTAACGGAGGTGCTGATGTGGCCGGACGATCTGGCCCAGCCGCTGCCCGCGCCTTCGCCCACCGATATCCGCACCGTCGTCATTCCGCTGTCGGAAGACAATATCCTCAACTGCCCGCGGACGGCCCACACGCTGGCGCCTGATCGCCGCGCCGTCGCCACCTTGCGCAACAAGGCGTCGTTCGCCGCCTATGTCGAAGGAGCGGGCCTGTCCGACCTCTGCCCCATCACCTACGCGACGCGCGAGCAGGTCCGCTATCCCTGCATCGTGAAGTATGTGAACTCGGCCTTCGCCTTCGGCAGCCGCATCCTGCGGTCGGACGACGAACTCGACGACTTCCTGCGCACCGAACCGTGGGACCCGGCCAAATTCATCGTCCAGCAATGCATCAGCAGTCCCGTGGAGTACGCGACCCACTGCGTCTGCAAGGGCGGACGCATCCTGTGGTCCTCCACCTTCGCCTTCGAGAACGATACCGGCCAGGAGATCCGGCAAGGCATCCTGTTTAAGTCGATGACCGCCGTCGCGGCGCCCGACGGCGTCCCGGCCGCCATCGAACGGCTGCTCCTGCCGCTTGGCTATGACGGCCCCTGCAGCGTCGACTACACGCTGTCGGCCGAGGGACGTATCGCCGTCTTCGAGATCAACGCGCGGTTCGGCGGCACGATCATGCTGGTGCCGAACCTCCCCCATCTGCAGCAGGCCCTGGCCTGCATCGTGGGCAACGCCGCCTAGTCGCGCACGCCGCCATCAGAGCTTCGTCTAACTGAGCGTTCAGTCTCCAGCAGGAGTGGCCTGATTTTCGGCCTGATGACGCCCCGGAAGCTGGTCCCACGTGCGACCATCGAGCATACGACCAGTCCGCTTCTTGTTCACGCCTCCCCACTGCTTGAAATGGAAGGCGACTCTGGCCTTGATGCACTGGTCGCGAATCGATCGAACCCACTCCGGCTCCATCGGCCGAGCGTTGGGACCGCTCTCGCCACCGGCAATGGCCCAATCAATGCCTTTGAGGTCCAGATCCTCAAGCGGCCCCAAAAGTGGCTCTAGGCTCAAAAACTTGACCGCTGCAGGTGTACGGCGGAGGTAGTCGATACGGCCTACGTAGTCAGCATTTTCAACGCTGGTGCCGAGCCATATGTGCTTCGGCCACGGGAGGTCTTTGGCGAACTCCTCGGCACGGTCCGGACGCTTGGTAAGCACCTGATACGTGTGCTGCGGCGTCTCAACCATTGTTGCAAAGACAAGCTTGATGAACTCAAGCGGTACCTTCGCGTGAAACAGGTCTGACATCGAATTGACGAAGATCGTGCGCCCTGCCTTCCACTTCTTCGGGAGGTCGAGCGATGTATGGTCGAGGTTGATGCGGCCATTCCACTTGTACCGTCCGCCAGTCTTGCGGGTGACGCCCGTGTACTTCGCCTGGCCCATGGCTTCGAGACGCGCGGCCATGCGCATGGCGTAACAGTTCGTGCAGCCCGGCGAGAGCACGGTGCAGCCAACGACAGGATTCCACGTGGCCTCGGTCCATTCGATGGATGAGTTGGTTGCCATATCATTGGCTCCTGGGGGGGAAAAATCACGCTCGTGTCGTCCCCGAAAGTGGGCTTCCCTAACCGCTTCTGCCTCTTGCTCGCCGGAGGGTCGGCCGTGATGCGGCTCTCAGCTTCGAGTTCATTGAGTGCGTCTTTGTAGCTCGTGGCTGAGTACTGCCTGTGATCGAGGAAGATGTCGAGCATGGTCATCCTCCTGCCCGCGTATCGGTCACACAGGCCTTTCTTAAACATGTTGAACTCGTGGTAGATGAGCCGGTTGCTCGGCGGTGGCTTAGTGTAATGCGCGAAGTGCGCGAGCCCCTTGCCGTCGATGAAGCCCTCCTTTGCCATGATGTCAGTCATGACGCGGTAGCCCTTCGCGTGCGTCGTGACAAACACAAGCATATGCGACGTGCGTGGCCCCTTCTTGAATCGAAAAGGGCGAACGTAAACCCCACCACGATTGAGCTCTTGAAGCGCCTCCGTGAGCGCATCGATGATGATCTCCTCGCGCTGATGCGGCTGGTTTCGATCGGACCCTTGGATCTCCTGCATCCTAGCTTCGAGCCGCGCGGCGCGGTCAGCACCGAAGAGTCCCTGCATATGCTCCGTAAAAATGCCTTTCGCACTGAGTGCCCGGTTGATGCTCGAATAACTGAAGAAGAAAATGCAGTCGCAGCCCCACGTCTTTGTCACGACAGCGTTGATGAGGGCGCGGGTAAGGCCCATATAGCCGAACGGGTCGATAAAGGTGAATGACGGCATCTTTGCTCCCGTGAACAGGCTCTCCGTCTCCGGGCTGATCTTTTCGTTCAGGAAGACTGGCGGGTGCTTGAGCAACGCGATGCCGGGCAGTTTGCCGGCGTCACGCTGGAGCTTCGCAATCGATGCCGCCTTCTTGTCGTTGAAGACGGTAACGAGATGCTTCTGAAGGTCCGCAGTCGCGATGGCTTTCTCGAGAATGAGCAAGGGCGTCGACTTAGTGCCATCCTCGTAGCTGCCAGGGCCGCAATACAGGTCCATGTAACCGATCTTCTGCCCCGCCTTAAGCGCTCCTGGCAGCACGATCCTTGACCAGCTTTCGAAGTGCTTGGTGACGATCCGGGATTTCACATCCGAGGCGGCGGTTTGCTTCCCGAAGAAATTCTCCCCAGAGGCCAAACGCCCCTCCTTCCCCATAGTCCTCAGATTCTAAAGGATTTTCGGGGCCTCAGGGAATAGAACATACCATGAACATATTTGTAATTCAACCCTTGGTCGTCTCTCTAGGACGCCAGTGTTGAAATGTAGGGCGAGGAGAAACTCCGGCACGACGCCCACGCCGATGGCTATTGGAAATCCGGGTCAGGTGGGCCTCCCGAAACGACGACTTGAAAGATCTGAACTCTTCAAATTTTCATATGCCGTACATGCACCCATAAAAACGCATGATCCTCGAAAGGCAAACCATTCCGCCCATCCAGACGCTCCCAATGTTCCCAGATGTGATGTGCTCGTTTCTCGGCTCATAGAGCCCATTTATTCTTGGCTTTTCAGGCTCCGCGTTGCACCGCGGGAGTGCCTCCGGTATGGTCCGCCGCGCTGGACCCGTAGCTCAGCTGGATAGAGCGCTGCCCTCCGAAGGCAGAGGTCGTGAGTTCGAATCTCGCCGGGTCCGCCATTCTCGAGGGGCAACAGTCAGAGAATCCCGACGTGGCTCCTGCATTTTTCCACGACTTCTTCTACGAATTCGTAACACTGATCGTGATCCTGGATCCGGTCGCCACGATCCCCATCTTCCTCATGGTCACGGCGGGACTGGACCGCAAGCAATCGCTCCTGGTCGCGGCCTATGCGCTCGGCGTCTCGTTCCTGATCCTGCTGTTCTTCATCGTCGTGGGGCGGCCGCTCCTGTCGGCACTCCATATCCCGATGGCGTCGTTCCAGCTCGCGGGCTCGCTCGTCCTGCTGCTGTTCGGCCTGAAGATGGTGCTGGGCAAGGTGACGGAGGAAGCCATGGCCATGCCAGCCGATGCGACCCCGATGCAGCGGGCGGTGTTTCCGCTGGCCGTGCCGGGCATTGCCGGCGCCGGCGCGATCCTGACGGTCGTGCTGCTGACCGACAACAATGTCCGCTCGTTCGGCGAGCAGGTCACGACCACGGCGATCCTGGCGCTCTGCCTCTGCCTGCTGTTCCTCTCCTTCGCGGTCGCCGGCAGCCTGTTCCGGCTGCTCGGCAAGCCCGGCATCGAGATCGTGAGCCGCGTGTTTGGGCTCATCCTGTCGAGCATCGCCGTCACCGGGCTCGTCGTGGCCATCAAGCTGGCCTTCGACCTCAACTGAAGATCAGAGCCTCAGGACCCAGGCTTCGACGTTGCCCTTGCCCTTGACCTCGATCTCGCCCCGCGCCTCGAACACGAACTGGTCCTTCAGCTTCTCGTAGACCGGGCGCGTGACCTGGACCGAATCGGGGATGCCGCCGGACTCCATGCGGCTCGCCAGGTTCACCGTGTCGCCCCACAGGTCGTAGATGTACTTGCTCTTGCCGATGACGCCGGCCACGACCGGCCCGCTGTTGATGCCGACGCGCAGCTTCATCGACACGCCGTGCTCCATCGCGTGCTCGCGCGTGATGTGCACCATGCGGATGGCCATGCGCACCATGCGCTCGGCATGATTGGGAACCGGCACCGGCAGGCCGCACACCGCCATGTAGGCATCGCCCACGGTCTTGATCTTCTCGATGCCGAGTTCGCTCGCGGCGACGTCGAAGCGCGTGAACAGGCCGTTCAGCAGGGTGACGACATCGGCCGGCGGCATCTCCGACGAGAGCGCGGTGAAGCCCACCAGATCGGCGAAGGCCACCGTCACCTCGGCGAAGCCATCGGCGATGCCTTGCTCGCCGCCGCGCAGGCGGTTGGCGATCGGCGCCGGCAGCACGTTGAGCAGCAGTTCCTCGTTCTCGCGGTTCTTGGCCGCGATGACGGTGTTCTTCTCGTTGAGGTCGTCGATCATGCCGTTGAAGGCAAGGCAGAGCTGGCCGATCTCGTCGCGCGTGCGCACCGCCACATGCGCCTCATGATCGCCAGCCGCGAAGCGGCGCACGCCGTCGGTCAGCTCGCGTAGCGGCCCGAGCAGCGACCGCGACAGCCAGGCGCCGGTCACGATCACCACGAAGAAGGCGATCGCACCCACGATCAGGAGGTCGCGCTCCAGGCGATAAATCGGCGCGAAGGCTTCCGAACTGTCGATCTTGGCGACCAGCGCCCATTTCACGCCAGGGATATGGATCGGGCCCCAGGACGCCAGGGTGGGAATGCCGCGATAGCCGACGACCTCGCCGACACCCTCGACGCCGCCAATGGCGGCACGCGTTGCCAAGGTATCGGCGCGTTGATGCAGGATGGGCGAACCGTAGCGCTTGATGGCGGCAATTTCGTCGTCGGAGGCACCGCCAGCCTTCAGTTCGGAAAAATAGAGATCGCGATTTTCGAAGTAGTTGCGGCCACTCGACCGCACGCGGAAATCGGGACCGACCAGATAGGCCTCGCCGGTGGCGCGGAACCCTTCGTTGCGCCAACGCCGGCCCCCGGTGACGATGGCGTCGATCTCGTCGATCGACAGTTCGGCGATCAGAACACCGGTCACGACGCCGTGTTCGATGACGGGCGCGGCCATGAAGGCCGCGGGCGTACCGTCGGACGGCAGGTAGGGCAAGAAGTCCTCCAGGCACGTCGCCGAGGGGTCGGGCGCAGCAGCGCAGCGGGCCGCCGCAGCCGCGACGTTGGATTGCCGATAGGGGCCGGCGCGCAACG
This sequence comes from Reyranella sp. GW821-FHT12G01, assembly GCF_058806575.1. Classification (NCBI taxonomy): domain Bacteria; kingdom Pseudomonadati; phylum Pseudomonadota; class Alphaproteobacteria; order Hyphomicrobiales; family Reyranellaceae; genus Reyranella; species Reyranella sp. GW821-FHT12G01. The sequence continues at coordinate 38,305 of NZ_JBXAPV010000003.1, forward strand.
AGGTCGCGAAATCGGCGTCCTTGTCGACGGTGTAGATCAGCCGCCCGGTGCTCGGGTCGACGATCATGAAATCCTCGAAGCCCAGCGTTGCCGCCGCCGTCCGCATCAGCGGATGATAGGTCGCGTGGACTTTACTGTAAGTGCTGCCGTCTCCGGCATTGTCGAGCAGGTCGCGCCGTCCCGCCGGATGCGGGTTCTTGACGATGTAGAGATCCTGCAGGAAGTACGGCGCCGCCGTGACCGGCAGGAATTCCGTGACCGGAACGTCCTTGCCCAGCACACGCCGGACCGTCGGCATGTACTGCTCTTCGTACCAGCCGTGTACGCTTTCCCGCGTCTCGGGCGGCACCGGCCTCTTGTCGAACTCCTCGACGGCCTCGCGAAAGCCACGCGTGGCGTCCACCACCATCTTGGACGCCGCCATCAGCCGCACTTCGCGGCGCACGGTTCGGAAATAGGCTTCGACCTGATGCGTCTTGGTCTCGCGTGCCGCGGTGAGCTGGTCGAAGATCGCCCGCTCAAGCGCCTCGCGCGCCCGCATGTAGCCCAGGACGCCGGTGATCAGGACCGCCACCGCGCCCAGCAGCAGCAGGATCGCAAAGAGCTTCGCCGCCAGGCCCCAGCGTGTGGGCCGTGACTCGGCGGCGGTCGCTGTCATGTCGCGGGCTTAGCTCTTCTTCGCGCCGTAGGTGCCGCCGGAGTTGATCGCGCGGATCTCGGCGGCCGTCTTGGCCTTGCGCATCTTCTCGAGCTTCTCGGCCTCGTCGGCCAGCATCGCCTGGGCGTTCTTCAGCACCGCGCGAGCATGCTGGGCCGGGAACTTCACGGCGCCGTTCTCGTCCATGTGGATCAGCTCGCCCGGCGCCACGTCCATGCCGCCGACCGAGACCGGCACGTTGACCGACTGCACCGCCATGTCGCCATGACCGGCCGTGACGCCACCCAGCAGCATCTGGAACTTCATGCGGCGGATCGCGTCGATGTCGCGCGACGGACCGTTCGACAGCATGCCGATGCAGCCCACGGCCTGCATCGAGGTCGTCATCATTTCGCCGGCCAGGCCCGCCTTGTTCATCAGCTCGGGCGGCCACTTCTGCTGGATCACCAGGATGGTCGGCTTCTTCATGGCGTCGAGCGCGTCGACCACGTCCATGAAGGTCAGCCGGCCGGCAAAGTTCGGGTCGGGCAGGCCGTACACGCAAGTGACCGCATAGCCGATGATGGCGCCCATCTCCGGATACATGCAGCGGATCGACGTGTCGGTGTACCAGTTCTCGGTCCACGGATTGTAGAGGCCGAGGCACAGGGGATTCTTCGGATAGGTCGCGACCACGTTGGTGATGGTCGGCGTGTCGATCTTGCGCAGCTCGGCGAACAGCTGGTCTTCGGAAAGCTCGGACATTTCGGTTGTTTCCCCCTGGGTACGGAATCGTTCTTCGCGCGAAAGAAGGCGGCGGGCAAGGCCCCCGCCCTCCCCGTCATCTCACGGCACGAAAATCAGGAAGACGAAGGTCGCGAACAGGACCAGATGCACGAAGCCCGGCAGGATGTTGGTCCGCCCGCCGCCAAAGGTCACGAGGCTCACTCCGAAGGTGAGCACCAGCAGCACGATGTCGTGCAGGTCGATGCCGAGCTCCAGCGGCTGGTTCAGGACCATGGCCAGCAGGCTGACCGCCGGGATGGTGAGGCCGATCGTGGCGAGCGAGGAACCCAGCGCCAGGTTCAGGCTCTTCTGCAGCTCGTTGCGCCGCGCCGCCCGCAGCGCCGCCAGGGTCTCCGGCAGCAGGACCAGCAGCGCGACGAGAAGCCCGACCGCGTCGAGCGGCGCGCCGACCGCGGTGACCACGGTCTCGACGGAGCCGGCGAAGCCCTTGGCCAGGAGGACCACGGCGACCAGCGCGACCAGGAGCTGGGCGACGCTTTCCCAGAACTCGGCCGGCGTCGGGCCGCCGCCCTCGCCATGATGGTCCTCGCCGGAATCCGAGAGGAAGTAGTCACGGTGGCGGATCGTCTGGACGTAGAGGAAGACGCCGTAGAGCACGAGGGTGACGAAGCTCACGAACAGGAGCTGGGTCGACGAATAGAACGGGCCCGGCGCGCTGGTCGTGTAAGTCGGCAGGATCAAGGTCAGCGTGGCGAGCGGCATCAGCACGACGAGGTAGGCGTTGGCGCCAGGCAGGCGGAACCCCTGCTCGCCGTAGCGCAAGCCACCCACGATCAGGCACAGGCCGACCATGCCGTTGCAGACGACCATGATCACCGAGAACACCGTCTCGCGCGCGAGGCCGGCATTGCCGTCGCCCGCCAGCATGATCGAGAGGATCAGCGCGACCTCGATGACGGTCACCGCGACGGTCAGCACGAGGGTGCCGTAGGGTTCGCCCAGCCGATGGGCGATGACGTCGGCATGATGGACGGACGAGAAAACCGTCGCCATCAGCACCACCAGTTCGACCACCGGCAGCACGGTGGCCATGGTGGGCGACAGCCCGTCATGGCCGATGACGAAGGTCACGACCAGCGCGACGAGGAGACCGAGCCCCGGAACCAGCCGCCACGACAAGGGCTTGCGCGCGGCCGCCATCTCTCAGCCCGCCTGCCGGCGCTTCTTCCACCACTCCGCAAGCTCGCCGACAACGCCCTTGCGGAAGGCGAGCACGATGATCACGAAGATGACGCCCTGGATCACCAGCACGAGCTGGCCCACGAAGGCGAGATAGTCCTGCATCGCGACCACGATGAAGGCGCCCACGACCGGCCCGATGATGGTGCCGAGGCCGCCGACCAGCGCCATCAGCACGACCTCGCCCGACATCGCCGAGCTGACGTCGGTCAGGGTCGCGAAATGCACGACCATCGCCTTGGTGGCGCCGGCGAGACCCGCGACGGCTGCCGACAGCACGAAGGCCAGCAGCTTGTAGCGGTCGGCCTCGTAGCCCAGCGACACGGCACGCTGTTCGTTGTCGCGGATTGCCTTCAGCACCTGGCCGAACGGCGAGTTGATGAAGCGGTAGATGGCGCCGAAGCCCAGCAAAAAGATCGCCAGGACGACATAATAGAAAGCGTAGTCGCCCTCGATCTTGATGAGACCGAACAGCGGCTTGCGCGGAATGCCCTGCAGCCCGTCCTCGCCGTGCGTGAACGGCATCTGCACGCAGAGGAAGTAGACCATCTGCGCGAAGGCGAGCGTGATCATCGCGAAGTAGATGCCCTGGCGGCGGATCGCCAGCGCGCCCGTCACCAGGCCCAGCGCCGCGGCGCCCGCCACGCCGATCAGCAGGCCGACTTCCATCGGCAGGTCCCAGACCTTGACGACATGGCCGTAGAAGTAGCCCGCCATGCCGAAGAACATGGCGTGGCCGAAGCTCATCAGGCCGGCATAGCCCAGCAGCAGGTTGAAGGCGCAGGCGAAGAGCGCGAAGCACAGCGCCTTCATCAGGAACACGGGATAGAAAATCCACGGCGCGGCCAGCGCAAAGACCGCCACGGCGAGGATGGCAAGGGTGCGGTTCATTTGGTCTGCCCGAACAGGCCGGCCGGCTTGATCAGCAGGACGAGCGCCATGACGACGAAGATGACGGTGTTCGAGGCCGGCGCGTAAAACACCTTGGTCAGGCCCTCGATCAGCCCCAGCCCGAAGCCGGTGACGATCGATCCCATGATCGAGCCCATGCCGCCGATCACGACGACCGCGAACACGATCAGCACGAGATTGGTGCCCATCAGCGCCGAGACCTGCTGGATCGGCGCGGCCAGCACGCCGGCCAGCGCCGCGAGCGCGACGCCCAGCCCGTAGGTCAGCGTGATCAGGCGCGGCACGTTGATGCCGAAGGCCTGCACCAGGGTCGGATTTTCCGTGGCGGCCCGCAGGTAGGCGCCAAGCTTGGTGCGCTCGATCCCGTACCAGGTGGCCAGGCAGATCACGAGGGCGGCCACCACGACGAAGGCGCGGTAGTTCGGCATGAACATGAAGCCGAGGTTGGTGCCCCCCGGGATCGGGTTGGGATAGGGCGCGCCCGACGAGCCCCACTTCCACTGGAACAGCCCCTCGATGATCAGGGCGAGGCCGAAGGTCAGCAGGAAGCCGTAGAGATGATCGAGATGATAGATGCGCTTCAGCAGCACCTTCTCGAGCACGACGCCGAACAGGCCGACGATGATCGGCGCCAGGACCAGCGAGGCCCAGAACGGGACGTCGAGCAGGCCGAGCATCAGCCAGGCGGCGAACGCGCCCATCATGTATTGCGCGCCGTGCGTGAAGTTGATGACGTTCAGCATGCCGAAGATCACGGCGAGGCCGAGGCTCAACATGGCGTAGAAGGCGCCGTTGATCAGTCCGAGCAGGAGCTGGCCGAACAGCGCGGGACCGGAGATGCCGAGGATTTCGAACATGGCGGCGTCACACTCCCAGATACGCTTGCAGCTTGCCGAGGCTCTGCTGCACGTCGGCGCCGGCGATCGTGTCGATCACCTTGCCGTCTTCCATGACGTAGTGCCGGTCGGCCACCGTCGCGGCGAAGTGGAAGTTCTGCTCGACCAGCAGGATCGTGAAACCCCGCGTCTTGAGCTGGCGGATGATCTCGCCGATGCGCTGGACGATCACCGGGGCCAGGCCCTCGGTCGGCTCGTCGAGCAGCAGCAGGTTCGCGCCGGTGCGCAGGATACGGCCGATGGCCAGCATCTGCTGCTCGCCGCCCGACAGCTTGGTGCCCTGGCTGCGCCGCCGCTCCTCGAGGTTCGGGAAGAGCGTGTAGATTTCTTCGATGCTGAGGCCGCCCGGCCTGACGATCGGCGGCAGGCGCAAATTCTCGTCGACGTTCAGGCTGGAGAAGATGCCGCGCTCTTCAGGGCAATAGGCGATACCCAGCCGCGCGATCAGGTCCGAGCGCTGGCCGACGGTCTCCTTGCCGTCGAAGACGATCGAGCCGGAGCGCTTGCCGACGATGCCCATGATCGACCGCAGGGTCGTCGTCTTGCCGGCGCCGTTGCGGCCCAGCAGCGTGACCAGCTCGCCGCGGCGGATCTCGAAACCGACGCCATGCAGGATGTGGGACTCGCCATACCAGGCCTGCAGGCCTTCGACCTTCAACAACGTCTCAGCCATGACCGGTTCCGACATAGGCCTCGACGACGGCCGGGTTCTTCGAGACCGTCGCATAGGGTCCTTCCGCCAGCACCTCGCCGCGCGCCAGCACGGTGATGGTGTCGGAAAGGTCGGCGACGACGGACATGTTGTGCTCGACCATCAGCACGGTGCGGTTCTTCGAGACCGTGCGGATGAGGGCGGCGATGCGCTTGATGTCTTCCTGGCCGAGACCGGCCATCGGCTCGTCGAGCAGCATCATCTCGGGCTCGAGCGCCAGGGTGGTCGCGATCTCCAGCGCACGCTTGCGGCCGTAGGGCAATTCTACAGCCGGCAGTTCGGCAAATTGCGACAGGCCGACATCGGCGACCAGTTCGAGTGCACGTGCATCGAGACTGTCGAGAACCCTGGTCGAGCGCCAGAACTGGAAGGAGATGCCGAGCTTGCGCTGCAGGGCGACGCGCACGTTTTCCCGCACGGTCAGGTGTGGAAACACCGCCGAAATCTGGAAAGACCGCGCCATTCCCATTCGCGCAATCGCGGCTGGGGAATTGCCCGTGATGTCGCGCCCATTGAAATGGATGCGCCCGGCCGTCGGCGTCAGGAAGTGAGTCAGAAGGTTGAAGCAGGTGGTCTTGCCGGCACCGTTGGGTCCGATCAGCGCGTGGATGGTATGGCGCCGGACCTTCAGATTGACGTTCTTGACTGCAACAAACCCTTTGAACTCCTTCGTAAGCCCTGCGGCTTCGAGGATTGTTTCTTGTTCCGCCATCGCCTCCCTCGCGGTCTAGCGAATTAATCGAAGCTTTGCGTCGCTGTCCAGCACTGGCGTCGCGCGCGGGTGCTCGCTAGATTTCGCTCAACGTTAACGGGGAGTTCCTGGGAGGAACCGTAGTATGAAGTTCAAGTCCACGTTCAAGTATGCCGGCATGGTTGCGGCCGCGGTTGGTCTCACGACCGGCGGCGTCGTTGCCCTGGCGCAGGCCCAGACACCCCCGCCGCTGAAGATCGGCGTCATGGAGGGATTCTCCGGCGTCTATGGCGACCTCACCGCGGGTGAAGTCGAAGCCATGCAGATGGCCATCGAGGATGTCGGCGGAAAGGTGCTGGGCCGTTCGGTCGAGATCCTGTCGGCCGACCACCAGACCAAGCCGGACGTCGGCGCGGCGATCGCCCGCAAGTGGTTCGACGTCGACGGCGTGAAGATGATCACCGGCCTCGGCACCTCGTCGGTGGCTCTCGCCGTGCGCAAGGTCGCGCAGGAAAAGGGCCTGATCGACATCAACACCGGCGCCGGCAGCGCGGACCTCACGGGTCCCGCCTGCTCGGAGACCGGCGCCCACTGGGCCTACGACACCTACGCGCTCGCTCAGGTGACCGGCGGCGCGATGGTGAAGGCCGGCGGCGACTCCTGGTACTTCCTCACCGCCGACTACGCGTTCGGCCATGCGCTGGAGCGTGACACCGGCGCCGTCGTCACCGCCGCGGGCGGCAAGGTGCTCGGCTCGATCCGCCATCCGCTCAGCACGCAGGACTTCTCGTCCTACTTGCTGCAGGCGCAGGGCTCCAAGGCCAAGGTCATCGGCCTCGCCAACGCCGGCATGGACACGGTCAATGCCGTGAAGCAGGCCGCCGAGTTCGGCATCGTGAAGGGCGGCCAGAAGCTCGCCGGTCTCCTCGTCTTCGCGACCGACGTGCAGTCGCTCACCCTGCCGGTCGCGCAGGGCCTCGTGCTCACGGAGTCGTTCTACTGGGATCTGAACGACGAGACCCGGGCTTGGACGGCACGCTATCGCAAGAAGAAGGACCGTCTGCCCAGCATGCTGACGGTCGGCGTCTACAGCTCGACCCTGCACTACCTCAAGGCCGTGCAGGCCGCCGGCACCGACGACGCCAAGGCCGTGATGGCCAAGATGCGCGAGATGCCGATCAACGACGTCATGACCAAGAACGGCAAGCTGCGCGAGGACGGCCGCGTCATCCGCGACATGTACCTGTTCCAGGTGAAGGCGCCGTCGGAATCCAAGAGCAAGGACGACATCTACAAGCTGATCGCCACCGTGCCGGGCGACCAGGCCTACCGTCCCCTCAAGGACGGCAAGTGCCCGTACATCAAGTAGTCTTCCGGTAACGGAAGCAGAAAGGGCGCCCTCACGGGCGCCCTTTTTTTATTGCCCTCCTCCCCATTCAAATGGGGAGGTGTCGACGTCTTACGTCGACGGAGGGGTCATATCTCGGCGACGCGCATGACCCCATCGCCCCGTAAGACGGGGCACTTCCCCATTTGAATGGGGAAGAAAGCCGATACGCGCGCAAGCTTCATTCGATCTTAATGTTCGCCGACTTCACCACCTTGCGCCACGCCTCGATCTCGCTCTTGGTGAAGTCCATCAATCCTTCGGGTGTCGTGAAACTTGGGCTGCCGCCCATGTTCTCGAGCCGGGCCAGCGTCTCGGGCGAGGTGCCGGCGGCGATGATGTCCTTGTTGAGCTTCACGATGATGTCGCGCGGCGTGCCCTTCGGGGCATAGAAGGCCGACCAGGTGGTGAATAGCAGCTCCGGCATGCCGGCCTGCGGTGCGCTGGGCACGCCCGGCAGCGCCGGATAGGGCTCGGCCTGCGTCACCGCCAGCGCATCGGCCCAGCCAGAGGCCAGGATCATCTTGGCGCTGCCGACGTCGCAGATCATGTAGGTGATGATGCCGTTGTTCAGGTCGGGCGCGGCGAGCTGGTTGTTCTTGTAGGAGACCGAGACCGCGTCGATGCCGGCCTGCATGCGATAGAGCTCGCCCGCAACCCGCGCGGAGATCGCGCCCGATCCGAAATTGTGCTTGCCGGGCTCGGCCTTCAGCTTGGCCGTCAGCTCCGCCAGCGTCTTCACGCCGAGCTTCTTGGTGACCAGCACCGCCATCGGCACCAGGCTCATGCGCGTGATCGGCTCGAAGTCGGCGATCGGATCGTAGGGCAGCTTGTCGTACAGCACCGGGTTTCCGGCATGCGTCATCGACGAGGTAGCAAGCAACGTATAGCCGTCGGGCTTGGCGTTCTTCACCGCCTCAGCCGCGATGATGCCGTTGCCGCCGCCCTTGTTGTCGACCAGCACCGTCTGGCCCCACATCTGCGTGAGCTTCTCGGCGATCACGCGCATCGTGGTGTCTGTCGAGGCGCCTGGCGGAAACGGCACCACGAGGGTGACGCGCTGCGACGGAAAGGCTTGCGCCCGTACTGAGCCTGCTGCCACGAGGCTCGCCGCGCCGGCCAGCATCGCGCGCCGGCCGGTCGTGAAGTTCCTGATCATTCGTTTCACTCCCTTTTGCGCAGAGTATGACGTGGCGGCAGTTCCTTGACGAGCCACCGGCGCTCACGTCTGATGTGCGAAAGCCCGGGACGAACGGGCTGAGTTGGGAGTAACGCCGCGTGACCGTTCAGGATCGGCCCCTCAAGGGGGCCTGGGGCATTACCGCCCTGCTGTTTCTCTTCATGCTGATCAACTTCGCCGACAAGGTGGTCGTGGGCCTGGCAGCCGTTCCGCTCACGCGCGATCTCGGACTGACCCCCGAACAGTTCGGCGACATCGGCTCGGCGTTCTTCCTGCTCTTCGCGATCTCGGCGATCGTCGTGGGCTTCATCTCCAACCGGGTGAAGACCAAGCACACGCTGCTGGTCATGGCGATCATCTGGTCGGTGGTGCAGTTCCCCATGCTGGGCATGGTGAGCCTAGAAACGCTGATCATCTGCCGCATCATCCTGGGCGCGGGCGAAGGACCCGCCAGCCCCGTCGCGACCCATGCCGTCTACAAATGGTTTCCTGACTCGTTGCGCGGACTGCCGACGGCCGTCATCGCCCAGGGCTCGGCCATGGGCGTCATCATCGCCGTGCCGCTGCTCAACTGGATCATCGACACCTACTCGTGGCACTGGGCGTTCGGCGCGCTCGGCATCGCAGGCCTGGCGTGGACCGTGCTGTGGCTGATCTTCGGCCGTGAAGGTACCCTGGTCGACGCGCCGGTGAGCGCCGCCGCCGGCAGCAACGAGCGCGTGCCCTATCGCTACCTGCTCACCTGCCAGACAATCCTCGCGGTCTGTGCCGCGGGCTTCGCCAGCTACTGGGTCCTGGCGCTCGGCCTCACCTGGTTCACCTCGTATCTGGTCGCGGGCCTCGGCTTCAGCCAGAAGGTCGGCGGCAATCTCACCGTGCTGCCCTGGGTCTTCGGCGCACTCGTCGTGCTGACCGGCGGTTACATTTCCCAGCGCCTCAAGAAGAAGGGCGTAACCAGTCGCTTGTGTCGAGGCATCCTGCCGTGCCTCGCCATCATCGCCGGCGGCTGCACCCTGCCGTTCGTTGGCGCCATGCCGTCGGACGGCCTCAAGATCGTCTTCCTGGTGTTCGGCTCCGCCATCGGCAGCACGATCTACGTCGTCCTGCCGATGATCATCAGCGAGCTCACCCCGCACCCGCAGCGGGCGGCGATGCTCGCCATCACCACGTCGGTCGTGACCTTCGCCGGCATCCTCGCGCCCAAGATCATGGGCGCGATGATCCAGAACGCCGCGACGCCGATCGCCGGCTACGAAAAGGGCTACGTCATCTCCGGTATCCTGCTTCTCGTGGGCGGCATCATCGGCCTGCTCTTCATCCGGCCCGAGAAGGACCGCAAGCGACTGGCCGCACACGCCATCGCCGACCTGCCGCTCCAGCCCGCCCGCGCCTGAACCGCGCTTACTGCCCGAGGAGGAACCGATGACTTCGTCGCTGCCGCGTCGCCCGCTGCTTGCCGCCCTCGCCATCGCACCATTCGTTGCTGCAACAGGCGCGTCCGCCCAGGGAGACCTCGTGAACATCGAGAAGAAGATCTTCACCATGAAGGAGTTCCGCCTTGAAAGCGGCACCGTCATGCCCGACGTCAGGATCGCCTACGAGACCTACGGCACCCTGGCGCCCGACGGCCGCAACGCGGTGCTGCTGACACACGGCTACACGTCGAGCCAGCACATGGCCGGCCGCGTCGGCGCGAATGGCGCGGAAGGCTCGTGGGACGGGCTGGTCGGACCGGGCAAGGCGATCGACACCAACAAGCTGTTCGTCGTGTCGTCCAATATGCTGGGCTCGTCCTACGGCTCGACCAATCCGGCACAGGTGAATCCGAAGACCGGCAAGCCCTACGGCGCCGACTTCCCCACCATCACCCTGGTCGACATCGTGAATGCGCAGAAGGCACTACTCGACAGTCTCGGCGTAAAGCATCTCGTTGCCGTCGCGGGCCCGTCGTTCGGCGGCTACCAGACCTTCCAGTGGGGCGTGACCTATCCCGATTTCATGGACGGGCTGGTGGCGGTGGTGAGCGCGCCCAAGGGCTCGGGCGGCGAGGCCTCGGTCAAGGCGCTGATCGACACGCTGGCCAAGGATCCGAACTGGAACGGCGGCAATTATTACGAGAACGGCGGCATCACCAAGGTGCTGACCGACATGCGCGTGGCGACCCTGAAGCGCTATGGCATCGACGAGCAGCTCGCCGCGCAGTTCCCCGACAAGGACAAGCGCGAGGCCGAAATCGTGCGGCGCGCCGAGACCTGGTCCAAGGTGTTCGACGGCAACTCGCTGGTCGTGCTGCGCCGCGCCAGCGTGAACTTCGATGCCGAAAAGGACATGCCGAAGATCAAGGCCAAGGTGCTCTACGTGCTCTCGCGCACCGACAAGCTCTTCCCGCCCTCGATCGCGCCGGGAGTGATGGAGAAGCTGAAGGCCGCCGGCGTCACCGCCGACTACTTCGAGATCGACAGCGACTTCGGCCACTCCGCCTCGGGCCTCGACGCCGCCAAGTGGGCGCCGCGTCTCAAGACGTTCATGGCAACCCTGCCGAAGGGCGCCTGACCTAAAAGAATCCCGTCGCCCCGAGCGAAGCGCCCCCCTCGAGTGCCTCGGGGCAGGCTCCGGCGCGAAGTCGAGGGACGACGGCATTTTCTAAAACGGACGGTCGCCCTTGACCGTCACGCGATGGCCACTGCGCGTGTGGGGCCAGTAATCCCACATGGCGCGATGCTGGGCGCAGCGATTGTCCCAGAAGGCGATCGAGTTCTCGCGCCACCGGAAGCGGCACTGGAACAGCGGATTCTCCATGTGCTGGTAGAGGTAGCGCAGGATCGCGTCGCCCTCGTCGCGCGGCACGCCGATCAGGCGGCTGGTGAAGCCTGCGTTGACGTAGAGGCTCTTCTTGCCGGTCACCGGATGAGTCCGCACGACCGGATGCTCGGCGCGCGGATATTCCGGCTTGTCGGCCACGCCGATCGGCTTGAACAGGCCGCGATAGACCGCCTCGCCGTCGTGCAGCGCGGTCATGCCATCCAGATAGGCCTTCATGCGGTCCGACAGCGCCTCGTAAGCCGCGTACATGCTGGCGAACAGCGTGTCGCCGCCGCGCGGCGGGCACTGCTTGATGTGGAGGATCGAGCCCATCGGCGGCTCGACTTCGCAGCTCACGTCCGTGTGCCAGCCCTCACCGTTGGCGCGCGGGCTGTTCTTGTCGGAATAGATGCGCATCATCTCCGGCACGCCCGGCTCGTGCGGCGCCGCAGGATGGACGTGCAGGTCGCCGAACAGGCGGCCGAACGACATGTGCTGCTCGGGCGTCAGTACCTGGTCACGGAAGAAGATGACGAGGTTCTCGGCCAAGGCGCGATGGATCTCGTCCTGCTGGCGGTTCGACAGCGGCTTGCTGAGATCGACGCCGCCCAGTTCCGCGCCGATGATCGGCGTCAGCTTGTCGACGGTGATCGTCTCGTAAGGCGCGCTTTCGTCGGCGGTGTGACGATAGCGCGGGCCGGCATTGGCGCTCAGTGAGCCTGTCATGACTGTCTCCGTTGCCCTATTCGTCGAGGGTGATCTTGTTTTCCTGGATCAGCTTGGACCAGACCTCGCCTTCGGTGGCGACGAACTGGTTGAACTGTTCGGGGCTCCAGTCCTTGAGGACGAGCCCGAGCTGGGTCGAGCGTTCGATGACGCTGTCGAGCTTCGCGGCCTTCCTCATGGCGGCGTTCAGCTTGTCGACGATCTCCTTGGGCGTGCCGGCGGGCGCGAACATCCCGAACCAGGCATCGAGGACGAAGCTGGGCAGTCCCGCTTCCGCCGTCGTGGGAATCTCCGGGAAAGCCGGGTGGCGGGCGCTGCTCGCCAAGGCGAGCGCCTTCACGTTTCCGTTGCGGATATGGGCCGCGACCGAGGGCGGGCTCATCACGGCCAACTCCACCTGCCCGGCGACGATGTCGGCGCTCACCGGTCCCGCGCCCTTGTACGGGATGTGGGTGAGGTCGATGCCGGCCGCCTTGTTCAGCATGACGCCGCCGATATGGGCGACCGAGCCCGGTCCGAAGGAGGCGTAGTTCAGCTTGCCGGGATTGGCCTTCGCGTAGGCGATGAAGTCCTTGAGGTTGTCGACCGGTACCTTCTTGGCGATCACGATGACCTGCGGCGCGATCGCGCCCATGGCGACCCCGGTGAGATCCTTGGGCGACCAGTTCAGGTTCTTGATCATCGCCGGATTGGCGGAGTGATAGGAGCAATACTGCATCAGCAGCGTGTAGCCATCCGGCTTTGACTTCGCGACCAGCGACGTGGCGATGTTGCCGTTCCCGCCGCCCTTGTTGTCGATGACGATCTGCTGGCCGAATTCCCGGGACAGGTGCTCGGCGAACATGCGCGCGACGATGTCGGTGCCGCCACCCGCCGGGGCCGCCACGACAAGCGTGATGGGCCGGTCCGGGTAGACGCCCTGTGCATGCGAAACCCGGTTCGCGGCGATCGATCCGACAAGCGATCCGGCGGCGACGGATCCCAGCGATAGAAGGTGGCGGCGCTTCATCCCTGTCTTCCTTTTCGATCCGCGCCCGAAGGCGGCCGCGGTTGACTTAGCGCTACCACCGGATCACCCTATGCATGAAGTGCATTGTTTGCACTTGAACATCTGCGTATTTTGCAATCATGGACAAGCGGCTGCTGGAATCCTTCGTCGCCGTCTACCGGTCGGGCTCCCTCGTCGAGGCGGCGGAGCGCCTGAATATTTCGCAGTCCGCCCTGTCGCGGCGCATCACGGAATTCCAGCATCGCCTGGGCCTGCCGCTGTTCGAGCCATCCGGCCGTGGCATGGCCGCAACCAGCGATGCGCACGACCTGTTGCCGCTGGCCTCGGCGGCGCTGGAAGGAATTGCCCGCCTCGAAGCGGCGGCAAGGGTGAACAGCGAGCATCCCGCCGTCCACATCACGGTCGCCGCGACCGCCCACACGATCGAGACGGTCGTGGCGCCGTGCATCGCGGATTTCGTCCAGACCAAGCCGAACATCCGCGTCGGCGTCATCGAGGCCAACGGCGTCGAGATCGAGAACCTCGTCCTGAGCGGGGAGGCCTCGATGGGCGTCACGGGGCGTCCGCGTTACGACACGGGACTCGTCGATCATCAGATCGTGCGCCTGGATATCCTGGCCGCGTCGCCGAAGCCGTTCAGCGCCGGCGAACGCCGCAACGGCATCGAGCTCCGAGTGCTGTGCGAACGCGATCTTCTGGTGCTGGATCGCGGATATCAGTCGCGGCTGACCCTCGATGCGGCGCTGCGGCTGCTGTCGCTGTCGCCCAGCATCCGGCACGAAGGCGGTTCGGGAACGGTGATCCTGGCGCTGGCGCGCGCCGGCCTCGGCACGGCCGTGATACCGGCAACCACGCGCACCGACCTTCACACCGCCAAGATCATCGCCAACAGCGTCGTACTCGGCATGGACCTGGCCGCCATCTGGGATCCGACCCTGCGCTGGCGTGCCGAGGCCGAGCAGTTCGCCGAGTCGATGAGGGCCTCGTTCTCTCCGCGCAACCGCTCACGCCGCGGGTGAGCGGCGCGTTCGAACGATCCTGACGGCCCCCGCCAGCAACAGCAGTGCCGCGACGGCGCCGATGGCAGCGATCACGGCATGGCGCCTGGCCGAGTCGACGACCTGCATCGGCCACGCCGCCAACCGCCGCAGCCAGAATGTGCGGGCGGCCTCGAAGTCGGGCTCGGGACAGGTGCCCCCGAAACTCTTCGCCCAGGGCTGATAGGCGCCGGTCGCCACGTAGCGGCGATAGATCTTCTCGGTGCGCGGCAGGTCGTTGCCATCTTTTGCAAATCGCGCCGCCCAGCAGAGCGCAGCCGCATAGGCCTGAGATCGCTGCGGCAGGAGATCGGCGGCGGCGACGGCGTAGTCGGACGCAACCAGGCGATAGTGGAAGCGCACGTCGGGCTTCGGCGCGCTCGCCGCAAAGCGGCGCTCCTCGTCCGGCCCCAGCAGCGATGCACTGTTGTAGGGCCGGGCGCCCTGCTCCTCCTGCGGACGCTCCCGGTCGGGCACCGGGCTCATCTGCCCCACACCGGCTTCGAAGGAGCCGCTGAGCGCGGCCTCGTCCGGCGGCCCTTCGGTCCCCATGATCTCCATGCCGCGCCTGCGGGCGAGCGTCGCGGCGGTGAACAGAGCCTCGGCGCGCGAGACGTTCTGCCAGGGCCATCCCGGCTGAGCACCCTTGAGTGCCTCGGCATAGGCGCGCGCATCGACGGCCGGCGGCGGCGAATCCGGCGCGGCGTCCGTGGGCGTCGCCGAGAAGTAGGCCTGCGCTTCCGGGAGGCGGCCGTCGCGAACGAGACGCCGTGCCAGCAGGTCACGCAGGGAGGCGATCGGCTTCGACACGACGCTGTAATCGTCGTCGGCCTTTGACGGCTTGTCGGGGTCGACAGCAGGCAGCCCGTCGACGAACGCCTTCAGCTCGTCGGTCGTCAGCACACGCTCGGCGATGTAGGCGACATCGCCCCAGTAGGTGCGCGCGACGGGAAACAGCAGCCGCAGCGACTCCCCGTAGCGTCCTTCGCTCACGGTCATCACGGTCGTCTCGCCGCGCAGCCGGGTGGTGGAGGCATCGTCGAGCTTCGCGGCGCTGCCGGCGCCCGTCGTTGCGGTGAGGGCTGCGGTCCAGTCTCGGACAGCCGCCGCCCGGTCGTTGCGCCGAAGGGCGAGCTTGGCCCGCACCCAGAGGCCGAGTGGACGCTCCGTCGCCGCCGTCAGCTTTTCCGCCACATCGTAGCGCGCGGCCTGGTAGGCGAGCGCGGCCAGCCTATCGAGATCGTCTCCGGCAACCGGATTGGGCTGCGTGAGCACGGCATTGATCACCGAAGTGACGGCCTGGTCCTTGGGACCGGCGACACCATCGTCGTAGATTGACTGGCCGTCGCGGGCGACCACGTAGGCGACCAGCAGCTGCCGCACCAGCGGATCGGGAATGGCGCGGGCGAGCACCTCGCCGTCGGCCGTCAGCAGGCCGGCGACCTCGCGCAGCGACAACAGCGCGATCTTCGACCCGCGCACCGCCTGCTCGACATAGAGACGGACGGCGCGACCGATCAGCATCGTCGCCTTGGCATCGTCGATATCCGAGTCCGGAACGTTCCACGGAACGTCCAGCAAACCCACCTCGACCAGATCGATCCTCGCCTCTTCGCCCAAACTCGCGACCGCGAGCCCCATGGGATCAGGCGCACCGGCCTGCGCCCGCGCGCGCACGGCCCGGAACGATTCGCGCGCCGCATCGAACTGGCCCTCGAGCTGCTGGATGCGGCCCAGCATGTAGGCGGCCGCGACCGTCCGGATCCGGCGCAGCGCCGGCGGCAGGCGGTCGATCGCCTCGAAATATTCCTTCGCTGTGTCGAGGCGACCGGCGTGGAATTCTATCGCGCCGGCGATGTAGTCGAGGACCGCGACCGGCAGCCCCTCGCCCGCAATCAGCGCTTCCTTGCCGCTTTCCGCCCGGCGCGCCGCCTCCAGTTTTCCGAGCAGCCTGCCGGTCGACAGCGTCGTCCCTGCCGGAAGGATCGGAGCCCACGCACCCGACTGCGCTTCCCCGCGCTCGGTGACGACGGCTTCCGGCTCCGTGCTCGGACTGTAGGAATCGTCCGCCTCCACCGCCACGAGCTTGTCGGTGGGCGGCGGCGCCAAGCGCTTGATCTCGAAGGTGAAGCTGAGACCGACCGGGTCCCTCACCGTCTCGGCACGATCGTCGAAGAGCTGCCAGGGGAAGTTGGGACCGCAGGCCAGCGCGACGCCGATGCTGGCGACGGCCGCGAGGCAGAAGAAGCCCAGTCTAGTTGACGACATTCAGGTGCCTTTCCGGCTGCACGCAGCGCGCCCAGCCGATGGTGCGTTTGGTCTGTGCCCGAAGCCGGCCGTTGCCGGTGCTTTCCAGCACGCGATGATCGGGTTGCCCCTGATCGGTTTGCCTGGCGCCGACCAGCCGGAATCCGTTGGCGCCGTCGGCCGCCTCGCAGGCCGGACCGAGGCGGACCTGCGACGGCAAGGCTGCGTCCACCGGCCCGTCGTTGGACAGGACCACGTTCCACAGATCCGGTTGTTCCGCCGCGACGAGCGAGGCGCTCACCCGCGCCGGCGCGAGCCGGTCAGTGACCACCGCGCGCCAGGTCTCGAGGCTCCACGCGCGGTTGTCGGCGTCGGTCGGCAAGCGGAACCAGACGACGCCCTTCAAGCCAGCCGGCGCGGATCGCTGCAAGGCGTGCACGAGACGGAGGACGGCTTCGGGGCGGGCATCCAGCAGTTCGCCGCCCGGCCCCGCCAGCAACGGCACTTCGCTTTCGACACCGGCCAGCCGGCCGTCGCGGTGCCATGTCACGCGCACGTCGTAGGCCGGGAGCGCCACCCGGAACGGGCGGCCGATGCGCCGCCCGAATTCATGGACCCAGCGTTCGGCCTGATCGGGATCGAACAGGCCGCGGCGCGGATCGTCGACCATATGCACCTGCAGGACGACCTCATCGAGGTTCGTCGCGAGGCTTCCCAGTGATGGCGACGACAGCCAGGTCGGCAGCGCCGTGATCGAAAGTGCGATCGACGGCGAAAGACGCGCGCGCAGTGCGGAGAGGAACTTGGCGTAGGTCGCGAGCTTCGAGGTTGGACAATCGTAGTCGATCTCGACGCCCGTGATCGCCTCTAGCGTCTTCGGCGCCGACACCGTCGCGACGACGCGGTCGAGCAACAGGCTCATGCGATCCTCGTCGAGACGGCCGTCGATCCGGATCACACCGACGACGGGCCGTCCGGTCGCACGAACGTCGCCCCAGGGCACGGAAACCGTCGTCCAGCGGCCCGACCGGTCGCCTTCGGCGAGGAGAATGCGCCAAGTCCGGATGATGTCGGCGGATCGAGTGGCGGCTGAGGTGACGGCGGGCGTCCAGACGCGCTGCCAGACATAGGCATCGTGCGGCAGCGGCTCGCCCGTGGCGCGGATCGCCGACGTCGATCCCGTCAATCCCACCAGGCACAGCAACAGTGCTGCCAATACGCGCATGACTTCCCTACGCGGGGCGTTCAGCCCCGGGCCGTCATTTTAGCCCTTTACGGCCCCGGCCGTCAGCCCCGACGACATGTAGCGGCGGAAGGCATAGTAGATCGCGGCCGGTGGCAGCGCGTAGAGGAAGCCCGCCGTCATCAGCAGTTCCCACGGCGAATCGTCGGCCGATAGGAAGTTGCCCAGCGCCACCGGCAGAGTGATCGCCGTGTCCTTGGACAGGAGCAGGAACGCGTAGAGATATTCGTTCCACGCCAGCAGCAGCGCATAGGTGCCGACGGCGATCAGCGACGGCACCATCAGCGGCAGGTAGATCATGCGGAAGAGCTGGAACGGCGAGGCACCGTCGATCATGGCGGCCTCGTCGAGCTCGACCGGCAGCTTGTCGGAGGCCTGGCGCAGGATCCAGATCGCGTAGGGTGAGGCGATGGTCGCCATCGCAATCACCAGCGCCCAGTCGTTGTTCAGCAGCCCGTACATGCCCATCGTCTTGTACATGGGCACCGCCAGGAACGCGGCCGGAATGAAGTAGGTCAGCAGCGCCAGGTTCATCACCGTGCGGCCGCCCTTCATGCGCAGCCGGCTGATCGCAAAGGCGGCCGCCGTCGCCACGAACAGCGTGATCGCCGCCGTGCCGATCGAGATGATCACCGAGTTGAACATCTGCAGCCAGAAGTGATTGAGGAAGTGATGCTTCTGGCCCACCACCATCTCGAAATTGCGCATGGTCGGGTTGGTCGGCCAGAGCTGGCCCGAGAAGGCCGCATCCTTGGGCGAAATCGCGAACAGGAACATGTGGTAGATCGGGATCAGCGTCCACAGCAGCACCGGGATGCCGATCAGCAGCAGCCCAGTCTCGAAGCCGATGTTGCGCAGGAGCTTGCGCGGGCTCATCTCGAGAGCCGCCGCATCATGAAGTAGACGAGCGGCAGGATGAGCGGCAGCGCGCAGACGATCGACGCCATGGCGAGGCCGACCTGGTCGAGTCGCAGGTAGCGGATGCCGAGCGTCGCCAGGACGTGCGTCAGGTCCGCAGGGCCACCGCCGGTCAACAGGTAGACGCTGTTGAAGTCGCCGACCGTGAAGATCATCGAGAGCAGGGTACAGGTGACGTAGAGCGTGCTCATCGACGGCCAGGTGATGTAGCGGAAGCGGTGCCACGCCCCTGCTCCGTCGACCGCGGCGGCCTCGTAGAGCTCGCCCGGGATGGCGAGGCGACCGGCCAGCAGGATCAAGGTCCAGAAGGGCAGCGACTTCCAGATGTGCACCAGCATCGAGAGCGTGAGCGCCAGCGCGGGATCGTTCAGCCAGTTCGGCCCGTCCTCGGCTGTCAGGCTGAAGATCAGCTGGTTGATGACGCCCCACTCTGGATTGAGCATGAAGCGCACCGACAGGATGGTCGGGATCGACGGCACCGCCCAGGGCAGCACGAACAGGACGGCGAGCACCTTCACCCACCAGCGCTTGTGCGTGAAGAAGCCCGACAGGAACAGGGCCAGCGCCATCTTCACGTTGATGGCGACGACCAGGAAAATGAAAGTGTTGATGACCGTCCGCAGGAAGATCGGATCGGCCGCCAGCTCGACATACAGATGCGGACTGCGCGCCAGCCAGAAGCTGTAGCCGACCGGGAACACCACGAAGCCGATGAAGATCGCGATGTAGGGTGCGACGAACAGCAGGCTCCAGGCCTGCCGCTCCGACAGGCCGAAGCCGGCCCACCGGGATTTCTCCCGGGGGGTCGTCGTTTCGATGGCAGTCGCCGTCATACGCGTACTCGCGAAAGCAGGCTTAACGATCGAGGCCTACTTGGCCACTTCCTTCATGCGCGCGATCATTTCGTCCACGGCCTTCTCGACCGCGACCTTCTCGCTGACCACGCGGTTCATCGCCTTGGCCCAGATGTTCTCGTTGTTGAGGATCGTGAACTTGTAGTTCTTGGTGAACTCGAACGGCAGCGTGCCGGCCTTGAACTGGTCGTACACGGCCTTGCGATGCTTGTCGGCCTGCCAGAACGGGCTCTCCTGGCTGGCCTTGGTCACCGGGAACCAGCGGCCGAGCGCGCCTTCGACATAGGGGCGGAGATTCTCTTCCTCGAGCAGGAACTTCAGGAACTCGCGCGCGCGCGGCTTGTTCTTGGAGTCCTGGAAGATCACGCCGACCTTGACCGCCGTGCGATAGACCATCGGCGTGCCGTCGGGCTTCTTGGGGAAGCCTGCGGTGGCGATCAGCTCGTCGTAGGCCTTGCGGCCGGCGGCGCGCTGCTCGGGCGTGAGCTGCTCGTTGTTGGCGTCGTCGAGCCACTTGGCGGCGATCGAGATCGTGTAGTTGTGCGTCATGATCGTCGTGCGATTGTGGAAGGCGACGTTGTTGTCGGGGTCCTTCCAGGTCGTCGACGAGGGCGGCGAGCAGCCCTTGGCATAGATGTCGGTGTAGTCGCGCAGCGCCGAGATCAGGCCTTCACGCACCTTGGGATCGTCGACCAACAGCTTGCCGGAATCGTCGACCAGCTTGACGTTGTAGGCATCGACCCAGCTCAGGAACGACTGGAACGAGTCGGTCGATTCGACGCCCATCGGGCTGCCGATGCCGTAGACGCGGCTGTTGGTGGCCTTGCGGTAGGCCGGCTGGACCTTGTCGCACCAGAAGGACCAGTATTCCTTCCAGGTGCCGGGAATGTCGTTTTCCTTGAAGCCCGCCGTCGCCAGCATGTCCTTCCAGTACTGGATGTGCAGCGTCTGCTGCTTCAGGACGAAGCCGTAGAAAGCCTTCTTCTTGGCCTTGTCGTTGTAGAGGAGAGCCGTCTCGATCGTGACCGGCGCGAAGCGGTCCTTGATCGGCTCGATGACGTCGGAAATGTCCTCGAGCTTGCCGTCATAGGCCCACTTGCCCGCGACCTGCACGTCATAGGTATCCGAATAGGCGATGTCCGGCGGCGAGCCCGAATCGAGAGCGGCGACCGTCTTGGGGATCATGTCCTGCACGGCATACTGCGACAGGTCGACCTTCACGCCGGTCTTGGCCTCGAACTTCTTGATCGCGGCGAACAGCGCATCGTCCTCGGACTTG
This sequence comes from Reyranella sp. GW821-FHT12G01, assembly GCF_058806575.1. NCBI lineage: Bacteria > Pseudomonadati > Pseudomonadota > Alphaproteobacteria > Hyphomicrobiales > Reyranellaceae > Reyranella > Reyranella sp. GW821-FHT12G01. Next base: position 58,821 of record NZ_JBXAPV010000003.1, read on the forward strand.
TAGAAGCCCTTCACCCACCAGACGCTGAGCTTCTCCTGGGCGAAGCCCGGAGCGGCCGAAAAGGCGATCGCCAGCGCTGCGGCGCCAGCCAGAATCCGTCTCATTTGTTTCCCTCGTTTTCTTAGTTGTCTGACAACTCGATTATCAGTCCGCTCTGCGGGAGTCGAGAAAAGACCGAAGGACCTGTGCGCATTGCACAGCGTGCGAGAATGGCAGGCCATGGCGTGACCGGCCGAAGACATTCAACTCGGCATCCGGCAGCCCCTTCAGCAGGTCCGCCACCACCCCGACCGGGATGAACGGGCTGCCGTCGGGATGCAGCAGCAGGGTCGGGCACTTGATGTCCGCGAGGCGCGGCGCGAGGTCGGTGCCGATCAGCACACCGAGCGCATTCAGGATCGAGGCGCGCTGCCATTTCTCCTGCTCGGCCGCGAACCAGGCCAGACGCTCCGGCGACAGCGCGCCATCATGGAAACGGTCGCGCAGGAAGGCGTCCGACCAGCCTTTCGAGCCACCCTCGTCAAGCTGCCGACGCCAGGCGTCGGCGCGCTGGATCGAGGCGCCGAGATGGGCGCCGTTGCTGACGATGAGCGTCGCAATCCGTTCCGGCCGGGCAAGCACCGCCGCCATCGCCACGGTGCCGCCGATCGATTCGCCCACGAGGTGGAAGCGCGAGAGGCCGGCCGCATCGGCCACGGCGAACACGTCGTCGACCAAGAGATCGAGCGACCATTTGAAATCCTCGGCCGGGATGTTCGAGCGGCCGTAGCCGCGCATGTCGAAGGTGACGAGCCGGTAGGCGTCGCTCAGTGCCGGCTGCCAGCCCATCCAGATCCCGGCGCTGGCGCCGATCCCGTGATGAAACAGGATCGGCAGGTTTGCCGGCCGCCACGGCGCCACCTGGTCGACGACGTCGTAGTGAAGCGTTCCGTGTGCGGTATCGGCGAGCGGCATGATCAGTCGGCGCGCATGCCGGCGGCCTGGATGACCTCCGCCCATTTCTTGCGGTCGGCCATGATGGTCGCCTTGAATTCTTCCGGCGAGCCGACGAGTGAATCCATGCCGTTCTCGGTGAAGCGCTTCTGGACGTCGGGCTTGCCCACCGCGGCCCGCAGCGCCTTGTTCCAGTAATCGGTCAGGTTGGCCGGCAGCGCCTTGGGCCCAAACACACCGAACCAGTTCACGACCTCGAAGCCCGGCAGGAACTTCGAGATCAACGGCAGGTTCGGGAAGAGCGGCGAAGGCTTGGGCGAGCCGAAAGCGACCGGGATCAGGCCGCCGCCGTTAATCTGGCCGAGGAACTCCGGCATGTTGCCGAACATCATGTCGCAATTGCCCGAGATCATGTCCTGGATCGCCGGTGCGCCGCCGCGATAGGGCACATGAACCATCTTGATGCCCGCCATCTTCTTGAACAGCTCGGCCGCGAGATGCTGCGACGTGCCGTTGCCCGCCGAGGCATAGGTGAGCTTGTCGGGATTGGCCTTCGCGAAGTCGATGATCTCCGGGATCGTCCGGTACTTCATGTGCTTGCCGACGACCAGGATGTTGGTGACGCCCGCGATGTTGGCGATCGGCGTCAGGTCGGTGTCGACGTTGATCGGCAGCTTCTGCCCCGGCATGACCGGCGAGACGCAGAGCGCGGCCATCGCCGCGAGGCCGATCGTGCGGCCGTCCGGCGGCGCGAGGGCCAGCGCCTCGTTGGCGATGAAACCGCTGGCTCCGGTCTTGGTGTCGACGATCACCTTCTGCCCGACTTCCGACGTCGCGGCCTCCGCCAGGATGCGGCACAGAAGATCGGCGGTGCCGCCCGGCGCGAAGCCGCAGAGAAAGCGCACGTCGCCGGTGATGGTCTGGGCCCGCGCGGGCCATCCCGCCAGCGATCCGATCAAGGCAGCGGCGCCCGCGCCCGCGAATGTTCTGCGTTGCATTTTGTTTCCTTCCCTGTGTTGCAAAAAGCCTAGCATAATTCTCGAATGAGCAAGCCCCTTCGCCGCTCCCTGCTCACCGGCCTCGCCGCCCTCCCTCTGGTATCCAAGTGGGCGCCGAGCCGCGCGCAGTCGCCGGACTTTCCCGACAAACCGCTGCGCTTCATCGTGGGCTTCCCGCCGGGCGGCCCCAACGATCTCCTGACGCGGCTGATCGCGCCCGGCATCGGCGAGCGCCTCGGACGTACCGTCGTGGTCGAGAACAAGGCCGGCGCCAACGGCGAGATTGCGGCCAGCTTCACCGCCAAGAGCCCGGCCGACGGCTCCGTCTTCATGCTGGCCTCGAACGGTTCGACCACGGTCGCGCCGGCGCTCAGCCGCAACATGCCCTACGACATCCGCACCGACTTCGTGGCCGTGGCGCCGGTCGGCATCAACCCGATGCTGCTGGTTGTGCGGCCCGACCTGCAGGTGAAGACCGTCGCCGAACTGCTCGACTTGGCGCGCGCGCATCAGGGCAAGCTGAACGGCGCCTCGGCCGGCGCCGGCGGCGCGACCCATCTCGCGCTCGAGCTGTTCAAGGCGATGACGAGGCTCGACATCGTGCACGTGCCCTACAAGGGCGGCGGCCCGGCGATGGCCGATCTCATGGCGGGCCAGGTCGATCTCTATTTCGGCGGACTTTCGACCGCGCTGCCGCACGTGAAGGCCGGCAAGATGCGCGCGCTGGGACAGACCGGGCTGGTGCGGTCGCCCGCGGCGCCCAACATCCCGACCATCGCGGAGTCGGGCCTGCCCGGCTACGAAGCCGCCATCTCCTACGGCGTGTTCCTGCCGGCCGGCGCGCCCACGGCACTGGTCGAGCGGCTGCACGCGGCCATCGATGCCACGATCCGCTCGCCCGACATCGCGAAGAAATTCGTGGGCCTCGGCGCCGATCCGCAATTCGGATCGCCGCCGGAGTTCGCGGCCTATGTGGCCCAGGACTTCGCCAAATGGGCCCGCCTCGCCAAGGAAGCGGGCCTCAAGGCGGAGTGATCTCTACTGAACCGACGAGAAGCCCGTCGGCGTCAGCATCTGCACCGCGACGTTCTCGACGATGGCGCCGTCCTTCTCGGTTTCGGCGCGCTTGGCCAGCCATTCCGGATCCGCGGCAAAGGCGTTCCACTTCTTCTCGCGGTCAGCGAGCGATTCCCAGGCCAGGAAATAGGTCAGCTCCTGGTTGGACTCGCCGATCAGCGTCGTGAAGAAGCCGGCCTGCTTGATGCCATGCCGCTCCCAGATCTTGAGCGTGATGGTGTTGAAGCGATTGAGAAGCGCCGGCAGCTTGCCCGGCACGCACCTGTAGACGCGCATTTCGTAGATCATCTTCTCTCTCCCTAGAATTGCCCGCCGAAGCGCGGCACGAACCCATCGCCCTTGTGGTCGATGTGGCAACTGAACGGCGCCCCGAAATGGCATGGCATCAGCCGCGCGCCGCTGCCGGCGCAATGCTCCAGCGCCTCGCGCCGGCTCTTGCGCGCGCCCTCGCCATCGGCGCAGGCGAAGCTGTTCCACTCGGGGTGATAGACCTGAAGCGCGTGATGAAGGATGTCGCCGCAGAACAGCGCCTTCTCGCCGCGCGATTCGAACTTGATGGCGATCGTGCCCGGCGTATGCCCCGGCGCCGGCTCGACCTTGAGGTTCTCGTCGAGCTGGGCGGCGCCATCGATCATCTGCGTCAGCCCCGCCTCGACCACCGGCAGCACCGAATCACGGAAGGAGCCCGCGTTGACCGGGCCGGTCGCGGGATCGCTGTCGAGCTTCAGGTAGTGATCGTAATCGGTGCGGCTGAACACGTACTTCGCGTTCTTGAACGTGGGCACCCATTTGCCGTTCTCGAGCCGCGTGTTCCAGCCGACATGGTCGACGTGGAGATGGGTGCACATCACCATGTCGATCTGGTCGGGCTCGACGCCGGCCGCCTTCAGCCGCTCGAGATACTTCGTCTCCATCAGATGCCATTTCGGCCGATGCGGACGAGGCTTGTGATTACCGACGCAGGTGTCGATCAGGATCGTCTTGCCGCCGATCTTCAGCAGCCAGCTATGGATGCTCAGTTTCAGGAAGGCGGACGCTTCATCGTAGTGTGCCGGCACGAGCCAGCTGCGATGACGATCGACGACGGCGGGATCCCAGTCGGGAAAGAAGGCCTTGGCGTCGAAGTTGGGTTCGTAACTTTCCTCGATGCGCACGGCCGTGCCGGCGCCGAGTTTTACTTCAACCATCCCTGCCTCCCCGATTTGCCGGGGAGCTTAGCGTTGCAAGACCAGTATGGGAAAGGCGGCCGTTTCGCGATCAGAACGGCAGGCGCGACGCGTCGACACGTTCGACATGCCGATGGGTGAGCGCCGCGATGGCGGCACCGCCCAACGGCGCAACGATGGCGAGGACGATGAAGTGGATGCCGAGCATCCAGGGATCGAACAGTCCCGGCATCATGTGCCCGACCGTCACGGTCGAGACGAAGAAGAGAACGGCAAAGCCCGCACCGGCCAACAGGCCGCCCAAGGCGACGAGCAGGAAGGAAGCGGTCAGCGATCGGCCGATGAGGTAGCTCAACCCAAAGGCGGCTCCAGCGGCGACAAGCGCTGTTACGGTTTCCATCATCATCATCACGTCCTCCAATACGCTCTCGACTTGGGAGAAATCAGAGTCGACACTCTTTGCTTCACACACACTCTGAAACATCTAACCTTCGTCGAGAACCGACCAAATGCGCATGTCTGACTCTGCATTCGACTGGCTTTCCGCAGCGGAACTATCAAAACTGTTGGCGCGCGGTGAGGTGTCACCCGTCGAGATCGTGGACGCCATGTTGAAGCGTGCATCGGCGCTGCAACCTCATCTCAACGCTTTTGTTCTGATCGACGCCGAAGGCGCGCAAGCTGCTGCAAAAGCTGCAGAATCCCGCTGGCAAAAAGGCCAGCCGCTGTCGCCGTTCGACGGCATTCCGACGACGATCAAGGATACGACGAACGTAAAGGGCTGGCCGACTCGCCTCGGATCGCATTCGACGGATGAGACTCCGGCGACCGAGAACGCGGCTGTCGTCGACAGGTTCCTTGCCGGGGGCATGATTATTCTGGGCAAGACGACCACGCCGGAATTCGGCTGGAAGGCTCTCACCGACTCGCCTCTGCACGGCACGACGCGCAATCCGTGGAACCTCGCCCATTCGCCGGGCGGCTCTTCCGGCGGCGCTTCGGCGCTCACCGCGGCGGGCGTCAATCCATTCAATCATGGCAATGACGGCGGCGGATCGATCCGCATTCCCGCCGCCCACACCGGCCTCGTCGGACTGAAACCGTCCTATGGACGCATCCCGCAATCCCCCGCCGACGCGCCGTTCGCCGACGTCATCAGCCAGGGCGTGCTGGCGCGCTCGGTCCTCGACACCGCGATGGCGTTGAACCTCACGGCCGGCCCCGACCCGCGCGACTGGCGTTCGCTGCCCGCCGAGGCACGCGACTACACGATCGGTCTAGACGCCGGCGTGCGCGGCTGGAAGATCGGACTCAGCCTCGACCTCGGCCATGTGAAGGCCGATCCCGAGGTCCGCGATCTGGTGGCGGCGGCAGCGAAGCGCTTCGAGGATCTCGGCGCGCATGTCGAGGATGTCGGCCCGATGTTCGAACCGCTGCAGCAGCACTTCGAGCCGCTGTGGATCGGCAGCTTCGCGACGCGCTTCCGCCAGATCCCGACGCAGCTTCACGACAAGCTCGATCCCGGCATGCGCGCGCTCGCCGAGAAGGGACTGTCGATCACCCTCGCCGACTACGCCAAGGCCTTCGAGGCCAAGAGCAAACTCGCACGCGACCTCGCGCTCTGGCATCGCAAGTACGACCTGCTGCTCGCCCCGGTCACGCCGACCGCCGCACCGTCGGTCGAGACGCTCTACAATTCGGACGCCTTCCCGCGCTGGACGAAGGGTGCGCCCTACACGCTGCCCTGCAACCTCACCGGCCAACCCGCCGCCTCGATGCCCGCAGGACTCACAAAGGCCGGCCTGCCGGTCGGCCTGCAGATCATCGGCGCGCCGCGCGCGGACGAGACCGTGCTGCGCGCGATGCGCGCCTACGAGAGCGCGAGCGGCTGGATATGGCCGCAGGCGAAGGTGCTCGAGACGTTGAAAGGATTGTGAGGCGATTGCCTCACCGTCAGCGGCCGATCAGGCCGGGCGCGACATCTTGTTGGGCGTCGGACGAACGACGCGCAGCGCGATGACGAGAACGCGATAACCGAGGAAGCCGGCGCAGAGCGCGCTGGCGGCCGCGATGTATCCCGGTTCGACCAGGGCTTCACCCATCATCGCGGAGGTGAAGTCGATGATGGAAAGCGCCACGAGGAAGAGCGCAGCGACGAGACCATCGACCGTCGCGGGCAGCGACACGAGACCGGACTCCTGGTTGGTCTGCACGCTCAGCATCCAGCCGCGGATGCGGCCGATCACCGAGCCCAGCGCGAACGCCGCGACCCAGAGTATGTCGAACAGGAAGCTCGCCTCGAACACGCCGGCGAGAAGCATCAGTGTCGCCATCAGCGCGAAGCCACCCGGCAGCGCGACACGGCCCAGCGTCGTGACGCCGCCGCGCGACTGCGCGGCCATCGTCCAGAGGCAGAGGGCAGCGAACAGGAGTGTGAGGCCGTTCGCCAGACTGAGAGCCGAAACCATGTCGGGAGCAAACGATACGCAGCGAAGCGAGTAAAGCGCTGAGGCTGCACAAGCACTGTCGGCTGGGGGTTTCTACAACTGCAGCCCACGAGAAGTTGACTGGGCCTCACAGCCAATGAAAGCGAGGATCAAGCCGTCGGAAAGCTGAAAATACAGGGAGAAAACGACATGACGATCAAATCGAGATTGGCGGCGGTTGCCGTAACGACGCTTGTAGCGACTTTTTCGGCCACGTCGTCGCAGGCTCAGCAGACCCCGCCGCAATTTCCCAACATGACCTTCTTCATCACCAGCACGGGCGGTCCGCAGGGCGCCAACTATGGCGGCCTCGAAGGCGCCGACCGTCATTGCCAGACGCTGGCCGCCCGGGCCGGCGCCGGCGGCAAGACCTGGCGTGCCTATCTCAGCACCCAGGCCGTCGGCGGCGCGACGGCCGTCAACGCCAAGGATCGCATCGGCAAGGGACCGTGGGTGAACGCCAACGGCGTTCAGATCGCAGCCAGCGTCGAGGACCTGCATTCGGCCAACATCAAGCTCACCGCGGAGACCAGCGTGGCCGAGACCGGCAAGCTGATCCCGAGCCGTCTCTACACGGTGAACCAGCACGACATCCTGACCGGCACGCAGGCCGATGGCACTGCCTTCCCGCCGGACAAGGACATGACCTGCGGCAACTGGACGAAGAACGGCGAAGGCAGCGCCATGGTCGGTCATACCGATCGCATGGGCCTGCGCGACGACGCGCCGTCGAAGTCTTGGAACACTTCGCACCCGTCGCGGGGCTGCGACCTGCCCGCGCTGGTGACCACCGGCGGCGCCGGCCTGCTCTACTGCTTCGCGGCCAACTGACGATCAATCAAACGTGATGGCGTGGCGCCGGCCCGGCGGCGCCACGACGACACTTATTTGCGATCAGGGTCCGGTCTTCTCGACGTTCCAGAACAGCATCGCCGTCATCGGCGGCAGCCAGCCCTTGGTGTTCGTGCGGTGGACCATCATGCCGTACCATTCGCCGAGCGGATAATGCGTGCCGAGCGTCGCGGCGCGCACCTGGATCTCGGCCGCGATTTTCTTCTGCGCTTCCAGGTCCGGCGCCTTGGCGAACTGGTCGCGCAATTCCTCGATCTTCTTGTCGCACGGCCAGCCGGGCGTCGCCTTCTCGCAGGAGGCGTTGAGGTTCTGCGACACGATCGGGTTGGAGGAATCGAGCGCACCCCAGCTGGTGAGGAACAGGTTCCATCCGCCGTTGGCCGGCGCGTCGCGCTTGTTGGTGCGCGCGACGGTGGTCTGCCAGTCGGCCGATTGCATGTCGACCTTAAATCCGGCCTTCTCGAGCTGCGCCTTGGCGACGGGCGCGAGATTGACCAGCGACGGCAGATCGGTGCTGCGCATCAGCACGATGGGCGTGCCGTCGTAGCCCGCTTCCTTGAGGAGTTCGCGGGCCTTGGCGACGTTGCCCTCCAGGCGACCGTCCATGCCCACCGTCGTGGCGAGCGGCGTGCCGCAGACGAAGTACGCCTTGCACACCTGATAGAACTTCTCGTCGCCGACCTGTGCGTCGAGGAAGGGCTTCTGGTCGATCGCGTAGCCGGCGGCCTCGCGAATCTTCGGATTGTCGAACGGCGGATGCAGCCAGTTGATTCGGAATGTGTACTGGCCGGGATACTTGCCGCGCTCGTAGACGATCGACTTGTTCGACTGCAGCATCGGCAGCAGGTCGGGCGGCAATGCCTCGATGACGTCGATCTCGTTGTTCTGCAGCGCATTCACCGCCGTCTGCACGTCGGGCATGACCAGCCATTCGACGCGGTCGACCTTCGCAATCTTCCCGCCGGCCAGGCCTGAAGGCGGCTCGGCGCGCGGCTTGTAGTTCGGATTCTTGACGTAGACGATCTTCTCGCCCGGCTTCCATTCGTCGGTCTTGAAGATGAACGGCCCCGAGCCGGTCGCGTCGCGGATCTGCGTCGTGCCCGGCGTGTCGGCGATGCGCTTGGGCATCATGAAGGGCGCCGTGCTGCCGGGCTTGGCGAAGGATTCGATGACGAAGCCGTAGGGTTCGTTGACGACGAGGCGGAACGTCTTGTCGTCGACCGCTTCGAGGGTCTTGGTGTTCTGCATCAGGCGCTGGCCCACGCCGTCGCGTTCGGCCCAGCGCTTGATCGACTGCACGCAGTCCGCTGCGGTGACGGGCGTGCCGTCGTGCCATTGCAGGCCGTCGCGCAGGGTGAAGGTGTAGGTGAGTTTGTCGTCGCTCAGCTTGTAGCTGTCGACCATCTGCGGCTGCGCCTTCATGTCGGCGTCGAGCGCGAACAGCGTGTCGTAGACCATGTAGCCATGCGTTCGCGCGATCTGGGCCGACACCCAGATGGGATCGATGACCTTGAGATCGGAATGCATCACCGCGCGCAACGTCTGCGGCGTTCCCTGCGCCATGACCGCGAACGGTGCGGTCACCGCCAGCGCAGCGGCGGCGGTTGTCAGGCTCCGGCGTAGCAGCTTCAGCACGGCTTCCCTCCTTCGGCGACCACGCGCCACCGAAGGAGGGGAGCAAATTCTACGCCATGGGTCAAAAGGAAGGCCGACCCACCGGCGCGATCAGGTCGCGAAGATCAGGCGTCGGCCTTGACGCCGGCGGTCGTGATGACCTTCTCCCACTTGTCGATCTCGTCCTGGAGGAACTTGCCGGTGTCTTCCGGCGTCGCGCCGACCGGGATCACGGCCTGCTCGGCCAGACGCTTGCGCAGCGCCTCGTCTTTCACCGCGCGGCTGACTTCGGCCGACAGCTTGTCGACGATGTCCTTCGGCGTGCCGGTGGGCGCCAGGAACATCACCCAGCTCGACGATTCGATCAGCGGACCGCCGGATTCGACGATCGTCGGGATCTCCTCGACGCCGGGCACGCGGTTCTTCGACAGCATCGCAAGGCCGCGCACCTTGCCGGCGCGCACCTGGGTGATGACGCCGATCGGGGCGTCGATCAGCACCTGGATATTGCCCGAGGCGAGATCGGCCAGCGCCGGCGCCGTGCCCTTGTAGGGGACGTGCTCCATCTTGATACCGGTCACCTGCTTCATCAGCTCGCTGGTGAGATGCGCGGCCGCGCCGACGCCCGACGAGCCGAACGACAGCTTGTTGGGGTTGGCCTTGGCATAGGCGATCAGCTCGCCCACGTTCTTCACCGGCAGGTCGTTGGTGACGCAGATGATCAGCGGCGCGACGCCGACCAGCGAGACCGGGGCGAAGCTCTTCACCGGGTCGAACTTGAGCTTGCCGGCATACAGCGTCTTGTTCGCGGCATGGGCGGCGATGACGGTCAGGAACGTGTAGCCGTCGGGCGTGGCGTTCGCCGCGGCTTCCGCGCCGATCAGCGAATTGGCGCCGGGCTTGTTGTCGACCACGAAGGTCTGGCCGACGTTCATCTTCTCGAGCGTGAGGCGCGTCACCACGTCGGTGAGGCCGCCTGCCGTGTAGGGCACGACCCAGCGGATCGGCTTGGTGGGCCACGCCTGGGCGCGCGCGGCGCCCGGAATCAAGGCAGCCGCAGCGGTTGCCGCGAGCGCCGTGCGGCGATTGATCGTCTTCATGTGTTTTTCCTTCTTCCCTGTTTGTTCAGTCCAGATCGAGACCGTTCATCCCGGCGTTCTTGCGCGCCTTCTTGGCGATCTCGCCCAGCACCTTGCCGGCCTGAACCGGATCCATGATCTGGTCGACCGTGGGGCCCTTATGCCAGCCCTCGGCAACGGCGAAAATGCCGTTTCCGGCCTGGAAGACGCGACCCGTCACCTCACGACTGTCCTCGCTCACCAGCCAGGTCGCGACCGGGGCGATCCACTTCGGGTCGCGGCGCTTCTTGTCCTCTTCGGTGTACTCGCGCAGGTCCTCGGTCATGCGCGTAAAGGCCGACGGCGAGATCGAGTTCACCGTGACGCCGTAGCGGCCGAGTTCGCGTGCGGCAATGACCGTGAACGAGGCGATGCCGGCCTTGGCCGCACCGTAGTTGGTCTGGCCGATATTGCCGTAGATGCCCGAGACCGAGGTGGTGGTGATGATGCGCGCATCCACCGGGCCGCCCTTCAGCTTGGCCTGGTCGCGCCAGTAGGCGGCCGCATGGCGGGCCGGCGCAAAGGTGCCCTTGAGGTGCACCTTGATGACGGCGTCCCACTCGTCCTCGCTCATGTTCACGAGCATGCGGTCGCGCAGGATGCCTGCATTGAGCACGACGGCGTCGAGCTTGCCGAAGGCCTCGACCGCCTGGTCGATCATGTGCTTGGCGCCGTTCCAGTCGGAGACGTCGTCGCCGTTGGCCACGGCCTCGCCGCCCATCGCCTTGATCTCGTTCACGACCTGCTGGGCGGGGCCCACGTCGTTGCCCTTGCCGGCCCGGTCGCCGCCCAGGTCGTTCACGACCACCTTGGCGCCATGCTCGGCCAGCATCAGGCAATGTTCCCGGCCGACGCCGCGGGCGCCGCCCGTCACGATCGCAACCCGTCCCTCGCACAATCTCGCCATTGCTCCCTCCCGTCTTTTGCGTGTCTGAAACCTGTCGTCCTGGGCTAGTCTAGCGGGGCTTACAGGAGGATCGCCATGGACACGCTGCCGCTCGTCACCCCCGAACAGGTCGGGCTTTCCGCAGCGCGGCTCGACCGCGTGCGCACCTGGATGAACCAGTGGGTCGACAGCGGGAAGCTGGCCGGCATGGTCACCTGCGTCATGCGCAAGGGCGAGCTGGCTTTTGCCGAGGTCGTGGGCAAGTCGGACCTGGCTCGCAACAAGCCGATGCGCGCCGACACGATCTTCCGCATCTACTCCATGACCAAGCCGCTCACCTCGACGGCGATCATGATGCTCTACGAACAGGGCAAGTTTCAGCTCGACGACCCGATTTCGAAGTTCATCCCCGCCTTCGCCAACCCGCGCGTCATGGCGGGCGGCAGCCGCGGCAAGATCGAGACCGTACCGGCCGAGCGCGAGATCAACTTCCGTGACCTGCTCACCCACACGTCGGGCCTGACCTACGGCTTCATGGAGAGCAATCCGGTCGATGCCGCCTACCGCGCCAAGCAGGACGGCGTCGATTTCCAGACCGCCGACACCAGCCTGAAGCAGGTCGTCGAGCGGCTGGCGCAGCTGCCGCTGATCGCCCAGCCGGGCAAGGCCTGGAACTATTCGGTTTCCACCGACGTGCTGGGTTACCTGGTCGAGGTGATCTCCGGCCAGGCCTTCGAGAAGTATCTCAAGGAGCAGGTCATCGATCCGCTCGGCATGGTCGACACCGATTTCCACGTCCCGGCCGCCAAGCACGATCGCTTCGCCGCGAACTACGCCGCGGGCGCGGGCGGCAAGCTCGACCTGATCGACGATCCGGGCAAGAGCCGCTACCTGGCGCCGCGCAAGGTGAACTCGGGCGGCGGCGGCCTCGTCTCGACCGCTTCCGACTACCTGCGCTTCTGCAAGTTCATGCTGAACAAGGGCGAGCTCGACGGCGTGCGGCTGCTCGGCCGCAAGACGGTCGAGCTGATGACGATGAACCATCTGAAGGGCGACATGGCCGACATGGGTACGCCGCGCTTCTCGGAATCGACCTACACCGGCATCGGCTTCGGTCTCGGTTTCTCGGTGATGATCGATCCGGCCAAGGCCTACATTGCCGGCACGCCGGGCGAATATGCCTGGGGCGGCGCGGCTTCGACCGCCTTCTGGATCGACCCAGTCGAGGACATGGCCGTGGTGCTGCTGACGCAGCTCATGCCCTCCTCGACCTATCCGATCCGCCGCGAGCTGCGCGTGCTCACCTACCAGGCGATCATCGACTGAGGGACGAAGTCATGCGCAACACCGGCAGCATCGAAGTCCGCAAGCTCCATCCGCTGTTCGGCGCGGAGATCACCGGCATCGACATCACGCGCCCGCTCTCGGCGCGCGAGTTCGGGCCGATCCGCGCCGCGTTCGAGGAGCATTCCGTGCTCCTCTTCCGCGACCAGGCGATGGACGACGAGACGCAGATCGCCTTCAGCGAGAATTTCGGCCCGCTCGAGACGACGCTCAGCGCCAATCCCGCCGCCGGCACCAAGTTCGCACGCCAGTCCAATCTCGACATCATGACCGGCGAGCCGATCCCGCCGGACGACATGCGCATGATCTACCAGAAGGCCAATTACTTCTGGCATTCAGACTCCTCGTTCAAGCGCATCCCCTCGCTCTGCTCGATCCTGACGGCGCGGATCTGCCCGCCCGAGGGCGGCAACACCGAGTTCCTGAACATGCGTGCCGCCTGGGACGCGCTGCCACCGGCCCTGCAGGCAACGATCCATCCTCTCGTTGCCGAGCATGCGCTCGCCCATTCGCGCGACCGCGTGCAGAAGGGCATCCTGAGCGCCAAGTCGCTGTCGGAGCTGCCGCCGGTGAAGCAGCGCATGTTCCGTGACAACCCGATCAACGGCCGCCGCGCGCTTTATATCGGCGCCCATGCCGGCCGCATCCTCGACTGGCCCGAGCCGATGTCGAAGGCGATCCTCTGGGAGCTGGCGCAGCGCGCCGAGCAGCCGGAGTTCATGATGTCCCACGCCTGGCGCGAGGGCGACGTGATCGTCTGGGACAATCGCGCCGTGCTGCATCGCGCCACCCATTACGATGCGGTAAAGCACAAGCGCCTGATGCAGCGCACCACCATCGGCGGCGATGAACTGACGGTCCCGCAGTAAGAATGTCCGAAACCGTTTCAGCCGGCCCGCTCCCCGACGGAATGCCGTCGGGGCCAAGGCGCCTCGCCGCCGTGGCCACCATCACCATCGGCCTGTCGATGGCGGTGCTCAGCAACTCGATGACCAATCTGGCCCTGCCCTATATCGCGCACGATCTCGCGATCACGGCGGAGAGCTCGATCTGGATCGTCAACGCCTACCAGATCGCCTTGATGATCATGCTGCTGCCGGTTGCGGCGCTGGGCGACATCGTGGGCTACCGCACCGTCTATCGCTGGGGCCTCGTCGTTTTTTCTCTGGCCTCGATCGGCTGCGTGCTGGCGCCTTCGCTTTCCTGGCTGATCGCCGCGCGCACGCTGCAGGGGCTGGGAGGCGCGGCCATCATGGCCATCCAGCCCGCCCTGGTGCGCTCGATCTATCCGCGCGCCGCGCTCGGCCGCGGCCTCGGCTTCAACACCACCGTCGTGGCGACCTCGCTGGCCGCCGGCCCCAGCCTCGGCGCCGCGCTGCTCGCCATCACGAGCTGGCCGATCCTGTTCGCGGTCTACATCCCGCTCGGCGTCATCTCCTTTTTCCTGGCCGGCCGGTTCCTGCCGGTGACCACCCATGCCAAGCGCCCCTTCGACGTGCTCTCGGCGGTCCTTTCGGGCGGCATGTTCGGCCTGCTGATCTTCGGTATCGACGGCGTTGGCCATAATCATCCCGTGCCGGTGATCGTGGCCGAACTGGTCGGTTCGGCCCTGCTCTGCACGCTGTTCGTCTGGCGCCAGCGGCGACTCGCCGATCCGATGATGCCGATCGACGTCTTCGGCCGGCCAATCTTCTCGCTCTCGATCTCGGCCGCCACCTGTACCTTTGCAGCGCAAGGCCTGGCCTTCGTCAGCCTGCCATTCTTCTTTCATACCGTGCTGGGCCGTGACGCCACGGCGACCGGCCTGCTGCTGACGGCCTGGCCGCTGGCGCTGGCGGGCGTGGCGCCGATCGCGGGCCGGCTGGCCGATCGCCACCATGCCGGCGCGTTGGGCTCGATCGGCCTCACCTGCATGGCCTCGGGCCTGATCCTGACCGCGCTGCTGCCTCCGGACCCCTCGGCCTTCAACATCATGTGGCGGCTGGTCCTGTGCGGTGCGGGCTTCGGCATCTTCGCCTCGCCCAACAACCGGCTGATGATGAATGCCGTGCCGCGCGACCGCAGCGGCAGCGCAGGCGGCATCATCGCCTCGGCGCGTACCCTGGGTCAGACGATGGGCGCCGCGCTGGTCGCGCTGGTGTTCGGCCTGTTCGATTTCTCGGGTGGTGGCGCGGCCGACGCCGCACGGGCGGCGATCTGGCTGGGCGCCGGCTTTGCCGTCACGGCCCTGATCCTGAGCAGCCTGCGCTTACGACACTGAGGCCGCGTGCATCTCGCGGAACAGCGAGGGCGCCATGCCGAAGCGGCGCTCGAACGCCTGTCCGAGCCGCGCCGACGAACGCAGGCCCACACGGCCCGCGATCGATTTGAGCGACAGCCCTTTGGCCAATAGCGTGCGCGCCGCATCGAGCCGCAGCCCTTCGACGAAGTGCGCCGGCGTCTTGCCGGTTGCCTCGACGAACTTGCGATAGAAGCTGCGCTCCGAGAGTCCCGCACGCGCGGCCAGCGCGGGCACGTCGAGCGGCTCGTCGAGATGACCCTGCATCCATTCGATCAGCCGCGCGAACGGCGCATCGACCTCGGTCTGCGCCTGCAGGAGCGGGCTGAACTGCGACTGGTAGCCCGGCCGCCGCGCATAGAGCACGAAGTGCCGCGCGATCAGGTTGGCGATCGCCGCACCGAGGTCGGCCTCGACCAGCGCCAGCGCCATGTCGATGCCGGTGGTCACGCCCGCCGAGGTCCAGACCTTGCCGTCGACGACGTAGAGTGCCTCCGCATCCACCGTGAGATCGGGAAATTTCTCGGCCAGCCGCGCGCAGCTCGCCCAGTGCGTGGCCACCCGCTTACCGTCGAGCAGGCCCGCCGCCGCCAGCACGAAGGCACCGGTGCAGACCGAGCCGAAGCGCTTGGTCTGCGGCGCGGCCTTGAGCAGCCATCGCCGCACGTCGTCGCGCGCCATGACGGCCTTCAGTCCACGCGAGCCGCCCGCGACGAGGAGCGTGTCGTAGCGACCGCCAATGCGCCGACTCATCAGCGCGACGCCGCAGTTGGACGTGACGGCGTCGCCGTCGGGCGACACGATCTCGACGTCGTAGACCGGCCGCTCGCGCCCTTCATTGGCCGCGCCGAACACGGCGGCAGGCCCGGTGACGTCGAGGAGCTGGCAGCCCTCGTAGGCGAGGATGGCGATGCGGTGTGATCTGGGCATTGGCAGAAATTATCGTATATTTGTCATTTCTGCCAGAGGTGGGATCGCCTAACGTCCGGGTCAACAGAGGAGACATTCCATGGCTGACACCGTCCATATCGGCATCCTGCTCTTCCCCGACGTCACCCAGCTCGACGCGACGGGGCCGGCCCAGTTCCTGTGCCGCGTGCCCAACGCCAAGCTGCACATGATCTGGAAGACGCTCGATCCCGTGCCGACCGATGTCGGCTTCTCGATCGTGCCGACCACGACCTTCGCCGACTGCCCGCAGCTCGACGTGATCTGCGTGCCGGGCGGTGCCGGTCAGGTCGCCCTGATGACCGACGAGGAGACACTGTCGTTCCTGCGCAAGCAGGCGGAGCACGCACGCTACGTCACGTCCGTGTGCACCGGCTCGCTAGTGCTGGGCGCCGCGGGCCTGCTCAAGGGCTACAAGTCGGCCTGCCACTGGTCGTCGCGCGAGTTCCTGACGGCGTTCGGCGCAACGCCGGTTGCCGAGCGCGTGGTGCGCGACCGCAATCGCGTGTCGGGCGGCGGCGTCACGGCGGGCATCGATTTCGGCCTCAGCCTGGCCGCCGAACTCGCGGGCGAAGAGGCTGCCAGGACCATCCAGCTGGCGCTGGAATACGATCCGCAGCCGCCCTTCGATTCCGGCAGCCCGGAAAAAGCCGGGCCGGAGCGCGTGAAGCGGCTGAAGGAGCGCATCCACGGCATGCTGCAGAAGCGCCTGGAAGCCAACGAAGCCGCCGCCGCGCGGCTTTCCTAGCGCAGCGCGACGACGAACAGGATCATGGCGGCGGTCGGCGCGACCGTCCGCACCGTGTTCCACATCGTCCAGCGATCGAGATAGTGCGCCCAGAAAGTGGCGGCCTCCGGCGTTCCCGGCTGGGCCGCCGCCAGCGCATTGTTGAGCGGCACGTTGAAGACCATCGTCACGCCGAACGTGCCGACGAGATAGAGCAGGCTGGCGCATAGCAGCAGCCAGCCGCCACCGCTCCAGCGCAGCCACGCGGCGGCCAGCAGCGCGAGGCACAGGATCGCCGTGCCCATGAAGACCAGCATGAAGCTGCGGTTGATGACGACGATGTTGATCGCCTGCATGGCTTCGAGACCGTGCGCCGCCGGCAAGCGGCCGAGCGCCCCCATCACGAAGGACGAGAAGGCATAGAAGATGCCGGCGACCAGCCCGCTGCCGACGGCGGCGGCGAAGGTCACATAGAAGATCGCATTGTCGATCATAGGCCACCTCCCGCAAGACGCCGCAGCACGTCTTCGAGCGTCACCGTTCCGCGACGCATCTCGCCGCCGTCCGACGGAAAGCCCAGGCGGCCGGCATTGAACGCCTCATCGAGGTCCGCGAGCTTTCCGGCATAGTCGGCGCCCAGGCCTGCGGCCACGAGGCCTGCCACCGTTTCCTCACGCGAAGACGGGACCGCCGTCACTGTCCTGGCCAACAGTCGCGACAGGATCTCCGCCGCATCGAGTGCCGAGTACTGTGCGGGGCCCAGGACATTGACGATGCGCGCGCCCGGCCCCGGATCGAACAGCAGCTCCGCCGCCACGCGGCCGACATCGACTGCGGAAACCGCTTCGTTGCGAGCCTCGAGCGGCAGCTTGCCCGACGGCAGCACACCTGCGTCCTGCGCAGCGGGCAACACGGCTGCCCAGTTCTCCAGGAAATCGCCCGGCCGCAGGAAGGCGATCGAGGGCGCGGCACCGGCAAGAGCGACCTCGAAGTCGTGCAGCGCCCGCACGATGCCGTTGCCTTCGGAGAGATGCGCGCCCACCGAGGAAAGCGCCACGACATGCGGCACGCGCGCCGACCGCACGGCGGCGGCGATCGACCGCGAGGCGGCGTTGGCTTCCGCCAGCACGTCCTTCGCCTGCACCGGCGGAACCTGCATCACGAAGACCGCCTCCGCGCCCCGGAAGGCGGCCGAGAGTGCCGCCGTATCCGACGCGTCCCCGCGGACGACTTCGACACCGAGGCCTTGAGCCTTCGCCGGATCGCGCGACACCGCGCGCACTTTCACACCGCGCCGCTTCAGGGTCTCGAGCGCTGCACCGCCGACCTGACCGGTGGCTCCCATGATAACGAACATTGCGAACTCCCTGTTTGTGAGTTCGCCCCTAACATCCCGGTTCGCTTTCCATAAGTACGCACATTTTTTATACTAGGTATCAATCATGGATACGTAGCGAGGCGCGCGATGGCCGAGATCAAGGCTCCCTGGTGTCCCGTAGCAGCGACCGTCGAGGTGATCGGCGGACGCTGGAAGCTCAACATCCTGTTCTACCTCAAGGACCAGCCGCGCCGCTTCAACGAGTTGCGCCGCCTCGTGCCGGGCATCACGCAGCGCATGCTGACCCTGCAACTGCGCTCGCTCGAGCAGGACGGGATCGTGTCGCGCAAGGTGCACGACACCGTGCCGCCGCACGTCGAGTATTCGTTCACGAAGAAAGGATTGAGCCTTGGCCCCATCCTCGATGCGATGGAGGAATGGGGCGAAGCACATCGTCCGCGCCGGCGCGGACGGGAGCGGGCCGAGACGGCCCTGCAGGCGCGCTAGTTCGCGCCGGCCGTCGCGCTTTCGATGGTGATGGCCTTGCCGGCCGCCATGTCGAACTTGAGACGGCGCACATAGTCGAGGTCGCGGCCGGTGACACGCACGAAGCGGCTGCCCTCGGGATAGTCGATCGCGTGGATCGCGCCGACATCGTAGACGCCCGCATGGCCCGGCTCGAGACGATAGGCCTTCACCTGCTCCAGCTTGGCGTCGCCCGCGTCCCTGCCGCCGTCGAGGCGCTTGTACTCGCTCATGTCGGTGTACTTCACCGCCTGGCCATAGACCGCCCACGAGGCGCCGTGATCGTGCGGCGGGCTCTTGTGCTGCTTGGGATTGCAGTGCGCCAGCACGACGAAGCCGAGGTCCTTGTCCTCGTAGAGCTTGCGCGTGCCGATCGGCGCTGCCGGACCGACCGCCTCGTCGACGAACGACGGATTGGCCAACAGCTTCTCCAGCAGCACGCGAACCTGCTCGCGGCCGGCCGGTCCCTCATGGGTCTTGAGCGCGGACTGCGCATCCTTGACGAAGGTGTCGAGTGTGTAGGTCATGCGGCGGCTCCCTCAGAAAATCATGGCCTGAAAAGGCAGGCGGAAATGATCCGCCCGCCTCCCGGCCCGTGTCAACGACCGCCGAAGATGCGGCGGGCGATGACCATGCGGTGCACTTCCGACGGGCCTTCGTAGACGCGCATGGTGCGCACCTTCTGCGCCATCATCGACAGCGGCAGTTCCTGCGTCACACCCATGGCGCCGAACGCCTGCTGGGCGTGATCGAGAACCTCACTCGCCATCTCGGTCGCATAGACCTTGATCATCGAGGCTTCCATGCGCACGTCGCGGCCCTCGTCCTGCTTCACGGCCGCGTCCATCACCATCAGGCGGCAGGCGTGCAGCTTCATCGCCGCATCGGCCACCCACCACTGGATGGCCTGGCGGTCGGCCAGCTTCTCACCGAAGGTCACGCGCTGAGCGGCATGCTCGACCAGCATGTCGAGGCCGCGCTGGGCCATGCCGATGCACCACGAGCCCATCTGCAGGCGGCGCACGGTGAGGCGGAGTTGCATGGGCGCGAAGCCCGCACCGATGCGACCCAGCACCTGCGTCTCGGGCACGCGGCAATCCTCGAACACGACCTCGTAGGTGCGCTGGCCTGCGAGCATCGGGATGGCGCGCGCCACGACCAGACCCGGCGTACCCTTGTCGATCAGGAAGGCGGTGATGCCGCCGCGCGAGCCGAGGTTGGAATCGGTCACGGCCATGGCGATGGTGAAGTCGGCCTTGGCGATACGGCTGATCCAGATCTTGCGGCCGTTGATCACCCAGTCGTTGCCGTCCTTGACCGCCTTGGTCTTCATGCCGGCGGGGTCGCCGCCCGCGCCGGGCTCGGAGATGGCGATGGCCGAGCTGGTCTCGCCGGCGGCGTAGGGCTCGAGGTACTTCTTGCGCTGTTCCGGATTGGCCGTCGCCAGCAGCATGTGCAGGTTGGGCGAGTCGGGCGGGAAGGTGAAGGGCACGCAGGTGTAGCCCAGCTCCTCGTTGACGCCGACCAGCGCCACCGCGGGAAGATTGGCGCCACCCACTTCCTCAGGGACATCGAGCGCCCACAGGCCCAGATCCTTGCACTGCTTGAAGAGCTTGGCGTTCTCGTCGTCGGACAGCGAGGCCTGCTGGCCCGAGGCGAAGCGTTCGAGCACGTTCTTCTCGAGCGGCATCAGCTCGTTGCGCACGAACTTCTTCACGAGATCGCGCAGCATCTGATGTTCTTCGTTGACCTGGTACATGACTGTTCCTCCTGAATCCGGTTAGGTCGGCTTTCCGATGCCCTTGTTGACGAAGTCGAGCGTGTAGGCCCGGGCCACGTCAATTCCCTTGGGCAGCACGTCGACGTCGACCATCGATTGATAGAAGTTCTGCCAGCGCGCCGCGGTCATCGCACCGATGCCGCCCTGCACCGCATCGCCCGACATCACGATGCCGCGCTCGTTCATCACCTTGATCGCGTACTGGATGCGATCGTCGGTCTGCTCCGGGTTGGCCTTCTTGATCAGGGCATTGGCCGCCTCGATGGCCGGCCCGCCCTTCAGATACTGCGCCCAACCCTCGAGCGTCGCATTGACAAAGCGCTGGATGAGATCGCGCTTCTCCCCCGCCAGCTTGCGCGAGATCGCGATCGTGGTCTGGTAGGCGCTGAAGCCCGCATCGGCGATCAGCAGGTAGGGCGGCATGCGGCCGATGGCCTGCGAGATCGAATAGGGCTCCGACGAGATGAAGCCCTGCTGCACGATGTTCTTGTCGGCGAGATACGGCGCCATGTTGAACGTGTAGGGCCGCAGCTGGTCGTCGCTCAGCCCGTACTTCTTGCGCAGGTAGGGCCAGTAGGTGACGCGTCCACCGGCGCCGATCAGCAGGGTCCGCCCCTTCAGGTTCTCGAAGCCATTGAAGCCGGTGTCGGGATGGCCGATCAGGACCTGCGGGTCCTTCTGGAAGATCGAGGCGATGGTGAAGAACGGCGCGTTCTCGCGCACATAGGTGAAGGCCTCGAAGCTGTTCGACATGGTCATGTCGACCCGGCCGGTCAGCAGGAGCTGGCCGATGTTGAGGCTCGGTCCGCCCTGGCGGATGTCGCAATCGATGCCGGCCTTGCGATAGAGGCCGGCGGCCACCGCCTGATAGTAGCCGCCATGCTCGGCCTGGGCGCGCCAATCGGTCTGGAAGGTGAGCTTGTCGAGCGTCTGCGCGCGCGCCGGACGCGCGAGCGGCAGCAGGAATGGCAGGGTAGCAAGGCCCAGTGCTGCCCGGCGGCTGAGGCGATAGGCGGTCATGGCGCGAGACTGTCGCCGCGGCGGTCGAAGTTGATCGCCACGAGTTCCTTGATCGCCATGCTCGATTCGCCCATCGCACCGATCGACGGCATCCAGTAGTCCCACCACAGGGCCGCCTCGTCGGGAACGCTCCAGTCGACGCCGAAGATCGCGAAGTTGAGGCCCGCGCGCCTGGCAAGCTTCGCCGCCCGCGGGATGTGGAAGGCCGACGTGACGATCGCCACCTTTCCGTCCTTCACCATTTCGCGCACGTTGCGGATGTTCTCGATCGTGTTGAGCGCCTTGCCCTCGGACACGATCACGTCGTTGGGAACGCCGAGCGCGATCAGGAAGCGCCGCATGGCCTCGGCCTCGGTCGTCGCCGGGCCGCCCTGCTGCTCGATGAACGAGCCGCCGCTGACGATGAGCTTGGGCGCAGCGCCGGCATGGAACATGCGCGCCGCAGCCCAGACGCGATCGGAGGCGTCGGTCAGCTCCGGCTCCATCGTGTAGGGCGGCGAGGCCGGCGAGATGGCTCCCCCCAGGACGACGATCGCCTCGTAGCAGCACGGCTTGTTGTCGGCGACGAGCCTGCGCGCCTCGGCTTCGAGCACACGCGTCAGCATGGTGGAAACGGGCGTGAACGACAGGATGAGAGTCTGGAAGAGCGCGAGCCCCAGCACCACGGACGCCAGACGGCGCCAGCCCACCAGCCGCATCAGCAGCCACAACAAAACGCCGACCGCCAGGGAAGCCGGCGGCAACATCAGGTTGGCGAGGATTTTCAGGAAGATGAAGGTGTTCATGCCGGTCCGCGTCGCGCTCCGGCTATACTAGAACAAAGCCCCGCACGCTTGTTCAAACCATCGCGACGATCTCGCTCTGCGATGATGGCAGTTTGGCTGAAACGAGCCCAAAAAGAAGGGCGGGCCCGGCTTGCGCCGGAACCCGCCCGATCTTGACCCGTCGAAAAACGAGTTAGATCGCTTCCTTGAGATCCTTCGCGACGCGGAAGGCAACCTTCTTGGAGGCCTTGATCTTGATCGCTTCGCCGGTCGCCGGGTTGCGGCCCATGCGCGCCGGACGGGCGCGGACCTGAAGGATGCCGAGGCCCGTGATGCGGACCTTGTTGCCCTTCTTGAGGTGACGAACGACCAGGCCGACGAACTCGTCGAGAGCGCCGCTCGCGTCCTTCTTCGTCATGCCCGTCTTTTCGGCCAGCTCAGCTGCGACCTTCGAAAGCGGAACGGTAGGAACGGTAGTGGGTTTGGTAGCCATGTTGAGGGGGTCCCTTACATTTCTTGGTTTCGCCAACGTCTCCTGACGCCCCAGGGCACCGTTGACGGCGCCAAGGTTATCCACGAATCGATCCCCCGCAAGTCCGGAATCCACGGAAAATGTCGATTCTTGGGGCTTTTTAGGCCATCAAAGGCAGTCATCCACAGATTGCAGAGAGCGTTTAGCGTGTCGAGTCCCGCCCTGATCCCGACTTTCAGCACCGCCGTGAACACTTGGCAGTGCGATGAAAACAACCATCTGAACGTCCAATTTTACACCGAGTTCGCCCACGAGGCCTCGGCCAGCCTGCTGGCCAACCTGGGCTTCGGTCCGCGCGCCCAGCGTGCAGCGGGCGCCGTCACACGGGCGGCCGACGACCATGTCCGGTACGTCCGCGAGTTCCGCGTGGTCGAACCGGTCGAGGTCCATTCCGCTCCGGTCGAGGTCGGCGAGCGCCATCTCGTCGCCTATCACGAGGTGCGCAACCCCGCGAAGGGCGAGATCGCCGCAACCATCCGCCGCCGCATCGCCTGCGATCGGCCGTGGCCTGCCGAGGTCCGCGCGCGTGCCGAGGCCGCCCGCATCGCCCTGCCCGACACGGCCCGGCCGCGCAGCGTCGGCAAGCTCACCCTGCCCGACCTGCATCTTTCCCAGGCAGCGTCGGTCGGCCTGATCGAAGTCGGTCGCACGCAGATCACGCCCGACGAATGCGACGAGCGTGGCGAGTTCCTGCCGCGCCATCATTTCGGCCGCTACTCCGACGGCGCGCCCGTCCTGTGGAACCACATGGGCTTCGACCGCGCAGCGATGCAGGAGCGGCAGGAAGGTTCGGTCGTGGTCGAGATGCTGAACCACTATCGCCGTCCGCTACAGGCCGGCGACATTGCCGTGGTGATGAGCGGTCTCGCGAGCTTCTCCGACAAGATCGTCGTCTTCACGCACTTCCTGTTCGAGGCGGAGAGCGGCACACTTGCTGCTTGTGCCGAAGCCGTCGGCATGAAGTTCGACCAGAAGATCCGCAAGATCATGACTTTCCCGCCCGAGGATCGCGCCCGCATGGAAGCGCAGCGTCTCAGGCTCTGAGGAGAAGGCGATGGACGAGAAGACGAAGACGGCGGCCGGCATTGCCGCGGGCCTTCAGGGCATGAAGTACGACGACAAGAGGCTCGCCGAACTGGCGGCCGAGGTCGAGATCCTGAACGACGCCGTGCGCAAGGCGGCGGCCGCGCGCCTCACCTTCGACGACGATCCCGCGGCGTTCGCCAGCGTCATGGCGAAGGAAGCGCGCAAATGAGAAACGACGATCTCGCGCTGGAAGATCTCTCGACCATCGCCGACGCGATCGCCTCGCGCCGCATCACCTCGGTCGAGGCGACCGAAGCCTGCCTCGCCCGCATCGAGGCGTGGCAGCCGCGCACCAACGCCTTCCTGCGTGTCTACAAGGAGAAAGCACTGGCGCAGGCGGCAGCGATGGATGCCGAGCTTGCCGCCGGCAAGAGCCGTGGGCCGCTGCATGGCGTGCCGATGGCGCACAAGGACATGTACTACCGCAAGGGCGAGGTCTCGACCGGCGGCAGCAAGATCCGCGGCGACTGGGTCGCGCCGGTGACGGCCACGGTGCTGGGCAAGCTCGACGCGGCCGGCGTCGTTGAACTCGGCTTCCTCAACATGGCGGAGTTCGCCGCGGGTCCGACCGGCCACAACGTCCACCACGGCCACTGCCGCAATCCCTGGGACCAGACGCGCGTAACCGGCGGCAGTTCGAGCGGCTCGGGCGCCTCGGTCGGCGCACGCATGGTCTATGGCGCGCTGGGCTCGGACACCGGCGGTTCCATCAGGTTGCCGGCAGCGGCCTGCGGCGTGGTCGGCATGAAGGCGACCTACGGCCGCGTCAGCCGTGCGGGCGCCGTCGCGCGTTCGTGGAGCCTGGACCATGTCGGACCGTTGACGCGCACCGTGCGCGACAATGCCCGCATGCTGTCGGTCATCGCGGGCTACGATCCCGAGGATTCGACGACCAGCGAGAAGCCGGTGCCCGACTACGAGGCGCTGCTGGAAGGCGGCATTGCGGGCCTGCGCATTGGGCTCGCCTTGCCGAACGACGGGCCGGCGCCCATCGATCCTCAAGTCGGCGCCGCGATCCAGGCCGCTGCCGATGCGCTCGGCCGCCTCGGCGCGAAGGTCACGACCGTCACGCTGCCGGACTTCACCGCGCTCTATCGCTCGGCCGAGGTGATGGTGAAGTGCGAGGCTGCCGCCATGCACCGGCCGTGGATGGAGAAGACGCCGGAACTCTACGCCAACCAGGTGCGCACGCGCATGGAGGCGGGCTTCTTCATTCCCGCGACGCAGTACATCGACGCGCTACGTTTGCGCGCGCACTTCGTGAAGGAGTTCCTGTCGACGGCGATGGAGGGCGTCGATGCTGCGCTCTTGCCGGCGATCCCCTTCCCGCTCCCCACGATCGAAGAGACGGACACCGAGACCAAGGGCGGCCCCGCCGTGCTGAAGATGGTGGCGGGTTTCACCGGCCTGACGCGGCCGTTCAATACGCTGGGCATCCCGGCGCTGTCGGTGCCGTGCGGCTTCGACACCAACGGCGCGCCGATCGGGATGCAGCTCGTCGGCCGCCCGTTCGACGAAGCGATGCTCTACCGGATCGGTCACGCCTATCAGGGCGCGACCGAGCATCATTTGAAGGTGCCGGTTTAATCTTCGGACCGCGGACCTCCAGGTCCGCTCATGATCATGAAGCGGGCTCGCGCGGGGTAACCCCCGCGCTTTGAGGCCCGCGGTCCGATTGAAGATCAGACCGCGAGGTTGACGGTCACGCTCTTGCGCTGCGTGAAGCTGTCGAGCATGCCTTCGAGCGAGAATTCGCGGCCGAGGCCGCTCTGCTTGTAGCCGCCGTAGGACATGCCCGGCGTCTGGCCGCCACCCTGGTTGACCTGCACCCAGCCTGACTCGATCGCATGCGCGGCGCGCAGGCCCTTGCCGATGTCGTGCGTCCAGACATAGGCCGCGAGACCGTAATGGCTCTCGTTGGCCATGCGGATCGCCTCGGCCTCGTCGCTCCAGCGGATCGCCACCAGCACCGGCCCGAAGATCTCCTCGCGCGCGAGGCGCCAGTCGTTCGAGCGGTCGGCGAACACGGTCGGCATGGTGAAGTAGCCTTCACTCAGCGGGCCGGTCTTGGGCGGCAGGCCGCCGAACACCAGCTTGGCGTCGGCGCGGTCGAGACCGTCCTGCACGTACTTGCAGACCTTGGAGTACTGCTTGTTGTTGATGATCGAGCCGATGTCGCTCGCCTCGTCCAGCGGATCGCCGATCTTCAGCGCCGTGACCTTCTTCTCGAGCTTCTTGAGGAAGCTGTCGAAGATGTCCTCGTGCAGGAACATGCGCGATCCCGCGGTGCAGCTCTGGCTCTGGCGGGTGAAGCGCATGGCATTGATGATGCCGTCGACCGCCCAATCCTCGTCGGCGTCCGGATAGACGATCGAGGGGCTCTTGCCGCCCAGCTCCAGCGACACCGGCACGATGCGCTCGGCGGCGGCGCGCATGATCACCTTGCCGACCTCGGTCGAGCCGGTGAAGGAGAGCTTGCGGATCTTCGGATGGTTGGCGAGCGCACCGCCGCAGTCCGCGCCGTATCCGGTGATCACGTTCAGCACGCCGGGCGGCACGAACTCGTTCGTGATGTCCGCCATCATCAACACCGCGAGCGGCGCGTCCTCGGCCGCCTTCATCACCAGCACGTTGCCGGCGCAGAGCGCGGGCGCGATCTTGAGCGCGCCCAGCATGACCGGTGCATTCCAGGGGATGATGGCGCCCACGATACCGAGCGGCTCGCGGCGCGTGTAGGACAGCACACTCTCGCCCAGCGGCACGGTTTCGCCCTTCAGCTCGGACGCGAGACCACCGAAATAACGGAAGATGTCGGCCGCCAGCTTGGCCTCGCCGCGCGCCTGGGTGCGCAACGCGTTGCCGGTCTCCATGGCGATCGTGCGCGCCATCTCCTCGACGCGCGCTTCCATCGCCTCGGCGATCTTGAGCAGGAGCTTGCCGCGCTCGCGCGGCACGACGTTCTTCCAGGACGGAAACGCCTTCTCGGCGGCGGTCACGGCCAACTCGACGTCCTCGGGGCCAGCGTGTGGCACCTGGGCGATCGACGTCTTCTTGCCGGGGTTCTCGATCGTGATGACCTTGCCGGACACGCTGCCGATCCATTTGCCGCCAATGAGCTGGCCCTTGGGCTGATAGGTGCCCGATGCGGGCGACAGCTGGGTGGGGGTCACGGTATCCATGGGCTTCCTCCGGAATTTGAGGGCCGGAGTTTGGCCCGCAGGACGCGGCGCTACAAGCCGTACCGGCCTGCGATTACCCCTTCTTCTTCGAGGACTTCCGCGCGCGCTTCCGCTTCGCGGTCAGCTCGCCGTACTTCATGCCTTCGAGCTTCAGCCCGTCGGGATCGAGGAAGAACACGGCGTAGTAATCCTCGTAATACTCGGCCGCCGGATCGACGATCCGCACGCCCTGCCCCTCCAGGTAGCCCTGCAGCGCGTCGACGTCCCTGCGGCTGCGCAGCTCGAATGCATAGTGATGGAAGCCGACATCGCCGATGCGGTGCGTCTTGCGGCCCTCGGCCGGCGCGATCCAGTAGCGCGTCTTGCCGTTGGTCCAGCCGATGGTCGAGGGATACTCGTCCGAGATCTCGAAGCCCAGGAAGGTGAACAGGCCGCCATAGAAGGCCTTCGACTTTCCGTAGTCGCTGACCCTGATCGAGATATGGTCGATACCGACGACACGGGATACGGGACCAGACTTTGCACGGGCCATGGCGTCCTCCGGATTTCCAGTGGTCACAACGGGCCGAATATCGGATTGTTTCGCCGTCATTCGAAGAGGGACGAGATGAAGCGATTCCTGAGCGGCCTCGCCATGGGCATGGGTCTTCTGGCAGCCGGCAACGCCTTCGCCGGCACGCTGGACGACATCCAGAAGAACGGCGTCCTGCGCGGCGGCTACCGCGAGAACGCCCATCCCTTCGCCTACAAGGGCACCAACGGCGCGCCCAATGGCTTCATGGTCCAGCTCTGCGAGGCGGTCGCCAGCGACATCGCCAAGCAGCTCAAGCTGCCCGGCCTGAAGGTCGAGTTCGTGCCGGTCACCACCGAGAACCGGCTCGACATGATCAAGCAGGGCAAGATCGACCTGCTCTGCGACTCCTTCACCGAGACGCTCGACCGCCGCGCCGTGGTCGACTTCTCGATCACCACCTTCGTCGACGGCACCAGCTTCGCGATCCGCAACGACGGCCCGCGCGACATGCAAGAGCTCGCCGGCAAGAAGGTCGGCGCGGTCGCCGGCACCCTGACCGAGGAAGAGCTGAAGAAGGCGCTGACCTCGATCCACGTCAACGCGACCGTCGTGCCCTTCACCGATTTCACCGCGGCCATGACGGCATTGGAAAAGGGCGAGATCTCGGCCTACTTCGCGGGCGGCGCGATGCTCACGGCGATGATCAAGGATCACAAGGATGCCGCCAAGATTCTGCTGGCGAACACCTATCTCAGCCTCGAACCCTTCGCGCTGGCCATGAAGCTGGGCGAAGGTCCGTTCCGCCTCGCCGTCGACCGGGCGCTGAGCCATATCTACCGGTCGGGCCAGATCGCCACGATCTTCAGCAACGTGTTCGGCAAGAACGCGCGGCCGACACCCCAACTCCAGTCGCTCTACATGATCGCGACCTTGCCGGAATAGCCTGCAAGCCCCATCTCCCGATCCATGTCGCGTCCCTTCCGCCTTTCCGTCCTCGACCAGTCGATCGCCGTCTCCGGACGGCCCCACGGCGAGTCGATCCGCAACACCGTGGCGCTCGCCAAGCACTGCGAGGCGCTGGGCTACGAGCGCTTCTGGGTATCGGAGCATCACAACCATCCGACCATCGTAGGTACCGCACCCGAGATCGTGATGGCCGCGATCGCCGCCACCACCGAGCGCATCCGCATCGGCAGCGCGGGCATCATGCTGCCGCACTATTCGCCGTTCAAAGTGGCGGAGGTCTTCCGTGTGCTCGACGCGCTGGCGCCAGGCCGCATCGACATGGGTCTCGGCCGCGCGCCGGGCTCCGATGGCCGCACGGCGTTCGCGCTCAATCCCGCCGCGAACGAACGGCCCGAGCATTTCCCCGCCGACGTGCGCGACCTGATCGCCTGGGTGCACAACGAACCCTTGGTCGAGCGTCATCCGTTCGCCGCCGTGAAGGCATTCCCGCAAGGCGCCACCGCGCCGGAAGTCTGGATCCTCGGCAGCTCCGACTACGGCGCGCAGGTCGCGGCTTTGTTCGGCCTGCCCTATTGCTACGCCTGGTTCTTCAGCGACGGCGCCGGCGGCGAACGCGCCATCGATCTCTACAAGCGAAGCTATCGCCCGAGCGAACGGCATCCTGAGCCGCGCTCCGCCCTCTGCGTCTGGGCGCTGGCCGCCCAGTCGATGGAGAAGGCGCAGTACCACTTCACGTCGCGGGCGCTGAGCCGCATCAACCGCGACAAGAACATCCTGGGGCCGCTGCTGCCGCCCGAAGAAGCCGCGCAAGCGCCGCTCGCCGATTTCGAGCGCGCCAAGATAGAACAGTTCCGCAAGGACTCCTTCGTCGGCACCGGCCCCGAAGTCGCGGCCCGCATCACCGAACTGAAGGACCACGTCGGCGTCGACGAGATGGCCGTCGTCACCTGGACCCACGACGAACAGGTCCGCCGCGACAGCTACGCCGAACTCGCCAAGGCCTACGGCTTCGCGCCGTAGGCTTGCCGCCGAGCCGCGATCAGCGCGGCTCCGTCCAGCTCTCAGAGAACGCCAGCGCCGAGGTGCTGAAGGCGCGACCTTCGCGTTCGCGGGGCCACGGCTTGCCGCGAGCCTGCTCGCCGTTCAGCGTCAGGCGACCGGAGAGTGCCGGGACCAGAACGGTGCAGACGCCGTAGGGGCGCGGGTTCGGCGCCTGGTTGGGCTCGGTGTGGATCAGCAGCGGATCGCCGATATCGTGCCAGGTGAGCGCGATCTCCGCGTCGGCGGCGGACACGTACTCGGTCCAGAAATAGCGCGGGTCGCCCGACTTGCTGAAGTCGGCATCGATCACCGGGATCGACAGGTCCTTCAGCTCGGGATTGAGCATCCCCTGCACGGTCTGCTGCAGCCAGCGCGCCATGGCAATGTTGTCGGAATAGATGCGCCACTTGTCCTGCGTCAGCTCGCTCTTGAGATAGAGCACGTGGCCGGGGCCGGCCGGGCAGAACAGGATCCGCCAGTAGCTGGCGTCGGTCGAATTGGGATCGCCGTCCTTCTCGCTGAGGCGAAGGAACGGATTCTCGCCCGTCAGGACGACGCGATGCGGATCGGCGACGCTCATTCTCTTCTCCCCGTGGTTCTTCTGCCTCTCGACGCAACCGCCGCAACCGGCGGGCGTTCACGATGCCTAGCCTAGCAGGAGGTCCCGGAATGGGCGAAGCCTTTGGTCGGACGACATTGAAGCTTCTGGGTGGTGTCATCGGAGTTTCATTGGTCGCGGTTGCTGCCATGGCGCAGACACAAAGCGAGCCGCCGGGCCGTGTCGGCCGACTGGCCTTCGTGGACGGCACCGTCTCGTTCCATGATGACGAGCAGAGCGGCTGGACCCCGGCCGTCGTCAACACGCCGCTGACAACGGGCGATGCCATCTGGACCGAACCGAACGCACGCAGCGAGGTGTCGCTCGCCGGCACGCGCATCCGCATGGACGGTTCCACCGAACTCGACATGTCGCAGATCGACGACAGCCAGGTGCGCCTGCAACTGGCGCAGGGCCGCGTCGACGTGAAGACCTTCGCCATGGATGCCGCCCAGCCCTATCAGATCGTGACGCCGCGCGGCACGATCACCCTGCAGCAGCAGGGCGACTACTACGTCGAAGCGGGCTCGCAGCAGGACCCGACGCGGCTCGGCGTGCGCGCCGGCGCCGCGCAGATCCAGGGCCTGAACGGCCAGATGCTGGCGGTTCGTCCCGGCGAAGTCGGCGAGGTGTTCGGTGACGGCAGCTCGATGCAGCTCAAGACGATCCAGGCCGCGCCGCCGGCGCCGGCCGCCTCGTGGGCCACGCGCGACCGGCAGGTGGTCTACGACCAGCAGCCGCAATACGTACCGGCCGGCATGACCGGCTACGAGGACCTCAACGCCTACGGCAACTGGGTCAACGACGGCAGCTACGGCCAGGTATGGGTGCCGCGCTCGACGCCGAGCGGCTGGGCGCCCTACCGCACCGGCCACTGGTCCTATGTGAAGCCGTGGGGCTGGACCTGGATCGACGAGCAGCCCTGGGGTTTCGCGCCGTATCACTACGGCCGCTGGGCCAACAGCAACAATCGCTGGGTGTGGGTACCGCCGCAGCGCGAACAGCGGCCGGTCTATGCGCCGGCGCTGGTCGCCTTCGTGGGCGGCCTCGAACTGGCGGCGCAGCTCGGCAACCAGGGCCGCAATACCGGCCCCGTGGGCTGGTTCCCGCTGGGACCGCGTGAGGTCTACGTGCCGCCCTACACGACCAACCGCGACTATTATCAGCGCATCAACCGCGCGGCGGCGATCCAGGATCGTGACCTCAACGATCGTTGGGAACGCGCACAGCGTCGCGAGGCGTTCGTCGCGGGCCAGAACTCGGTGCTGGCTAACCAGCGCTTCGCGACCGTGGTGCCGTCACAGGCCTTCGTGCGCTCGCAGCCGGTGCAGCGTGCCGCGTTGAACGTCTCGGCCAACCAGATCGCGAAGGCCGCGGTCGCGCCCGTCTCGGCGCCGCCCGCGCCGACCGCTTCGGTCGCCGCCGTGATGGACGCCAAGACCGCCGCCAAGCCCGACGCGAAGACGGCGGCCGATCCGAAAGCACCGGCCGACGCGAAGGCCCCGGCTGAAGCAAAGGCTGCGGCTGAAGCCAAGGCCAAGACCGCTGCTCCCGACGTGGCCGTCAGCAAGACCGCGGTCGCGGACATGCAGACGCTCGCCAAGCCGGCCGCGACGGAAACCAAGTCCGCGCCGGGCCCGAAGATCGCCTCGGTCGACACCAAGGCCGGGACCGACAACAAGGCGTCGACCGGCGACACCAAGGCCGCAAAGCCTGCCACGCCGCCGCTGCAGCCGCGTCAGGGTGCTGCACCGCCGCAGCTGAAGGAGACCGACAAGTCCGCGACGCCGCCGGCCGGCCAGCCCCAGGCGAAGCAGGAGCCGGGCAAGCAGGAGCCTGCGAAACAGGAACCGGGCAAGCCGGGCGCCGAGCCGCAGCGTCAGGCCGCGCCCGCCCCGCCGAAGCCGGAGCTGCCGTCGCGCGACCCGTCACCCGCGCGACAGGACGAGCCCAAGCAGGCGACGCCCGCCCAGAAGCCGAACGCGGCACCCCAGCGTCAGGAAGAACCCAAGCAGGCAGCGCCTGCTGCGGAGAAGCCCGCCGCGGCTCCGCAGTCCAAGCAGGACGAGCCGAAGCAGGCTGCTCCCGCCCAACAGAAGCCGGCTGCCACTCCGCAGCCGCGCCAGGAAGAGCCGAAGCAGGCTGCTCCGCAGCCGGCGCCCCGCCAAGAGCAGCAGCGTCAGGAACCGCAGCGTCAGGAGGCTCCTCGCCAGGCCGCCCCTGCTCCTGCGCCCCAGCCGCGCGCTGAGCCCCCGCAGCAGCAGGCCCAGCCTCCGCGTCCCCAGCCTCAGCAGCAGGCGCCGCAGCAGCAACAGCCGCAACAGGCTCAGCCGCCGCGCCCGCAGCCCCAGCCGCAACAGCAGCAGCCGCAAAGGGACAAGGAGACTCGCGCGCCTGCCCCGCAGCAGAACCAGCAGATCGCCCAGCCGCCGAAGGCCGAGCCGCCGCAGCAACAGCAGCAGCCTCAGCGTGGCAACAACGGCGGCGGCAACAAGAAGGACAAAGACTAGCTTGTCCCTCTTGAGCAGCAGGCCTGGACGTTAGGCCTACAGAACCTGGTTGCGGAGCGTCGCCTCGCCCCGCCACAGGCGGTCGAGGTTCTCGATCAGGATGTCGATGACGTTGTCTTCATAGGCGCGCGTTTCGCCCGCGGTGTGCGGGGTGATGAAGACATTCGGCAACGTCCACAGCGGCGACGCCGCCGGCAGCGGCTCCTCGGCGGTGACGTCGAGTGCCGCCGCCCAGATTTTGTTGCCTTCCATCGCCTTGATGAGAGCTGCCTCGTCGGCGACCTTGCCGCGCGCGACGTTCACGAACACCGACGAAGGCTTCATGCCGGCAAAGGCCGCCGCGCTCATCAGACCCGTGGTCTCGGGCGTCAGCGCGCAGGTCAGCGCCACGATGTCGGCCTGCGGGACCAGCTTGACCAGGTCGCCCATGCCGTAGATCTCGTCGGCGCCGTTGGTGCCGGCCTTCGGATCGCGGCGGATGCCGATCACCTTCATGTCGAAGGCCTTGGCGAGCTTGGCGAGATGACTCCCGATGCGGCCCATGCCGACGATCAGCACGGTCTTGCCGCCCAGCTCGTCCTCGCGCTGGGTCAGGTCGCCCAGCATGCCGCGCCACACCTTCTTGTGCTGGTTGTCGCGCGCCTCGGGAATCCGCCGGAACACGGCGAGGATCAGCGCCAGCGCGTGCTCGGCCACGGCGCGGGCATTGACGCCGGCCGCACTCGCCAGGCGGATGCCCTTTGCGCCCAGCAATTCCTTGGAATACTGGTCCATGCCCGAACTGATCGACTGCACGAACTTCAGCTTGGTGGCGTGGGGGATGATGTCGTTCTTCCACATGCCGGACGCCGAGACGACGTCAGCCTCGCCCACCCGTTGCACGAACTCGTCATAGCTGCGGACCTGGAAGCTGTTGATGCCGGTATTCCGGGCATCGAACCGCGCCTTCATCTGGTATGCCGCATGCGCGAAGCAGATTGTCAGCTTATCTCTCGTCGGAAACATGGAACTCCCCCAGTACAAGGTGCCACACTAGCCCGAACGACCACCCTGGGGGAACAAGATGAGCCGCAATCCACTTCGTGAAGCCCTGAACGCGGGCAAGCCCACCGTCGGCACGCATATCCTGTCGGCCTGGCCGACCCTGGTCGAGCTGATCGGCCATTCCAAACAGTACGACTACGTCGAGTTCACGGCCGAATACGCGCCGTTCACCATGCACGACCTCGACAATCTCGGCCGCTCGTTCGAGCTGATGGGCATGTCGGGCATGATCAAGATCGAGCAGACCCAGTACACGCATCAGGCCATGCGCGCGATCGGCTCGGGCTTCCAGAGCGTGTTGTTCGCCGACATCCGCTCGGTCGAGGACGCCAAGGCCGCGGTCGATGCGGTGCGCGCCGAGACGACGATGGCAGAGGGCGCGCGCGGCCGCGGACGCCTCGGCGTCGGCATGCGCCGCGACGTCGGCACGGTCCGTACCGGCGGCTCGCCGGCTTACGTCGACGCGCTGAACGAGGTGGTGATCGCCATCATGGTCGAGAAGAAGTCCTGCGTGGACGATCTCGACACCATCCTCTCGATCCCCGGCCTCGACATGGTCCAGTTCGGCGCCTCCGACTATTCGATGAGCCTCGGCCTCACCGGACAGGCCACCCACCCCGACGTGGTGGCCGCCGAGAAGAAGACGATCGAGATGGCGCTGAAGAAAGGCCTGCATCCGCGCGTCGAACTGCGGGACCCGAGCCAGGCCAAGAAGTATCTCGACATGGGCGTAAAGCACTTCTGCATCGGCTGGGATGTCCGCATCCTCGCCGACTGGTGGGATACCAAGGGCGCCGAGATGCGCGGCCTGCTGGGCGACAAGCCTGCTGCCCCGGCGAAGGCGCCGGCCAAGGCCGGCAACTACTAACCTCTCCGCGAGCCCCTCATGAAGCCACCGATCGCGCCGCGACGACCGTCGCGGCGCACGCTGCACGGCGTGACCGTCACCGACGACTACGCCTGGCTGAAAGACGAAAAGTGGCAGGAGGTGCTGCGCGATCCGTCGCTGCTCGATCCCGACATCCGCGCCTATGTCGAGGCCGAGAATGCCTATGCGGAGGAGCGGCTCGGACCGACGAAGGAGCTGCAGAAAACGCTGGTCGCGGAAATGCGCGGCCGCATCAAGGAAGACGATTCGGGCGTGCCGACGCCGGACGGACCGTTTTCCTATCTCTGGAAGTTCCGTGAAGGCGGCCAGCATCAGCAGATCGGCCGCACGCCGCGCGACGGCGGCGAGATGCAGACGATCCTCGACGGCGATGCGCTGGCCAAGGCGTCGGACTATTTCAAGTTCGGCGGCACGCGCCATTCGCCCGACCACAAGCTCGAGGCGTGGAGCGCCGACCTGCGCGGCTCCGAGTATTTCACCCTGCGTGTCCGCCGCTGGGACACGGGCGAGGACCTGCCCGACATCCTGACCGAGACCGGCGGCAGCGTCGTCTGGGGCCGTGATTCCTCGTTCTTCTTCTACATCCAGGTCGACGAGAACCATCGGCCGCTCAAGGTCTTCCGGCACCGTCTCGGCACGGCACAGGCCGACGACGTCCTCGTCTACGAAGAAAAGGACATCGGCTGGTTCACCCATATCGGCGAGAGCGCCAGCGGCCGTTTCTGCGTCATCTCGGGCGGCGATCACGACACGTCCGAGGAATGGCTGATCGATCTCTCGGTGCCCGATGCCGCGCCGCGCCTGATCGCGCCGCGCGAGAAAGGCGTGCGCTACAGCGTGGCCGATCGCGGCGACGAGCTGTTCATCCTCAGCAATGAGGGCGGCGCGATCGATTTCAAGATCGTCACCGCGCCGCTCGCCACGCCAGAGCGCACCAACTGGCGCGAGCTGGTGCCGCATCGACCCGGCACCTACATCCTGGGCATCGATCTCCATGCCGGCCATCTCGTGCGGCTGGAGCGCACCAACGCCCTGCCCTCAATCGTGATCCGCGACCTCGCGACTCATACCGAACACACGATCGCCTTCGACGAGAGCGCTTATTCACTCGACATGATCGGTGGCTACGAGTTCGAGACGACGACCCTGCGCTTCGCCTACTCGTCGATGACGACGCCGAGCGAAGTCTACGATTACGACATGGCGACGCGGCAGCGCACCTTGCGCAAGCGGCAGGAGATCCCGTCCGGTCACGATCCGCACGCCTATGTCACGACGCGCATCCTGGCCGTTGCGGCCGACGGCGCCGAGGTGCCGGTCTCGATCCTGCATCGCCGCGACCTGGTGCGCGACGGCAGCGCGCCGCTGCTGCTCTACGGCTACGGCTCCTACGGTATGGCGATGCCGGCCTCCTTCTCGGCCAACCGCCTGTCGCTGGTCGATCGCGGCTTCGTCTATGCGATCGCTCATGTCCGCGGCGGCGCCGACAAGGGCTGGTCGTGGTATCTCGACGGCAAGCGCGAGAAGAAGACCAACACGTTCGACGATTTCGTTGCCGCGGGCCGTGCGCTGGTCGCCGCGAACTACACCTCGGCGAAGCGCATCGTCGGCCATGGCGGCAGCGCGGGCGGCATGCTGATGGGCGCGGTCGCCAACCGGGCGCCGGACCTGTTTGCCGGCATTATCGCCGAGGTGCCCTTCGTCGACGTGCTGGCCACGATGCTCGACGACAAGCTGCCACTCACGCCGCCGGAATGGCCCGAATGGGGCAACCCGATCACTGATGCGGCGGCGTTCAACTACATCCGCTCCTACTCGCCCTATGACAACGTGGCGGCGCAGGATTATCCGGCGATCCTGGCCATGGCCGGCCTCACCGATCCGCGCGTGACCTACTGGGAGCCCGCCAAGTGGGTCGCCCGCCTGCGCGCGACGATGACGGGCGGAGGTCCGGTGGTCCTGCGCACCAACATGGGCGCGGGCCATGGCGGCTCGTCGGGCCGCTTCAGCCGCCTCGACGAGGTCGCGATCGCCTACGCCTTCGCGCTGGATACGGTGGGACTTGCGGGAGCCAAGCCATGAAGACGCGCATCGACACGCTGCTGAACGAGGCCGTGCAGCGCGGCGACGTCCCTGGCGTTGCCGCCGTCGCGACCGATGGCAAGGGCACGATCTACGAAGGCGGCTTCGGCAAGGCGGTGCTGGGCCAGGACGCCGACATGACGCCCGACACCGTCGTCTGGCTCGCCTCGATGACCAAGGCGGTTACCGGCGCGGTGGCGATGCAGCAGGTCGAGCGTGGGGCGCTCAAGCTCGATGCGCCGGCGAAAGAGGTGATCCCTTATCTCGGCGAGGTGCAGGTGCTGGAAGGCTTCGACGCCGCCGGCAAGCCGCACCTGCGCAAGCCCGTGCGCGAGATCACCCTGCGCCATCTGCTCACGCACACGGCGGGCTTCGGTTACGACATCTGGAATCCGGAGATCCTGCAGTATCGCGAGGCCATGGATGTGCCGACCATCGGCACCGGCCTCGACAAGGCGCTGACGACGCCGCTCCTGTTCGATCCCGGCGCGCGCTGGCAGTACGGGATCGGCATCGACTGGGCCGGCAAGATGGTCGAGGCCGTCACGGGCCGGAAGCTCGGCCAGGTGATGCGCGACGATCTGTTCGCCCCGCTCGGCATGGACAGCACCGCCTTCCGCATCACGCCGGCGATGCGCGCCCGCATGGCCAAGGTCCATCTTCGCAAGAAGGACGGCAGCCTGGTCGCCGACCTGACGCGTGAGATCCCGCAGGATCCGGAGTTCGAGGCGGGCGGCGGTGGCCTCTATTCGACGGCCAACGACTACCTGAAGTTCGTGCGCATGGTGCTGGATGACGGCAAGTCGGCACGCGGCGACGTCGTGATGAAGTCCGAGACAGTCGATGCGATGGCCGGCAATGCGATGGGCGATTCGACGGTGAGCCTGCTCAAGACCGTGATGCCGGCCGTGTCCAACGATGCCGAGTTCTTCCCCGGCGTCACCAAGCAGTGGGGCCTGAGCTTCATGATCAACAACACCGAGGCGCCGACCGGCCGCTCCGCCGGCAGCCTCTGCTGGGCGGGCCTCCCCAACACCTACTACTGGATCGACCGCAAGAAGCGCCTGGGCGGCGTCTACATGACCCAGATCCTGCCCTTCGCCGACGTGAAGTCGCTGCCGCTGTTCTATGCCTTCGAGAGCGCGGTGTACGGGCGGTAAAACAACTCCGTCGTCCTGAGCGAAGCCGCCAGAAGGGCGGCGCAGTCGAAGGACCTCTTTTCCGGCGCACAGTGTGTCGAAACGAAAAGAGGTCCTTCGACTACGCGCCTTCGGCGCTCCGCTCAGGACGACGGGGTGTTTAAACCAAACAACTCCGTCTCCTCGCGCACGCCGCGCAGGCGGTGGCGGCCGAGCGAGACGAGGCGGGCACGGCTCGAGGTCGCCGCCTCGGCGAAGGCCTGAGAGATCAGCAGCGCCTGGTCGAGCGGCTGGCAGAGCACCTCGATGCGCGCGGCTTCATTGACCGCGGGTCCGATCACCGTGAAGTCGAGCCGCGTATCCGAGCCGACATTGCCGTAGAGCACGCGGCCGATGTGTAGGGAGATGTCGAGCGTAGTGGTGCGTTGCCCGGCGCTGCGCCGCTCCTCGTTCAGCGCCTCGATACGGGCCAGCACCTCTTCCGCGGCCGCAAGAGCGGCGGCGCAGACTTCGGCGCGATCGTCCAGCACCACGGCGAAGGCCGCCAGCATGCCGTCGCCCATGAACTTCAGGACCTCGCCGTCGCGCGCGACGATCGGCTGGACCATGCAGTTGAAGTAGTCGTCGAGCAGCGCGATCAGCTCGCGGCCGGGCATCGTATCGGCGAGCGACGTGAAGCCGCGCAGATCGGTGAAGAACACCACGGCCTCGACGCTCTGCACCTCGCCGCGCAGCACGGTGCCGGAGAGCACCCGGCTCGCCGGATCGTTGCCGAGATAGGCCGCCAGCAGCCCATGGCCGATGCCGCGCAGGCTGGTGGCCTTCACGGCCACGCAGAAAACCGGCAGCACCTCGCGCAGGAAGGCGATGTCCTTCTCGCAAAAGCCGCCGAGCCGGTCGGTCGTGGCCGAAAAGACCAGCCACAGCCGCTCGGCATGATCGGCTTCGGTGGGACTGCCGAACCGCGGCGCCAGCTCGCCGAAGGGCTGCACCCAGCCCATCCATTCGGTCATCCCGGCGGTGCGCAGCTCCTCGAACACCGGGACGTCGGGCAGGGCCTCATTCGTGTCGAAGCGACAGCGGCGCTCGGTGATGCCGTCGCGCAGCATTACCGCGAAGGGGCTGTTGCGGATCTCCTCGGAGTCGATCTCGGAATGGGCGAACTCAAAATGCTTGCCCACGCCCTCGCCCGAATCCCAGATCAGGCTGCGCGCCCGCACCATCGGATGCAGCGTGTTCATGCCGACGAACATGCGTTCGACCTGCAGGCCCGCCTCATTCAGGCGGCGCCCGAAGCCGTCGACCAGCTCTTCGAGAGCCATGTTGCGCAGGCCGGCCTGCGACAGCCAGCCCGCGAGGTCGATCGGCTTCATGGCTTCACCGTGCCGTCACTTCGGCGGCGGTGTCATCGTTCCTGCCGGCAGCGCGGCGCAGTGATCGTAGATGTCGCTCGGCCGCGTGAACCAGACCTTGTCCTTCTGCGGATGGTTCGCGATGTGCGACAGCGCCTCGCGCAGCGCGCGCAGCCGGTAGGGCTGGCCCACGATCATCGTGTGGAGCGCGATGCCGCAGACCAGCGGTTGCTTCGCCGACTGTCGCAGCAACTCCTCGAACTGGGCGATGATCATGTCGCGGAACTCGTCGCCACTATGGTGGCGCACCAGGATCTGCGGGCTGTCGTTGACCTCGATCGGATACGGCACGCTCATCAACGGGCCCGAGCGCGTCTTCATCCAGATCGGCTGGTCGTCGTTGGGCCAGTCCATCAGGAAGTCGTAGCCGGTCTCCTTGAGAAGATCGGGCGTGACGCGGGTCGAGGCCATCCACGGCGCCATCCAGCCACGCGGCCGCTTGCCCGAGGCCTTCTCGATCGAATCGCTGATCTCCTGCAGGAAGCGCTTCTCGTCGGCCTCCCACATGCCGCCGTGGCGCTCGGCATTGGTGCGGCCATGGCCGACGAATTCGTCGCCGCGCGCCTTCAGCGCATCGACGATCTGCGGCGCATAATCGAACACCGTCGTGTTGATCAGGTGCGACGCCGGCAGGTTCAGTTCGTCGAACAGCTCGAGGCAACGCCACACGCCGACGCGGTTGCCGTAGTCGCGCCAGGCGAAGGTGCGCGGATCGGGCGGCGGGTTGGCAACGGTGAGCAGATGTCCCTCGCCCGCGCCGAACGCGAAGTGCTCGATGTTGAGTCCGATATAGACCGCGAGCCGCTTGCCCTCCGGCCACGAATAGTCCTTGCGCTCGGTGATCGGCGAATAGGCGTAACGGTCGTGATACGGCAGCTTGATCGTGTGCATTCCTACCTCTTGACGACCGCAACCTTGTTGTCGGTCTGCTCTGTATTCATTTTCCGGAAACGATCGACCGCCTCGGCATGGAAGGCGCGTTCCTCGGGTCCTGCGTCCTGCACCGGCCGGCGCTCGTCGTCGAAGTGCCCGTATCTGTCCTCGCCGCGCACCAGCATGGCGCTGACCCGCGTGGCCGACGTGCAATGCGCCGAGGTCGGGATGTAGCTGATGCCGAGCCCGATGCGTCGATCGTTCGAGCGGTTGGGCCGCGAATTGTGGACGAGGTGCGTGTGGTGCAGCGAGAACTGCCCCGCCTTCACCGGCATGAACGCCGTGCGGCTGCGGTCGAAGTTGCCCGCCAGCTCCTGGCCGCGCGACAGCAGGTTCTCGGGGTCCTGCATCTCCGCATGCGGAAGCTGGCCGAGCTTGTGCGAGCCCGGCACGACTTCCATGCAGCCCGCCTCGACGGGCGCGTCGGTCAGCGCGACCCAGGCCGTGACGTGGCAGGCCGGCTCAAGCGCGAAGTAGGTCGCGTCCTGATGCCAGCTCACATAGGCGCCGGAGCCCGCATCCTTGGGCCAGACGCTGAGATGAAACAGGCGGATGTCCGGGCCGATCAGGTCCTCGACCGCGTCGAGCACCTCCGGCGAATGCACGATCTCGTCGACCCACGGAAAAAGCAGATGCGGCTTGAAATTGTGGCCGCGCGTCAGCTTCTGCTCCTGCGCACGCTCGAAGGTTTCGAGCTTGTCGCGCCAGGCCCGTGTGCGCTCGGTCGAGAAGCCATCGACCGGACAGACATAGCCGTCACGCGCATAGCCTTCGATCTGCTCAGGCGTGAGTTTTCGCGGCATGTCAGTGCGCCGTCCAGCCGCCGTCGACGAACAGCAGCGTTCCCGTGGTGAAGGAGGAATCGGAAGAGGCAAGGAAGAGCGCGGCCTTGGCCACCTCCTCCGGCTGGCCGATGCGGCCCATCGGATGACGCGTCTTCCACACGGCGCGCGCGGCTTCGGGATCGGCCTGCCGCTTCAGCGAACGCGCCGGCATCGGCGTGTCGATCACGCCGGGCATCAACGCGTTGACGCGGATGCCCTGGGCTGCGTGATCGACGGCGATGGTTTTGGTGAAGGAGACGATCGCGCCCTTGGAGGCGATGTACGCAGCATTCTTGCCAAGGCTCGACTGCGCGAGCTGCGAGCCCAGGGTGACGATGGCGCCGGACTTCGCCGCGATCATCGGCTGGATGGCATGACGGACCCAGAGGAAGGTGCCTTTCACGTTGATCGCAAAGGTCCGGTCCCACGTCGCCTCGTCGATCTTGTCGACCGTGCCACCGAGCGACACGCCGGCGGCCGTCACCAGCACGTCGACGCGTCCCCACTTTTCGAGCACGCGAGCAACACCCGCCCGCGCCTGCTCGTCGCTGGTGACGTCGGCGGCAATGGCGATCGCTTCTCCTTGGATCCCGCCGGCGACCGCCGCCAGCCCCGCTTCGTCGAGATCGACCAGCGCGACCCGGGCGCCTTCGCTCGCGAGGAGCCGGGCCGTCGCCGCGCCGATGCCGGACGCCGCGCCCGTGACGATGGCCACCTGATCCTTCAGCTTCATGGCGGGGAGCTTAGACCGCTCCGCCGCCGCTTGTCAGCGCGTCAGCGCGGACGCTTGCGCAACGGACGTCTGCTCTGCGCGCGACGCGCCAGCATGTTGAGTCCCTCGATCAACCCCGAGAAGGCCATCGCCGCGTAGATGTAGCCCTTGGGCACATG
This sequence comes from Reyranella sp. GW821-FHT12G01, assembly GCF_058806575.1. NCBI lineage: Bacteria > Pseudomonadati > Pseudomonadota > Alphaproteobacteria > Hyphomicrobiales > Reyranellaceae > Reyranella > Reyranella sp. GW821-FHT12G01. The sequence goes on from NZ_JBXAPV010000003.1 coordinate 100,295, forward strand.
CACGCCCATGCCGTCGGCAATCAGGGTCATGCCGATCATCAGCAGGAAGCCCAGCGCCAGCATGACGATGGTCGGGTTGTTGCCGATGAACTTCGCCAGGCCGTCGGCCGCCGCGAGCATCAGGGCGACGGCAAAGATCACGGCGATCACCATGATCGGGATATCGTCGGTCATGCCAACGGCGGTGATGATGCTGTCGAGCGAGAAGACCAGGTCGAGGATCAGGATCTGCCCGATCACACCCGCGACCGTGGCGCGCGCCGCGCCGCCGGCCGTGACCTCCTCGTGTTCGTGGTCGGCCGTGACATGGTCGCGGATTTCACTGGTCGCCTTGTAGATCAGGAACAGGCCGCCGGCGATCAGGATGAGGTCGCGCCAGGAAAAGCCATGACCGAAAAGTGAAAAGATCGGCGCGGTGAGCTGGACGATGAAGGCGACGCCGCTCAGCAGGCCGAGCCGCAGGAACACCGCAAGGCCGATGCCGATGCGCCGGGCATTGGAGCGTTTCTCCTCCGGCAGCTTGTTGGTCAGGATCGAGATGAAGATCAGGTTGTCGATGCCCAGCACGACTTCCATGATCACAAGGGTCGCCAGCGCGGCCCATGCTTGCGGGTCGCGGGCGAGGGCCAAAAGCTCTTCCATCATCCCACCACCATAGGTCATTGCTGGGTCGCGCCAAGAGACCTTTATTTTACGCAGCCGAGCCGGTAAGCCCGCAACCGATGTCTTCTCCCGCCGCCCCGGCGCGCCCCTCTCCCGGTTCTGCGCCGCCCACGGCCCCCACGATCGCCATCGTGCTCCTGTCCGTCGCCGCCTTCGCGTCGGCGGCCAACATGCGCGTGATCGACCCGCTGCTGGTCCAGCTCTCCGCCGCCTTCGGCGTCACGGTCGGCGCGGCCTCGATCGCGGCCACCGCCTTCCTGTTCGCCAACGGCGTCTTCGTGCTGGTGCACGGCCCGTTCGGCGACCGCTACGGCAAGATGCCGGTGGTCGCCATCGCCTGCATCGGCGCGGCGCTGTGCTGCATGCTGAGCGCAATCTCGGGGTCGCTGGGCATGCTGACCCTGGCGCGCTTCCTGACCGGCGTGACCGGCTCGGCGATCATCCCGCTCGCCATCGCCTGGGTGGGCGACAATGTGAGCTACGAGAAGCGGCAGGCGACGCTCGCGCGCTTCCTCACCGGCCAGACGCTGGGCCTGATGACCGGGTCGGCGCTGGGTGGCGCGATCGGCGACTGGCTGGGCTGGCGCTCGGTGTTCTGGGTGCTGGCGGCGATCTACGTGATGGCCGGCAGCGCGTTGTTCCTCGTCATGCGCGCCCGGCCCGACATCGCCCGGCCCGGCGAACGCGCGGCGGGCTCGATGATCGGCCAGATGGTCGGCGTCCTCAAAAGGCCCTGGGCCCGCACGGTCATCCTGGTCGTGGCGCTGGAAGGCGGCGTCTTCTGGGGCGCCTTCACCTTCGTCGGCGCCGACCTGCACCAGCGCTTCGATCTTGGCTTCGCCGCGATCGGCCTCGCGGTGGCGGCCTTCGGCGCCGGCGGCTTCCTCTACGTGATGGTGGCGCATCATCTGGTGCGCATCCTGGGCGAGCGCGGCCTCTGCACCTGGGGCGGCACGGGCCTGGGTCTCGCCTTCGCGGCCATGGCGCTGGCGCCGACCGCCGAGGTCGAGTTCGCCGCCATCGTCCTGTCGGGCGTGTCGTTCTACATGCTCCACAACACGCTGCAGACCAACGGCACGCAGATGGCGCCCGAGGCCCGCGGCGCCGGCATGGCGCTGTTCGCGCTCTGCCTGTTCGTCGGCCAGGCGGTCGGTGTGCCGATCGCCGCGCCGATCGTCGACCGCTGGGGCGCGCCACCTGTTTTCTGGGTGGCGGCCATCGTGTTGCCGCTGCTGGCTTTCTGGTTCTCGGCCGCGATCAGCCGGCGCGCTCAGTTGACCGGCGAAACGCGGAACTCATAGGGCGCCTCGAGCAGCTTGCTCTCGTCGGCGGTCAGCGAGATTTCGGTCGACTTCGCCGCCGACGTGAGCTGGTCGAGATCGGTGGCGCCGATGATGGGCGAGCCCATGTACGGCTTGTGCAACAGCCAGGCGAGCGCCACCTGGGCCGGCGTGCAGCCCTTCTCCTTGGCGATCTTCTTCAGCCGCTTCACGATCTCCCAGTCACAGTCGCGATAGGTGCCATCCTTCACGACCGAGTCGTTCTTCGCGCGCTCGGTCGAACCGCCGCCGTCCTTGTTGCGGTTGCCCGCCAGGAAGCCACGCGCCAGCGGTGAATAGGGAATGAGGCCGACGCCCTGCTCGTGGCAGAGCCGGTTCATCTCGGGTTCTTCCTCGCGCTGGATCAGATTGTAGAGGTTCTGCATCGCAATCGGCCGGGAGTAACCCTTCCAGTCGGCGATCATGACCATCTGCGCGAATTTGTAGGCCGGCATGGTCGAACCGCCGATGTAACGGACCTTGCCCGAGCGCACGATCTGGTCGAGCGAGTACATCGTCTCTTCCATCGGCGTGTGCGGGTCGAGGCGATGGACCTGATAGACGTCGATATAGTCGGTCTGCAGGCGCTTCAGCTGCGCGTCGACCGCCGCCATCAGATGCTTGCGGCCGGTGCCGACGTCGTTCTGGTTCTCGCTCATGCGGATGCCGACCTTGGTCGACAGCACGAAATCCTCGCGCTTGGCCATCTTCATGAGCGTGGCGCCCATGATCTCCTCGGAGCGGCCGAAATTATAGGCGTCGGCGGTGTCGAAGAAGGTGATGCCCACGTCGAGCGCGCGCTTGAAGTAGGCCGGCGCCTCGGACTCGTCGAACTTGCCCCAGCCGCGCCGCCCCTTGGCGCCCCACGAATTGCCGCCGAGGCAGATCCTGCTGACGATCAGGCCCGAGCGGCCGAGCGGTCCGTACTTCATCGATAATCCCCCCTGAAAAAGCTGCGGCACCGGTCGCCTTCGACCGATGCCGCCAATCCACGTTCCGATTGCGTGCCGGCGCCTTAGCCGAGCACTTCCTTGTTCACGACGTTCGCCGCGTTGGGCCGGCCGTCGAACACGCTCAGGATGTTCTCGACGGCGGTGATGGCCATGCGGTCGCTGGCTTCCTGGGTGACGCCCGCCATGTGCGGGCTGAAGAACACGTTCTCCAGCTCGAACAGCTTGTTCTTCGGATCCGGCGGCTCGCGGTCGAGCACGTCGAGGCCGGCACCGCGCAGCTTGCCACCCTTCAGGGCGTCGTAGAGCGCGTCTTCGTTGACGATGCCGCCGCGCGCCGTGTTCACCAGGAACGCCGTCGGCTTCATCAGCCCCAGCGTCTCGGTGTTGAACATGTTGATCGTCTCCGGCCCCTTCGGGCAGTGGATCGACACATAGTCGACCTCGGGCAGGATCGCCTTGAGATCGGTGACCTTGGTGGCGCCGGCCTTCTCGATGTCGGCCTTCGACACGTTGGGATCGAGCACATAGGTCTCCATCTCGAACGCGACGCAGCGCTTGACCGTGCGCGAGCCGATGCGGCCCATGCCGATGACCAGCACCTTCTTGCCCGCGACGTCGGACGGCAGGTCGCTCAGACGCTCGGCCCAGGCGCCGGTGCGCACCCAGCGATCGGACTTCTTGGTGAGGCGCGCGGCGGCGAGCAGCATGTACATCGCGTGCTCGGCGACCGAGACCGAATTGGCGATGCCGGTGGTCATCAGCGGGATCTTGCGCTTGTTCAGCGCCGGGATCTCGACGGCATCGAAGCCGACGCCGAGGCGGGCCACCACCAGCATGCCAGGGGCCGCATCGAGTTCGGCCTGGCGGAACGGCGTGGCGCCCAGGGTCACCGCATTGGCATCCGCGAGCTTGGGATGGAGCGACGGCACCGCGTCGTTGGTCAGGATTTCGTAGTCGACATCGTCGCGTGCCTTGAGGACGGCGATTCCCGCCTCCGGCATGCGGCCGACGATCAGCACTTTCTTGCGATTCTTGCCAGTATTCGGGCCCGTATTCATCGTTTCCCCTGCGATCTTGTCATGCAAACGGGCGCGATCCTAAGGCCGGCCGGCGCGGGAGGCCAGAGCCGGCAATCAGGGCAAGTAGTTCAGCGGCAACCGCGTGGTGGACTTGATCTCCTCCATCGCGAACATCGAGGTCACGTCGGACAGCTCGATCTTGGCGATCAGCCGCTTGTAGAAGGCGTCGTAGGCCTCGATGTCGGGCAGTGCGAGCCGGATCAGGTAGTCGATTTCACCGCTCATGCGGTAGCAATCCATGACCTCGGGAAACGAGGCGATGGCCTTGGCGAAGCGGGTCAGCCACTGGGCATTGTGCTGCGCCGTGCGCACCGCCACGAACACCGTGACGCCGGCATTCACCGCCTTGCGGTCGAGCAGCGCCACGCGTGAGCGCACGATGCCCTCCTCCTGCAGGCGGTTGATGCGCCGCCAGCACGGCGTGGTCGACAGGCCGACCCGCTTGGCCACTTCGGCCAGGGGCATGTCGGCATTGTCCTGAAGGCAATCCAGAATCTTCTTGTCGAAGGAATCCAGTGTGAATTTTCCGGCCATTGGCTTTCCCGAGGAATGAGTTTCTCAAGTTTGGCCGCGCCAGCGCAAAGGTAGCAAGCCGTTTCCAGCTTCGACCGATACAATTCCTCTCATGATCCGCCGCTTCACCGAACACCCCGCCTCGGTCAACGAGACCTACTTCCAGCACATGGGCATGGCCTTCGGCTTCGGCTCCAGGATGCTGCTCGGCTCGCTGGGCTGTTTCGTGCACGGCATCTTCCCCTGGCTCTGCCTGACCCGCGGAAGCGACACGATTCGAGCCCTGCATCACCGCATGGTGAGCCATCGCACCGCCAAGCCGGCCGCGCCGGAAAGCGGCACGGCGAGCGTCGCGGCGGGCGACTAGCCTCGCAGCCCGACAAAGGCGGCCATCTCAAGGCGCAAGCGCCCGGCAGACCCTCCAATCAGAGTCCGCAACCCCTTCACTCCATGTTACGTTTCCTAGACGGGGGAGCGACACAGCAGCGGAGGCTCGAATGGAAACACCCGTGCGGATCAGCTACCAGGGCGGCACGCCCAGCGAAGCGCTGAACACTCTCATCAACGACCATGTCGAGACGCTCGAGAAACTTCATGGCCGGCTGACGTCCTGCCAGGTGATCGTGCAGGTGCCGGAGCGGCATCACCGCACCAGCAACCTCTTCAGCGTCAACATTCACATGGCGCTGCCGGGCAATATCGATGTGAACATCGATCACACATCGCACGACGATGAACGGTTTTCCGATCCGACCTTTGCGGTGAACGACGCGTTCCGACGCGCCAAGCGCCAGATCAAGGAACGGGCGCGCAAGCAACGCGGCGACGTGAAGAGCCTTCACGAGCGGATCGACCGGACGTTGGATCGCCCGGAACCCTAGCGCCAGCAGCCGCTAGCGCCGGCGGGGTACACCTTTCTCGTCGAGTCTTTCACGCAACAGGACGACTCGATCGCCGCCCCAGAAAATCTCGCCATCGAGGACGAAGCTCGGGACCCCGAAGATGCCCGCCGCTTCGGCTTCGGTGCGCAGCGCGTCATGCCGCGCACCACCTTCGCCCTCCAGGAAGGCGGCAAAGCCTGCGGGTGCGCCGGCCTGTTCGAGGACTGCGGTGACCGCCTCCAGATTCTCCGGATCGAGTTCACGGCGCCAGAAGAGATCGAAAGCGAGATCGTTGTAGGCGCGGAACACGCCGTGCTGCTGCGCATAGAGCATCGCGGCGTTGATCACGCGCGCATAATAGATCTTCTTTGGTCCCATCAGGGTCAGGCCCTGCTTGTTGGCGAAGCGGCGGGCATCCATGTAGGCGTAGCGCACGCGGCGCCAGTGATGGGGATCGCGCTGCTCGACCGAGCCCTGGAAGGAGGCGATGTCGAGCGTGTAGGGCCGCCATTCGAGGTCGATCTCGTAGTCGGCCTCGAGTTCGTAAGCCCACGCCTTGGCAACGAAGGCGTAGGGGCTGACATAGTCTGTCCAGAGAACGACCTTCTTGGCCGCCGTCATAGCCGGCGGGACTCGCGCCGCATGAGCCACCAGAACAGGCCGCCCACCGCCGCGACCAGCAGCGCCCCGACCAGCAGCAGCATCGCGGAATCCTGGATCCACGCCACCGTCGGCACCGACAGCGCGAGGAAGAGGCCCACGAGGCAGATGCGCCAGACCCGGGCATGCACGCCCGCCACGAAGGTACCGAGCGCCAGCAGGATCAGGAGCGCGAGGCTGGTCGCATTGTCATTCACGACGCCGCGCACCTCGGGCAGGAACATCAGCCACATCGCCGCCAGGAAGGCGAGCCAGTGCAGCGCCTGCGTCACGACGAGCCGCAGATGGTCGGCCGTCTTGTCGACCTCCCGCCAGCCCGAAAAGATGCAGGCCAGCCCGTAGATCGGCGCCAGCACCATCCAGTAGGCGTAGGTCGTCGGCCCGCGGAATCCCGTCAGGATCACGCCACCGACGGCCAGCGCCAGCATGGCGACATAGGGAAGCTCCCGCAGCAGCCAGTGCCGGTTGGTGGTGCCGGTGTCCGTGCTCAACGCGGATCCTTCGCCAGACGCTTCTCGACGACGCGGGCCCACAGGGTCGAGCCCAGGGTGAGCGCGTCGTCGTTGAAGTCGTAGCTGGGATTGTGGACCTCGCAGCCGCCCTCGCCGCCGCCGTTGCCAATGTTGATGAAGGCGCCCGGGACCTGCTCCAGCATGTAGGAGAAATCCTCGGAGGCCATCACGAACGGCCCCTCGCGGTTCATGTTCTCCGGGCCCACGATCTCGGCCGCGACGTCGGCGATGAACTTCACCGCGTCCTTGTCGTTGACCAGCGGCGGGAAAGCGATGCGCACATCGGCCTTGGCGCTGCCGCCCAGGGTCTGGGCGATGCCGCTGGAGATCGTCTCGATGCGCTCCTTCACCAGCGCCATCGTCTCCTTCTTGAAGGCGCGGATCGTGCCGCGCAGCACGGCTTCCTGCGGGATCACGTTGTAGGCGTCGCCCGAATGCATCTGGGTGACCGAGATCACCGCCGAATCGAGCGCCGCCACGTTGCGCGACACGACGGTCTGCAGCGCCGAGATGATCTGCGTCGCAATGATCACCGGATCGATGCCCGATTCCGGCCGCGCGCCGTGCGCGCCCTTGCCGGTGATGTGGATGTCGAACAGGCCGCCGCCGGCCATCTGCGGGCCGGAGCGGATCGCAAACTTGCCGACGTCGAGCTTCGGCCTGTTGTGCATGCCGAAGATGATCTCGCAGGGGAACTTCTGGAACAGCCCGTCCTTGACCATCGCCTCGGCGCCGCCGCGGCCTTCCTCGGCCGGCTGGAAGATCAGGTGCACCGTGCCGTCGAAGTTGCGCGTCGAGGCCAGGTACTTGGCGGCGCCCAGCAGCATCGCGGTGTGGCCGTCATGGCCGCAGGCATGCATGCGGCCCTTGTGCGTGCTGCGATGATCGAACGTGTTCAGCTCGTCCATCGGCAGCGCATCCATGTCGGCGCGCAGGCCGATCGCGCGCGGGTTGTTGCCGACGCGGATCGTGCCGACGACGCCGGTCTTGCCGATGCCGGTGGTGACCTCGCAGCCCCACTCCTTCAGTTTCTGCGCCACGATCGTGCTCGTGCGCTCTTCCTCGAAGCCCAGCTCCGGATGGGCATGGATGTCGCGCCGGATGGCTTTCAATTCGGCTGCAGCGGCGGCAATCAGCGGTTCGATTTTCATGGCGGTCAGGACTCCAGCAGGAAGGCGGTCATTACACGACGAAATTCCGCGCCATGCACGTTCGGATATGCATGCCCGCCGTCCGGCAGCACATAGGCGCGGGCGCCGGGGATCAGGCGCACCAGCTCCTCGGTGAAATAGAGCGGCGTCACGGTGTCGTCGCGGGCGCAGATGGCCAGAGTGCGCGCCGTCACCTTCTGCAATTGCTCGCGGCGGTCATGCGCCACGATGGCGGCGATGCGCGACAGGACGATCTCGGGATCGGGGATCGTGTCGGCGGCCTTCCCTTCGGCCGCAATCAGGTCGGCATCGTGGTCGCGCACCCAGGACGGCGAGTTGAGCGCCAGCGCGCTCGACTTGAGATAGGCCGCGGGCCCGAGTTCGCGCAGCATCAGGGAGCGCATCTCGAACAGGCGACGGAAGAAGGCGTCGGTCCTGGCCCAGGTGGCGCTCAGCACCAGCCGGTCGATGCGTGCAGGATGCTCGATCGCCAGGATCTGCCCCATGGCGCCACCGGTCGAGTGGCCGCACCAGTGCACCTTGTCGTAGCCCAGCCCCTCGATGAGCTGCCGCGCATCGTCGGCCATCTGCGCGACGCTGTAGGTGATCTTCGACAGGGAGCTGCGCCCCGTGCCACGGTGATCGTGCACGACGACCGTGAATTTACGCGCCAGCTCGGACACGTTGTCGCCCCACCAGCGCCCGTCACCGCCCAGGCCAGCGACGAGAAACAGCACGGGACCGCTGCCCTGCACCTCGTAATGGAGTTCGGCGCCATCGCGCAGCTTGAACAGGGGCATTCCGTCTCCTAAGCCATTTGCTATGTTCGCCCCGGGAGGAAAGCGCACCATGAAGCGCCTGTCGATTGTTGCGTTGATCCTGATGAGCGGCTGCACCCCCCAGGAGCAGCCGGTGACCTCGAACATTCCACGCCCGGCGCCCGAAGAGGCGACGCCCTCGGGCATCGCCTATCTCTGCGAGGGCCGGAAGGAAGTGTCGGTGGTCTACGCCAAGAACCGCGCCTCGGTGACATTGGGCGACAGGACGTGGCGCATGGAATACCAGGGCGGCAGCCCCGGCTTCCGCTATGCCGATTCCTCGACCGAATGGTCCGGCCCGGCCAACGCCGGCACGCTCAAGGCGTTGAGCGGCGGCTCGCCGCTCGCCACCAATTGCCAGCCACTGCGCCGCACGACCTGAGGCCGCTTTTCTATTTCAGCCAGAACTTGATGGCGTAGCCGACCAGCGCGGTCACGCCGACGCCGCCGGCCCACAGGCCGACGAACCACAACCACTGACGCAGCCCCGGCATCAGTGATAGCCCTCGTGACCGGTCTTGCCGCGGAACACCCAATAGGAAAAGCCGGTATAGGCCAGGATGATCGGCACGATGATCAGCACCCCAGGCAGCATGAACGCCAGGCTGTCGTGCGGCGCCGCGGCATCCCAGATCGAGACCGACGGCGGCACCACGTTCGGATAGAGGCTGATGCCGAGACCCGCGAGGCCGAGACCGAACAAAGCGAGCGCCATCAGGAACGGCGTGTAGTGGTGCCCGCGCTTCAGGCTCCAGAACAGCACGAAGGTCACGATCGCGACCAGCACCGGCACCTGCGCCGTGAACAGGACCTGCGGCCAGGCGAACCAGCGCATCCAGTAGGCGTCGCGCAGAAACGGAGTCGCCGCACTCACGACCGCCATGGCGACGACCGTCGCAATGCCGAGGCGGAAGGCCAGCCGGTAGCAACGCTCCTGCAGCGAGCCTTCGCTCTTCATCACCAGCCAGGTCGAACCCAGCAGCGCATAGCCGCAGAGAAGGCTTACCCCGACGAGAACGCTGAACGGCGTCAGCCAGTCGAACCAGCCGCCGGCATAGGTACGGTTCTGGACCGCGATGCCCTGCAGCAGCGCGCCGAGGGTGATGCCCTGCGCCAGGGTGGCGACGATCGAGCCGCCGCTGAACGCCACGTCCCACAGCGCGCGATGGCGCGGGTCGCGCCAGCGGAACTCGAAGGCGACGCCACGGAAGACCAGCGCCAGCAGCATCGCGATGATCGGTGCGTAGAGCGCCGAGAGGATCATACCGTAGGCCAGCGGAAAGGCCGCGAGCAGGCCGCCGCCGCCCATCACCAGCCAGGTCTCGTTGCCGTCCCAGACCGGCGCCACCGAATTGATGGCGCTGTCGCGTTCGCGGCCGACCGGCAGGAACGGAAACAGGATGCCGATGCCGAGATCGAAGCCGTCCATGACGACATAAGCCAGGATCGCAAAGGCGATGATGAAGGCGAAGAAGATCGGGAGGTCGAACGGCATGATCAGGCCCCCTTTCCGGTCGCGAGCGTTTCAGCGACGGCGGGTGCGGGCGTGATGCCCGCGGCCCGCACCGGCTGGTCGCGGCGTGGCCCCTCCTCACCGCGATGCGGCGGATGGGACATGAGCTTCAGGATGTAATAGGTGCCCGCGCCAAACGCGAAGAAGTAGACGATGACGAAGGCCATGAGCGAGGTGCCGACCGCCGGCGCGTCGAGCTTGGACGCCGAATCGACCGTGCGCAGCAGGCCGTGCACCGTGTAGGGCTGGCGGCCGACCTCGGTCGTCACCCAGCCCGCGATCACCGCGACGAAGCCCGCCGGACCCATCGCCAGGGCGAAGCGATGCAGCAGCGGCCAGTCGTAGAGTTTCCGGCGGACACGCGCGAGCAGGCTGAACATCGCCAGGGTCAGCATCAGCATGCCCATGCCGACCATGATCCGGAACGCCCAGAACACGACCGGCACCGGCGGCCAATCCTTGCGATCGACCGTGTCGAGGCCCTTCATCGGCGCGTCCCACGAATGCTTCAGGATCAGCGACGAGGCCTTGGGAATCTCGATGGCGAACAGGTTCTTGCCCGCGGCCTCGTCGGGCCAGGCGAACAACACCAGCGGCGCGCCGTCGGGATGGCTCTGGAAGTGGCCTTCCATGGCCATGACCTTGACCGGCTGATGTTCCAGCGTGTTCAGCCCGTGCTGGTCGCCCGCGAAGATCTGCAGCGGCGCCACGACGGTGATCATGCCCATCGCCATCGAGAACATGACGCGCGCGCCCTCGTTGCCGCGCTCGCGCAGGAGATGCCATGCGCCGACCGCGCCGACGACCAGCGCCGTCGTGAGATAGGCGCCGAACACCGTGTGCACGAGCCGGTACGGGAAGGAGGGATTGAAGATGATGGCGAACCAGTCGGCCGGCACGAACTGGCCGCCGGCATTGATCGCGTAGCCTGCCGGCGTCTGCATCCAGCTGTTGGCCGCGAGGATCCAGAAGGCCGAGAAGAAGGTGCCGATCGCGACGGCGAGCGTCGCGGTGAAATGCAGGCCCTTGCCGACGCGATTCATGCCGAACAGCATGACGCCCAGGAAGCCCGCTTCGAGGAAGAAGGCGGTCAGCACCTCGTAGGCCATCAGCGGGCCGATGACTGGCCCGGCCTTGTCGGAGAAGACCGACCAGTTGGTGCCGAACTGGTAGGACATGACGATGCCCGACACGACGCCCATGCCGAAGGCGAGCGCGAAGATCTTCAGCCAGTACTTGAACAGGTCGAGATAGACCTGGCGGCCAGTCCACAGCCACAGGCCCTCGAGCACGGCGAGATAGCTCGCGAGGCCGATCGAGAAGGACGGGAAGATGAAGTGGAACGAGACGGTGAAGGCAAACTGGAGTCTCGCCAGGAAGATTGCGTCCAATCCTTCGAACATGGCGTTTTCCTCCTAGACGATACGCGACGCATAGGCGGGCGATTTCAGCGCGACGACCAGTACGTCCAGCGCCGCCACGAGTTCCGAGCGATTGCGTGCCGCGCCCAGGGCGATGCGAATGGCATGCTCCGGATCTCCGTCGACGCTGAAACTGTCGCTCGTCACCACCGCCAGTCCCTGTCGTTGAACATGCGCGGCAAACTCCGCGCGGGTCCATGCGGCCGGCAAGCGCAGCCACACATGATGACCCTTCGGATGGGCGAGATAGTTCTGACCGGAGAGCGCTTTCTCGGCGAGCTTCTGTCGTGCCACGGCTTCAGCTGCCACCGCCGATATGATGGCATCGGCGCTGCCGTCGGTGAGCCAGCGCGAGACCAGCGCGACCATCAGCGGCACGGGCATCTGCGACACTGTGCGCAACGCATTGGAGAGCACCGACGCAGCGGCGCGATCGGGCGCGAGCACGTAGGCGATGCGCAGACCCGGCGCCATGCACTTCGACAGAGTCATCGCGAGATAGCTGCGCTCGGGGATCAGCGTGGCGATCGGCTGCACCTTCGGCTCGAGATTTCCGTACGCATCGTCCTCGATCAGCACGAGATCGTGGCGACGGATCTCCGCCGCGAGTTGTTCGCGTCGCGCCTGTCCGATCGTCTGCGTCGTCGGATTGTGGATCGTCGGCAGGAGATACACCGCCTTGGGCGCATGCAGGCGACAGGCCTCCGCGAGCGCGGCCGGGTCCATGCCTTGTTCATCCGACGCGACGCCGACCAGGCGCACGCCGAGCGACGCGGCCGCCGACTTGAAGCCGGGATAGGTGAGACGGTCGGTGAGCACGACGTCGCTGGGCCGCGTCACCGCCAGCAGCAGCGCCATCAACGCGCTTTGCGTGCCGGGCGAGATGACGAGCCGGTCGGCCTCGACGGTGCGCACCCTGCGCCGCAGCCAGTCGGCCGCGATGCCGCGATCGACGGCGCTGCCGCCCGCCTGCTGGTAGCTCAGCAAATCGGAGAAACCGTGGTCGCGCTGCAGGGCCGCCAGCCCGCGCATGATGCGGCCTTCTAGATCGGCCTCGATGGGCGACGGCGGCAGGTTCATCGACAGGTCGACGGCGATGCCCGCCGCCGCGTGGCCGGCCGGCCGGGCACGGCTTTCGGAAACGAAGGTGCCCTGCCCCACCCGCGCGTCGGTCAGGCCCCGACGCCGCGCCTCATTGTAGGCACGCGTGACCGTCGTCAGGTCGACGCCCAGCGCCTTGGCCAGCGCCCGGTGGGTCGGCAGCCGCTCGCCGCGATGCAGCCGGCCCGAGGAAATATCGCGCTCGAGCGCCTCGACGATGCCCTCGTAGACGGGCCCGTCGGTGGCATCGAGTGTAGGGCTCCAATCCATACAATTTGTCTCCTTGTTCTTGAATGTATGGCTTATCGTATGGATATACAAGCGCGACAATTCGAGGAGGACAGAATGGCTGGGAAGGGTGGTCTTTATCTGATGAGGGGCATGATGGGGCGGTGCCCGGCCTGCGGCGAAGGCAAGCTGTTCCGCGCCTTCGTGAAGGTCGCGGACCGTTGCCCGGCCTGCGGCGAGGATTTCCACCATCACCGCGCCGACGACTTCCCGGCCTACCTGACGATCTTTCTGGTCGGCCATCTGGTCGTGCCGATCGCGATGTACGTCGAGATCGTCTACCAGCCATCCTACTGGCTCCACACTGTGCTGTGGGCGCCAATGGTGATCCTGCTATCGATCGGCCTGCTTCAGCCTATCAAGGGCATGATCGTCGCGCTGCAATGGCACATGGGCATGCATGGCTTCGCCGCCGCGAAGCAGGAACGCGCCGAATACTGCTGACCGAAGGTTCGGTCAGCCGAACGCCTCGAACACCTCGGCGATCGCCGCGGGATCGAGCTTGGCGCGCAGGCAGGTTTCGAGCAGCACGCGCGCCTTCAGCGGATTAAGACGGCCGCCCCAGATGAGGCCGGCCTTGCGCAACGCGATCTCCGAGCTCGGGCCGCCATAGGTTTGGCGCAGCAGCGGTCCACCGCCGGCGCGCGGCGCCACGACGGTCGGGATGATCTCGCCAAGCTGGCCGACGAGCGACGCGACCCGCTCCGGCACATGGCCGCCGCCCATCGCTCCGATCACGACGCCGCGATAGCCGAGCTGGTCACGGTGATCGACCATCGCTTCCAGGATGTAGCCCGGCTCGTCGAGCCCCATCCACAGGAGCGCCACCGGCTGCTCCCGGCTCTCCGACACCATTCCCAATCGCTTGCGCGCCGCTTCAACCGGCGCACGCACCGGCAGAGACAACGGCACAACCCGATCCTCGACCAGCGCCGCCAGCGGGCCAGTCTGCGGCGAGGCGAAAGCATTGAGCCGCGTCGGATGGATCTTCAGCACATCGGACGCCGCGTAGATTTCATCGAGCATCACGGCGATGACGCCCAACGACTTCGCATGCGCCTTCACCCACGGGTCGCAGGCGACGCGCACGGCAGCGAGCAGGTTGCCCGGTCCGTCCGGTGAGGTGAGCGCGGGATTGCGCATCGCGGCCGTCACGATCACCGGAATGTCGCGATCGACCAGCAGGTCGAGCAGGAAGCTCGTCTCCTCCAACGTGTCGGTACCCTGCGTCACGATCACACCGTCGACGTCGAGACCCATGATCTTCTGCGCCAGCGCATGGATCTGGTCGAACGACAGCGAATGGCTGCCGACGCGCGAGACGGTCTCGGCGCGGATGTCGGCCAGCGTGGCGAGCAGCGGCACGGCGTTGACGAGATCGTCGGCGCCCAGCCCCATCTGCATGGCGCCCGACGCGTCCGGCGCGGTCGCGATGGTGCCACCGAGGGCCAGGATATGAATACGCGGAAGCGTCATGACAGGAGCCTCAAGGAACGGAAGAAACGCTCGGCTTCGGGGGCACGCATCGCATCGGCCGGCGCGAGATAGCCCAGCGAGACGTAGCGGCTGCCCTTCAGCACGACGAGCTGGCGCAGCGCGTTGCCGCCAGTGAGAGGCCCGATCGATTCGACGGCCGGCGCGCCCTGCACCGTCTTCCAGTCGACCTGGGTCCACTTGCCGCCGGCGAGACGCTGCGCGCGATCGTCGAGCGCGGATTGCAGGTTGCGCTTGGGCTGGCGCACGTCGACATCCGCGGGATAGAGCGCGCTCTGCGCCACGAAGGACAGGCGGCGATATTCGAGGCTGTAGGAATTATAGGCGAACGGCGTGCCGCCGGGCGACGCGGTGTCGACCTTCTTGTAGAGCGGCGCGGCCGGCATCTCGACGAAGAACGACTTGTCGGCACTCTCGACCGGAAACCACGACACCGATTGCGCCAGCACATCGCCCGCCAACACGACGACCGGCAGCGCGAGGAAAGACCGCCTGTACTGGGTCATTCTGCAGCCTGCGCCGGACCGAACTTCTCGCGAGCCTCGGCCGCGGTGTAGTAGCCGCGCGCCACGTCACGCGCGATCGACTGGGCGCTGCGCTTCGCGGGATCGCCGAAGCCGCCGCCGCCCGGCGTCGAGACGCGCACGACGTCGCCGACGCCGATCTCGATATCCTGATCCTTGGAGAGATGTGGCGGGCGATAGGTCTTACCGCCCTGGTCGACCTGCACCGTGTTGGTGCCGCCAGCGCTGCCGCCCAGCACGCCCTGCGGGCCGGTGCGGCCATGGTCCATCACCATCGATACCCTCGCCTCACCGCGCCGGAGCTTGATCGCGTAGTTGATGCCGAAGCCGCCGCGGAACTCGCCGGCGCCGCCGGAGCCTTCGCGCAGGGAGAACTCTTCGAACAGCACCGGATAGAACTGCTCCAACACCTCGACCGGCGGCATCTTGGAGATACCGATGGTCGAACAGCCATTGCTGAGACCATCGCCGCCCTGGAAGCCGCCGTACCCGCCGCCAGTGAAGAGATACATGATGTAGTTGCGCTTGCGCTCCGGATCGTAGCCGCCGACGCCCAGGTTGCCGGACGTGCCGGCGGGCGCCGCGAACAGAAGATCGGGGATCGCTTTCGTCAGCGCGGCAAACACCGCCTCGGCGATGCGCTGGCTCACTTCGGCCGCGCAGCCCGACACAGGCCGCGGATACCTGGCATACAGGAACGTGCCTCCGGGCTCGACGATGCGCAGCGGCTCGAAGGTGCCGGCATTGATCGGCACATCGGGAAAGACATGTTTCACGGCGAGATAGATCGCCGACTTGGTCGTGGCGATGACGCTGTTCATCGGACCGCGACAGGGCGGGCTCGATCCGGTCATGTCGAAGGTGAGCTCGTCACCTTTCTTCGTGATCTTCATCCGGATGGTGAGCGGCTCGTCGACCACGCCGTCGCTGTCGACCTGCGAGGCGCCCTCGTACACGCCGTCGGGAATGTCGGCGATCTTGGCGCGCATCTGGCGCTCGGCGCGGTGGCGCATCTCCGCGATCGCCGCCCGGACCACCTCGGCGCCGTAGCGGTCGATCAGTTCGGTGAGGCGCACCTCACCGGTCGTGAGCGCGGCGGCCTGGGCCTTGATGTCGCCGATGCGCTGATCGGCGATGCGAATGTTGGACATGATGATGGACAGGATCTCCTGGTCCATCTCGCCCTTCTTGAAGAATTTCACCGGCGGCAGGCGCAGGCCTTCCTGCTCGACTTCCGTCGCGCTGGCGGAGAAGCCGCCTGGCACCATGCCGCCGACATCGGGCCAATGGCCGGTATTGGCCAGCCAGGCGAACAGCTCGCCCCTGTAGAAGAACGGCTTCACGAAGCGCACGTCCATCAGGTGGGTGCCGCCGAGATAGGGATCGTTGACGATGAACACGTCGCCCGGATCGACCTTGCCGGCATAGTGCGTCTTCACCCGCTCGATCACGGCGCGGGTGGAAAACTGCATGGTGCCGACGAATACCGGCAGGCCGAGCTCGCCTTGGGCGATCAGGGAGCCATCGACCGTGTCGTAGATGCCGTCGGAGCGGTCCATGCCCTCCGAGATCACTGGCGAGAAGGCCGCACGCACGAAGGCCAGATCCATCTCGTTGCAGACCTGGATCAGGCCGTTCTGGATGACTGTCAAAGTGACGGGATCGAGGTTCGACATGTCCGAATCACTAGCACAGCCCATGCCTCGCTGCGCTATGATGGCGGTCAAATCTCCCACTTTTCGAAGCGGAATCCCCATGAACGCGCCTCTTGCCGCCGACAATCTCGACCTTATGAAGTTCGGCGTCGGCCAGCCCGTGCCGCGCCAGGAAGACCCGACCCTGCTGCAGGGCCAGGGCCGCTACACCGACGACATCAATCTCCCCGGCCAGGCCTATGCGGTGATGGTCCGCAGCCAGGTTGCCCACGGCCTCCTGAAGGGCATCGACGCCGAGGAAGCGCGCGGCATGCCGGGCGTGCTGGGCATCTGGACCGGCGCCGATCTCAACGCCGCCGGGTACGGCGCGCTCAAGACCGTGATGATGGTGCCGAACCGCGACGGCTCGCAGATGAAGACGCCGACGCGCTATTCTCTCGCCACCGACAAGGTGCGCTTCGTCGGTGACCCGGTGGCCTTCGTCGTCGCCGAGACCCAGGCGCAGGCGCGCGATGCCGCCGAGGCCGTGATGCTCGACATCGAGCCCCTGCCCGCCGTCACCAGTGCGCGCGAGGCCGCCCAGCCCGGCGCGCCGATCGTGTTCGACGACGTGCCGGAGAATGTCTGCGCCGACTTCCAATACGGCGACAGCACCGTCGTTGCCGAAGCCTTCGCCAAGGCCGCGCACGTCACCAAGCTGCATCTCGTCAGCAACCGAATCGTCGTCTGCGCGATGGAACCGCGCACCGCAATCGGCCACTACGACAAGGAGACCGACCGCTCGACGCTCTATGCCGGCTGCCAGGGCGTATTCGGCCTGAAGAACCAGATGGCGGCGCTGCTCGGCATCAAGCCGGCGCAGATGAGGGTCGTCACCGGCAATGTCGGCGGCTCGTTCGGTATGAAGGGCTCGCCCTATCCCGAATATGCCGGCCTCTTCCATGCTTCGAAGATTCTGGGCCGTCCGGTGAAATGGACCGACGACCGTTCGGGCAGCTTCCTCAGCGACCAGCACGGCCGCGACCACGATTTCGACGCCGAGCTCGCCCTCGACAAGGACGGCACCTTTCTCGCGGTGCGCCTCAAGGGCTACGCCAATATCGGCGCCTATCTGTCGAACGTCGGTGCCGCCATGGGTGCTCTCGGCGTGTCGCGCAATCTCGCCGCGGTCTATCGCACGCCGCTGATCGAGGTGCAGACCAAGGTGGCCTTCACCCACACCACGCCGATCGGCGCCTATCGCGGCGCAGGCCGGCCCGAGGCCAACTACTTCATGGAGCGCCTGATCACCACCGCGGCCCGCGAGATGGGCCTCGACCAGGTCGAGATGCGCCGGCGCAATCACATCAAGCCGGAAGAGATGCCCTACAAGACGGCGTCGGGCACGGTCTACGACAGTGGCGAGTTCAGCGTGCTGCTCGACAAGACGCTGGAACTGGCCGACGTCGCGGGCTTCGAGGCACGCAAGGAAGAGAGCCAGAAGCGCGGCAAGCTGCGCGGCCTCGGCATCGGCGATTATCTCGAAGTGACGGCGCCGCCGATGAACGAGATGGGTGGTCTTCGCTTCGAGGAGAACGGCGACGTCACGATCATCACCGGCACGCTCGACTACGGCCAGGGTCACTGGTCGGCCTTCGCGCAGGTGCTGACGACGAAGCTCGGCATCCCGTTCAACAGGATCAAGCTGAAGCAGGGCGACAGCGACCTGCTGATCGCGGGCGGCGGCACCGGCGGCTCGAAGTCGATCATGGCCTCGGGCGCGGCGATCATGGAAGCCTCCGACAAGGTGATCGAGAAGGGCAAGGAGATCGCGGGCGTGGCGCTCGAAGCCTCGGCCGCCGACATCGAGTTCAAGCTCGGCCGCTTCGAGATCGTCGGCACCGATCGTGGCATCGGCATCATGGAGCTGGCAGGCAAGTTGCGCAGCGGCATGAAGCTGCCCGAGGGCGTGCCCACGACGCTCGACGTCAGCCACGTTCACGAGGCCGCCCCCTCGGCCTATCCCAACGGCACGCATGTGGCGGAGGTCGAGGTCGATCCCGACACCGGCCATGTCGAGGTCGTGAAGTACACGATGGTCGGCGACTTCGGCACGGTCATCAATCCGATGCTGGTCGAGGGCCAGAGCCATGGCGGCGTCGTGCAGGGCATCAGCCAGGCGATCTTCGAGCACGTCGTCTACAGCGAGGAAGGCCAGCCGCTGACCGGCAGCTTCACCGACTACGCCATCCCGCGCGCGGGCGACGCCCCGTCGTTCAAGATCGACTATCACTCGGTACCGGCGAAGACGAACGTGCTGGGCGCCAAGGGCTGCGGCGAGGCCGGCTGCGCGGGCTCGCTGCCGTCGGTGATGAACGCCATCTCCGACGCGCTGGGCGGCAAGCACATCAACATGCCGGCGACGCCCGAGCGCGTGTGGGAAGCGCTGAACAGCTAGCTATTCGCCGCCATTGTCGCAGGTCGTGAGCTGGTTCGAACAAGGAGCATAGGACCAGCCACGCAGCGTTTTGGCCGGACGGTGTGCGCCGCTGATCTCGACGTACTTGCCGTCACAGGCATGCACGGTCGAGACGATGAAACTGTCGGGGCCCCAATCCGAACCTGACAGCTCGGCGACAACCGAGGCATCGCGGCGCGGCGCCGAACGCAACGCGCGGCTGCCCGGCGTGACGCCGACGAGCTTGCCGGAGATCCAGCCGCGTCCTCCGGCGACATGCGCCGCATCGAGCTTCAGGCCGTCCTCGGGATCGGGCCTCTGAATCAGCAGCCAGCCGTCCTTCGATCCCACGATCTCGAACTCGACGCCTTCATGGGTGTCGGGACCGATCTTGGCGCGCGGCGCCACGCGGCCGATCACGGGTGCATCGGCGCGAGGCGCGCTCCGGACGTTCGTTCCGGCAGGATCTAGATCGGTCGAGAAGCCTCGCGCCCGGCACTGGGATGCACCCGTTGTCTCGACCGGCGCCGCGCTCGCCGCGACGTGGACGGAGGCCAAAAGCCCGCCCAGCGCCACGGCGAGGAAGCGGCGGGTCACGCGGCTCAGGCCGGCGTGAACATCGGCAGCGGTGGGCCGCCGTCGGTCGGCTTGAAGGTGACCGTCACCGCCTGATCGCACTTCAGCTTGTCGAAGTCGCAGTCGACGATGTTGGTCAGCATGCGCGGGCCTTCGGCCAGCGTGACGTAGCCGATCGCGTAGGGCACCGGCGCGCGGCGCATCACGCTGTAGGAATAGATCGTCCCCTTGCCCGACGCCTCGACCCACTCGGTCTTGTCGCTGAAGCAGAACGGGCAGATCGTGCGCGGATAATGGTGCGCCTGGTTGCAGGCGGTGCACTTGCGCACCAGCAGCTTGCCCTTGCCCGCGGCGTCCCAATAGGCCTGCGTTTCTTCGCTGACGGCCGGAGGCGGCAGCTTGCGCTCTTTGGTCTCGGCCATGGTCTACTCCCTCTCCAGAATGACGGTCGCGCTGCCGTGGCGCAGGCCGAGCGAACCGCCCGTGCCGTGCGCGATGGCCAGATCGCAGTTCTTCACCTGCACCTTCGGATGCGCCTCGCCGCGCAACTGACGCACGGCCTCCAGCACCTTGGTGAGGCCGCCACGATTGGCGGGGTGGTTGTTGCAGAGACCGCCGCCGTCGGTGTTGAACGGCAGCTTGCCGGTACCCGAGATCAGGTTGCCGTCGGCCACGAACGCGCCGCCCTTGCCCTTCTCGCAGAAGCCGAGATCCTCGAGCTGCATCAGCACGGTGATGGTGAAGCTGTCGTAGATCGAGGCGTACTTCATGTCCGACGGCTTGACGCCCGCTTCGGCGAAGGCCGCCGCGCCGGTGAAGCGCGCGCCGGAGTAAGTCAGGTCGACCTTGCCGCCCATCTGCGTCTTGATGAACTCCGAGGAGCCCAGCAGCTTGATCTTCGGCCGCTTCAGCTTGGCCGCGATCTCCGGCGCCACGACGACGATCGCGCCGCCGCCGTCGGTGATGACGCAGCAGTCGAGGCGATGCAGCGGATCGGAGATCATCGGCGAGTTCACGACCTCCTCGACCGTGACCACGTCCTTCAGCAGCGCATGCGGATTGTACTGCGCGTGATGCGAGGCCGCGACCTTGATCCAGGCGAGCTGCTCGGAGGTCGTGCCGAACTCGTACATGTGACGCATGGCGCAGTTGGCGTACATGTTCACGACGGTCGGGCCGTAGGGGAACTCGAACGGATCGTCGGGCGTCGGCGTGCCGCCACGGCTGCGCGGCACGGTGCCGGTCGCCATGCCCTCGGCGCGCGGCCGGCCGGCGAGCGTGATCAGCGCCACCTTGCACTTGCCGGCGGCGATCGCCTCGGCGGCGTGGCCGACATGCAGCACGTAGGACGAACCGCCGGTGTCGGTCGAATCGACGTGGCGGACCTTCAGTCCCATGTACTCGACCATCGACATCGGTCCGAGGCCGGGCGCGTCACCGGCGCAGAAATAGCCGTCAACATCGTCCTTGGTGAGACCCGCGTCCTCCAGCGCGCCCTTGGCGCACTGCGCGTGGATCTGCGCGAGCGATATGTCCTTCGCGAGCCGCGTCGGATGCTCGTAAATTCCGGCGATATAGGCCTTGCCCTTGATGCTCATCGGCGAGCCATCCCCCTGGTCATTGTGCGGTGCACATGGTGGGGGATCGGAGGCTCACAGGAAAGTGCGCTCTTTCGCTGCGAAAAACGATGATAGGCTGAGCGAAACAATCGGGGAGCCGCTTCACATGATCTTCCGTCTTCTTTCCGTCATCGCCGCAGCCTGTCTGGCCGTCGCCGGCACGGCGAATGCCCAGGCGCCCGCGCCGGGCAAAGCCGAGCTGCTCTGGTACAGCCAGGCCGCCTTCAAGATCACCACCCAGAGCGGCAAGGTCATCATGATCGATCCGTGGATCATGGGCGCCACCAAGATCCCGCCGGAGCTGAAGGACCTCGACAAGATCGGCAAGGTCGACCTGATCCTGGTCACGCATGGCCATGGCGATCACCTGGGCGACGCGCTGGAGATTTCCAAGAAGAACAACGTGCCGATCTGGGCGCCGGCCGGTCTCAACCAGACCCTGCAGACCCTGGGCCTGATGCCGGCGAACCTGACGCCGCGCATGAGCAAGGGCGGCACGATCGAACCCTTCCCCGGCGTGAAGATCACCATGGTCCATGCCGACCATTCGTCGGAAATGATCCTGAAGGACCCGGCCACCGGCAAGGACACGAGCTATGCCGCGGGCGAACCCTGCGGCTTCATCATCGAGCTCGAGAACGGCTTCAAGATCTGGCACATGGGCGACACCGGCCTGTTCGGCGACATGAAGCTGATCGGCGAATATTACAAGCCCGACCTGCTGCTGATCCCGATCGGCGGTCACTACGTGATGGACCCGAAGGCCGCCGCCTACGCCACCAAGGAGCTGATCAAGCCCAAGATGGCGTGGCCCATCCACTACGCCAGCAACCCGTTCCTCCGCGGCACGCCGGCCGAGTTCAAGGCGGCGATGGGCCAGTCGTCGATCGAGGTGATCGACGCGGAACCCGGGACGAAGAAGCAGTTCTAGGCTGGGGGCGCGCCACTGCGCGCGGGGTAGCCCCCGCGCTTAAGTGGCGCGCCGCCAAGCAATGGATTAGTCGCCGGCGACGTCGCGCGCACCCGGCGTGCGGTTGCGGAACTCCTCGGGCGCCTCGCGGCCGGCGTCAGTGAAGGCCTTCTTCACCGCGGCGACGTTGGGGCCAAAGATGCCCTTGCGGTTGTCCTTCGCCCACTGATTCGAATTGACGATCGTGTCGAGCGAGCCCTGGAAGCGCGGCATCACGTAGCGCGCGAACAGCTCGTAGGAGCGCATCGTCTGCTCGCGCGTCGCCCATTCGTGCGCGCGGAACAGCACGCCACCGAAGCCGCCGTTGGAAAAGCCCAGCAGCCGCTCGATGCCCTTGGCGACCGTGTCGGGGCTGCCGACGAGGGTCGTGCCCATCTTCACGCCGTCGCGCAGCGGATCGTCGGCGCGGCCCGGCGGCCGGCCCAGCGTGTCCTCGAAGTAGGTCACGGTCTCGCGGCGCTCGCCGGCATGGACCTCGCGAAGCGCCTGTTCGTCATCCTCGGTCACGTGCGCGTTCACGACGACGCGCCACTTCGAGCGGTCGGCAGTTTTGCCGTGCTTGGCCGCCGTCTCCTCGTAGATGCCCCACTGCTTGCCGAGCATCTCCGGTCCGCCCGGGATGCCGGCGCCGATCGACAGGACGCCGAGCCCGTGCTTGCCGGCGGCGATCATGCCCGAGGGCGTGATAGTGCTGGCGCAGGCGATGGGGAAATGCGGATAGCTGTAGGGCGCGAGGTGCAGCCGCGCCTCCTTCAACTCGAACCAGTCGGTCTTCATGGTGACCGGCTCCTTGCATTCGAGCAGACGCATGATGGCCTCGAGCGCCTCTTCCATGCGCGGCCGCTGGGTCGAGGGATCGATGCCCATCATGTAGGCGTCCGACGGCAGCGCGCCCGGGCCGCAGCCCAGCATCGTGCGGCCGCGCGACATGTGGTCGAGCTGCACGAAGCGGTTCGCGACCATCAGCGGGTGATGATACGGCAGGCTGGTCACGCCGGAGCCGAGGCGGATGTAGCGCGTGCGCTCGATGGCGGCGGCGATGAACACTTCCGGCGAGGCGATGGTCTCCCAGCCGGCGGAGTGATGCTCGCCGATCCAGGCCTCGTCGTAGCCCAGCCCGTCGATCCACTCGATCAGCTCCATGTCGCGCGCCATCGAGAGCGTCGGGTTCTCGCCCACGCGATGGAACGGCGCCAGGAAGATGCCGAACGTCAGTCCCTTGTGATTACCAGTCTGTGCCATCAAGCCCTCCGTCTCGCGCGACGGTAGCATGCGCGCGACATTGACCGCAGCACTGGCTTGCGCAGATCATCCGGCGATGACCGAGGCTTCTTCCCTTCCGTTGGCACGTTTCAGGATCGTCGAAGTGAACGACGCAAATGTGCCGCTCTGCCTGCGTTTGGCGACGTCGCTTGCCGCGAAGATCGCGGCCGATCTCGGCGCCGACGTGCTCAAGATCGAACCGCCCGGCGGCGATCCCGTGCGCCGCGCGCCGCCATTGCTGCCGCAGGGCGAAAGCGCGCTGTTCCAGTTCCTCAACACGTCGAAGCGTTCCCTGACGCTCGATCTCGGCGACGAAGCCGGCCGCGCCGCGCTTGCGCAGTTGGTCGACGACGCCGACGTCGTCCTGTTCGAGGAGCCCGCCTCCGTCGCGTCGATGCTGGGCGCGGGCAAGGCCACGCCGGTCGAGATCGCGGCCTTTCCGGTCGAGATGAATGCCGCGCAACGGCCCGTCAGCGAACTGGCAATCCAGGCGCTGGGCGGGCTGATGCACATGGTGGGCGAGCCGGCGCGCAAGCCGCTGAAGCTGGGCGGCCATCAGGCGTCGTATCCGGCCGGCCTCACCGCCTTCACCGGCCTCATGTCCGCTCTTGCCGCGCGCGATGCCGGTCGTCCCGCGCCGTCGGTGCGCGTGTCGCTGGCCGAGGTAATGCAGTGGGTGAACTGGAAGGCGGCCTCCGGCGCCGCCGCGTCCGGCACCTCGCCCGGCCGCGAGGGCAAGAATTCGGAGTTCCAGGTGCTGCCCTGCCGCGACGGTCACGTGGCCGTCGTCTACACGGTGACACAGTGGCCCGCGACCCGCGCGCTGGTGGGCGACAAGCGTCTCGACGATCCGAAGTTCAACACGCGCGCGGGGCGACGGAAGAACATTGCCGAGCTCTATGCGGCGCTCGCACCCTGGTTTGCCGACAAGACGCGCGAGGAGATCCAGAAGACAGCACAGGCCAAGGGCGTGCCCTTCGGCCCGATCTTCTCGCCGGCCGAGCTTTTACGGACGGAGCAGTACGTCGCACGCGGCTTCCTGGCCGACATGCTTCATCCGACCGAAGGCACGCTGCGCTTGCCGCAACTGCCCGTGCAATGGAATGGCCGTTCCTTCGCACCAAAGCCGGCGCCGGCGCAATCCGTGGCCCTTCCGCCTCGGAAGACCGCGACACCTCCCCCTATGAATGGGGAGGCAAATGAGCGTCCCCTCGCTGGTATCCGCGTGTTGGACTTCGGGCTGCTGACCGCGGGCGCCAACACTTCGGCGATGCTGGCTGATCTCGGCGCCGATGTGATCAAGATCGAATCCGGCGCCTATCTCGATCCCTTCCGCGTCGTCGGCAAGATCGACAATGACGACGGCTGGTGGAACCGTTCGCCACAGTTCCGCTTCACCAATCGCAACAAGCGCGGACTGGCACTGAACCTGAAAGATCCAGAGGGCCAGAGGATCATCCGTGAACTCGCGGCGACCTGCGATGTGGTAGTCGAGAACTTCCGGCGCGGCGTCCTCGATCGCGCGGGCCTTGGTTACAAGGATTTAAGCGCGATCAATCCGCGCCTCGTCTTCGCCGCCATTTCCAGCCAGGGCGACACCGGGCCGGAGCGGATGAACGTCTCGTTCGGCAGCACGCTCGATGCCACGTCGGGCATCGCCTCGCTCACCGGCTATGAGGGCGAGGAGCCGCGCATCTCCGGCATGGACGTGAACTATCCCGATCAGATCGTGTCGCTGTTCGCCACCGGCATCGTGATCGCCGCCGTCACCGAAGCGCGCCGCACGAACAAGGGCGCATTCCTCGACTTCTCCCAGCGCGAAGTCGCGTCCTTCACCCTGGGCGAGGAAATCCTCGCGGCCTCGGCCGATCCCAAGCATCGGCTCGCGCCGCGCGGCAATACAGAAGCCGGCGTGGCGCTGCAGGACTCCTACAAGTGCGCCGACGGCAAATGGCTGGCGGTCACGCTCGACGCGCCCGATTCTGCGATGGCGGATTTCTGCGCCGGCCAGGACCGTGATGCTGCCGTCGCCGCGCTGCTCGCCAAGGGCATCGCCGCTGCGCCCTGCTTCGATGGCAACGACCTTTTGCGCGACACAGAATTGCAGGGCGTGACCCTGGTGCGCGACGAGAAGGGCGGCCTCGTGAAGGGCCTGCCCTACCGCCTCGACGGCAAGGGTCTCGCCATCGAACGTCCCGCCCCCGATCTCGGCCAGCACACCGATGCCGTGCTGCGCGAGTTGCTGGGCTACGACGATGCCCGACTTGAACAATTGAACGACAGCGGCGTGACATCCACCACGCCCACCATCGGAGAGGTCTGAACCATGCCGCGCGCCGAAGTGCACAAGTTGATGGAGCGCATGACGATCCCCGCCATCGCCGCGCCGATGTTCCTGGTCTCCAATCCAGCGCTGACCTTGGCCTGCTGCAGCGAGGGCCTGATGGGCAGCTTCCCCGCCCACGGCACGCGCAGCCGCGAGGAGTTCCAGGGCTGGCTCGACGAGATGGTCGAGGGCATGAAGCGGCTTGAGGATGCCGGCAAGAAGCCCGCGCCCTGGGCAGTGAACCTCGTCGTCCATGCCTCGAACCCGCGTTACCAGGGCGATCTCGAACTGGTCGAGAAGTACAAGGTGCCGGTCGTGCTCACCTCGAAGGGCGCGCCGGGCGATGCGATCAAGCGCATCCACGGCTGGGGCGCCGTCGCGCTGCACGACATCGCCAACCGGCGGCATGCCGAGAAGGCGCTGGAAGCGGGCGTCGACGGCGTGATCGCCGTGGCGGGCGGCGCCGGCGGCCATACCGGCACGATCAATCCATTTGCGCTGATGAACGAAGTGCGACAGCTCGGTGACAGCTTCGCCGTCGTGCTGGCCGGCGGCCAGACCACGGGTCGCGACGTGTTCGCGGCCGAGGCGATGGGCGCGGACCTCGCCTATATCGGCACGCGCTTCATCGCGACCCAGGAAGCAATGGCGGCACAGGCGCACAAGGACATGATCCTCGCCACGCGCGCGACGGATGTGTTCCTCACCGCCTCGGTCGACGGCGCGCCGGCCAACTGGCTGACGCCGAGCCTGCTCGCGGCCGGCATCGACCTCGACGTGCTGCGCACGACCCTGCCCGGCAAGATCGTCGGCGCACAGGAGAACAAGAAGCGCTGGAAGGACATCTATACGGCCGGCCACGGCGTCGGGAACATCGAGGACGTACCGACCGCGTCCGATCTCGTCCGGCGCCTCGTCAGCCAATACCGCGAGGCGAAGTCTGAAATGGCACGCACGCTCGCCGGTCGCGCCGCAGCGTAGACGGTGGGCGGCCCCCTGCTTTAGGCTTCACGACCAAGTTTTGAGGGGGTCATCGCGTGAAGACAAAGGCAGCCGTCTGTTTCGAAGCCGGCAAGAACCTCGAGATCGAGACCGTCGATCTCGAAGGGCCGAAGTTCGGCGAGGTCCTGGTCGAGATCAAGGCGTCGGGTGTCTGCCACACCGACGAGTTCACGCGCTCCGGCGGCGATCCCGAGGGCCTGTTCCCGGTGATCTTCGGCCATGAAGGCGCGGGCGTCGTGGTCGACGTAGGGCCTGGCATCGTGTCGCTGAAGAAGGGCGACCACGTGATCCCGCTCTACACACCCGAATGCCGGCAGTGCAAATCCTGCCTCTCGGGCAAGACCAACCTCTGCACCTCGATCCGCGCGACGCAGGGCCAGGGCGTGATGCCCGACGGCTCCTCGCGCTTTTCGATCAAGGGCAAGAAGATCCATCACTACATGGGCTGCTCGACCTTCTCGAACTACACGGTGCTGCCTGAGATCGCGCTGGCGAAAATCCGCCCCGACGCGCCGTTCGACAAGGTCTGCTACATCGGCTGCGGCGTGACGACCGGCATCGGCGCCGTGATCAACACCGCCAAGGTCGAACCCGGCGCCAATGTCGTGGTGTTCGGCCTAGGCGGCATCGGCCTCAACGTCCTGCAGGGCGCGCGCATGGTCGGCGCCAACATGATCGTCGGCGTCGATCTCAACCCGGCGCGCGAGGCGCTCGGCCGCAAGTTCGGCATGACGCACTTCGTCAATCCGAAGGATCTCGGCGACAAGGATCTCGTCGCGCATCTGGTCGAGCTGACCGACGGCGGCGCGGATTACAGCTTCGAATGCGTCGGTAGCACCAAACTGATGCGCCAGGCGCTGGAATGCTGCCATCGCGGCTGGGGCAAGTCGGTGATCATAGGCGTCGCCGGCGCCGGCCAGGAGATCGCCACGCGCCCGTTCCAGCTCGTCACCGGCCGCACCTGGATGGGCACCGCCTTCGGCGGCGCCAAAGGCCGCCGCGACGTGCCGAAGATCGTCGACTGGTACATGGACGGCAAGATCGACATCGATTCGCTCATCACCCACACGATGCCGGTCGAGAAGATCAACGACGCGTTCGACCTGATGCACAAGGGCGAGTCGATCCGCAGCGTCGTCACCTTCTAGTCGTCAATTCCTGAAGGAAGCCACGCCATGACCGTGCGAAAGCTGGGCGGAGCCACCATCGAGAAGGTCGAGGAAATCTGCGGCCCGGGCTTCAAGCCCGGCCGCATGTTCCCCAAGTTCGACCAGGAAGCCTTCGACGCCCAGAAGAGCTGGATGGTGCCGGAGCATGTGCAGGACGGCAGCGACCGGCTGATCGGCTCGGTTCATACCTGGATCGTCAAGACGCCCAAGCACACGATCCTGATCGACACCTGTCTTGGCAATCACAAGCAGCGCCACAATGCCGGCTGGAACAATCTCAACACACCGTTCCTCGACCGGCTGAAGGCCTGCGGCTGCGCGCCCGAGTCGGTCGATTTCGTGATGTGCACGCATTTGCACGTCGATCATGTCGGCTGGAACACCAAGCTGGAGAACGGCCGCTGGGTCCCGACTTTTCCCAACGCCAAGTACCTGTTTGCCAAGCGCGAATACGCGCACTGGGAAAGCGAGCGGAAGAGCCAGGGTGAGGGCAAGGTCAACGACGGCTCGTTCGACGATTCGGTCCTGCCGATCGTCGAGGCCGGCAAGGCGGTGATGATCGACAAGGATCACCAACCCGACCCGCTGCTCACCATCAAGGACTATCCCGGCCACACGCCGGGTTCGATCGCCATCAACCTCAAGGATCAGGGAAAGCAGGCCTGCTTCTCGGGCGACATCATGCATCACCCGATCCAGGTTTATCATCCGGACTGGTCGAGCCAGTTCTGCTGGGACCAGGCAATGTCCGCCGTCTCGCGCCGCAAGCTGCTGGAAGACTGCGTCGAGACCAACGCCCTCCTCTGCCCCGCCCACTTCCCCGGCGCCAACGCGGGCTACGTAAAGCCCGAAGGCAACTCCTTCAGGATCGACTGGGACCGCGCATGAAACTCGAACCGCTGCTCGATGGCCTTTCCTTCGGTGAGGGCCCGCGCTGGCGGGACGACCGGCTCTATTTCTCCGACTTCTATGTCCACCAGGTGCGGACCGTCGACGAGAGCGGCAAGGCCGAGACGATCGTCGAGGTGCCGGGCCGTCCCTCGGGCCTGGGCTGGCGGCCCGACGGCACGATGCTGATCGTGAGCATGACCGATCGTCGCCTGATGCGCTTCGCGAACGGCAAGCTCACCGTCGAAGCCGAGCTGAGTTCGATCGCCACCGGCCTGTGCAACGACATGGTGGTCGACGCCAAGGGCCGCGCCTATGTCGGCAATTTCGGTTTCGATCGCCATGCCGGCGAGAAGCCACGCGCCGCGGTGCTGGCCAGGATCGATCCCGACGGCTCCGTCCATGCCGCAGCCGACGAGCTGATGTTCCCCAACGGCACCGTCATCACGCCCGACGGCAAGACCATGATCATCGGCGAGACCTTCGCCAAGCGCCTCACCGCCTTCGACATCGCCGCCGACGGCACCTTGTCCAACCGGCGCGTCTGGGCTGAGACGCCGACCTGCAATCCCGACGGTATCTGCCTCGATGCCGAGGGCGGCATCTGGGTTACCGGCGCCTTCACTCACCAGATGGTCCGCGTGCTCGAAGGCGGCAAGGTCACGCATGCGCTCGACCTCGGCGCGCGCGCGGCCTACGCCTGCATGCTGGGCGGCAAGGACCGTAAAACGCTTTTCGTCGTCACCAACAGCGGCAGCGGGCCTGCCATCGCCGACAAGAAGGACGGTCGCATCGAGACGATGCGCGTCGACGTTCCCGGCGCCGGCCTGCCTTAGGAGAGAATCATGAAGGGTCCAGAAGACGATGCCGGTCTGGCCGGCAAGGTTGCGATCATTTCCGGCGGTGGCGCCGCGGGCGACGGCATTGGTAACGGCCGGGCGGCCGCAATCCTGCTCGCGCGCGCCGGCACCAACGTGCTGGTGGCCGACCGCGACCTGAAGCTGGCGGAACGCACCGTCGAGATGATCAAGGCCGAGGGCGGGCACGCCGCGGCCCATGCCGGCGACATGACGCAGGAAGTCGAGTGCAAGCGGCTGGTCGATGCCGCGGTCGATCGCTGGGGCCGGCTCGACTTCCTCGACAACAATATCGGCATCGGCAGCCGCGGCTCGGTCGTCGACGAGAAACCCGAGGAATATCGCCGCGTGATGCAGGTGAACGTCGAGACGATGTTCCTGCTCTCCAAGCATGCGATCCCGGCGATGATCAAGACGGCCAAGGGCGGCTCGATCGTGAACATCTCCTCGATCTCGGCGCTGCGTCCGCGCGGCCTCACGACCTACACGACCTCGAAGGCCGCCGTGATCGGCCTCAGCCAGGCGATGGCGGTCGACCATGGCAAGGACCATATCCGCGTCAACTGCATCTGCCCCGGCCCGATGTACACGCCGATGGTCAATCGCGGCAACGGCATGAGCGAGGCCAATCGGGCCCAGCGCGCCAACGCCTCGGTGCTCAAGATCGAAGGCACCGGCTGGGACATCGGCCACACCGTGCGCTTCCTGCTGAGCAACCACGCCCGCTACATCACGGGCCAGGTCATCGTCGTCGACGGCGGCGTGACCCTGCAGGGCCCGTCGCGCGATTCGCAAGATCACTGACCAAATCAACCACAGATAAAGGGAGAACTACCAAGATGGCCCGCTTGCCCTACCTCGAGCCCGAACAGGTCGCGCCCGAATATCGCGACATGCTCAAGCGCAACACAAACCTGCACAAGCTGCTGGTCAACTCGCCCGACATGGCGCGGGCCTTCAGCGGGCTGGGCGGCTACATCCGCTTCAAGAGCAAGCTCGACACGCGCCTGCGCGAGCTCGCAATTCTTCAAGTCGGCTGGATGGAGAAGTCGGAATACGAGTTCACCCATCATGTGAAGATCGGCAAGGAGTTCGGCGTCACCGACGAGGACATCCAGGGCCTGATGGCCGAGACCGAGGGCAAGCCCTCCAAGCTCGAGCCGCTGGCCAAGGCGATCCTCAAGGGCGCCCGCGAGATGGTGAAGAACCTCGCCATGTCGGACGCCACCTTCGCCGAGATCAAGAAGGACCTGTCCGACGAGCACATGACCGACCTGGTGCTCACCATCGCCTTCTACTGCGCCGTCGTCCGCGTGCTCGCCACGATGCAGATCGACAACGAGCCTCAGTACAAAGAGGTACTCAAGCAGTACCCGATTCCGGGAGTGAAGTAGCATGCGCCTGAAAGATCGCGTCGCCATCGTCGTCGGCGCCGGCCAGAGCCCCGGCGAAGGCATGGGTAACGGCCGCGCCACTGCGCTCACCTTCGCGCGCGAGGGCGCCAAGGTCCTCTGCGTCGATCACAATCTCGCCTCGGCGCAGGAAACCGTCGAGATGATCGGCGTCAACCAGGGCACGGCGGTCGCCTTCAAGGCCGACGTGACCAAGGAAGCCGAGATCAAGGCGATGGTCGCCGACGCCCACGCCCGCTGGGGCCGGGTCGATATTCTGCACAACAATGTCGGCGTCTCGCTCTCGGGCGGCGACGCGGAGCTCCTCACCATCACCGAGGAAGCCTTCGACCGCTGCGTCGCGATCAACCTCAAGAGCTGCATCTTCGCCGCCCGGCACGTGATCCCGATCATGCGCGAGCAGAAGAGCGGCGCGATCATCAACATCTCGTCGATGGCGGTGATCACCACCTATCCGTACGTGGCTTACAAGGCGACCAAGTCGGCGATGGTGTCCTTCACCGAGCAACTCGCCTACCAGAACGCGCCGTATGGCATCCGTGCCAACGTCATCCTGCCCGGTCTCATGAACACGCCCATGGCCGTCGACACGCGCGCGCGCGAATTCAAGAAGAGCCGCGCCGAGGTCGAGGCCGAGCGCGATGCCAAGGTGCCGCTCGGCAAGAAGATGGGCACCGGCTGGGACGTCGCCAACGCCGCCCTCTTCCTCGCTTCCGACGAGGCGAGCTTCATCACCGGCGTCACCCTGCCGGTCGATGGCGGCGCCAGTGTCCGGCGCGGCTAGGCTGGAGGCACGAACCTTGCGTCCGGCGAGCCCATGAACCGACTCGCCGGCAAGACCGCCCTCATCACCGGTGCCTCCTCGGGCATCGGTCGCGCCATCGCTAAAAGATTCCAGGCGGAAGGGGCGACCCTTCTGCTGATGGACATCACGGAAGCCGTCGTCGAGGGCGGCGAGCCGACGCACAAGATCCTGAACGTGCCCTTCTTCCAGGGCGACGTGTCGAACGAGAAGGACGTCGAGGAGGCCGTGCGCCAGGCCGCCCTGCCGACCGGACGGCTCGACATCGTGGTCAACGATGCCGTCATCCGCTCGGGCAAGAAGCTGACCGACACCAGCCTCGAGGAATGGAACCGGGTGATGGAGGTGAACGTCACCGGCGTCTTCCTGATGTGCCGCGCCGCCGTGCGCCAGATGCTGACGCAGGAGATCCGCAACGAGGCGCGCGGGCGCATCGTCAACATCTCCTCGCAGCACGGCATGATCTCCTCACCTGAGGATTTCTCCTACGGCGTCTCGAAATCGGCGGTGGTCTACATCACCCGCCAGATCGCTTCGGACTACGGCCGTGACAGCATCATCTGCAACGCCGTGGCGCCGGGCAAAATCCTCACCGGCAAGACCGGTCGTGCGATCGAGCCGCGCTGGATCGACTATTCGAACGTCCGCACGCCGCTGCCGCGCCTCGGCCGCTCCGAGGACGTGGCCAACGCCGCCCTCTTCCTCGCCTCCGACGAGGCGACGTTCATCACCGGCGAGAATTTGATGGTCGACGGCGGCTGGATGGCGAACTGACCGGCAGCAGCCCGGCCAGCACCTGCAGGAAGGCGCGCACGAGACGCGCATTCTGCCGCTCCCTGAGATGCACGACATGGGCGTAGGTGAAGATTTCGGCATCCGTGATCGGCAGCGGCTTGATGCGCGGATCGGGGATGAACTCCGCCTCCGACACCACACCCATGCCGATCCCCTTGGCCACCGCCTCGCGGATCGATTCGCGGCTGCCGATCTCCATCACGACCTTGGGCCGCACGTCGGCCTCGCGCATCGCCTGGTCGAAGGCACGACGGGTCGTCGATCCGGCTTCACGCACGACGAGGCGCTGACCTTCCATGTCGCGTGCGCGAATGCTGCGGCGTTGCGCGAAAGGATGGTCGATGGGGCAGAAGGCGATCACGCGGTGGCGGCGATAGGGAATGGCGACCAGCCGCGGATCGGGATCGACATGGGCCAGCACCGCCACGTCAGTCCGGTAATCCAGCAGGTCGCGCAGCGTGTCGCGTGAATTGCCGACGGTGACCGAAACGTAGAGCCCGGGATGGCGCGCGTTGAAGGCCGCCAGCATGTCGGTCACGTGATAGGGCCCGACGGCGCCGACGCGCAGGTGGCCGGTTTTCAGGCCGCGCGTCTCGTTGAGATAGTCGGCCGCTTCCTTCTCGTCGGCGAACAGGCGGCGCGTGATATCCAAAAGGCCGCCGCCGGTTTCGGTGAGTTCGATGCGCCGGCCGCGGCGCACGAACAGCTCGACGCCGAATTCCTGCTCCAGCGACTTCACTTGCGTGGTGATGGTGGGCTGGCTGACGCCCAGTTCGCGCGCGGCAGAGGTGAAGCTCAGCCGTTGCGCCACCGCATGGAAGGAGCGGAGCTGCGTGTGCCTCATATTGATTTTCTCAATGCCAATTCGAGAATGTTTGAATTGGTTAAATGTGAGAGCCGGCCGGAAGATTGTCAAAAGGCCGACAAGGCCTGAGCCGTAAAAGCCATGGGAGTGAAGCGCGGATGTGGCGTTACCGTAATCCGGTCGACGTGAAGTTCGGCGCCGGCGTCTTCGAGACGCTGGGCAAGGTTCTGGCCGGCCGCGCCTATTGCCTCGTGACCTACGACGACGCCAACGGCGGCGGCGTCTTCGCCGACCTCACGCGCCGCGTCGTGGCCCAGGCGGGCGCTCCTGCCGTCACGGTCAGCAACATCGGCCCCAATCCCGACTTCGTCGGCCTCACTGAATCGTGCCGCACCTATGCCGCCGCGACGCGGCCCGTCGAGGCGATCGTGGCGCTGGGCGGCGGCTCGGTGATGGATGCCGCCAAGGTGCTGGCCGCCGCCAAGGGCAACTTCGATACGGTGCGGCATCACCTGCAGACCGGCAAGGACGGCGACTCTCTCGGCCACACGCCGATCATCGCCATCCCCACCACGGCCGGCACCGGCAGCGAAGTCACGTCCTGGGCGACAGTCTGGGACACCGGCGCGATGAAGAAGTATTCGCTGGCGCGCGAGACGCTCTATCCCGAAGCCGCGCTCGTCGATCCGTTGCTGACGCTCGGCCTGCCGCGCGCCGTCACGATCAGCACCGGCCTCGATGCGCTGAGCCACGCGCTGGAGAGCATCTGGAACGTCAACGCCAACCCGGTCTCGAGCTCGCTCGCCGAGGTCGCCGCGCGCGAGGTTTTGGACGCCCTGCCGCTCCTCGCGGATGACCTCAAAAGCGAGGCGCTGCGCACGCGGCTGGCGCGCGCCAGCCTGTTCGCGGGGCTGGCTTTCTCCAACACGCGCACCGCGCTTGCCCATTCGCTATCCTATCACCTGACCCTGCATCACGGCGTGCCGCACGGCATCGCCTGCTCGTTCAGCCTGCCGATGGTGATGCGCGCGGTGGCCGGCTGCAACGCCGCCTGCGACGCCTCGCTGCGCCGCATCTTCGGCAACGACCTGATGGCGGGCGCCGCGCGCCTCGAAACCTTCCTGAAGAAACTCGGCATCTCGCCCGATGCCACCGACCACGGCATCGCCGCCCGCGATTGGGCGCGTCTGGTCGACGACGCGCTGGCGGGCGATCGCGGCCGCAACTTCATCGGACGCCGGGAGGCGCTGTTGGCCGAAATGGCCGCTTAGACGTCAAAGCAAGAAACCACGGAGGAAACAAAAATGACCAGGATGACGCGTCGCGATTTCGGGTTTTTAACCGCCGGCTCGCTGCTGGCGGGCGGCACCCTCGCGCGGCTCACGCCCAGGCCCCGCAGGTCCTCAAAGTGGGCCTCATCCCCTCCGAGGATTCACGGGCGATGCTCGCGCAGAGCAAGGACATTCTCGACGCGGTCGAGAAGAACTCCGGCATGAAGGTCCAGGGCTTCGTCGCCACCGACTACAACGGCGTCATCGAGGCCCTGCGCGCCAAGCATCTCGACATCGCCTATCTCGGGCCGTTCTCCTACGTGCTGGCCACCACCGTGACGCCGGTCGAGGCCTTCGCCATCGCCGAGACCGCCAAGGCCGGCCGCACCTACTATCACTCCAAGATCATCGCCCTGAAATCGAGCGGCATCAAAACGCTCGACGATCTCAAGGGCAAGAACTTCGCCTTCGTCGATCCCGCCTCGACCTCAGGCTATGCCTTCCCGCTCGCGGGCCTGCTCAAGGCCGGCATCGAACCCAAGCGCGACTTCAAGACCGTGATCTTCACCGGCGCGCACGATGCCAACGCACTGGCCGTCGCCAACGGCAAGGTCGATGCCGCGACCATCGCCGACCGCATCCTCGACGCCGCCATCGCCAAGGGCCACATCAAGGCCGACCAGATCCAGACCGTGTGGGAATCGCCGCCGATCCCGGAATCGCCGATGGTGTGGCGCAAGGACCTCTCGCCCGAGACGAAGGCCAAGGTGAAGGCCGCGTTCCTGTCGATCAAGGATCTCAACTGGTCCGACCAGGGCAAGCTGAACGGCTTCAAGGAAACCAACGACCAAGCCTACGACATCGTGCGCGAGACCGCGAAGCTCGCGAACATCGACCTGAAGAAGCAGAAGTAGCCGCCCGCCCAGAGGGAGATCGAGCCATGATCGAAATCCGCGGCCTCGCCAAATCCTATGGCGACCACCAGGCGCTGTGCGACGTCAACCTTTCGATCCGGCCCGGCGAGTTCGTCGTCGTGCTGGGACCGTCTGGCGCCGGCAAGTCGACGCTTCTGCGCTGCATCAACCGGCTGATCGAACCGACCGCCGGCGACATCGTGGTCGACGGCACGTCGCTGTCGTCCAACCGCCGCGACCTGCGCCTGCTCCGGCGCAACGTCGCAATGATCTTCCAGCAGCACAATCTGGTGAAGCGCCTCAGCGTGCTGAAGAACGTGCTGGTCGGTCGCATGGCCGACCTCTCGCCGATCCTCAGCAGCCTGCAGCTCTTTCCCGAAGCCGACGTGAAGATCGCGATGCACTGCCTCGAGCAGGTCGCCATGTCCCACAAGGCCCGCAATCGCGCCGACGCGCTGTCGGGCGGTGAGCAGCAGCGGGTCGGCATCGCCCGTGCGCTGGCCCAGCAGCCCAAGTTCATGCTGGCCGACGAGCCGGTGGCAAGTCTCGATCCCAAGACCTCGCGCATCGTGCTCAACTACCTGAAGAAGAGCTGCAAGGAATCCAACATCGCGGTCCTCTGCAATCTCCATCAGATCGACTATGCGCTGGAATTCGCCGAACGTGTGGTGGGCTTGTCGGCCGGCCGCGTCGTCTATGACGGTCCGCCGGCGGGCGTGAGCGGCGACGTGATCCGCAGCATCTATCCCGGCCTCGACGATCCCAACGTGCTCGACGCCGCCCAGCGCCTCACCGAACGCCGTCGTGCCGCGGCGGAAGCCGAGATCGCACTCGCCGCCACTGCTGCCTCTGCCCCCACCGTCGAAGAGAGGGCTTAAAAAATGTCCCTGCAATTCGTCGTCAACAAGCCACGCGGTCCGCTCGGCTGGTGGATCATGGTCCCGATCCTGGGCGCCACGGTCGCCGCGCTCTGGTGGTCGGCCGTCGGCACCAATCTCAGCGTCACCGGCTTCATCGACGGGCTGCCGTGGATCGGCGACTTCATCGGCCGCATGCTGCCGCCGAACTTTACCTTCATGCAGAAGCTGGTGAAGCCGGCGATCGAGACGGTACAGATCGCGCTGTGGGGCACCCTGCTCGGCATCGTGCTGGCCCTGCCGGTCTGCTTCTTCGCGGCGCGAAACCTGTCGCCCTATGCCTGGGTGTTCCACGGGCTGCGCCAGGTGTTGAACGTGATGCGCGGCATCAACGAGATCATCCTGGCGCTGATCTTCGTCGCCGCTGTCGGCCTCGGCCCGTTCGCCGGCGTGCTGGCCATCGCGCTGCACGGCGCAGGCATGCTGGGCAAGTTCTTCGCCGAGGCGATCGAGGAGATCGACGAGGGCCCGCTCGACGCTCTGCGGGCCGCCGGTGCGGGCACCTTGCAGCGAATCGTCTTTGGCGTATTGCCGCAGGTCCTGCCCGCCTGGATCGGCGTGGTGCTCTATCGCTTCGAAACCAACATCCGCGTCTCGACGGTGCTGGGCATGGTCGGCGCCGGTGGAATCGGCTTCGAGCTCATCAGTTCAATGAAGCTGTTCGCCTACGAGGACACGGCCGCCTGCGTGATCGTGATCCTGATCCTCGTGCTTGCCGCCGACCTCATGTCATCGAAGCTGCGTGCCATGATCCGGTAGCCTGATCCGCTAGTCGGACCCGCCCTCTCGACGCAGAAAACGCTCCGCGTCATCCTCTCTGCAACGGGGTATGGGAGGAGTAGAGTTTATGCGTCTATCGGTCGGAATTCTCGGTGCCATCGCGGCGCTCGGCCTGTCGGCTGCGCCGGCGCTCGCACAGAAGAGCGGCGGCACACTGAAGATGTACTTCGCGGACAATCCGCCGAGCACCTCGATCCACGAAGAGGCGACGACATCGACCGTCGTGCCCTTCATGAGCCTCTACAACAACCTCGTCGTTTTCGATCAGCAAGTTCCGCAGAACAGTCTGGAATCGATCCGGCCGGACCTCGCCGAGAGCTGGGCGTGGAGCGAGGATGGCAAGAAGCTGACCTTCAAGCTGGTCGGCAATGCCAAGTGGCATGACGGCAAGCCTTTCACGTCGGCCGACGTGAAATGCACCTGGGACATGCTCACCGGCAAGAGCGAGACCCACAAGCTACGCAAGAATCCGCGCATTTCCTGGTACTGGAACCTCCAGGAAGTCACGACCAACGGCGACCGCGAGGTCACCTTCCATCTCGGCCAGCCGCAGCCTTCGCTGCTCATCCTGCTCGCCTCGGGCTACAGCCCCGTCTACTCCTGCCATGTGCCGACGGCGCAGATGCGCACCAAGCCGATCGGCACCGGCCCCTTCAAGCTTGCCGAGTTCAAGCAGAAGGAAATCATCAAGCTCACGCGCAACACCGACTACTTCAAGAAGGGTAAGCCCTATCTCGACGCGATCGAGATGCCGATCGTGCCGGCGCGCGGCACGGCGCTGCTGGGCTTCGTCTCGGGCCGCTACGACATGACGCCGCCCTATGCCGTCACCATCCCGCTGCTGAAGGACATCAAGGCCCAGGCGGCCAATGCGGTCTGCGAAGTCGCGCCGATGAACAACAGCACCAACCTGATCGTGAACAGCGATGCCGCGCCATTCAACAATGCCGACATCCGCCGCGCGATGCTGCTCACCATCGACCGCAAGTCGTTCATCGACATCCTGGCCCAGGGTGCCGGCGAAGCCGGCGGCGTCATGGAACCGGCGCCCGGCGGCGTCTGGGGCATGCCGAAGGAGATGTTCGATCAGGTGAAGGGCTACGGGCCCGACGTCGCGAAGAACCGCGCCGAAGCCCAGGCGCTCATGAAGAAGAACGGCTACGGGCCCGACAACAAGCTGAAGCTCAAGGTCGCGACGCGTAACCACCTTCTCTATCGCGACCCGGCGGTGATCCTGATCGACCAGCTGAAGGAGATTTACATCGACGGCGAGCTCGACCTGGTCGACACCGCCCTGTGGTTCGCCAAGGTCGCGCGCAAGGATTACTCGGTCGGCCTCAACACGACCGGCAACGGCGTCGACGATCCCGACCAGACCTACTTCGAACACTACGCTTGCAAGTCCGAGCGCAACTATGTCGGCTACTGCAATCCGGAGATCGAGAAGCTCTTCCCGATCCAGTCGGCCGAGCGTGACATCGAGAAGCGCAAGAAGATGGTCTGGGAGATCGACAAGCAGATCCTCGAAGAGGGGTTCCGCCCGATCATCATGTGGAATGCCTCGGGAACCTGCTGGGCACCCTACGTGAAGGGTTATAAGCCGATGGTGAACAGCCTCTACAACGGCTCGCGCTTCGAGGACATCTGGCTCGACAAGTAGCCCGATGAAGAAAGGCCGGGCCGCCAGGAGGCAGCCCGGCGCCAGAACCTGCTTTTAGCCGCGTTCCCGGGGCCCTCTCGACGGAGGGCCCCTGTCGCGTCATCCTCCCTGCAACAAGTCAAGGGAGGAAAAAACAATGCGTTTAAGTGTTGGATTTCTTGGCGTGATAGCGACGCTAGGCCTGTCGATGGCGCCGGCGCTCGCACAGAAGAGCGGCGGCACGCTCAAACTGTACTTCGCGGACAACCCGCCCAGCACCTCGATCCACGAGGAAGCCACGACCTCGACCGTCGTGCCCTTCATGGGCCTCTACAACAATCTCGTCGTCTTCGATCAGCAGATCCCGCAGAACAGCCTCGACACGATCCGCCCGGATCTCGCGGAGAGCTGGGCGTGGAGCGAGGACGGCAAGAAACTCACCTTCAAGCTGGTCGGGAACGCCAAGTGGCACGACGGCAAGCACTTCACCTCGGCCGACGTGAAGTGCACCTGGGACATGCTCACCGGCAAGAGCGAGACCCAGAAGCTGCGCAAGAACCCACGCTCCTCCTGGTACTGGAATCTCCAGGACGTGACGACGAACGGCGACCGCGAGGTGACTTTCCATCTCGGCCAGCCGCAGCCCTCGCTCCTGGTGCTGCTCGCCTCGGGCTACAGTCCTGTTTATGCCTGCCACGTGCCGACGGCGCAGATGCGCACCAAGCCGATCGGCACCGGCCCCTTCAAGCTCGGCGAGTTCAAGCAGAAGGAGATCGTGAAGCTCGTCCGCAACACGGACTACTTCAAGAAGGGCAAACCCTATCTCGACGCAATCGAGATGCCGATCGTGCCGGCGCGCGGCACGGCCATGCTGGGCTTCGTCTCGGGCCGATATGACATGACGGCGCCCTACGCCGTCACGATCCCGCTGCTGAAGGACATCAAGGCCCAGGCATCGACCGCGATCTGCGAGACGGCGTCGATGAACAACAGCACCAACCTGATCGTGAACAGCGACGCACCACCGTTCAACGACGCCGACATCCGGCGCGCGATGCTGCTGACCATCGACCGCAAGTCGTTCATCGACATCATCAACCAGGGCCAGGCCGATGCCGGCGGCGTCATGGAGCCCGGGCCGAGCGGCGTCTGGGGCATGCCCAAGGCGATGCTCGACCAGGTGAAGGGCTACGGACCGGACGTCGCGAAGAACCGCGCCGAGGCGCAGGCGATCATGAAGGCGAAGGGCTACGGCCCCGACAACAGACTGAAGCTCAAGGTCGCGACACGCAACCACCTGCTCTATCGCGATCCAGCGGTGATCCTGATCGACCAGCTGAAGGAGATCTACATCGAGGGCGAGCTCGATCTGGTCGACACCGCTTTGTGGTTCAACAAGGTCGCCCGCAAGGACTATTCGGTCGGCCTCAACACCACCGGCAATGGTGTCGACGATCCCGACCAGACCTACTTCGAGCACTATGCTTGCAAGTCGGAGCGCAACTATGTCGGCTACTGCAATCCCGAGATCGAGAAGCTCTTCCCGATCCAGTCGGCCGAACGCGACCTCGAGAAGCGCAAGAAGCTCGTCTGGGAGATCGACAAGCAGATCCTCGAGGAGGGCTTCCGCCCCATCATCATGTGGAATGCCGCGGCAAGCTGCTGGCACCCCTACGTGAAGGGTTTCCGCCCGATGGTGAACAGCCTCTACAACGGCTCACGCTTCGAGGACGTCTGGCTCGACAAGTAAGCCGAAAGCACTGATGCCGGGCCGCTACGAGCGGCCCGGTACCGTGACCTGCCGGTAGCCGCGCTGTTGCATGCACGGCTTCTCGAATTCGTCGGGATCCATGTTCTCGACGATATCGCCGCCCATCGCGCCCCAACGGCGCAACTGATAATCCTGGCAGGCCTTGGTATCGGCCTGGACCTGCTGGGGCGTCGCGCCCGCCTTCTCGTAGCTGACGCTCTGGCAGGCGCCGAGCGTTCCAAGCGCCACCGCCATCGCCGCAATCGAACCGAGCTTCATG
The DNA here is from genome assembly GCF_058806575.1 of Reyranella sp. GW821-FHT12G01. Taxonomy (NCBI): domain Bacteria; kingdom Pseudomonadati; phylum Pseudomonadota; class Alphaproteobacteria; order Hyphomicrobiales; family Reyranellaceae; genus Reyranella; species Reyranella sp. GW821-FHT12G01. Next base: position 141,312 of record NZ_JBXAPV010000003.1, read on the forward strand.
GCCGGTCTCCTTCGTTGAGAGAGTTGGGCCCTCCCCGCCAATGTGATGCCGACTGACACAAGTTCAAGCACGGTAGTACTGTCGGGAGACAACCAGATCCGGCCATGAGCCGGACGCCGCATTCCAGGGAGAAGCCGACTATGATCTCGCCACGACAGGTTCTTTCGCGCCGGCAGGCCCTGGCCGGCTCGCTGCTTCTCTCGCTGCCCCTCCTGGCCTCCGCACCTGCACGCGCCGCCGACTGGCCGGAGCGGCCGATCCGCATGATCATCCCGTTCGCGGCCGGCGCCGGCGCCGACACGGTGGGACGCACCTTCGGCGAGGAACTGGCCAAGGCGCTGGGCCAACCCGTCGTGATCGACAACAAGGGCGGCGCCGGCGGGCTTTTGGGCACCGCGGAAGGCGCCCGCGCACCGGCCGATGGCTACACGCTGCTGCTCACGTCCCAGGGCGCGACCGTGTTCAACATGGGGCTCTACAAGGCGCCGGGCTACGATCCGCTGAAGGATCTCATCCCGGTTTCAACCACCGGCATCCTAACCAACGTGATGGTCGTCTCGACCGCCAACCCGGCCAACACCGTCGCCGACGTGATCGCCCAGGCGCGCGCCAAGCCGGGCGAGCTCACCTATGGATCGAGCGGCGTCGGCAGCAGCCTCCATATGTCGGGCGTGATCACGGAGCAGCGCACCGGCGTGAAGTTGCAGCACGTTCCGTATCGCGGCGCACCGGCCGCCGTCCTCGCCGTGGTCAACGGCGAGGTGACGATGGGCTTCTTCAACGCGCCGACCGTGGTCGGCCAGATCAAGGCCGGCAAGCTGAAGGCGCTAGCCGTCACCACCAAGGACCGTTCGGTGATCATGCCCGAAGTGCCGACCATGATGGAGGCCGGCCTGCCCGACTTCGTCGTCGCCACATGGCTGGGCTTCGCAGTGCCGACCGGCACGCCCGCGCCCATCGTCGCCCGCCTCAACGCCGAGATCGGCCGCATCGCCCAGATGCCGCAGGTGAAGGAGAAGCTTTTAGTCCAGGGTTTCGAGGTGCTGCCGCCCGACACGCCAGCCCAGGCCCGCAAGCTGATCGCCGACGATCAGGCGCTGTGGCTGCCGATCATCAAGCAATCCGGCGCGACGGCGGAATAAGCGCCCTTTCCCAGGACGACAGGAGTTCCCAACTAATCCGCGGCGGCGAACTTGGTGCGCGGCGCCCCCGCGATCTCCTGGATCAGCTTCTTGGTCATGGCGCGGCCGAAGGCGCCGTGGTTTTCGGCGACGATGGTGAAGGCGCCCTGACCGCCGATCACATTGTCCTGAAAATATTTCTCGAGGCCGCCGGGGGGATTGGTGTGCTCGGGACGGAACGCTTCCTCGAGCGGCGTCAGGATCACCAGCGCATTGATCGTGATGTTCTTGGCGACCGCATCGTCGCGCGCGTCGGTCACGAGGCGGCCGGCGATGTTGTTGCCGTCGCCCGACACGTCGATCACCCGACGGTCCGAGACGAACGGCGCGCGCTCGAGCTGCCCCACCGCGAAGTCGATGGCGGCGCTGATCGAGGTGCTGCCGGCAAAGGAGCGCGGTGTCTCGATCAGCTTGTCGCCGAAATTGCGCGCCGAAGCGCCGTCGCCGATCACCATCCAGTCGATCACGACGTTCTGCATGTTGGCCGACGCCCATTCGACGAAGCAGATGGCGATGCGGCGGTTCGGCCCCGAGGTGATCGCCCGGACCACGTCGGGATGCGTGATGGCGGCGGCGGCGCCTTCGCGCTGAAGCCGGAACTTGGGCTCGGTCACGCTGCGCGAGACGTCGGCGGCCAGCACCAACAGCATGTCGACCGGCTCGGCCGCTCGCGAAGACGGCGAGACGGACACCAGGATCAGGCTCAGCAGCGCTACCATCATCTTCATCGCACGGAACTCCGAACACTGTGGGCCGAAAACGGCGTTGAGCGCCCTTCAGTATAGGACGCGCGCGCGGTCCTGCGATCGGCTTGCGGGCCGGGCTACGAATTTCTCCGGAACCGCACCGCGGAGGAAAGTCCTTCCGCCAAAGGGGGTTAGGACGCGACAAATATGCTATTGCGAATTACTCGCAGATATGGCTTTTCATGCTGCACTGCACTATATCCATCCGTCCCGGCGCCTGTGGCCGGCCGTTGCGTAGGAGTGTCAGCGTGAGCGCGTTGAGAAACGAGACCGTTCTGTCGGTGCATCACTGGACCGACGAGTTGTTCAGCTTCCGGACCACCCGCGACAAGGGTTTCCGCTTCGCCAGTGGCCAGTTCACCATGATCGGCCTGAAGGTCGAGGGTAAGCCGGTACTCCGCGCCTACTCGATCGCCAGCCCGCATTATGTCGACGAGCTGGAGTTCTTTTCCATCAAGGTCGCCGACGGCAAGCTCACCTCGCACCTCAAGAACCTGGTGCCGGGCGATCCCGTGCTGGTCGGCGCCAAGGCCGTCGGCACGCTGCTGCTCGACAGCCTCACCCCGGGCCGCAACCTCTACCTGCTGGGCACCGGCACCGGCCTCGCGCCGTTCCTGTCGCTGGTGCGCGACCCCGACGTTTACGAGCGCTTCGAGAAGGTCATCCTGGTCCATGGCTGTCGCCATGTCCGCGACCTCGCCTACCGCTCGACCCTGGCCGACGAGCTGCCGGCCGACGAGATTCTGGGCGACATGGTGCGCGACAAGCTCGTCTACTATCCGACCGTGACCCGCGAGCCGTTCAAGTATCGCGGCCGCATTTCGCACCTGATCGAGAACGGTACCCTGGCCAAGGATGTGGGCCTGCCGCCGATGTCGCGCGAGAACGACCGGTTCATGCTGTGTGGCAGCGTCCAGATGCTGGCCGACATCAAGTCCCTTCTGGAAGGCATGGGCCTGACCGAGGGCAGCACGACGACACCGGGCGAGTTCGTCGTCGAAAAAGCCTTCGTCGAGTAGGTTCCGCTTCGCGAGGTTCTGCAAGTAGCGTGTGACGGTCGCTGGCGGCTAGGATGCCGGCGATCGAAACGCCTGCGATCAGGCTCGCGAAGAGGACCAAAGTGACATTACCGCTCGAGGGAGTTCGCGTCATTGAAGTGGGCCAGGCGCTGGCCGGTCCGCTGGCCGGCGTGCTGCTGGCCGACATGGGCGCCGACGTCATCAAGATCGAGAAGCCCGACGGCGGTGACGATGCCCGCATCTGGGGCCCTCCGTTCGGACCCGACGGCAAGACCTCGCTCTACTTCTACTCGCAGAACCGCAACAAGCGCTCGGTCGTGCTCGACCTCAAGCTCGCGGAAGACGTCGACAAGCTGCACAAGCTTTGCGAGACCGCCGACATCCTGATCCAGAACCTGCGGCCGGGTGTGGTCGACGAGGTCGGTATCGGGCCCGAGACCATGCTCGCGCGCCATCCGCGCCTGATCTACTGCTCGATCTGGGCCTTCGGCTACCAGGGCCCGCTGCGCATGAAGCCGGCCTTCGATCCGCTGCTGCAGGCCTATGGCGGCATGATGAGCGTGACCGGCCGGCCGGAGGACCCGCCGACCTTCTGCGGCGCCTCGATCAACGACAAGGCGACCGGCATGTTCTGCACCATCGGCGCGCTCGCGGCGCTCAGGCTGCGCGACAAGACCGGCAAGGGTTGCCTGGTCGATACCTCGCTGTTCGACTCGGCCGTGCACTGGGTCGAGGGCCAGGTGAACGGCTATCTCGCCAACGGCACGGTTTCCAAGCGCCACGGCACCGGCAGCCCGGTGATCGTCCCCTACCAGACCTTCGACACGGCCGACCATCCGATTTGCCTGGCGCCCGGCAACGACCGGCTGTGGGCACGCTGCGCCAAGGTGCTCGGCCACGACGAATGGGCGACCGATCCGAAGTTCGCCAAGAGCGCCCAGCGCGTGGCCCACAAGGCCGAGCTGCTGCCGATGATCGCCGAGGCGCTCAAGGCCCGGCCGCGTGCCGAATGGCTGGAAGCGATGGAGAAAGCCGGTGTGCCCTGCGCCGCCGTGAACGACATCGGCGAGCTGGCGCGCACCGAACAGATGGAAGCCTCGAAGCTTATCCAACAGCTGCCCGGTGGGCCGAAGGTGGTCGGGCTGCCGATCGCGTTCGACCATGTGAGACCGCATTCCCCGCGCTCCGCGCCGACGCTCGGTGAACATACCGACGAAGTGCTGGGAAGCCTGCCGAAGTGACGGCCCCCGCCCCGTCTCCCGCCCTTCTCGCCCCGTGGCGCATCGGCGTCGACGTGGGCGGGACCTTCACCGACATGGTGCTGCGCGACGCCGCCGGCGCCGTGCGCATCTTCAAGTCGCCGTCCGTCCCGGCCGATCCCAGTGAGGGCGTACTGGGCGTGCTGCGGCTGGCGGCCCAGCAGCTCGACCTCACGCTGACGGCGCTGCTGCGCGACTGCGCGCTGTTCGTCCATGGCTCGACCGTGGCAACCAACACGATCCTCGAGAAGAAGGGCGCCAAGGTCGGCATGCTGACGACCGAGGGCTTCCGCGATTCGCTCGAGATCCGCCGCGGCATTCGCGAGAACCAGTGGGACCATCGCTCGCCCTTCCCGCAGGTGCTGGTGCCGCGCTACCTGCGCCTGCCGGTGCGGGGCCGCATCGACGCCGACGGGACTGAACTGACAGCCGTGAAGTCCGAGGACGTGGACGCCGCCGCAAAAATCTTCGCCGAGGAAGGCGTCGAATCGGTCGCGGTCTGCCTGTTCAATTCCTTCCTCGACGGCGCACATGAACGCAGCGTCGGCGGCCAGCTCGCCAAGGCGTGGAACGGCAAGTGGGTCTCGCTGTCGAGCGAGGTCATGCCGACCATGGGCGAATACGAACGCGGCTCAACCGCCGTCGTGAACGCCTATGTCGCGCCCAAGGTGACGAGCTACCTGCGCGCGCTCGACGAGCAGCTGCGCCAGTTCGGCCTGCCGCGCTCGTTGTTGCTCCTGCAGAGCAATGGTGGCGCCGTGTCGGTCGACCAGGTCGCGGCACGGCCGGTGATGCTGGTCCTGTCCGGTCCGGCCGCCGGCGTCGGTGCGCTGAAGGGCTGCGCGGCGCCGGGCGAGAAAGCCAACCTCATCTCGATGGAGATCGGCGGCACGAGTTGCGACGTGATGGTGATGGCGCGCGGCGACGTGCCGGTCACCGACGAACTCACAATCGACGGCTATCACCTCACGACGCCGTCGGTGGAGATCCACACGGTCGGCGCCGGCGGCGGCACGGTCGCCTGGGTCGACGATGCCGGCCTCCTCCATGCCGGCCCGCAAGGCGCTGGCGCGCGCCCCGGTCCCGCGGCCTATGGGCTGGGCGGCGAGAACCCGACCGTCACCGATGCGCAACTCGTGCTGGGCCGCCTGCGCCCCGGCCCGCTGGCCGGCGGTGCCGTCACGCTCGACGCGGACCTCGCGCACAAGGCCATCGAGACCAAGCTGGCCAAGCCGCTCGGCCTCTCGGTCGAGGATGCCGCGGCCGGCGTCATCCGCCTGCTCGAGCAGAACCTGCTGCATGCCGTCGAGCGGCTCAGCATCGAACGCGGCCACAATCCCGCGACCTTCACCCTGGTCGCCGCGGGCGGCGCTGGGCCGATGCACGGCAGCAACGTCGCGCGCGCGCTGGGCAGCCGCCGCGCGCTGCTGCCGCGTGCGGCCGGCGCCTTCTGCGCCATGGGCATGCTGCAGTCCGACGTGCGCCAGGACTACCTGCAGGTCTTCCTGGCCGACCTCGACAAGGTCGAGGCCTCGGCCCTCGAAGCAGGCTTCGCCCAGCTCGAGACGCGCGCCCGCGAGGCGCTGGCCCGCGACGGGTTCGGCGCCGATGAGGTCGCGATCGAGCGCCAGCTCGACCTGCGCTACGATGGCCAGCAATGGCCGGTGCGCGCGCCACTTTCCGCGTCGGGCTTCGATGCCGCCGCAGCGCGCACCGCTTTCGAGACCGAGCATCAGCGCCTGTTCGGCCATATCCAGCCCGGCGGCCGCATCGACATCACCGCGCTGCGCGTCGTGGCACGCGGCCGTCTCGACTGGACACCGCCCGCGTCGCGCTCGCCCCAGACCGACACGCCTCGCCCGCGCGAGACACGCAAGGTCTGGATCGATCCGGCGACGGGCTGGCGCGACGTCCCGATCTACGACGGCGCCGACCTGCGGCCCGGCTGTCGCCTCGACGGCCCATTGCTGGTCGAGGAGCGCACGACGACCGCCTTCGTCGGCCCCAACGACGTGCTCGAAGTCGACGAGCGCGACGACTTCCTCGTGCATGTCGGCGCCAATGCCGCGTAGCCCACACCCACACCACCTCATCCTGAGGAGCGCGCCGCAGGCGTGCGTCTCGAAGGATGGGCCGCAGGCAATGTGCTCGTGCCGACCCTTCGAGACGGCCGCTGCGCGGCCTCCTCAGGGTGAGGCGTTCTATTGGAGGATCAGCCGATGAACCTCGATCCCGTCACGCTCGCGCTGGTGCAGAACCGGCTCGATCACATCTCGCATCAGATGGGCTGGGTGATGACGCGCACCGCGCGCTCGCCGATCTTCAGCCAGAGCCACGACTTCTCCTGCTTCATCGCCGATGCGCGCGGCACCTTGATCAGCCAGGCCGACGGCATCCCGATCCATACTGGCGGCGGTGGCTTCGCGGTGCGCGCCATCCTGCGCGACTTCAAGGACGCCATCGCGCCCGAGGACGTGTTCCTGCTGAACGATCCCTACACGGCGGGCGGCAATCACCTGCCCGACTGGGTGATCACGCGGCCGGTGTTCGTCGGCGGCAAGCTGGTCGCCTTCGCCTGCAACCGCGCGCACCAGGCCGATATCGGCGGCGGCGTGGCTGGCACCTACAACGCGGCTGCCACCGAAATTTTCCACGAAGGCATCCGCCTGCCCGTTCTGAAGCTGATCGAAGCCGGCAAGGTGCGCGACGACCTGTGGCGCCTGCTGATGTTGAACACGCGCCTGCCCGATGCGCTCGACGGCGACTTGCGCGCGATGATCGGCTCGACGCGCATCGGCGCGGAGCGACTGGCATTGCTGGTCGAGGAGCTGGGCGTCGATCGCGCCGACGAATTCTTCGAGGGCGTGCTCGATCACGCCGACCGCCGCTTCCAGACCTGCATCGACCGCCTCGCCGAAGGTGTCTGGAAGGGCGAGGAGCCGGTCGACAACGATTGCTTCGAGCCGATCGACGCGAAGATCGCCGTCGCCATCACGGTGAAGGACCGCAAGCTGGTCGTCGACTTCGCCGGCACCTCGCCGCAGGTGCGCGGCTTCAAGAACAGCTCGATCGCCAACTCGACCTCGGCGGTGTTCATGTCGCTCGCGTCGTTCTTCGAGCCCGACCTGCCGAAGAACGAAGGCGCCTTCCGCAGCGTCGAGATCCGCCTGCCCGAGGGCACGCTGGTGAACGCGCGCATGCCCGCACCGATGACCATGAACACCGTGTTCGTGGCGCACGAGATCATCCACGCGATGTGGAAGGCACTGGCACAGGCGCTGCCGGAGCGCGCCTCGGCCGGCTGGTCGAAGGCGGTGCACGCCGTCACCGCCGGCCTGCGCGAAGATGGCGGTCGCTATGTCATGTACCAGTGGGCCGGTGCGCCCGCGGGCGGCGGCGTCGAGGGCCGGGACGGCTTCCACCTGATCGGCCATCTCATCACGCTCGGTGGGCTTACGCTGCCCAACCTCGAAACCTACGAGCAGCTCTACCCGGCGCGCTTCCACCGCCAGGAATTGCGCCAGGACACCGCCGGCCCCGGCCGTTTCCGTGGCGGCGCCGGCTGCGACTACGAAGTCGAGATCTTCACCCCGGCCGACTACGCCTTCCGCGGCGAAGGCGCCGGCGCCCCGTCGAGCTTCGGCGTTGCGGGCGGCCGGGCCGGTGCGGGCGGCGAGGTGAGCCTTACCCTGACCAGCGGCAAGCGCATCCAGGCGCCGAAGTACGGCGTCGAGCGTCATGGCATGGGCACCTATCGCGCACTGTCGCCGGGCGGCGGCGGCTACGGCGATCCGAGGACTCGCGATCCCGAGCGGGTGCTGCGCGACGTGCGTGACGGGATCGTCAGCGTCGAAAGCGCCCGGAAGGATTATGCCGTGGCGATAACTTCGGACGGCCGCGGCATCGATCGCGCGCACACGGATAAATTGCGATCCGCCCTGCCCTGAAACCGCCATCTGCCGTTCGGCTGGCGGTGGGACGGCACCTCCGATCCTTGCCCGAGCGCGAGGCGCAGACTTAATTTCCTTCCCGATAAAGAATGAATCCAGGGAAGGAAATCACATGATCCAGCGCCGCACTTTCGTGGCCGGCACCGCTGCCGCCCTCACGCTCCCTTCGATCGCCTTCGGGCAGAGCGGGCAGATCCGTCTCGTCGTGCCGTACGGTCCGGGCGGTTCGACCGACACGGCCGGCCGCGTGCTGGCCGAGCGCATGTCGACCGACACCGGCAAGACGATCGTGGTCGAGAACCGCCCCGGTGGCGGCACGATGGTCGGCATGGTGAACGTCGCCAAGAGCAAGCCTGACGGCACCAGCCTGATGGTGCTGACTACCACGGCAGCGCTGCAGCCGGCCTTCGACGTGCCCATGCCGATCGATCCGCAGAAGGACCTCGCGCCGATCGCCCAGCTCGCCGACATTCCCTGCGTGCTCGCGGTCAACGCCAACAACCCGGCCAAGACGTTCGGCGAGTTCATCGAATGGGTGAAGGCGCAGCCCGGCCCCGTGCACTATTCGACCTCGAGCTCGGGCGGCCTGCCGCATCTCTGGGGCGAACTGATCGCCACGCGCACCAACGGCAAGCTCCAGCACATCCCGTACAAGGCCGCGGCCGAAGCGCTGCGCGACGCGGTTGCCGGTCACGTGCCGGCCTTTGTCGATGTGACCACGCCGGTCGATGCGCAGATTCGCGCCGGCACGATGCGCGGCCTGATCTGCGGCGCCAAGACCCGCGTCGCCAACATTCCCGACGTGCCGGTGGCCAGCGAACTCGGCGCACCGGATCTCGAGGCCGCTGTCTATTTCGGCGTGGCAACGACGGCCGGTACGCCGCCGGAGATCATCCAGCAACTCAACGCGGCGGTGAATGCTGCGCTGAAGGTCGAAGCGGTGCGTGAGAGGCTGATGTCGCTCGGCTTCATCCCGACCGGCGGCACGTCCGAAGCCTACGTGAAGCGCCTGGCCGACGAGACCGTGCGCTGGCGCAAGGTCATCAAGGACGCGAAGATCCCCGCTCCGGCGTAGAGCACGACCTCTAAAACGACCCCGTGAACTCGAACTCGATCGAGTTCTTCACATTGTCGATCTTCCAGGAGCTCAGCCGGCGCAGGAAGCTCTGGCCGAGCAAGGCCCGACTGTGCGGCGGGCTGACGGACGCCATGACGTTCTCCATCGTGCGCTCGCCGATCTTGAGCGAGCGCAGGCGCACGATGCGCTGCTGAAGGCCGCTGCCATCGGCCAGGGTGAACCGTCGCTGGCCGAGCGAATCGGCTTCCGTGAGCGTGCCTTTGCGCTTCATCTCCTCGGCAAACTCCTCGGGGATCTGCACGTTGGACGCGCCTGAATCGACGATGAAGTAGGCCGTGGAGCTGCCGTTCACCGTGGCCGGCAGCACGGCCACGCCGCCCATGCGCTGGAACCGCTCGGTCGCGCGCGCCAGCGCGGCGTCCTTCAGCGCCTTGGCGCTGGGCTTGCCGGCCGCCGGATCGCCGCCGCACGGCGTCCAGCCAGCCGGCGCCGTGCCCTCGCCCGGCCCGTAGCAGTAGTTCGAGGCCGACAGCAGCTTGGAGTAGGTGTCGCGCTGCTCGCAGGCGCCGATCGCTTCCAGCGCTGGCGTCGCGGGATTGCGGCACAGCGCGTTGCTTGCCTGCCATTGGGAGATGAACTGCCCGGCATCGCCGCCGGACTGGGCCCCCGCGAACGGAACAGCGAACAGCAGCGCTACTGCAAATGCCGCAAACAGGATCCTGGTATTCATCGCCGCGCCGTCTCCCGAACCAATCTTCGCCGGACTAGAATAGGCGATCTCCGGAGACAGCCCTATGTCCGATCCTTCTGCTGCGCCTGCATCGCCCGGCCCGTCTCCTGCACCACCGCCTGCGCCACCTCCGGCGCCATCGCGGCGCTGGCTCGGCCTGCCGGTCGCGCTGGGCATCGTGGTGATCGCGGCCGCCCTCGCCGTCTTGTTCGCGACGCGCTGGGACAGCTGGGTCTCCGGGCGGGTCGCGCAGACCACCGACGACGCCTACGTCAAAGCCGACATCACGCCGCTCAGCGCCAAGATCGAAGGCTATGTGCGCAAGGTCTACGTCACGGACTATCAGCGCGTGAAGGCGGGTGAGCTTCTAGTGGAGATCGACGACGAGGACTACAAGGCGCGCGTCGCGCAGGCCGAGGCGACAGTTGCCGGCGCCGAAGCCGCCATCGAGAACCTGAAGTCGCACAAGGCGCAGCAGAAAGCGCAGATCGTGCAGGCCGAGAGCACCGTCCATGCCACCGAGGCCGACGTCGAACGCACGCAACTCGAGGCCAACCGGCAACGCGCTCTGGTGAACACCACCTACGGCACGCCGCAGCGCCTCGAACAGGCGGTCGCCGACCAGAAGCGGCTGACTGCCAACCTGGCGCGCGACAAGGCCGAGGTCGACACCCAGCGCCGCCAGATGGCCGTGCTCGACACGCAGGAACTGCAGCTTCGCGCCGATCTCAAGGGCAAGCAGGCGGCTCTCGATCTCGCCAAGATCCAGCTCGGCTATACGAAGATCGCGGCGCCGATCGACGGCATGGTCAGCGAACGCGGCGTGCGCGCAGGCCAGTATGTCCGGCCGGGCGTACAGGTCATCTCGGTCGTGCCGCTGGAATCGGTCTGGGTGCTGGCGAACTACAAGGAGACCCAGCTCACGCGCATGACACCCGGCCAGCGCGCCAGCATCATCGTCGACAGTTTCCCCGGCACCGTCATTGAAGGCTTCGTTGATAGCATCTCGCCGGCCAGCGGCTCGCAGTTCAGCCTCCTGCCGCCCGACAATGCCACCGGCAACTTCACCAAGGTCGTGCAGCGCATCCCCGTGAAGATCGTGCTGAAGTCCGGCCATCCGCTGGCCGGCCGCCTGCGCCCCGGCATGTCCGTCACCGCCACCGTCTTCACCGACCCGGTTCCCACGCCGCCATGAGCGGGGCCCCGTGTCCGTGATCGCCTCTCCGACGCCGGTCCAGACCGCGGTTCGCGACACGCATCGCCCGATGCTGGGCGTCGCCGCCGTACTGATCGGCGCGTTCATCTCGACGATCAACACGCGCCTCACCTCGGTCGGCCTGGCCGACATTCGCGGCGGCCTGTCGCTCGGCTTCGACGAGGGCTCGTGGCTGTCGACGGTATTCGCGGCCTCGCAGATGGTCGTGTGCATGTCGGCGGCCTGGTTCGCGCTCGTCTTCGGCCCGCGGCGCTTGCTGCTCTGGTCCGGCACGGTCTTCTGCGTCTTGTCGCTGCTGCCGCCCTTCACCCAGGATCCGACCGAGCTCCTGCTGATCCAACTCGTGCGCGGCCTTGCGGTCGGGAGCTTCATCCCAGCGACCATCGGCTTCATCCTGCGCGAGCTGCCGCCGCGACTTTGGGGCTGGGGACTCGCGGCCTACGCGTTCCGCTTCGTCTTCTCGCAGAACATCACCTCGTCGCTCGAAGCCTTTTACGGCGACCACGGAATGTGGCCCTGGATGTTCTGGCAGAACATCGTGCTCACGCCTGTCATGCTGATCCTGGTTCGCCTCGGCATGAGCCGGCAGCCGGTCGATCGCGCGGCGCTGGCGCGTGGCGACTGGCTCGGCATCGTGCTGGGCGGCACCAGTCTCGCTTTCATCTATGCAGCCCTCGACCAGGGCAACCGGCTGGACTGGTTGAACTCGGGCGTGATCGTCGGGCTCCTGGTTGCGGCGGGCTTGATGTTCGTGGCGTTCGTCGTCGCCGAGCTGACCGTCGAGCGGCCCCTGATCGACTTCAAGGTGGCCGCGCAGCCCAATGTCTGGGTGCCCACGATCATGATCGGCGTCTACGGCTTCGGTGCCTCGGCCACGAGCTTCCTGGTGCCCGACTATCTCACGCGCGTGCAGGGCCTGCGCTCCCTGCAGATCGGCGAGGTGCTGAACTGGATCGCCCTGCCGCAGATCCTGCTCGTGCCGTTGATCGCCTGGCTCCTGCGCTATCTCGAAGCGCGGCTGGTGTTCGCGGTCGGCCTGGCGGTGATGGCGATCGGAAGCTGGATGAACGTCGGCCTCACCCACGACTGGGTCGGCGAGAACTTCATGCTGTCGCAATGTGTCGAAGCCGTGGGCCTGGCGCTCGGCATCACGTCGCTGATCTTCTTCGGCATCGCCAACATCACGCCGGCGCAGGTGATCACCATCGCGGGCATGATCCAGTCGGGCCGGCTGCTGGGCAGCGAGATCGGCGCCGCCTACATCCAGAGCTACGTGCGCGTCCAGGAACAGGTCCATTCGAACCTGATCGGCCTCAATGTCAGCATCGGCGAGGGCGTGACCGAGGACCGAACGGCGCTGCTATCGCAATTCCTCGGCGATCACTGGGCAGGGCTTGCCAATTCGACGGGCGCCGCCGTCCTCACCATCGGCAGCCTGATCCGGCGCGAAGCCTATGTGCAGGCCTATGTCGACGCCTTCTGGCTCGTGGCCTGGGTCCTGACCGTGAGCGTGCCGCTCCTGCTGCTGCTCAAGGCGCCGCCGCCCAATCCGCTGACGCCCCCGCGCGTGCTGCCGCCTACCGCTTCGCCGCCTCCACCAGCGCCCGGATCGCCCAGCGCTTGACCTTGCGCGCCTCGGCGTCGGGAAGCTGAAGCACGTCCTTGCAGACGATCACCGCCTCGGTGCCGATCACCAGCGCCAGTGCCTTACCGAGCATGTCGTAGCTCGCCGGCTTGAACTGCTTGCGGGCGGGTTCGAGCGCCGCCTCGATCAGCGGCGTGCGGCGGTTCTGGCGCAACGGCAGCGCCGCGGTGCCCTCGGCACGCACGCCCTGCTGCAGCACGTTGGCCAGCATCAGCCGCAATGCCGGCTCGTTGGCCAGCACCGTGTCGTGCAGCGCCGCATCGACCCTCTCGACGCGTGCCAGGGGATCGGCCGGCCCGCCATCGGCGAAGAGCTGCGCGGGCTCCGGAGTCACCATGTCGGCCGAGGCTTCCGCCAGCAGCGCCTCGATCGACGGGAAGTAGCGGTAGGCGGTGGCGCGCGAGACCAGTGCCTCCTCCGCTACTTCGTCGAGGCTTGGCCGGCGACCCTGTTTCATCAGGGTCGATGCCGCCTGCAGCAGGTCCTTGCGGGTGCGTCGCTTCTGGTTGGGGCGCACGGGATCAGCGCTGCGGAAGCTGCTGCTGGATGGACGCCAGGTCGACCCAGACGTTCTCGCGCTTGATGTCGCCGGTTTCGGCGAACTCGATCACGTGCAGCAAGCGGAACTTCAACGGCCGGTCCCGCCCCTCGAGGCCAAACGGCCGGCCGGGCGCGCGGCCGTACCACATCGAATCGTCGACCATGAAGTTAGGGCCGTACAGCCGGCGCAGGCGTTCGAACTTGCCGTCACTCAGGTCGGTGAACAGAGCTTCGTAGAAGCCGCTGGCGCGCTCGCGCCCGAAGGTCGGGCCCGTCGGCCAACCGACGATGTCGTGCTCGACATCCGGCGTCAGCGTCGCCAAGACGCCTTGCACGTCGTCGCGTGCCTCGAAGCCGAAATGCTCGTCCATCTTGCTGTCCATCTGTGCCGGGCTGAGCGCCATGGTCCTCTCCTGAAAGCGCATCGATTGAAGATGCCGCCTTCTAATGAGACACTTGTCTCAAATCAAGACGAAAATATCATCAGTAGCTAACCGGCGATCGAGGCCAGTTGGACACTCCCGCGCGCAGCGTGTACGAAACGAATACCATCGCCCACCAAACGGTAGGCCTGCGATGGCTGAGAGATGCGTGTGCTCCCGCCCGTGTACCGAGGCGACCGCATCTGGACTGGCCCGAACGGCCGGCCCCATTTCACGAGCTTCGTCATTCTGTCGATCGCCGGCTGTGCAATCCTGCGCACGCCGGATGACGGGGGCCGCACGGCCCCGGAAGGACTTTCCATGACAATGCCAAAGAACATCTCGACCCTGGTCTGGAGCGCCGTCGGCGGCGCCGTCCTCTGCATGGTCATCGGCTTCACCTGGGGCGGCTGGGTCACCGGCGGCACGGCGCGCAAGGACGCGGCATCTGCGGTCCGCGATGCCGTGGTCGTCGCGCTAGCGCCGATCTGCGTCGACCGCTTCAAGGGTCAGAGCGACGCCGCGATGAAGATCACGGAACTCAGCAAGGCGAGCAGCTGGGACCGCGGCAACCTGATCGCCCGCAGCGGCTTCGCCACCATGCCCGGCGCCAAGGATGCCGATTCCGACGTGGCCCGCGCCTGTGCCGAGATTCTGGCGAACCCGCCTACACCCAAGACCTGATCCAGAATGACGCCGGCCTCGCAGGCCGGCGTCATTCTACGACTTGAGTTGAGTCCGAGCGCGGCGTGCCTCGTATGCCTTGAGATGGGCATAGGCCATCCGCAGCACAGGGAAACCGTCCTCCCGTCCGCTGCGCTTCAGCAGGTCGCCCACCATGTGATCGGCCTCGATGGCGCGGCCGCTTTCGACATCGCGCAGCATCGAGGCGGTGAAGGGCGAGCCCGCCGCCGTGAGCATGGTCTTGCCACGTTGCGCCGACGCCGGCCGCGGCGCGAAGCCTTGCGAGGTGGCAACGGCGGCGATCTCGTCATACAGCGCCAGGGTCTGGTCGGCCGCGCCCGCCGCCACGATATCGCCCACGGCCGCGCGCATCAGGCAGGTGATGCCAGCCGCCGTGGAGATGAACACCCACTTCTCCCACATCTCCTGGACGATCGTGTCGCTGGCGCCGCCCTGGACTTTCGCCGCGGCAAAGGCTTCGGCGATGGCATCGACGCGCGGCGTGCGCGGGCCGGCGCGTTCGCCGAAGGAGATCGTGCCGCCATCGTTCAGGTGCAGCACACGTCCTTCGGGATCGAGCACCAGCGAGATGGCGCACTGGCCGCCCAGCACGGCGTCTTCGCCGAAGCGCGCCACCAGCGAGTCGATATGGCTCATCCCGTTCAGCAGCGGCAGGATCGCGGTGTTCGGCCCGATCGCCGGTGCGAAGGAGTCCATCGCGCTGTCGAGGTCGAAGGCCTTGCAGCTCAGCAGGACCAGATCGTAGGGGCCGGACAGCTTGTCGGCGGTGACCGTCGGCGGCGGCGGCAGGTCGAGATCGCCCAGCTTGCTCTTCACCACGAGGCCGGTCTTCGCGAGCTGAGCCGCCCGGCCCGGCCGCACCAGGAAGGTGACGTCACGTCCGGCCGCCAGCAGGCGCGCACCGAAATAGCCGCCGATCGCGCCGGCGCCGACCACGAGAATACGCATGTCCAAGTCCCTCAGGTTCGATTGCCATCGACCTTAGAGAAGGCCGGACGCGGCTTCGCGCGACAATTCCTTGGTGATGGCCTAGCGATCTTTTGCCATCTCGGCCTTTTCGAGCGCGGCACCCGGATCCTGCGTCAGGTCGGCATGCAGGAACTCGCGCGTCTCGGGGACGGCGAGGTGGAGATTGTCGAGGTCGTGGACCTGAACGTCGAGCGAAGCGGCCTTGGCGCCCAGCACGTGTCCGCCGCTCTTGCGGTCCTCGGTGAGGAAATGCAGGTGCCAGCCGGCCACGCCGATGGTGCGCGAATAGGCCGGTGTCCAGAAGCCGAGCATCGTTCCCTTGAGGTCCTGCTTGCGGAACTCGGCCTGCGCGTCGGTTGCCTTGTCGAGATGAACGCCCGCCTCGACCTTGCAGGCGACCCGCCAGTAGACCTCCTCGAAATGGCCGTCGAGGCGCGCGGCGAAGAAAAGATTGTCCGAGCGCCGTAGCTTGTCGAGTGCGGCGATGAGCGATGTCATGGAGTCGATGTCGGTGATCTTGCCGCGATGCTGCGGCTTGAAGTTGGTGAGGGTCGCGAAAGGCACCGAGGCATTGTCGGCGGGCGAGGTGATGCTGCCGTCGGCATGTGCCTGATAGAACCTGCCGTCGAGCACGACCATCTCGCCGTCCAGCCCTTCGAAGGTGCCGAGGCCAAAGTCGCCATGAGGCTTGAGACCGCCGACTGTGACAGCCTTGTTGTAGACGCCCTGGACCAGCGCACCCGTCGTCGAGACCTGGAACAGGGTGGAGTGGTCGAGATCCAGCGCATCCGAGAGCGCTCGCGACACGAAATGGCGCAACGGTTCGCCGGTCTTCTCGCAATGAGCCACCAGCGCGTCCATGAGCGATTGATACACTTCGACCGTCAGCCTCGGCATTGCGCCATCCTTCCATCGCGGGCGACAAGGAATGCCCGGGCAGGCATGATCGCCCGGACACGGCCCGGAATCGAGAGCGGAGCGACACGATGAGCAGCGATCCGAAGAACGGCGCGCACCTTCTGGTGCGCAACCTCGAAGCCCAGGGCGTCGAGCACATATTCGGCATTCCCGGCGCCAAGATCGATCCGGTGTTCGACGCGCTGGTCGATTCGAAGATCAAGCTCACCGTCTGTCGCCACGAGCAGAACGCGACCTTCATCGCGGGTGGCCTGGGTCGCCTGACCGGCAAGGCGGGCGTGGTGCTCGTGACGTCGGGTCCCGGCGTCTCCAATCTCGCCACCGGCCTCGCCACCGCCAACACCGAGGGCGATCCCGTGGTCGCGCTGGGCGGCGCGGTGCCGATCGCCGACCGGCTCAAGCAGGCGCACCAGAGCATGGACACGGTCGCACTGCTGCGGCCCATCACCAAGTATGCCGCCGAGATCGATTCGCCGTCGGCCATCTCCGAGACCGTCGCTTCGGCCTTCCGCGCCGCCGAATCCGGCCGCCCGGGCACGGCCTTTCTCGGCCTGCCCAAGGACGTGATGAAGGCCCCCGCCTCCGGCCCCGTGCTGACGCCAGCGGTCGTGCCGCGAATGGGCGCGGCCAACAGCGAGGCGATCGCCGAAGCCGCCAGGATGATCGACGCCGCCGAACGGCCGGTGATCCTGGTCGGCATGCTGGCGAGCCAGGGCCCTGTTGCCGAGGCCGTGCGCAGCCTGCTCGCCAAGACGCGGCTGGCCGTCGCCGGCACTTATCAGGCCGCCGGCGTGGTGCCGCGCGACCGGGTCGACTGCTTCGGCGGAAGGGTCGGGCTGTTCCATAACCAGCCGGCCGATCGCCTGCTCGACCAGGCGGACGTGATCATCACGATCGGCTTCGATCCGGTGGAGTACGATCCCGGGCTCTGGAATGCCGAGCGCAAGCGCAAGCTGATCCACATCGACTGCATCCCGGCCGATTACGACCAGTGCTACCGCCCCGACATCGAGCTGATGGGCGACAGTGCCGCCACCCTGCGCGCTTTGTCGGCGCTGCTGAAGCCCAAGGAACGGCCGACGCAGTCGGACCTTCTGGCCGAGATCCATCGCGAGCGTACGACGGTCGCCGCCGAAGCGGCCAAGCGCAACGGCGCGCCGGTCCATCCGCTCCGGCTGGTGCACGAGTTGCAGAAGCTGATCGACGAGGACGTGACCCTCTGCTCCGACATGGGCTCGTTCCACATCTGGATGGCGCGCCATCTCATCAGCCACCGGCCGCGTCAGATCATGATCAGCAACGGCCAGCAGACCCTGGGTGTCGCCCTGCCGTGGGGCATCGCCGCCTGCCTCGCCGAGCCCGGCCGCAAGGTGATCTCGATTTCCGGCGACGGCGGCTTCCTCTTCTCCGCCGTCGAACTGGAGACGGCGGTCCGGCTCAAGTGCAACTTCGTGCACATCGTCTGGATCGACGGCAGCTACAACATGGTCGGCATCCAGCAGGTCGCCGCCTACGGCCGCGATTCAGGCGTGCATTTCGGCCCCGTGGACCTGGTGAAGTTCGCCGAGGCGATGGGCGCGCAGGGTCTCATGATCAAGGATGCCGCGTCGATCGAGCCGACCTTGCGCAAGGCGATGGCAATGGACGGCCCGGTGCTGGTCGGTGTCCATGTCGACTATCGCGACAATGCGAGCCTGATGGCCGCGATGCACGAGGACGTCATCATCTGACGCCCTCGTCCGCGAGAAGCTGGACTCAGCGCAGGCCGTAGGACCGGCGGTTGACCGAGGTCAGGTCGACTGCCCAGGCGGCCAGCAGGCAGAGGAACGCCAGGACCGCGCCCAGGGTGCGGACGTGGTTCCACAGCGCCCACGGGACCGAGAAGTCCTTCCAGAAGCTGGCGGCATTGGCGTCGGCGCCGGCCACCGTGGCGAGCGTCTCGTTCAGCGGGACGTTGACCTGCAGGGTGACGCCGATCACGGCGGCGGCATGGATCAAGGCCGCGAGGGCCGCGAGCCGCGCCGCGCCGCGATGGCCGGCCGAGCGGGCGCCCAGCGCCGCCAGCAGCGGCAGGATGAGCGCGCCGAAGAACACGATGGCGAAGATCGGGCCGCGCACGGTGGTATTCATGCCGTGCATGGCGTTCACCGCCGACGCGGCGCCGCCAAGATCGAGGCCCGGCATGACGATGGTCGAGAAGGAATAGAAGATGCCCGCGCTCAGCGCGGTGCACAGCAAGGCGAGGACGAAGAAGACGTGGCGCATTCCTGAAGCTCCGCTGACCCACCCTACGGCAGCAGCAGCCCTAGCCGAGGCCGTTGCCGCCGTAAAGCCACTCCAGCGTATCGAGCCACTGATCCTGCGTCCGGGCGCCCATCATTGCATTGCGCAGCGCCGCATGCGGACCGGCCGGATGGTAGACATGATCGCCCATGGCGCGGGACATCAGCTGTGTTCTTGCTGTGCGCAATACCCGGCGGTCGCGGTAGGTCATCAGCCCGGCCTCGATCGAGGTGCTTTTCGAGAGAGAATCGGCCAGGCACACCGCGTCTTCCATGGCCATGCAGCCGCCCTGAGACATGTATTGCAGCATGGGGTGTGCGGCGTCGCCCAGCAGCGCCACCCTGCCATCGACCCAGTCGTCGACCGGATCGCGGTCACACAGAACCCACATGTGCCAGTTCTGGCCGTGGCGGATGATGTTCTGCGCCCGTTCGCAGACATGGGTGAAACCCTTGCGCACCTCTTCCGTGTCCACCGGCTTGCCGGCCACGGGCTCGGGCGCATGGTTGTGGTAGGTGACGACGAGATTGAACACCTTCCAGCCCGACAGCGGGTAATGGACGATGTGGCACTTCGGCCCCGCCCACAACGTGGCGGCGTTCCAGCGCAGATCTTCCGGCATCTGCTCGGTCGGGATCACGGAGCGATAGGTCGTGTGTCCCGACACGCGCGGCGGCCCGTCCTTCGTCACCTGCGCCCGCACGTTCGACCACAGCCCGTCGGCGCCAATCAGGGCACGGCCCTTCACGGTCTCGCCGTTGCCGAGGCGGGCCGAAACGGTGGTCCCGTCCTGGTCGTAACCTTTCACCTCGGCGCTGGTGCGCAGCTCGATCAGCGGATGGTCCTGGCAAGCCTTCAGCAGCACGCCATGCAGGTCGCCGCGATGGACCACGGCATAGGGATTGCCGAAGCGGGCGCGGAACCTGTCGCCGAGATCGATGTGGCAGATCTCGCCATCGGCCAGCGCGTCCATGAGGCGAAGCTGGTCGATGTAGACCGCCATGCCGCGCGCCGCCTCGCCGACGCCAAGATTGTCGAAGCAATGGAAGGCGTTGGGCCCGAGCTGGATGCCGGCGCCGATCTCGCCGAGACGGCTGGCTTTCTCGAGCACCTGCGAGGCGATGCCCTTCTGCGCCAGGGCAAGCGCCGCCGCCAGTCCGCCGATGCCACCACCGGCGATGAGGATCCTATCTGGGGCCACCGATAACCTTGTCGTCATGCAACCGGGCGATCTCGTGTGCGGGCAGACCAAGGATACCCGAAAGGATCTCGTCCGTATGCTGGCCGAGCACGGGCGCCGGCTGCGGCGCCTCGCGCGGCACGGCGCCGAACTGCAGCGGCGAGGCGGCGACGGGATAGCTGCCGATGCCCGGCTGGTCGAGGATCGTGAACATCGGATTGTCGAGCACCGTGTCCTTGTCCGCCGCCAGCTCGCGGAAGGTGCGGTAGGGCGCCCACAGCGCGCCTTCCTTCTTGAGCTTCGCACCGACCTCGTCCGCGGTCTGGCCTGCCACCCACGGCTCGATCACCGCGCACAGCTCGGCACGCGCGTTCCAACGGTCGGCTTCGAGCTTGAGATCGACGCCCTTGTCGCTCTCGATCTTCTTGAACGCCTCGGCGAAGCCGCCCGCCTTGGCGAGCGCATCGACATGACGGTCGGAGAAGATGCAGATCATCACGTAGCGGCCGTCTTTCGTGCGGAAGTCGCGGCCGAAGGTGCCGTAGATTTCGTTGCCGTAACGCGGCCGGTCGACCTTGTTGATGACGGCCTCGGCGATGTAGCCGGTGGCCGACACCGCCGCGAGGGCCATGTCCTGCAGCGGCAGCACGATCTTCTGGCCCGCGCCGGTCAGGCGGCGATGCCGCTCCGCCGCCAGGATCGCCATGGCCGCGGCGTAGGCGGTCGCGATGTCCCAGGCCGGCAGCACGTTGTTCACCGGTCCCGCATGGCCGACCGGGCCGCTCACCAGCGGGAAGCCGGTCACCGAGTTCACCGTATAGTCGACGTTCGCCGCGCCATGGCGGTCGCCCACGATGTTGAGCGAGATCAGGTCGGCACGCTTCTTCGTGAGCTCCTCGTGCGCGAGCCAGCCGCGCGCCGGCATGTTGGTCGAGAAGATGCCGGCGCCCTCGCCCGGCGCGGTGATCAGCGCCGAGAGCAGTTCGCGGCCCTTGGGGTTGCGCAGGTCGACGGCGATCGAGCGTTTGCCCTTGTTGAGGCCGGCCCAATAGATCGAATGGCCGTCTTTGGTCAGAGGCCAGCGGTCGCTGTCGAGGCCGCCCTTGATGTCGTCGAAGCGGATCACGTCGGCGCCCATCTGCGCCAGGGTCATGCCGCCCATCGGGGCTGCGATGAAGGCCGAACCTTCGATGACGCGCAGGCCCGCGAGAATACCAGTCATATGCGTTTCCCGTATCTTGATGCTTGTTCGCTACTTGCGGCCGAGCGTGTGTTCGCGCTTTTCCAGCCACCAACCATATTCGGGCGTCCAGAGATCGAAGTCCGGATCGCAGCCCAGAGCCTGCGCGGCGTGCAATGCCCAGAATGGCTCGTACAGCGCCTGGCGACCGATCGCGATCAGGTCGGCATCGCCCTCCTGCAGGATCGCCTCGGCCTGCGGCCCGTCGAGGATCAGCCCCACCGCCATCGTCGGGATGCCGGCGCCCTTCTTCACGGCCGACGCGAACGGCACCTGAAAGCCGAGGCCGCGCTTCACGCCCGCCGCCGTCGCGGCACCGGCGATGCCGCCCGAGGAGCAGTCGATCACGTCGACGCCGATCGCCTTGAGCTCCTGGGCGAAGGCGACCGTGTCGTCGACGTCCCAGCCGCCGCCGCCATCGACCGCCGAGACACGCACGAACAGCGGCTTGTTCTCGGGCCACGCCTGGCGCACGGCACGCGCCACGTCGAGCGGGAAACGCATGCGGCCAGCGCGGTCGCCGCCATACTGGTCGTTGCGCGTGTTGCTGATCGGCGAAAGGAACTGCGCCAGCAGATAGCCGTGCGCGCCGTGCACTTCGAGCACGTCATAGCCCGCGGCATCGGCACGCTTCGCGGCGGCGGCAAACTTCTGCACCAGCCCCTCGATCTCCTCGACCGACAGAGCGCGCGGCTTCAGCCAGCCTTCGGCAGCGGCGAGATCGGTCGGGCCGACGACTTCCCATTTCTGCCAGCCGGCACCTTCGGGGCCGAACTGCCCGCGCTTGTCGAAAGTGCGCGGCGTCGAGCCCTTGCGGCCCGAATGCGTGATCTGCGTGGCCGACAGCACGCCCTCGCCGCGGATGAAGTCGGTCAGGCGCTTGTGGCTCGCGATCTGGCTGTCGTCCCAGAGGCCGAGATCGCCCTGGGTGACGCGGCCGCGCGGCTCCACCGCACAGTTCTCGGTGAACACGACCCCGAACTTGCCCAGCGCGAACTTGCCGAGATGGACGAGGTGGAAATCGTTCACCAGCCCGTCCGTCGCGCGGAACTGGACCATGGGGGAAACGACACACCGATTGGGTGCCGTGACGCCACGCATCTTGAGCGGCGAGAAGAGAAGCGGTTTCTGCAAAGGTCGGTCCCCCGGACGGGATGGCTATTCGAGGAGGCGAACATAGACCGGGGCGGCCCTCAGGGCCTATCCTCCCGGCCATGTTTGACCTCGTTATCCGAAACGGAACCGTGATCGACGGCTCGGGCGCCCCGCGCCGGATCGCCGATGTTGCAGTGCAGGGCAATCGGATCGCCGCCGTCGGCCCCAAGCTTGGCCCTGCGAAGCGCGAGATCGACGCCGCCGGCCTCGTTGTGGCGCCCGGCTTCGTCGACATCCACACGCATTACGACGGACAGGCGACATGGGACCCGTTCGTCACGCCGTCCTCGTGGCATGGCGTCACGACGACGGTGTTCGGCAATTGCGGCGTCGGCTTCGCGCCGGTCCGTCCGGGTGCCTCGGGCTATCTCATCAACCTGATGGAAGGCGTCGAAGACATTCCCGGCACCGTTCTCAGCGAGGGCGTGAAGTTCAACTGGGAGTCCTTCCCCGACTATCTCGACGCGCTGGCCTCGATGGACCGTGCAGTCGACGTGGCAGCGCAACTGCCGCACGGCGCTCTGCGCTTCTATGTCATGGGCGATCGCGGCGCCGAGCACGCCGAAGTCCCGACCGAACACGAGATCGAGGAGATGGCCCGCCTCACCGAGGAAGCGCTGCATGCCGGCGCGATGGGCTTCACCACCTCGCGCACCACCAAGCACAAGGCGCGCGACGGCCGTTTCACGCCGACGCTCAGCGCCCGCGAAGCCGAGCTGTTCGGCATCGCCCAGGGCATGAAGCGCGCCGGTCGCGGCGTGCTGCAGGTCAACTCCGACTTCGGTCCCGGCGAGTTCGAGGCGCTGGACGCGGCCGCCAAGCTGGCGGGCCGGCCCCTCTCCTGCCTGCTGGTGCAGGTCGACGCGCAGCCCAAGCTGTGGCGCGAGACGCTCGACCAGATCAACGCGGTGCGCCGCAGCGGCCGAGTGGCCAATGCGCAGGTGGGCTCGCGTCCGATCGGCGTCATCATGGGCCTCGAGACGACGGCACATCCCTTCGCCGGCCATCGCGCCTGGCTCGACATGCGCAAGCTGTCACCCGGGGAGCGCTACCAGCGCCTCGTCGCCGACGCCGACCTGCGTCGCGTGCTGACCGAGGGCAAGCAGGAACCCAATCCGCGCGCCTTCATGGCGGAAGCCTTCGATCGGATGTTCCCGATCGGCGAGCGGCCGGACTATGAGCCCGACAAGAAGGACTCGATCGCGGCCATCGCGCAGCGCACGGGACGCACGCCGCAGGCAGTGGCACTCGAGGAGATGATGTCGCGCGGCGGCAAGGGCCTCCTGATGCTGCCGTTCGAGAACTATGCCTATGGCAGCCTCGACGTGGTGCACGAGATGATCACCGATCCCGCGTCGGTCCTCGGCATCGCCGACGGCGGCGCCCATGTCGGCGTGATCTGCGACGCTTCCTCGCCCACTTCGCTGCTCACTTTGTGGGGCCGCGACCGCACGCGCGGACCGAAGCTCGACCTCGAATTCCTGATCGCCAAGCAGACGCGTGGCACGGCCGAGGCTTACGGGCTGATGGACCGCGGCCTGCTGGCGCCGGGCCACAAGGCCGACATCAACGTCATCGACTTCGACAATCTCACCCTGAAGCGCCCGGAAGTGGCCTACGACCTGCCGACCGGCGGCCGCCGCCTGGTCCAGCGCGCCTCGGGCTACAAGCACACGTTCAACGCCGGCGTCGAGACCTTGCAGAACGACGAGCTGACCGGCGAACGCCCGGGCCGGCTGGTGCGTGGGGCGCAGGCGGCGCAATAGGTTCCCGTCGTCTCGACCGGAGCGCGCAGCGCGGAGTGGAGAGACCTTCTCTCCACTAGAAGCCGCCTAATCGTTGAGAGAAGGTCTCTCCACTCCGCCCCTTCGGGGCTCCGGTCGAGACGACGGATTTTTCTACACCGTCATATGCTTGCGCACGGCCTCGACGTCGAAGGTCTCGCGCGTACCTGACATCACGACTTCACCGCGATCCATGACCGCGAAATCGTCGGCGAGTTCGTGGGCGAAGTCGAGATACTGCTCGACCAGCACGATCGCCATGTCGCCGCGCTGGCGCAGGTAGGTGATGGCGCGGCCGATATCCTTGATGACCGACGGCTGAATGCCTTCGGTCGGCTCGTCGAGCAACAGGAGCTTCGGCCGCATCGTGAGCGCACGGCCGATCGCGAGCTGCTGCTGCTGGCCGCCCGAAAGATCGCCGCCGCGGCGCTTCAGCATCGACTGCAGCACCGGGAACAGCTCGAACACTTCGTCCGGCACCTTCTTGTGCTCGCGGCTCACCGGCGCGAAGCCGGTCTCGAGATTCTCCTTCACCGTCAGCAGCGGGAAGATCTCGCGGCCTTGCGGCACCAGCGCCACGCCACGGCGCGCGCGGTCGTAGGGCGCCAGCTTCGAGATCTCCTGACCGTCGACCTGAATAGTGCCCGACGCAATCGACTGCATGCCGGAGATGGCACGCAGCAGGCTGGTCTTGCCGACGCCGTTGCGACCGAGCAGGCAGGTCACCCTGCCAATGGTGGCCGAAAGCGACACGCCGCGCAGCGCCTGGGCGGCGCCGTAGTAGAGATTGACGTTCTGGACTGAAAGCATCGTCATCGCCCGAGATACACTTCGACGACACGCGGATCGGCGCTGACCTGGTCGAGCGATCCCTCGGCCAGGGTCGAACCCTCGTGCAGCACCGTCACCTTGACGCCAAGCGCGCGCACGAAACTCATGTCGTGCTCGACGACGACGACCGAATGGGACTTGTTGACCTCGCGCAGCACCTGCGCGGTGGTCTCGGTCTCGATGTCGGTCATGCCGGCGACCGGCTCGTCAACCAGCATCAGCTTCGGGTTCTGCGCCAGCAGCATGCCGATTTCGAGCCATTGCTTCTGGCCGTGGCTCAGCCGCGCGCCCAGCATGTGCTGCTGCGGGCCCATGCGGATGATCGACAGGATTTCCTCGAGGCGGTCGTTCTCGGCCTTGCTGGGCGTCGCCAGCAGCAACCGGTACCAGCTGCGCATGCCGGCCAGCGCCAGCAGGAGATTGTCGCGCACCGTGTGGTTGTCGAACACGGTGGGCTTCTGGAACTTGCGGCCGATGCCCAGCGTGGCGATGTTGGCTTCGTCGAGCTTGGTGAGGTCGGCCCGGCCGTCGAACACCACTTCGCCCGAATCGGGGCGTGTCTTGCCGGTGATGACGTCCATCATCGTGGTCTTGCCGGCGCCGTTGGGCCCGATGATGGCGCGCATCTCGCCCGGCTCGATCAGCAGGGAGAGATTGTTCAGCGCCTTGAAGCCGTCGAACGAGACGCTGACGCCGCTGAGATAAAGCAGCGCCGAGGTGCTGCGCGCGTGGGTAATGCCGGGGGCCTTCATGCCGCTGCCCTCGCCTGCCGCTCGCGCGACCGGCTCCTGAACTGGTTCCACAGGCCGACCACGCCCTTGGGCAGCAACAGCGTCACCACGATGAACAGGGCGCCCAGCGCGAACAGCCAGACCTCCGGCAGCGCGCCGGTGAGCCAAGTCTTGCCGAAGTTCACGAGGAAGGCGCCGATCACCGGACCGATCAAGGTGCCGCGCCCGCCGACCGCGACCCACAGCACCGCCTCGATCGAGTTGCCGGGCGAGAATTCGCTGGGATTGATGATGCCGACCTGCGGCACGTAGAGCGCACCGGCAATGCCGGCCATCGCCGCCGACAGCACGAACACGAACAGCTTGTAGCGCTCGACCCGGTAGCCGAGGAACCGCATGCGGCTTTCGGCATCGCGCACCGCGGTCAGCGCCTTGCCGAAGCGCGAGCCCACGATGGCGGCGGAGATCACCAGGAAGATCGCCAGCGCCAGTGCGGAGACGAAGCACAGCACGGCGCGCGTCGTATCGGACTGCACCGAGTAGCCGAGGATGTCCTTGAAGTCGGTCATGCCGTTGTTGCCGCCCAGCCCCATGTCGTTGCGGAAGAAGGCAAGCAGCAGGGCGAAGGTCATCGCCTGGGTGATGATCGAGAGATAGACGCCGGTGACGCGGCTGCGGAAAGCGAACCAGCCGAGCGCCAGCGCCAGGACGCTGGGCACCAGCACGATCATGGGTGCGGCAAACCAGAAGCTGTCGAAGCCGTGCCAGAACCAGGGCAGCTCCTTGTAGTTCAGGAATACCATGAAGTCGGGCAGCAGCGGATTGCCGTAGACACCGCGCGTGCCGATCTGGCGCATCAGGTACATGCCCATGCAGTAGCCGCCGAGCGCGAAGAAGGCGGCATGGCCCAGCGTGAGGATGCCGCAGAAGCCCCAGACGAGATCGACCGCCAGCGCCAGCGAGGCGTAGCAGAGATACTTGCCGACGAGCTGCACCGCCCAGGACGGCATGCGGAAGGGGCTGCCCGGCGGCAGGAGCAGGTTCGACAGCGGCACGAGGATGCCGACCGCCAGAACCAGCAGGACGAAGATGCGCAGGTTGCGGGTCATGCCCTGCCAGAGGAAACGCGTGATCATTCGACGGACCGACCCTTAAGCGCGAACAGCCCGCGCGGCCGGCGCTGGATGAACATGATGATGAACACCAGCACCAGGATCTTGCCCAGCACCGCACCTGCATAGGGTTCGAGGAACTTGTTCACGACGCCGAGCGTCAGCGCGCCGATCAGGGTGCCGAACAGGTTTCCGACGCCGCCGAACACCACGACCATGAAGGAGTCGATGATGTAGCCCTGGCCGAGGTTGGGGCTGACATTGTCGATCTGGCTCAGCGCCACGCCGGCAAGGCCGGCGATGCCCGAGCCGAGGCCGAAGGTCAGCGCATCGACCCGCGGCGTGCGGATGCCGACCGCCGCTGCCATCGGGCGGTTCTGCGTCACGGCGCGCATGTAGAGGCCGAGCGGCGTCTTGCGCAGCAGCAGGATCAGCGAGGCGAAGACGATCAGCGCGAACACCACGATCCAGAGGCGACCATAGGTGATGTTGAGCTGACCGAGCTGGAAGGCGCCCGACATCCACGACGGCGCGCCGACTTCGCGGTTGGACGAGCCGAAGATCGAGCGCACCGCCTGCTGCAGCACGAGCGACAGGCCCCAGGTCGCGAGCAGCGTGTCGAGCGGGCGGCCGTAGAGGAAGCGGATGATGGTACGCTCGATCAGGATGCCGATGGCGCCCGAGACCACGAAGGCGAGCGGCAGCGCGATCAGCAACGAGACGTCGAACAGGTGCGGCGCCGAGGTGCGGATGACTTCCTGCACCACGAAGGTCGTGTAGGCGCCCAGCATGACCATCTCGCCATGCGCCATGTTGATCACGCCCATGGTGCCGAAGGTGATGGCCAGCCCGATGGCGGCCAGCAGCAGCACGGAACCGAGCGAAATGCCGTACCAGACGTTCTGCGCCATTTGCCAGGCGGCCAGCGTCTGCTCGATAGAACCAGCGGCAGCCGCGGCGGCCGTCTTGACCTCGCCGTCGGAAGCAGTCGCGGCGGTGTTCAGGATACCGAGCGAATCGCGATCGCCACGATCCTTGAGCAGGGCGATCGCGGCGAGCTTCTGCGCCGGCGGCGTATCGGCCGCCGCGAGCACGATGGCGGCGCGCGCCTCGCTCATCGCGCGCTTGATGCGGGCGTCCTTCTCGGCGGCGAGCGCCTGGTCGAGGGCCGCCAGGGCGGTGGCGTCGCGGCGCTTGAAGAGCGCGTCGGCGGCGCTGAGCCGGATCCTGGCATTGGGGCTCATCAGGGTGAGCGAACCGACCGCGGCTTCGATCGTGCCGCGCAGGCGATTGTTGACCCGCACGCGGTCGAGGTCGGCTTCGACGGCGCTGCCGGCCGGCTTGCCAGACACCGCTTCGGTGAGCGCCAGCTTGTTGCCGTCGGTCGTGCCGATGACGGCGAGCTTGTCGGAATTGCGGATGTAGAGCTGGCCGGCAGCCAGGGCTTCGAGGATCGGTGCGGCGCGCTCCTCGCCCGAGGTCGCCAGCGCGGTGATCGCCGCCTCGCGCTCGCTCAAACCGCCGGAGGTGAGATTGCCGACGAGGGCCGTGAGGTCGGCCGCGAGAGCCATTCCGGTCAGGGTCAGTGACACCAACACGGAGAGGAGGACCGAAAGCGGTCGAAGACGAAGCATGTGCTGTGACTTACCCGGGAGATGGAAACGGGGCGACCCGAAAGTCGCCCCGTCCTGTGAGTCCTGCGCGGTGACCTACTTGGCCGCCTTGCCGATGCACTTGTTGGCGACGGTGTCGAAGTTTCCGCAGTTCACGGGCTTCGTCCAGTCAGCCTTCAGGTTCTTGGAGTCGTCGAGGATCGGCGACCACGCGGCGCCCGGGACGAGGCCGGGGGTCTTCCACACCACGTCGAACTGGCCATTGCCCTCGATCTCGCCGATCAGCACCGGCTTGGTGATGTGATGGTTCGGCAGCATCTCGGAGACACCACCCGTCAGGTTCGGGACCTTGATGCCGATGATCGCGTCGATCACCTTGTCGGGATCGGTCGTGCCGGCCTTCGTGACCGCGGCGACCCACATGTTGAAGCCGATCACGGAGGCTTCCATCGGGTCGTTGGTCACGCGCTTGGCGTTCTTGGTGAAGGCCTGCCAGGTCTTGATGAACTCGGCATTGGTCGGGTCCTTGACCGACTGGAAGTAGTTCCAGGCCGCCAGATGGCCGACCAGTGGCTTGGTGTCGATACCGGCGAGCTCTTCTTCGCCGACCGAGAACGCCACGACCGGGATGTCCTTGGCCTTGATGCCCTGGTTGCCGAGTTCCTTGTAGAACGGAACGTTGGCGTCGCCGTTGATGGTCGACACGACGGCGGTCTTCTTGCCAGCCGAGCCGAACTTCTTGATGTCGGCCACGATCGACTGCCAGTCGGAATGACCGAACGGCGTGTAGTTGATCATGATGTCTTCCTTCGGAACGCCCTTCTGGAGGAGGTACGCTTCGAGGATCTTGTTGGTCGTACGCGGATAGACGTAGTCGGTACCGGCCAGGACCCAGCGCTTCACGTCGCCGCCGTCCTTGCTCATCAGGTAGTCGACGGCCGGGATCGCCTGCTGGTTCGGCGCGGCGCCGGTGTAGAACACGTTACGCTGGCTCTCCTGGCCCTCGTACTGGACCGGGTAGAACAGGATGCCGTTCAGCTCCTCGAACACCGGCAGCACCGACTTGCGGCTGACCGAGGTCCAGCAGCCGAACACCACGGCGACCTTGTCCTTCTGCAGCAGCTCGCGCGCCTTTTCGGCGAACAGCGGCCAGTTCGACGCCGGATCGACCACCACGGCCTCGAGCTTCTTGCCCAGGAGGCCGCCCTTCTTGTTCTGCTCTTCGATCATCATCAGCACGACGTCCTTCAGGGTCGTCTCGCTGATCGCCATCGTGCCCGACAGTGAATGGAGGATGCCGACCTTGATCGTATCCCCCGCCTGCGCAAACGCGCTGGTCGCCGCGCTGGCCATCAGGCCGGCGGCGACGAGGCCCGTCCGCATGAGTGTTCCCAACTTCATCCCGCTCTCCTTGTTCCCGACGGAATCTCCCCGCCGGAAATCAAGGGAAGCGAAAGTCGTGCCAAACGAACGGATGCCCTTGGGGAAAGGATTAGTTGGCGATCAGGACCAGCGCGCCGCCGGCCATCACCGCGCCGCCCAGAGCGCGCAGCGCCACGTCGCCGAGCGACCGGCGCGCAACCCAGCCGAGTCCCAGGCCGGCGGCATGCAACAGAGCCGTCGCCGCCACGAAGCCCAAGATGTAGAGGCTGGTGCCGCTGGTCGGCGCTTCGATAGCGTGGGCATATCCGTGGAACACTGCAAAAAACCCGACGACGACCATCGCGGCTACAGACGGGAGACGCACTGCAGCCATGATGAGGGCGCCTAGGATCAGGACGGAGGCAACGATTGCCGCCTCCGTGAGAGGCAATTTAATGCCCGCGAATCCGGCAGCTGCCCCGACAAGCATCATTGCGATGAAAGAAACCGGCACGAGATATGCGGCGGCGGGGCGCTTGACCGCCAGCATCGAGGCCCAGACGCCGACACCAACCATCGCCAGCAGATGGTCCAGTCCGGTGAAGGGATGGGCAAATCCCGAAGCCTCGTGCCCCGAGTGAGCCAGGACGGGACTTGCCACCGTCACGAGCAGGGCCGCCAGGCGGATCGATCGAAGGTTCATTGCGTTCTCCTCTTTATCTTGTCAGCTCAATCGCGCCGGCAGGCCGCCCTGCCGCACGATGAAGGCCGCGATATCTTCCAGACCCTTATTCTCCTTGAGATTGGAGAAAATGAAAGGCCGTTGGCCGCGCATCCTTCGGGCGTCGCGATCCATGACGCCAAGATCGGCGCCGACCAGCGGCGCGAGGTCGATCTTGTTGATCACCAGCAGGTCGGATCGCGTGATGCCCGGTCCGCCCTTGCGCGGAATCTTTTCGCCAGCCGAGACGTCGATCACGTAGATCGTGAGGTCGGCCAGCTCGGGCGAGAAGGTCGCGGCCAGGTTGTCGCCGCCGGATTCGACGAAGATGACTTCGAGGTCCGGCCACTTGCGCACGATGTCGGACACCGCGGCGAGGTTGATCGAGGCGTCCTCGCGGATCGCCGTGTGCGGGCAGCCGCCGGTCTCGACTCCGACGATGCGCTCGGGCTCCAGCGCGCCGGCGCGGGTCAGGAACTCGGCGTCTTCCTTGGTGTAGATGTCGTTGGTGACGACGGCGATGTCGTAGGTCTCGCGCATGCGCTTGCACAAGCGCTCGACCAGGGCGGTCTTGCCCGATCCGACGGGGCCGCCGACCCCTACTCTCAGCGGACCACGAGCGTTCATTTGTCCAGTTCTCCAGCCACCAGGGCGATGTACCCCACGCCCAGCAAGAGGCAGTAAGGCGAATAGTATTTCCGGTTGCGCGTGGCAAACGGCTCGGTGGTGAAGTGCGACTTCCAGCGGGCGCTGAAGCCCGCGATGCCGCGCGCCATGAAGATGCCGGCGATCGAGTAGGTGCCGGCCAGCACCAAATGATCGCCGATCCGGCCCAGCGCGTACCAGGGCCACAGGGCCATCACAGCCAGGACGAGCGCCACCGCGAAGCACTGCCAGGGCGGCGGCATACGCCGGCGGCCATCGCCCACGACGCTCAGCGCCAGGGCCTCCTCGCTGGCTTCCGGCCAGTGGCTGCCCATGCCCCACATCACATGGATCACGGCGATCGCGCCGACACCGATCGTCAGGAGAAGAGCCATCAAGGCGGTCATGAGCGAAAAAGCCGTGTGTATTGCGTTTCGTGACGAAGAGAGCACCAGTCGAGCAGCGGCGTCGCCGTACCGACATCGTCCAGGGCGTCGACCGTAATCGCGGCCTGCACCGCATCGTTAACCGAAGCTTCGAGCGCGGCCAAGGCAATCTGGCCATCGGTCTGGCCAAGCGGCACGGCGCGCAGAGCGGCCGAGATGAGATTGGCAGCAAAGGCGTGGAGATAGCCCGCCAGCGCTTGTTCGAGCGCGATGTCATGGACCGCGGCAGCCAGCGCCACGGCCACCGGCAAGGCCAGTTCACCGCCCAGCCGCTGGTGCACTTCGTCGAGAGCGGCGTGCGGCCAGGCGGTGCGCGTGATCGACAGGAACGAACCACCCTGCTGGCGGGATTCCAGCGCCATTTCGGAGGTGCCGCGCCAAGCGGCGGCACGTTCGGCAATAACGTCGAATGCCGGCCAGTTTCCTTCGTGGGCAGCCCGCCAGCCCGCCGCAAACAATGCGCCATCGACCGCGCCGGTGCCGCGTCTCAACACGCTGTCGAGCCAGGCGACCAGCATGACGCGGTCCTTCACCAGCCCTTCTTCGACGGCGGTTTCGACGCCGTGACTATAACTGAAAGCACCGATCGGATAGGCCGGCGAGAGCCAGGCCAGCAACCGGTAAAGCGGGTCGCTAGCCATGACGCTCCGCGTGCAGCCCGCCATGCCGATGACCCGTGTCGTGATTGTGCTGGCCGTAGGCGCCGCCTTCGGGATCGAACGGCACGCGTACCTTGCGCACCTCGGCGCCCAACCCCTTCAGCATGTCGACGATGACATGGTCGTCGCGGATCAGAATGCGGTCGGCGTCGATCTGGGTCGGTAGATGGCGGTTGCCGAGATGCCAGGCCAGCCGCGCAAACGACGCGGCGTCGCGGCCGCGCACCTCGACGAGATCCTCGTCCGCCGCCTTCACCTCGACGAAGCCGCCCTCCTCCAGCTTGAGCCCATCGCCCTCGTGCAGCACCACGGGCTCGATCAGGTCGAGCAGGAAATCGAGCCCGCCATCGCCCAGCATGCGCAGGCGCCGGCGATAGCGATCGTCGAACAGGAGAGTGACGGTATCCGTGCGTTCCGCCGCCGGCCAACGGCCGGCGCGCACGACTTCGATGGCGCGCTTCATGGCTAGAACAGGAAGTAGCGCTGCGCCATGGGAAGCGACGTCGCCGGCTCGCAGGTCAGCAGCTCGCCGTCGGCCCGCACCTCGTAGGTCTCGGGATCGACCTCGATCTTCGGACAGGTCGAATTGTGGACCATGTTCTTCTTGCCGATCTTGCGCGTGCCCTTCACCGGCAGCAGCGAACGGGTCAGGCCCCATTTCTTGGCGACACCCTTGGTAATCGAGGCCTGCGAGACGAACAGGACCGGGCTCGTCACCAGTGCGCGACCGAAGGCGCCGAACATCGGCCGGTAATGGACCGGCTGCGGCGTCGGGATCGAGGCGTTGGGATCGCCCATCGGGGCGGCGATGATCGAGCCACCGATCAGCACCATGTCGGGCTTGGCGCCGAAGAAGGCCGGCGACCACATGACGAGATCGGCGCGCTTGCCGACCTCGACCGAGCCGACATGCTTGGCGATGCCGTGGGTGATGGCGGGATTGATCGTGTACTTGGCGACGTAGCGCTTCACGCGGAAATTGTCGTTGTCGCCCTTCTCCTCTTTCAGGCGGCCACGCTGCTTCTTCATCTTGTCGGCGGTCTGCCAGGTGCGGATCACGACCTCGCCGACGCGGCCCATCGCCTGGCTGTCGGACGACATCATCGAGAAGGCGCCGATATCGTGGAGGATGTCCTCCGCCGCGATGGTCTCCTTGCGGATGCGGCTCTCGGCGAAGGCCACGTCCTCGGGGATGGCGGCATCGAGATGATGGCAGACCATCAGCATGTCGAGATGCTCGTCCACGGTGTTCACCGTGTAGGGCATCGTCGGATTGGTCGAACTCGGCAGGACGTTCTTCTCGCCGGCGAGGCGGATGATGTCCGGCGCATGGCCGCCGCCCGCGCCTTCGGTATGGAAGGTCGCGATGGTGCGGCCCTTGAAGGCGGCGCGCGTCGTCTCGACGAAGCCCGATTCGTTCAAGGTGTCGGTGTGGATCGCCACCTGCACGTCGTAGCGGTCGGCAACGCTGAGGCAGTTGTCGATGGCGGCCGGGGTCGTGCCCCAGTCCTCGTGCAGCTTGAGACCGCAGGCGCCGGCCTCGATCTGCTCCTTGATGCCGGCGGGCTTGCTGGTGTTGCCCTTGCCGAAGAAGCCGAGATTCATCGGCAGGCCTTCGGCGGCCTGCAGCATGCGGCCCATGTGCCAGGGGCCCGGAGTCACGGTGGTGGCGAGCGTGCCGTGCGCCGGGCCGGTGCCGCCGCCCATCATGGTCGTGACGCCGCTGTAGAGCGCGTCGTCGATCTGCTGCGGGCAGATGAAGTGGATGTGGCAGTCGATGCCGCCTGCGGTGATGATCTTGCCCTCGGCCGCGATCGCCTCGGTGCCGGGTCCGATGATGATGTCGACGCCCGGCTGGACGTCCGGATTGCCGGCCTTGCCGATGGCGATGATCACGCCGTCCTTGAGGCCGATATCGGCCTTCACGATGCCCCAATGATCGACGATCAGCGCATTGGTGATGACCGTGTCGACGGCGCCCTGCGCGCGCGTCTTCTGGCTCTGGCCCATGCCGTCGCGGATCACCTTGCCGCCGCCGAACTTGACCTCTTCGCCGTAGATCGTGTGGTCCTTCTCGACCTCGACGAAGAGATCGGTATCGGCCAACCGCACCTTGTCGCCGACGGTCGGGCCGAACATGTGGACATAGGCCGAGCGCGAGATGCGCGTCGGGCCTTCGTTGGACGGTCCCACCTTGGCGATCGGGCCGAGCTTGCCACCGACCTTTCCCTGGAAACCGTGGCTCTCGCGAGCCCCCATATAGGGCGTGAGCCGCACGGTGCGCGACTGGCCGGGTTCGAAGCGCACGGCAGTGCCGGCAGCGATGTCGAGCCGCATACCCTTGGCGCGCTTGCGATCGAACTTCAGCGCGTCGTTGGTCTCGAAGAAATGATAGTGGCTGCCGACCTGGATCGGCCGGTCGCCGGTGTTCGCGACCTCGATGGTGATCGGGTTGCGGCCCTTGTTGAGTTCGAGTTCGCCGGCGCTGGGGAGGATTTCACCCGGGATCATGGCGCGTCTCCTCAGCGGATCGGTGCGTGGACGGTGACGAGCTTGGTGCCGTCGGGAAAGGTCGCCTCGACCTGGATCTCGGCCAGCATGTCGGCGATGCCGTCCATCACCTGCGCCCGCGAGATGACATGCGCGCCGTCGCGCATCAGGTCGGCGACCGAGCGGCCATCGCGCGCGCCCTCGACGACGAAATCGGTGATCAGCGCCACGGCTTCGGGATAGTTGAGCTTCACGCCGCGCTCCAGGCGGCGGCGAGCCACCACGGCTGCCATGGCCACCAGAAGCTTGTCTTTCTCGCGCGGCGTCAGATTCATGCGTTTCCCCTTGCCGGTTGGCCCCGACTATAGCGCGACCGAGTTTGCATCAAACATGCCAAACGCGCGGCAGCCGGCGGCCCCGGAACTCGGTGAGAAACCGGATGGTCGCATGGCGCACCGCCGTCGCCTCGCCCAGCAGGCGCGCGACCATGATGCCGTTCACGAGGGTGACGCCGGCACGCACCTCGTCTGCAGCTTCAAGCAACGTGCGGGCTTTCTCAAAGTGAGGCTGCGGCGCATCCCACACGCCGATCACCGTCGCCAGCGCGTTGGCCGCGCCGAATCCGGCGCCGTCCGGCGTCTCGCCCTCGACCTTCAGCGTGTCGGTCCAGACGAGACGGCCGGGGCGACGCACCGACCAGGCATCAAGCAGCAGGCCCGTGGTGAAGCGCTCGCCCGAGGCGCCGCGGCCCAGCACCACCATTTCGCAGGCGAGCAGCGAGCCGCCCTCGACCACTTCCGCCACCGTGCGCCGCTTCAGTCGCGCCCCTTCGAAGACGATGGTCTCCTGCGGCAGCCAGTCGAGGGTCGCGCCCTCGGCCACGCGCACCTCGACGTCGATGGTGCAGGGATTGCTGCCACGCGAGGCGCGATAGATCTTTTCCGCTGCCTGGGTGGTCGCCACCGCTTCCGCGCCCGGCCCAATCTCGACGGACATCTTCAGCGCATCGCCGCCCGTGACCCCGCCCGAGGTGGTGATCATCACGGCCTGCGGCGGTTCGCCCGGCTCGGACTTGGGGAACAAAACCCGGCAGGGATCGCGTTGATAGAGGTCGCCGAGACGCGTTTTTCCGTCCCGCAGGTCGAACGCCACGCGGCTTTCGCCGGAGGAGCGCTGCATGCGGGGGAGTGGTTTCGGGGACGGGCTGGTGGTCATCGGCCCCGACTTGATAGATTAAGGACCGAAATGAGCAAGGCCTTCACCAAGGAAAGCGACGACGGCGACGAGGACGACCTGCCCGACGATGTGGGCGGACTGCCGGTCGGCGCGAAGAACTACATGACCCCGCAGGGCTTCGAGCGCATGCGGGAAGAGCTGATGTCGCTCATGCGCAAGGAGCGGCCTGAGGTCGTCCAGGTCGTGTCGTGGGCCGCGGCCAACGGCGACCGCTCGGAGAATGGCGACTATCTCTACGGCAAGAAGCGCCTGCGCGAGATCGACCGCCGCATCCGCTTCCTCAGCAAGCGCCTCGAACGCTCCGAGGTCGTCGATCCGGCCAAGCGCGCCAAGACCGACCAGGTGTTCTTCGGCGCCACCGTGACTTACGTCAATTCGAAGGACGAGGAGCGCACGGTCAAGATCGTGGGCGTCGACGAGGTCGATCCTGGCCGCGGCCATGTGAGCTGGATCTCCCCCATCGCCCGCGCCGTGATGCGTGCGCATGAGGGCGACGCCGTGCGCATGATGACGCCCGCCGGCGAGGAAGAGCTCGAGATTTTGAAGGTCGAGTACGTCTGATCTGTCGTCCTGAGCGCAGCGAAGGACCTGACGGAACGACCAACGGCCTCCATAGCGACCGTGAGATCCTTCACTGCGCTCAGGATGACAAGAGGCACTACATCGCAACCAGCGCCAGGTCCTGGAACCAGCTCTGCGCCTGCGTGTAGGACTTGATCCGGGACGACAGCGCGCGCGGTGTCCGGTCGTGATAGACCCAGATCATCGCGGCGTCGTCGACGGCCTTGGCATGGATCTGCGCGGCCAGTTCGTCCTGCTTCGCGGGATCGAAAGTGTTCTGCAGTTCGATAACGAGCTTATCGACCTCCGGATTCTTGTAGGTGCTCCAGTTCACGCCGACCGGCGCCACCTGATCCGACGCGAAGAAGCGGTTCACGGCATAGAAGGGATCGGACGTGACGTGCGTGACGTTGGTCGCCGTCACGTCCTTGTTCATCTCGGCCCTGGCGCCGCTGCGCCAGCCGGTCATCAACGCTTCGAGTTCGACCGGCTTGAAGTCGATGGCGATGAAACTCTCCTTCAGCATCTCCTGGATGGCCTCGTTGACCATCTGGTTGGTGCCGCCGGCCTGGATCGAGATGCGGGCCTTCATCGGGTTGGCCTTGCCGTAACCCGCCTCGGTCATCAGCTTGCGCGCGGCATCGGGCGCGTACTTGATCTCGAAGGTCGGCTTACCGAACCACGGGCTGGTCCGGTCGACCTCGCCGTAAGCCGGCTGCACCAGCCCGTTCATCAGCTTCACGATCGCGTCGCGATCGATCGCCAGGTTCGCCGCCTTGCGTGTCCGGATGTCGATCCATGGCGAGCCCTCGACCAGTGACGGGTGATAGTTGAAGACGTGCGGCGTGATATTGCTGCTGATGCGCGCGCCGCTCTGCTTCAGCCGGTCGATGATGTCCGGACCCGGCGCGTCGATCATGTCGAAGGTACCGGAGATCAATGCGGCGCTGCGACCGGAATCCTCGGGCGCGCAGATCAGGACGATGCGATCGACCTTGGGCATGCGCTTGGGGTTCCAGTAGTCCTCGTTCTTCACCAGTTCGGCGCGCTCGCGCGGCACCAGCCGGGCGAGCTTGAACGGGCCGGTCCCGGCGGGCGCGGAGGCGAACTTGTTCCAGTCCTTGCCGGTCTTCTCCCACTGCGCCGGGCTAGACACCAGGAACCACAGGAGCTGATAGGGGAAGAGCGAATCGACCGACTTGGTCTTGATCTCGACCTCCATCGGACCGGTCTTCTTGTAGCCGACCATGCTGGGCAGGCGCGGGCGTACTTGGGCTGCCTGGCGCTGGTCGAACTGCGCGGCATCCTTGTTAAAAATCTTCTCGAAGTTCCAGATCACGGCGTCGGCATCGAACGGCGAGCCGTCGTGAAACTTCACGCCCTCACGCAGCTTGAAGGTCCACAAGGTCTTGTCGGCGTCGCCAACCTTCCATTCGGTCGCGAGGCCCGGGATCATCTTGCCCGGCCGGTCCGACACGTCGAGTTCCCAGGCGATCAGCGGATCGTAGATCGTGAGGCCGGTGTACTGATAGGCGTTGGCGCCGCGATCGGGCTGGCCCGTCGTGAGCGGAATATCGGTCATCGGGATGCCGTAGCGGACGGTCTTTTCCTGCGCCCAGGCCACGTGCGGCAGGGAAAGCGCTGCAGTTCCAGCCAACAGCGAGCGGCGCGAGAGCTTCATGGTCGCCTCCTGACGGGGAAGTATCCGCCCGAGGCATGCGACTCTCGTGCCAGAGTCGACTCAGATCGCCGAGATCACCTGCGTTTGAGGTCCACTAGCAACCGGTCGACGAACTTCGGCGAGTAGCCGAGGAGCGCCGCTTCGTCGGCGAGTTCCTTCTCGAGCCGACCCAACGCCTGGGTAAAGGAACCGCCCTTGGCCAGCGCCTTCTCGACCAGCGCATGCGCCTCGCGCTTGCCCATCTTCGAGGCGAGCAGGAACGTCGCGCGCTCGGCGAGGACGGCGGCTTCGGCGGCATCCATGTTTGCCTGCAGCGCGTCGGGATCGACGGTCAAGCCAGAGGCGACTTCCGCCATCACCTCGACGGCCGAGCCCAGGCATTCGACCAGCGCCGACAGCGTCGGCCACTCGGCCTGCCAGCCACCCAGCGCGCGTTCATGCTCCTGCGGCATGCCGGCCACGATGGTCGCCGCCAGCATCGGCGCGCGCGTTGCCGCCGACAGGACGAGCGCCGCGCCGACCGGATTGCGCTTGTGCGGCATGGTCGAGGAGCCGCCGCGGCCCGGACCCGACGGCTCGGCGGCCTCGCCCACCTCGATCTGCATCATCAACGAGATGTCGCGCGAGGCCTTGGCGAGCGCGCCGACGACCAGCGCGCAGTCCTGCGCCAGGCCCGCGACACGGACGCGCTGCGTAAACCAGGGGCCCGGCGGCAGGGTGAGCTTCAGCCGCTTCGCCAGCACCTTCATCACCGGCTCGGCCTTGGGGCCGAGCGCCGTCAGGCTGCCCGAGGCGCCGCCGAACTGAACGATCTGCGTTTCCGAAAAGCTCGCCGCGAGCCGCCGTTTGGCGCGGTCGATGTCGGACGCCCATCCGGCGATCTTCTGGCCCAGCGCCAAGGGCGTTGCCGGCTGCAGCAAGGTGCGGCCCAGCATAGGCGTCGCGCGGTGCTTTTTTGCCTGACGCGCGAAGGCCGCAACGATGCCGTCGAGTGTCTTGAGCAACGGCGGCAGCGCCTCGCCGAGCTGCAGCACCATCGCCGTGTCGATCACGTCCTGGCTGGTGGCGCCCCAATGGACATAGTCGGCGGCCTTGGCATCGCGCTGGCGGACCTGCTCGGTCAGCGCCTTCACGACTGGCACGGTGAGCGTCGCCGTGCGGCGCGCCGCTGCAGCGAGCGGTGCGGGATCGTAGAGCGAAGCGTCGCAGGCCTTGACGATCACCGAGGCGGCGCGCTTCGGGATCAGGCCGGCTGCTGCCGTCGCTTCGGCAAGTGCCGCTTCGAAACGCAGCATATGGCGCAAGGTGGCGGTGTCGGAGAAGCAGTCGGCGGTCGCCGCCGAGGAGCCCAGCGCAGAGACGAGACGAACGGTCATAGGGATCAGCAGTCAAAGAAGACGGTTTCGTTCGGACCGCCGAGATGGATCGGCAACCGCCACACGCCATCGCCGTCGCGCGTCGCGATCAAGGAAGTGCGTCGCGCCGGCTCGACGAGCTTCAGCACGGGATCCTCGGCCAGAGCCGCATCTCCGTCGAAATAGAGGCGCGTCGCGAGTCGATTGAGGACACCGCGCGCGAATACCGAGATGTTGATGTGCGCTGCCTGCAGGCCGCCGGCTGGCCACGGCACGCGACCGGGTTTCACCGTGCCGAAGCGCGCGCAGCCCGACGGATCGGTCGAAGCACGGCCATAACCTTCGAAACCGGCATCGAGCGGCAGGTTGCGGCGATCCTCGGGATGGTTGTAGCGGCCGTGACTGTTGGCTTGCCAGATTTCGAGCAGGCCGTCGGGCACGATGGCGCCCGCGGCATCGTGCAAGGTGAGCGCGATCTCGATCCGCTCGCCGGTAACGCCGGGCACCGCGAGATCATGGCGACAGGCATTGGCCAGCGTCCCGAAATAGAACGGGCCGATCGTCTGCGACGGCGTCAGGGCGCGACTCATGCATTCTCCATCGGCGTGGCATTGCGGCCGCGCAGCACGATGTCGAAACGATAGGCCAGCGCCCATTGTGGCTGGGTCGCCTCCATGTCAAACGCCGCCTGCAGCCGCCCGCGCGCGCCTTGGGGCACCGAGTTGTAGATCGGGTCGAAGGCCAACAATGGATCGTTGGGGAAATACATCTGCGTGATCAGGCGCGTCGCGAAGGCGGGGCCGAACAGCGAGAAGTGGATGTGTGCCGGCCGCCAGGCATTGTGATGGTTGCCCCACGGATAGGCGCCGGGCTTGATGGTGATGAACTTGTAATTGCCGTCGGCAT
The DNA here is from genome assembly GCF_058806575.1 of Reyranella sp. GW821-FHT12G01. Classification (NCBI taxonomy): domain Bacteria; kingdom Pseudomonadati; phylum Pseudomonadota; class Alphaproteobacteria; order Hyphomicrobiales; family Reyranellaceae; genus Reyranella; species Reyranella sp. GW821-FHT12G01. The sequence goes on from NZ_JBXAPV010000003.1 coordinate 181,681, forward strand.
CGGCGCGGGCGCGGCCACCGCCATAGAAATTCGGATCGAGCGGCGCGTCGTGCTGGTCGCCGGGATGATGGTAGCGGCCGGCGGCATTGCACTGCCAGATCTCGACCAGCGCCTCGGGAACGGGCCGGCCCTCCTCGTCGAGCACGCGGCCCTGGACAATGATGCGTTCGCCGAGCGGTTCGCCCATACGACGGCGCGTAAGGTCGTTCTCCATCGAATCGAGCCGCTCCTCACGCAGCAGCGGCCCGGTGATTTCCGACAGCGTATGCGGCAACACGATCGCGGGCTTCGACGGCGAGCGGCTCACCGTCGACTTGTAGGCAGGCGAAAGGTTGGACGGATGATCCCGTCCTTCGACAGGCCGGCGGTACGTTTCCTCTTTCATGTCACCGAGCTTAGCGCCCGCTCAGGCCGCGCGCACCTCCAGGCCGTTGGGCGTGGCGCGATAGCCGGTCAGGCTGCGTTCGGCGAAGCCCAGCCGCCAGTCGAGCATCTTGCGGGCATACTCCGCGACCGTCGCGGCATAGGCCGGATCGGCGGCGCAATTGACGAACTGGCCGGGATCCTTCCGGAGGTCGAACAGGAGCGGCGGCAGGGCCGCGAAGTGCACGTACTTGAACTTCTCGTCCTGCACGACGGCCAGCGAGCACTTGTCCATGGGCACGCCCAGCGCCGATTCAGGCTTGGTGTAGTGCAGGTCGCGGAAGTCGAACTCGTAATGCACCTCGGTGCGCCAGTCGGCGGGCGTGATGCCCTCGCAGAACGGCAGCAGCGAGCGGCCATCGCACTGGCGCGGCACCGGCAGGCCCATCCATTCGAGGATGGTCGGCATGGTGTCGATCGTCTCGGTGAAGCGCTCGACGATGCCGCCGCGCGTGCCGTTCGCTTCGGCCCGCGGATCGCGGATGATCATCGGGATGCGATAAGACTCGTCGAAGTAGCCGATCTTGCCGAGCAGATGATGGTCGCCGCCCTGCTCGCCGTGATCGCAGGTGAAGACGATCAGCGTGTCGTCCCACTGGCCGGTTTCCTTCAGGTAGTCGAACACGCGGCCGAGGTGATCGTCGATCTCGCTCATCAGGCCGCAATAGGTCGCGCGCATCTGCGCCACCTGCTCCTCGGTCATGTCCGAGGCGAGATCCTGTCCGTCCTGGAAGAAACTCGCCTGCTTCACGTTCTTCACATAGTAGTCGAGCAGCGCGTTCTGCCTGCCCTCCTCCGCCGCCGACGCCGCGCGCACCGGCTTGGGCATGTCCTCGGGCCGGTACATCGAGTTGTACGGCTCGGGCGCGATGAACGGCGGATGCGGCCGGTAGTAGCCGAGGTGCAGGAACCACGGCTTGCCGGCGCGGCCGCGCAGATAGGTGAGCCCGCGTTCGGTGAACCAGGCGGTGTCCGACAGCTCCTTCGGGATCACCGCCGGTCGCCCGGTCGCTCCCGCGCCCGGCTCGCCTTGGGGCAACCAGACCTCGTCGCGGTTCTTCGGCAGCTTGAATCCCTGTCCGGCCACCCAGCCGAAATAGGCGTCGCGATTCTCGAAGGCGCCGACCGAATGGAAGCCTTCCATGATGTCGCCCAGCACGAAGAAGCGCGGATCGTTCGGCGCGGTCTGGCGCGGATCGGGCGTCGTCGTCGTGTAGCCCACCAGCGCCGGATCGTAGCCGCCGCGGCGCAGCTCGTGCGCCAGGTTGGTGAAACGCGACGACAGCGGAATGGTGTTCTGCACCGCGCGATGATTCATCAGGTATTGCCCGGTCAGCAGGCTGGCGCGCGCCGGACCGCAGGGTACAGCCTGGGTGAAATGGTTGCGGAAGGTGACGCCCTCCGCGCACAGCCGGTCGAGATTGGGCAACTTGAGATAGTCCGCCCCGAGCTTGGGCAACATCAGGCCGCGCCACTGGTCGACGACGATCATCAGGACATTCTTGGGCGCAGGCATGCTCATTCACCGAGGTTGGACGGCCGCAGGATTGCGCTAGAGTGCCGCCAAATTGACGGAGGAGACAACACGTGGCGCGTTTCAAGATCGTGACGACCGGACCGGGCAAGACCGACCATTCGCTGGAAATGGAAACCCTCGGCGCCATCGGCGCGGAGATCGTCGAAGTTTCGGGCGACGAGGCCGAGCTCATCAAGGCGGTCGCCGATGCCGACGCCATCTACGGCAAGGGCCGTCCGCGCATCACCGCCAAGGTGATCGAAGCCGGCAAGAAGCTGAAGGTCGTGTCGCTGGGCAGCGTCGGTGTCGATTCGGTCGATGTAGATGTCTGCACCCAGCTCGGCATCCCGGTCACCAACGTGCCGGACACCTTCATCGAGGAAGTGGCCGACCATGCCATGACGCTCATCCTGGCGAGCTGGCGGCGCCTCGTGGTGCAGGACCAGATGGTGCGCAAGGGCGAGTGGACCAAGGCGCGGCCGCACCTCTATCAGTTCCCGCGCCTCATGGGCATGACGCTGGGCTTCATCTCGTTCGGCCACGTCGCCCGCGCCGTCGCCAAGCGGGCCGCGCCGTTCGGCTTCCAGATGCTGGCCTACGATCCCTACATCGAGGAGCTGGTGATGTCCGACTACGGCGTGCAGCCGGTCGGCTACGACGAGTTGCTGCAGCGCTCCGATATCGTGAGCATGCATGCGCCCGGCACCAAGGACGCGCACCACCTGATGAAGGAACAGCACTTCCGTCAGATGAAGAAGACGGCGCTGTTCGTGAACACCGGCCGCGGCTCCACCGTCGACGAGCCGGCGATGATCAAGGCGCTGCAGGAAGGCTGGATCGCCGGCGCCGGCCTCGACGTGCTGGAGACCGAGCCGGTCGGCCACAACAATCCGCTGCTCGGCATGGACAACGTGATCCTGACCGCGCACGTCGCCTCGGCCTCGAGCCGCTTCGACCTCGCGCGCAAGCGCCGCGTCGGCGCGGAACTCTCGCTGGTCCTGGGCGGCAAGTGGCCCCGCGCCTGCGTCAATCCGATGGTGCTGGAGAAGTCCAAGCTGCAGCGCTGGCAGCCCTTCTCGATGGAACGCGGCCCCGGCAACTGAGCCGAAGCGGCTGAGCGCCGGGCGACGACCGCCCGGCGTTTCCTTGCGCCGCGTTCAGGCGTCGAGGCGACGCTTCGGGCGCTTCGCCTGTTTCTCGACATACATCGCGTTGTCGGCGAGGCGCAGATGATCCTCGAACGGAATCGCGCCGTCGGGCTCGCATCGCGTGATGCCGACGCTGATCGAGATGTTCATGCCGTCGGTGCGATTGACGTTCTCGACCGCTTCGGCGAGGCGCTGCCGCAGCTCGGCGGACGATCGGTCGGGACCGGAGGCGTAGACGGCGAATTCGTCACCGCCCAGGCGGCCGACGACATGCTCGTCGCCGAACGCCTGCCGCAGCGCCTTGGCCACGGCGATCAACAGCCGGTCGCCGGCCTCGTGACCGTCGCGGTCGTTGACCGTCTTGAGGCCGTCGGCATCGGCGAACAGCAGCCAGCTGCTCTGGTTGGCCTGGCAAGCCTGCTTCAGCTGCTGGGTCGCGAAGTGGAAGAAGCCGCGGCGATTGTGGAGGCCCGTCAGCTCGTCGGTGATCGACTGGCGATGGGCGCTTTCCTCGGCCCGCCGGCGGCGCTCGACCTCGGCCTGCAGCCGGTCGTTCGTGGCCTTCAGTTCGGCCGTGCGCTCCGCCACCAGCGTCTCGAGATTGTTGAGGACCTGCACGTTCTCCATCGCGACGGCCGTCACGTCGGCCAGGCTCTGCAGCACCTTCACCTGCTCGGGCGTCGGATGGTGGTTCTGGGCCCAGTAGTTGCCGATGGCGCCGATCGGATCGATGGTGCGGATCGGCACCATCGCCAGACTCTTCACGAAGGTCGGCCGGTAGGCATCCGCCGGAATGCGTGAATCGACGTAGATGTCGGGGATAACCGCACTCTGCTTGTTCATCATCGCCCAGCCGCTGATGCAGGTCTCCAGCGGGAAGCGCAGTCCCTTCCACAGCGGGGCAATCGCGTCTTCTTCCGCGTAGAAGCACTTGTCGTCGTCGCGCAGGACGAAGGTCGCTCCGTCGGCGCCAGTCAACTGCCGGGCGGCGTGCCGGACGATGTCCATGATCGACTGCAGGTCGCGCGCCAGCGACAGCCGCTGCACGACATCGACCAGGTGCTCCATGGCGCCGACGTACCAGAGCGACGGCGCAGCCGTTTTCTCCTGCGGAGTCTCCTGCAGTGAATAAGTACCGATGTTCATAAGCGTACCCCTGTACCCCAAGACATCCCCGCGCGCCCCAATTTCCCAAGAGGGCGCGACAGGTCTCTAGCGTATTTTACGCCAGCGTCTCACATCGGATCACGAAAATTGCATTACAGAAGCGTTATGTAGAGATACCTCGGGAATCGTGCCCCGATCGGCCCTATCCACTTAAAATCAAAGTGATTTTTGCTGCTGCAGGCGGTCGCGGATCGCCCTGTCGCATTGGGCGAGGCTCTCGAAGGGCCCGAGGATGACGTGGTCGCCGTCGTCCAGCGCGTACCAGCCGGTCTGAGTCAGATTGTAATCGCCCAGATCCTCGGTGGGCACATGGACGGCGATCAGATCCTTGGGCGTGCGCATTCACTGCACATGCGCCCCTCTGGTGGGCATTGCAACCCTGCCCTCAGGCCCACCCCTCAGATGCGGCGCGTCCAGCCCGCGAGATTGGCGGCGCCGGGCGGCACCTCGTCCTTCACCAGAGCCTCGACCTGGCGGACCGTGTCCATCGCCTGGCTCTCGCTGGCGGGCGGCGTCAGGCCGCCGATATGCGGCGTGGCGATGACGTTGGGCAGGCGCGCCAGTTCGGGCGACGGCATCTGGTCGGGCGCGCGGCCGACATCCATCGCCGCGCCGGCGATCCGGCCCTCCGCCAGGACTTTCGCCAGCGCCACCTCGTCGATCAGGTTGCCGCGCGACATGTTGATGAAGAAGGCATCGGGCTTCATGCGTGCGAAGGCCGCCGCGTCGAGCAGGTTCTCGGTCTCCTCGTTGGCGATGGCGAGGCAGATCACGTAATCGGACCGGGCCAGCAGCTCTTCCATCGGCAGCTTCACGAAGCGTCGGTCGTCGATCTGGGCATAGGGATCGGATACCAGCACGGTCATGCCGAGCTGGGCCAGCACAGGCGCCAGCGCGCGCGAGATGCGGCCGTAACCGATGATGCCGACGGTCGATCCGCCGAGCTGCCGCCCGACCTTGATTTCGGGCTTCGTGCCCTCGTGATAGGACGTGGCCGCTCGCGTGATGCCGCGCGACAGATCGACCAGGAAACCAAGAGTCAGTTCGACCACCGACGGCACGAAGCCCGCTTCGGCATGCGTCACCAGCACGCCCGCCTTGGTCGCCGCCGCAACGTCGATATTGCGGATGTCGATGGCGCTGCGCATCACGACCCGAAGGCCCGGCAGGTTCTCAAAGACGATCGCCGGCACGGCGGTCGCGCGGTCAGCGACGATGAAGTCCACGCCGCGTGCCATGCCGATCACGCCCTGGGCATCGAGCGGCGCATCACCCTCGTGCAGGACGACCTCGACCAGTTCCTGCAGGCGGGCAAGCGCACGGGCGCCGTAATACTGGCGCCGCGCGAGCGGTACGTGGGTCAGCAGCAGCTTCTTCATGGTCATGCGTTCGCAGTGCCTTTCTTGACCTTCCGGACCTCGGCGAGCTGTCCCATCAGGATCTGCAGCGTATCGCGCTCACCATCGGTGAGACCGTCCAGCTTGACGTGTTTCAGCAGGACTTCCAGCGCGTCGCCGATGCGGCCGAGTTGCTTGCCGTAGCTTCCGACCCGCTCAAGGATTTCCTGCTCGACCTCCGGTCGCGACGTTTGCCCGAGGTTGATGTTGAAGAAGCCGAACTGCGCGCCCGGCTGGTAGAAGCTGAGCGGATTGATCGCCTGCCAGAGCTTCTCGGGCGCGAGCGAAACTTGGAACGGCTTGGCCATGGATGCCTCCTCAGTCGCCGTCGAGCTTACGACGACGGCGAGCGCTTCCCTAGTGTCCGTAGCCGAAGACGTGCGGCAGCCAGGTGCTGATCGACGGCACGAAGGCAATGACCAGCAGGCACAGGAACAGCAACCCGAGATACCCCATGATCGGCTTCACCGTCTCCTCGATCGGCACCTTGCCGATCAGGCAGGCGCCGTAGAGGCCAAGTCCGAGAGGCGGCGCGAACAGGCCGAGGCCCATGCCGAACACCAGCACGACGCCGAAATGCAGCGGATCGATTCCGAGCTTCACCGCCACCGGCATCAGCAGCGGCCCGAAGATGATCAGTGCCGCCGCGCCTTCCAGCACCGAGCCCATCACGATCAGGATGGCGATCGACAGCAGCATGAACAGCCACGTCCCGTGCGAGCCCGACAGGCCGATCAGCAGGTCGCCCAGCGCATGCGGCACCTGTTGCAGGGTGAGCACGAAGGCCAGCGACTGCGCCGCCGAGACGATGAACAGCACGAGCCCCGACCGGGTCGCCGCATGGATGAAACTCTGCGCCGCCGCGCGAGGCCCCAGTTCGCGGAAGACCGCCGCCCCCACCACCAGCGCATAGACGACGGCGAAGGCCGAGATCTCGGTCGCCGTCGCAAAGCCGCTCTTGAAGCCGAAGAAGATCATGGCGATCAGGCCGAGCGAGACGATGCCGCCGCCCCACAGGCTGCGCGAGGACATCGCGGGGCCCAGGTCCACCGCTCCGGTCGGCCGCTTGCCGAAGATGATCGAGACGGCGATCAGCGCCAGCGCCATCAGACCGGCCGGCAGCAGGCCCGCCACGAACAGGCCGCCGATCGAGAGGTTGGCGACGAATCCCAGGATGATGAGGTTGATGCAGGGTGGAATCGTCTCGGCCATCACCGCCGAAGCGGCCAGCAGCGCCACCGCGCTGCCGGGATTCTGCTTGGAGCGCCGCGCCGCCGGGATCAGCACCGATCCGACGGCGGCAACGTCGGCCATCTTCGAGCCCGAGATGCCGGAGAACAGCACCATCGACATGACCATCACGACGTTCAGCCCGCCGCGCAGCCGTCCGACCATCTTTTGCAGCAGCGCGATCAGGCGGACGGACATGCCGTTCGCCTCCATCAGGTAGCCGACCAGGATGAAGAACGGGATGGCCAGCAGGACGAAGTTGTCGATGCCGCGAGCCATCTGCTGCGCGAAGATCACGCCGGGCAGCGTGCCCTCGGCCCAGATGAAGATGAGCGCCGCCAGCGCCAGCGCAAAGCCGATCGGCAAGCCGCCGACCAGCACGAAGAAGAAGCCGACCAACATGAACGTCATCGAGGACGGAACGGTGTTCGGCGACAGCTCGGTCCAGGCGAAATGCAGCCCGGCGACCAAGGCCAGCACGAGGATCGACACGACGATGTCGGCCACCGCCCGGCGCCGGAAGATATCGAGCGCGAAGGCCGTCATGAACAGCGCGCCAAAGCCCATCGGATAGAAGGTCCATTCGAGCGGCAGGCCCGATCCGGTCGTCTGGCCCGTCGTCAGCCAGCCCAGCGCGATCGCGTTCCAGGCGACGTAGGCCGACACGACCAGCACCAGCAGCGCGCCCGTGGAGTCGACGGCACGACGCACTTGCGCCGGCAGCATGTCGGCGAAGAACGACACGCCGGGATTCTCGCTGCGCGCGATGGCGCTCGCGGCGCCGAAGAAGCTCGAGCCCACCATTAGGCCGCGCGCCACGTCGTCGGCCCATTCGACCGGCGAATGGAAGACCGAACGCAGGATGACGGAGACGACGACGACCGCCAGGTCGGCCGCCAGCAGGATCGCGGCGATGGCATCGCTGGCCAGCAGCAGAGGACGCGGTCCCGCCGTCGGCGTCGCTGCGGAGGCGACGCCGGCATGATCGAGGGCAGTCGACATGGGCCGGTCTTCAGACCGACGTCGACTTGATCATGTCGACGACCGGCTTGGCTTCCGGTCGCGCCTTCACGAAGTTTTCGGTCTGCGGCAGGACGCGCTTGCGGAACGCCTCCTTGTCGCATTCGACGATGGTGACGCCCTTCTCGCCCAGCACGGTCAGCGCTTCCTTCTCGACCATGAGGCCATGCGCGCGCGTGTCGACGGCGGCCTTCTTCGCCGCATCGAGGAAGCCCTCGCGCACCTTGGGGTCCATCCGCTTGAAGGTGGCGTCGCTGAAGTAGGCGGCAAGCGGCGAGAAGTTGTGCTGAGTCAGCGAGTAGAACTTCGCCGTCTCGTAGAACTTGCTCGACAGGATGGTCGGCGGATCGTGCTCCAGCCCGTCGAGCACACCGGCCTGCAGCGCGGTGTAGATTTCGCCGAACGCCAGCGGTGTCGCCGCCGCGCCCATGAGGCGCAGGCATTCGGTGATGACAGGATTGGGCAGCGTGCGGATTTTCAGGCCCATCAGGTCCTCGGGTGTCCTGGCGGCCTTGCGCGCCAGCACGCTGCGCGAGCCGAAGTTGTAGGCCCAGCCGATGATGCGGATGTTCGCGCCCTTCAGCAGCGCATCCTCGATCGGCTTGGCCGCGCCGGCATCGAACGCCTTGGTCTGCTGCGGGAAGCTCGAGAAGAGGTAGCCGAGGTCGAAGGTGCCCACGAGCGGCACGAGGTTCGCCGAGATCGAGGAGCCCGAGACCATCATGTCGATGACGCCGAGCTTCACCGAGTTGATGACGTCGATCTCCTGGCCGAGCTGGTTGTCGGGAAAGAACGCGATCTCGACCTGCTCGCCGAGCCCGTTGCCTTTCACGTGCTTCAAGAGGTTGTCGTAGTAGACGCGCCCATTCGCGTACTTCGGATCGTTGGCAAGCGACGACGAGAGCTTCAGCTTCATCGTCGCGGCGTGCGCCCGCCCGATCAGGGCCGGCGCAGCGAGGGTGGCAGCCGCGGAAAACACGAGCGAACGACGACCGATCGAGCGGTTCAGCATTGGGTCTCCTCCGGATAGGGTCTGGCGCCCTGTTCAATCTGGTCATAATGTATGACTAGATTCGAAAGCGCCGCAATGACTTTCGACGACAAGCAGGGATCGCCCAGACAGGGAGCAAAATGTTCGGAAACAGCGCTGCCATTGCGCGCAACGTCCACAGCCAGGTCGCCGACCGGATCGGCGCGCTGATCGTCCGCGGCGACGTCGCGCCCGGCGAGCCGCTGCCGTCGGAGATGAAGCTGTGCGAGACGCTCGACGTCAGCCGCACGGTCGTGCGCGAGGCCATCCGCATGCTGACCGGCAAGGGGCTGGTGACGTCGCGCGCCAAGAGCGGCACGCGGGTGCGCCCACGCGAGGAGTGGAACCAGCTCGACGTCGACGTGCTGCGCTGGCAGCTCGACCACACCGATCTCGACACCTACCTCGCCAAGGTGTTCCAGCTCCGCAACGCCATGGAGCCGACCGCCGCGGCGCTGGCCGCGACCGCGGCCACCGACGCCGATCGCGCCGGCCTGCGCGCAGCCTGGGAGGCGATGGTCGCCGCGCGAGACAACGATGCCTTCGTCGTCGCCGACATCGCGTTCCACAAGCGGCTCTACATCGCCAGCCGCAACGAGTTCTTCTGGCCGATCGCCCAGCTCTTCGAGATCACGCTGCGCGAAAGCTTCCGCCTGGCCGCACTGGGCGACCACCGTCCCCGTGCCTTCGATGAACATCGCGAAGTGATGGAAGCCGTCGTCGCGCGCGATCCGGAGCGGGCGCGCAAGGCGACGCACGTGCTGCTGGGCAACGCCTCCGACGACATCGAGCGCATTCGCGCGGAAGCACCGCGCGGGAAGCGCTAGCTCTTCATCGGCGTCGCTTCGCCCAGCAGGGAGACGTGCGCGGCAACGATGCGCCAGCCGTCGGGTGTGCGCATCCAGGTATGGCTCTGCCGGCCGGGCTTGGCCGCACCGTGGCGCAGGAACTCGCAGTTCGCGGTCCCGAAGTCGCGGCCGTAGGTCACGACCCACAGCTTCAGCAGGTCGCGATTCTGCACGAACTGCGGATTGCGGCCCGAGCGGAAGGCCGCGATCTGATCGTAGCCGTAAAGCTGCTCGCCGACGCCGTAGCGCAACGTGTGCGGGCTCTTCCAGAAAAGCTCGTCCAGCACCTCGACGTCGTTGCTATTGAGGGCCGCCTCGTAGCGATTAAAGGCGGCGGTCACCTCGGCGACCACCTCCGGAATGTTGATCTCCATGTCGGCTCCTTACGCGGGCGGCGCGGCGGCCACGCCCTGCTTCTGCAGATGGGCGGCGACGCGCAGTGCCGCCTGTTCGTTGAAGGGCTTGGCGATGAGCTGCACGCCGATCGGCAGGCCGCCTGGCCGCTGCAAGGGCGCCACTGCGACCGGCAGGCCGATGAAGGAGATCGGCTGGGTGAACACGCCGAGATTGGCGCGCACCGGCAGTTCGACGCCATCGAGCATCATCGTCTTCTGGCCGAGCTTCGGGGCGGTGCAGGGCGTGGCCGGCGCCAGGATCACGTCCACTTCCTCGAACAGCTTCAGCACGTGCGCGCGATACTGGCGGCGGAACCGCTGCGCCTTCACGTACCAGGCGCCGGGCAGCAGCGCGCCGGCCATGAAGCGCTCGCGCGTGTCGGGATCGAAATCCTGCGGCCGCGCGCGCAGGCGTGGCAGATGAAGCTGCGCGCCCTCGATGGCGGTTATGACATAGGCCGCCGCACGCGCCGCGGCCGCCTGTGGCAGGACAACGGTCTTCGTCGCGCCCAGTGCCTTGGCCACGGTCGCCACCGCCTCGAACGCCTCGGGCTCGCCGCCCTTCGAGAAATAGTCGCCGGCGATGGCGATGCGCAGGCCGCCAATGCCCTCGATCAACCGCGGCAGCGTCGGATCGGCAGGCCGATCGGTGCAGACCGGATCGTCCGGGTCCCAACCCTGCATGGCGTCGAACGACAGCGCGAGATCCTCGGCCGAGCGCGCGATCGGGCCGAGATGGTCGAAGGAATCGACGAACGGAAACGAGCCGGCGCGGCTCAGCCGCCCGTAAGTCGGCTTAAGCCCGAACAGGCCGCACAGTGAGGACGGCACGCGGATCGAGCCGTTGGTGTCGGAGCCAAGCGACAACGGCACCTCGCCCGCCGCCACGGCCGCACCCGAACCGCCCGACGAGCCACCGGACATGCGCGTGGTGTCGTGCGGATTGCGCGACGGACCGTAATGAATGTTCTCGCCCGTGAAGTCGTAGGCGTACTCACCCATGTTGAGGCCGCCGACCAGAATTGCCCCGGCCGCTTCGAGCTTGCGCACCAGCGATCCGTCGCGCGTGGCCTTGGGCCCGTCGACATTGATCTTCGAGCCTGCGCGCGTCGGCAGGCCTTCGATGTCGAACAGGTTCTTCACCGCGAAGGGCACGCCCAGCAGCGGCCCGCGATGAAGGCCGGCATCGATCTCCGCCGCGCGCTTGCGGGCACGTTCGCCGACCACATCTGTGAAGGCATTGATGGTGGGCTCGGCCGCCTCGATGCGCTTCAGGCTGGCGTCGATCACGGCCGTGGCCTTGACCTTGCCGCTCATCACCGCGCCCGCGATCTCCGTCGCGGTGGCGGCCTTCGACAGCGGATCGCTCATGGCCGGTACACCGGACCCGACATCAGGTCGTCCTCGAGTTCCAGGTCGAGCAACGGCCGCGCGATGGTCATCGAGCGTTCGACATTCAGGATCACGTTGGCTCGGTATTCCGGCGCGATCGTGAGGCCGAGGGTTTTCGCGCCCTCCTCGACCATGCGCGCGACGTCGGGCTTCTCTTCGGCCATCACGATCCTTCTTTCCTCAAAGCCAGGCGGCAGCCTGCCGCGCCGGGACGACACGACGCAAGACCCGCCTCAGACGATATGGAGATCGCGGCTCATGAGTCGACAGCTCACGCCAAGCTCGTGCTTCAGTTGCCGGAGAAGGCCCAGGAGTGCCAAGCCGATCGCCGACCCGGACGCCACCGGCTCAACTGTGCGACGCTTCATGGCATGCCCCCGCTTCCTGCTTCCCCGTTCGATCGGGAAGGCAAGGAACGTGCCAATCACTGCGCGAATCTGGTGGCTGCAATCGGTGTGGCGCTTGTCTACAACCGGGACATGACAGCCCTTCTCGACCTCGGTGTTCATGCGTTGCTCCGCGCCTACCGCGCCGGCACGCTCAACGTGCAGCAGACGATCGACGAGGTGCTGAAGCGCATCGCGCAAGCCGGCGACGACAAGGTCTGGATATCGCGCGCGTCCGACGACGCGCTGCGTGCACAGGCCGCCGCGCTCGATGCGCGACGCGGCGAGATCGACCAGCTGCCGCTCTATGGCGTGCCCTTCGCGGTGAAGGACAATCTCGACGTTGCCGGCATGGTGACGACCGCCGCCTGTCCGGGCTTCGCCTACGAGGCGAAGACCTCCGCCGAAGTCGTGCAGCGCCTGGTCGATGCCGGCGCGATCGTCATCGGCAAGACCAACCTCGATCAGTTCGCCACCGGTCTCGTCGGCGTGCGATCGCCTTACGGCGTGCCGCGCAATCCGTTCGACGCGGCTTACGTGCCCGGCGGTTCGAGCTCGGGTTCGGCGGTCTCGGTCTCGGCCGGCCTCGTGAGCTTTTCGCTGGGAACCGACACGGCCGGATCGGGTCGCGTGCCGGCCGGCTTCAACAACATCGTCGGCCTCAAGCCGACGCCCGGCCTGCTCAGCAACGGAGGCATGGTGCCGGCCTGCCGCTCGCTCGACTGCACCTCGGTGTTCGCCCTCTCGTGCGCCGATGCAGATGCGGTTCTCGCCGTCGCGGCCGAGCCGCATGTGACGCCCGCGATTGGAAGGTCGTTCCGCTTCGGCATCCTCGGCACGAAGGATGCGGAGTTCTTCGGCGACACTGCTTATGCCGTGCTCTACGCGCAATCGATCGAGCGGTTGAAGGGATTGGGCGGAACACCGGTCGAGATCGATTACGCGCCGTTCCGCGATGCCGCGCAGTTGCTCTACAACGGCCCCTGGGTCGCCGAGCGCACGGCGGCTGTCGGCGCGTTCATGGAGAGCGCCGACGACAAGTCGGGCGTCTGGCCGACGACGCAGCAGATCGTGCTGGGCGGTCGCAAGTACAGCGCCGTCGATGCCTTCGAGGGCCAGTATCGCCTCGCCGAGTTGAAGGCACGCGCCGCCGCCCAAATGAAGGGCCTCGATTTCCTCGCGGTCCCGACGGCGGGCACGATCTACAAGCTGGCCGATCTCGAACGCGAGCCCGTGCTCTACAATTCGCATCTCGGCCACTACACCAATTTCGTGAACTTCTTCGGCTTGTCGGCGCTGGCCGTGCCCGCGGGCTTCCGCTCCGACGGCATGCCGTTCGGCATCACGCTGATCGCGCAGGCCAATGCCGAGCGCGCCCTGCTGGCCTTCGGCGCGCGCTGGCAACGCGCCGTGCCGCTGCCGCTCGGCAAGACGGCGAGCCGGCTGCCGCCAACCGAGACCGATCCCGTCATCGCCGAAGATCGCGTACCGGTTGCCGTGGTCGGTGCGCACATGAGCGGCCTTCCCCTGAACGGCCAGCTTCTCGAACTGGGCGGCCGGCTGGAGAGCGCCGGCAAGACCGCGCCCGCCTATCGCTTCTACGCCCTGCCGGGCGGCCCGCCGCATCGGCCGGGCCTGGTGCGCGTGGCCGAGGGCGGCGGCGCGATCGAACTCGAAGTGTGGAGCCTGCCCGCCGCAAGGATCGGCGACCTTCTGCGCAAGATTCCCGCGCCGCTCGGCCTCGGCATGGTCAGCCTGGCCGACGGCACGTCGGTTCCCGGATTCCTGTGCGAGGCGCACGCGACCGAGGGCGCGAAGGACATCACTTCGCTGGGCGGCTGGCGGGCCTACGCCAAAACGCTGGCCTAGGTCCGCGGCCCTTCAATTGCAGGGGCCCGGTCTGCTAGGGTCCGCTCCTTCGAGGAGGAAACGAAAATCATGAGTGGAAAGATCGCAGTCGTCACCGGCGCGGGCAGCGGCATCGGCCGCGCCTCGGCGCTCGCCCTGCTGAACAACGGCTACAAGGTCGCGCTGGCGGGCCGGCGCAAGGATGCGCTGGACGAGACGGCTTCGATGGCTGGCAACAACGCGCCCAACGCGCTCGCCGTGCCGACCGACGTCACCAAGCGCGACGACATCGTGGCTCTGTTCGCCAAGGTGAAGGCGACCTGGGGCCGGCTCGACCTGGTGTTCAACAATGCCGGCGGCGGCGCCCCGCCCGTACCACTGGAAGAGCTGCCCTACGAGACGTGGCTGAGCGTCGTGGCGGCGAACCTGACCGGCCCGTTCCTGTGCACGCAGGAAGCCATGAAGATCATGAAGGACCAGAAGCCGCGCGGTGGCCGCATCATCAACAACGGCTCGATCTCGGCGCATGCGCCGCGGCCCTTCTCGGTGGCCTACACCTCGACCAAGCACGCCATCACCGGCCTCACCAAGTCGACGTCGCTCGACGGTCGCGCCTACGACATCGCCTGCGGCCAGATCGACGTCGGCAATGCCGTGACGCCGATGACGGAGCGCATGACCAAGGGCGTGCTGCAGCCCAACGGCACGACCATCGCCGAGCCGCGCATGGACGTGTCTGCCGTGGCCAACGCCATCGTCTACATGGACAGCCTGCCGCTCGACGCGAACGTGCAGTTCATGACGGTGATGGCGACGAAGATGCCGTTCGTCGGCAGGGGTTAGCGCGCCAGCGCTAACCTCCGGCAGTCCGCTGACGAGGGCTAGTAGCCCTCGTCCTTGAGGTTGAGCAGCGGGAAGGCGCTGTGCACGCCGGTCAGGTTGGTGGGCCAGCTCTTCGCGATATAGCTCTTGTCGAGCTGCGACAACGAAGTGACACCGAGAAGGCCCATCGCCTCCTTCATCTCTTCCTCGAGAAGCTCGATCACGCGCTCGATGCCCGCCGCGCCCGCCGCGGCGAGGCCGTAGCAATAGAGACGGCCGATGCCGACCCAGTCGGCACCCATGCAGATCGCCTTCACGATGTCGCTGCCGCGGCTGAAGCTGCCGTCGACAGCCACCTTGGCGCGACCCGCCACGGCTTCGACGATCTCCGGAAGCACCTCGGCCGAACCGCGGCCGTGGTCGAGCTGGCGACCGCCATGGTTGGAGCAGTAGACGCCCCAGACGCCGTGCTGGCAGGCGAGTTCGGCATCCTCACCCGTGCCGATGCCCTTCAGCATGAACTTCACGTCGGGGAACTTGTCTCGGACCGTGGTGAAGTTCTTCCACGAGAAGGCGGCCTGATGGTCCTGGCCGGTCGCCGAGGAGCGCCACGACTTCACGAAGCGCTTGGCGATGTCGCGTTCGCGACGGCTATACACCTGGGTGTCGACGGTGATGCAGAAGGCGTCGTAGCCCGCGTCCATCGCCTGCTTCACCCGGTCGGCCACCCAGGCATCGTCGCCGCGTACGTAGAGCTGGTAGATCTTGGGGCCGCCGCCGCCCTTCACGATGTCCTCGAGCTTCAGCGTCGTCACCGAGCTGATCAGCATGCCGACATTGCCCGCGCCGGCGCCCTTGACGACCGTGATGCCGCCGCCCGGCTCGAAGGATTCGAGCGAGCCCACGGGGGCCAGCATCAGCGGCAGGCGGATCTTGCGGCCGAACATTTCGGAGGACGGATCGATCTTCGAGACGTCGCGCAGGACGCGCGGCTTGAAGGCGATCGTGTCGAGCGCAAGCCTGTTGCGGCGCAGCGTGGTTTCGGTCTCGGTGCCGCCGATCAAATAATCCCAGATATTGGGATTAAGCCGGATTTTCGCCGCTTTTACGATTTCGTGTAGCGTGACGAATTCGTTCTCAAGGCCGCTCGCCATTGTTTCCTCGAATCTTGCAGTGTCGACGGTTTCTTGCGCGTCCTTCGGCGTCACGTCAACGTGGCGTCATCGGTCGCTGGCATTGACGATAGCGGCTTCGGACGATTTGATCTCCGCCGGGCATTCGCTCGGCGAAACCTGCAGGGATAGCCCGCGCAGCGGGCAATCATAAGGACTTGAAATGAAGAGACGCGCACTGACGACGGCCATGGTCCTCGGGTTGTTGGCGGGGCCTGCGTGGGCCGCCGATCCGGTGCCCACGATGAAGGAAACGCCCATGCTCGCCGACCAGGTGAAGTCCGGCGCGCTTCCTCCGGTCGACAAGCGCATCCCGCAGCAGCCCTGGGTGGTCAACTATTTCGCCGGCGGCGACGGCCCCGGTCAGCAGGGCGGCCAGCTCAACATGCTGGTGGCCAGCGCGCGCGATACGCGCCTGATGACGGTCTACAGCTATACGCGCCTCATCGTTCACGACGAGAAGTTCAAGCTGAAGCCGGACATCCTCGAGAGCTTCGAGGAGAAGGACGGCAAGGAATTCACCTTCAAGCTGCGCGCCGGGCACAAATGGTCGGACGGCCAGCCCTTCACCACCGAGGATTTCCGCTTCTTCTGGGAAGACGTCGCCAACAACAAGGACCTCTCGGCCGGAGGTCCCAATGTCGAGCTCCTGGTCGATGGCCAGCCGCCCAAGGTCGAGATCATCGACCCGCTCACGATCAAGTACACGTGGGAGAAGCCCAACCCGTACTTCCTCGAGAGCCAGGCACGCGCCGCTCCGCTCTTCCTGTTCCGTCCCGCGCACTACCTGAAGAAGTTCCACGCCAAGTACACGCCCGAGGCCGAGATCCTGAAGTCGGCCAAGGGCGGCCAGCAGGGCTGGGTGGCGATCTACCGCCGGCTCGACGTGATGTACGCCAACGACAATATCGACCTGCCGACGCTCAACCCGTGGGTCAACACGACGGCGTCGCCGGCGCAACGCTTCGTCTACCTCCGCAATCCCTACTATCACCGGATCGACGAGAAGGGGCAGCAGCTTCCCTATGTCGACCGCGTGATCTTCACCGTAGCGGCGGCGAACCTGGTGCCGGCCAAGGCGGGCCTCGGCGAGGCCGACCTGCAGCCGCGCTACCTCAACATGCGCGACTACACCTTCCTGCAGAAGAGCGCGCAGACCTCGGGCGTGAACGTGCGTCTCTGGGAGTCGGGCTCCGGCTCGCAGCTCGCGCTCTATCCCAACCTCACCGCCAATGACGAGGAATGGCGCAAGCTGATGCGCGACGTGCGCTTCCGCCGGGCGCTGTCGCTGGCGATCGACCGCGAGGAGCTGAACCAGGTCGTCTATATCGGCCTCGCCAAGCCCTCGAACAACACGATCATGCCGCGCTCCGAGCTGTTCAAGCCCGAATACGCGACGAAGTGGGCCAACTACGATCCGAAGCTCGCCAACAAGCTGCTCGACGAAGTCGGCCTCACCAAGAAGGACAGCCAGGGCTTCCGTCTGCTGCCCGACGGCCGCCCCGCGACCATCGTCGTCGAGCATTCCAGCGAGGAGACCGAGGACAACGACGCCCTCGCCCTGATCGCCGACAACTGGAAGAAGATCGGCATCAAGATGCTGACCAAGCCGCAGACCCGCGACAACTTCCGCCTCCGCACCTTCTCGGGTGAAGCCATCATGACCGCCTTTGCCGGTGCGGTGACGGCGGTCCCGACTCCCAACACCAGCCCGAAGGAGTTCGCGCCGACGATGCTGGGCGGCCTGCAATGGTCGCGGTGGGGCATGTTCGTCGAATCCAAGGGCAAGCAGGGCGAGAAGTGCGATCTCGAATCGGCCTGCAAGCTTCTCGACTACGTGAAGGAGTGGGAGACCGGCGCCACGCCGGATGACCGGCGCAAGGCCTGGGACAAGATTCTCGCCTCCAACGCCGACGAGGTTTTCTCGATCGGCACGGTCAACGGCATCCGCCAGCCGATCGTGGTCGGACCGAAGGTCCGCAACGTGCCGAAGGAAGGTTATTACGCCTGGGATCCGGGCGGTTACATCGGCCTCTACCAGCCCGACACGTTCTGGATCGCGCAGTAACGATCCGACACAAAACGAAAGGCCCCTCATCGAGGGGCCTTTTTCTTTGCTACCAGGTGTCGATGTTTGGACGCTTCTTGTGGCTGTGCGCCGGCCGCGGCTTGGCTTCCAGCAACGCGGTGGCGATCCAGCGCCGTGAATCGGCGGGATCGATCACCTCGTCGACCTCGAAGTAGGTCGCGGTGCTGAGCGCCTTGCCGCGCGCGTAGGCCGCCGCGACCATCTTGTCGAACAGGGCGCGGCGCTCATTCGGGTCGCTCACCGCCTCCAGCTCCTTGCGGAAGCCGAGCTTCACCGCGCCTTCCAGACCCATACCGCCGAACTCGCCGGTCGGCCAGGAGAGCGCGAAGACCGGCGCATGGAACGAGCCGCCGGCCATCGCCTGCGCGCCGAGCCCATAGGCCTTGCGCAGCACGATGGTGCCGAACGGTACGGTGAGGTTGGCGCCGGTGACGAACAGCCGCGAGCAGTGACGGACCAGCGCGGTCTTCTCGATCTCCGGCCCCACCATCATGCCCGGCGTGTCGCACAGGAACAGGATCGGGATGTCGTAGGCGTCGCAGAGCTGCAGGAAGCGCGCCGCCTTGTCCGAACCGTCACTGTCGATGGCGCCCGCGAGATGCACGGGATTGTTGGCCACGATGCCGAGCGGCTTGCCCTCGATGCGGCCGAACGCCGTCACCATGCCGGGGCCGAAGGCGCGGCGCACTTCGAGCACCGAGTCCTCGTCGCACAGGGTCGCGATGACGTCGCGCACGTCGTAGACGCGCAACCGGTTCTCCGGGATCGCGCGGCGCAGCAGGCGCTGGTCGGCGGCGCGCCACTCGGGCAACGCACCCTGGAAGTACGAGAGGTATTTCTTGGCGACGGCTACAGCCTCGGCTTCGTCCTCGACCGCGATGTCGACCACGCCGTTGGGCACCTGCACGCCCATCGGACCGACTTCCTCAGGCGAGAAGACGCCGAGATTGCCGCCTTCGATCATCGCCGGACCGCCCATGCCGATCGACGAGTTCTTCGTCGCGATCACCACGTCGCAGCAACCGAGGATCGCGGCATTGCCGGCAAAGCAGCGACCCGAGTTGATGCCAACCAGCGGCGCGACGCCGCTCAGCCGACCGAAGATATGGAACGCCATCGTGTTGAGACCGGCCACCGACTGCACGTCGATGTCGCCCGGCCGTCCGCCGCCGCCCTCGGTGAAGAAGACCAGCGGAATGCGCTGCTTCTCGACGATCTCGAACAGGCGGTCCTTCTTGTGGTGGTTGTTCTTGCCCTGCGTGCCCGCCAGCACCGTGTAATCGTAGTGGGCGATCGCGACCCGGCTGCGCTCGGGTCCGAACAGCGAACCGTTCACGCGACCGATGCCGGTGATCAAGCCGTCGGCCGGCGTCTTCTCGATGAGGTCCTCGACCGTGCGGCGCGTGCGCTGGCTGGCGATCGCGAAGGCGCCGTACTCGACGAAGCTGTTGGGATCGACGAGGTCGTCGAGATTCTCGCGCGCCGTCCGCTGGTTGGTCTTGCGCCGCCGCGCCACCGACTCCGGCCGCTTCTCGTCGAGCGTCATCGCCCGGCGTTCGAGATACTCCGCGAGGTCGGGGCGAACGTGGTCGAGGTCGATCTTCTCCTCGACCGAAGTGCCCTTCACCTCGACCTCGGCCTCCTCGACGAACAGCAGCGAGTGACCTTCGTACACGGTTTCGCCGGCCTCGACGGCGATGCGCCGCACATAGCCGCGCGCGGGGCTGCGGATCTCGTGCTGCATCTTCATCGCATCCATGACCAGCAGCGCCTGGCCGGCCGCGACCGCATCGCCCTCCTTCACCGACAAGCTGACGATCGTGCCCTGCATCGGCGCCGGCACCGCGACCGTGCCTTCGGGGGCTTCGCTTTCGACGGCAACCGACGCGGTCTCGACCTTCGCCTTGCCGAAGGCCAGCACCGCCAGCGGATCGACGTTGTCGACCCTTGCACCGACCTGGCGCGTCGACGCAGCCGCGGGCGCCGCGCCCTCGAAGTAGAGGCCGGCCTTCAGCTTGCCCGCGGTCTCGATCAGCGACGCAGCCTGTTCGTCGACGAAGCGCGTATGGACCTTGTCGGCGCGGAAGTCCGGATGAGCAATGAGCGCGCGCAAAAACGCGATGTTCGAGGGTGCGCCTTCCAGCCTGAAGGCCGCGAGGGCACGCTCCGCCCGCTGCAATGCGCCGTCGAAGTCGCCTGCATGCACGACCACCTTGGCCAGCAGCGAATCGAAGCTGGGGTTGGTGCGATAGCCTGCATAGCCATAGGTATCGACGCGGATGCCGGGGCCCGAAGGCGGTTCGAACGAAGTAAGCGTGCCGCCGCCCGGCTTGGCCGAACCGTCGGCCGTCATGGTCTCCATGTTGATACGAAGCTGGATGGCATGGCCGCGCGGCGACGCCTTGCCGACGTCGGTCTCGTCGAGCGAAGCGCCACCGGCGAGACGAAGCTGCGTCTTCACCAGATCGACGCCCCAGACTTCCTCGGTGACGGTGTGCTCGACCTGCAGGCGTGGATTGGCCTCGATGAAGCAAAAGAAATCCACCGCCGCATCGTCGACCAGGAACTCGAAGGTGCCGAGGCTGCGATAGTTCACGGCTTTGGCCATCGTCACCGCCGCTTCGATGATCTGCTGACGCATCGCCTCCGCCAGATGGGGGCTGGGCGCCAGCTCCACGACCTTCTGGCTGCGGCGCTGGATCGTGCATTCGCGCTCGCCGAGCGCGACGATGCCACCCTTGCCGTCGCCCACGATCTGCACCTCGATGTGACGCGCACGCGCGATCAGCCGTTCGACGTACAGCGCGCCGTTTCCGAAGGCCGACTGTGCCTCGGCCGACGCGCGCGCGAAGGCCTCTTCGATCTCGCTTTCCCGCGTGACGATGCGCATGCCGCGACCGCCGCCGCCCGCGATCGCCTTGATGACGATGCCGGCCTTGCGATGCTTGGCGAAGAACGCCTTCACGCCTGCGACATCGACGGCGCCGTCGGTGCCCGACAGGACAGGCGCCTTGTTCTTCCCGGCATGGGCGCGCGCCCGCGCCTTGTCGCCGAACAGATCGAGCTGCTCCGGTGTCGGGCCGACGAAGACAAGCCCCGCTTCGGCGCAGGCCTTCGCGAAGGCGGCATTTTCCGACAGGAAGCCGTAGCCCGGATGCACCGCGTCGCAGCCCGCGTCCCTGGCTGCCGCGATCACGCCGGCGATGTCGAGATAGGCGGCCGCGCCGCGTCCCTTCAGCGGCCGCACCTCGTCAACGCGGCGAACATGCAGCGAGGTCGCGTCGTCCTCCGAATGGACGCCCACGGTTGCGATGCCGAGTTCGGCGGCGGCCTGGGCGATGCGGATGGCGATCTCGCCGCGGTTGGCGATCAGGAGTTTCTTGAGCATGTCTGCGTGGGGTAAAACCCCCTCCATGTCGAAAAGGCTGCTCATTGTGGCGCACGCCCCGTCGGAGAACACCCTCTCCCTGAGAGAGGCTGTCGAACGCGGCGCGCGCAGCGAAACGGATATCGACGTTCGGGTGATCGCTCCCTTGCAGGCCGGCCCCAACGACGTGCTGGCCGCCCAGGCCGTAATCCTCGGCACGACCGAAAACCTCGGTTACATGAGCGGCGCGCTAAAAGACTTCTTCGACCGCAGCTACAATGCCTGCCTGGAGAAGACGCAAGGGATGCCCTGCGCCCTCTACATTCGGGCCGGCAGCGACGGCACCGGCACGCGCCGTGGCGTCGAGACGATCCTCACGGGCCTGCGCTGGCGTGCCGTCCAGGAGCCCCTTCTGTGCAAGGGTCCTTGGCAACCCGCCTTCGTCGAGCAGTGCGAGGAGCTAGGCGCGGCCATGGCGGCCGGTCTCGCCGCCGGGATCTTCTGACGCCCTACTGCGCGGTGTAGCCGCCGTCGACGACGAGGCCCGAGCCGGTCATGAAGCCGGCATCGTCCGACGCCAGGAACACGATGCCCTTGGCGATGTCCTCGGCGACGCCCAGTCGGCCGATCGGGTGCATGGTCTGCGAGGTCTTGCGCGTCGCTTCGGTGTCGTTGCTGCCGAGCGCCCGTGCCCGCATAGCGAAGGTCTGCTGGCCCATGTCGGTATCGATGACACCGGGATGCACCGAGTTGACGCGCACCTTGTAGCCCTTGCGGCCGAACTCCAGCGCCGTCGACTTGGTGAACAGGGTGACGCCGCCCTTGGTCAGCGAATAGAGCGGATCGAGCTGCGAGCCGACGAGGCCCGCCACCGAGGCGAGGTTCACGATCGCCGAACCGTGCGCGCTCTTGGCACCGCTTGCCTTGAGATGCGGGAGTGCGACGCGCGTGCCCAGCACGACGCCCGTCAGGTTGACGGCGACGAGCTTGTGCCACTCGTCCATCGACGCTTCCTCGACGCCCTTGCCGACGAAGACGCCGGCATTGTTCACGAGAATATCGAGCCCGCCGAACTTCTTGACCGTCGCATCGATGGCAGCGGTCCAGCTCGCCTCCTGCGTCACGTCGAGGGGAACGAACATCGCCTGGCCGCCGGCCGCTTCGATCTCCTTCGCCGTCTGGCGACCGCGCTCTTCCAGCACGTCGCCGATCGCCACCTTGGCGCCGACGCTGGCCATCAGTTTCGCCGCTTCGCCGCCAATGCCGCGCGCGGCGCCGGACAGGAATGCCACCTTGCCATCGAGCCTGTTCATGATGCGTCTTCCTCCTGATTATTTTACCGACCATCCCAAAGCCGCTATGGTCCGCGCAAGGCAGAACGCCGAGAGCAACGGACGTTCGGGAGGAAATTCAAACCATGTCGCGAAACGCGCGGCGCGGCTGGCTGGTCGCGGCGGCGGCAATGATGGCGATCTGCATCTTCGCCATCTGGCAGTCGCTGCTTCTGTCTCTCACCGACAAGCTCGGCCCCGGCCCCGGCTTCTTTTCCTTCTGGCTCGCCCTGCTGGGTGTTGTGTTCGCCGGACTGTTGATCCTCGACGTCTGGCGCAAACCGCAGATCGACAGCGACGAGACACTCTTCCCGCGTGGCGAAAGCGCCTTCCGCGTGCTGATCATCATCGGCGCCGTTGCCGGTGCGACCCTGCTGATGGGGTGGGTCGGCTTCGAGCTTGCCATGCTTGCCTTCATCGCCGTGCTCACCTTTGCCCTCGGCGAACGGCGCTGGTATGCGATCGGCCTGTTCGCCATCGCCGGCAGCTTCGGCGTCTATTACGTCTTCACGCGCTGGCTCGACGTGCTGCTGCCACCCGGACCCTGGGCCGCCTGATGGACTCACTCACACACCTGATGGCAGGCCTTGGCGCCGCCCTCTCGCTCAACAATCTGCTGTTCGCCTTCGTGGGCTGCGTGCTCGGCACCCTGATCGGCGTACTGCCGGGCCTCGGACCGGCCGCCGGCACCGCGATCCTGATCCCCCTCACCTTCAACCTCGATGCGACCGGCGCCATCATCATGCTGTGCGCCATCTACTATGGCGCGATGTACGGCGGCACGATCACCTCGGTGCTGATCAACGTGCCGGGTGAAGCGGCGTCGGTCGTCACCTGTATCGACGGCTACCAGATGGCCAAGCAGGGACGCGCGGGCTCGGCGCTCGCCATTGCCGCGATCGGTTCGTTCGTCGGCGGCACCGTGGCCACGATCCTGCTGGTCGTGGTCGCGGCACCGCTCGCCAGCCTCGCGCTGAAATTCGGCCCGGCAGAATTCTTCGCCCTGATGGTCGCGGGCCTCTGCCTCGTGGTCGGCCTTGCTGGCCGCAACATCCTGGCCGCCCTGCTGATGACGTCGCTCGGCCTGCTGTTGTCGCTGATCGGCATGGACCCGGTGCGCGGCGCGCCGCGCTTCACGTTCGGCATAGAGGATCTCTACGACGGCATCGGCTTCGTGCCGGTGGTGATGGGCCTGTTTGGCGTCGGCGAATTGCTGCTGGCGGCGGAAGCGCGCCAGACGCACCTGATCCAGGCCGATCTCAAGAAATGGTATCCCAGCCGGGACGAATGGCGCCGCTCGACCGGCGCCATCGGGCGCGGGACCGTGATCGGCTTCATCCTGGGCCTGATCCCCGGCGTCGGTGCCATCGTGCCGACCTTCATGGCCTACGTGCTGGAGAAGCGCGTTTCCAAGACGCCGGAGCGCTTCGGCAAGGGCGCGATCGAAGGCGTGGCTTCGGCCGAAACGGCGAACAACGCCTATGCCAACGGCTCGATGGTGCCATTGCTGGCGCTGGGCGTGCCGAGCTCGCCCACGATCGCAGTGCTGATGGGCGCCTTCATCGTCAACGGGCTGACGCCGGGTCCGTTCCTGTTCCAGGAGAAGCCGGAACTGGTGTGGACGGTCATCGCCTCGTTCTTCGTCGGCAACGTGCTGCTGCTGATCCTGAACCTGCCGCTGGTCGGCCTGTGGGCGCGGCTGCTCAAGATCCCCTTCTCCTATCTCTGCACCGGCGTGCTGATCTTCTGCATCATCGGCGCCTACGGGCTGAAGCAGAGCCTGTTCGACGTCTGGGTCATGCTGGGCTTCGGCGTGCTGGGCTACATCCTGCGCAAGCTCGACTTCCCGATCGCGCCGGCGATCCTGGCGCTGATTCTGGGGCCGATGATGGAGAAGTCGCTGCGAACGACGATGGAAATCTCGGGCGGCAGCTTCGCGATCTTCCTCGACCGTCCGCTGGCGCTCGCGTTGCTGGCGATCCCCGTGATGGTGCTGGTCGCGATCATCGTGCGGCCACGCGCCTTCGCCAACCTGAGACAAACAGACATCGAATAACAAGGAGGACTCACATGCTTCGCAGACGCACCCTGATCGCCGCGGCCGGCGCCACCGCCCTTGCAGGCCCCGCCCTGGCGCAGCCCGCCTTCCCGCGCAAGGCGGTGCAGATGATCGTCGCCTTCCCGGCCGGCGGTAACACCGACATCGGCGCGCGCATCCTCGCCTCGATCGCCGAGAAAGAACTGGGCCAGCCCATCACGGTCGTTAACAAAGGCGGCGCCGGCGGCCAGATCGGCTTCACCGAGGGCGCCCGCGCCCGGCCGGACGGCTACACCGTCACCTTCATCAACCTGCCGAGCGTCAGCACCATCGTGCTCGATCCCGAGCGCAAGGCGGCGTTCAAGATGGACAGCTTCATCCCCGTCGTGAACCAGGTGCTCGATCCCGGCGTCGTGTGGGTGAAGGCCGACAGTCCCTACAAGACCTTCGCCGACCTGCTCGACGCGGCCAAGAAGGCGCCGGGCAAGATCAGCGCCTGCACCACCGGCATCCTGAGCGACGACCACCTGGCGATCCTGATGGTCGATGACGCGGCCAAGGTCGATTTCCGCATCGTCCATTTCGAGGGCTCGGCGCAGCAGCTCACCGGCGTGCTGGGAGGCCATGTCGACTGTGCCTTCGACAATGTCGGCGGCATCGTGAAGCGCGTGAAGTCGGGCGAACTGCGCGCCCTCGTCGTCACCGACGATGTGCGCTCCAAGTTCCTGCCGGACGTGCCCACGACCAAGGAACTCGGCATGCCGTCGGTGATCTCCTCCTCGACCCGCGGCATCGCCGTGCCGAAGGGCACGCCCGCCGACGTGATCAAGGTGCTGGAGACCGCCTTCCTCAAGGCGATCAACGATCCCGAGCACATCAAGAAGATGGACGAACAGGGCCTCGCCCTGAAGCCGCTCGTCGGCGCGGACTATGCGAAGTACTACGCGGACTCGCATGCGGCGGCGACGAAGTACACGGAGTGGGCGCTTAAGCAACGCTAGGGCTTTCGTCAGAAAGCCCTGGTGGGCGGCAGCGCTTGTAATCAAGCGCGAGAGCCCACACCGCGCAGAATAGATAAGAATATTCTTGCTGCAGCTTTGACCCCTCCGCCCTCGTATGACGAGGGCACCTCCCCTTCGCGGGACCCGCGAAGGGGAGGAAGGTGTCCTACCTACTTCTTCCCGAGCTGATTGAACGGAATATCCTTGTCGACC
This sequence comes from Reyranella sp. GW821-FHT12G01, assembly GCF_058806575.1. Taxonomy (NCBI): domain Bacteria; kingdom Pseudomonadati; phylum Pseudomonadota; class Alphaproteobacteria; order Hyphomicrobiales; family Reyranellaceae; genus Reyranella; species Reyranella sp. GW821-FHT12G01. The sequence continues at coordinate 207,514 of NZ_JBXAPV010000003.1, forward strand.
CGAATGTCGGCCGGCAGTCCGAGCACCCGCTCCGCCACGATATTCCTCAAAATCTCATCCGTGCCGCCGGCAATGCGGAAGCCCGCGCCGCCGATCCATTGCGCCTGGAAGCCGGCCGCGAACGGCACATCCTCCTTCATGATGCCGGCGTGACCCATCAGCTCCATGGCGAAGGCGCCCATGTCCTGCATCTTGGGCGCCGCCACGATCTTGATGATCGAGGACTCGGGCCCCGGCGTCTGACCCTTGGAGAGCGCCGTCAGCGTGCGGTAGCGCGTGAGCTTCAGGCCCTGCTGCTGGACGTACCAGTCGGCGATCTTCGAGCGGACCTGCTGGTTGCGGATCGCCGCGCCGTCTTCCAGCTCGGTCTCGCGCGCCAGTTCCATCAGCTCGTCGATGTCGAGGCCGCCCGAGGGCAGGCCGACGGCGAGGCGCTCGTTCATCAGCGTCGTGAGTGCCGCCTTCCAGCCCTCGCCCACCTTGCCGAGGCGCTGGCTGTCGGGAATGCGCACGTTGGTGAAGAACACCTCGTTGAAGTTGGCGCCGCCCGACATCTGCTTGATCGGCCGGACTTCAACGCCAGGCGTCTTCATGTCGAGGAAGAACATGGTGAGACCGGCGTGCTTCGGAACATTCGGATCGGTGCGGGTGATCACGATGCCGAAGTCGCAATAGTGCGCGCCCGACGTCCAGACCTTCTGGCCGTTGATGATCCAGTCATCACCATCGCGCTCGGCCTTGGTGCGGATGCCGGCCACGTCGGATCCTGCCGCCGGCTCGGAGAAGAGCTGGCACCAGACTTCCTTTCCGTGCAGCGCCGGCTTCACGTAGCGCTGCAACTGCTCGGGCTTGGCATAGGCCATCATGGTCGGGATGCACATGCCCAGCCCGATGTCGAAGAAGCCCAGCGGCACCAGGTAGTTCGCTTCTTCCTGCTGATAGATCACCTGGAGGATCGGCGAAGCGCCGCGGCCGCCGAACTCCTTCGGCCAGGTGAGGCGGGCGTAGCCGGCGGTGGCCTTCTTGTCCTGCCACTCCTTGGCCTTCTTCAGCAGCTCCGGATCGTCGTTGCGGGCGCGGAAGCTCTGCTTGTCGTCGCTCTTGCGCGTGGCGTTTGCGTCGAGCCAGGTGCGCACTTCCTTGCGGAAGGCGGCTTCTTCGGGGGTATCGTTGAAGTCCATCGTTCCCTCCTAGGCCGCGTTCTTCTGTTCGAGACGGGTCACCAGCTTGTCTTTCCAGGCCATCGGACCGCCGATCGACAGCGCCATCAGGCGCGAGCGGCGATAGTGGAACTGCGTGTCGGCCTCCCAGGTGAAGCCGATGCCGCCATGGGTCTGGATGTTCTCCTTGGCCGCGAAGTCGTAGGCATCCGTCGCCGCGATGCGCGCGGCCGCGGCGGCCAGCGGCAGGTCGGCGCCGCCCTCGGTCAGCATCATCGCGCCGTAATAGGCATTCGAGCGCGCCAGCTCGAGCTTCACGTAGCAGTCCGCCAGCTTGTGCTTGATCGCCTGATAGGAGCCGATGGCGCGGCCGAAGGCGTTGCGCTGCAGCGCATAGTCGCGCGCCATCCACATCGCCGCTTCGGCGCCACCCACCTGAGCGAAGGCGAAGTAGACAGCCGCCGCGTCGTACAGCCGTTCGAGCAGGCGCCAGCCTTCGCCCTCGCCGCCCAGCAATTCGGCCGAGGCATCGCTGAAGGTGAGTTCGGCATGCTTGCGCGCCGGATCGATCGTCTCGATGCGCTTCTTCGTGACAGCCTTCTGCGTGAGATCGACCAGCACAAGGGACACGGCGCGATCGCCCGAGCCGCCGGTGTTGGCGAGCGCGATGGCAAAGGTCGCGGCCTCGCCGTCGGTCACCGGCAGCTTCTTGCCGTTGAGGCGGCCGCCACCGAAGGTCGTGCGAGTGTTTCGCGGCTTGGGCGGCTGCGCGCCCTCGGCGATGGCCAGCGTGCCGATCGCCTTGCCCGACGCAAGTTCCGGCAGCCATTTCTTCTTCTGCGCGTCCGAGCCCGCCAGCTTCAGCGCTTCGGTGGCCAGCACGACCGAGGTGTCGAACGGCACCGGCGCCGCCGCACGGCCGACCTCCTCGGCCGCGACGCAGACCTCCAGCGGCGACAGGCCCATGCCGCCATACTCTTCGGGAATGCCAAGGGCCGGCACGCCAAGATCGACGAGGCCTTTCCAGACATCATCCGCATGGGTTTCATTGCCGTCGAGCACGCGCCGCACCACTTTGGTGGGGCACTTGTCGGCGAGGAATTTGCGAACCTGCTCCTTGAGCAGCTTCTGGTCGTCGGAGAAATCGAAGTTCATGATGCCGGACCCTAGCAAGCCCGCTCGGCTCGGGGAACGGTTCTAGGTTCCGACAGGCGGGTTGTGTTTCGTATTACGGTGAACGTCATGAATGCTGACCAAATCAAGGACTGGCACGCACATGTCTACTTCGACGAGGCGTCGCGCGAGGCCGCATGGGCGCTCCGCGAGCGCATCGAGAAGAGCTTCCCCATCGAGATGGGCCGCTTCCATGAGAGGCCGGTGGGACCGCATCCCCGCTTCAGCTACCAGGTCGGCGTGAAGAACGAGCAGTTCCTGCCGTTCATGTCGTGGCTGACCCTGAACCGCGGCGATCTTACGGTGTTCATTCATCCCAACACCGGGCACGATCTCGAAGATCATCGCGACCGCGCGATCTGGATGGGCCAGCAGGTGCCGCTGGTCCTCGACATCTTCACGAAGAAGGATTGACCGATGGACTCCCTGCTCCCGCTCGCCCAGCGCGTCGGCGAAAAACTGAAGGCCCGCAAAGAGACCGTCGGCATTTCCGAATCCTCGGCCGGTGGATTGGTTTCCGCCGCGTTGCTCGCCGTCCCCGGCGCCTCGGCCTACTTCATGGGCGGCGCCGTGGTCTACACGCGACCGGCGGGCGATGCCTTCCTCGCGGTGCCGCGCGAAAAGCGCGCCGGCGTCCGCTCTTCTTCCGAGCCGTGGGCGCTGCTGGCCGCCGAGCATGTGCGCGGGCGTCTCAAGACGACCTGGGGTCTCGCCGAGACCGGCGCCTCGGGCCCGACCGGCAATTCCTATGGCGATCCGGCGGGCCATACCTGCGTGGCCGTCGTCGGCCCCAACGGCAGCGTCGCCCGCACCCTGCGCACCGGCTCCGATGATCGCGTGGCCAACATGCGCGCCTTCGCCGCCGAAGCGCTCAAGCTTCTCGACGAACAGCTTTCCTGAGATCAGGGAGCGGGTCGCCTCAGCGCGGCGACCGCGAGAAGCACCCAGCCCGCGATGAAGGCCAGACCGCCGACTGGCGCGACAGCGCCGAACCATCGCGGGCCGCCGAGCGCCAGGCTGTAGAGCGCGCCGGGAAACAGGATACTGCCGGCGAGGAAGAGCCACAGGCCGGCGACGGCCAGCCGGACGTTCACCAGCTTCGCGCCGGCAAGGGCGCACACGCCCAGCATCGCCAGGGCATGGAAGATTTCGTAGTGGCTCCCGGTCTGCAGCAGGTCCCGCGCCCTGCGGCTGGCTTCGGTGCCGACATCGAAGCCATGGGCGGCAAAGGCGCCCATCGTGACGGAGACGGCGCCGCTCAGCGCGGCAACGACGATCCAGCCTCTCCCCGCCGCGCCGCCCATCGGCGTTACTGCAACGGCCGCGACGGCCGTCCGCCGGCGGTCATGCCGCCGTCGATCACCAACTCCTGGCCGGTGATGTAGTTGCCGGCGTCGGTGCAGAGGAACAGCACGCCGTTGGCGATGTCCTGCGCCTCGCCCACGCGCGGCAGCGGCACCGAAACGGCGGCCCGCTCGCGCGGATCGATCGGCGCGTTGCGGCGATTGCCCTCGGCGCCGGTCGGGATCTTCTCCCAGATCGGCGTGGCGATGATGCCGGGGTGCACCGAATTGCAGCGGATATTGTCGGCCGCATGTTCGAGCGCGACCGACTTGGCAAGCAGCCGCACGCCGCCCTTGGTTGCCGAATAGGCCGCGAGGCCCGGCGCGCCGCGCAGGCCGGCCACCGACGACATCAGCACGATCGAGCCGCCGCCCCCGCGCTTCATCGCCGGGATCGAATGCTTGATCGAGAGGAACACGCCGTCGAGGTTGATGGCCTGCTGCTTCTGCCAGTCGGCGAGCGCCATGGTCGCGATCGGCGACATGATGCCGATGCCGGCATTGGCCACCATGATGTCGAGGCAGCCATAGCGCTTCTCGGCCTCGGCGATAATGCCCGGCCACGCCGCCTCGTCACGCACGTCATGGCGCAGGTAGTGCGCCTTGCCGCCCGCCTTGGTGATTCGCTCGACGACACCCTTGCCCAGGGCGTCGTCGATATCGGTGATCAGGACCGACGCGCCTTCGCGCGCCAGCGTTTCGGCACAGGCCTCTCCGATGCCCGAGGCACCGCCTGTTACGACGGCGACCTTGCCCGCGACCTGTGCCATGGAACGCTCCCTTAGCGGTTCTTCCAGTTGCCGGGGCGCTTCTCGGCGTATGACTTGACGCCTTCCTTGAAGTCCTCGGTCTTGCGCGTCCAATCCTGCTCGGTGAGCTCGCGCTCGGTCGCGGCCTCGGCGCCGTCGGCGAAGCCACGACGCATCGTCTCACGCGTCGACATCACGGCGAGCGGCGCGCTCTCGGCGATTTCCTGCGCGAGCTTGATCGCTTCCTTGCGCACGTCGGCGAGCGGCGCCAACACGTCGGCCATGCCCCACTCGACGGCCTGCTCGCCACCGATGCGGCGGCCGGTCAGGAACATCAGGTTCGCCTTCTGCTGGCCGATCAGGCGCGGCAGGGTGAAGGTGAGCGAGAAGCCCGGGTGGAAACCGAGACGCGTGAAGTTGGCGGCGAAGCGCGCTTCCGGTGCGGCGACGCGGAAGTCCGGCATCAGGGCGAGGCCGAGGCCGCCGCCGATCGCCGGGCCCTGGATCGCACCGACGCTCGGCTTCTTCGAGCGGAACAGGCGCGTGGCTTCCTTGTAGAGATGCTTGCCGCTCTCGGCCGCGCCGGTCTGCGGGCGGTTGGCGAAATCGGCGCCGGCGCAGAACGACTTGCCCTGGGCGCACAGCACGTAGGCGCGGATCTTGTCGTCGCGATCGAACGCCTCGAAGGCGTCCGCGATCTGGTTGATCAGCGAGTTGTCGAAGAAGTTGTGCGGCGGCCGCTGAATCTCGACGATTCCGACCGCGCCTTCAGTGCTGACACCGATATCCTTGAAGGTGGCGCTCATACGTTTTCTCCCACGTTGAAAATCCGGTTAACTTGGGCCGGATACTGCCCCGGCAGGGGGCACGCGTCGATACGGGAGGAAAGAGAATGCCGCAAAGCGAACGTCACGCCCTGGTGCTGGGCGGAGGCACAATGGGCGTCGGAATCATCGCCATGTTCCTGGGCGGCGGCTGGAAGGTGGACGTCGTGTCGCGCTCCGCCTCGACCCGCGACGGGTTACCCGCGGTCACCGCACGGGCGCTCAAGGCCATGGGAAAGCCGGACGACGTGTCGGGTCTTGCGACCTACGCGACCCTCGAGGAGGCACCCTGGGCCAAGATCGACATCGTCGTCGAGACCGTGACCGAGGACCTGGCGCTCAAGCAGAAGATATTCGCCGACATGGAGCGGCTTTCCCGCCCCGGCGTGCCGCTGACCTCGAACTCGTCGAGCTTCCCGATCAGCGAGATCGGCAAGGGCCTCAAGACCCAGGACCGCATGATGGGCCTGCACTTCTTCATGCCCGCGCACCTGATCCCGCTGGTCGAAGTCGTGCGCTCCATCCACACCGATGTGGCACTCGCCGAGCAGGTCGGCGCGATGATGAGCGAACTCGGCAAGCGGCCGGTGCAGGTGAAGAAGGACGTGATCGGCTTCCTGGGCAACCGCATCCAGGGCGCGCTGATGCGCGAGGCGCTGTGGCTGATCGAGGAAGGCGTCGCCTCGCCGGAAGACATCGACGCCACCGTGCGCCTGTCCTTCGGCTTCCGTTACGCCGCCGCCGGCCCGATCACCCAGAAGGAGCATTCCGGCTGGGACACGACCTGTGCCGTTGCCAAGATCATCTGGCCCGACCTCAACAATTCGGACGGCCCGCCGCCGGTGCTCCAGAACAACGTCGACAAGGGCCGCATCGGCTTCAAGACCAAGGGCGGCTTCTTCGATTGGGATGATGCCTCGATAGCAAAAGAGCGCGCCCGATATGAGCGCGCTCTTTCAAAGTGCCTGGAAATCTTCCGCGAGGAAGGAATTCTCTAGAAGCTAGGCGGCGCGGCCCCGGCCGCGACCACCACCGGCGCCGCCTCCGCCGCCGAAGCGACGGCCCTTCCACTGGGGACGCGGACCCTGCGGACGATCGCCGTAGGGACGCTCACCCTGCGGACGGTCACCGTGGGGACGGTCACCATGGGGGCGATCACCGTGAGGGCGATCATTGTGCGGACGGTCGCCCTGCGGACGATCGCCGTGCGGGCGGGACACATACTGTCCACCGCCGCCATTGTGGTTCGGACGATCGCCCTGCGCGCGATCGAAGCGGTCGCCGCGCGGACGGTCGCCGAACGAGCGCTCGCCGTGCGGGCGATCATTGTGGGGACGATCGCCGTGCGGGCGATCGCCGTGAGGACGGTCGCCGCGCGGACGATCGCCGAACGGACGATCACCCTGCGGGCGCGGGCCACGCGGACGGTCACCGTAGGGACGGTCACCCTGCGGGCGATCACCATACGGACGATCACCGTGCGGACGCTCGCCGCGCGGACGGTCACCCTGGGGACGCTCACCCTGCGGGGCATCGCGGAAGTCGCCGCCGCGGAACTGATTGTCGGCATGCGCCGGCGGACGGTCGCCGCGCGAACGATCGTGGTTGGCGCGATCGCCGAACGAGCGATGACCGCCGGGACGGCCACCACCACCGGGACGGCCGCCGCCACGCGGACCACCACGGCCCTCGCGGGGACGCTCGTCGCGACGATCATCGCGATCGTCGTCCTCGGCGCGCGCCTTGGCCGGCGGCAGCTGCGGCATGTCCTCGTTGGCCGGCGTCGGCACGACCGGGATGCGCTGGTTGGTCAGGCGCTCGATGCCCTTGAGCTGGCCGCGCTCGCTGCCGTCGCAGAACGAGATCGCGATGCCCGAGGCGCCGGCGCGCGCGGTGCGGCCGATGCGATGGACGTAGCTCTCGGCGTCGGCCGGCAGCTCGAAATTGATGACGTGGGTCACGCCCTGCACGTCGATGCCGCGCGAGGCGAGATCGGTCGCGACCAGGACGCGGGCCTTGCCGCGGGCAAAGTTGTCGAGCGCCTTCTGGCGGGCGTTCTGCGACTTGTTGCCGTGGATCGCCTCGGAGCGCACGCCGCGATCTTCCAGCGCCTCGGCGACGCGGTTGGCGCCGCGCTTGGTGCGCGTGAAGATGATGACGCGCTCGAGGCTCTCGTCCGTCAGGAGATGGTTGAGCAGGGTGCGCTTGAGGCCGGCGTTCACGAAGTAGACACGCTGGTCGATGCGCTCGACGGTGCGGCCCTGCGGCGCGATCTCGACCTTCTCGGGGTTCTTGAGGATTTCCGAGGAGAGCTTGGCGATGTCGTTCGGCATCGTCGCCGAGAACAGCAGGGTCTGGCGGTTCTTCGAGACCGAGGCCGCGATACGACGGACGTCACGGATGAAACCCATGTCGAACATGCGATCGGCTTCGTCGAGGACGAAGAAGCTGACCTGTCCGAGCTTCACGTTGCCGCGCTCGACCAGGTCGAGCAGACGGCCGGGCGTGGCGATCAGGATGTCGACGCCGCGCGCCAGGGTCTCGATCTGACGGCCGTAGCCCAGACCGCCGACGACGGTGCACAGGCGCAGGCCGAGGCCGCGACCGTAGGTGTCGAAGCTGCGCGCGATCTGGACCGCGAGTTCACGGGTCGGCGCCAGCACGAGGGCGCGCGGGCTCTTGGGCTGGGCGCGTTCCTTGTTCTCGAAAAGATGCTGCAGCACGGGCAGCGCGAACGCCGCCGTCTTGCCGGTGCCGGTCTGGGCGATGCCCAGCACGTCGCGGCCCTGCAGCAGGGCGGGAATGGTGCGCGCCTGGATGGGCGTCGGCACGGTGTAGTTCGCCGCGTTCAACGCACGCAGCAGCGGCTCGGCCAGACCGAGATCCGCAAACGTAACTTCACTCACTGAAAATCCTTACATGCCGCCTGGCATGCCATCCCGGGCACGCGCATCTGTGGCGGCTTTAGGCCCGTTCCCGCGCGCGGCTGGGACGGCTCTTGTCCTGGGGGATTGTCTCGGGATGAGGCGCCGTCACAAAGGAATGGGGCGCGTCGCGCGATCGCGAGAAATCTTTGTAGGCCCGCTACCTGCGGGCTGGCGCGTATATGATGGTGCAGCGCAGCGAAGTCAAGCCGAATGCTGGCCTTCAGACGAACTGCACCCTAAAGTAGCGGCAAAACAAGCACTTACAGGGAGCAAGCGATGCGCCGCCGACACCTTCTCAGTCTCACCGCCGCGACGATGGCCGCCCCGGCGATCGTGACCAACGCCTGGGCCCAGGGTTTTCCCAACAAGCCGATCCGCATCCTCATTCCCTACGCGCCGGGCGGCACTTCCGACATCCTGGCCCGCCTGATGCAGCCGCATCTGCAGGCAGCCCTCGGCCAGTCGGTCGTCGTCGAGAACCGCACCGGCGCCAACGGCAACATCGCCGTCGACATGATCGCGAAGTCCGCGCCCGACGGTTACACGCTGGTGCTGACCGATCTCGGCAACCTCACCATCTCGCCGTCGGTGATGAAGCTGCCGTTCGACGTCGCCAAGGACTTCAACGCGGTCACGGTGCTGGCCTACACGCCGCACCTGCTCGCCTCCGCGCCCGAGCGGCCCTACACGACGGCGGCCGAGTTGATCGCCTTCGCCAAGGCCAATCCCGACAAGCTCAATTACGCGACCGCGGGCCTCGGCAGTGCGCCGCATCTCGCGGGCGCGCTGTTCGCCCATTCGCTCGGCCTCAAGATCACCTTCATCCCGATGAAGGGCGGCGCCGAGGCGATCCAGCAGGTCGCGGGCGGCCACGCCGATGCGCTGTTCAACGGCATGATCGCCACGCTCCCGCACGTGAAGAGCGGCAAGCTGCGCGGGCTCGCCGTGTCGAGCGCCACGCGCAACGAGCTGGCGCCCGAGCTTCCAACCGTGATCGAGGCGGCCGGCATCAAGGATTTCGTGACGGGAAGCTGGCAGGGTTTCCTCGCCGCCAAGGGCACGCCGCCGGAAGTGCTGGAGCGGCTCTATGTCGAGATCGAGAAGACAACCAAGATCCCCGAAGTGGCGGCGCGCCTGAAGGAGCTCGGCGCCGATCCGGTCCTCTACAAGCCCGCGCAGAGCGATACATGGCGTGCACGCGAGGTCGAAAACTGGGCGAAGGTGGTGAAGGATACCGGCATCAAGCTCGAATAAGCTGCGGGAGACAGCCATGGAATTCGGCATCCTCTTCACCTCGCACGCCAATCCGAAGGAAGAGCCCTATCCGCATCGCGCCGTGCACGCGCGCACGACGGACGAGGTCGTGGAGGCCGAACGGCTGGGCTACGACACGGCCTGGATCGCCGAGCATCATTTCTCGACGAGCTACGGCATCATGCCGGACTGCTTCGCCTACATGGCCTACCTCGCTGCCAAGACCAGCCGCATCAAGCTGGCCTCTGGCGTGATCACCCTGCCGCTCTACGATCCGATCCGCGTCGTGGAGAACGCCAACTTCGTCGACATCCTGTCGAACGGCCGCGTGATGCTCGGCATCGGCTCGGGCTATCGCCCCTACGAGTTCGTGGGTCTCGGCAAGGATTTCGAGGGCCGCCGCGACATGGTCGAGGAGGCGGTCGGCCTGATGTTCGACGCCTTCCATCACCATCGCTACGACCACAAGGGCAAGTATTTCAGCGGCACCGTCGCAGAGCCCTACGAGCTGCTGCCGCAGCCCGTGCAGATGCCGCATCCGCCGCTCTACATGGCCGGCGGCACCGACCGCTCGATCGGCTATTGCGGCCGCAACGGCTTCGGTCTGATGCTCTCGACGCTGCCGGGCATCGAGACGCTGGCGGCGCAGACCGCGCTCTACAAACGCGAACTGGCGAACGCCTCGGCCGAGCGCGCTAAAAATCCCGCGGCCGGCCAGATCGACATCGCGCGCTGGGTCTACATCGCCGACACCGATGCGCAGGCGCGCGCCGAAACCGAGGAAGCGATCGTCCGCCACATCGCGCATTTCGGCGGCACCGGCACGGGCGGCTATCTGGGCTCGGTGTCGGAGAAAGGCACTCAGCTCAGCTACGACGACCTGCTGAACACGACCTTGCTGCACGGCTCGGCCGAGACGGTGATCGCAAAGTTGCGCGAGATGCAGGCGCGCACCGGCATGACCTCGCTGCTGCTGCACTACCCGCCCTATTACGGGCGCGAGAAGACGATGAAGAGCCTGAAGCTTTTCGCCGAGCGCGTGATCCCCGCCTTCCGGCCTCCGGCGCATCGCGTCGCTGCCGCGGAATGACGCCGCCAGCGGCCGCTCCGGGCCGCAGCAACAACTCACGCGGCGCGATCTTCACCATGCTCGCCATGCTGGGCTTCGCCAGCATGGACACCATCACCAAGTGGATGGTGGCCGACTATCCGATCGGCCAGATGATGTGGGTGCGCTACGCCATCTTCTGCCTGTTCGCCTGGTTCGTCGTGCGCCGCCATGGCCTGCGTTCGGCCGCGCGCTCGAACCGGCCGTGGCTGCAGCTCGGCCGCGCGCTGCTGGCGGTGATCGAGAGCGCGGTGTTCGTGCTGTCCTTCCACTACCTGCCATTGGCCGACACGCACGCCATCGCCGCAACCTCGCCGCTGATCGTGATTGCGCTCGGTGTCCTGTTCCTCGGCGAGAAGGCCGGGCCGGCGCGCTGGGCCGCCGTTGCAGCGGGCTTCGCTGGCGTGATGCTGATCGTGCGCCCGGGCTTCCGCGAACTCGACCTGGTCCTGCTGTTGCCGGTCGCGGGTGCGATCCTGTGGGGCGCCTATCAAATCCTGATCCGCCTCTGCTCGCGCACCGACACGCCCGACACGACGCTGGTCTGGTCGGCCTTCGTGGCCTTCGGCGCGACGACTCTGGTGGGCCCCTGGCAATGGCAATGGCCCGACGCGACCGGCTGGGCGCTGCTGATCGCCATCGCGCTGCTGGGCGCACTCGCCCACTACTCTCTCATCAAGGCGCTGGATTATGCCGAGGCGGGATCGGTCCAGCCCTACAGCTACACGCTGCTGGTCTTCGTCACGATCCTGGGCGCGATCGTGTTCGGCGACATCCCCGACCACTGGACCCTGGCCGGCGCCGCCGTGATCGTGGCCTCAGGTCTCTACACCTGGCAGCACGAGCGGCGGGCGGCGGTTAGAGCAAAATAAAATCTCCGTCGTCCCGAGCGGAGCGAAGCGAAGTCGAGGGACCTCTTCTCCGGCGCACAGTGTGTCGAGACGAAAAGAGGTCCTTCGACTACGCGCCTTCGGCGCTCCGCTCAGGACGACGGGAGGTGTTTCTGTCCGCCCTAATTCCGGACGCAGGACAGATCGCCTTCCTGGCAATTGAGCTGGGCTTCGAGATCCTTCACGCGCACGAGCGTGAGGCGTTCCTGGCAGTAGGCGACCATCATTCCGTGGATCGAGCCCCCGATCGTCGGCCCGCCCACGAACTCGCATTCCTTGTCACGGAAACGGATCCACGCCTCTTCCGCGGCCTGCAGGCGCGCGCGACTCTCGGGGCCGAGGCGCGCCCGCAACTTCGTGTAGGCCGCGTTCAATTGCTGGTCGGCTGCCTGCAGCGCCGCGCCCGCCTGCTGGTTGAGCTCCATCTGGCTTTGCGCATGGACGGGCGCCTGCACCGCCACGGCCGCCAGGAGAAGCGCGACCAGCGGCCGGATCATCGCGGCCAGGCCCGCAGCGCCACGAGGCCGCCGTCGATCGGCAGCATGACGCCGGTCACCCAGCGCGATTCGTCGGAGGCGAGATAGACCGCGCCGTGGGCGATGTCCCAGGCCGTGCCCTCGACCTGCATCGGCACCATCTTCTTGCGCCGGTCGCGCGCCTCAGCGCCGAGATGCGCCACCATTGGCGTGTGCACCGAGCCCACGATGATGCAGTTGGCGCGGATGTTCTGCGTCGCATAGTCGGCCGCGACCGACATGGTGAAACCATGCAATCCGGCCTTGGCCGTCGCATAGGCGACCGCGCCGGCGCTGCCCATCAGGCCGAGCGCACCGGCGATCGACGACACCATGATGATCGAGCCGCCGCCGCCTTCCTTCATTCGCGGCAGGCAGGCCTTGGTGCAGAGCATCGTCGTCGTGAGGTTAGCCTCGAGCACCTTGTTCCAGGTCTCGAGCGTCACGGTCTCGGGCGTGCCCGGTCCACCGATGCCGACATTGTTGTGCAGGATGTCGAGCCGGCCATACGTCTTCATCGCGAAGTCGGCCATCGCCTCGGAGTCATCGGCCTTCGCCACGTCGGCCGCAAACACGGACGCCTCGCCGCCCTCGCTCTTGATCTGCTTGGCCAATGCCTCTGCGCGCTCGGCGCTGCGATTGACGAGGACGACCTTGGCGCCTTCCTTGGCAAACAGCAGCGCCGTCGCCATGCCGTTGCCGACGCCCTCGCCGCGCGGCGCTGCGCCCGTCACCACCGCTACCTTGCCCTGCAGCCGTCCGGCCATGTCTACTCTCCGCCAAGATGTTTTCAGGCGCGGACCTTAACCGGGAGATGAACGCGATGACCAGCGAGACAGAGACGTTCGAGGGCGGCTGCACCTGTCGCAACATTCGCTACAGACTCACCTCGAAGCCGCTATTCGTGAATTGCTGCCACTGCCGCTGGTGCCAGCGCGATTCAGGCACCGCCTTCGCGATGAACGCCATGATCGAGGCCGATCGGGTCGAGAGGTTGGGCGGCGAGGTCGAGGTGATCGACACGCCGACCCTGAGCGGCAAGGGCCAGAAGATCTCGCGCTGCCCGAAGTGCCGCATCGCGGTGTGGAGCAATTATTCGGGCGCGGGCCCGACCGTTCACTTCGTGCGGGTCGGCACGCTCGACCAGCCCGACCGGCTGCCGCCCGACGTCCATATCTTCACCATGAGCAAACAACCCTGGGTCACCCTGCCCGCCGGCGTTCCCGCCGTAGAAGAGTATTACGACCGCAACGAACTCTGGCCGAAGGAGAGCCTCGACCGCTTTACGGCGTTGAGGGCGAAAGCCGCGACCTGATATAGGTCCAGTCAGAGTCACAGGGAGTGTAAAAAATTATGAAAGCGTTAAGCGTACTGGCGTTCGTCCTGACCGCCTTTGCGAGCCTGTCGGCGCAGGCCGAGTATCCCGACCGGGCCATCACGGTCATCGTCCCCTTCCCGCCCGGCGGCGCCTCCGACCAGACCGCTCGGCTGCTGACCAAGAAGCTGTCCGAACGCGTCGGCCAGTCGGTGGTTGTCGATAATCGCGGCGGCGCCAACGGTTCGATCGGCGCGACCGGCCTGAAGCAGGCCAAGCCTGATGGCTACACGTTCCTCGTCGGCTCGATCGGCGTGTTCGGCATCAACCCGGCCCTGTTCAAGGACCTGCGCTACAATCCGCTGGAAGATTTCGACCTGCTGAGCGTCGCCGTGCGCACGCCCAACGTGCTGGTGGCCAATCCCGGCTTTCCGGCGAACACGGTCGCCGAGCTGGTCGAGTACCTGAAGAAGAATCCCGACAAGGTGACCTTCGCCTCGTCCGGCACCGGCTCGTCCGATCACCTGACGGCGGCGCTGTTCCTGCAGAAGACCGGCACGACCGGCATCCACGTTCCGTACAAGGGCGGCGGCCCGGCCATCAGCGACCTGATCTCGGGCCACGCGAACGTCTCGTTCCAGAACCTGGGCGCCATCGCCCAGCAGGTGAAGTCGGGCAAGCTGAAGGCGCTGGGCGTCACCAGCGCCGCGCGGGCGCCAGCCCTGCCGGACGTTCCCACCATGGCCGAAGGCGGCGTGAAGGACCTGGAGGTCTATTCCTGGCAGGCTGCGGCCGCGCCGAAGGGCCTGCCGGCCGACGTCCGCAAGAAGCTCGAAGCCGAGCTGATCGCCTCGGCGACTTCGCCCGACATCAAGGCGCAGTTCGAGGCGGTGGGCTTCGAGGTCGTCGCCAGCAATGGCGAGGAGTTCCGCAAGTTCCTGGCGGGCGAGATCGCCCGCTGGAAGAACGTCATCGAGGTCGGGAAGATCACGGCCGAGTAGCCGTCAGCTTTCCCGACCCACGCATCCGCGTCGCCTCACTCGGCGCGGATGCCCTGGGCGTCGATCACGGCCTTCCACTTGGCGCGATCGCGCACGATCGCCTGCTTCATGTCCTCGACACTGCCGCCCAATGGCTGGAAGCCCAGCGACTGCAGGCGCTCGCCGAACTCCTTGGTCGCCACGATCTTGCCGATCTCGGTGTTGAGGCGGTCGATCACTTCCTTGGGCGTACCGGCGGGCGCGCCGATGCCGAACCAGTTGTCGGCGCGATAGTCGGGCAGGCCCGACTGCGCGATGGTCGGCACGCCGGGCAATTCGGGCGACGGCGGCGCGCTGGTGAAAGCGATGGCGCGCACCGCGCCGGAGCGGATATACGGCAACACCTCGGCAAGATTGCCGAACATCATGTCGACGCGGCCGGCGATGATCTCGGCGATGGCCGGCGGGCCGCCGCGGAACGGCACGTGCAGCATCTTGATGTCGGCCATCGAGGTGAAGAGCGCGGCCCAGAGCTGGTAGGAGCTGCCGACACCCGACGAGCCGTAGGTCAGCTTGTCCGGATTGGCTTTGGCGTAGTCGATGATCTCCTTCACCGTCTTGAACGGCAGCTTCGGGTTCACATAGAGCAGGTTCTCGACACCGGCGATCATGATGACCGGCATCAGGTCCTTGTCGGGATCGAAGGAGAGCGTGACGCCCGGCATGACCGGCGCCGTCGAGGCCATGCTCATCGTGTAGAGCAGGATGGTGTAGCCATCGCCCGGCGCGGAGGCGACGGCTTGCGCTGCGATCAGGCCGTTGGCGCCTGTGCGATTCTCGACGATCACCTGTTGCCCCAAAACACCCGTCAGCTTCTCGGCGACGAGGCGCGCCAGGATGTCGGTGCCGCCGCCCGGCGGGAAGCCGTTGATCAGCTTGATCGGCTTGGTGGGCCAGGCCTGCGCCGAGGCGGTGCCCGCACCCATCATGGTCGCTGCCAGCATCATCAGCAGCGCGACAGCCGCTCGCCGTCCGTTTCGCATCTTTGTTCCTCCCGTTGGCCCGCACGATGAAACAGCGGTCGGGTACCGACAAGAAATCGTTGGACGCTCATTCCGCAGGCCGCAAACATCACGCGATTGGGAGGAACGAGCCGATGAGTCTCACGAAGATGATGCAGGGCCCGACGCCGGTGCTGGCGCCGCTGGTGCTCGATCCGATGATGGCGCGCATGGCCGAAGAAGCAGGCTTCGAGGCGCTCTATCTCGGCGGCGGCGCCACCGGCTATCAGCGCATCTATCTCGAAGCGAACCTCACGCTGACCGAGCTCTGCCAGACGGCGCTGGAGATCCGCACCTCTTCCCGCCTGCCGCTGATCTTCGATGCCGCCGCCGGCTTCGGCGACCCGATGCACATGCATCGCACGATGGGCATGACCGAGGCCGCGGGTTTTGCCGCCATCGAGGTCGAGGACCAGATCCTGCCGAAGCGCGCGCATCATCACATCGGCATCGAGCACATGATCCCGCTCGAAGACATGGTCGACAAGATCAAGGAGCTTGTGCGCGCGCGGCGCAATCCCGACACGCACATCATCGCGCGCACCATCGCCGTGCGTTCGACGAACACCGACGACGCCATCCGCCGCTGCGAGGCCTACAAAAAGGCCGGCGCCGATTCGCTGCTGCTCATTCCCTACACGCAGGAAGCGGTGCGCTACATCGGCGAGCGGCTGGAGCCGCCGCTGGTCAATATCCTGAAGCCGGGCGGCCTCGCCTCGCTCGACATGACGGCGGCAGACCTGCATGCCTGCGGCTTCCGCCTGCTGATCGATCCGGCGACGCCACTGCTGGCCGCCTACGAGGCGATGAAGAAGGTCTATGCCGAGCTTGCGGACAACGGCTTCGCCATCCGCTCCCGCCCGCAGGACGACTGGACGCGCCTGCAGAAGGAACAGCACAAGACCGTCGACCTGCCGATGCTGATCGAGATCGAGAAGCGGACGACGGAGAAGCCTTAGAGCGCTAACGAGGCGACGAGCAGGCCTGGCCCATCTTCGCGTAGGAGGCCATCGTCTTGCGAACCCAATCCTCCTGGTCGAGCGGCCACGTCCTCACGAACGACCGCACGCCGGGCACGACGTGAGCGGCGTAGATGAAATCCTCCGACGTGTAGGCCTGCACCAGTTCGGCCTCGGGCACGAGACTGTCGTACGGGCCGACGAAGGCGAGGCCTGCATGCTCATCGAAACGCCCGAGCGCCGGATTGGGCGAGGCCGATGCCCGGGCGTAGGCCCGGAGACTGTCGCCGGGCGCGAGAATCGGTATCGGTCCTCCAGACAATTCCTTCCGTCCGATCACCCGACGGACGACTAAGGTGAGGTCGACGCCATTGGCGTCCTGCGCATCGGCTCGGCGCCGCGCCGCCGTGGCCTCGACCGCGCGGCCCGCGAAGATGGTGTTCGCGTCGCAGAGCAACTGTTCGGGTGAGATCGGCGTCAGGGCCGGCGCAGCCGACAGGCTCGACATCAGGGCCAGGACGGCCAGCGCCAGCAGCAACCGCAGGCGCCCCATCGTCAGCTACGCCTTCCAGTAATCCGGCAGCTTGGCCGCCAGCCACTTGGCAAGCGCCGCATTTACGGCGACAGGCTGCTCCTGCGCCATCCAGTGGCCGGAGGGCACGACCACCTCGGTGAGATCGGCGCAATCGCGGCGCATCGGATCAGCGAGCTTGGAGGTCATCGTCTCGCAGGTCGTGTCGTAGGCGCCGTGCAGGAAGAGCACCGGCATCGCGAGCCTGCCGCCATTGGCGGCACGCTGCGCATAGGCGCCATTGGCCTTGTGGTTCATGTACCAGGAGTCCGGACCGAAGAAGCCGTTCTTCGTCAGCGCAGCGGCATAGGCCTCCATGTCCTGTTCGGTCAGCACGTCGGGATCGCGCGGCACATCGGGGCAGGCCGCGCCGCCGAACCAGCCGCCGGCCCTGCGCACCATCGACGTCGGCGCGGGCTTGCCGACCCGCGACGGATCGCCCTTGCGGAACAGCGCCTTCACTAAGTTGCGCGGATTGGCGTCGAAGCTGGCGCAGGCCTTGTCGAAGCTCTCCTCGTAGAAGAACTGGTAGTCCCACTGTCCCGCCGGGAACTGCGCTTCGGGATAGAGTGCGCGATCGACCAGCGGCACGACCGTGTCGAGCGTGAAGCCGGTCGACAGATAGGGCACGCACAGGCTCGCCACGCCCACCGTCTTGTCGGGATGATGCGCCGCCATGTTCCAGACGACGGGGCTGCCCCAGTCGTGGCCGATCCACACCGCCTTGTCGCGACCGAGCGACGCCAGCAGCTCGACCATGTCGGCAACGATCTCTTCCTGCGCGAAATCCTCATGCCGAGCGTAAGTGCTGGAGCGGCCGTAGCCGCGCATGTCGGGCGCGATGCAACGGAAGCCCAGGGCCGCAAAGGCCGGGAGCTGGTGTCGCCAGGACAGCGACAGCTCGGGCCAGCCATGGACGAAGACCAGCAGCGGGGCGTCTTTCGCTCCGCAGGCGAGATAGCCCGTCGTGTGGCGGGCGGTCTTGACGGTGTGTTCGGTGATCGGGAATGTCATGGCAAGGAGAACGTCCCATGGAAATCGATACCGGCACAACCGAACTCTTGTGCAGCGTCCGCGACGGCGTCGCGCTGATCACGCTGAACCGCCCCGACGCGCGCAACGCGATGTCGCCCGACCTCACGGAAGCGCTGCGCAACCAGATCAAGGCGCGCGGCGACGACGATGCCGTGGGCGCGCTGCTGATCACCGGCGCCGGCACCGCCTTCTGCAGCGGCGGCGACGTGAAGGGCATGGGCGGCCGTGGTCCGCGCGGCCAGATGACGTATGAAGAGCGGCTGGCCGACCTGCGCTGGCGCCAGACCCATCTCACCGGCGCGCTGGTCGCGGTGCGCAAGCCCACCATCGCCGCCCTCCCCGGCGCCGCGGCCGGCGCGGGCCTCGCGATTGCGCTCGCCTGCGACATCCGCATCGCCGCCAAGTCGGCCTTCTGCACCACCGGCTACGCCAAGATCGGCCTCTCGGGCGACTACGGCATCTCGTGGCTGCTGACGCGTACCATCGGTTCGATGCGGGCACGCGAGCTGATGTTCACTTCGGAGAAAGTCAGCTCCGAGCGTTGCGAGCAGATCGGCCTCGTGAACCGCGTGGTCGACGACGCCAAGCTGCAGGACGAGGCCTTCGCCTTTGCCAAATCGATCGCAGAAGGCCCGCGCGTTGCGCTGCGCCACATGAAGGACAATCTCGACGAGGCGCTGCACATCAATTACTCGGACGCGCACTATCGCGAAGCCGAGCGCCTGGTGCAGTCGTCACGCACCGAGGATCACAAGGAAGCGGTCGCGTCCTTCGTCGAGAAGCGCAAGCCGGTTTTCAAGGGACGTTAAGGATCTCGGCGAAGTGCGCCACCGAGTGGCGCGCTTCGCTGTCCCAAAAGCTCAATCCCTGTAGTTCGCCGGACGCTTCTGCAGGTTCGACATGATGGCTTCGAGCTGGTTCGGCGAGCCGATCAGCTTCTGCTGCTCGACCGATTCCATCATCAGGCCCGACGCGGCGTCGGTCGCGACGGCGGCGTTGAGCAGCCGCTTGTTGGCGCGGATGGCGTCGGGGCTCTTGGACGCGATCTCGCGCGCCGTCTCCATCGCCGCCTCGCGCGGATCGTCGACCACGTAGGTCACGAAGCCCATCTCGCGGGCCTCGGTGCCGTCGAAGATGCGGCCGGTATAGGTGAGCTCACGCACCACATCCTCGCGTGCGAGATGGCGCATGAGCTGCGTGCCGGCGAGGTCGGGCACGAGGCCCCACTTGATCTCCATCACCGAGAAGCGCGTGTCGGCGGTGGCGTAGCGAATGTCCGGTCCCAGCGCGATCTGGAAGCCGCCGCCGAAGGCCACGCCATGGACCGCGGCGATCACCGGCACCGGCAGCTCGCGCCATAGCCAGGCGCATTGCTGCGGCCGGTTGGCGATGCCGTGGGTGCGCTTGGTGAGATCGCGCACGCCGGGCACCGCGTCGCCTTCCGCTTTCATCGCGGCGAAGCTGCCCATGTCGAGGCCGGCGCAGAAGGCCTTGCCCTCGCCCGACAGCACGACGCAGCGCAGGCCGGGCATCGCGGCGAGCTTGGCGCCCGCCTCGATGATGCCCTCGAACATCGCCGGATCGAGCGCGTTCATCTTGTCGGTGCGGATCAGGCGGACATCGGCCACGCCGTCCTTGAGGTCGATCGAGACGCGATCCTTCATTTTTCACTCTCCGATTTCATCCATTCGCGCAGGCGGCGCTTCACTTCTTCCGGATCGAGGCGCTTGGGCGGCTCGAGGCTGCCGTCGTCGCGCTTGGGCCACATCATCACCGCAATGCCGCGCTGCACGTCGGCGAAGGTGCAATCGTCCGGCAAGCGGTCGAGCAACGCCCGAACCTGATCCTTCACTTCGCTCATCGTGTCACCATCAGCCAGATACCCTGCCCTATGTAGACTGCGCCCAGCGCCAGGATCACGCGGCGCGTCCAGTGATAGAACTGCTTGTCCGACATGCGATCGAGGAAGCTGCGCGACAAGGTCGTGCCCACCACCGCGAAGACCGCCGCATAGCCCATGACCAGCCACTGTTCGAGATCGCGGCCGGCCGGACCTTCGATCACCATCGCGAAATAGAGCACCTTGGTCAGATGACCGAGTACCTGCGCGGCCGCCTTGGTGGCGACATTGACCTGCCGCGTCATGCCGGTGCGCACATAGAAGATATCGAGCAATGGCCCGGTCACGCCCGACACAAGCTGGATGGCGCCGCCGATCGCACCGGCCAGGAACGCTTGCCCGCCACGCTCGATGTTGGGCGCGATGCGCTGCGGCACCGCGAGCGCAATGAACGGCGTCGCGCCGACGGCCATCAGCACCAGCGCCTTGTCGGGCACGAAATCGAAGAAGGAGAAGACGATCAGCGAAGAGCCCGCCCCCGCGCCGAACTGCAGCACGACATTCCAGTTCACGTGATGGCGCCACAGCCACGCGCGCCAGCCGTTGGCCGCAATCTGGATCACGCCGTGGAACACCATGGCGACCGGCACCGGCAGCAGCACCAGCAGGAAGCCGATCAGCAGCATCCCGCCCGCCATGCCGAAGATGCCGGAGACAAACGAGGTCACGACGGCAACGCCCGCGAGCGCCGCCATTACGGAAATCGAGAACATCGCCAGCGGGCGTAGCGCAGCGTGCAGACCGTGTCGAGGATGGGCTAGTGTGCGCGCCATGACCGACACCACTGATCTCCTCTTCACCCCGGCCGTTCAGGCGGCCACCCTCATCCGCACCAAGAAGCTTTCGCCCGTCGAATATCTCGACGCGATCCTGAAGGCGACCGAGCGGGCCAACCCCAAAATCAACTGCTTCCGCGAAGTCATGGTCGACCAGGCGCGCCGCGAGGCGAAGGCAGCCGAGGAAGCCGTCACACGGGGTGAAAAGCTGGGACCGCTGCACGGCGTGCCGATCAGCGTGAAGGACCTGGTCGACGTCGCGGGCGCGCCGACGCGCCACGGCTCGGCGATCTACGAGGGCAACGGCCCGGCTGCCGCCGACGATCTCCTGGTGCAGCGCCTGCGGGCGGCCGGCGCGGTCATCTTCGCCAAGGCGACGACGCCCGAGTTCGGCGTGAAGGGCCTGACCGACGGTCCGTTTGGCGTGACGCGCAATCCCTGGAACCTCGAGCGCACGCCGGGTGGTTCGAGCGGCGGCGGCGCAGCCGCGGTGGCCGCCGGCCTCAGCCCGCTGTCCCTCGGCACCGACGGCGCGGGCTCGGTGCGCGGCCCCGCCTCCTGCTCAGGCCTCGTCGGCCTCAAGCCGACCCTGGGCGCGGTCCCCTACGACACGACGCGCGATGCCTACGGCAACAACATCTACGCCGGCCCGCTGGCGCGTTCTGTGACCGATGCCGCGATCATGCATTCGGTGCTGGTCGGCCCCAGCGACAAGGATCCGTGGACCCTGTCGGGCAGCGCGCAGAAGCCGCTCTCGCCCAAGCTCTCGGGCAACGATCTCGCGGCCGTGCGCATCGGCTACATCGAACGCACCGCCAACCCGCGCGTGGCGGCCGACGTGCGCGCCAACACCCGCGCCTCGCTCGCCGCCTGGGAGGCGATGGGCGCGGCGGTCGAGGAGGTCACCGACAAGATCGACTGGATCGAGTACGAGGGCCGCGTGCTTTATCAGGCGAACTTCGCCGTGTTCTGCGCACAGTACCTGCCGCAGTGGCAGAACCAGATGGACCCGGTGACGCTCGCGTTCATGGAACGCGGCGCCAAGTTCACCCTGGCCGACTTCCGCAACGCGCAGTACGCGCGCACGACCCTGTTCCGCAAGATCCAGTCGCTGTTCGAGCGCTACGACTTCCTGGTGATGCCGACCAACTCGCGCACCGCGCTCGACGTGACCCATGACGCGGCCAACGACGAGGTCATCGTCGACGGCGTGAAGTGCGGCATCACCCGCCAGGGCTGGACCTCCTACCAATACCCCTTCAACCTCACCGGCCACCCGGCCTGTGCCTATCCGTCGGGCTTCGGCACCGACGGCCTGCCGACCTCGGTTCAGGTTGTGGGCAAGTGGGGCGCGGAGACCGACGTGCTTCGGATGGGCGCCCTGCTGGAGGGTGCGCGGCCCTGGGCCCAGCACCGACCGCCGGCGCTCTAAGCGCCCTCTGATCAATCGCAACGCGGGCCGCGCAGGCATCGGAGCTTTGCGCGGCCGGGGACGTTCTTCTAGGCTCCTCCCAAACATGAACAGGAGGATTCTATGCGTCTGGTTGCGGTTATCGGAGCCCTTGCCGGGCTCGCGTTCGGGTCGGGAACGGCCTTCGCGCAGGCTTTCGACAAGCCCATCAAGATCATGGCGCCCTACGCGCCGGGCGGAAATATCGACGTCACGGCGCGCATCATCGCCGACAAATTGCGCGAGGTGACGGGCGTCACCGTCATCGTCGAGAACAAGGCCGGCGCCAGCGGCATGATCGGCAGCGACATTGTCGCCCGGTCCGCGCCCGACGGCACCAACCTGCTGGTCTCGGCCAACTCGCTGGTCGCGGTGCCCGCCATCTACGGCAACGCGCCCTACGACTGGCGCACGGCGTTCACGCCGATCACCCACATCCAGCGCGTGCCGGCCGTCCTGGTCGTGCCGCCCAACTCGCCGATCAAGACCCTGGCCGACTTCATCGCGCTGGGTAAGGACGGCAAGTTCCCGGTCGCCGATTCCGGCGTCGGCACCACCAACCATATCGCCATCGAGCTGATCGGCGAGGCGACCAACACCAAGTACACGCTGGTCCACTACAAGGGATCGGGCGCCGCCATGATCGACGTCATGGCGGGCCAGGTCCCGGCCCAGGTCGACCAGCTCAACGCCGCCATCGGCAACATCAAGTCGGGCAAGCTGCGCGCCATCGCCGTCTCGTCCGACAAGCGCGTGCCGCAGCTTCCCGACGTGCCGACCTTCAAGGAAAGCGGCGTGAAGGGTCTCGAAAACTTCACCTTCGCGACCTTCACCGGCCTGTTCGGCCCGGCCAAGATGTCGCCCGAGCTGGTGGCCAAGATCAACGAGGCGATGGTCAAGGTCCTGAAGGACCCCGCCGTCGTCGCGCGCTTCGACGAACTCACGGCCGAGGCCTATCCGACCACACCGCAGGAGACCGCGGCGATGTTCGACGCCGAGGACAAGATGGTCGTTCCGCTCATCAAGAAGCTGCAGATCAAACCGGAGTAGCCCGTTAGATGTCCTTCCTGCCCGCCACTATCACGCCGATCGTCCTGTTGCTGATCTCGAACGTCTTCATGACGTTCGCCTGGTACGGGCATCTGAAGTTCACCGACAAGCCGCTGTGGCTGGTGGTGGTGGCAAGCTGGGGCATCGCCTTCGTCGAATACTGCTTCGCCGTCCCGGCCAACCGGTACGGCCATGCGATCTATTCGGCCGCCGAGCTCAAGACCATGCAGGAGGTGATCACGCTCGTCGTGTTCGCCGCCTTCTCGGTGCTCTATCTCGGCGAACGCTTCACCTCTAACCATCTCGTGGGCTTCGCCCTGATCTGCGGCGGCGCCTTCTTCATCTTCAAGGGACCGCTCCCGTCCTGGTGAAATCGCCGGCCCGGCACGGGATGGAGCGGTCCGTCGCTGCGTAGTCTCTCCAGGGGGAACGACGGCTGACGCAAATCCGACCCGGACGACGACTTGAATACGGGCTGCTCGCGGCCGTGGCGGCCCTTGCGGTTGCTTTGCGTCTCTGGGATCTGTCGGCCAACGGGTTCGGCAACGAATACTACGCGGCCGGCGTGCGCAGCATGCTGCAGGGCATCGGGCTCTTCTTCTACAACGCCTTCGATCCAGCCGGACTGGTGTCGCTCGACAAGCCGCCGCTCGCCTTCTGGATCCAGACGATCTTCGCCGCCGTGCTGGGCTACAGCGGCTGGGCGATCCACTTGCCGCAGGCGCTGGCCGGCACCGCCTCGGTGGTGCTGCTCTACTTCCTGCTGCGCAAGCCTTTCGGCCGGACCGTGGCGCTTCTGGCGGCGCTCCTGCTGGCCTTGTCGCCGATCGCCGTTGCCGCCGATCGCTCCAACAACACCGATTCCTGGCTGGTTCTTTTCCTGCTGATCGCAGCGTGGCTCGCACTGAGGGGACGCGGCCTGTCCCTCGTCTTCGCGATGGTGGCGCTGGGCTTCGCCTTCAACGTGAAGATGCTGGCGGCTCTCATCTGCGGCCCCGCTCTGCTGGCCGGCTGGTGGCTTTCCGGCACGCTCGACTGGCAGCGGCGGGTTGGGTGGATGTTTGCGGGCGCGATCATGCTGGCGGTCGTGTCGCTCTCCTGGGCCGTCATCTTCGACCTGACGCCGGAGCGGCTGCGACCACAGGCCGGTAGCAGCAAGAGCGGCTCCATGCTCGAGCTGATTGTCGTCCACAACGGCATCGAGCGTTTCGTGCGCAACCGCCCCACGCCGCCGTCAGCCTCCACACCGGCGCCCTCGCAAACGCCCCGCGTCGCTGCCTACGATGCCGTTCCGGTCGGACCGCTGCGCCTCGCCGACCCGATGCTGGCCGGGCAGTTCGCCTGGGCACTGCCATTCGCGGTGCTGGGTGCCGTGCTCGCCTGGTGGCGGCGACGTGCCGCCATCGCCCTCTGGGCCGGATGGGCGCTGACTTACGGTCTCGTCTACAGCGCCGCCGGCGGCATCTTTCATATCTATTATCTGGCGACGCTCGCTCCACCGCTCGCGGCCCTCGCGGCGATCGGCGGTGTGGAACTCTGGCGGCGCGGTGCCGCGTCGCTGGCTCTCGGTGTTGCGGCGACGGCGCTCTGGCAGGCCTATCTCACGGGCGAGACACTGGGCTGGACCGCGACCTGGATTGGCTTTCCTACCGTGGCGCTGCTCGCGGCCATGGCCGCGGCATGGCGCGACCGGCGCCTGACCGCATTGATCGGCATCGTCGCGTTGCTGGTGCTGCCCACGGCGTGGGCGCTCAGCCCGATCTTCGCGCCGGGCAATCTCACGCTGCCGTCGGCCAGCTTGCCACGCTGGCTCGGGATGGACGACGGGCGCGGGGTGATCCTCTCGCGCCAGCATAGGACGCTGAGCGACGATCCCAAGCTGCTGGCGTTCCTGCAGGCCCAGCGCGGCACGGCGCGCTTCCTGGTGGCCGCGCCCAACGCGTTGCTGGCCTCACCGCTCATCATCCGCAGCGGCGAGCCGGTGATCGCCTTCGGCGGTTACCTCGGCAACGACCCGATCATGAGCCTCGACGCCTTCGCCGAAAGGGTGAAGCGCGGCGAGGTGCGCTACGTGCTGCTGTCGTCGGTGCGCCGTCCCGCCGAGTTCGATGCCTGGGTGCGGGCTCGCGCCATGCCGGTCAATCCCGCGCTGTGGCGCTCGCAGCCACCGGAGACGCGCCGCACGATCGGTCTCTACGACCTCAACCCGCGCGCGACCGAACGCTGACTATTCAGCGGCCTGGCCGGCCCCTTGCAGGATCGCCTGCTTCGCGCGTTCGCCGGCGCGACGGTTGCGGCGCTTGATCCACCACATCAGGAAGCCGGTGACGGCAAAGATCGGAATGATCACGCCCGACACGAACACCAGGAACTTGTAAACGCCGCCCAGCCCGATGCCGTAATGCAGCGCGCGCTGCCAGGCGATGACCTTCTCGCCCGCCGACATCGCCTGCGGATCGAACACGTCGACCACGGTCTTGCGATAGGGATCGATGATCACGGTGATGATCGGCGCGCCTTCCTCGTGACCGGGCCGGATGAGGCCGACGCGCACCGCCTGATCGGGGCGCAGCGACAGGAAGGCGTTCAGGAAGCGCGTGCCGGGAACGCGCGCCCTGGCGAGTTCGATGGCCTCGTCGACGTCCATCGCAGGCGTGCCGCGCATCGGCTCGACCCGCGCCTGGAACATCGCGGCGCGCATGTCGCGGCCGGGCGACACGAAGTTGACCGCGGCCGAAATCTGCTGCGGGAAGGCGAGATAGACGCCGGTGAAGTTCACCAGCATGAAGATCACCAGCGACCAGATGCCGACCGCGCCATGCAGCTCACGGTTCAGGCGCAGGCCCTTGGCCTTGCGGCGGACGATGAAGGCCGCCTTCCACTGACCGGGCTTGGGCCACCACAGATAGAGGCCGGAGCAGCCCAGCACGAGCATTGCCACACCGAGCCAGCCCACGATCTCGCGGCCGAGACCGCCCGGAATGAAGATGTGGCCGTGCAGGTCGTGGAAGAAGCGCACCCAGCCACTCATCGCCTGCTGGGTTTCGAGGACTTGCAGCGACACCGGATCGATCAGGATCTGCAGGCTGCCGGCAAACGGGCTCTGCGTCGGCACGCGGCCCTGTGCGGGCGCGCCGGGCTGCGGCGCGGCTCCTGGCGCTGCGGCTTGTCCGCCGCCTTGGCCCCCTTGCTGGCCGCCGCGGAACTGCGGTCGCTCGTTGGCCATGCCGGGGCGCGACAGACGCACCGCCGCCGGCTCGCCGACTTCGATCGGCCAGCGCACCGCCATGGGGACGCGGCCGGGCTCGCTGTTCGCGGCCTTGGCTGCCTCGATCAGCTTGGCGGCCGACTGCCATTCGCCGGCGGTTTTTACGTCCGGCTCGCCCTGCCCGAACAGGTGCTCGATGTCGTGCGCGTAGACCAGCACCGCGCCGGTGATGCCCATCATCACCAGCGGCAACAGCAGAATCAGGCCGATCCAAAGATGGATCTGCTGCAGCCAGTAGCGGAACGTGCGCCGCTGCGGCTTGGGACCCTTCGCCATCGCTAACCTCCGCCGAAGGCGACGGCGATGCGGTACGTGAGGAAGGCCGCCACGTAAGCCAGCGCCAGCATGTAGAAGAACGTCACCCACAGCCAACGCCAGCCGCCGGTCTCGCGGCGGATCACGGCCAAGGTCGAGGCGCATTGCGGCGCGAACACGTACCAGGCGAGGAAGGCCAGCGCCGTGGCGAGGCTCCATTGCGAACTGAGCGCCGCAGCGATCTTGTCAGTCGCCTCTTCGCCGCCGCTGATCGCGTAGATCGTGCCCAGCGAGCCGACCGCCACTTCGCGTGCCGCCATGCCGGGGATCAGCGCGACGTTGATCTGCCAGTTGAAGCCCAGCGGCTCGGTGAGCGGCTGGATCGCCGTGCCGATCTTGGCGGCCAGGCTGTAGTTGATCGCCGGTTCCGTCGCGCCTTCGGGCGGCTGCGGGAACGAGGCCAGCACCCAGATCAGGATCATCATCGACAGGATCGTGGTGCCGGCGCGCTTCAGGAAGATCGTGGCGCGCGTCCACAGGCCGATGGCGATGCTCTTGGCCTGCGGGATCTTGTAGTCCGGCAGTTCGAGCATGAAGGGCTCGCCGGGCTTGCCGCGCCAGATCAGGCGCTTCACGACGAACGACACGGCGAGCGCGCTCGCGATGCCGACCGTGTAGAGGCCGAACATCACCAGCCCCTGCAGACCGACGAAGCCCCAGACCTCGCGGTCGGGAATGAAGGCGCCGATGATCAGCGTGTAGACCGGTATGCGCGCCGAGCAGGTCATCAGCGGCGCCACCAGGATGGTGGTGAGCCGGTCGCGGCGATCGTCGATCACGCGCGTCGACATGATGCCCGGGATGGCGCAGGCGAAGGACGAGAGCAGCGGGATGAAGGCGCGCCCGTGCAGGCCGGCGCCGCCCATGATGCGATCCATCAGGAACGCCGCGCGCGCCATGTAACCAAGATCCTCGAGCATGAGGATGAAGAAGAACAGGATCACGATCTGCGGCAGGAACACGATCACGCTGCCGACGCCGCCGATCAGCCCGTCCTTCAGGAAGCTTTTGAGCAGATCGGGCAGCGGCAGGCTCGCGACGAGGTCGCCCAGGAAATGGAAGCCCGCCTCGATCGCATCCATGCCAGGCTGCGCCCAGGCGAACACCGCCTGGAACATCACGAACAGGATGGCGAGCAGCACGATCAGCCCCAGCACCGGGTGCAGCAGGATCGCGTCGGCTCGTGTCGTGAGACTGTCGGGTTTGCCCTGCCCCTTGACCACCGCGGCCAGGATACGGTCGGCCTCGCGCTGGGCGCTGCGCAGGCCGGCGGCGTCCGGCGCCTTCCAGAGCGTGCCGGTCGCGGCCTGCGCCGCTTCGAGCCGCCGGTCGACCTCGGCCAGCAGCGCGTCGGTGCCGCCGCGGCGCACGGCGACCGAGGTCACCACGGGCAGGCCGAGTTCGCGGCTGAGTTTCTCGGTATCGACCTCGATGCCGCGCTTGCGCGCAATGTCCATCATGTTGAGGGACAGCATCACCGGCCGCCCGACCTGCTTCAGCTCGAGCACGAGGCGCAGGGCGAGGCGCAGGTTGGAGGCGTCGGCCACGCAGACGATCAGATCGGGGATCACGTCGTTCTGGGTCCGTCCCAGCACGACGTCGCGCGTCACTTCCTCGTCGGGCGAGCGGGCGCGCAGCGAATAGGTGCCGGGGAGGTCGACGATGCGCACGGTGCGGCCGGCCGGCGTGGTCAGCGGACCGACCTTCTTCTCGACGGTGACGCCGGGATAGTTGGCGACCCTCTGGCGGCTGCCGGTCAGCGCATTGAACAGAGCGGTCTTGCCGCAATTGGGATTGCCGACCAGCGCGACGACGGGCGTGCGGACGAATGCGGCGGCGGAGGGAGCGATGGCGGTTGCGGTGGCGTTCACGGTCAGGCTCCGACCTCGACGAGAATGGCCATCGCCTCGCGGCGACGGAGGCCGATCGTGGTGTGGGCGACGCGCACGGCGATGGGATCGCCGCCGAACAGGCCCTGGTGCAGCACCTCGACGTCGGCGCCCTCCACGAAGCCCAGCTCGATCAGCCGACGTTCGAGTTCAGGGGCCGGCATGCCTGCGGCGACGCGCCCTGCCGCGATGGCATGAATGCGTCCACGAAAGCCCACGCGGGCGGTGCCAAGTGCTATGGTTGGTTGGGTGCTCATTGAGAGTAAGTCGTAGTAGCATCGAAGCTGAAGTCTCGCCAGCGGGAGGAAAGTGGCATGGCAAATATCGTTCTGGCGCATGGCGCATGGTCTGCGGCCTGGGCCTGGAAGAAAATGCGGCCCCTTCTGCGCGACGCCGGCCATCAGTTCTTCTCGCCGACCTACACCGGCCTCGGCGCGCGCGCCCACCTCGCCTCCCCCAGCGTCGATCTGTCCACCCACGTGCAGGACATCGTTTCGGAGATCGAGTTCGAGGACCTGAGCGACGTCGTCCTGCTCGGCCATTCCTATGGCGGCATGGTCGCCACCGGCGTTGCCGACAAGATCGGCGGCCGTCTTGCACGCATCGTGTACATCGACGCCTTCGCACCCAAGGACGGGCAGAGCCTGTTCGACCTGGTCGGCCCCAAGGCCGAGGGCAACATGCGGAAGGGCGCGGAGAAGGACGGCGACGGCTGGAAGCTGCCGATCAACCCGATGCCGCAGGATACGTCGCCCGAGGATGTCGCCTGGGCGAGCCCGCGCCGCCGGCCGCAGCCGATCAAGACCTTCGAGCAGCGCATCAAGCTCGAGTCCAAGGAGTCGCTGCCGCCGCGCGATTACATTTATGCGACACGCAGCGGGCCGGGTGACGTGTTCCGCCAGTTCGCCGATCGCGCCCGCAACGAGGCCGGCTGGACCTGTCACGAGCTCGACACCAGCCACAACCCGCACATCACCTGCCCGAACGAGTTCATGGCGCTGCTGACCAAGATCATGGCGGGCGGCAAGTGAACACCGATCTCACCTACTCGATCCTGGGCCAGCTCGGCCGCGCCAAGCGGCCCGACGACCAGCTCACGATCACTGGCGATGGCGACCCGGTGTTTCAGACGCCGTGGAGGGTCGGCACGGCGGGCTCGGCGGCGCTGGGCGCCGTCGGCCTTGCCGTTTCCGACCTCTGGCGGCTGAAGACCGGCACGCCGCAGTCCGTCTCGGTCGACATCGGCGGCGCGACGGCCTCGCTGCGCTCCAACACCTATGTGCTGCGCAACGGCGAGCGGCCGGTCTCCTGGGATCCGCTGTCGGGTCATTACCCGACGCGCGACGGCCGGCACATGTTCATCCACACCAACCATCCGCATCATCGCGCCGGTGCGCTGCGCATCGCGGGCGCCGAGGGCGATACGCGCGAGGAGTTGGCTGCTGCCGTCGCCAAGTGGGACGGGCTGGCGATCGAGCAGGCCATCGCCGACGGCGGCTGTGTCGGCGGCCTGACGCGCAGCCGCGAGGAATGGAATGCCCATCCGCACGGCATCGCCATCTCGAAGCTGCCGCTGATCGACATCGTGAAGATCGGCGATGCGCCGGCGCAGCCCCTGCCCAAGGGCGATCGCCCGCTGTCGGGCGTACGTGCCTTCGATCTCACGCGCGTACTGGCCGGCCCGACGAGCGGCCGCGTGCTGGCGGAGAATGGCGCCGACGTGCTGCACGTCGCGGCGCCCCATCTGCCCTATCAGGCCGAACTGCTGATGGATACCGGCCACGGCAAGCGCTGCACCTGGATCGACCTGCGCGAACCGGCTGGCGTCGAAACGATGAAGGCGCTGCTGAAGGACGCCGACATCTTCACCCAGGGCTATCGCCCCGGCACGCTCGCCGCGCGCGGCTTCTCGCCCGAGCAGGTGGCAGCGCTGCGTCCCGGCATCGTCTGCGTCACCCTCTGTGCCTACGGCCACGAAGGCCCGTGGTCGTCGCGGCGCGGCTTCGACTCGATCGTGCAGAACGTCACCGGCCTTGCCGCGACGCAGGGCTCGCTCGACAAGCCGCGCAACCTGCCGGTCCAGGCCCTCGACTACATCGCGGGCTATCTCGGCGCGCTGGGCGCACTCGTGGCCCTGGCGCGCCGGGTCGAGCAGGGCGGCTCGTGGCAGGTCCGCGTCTCTCTGGTTCAGGTTGCGCACTGGCTCGCGAACCTCGGCATGGTCGATGCGTCGAAGGGTGCCGCCGAACTACCCGAGGCCGCGTTGCTGCCGCTCTTCACCGAGAGCGTCGGCCCGCTCGGCCGCCTGCGTCACCTGAAGCCGGTGGTGCAACTCGGCACGACGCCCGCCTATTACGCCAAGCCTGCCGAACCGCTCGGCACCTCGCCGGCGCGGTGGGCGTAAACCGGGACGCTTATGACAGGCATCGAAGTCGCCGGCACCGACTGGTCAAGCGAGGAGCTTGACCTCATCGTTGCCGACTACTTCGCTATGTTGAAGGAAGAGCAGGCAGGCGAAACCATTCGGAAGACGGAGCATCGCCTCGCTCTAATGAAACTTATCAAGCGTACGAACGGTTCAATAGAGTTCAAGCACCAGAATATTTCCGCAGTCCTTATTCGCCTCGGCCTTCCTCGAATTCGTGGTTATGTTCCCGCTCAGAACTTCCAGGGCGCGATCGCTGATGCAATTGGCCGCTACCTGAATATCCACCCCGATCCTATTCCATTGTTCGCAGGACCATTGGTTGGATTCGCGGATTCACAGCTTCTCTTCGAAAGCACCCCACCCGTGGCGCTTCCAATCAAGGAGAAAGCAAAGAAAGCCTTTGAGCGCGTGGCGAGGAAATTTGACCCGGCGCTTCGAGATCAACTCAATCGCTCTCTTGGAGTAGCGGGTGAAGAATTGATCTACAGACGCGAGCAACAGTTGCTCATCTCAGCCGATCGCCCTGATCTCGCCAAGAAAGTCAGATGGGTCTCTCAAGAAGACGGAGATGGAGCCGGCTATGATATTCGATCCTACGATCCATCAGGATCTGAGCGATGGATCGAAGTCAAAACGACACGTGGTGGCAGCGCGACGCCCTTTTATCTAACCAGCAATGAAAACGAAGTTGCGAAGGAGCGGCCAGATACTTTCAGGTTATATCGCCTTCACGACTTTTCGCAGCGCCCCGGCCTGTTTACTCTGACACCGCCGCTTGAAGCTGTATTGCACCTTGAGGCTTTGACATTTCGTGCATCGCTGAAATAGCGGAAGAAGCATGCACTATATATCAAGAGATCGATGCGACCAGAAAGCACTCCGGAAATGGATCCTAATACCGTGCTAATTCGCGAGCGCGAACCGTCGGACGACAATGCGATCCGGCAACTCAACGATCTGGTCTTCGGCGGCACGTTCGAGGGCAAGTTGATCGAGGAGCTGCGCGATGCGTTCATCGACGCTGTCGAACTCGTGGCCATCGAGAACGGGGAAGTCGTTGGCCACATCCTGTTCAGTGCGCTGACGACCATGGTCGACGACGACGCCATCCCGACCTTGTCGCTCGCGCCGATGTGCGTTCATCCCGCCCATCAGGGCATGGGCATCGGCAGTGCGCTGGTCGAAGCCGGGCTGGAACTGGCACGGCGGCGCGAATGGCAGGCCGTCGTGGTGCTGGGCCATCCCGA
This sequence comes from Reyranella sp. GW821-FHT12G01, assembly GCF_058806575.1. Taxonomy (NCBI): domain Bacteria; kingdom Pseudomonadati; phylum Pseudomonadota; class Alphaproteobacteria; order Hyphomicrobiales; family Reyranellaceae; genus Reyranella; species Reyranella sp. GW821-FHT12G01. Next base: position 239,701 of record NZ_JBXAPV010000003.1, read on the forward strand.
CTACTATCCGCGCTTCGGCTTCTCGGCCGAACTGGCGAGCGGCCTCGATGCGCCCTTCGAGGGCGATTCCTTCATGGCGCTGGAGCTGGTGCCCGGCGCTCTCGACGGCGACGACGGGTTGGTGGTCTATCCGGCGGCGTTCGGCCTGGTTTCCTGACCGCACCTAAGCGGCGCGCGCGATTACCGGCGCCTCGAGCGCCTCGATGAAGCGCCGGCAATAGGCTTCGGCCGTCGTGCGCAACACCTTCTCCTTCAGCACGCTGTGCCGCTCCTGCCGCTCCGACAACGGCATCGTCAGCGCCACATGCATGGCATCCGCAATGGCGTCGGGATCGAATGGATTGACGATCAGCGCCTCGGTGAGGTCTTGCGCCGCGCCGGCGAATTGCGACAGGACCAGCACGCCCGGATCCTCGTCGGACTGGGCGGCGACGAATTCCTTGGCCACCAGGTTCATGCCGTCGCGCAGCGGCGTCACCACGCCGATGCGGCCAAGGCGATAGAGACCAGCAAGCGTCGACCGTGGTGCACCGCGCGTCGAATAGCGCAACGGTGTCCAATCAAACTCCGAGAAGCGGCCGTTGATTCGTCCCGCCAGCCGATCGAGCTCGGTGCGCAGCTTGCGATACTCGTCGACCTCCTCGCGCGAGCGCGGACAGATCTGCAGGAAATGGATCTGCCGCTTGTGCTCGGGATGCTTTTCCAGCAGGCGGCCGAACGCCTCGAAGCGATGCGGCAGGCCCTTGGAATAGTCGAGCCGATCGACGCCGATCGCGAGTGCGCGATTGAGCAGGCTGCCGGCGACCATCTGCACCGCCTTGTCGCCTTCGGCGCGTTCGGCGTCCTGCGCGAAGGTCTGCGCATCGATTCCGATCGGGTCGGCGAACGCACGCACCTTGCGGCCGGCGATGCGGATCCACTCGCCCTCGACCGTGGCGCCCAGCATGCGCTGCGCGCAGTCGCGGAAGTCGCGCGCATGCTCTTCAGTCTGGAAACCCACGAGATCGTAAGCACAGAGATCGGCCACCAGTTCGCGTGCCACCGGCATGGCTTCGAGCATCGACGGCGGCACGAAGGGCACGTGCAGGAAGAAGCCTATGCGACCCCCGAAGCCTTCCTTGCGCAGCAGGCGGGCAAAGGGGATGAGATGGTAGTCGTGCGCCCAGACCGTGTCGTCGCCCTGCAGCAGAGGCGCCAGCGCCGAGGCGAACGAGCGATTGACCGAAAGATAACCTTCGTAATCCTCGCGCCGGAAATGCATCAGGCCGAGACGGAAATGCAGCAACGGCCACAGCGCGCCATTGGCGAAGCCGACATAGAAGCCGCGATAGGCGTCGGGCATCAGGTCGACCGTGGCATAGGTCACGCCGCGCGCTTCGACGATGGCAGGATGCGGCGACGGTTCAGAACTGAGGCGACCGCTCCAGCCGAACCACATGGCGCCAGGCGTCATCAGGTCGCTCAGGGCGACCGCCAGACCGCCCGCCGCCGCGCTGCGCGCCTTCGGCACCGGCACCCGGTTGGAGACGACTACGAGGCGTGCCATAGCCCCTCTTCCCAGCTCCGCGAGAGCCGCATGGCCGATAGGATCAAGCCGACCTGGCTGTAGGTCTGCGGGAAGTTACCCCACAGTTCGCCGGTGCGCGGATCGAGGTCTTCCGAAAGGAGACCAACGTGATTGCGCCGCGACAGCACGTTGTTGAAAAGCTCGAGCGCTTCCTCCCGCCGGCCGACGCTGACCAATGCATCAATGTACCAAAAGGTGCAGAGCAGGAAGGCGTTCGAGGGCGCGCCGAAATCGTCGGACTCGATGTAGCGCATCAGGAAGCCGTTCTTCATCAGCTTCTTCGACACCATGTCGAGCGTCGCATGAAAACGCGGATCGTCGGAGCGCAGCAGGCCGATCTCCGGGAACACAAGACTGGAAGCGTCGGCCATGTCGCGATCGAGCACGCCCGACAGCCAGCCTTCCGACGTGGTGCCACGTTGCAGGATCTCCTGGCGCAGCACGCCCGCCTTGGCGAGCCATTCGCGCGATTCGCCGTCGAAGCCGACGCGGCGCGCGATCAGGCCGAGCCGATGCTGCGCGGCCCAGCACATGGCAGCCGAGAAAGTATGGACCTCCTCACGCTCGCGATATTCCCAGAGACCGGCATCGGGCGTGAGGGCCGCACGGTGCGCCTCGTTGCCGACGACGCAGAGCTGGCGATAGAGCTCGACGTCGCCCTGGCGCGGCAGGCGCTCGTCCCAGAACATCTGCGCTGCCGTCAGCACCATCGAGCCATAGACGTCGTTCTGGCGCTGGCCGACGGCGGCATTGCCGATGCGCACCGGCCCATAGCCGCGATAGCCCGGCAAGGTCTCGATCAGCCGTTCCATCGTGTCGGTGCCGGGAGCGATCGGGAACAGAGGCGCCACGTTGTGGACCTCGCCGCGCGTGCTGCCGGCTTCGACCACATCGACGATGAAGCGCACGTAGCTTTCCATGGTACGCGTCGCGGACAGGCGATTGAGCGCCGTCACGGTGAAGAAGGCGTCACGCAGCCAGGTGAAGCGGTAATCCCAGTTACGCACCGTGCCGGCCGCCTCCGGCACCGACGTGGTCAGCGCCGCCAGCACCGCGCCGGTGTCCTCGTAGCTGCAGAGCTTCAGGGTGATGGCGGCGCGGATCACCGCGACCTGCCAGTCGAAAGGGATGTTGAGGTCGCGGACCCAGCCCTGCCAATAGACCTCGGTCTCGGACAGGAACGAGCGCGAGAGCTGGTCGACATTGTCGGTGATGCTCTCGTCGGCGCCGACGATCAGAGTCAGCGGACGGTCGAGCGAGAATTCGGTTTCATGCAATACGTAGTTCAGCGAAGCATCGGTCGTGAGACGCAGCACCGAGGCATCGCCATAGTAACGGATGTGATTGCTGCCGACGGTGACCTGCGCCTTGTGGGCGTTGTAGTCGAAGGTCGGACGCAGGCGCACCGTGACGCGCGGCCGGCCGGCGATCGGCTCCAGCCGGCGCACCAGCATCGGCGGGCGGAACATGCGGCCGAAGCGGCGGAAGCGCGGTGCGAAATCCCAGATGCGCGCGGTGCCGCCAGCGCCGTCGATCGTCGTTTCGAGGATCGCCGTGTTGGGCACGTAGCGCTGCCGGCTCTCCTTCATGCCTTCGACGACGACGTCCATGAAGCCTGCTTGCGGGTCCTTGCCGCCCAGCAATGCGTTGAACACCGGGTCACCGTCGAGCCGTCCCAGCCCGTGCCAGACATGGCGACCGTTGCGATCGATCAGGCTCGCGATCGAGCAGTTGCCGACAACCCCGAGATCGAGGCTGCTCATACAGAGGCGCCCGCCGCCGCCGGCTGCTGCACGGAAGGCGTTCCCGCCAGGCGCTCGGCATTGCGCGACAGCCAGGCGCGCACCTGCGCCGGATCGCCGTCGAACACTTCCTGCACCCGCAACCCTTCGCCGCCATGCCGTCGCGCCGCACTCATGCCCGCTTCGTCGGTGAAATCGTCGCCCACGAAGATCGGCCGGCGCCCCTTGAAGGCGCTGTCCTTCATGAATCGCTCGACCGCATGCCCCTTGGAGGTGGAGCGCGGCCCGATCTCCACGGCCTCGCGCGCCGGGATCAGGCGGAACCATGGATGATCGTCGGGCACGAGCGCACGCACGACCCGCCACACATCGTCATGCCGCTCCGGTGCCAGACGGTAATGAATCGCGCAGCCATGCGGTTTGGGTTCGATGAGGACGCCGGGCCAACGCTCGGTGGCGGCCACGAGCGAATCGCGCCACGCTTCGGTCACGGCAATACCGGCGGGCATCTCTTCGACGGTACCATCACTGAATCGTAAAGTGACTCCATGCTCGCCTGCTGCAGCCGAGGTGAACGGCTTCAGGAGTTGATCGATGGTCTTGAGCGAGCGCCCACTCACGATGGCGAGCGCGCCCCCGAGCAGCGCATGGAGATGAGCGAGAAGTCCGGGCAGCGCCGGCGGTACGACGACCAACTCCGGCGTCGCGGCGATCTCCAGCAAGGTGCCGTCGAGATCGAGGAATAGAGCAGAACCGTAGTCGAAATCCGTTGCAGCCATCTCGTCCCCTTTGCGCCTTGGATGCCTAGGGCGCGAAGGGGCTCTCTCGACCACAACACGCCGCGGTTCGGGGGCCGTCCCGAGCGAGCGGCCGCGCCTAGCGCGTGGTCGTTCAACGCTCCGAAACGACGGTGGTTCCCCCCAAAAGCCGTTTCGCTACGGCAATAGTGAGGCGAATGGGTCAGGGAAGCAGACCCATCTACATAGAGAACGATTCGCCTGCCCGGAGGCTGCGCAGGCATTGGCAGACAGGCGGTGCGCCACAATGACCGACGGTAATGACGCAAACGCAGCAACGCCTTCGCACAGGCGGCGTTGAACAGGCACGAAATCATTCACCAGAGGAGACTGTCATGAGCAGCACTACCGACAAGATCAAGGGCGTCACCAACGAAGCCGTCGGCAAGGCCAAGCAGGGCATTGGTAACGCGGTCGACAGCGACAAGATGAAGGTCGAGGGCGCCGTGCAGGAAGCCAAGGGCCATGCGCAGCAGGCCGTCGGCAATGCCAAGGAAGCGCTGAAGAAGGCGATCGACAACTAAGGTCGCCGCCTCCGAAGCTTTTCGGAAGAGAGTGAAAGGGCGTCCGCCGCAAGGCGGGCGTCCTTTTTCTTTGCCCGCGATTGGCCTAGGCTCGCCGTCTCTTCACCGACGACGGCTCCAATGCTCCCCTCCCAACGCGATCTGTTCGACATCCCGCGCGACATCTGCTTCCTCAATGCTGCCGCCTGGAGCCCGCTGCCGCTCGCGGTGCAGGAAGCCGGCAGGATCGGCGTCGGCCGCAAGGGCCAGCCGTGGAAGCTCGATGCGGACTTCATGTCGAAGCAGTACGAGCGCGCGCGTAGCGCGGCCGCCATGCTGATCGGCGCTGATGCTGCCGACATCGCCCTCATCCCATCGGTCGGCTACGGCGTCTCGACCGCCGGCAAGGTGATGACCCTGCCGCGCGGCAGCCGCGTGCTGGTGCTGCAGGACGACCACACGTCTCCGGTGCTCGAATGGATGAGCCGCGCCGAGCAAGGCGCCTACACCGTCGAGCAGGTGAAGCAGCCGGGCGACGGCGACTGGACCGCGGCCGTGCTGGAAGCGATTGCCCGCAAGGATGCGGCACCACTCTCGCTGGTCTCGATTTCCTCGGTGCACTGGTCGGATGGCGGCTCGCTCGACCTGTCGCGCATCGCCGAGGCGATCCGGCAGAAGGGCGCGGCCTTCCTGGTCGATGCGACGCACGATGCCGGCGTCCGCCGCATCGACGTTAAGACGCTCGATCCCGACTTCCTGATCTTCCCGACCTACAAGTGGGTGCTGGGCCCCTACGGGCGCGCGTTCCTGTATGTCGCCAAGCGCCACCAGAACGGCGTGCCGCTGGAGCAGACCGCGCCGGCGCGCAAGGGCGTCGCGGCCGAGCAGAAGGTCTATTTCCGCGACCTCTCCTATGCAGACGGTGCGCGCCGCTACGACATGGGCGAGCGCGACCACTTCATCACCCTCGAAATGGCCGCGGTCGGCATGGAGATGATGGCGGGCTGGGGCAACGATCCGATCGTCGCGCGTCTCGGCATGTTGACCGACCGGCTGGCCGACGGGCTGGCCAACAGCGGCGTGCGCGTGCTCGATCGCAAGCTGCGCGCGCCGCACCTCCTCTGCCTGCAGTTCCCCAAGGGCATGGACGACGATCTGCCGAAGAAGCTCGCCGCGGAAAATGTCTATGCCGCGCCGCGCCTCGGCCGCCTGCGCATCAGCCCGCACGTCTACAACGACGAGCAGGATGTCGACCGCTTCGTCGAAGTCTTCAAGAAGGTCGCGCTGTAACCAGGCGCTGAGAAGGGGATCGTTTTGCGTAACACTCGTCGACAGATTTTGGTCGCGGCACTCGCGTCGCCGCTGATCGCCCGCGCCGCTTCGGCGCAGGCCAAGTATCCCGAACGGCCGATCAAGATCATCGTGCCCTTCCCGCCCGGCGGCGGCGTCGACCTGACGGCTCGGCTGATGATGGAGCCGCTGTCGAAGGAACTGGGCCAGACGATCGTGGTCGAGAACAAGGGTGGCGCCGGCGGCATCATTGGTGTCGAGGCGATGTCGCATGCACCGCCGGACGGCTACACGCTCTCGCTGACCGGCGCCGGCACGCTGACGGCCGGGCCGCACCTGCGCAAGATGCCCTACGATCCGATGGCGCTGACGCAGATCACGCGGCTGGTGCGCATGCCCTTCATCGTCGCCGTGCGCAACGACCTGCCGGCCAAGACACTGCCCGAGTTCATGGAACTGGCGAAGAAGCAGGAACTGCGCTGGGCGTCGGGCGGCATCGGCACCAGCCAGCATCTCGCGGGCGAACTCTTCACCCAGATGTCGGGCCTCAAGATGGTGCATGTGCCCTATCGCGGCACCGGCCCGGCGCTGAACGATCTCGCCTCCGGTGTCGTCGACGCCTATTTCGGCGATCCCGCGACGCTCAGCCTGATCCGCGGCGGCAAGGCGCGCGCCATGGCCGTGACCTCGCCCGAGCGCTGGCCCGTCCTGCCAGATACGCCCGCGCTCGCCGAAGCCGTGAAGGGCTACGAGGCGGAGAACTGGTACGGGCTCGCCGCCCCTCCCGGCACGCCCAAGCCCATCGTCGACCGGCTGAACGCCGCCATTGCCAAGGTGCTGGCCGAGCCCGACGTGAAGAAGAAGTACGACGAGAACGGCCTCACCCCAGCCCTTCTCTCCCCGGCCGACTTCACGGCCTTCCTCAAGCGCGATTCCGTCACCTGGGGCGACGTGGTGCGCAAGGGCAACATCAAGATCGACGAGTAGAAATGTCATCCCGTCTGGCCGTTGATATCGGCGGCACATTCACCGACGTCGTGCTCGAAACCGGCACGAAATCCCACGCCACCAAGGTCCTGACCACGCCCGACGCGCCTGAGCGCGCCGTGCTGGAAGGCGTGCGCTCCATCCTGGCCGAAGCGAAATGCCGGCCGCAGGATGTGAGCCTGGTCGTGCATGGCACGACGCTGGCCACCAACGCGCTGATCGAGCGCAAGGGTGCGCGCACTGCGCTGATCACCACGGAAGGCTTCCGTGATTCCGTCGAGATGGCCTGGGAGCACCGCTTCGAGCAATACGACATCTATATGGAGCGGCCGCAGCCGCTGGTGTCGCGCGACCTGCGCTTCGGCGTGCCCGAACGCGTCGCTTCTGACGGCGCAGTTCTGCTGGCGCTCGACGAGGCAGCCGTGCGCCGCGTCGCGAAGCAGTTGAAGGCCGAGAAGATCGAGGCCGTCGCCGTCTGCTTCCTGCACAGCTTCACCAACGAGGCGCATGAGCGTCGCACCGGTGCGATCCTCGCCGAGGAACTACCCGGCATCGCCGTGTCGCTCTCCTGCGAGGTCTGCCCCGAGATTCGCGAATACGAGCGCACCTCGACGACAATCGCCAACGCCTATGTGCTGCCGCGCATGGCGGGCTACCTCGGCCAGCTCGAAGCCGACCTGAAGAAGGAAGGCATCGCGGGCCCGCTCCTGCTGATGATGTCGTCGGGCGGCATCACGACCGTCGACACGGCACGGCGCTATCCAGTGCGCCTGGTCGAATCGGGGCCGGCCGGCGGCGCAATCCTCGCTCGCACCGTTGCGGCCGAAAACGATGCCCGCAAGGCCGTCGCCTTCGACATGGGCGGCACCACCGCCAAGCTCACTTTGCTCGACGATCTCGAACTGCAGCGTTCGCGCCAGTTCGAGGTCGCGCGCGCCTATCGCTTCGTGCAGGGCTCCGGCCTGCCGGTGCGCATTCCCGTGATCGAGCTGGTCGAGATCGGCGCCGGCGGCGGCTCGATCGCGCGCATCGATGCGCTGGGCCGCATCCAGGTCGGCCCCGATTCGGCCGGCAGCGTGCCCGGCCCGGCAAGCTATGGCCGCGGCGGCACCGAGCCCACCGTGACCGACGCCGACACCGCCCTCGGCCGCCTCGATCCGACGCGCTTCGCGGGCGGCGCCATCCCGCTCCATCGCGACAAGGCCGAGGCGGCGCTGCAATCGCTCGCCGGCCCGCTCCAGACGGATGCGCAGGGCGCAGCCGCCGGTGTGGCCGAGATCGTCGACGAGACGATGGCAAGTGCCGCCCGCGTGCATGCCGTCGAGAACGGCAAGGACACGGCCGACCGCGCGCTGATCGCGTTCGGCGGTGCGGCACCGCTGCATGCCGCGCGCCTCGCTCGCAAGCTCGGCATGAAGCAGGTGATCGTGCCGGTCGGCGCGGGCGTCGGCTCGGCTTTCGGCTTCCTGCGCGCCTCCATCGCCTACGAGGTCGTGCGCACGCGCCACATGCGGCTCGACATGCTCGACGCCAAGATGCTGAACGAGCTGTTTGCGGCGATGCGCGCCGAGGCCGAAGCGGTCGTGCGACCGGCGGCGCCCGGCGAGACGCTGGTCGAATCCCGCCAGGCCTTCATGCGCTACCGCGGCCAGGGCCACGAGATCGCCGTGCCGCTGCCCAACGCACCCTTCGCCGCCGATGGGGCGGGCGAACTGCGCCGCCGCTTCGAGGCGACCTACGAGCAGGTGTTCGGTCGTGCCATTCCCAAGCTCGAGGTCGAGGCGCTGACCTGGACCCTGTCGCTTGCCACCGACCGTCCGCTGCCCGCTCCCGCCAGGCCGGTTGCAAAGAAAGCCGCGCCGGCGCCGTCGGGGCATCGCGAGGTGCTCGATCCGGCCAGCGGCCACAAGGAGCAGGCCGCGCTCTACGAGCGCAACGCGCTGCAGCCCGGCATGACGTTCGACGGGCCGGCGCTGATCGTCGAGGATGGCACCACCACCGTCGTTCCCAATGGCTTCACCGCCCATATCAACGAAGTGGGCCAGATCGTCCTGGAGGACCGCGCATGAGCACGACAACGAAGTCGCCGCTTGGTGATATCCGTCTGCAGGTCATGTGGAACCGCCTGCTCTCGGTCGTCGAGGAGCAGGCCCGCGCCCTCGTGCGTACCGCCTTCTCGACCAGCGCGCGCGAGGCCGGCGACATTTCGGCCGGCGTGTTCGACCTCGAAGGCCGCATGCTGGCACAGGCCGTGACCGGCACGCCGGGCCATGTGAACTCGATGGCGCGCAGCGTCATCCACTTCATCCGCGAATTCCCGGTCGAGACGATGAAGGAAGGTGATGCCTACATCACCAACGATCCGTGGAAAGGCACCGGCCATCTCTACGACATCGTCGTCACCTCGCCCGCCTTCCACAACGGCAAGCTGGTGGCGCTGTTCTCCTGCACCACGCACGTGGTCGACATTGGCGGCCTCGGCCAGTCGCCCGACGGGCGGCAGGTGTTCCACGAGGGCCTGTTCCTGCCGCTGTTGCCGCTGATGCGCGAGGGCGTGATCGACGAGAGCGTGATGCGCATCGTGCGCGCCAACGTCCGCGAGCCGGTGCAGGTCGAGGGCGACATCCATGCGCTGGTCGGCTGCAACGGCATCGGCGAGAAGCGGCTTTCCGACATGATGGCCGAGCATGCCATCGACAATCTCGACGAACTCGGCACGCACATCATCGAGAAGAGCCGCGCCGGCATGATCGCCGCCATCTCCAAATTGCCGCGCGGCACCTGGAAGGGCCATATGCGCATCGACGGCTACGACGCGCCGATCGACCTGCACGCCGCCGTTACGATCCACGCCGACCACATCGCCGTCGACTATGCCGGCACCTCGGGCTCGTCGATCTACGGCATCAATTCGCCGATGTGCTACACCGAGGCCTACACCGCCTTCGGCATCAAGTGCGTCGTGGCGCCGACCATCCCGAACAATGCCGGCACGCTCGATTCGATCCTGGTGACGGCACCGGACAACACCATCGTGAACGCGCTTTATCCGGCGGCGGTGAACGCACGCAGCACGATCGGCCACATGCTGCCCGACGTCTGCTTCGACGCCCTGCACCAGGTGATCCCGGGCCAGGTCCCGGCCGAGGGCACATCCAACCTCTGGAACCTGAAGCTCGGCGCGGGCCACGGCATGACCGGCACGATCGGCAACAGCCGGCCCTTCATGGTGACGACCTTCCATTCCGGCGGCACCGGCGCGCGGCCGACGCTCGACGGATTGTCGGCAACGCCGTTCCCCTCGGGCGTGCGCAACGTGCCGGTCGAGATCACCGAAACCATTGCGCCCGTGGTCGTGTGGAAGAAAGAGTACCGCCAGGATTCCGGCGGCGCCGGCGAACAACGCGGCGGCCTCGGACAGGTGATGGAGGTCGAGCATCGCGAGGGAGCGCCGTTCGGCATCTTCGCGACCTTCGAGCGGGTAAAGTATCCGGCGCGCGGCCGCGAGGGCGGCCACTCCGGCGGCAACGGCCGCCTGTCGCTGGCCTCGGGCCAGGAGCTGAAGGCCAAGGGCTTCCAGACCATCCCGGCCGGTGAGCGACTGGTCGTCGAGATGCCCGGCGGCGGCGGCTACGGCGATCCCGCGAAGCGCGACCCCGAAGCCGTCAAGCGCGACATCAAGCTCGGCCTCGTCAGTAAGGAAGCGGCGAAAGCCGCCTACGGCATCGAGGGCGACTAGAGCGCAACACTAAAAGCTTCGTCGTCTCGACCGGAGCGCGCAGCGCGGAGTGGAGAGACCTTCTCTCCACCACAAGCCGGCAAATCGCCGAAAAAAGGTCTCTCCACTCCGCCTCGCTGCGCGAGGCTACGGTCGAGACGACGGCAATACGTCAGAAGCTCTTGTCGAACTCCGGGCGGTGCTTGTTGCGCAGCTTGAAGTTCTGGCGCTCGGCCTTGCGTGGCGCACGCACCCAGACCTCGCGGTTGGGATGCAGGCCACCGCCGCGCGTCGCCGGCACCGCGCTGGTGCGGGCGCGATGGAGCAGTCGCGTGTCGGCGATGCCGCAATTGGGATGGATGCCGCCATTGTCGGCGACGACCTTGTCCCACGCCGCCTTGCGCTTGGCATAGATGGCCGGGTCGGCGAGCTGGGTGCAGTTCAGCTCGTTGATGTTGAGGTCGGCGACGATCTCGTCGCCCTCCTCGATCAGGCCGATCGGGCCGCCGATCGCGGCCTCAGGCCCGACATGGCCAATCACGAGGCCGACCGAGCCACCCGAGAAGCGCGCGTCGGTCATCAGGGCCACGACGATGTTGCGCTCGCGGCACAGCGTCGTGATGCGGGAGGTCGGATCGAGCATCTCCGGCATGCCCGGGGCGCCGTTCGGTCCTTCGTAGCGCACGATGACGATGTCGTGGTTCTGGAAGGTGTCCGGCGTCTCGTCGAGTGCCTTGAGCAAGCCCATCTCGCCCTCGAACACGCGGGCGCGGCCGCGGAACAGGTTGTTCTCGAGGCCGCCTTCGACACCCGCGAGCTTCAGGATGGCCGAGAAGTCCGGCGACAGGTTGCCGCCCAGCATGCGCAGGCCGCCGGTCGGCTTGTAGGGCTTCTCGACCGGATAGACGACCTTGCCGTCGGCCTTCTTGGCGCCGAGACGCTCGACCTGCTTGGCCAGCGTCTCGCCGGTGCAGGTCAGCACGTCGCCGTTCAGCAGCCCGGCGTCGAGCAGCTCGCGCACGATCACCTGCACGCCGCCCACCTTGTCGATGTCGACCATCGAATACTTGCCGTAGGGCCGCGCGTCGGTCAGCACCGGCACGATGTTCTGCGAGAGGTAGTTGAACTCCTCCGGCGTCACGACGTCCTTCCAGAAGTCGCCGAAGCCGGCGGCGCGGGCGATTTCCGGAGCATGCAGCACGACGTTGGTCGAGCCGCCGACCGCCATCGCCACGATCATCGCGTTGCGGATCGAATCGCGCACGACGATGTCGCGCGGCTTCAAGTCGTTCTTGATCAGGTTGGCGAGATGGTCGACCAGCTCGGCGGCGAACTCGCCGGTGCGACGCGGATCGTCCGACGGCGGCGCCACCATGTGCAGCGGCTGCATGCCGACCACGCCGATGAAGGTCTGCATGGTGTTGTAGGTGAACATGCCGCCGCAGCTGCCGTAGCCCGGGCAGGCATGGCAGGCGATCAGGTGGCGGTAGTCGGCATCGGGATGGCCGGCGACCTGGTAGGCGCTTACGATGTCGAGCGCCTCGCCGGTGTTAGGCTCCTTGCCGGGGTGGATCGCGCCGTCCGACATGATGATCGACGGCAGATTGTGCTCGAGCAGTGCGGAGAGCGTGCCGACCGGCGGCTTGTCGCAGGCCACGACCGCGATCGTGCCGGCAAGGCCGGTGGCGCTCAGATGCTCGCACAGCGCGTCCTGGGTCACTTCGCGACCGATCAGCGAGTAGCGCATCTCGCGCGTGCCGTTGCGGATGCCGTCCGAGGTGGCGATCGTGTACTCGGGCTGGACCAGGCGCATCTTGAGCTGGTTCGGGCCCGTGCCGATGCGCGCCTTGAGCTGCTCATGGATCGCCTCGACCTTCGACAGGACGCCGAGATAGCACTGGCTGTCGCCCTTGGTGCCGACGACGCCGACCGACGGCTCGTGAATGAGGTTCTCATCCGTCCCGAGCGCGCGCGCCACTCCGATGGTCTGGGCCGAGCGGCCCGGGTGCCGGTCAATGGTCACAAACTTCGGCTTCATCACAACCATCCCATACGACTTGCAGACATTGGCCCGCCTTCGGGCGAGCGGGTCATATATCACAAGCCCGCCGGGCCATTCCCGCGATTTCTTCTGTCCCGTGACAGGCCGCCGGCCGCTTCCCGAAACCCAGCGAGGACGGCCCTTACGAGGCCTTCAGCACGGCTAACACCTTCGCCGCCCAAGTCTCCGGATGCTCGGAAACGTAGCGCTTCACGGTGGCATCGACGAAGCCGTGCTGACGGGCGTTGGAGGTGAGCGCCCAGGCGGCCGTCCCGGCATACGCGATTTCGAGCAGAAGCCTCTGATCGTACTTGTCCTTGAGCTTGCCCAGTTCGCCAAAATCCTTGCGTGCGGCCCCCGCGGCGACCCGCGCGACATCGAGTGCGATGGGTTCGGACCGGTTGGCCGTCCGGGCCATGAAGTCGATGATCATCAGGACGTATCGGCCGTCTCCGCTGGCGAAAGACGCCCCCCACAGGATGTCGAGGTGGGTCGGAATCGCGATCCTGAGGTCGGTCAACCGGTTCGGCAGGCCCGCGAACTGGGCCGCAAGCGTCGGATCCGTTCCGGCCTGGGCCAGACGGGCCTGCAAATTCTTCGGGACGGGCTGGCCGGACAGTTGAACGGCCGCGGCAATCGTCGTGGCCAACCGGGCATCGAGTTGAGCCGGAACAAGCTTCTCGATCCAACCCGGCTGGGTCGAGAACACCACGGCGAGAAGGCCGGCAACGGGTGGATAAGCGATCCAGTCCTGCGGCTTCCTGCCAAGGGCATCGAGCACGCCAACCAGACGCTCGGGCCGGGGGTCGCGATAGTAATAGGTGAATGGGTCGTCTGCCTTGACCGACGATGACGTTGCAGGCTGCGCCATCGCCGCCGCGACTGTTCCCAGGTCGATCGCGACCAGCAAGGTCAGCAGTTTGATAAAGCCGAACAGTTTCATCCCCGCCCCCGATTTCCGGGCGAGAGGTTGCAGAGCCTGCTGATGAATTGCAACTACACGATGAAACAGCAGGTCCTCCATGCCCGCACGGTCGCCCTGCAATTCCAAGGAGGCGCGCGCGCCCGCTTGGCGCTAGTCTCTGCGCCGAAATAAAACGAGGAAACCAAGATGTGGCAGCCCAACGAGCGCTACCCCGATCCGGCGGTGCGCGTGCTCGATCCGTCGTTCAACCAGTACCGGCTGATGCTGGCCTCGGTCGAACGGCTCTACACGGGCTGCCGCTGGTCCGAGGGCCCGGTCTGGTTCGGTGATGGCCGCTACCTCCTGTGGAGCGACATTCCCAACAACCGTGTGCTGCGCTGGGACGAGGAGACGGGCAACGTCTCGATCTTCCGCAAGCCCTCGAACAACGCCAACGGCCATACGCGCGATCGCCGCGGCCGGCTGATCGCCTGCGAGCACGATGCCCGCCGCGTCGTGCGCTTCGAGTATGACGGCGCCATCACGGTGCTGGCCGATTCCTACAACGGCAAGCCGCTCAACTCGCCCAACGACGTGGTGGTGAAGTCCGACGGCTCGGTCTGGTTCACCGATCCGACCTTCGGCATCCTCGGCTACTACGAGGGCCACAAGGAAGAGAGCCAGAACAAGCCCGCCGTCTACCGACTCGATCCGACGACCGGCAAGCTCACCATGATGGTCGACGACATTCCCGGTCCCAACGGCCTCGCCTTCTCGCCCGACGAGAAGAAGCTCTATGTCGTGGCCTCGCGCGCCGAGCCGCATCGCACGATCCTGTCCTACGACGTCTCGGCCGACGGCACGTCGCTCGGCAAGGGCTCGGTGCTGATCGATGCCGGTCCGGGCGGCTCGCCCGACGGCTTCCGCGTCGATGTCGACGGCAACCTGTGGTGCGGCTGGGGCATGGGCTCCGACGATCTCGACGGCGTGCGCATCTTCAATTCGTCGGGCAAGCCGATCGGCCATATCGACCTGCCGGAGCGCTGCGCCAACGTCTGCTTCGGCGGACGTTACCGCAACCGCCTGTTCATGGCGGCCAGCCACTCGCTCTACGCGCTCTACGTCAACACGCAGGGCGCGATCGGCGGCTGATCATGTCTGGAGTCGAGTCGAGTTACGCCTGGTGGCGGCTTGCCGCCAGCGTGACCTTGAGCACGGTCGGCGGCATCGGCATGTGGTGCCTCGTCGTGGCGTTGCCGTCGATCCAGCAGGATCTCGGCATCACGCGCGCCGACATCTCGTTCGCCTACACGATGAACACGCTGGGCTTCTTCGCCGGCGGCGTCACCTGGGGCCGGCTGGTCGACAAGCGCGGCATCGTGCTCACGGCCATCCTGAGCGCCACAGGCCTCGCCGTCGGCTTTGCGCTGGCGCCGTTCACGCCGTCGCTGGCCCTGTTCGCCCTGGCCCAGGTGCTGATCGGTTTTAGCGCGGCGGCGACCTTCGCGCCGCTGGTCGCCGACATCTCGCACTGGTTCGACAAGCGTCGCGGCATCGCCGTCGCCATCGCGGCGTCGGGCAATTATCTGGCCGGCGCAATCTGGCCCTCGATCATCCAGCACATGATCGCCGATCATGGCTGGCGAGTGACCTACTGGGCCGCCGGCACGCTGTGTTTCATCGCGATGATCCCGCTGGCGCTGACCTTGCGCCGCAAGCCGCCGCAGGAGCAGACCTCGGCGGCCCAGGGTGCACCCGGCGGCGCCCTCCATTCGCCGCGCTCGCTCGGGCTTTCGCCGAACGGGCTGCAGGCCGTCCTCATCGTGGCCGGCATCGGCTGCTGCATCGCCATGTCGATGCCGCAGGTCCATATCGTCGCCTACTGTGCGGACCTCGGCTACGGCGTGGCGCGCGGCGCGGAGATGCTGTCGCTGATGCTGGGCTTCGGCATCGTGAGCCGCATCGCCTCGGGCTGGATCGCCGACCGGGTCGGCGGCATCAAGACCCTGCTGCTGGGCTCGACCTTGCAGTGCGTGGCGCTGGTCTTCTACCTGGTCGACGATTCGGTCAACTCGCTGTACCTGGCCTCGGCCCTGTTCGGCCTGTTCCAGGGCGGCATCGTGCCGTCCTACGCCATCATCGTGCGGGAATACTTCTCGCCGAAGGAAGCAGGCTTCCGGGTCAGCCTCGCGATTTCCTCGACCCTGATCGGCATGGCGCTGGGCGGCTGGATGGGCGGCGTGCTGTTCGACATGACGGGCTCCTACCGGGCCGCCTTCATCAACGGCATCGCCTGGAACCTGCTGAACGGTGCGGTCGCCTGGTGGCTGTTGTTCCGCCAGAACCGCCGCAACGTCTTCGCGGCCGGCTAGCTAGCCGCGCATCGCCGCCAGCAGCGCGTCGCCGGTGTAGGGCTTGCGCACGCGCTGCACGCCTAAAAGCTTGGGCGGAAAGGCGATGTCCTCGCCGTAGCCGGTGGTGAAGACGAACCTGATGCCAAGCGCGGCGAGATGCTCGGCGATGGCGAAGCTGGTCTCGCGCCCCAGGTTGATGTCGAGCAGCGCAAAGTCGGGCGCGCGCGTGGAGATGGCCTTCATGGCCTGCGCCACGCTGGCGGCGACACGCACCGTCTCGATGCCGGCGCGCATCAGGGCGCTCTCCGCATCGAGCGCGATGATCATGTTGTCCTCGACGATCAATACGTCGCGCGGCAGGTCGGCAGCGCCCATTCCTGTCGCGGCCTCCTCGACCGCTTCGGGCAGCACGCCCGGCGCGGCGCGGACGTAGGCCGCCGGCACGACGAACGTCGCCCGCACGCCCGCCACGTTGTAGTCGACCGAAGCCTCGCCCTTCAGGTCGTAGGGAATCGAGCGTTCGATGACGGTCGTGCCGAAGCCGCGCCGCGTCGGCGGCTTCACCGGCGGGCCGCCGCTCTCGGTCCAGACGATGTGAAGATTCTTCTGCGGATCGAGCCGGGTCTCGATGTCGATATGGCCGTGACTGTCGTTGAGCGCGCCGTACTTGGCCGAATTGGTCATCAGCTCATGGACGACCAGTGCCAGGGTCGTGAAGCCTTGCGGTTCGAGCAGCACTTCCGGTCCGGTGAGGCGCACGCGCGTGGCTTTGCCGCCGAGATAGGCTCCCGCCTCGGCGAAGACGAGGCCGCGGAACGAGGCCGGGCCCCAATTGTCGGCGGTGATCTGGTCGTGGGCGCGGGCCAGTGCCTGGATGCGTCCGCCGACCACCTCGGTGAAGGCATCGACCGTCAGCGAGGGGTCGCGGCTCTGCGAAATGACACCGCGGATCAGGCCCAGGATGTTGCGAACGCGGTGGTTCAGCTCGGCGATCAGCAGCTCCTGCCGCTCCTGCGCCCGCTTGCGCTCGACCTCGGTCATGTCGGAGAGGCGCAGGATGACCTCGAGCAGGCTGACCCGTAGGCTCTCGGCGATGCGCACGTCGACCGGCTGCCAGGGGATCGACTGGCCGCTCACCGTCTCGCGCCACAGTTCGAAGCTCTTGCGCGGCGTCAGGCGCGCGCCCAGCGGGCCGATGCTCATCGGCTTGCTTGGATCACCGGCCCAGTTCACCGAGCGAGCCACTTCCTTGCGGAAGAAGATCAGGAAATCGCGGGCCGGCCGCGACAGCGGCACGACGAGCATGCCCGCCGCGCGATCCGCGAATTCCCGGCCGGCCGGGTACTCGGCGGCAATCTCGTGGCTGGCCAGCACGTCGCCCAGATCGCGCCGCGCCAGATGTTCGATGAGACCGGTGAACTGGTCCTGCGTCGGCGCCATGCCCTGCAAGGTGGCATGGCCGCCCGTCCACACGCCGATGCCGTCGCACGACAGCAGGTCGGCAATCTCGTCGAGATGCGAGACGATGCTGTCGAAGCGGGTCGCCTCCACCGCCATCAGGGTGACGAGCTGGTTGTGCAGCTTGCGGGCGCGCGCTTCGTAGGTCGATTCGTTGTCGCGCTCGCGGCTCTCCATCAAGAGCGAGAACATCTGCCCGAACAACTCGGCCGCGGTGCGCCGCTCGAACGGCACGTTGTGCGGCGCATAATGATGGCAGGCGAACAGGCCCCACAGCTTGCCGTCGCGCAGGATCGACACGGACATCGACGCGCCCACGCCCATGTTCTGCAAGTACTCGATATGGATCGGCGAGACGGTGCGCAGCACGCTCATGGAGAGGTCCAGCGGCCGCCCGTTGATGATGCCGGGCTCCACAGCGGCCGGCGGCGCGGAAATGTCGGGGATGATGCGCAGCCAGTTGCGCTCGTAGAGGATGCGCGCCTGCTTGGGAATGTCGGACGCGGGATAGTGCAGGCCGAGATAGCTTTCGAGCCCACCGCGCGCCGATTCGGCGATCACCTCGCCCGACCCGTCATGGTCGAAGCGATAGACCATCACGCGGTCGAAGCCGGTGAGGCCGCGCATCTCACGCGCCGCGACCCGGTAGAAGGTCCTGAGCTCGGTGGTCTGCTGCAGCCGGGCGATCATGGCGCGGACCAGCGCGCCGGAATTCACGCCCTGCTCGTCGACGCAGGGTTCGCATTCGATGACGATGGAATCGTCGACGACATGCACGGCGATGTCGAACCGCGCGCCGTTCGTCAGCAGCGGCACGGAGAAGGAACGCGCCACGGTATTGGTGAAGACCGCCGTCTGGAGCTGGCCGCGGATCAGGTGGATCGCGTCGTGGGTAAACACGTCCTCGACCGGACGGCCGAGCAACTCGATCGCGCCCACGCCGAGCCAGTCCACGGCGTTGCGCGACACCCGCGTGATCGTCCACTGCTTGCTGTCGACGGCGACCAGGAAGCCGAAGGGCTGGACGGCGCCCAGCAGATGGATCGGCTCGCGGTCGCAATTGGTAAGGTCGACGGTGCCAATGGGGGCAGCGGATCCGATTTCGTTCGGGGCGTCAGACATGCGCCGGTTCCGCCCCGAACAGGCCAAAGGCCTCGCGCGCGCCCAGCATCGTCCGTTGTGGCGATGCGGCGACCGCTTCCGACGCTTCGAGACGCTGCAGGAACTCGCGCCAGAAATCGGCGCCGGCACCGTGGCCAAGATAGTGCGTGGCCTCGCGGACTTGCGCGTCGACATTCTCGCGGGCGCGCCTCGCCAGCAATTTGCCGCCCAGTCGCGAGCCTTCGAGCACATAGAGGCGGCCGAACAGGCGGGCCTCGTCGGTCGTCACCGGCACGGATACGGGGTCCGGCACGGTCGCGCCGAGAATTTCCAGATCGCGCAACAGCGCTTCCGAGCGGCGGCGAGCCGGCCAGTCCGGCAGGAGGCGATCGACGCCGCCCTCCTCCAGCGCCCGCTCGAGCGGGAGCACCGCGCGGGCAAGCGCCGTCAGGAACGCCCGATAGGCATCCTTGTCCGTGTCGAAAGGACCGGAAAAGCGCGCGTCGACCTCCGCATGAAGTTCAGCCGTCGCTGCACGCAGCATCTGGCGGGCGGAAGGTCGTTCGCGCGCAGTGACATCAAGCACTCGCGGCATTCGGGTCATATTACGCAAAATTTACCCGTATGTTCGATGGCCGCCCGCCTATATTTTTCAGGAACCCGCGGGCTGGAACGGCGTTAATGCGTTCGCCGCGAAGCTGGATGTGTAGCTGTGGAGAGCGGCTGGCCGTCACGTGCAGGCGCCTGTAGAACCTCTGGACCCGGCCCGACACGGCCTTTCCAGATACGGACGACCCCATGCGCATCGTCGCCATCCGCGACATCGTCTCGCCCATCCGCTCCAACATCGCCAACGCCTACATCGACTTCAGCCAGATGACCGCCTCCGTCGTGGCCGTGGTCACCGACGTGCAGGTCGATGGCAAGCCGGTGATCGGCTACGGCTTCAATTCCAACGGCCGCTACGCGCAGCACGGCCTGCTGGGCGAACGCTTCATCCCGCGCCTCAGCCAGGCCAAGCCCGATTCGCTGCTCGACGCCGAAGGGCTGATCGATCCGGCGAAATGCTGGTCGGTGATGATGGCCAACGAGAAGCCCGGCGGCCACGGCGAGCGCTCGGTCGCCGTCGGTGTGCTCGACATGGCGATCTGGGATGCGGTCGCCAAGGCCAAGAGGGTGCCGCTCTGGAAGCTGCTGGCGGACCGCTACAATGGCGGCCAGGCCGACGAGAAGGCGTGGGTCTATGCCGCCGGCGGCTACTACTACCCGGGCAAGGGCCTCGAGGCGCTGCAGGACGAGATGAAGCACTATCTCGGCCTCGGCTACGCTTGCGTGAAGATGAAAGTGGGCGGCGTGCCGCTGGCCGAGGACCTGAAGCGTATCGAGGCGGTGCTGAAGATCGTCGGCGCCGGCGAGCGCCTGGCCGTCGACGTGAACGGCAAGTTCGACCTCACCACCGCCATCGAGTTCGGCCGCGCGATCAAGGATTTCGGCCTGCGCTGGTACGAGGAGCCGCTCGACCCGCTCGACTATCTGGCGCATGCCGCGCTCGCCACCGAATACGCGCCGCCGCTCGCCACCGGCGAGAACCTGTTCTCGATGCAGGACGCGCGGAACCTGATCCGCCATGGCGGCCTGCGGCCCGACCGCGACATCCTGCAATACGACCCCGCCCTCTCCTACGGACTGGTCGAGTATCTGCGCACGATCGAGATGCTGAAGGCGCACGGCTGGTCGCCGCGGCGCTGCGTGCCGCACGGCGGCCACCAGTTCGCGCTGAACATTGCCGTCGGCCTGCAGTGCGGCGGCAACGAATCCTACCCGCAGGTCTTCGCACCGTTCGGCGGCTTCGCCGACGACTGCGCCGTGGTCGACGGCCGCGTGACGATGCCCGACACGCCGGGCATCGGCTTCGAACACAAGGCCGACCTGTGGTCGGTGATGAAGGAGATTGCGTAGAGGCCGAGCGAAGTTCGGCCTCTATTCCGGCTTCAGCAACCCGAGCTTCAACAGCTCCGACACGTTGGCCTCGTCGGCCTTCAGCGCCGCGGTGAATTCCTCCGGCGTCGAGGGGCGCACGATGGCGCCCAGCTCGCGCAGCTTCTTGTTCGCCGCCTCGTCCTTGAGGCCCGCCACCACGCCTTCGTTCAGGCGGGCGATGATCGGCTTGGGCGTGTCGGGATTGGTGAACACGCCGGCCGTGGTGTTGCCGTCGAACGGTTTCAGGCCGAGGTCGCCCAGGGTCGGCACGTTGGGCAGGTCGGGCACGCTCTGCAGGCTGAAGGTCGCGAGCGGGCGCAGCTTGCCGGACTGGATATGCGGCATCGAGCTGGTGAGCTGGTCGACGAACAGGTCGAGATTGCCGGCCAGCAGATCGGCGATGCCAGGGCCGGCGCCGCGATAGGGAATGATGTTGAGCTTGATGTCCTCGTTGAGCTGAAGACGCAGGATGCCGACATGGTTGGTCGTGCCGTTGCCGGAATGGCCGACCGAGATGGCGCCGGGCTTTGCCTTGGCCTCGGCCATCACGCTCTTCATGTCCTTGAAGCGGCTGTCGGCGCGGGTGACCACGAGCGTCGGCACGGTCGTGAGGATGCTGACCGGCGCCATCACCGGCAGCAGCGGCTGCTTGCCCGCGAAGATCGGCGCCACGTAGGCCACCGTGAAGCTCGCCATCGAGATGGTATAGCCGTCGGCCGGCGTGTTGAGCGCGGCTTCCAGGCCCACGACGCCGCCGGCGCCCGGCTTGTTGTCGATCAGGATGCCCTGGCCGAGATGCCGCCCCATCGGATCGGACACGATGCGGGCGGTGACGTCGTAGTTGCCGCCCGGCGCGAAGGGGATGACCCAGCGGATCTGCTTGGTAGGAAAAGCCTGCGCCGCCGCGGGGCGCCCCAGGCCGGCCATCGCGAGGCCGGCAATGCCGCCGCCCAGCAGGCCACGTCTGTCGAGTTTCATGAGCCCTCCCTTGGTTTTCTGGTTGGGACCGAATTTATCCCAACCGCCCCCGGGAGTCTGCGCTCACTCCGGCTTCAGCAATCCGGACTTCACGAGGGCGCTGACGCCCACTTCCTGTTCCTTCATGTAAGCGGCGAACTCCTCCATCGTGGAGGGCCGCACGACGGCGCCGAGCTCGGCGAACTTTGCGGCGATGCCGGGGTCCTTCAGCGCCGTGACGACGCTGGTGTTCAGCGTCGTCAGGATCGGCTTGGGCGTGTCGACACGCGCGAACAGGCCGGCCGTGGTGCCGCCGTCGAACGGCTTGCTGCCGATGTCGGTGAGCGAGGGCATGTCGGGCACCTGCGCGACGCGCTCGGGGCTCATCGCCAGCATGCCCTTCAGCTTGCCCGACTTGATGTGAGGCAGCGAGGTCGTGAGCTGGTCCATGTAGAGGTCGATCTGGCCGGCCATCAGGTCGTTCAGGCCGGGCGCCGAGCCCTTGTACGGGATGATGTTGAACTTCACGCCCTCGTTCACCTCGAGGCGCAGGATGGCGATGTGGTTGGTCGTGCCGTTGCCGGCATGGCCGATGCTGACCGTGCCGGGCTTGGCCTTGGCCTCGGCCAGGACCGCCTTCATGTCGGCGAAGCGGCCATCGGGTTTGCCCACCAGGACCATCGGCACGGTGGAGAGGATGCTGATCGGCGCGAACTGCGGAACCAGCGAGGGCTTGCCCGCCAGATAGGGCGAGACGAACAGCACGCTGAAGCTGCCCATCACGACGGTGTAGCCGTCGGCGGGCGCATTGGCCGCAGCCTCGGCACCCACCAGGCCGCCGGCGCCGGGCCGGTTGTCGACGATCACCTGCTGGCCGAGGTTGCGCGACATGCCCTCGCCGACCAGGCGCGACGTGACGTCGTAATTGCCGCCGGCCGCGAAGGGAGCGATCCAGCGGATCGGCTTATTCGGGAAATTCTGCGCCCAGGCGGGCGCGCCCGTCGCTGCCGTCGCCGTGAGCGCGAGGCCGGTCCCGAGCAAAGTACGTCGCGATATCGTCATATCGAATCCTCCCAATCCCCTTCAGACAGATTGCAATTTCCGCCCGTGAACGCCACATCGGAGTGGGCCCCATCACTCGCTGAGAGAAACACCGGATGCCAGAGCAGCACACCCCGCTCATCGCCACCATTGCTGCGGGTCTGATGCTCGCTTTCATCTTCGGATTGATTGCCCAGAGGCTGCGTATTCAGCCCCTGGTCGGATATCTCCTGGCCGGTGTCATGGTCGGCCCCTACACGCCGGGCTTCACGGCCGACCCTGCCCTCGCCACCGAACTCGCCGAGATCGGCGTCATCCTGCTGATGTTCGGCGTGGGCCTGCACTTCTCGCTGAAGGACCTGCTCTCGGTCGCCAAGATCGCCATCCCCGGCGCGATCGGCCAGATCACCGTCGCGACCCTGATGGGCGCGGGTCTCTCCTGGGCGTTGGGCTGGCCGCCGCTGTCCGGCTTCGTGTTTGGCCTGGCCCTCTCGGTCGCCAGTACCGTCGTCCTCATCCGCGCCCTGCAGGACCGTCACATCCTCGAGACCCAGCGCGGCCGCATCGCCGTTGGCTGGCTGGTGGTCGAGGACCTCGTCATGGTCCTGGCCCTCGTCCTGTTGCCGGCGCTGGCGCTGGCGACGGCGGGCAATGGCGTGCCCGCCACGCGCATCCTGTTCTCGCTGCTGATCGTGCTGGCCAAGGTCTCGATCTTCGTGGCGATCATGCTGATCGTCGGACGGCGGGTCATTCCGTGGCTGATGCATCACACCGCGCACACCGGATCGCGCGAGCTGTTCCGGCTGGCCGTCTATGCCGTGGCACTCGGCGTCGCCTATGGCGCGCATTATTTCTTCGACGTCTCCTTCGCGCTCGGCGCCTTCTTCGCCGGCATGGTGCTGGGCGAGAGCGACCTCAGCCAGCGCGCGGCGGAAGAAGCCATCCCGCTGCGCGACGCCTTCGCGGTGCTGTTCTTCGTCTCGGTCGGCATGCTGCTGAACCCGAGCGTGTTCGTGGATTCGCCGCTGGCGGTGCTCGCCACCATCGCCATCATCATCGTCGGCAAGTCGGCCGCCGCCTACCTGATCGTGCGCGCCTTCGGCCACAGCCGGTCGACCGCCTTCACCGTCTCGGCGAGCCTTGCGCAGATCGGCGAGTTCTCGTTCATCCTGATCGGGATCGGCATCGGCCTGAACATGGCGCCGAAGGAGTCGCGCGACCTGATCCTGGCGGGCGCCATCGTGTCGATCATGGTGAACCCCTTCGTCTTCACGCTGCTCGAACGCCTGGGCAGCGACAAGGAGGCCAAGCCGGCGGACAAGCCCGCCGAGCCGGCCAGCGACCTCGTGCCGACGACACAGACCGGCCATGACATCGTGATCGGTTACGGCCGCGTGGGCGCCCTGGTCGGCGCCGGACTGCGCACCGATGGCAGCAGTCTGGTCGTCGTCGAAGCCAGCGACGGTGGCGTCGAGCGTGCCCGCAAAGACGGCGCGGAAGTCTTCTCGGGCAATGCCGCCGAACCCGCACTCATCGCCGCGATCAATCTCGCCGGCGCGCGCCGCCTCTACGTCACCATTCCCGAAGCCTTCGAGGCCGGCCAGATCATCCAGCAGGCCCGTGCCGCCAATCCCAAGCTCGATATCCTGGCGCGCGCACATTCGGCCGCGACGGTGGAGCATTTCGAAAAGCTGGGCGCCAATCTCATCGTGCTGGGCGAGACCGAGATTGCCCATCGCATGCTGGAGCG
The DNA here is from genome assembly GCF_058806575.1 of Reyranella sp. GW821-FHT12G01. Lineage (NCBI taxonomy): Bacteria > Pseudomonadati > Pseudomonadota > Alphaproteobacteria > Hyphomicrobiales > Reyranellaceae > Reyranella > Reyranella sp. GW821-FHT12G01. Next base: position 263,891 of record NZ_JBXAPV010000003.1, read on the forward strand.
CGGGCGCGGCGACCTGTCGGCCGCGCCGGTGTGACCTGCCCTCGCCCCAGGTCAGCCCGCAGCGGTCGCCGTGACACGCTGCAGGGCCGGCCGGGCCGATAGACGCGCGACGTAGTCGTCGAACACCTTTTCGCCCTTGAGACCGGGCGCGCCGAACATCATCGCCCAGCGCAGTTCCGAGCCGACATAGACGTCGGCGGCGCTGAACGGATCGCCCAGCAGATACGGGCCCTTGGCGAGCGCGGCCTTCAGCGTGGTCAGCACGTCCTCGTAGCTGCCCCAGCCGACCGCCATCTTCCGCTCCGGCGGCGGCCGCTTCAGCATCGTGTCCAGCAGAGCCGGCTCGAAGCAGCCGGCGCCGAAGAACAGCCAGCGGTAATAGGTGCCGCGCGACGGATCGCCGGCCGGTGGCGCGAGACCTGCCTTCGGGAAGGCGTCGGCCAGATAGGCGATGATCGCCGCCGTCTCGGTGACGACGGTGCCGCGATCCACGATGGTCGGCAGCTTGCCCATGGGATTGAGGGCCAGGAAGGACGGCGTCTTGTGCTCGCCCTTCTCGAAATCGATCGGCACGATCCGGTAGGGCGCGCCGACCTCTTCCAGCATCCAGTGAGCCATCTGCGCCCGCGAGCGCGGGTTGTGGTAGAAGACGATTTCGTCGGTCATGCTGCGGCTCCCTGGAGAGTCGTTCGGTGGCGGCGGCTTACTATGACGGTCGGATGGTCCCTGCCGCCAGAGCGGTTCGAGAGCGAGATGTCCCTTTCCTTGCGCGTCGCCTGTCTCCTTTGCATCACGCCTGCAGTGCTTGCGTTGCCTGCATTCGCGCAGGCACCGTCGGTCCTCGACTGCACCGGGCCGTTCGCCCGTAACGCCGACGAACGCACCCTCGCGCGCATCTTTGGCGCGGCCAATGTCGAACGCGCGGACATTCCCGTCGGCGAAGGCAACACCGAACCCGGCACAGCCATCTTCCCGAAGGAGCCTGAGAAGCGCATCGACATCCTCTGGCACGACAACTACGCGCGCCCCAACGTCGTCATCATCCGCAACGGCTCGACTTGGCCGGTCGCCATCGCCGGCCTCGACAAGCCGCTCGCCAACGGCGCCACCTTGGCGGAGATCGAGACGATGAACGGCAAGCCCTTCGCCCTGACCGGATTCGGCTGGGACCTCGGCGGCTACAGCAATGGCTGGGACGGCGGCCGCCTCGACAAGCCGGTCGGCGGCTGCAACCTCGCGCTACGTTTCGACCCGGCCAAGGACGCTCCGGCCGACGCGCTCGACAAGGTGAACGGCGATGTCGAGTTCCTGTCGACCGACAGCGCCGTGCGGCAGACCAAGCCGACCGTCATCGCGATCGAACTCGGCTGGCCGCAGTAACGGCCGCCGCCGTCAGACGTGCACGGCCTTCATCTGCGCCTCCGGATAGCGCGTGCCGGCGGGACCGCCTGGCGGCAAGGCAGCCGACAACCGCGCCATCTCTTCCGCTGAGAGGCCGACGCCAACCGCACCGACATTCTCGTCGACCCGTGCGGCCTGCTTGGTGCCGGGGATCGGCACGATGTCGGGCCCCCGCGCCAGCAGCCAGGCCAGCGCCACCTGCCCCGGCGTGCACTTCTTCGCGGCAGCCACCGCCTCGATCTCCGAGACGAGTTCGAGGTTGCGGGCGAGATTGTCGGGCGCGAAGCGCGGATGGCGGCCGCGATTGTCGCCGGCGGGAATGTCCGAGGCCTGGCGCACCGCACCGGTCAGCAGGCTGCGGCCGAGCGGCGAATAGGCCACGAACGAAATGCCCAGCGCCCGCGTCGTCTCCAGCGTCTCCTCGGCATCGGCGCGGTAAAGCAGCGAGTATTCGCTCTGCACGGCGGCGATGGCGTGCACCTTGGCGGCCCGACGGATCGTCTCGGGGCTGGCTTCACTGAGGCCAAGTGCGCGCACTTTACCAGCCTTCACCAGCTCGCCCATGGCGCCGACCGTATCCTCGATCGGCACCGAGGGATCGACCCGGTGCTGGTAATAGAGATCGATCACCTCGACTCCCAGCCGCTTCAGGCTCGCGTCGCAGGCCGCTTTCACATAGGCCGGGCTGCCGTCCACGCCGTTCAGCCCGCCCGGTCGCTGGATCTGGCCGAACTTGGTCGCCAGCACGATCTTGTCGCGTTTGCCGCCGGCCAACGCCTCGCCGAGCAGGGTCTCATTGTGGCCCCAGCCATACATGTCGGAACTGTCGAGCAAGGTGACGCCGCGATCGATCGCATGATGGATCAGACGGATCGCCGCTGCATCGTCGCTGCTTCCATAGGCGCCGGACAGCGACATGCAGCCGAGGCCAATCGGGAAGATGTCGATGCCGCTCTTGCCGAGCGATCGAACCCTGTTCGAAGTCATGTGCATCCTCTCTAGGAAATGTCGCTCGACTTGATGCGCTTCACGCCGGCGTCCGTCATCTGCTTCCACGCCGCCGCCAGCGAACCGTTGAGGTCGATGGCGCGCGTGGCATCGTCGATCACGTAGGTCGTGAAGCCGAGCTTGCGCGCATCCAGCGCCGTCCAGGCGACGCAGAAGTCGGTGGCCAGGCCCGCCAGGAAAACGGTGTCGATGTTGCGCGCCTTGAGATAGGCCGCGAGGCCGGTCGCGGTCTTGCGATCGGCCTCCTCGAAGGCGGAGTAGCTGTCGACATCCTTGTTGAAGCCCTTGCGGATGATGAGCTGCGCGGTCGGCAGCTTGAGGTCCTTGTGCAGGGCCGCGTCGTCGGAGCCCTGCACGCAGTGATCCGGCCACAGGACCTGCGTGCCATAGGACAGGCCGATCGTCTCGAACGGCTTCTTGGCGGCGTGTGCGCTCGCGAACGAGGCATGTCCCGGTGTGTGCCAGTCCTGCGTCACGACGACATTCTGGAACGATCCCGCGAGCTTGTTGATGATCGGCACGACCTCGGCGCCGCCCTTCACCGGCAGCGTGCCACCATCGATGAAGCAGTTCTGAACGTCGATCACGATCAGCGCGCTGTTGGCGCCAGGCTTGACCGGATCGGCCGCGAGGGCAGTCCGTGTCACGACACCGGCTGCGGCGCCGAGCGCGACCGTCGACTGAATGAAAAACCGACGCGACAGACGAGTTGTGTTCGATGTCATGGCACACACTCCGACGTTGGATTGTGCCCCAGTCTAACGCCGCCGGACGACGGGAGTCACTGCTTGCGCTTGAACACCGCGAGCGTGCCGAGCTTGCCGACGTTGGCGTAGCGCTGGCGCCACGCCGGCGCGCGCTCGTCGAAGAAAGCCTCGTCGAAGATGTTCAGCAGGATGTAGTCGAAGTTGCCGCGCTGGATTTCCTCGTCGAGCTTGCCCTGCTGCAGGGCGCGCAGGGCGGGCACGCGCATCTTGCCGTCGAGGTTCACGACCCGATCCGGCAGCATGAAGCCGAAACGGCCGGACTCCATCATGCCGATGCGCGACTTGTCCGACATGAAGGGCGACCGGGCGAGCGCATAGGCCGACGAACCGAAGTAGCCCCTGTACGGCGCATTCCATTGCTCGGCGATCCAGTAGGCGTTGGAGAAAATCGCGGCCACGAGCGCGAGCGACGCAACGCCCGCGAACACCTTGGACGCTTCGAACCGCCGCGCGGCGCCGACGATCACAAGCGAGAGCATGATGACGATCAGCAGCTTCACCGGCCCGAAGTAGCGCTCGTAGAACTGCACCGCCGAGCTGACCAGCGGATAGTAGGCCATCAGCACCAGGTTCGAGGCAGCAAGGGCCAACAGGACGAGACGCGTCGGCTTGTCGGCCAGTTGGAACCGCGGCCGGAACACGGCAACCGCAAGTCCGACCGCCAGGATCCCGGCGATCAATCCGCCGGCGACCGGCGACGCGGTCAGATACATCCTCATGCGGATGAACAGGATCGGGACGAAGGAGACGATGAAGGCGCGGATCGTGTCGAGCGGATGGCTGAACGGCCGCAGCGCCACCGAGGTCGCGACGCCGCTTTGCGGCACGAACAGCCCGGCCACCCAGTAACAGTAGGCGATCCAGGGCAGCACCAGCGCGCAGGCGATCACGCCCGCGACGATGAGCTCGTAGAGGCGCGCCAGCGAGCGGTCCACGATCAGCAGCCCGAGCATGAGGAACGCGCAGACGAAGATGCCGTCGTTGCGCGCCAGCATGAGCAGACCGGCCGACAGGCCGAATACGACGGCACGCTTGAAGCTTAAGGCCTCGACCCTGGTTTCGGCGCTGCGCTGACCGACCAGCAGGAACAACAGCAGGGCGGTGAGGTAGAGGCCGCTTTCCATGCCATTCACATAGAGGTCGTTGAGCTGCCGGTCCCAGAAGAACAGGCCCACGATCAGGGGAATTGCCAGCACGGGGAACGGCAATCGCGTCGCACGCCGGACGAACAGGATGAGCATGATCGCGCCCGCGATCCAGAGCAGATAGCTCGTCAGATAAAGCAGCCCAAAGGCCGCGCGGTCAGAGCCCGCCAGGTAGGCCACGGCACAGACGAGACCCCAGAGAGGCTGGATGCCGGACGTCCACTCCACCCCGTCGATGGTGATGCCCAGTCCGCGGGCGGTGTTCCGGGCGATCGTCAGATAATAGTAGGCATCGTCGCCGCCCTCGGCGAAGGCGACGGCGACGAAGTCGGATGACATCAGCCGGTGGAAGCTGTCAGCGGCCTTGAACACCAGGCACGCGCCGATCAGGGCAAGGAGAAGGACAGGGAAAATCTTTTTCATGCCGTATGTCGCCTGCCACATTATCCGAGGCCGGGAGGTGGATCCTGCGGAGGCGGCCCCACGCAATTCCCTCCTCCGGTCGCGTGAACAGTATATATTGCCGCGATCAATGAATCTGGTTGTCATATATTTGGCGGGTGCGCTGGTTGCAACGATGGCGAACGTTGCAAGCCAGGAGCTGGTCTGGCGCCTGCTCGGTGACACCGGCCTCTACTATTCAATGGTCGCGGGCACGGGTGTCGGCCTGCTCGTGAAATACGTGTGGGACAAGCGGCTGATCTTCGCCTACCGGCCGGCGTCGACCGCGCACGATTTCATCACCTTCCTGCTCTATGCCGTCATGGGTGTCGCGACGACGGCGATCTTCTGGGCCGTCGAACTGGCCTTCTGGTACACCTTCCATACGACGAGCATGCGGTATGTCGGCGGCGTGATCGGCCTGGCGATCGGGTACTGGGTGAAGTACCGGCTCGACAAGCGCTTCGTCTTCGGCTCCCCAACGTAATGCGGCTCCGCTTCCTCCTCGCAGCCGTTGCGCTTCTGGTCGTCGTTCTGGCCGTCGCGGTTGCCTGGTGGGCGGTCGGATCGCTGGGCATCGTGACGCCCGAAAAGATCGGAGAGTGGCTGGCAACGACACGCGGCCACCCGTGGGCGCCCGCCGTCGTCGTGGGCGCGTTCCTGATTGCAGGGATGGTCGTCTTCCCGATCCACGGGGTCATTCTCGCCACGGCGACCGTGTTCGGCGGCTGGACCGGCTTCGCCTACTCCGCCGTCGGCGTCTTCTTCAGCGGCTGGATCCCCTATTTCATCGGCGCCTGGCTCGGCAAGGATGCGGTCGCCCGCAACTTCGGCCCCAAAATACAGCCCGTTCTCCGGGTGGCGAAAGAACGCGGCGTGCTCGTCGTCGTCGGCTTCCGGATCGTGCCGGCCGCTCCAGGAACGCTCACCAATCTGGCCCTCGGCGCGAGCGGGATCCGGTTCCCGGATTTCATCGTCGGAACGCTGATCGGCATGATGCCGGGTCTCATCATCGTGTCCGTGATGGGCAACCGCATCATGGCCTTCCTGCAGGCCCCTTCCCTCGAAGGCATCGTGCTGCTGGCCCTCTGCGTTGCGGCCTACGGCGCCGTGGCCTTTGGCGCGCAGATCCTCGTGTCGCGCTGGCGGAAGTAAATGCCTTCCGCCCCGCTGACAGCAGGAGTTCGCCGGGGGATGGCCGCCCTCCTGCTGCTCTTCGCAGCGACGACCGCCGCGGTTGGACAAGGCGCGCCAACGCGGGTCGTGACCTTCGGGACGAGTCTTACTGAAGCCGGCGGCTGGCAGCGCGAGCTGCAGAAGGAACTGCGGCGCTGCCTGTCGCGCAACCTCGTCGTCCTAAACGAAGGCGCCAGCGGCAAGGGATCGACCTGGGGCATCGGTAACGTGGGCCGCGTCGTCGCCGCCGCGCCGGACATCGCCATCGTCGAATTCGCGATCAACGACGCGGTGGAGCATCCGGACATCGGCGCCGACCTCGCCCGCAGCCGCGCGCAGACCAAGTCGATCGTCGAGGCGATCCGCGCGGCAAAGCCGTCGGCGCAGATCTACCTGATGATCACCAATCCCGTTCGCGGGCCCCAGGGGCTGTCGCGATCGAAACTCGCCGAGTTCTACGGGATGTATCGGGAGCTGGCCCTCGAAGGCGTGGCAGCGGTGATCGATACGTCCGACGCCTGGGCCAAGGCCACCGAGCGCGACATTCCCGACGGGCTGCACCCGACGCGGGCCGCGCATCTCGCCATCACCGTGCCGGCCATCGTCAGCGCGCTGGCCCCGAACTGCAAACCCGGCTGACGGAACGCCCGCTTAAGGAGACGACGCTGCCATCGACCTCGACGCCAGTGCCTGGCGGATCCTGTCGACCCGCTTCTCGATCAGCAGATAGAGCGCCAGCGACACGATGATCGACAGGACCGCCACCAGCGCGCCGCTATGGATGTGGAATGCGGTCACCAATATCAGGTTCACCAACGCGTGGCAGAGATAGAGCGCGTAGGAGAGGTTGCCGAGCTCGGTGTCCCAGCGAGTGTTGCGGAACCGCGCGAAGAGCCAGGGGATCGCGGGAACGCAGAGGGCGAACAGGAGATACGGCGCCACCGCAGCGGGAAGCCAGCGATAGGCCAATACCGCGACGACGATGGCATAGATCAGGATGGAGCCGAGAGGAGGACGCGCCTCGATCGCCGCCCGCTGGCTAGCATAGAACCGGTAGGTCAGGATTCCGATGACGAACAGGTAGAGCTGCGAGGGGAAGAAGAAGTAGGTCGGCAATCCCAGCGCATCCGACGACAGGTTCAGGGCGGCGCTGGCGAGGATCAGGCACGAGAGGAAAGCGACGCTTCGCCGGACCAGGAAGGGCGCGAGGAAATAGAACCAGATTTCCATCGAGATCGACCATGCCTGGCCGATTTCCACGAACGCGTTCGCCCGATAGGTATCCGCCGGCAGGGCACCGGGAGGGAACGGCATGAAGCCGGTGCCGGGCTGGTAGGCGAAGTAATACGGAATATCCAATCCCAGCATGGTGAAGTTCGCCACCCGCAGGGCGAGCGCCTGCCACCACGACATCGCATCGTAGGCGGCACCGATCCAGAGCGGCGGCGGCTGCTTGCCTGTGTAGTACCAGCAGAAATAGAACCAGGCGTAGCTGGCGATCAGGACCGCCAGATAGGTCGGCCAGAGCCGCAGGAACCTGTTCACGTAGAACGTCCCGCGATCCTGGTATTTGTTCGTCAGGATCAACGCCATGTAGAAGCCCGACACCACGAAGAACAGGTGAACGGCCACTCCCGCGGTGACGAGGCGATTGCCCAGGATGCCCGAGGTATGGTCCGCCAGTACCGACAGGGCGAGCAGGATGCGGAGAACGCCCATCCCTAGGGTCTAATCGGCAGGAAAGCGCGCATCGAACGAGCCCGGCCGGCGCCGGCGCCCGCCTCCGTCACCGCCGTGACACCGCACGGCTCCCTGTATGTGATTTTCCCCGTCACCCGGCGGTCATGGTGCATCGTCGCCAGCGGGGAGACAAGCAGCGGCACCGGGACCGGGCGCGCGCCCCTCGAAATTCCGGGCTTTCCGCAGGATTCTTCATAAATTCAACGATTTCTGCCTTAGTTTAAGGATCATACTGGCGGTGTGAGCATTACGATCCGCAGCGGGTCGGCCGGCAAACAGTGAGGCTAGCGATGAAGAGACGTGTTCTGACGCAGGCGCTGTTGATGGGTCTTGTGGCGCGGGTGCCGGCTTTTGCCGCCGATCCGCTGCCTCCCCTGCAGGAAACGCCGGGTCTGCTGGACAAGGTGAAATCCGGCGCCCTGCCGCCGATCGACAAGCGCCTTCCCAAGAATCCCCGCGTCATCGAGAAGTTCGCGGGCGCCGATGGCCTCGGCCAGCACGGCGGCCAGCTCAACATGCTGGTCACGGCCACGCGCGATACCCGCCTGATGACGATCTACAGCTACACGCGGCTGATGATCTACGACGACAAGTTCACGCTGCATCCCGACATCCTCGAGAGCTACGAGGTCAAGGAGGGTCGCGAGTTCACCCTGAAGCTGCGCGCCGGTCACAAATGGTCGGATGGCCATCCCTTCACGACCGAGGACTTCCGCTTCTTCTGGGAGGACGTCGCAAACGACAAGGAACTGTCGCCGAACGGTCCCTCCGTCGAACTCCTGGTCGAGGGCCAGCCTCCGAAGGTCGAGATCATCGACGAGGTGACAATCCGTTACAGCTGGGCCAAGCCCAACCCCGATTTCATCGAGAGCCAGGCGCGCGCTGCCCCCCTCTTCCTGTTCCGCCCCGCCCACTACCTGAAGAAGCTCCACGGCAAGTACACGCCCGAGGAGGAAATCCTCAAGCAGTACAAAGGCAGTCGCTGGTCCAACGTCTTCAAGCGCCAGGACGCGATGTACGGCAACAGCAACGTCGACCTGCCGTCGCTCAACCCGTGGGTCCTCACGACGGTCCCGCCGGCGCAACGCTTCGTCTTCGTGCGCAATCCCTACTTCCACCGCATCGACAGCAAGGGCCAGCAGCTTCCCTACATCAACGACGTGATCATGACCGTGGTCGCGTCCAATCTGATTCCTGCCAAGGCGGGCCTCGGCGAGTCGGATCTGCAGCCGCGCTATCTCGGCCTGCGCGACTACACCTTCCTGCATGACGCGGGGAAGACGTCGGGCATCAAGGCGCTGCTGTGGGAGAAGGGCTCGGGCTCCGAGGTCGCCTTCTATCCCAACATGAACGCCAACGACGAGACCTGGAAGAAGCTGAACCGCGACGTCCGCTTCCGCCGCGCGCTGTCGATGGCGATCGACCGCACGGAGCTGAACGAGGTCGTCTATCACGGCCTGGCCAAGCCCTCGGCCAACACCATCATGCCGCGCTCGCCGCTGTTCAAGCCGGAATACGCCAGCAAATGGGCGACCCTCGACCTGAAGGCTGCCAACAAGCTGCTCGACGAGATCGGGCTCAACAAGAAAGGCAGCGACGGCATCCGCCTGCTGCCCAACGGCCAGCCGGCGATGTTCGTGATCGAGCATTCCAGCGAGAAGGCCGACGAAGTCGACACGATGACCCTGGTCCTCGACCAGTGGAAGAAGATCGGCATCAAGGCGCTGCTGAAGCCCCAGACCACCGACAATTTCCGCCTGCGCACCACGTCGGGCGAGGCGATCATGACCGCCTATGCCGGCGTCACCACCGCCGCGCCGACCGTCGACACCAGCCCGCGCGAATTCACGCCGGTGATGCAGGGCGGATTGCAGTGGCCGAAATGGGGTCTCTACGTCGAATCCAAAGGCAAGCAGGGCGAGCCCTGTGACACCGAGGACGGCAAGAAGCTGCTCGACCTGCTGCAGGTGTGGGAACGTTCGGCCGACAACGCCGAACGCCGCAAGGCCTGGGAGGACATCCTCGCGGTGAATGCCGAGCAGGTGTACTCGATCGGCACCGTCAACGAGGTGAGCCAGCCGATAACGGTCGGCAAGAAGGTGCGCAACGTGCCGGCGAAAGGCTACTGGGCCTGGGATCCGGGCGGCTATATCGGGCTCTACGAGCCCGACACGTTCTGGATGACCAAGTAGGTCTGGAGAACCGGATAAGGCCGGATCACCCGGTGGGGGTCCGCGCCTTCCCCTGCTTCGGCGTCAGCGGGCCCTCGAACAGGCAATAGCCGTCGAGCATGATCGTCGCGGCGCCCGGCTTGACCGAGCCCACGACGTCCATCTTGTTGCCGCCGCCAACAATGGTCGTCGTCTTGAACTTCTGATCGGCGCCCAACGTCGCCTTAAAGCCGCGCTCGGGGCGGCCTTCCTGCTGGAACCAGCCAACTACATCCGTGCCGTTGACGGTGACGTCGATGACCATCTTATAGGTCGGGCACTTGCCGCTTCCCGGCACGTTCAACCCATATCCCGTCCAGGTCCAAACGGCCGGCTCGGCCGAGGCCGGCAACACGGGAAGCAGGGCGGCCAAGGCGACCACGGCTACTTTCTTCAGCATCGTCATTCCCCTCATCAGAAGGATGCAGCAATCTCTTGCCGGTCGCGGCAGGGGCACCCATCGCTGGGCCGGCACCGAAAACTCTACCCTCACTCAAGGCTAAAATCGCGCCGTTTTGAAGGCATCGCGCATCAATTCCGTTGGGCACCCGACCGTCATCAAATCTTGTTGGGAACCGTAACGCGCCGGCGGCATTTGCACTTACGCCTACCCGCATGTCGCGGGTGGAGGCGGCCTCAGGCTGTCTCAATGGTGCTTTCGTACTGATTGAAGGAAAACATGCGTCTTCCCATTCTGTTGTTTGCCCTCGCCTTTGCCTTCACAGCGCCCGCAATGGCCCAAGCGCCGAAGCCTGCCGATCCGGCGGCCCTTGCCCAGGCCAAGATCGTTCTCGAAAAATCCGGCTCCGCCGCGATCGGCCAGCAGATGGCGACCGCCATCATGAACGCGCAGAAGGCCACTCTCGAGCAGGCCAATCCCGGCAAGACGGCAGAGATCAACGAGGTGGTCGGTCTCATGCAGACCGAATTCGCCAAGCAGCTGCCGCTCATGATCGATGCCATCGCCACGATCTATGCGAAGCATTTCACGACCGAGGAGCTGACCCAGATCGGCGCCTTCTATGACTCGCCGGCGGGACGCAAGATGGTGAAGGAGATGCCGCAGATCGTCTCCGAGACGATGACCGTGGCCCAAACCTTCGCCCAGAAGATGGCGATGGAAGTGATGGTCAAGCTCCAGCCCGAGATCGAGAAGCGCAAGCTGAAGCTGAACAAGACCTGAGGAAACGAGGGAGGAATTTCTCCCTTATCGACACGGCTCAACGCCGGCCGGCGATCCAGAACCGCTCATCGTCGGCCGGAGCACGCGAAAACCTGATTTTCTCGGATTTTCAGGCTACTGGCGGAGGGGGTGGGATTCGAACCCACGGTACGCTTGCACGCACAACAGTTTTCGAGACTGTCCTAATCGACCACTCTAGCACCCCTCCGGGCGCGGGCGGGTTTATAGGCGTGCGCAATTGGGGGAGCAACAGCTTCCCGCCGAGGACGGCGCGAATGCGCAATAAAGTCGTCGAATCAAGCTATTAGCGGCACACAGGCTGGAGGCGCGAGCGATGGCCCTTCGCACCGGTCGCGAGCTGCCCCAGGCACAACACCTTGAAATAATTGACTTTTCTACCTCCAGAGCGCCCAATCGGCGGCGCCGCGGCCGGTCCGTCTCCGTCGTTGACTCAAGAGCCGGCGTGCGTATATTCCGCGCTTCTTCGGCGGGCCCTGCGGTCCGCCGCGTTCTTTCGTGTTTTCCGGCGTTTTTGGGCCGGGGAACTTCAAGCCAGGTGTCATCATGATCGCCGTTATCCGCACGGGTGGAAAGCAATACACGGTCGCCGCCGACGACCAGCTCACGGTCGAGAAGATCGACGGTGAGGCCGGCGCCAAGATCGAATTCACCGACGTGCTGATGGTCGGCGACAAGGTCGGCGCGCCGACCGTGGCCGGCGCCAAGGTCGTGGGCTCGATCGTCAAGCAGGCCCGCGGCGAGCACGTCATCATCTTCAAGAAGCGCCGTCGCCAGAACTCGCGGCGCAAGAACGGTCATCGTCAGGACCTGACGGTGGTCAAGATCGAACAGATCGTCGCCTGAGCAGAGCGACCGGAGTAGTACGATGGCACATAAGAAAGCAGGCGGCTCCTCGCGTAACGGCCGCGATTCCGACGGCAAGCGCCTGGGCGTGAAGCGCTTTGGCGGCCAGAAGGTCGTGTCGGGCAACATCCTGGTCCGCCAGCGCGGCACCAAGATGAACCCGGGTGAGAATGTCGGCGTCGGCCGCGACCACACGCTGTTCGCCATGGCCGACGGCGTCGTGTCCTTCCGCACCCGCTCGGGCGGCAAGGTCGAAGTGAACGTTGTCCCGGCGCCGGCACTGGCCGCTGAATAGCCGTTCCATCCCATCGGATTGAGAAGGGGGAGCGGGTCGCCGTTCCCCCTTTTTCTTTTCTGGACCCCATCTCATGAAATTCCTCGACCAAGCCAAGATCTACATCCGCTCCGGCAACGGTGGCGCGGGATGCGCGGGCTTTCGCCGTGAGAAGTTCATCGAGTTCGGCGGACCGGACGGTGGCGACGGCGGGCGCGGCGGCGACGTGATCGTCGAATGCGTCGACGGCCTCAACACGCTGATCGACTATCGCTACGCCCAGCACTTCAAGGCCGAGACCGGCCATCACGGCATGGGCAGCCAGCGCACCGGCGGCAAGGGCAAGGACATCGTGCTGCGCCTGCCGCGCGGCACGCAGATCTTCGCCGAGGACAACGAGACGCTGCTGGTCGACATGACCGAGATCGGCCAGCGCATCGTCATCGCCAAGGGCGGCGACGGCGGCTACGGCAACCTGCACTACAAGACCTCGACCAACCGCGCACCGCGCCGCGCCGATGCGGGCTGGCCGGGCGTGGAGATGGCGCTGTGGCTGCGCCTGAAGCTGATCGCCGACATTGGCCTGGTCGGCCTGCCCAACGCCGGCAAGTCGACGTTCCTGTCCACCAATACCAACGCGCGGCCCAAGATCGCCGACTATCCGTTCACGACGCTTCATCCCGGCCTCGGCGTGGTGAAGGTGGGCGACGGCTCCGATGCGCGCGAGTTCGTGATGGCCGACATTCCGGGCCTCATCGAGGGCGCCCATGAAGGCGCCGGCCTCGGCACGCGGTTCCTCGGCCATGTCGAGCGCTGCCGCGCGCTGCTGCATCTGGTCGACGGCACGCAGGACGACGTGGTCGGCGCCTATCGCACCGTGCGCGGCGAGCTCAAGGCCTATGGCGGCAATCTCGCGCGCAAGAAGGAAATCGTGGCGCTCAACAAGACCGACGCCATGACACCGGAAGACATCGAGGCCAAGCGCACCCAGCTCGCCAAGGCGAGCCGCAAGACCGTGCATGTCATCTCGGCCGTCTCGCGCCAGGGCGTGCCTCCCCTGCTCCACGAGCTGATGAAGCTCGTCGACAAGCAGCGCTCGCCCTCCAAGGAAGCGGCATGACCCCTCTCGCCGGCGCCCGACGGCTGGTCGTCAAGATCGGCTCGTCGATCCTGGTCGACGAGACCAGGGGCGAGGTCCGGCGGGATTGGCTCGAAGCGCTGACCAACGACGTCGCGCGCCTGCACAAGGGCGGCTGCGAGGTCGTGCTGGTGTCGTCCGGCGCCATTCGCCTTGGCCGCACGCACCTCAAGCTCGCCGCCGGCCCGCTGCGTCTCGAGGAAAGCCAGGCCGCCGCGGCGACCGGCCAGATCCAGCTCGCGCAGGCCTATCAGGAAGCGCTGGCGCGGCACGGCATCACCGTCGCGCAGATCCTGCTGACCCTGCATGATTCCGAGGAGCGCCGCCGCTACCTCAATGCCCGCCAGACCATGGCGACCCTGCTGGGCCTCGGCGCCATCCCGGTGATCAACGAGAACGACACCGTCGCCACCGACGAAATCCGCTTCGGCGACAATGATCGCCTGGGCGCGCGCGTCGCCGAAATGATCTCGGCCGACACGCTGGTGCTGCTGTCCGACATCGACGGTCTCTACACCGGCGATCCGCGCAGCGACGCTTCGGCGACGTTCATTCCCGAGATCCGTGAGATCACGCCCGAGATCGAGGCGATGGCGGGCGTCGCTGCGTCGGAGATGTCCAACGGCGGCATGGTGACCAAGCTGATGGCTGGCCGGATCGCGATGGCCGCGGGCTGCCGCATGGCCATTGCCGACGGACGCGGCGTCGGCGCGCTGGGCGCGCTGATCGACGGCACCGCGCGCTGCAGCTGGTTCCTGCCCGAAGCCTCGCCTTTGTCGGCGCGCAAGAAGTGGATCAAGGGCTCGCTCAAGACCAACGGCACGCTGATCGTCGACGACGGCGCGGTGCGCGCGCTCTCGACGGGCAAGAGCCTGTTGCCGGCCGGCGTCACCTCGGTCGATGGCGAGTTCCGCCGCGGCGACGTGGTGAACGTGAAGGATCGTGGCGGCCGCGTGCTGGCGCGCGGCCTGGTCGCCTATGCGTCCGAAGATGCCCGCCGCATCGCCGGCCGCAAGAGCGTGGAGATCGAGCGGCTGCTGGGTTTCCGCGGCCGCGACGAGATCGTCCATCGCGACGACCTCGTGGTCGAGTGAAGAGCCGGAGCGTCCCATGAACGTCCAGACCAAGCCCGCGACGGAAGATGCCGTTGCCATCGTGGCCGAACTCGGCCGCCGCGCGAAGGCCGCCGCCGCTTCCCTGCGCAACGCCCCGACCGACGCCAAGAACAAGGCGCTGCTCGACGCCGCCCGCCTGATCCGCGCCGAGAAGGCAGCGATCCTCACCGCCAATGCGCGCGACATCGAGGCGGCCAAGGCCGCCGGCATGACCACCGCGCTGCAGGACCGGCTGCTGCTGAACGATGCGCGCATCGAGGCGATGGCCAAGGGCCTCGACGAGATTGCAGCGCTCCCCGATCCCGTGGGCGCGGTCATCGAAGAGTGGCAGCGGCCCAACGGCCTTGCGCTGAGCCGCGTCCGCGTGCCGATCGGCATCATCGGCGTGATCTACGAAGCCCGCCCCAACGTCACCGCCGATGCCGGCGCGCTCTGCATCAAGTCGGGCAACGTCGTGGTGCTGCGCGGCGGCTCCGACAGTTTCCATTCCTCGCGCACCATCGTCGAGCTGCTGCGTCGTGCGCTGGCCGGCGCCGGCCTGCCCGAGGATTGCGTCGCCCTCGTGCCGACCACCGATCGCGCCGCCGTGGGCGAGATGCTGCGCGCCATGGACTGGCTCGACCTGATCGTGCCGCGCGGCGGGCGTTCGCTGATCGACCGTGTGACGCAGGAAAGCCGCGTGCCGGTGCTGCGCCACTATGACGGCATCTGCCACGTCTATGTCGACCGCGATGCCGACGTCGCGATGGCGCGCGACCTCGTGGCCAATGCCAAGATGCGCCGGGTCAGCGTCTGCGGCGCCGCCGAGACCTTGCTGATCGATCGCGCCGCGCTCGACACGCATCTCGCGCCCGTGCTGGCGAAGCTGCACGAGCTGGGCTGCGAAGTGCGCGGCGATGCGGAAGTGCAGAAGCGCGATCCGCAGGCCGTAGCCGCCACCGAGAAGGACTGGCGCACCGAATATCTCGAGCCGATCATCTCGGTCGCCACGGTCGACGGCGTCGCCGGCGCGATCGAGCACATCGCGCGCTACGGCAGCCAGCACACCGAATCGATCGTCACCGACAACGACGCGACAGCGCAGCGCTTCCTGGGCGAAGTCGACAGCGCCATCGTAATGCACAATGCCAGCACGCAGTTCGCCGACGGTGGCGAGTTCGGTCTGGGCGCCGAGATCGGTATCTCGACCAACCGCATGCATGCGCGCGGACCGGTCGGGCTGGTCGAGCTCACGACCTACAAGAACATCGTGCGCGGCAAGGGTACGCTCAGGCCGTGACTTCGCATCCGATGCCGGGCGTGTCGCGCGCCACGACGCGGCGCATCGGCTTGCTCGGCGGCTCGTTCAACCCCGCCCATGCCGGCCACCGGCATATCAGCCTGGAGGCGATGAAGCGCCTCGGCCTCGACGAGGTCTGGTGGCTGGTCTCACCGCAGAATCCGCTGAAGAGCGGCGACGGCATGGAGCCGCTGCCCACGCGCGTCGCCCGCGCCCGCCAGATCGCCCGCCATCCGAAGATCCGCGTCGATGCGCCCGAGCTGGTGCTGGGCACGCGCTACACGCTCGACACGGTGCGGGCGCTGAAGCGGGTCTACCCTCACGCCAAGTTCGTCTGGCTGATGGGCGCCGACATCCTGCCCCAGCTCGTCGACTGGGCAGGCTGGCGCGACCTGTTCGGCACCATCGCCATCGCCGCCTTCGCGCGCCCGGGCTGGGGCTATGCCGCCCTGGCCTCCACCGCGCCGCGAACCTTCGAGCGTTTCCGCCTGCAGGCCACCGAGGCCCGCCGGCTCCCCACTTGCGAGCCGCCGGCCTGGTGTTTTATCCCGAGCAGGCTGGACAGCCATTCGGCCACGGCCATCCGCGCCGTGCGCCCGCGACGGACCAGAGCGAAAGGAAAGACCATCTCCGACCAGACCCGCACGCTTCCCGATCGAAGCAAAGCCTCCGACGCGCTCCTGAAGCTGGTGCGCGAATCGCTGGACGACAGCAAGGCCGAGGACGTCGTCGTCATCGACCTCAAGGGCAAGTCCGCCTTCGCCGATTACATGGTGATCGGATCCGGCCGCTCGACCCGCCAGGTCGTGGCCATCGCCGAGAACCTCGCCGACAAGCTGAAGCAGGCGGGACGCGGCTACGTCCCCGTCGAGGGCAAGCAGACCGGTGACTGGGTGCTGGTCGATGCCGGCGACGTCGTCGTCCATCTCTTCCGCCCCGAGCCGCGCGCCTTCTACGCGCTCGAGAAGATGTGGGCGCTGGAGGACGAAGTTGCCGCGAAGCCGGTCAAGAAGGCCACGGTCAAGAAAGCGGCCGCGAAGCCCGCGGCACGGCGCAAGCGCGCCTCTTGAGGATCACGATCGCCGCCATCGGCCGCGCCTCGCGCGGGCCGGAGCGCGATCTGTACGACCACTATGCCGGCCGGATCCGCTGGCCGCTCGCGCTGCGGGAACTCGAGGAGAAGCGGAAGCTTCCCGCGCCCCAGCTCATGCAGCGTGAAGGCGAATTGCTGCTGGAAGCCGCGCCGGCCGGGGCGACGCTGGTGATGCTCGATCGCCGTGGCAAGGTGCTCGACAGCGAGGCCTTCGCGGCCCGCCTGGGGACCTGGCGTGACAGTTCCGTGTCGGATGTGGCGTTCCTGATCGGCGGCGCCGACGGGCACACCGAGGCCCTGCTCAAAAAAGCCCACCTGATCCTGTCATTTGGCGCCATGACCTGGCCCCACCAGCTCGCCCGCGGGATGCTGGCCGAGCAGATCTACCGCGCCCAGCAGCTCCTGGCCGGCCATCCCTATCACCGCGCCTGACATCTCGCCTGAAAAGGCGATTTTGCCTCTGTTCTGACGAAAAACCGGGGCTACATTGGCGCCATGCACGCCTTTTCCCGGTGGCTCCTGGCCACGTCGTCCGCCCTCCTCGTGGCTGCCGCCTCGACGGTCGTTCTGGCCCAGTCGACGAGCCCCACCAGGCCTCCGACAAGCCCCCCGGCCAACTCGGCCGAGAAGCCGGGTACGAAGTCCGTGCGCAGCATCCCCTACGTGTCGATCACGGGCGAGGACGGCAAGCAGCGCCACTACGAGACCAACGCCATTCCGCTGCTGTTCCATCGCGCCTGCTTCGGCTGGCGCATGTATCTCGGCGGCCCCAATCGCGTCGTGTCTCTGAAGGAGGTGCTCACGACCTCGCAGCCGGCCGAGCAGGTCATCGCCGGGCCCGAGACCGAAGTCAGCGCCGACAAGACCAAGGCCACGACCCGCATGCTCGAGACGGTGCAGGACGGCGTGCTGCAGCGCTCGTGGTGCATCATCCCGGGCGATCCGGCGGGCACCTACACCTACGATGTCAGCATCGACGGCGAACCGCGCGGCGAGTTCGTGTTCTGCGCCATCGAGGTGCCGGACCAGAATCCCAACACCGACCCGCGCGAGCTGAGCTGCCCCAACAAGTTCAACGCCGTCGAACGCGCCCAGCCGCAGCCGAAGAAGGCGTCGTGATGACTGCCAACGCTCCGCGCCCCGTCCTGCTCTGCATCCTCGACGGCTGGGGCCATCGAACCGATCCGTCGAACAACGCGATCCTCGACGCAAGCACACCGAACTACGACCGGCTGATCGCGACCTGCCCGCAGGGTCTCATAGACGCTTCGGAAACTTTCGTCGGCCTGCCCAAGGGCCAGATGGGCAATTCCGAGGTCGGCCACATGAACCTCGGCGCCGGCCGCGTCGCGGTGCCTGACCTGCCGCGCATCGACAATGCGATCGAAGACGGCTCGCTGGCCAAGAACCCGATCCTCGGCGAGACCATCGCCACGCTGAAGAAGAGCGGCGCCGCGCTGCATCTGATGGGCCTCGCCTCGCCGGGCGGCGTGCATGCGCATCAGGACCATCTGATCTTCCTCGCCAACCTGTTTGCCGGCCATGGCGTTCCGGTCTGGATCCACGCCTTCCTCGACGGGCGGGACATGCCGCCGCGCAGCGCGCTGGAATGCCTCGCCCATATCGAGGCGGGCCTGAAGCCCGGCCTGCCGATCCGCTTCGCCACCGTGGCCGGCCGCTTCTATCCGATGGACCGCGACAAGCGCTGGGAGCGCGTGACCCTGGCCTATGACGCCATGGTCGATGCCAAGGGCGAGCGCGCGACGTCGCCGAAGGAAGCAGTCGACAAGGCCTATGCCGCGAAGCTCGACGACGAGTTCGTGCTGCCGACGGTGATCGACGGCTACACCGGCATGAAGGATGGCGACGGCCTCCTGATGTTCAACTACCGCTCCGACCGTGCGCGCCAGATCCTGACGGCGCTGCTCGATCCGCACTTCGACGGCTTCAACCGTTCGCGCGTGGTCGACTTCGCGGCGAAGGTCGGCATGGTCGACTATTCCGCGGCGCTCAATCCGTTCCTGAAGACGCTGTTCCCGCCCGAGGTCATCAAGATGGGCCTGGGCGAGACCGTGTCAAAGGCCGGCCTGAAGCAGCTGCGCATCGCCGAGACCGAGAAGTACGCGCACGTCACGTTCTTCTTCAACGGCGGCGAGGAGCGCGTGTTCGACGGCGAGGAGCGTATCCTCGTGCCGTCACCGAAGGTGAAGACCTACGACCTGAAGCCGGAGATGAGCAGCGGCGAAGTCACCGACAAGCTCGTCGAGGCGATCGGCTCGGGCAAGTTTGACCTGATCGTGGTCAACTATGCCAACACCGACATGGTCGGTCACACCGGCGACCTCGGCGCTGCCATCAAGGCGGTCGAAGCCGTGGATGGTTGCCTCGGCCGGCTGATGCAGGCGATCCAGTCGGCGGGCGGCGTGATGTTCGTCACCGCCGACCATGGCAATGCCGAGCAAATGTACGACGAGCATTCGCACCAGAAACACACCCAGCACACGTTGAACCGTGTGCCGGCATTGCTGTTCAACGCCCCGGCCGCGGTCCATTCGCTGGGCGACGGCAAGCTGGCCGATGTCGCCCCGACGCTGCTCGCCCTGATGGGCGTGGCGCAGCCCGCGGAAATGACCGGCAAATCGATGCTTTCGGCGTCCTCGCGGCCTTCCGTCCTGACTACCCCGCGCGCAGCGGCCGCAGCCTCTGCCTGATTTGTGAAGCGGCGCCGGACCCCGACGCCTTGATCCTGCCAAAGACGCCCCTGTATCCTCCCTTCCACGCTAAAACACCGGATCGCCGGGCCTCAATGCCCCCGGCGACTTCCCTCCTGAAGGCACCCAAATGACCTTTCTGCGCTTAGCCTCACTTGCCACGGCCGTGGCTTTCCTGGCCGCACCCGTCCTGGCCCAGGACAAGCCGGCCGATCCGAAGGCCGCCGGTGGCGACAAGAGCGAGCTCTACCAGCAGCTCAACCTGTTCGGTGACGTGCTCGAGCGCATCCGCCGCGACTATGTCGAGCCGGTCGAAGAGAAGCAGCTCATCGAGAATGCCATCAACGGCATGCTGAGCGCGCTCGACCCGCACTCCAGCTACATGAACCCAAAGTCGTACAAGGACATGCAGGTCCAGACGAAGGGTGAGTTCGGCGGCCTCGGCATCGAGGTCACGATGGACAACGGCGTCATCAAGGTCGTGTCGCCGATCGACGACACGCCCGCTTCCAAGGCCGGCATCATGCCGGGCGACCTGATCTTCGCGCTGGACGGCGAGCCGGTGCAGGGCCTCACCCTGCAGGAAGCCGTCGAGAAGATGCGCGGCAAGGTCGGCGCGCCGATCAAGGTCTCGATCCGCCGCGGCACCAAGGACCCGTTCGACGTCACGCTGACCCGCGAGACGATCAAGGTGAAACCGGTCAAGTTCCGCCTCGAAGGCGGCGACATCGGCTACATCCGCGTCACCTCCTTCACCGAGCAGACGACGCCGGGCGTGCTCGACGCCGTCGAGAAGCTCAAGAAGGAAGCCGGCAACAAGCTGAAGGGCTACATCATCGACCTGCGCAACAACCCGGGCGGCCTGCTCGACCAGGCCATCGCGATGTCCGACGCCTTCCTCGACAAGGGCGAGATCGTCTCGGTCAAGGCGCGCAAGAACGACGAGGTCCAGCGCTGGAACGCCAAGCCGGGTGACGTCGCCGGCGGCCTGCCGATCGTCGTCCTGATGAACGGCGGCTCGGCCTCGGCCTCGGAGATCGTGGCCGGTGCGCTGCAGGATCACCGCCGCGCGATCATTCTCGGCACCCGCTCGTTCGGCAAGGGCTCGGTCCAGACGATCATGCAGGTGACCGGCGGCGGCGCGATCCGCCTGACCACGGCGCTCTACTTCACGCCGTCGGGCCGTTCGATCCAGAAGGAAGGCATCAAGCCGGACATCGAGGTCGAGCCCGCGAAGATCGAGAACATCCAGCAGCGTTCGGGCTTCCGCGAGGAGAACCTGCGCCGCTCGATCACCAACCCGAACGACAAGCCGGTGGCCCCGCCGGTGCCGGCGAAGCCCGCCGACGCCAAGCCGGAAGCCGCCAAGCCGGGCGACAAGACCGACGACAAGGCCGCGGGCCAGACTCCGCAGGCCACGCCGTCGGGCGATCCGGACGAGCCGCCGAAGGAGCAGGCCTCCGACTATCAGCTGCTGCGCGCGGCCGACCTGATCCGTGGCATCTCGCTCTATAGCGGCAAGGCCAACTGATCGGCTTTCGGGGATGACGCCATGGCCCGTTCCGGCCGAAGCGTCGACAGAAGCGTAAACGGGCGACCAGGCTTTCGCGGCCTGGTCGCCGCTTACTTTCTCGTCTGCGGATTGATCGCGGTCGCGGCAGGCATTGCCTCGGGCAGCTTCGAGGGCAAGGCACCGAAGATCGTCGACAGCGCCGTGGCTGCCTCGCCGCCGTCTGCAACGCCGCCTGTCACTGCGCCATCCGTCGCTTTGACGTCCGATGCAGAGCCGGCAACGGCGCCGCCGGCAGAGATGCCATCGCTGGCGCTCCCGCCGCGTCCCGCGCCATCGGCGGCCTTCCGCAAGCTGCCGGCCGAAGAACTCGCCGGCATGATCGAAACCACGGCCGACGGCCTTCGCCTGCCGCGCGTCTCGCCCTCGGGCTGGATGCCGTGGATCGCCAACGCCCGCCGCTTCGATCCCACCGGCGCCAGCGCTCGGCTCGGCCTGCTGGTGATCAACGTCGGCCTCAACGAGGTCGCGATGCGTCGCGCCATCGAGGAGCTTCCGCCCGAAGTGAGTCTCGCTTTCCTGCCGGGCACGCCCGACCTGCCGCGCTGGCTGCAGCAGGCGCGGACGTTCGGTCACGAAAGCTACCTGATGCTGCCGATGGACGATCCCGTCGTCGCCGAGCGCGGGTTGCGCCCGATCGAGGCGACGGCCGACCCGGCGGAGAACCTGAAGCGCCTGCGGGCCATCCTGGGCCGCGGCGAAGGTTATGTCGGACTGGTGCTCACCATGCCCGGCCGTCCGGCGCCGCCCGAAGCGGTGTTGCGCCCCCTCGTGAAGGAAATCGCCGAGCGCGGCCTGGCGCTGATCGAGATCAATCCAACACCGGGAACGGCGGCGATCCAGCGTCTCACCGACGAACTGGGCGTGGGCTATGCCCGCAGCACCGACGTGCTCGACTACAAGCTCGCGGGCGACGGCGTCGTGGGCAATCTCGACCGGCTCGCGACCTGGGTCGGCGAGCCCTCGCCCGAGCGCTCCCCGCGCCACGCTTTCGGCGTCGTGCAGCCCGACGAGGAGGCGATCGTCGCCCTTCGCGGCTGGTACAAGGGGCAGCAGGCGCGCAAAACCGTGTCATTCGTGCCGATCATCGGACACTTCGAATGCCGCGATGCCTGCATGGCCCGGATCCGCACCCAACCCCAGCAGCTTCGCCCATGACGACCGGCCGCGCCGAAGGATATCGCCCCAATGTCGGGCTGATGCTGATCGCGCCGGACCGGCGCCTCTTCGTCGGTTGCCGCGCCAACCAGCCCGACGCCTGGCAGATGCCCCAGGGCGGCATCGACAAGGGCGAGACGCCCATCGAAGCCGCCTGCCGCGAACTGCACGAAGAGGTCGGCACGAGCCGCGCGCTGCTGCTGCGCGAAAGCAAGACCTGGATTTCCTACGACGTGCCCGAGGAGCGGCGGCCTCCGTACTGGAAGGGTCGCTGGCGCGGCCAGGCGCAGAAGTGGTTCGCGCTGGCCTTCACGGGCACGGAGGCCGACATCGACATCCACGCGCACGACCAGGAATTTGTCGCCTGGCGCTGGATCGCCCCGGCCGAACTCACGTCGCTGATCGTGCCCTTCAAGCGCGCCGTCTACGACGCGGTGTTCGCGGAATTCGCGGATCTGATTTCCTGAAAACCACCGTCGTTCCGAGTGGAGCGCAGTCGAGGGACGACGGCGTGTTTTTCTAGGCGCCCTGCGCGGCCAGCTTGGCGGCGTTGCGGCGCAGGAACCAAAGGCCCGCGCGGGTCATCAGGCGATTGAGCCAGCCCTGCGGCTCGAGGCCGATCGCCTTCAGCACCATCGCCATGGCGCGCTGAACGTGGGTCTGGCGGTAGAGCGGATAGGCGCGGCGGGCATAGGCCTGCATGTTGCGCTTGCGGTCGTAGACCGCGTCCGCCGGCTCGTTCGCCGCGAAGTAGGCGTAGGCCAGTTCGTCGTCCTCGCTCTCGGCGAGGCGGCCCCAGCCGATGCGCAGGCGGGCCCAGCGGTTCAGCCGATCGCGCTTCAGGCAACGGTTCAGGTGTTCGTAGAAGAGTTTGTAGTGACGGAACTCGTCGGCCGCGATCTTCTGGCAGACCTGCTTCAGCACCGGCTCCTCGGTCGCATCCTTGAGCGCGCTGTAATAGGAGCTGGTGCCGGTCTCGACGATGCAGCGGGCGATCATCTCGCCGGCCTGACTGCCGCGCACCGATTCGCTCACATGAAGCGGCAGCTTGTAGCCGGTGCGGAAACGCTCGAAGGCGACATCGAAATCCCAGGACGGATCGGCGAGCTGCGCCCAGCGTCCGAGCGCCAGGCCGTGCTGGACTTCCTCGACAACCCAGTTGTCGACCGCGCCCATGAAGGCCGCATCGTCGGCGAACACCCGGCCGAGATAGATGCCGTAATCGGCACCGTTCCGCTCCACCAGGGCTGCGGCCTTGATGTTGCGGAGGATCTCCGGATCGACCTTCGACGCATCGAAGCGATCCCAGGCGATCGTCTCGAGTGTCCAGTTACCCATGAACGAGCACCCTCGGCGCGTTGTCTTACCAGCGTAATAAAGCCACCTCCGGCCTGCCTTTCAATGGCAGACCGGTGCACTTCTCGACTGAAAAATGCGCAGTAGCGCTGAAATCAGCGGCTGGCGTAGAAGGCCTGGGCGCGCTTGAGGTCCTGAGCGATGGCCAGGTTCTTCTCGGCGGCGGCCTTCTCGGCGGGCGTAGCGGCGTCAGTAATGTCGTTGCGGGCTGCCCGCTCGCGCTCGTCGAGCTGGGCAACCGTCATCTGTTCGAACGGCACCGCCTCGTCGGCGAGAACCGTGCAGCGCTCGGGCGTGACCTCGGCGAAACCGCCGGCCACCAGGAAGCGCTGCTCGACCTTGCTGCCCTGATAGACCTCGAGCACGCCCGGACGGACGGTCGAGATCAGCGGGGCGTGGCCCGGCAGGACACCGAAGTCGCCTTCGCTGCCCGGAACGACGACCATGTCGGCCTCGGTCGCGAGCAACTCGCGCTCGGGCATCACCAGACGGAAGGAGACCTTGGCCATGTGCTTAGGCCGCCTCGGCCGCGAGCTTCTTGGCCTTGGCGACGGCTTCCTCGATCGTGCCGACCATGTAGAAGGCAGGCTCCGGCAGATCGTCGTACTCGCCGGCGAGGATGCCCTTGAACGCCTTGATCGTATCTTCGAGCTTCACGAACACGCCCGGCGTGCCGGTGAACACTTCGGCGACGTGGAACGGCTGGCTGAGGAAGCGCTGCATCTTGCGGGCGCGGCTCACGACCAGCTTGTCCTCTTCTGACAGCTCGTCCATGCCCAGAATGGCGATGATGTCCTGCAGCGACTTGTACTGCTGCAGCACGCGCTGGACCGAACGGGCGATCTCGTAGTGCTCCTGGCCGACGACGCGCGGGTCGAGCATGCGCGAGGTCGAGTCGAGCGGATCGACGGCCGGGAAGATCGCCTGCTCGGCGATCGAGCGGCTGAGCACGGTCGTGGCGTCCAAGTGGGCGAACGAAGCGGCAGGCGCCGGATCGGTCAAGTCGTCGGCGGGCACGTAGATGGCCTGCACCGAGGTGATCGAGCCCTTCTTGGTCGAGGTGATGCGCTCCTGCAGACCGCCCATGTCGGTGGCCAGCGTCGGCTGATAACCCACCGCCGACGGGATGCGGCCCAGCAGCGCCGACACTTCCGAGCCGGCCTGGGTGAAGCGGAAGATGTTGTCGACGAAGAACAGCACGTCCTGGCCTTCGGCATCGCGGAAGTATTCGGCGACGGTAAGGCCCGACAGCGCGACACGGGCGCGGGCGCCCGGCGGCTCGTTCATCTGGCCGTACACCAGCGCCACCTTCGAGCCCGGACCGTCGAGCTTGATGACGCCGCCCTCGATCATCTCGTGATAGAGGTCGTTGCCCTCGCGGGTACGCTCGCCGACGCCGGCGAACACCGACACGCCGCCGTGGGCCTTCGCGACGTTGTTGATCAGCTCCATGATCGTCACGGTCTTGCCGACACCGGCGCCGCCGAACAGGCCGATCTTGCCGCCCTTGGCGTACGGCGCGAGCAGGTCGATGACCTTGATGCCCGTAACCAGGATCTGCGCTTCCGTCGACTGCTCGACGAACTCCGGCGCGCTGCGATGGATCGGCAGGGTGCTCTTGTTGCCGACCGGGCCGCGCTCGTCGATCGGCTCGCCGATGACGTTCAGGATGCGGCCGAGCGTCTCGGGGCCGACCCGCATCTGGATAGGAGAGCCGGTATCGACCGCCTTCTCGCCGCGGACCAGACCATCGGTCGTGTCCATCGCGATGGTGCGAACCTCGGATTCACCGAGATGCTGGGCGACTTCCAGCACGATCAGGCGTCCGTCGGCGTTCACGTGCAGCGCGTTCAGGATGTTCGGCAGGTCGGCGTCGAAGCGCACGTCCACGACCGCGCCCGTGATCTGGGTGATCGTGCCGATGTTGTTGGTAGCCATTACGGAGCCCTTTCCTTCGATTGCTTGGCAGCCGGCCTAGACGGCCTCGGCGCCCGAGATGATCTCGATGAGTTCCTTGGTGATCGAGGCCTGGCGCGAGCGGTTCATCTGCAGCGTCAGTTTCTTGATCACGTCGCCTGCGTTACGCGAGGCATTGTCCATGGCCGTCATCTGCGAGCCGTAGAAGCTCGCGGCATTCTCCAGCAGGATGCGGAAGATCTGGACGGTGAGATTGCGCGGCAGCAGGTCGGCGAGGATCTCGCCCTCGTCGGGCTCGAACTCGTAGATCGCGCCGCCGGTAGCGGCCGGCGCGGCCGAGGCTTCCGGCATCGGCGGCGGGATGAGCTGCTGCACGGTGACGACCTGGGTCATCGCCGACTTGAAGTGATTGAAGATCACCTTGGCGACGTCGAATTCGCCCGCGTCATACATTTCCGTGATGCGCGCGGCGATCTTCTGGGCATCCGCGAAGGACAGGCGCGGCCGGCCGAGATCGGTCATGGTCTCGACGATCAGTGCGCCGAAGTCGCGGCGCAGCTGGTCGCGGCCCTTGCGGCCGACGCAGAAGATCTTGACCGTCTTGCCGTCGGCCAGCAGCGCGCGGATTTGCCGGCGCGCCTCGCGCACGATCGTGCTGTTGAAGCCGCCGCACAGGCCGCGGTCGCCGGTGGCGACGACGACCAGGTGAACCTGGTCGGAACCGGTGCCCACGAGCAGACGCGGACCGCCGGTGGCGCCCTGGAAGCTCGCGCCAAGCGACGCCAGGATCTTGTCCATGGACTCCGCGTACGGGCGGGCCGCGGCGGCCTGCTCCTGCGCGCGCCGCAGCTTCGCAGCCGCGACCATCTTCATGGCCTTGGTGATCTTCTGCGTCGACTGGACGCTTCGGATCCTGAGGCGGAAGGTTTTGAGGCTAGGCATCGAAACCTTCGGGAGTTAGGCGAACTTCTTGACGAAGTCGGCGAGGAACGCCTTCAGCTTGTCGTCGGTCTCCTTGACGATTTCGCGCTTCTCGCGGATCGAGGCGAGGATCGAGCCCTCGGCGCGGATCGCGTCGAGCATCTGGCGCTCGAACTCGTTGATACGACCAACCGGCAGCGTGTCGAGGAAGCCGCGGGTGCCGGAGTAGAGCGAGATCACCTGCTCTTCGACCGGCATCGGCACGAACTGACCCTGCTTCAGCAGCTCGGTGAGGCGCTGGCCACGCGCGAGCAGGCGCTGGGTCGAGGCGTCGAGGTCCGAGGCGAACTGGGCGAAGGCGGCCATCTCGCGATACTGCGCCAGCTCCAGCTTGATGGTGCCGGCAACCTGCTTCATCGCCTTGATCTGCGCGGCCGAGCCGACGCGGCTGACCGACAGACCGACGTTAATCGCCGGACGGATGCCCTGATAGAAGAGCTCGGTCTCGAGGAAGATCTGGCCGTCGGTGATCGAGATGACGTTGGTCGGGATGTAGGCCGACACGTCGCCGGCCTGCGTCTCGATGATCGGCAGCGCCGTCAGCGAGCCCGAGCCGTTCTTCTCGTTCAGCTTGGCGGCGCGCTCGAGCAGGCGCGAATGGAGATAGAACACGTCGCCGGGATAGGCTTCGCGGCCCGGCGGGCGGCGCAGCAGCAGCGACATCTGGCGATAGGCGACGGCCTGCTTGGAAAGATCGTCATACACGATCACGGCGTGCATGCCGTTGTCGCGGAAGTACTCGCCCATGGCGCAGCCGGTGTACGGCGCGAGGAACTGCATGGGGGCCGGGTCGGACGCGGTGGCGGCGACGACGATGGAGTATTCCAGCGCGCCGTTGTCCTCGAGCGTCTTCACGATCTGGGCGACGGTCGAGCGCTTCTGGCCGATGGCGACGTAGACGCAGTAGAGCTTGCGGCCCTCGTCGGTGCCCTTGTTGATGCCCTTCTGGTTCAGGAAGGTGTCGATGGCAACGGCGGTCTTGCCGGTCTGGCGGTCACCGATGATCAGCTCGCGCTGGCCGCGGCCGACCGGGACCAGCGAGTCGACGGCCTTGAGGCCGGTCTGCATCGGCTCGTTCACCGACTTGCGCGGAATGATGCCGGGAGCCTTCACTTCGACGAGCTTGCGCTCGGTCGCCACGATCGGGCCCTTGCCGTCGATCGGGTTGCCGAGACCGTCGACCACGCGGCCGAGCAGGCCCTTGCCGACCGGAACGTCGACGATGGTGCCGGTACGCTTGACCGTGTCGCCTTCGCGGATCGTGCGATCCTCGCCGAAGATAACGACGCCGACATTGTCGCTCTCGAGGTTGAGCGCCATGCCCTTGATGCCGCCCGGGAACTCGACCATCTCGCCGGCCTTGACGCTGTCGAGGCCATAGACGCGCGCGATGCCGTCACCGACCGAGAGGACCTGGCCGACCTCGGCCACTTCGGCCTCGGTGCCGAAGTTGGCGATCTGCTGCTTCAGAATGGCCGAAATTTCGGCGGCACGGATATCCATTTAGGCAACTCCCTTCATGGCAAGCTGCAGGCGCTGCAGCTTGCTGCGGACGGACGAATCGAACAGGCGCGAACCGACTTTCACGACGAGACCGCCGAGAATGTCGGGTTCGACGCGCGCGTCGATGGAAACCTTGTTGCTGCCCAGCACCGAGCGCAGCGTGTCGTTGAGCTGCTGCAGCTGGGCGGGCGTGAGCGGAACGGCCGTCGTGACCGTCGCGGTGGTCTCGCCACGGCGGCGGGCCAGTTCGGCGAGGAACGCCGACGCCATCGCCGGCAGGTCGCGCGAACGACCGTTGGCGGCCACGGTGCCGATGAAATTGCGCGTCAGGCCGGAGATGCCGGCGGCGTCGAGCACGGCGAGCAACGCCTTGCCCTGCAGAGCGCGTCCGATGATCGGGCTGGCGATGAGGCGCGAAAGATCGGCGCTCTCGTCGAGAAGCTTGCGGAAAGTGGCTAGATCCTGAGCCACCTGATCGAGGGACTTGGAGCTATCCGCAAGTTCAAAAAGGGCGCTGGCGTAGCGTCCGGCAACGCCGGTGGTTGCGGTGGTCACGTCTAGAGCCTCTCCCCTGCCGCGGAACGCGGCCGGCAAGCCATTGAATTCACACACTTTTCCCTAGCAGAACGCCCCGCGTCGCTTGCCGCCCCACCCCGGAAAAGCGCGCGTTGCTACCATGCTGCATTTCCCGGCGCAACGTCGGCAAAGCCCTGATCTACAGCGGTTTTTGGGCGCAGCCGATCTAAAGGAAGGAATAGGGGTCGACATCGACCTGCAGGCGAACTGAGCCGGGCAGGCCAATCTGCTCCAACCAGGCGTGCAGCAACGGCTGTACGGCAATGTCCCGGCCGGCCTTGAGCAGGAAGCGCCGGCGGTGCCGACCGCGCAACAACGCCATCGGTGCGACCGACGGTCCCAGAACCGTAACGCCCTCCTGCTGTGGCGCATGGCGCGCGAGGGCTGCGCAAACATTGTCCACCGCCGCGGGATCGGGTCCGGAAATGATCAGCGACGCCAGCCGTCCATAAGGAGGCATGCCGGCCAGCGAGCGATCCTGGAGTTCTACGTCGACGAATCGGTCGCGATCGCCCGACACCAAAGCCTGCATCACCGGATGCTCGGGATTGTGGGTCTGGATCAGCGCCCGGCCCGGCCTTCCGTCGCGACCCGCACGCCCCGCCACCTGATAAAGGAGCTGGAACGTCCGCTCGGCCGCGCGCAGGTCGCCGCCGTTCAGGCCGAGATCGGCATCGATCACCGCCACCAAGGTCAGGTTCGGAAAGTGATGGCCCTTCGCCGCCATCTGCGTGCCGATCAGGATGTCGATGTCGCCCTTCTCCATGCGATCGACCGCTGCCGACGCCTCATCGCGATTCATCAGACTGTCGGAAGTGAAGAGTTCGAGTCGCGCTTCGGGGAATAGTTCCAGTGCTTCTTCCGCCAGCCGCTCGACACCGGGACCGCAGGCGACGAATTGATCGACCGCGCCGCAATGGCGGCACGTCTGCGCCGGCGGCTCGGAGTAGCCGCAATGATGACAGACAAGAGTCCGGCGAAAGCGGTGCTCGACCAGCCAGGCCGAGCATTGCGGACATTCCAGTCCCTGGCCGCAGGCGCGGCAGAGCGTGATCGGCGCATAGCCGCGGCGATTGAGGAACAGCAGCGTCTGCTCACCCGCCGCCAGCGTCTGCTTCATCGCCTCGACCACCGGCGGCGACAGCCATTTGGCGCGCGGCGGCGGCTCGCGGCGCAGGTCGATCGCCGACAGGGCCGCAAGCTGATGCCCGCCGTGACGTCCGGGGAGATGCACTTCGCCGTAGCGACCGGTCTTCACGTTGACGACGCTTTCGAGCGACGGCGTCGCCGAAGCGAGC
The DNA here is from genome assembly GCF_058806575.1 of Reyranella sp. GW821-FHT12G01. NCBI lineage: Bacteria > Pseudomonadati > Pseudomonadota > Alphaproteobacteria > Hyphomicrobiales > Reyranellaceae > Reyranella > Reyranella sp. GW821-FHT12G01. Next base: position 293,795 of record NZ_JBXAPV010000003.1, read on the forward strand.
ACGATCGGCGCGGACGCAAGCCGCGCACGCACCACGGCCATATCACGTGCGTTGTAGACGACGCCTTCGTCCTGCTTGAACGAATTGTCGTGTTCTTCGTCGACCACGATGAGGCCGAGATTGGCGAAGGGCAGGAACAGCGCGGACCGTGCGCCAACCACGACGCCCACCCTGCCCTCGGCAATCGCGCGCCACGTCTCGCGGCGCTCCAGGCTGGTGAGGCCGGAATGCCAGGGCGACGGCAGGGCGCCGAAGCGATCCTCGAAGCGTTTTAGCCACTGCGCCGTCAGCGCGATCTCGGGCAGCAGCACGAGCACCTGCCGGCCAGCGGCGAGGCAGGCCGCGACGGCCTCGAAGTAGACTTCGGTCTTGCCCGCGCCCGGCACGCCATCGAGCAGGGTCGCAGAGAAAGCATGCGCCTTCACCTTCTCGACCAGCCCGTCGGCGGCGATGCGCTGCGCCGGCGACAGGGTCGGCCCGTCATGCAATCCGTCGGGTTGCGGAAAGGAACGGCGGACGATCCGCTCCTCGGTCTCCAGCAATCCGAGATTCGCCATCGTCTTCACGACCGATGTGCCGACGGCCGCGAGGTGCGCCAGTTCCGCGGCAGCCATCGAAGGTCCGTCCTTCAATTGTTCCAGCACGCGACGTCGCGCGGCGGTGAGCTTCAGCGGCGTATCATCGGTCGGTGCGGCCGCGCGATAGACCAGTTCCGTCTTGGGCGCCTCGAGCGCCGAGGGCACGCTCATCGCCATACGCAGCACGGCGCCTGCAGGCATCAAGGTGTAGGCCGACACCCAGTCGACGAAGCGGCGCATCGCATCGGCCATCGGCAAGGCCGGCAGCACGCCGACCACGTCACGCAGTTTCGCCGACGCGACCTCGCCGGTTCCCTCCCCCCAGACGACACCGATCGTTTCGCGCTTGCCGAGCGGCACCACGACGAAATGTCCCGGCACCACCACCATGCCTTCGGGCACGCGATAATCGTAGGCATCGCCGAGCGGCAGCGGCAGCAGGACCTTGACCGTGTTTTCCACCGGTTCGAGACGCGACGACGCGTCCCCCTTGGCTTGTGGCTCCGAGGGGGAATCGCTAGAAATTGTGGCAATAGGCGAGTCCGAACCACTGGCCATTGGGGCATTTTACATGAAGTTCTTCGTCGATACCGCCGATGTCGCCGATATCAAGGATCTGGCGGCTTCGGGCCTGCTCGACGGGGTGACGACCAACCCGTCGCTGATCGCCAAGTCGGGCCGGCAGATGCTCGACGTCATCAAGGAGATCTGCGCCATCGTCCCGGGCCCGGTCAGCGCCGAAACGGTCGCGACCGATCACAAGACGATGCTCGAAGAGGGCCGCAAGCTCGCCAAGCTCGCCAAGAACGTCACCGTGAAGGTGCCGCTGACGCCGGACGGTCTCAAGACCTGCAAGGTGCTGACATCCGAAGGCACGATGGTGAACGTCACCCTGTGTTTCTCGGCGGCGCAGGCACTGCTGGCGGCCAAGGCCGGCGCGACCTTCATCTCGCCGTTCGTCGGCCGCCTCGACGATATCGGCCAGGACGGCATGCATCTGATCGGCGAGATCATGACGATCTATCGCCAGTATCCGCACTTCAAGACCGAGGTGCTGGTGGCCTCGATCCGCCATACGCAGCATGTGATTGCCGCGGCCAAGCTCGGCGCCCATGTCGGCACCCTTCCGCCCAACGTGCTGCGCCAGCTCTTCAAGCACACGCTGACGGACAACGGCCTGAAGGCCTTCCTCGACGACTGGGCCAAGACCGGCCAGTCGATCCTCTGACCCGGAGACGGGCGCATGGCCAATGACGGCACGATCCCGGCGCCCGACGGCTCAGGCCGGCAGGTGAAGCTGATCACCGCCGATGACGTCGTGGCCTATCTCAAGGCGCATCTCGATTTCTTCGAGAAGCACGGCGAACTCGCCACGGAAATGGGCGTCACGCCCCGGGTCCAGGGACCGGGCGTCATCGACATGCAGCAGGCGATCCTGAAGCGCCTGCGCGGCGAGATCGAGAAGCTCAAGGTCGAGCGCACCGAGATCATCGCCAATTCCAAGCAGAACCAGATCGTCCAGAACCGCATCCAGGCGGCGGTGATCAGCATCATCCAGGCGACGACGTTCGAGAAGATGATCCACGTCGTCACGCATGAGCTGCCGGAGCTGCTCGACGTCGACTTCATCACCATGGCGATCGAAGCCAATGCCGATGCGCCCAAGCGCGTGCCCGTGCGTGGCGTCTATGTGCTGGCGCCCGGCGCCATCGATGCCGCCATCGGCCCCGACAAGCATGCCCGCCTGCGCTCCAACATCGTGGGCGAGGAAGCCTTCTTCGGCGACGTCGCGCGCTTCGTGAAGTCCGACGTGCTGATGCGCCTGCAGGTCTCGTCGGGCTCGCCCGATGGCGTCATGTGTTTTGGCGCGCGCGACCCCGAGGCCTTCGGCCCGGAGATGTCGACCGAACTCCTGTTCTTCCTGTCGAAGGTGCTGGAGAACACCATCCGCGCCTGGCTCGACCTGCCCGAGTGACATTGCGTTGAGTGTCGCAGACGCACAGGAAGCGTGGCGCGACTGGCTGAAGAGCGAGCGGCGGCTCGCCGTCCATACGCTCACCGCCTACGAGCACGACGTCGCGACCTTCCTCGGCTTCATGGCAACCTATCTCGGCGAGACGCCGACGCTCGATGCGCTCGCGCGGCTGAAGCCCGCCGAGTTCCGCGCCTGGCTCGCGGAGCGCTCGCGCCAGGGCATGGCGCGCACTTCCACGGCGCGGGCCTTCTCCTCGGTGCGCTCGTTCTTCCGCTTCCTCGACAAGAACAAACTCGCGCACAATGCGAGCATCGCCACGATCCAGACGCCCAAGCTGCCGCGCTCCGTGCCGAAAGCGCTGAGCGAGCGCGACATGGAGGACGTTCTCCAGGCCGAATCCGATCAGGAGCGCGCGCCGTGGATCGACCTGCGCGACGCCGCCGTGCTGATCCTGCTCTACGGCGCGGGCCTGCGCATCGGCGAAGCGCTGGGGCTCACCAAGGCGCAGGTCGACGATCTCCTCAAGGGCGGCCGCGACACGCTCTCCGTCACCGGCAAGGGCAACAAGACAAGGCTGGTGCCGCTGCTGCCGCAGGCCTTGCAGGCCCTCAAAGCCTATCGCGATGCCTGCCCGTGGCTGGCCGCGGCCAAGCCGTCGGACCGCGTCTTCGTGGGCGCGCGCGGCGGCGCGCTTGATCCCGCCATCGTGCAGAAGCGGGTGCGCGAGATCCGCCGCGACCTCGGCCTTGCCGAGAGCGTGACGCCGCATGCGCTGCGCCACTCCTTCGCCACGCACCTGCTGGGCGCCGGCGGCGACCTGCGCACCATCCAGGAACTGCTTGGCCACGCTTCGCTGTCGACGACGCAGCGCTACACCGACGTCGACTCCGCCCGTCTCGCCGCCGTCTATCGCGCCGCGCATCCGCGCGCCAAAGGCTGACCATGACCCAGCACATCGGAATCGTCGCCTGCTCCGCCGAGGGCGCGGCGCTCTGCTACAAGACAATCTGCGTCGAGGGTTCAAAGCTGATGGGTGCGCACGCCCATCCCGAAGTCTCGATGCACACGCATTCGCTGGCCGACTACGTCGAATGCCTCGATCGCGGCGACCGCGCTGGCGTCGCCGAACTGATGCTGTCCTCGGCCAACAAGCTCGCCGCGGCCGGCGCCGATTTCCTGATCTGCCCCGACAACACGATCCATCAGGCGATGGCGCATGTGCTGCCGCGCTCGCCGCTCCCTTGGCTGCACATTGCCGAGGTGGTCGCCGCCGAGGCCAGGGCGCGCGGTTACAAAAAGCTCGGCATCACCGGCACCCGCTGGCTGATCGACAGCGAGGTCTATCCTGAGAAGATCGAAGCGCAGGGGCTTGTGTGGCTACGTCCCACCGATGCCGAGCGCGACGAGACCAACCGCATCATCATGGACGAGCTGGTGCAGAGCATCTTCACGCCGCAAGCCGTCGCCGCCTATCAGCGCGTGATGGGCCGCATGAAGGCCGAAGGCTGCGATGCCGTCATCCTGGGCTGCACGGAAATCCCGCTGATCATGAACGACGGCAACTCGCCCCTGCCGACGCTCGATTCGACGCGGCTCCTCGCCCGCGCGGCCCTGAAGCGCGCCGTTACAGCGTCTTCCGGAAGATGATCTCGCCATTGTCCTGGCGCCCGATCTCCTCCCAGCCATTGGTGCGATAGAAGCGCTCGGCGCGCGTGCCGGGGCCGGTCGTCAGCTTTGCTTCCGCAAAGCCCGCCGCCCGCAGATCCTCGCAGGCCAGCGGCAGCAGCGCCCGCGCAAGGCCACGCCCTTCATAGTCGGGATGGATGAACAGGCCGAAGATCGTACCGTCGCGCGGATCGGCCACCGAGAAGCCCTGCACCGCGCCCGCCTCCTCCCAGACCCAGAAGGTCGCGTTCTCGAAGATCCAGTTGGCGGTGGTCTCGACCTTGCCCGCCGAGGCGGCACTCAACTGGTTCTCGCGAACCGCGAGGCGCACTTCCGAGATGCGGGGACGGTCGGCGAGCGTGGCTTTGCGGATCATCGCGTTGCCTCATAGACGACATGCAGGGCGCCGCCGCTGCGTGGTTCGCACGATTTGAGCGTGAGCTTCAGCTCGGGCGTGCCGGGCGGAATGAGCGGGATGCCGTCGCCCAGCAGGATCGGCACGATCGCCATTTCCAGCACGTCGAGCTTGCCGGCGGCGATCATGCCGCGGATCACCTGCGCGCCGCCCTCGACCCAGACACGCCCGTAGCCGCGCGCCTCAAGTTCGGCAGCGACGACCGCGAGGTCGCCCGACCGCACCTCGACGCCGCGCGGCGGATCTGGGAGCGGACGGTTGGTCATGACGATCGTTGCCTTGTCGCCATAGGGCCATTCGCCGAGGCCGCGCATGACGTCGTAGGTGTCGCGCCCCATGACGATGGCCTCGACGCTCTTCAGGAAAGGCTCGATGCCGAACTCCTCGGCGGGATGGCCTTCCAGCCAGTCGAACGAACCGTCGGCGCGCGCGATCTTGCCATCGAGCGACACGGCGATATGGCAATGCCAGATCGTCTTGGTCATCGGAACGAACTCCTAGAACAGTACGGACAGGCGAAGCGAAAAGACCGCAGCGATCTGCTGCGTCGGCGTCAGCGCCGGCTGGAAATAGACCTGGACGTCGGGGGTGATCAACAGATGTTTGATCGACCAGTTCCAGTAGAGCTCGACCATCGTCTCGCTGGGCTGCACGAGGGCGCCGGCATAGAGATTCTGGTTCACCTTGTTCCAGGCGAAACCCAGCCCGATCTGGTCGAGCGGCGCGCGGCCCAGCGGGTTGTTGTAGACGGCGCCGCCGGCGATCGACGACTGGATGTACCAGCTCGAATTCCAGGCCGTGTTGGCGCGCAGGAACACGCCCCATTGCTTGCCGAGCGGCTGCGAGGCGTTGAACGACAGGCCAGCGCTGGCCTGCGGCTGCATCACGACGCTCGGGATGTTGTAGTAGAGCAGCGAATAGTCGCCGCGCCCGAGCCTGGCGAATTTCGGCAGCCAGGCCGCATAGGCGAACCACGCATACTGGCCCTGCCCCGCGGTGTTGAACTGGATGTAGTTGGTGGCCGCGACGTTGTTGGCGTCCTGGAAACCCGCGGCGAAGGTCAGCTCCTTGCTCGGGTTGATCTGCGTGTAGGCGCCGAGACTGCCCTGCGAATAGTTCTGGCTGCCGTTCTGCGCCAGCGAATAGCCGATGAAATTCACCTGCTGGTTATTGGCGTAGGCGTTGCCGTCGAAATTGGAGAGCGGGAACTGCCCCAGTGTCACCGAAACGAAATGGCCGGGGAAATCGTGCGTGTAGCTCACCTGCGCGAAGGTGAGCTGGTTGGCCGGATAGTCGTTGACCGGGCTGTTGAGGTTGAGCCGGTTCTGCAGGCTGGTTCCGGTCGGCCCCGACCAGTACTGGGTCGCGAGGTAGGCGAACTGGAAGGAGCCCGCGCCGATGTCGGGATCGTTGAACACCTTCCAGTTCACCGCCGGCGAGAACTGCGCCTGCACCGCGCCATAGTCGCTGCCGGGTGCGCCCCACTGGCTGAGGACAGACGAGGTCATCGTGTAGAAGATGCCTGTCGAGTTCTGGATCTGCTTCTTGGCCTGCGCATACTGCTTGGCGGCAGTGTCGAATTCCTCGTCCAGCGAATGCTGCTCGCGCGCCTCGGCCGCACGCATCCGGCTGTGGACCTTGCCGACATGACGCTCGTCGGACGCCTCGGAAGAAGCCGCCACCGACGCCGTCTGATCCGCATCCTGCGCCCGGACCTCCTCCGCGATCGGAAGGATCAGGGCGGCCAACCCGCCAATCCAGGCCGTCGAGCGCATGCGGTTCCTGCCGGCCCGCGTTACGGCTTCATTGCCTTGTCGAGGAACGCCTTCACGTCGACCACGAACTGCTTCCAGGCAGGCTCATGGGCACCGTAATGCGCACCGCAGCAACCGCCGGGCTTGCTGCGGTTGCCAACGCCTTCGAGATAGCGCACCGGCAGGCCGAGCGCATCGAAACTGTGATGCGCCCCCGGATAAACTTTTGTTTCGATCAGGTCCTGGCCGCGCACCACGCGCTCCAGCACGGCACGGCATTGCGAGACCGGCGTCCAGTCGTCGAGCGCGCCCATCGCGAGGAACGTGGGCTGGCGCACGGCAAGGCGTGGTCCCAGCGCATCGGCCAGCGCGCAGTCGGGATAGAGCAGCACGACCGCCCGCGCGACAGGTTGTGTCTGATCCTCCGGCTTGCCCGAGAGCGCGCGCAGCATCGCAACGCCACCGCCGTAGGAATATCCCATGTAGGCGAGCCGCCGAGAATCGATGCCCGGCTGCTTGGCAAGCCACGCGAGCGTTGCATCGATGTCGCCAGCTCGTGCCTCGGCGGCGGCCTGCGTCGGCCAGTTGCGACCGCACACGTCCTTGAGCCCGCGCGCCGAGAAGCTGTCCACGACCAGGGCGGCATAGCCCCAGGAGGCGAGCAGCCCGGCCATGCGCGACGTGTTCTGTCCCGGTCCACCACAGCCATGAAACAGCGCGACCGCAGGCGTCGGCGTGGCGGCATGAGCGGGACGAAAGAGTTGCGCGGCAAGCTGCACCGTGCGACCGCCCTGCTCGACCGGCACACGGACATTCTGCTGCGCCATCGCAGGCAGGACGCCCAGGAGCGCGAGTACAAGCGCAAGCACGACGACCAGGCTCGCCCACGCTCTGGCCGCGACGGCTTCACCTTGCCCGCGTCCGTTCGTCCGTCGAAGATGCATCGGCCGGACGGTAAACGAAGCGAAGGCAGAGACAACAGGTGGTTTCACAGTGAACGACACGCTCTACACGATCTCCACCTGGGTGATTCCCGCCATCCTCGCCATCACACTGCATGAAGCCGCACACGGCTTCGTTGCCCTTCGCTTCGGCGATCGGACCGCGCAGCAGCAGGGCCGCGTGACCCTCAATCCGCTGAAGCACATCGACCCGTTCGGCACGATCCTCATGCCGGGCCTGCTGATCTTCCTGCACGCGCCTTTCCTGTTCGGCTACGCCAAGCCCGTGCCGGTGAACTTCCGTGCGCTGAACAATCCGCGGCACGACATGGTGTGGGTCGCCGCGGCTGGTCCCGCCACCAACGTCTTCATGGCCCTGGCCGCCGGCCTGCTGGCGCACCTCGCGGTTATGCTGCCGATGCCGGTCGCGAGCTGGACGATCCTCAATCTGCAGAACGCGATCCTCATCAACGTGCTGCTGGCGGTCTTCAACATGATTCCATTGCCGCCGCTGGATGGCGGGCGCGTCGCTGTCGGCCTGCTGCCGGACAGCCTCGCCTTGCCGCTCGCCCGGCTCGAGCCCTACGGTATGCCGATCCTGCTCGGCCTGATCTTCGTCCTGCCGCTGATCGGCAATCAGCTCGGCACGGACCTGAACGTGATCGGCTGGGTCCTGAGCGAACCCGTCGGCTGGCTGATCAACCTCGTCATCCGAGTCACCGGCAACGGCTGACGGCGAGTCTCAGGTCCGCACCTCGCCCGCCGGCGCAGGGTCAGCCTGCGGCGGGGCGAGGTTCATCGCCTGCCGCTCCTCGGCGATGCTGGCGACGGCGGCACGGACGCCCGGATGCCGCGCCATGAACTGGTTGAACTCACGGCGGTCGAGCACCAGGAACTGGCAGAAGTCGACGGCGATCACGTCGGCGGTGCGGCGCTCGCCGGTCAGCAGAGCCATTTCGCCGAAATAGGCGCCGGCTTCGAGCCGGATGGTCCGCTCGCCGACATGCACTTCGACGGCGCCCGACGAAAGGAAGTACATGCCGTCGGCGCGGTCGCCGCGACGGATGACGCGATCGCCGGGTGATGCCGATTTCGGGCGGAACATCAGCAGCAGCGCTTCCTGGTCCTGGCGCTCGACGAGCTGCAGCATGGGGAAGCGTTCCAGCAGGCTGTGCAGCTTGAGGTCCTCGGCCTTCGTCCGCTCTTCCTGGCGCGCCTTGATGACGTCGAGCTGGTGGCCGAGCGACTCGTAGTGCCGCTGCCCATAGAAGGCCGCACCGGCGGGCCGGGCGACGCGCTTCTGCAGCAAGCCGACCAGATGGAAGATCAGCGGATTGAGCATGATCGAGAAGAGCGCACCACCGACCACCAGGTCGCGGCCCTCGCCCGGCACGAGGCCCGCCGAGATGCCGAGTGCGATCAGGATGAACGAGAACTCGCCGATCTGCGCCAGGCTGGCCGACACCACTAGCCCGGTACCGATCGGGTAGCGCAACAGCATGATGATGGCGAAGGCGATCAGCGACTTGCCGAAGATGATCAACGCCAGCACCGACAGGACCGCGCCCGGCGAGCGGTAGAGAATCGTCGGATCGAACAGCATGCCAACCGAGACGAAGAACAGCACCGAGAAGGCGTCCTGCAGCGGCAGCGAATCGGCGGCGGCCTTGTGGCTGAAGGAAGATTCGCTCAGCACGACGCCCGCGAAGAAGGCGCCGAGCGCGAAGGACACGCCGAAGATCTGCGCCGAGCCGTAGGCAATGCCCAACGCGACGGCGAGCACCGAGAGCGTGAACAGCTCGCGCGAGCCAGTGCGGGCGACGCGGGCCAGCATCCACGGCACGACCTTCGGTCCGATCAGGATGGCGATGACGGCGAAGGCCGCGACCTTGGACAAGGTGACGGCGAGTTCCAGCGCGATCGGCATGCCCGAGGGCGCGTGACCTTCGACCGGCTTGCCGCCCAGCACTTCGGCGAAGGCCGGCAGCAGCACCAGCGCCAGCACCATCGCGAGGTCCTCGACGATCAACCAGCCCACGGCGACGCGGCCGTTGGGACTGTCGACCATGTTGCGCTCCTCCAGCGCCTTCAACAGCACGACCGTGCTCGCCACCGAAAGGCTGAGACCGACCACGAGGCCGGTGCCGAGGCTCCAGCCCCACAGCGAGCACATCGCCATGCCGAGCAGCGTCGCCAGCACGATCTGGCCGATGGCGCCGGGAATGGCGATGCCGCGGACGGCCAGAAGATCGGAGGCGGAGAAATGCAGGCCGACACCGAACATCAGCAAGATGACGCCCACTTCGGCGAGCTGCGAGGAGAGTGCGCCATCGGCCACGAAGCCCGGCGTGTGCGGACCGATCAGGATGCCGGCCACGAGATAGCCGACCAGCGGCGGCAGGCGCAGCCGGTCCGCGACATAGCCGAAGCCGAAGGCGAGCACGAAGCCGATGGCGATGGTGGAGATCAACGTCGCTTCGTGATGCACGTGCGGGCCCGTCGGTGGTTGGGGAGGACCCGATTTTAAGGGTGCAGCGCCAGAATTGCACTCAATGTGAACCTGCGTGATCGTCGCAGCGAAGCCGGCCCCGGCGCGGGGCGTGCGCAATAAATCGGAAAGGTCCGGGAATAATCCGCCCGGCGGCAGCGTCTCTCCCCTGCAGACCAACAGCTGCATGGGAGTCAGAGAATGCTGAAATCGATCCTTTCCACCGCCGCCGCCCTGGCGATCCTCGCCGCCGGCAGCGCCTTCGCCGCCGACCCCGCCACCGCCACCCCGCCGATGATGAAGAACGGCATGCTCGTCACCGCGAGCGGCATGACCCTCTACACGTTCGACAAGGACGCGACGCCCGGCAAGTCGGTGTGCAACGGCCCGTGCGCCACCAACTGGCCGCCGGCCCTCGTCGCCGATGGCGCCAAGGCGTCGGGCGACTGGACCATCATCACCCGCGACGACGGCCTGAAGCAGTGGGCCTACAAGGGTAAGCCGCTCTATGCCTTCGCCAAGGACACCAAGGCCGGCGACACGACGGGCGACGGCTTCCTGCAGGGCGCCTGGCACATCGCCAAGTAACAGTCCGGAACGCGGCGCCGGCCTGATCCGGCCGGCGCCGACCTTCCTGTAGTAGAGTAACGCCATGGCCGATGCGGAAGCCCTGCTCGAACCGCTGATCCCCGCGTTGCGCCGCTATGCCTATGCGCTGGTGCGCGATCACGACGCGGCCGACGATCTGGTGCAGGACACGCTCGAGCGGGCGCTGTCGCGCTGGTCCCTGCGACGGAGCGACGGCGATCTCAGGGCGTGGCTCTTCACCATCCAGCGCAACCTGCACGTTTCGGCGCTGCGCCAGGGCCAGCGTCGTGGTGCGCATGTCGAACTCGACGACGTGACGACGCCATCGACCGCCGCGCAGCAGGAAAACGGCATGGAGGTCCAGGACATCCTGTCGACCCTCGACCAGCTCCCGGAAGAGCAGAAGTCGTTGCTGTTGCTGGTCGGCGTGGAAGATCTTTCATACGACGATGCCGCGAAGATCATGGGCGTGCCGATGGGCACGGTGATGTCGCGGCTGGCGCGTGGCCGGCAGAAGCTGCGCACGCTGCTGGAGACGGGGCGCACCACGCTCCTGCGGAGAGTGAAATGACAGGCCCGAATACGCCAAGAAGCGATTTCCCCGTCGGCGAGGATGACCTGCAGGCGTTCGTCGACGAGCGGCTGGACGGCGAACGCCGCGCCGCCGTCGAGGCCCATCTCGCGGCCCATTCCGAGCTCGCCGAGCGTATCGCCGTGGAGCGCCGCCAGCGCGCCATGCTGCGCAGTCGCCTCGACGCCAAGTTCGGCGAGCCCATTCCCGCGCGTCTGCGCATCGCCAACCTGCGCGCCGCGCGGCGCACCTTCTGGGCGCGCAGCTGGGCCAGTGCCGCCGCCGCGGTCGCGATCTTCGTGGTCGGCGCCACCGCGGGCTGGTTCGCCAACGAGATCGCGCCCGCGCCGCTGCCGATCGCACCGACCGCCAGTGTGGCGCAGGGCGCGCATGCCGCCTACCGCACCTACGTGGTCGAGGTCGCCCATCCGGTCGAGGTCGGCGTGCAGCAGGAAACGCACCTGCTGCAGTGGCTCTCGAAGCGACTGGGCCGCAAGCTCGCCGCACCCGATCTCTCGGGCTTCGGCTACAAGCTGATGGGCGGACGCCTGCTGCCGGGCGGCAACGGCGCGGCGGCCCAGCTCATGTACGACGATGCCAGCGGCAAGCGGCTCACGATCTACGTGCGCGCGGCCGACGGCACGGAGACGGCCTTCCGCTTCCAGAAGGAAGGCGAGGCCTCGACCTTCGCCTGGATCGACCAAGGTTTTGGCTTCGCCGTGACGGCGACAGCCAGCCGCGAGGAGTTGCTGCCGATCGCCGAAGCGGTCTATCGCGGGCTTGAAGGAAAGAGTTAGAGTCTTTCCGACTGGCTCGACTCGCATCGAGCTTCAGCAAAAACCTCATCCTGAGGAGCGAACGCAGTGAGCGTCACGAAGGATGGGCACGAGCACCACGTCTGTTGCCCATCCTTCGAGACGGTCGCTACGCGACCTCCTCAGGATGAGGTGGTGTTGTTTAACTCAAGGCTAAGACCCGAGCCTTCACTTCGTCGGATCGGTGAGATCCTCGAATTCCTTGAGGTGGCGCGGCGCCCATTTGTGGTCGCGGGCCTTCACGATCCACCGGTCGAGGATGGGCCAGCGACGGCGGGCCGACGTCACCCACTTGCGCCCCGTTTCGAACTCGGTGGCAAGGAGGTAGAGCGCGAGCACGAAGAAGATCCAGCCCTGCAGGATCGGCACGAAGCCGCCCACCACCGACATCACCAGGCAGGCTGCGATCGCAAGCGCCATCAGCGGCTTGCGCATGCCGGTCCTAGAGGTGGATCGGCTTGTCCCAGGCGGCGAGCGCGGCTTCCTTCATCGCCTCGTTGACCGTGGGATGGGCGTGGCAGACGCGGCCGATATCCTCGGCCGAGGCGGAGAACTCCATCGCCATCGCGGCTTCCGCGATCATCGTCCCGGCCTCGGCGCCGAAGATGTGGACGCCCAGCACCTTGTCGCTCGCCTTGTCGGCCAGAACCTTCACGAAGCCCTCCGTGGCGCCGTTCGCGCGGCTGCGCGGGTCGGCGGTGAACGGATACTTGCCGACCTTGTAGGCAACGCCGGCAGACTTCAGTTGTTCCTCGGTCTTGCCGACCCAGGCCACCTCGGGCTGGGTGTAGATGATCGAGGGCACGAGATCCCAGTTCACATGGCCCTTCTGGCCCGCGATGGTCTCCACGCAGGCGACGCCATCCTCGCTCGCCTTGTGCGCGAGCATCGGCCCGTCGATCACGTCGCCGATCGCGTAGATGCCGGGCACCGAGGTCTGGAAGTGGCCGTCGACGGCGATGCGGCCGCGCTCGGTCATCTTCACGCCGACCTTGTCGAGGCCGAGGCCCTGCACGAACGGCCGGCGGCCGATCGAGACCAGCACGACATCGGCTTCGAGCGTCTCGGCAGCACCTCCCTTGGCAGGCTCGACGGTGAGCGTGACGCCGGCGCCGGAGGCATCGGCCTTGGTGACCTTGGCGCCGAGCTTGAACTTCAGGCCTTGCTTGGTGAGCGCGCGCTGGAAGAACTTGGTGACCTCGTCGTCGACGCCCGGCGTGATGCGGTCGAGGAACTCGACCACCGTCACGTCGGCGCCGAGACGGCGCCACACCGAGCCCAGTTCGAGGCCGATGATGCCGGCGCCGACCACGACGAGGCGCTTCGGCACCTCGGTCAGTTCGAGCGCACCGGTCGAGGAAACGATCTTCTTCTCGTCGATCGTGACACCCGGCAGCGGCGTCACTTCCGAGCCCGTGGCGATCAGGATGTTCTTCGCCGACAGCGTATCCTTCACCGCACCGTCGTCGCCCAGCACGGCGACGGAGCCCGGCGCTTCAATGCGACCCGCGCCGGTGTAGGAGGCGATCTTGTTCTTCTTGAACAGGAAGGCGACGCCCTTGGTCGTGGCCTCGACCACCTCGCCCTTGCGCTTCATCAGCTGGGCGAAATCGAGCTTCGGGGCTTCCACGACGATGCCGTGCACGCCGAGATCGTGGCCCGCTTCCTCGAACAGGTGCGAGGACTGCAGCAGCGCCTTCGAGGGAATGCAGCCGACGTTGAGGCAGGTGCCGCCCAGGGTCGCGCGCTTCTCGACGACAGCGACCTTGAGGCCGAGTTGCGAGGCGCGGATCGCGGCGACGTAGCCGCCCGGACCGGCGCCAATCACGACGAGATCGAAGGATTCGTTTGCCATGTCATTACACCGGCTGATCCACACTCGATGTCATCCCGAGCGCAGCAAGGGACCTTTCGCGGCGCCCGACTAAGGGTCCCTCGCTACGCTCGGGATGACACCGAGAGCGGGGCAATCATTGTGCGTCTCAGACGCCGAGCAGCAGGCGCTCGGGATCCTCGATGCAGTCCTTGACCTTCACCAGGAACAGCACGGCCTCGCGGCCGTCGATGATGCGATGGTCGTAGGACAGAGCGAGGTACATCATCGGGCGCGCCTTGATCTCGCCGCCGACCACCATGGGCCGCTGCTGGATCTTGTGCATGCCGAGGATGCCCGACTGCGGCGGGTTCAGGATCGGCGTCGACATCAGCGAGCCGTACACGCCGCCGTTGGAGATCGTGAACGTGCCGCCCGTCAGGTCGGCGATCGACAGCTTGCCGTCGCGCGCCTTGCGGCCGAGATCGCCGATGCCCTTCTCCACGCCCGCGAAGTCGAGCGCGTCGGCATCGCGCAGCACCGGCACGACGAGACCCTGCGGCGTGCCGACGGCGACGCCGATGTCGTAATAGTTCTTGTAGACGAGCTCATCGCCCTCGATCTCGGCATTGACCGCCGGCAGCTCCTTGAGCCCCGCGATGCAGGCCTTCACGAAGAACGACATGAAGCCGAGACGAGCGCCGTGCTTCTTCTCGAAATCGTCCTTCAGCCGGTCGCGCAGCGCCATCACGTTGGTCATGTCCACCTCGTTGAAGGTGGTGAGCATGGCGGCGGTGTTCTGCGCGTCCTTGAGGCGGTTGGCGATGGTGCGACGCAGGCGCGTCATCTTCACCCGCTCCTCGCGGTCGGCCTTCAGGCGCGGACCCGTGGGCGCGGCGGGCTTGGCGGCCGGCGCGGCAGCGGCCGGGATCGACGAGATCGCAGCCAGCACGTCTTCCTTGGTGGCGCGACCGTCCTTACCGCTGGGCTGGATGGACGCGGCAGACACGCCCTTCTCCTCGGCGAGCTTGCGCGCGGCCGGGCCGGATGCAGCGAGATTGGCGCCCGCAGGCGCCGCGGCCGGAGCCGGAGCCGGCACAGGTGCGGGAGCGGCGGCCGGCTTCGGAGCAGCCGGAGCGGCCGCCTTCGGCGCGGCGGCACCGGCGGCGCCCGCCTCAATGTGACAGAGCACGCCACCGACCTGGACGGAGGCGCCCTCTTCCACGGCGAGTTCGGTGATGGTGCCGGCCACGCTGGCATTCACTTCGACGGTGACCTTGTCTGTCTCGAGCTCGCACAAGGGCTGGTCGACGGCGACCGCGTCGCCCGCCTTCACCAGCCACTTGGCAACGGTCGCCTCGGTGACCGATTCGCCCAGAGTCGGAACCTTGATCTCGACGGCCATAACTACAACCCCTCCGCTAGCCGCGCTCAACCGATGGTGAGCGCGCGGTCGACCAGATCGACCTGTTCCTTGAGATGCGTGCGCGCCGAACCAGTGGCGGGCGACGCGGCTTCGGCGCGGCCGATATAGATCGGACGCTTGGCCTTGGCGTCGATGTTCGCCAGGGCGCGCTCGATGCGACGATCGACGAAGTGCCAGGCGCCCATGTTCTCGGCTTCTTCCTGGCACCACACGATTTCGGCGTTCGGATACTGCGCGAGCCGCACCCCGAGCCGCGTGAACGGGAACGGATAGAGCTGCTCGATGCGCATGATGGCGATGTCGTCGATCTTGCGCTTGCGGCGCTCGGCGACGAGATCGAAGTAGACCTTGCCCGAGCAGAGAACGACGCGACGCACCTTGGCGCCGTCGACCAGCTGGTCGGTCTCGGCGAGGATGCGGCGGAACGAGCTGCCCGGCCCGAAGTCGGCAAGGGTCGAGACGCAATCCTTGTGACGCAGCAGCGACTTCGGCGTCATCACCACCAGCGGCTTGCGGAAGGTGCGGCGCATCTGGCGGCGCAGCGCGTGGAAGTAGTTGGCCGGCGTCGTCGGGTTGATGACCTGCCAGTTGTCCTCGGCGGAAAGCTGCAGGTAGCGTTCGAGGCGCGCGGAGCTGTGCTCCGGACCCTGGCCCTCGTAGCCGTGCGGCAGCAGCATGACGAGACCCGACATGCGCAGCCACTTGCTCTCGGCCGAGCAGATGAACTGGTCGATGATGACCTGCGCGCCGTTGGCGAAGTCGCCGAACTGCGCTTCCCACAGAACCAGCGCGTTCGGCTCGGCCAGCGAGTAGCCGTACTCGAAGCCCAGCACGCCCGCCTCGTTCAGCGGACTGTCGATCACCTCGAAGCGGGCCTGGCCCTCGCCCACGTGATTGAGCGGGACGTACTTGGCCTCGCTCGCCTGGTCGACCAGCACCGAATGGCGCTGGGAGAAGGTGCCACGGCCGGAGTCCTGGCCGCTGAGACGCACCGGCGTGCCTTCCGACAGGAGCGTGCCGAAGGCCAGTGCCTCGCCGGTCGCCCAGTCGATGTTCTCGCCGGTGTCGATCGTCTTCCGCTTCTCCTGAAGCTGACGGACGATCTTGCGGTTGAGGTCGAAATCCTTCGGCGGCTCGGAGATCGCCTGGCCGACGGCCTTGAGCTTGTCGAGATCGACGGCGGTGACGCCCTTGCGATCCTCCTCGCCCGGCGCAACCGTGAAGCCCGCCCACTTGCCTTCCAGCCAGTCGGCCTTGTTGGGCTTGTAGTTGGTCGCGGCCTCCAGCGCCTTGTCGAGCTTCTCGCGCAGCGCGTTGTCCATGGCGGCGACCTCGTCGGCCGTCACCACGCCCGCGGCTTCCAGCGCCGCGGCGTAGACTTCCTTCACCGAACGATGCGCGCCGATTTCCTTGTACATCAGCGGCTGGGTGAACATCGGCTCGTCACCCTCGTTGTGACCGTGCCGGCGGTAGCAGAACATGTCGATGACGATGTCGCGCTTGAAGTGCTGACGGAACTCCGTCGCGATACGTGCGACGTGGACCACCGCCTCGGGATCGTCGCCGTTCACGTGCAGGATCGGCGCCTGCACGATCTTGGCGACTTCCGTGCAGTAAGGACCCGAGCGCGATTCGGTCGGCAGGGTCGTGAAGCCGATCTGGTTGTTCACGATGAAATGGATCGTGCCGCCGATGCGGTAGCCCGCGAGGTCGGAGAGGTCGAGGCTCTCGGCCACCAGGCCCTGGCCCGCGAAGGCCGCGTCGCCGTGCATCAGGATGCACATGACCTGGCTGCGGTCGGTGTCGCCGCGCTGGTCTTCCTTGGCGCGCGCCTTACCCAGGATGACCGGGTTCACCGCCTCGAGATGCGAGGGATTGGGCGACAGCGAGAGATGGATCACGTTGCCGTCGAACTCGCGATCGGCCGACGCGCCCAGATGGTACTTCACGTCGCCCGAACCGCGCATTTCCTCGGGCTGCGAGGAGCGGCCCTGGAATTCCGAGAACAGCGCCGTGTAGCTCTTGTGCATGACGTGCACGAGGGTGTTGAGGCGGCCGCGGTGCGGCATGCCGATCATCACTTCCTTCACGCCGAGCTGGCCGCCGCGCTTCAGGATCTGCTCGATGCCGGGGATCAGCGATTCGCCGCCGTCGAGGCCGAAGCGCTTGGTGCCGACGAACTTCACATGCAGGTAGCGCTCGAGGCCCTCGGCTTCGCCGACGCGCTCGAGGATCATCTTGCGGCCGGTGACCGTGAACTCGGTGTGGTTCTCGATGTGCTCGATGCGCTCCTGGATCCACGCCTTCTGGTCGGGATCGGAGATGTGCATGAACTCGACGCCGATCTTGCCGCAATAGGTCTTGCGCAGGCGCTCCATGATCTGGCGCAGCGTGGCGGACTCGCCCAGCGCCAGCGAGCCGAAGATCAGGATCGGACGGTCCCAGTCGGCCTCGGTGAAACCGTAGGTCGCGGGATCGAGTTCGCGATGCGGCGCCTGGTGCACGAGGCCGAGCGGATCGAGGTCGGCCGCGAGATGGCCGCGGATTCGGTAGGCGCGGATCAGCATCAGCGCCCGCGCGGTGTCCTGCGCGGCGTTGCGGATCTCTTCCTCGGTCTTGCCGGCAATGGCGGGAGCCGCCGCGCCGCTGGCGGCCTTGCCGCCCTTCACGTTGCGGTTGGCCGGCGCCGGCACGCTGTCCGGATCGACGGCACCGATCACCCGCGGGCCGTTGGGCGCCCAGGAGGCGCCGCGCACCTCGGCGAGGACATCGCCCTTCTGCTCGGCGAGCGCGCCGAAGAAAGTGCGCCATTCCTCGTCGACCGCATTGGGGTCGGCGAGGAAGCGCGCGTAGAGCTCCTCGATGAATGGCGCGTTTGCGCCGAACAGGAACGACGTCTGTTCTGCTCTCATGGCCCGATACTCCCTGGCCTGTCTTTGCTGGCCGCCTGGCAGAGGCTGGGCGGCAATCCCGCTTGTCAGCCCTTCATGGCTTTAAGCATTTCCTGGCCCAGTGCCGCAGGCGAA
This sequence comes from Reyranella sp. GW821-FHT12G01, assembly GCF_058806575.1. NCBI lineage: Bacteria > Pseudomonadati > Pseudomonadota > Alphaproteobacteria > Hyphomicrobiales > Reyranellaceae > Reyranella > Reyranella sp. GW821-FHT12G01. The sequence goes on from NZ_JBXAPV010000003.1 coordinate 311,850, forward strand.
TCCGCGACGCTGATGCCGGCCGCGCGCATGGCGTCGACCTTGAACTCAGCCGTGTCGTTTCCGCCCGAGATCACCGCGCCGGCATGACCCATGCGACGGCCCGGAGGGGCGGTGCGGCCGGCGATGAAGCCGACGATCGGCTTCTTCGTGCCCGACGCCTTGAGGAACTCGGCGCCCTTGACCTCGGCGTCGCCGCCGATCTCGCCGATCATCACGATGCCCTCGGTCTCGGGATCGCGGATGAACATGTCGAGGCACTCGATGAAGTTCGTGCCGTTCACCGGATCGCCGCCGATGCCGATGCAGGTCGTCTGGCCGAGGCCCGCGGCCGTGGTCTGCGCCACGGCTTCGTAGGTCAGCGTTCCAGAACGCGAGACGATGCCGATCTTGCCGCGCTTGTGGATGTGGCCCGGCATGATGCCGATCTTGCACTCGTCCGGCGTGATGACGCCGGGGCAGTTCGGGCCGATCAGCCGCGACTTGGACGCGGTGAGCGCACGCTTCACCTTGACCATGTCGACCACCGGAATGCCCTCGGTGATGCAGACAATCAGCGGGATTTCCGCGTCGATCGCCTCGAGGATCGAGTCGGCGGCGAACGGCGGCGGCACGTAGATCACCGACGCGGTGCAGCCGGTCTTCTCGACCGCCTCGGCCACGGTGTCGAACACCGGCAGATCGAGATGCTTGGAGCCGCCTTTGCCCGGCGTCACGCCACCCACCATCTTGGTGCCGTAGGCGATCGCCTGCTCGGAATGGAAGGTGCCCTGCGAGCCGGTAATGCCCTGGCAGATGACCTTGGTGTTCTTGTCGACCAGGACGGCCATCAGTTGCTCTCCTTCACGGCCTTGACGATCTTCTCGGCGGCATCCGCGAGGTTCTCCGCCGAAGTGATCTTGAGACCGGATTCCTTGAGGATCTTCTTGCCGAGGTCGACGTTCGTGCCTTCCAGCCGGACGACCAGCGGGACGTGCAGGTTGACCTCGCGCGCAGCGGCCACGACGCCTTCGGCGATCACGTCGCAGCGCATGATGCCGCCGAAGATGTTGACCAGGATGCCCTCGACGTTGGGATCCTTGAGGATGATCTTGAACGCCGCCGTCACGCGCTCCTTGGTGGCGCCGCCGCCGACGTCGAGGAAGTTGGCGGGCTCCGAGCCGTAGAGCTTGATGATGTCCATGGTGGCCATCGCGAGACCCGCGCCGTTCACCATGCAGCCGATCTGGCCGTCGAGCTTCACGTAGTTCAGCGCGTACTTCGCGGCCTCGGTCTCGGCCGGATCTTCCTCGTCGACGTCACGCAGCTCTTCGAGATCCTTGTGACGGTACAGCGCGTTGTCGTCGAAGTTCATCTTGGCATCGAGGGCCACGATGTCGCCCGCGCCAGTCACGACCAGCGGATTGATTTCGATCAGCGAGGCGTCGAGATCGACATAGGCGCGATGGAGATTGCCCAGCAGCGCCGTGAAGGCGCCGACCTGCTTGCCCGTGAGGCCGAGCGCAAACGCGATCTTGCGGCCCTGATAGGCCTGGTAGCCGGCGGCCGGATCGATCGCCTGCGTGATGATCTTTTCCGGCGTCTCGTGCGCCACCGTCTCGATGTCCATGCCGCCCTCGGTCGAGGCCACGACCGCGATGCGGCCGACGGCACGATCGACCAGCATCGAGAGATACAGCTCGCGTTTGATGTCGCAGCCGTCCTCGATGTAGAGCCGCTTCACGGTGCGACCCGCCGCACCGGTCTGCTTGGTGACGAGATCCTGGCCGAGCATCGCCGCCGCCTGCGCGCCGACATCTTCAGCCGACTTCGAGATGCGAACGCCGCCCTTGCCGTTGGGATCGTTCTTGAAGTGACCCTTGCCGCGTCCGCCGGCATGGATCTGCGCCTTCACGACCGTGACGGCGCCGCCCAGCTTGCGGGCAACATCCATCGCCTCGTCTTTGGTGTAGGCGACTCCGCCCTTCAAAAGGGGGATGGCGAATTTGGCCAGGAGTGCCTTGGCCTGATATTCGTGGATATTCATGGAGTCCTATCATTCGGGGCTGCGGGTGAGCAGCGCGGCCCCTCAGTTTTTAAACGCAACTGACCAAGGGATGCGGCACTTTATGAGCGCCACAGGCCCTTGGCAACGATGGACTGATTAAGGTTTCGGGTCGTTTCGACCAAAGTCGAAAGACCCTACTTTCCTAGCGGCCAACGATCTTGTTGGTGGCGTCGATCAGCGACTGCACGGCAGCCACCGACTTGTCGAACATCGCCTTTTCCTCGGCGTTGAACTCGACCTCGACGATGCGCTCGACACCCTTGGCGCCGATCACGACGGGAACGCCGATGTAGAGGCCCTTCACGCCGTATTCGCCGTTCAGCAGCGCGGCGCACGGGATCATGCGCTTCTTGTCCTTGAGGTAAGACTCCGCCATGGCGATGGCCGAGGCCGCCGGGGCATAGAAGGCCGAACCGGTCTTGAGGTGGGCCACGATCTCGGCGCCGCCGTCACGGGTGCGCTGGACGATCTGCTCGAGGCGCTCCTTGGTGGTCCAGCCCATATCGACCAGATCGTGCAGCGAAATGCCGCCGACGGTCGAGTAGCGCAGCAGCGGCACCATCGTGTCGCCGTGGCCGCCCAGCACGAAGGCCGTGACGTCCTCGACCGAGACGTTGAATTCCTCGGCGAGGAACAGGCGGAAGCGGGCGCTGTCGAGCACGCCGGCCATGCCGACGACCTTCGCGGGCGGGAAGCCGGTGACTTCCTGCATCAGGCCGACCATCGCATCGAGCGGGTTGGTGATGACGATGACGAAGGCGTTCGGCGCATGCTGCTTGATGCCCTTGCCGACCGCGTCGATGACCTTGGCGTTGATGCCGACCAGGTCGTCGCGGGTCATGCCGGGCTTGCGCGGCACGCCGGCGGTGACGATCACGACGTCGGCGCCCTCGATGTCCTTGTAGTCCGAGGAGCCGCTGTACTTGGTGTCGAAGCCCTCGACCGGGCTGAGCTGGGCGATGTCGAGCGCCTTGCCCTTGGCAGTGCCTTCAGCGGCAGGAATGTCGAACAGGACGACGTCGCCCAGTTCCTTCTGGCCGGCGAGCAGCGCGAGCGTGCCGCCAATCTGTCCGGCGCCGATCAGCGCGATCTTCTTGCGAGCCATGCGAAAAACTCCCGTTCTTAAAGGCGCCGCGTGGTAGCGCGATTCGCCCGGGGCAGCAAGGCAGACGGCTTCAGACGGGATGTTTCGCTAGGTGCGCCAACAGCAGATCGGTCGTCTTGACCGGTGCCTGGTCCATCACGAAATGACCGACGTTGGGCAGGACCTCCATCGCGAACGACGGCTTCACGAACTCCGCCGTGCCGTAGGCCGCATCGGGTCCGACCGTCGCGTCGACATCACCCCAGATATAGAGCGTCGGCACCTTGATGGTCCCGATATCGGCGGCCAGCCCCTTGTTAGAGCGATACCAGGCCAGCGCCGCTTCGAGCGCCTCGGGATTGCCCAGCACGGAGAGATGCTCCTCCAATGCCTGAGAGGGCACGCCCTGGCCGAACAGCCCGTCGCGCAGGCGCTTGGCATTGTCGGCCAGCAGCAGCTTGCCGGTCTCCGGTTCGAGGAAGGCGCGATGGTGGCGCGAGCGATGCTTCTGGTCGCCGTCTTCCTTGAGCAGGGCCTGGCGGAACGACACCGGATGCGGCCGCGACAGGATCGTGAGCGACGCGAGGCGACCGGGATGCGCATCCGCCACGCCCCACGAGACCTGGCCGCCCCAGTCGTGGCCCACGAGATGGAAGCGCTTGCCCTCGTAGCCCGCGGCCGCCGCGATCTCGATCGCGTCGTTCACCAGCTTTTCAAACGCATAGTTGGAAAGGTCAGCCGGATCGGGCCGTGCGCCCGGCGAATAGCCGCGTTGATCGGGCGCGACGGCTCGATAGCCCGAGGCCGCCAGCGCCGGCAGGGCCGCGCGCCAGCTATGCCGCGATTCGGGAAACCCGTGCAGCATCAGCACGAGCGGTCCGCCGACCGGGCCCTCGACATCCGTGGTGAATGTCAGGCCCGATCGGGTCTTGAGGTTCGTCGTCTCGACCATGATCCGGCGCAGGGCCGATCAGGCGACGCCGTTGGCCTTGAACCAGGCCAGCGCCTTCTTCCAGCCGTCCTCCGCCTGCTCCTTGCGGAAGGACGGGCGGTAGTCGGCATTGAAGCCGTGCGGCGTGTCCGGATAGGTGTCGATCTGCGACTTCTGCGCGGCCGGGCTGCCGGTCTTCAGGGCAGCGCGCATCTTGTCGACGCTCTCGTTGGAGATGCCGGTGTCGGCGCCGCCGTACAGGCCGAGCACCGGTGCCTTCAGATCCTTGACGATGTCGATCGGATGCTTGGGCGTGAGCGGCGTCGCGTCGCCGACGACGCGGCCGTACCAGGCCACGCCCGCCTTGAGGCCTGCGCTGTAGGCGGCATACAGCCAGACGATGCGGCCGCCCCAGCAGAAGCCGGTGATGCCGAGCTTGGCGGTGTCGGCCTTGCCCTCACCCTTGGCGAACGCGACGGTCGCGTCGAGATCGCCCAGGACCTGCTCGTCCGGCACCTTCGAGACGATGTCGCGCAGCAGAGCCTGCATGTCGCTGACGGCGGTGGCATCGCCCTGACGGAAGTAGAGATCCGGCGCGACGGCGTAGTAGCCGGCCTTGGCGAAGCGGCGGCAGAGATCGGCAATGTGCGCGTGCACGCCGAAGATCTCCTGCACGACGAGGATCGTGCCGAAGCCCTGGCCCGACGCCGGCATGGCGCGATAGGCGTTCATCTCCTTGCCGTCCTTGGTCTTCACCTTGACGACGCCGGCCGTGAGGCCGTCCGACGGCGTGGTGATCATCGTCTGCGCCTGGATGGGCTGCACCGACAGCGCGAAGGTGGTGCCGAGCGCCGCGCCGGTCGCCGTGACCTTCATGGCATTGCGACGCGACACGCCGCCTTCGTTCAGGGAAATCATGCGATCGCCGTCCATGTCCTGCCTCCTGATCTTGAAAAACGCCGCAGAGCCTATGCCGCAGGAGGACCTGCCCACAATCACAATTAGGCGATGTGATCCAGGTTCAGATACTCCGGGCTCTGCATTTCCATGAGTCGCGAGACGGTGCGCTGGAACTCGAAGGAACCGTCGCCTTCGGGGTAAAGGCCATTCGGGTTGCTCGCCGCCGAGCAGATGAACTTCACTTTCCTCTCATAGAAGGTGTCGATCATCGTCACGAAGCGGACGGCCTTGTCGCGGCTGTCCGGTCCCATCTTGGGGATCTCGGCCACAATGACGGTGTGGAAATTGTCGGCGATGCAGAGGAAGTCGGCGGCGCCCATCGGCTTGGCGCACCAGTCCATGAAATGCGCCATCGCGACACCGGGCGCCGCGCGCGGCACCTCGACGTCGCGGCCCTGGGTGCGCAGCACGCGCGGCTCGCCTTCGGCGCCGTTGCTCAGCGCGCGAAACGCATCGTCGAGCTTCTTCGTCGCCCAGGCGCCGAGCGGTGTCAGGTAGAGATCGAGTTCGCGCAGCCGGCCCATCCGGTAATCCTGCGCGCCGCCCAGCTCCAGCACCTCGAGCCGCTGCTTCACCAGCTCGATGAACGGCAGGAAGCGGTCGCGCTGCAGGCCGTTCTTGTAGAGATCGTCGGGCGCGCGGTTGGAAGTGGCGATCACCGTGATGCCTTCGGCGAACAGCGTCTCGAACAGCCGGCCGAGGATCATCGCGTCGGCGATGTTGGTCACCTGGAATTCGTCGAAGCAGAGCAACCGCGTCTCGCTGGCGATCTGCTTGGCGATCGGCACGATCGTGTCGGATTCCGGCGGTGCGCCCTTGGCCGCCAGCTCCTCGCGGCGGCTGTGCAGGCGGGCCTGCACCTCGAGCATGAACTCATGGAAGTGCACGCGGCGCTTCTTCTCGACCGGCGCGTCGGCAAAGAAGAGGTCCATCAGCATCGACTTGCCGCGCCCGACCGAGCCCCAGATGTAGAGGCCGTGCGGCCCTTCCGGCGCCTTCGGCGCATGGCCGAAGCCGAGACGGGCCAGGAAGCCGGTCTTGGCAGGCTGCGCCGTGGCCATCGCGCCGAGCTGGTCGTGAATCGCCTGCAATCGCAGAACGATCTTCTCCTGCACGGGATCGGCATGAATTTCGCCCGCGGCGCGGCGCGCGGCGAGATTGGCGAGCGGGCCCTTGCCGGTCGAGGGGGTGCTGGACTCCATTGCGGCGGCATACCTAGCTCACCGCCGCGCGGCTGCCTATAAGGTGCGGCGATGAAGATTGCGTTCCTCGGCACTTCCGCCTTCGCCGTCCCGGCCCTCCGGGCGCTGGTCGAAGCGGGCCACGACGTCGCTTGCGTCTATACGCGGGCCCCCAAGCCCGCCGGCCGCGGCCAGCAGGAGCGCCGCACGCCCGTGCACGAACTCGCCCACGAACTGGGGCTGGCCGTCCGCACGCCGCGCACCCTGAAGAACGACGAGGAGGCGCAGGCCTTCAAGGCGCTCGACCTCGATGCCGCCGTGGTCGTGTCCTATGGCCATATCCTGCCTAAAAGCTTCCTCGACACGCCGGTCCTGGGCTGCATCAACATCCACGGCTCGCTGCTGCCGCGCTGGCGCGGTGCGGCGCCGATCCACCGCGCCATCCTGGCCGGCGACGCCGAGACGGGCGTCACCATCATGCGCATGGACGAAGGCCTGGACACCGGCCCGATGCTGCTGGCCGAGAGCACGCCGATCTCCGCCGGCGACACCGCCGAGAGCGTCCATGACCGGCTGGCCGACCTCGGCGCGAAGCTGATTGTCTCGACCCTCGACGGGCTGCTGCGCCGAAGCATCGAAGCCGTGGAGCAACCGACCGAGGGCGTCACCTACGCCCACAAGCTCGGCAAGGAGGAAGGCATCCTCGACTGGCGCCGTCCGGCTGCCGAGCTGGAGCGCAAGGTGCGCGGCTTCCATCCCTGGCCCGGCACCTCGTTCGAGGCGCCGAAGGATGGCGGCGTCGAACGCATTAAGGTGCTGGAAGCGGCGCTCGCCCTGACGGGCGGAACGCCGGGCAGCGTCACCATCGCGCGCGACGGATTTCCGGTCGTGGCCTGCGGTGTCGGCGGCCTGAAGCTCCTGAAGCTGCAACGGCCCGGCAAGTCGGCGCAGGCGGCCGATGCCTTTTTGCGCGGCTTTGCGCTCAGCACAGGCACGGTGCTCGCTTCTCCCGAAGTCGTGCGGCTGCCGACCTGACGCCGTGCCGCGCTACAAGCTCACCATCGAGTATGACGGCGAGCCCTTCGTGGGATGGCAGCGTCAGCCGAACGGTCCCTCCGTCCAGGCCGCCCTCGAGGAGGCCGTGTTCGCCTACAGCGGCGAGCGCCCGCTCGTGCAGGCCGCCGGCCGCACCGACACCGGCGTGCATGCGCGCGGCCAGGTCGTGCATCTCGACTTCAGCGAAGAGAAGCCGGTCGAGACCATCCGCTCGGCGATCAACTTCCACCTGAAGCCCCAGCCCGTCGCGGTGCTCTCGGCCGAAATGGCGCCGCCGGGCTTCCATGCGCGCTTCTCGGCGACGGGGCGGCGCTATCGCTATCGCATCATCAACCGCCGCGCCCCGCCCGCGCTCGATCGCGGCCAGCTCTGGCACGTGCCGGCTTCGCTAGACGTCGCCGCGATGGCCGATGCCGCTTCGGTGCTGGTCGGGCACCACGACTTCAACAGCTTCCGCTCGACCTCCTGCCAGGCACCGTCGGCACTGAAGACGCTCGACCTGCTCAACGTGACGAGCGTCGGCGAGGAGATCCACGTCGACGTCAGTTCACGCTCGTTCCTGCACAATCAGGTGCGCATCATGGTCGGCACGCTGACGCTCGTCGGGCGCGGTCAGTGGTCCCGTCGCGATGTCGAGGAGGCGCTCGCCGCCTGCGACCGCACACGCGCCGGACCGACGGCGCCGCCCCAGGGACTTTGCCTGATGGAAGTGCGCTACGATCTAGGCGCCGACCGCCATGCCGATGCCGAGGAAACGGTCGACGATCAGTGACAGGAAGAGCGACGGCACCCAGTTGACGATCAGCAGGAGCGAGGCGAGCGGCCAGCTCACCCCCAGCATCGTCCGCGTCGTCACCAGGAACCAGTAGAAGAACAGCCCCTGCAAGCCGATGCGGATCAGCTCGCCCAGCGCCGAGGGAACCAGCGTGGCCAGCACCACGCCGATCACCGCCACGATCATCGCCGGCAGGTTGACCCAGTTCAGCGCCGAGATGTAGCGCGGGAAAGAACCCAGCCAGTTGCGCCGCCGCGCGATCTCGTAGAACAGCACGGGGAACAACAGCCAATCGACGACGTAGCGCAGCGTCTCGACCAGCACGATCTCGAGATCGTCGGCCGCCGGGGTCACGCCGGCATAGCGGATCAGCATCAGCGTGACGTGCAGCGGCGCCACCAGGATCATCACCTGGAACGAGCGCACGCAGGCTTCCAGCGTGTTGTCGAAGTAGGACGGGGACGCCGGGTCGCGCTTCAGGAGCCCGAGGGCGCCCTGCATGCCACGGGCGATTTCGCCGGCGTTGAGCACGCAATCAGACCGCGAAGTAACGGTCGAGCACCGTTTCGTAGACACGGGCCAGCGTCTTGAGATCGGCGACCGCACTCTTCTCGTCGACCTTGTGCATGCTCTCGCCGACCAGCCCGAACTCGAGCACCGGGCAATAGCTGCGGATGAACCGCGCATCGGAGGTGCCGCCGGTCGTCGACAGCTCGGTCTCGACGCCCGCCACGTCGCGCACCGCGCCGGCGACGAGGTCGCTGAGCGGGCCGGGCGGCGTGTAGAACGATTCACCCGAGACCTGGACGCTGTATTCGACGGTGCCGTTGCCGCCGAGCGCTGCATTGGCGCGCTCGATGCGCTCCTGCAGGTGCGCGAGCAAGGTCTTCGAGGTCCAGAGATCGTTGAAGCGCGTGTTGAACCGCGCCTTGGCGACGCCCGGCGCGATGTTGGTCGCGGGGTTGCCGACATCGACGGTGGTGAACTGCAGCGAGGTCGGCTGGAAATGCGTGCTGCCCTTGTCGATCGGCTCGCGCACCAGCGCCTCGATCATGGCCGAGAGCCGGTGGATCGCATTGTCGAGCCGCTCGGGATACGCGACATGGCCCTGCACGCCGCGCACGGTCATGTCGACGGTCATGCTGCCGCGACGGCCGATCTTCATCATGTCGCCGAACCGGCGTGAGCTGGTGGGCTCGCCGACGATGCAGGCATCGATCGTCTCGCCGCGCTCGGCCAGGCGCTGAAGCATCTTCACGGTGCCGTTGACGGCGGGACCTTCCTCGTCGCCGGTGATCAGCAGGCTGATCGAGCCGCCGAAATCGCGGCCGCGACGACTGAGGAAACGGGCGGTCGCATCGGTGAAGGCCGCGATCGCGCCCTTCATGTCGGCCGCACCACGGCCGAACAGATAGCCGCCCGACAGTTCGGCCGCGAACGGTCCGATCGTCCAGGACGACAGGTCGCCGACCGGCACCACGTCGGAATGGCCCGCGAAGCAGAAGTGCTTACCCGCGGTGCCGATGCGGGCATAGAGGTTGGCGACGTCGTCGGTGCCGGCCTGCGTGAAATCCATGCGCTCGCACGTGAAACCGAGCGGCGCCAGCGTCTGCTCGAGAAGTTGCAGCGCCCCTGCTTCACGCGGCGTCACGCTCTCGCAGCGGACGAGCGTGCGCGTCAGTTCGATGACATCGGTGGCGTTGGTGCTGAGCGTATCGGGCATGGGCCGGACACTACAGCCCCGCTCCCGCCCTGAGAAGTGCGGCCCCGGGAAGCGCGGCAAAAGAAAAAGGGCGCCGGCTCAGGCCCGCCGGCGCCCAGTCATCTTGAGAGAGAGGAAGATAGTCTTGCTTGATTGAACTCGGTCGGATCGATGGCCTCAGGCCACCATGCGGTCGGCCTCCTGCAGATTGACCGAGACGAGCTGGGACACGCCCCGCTCGGCCATGGTCACGCCGTAGAGGCGATCCATGCGCGCCATGGTGACGCGATGATGGGTGATGATCAGGAAGCGCGTGTCGGTACGGCCGGCGATGTCGTTCACCAGGCCGCAGAAGCGTTCCACGTTCAGGTCGTCCAGCGGCGCGTCCACCTCGTCCAGCACGCAGATGGGGGCCGGGTTGGTCATGAACACCGCAAACAGCAGCGAGAGTGCCGTGAGCGCCTGCTCGCCGCCCGAGAGCAGCGACATGACCTGCAGCTTCTTGCCTGGCGGCGAGGCGTGGATCTCGAGGCCGGCCTCGAGCGGGTCCTCCGACTCGGTGAGCCGCAGCTCGGCCTTGCCGCCGCCGAACAGCTTGGTGAAGAGCTGCTGGAAGTGGCCGCTGACCTGCTCGAAGGCGGCGAGGAAGCGCTCGCGGCCCTCGCGGTTCAGGCTCTGGATGCCCTGGCGCAGGCGGCCGATGGCGGCGACCAGGTCGTCGCGCTCGGTCGTCATGCCGGTGATCTGCTGCTCGAGTTCGTTGGCCTCTTCCTCGGCGCGCAGGTTCACGGCGCCCATCGTCTCGCGCTCGTGCACCAGACGCTCGAGCTTGTGCTCGGCCTTGTCGAGTTCCGGCAGCTCTTCCAGCGACTGGACCTCGGCCAGCGCCATCACGCCGTCGGGCTCGCAGCGCAGCCGCTCGAGGATACGCTCGACCACGGACTCGCGATCCTTGGTGGCCTGTTCGACCTGGCCCTCGCGGCGGACACGATTCTCGCGCGCGTTGCCCATTTCGGTCTCGGCCTGGCGCAGCGCCTTGTCGGCTTCGCCCAGGCGGGTCTCGCCGATCGCCAGACGATCGGCCGCTTCCTGGCGGTTGAACTCGGCCTTCTCGATCTCCTCGCCGAGCACCATGCGCTTCTCTTCGATCTCGGCCGGCTTGGCGGCGAGTTCGGCGATCGCGGCGGCGGTCTGCTCGTGCCGCGCCTCGAGTTCGACAATCTGGCCGTCGGCCTCGCTCAGGCGCTTGCTCCAGCCGGCATGGTCCTGCGCGATCTGCGCCAGACGCTCGACTCGCATCGCCGACTCACGGGCGAGACGGCTGCACTGGCTCTCGGCCTCGACGAGCGCGGCCCGCAGCTCTGCGATGCGCACGCGCAGCGCACCGGCGGCGGCGCGATCGGCCTGGGTATCGGAGATCGACGACAGGCGCGCCTCGCGGAAGGTGCGGCGCATCTCGACGTCGGCGATGTCGCCCAGCACTTCGGCCACCACCGTCTCGATGCCGGCAAGGCGGGTGCGGAGCTGGTCGGTGCGGCGGGCGATCTCGACGTGACGGTCGCGGGCCTGCGTGGCCAGGCGCTCGGCGGTGCCGATGGCCGACTGGGCAGCACGCTCGGCGGCGCGGGTCGCCTCGCCGGCATCCTGCGCCTTGCGGCGGGCGGCGTCGGCCACGCTGCGCTCATGGGCGCGGGCCTGGTCGACGCAGGTCTTCTCGGCGTCGCGGGCGGCGGCGAGCCAGGTCTTCTCGGCATCGACGCGCGCCTGCTCGATCGTCTGCTCGGCGACGGCGCCGTCGATCTGGTAGCGGATCTCGGCCAGGCGGTTGCGCTGGCTGAGACGCACCGCGGCGGTCGACGGCGCACCGGCGCGCATCGTGTAGCCGTCCCAGCGCCACACGGCGCCCTCGCGGGTCACGAGCTGCTGGCCGGGCTTGAGCGCCGCCTGCAGCGCAGCACCAATCTCGTCGTTGGCGACGATGCCGATGAAGGCCAGGCGACGGGCGAGTTCCGGCAGCGCACCGACATGCGCGCCGAGCGGCGTCGCGCCCTCGGGCAGGGCTGGCGTGTCGGTCAGAGAGTCGAGCGGCAGCCAGTGAACCGGCGCGCCACGATCGGACGAGGCTTCGAGCTCGTCGCCGAACGCCGCGCCCAGGGCCTTCTCGAAGCCCGGCTCGACGGTCAGCGCATCGAGCAACGGCGGCCACAGCGAATCGGCGGCCGACTTCAGCGCGGCGGCGACGCCGGCTTCCTCGGCGCGCAGCTTGGTCAGGCGCGCATTGGTCTTCTGGACGGTCTCGACGGCCGTGGCGTGGCTCGCTTCGGCGGCTTCGCGCTCGGCGGCGCGGGCGCGCTCCATGTCGAGCCGCTCGGCTTCGGCCTTGGCGACGGCGACACGCGCGGCATCCGATTCATAACGCTCGGCCTCACGCGCGGCCTCGATTGCCTCCTGGCTGGTGAAGCGCGTTTCCTCGAGCGCGACACGCGCCGCTTCGAGTTCTGCCTCGACCTCCGGCAGCGCCGGCAGGTTCGACAGTTCGGTTTCGAGCTGCTGCTGCTGCGCGGTGACCTCGTCGCGGCGCGACGACAGGCGGCGCAGCCGGTCCTGCAGTTCGGCGATCTCGCGGCCCACGCTCTGGCGCAGCGCCTCGTCGTCGGCGATCTGGCGCGTCAGCGCGTCGTGCTCGGCCTCGGCTTCGTTGGTCCCGGTGCGCGCGGTGTCGCGGGCTTCCTCGGCGGCGAAGGCGCGATCCTCTTCGCCGAAACGCTCTTCTTCGAGCCGCTCGCGCTGGCTGTCGAGATCGGCGATCGCCGTCTCGGCGTCGCCCTTGCGGCCGCGCTCGCGCGACAGATCCTGTTCGGTCTGCTGCAGGCGCCGCTCAGCCTCGAACTGCGCGGCGGCGACACGCTCGCCCTCGGCGGTCAGCGCATCGTGCGCGACGCGCAGGCGCTGCAGGCCGGCCGCGGCGGCGGCCTCGTCGTTGCGCAGCGGCGGCAACGCGGTCGCGGCTTCGGCCTGCGCCGTGGTGGCGAGACCGACCAGGCGCGTGAGGTCGGAGACCTGCGCCTCGGCTTCCTTCAGGCGCTCGGCCGACTCGGCCAGGTCACGCTCGGCATTGGCGAGCTTCAGCGCCAGGACGGCGGCTTCGGCGCGACGGATATGGTCGGACAGGTTGCGGTAGCGGCTGGCCTGGCGGGCCTGGCGCTTCAGCCCCTTGTGCTGCTCTTCCAGCGCGACCAGCACGTCCTGCACGCGCGCGAGGTTCTGCTCGGCGGCGCGCAGGCGCAGCTCGGCCTCATGACGGCGGGCGTAGAGACCGGTGATGCCGGCCGCCTCGTCGATCACCGAACGGCGATCGGCCGGCTTGGCATTGATCAGCGTGCCGATGCGGCCCTGGCTGACCAGCGCCGTCGAACGCGACCCCGTGGCGGCGTCGGCGAACAACGTCTGCACGTCACGGGCGCGGATCTCGCGGCCGTTCACCGAATAGGCCGAGCCGTTGCCGCGCTCGATGCGGCGCACGACGTCAAGCTGGTCGGTATCGTTCACCATCGCCGGCGCGGTGCGGGTCTTGTTGTCCAGCGACAGCATCACCTCGGCGATGTTGCGCGCCGGGCGCTGGCCGGAGCCGGCGAAGATGACGTCCTCCATCTCGCTGCCGCGCATCTGCTTGGCGGAGGTCTCGCCCATCACCCACTTCAGCGCCTCGACCAGGTTCGACTTGCCGCAGCCATTGGGTCCCACGATCCCGGTCATGCCCGGCTCGATGCTGAGCTCGGTCGGGTCGACGAAGGACTTGAAACCGGAGAGCCGGAGCTTGTCGAACTGGACCATTACACCACGCCTGTCTGGTTACTTGCCTGAGTGTCTACTTGGCGAGCTTGCCGAACACGCCGTCGAGTTCCTCGACCGTGCGCGACCCGCGATAGAGCTGGCCATTGATGAACAGGGTCGGCGTCGAGTTCACGCCCATCGTCTCGCCGCCCTTGTAGTCGTTGATCACCGCGTTGCTCATCGCCTCGTTGGCGAGGCAGGTCTTGATCTCGTTTTCGCCGAGGCCCGCGATGCGCAGGGGCTTGGCGAGTTCGGCCACCGGATCGCTGGCCACCGCCCATTGCGGCTGGCTGCGGAAGATGAGGTCGATCACGCCGAAATAGCGGTCGTTGCCCGAGCACTCCGCGATCTGGGCGGCCTTGGCCGCGACTTGGTCGAGCGGGAAGTCGCGATAGACCAGCTTCACCTTGCCGGTATCGATCCACTTCTTCTTGATCTCGGGCAGGACCTGCGTGTGGAAATGCGCACAGTGCGAGCAGGTAAGCGAGGCGTATTCGATCACGGTGATCGGCGCCTTCGGGTCACCCAGAATATGGTCGCCGGGCTGCACGGACTCGAGCGCGGCCTTGTTCGGCGCGGACGCGGAGGCGGCCGCGACCGGCGGCGGGGACGACGGCGCACGGGTGCCGAAGTAGACGCCGGCCGCAATCGCAGCCACCGCCACGACACCGCCGGCGACGATCAAGATATTCCGCATTTGCCCCTACCCTCTCCACTACATCTTGGGAATTACGCCTGTGGGGAGTCAAACAATTACCGCCCCACCTGGGCTAAAATCGCTGCGATCGCTTCCATGCCGCCGGGATTGCCGTACGGCTGCTCGTTGATGAACAGAGTGGGGGTCGAAGTGACCCCCAGCGTCTGCCCGGACTGCACGTCGGCGATGACTTTGTCCAAAAGCCGGTCATTGGCGATGCAGGCCTGCGCCTGGGCCTCGGTCACCCCCCGCTTCGCCAGCACGGTCATCAGTTCCGCCGCCGGATCGGGCGCGGTCAGCCACTGGACCTGGGTGCGGAAGATGGTGTCGACGGCGTCGAAGAACTTGTCGGGTCCGGCGCACTCGGCCAGCAGGCTGGCCCGCGTGGCGATCGCATCCGAGGGATAGTGGCGGTGGATCAGCTTCAGCTTGCCGGTATCGATCCAGTCGCGCTTCAGAGCCGGCATCACGGCGGCGTTGAAGGTCGCGCAATGCGGGCAGGTGAACGAGGCGTAGTCGATCAGCACGTTGGGCGCATCGGGCTTGCCCAGCACATGGTCGTCCGGCAGCGGCTCGAGCAGCTTTTGCGGCGGCAGTTGCGCACGCGCCCGGTCGGGCAGGCAGGCCGCGCCGATCGCACCGAGGCTCCCCAACACGAAACCGCGCCGGCCGGTGGCGATGCGCGCGCCCAGCTTGGCCAGCGCCTTGCGCAGATCGGGGTCCTGCACGCTGGCCGTACGGCTGGCCATCGTCTGTTCGACGACCGGATCGGGCCGCTGCACCTTGGGTGCGGGCCGCGGCGCCGAGATGGCGCCCTGCACGATCCGCACGTCGTCGATCACCCTGTGCCCGAAATAGGCGTTAACCCGTTCCACGATCTGGCCGCTCCTGTGCTGGACCTCTAGGGCAGCGGCGCCGGAAACCTTCAGCCGCAATGCCTTGCCGGCACGCGCACCTCGCCCGGCCAGCAGCGCGTCGGGCCGGGTGGTGCGGGCGAGCTCCGGTCCCACGACCGCCGGCCAGTCGGCCTTCAGTCGAATGAGAGAGGTGCTGCGGCCCTTCGCCATGCCAGACGTGAGCTTCTGGGCCAGACCGCCGATCGCACGGAAGCCGTTTTCGCGCATGGACCCTTTCAAACTCCGCTCCGTATGGTAGGCCACGCCCCCGCAAGTGACCATGACCCACGCCGCCCGACTGCTCGCCTGGTATGATCGACATCGTCGCACCCTCCCCTGGCGCGCAGCCCCGGGAGAGCGCACGCCGCCTTACCGTGTCTGGCTGTCGGAGATCATGCTGCAGCAGACCACCGTCGCCACGGTGGGTGAATATTTCCGCCGCTTCGTCGAACGCTGGCCCACGGTCGAGGCGCTGGCCGAGGCACCGCTCGACGACGTGCTCTCGGCCTGGGCGGGTCTCGGCTACTACGCCCGCGCCCGCAACCTGCACGCCTGCGCCCAGGCCGTCGCCACCCTCCATGGCGGCCAATTCCCCGAGGACGAGCCGGGCCTGCGGGCGTTGCCCGGCGTCGGCCCCTACACGGCGGCGGCCATTCGCTCGATCGCGTTCGACCATCCCGCATCGGCGGTCGACGGCAATGTCGAACGGGTGATCTCCCGCCTCTACGCGATCGAGACGCCGCTGCCCGACGCCAAGCCCGACATCCATGTCCGCGCCGCGCGGCTGGTGCCGCAGCAACGCGCCGGCGATTACGCGCAGGCGATGATGGATCTCGGCGCCACCGTCTGCATCCCGCGCAATCCGCGCTGCGTCATCTGTCCGCTGATGCAGGGCTGCAAGGGCCGCAAGCTCGGCATTGCAGAGGAGCTGCCGCGCCGCGCGCCCAAGGCCGAGAAGCCGACCCGTCGCGGCCTCGCCTTCGTGCTGCTGCGCAAGGACGGCGCCGTACTTTTACGGAAGCGCCCGCCTAAGGGCCTTTTAGGCGGCATGGACGAGGTGCCGTCGAGCGCCTGGCGTGAAGGGCCGTTCGTCGAGGCGACTTCGCTCAAGGAAGCACCGGTGCCGGCGCGCTGGGTGGTGATGCCGGGCCTCGTGCGTCACACCTTCACGCACTTCCATCTCGAACTCACCGTCGCCCGCGCCATCGCCACGACCGGACGACTCGCGGAGCTGGCACGCGGCACGACCTGGGCGGCGCTCGACAAGCTCGACGAACGCGCGCTGCCGACGGTCATGCGCAAGGTCATCGAGCACGCCGTCAAGGATTAGCCGAGAGAGTAGGCCTAGAGGCCCGCGCGGACCTGCTGGCGGAGATGGTCGATCGGACGGCGCGCGCCCGCGACGTCGACATGCCAGAACGTCCAGCCGTTGCAGGCCGGCGCGCCCTGCACCGCGGCACCCACCTGATGGATCGAGCCACGATGATCGCCCAGCGCGTTCGACGCCGAGAGCGAACCGTCGGCGCGCACGCGGGCGTGCAACTGGCCGCTGGGATCGGACAGGACCGTGCCGGGCCGCAGCAGCCCCGCCTCGATCAGCACACCGAACGGGATGCGCGGCTCGGCGCGCTTGCTGGGCTTGGGCGTCACGTCCTCGGCCGCCAGCGGCGTGATCTCGGCGATGCGCTTGCGCGCGATCGCGGCATAGTCGGGATCGCGCTCGAGGCCGATGAAGCGGCGGCCGAGGCGGCGCGCCACGGCGCCGGTCGTGCCGGTGCCGAAGAACGGGTCGAGGATCGTGTCGCCGGGATTGGACGCGGCCATGATGCAACGGAACAGCAGCGACTCGGGCTTCTGCGTCGGATGCGCCTTCTTGCCGTCTTCGCCCTTCAGGCGCTCGCCGCCGGTGCAGAGCGGCAGCAGCCAGTCGGAGCGCATCTGCGTGCCCTCGTTCAGTTCCTTCATCGAATCGTAGTTGAAGGTGTAACGCTTGGCCGCCTTGTCGCGCGCCGCCCAGATCAGCGTCTCGTGCGCGTTGGTGAAGCGCTTGCCGCGGAAGTTCGGCATCGGGTTCGACTTGCGCCACACGATGTCGTTCAGCAGCCAGAAGCCCTGGTCCTGCAGCGCCGTGCCGATGCGGAAGATGTTGTGGTAGCTGCCGATCACCCAGAGCGTGCCCTCGGGCTTCAGCGCGCGCCGCGCGGCGGCGAGCCAGGCGCGGGTGAACTTGTCGTAGAGCGCGAAGCTCTCCCCGACGGACTCGGAGGGATTTCCGAACTTGTCCCAGTCGTCGTCGACCGCGTCGACCTTGCTGTTGTCGGGTCGCAGCAGGTCACCGCCAAGCTGGAGATTGTAGGGCGGGTCGGCGAAGACCATGTCGACGGAAGCTTCGGGCAGAGCCTGCATCAGCTCGATGCAATCGCCCACGAATACACGGTCCTGCTTGTCTTCGATCATCTGTGGAAAATGAGTCCACAGGGAGTCGCAGTCAAGAAACTACAATTGATTCAATTGTTTACGCGATCCATCCACAAGATCGAGGCGCAATGACCCACCATCACTACCAGACCTAGAGAACGTGTTGCGCCCCTAATTCCGGATGAAGTCGACGAAGGCGCGCAGCGGCGCCGGAAGCTGACGACGGCCGGGATAATAGAGGAAGGGCCCGGAGAAACTCTGCCACCAGGGGGCAAGCACGGGCACGAGCGCGCCGCTGTCGAGATGAGGGCGCAGCCACTCCTCGAAGAGATGGACGATGCCGACTCCATCGACGGCGGCGCTGATCGCGAGATCCACGGCCGCGCCCAACCTCACGACCAGCGGTCCCGAGGGATCGACCCGGACGATCTCGCCCTCGCGCTCGTATTCCCAGGTCGGCATCGCGCCGCTGGAGAATTGCCCCCGCAGGCAGGCGTGGCCGAGCAGATCGCGCGGATGCTCGGGCTGCCCGTGCGCCGCGAGATAGGCGGGCGAGGCGGCGGTCGCGAAGCGCTGCACCCGCGGGCCGATCGGGATCGCGACCATGTCCTGCTCCAATCGCTCGTCGTAGCGGATGCCGGCGTCGCAGCCCGCCGCCAGGATGTCGACGAAGCCATCCTCGACGACCACCTCCAGCCTGATGTCCGGATAGGCTTTCAGGAACGGCGCCACGATCGCGGGCAGCACCAGACGCGCGGCGGTGCCGGGCACGTTGAGCCTGAGCGTTCCGACCGGCCGGTCGCGAAAACTGTTCACCACGTCGAGCGCCGCTTCGACTTCGCCCAGCGCCGGCCTCAGTCGTTCGAGCAGGCGCGCGCCCGCCTCGGTCGGGGCGATGCTGCGGGTCGTGCGATTGAGCAGGCGCATGCCGAGCTGCGCTTCCAGCCGCCGGACGGCGCCGCTCAGGCTCGAGGCGGATACGCCGCCCAGCCGCGCAGCGTCGCGGAAGCCGCCGGCGCGCGCCACCGCCACGAAGGCCGAGAGATCGTTGAGGTCAGCCGCCATATTCCCGCACAGCCTGTTCCGATTATGCGGGATTATCGCTGTAATGCACGATGCCTATGTTGGGGCTGTTCAACTTCGGAGGTTTTCATGACCGACATCACCGCCGCCGGGACTTTCCAGCTGGGCAACCGAGCCGTGAAGCGCATGGGCTATGGCGCCATGCAGCTCGCCGGCCCCGGCGTCTTCGGTCCGCCCAAGGATCGCGCCGCGGCGGTCGCCGTGCTGCGCGAGGCGGTGAAGAGCGGCGTGAACCATATCGACACCAGCGACTTCTACGGGCCGCATGTCACCAACCAGATCATCCGCGAGGCGCTGCATCCCTATCCTGCCGACCTGACGATCGTGACCAAGGTCGGCGCGGTGCGCGGCAACGACGCCTCTTGGAATCCGGCGCAGACGCCGGCCGATCTCGAGCGGGCCGTGCACGACAACCTGAAGAACCTCGGCGTCCCGGCGCTCGATGTCGTCAACATGCGCGTCATGATGGGCGACGGTCATGGGCCGGGCGAAGGCTCGATCGCGGAGCAGTTCACCGCGCTGGCCGAGTTGCAGCGGCAAGGCCTGATCCGCCACCTCGGCGTCAGCAACGCCACGCGCAAACAGGTCGCCGAGGCCCGCAGCATCGCGCCGGTCGTCTGCGTGCAGAACCAGTACAACATCGTCCATCGTGACGACGACGCGCTGGTCGACGAACTCGCGGGGCTGGGCATCGCCTACGTGCCCTTCTTCCCGCTGGGCGGCTTCACGCCGCTGCAGTCGTCGAGCCTGTCCGACATCGCCAAGGAGCTGGGCGCGACGCCGATGCAGGTGGCGCTCGCCTGGCTGCTGCGCCGCGCCCCCAACATCCTGCTGATCCCGGGCACGTCCTCGGTCGCTCATCTGCAGCAGAACCTGGCCGCCGCCGACCTCAAGCTAACGGACGAAGTGTTCGCGCGGCTGAGCGCGATCGGCAAATAGACCGATCAGAGCGGGCTTAGTTCCTCGGCGATCGCCTTCTTCACGTTCGGACGCTCCGACATACGGCGACGGTGATCGACCACGCGCGGGATGCGGGCGGGGTCGACGCCGTCGGCTTCGAGCCACTGGGCGAGCGTGAACAGATAGGCGTCGCAGATCGTGTAGTGCTCGCCCATCACCCACGGGCCCTTCAACATCTCGCGCTCGATCATCTCGAAGGCGCCGCCGACCGATTCCGGCACCTTGCGCTGCATGGCCGCGATCGACGCCGCGTCGTCGGCATCGACCCAGCGATGGCCGCGCATGCGGTGCGCGTGCGCCACGTGCAGGTGCGAGCAGAGATAAGAGTTGAACGACTGCACCTCAGCGAAGGCGAAGGGATCGTCCATCAGCGCAAGCCGCGAGGCGGGGAAGCTCTGTGCGACGTAGACCAGCATCGCCGGCGTCTCGGTCAGGATGCCCTTGTCAGTCACCAGCGCGGGCACGCGTGCCTTGGGATTGACCTTGAGATAGTCGACCGACTTCTGCTGCTCGGTCTTGAAGTCGATGCGCACCGTCGAATAGTCGGCGCCGACATCCTCCAGCACGATGTGCGTGGCGAGCGAACAGGTGTGGGCGGTGTAATAGAGCTTGAGCATGGTTCGGGTTCCGGCGTCAGACTTCGGCGTAGATCTCGATGACGTTGCCTTCGGTGTCGCGGAAGAAGATCGCGCGATGCCCCCATGACGGGATGTCGCGCGGCGGGCCCATCAAGGCGACACCATGCGCGGCAAGCTCGGCCTGGCATTCGTCGATCTCGGGCGGCGCGACGCGAAAGGCGAGCTGCACCGAGGCCGAACCCGGCGGGCCGCCCGGTCCGTCCTGGAAGACGCCTTCGAGCGTGCGCGGACGCAGGCAGAGGAAACCCGAGCCCAGATAAAAGCTTACCCAGCGCGGCGTCTCGCGCTCGATGCGGAGCTTCATCACGTCGAGATAGAACTGCCGCGCGCGGACCAGGTCCTCGCAGAGCAGCACCACGTAGTCGATGTTGCGGATCGATCCGATGCCCATGGCGTCAGACCAGGCGCGCGACCGGCGCGAAGCTGCGCCGGTGATGCGGCGTGGGACCCAGCAGCGACAGCGCTTCGAGATGCTGCTGGCTGCCATAGCCACGGTTGGTCTCCCAGCCATAACCGGGATGGACGATCGCGAGCGTGTGCATGTAGCGGTCGCGCGTCACCTTGGCGAAGATCGAGGCGGCGGCGATCGAATAGGAATGCGCGTCGCCGCCGACGATGGTCTCGGCGCGGCAGCCCAGTTGCGGCGGCACGCGATTGCCGTCGACCAGCACGACCTCGGGCTGCTCGGCCAGCGCCTGCACGGCGCGGCGCATAGCCAGGTATGTGGCCTGCAGGATGTTGATGCGGTCGATCTCCTCGACGCTCGCTTCGGCCACGGCGAACTGCACGACACCGGACGCGATCATGGCCTCGTAGGCTTCCTCGCGCTGTTCGAGCGTCAGCTTCTTGGAATCGTCGATCATGCGCAGCAGCTTGCGCGCCGCGCGCGTGCGGTCGATCACCGCCGCGGCGGCCATCACGGGCCCGGCCAGCGGCCCGCGCCCGACTTCGTCGATGCCGGCCACCCGTCCTTCGCAACGCAGTTCGAATCGAAAGCTTGGCATTATCCCCATCGAGGCCGGCTAGACTGAGCCATGTCCCTAATCACCCGCATCATCGCAGAAGACGCCATCGCGATGGAACAGCTTCGTGCGGTGCGCGAACTGACCCTGCCCGACTGGTGCATTGCCGCGGGATTCGTGCGCAATCGCGTCTGGGATCACCTGCACGGCATCGTGCCGGCACGACTGCCTGTGGATATCGACGTCATCTATTTCGACGCAGACGACGTCTCGCGCGAGAGCGAGGCGGCGTTCGAGCGACGGCTCGACGTGCTGCTGCCCGGCCTGCCCTGGCAGGTCCGCAACCAGGCGCGCATGCATGTCTGGAAAGACGTGCTCCCACACCGCGACACCGCCGACGCCATGACCTACTGGCTGGAGACCGTGACCGGCATCGGCGTGCGCCTCGAAGCCGACGACACGCTCTCGGTCATC
Organism: Reyranella sp. GW821-FHT12G01; assembly: GCF_058806575.1. Lineage (NCBI taxonomy): Bacteria > Pseudomonadati > Pseudomonadota > Alphaproteobacteria > Hyphomicrobiales > Reyranellaceae > Reyranella > Reyranella sp. GW821-FHT12G01. The sequence goes on from NZ_JBXAPV010000003.1 coordinate 333,545, forward strand.
GCGCCGCTTGGCACCGACGATCTTTTGAACCTGCGCTGCCGTCCCACGCCGTTCGGGCGTGAGAGGCGACACGAATACGATGCTCGCGTCGAGGCCAAGCGCTGGCGCGAGCTTTGGCCGAAGGTCGTGTTCCTCGACTAGAACGATCTGAGCCTGGGTTCGACAACACAAGTCCGTCGTCCTGAGCGGAGCGCCGCAGGCGCGCAGTCGAAGGACCTCTTTTCGTTTCAACACGGCGTGCGTCGGAAAAGAGGTCCTTCGACTGCGCCGCCCCATGGGCGGCTTCGCTCAGGACGACGGAGTTTTTGGCTAGAAGAGCTTCATCTGCCGTGCGTCGCGCTTGGCATCGACCAACGCTGTGCGCGCGGCGGCGGGAACGGCGAAGCGCATCGTGTCGAGGCGGTAGCGCACCCGGTTGAGGTCGAGGCGCTTGATCGAAGCAGCGAAGCGTTGGCTCAGCAACTGCGCGATCGGACCCTCGCCCTTCATGCGCGTGCCGAACTCGGCCTTGTAGAGTTCGCCCCCGCGCATCTGGCGAACGAGCGAGAGAATGCGCTCGGCGCGGTCAGGCCGGTTGGCGCGCAGCCACTCCTCGAACAGGTCCTTGATCTCGAGCGGCAGGCGCAACGCCGTGTAGCCGGCACGCGTGGCGCCAGCCGCGGTCGCCGCATCGAGAATCGATTCCATCTCATGGTCGTTGAGGCCTGGGATCATCGGCGCCGTCATCACGCCGACGGGAATGCCGGCCGCCGCCAGCTCGCCGATCGCGTCGAGCCGTCGATGAGGGGCCGAGGCACGCGGTTCCATCGTGCGTGCAAGATCGCGGTCGAGCGTGGTGATCGACAGGAACACCTCGGCCAGGTTGCGTTTGGCCATGTCGCCCAAAATGTCGATGTCGCGCGTGATCAGGTGGTTCTTGGTGACGATGCCGACGGGATTGTTGAAGTCGCTCAGCACCTGGAGGATCTGGCGCGTGATCTTGAGATCGCGTTCCACCGGCTGGTAGGGATCGGTGTTGGTGCCCATCGCCACCACGTCGCAGCGATATTTCGGCGAGGCGAGTTCGGCCGCCAGCAGCTTCGCAGCCTCCGGCTTGAACAGGATCCTGGTCTCGAAATCGAGGCCGGGCGACAGGCCGAGATAGGCATGGGTCGGCCGCGCGAAGCAGTAGATGCAGCCATGCTCGCAGCCCCGATAGGGATTGATCGAACGGTCGAAGGGAATGTCCGGCGAGGTGTTGCGCGCGAGGATGGTGCGCGTGGCGTCCTTCGTCAGCGTCGTGCGTAGCGGCGGCAGCTCTTCCTCGATGTCCCAGCCGTCGTTGGTGCGGATGCGCTTCTCGTCGTCGAAGCGGCTGGTCGCGTTGCTGATCGCGCCGCGCCCGTTGTGCTGCGGCTCGGCGATCTGGTCGTCCGGATAAAGCGGCTGAACGGGCTCTTTCATAGGCCCGACTCTTAGAACAAAAGAGGAACGAGTCAAGCCACTGTCTCAAGGGGTTCATTGTCTCCCGCCACGGCCATCCCTAGAGAGAAAGCCATGCAAGCCATCGAGTTACGCACCGCCCGCCCCGAGGACCGCGACTTCCTCATGAGCCTGTCGCCCCGCCTGTCCGGCGTGCCCGGCCCCGCCTGGCACGACCTCGCCGCGATGGACGGCTTCCAGGACCGCTATATGGCCTCGACCTTCGCCAAGGTCGAAGAGGGCGCGCAGACGCTCGTCGCCTGGACGGCCGACGGCAAACGGCTGGGCTACATCCATATGCGCCCGTTCAAGGATGGCGTGACCGACGAGCCCTGCGGCTACGTCTCGCTGCTGGCGCTCGTCGAGGAAGCCGAAGGCCGGGGCATCGCCCACCTGATGATGCAGGAGGCCGAGAGCTGGGCCCGCGCGCAGGGCTATCGTTTCCTCTGCCTCGACGTGTTCGCCGACAACCGCCACGCCGTCGAGTTCTACGAGCGCCGCGGTTTCCAGACCGAGACACTGCGCATGGTGAAGCCGCTATAGCCGCTCGGCACATTTATACCACTGGTTGTACAAATATTATAAAACACAAGCTAGAATGAGTGCTGACGCCTATCTTTCTCGAGAGACAGCAGATGGTAGATATTGAGGTCAGGACTGCGAGTCACGATGACATCGATTTCATCGCCAAGCTCGCGCCGCCGGACGATGAGGAACTCACCTCGCAAGCCCGCCTCACCGTTGAAGGGGCCTCAACGGCCGATAAATCGGCGATCTTCATCGCCGTGGACGGCGATGGACGGCGCCGGGGCTACATCCATTTATTCCCGGAGAGAGACGACTCAGAAGAAGAGCGTGGCCGCTATGTTATGCGAGTCGCCTCGATATATCAGCCGGAGACCGACGTCTTGAGCGGCCTCTTCGCCGAGGCCTACGCCTGGCTGGAAAAGCGCCGCGGTTCGCCGGTTTTGGTCCTAATACACGCCGAGGACGAAAGTAGCGCCGCGTTCAAGGCGGAAACCATCAACCCTCCGAGGCCGTCATAGCCACTCGGCGCGAAGGGCGCGGATGGAGCCGCGGTCGAAGCACTGGTCGATCCGGACCCGCAGATGAGCCTTCATGGCAGGCTCCATACCGGCGTCGCTCCATTGCGAGGGATCGGACGGATCGCGCGGCGCTTCCGTCTGAACTTTCCAGCGCGCCATGAACATCGTCGTGCGCAACCAGGTCAGCCGGCGCATCGGCTGCAGCCATGGCCGAAATTCGGCGGCGCGCGTCTCGCCGACCCTGGCGAGATAGGACTCGTAGAAGCCGTCGACCTCGGGGCGCGACAGGACCTTGCCGACATCGGGATGCCACACGGTCGAGGTCGGCAAGGTGGCGTGCGCGAGGTCGATCGCCGCCGAGCCGACATGTGCCTTCTCGAGATCGACGAACCAGGCGATGCCGTCGCGATCGACGATGAAATTGCCGGGGTGCGTGTCGGCCAATGCAATCGACAAAGGCTGCGGCCGGCTTGCCAGCGTCACCGCCATCTCGCGCATCAGTTCGAGTTCCTCGACGATCTCGGCGCGAGCGCCGGGATCAGTGATCGCCTTGTCGAGAAAGCGTTGAGCGCCCTGCTCCACGACATCGAGAGTCGTGCGAAACGGATTGTCCTGTCGCGGGATCGGCGAGCTTGGCGAAGGCAGCGGCAACGAGTGGAGGCGCGCCAGCGTATCCGCCATCGCATCGAGTTCATCCGGCAGGCGTGGCGCACGCCCCTCGATGAAGTCGACGATCAACGCCCCACCCGGCAGGCCGGGCTGCGGCTCAATCACTTCGTGAAGTTTGGGCGTGCGCTCCGCCGGCGCGAGATGACGAAAGGCTTCGGCCTGCAGATGCAAGCGCGCAGCCGCCGTCGGATCGTCTTCATAGGCATAGGCGATCCGCGCGAGTCTTCCGTCCTTCAGCCTGACATGGCCGTGTGCCGTGCCGGTCGCCGGCAGCTCCTCGCCTTCGCGAATGGCGGCGAGGAGATCAGCCACTGCGCGGCATCTTGCCTTCGTTGAGGCGCGGCATCAGCTCGGCGAAGTTGCAGGGGCGGAAGCGGATGTCGAGTTGCTGGCGCAGGATGTCGTCCCAGCCGTCCTTGCAGGCGCCGGTCGAGCCCGGCAGCGCGAAGATATAGGTCGCGTTCGCGACGCCCGCGGTGGCGCGGCTCTGCATGGTCGAGGTGCCGATCTTCTGAAAGCTGATCCAGCGGAAGGTCTCGCCGAACCCCTCGATCTTCTTCTCGAACAGCGCCTCCAGCGCCTCGGGTGTCACGTCGCGGCCGGTGACACCGGTGCCGCCGGTCGAGATCACCGCCTCGATGCGCGGATCGTCGATCCACTTCTGCACCTGGGCGCGGATCAGCGCGACGTCGTCAGTGACGATGGCGCGGTCGATCAGGACGTGGCCATCGCGCGCGATGCGCTCGACCAGCGTGTCGCCCGATTTGTCGGTCTCCAGCGTCCGCGTGTCCGAAACGGTCAGAACGGCGATGTTCACCGGCTTGAAGGGCTTGGTTTCATCGATGCGATTCATGCGCCCAATATACCCCAGGAATCAGCAACCTTCGATGTTTGCCCGGGCGGAATCCGGAAGATCGACGAACTTCATCTCGCGATAGCTCCAGATCTGAGTCGAAGGCCCCTTCTTCAGGATCGCGTGGACGAAAAATTGGGGCCAATCGCCTGCGGATCGAAGCGAACTCAGGAACGAGGCCTGGCGTGAGCAGTCCGGCGCAATTGCAGCGATCGCCACCTCCATGAGATGGCTGCGCCGTGCCTCCGCCCAGACGAGGAACACGCCGCCGAATACGGAGAAGAGCACTGCCAGATGAACCACAAGCGGCGCGCGCCGGGCGATCACCCCGACCAGCCCGGCGCAGATCACAGCAACGCCAGCCGCGCCGAGAAGAGGTGGACCCAGAAAATCGATATGTCTCCCAATGTCGGTAGTAATGCCCCGTAGAGCAAAGACGAAGGTTCCACAGAGCGCGAGGCTGACTACAGCAAGGCGCATCCTGGGGGGTGCGCGCCAGAGGAACACCCCGATCACGACAATGAAAACGACTGCGAATCCGGCGACGCTTCCGGGCGATAGCGACAAGAGATCCGCCGTGACGACGCGGAAGAGAGCGAGGATCAGAATGAGTCCCAGCGTCACAACCAGCGGCGAGAAGGCGTTGAAGTTGAGGGCGACGAGCACAGACCAGAAACCCATGCAGACGGCCAACACGCCCTTCCAGTCGAACCGGCGAGGCGCCCGTTCCTGGCTTCGCGAATAGAGCAACCAGCCGATGACGCAGAGGTCGAGAATCAGAAATGCCGCCAAAGGATTTTTCCTCGAACCGCCGTAAAAGCATCAGGGCTTTCCATTGACTCCCCGAAATGGAGTTTTAGTGATTGCCGGGTGGAAATTCACCGCAGAATCACTTCATTGCTTCCGTAACACCGCGCCCCTAGAGAAGCTGACACTCAAAGCTCGGAGACATCATGACCGGCCCCACCGACTGGAAGCACGACGGCGTGCGGGTCATCCCCGCCGGATCGCTCGACACCAACACCGCGCAGACCCCGGGCATGAACCGGGCCGCGGCCATCAATTTCGCCCGCGTCGGCGCCCAGAAGCTGTGGGCCGGCACAGTGACCATCCACGCCCACGCCAAGACCGGCGCCCACCATCACGGGCACCTGGAAAGCGTAATTTACGTGGTGAAGGGCCGTGCCCGCATGCGCTGGGGCGACGAGCTCCAGTTCACCGCCGAGGCCGGCCCCGGCGACTTCATCTACGTGCCGCCCTACGTGCCGCACCAGGAGATCAATGCCTCGGAGACCGAGCCGCTGGAATGCGTGCTGGTCCGCTCCGACAACGAGGCGGTCGCGATCAACATCGACATCACCCCGGCCGAGAAGGTCGAAGAGGTGTACTGGGTCGACCCGACGCATCCCCATCCGCATAAACACTGACGCTTCGCGTCAGTGTTTATGCGGATCGGCGGGCGGCAGCGCTTGTACTCAAGCGCGAGAGCCCGCACGGTTCAGAATAGATAAGAATTCAAAGGCGGCCCTACCCGGCCGCCTTCTTCTTTTTCGGCCAAAGCCCCGCCACCAGCAGCAGGACCGCCACGACCGCAAAGCCGGTCGAGAGCGCGCTGTGGAAGAAGATCGTCGGATCGCCGTCGGAGATCGCCAGCGCCTGGCGCACCGAGCGCTCGAAGATCGGGCCCAGCACGTAGGCCAGGATGACGATGCCGAGATCGAAGCCGTGGCGGCGCAGGCCGTAACCGACGAAGCCGAAGATCACCGAGATCACCACGTCGGCCGGATTGCCGTTCGACGAATAGACGCCGATCAGGCAGACCGCGAGGATCATCGGCGTGAGATAGGCGCGCGGGATGTCGAGGATGCGCACGAACAGGCCGATCAGCGGCAGGTTCAGGATCAGCAGCATGATGTTGCCGATATACATGCTGGCCACGACGCCCCAGAAGATCTGCGGCTGGCGCTCCAGGATGGTTGGGCCCGGCGTGACGCCGTGGATGATGAAGGCGCCGAGCAGCAGCGCCGTGACGGCGTTCGCGGGAATGCCCATGCAGAGCAGCGGCACGAAGGCGCCGGCGGTGCCGGCATTGTTGGCCGATTCCGGACCGGCCAATCCCTCGACGGCGCCCTTCCCGAACTCCTCGGGATTCTTCGAGAGCTTGCGCTCCATGCCATAGGACAGGAACGAGGCCAGCACCGCGCCGCCGCCAGGCAGGAGGCCGACCAGAAAGCCCATGACTGTGCCGCGCACGACGGGGCCGACTGACCGCCTCGCTTCCTCGCGCGAGGGCATGAAGCCCAGCAGGTGCGAGGGCGGCGGCAGGACCTTCATCTCGTCGGGCTTCTGGCGCGCCATGAACAGCACTTCCGAGAGTCCGAAAAGACCGATCGCCAGCGGCACGAGATTCACACCATCGCCCAGCGCCAGGATGCCGAAGGTCAATCGCGGCGTCATGTTGAGCGGGTCGCTGCCGATGGTGCCGAGCAGCAGGCCGAACGCCGCCATCAGCAGCGCGCGCGGCAGCGACCCGCTCGACATGTAGGTGACCATGGTGAGGCCCGCGAACATCAGCGTCGCGTATTCGGCGGGGCCGAACTTGATGACCAGCTCGGCGAGCGGCGGCGAGAGGAAGGAGATGCCGATGACACCGACCGTGCCCGCAAAGAACGAGCCGATGCCGGCGATGCCCAGGGCCGCGCCGGCGCGGCCCTTGCGCGCCATCTCGTAGCCGTCGAGGCAGGTCACGACCGAGGAGGCCTCGCCCGGGATGCGCATCAGCACCGAGGTCACGGTGCCGCCATAGGCCACCCCGTAATAAATGCCCGAGAGCATGATGATGGCCGACGTCACGTCCATCTTGAACGTGATCGGCAACAGGATCGCGATGGTGGTGAGCGGCCCCAGGCCCGGCAGGATGCCGACGACGGTGCCGAGGAAGGCGCCGACGAAGCAGTAGAACAGGTTGTCGAGGGTCAGCGTGGTGGCGAAGCCGCCGAGCAGCGCTTCCATGCGTCGAACCTCAGCGAACGTAGGTGTAGAAAGTGCGCTCGATCGGCCCTTCCGGCAGATCGACACGCAGCAGCCAGCCGAAGCAGACCAGGCCCACGACGGCACAGGCCAAACCGTAGACGATCGAGGACAGCCAGGAGCGGCGCTCGGCGAAGCGCATGATCACGATCGTAACGGCGACGGTCGTGACGACGAAGCCTGCATACATCGCGCCCAGCGCAAACACCGCGAAGGTGGCGATGTAGACCGCGAAGGTCCGGTTCGATTCCTTCGTCGCCTCGACGTCGTCGGTATCGCCGCCCTCGGTCTCGCCGGCCTGGCCGGGAAAGAACAGGACGACGAGGGCGAGCGCCACGCAGATGCCGGCCATGAGCTGCGGGAAGAAGCCGGGGCCGGGACCGTCGAAGCCCCAGCTCTCCAGTTCCAGCGCCTTCCACAGACCGATCAGCGCCGCGACCAGCAGGCCAAGCGACGCGATCCGCGTGCCGCTCAGTTTGACGCCGAAAGGGCTCATCACGCCGGCTTCTTGGCCATGCCGGTTTCCTTGAGGATCGGCACCAGCTCTTCCTCGATCTTCTTGAGCAGCGCGCCGTACTCCTTGCCGTCGCGATAGATCGCCTGGATGCCGAGCTTGTCGATCTGGCTGGTCACCGACTCGTCCTTCATGACGTCGGCCAGCGCCTTGTCCATGCGCTCCTTGATCGCCGGATCGACGCCGGTCGGGAAGGCATAGCCGAACGGGCCGTTGCTGACGGCGTTGTAGCCCAGCTCGCGCAGCGTCTTGACGTCGGGATAGTCGGGCCAGCGCGCCTCGGCGGCCGAGGCGAGGAAGCGCAGCTTGCCCGCCTCGATCTGCGGCCGCATCTCGGTGACGGTCTGGATGACGGCATCGACATGGCCGCCGATCGCCGCCGTGACCGACTCGACGCCGCCCGGAAACACGACCCAGCGGAACTTGGCGCCGCTCAGCTTGGCGAGCTGGAACATCGCCACGACGTTGGTGACGTTGTTGGAGCTGTAGGTGAGCTGCTTCTGCTTGCCCTGGTTGACGAGATCCTCGATCGACTTGATCGGACCGTCGGCGCGCGCGCCGACGCCGTAGCGCAGCGCCGCGACCTGGCCGATGATGTCGAACGCCTTCCACGGATCGTAGGCGACGTTCATCATGTTCGGCACGGCGACATGGCTCGAGATCGCGACCAGGCCGATCGTGTGACCATCGGGCGTCGACTGGGCGAGCGTCGTCGGTCCCAGCGCGCCCGCGCCGCCGACCACGTTCTTCACGATGACGGTCGCGTTCAGCCGCTTCTCGAGCGCCTGCGCGATGATGCGCGCGGTGAGATCGGTCGAGGCGCCCGGCGCATTGGGGTTGATCAGCGAGATTTCACGGGCCGGCCATTTGCTCGACTGGCCGATGGCCGGTGCGGCAATGGAAACGGCGGCAAGGGCGGTGCCGCCCTTCAATACGGTTCTACGGTTCATCTTGCTTCCTCCCTTTCTTTTTTTCAGTGCGGCTGACAGTGCTTGTCAGTCCCGCATCCGGTCAAGGGAGGAGTGCCGGTACGCGAACTTTTACGACGCGGCGCGCACCTCGGCCGAGCGGTCCCAGATGTTGGGCTGCTCGCGGTTGGTGTAGCCCGACACGAACAGGTTGGGTTGTCCCGTCTTCACGTCGTAGGTGTGCCGGCGCACCGCGCCGATGTTGCCGCCATAGACATGGATGCTGATCGAGCCGCGATCGTCGAACGCGTTCGTCACCTGATGGATGTCGCCCTTGGGATTGCGCGGCGCCGGCACCAGGATCTCGACCTCACCCGGCTCGAGCTTGGTGAGCTCACCCGGCACCAGCACGCCGGTCTCGGGATGGCGCGTGAAAGCCAATGACGTCTCCGAGCCGCGCAGCATGCCGACCAGGCCCCACATCTCGTGATCGTGCACCGGCGTGTTGGCCTTGGGTGCCCACACGAAGCTCACGACGCAGAAACGTTCGAAGGGATCGCACCACAGCAGGTTCTGCGCATAACCGTGCGCCGGCACCTTGGCCGCCTGCTCCGGCAGCCAGTCGTCGTGCTTGCACAGTTCGCCCAAAAGCTTGGCGCCGACTTCGACGATCGCGTTCTCGTCCTTGTCCTGCCAGGCGCCGCCGGTGAGGGAAGTCATGTCGCCGATGAAGCGACGCAGGCGATCGATGCTCATTCCGCGGCCTTTCGCAGGAAGGTGTTTCCGAAGATTGCTTCCGTGTCGGCGCCCAGCGCCGGCGGATCGCGCCGCTTCGTGATGTCGGTGGCGGAGATCCGGACCGGGCTGCCGAAGGTTTTCGTCTTCACACCGGAGGGAAGCTCCATCTCCTCGACCCAGCCCATGTGCGCGACCTGCGGATCGGCCAGGATCTGGCTGTAGGTGTTGATGCGTCCCTGCGGCACGGCGGCTTTCTCGAAGGCGGAGAGCCAGTGATCGACGCCCTGCTTGGCGAACTCGACCTCGAGAAGATCCTTCAGCACGACCTGGTTGGCCGCGCGCAACTGCGTGGTGGCGAAGCGCTGGTCGGCGAACAGGTCGGGGCGTCCGACCACCTGGGTCACCGCTTCCCACAGCTTGTTGTTGCCGGCGGCGATGACGAAATGTCCGTCCGCCGCCTTGAATGCCTGGTAAGGCGCGTTGCGCGGATGCGCCGAGCCCAGTTTCTTCGGATCGTTGCCGGTGCCGAAGAACTCGCTGGTCTGGAGTGCGGCCATGCCGAGGCTGCAGCCGAGCATCGAGGCATCGACATGCGCACCCGCTCCGCCGCCCGCGACGCGGCGCAGGATCGACACGACGGTGAGCGCGGCATAGAGGCCGGTGCCGACATCGGAAACCGGCACGCCGCATTTCACCGGCGCGCCATCGGGCTCGCCGGTCACGCTCATGATGCCGCTCATCGCCTGCACGGTGACGTCGAAGCCGCCCTCACCCGAGCGCGGACCGCTCTGGCCGAAGGCCGAGATCGAGCAATAGACGAGGCCGGGCTTCTCGGCGCGGAAGGATTCGTAGCCGAGGCCGAGACGATCCATCACGCCCGGCCGGTTGTTCTCCAGCACCACATCGGCCGTCAGGATGAGCTGCCGCGCCGCCGCCTTTTGCGCCGGGTCCTTGAGATCAAGCACGACCGAACGCTTGTTGCGATTGATCGAGGCGAAGTTCTCGCTGTAGCCCTCGCTGATCGGCGGCCACTGCCGCATCATGTCGCCTTCCGGCGGCTCGACCTTGATCACCTCGGCGCCGAGATCGGCCAGCAGCATTCCACAATAAGGACCCGCCAGGACCTGGCAGAACTCGACGACTCTTACACCTGCAAGCGGCAACATGATCAGCGGCTTCCATCCTGCGCGATGTAACGGGGCCAGTCGTGCGAGGCGATCTGGTCGAGCGACGGCGTCGGCTGGCCGAGACGAAGCTGGTACATCCAGTAATTGGTGAGGACGCGCTGCACGAAGTCGCGCGTCTCGTGGAGCGGGATCGACTGGATATAGAGCAGCGGATCCTGCGAGGCGTTCAGCGAATTGTCCCAGCGCATCACGTTGCCCGGTCCGCCATTGTAGCCGGCGGTGGTGCGCACGAGATTGCCGTCGGTCTCGTTCAGCAGCATCGAGATATAGGCCTGCCCGAGCGATACGTTGACCGACGGATCCCACGGATTGGCGCCCGCGGTTTCCGGCGCATAGCGCGTCGAGACGGCGCGTGCGGTCGCCGGCATGAGCTGCATCAGGCCCATCGCGCCGACGACCGAGCGCGCCTTGGGATTGAATGCCGACTCCTGGCGCATGAAGGCATAGACCAGCGAGCGATCGACGCTCGAACCGCTGGAGGGCTGCCACGGCGGGATCGGATACATGCCGCCGTCATAGCCCTTGATGTTGTGACGCTGGTCCCAGTTGGCGTTGCCGACCTTCACCGCGAGCGCGGGCAGTTGCGCCTTGAGCGCCAGCGCCATCACCGCTTCGACGTATTTCGGATCGTTGTCGATCGAAGCGGCGAACAGCTCGCGCTCCGCCGCCGTCGTGGCGCCGAGTTGCAGCAGCGCGAGCGCGCGCCGGGCGGCACGATCGTCGCGCAGCATGTCGGCCCGCTTGCGGTCGAGCGGCGGCACTTCGAAGTCGGGCTGGATCTGCATGCCCAGCGCCTTCTGCGCGACCAGGCCATAGAAGGTGCGGCCATGCAGCGCCGCGCGCTTCAGGTAAGGCGCGTACTTCTGCGGATTGCCGGCCAGCAGGTTGGCGCGCGCCGCCCAGAACGAACCGGCGGACAAGGTCCACGACGAGGCCTGATCCGGCGAGGCATCGGCCACCAGCTCGAAGCGTCGCGCCGCCTCCGCCATGTTGCCGCGCGTGAACGCCGTCATCGCGGCATTCCAGTTGGCGTCGGGCGGCATGCTGGCTTCGACCGGGATCTGCACGCCGCGCTGCGGATCGGCTTCGAGCTGACGCGTGCGCAGGCGGCCGCGCCACAGCTCGACTTCCTGAGGTCCCAGAATCTCGCTCGACGATTTGCGATCGAGCAGCACGAAGGCGGCGTTGAAGCCGCCATCGTCGGCCATGCTCTGCAGACGCGAGCGCAGCTCGGCGGCGCGGCCGGCATCGGCGCCATTCACCGTGCGGGCAGCCGCGAAATTGGGCGAGCCCGGCGTCGAGCCCACAAAGGTCGCCGGCGTCAGTTCCGCGCCACCCGGCGTGCGCCGCGCCAGCGCCAGCTTGTAGATCGCGGGTGCATCGGGATTGTCGTTGTAGTCCTGCAGCCAGGCGGCGAGCTGCTCGTAACGGGCGGGATAGTTCGGGCTGAGCAGGCGCTGGGCACCGACGTAACCCATCAGGGTCTTGTCCGAAAGCTGGCGGATCTCGTCGTCGGCCTGCGCCCAGTTGCCGGATTGCTGCGCCTGGAAAATGCGGCGGTAGCGATCGCGCGTTTCATTATCCAGAACAGTCGGCAGGTCGGCGACGACTGCATTCTCATCGAGTTCGAGGACGGGCGGCGGCGGGACATAGACCGCAGCACGAGGGGCCGGGCGTCCCGTCGGTCGCGCGGCCGGTCGGGTCACGGCGGCCTTGGTCGTGGCGGGCTTGGTCGCCTGGGTCTGGACCGGCTTCTTGGCTGTCGTCTGCGCCGAAGCCTGGGTCGCCAACAGGGCGGCCGCCCCGAGCAGGACGGCGGAAAGGGTTGTTCGCATGGCGCACCGTAGTTTGACTCTAGCTGGGGCGACAAGGGCCGCTGTGCTTATACTGTGCCCAACGGAGGAACCAATGAGCCTGCATCAAGAGCGTGCCGCGGCCGTGCGGCGACTGATCGACGAAGCCCGCACGATCGAAAAGAGCGGCGTCACCTACGCCAACCTCGAGAAGATCGGCGGCCTTCTCTCGTCGCTCGCCAGCCGTGCCGATCTCTTCCCGCGGGAAGAGTTTCCGCTGGGCGCCGACGGTGGCATCTATCGCCTGAGCGAGGATCCCGACAACCGCTTCGCGCTCTACGCCTCGGCCGGCGGACCCGGCAAGAAAGTGCCGCCGCACAATCACACGACCTGGGCGATCATCGCGGGCGTCCATGGCGCCGAGCGCAACGTCGTCTACGAACGCCTCGACAATGGTGCGCAGGAAAACGTCGTGCAGCTGCGCGAGACGCCGTCGAAGGAAAAGACGCTGAAGCGCGGCGACGTGATCACCTTCCTGCCCGACGACTTCCATCACATCGAAACGCCGGTCGGCTCGGGCAACGCGCTGCATCTTCATTTCTACGGGCTCAGTCTGGAACATCTGCCCGACCGCCTGACCGTCGACATGAAGACCAGCGCCGCCAAGCGCTTCATGGCGAAGGCCAAGATCCTGACGCCGCTGCTCACGGTGCAGCAAGTGAAGGAGATGCTGAAGTCGGGCGAGATCTTCGCGTTCTTTGACGTGCGCGAGGAAGGCGAGTTCTCGACCCAGGGCCATCCGCTGTTCGCGACGCCGCTTCCCCTCTCGCGCCTGGAGCCGCGCGCGCTGGCGCTACTGCCCGATCCGAACATCCGCATCGTGCTGATGGACAGCGGCGAGGAAGGCCAGGATGCACAGTGGGCTGGCCGCGCCAATCGCGCCGCCGCAACGCTCAGCCGCCTGGGCTACACCAACCTCGCGGTCATGAGCGGTGGCCTGAAAGCGTGGCGCGACGCGGGTTACGAGGTCTTCACCGGCGTCAACGTCCCCAGCAAGGCGTTCGGCGAGATCGTCGAGCACGGCAACGACACGCCACGCATCGACGCCGCCGACGTGCAGAAGCTGATCGATTCCAAGGCCGACATGGTGATCCTCGATTCGCGGCCGCTGCCGGAATTCACCAACATGTCGATCCCCGGCGGCGTCGACTGCCCCGGCGCCGAGCTGGTCTATCGCGTGAAGGACTTCGTGACGCGGCCCGAGACGCTGGTCGTCGTCAATTGCGCCGGCCGCACGCGCTCGATCATCGGCGCGCAGTCGCTGATCAATGCCGGCCTGCCCAACAAGGTGATGGCGCTGAAGAACGGCACGATGGGCTGGCATCTGGCCGGCCTCAAGGTGGCGCGCGGCGAGACCAAGAGCTTCGGCCCGCAGGGACCGGAAGCCGCGAAGTTCGCTCAGGCGGCCGCAGCAAACATCGCGGGCAAGATGGGCATCCGGAAGATCGATGCGGCGGGCCTCGCCGCGCTCGAGAAGAAGGGCGGCCCGCTCTATCGCCTCGACGTCCGCGATCCCGCCGAATATGCGCAAGGCCATCTCAAGGGCTTCCGCCATGCTGCCGGCGGCCAGCTCGTGCAGGCGACCGATCAATATGTCGGTGCCCGCAACGCCACGATCGTGCTGCACGACAATGACGGCGTGCGCGCCACCATGACGGCGCACTGGCTGCTGCAGATGGGCTGGAACGAGACTTACGTTCTCGACCACAAGCCGGCCGCTTCCGAACTCACGACGGTTGCCGAGCCGCGCTACCCGGCCGGTTTCACCGTGCCGAAGGTCGCGACGGTGACGGCCGCCGAGCTGCAGAAGTCGCTGGCGACCACTTTGGTCGTCGACCTCGACACCAGCCTCAAGTATCGCGACGGCCATGTGCCGGGCGCCTGGTTCGCCAAGCGCGCCAATCTTGCGCGCACCCTGCCGGAAATGGCGGCCAAGCAAGCCGGCGCCACCCGGGTCGTGCTGGTCGCCCCGGACGCCGAGATCGGCGCGCTGGCCGCGGCCGAAATCGCCGACGCCACCGGAGGTCTGCCCGTCGCAGTTTTGACAGGCGGTATGAAATCCTGGCGCGAGGCCAGCCTTGCCGTCGAAACCGGCCATGTCCGCATGGCCGATCCGCCTACCGACGTCTGGTACCGCCCCTACGACTTCAAGGAGGACGTCGAGGCGGCCATGCGGCAGTACCTGGACTGGGAGGTCGACCTCGTCCCGCAGGTCGATCGCGACGGCGACGCCCGGTTCTCCGTCCTGAAGCGGTAGAACGGCGGAACGCTTGCATTTAAGGGGCTTGTCACATCGTCGCGTACGCTTGACACCCTCCGGGCCTGCCAATAGGTTCCGGCGCGTTTTTCATTGTGACCGCACCGTCTTGGCGCGGGCACGGTGGGAAGCCCGGAGCGGAGCATCCGGTTATGGCTGAGGACGATCGGAAAACGACCCCTGACGAGCTGGATCGGCGCCTGAAAGGTGTCCGGCAGGCCTACCAGGCGGGAACGGGACGGTCGTCAGGACCCGCAACGCGCGGCGCCGGAGGCGAAAAGCTGGGCGTCGGCATGCGGATCGCAGTCGAACTGGTGGCGGGCGTCGTTGCGGGGGCCTTTCTCGGCCTGATGGCTGACCGGTGGCTGGGGACGAAACCCTGGTTGCTGATCGTGGGGTTCGTACTGGGGTGCGGTGCGGCGTTCTTGAACGTCTACCGGGTTGCGCAGGCTGAAGAGCGGCGCAGCAAAGCAGCCCAGGATGAAAAGAAGAGCTGATTTGGGGATAGAGTAACGTGGCCAGCCCGCTCGAGCAGTTTGCTATCCAGGACTACACCGCCCCGCTGTTCAGCATCGGTGGCCATCATATCGCCGTTACCAACTCCGCCATCTTCATGATGGGCGCCGTCGTCCTCTCGTCGGGCCTGCTGCTCGCGGGCGCCGGCAAGGGCGCGATGATCCCGGGCCGCATCCAGGCGATGGCCGAACTCTTCTACGAGTTCATCGCCAACATGATCCGGGACAATGTCGGCAGCGGCGGCAAGAAATTCTTCCCGTTCATCTTCTCGCTCTTCATCTTCACGCTGTTCGGCAACATCCTCGGCATGCTGCCCTACGGCTACACCTTCACGTCCCAGATCGCCGTCACCTTCTTCATGGCGATGGTGGTGTTCCTCGGCGTGACGCTGATCGGCCTGTTCAAGCACGGCCTGCACTTCTTCTCCCTGTTCTTCCCGCACGGCGCGCCGCTGTTCACCGCGCCGATCCTGATCCCGATCGAGCTGGTCTCCTATCTGAGCCGCCCGATCAGCCTGTCGGTCCGACTGTTCGCCAACATGACGGTCGGCCACGTGCTGCTGAAGGTGCTGGCGGGCTTCGTCGTGGCGCTCGGCATCTTCGGTGTGGTGCCGCTGGTGGTCCTGGTCGCGATCACGGCGCTGGAGCTGCTGGTCGCGCTGCTGCAGGCCTACATCTTCACGATCCTCTGCTGCATTTACCTGAACGACGCGCTGCACCTGCACTAGGCGCCGCGCCCGTACTCATCGATCCATCACGTCAAAGCCAAGAGAAAACAGGAGATAGAAATGGACGCTTCAGCCGCCAAGTTCATCGGTGCAGGCCTCGCCGCCATCGGCATGATCGGCGCCGGCATCGGCGTGGGCAACGTCTGGGCGAGCTACATCACGGCTCTGTCGCGCAACCCGGCCTCGAAGGCCGAAATCGGCGCCAACATCTGGATCGGCTTCGCCGTCACCGAGGCCATCGCGCTGTTCGCGCTGATCGTCGCGCTGATCGCCCTCTTCGCCTGAGTTCGATCGTGCCCATTCAGGCACTCCGGACTTCGGTCGCCGCGGCAGCCCTGATCGGGCTGCCGTTTGCCGCGCAGGCGGCCGGCATGCCGCAGTTCGACCTCACGAGGTTCCCCACCCAGATCTTCTGGTTGGTGGTGTGCTTTGCCGTTCTTTATTTCCTCATGGCCAAGGCCGTCCTGCCGAAGATCGGCAAGACGATCGAAAGCCGCGAGCACAAGATCCAGGCAGACCTCGACGCGGCCCAAAAGGCCAACGACGCGGCCCGTGCCGCTGGTGTCGAGCAGGACAAGGCGCTTGCCGAAGCGCGCGGCCAGGCTTCCGGCCTGATCCGCGAGGCCTCGGAGGCCGCTGCGGCCGCGACCTCGGCGAAGTTGCACGAAGTCAGCGACCGGCTGGGTGCCGACATCGTCGCCGCCGAAAAGCGGATCGGCGAGCAGCGCACGCAGGCCCTCGCGGGTCTCACGACCATGTCGGGCGAGATCGCCACGGCAGTACTGGGCAAGCTGGGGGGATCGGCTGATCCCGCACAGGTCGCCCGTGCCGTCGACGAGGCAGCAAAGGCAGGCAAGCAATGATCGGTACCGCATGGGCTGCCGACGCACACGGCGGCGGCGGAGGCTTGTTCTCCGATCCGACGTTCTGGGTGGCCGTCGCTTTCGTCCTCTTCCTGGCCATCGCCGGCAAGCAGCTCGTCAAGGGAGTGACCAAGCTCCTTGACGACCGCACGGCGCTGATCGCCCGGACGCTGGGCGAGGCGGAGAAGCTCCGCAACGAAGCGCAGAAGGCGCGTGACGAGGCTCAGAAGAGCCTCACCGAGTCCGCCCAGCTCGCGCAGGATATCGTGACGCAGGCCAAGCAGGAGGCCGTGCGCCTCGCGCAGCATGCCGCGGAGGAGCGCGAGGCGATGATCGCCCGTCGCGAGCAGCAGGCCAAGGATCGCATTGCCCAGGCCGAGGTTCAGGCGACCAAGGAAGTGCGTAACACCGCCGTCGACGTGGCGCTCGCCGCGACCCGGGCGCTGCTGCGCGACCAGGTTGGCCAGGGCCGCACCACCGCGATGATCGACGAAGCCATCGCCGAACTGCCGCGCCGTCTGCACTGACTTTCAGAAACGTAGGGATCGCCCGCAAATAACAAGAGCGGGCAACCTGGTGCCCCCGCCGCAAGGCGGGGGCTTTTTCTTTGTCCACTTGCTGAGCTTGCCTCCCCATTCAAATGGGGAGGTGGCGGCGTCCTACGCCGACGGAGGGGTCATACGCGTTGAGACGCCCATGACCCCATCGCCCTCGTAAGACGAGGGCACTTCCCCTTTGCGGGCTCCGCAAAGGGGAAGAGTTCGCTACTTATTCCGCCGCCTGCTTCAGCGGATCGGTTCCCGGCGGATTGTTCGACGGCTTCCAGCGCAGCACCGGCTTGCGGGCGGCCAGCGTCTCGTCGAGACGGCGGCGCGGCGAGTAGAGCGGTGCGGCCTTGAAGTCCTCGGCCGCGGTGCCCGTCTTGGCCTTGGCCGTGAGCGAGCGCAGCGCGCCGATGAACTGGTCGAGGTCTTCCTTGGCCACGCTCTCGGTCGGCTCGATCAGCATCGCGCCATGCACCACCAGCGGGAAGTACATGGTCATCGGGTGATAGCCCTCGTCGATCATCGCCTTGGCGAAGTCGAGCGTGCTGACGCCCGTGTCTTTCAGGAAGCTGTCGTCGAACAGCGCCTCGTGCATGCACGGCCCCTCGAAGGCCGGGCTCATCACGTCCTTCAGGGCGGCCATCACGTAGTTGGCGTTGAGGACCGCGTCCTCGGCCACCTGCTTCAGGCCATCGGCGCCGTGGCTCATGATGTAGGCCAGCGCGCGCGTGAACATGCCCATCTGGCCATGGAAGGCTTTTAGCCGGCCGAGAGGCGTGCCCTCGACCTTGGCGCCGTCTTCCGCGACGCGCCACTTGTCGCCATCCTTCACGATCCACGGGTAGGGCGCGTAAGGCGCCAGCGCCGCCGACAACACCACCGGACCGGCACCCGGGCCGCCGCCGCCGTGCGGCGTCGAGAAGGTCTTGTGCAGGTTGATGTGCATGCAGTCGACGCCGAGGTCGCCCGGCCGCACGCGACCGACGATGGCGTTGAAGTTGGCGCCGTCACAGTAGAAGTAGGCGCCCGCCTCGTGCACGGCCTTGGAGATCTCGACGATCTCGCTCTCGAACAGGCCGCAGGTGTTGGGATTGGTCAGCATGATCGCCGCCACGTCGGGACCCAGCGCTGCCTTGAGGGCGGCGAGGTCGACGCGACCGCGATCGTTGGCCGGGATCGGCTTCACGACGAAGCCGAGCGCCGCTGCCGTGGCGGGATTGGTGCCGTGCGCCGATTCCGGCGCCAGCACGGTCTTGCGTTGCGCGCGCTCGCCCTTGGCCTCGAGGGCCGCGGCGATCGCCATCATGCCGCACATCTCGCCATGCGCGCCGGCGGCCGGCGACATCGCCACGGCCGGCATGCCGGTGAGCGTCTTCAGCCAGTGCGCCAGCCCGTCGATCAGCTCCAGCGCGCCCTGCACGGTCGAGACCGGCTGCAGCGGATGAAGATCGCCGATGCCGGGCAGGCGCGCGACCTTCTCGTTGATGCGGGGATTGTGCTTCATCGTGCACGAGCCCAGCGGGTAGACGCCCATGTCGATGGCGTAGTTCTTCTGGCTGAGACGCGTGAAGTGCTGCACCACCTGCGGCTCAGAGAGGCCGGGCAGGCCGATCGTGCCCTTGCGGCGCAGGCCGTTCAGCCGGTCCTTCACCTTCGGCGGTTCGGGCAAGTCGACGCCGCAGCGTCCGGCCTGGCCCATCTCGAAGATCAGCGGCTCCTCGATCTGGAGCGCGCGGTTGCCGGTGAAGGTGCCATGCGTGTTGACGGAGCCGGTGGCGACGCCACCCGCGCGTCCCTGGCTACGGTCGAGCGACTGTACCATCACAGCACCTCCTTCAGCGCGGCGACAAGCGGGTCCATGCCCGCCTCGGTCGCCGTCTCGGTCGCCGCCAGCAGCAGAAGGTTCGCGACCGAGGGATCGTTCGGGATCAGGCGCGACACGGGCAATCCGCCCAGGATGCGCTTGGCCGCCAGCGCCTCGACGACTTCGGCCGCCGGCTTGGGCAGCTTCACGGTGAACTCGTTGAAGAAGCTGTCGTTCACGACCGAGACGCCAGGCACGGCGCTGAGCTTGTCGGCAAGCTGCGAGGCCTTGGCGTGGTTGAGCTCGGCCAGCCGGGTGAAGCCCGCCTCGCCCAGCAAAGTGAGGTGCACCGTAAAGGCCAGCGCGCAGAGGCCGGCATTGGTGCAGATGTTGGACGTCGCCTTCTCGCGGCGGATGTGCTGCTCGCGGGTCGACAGCGTCAGCACGAAGCCGCGCTTGCCGTCGGCATCGACGGTCTCGCCGACGAGACGGCCCGGCATCTGGCGCATGTACTTGTCGCGGGTCGCGAACAGGCCGACGTAGGGACCGCCGAAGCCCAGACCGTTGCCGATCGACTGGCCCTCGCAGACCACGATGTCGGCGCCCATCTCGCCCGGCGGTGTCAGCAGTCCCAGCGACACGACTTCCGTCACCACGACGATCAGCAGCGCGCCGGCAGCGTGGCAGGCTTCCGCGAGCTTGGTGAAGTCACGGACGTGACCGAAGAAGCTCGGGTTCTGCACGACCACGCAGGACGTGTCGCGATCGACCGCCGCGATCAGGTCTTCGAGGCCCTCCGAGTCGGTCTTCGAGAGGGTGGCGGTAAAACCTTCCCACTTCGCCGTGGTCTCGATGATGCTGCGATACTGAGGATGCAGTCCGCCCGAGATCAGCGCCTTGTGGCGGCGCGTGATGCGGTTGGCCATCAGCACGGCTTCTGCCGTCCCGGTCGAGCCGTCGTACATCGAGGCGTTGGCGACCTCCATGCCGGTGAGCAGCGTGACCTGCGTCTGGAACTCGAACAGGTACTGCAGCGTGCCTTGCGTGATCTCCGGCTGGTACGGCGTGTACGAGGTCAGGAACTCGCCGCGCTGGATCATGTAGTCGACGGTCGCCGGCACATGATGGCGGTAGGCGCCGGCGCCGATGAAGAACGGCGTGCTCGCGGGCGAGAGGTTCTTCGCCGCGAAGCCCTGGAAGGCGCGTTCGACTTCGAGCTCGCCCTGGTGATCGGGCAGGCCGCCGACCTTGGCCGCCAGCCGCGCCGAGGCCGGCACGTCCCGGAACAGCTCGTCGACCGACTTGGCGCCGATCACGCTCAGCATCTCGCGGCGATCGGCCTCGGTGAGGGGAAGATAACGCATCGAGGGCTCCGCTTTAGCCGAGGCTCTTCACGAAGGCGTCGTAGGCCGCCTCGTCCATCAGGCCGGCGAGTTCGCCCTTGTCGGAGAGCTTCATCTTGAAGAACCAGCCCTTGCCGGTCGGCTCGGCGTTCACGTCGCCCGGCGTCTCGGCAAGTGCTGCATTGCTCTCGACCACTTCGCCGGTAGCCGGCGCGTAGATGTCGGAGGCGGCCTTCACCGATTCGACCACGGCGACGGACTCGCCCTTCGTGATCTTGCGGCCGGCGGCGGGGACGTCGACGAACACGACGTCGCCGAGCTGCTCCTGCGCGTATTGCGTGATGCCGATCGTGCCGACGTCACCCTCGACGCGGATCCACTCATGCTCTTCGGTGTACTTGGTCTCGGCCATCTTGCTCTCCTATCCGCGGTAGTAGGCGTGTTTGACGAAAGGCATAGCGACGATCTCGGCAGGCACGGGCTTGCCGCGCACCATGAGATCGACCTTGGTTCCATTGGCTGACTGGCTGCGCTCGACGTAGCCCATGGCGATGGCGCGACCCATGGTCGGCGCGAAGCCGCCCGAGGTGACGATGCCGACGGTCTTGCCGCCGATCACGATCTCCGCGCCCTCGCGCGCGATCGCCTTGCCTTCCGGCAGCAGGCCGACCCGCTTGCGCGTGGAGCCCTCGGCGATCTGCTTCTGGACGACCGCGGCGCCCGGGAAGCCGCCCTGCACGCGGCGCTCCTTGCCGACGCTCCACAGCAGCACCGCTTCGACCGGCGTCGTGGTCGTGTCGATGTCGTGGCCGTAGAGGCAGAGCCCGGCCTCGAGCCGCAGCGAATCGCGCGCGCCGAGTCCGATCGGCTTCACTTCCGGATTGGCCAGCAGCTTGCGCGCGATGGCGTCGGTCTGATCGGCCGGCGTCGAGATCTCGTAGCCGTCGCCGCCGGTGTAGCCCGAGCGCGTGACGTAGCAGCGCGCGCCGTCGATCACGACATAGGCGCCGGTCATGAACTTCATGGTGGCGACCTGCGGCACCAGCCGCGACAGCACGGCGGAGGCCTGCGGTCCCTGCAGCGCCAGGAGACCGCGCGAAAACATTGGCTCGATCTCGCAGGTGGCAGAGAGATGCTTCTGCATGTGCGCGAGGTCGGCATCCTTGCAGGCGGCGTTGATGACGACGAGCAAGTGATCGCCCGTGCTGGTCACCATCAGATCGTCGAGGATGCCGCCGGCATCGTTGGTGAACTGGGTGTAGCGCTGCTGACCGGGCTGCAGGCCCGTGATGTCGCCGGGCACCAGCGTTTCCATCGCCTTCGCCGCGTTCTGGCCGGGCTTCGCGGTGAGCCGTACCTGGCCCATGTGCGAGACGTCGAACAGGCCGCAGGCGGTGCGGGTGTGATTGTGCTCGACCAGGATGCCGGTCGGATACTGGACCGGCATTTCGTAGCCGGCGAACGGCACCAGACGCGCGCCCAGCTCGCGATGGAGATCGTAAAGCGGCGTGCGCTTCAGGGGGCCGGCGGGAGTTTCGGTCAAAACAGTCTCCGTCAAAGGTCGCGTTCGACGCGACCGGAGTCGCGCTGTCACGACGCATGAAATGCGCCGTTCGCGACCCCCTCTGTCCGGAGACCTGAAAGATTCGCCGGGAGCCTCTCAAAAGAGGGCCGGCTTACTTCGTCGGTGGGCCTGCGCCGAATGAGGCGCCTGCCGCTTTCCAGAGACCCATTCCCCTGCGGTCCGTTTGCCTGAGAGTTTCCGGGGCCGGTTGCTCCTTCGGCGCCATCCTTGCGGATGGGCTCTCCCACAGGGTTCGTCTGGGTGAACCGACCATAGGCAGGCCCCTCCTTTCCGTCCACGCACAAAGGGCGAAATCGCCTCCGAATCGCGGGGAAAAGCCGCCAAAACCAACGATTTAATATTTCCCTTGAAATTGAGTGATTGCTCACTTAATTTGTGAGCACTTACTCACCTTAAGGAGGTTGGTATGTTCATCCGCCGGTCGTTCGACGAATTCCTCAAGCTCCAGAGCGACGCGCCCCCGGCACCGGCCGCATCCCGGGACTGGGTCATCGATTGGCGCTGGCTGTATGCGTCCGAAGCAGAGGGCGTCTCTTTTCCGAGTGAGCGCTCCCTCATAGACTGCGGGGCATGGGCAAAGCCGAAGACACCAAGGCCCGCGTAGAGCGCGCCGCACTCACCCTGTTCGTGGCGCGCGGCGTTGCGGAGACCACGACCCGGGAGATCGCCATGGCGGCGTCGATCGCCGAGGGCACGATCTACCGCTACTTCCCCAGCAAGGAGCAGCTCGCCCTCGACATCTTCCTCGGCCACCACCGTGCGCTGGCCGAGGCGCTGGCCCAGGCGCACCAGCCCGCCCCGGGCTTGCGTGAGAAGATCGACGCCATCGTGCGTTGTTATTGCGAATGGGCGGACAGGGACTGGTCCCTGTTCGCCTACCATTTGCTGACCCAGCACCTGTTCCTGGCGATGGTGCCCGACGGCACGCCCAATCCGGTCGACGTCGTGCGCGAGGTCATCGCCAGCGCCATGGTCGCGGGCGAGATTCCCGCGCGTGACCCCGACCTCGCCGCGGCCTCGGCGATCGGCACCGTGATGCAGCCCGCGACCTACAAGGTCTACGGCCGCTTCGAAGGCCCCCTCTCCGACCACGTGACCTTCTTCGCCAATGCCGCGTGGGCAGTGCTGGCGGCGTCGGAAAGCGCCTAGCCGGTCGCAATATCGAAGGTGGTGAGACGATCCGGATCGGCCACCACTTCGATCTCCGCGATCCGGTCTCCGACCACGATCGGCAGCAGGACCAGCAGCAGCCGGCCCTTCGGCGCCACGACCACGCCGATGCGGCCATCGATAAGTGCGCTGCGCGCGAGCTGTGCCCGTCCCTTGAAGAACTGTGCGACGGGCGTGGCGCCGCGTGTCTCGGCCTTGTCGCCGAGGGCGACCGCCGCCGCGTCGGCGCGCAGCACGACGTCGGGATCGAGCAGCGTTAAAAGCCCCTCGAAATCGCCGCCGCGTGAGGCCGCCAGGAAGGCATCGACCACGCCGCGCTGACGCGCGAGTTCGGCTTCGGGAATCGCGGGCGCACCCTGGATACGGCGCCGTGCACGGCTGGCGAGCTGCCGCGTCGCTTCCGGCGTGCGGCCGACGACCGAGGCGATCTCGTCGAAGGAAATGTCGAACATGTCGTGCAGCACGAAGGCCACGCGCTCGGCCGGCGTCAGCGCCTGCAGCACCACGAGCATTGCGAGGCCCACCGAATCGGCCAGCAAGGCTTCCTGCTCGGGCTCGAAGCCGCCGGCTTCTTGCGTCGCGGGCGCATCCGGCGACTCGTCGGGCGTCTCCTCGCGCCGCGATTTGCGCGACCGCAGCATGTCGAGGCAGATGCGCGCGGTGACCGTCGTCAGCCAGCCGCCGAGATTGTCGACGTCGCCGGTGTCGCTGCGGCTGAGCCGCAGCCAGGCCTCCTGCACCGCATCCTCGGCCTCGGCGGCCGAGCCCAGCATCCGGTAGGCCACGCGCCGCAGGTGCGGCCGGTTGGCCTCGAAGCGCTCGGCCAGAAATTTCTGCTCGTCCATCGTCACATTCTCCCGTCGCGATCCGTCAATGCAATGACGGCCCGAACACGGCCGGTGTGACATCGAAGGAGAGAAATCATGCAGCCAAGAATGAAGAACCCGGCCCTGGTCCTGCCCGAGGCGATGAAGGCCCTGCTGGCGCTGGGGTCGATCGCCCACAAGGCCGGTGTCCCTCAGACCACGCTCTACATGGTCCATCTGCGGGCCAGCCAGATCAACGGCTGCAGCCTTTGCGTGGCCATGCACTCGCGCGAACTGAAGAAGGCGGGCGAGAGCGACGACCGGATCTATGCCGTCGCCGCCTGGCGCGAAGCCCCGTGGTTCACCGATGCCGAGCGCGCGGCGCTCGCCCTCACCGAAGCCACGACGCGCCTTGCCGACAAGGAAGACGCCGTTCCCGATCATGTCTGGGAGGAGGCCCGCCGCCACTATGACGAGACGGCGATCTCTGGCCTGCTGCTCGCGATCGCCAGCATCAACGTGTGGAACCGGCTGAACGCTGCGACCCGCCAGGTCGCCGGTTCGTTCGGCTGAGATCGCGGCTCAAGCCGCGACGTAGACGAAGGCTTCGAGGCCGGACTTCAGGCGCACCGCGACGCGCTTGTAGTCCGAGACCTCGTAGGTGTCGGCGGCGGCAAGCTCGGCGGGCGTGATCTTCAACACGACGCCGGGCACCTCGTCGCTCGCACGGCCAGAGGGTTGCGCGATCAGATGATGGGTCTTGCCGCTGGTCTTCACGACCTCGGCGTCCTTGATCTCCAGCAGCGAGGTCGCGTAGCCCGGCAAGGCATCGACACGGCCCTCGAGCCGTCGCCCGAAGGTCGCAAGCTGCACGTCTTCCTGCTGCAGCGTGCCGTAGGAGAAGAGCCAGACGTCGGCCGTCGTCACGTCGCTATCAGCCCTCGCGGGCGAGCGCGGTGAAGGCTTCGACGAAGGCTTCGCGCGGGCCGCCGACACCGGTCTCGTTGAAGATGTCGGCGGTCAGTGACTTCACGGCGTTCTCGTCGATGCGCACGCCGTTGTTCTCGAGGAAGCCGCGTGCAGCCTTCACGGCCTCGTCCATCGCGCCGCCGCGCTTGTAGAGCTGGTAGTAGTCGGGATGGCCGCCGCGGCCGAGCGCCTCGGCCAGCACGTCGGTGAAGTTCACGACCTTGAGCGACGGATAGATCGCCTCGGCGCCGGACAGCGCGCGATGGCAGGAATGATACATGGTGACGATCGTGTCGGCGCCGGCATCAACCGCGCCCATCACCAGGTCGCGGTGGATCGCCTGTTCACGCGCCTTGAACTTCGCGGCCTGGCCGCCGCAGGCATATGAGAAGCCGGAATCCTGCGGCAGCTCGACCAGTTCGAGGTTCGGCACCGCGCGCAGCAGGTTGCGGATGCTCTCGACCGTGGCGCCGATGCCCTGGTGTTCGTGGATCACGACGCGGCGCTTGGGCTGCTCGGCCTTGAAGCGCACCTTCAGCGCGTCGAGGTTGGCGGCAAGGAACTCGCTCACGTGACCGAGGTCGAACGAGGGCTCCTCGACGTCCTTCTCCAGCTCGTCGAAATTCTTGGTGCAGGTCGGGCACCAGGTCAGCACCTTCGAGGCGCCGGACTGGCCGAAACGCTGGAAGGTGCGATGGCCCACGCGCTCGTAGGTCGCCAGATCGGCTTCCTGGAACTGGTAGACACCGCAGCAATGTGCGGTGCCACCGACCACGTCGAAGTCGAACTCCAGCGCGTCGAGGATGTCCATGACGTTCAGCACGATGTGCGGCGTGCGCAGCACGTTGCAGCCCGTATAGAAAAGAACGTCGGCGGTGCGCCGCTCGGCCGGCGCCAGGATCTTCTTCAGCGTCTCGGACGGCAGCTGCATGCTGGCCAGCAGCCGCACCGCCTGCGCCATGTGGCGGAAGCGGCCGGCCGCGTTGGTCGCGCCTTCCTGAACCGGACGCGTCGCCTGCAGCGACTTCATCTTGGCGATGGTCACCCACTGGCGGACGTTGATGTCCTCGGGGCACGCCGCGGTGCACTGCG
This sequence comes from Reyranella sp. GW821-FHT12G01, assembly GCF_058806575.1. Lineage (NCBI taxonomy): Bacteria > Pseudomonadati > Pseudomonadota > Alphaproteobacteria > Hyphomicrobiales > Reyranellaceae > Reyranella > Reyranella sp. GW821-FHT12G01. The sequence continues at coordinate 359,481 of NZ_JBXAPV010000003.1, forward strand.
CACTGCCGTCACAGGCATTCAGCCACTTGTCGAGCAACGGTGCGGCGCCGCCGCCGTCACGCGTGAGCGAGACGAGTTCGCCGACACGCTGCACGGCCTGGCCCATGTCGAGCCCGCTCTCGCGCGCCGTCGGGCAGGCCTCGAAGCACTTGCCGCAGGTCGTACAACGATCGGCCGCTTCGGCGGCCAATGCTTCGAGCCTGTCGGCATAGGCGCTCATCAGCGTGCGCTCTGCCGCCGATTGTACTCGAGCTCTTCCTGCGTCGGCTTGAGGCCGACAGCGATGCGATAGGCGCCGAGCTCGGAGATCTGGTTGAACGGCAGGGTGAGCGTCAGCTCTTCCTGCGACTGGCCGCGCGGGTTGCTGCCCGACAGCCGGAAGTCGGCGGTGAAGTCTTGGCCCTGGACGACCTGGTTCGTCCCGCCCAGCACGCGCACGAAGTACGGCACGCGCACCGCACCCGCGGTGACCGCGGGACCGGCGCTGACCGCGACGCGCATGACCAGGGTCACTTCCATCTGGTTGCGCCGCAGGTTGCACTTGGTGCCGACGCCGTTCAGCGCCGCTTCATATTCGACGTCGCGCGGATCGCGCCCTGCCCCATCCTTGAAATGGGTGAGCCGGCCGGCGTCCTGCACCGTGAACGGCGGCGGACAATAGATGCTGGCCGCGTCGTCGTCCTTGCTGCCGCCGCAGGCGGTGAGAAGAAGCGCCAGCGCGACAGGCGCGGCGCGGAAATACATGTTCAGGGTCATGCCAATGTCTTGTGTGAGCCGTCGCAGAGGGGCTTCTTGGAGGAGTGCTTGCAGGTGCAGAACCAGTAGTCCCCGGCCTTTTCGACGGAATACTTCATCGGCGCAAGACCGGTGCCCTTGTGGCTGCCGTCGCAAAAGGGCTGCGACTTGCTCAAGCCGCATGCGCACCACCAGTAGTCCTTGCCCGCCTCCAGCGCCACTTTCGCAGGCGCCTTGGCCGCGACAACCGGCTCGGTCATGTTGCTTTCCCCGTTGCGGCGGCTTTGTTACGGTGCCGCGCCAAATCCGTACTGCACGGACTCTAGGCAATGGTCCGCAGGCCCGCAAGCGAGCGGGCCGTCCTCCCATCGAACGATTTTCATGATTGCCCAGAAGACCCCGCTCACGATCCTGCTCGCCAGCCCGCGCGGCTTCTGCGCCGGCGTCGACCGCGCCATCCAGATCGTCGAGCGCGCGCTGGAGCGCTATGGCCGCCCGGTCTATGTCCGCCACGAGATCGTGCACAATCGTTTCGTCGTCGAGAACCTCGAGGCCCAGGGCGCGATCTTTGTCGACGAGCTCGACGAGGTGCCCGACGACCGGCCGGTCGTGTTTTCCGCGCATGGCGTGCCGAAATCGGTGCCCGCCGAAGCCGCCCGCCGCAACCTGCTCTATGTCGACGCGACCTGCCCGCTGGTCTCCAAGGTCCATCGCGAGGCCGAGCGTCACGCCCAGTCGGGCCGCACCGTCATCCTGATCGGCCATGCCGGCCATCCCGAGGTGATCGGCACGATGGGCCAGCTGCCGCCGGGCAAGGTGGTGCTGGTCGAAGACGTCACGCAGGCCGAGACGCTCGACATCGCCGATCCGGAGAACTTGGCCTACGCGACCCAGACCACCCTGTCGGTCGACGACACGACCGGCATCGTGGCCGCGTTGCGCCGCCGGTTCCCGTCGATCCAGGGACCGAAGATGGAAGACATCTGCTACGCCACGACCAACCGCCAGGCCGCGGTCAAGGCGATCGCCGAGCGCTGCGACGCCATGGTGGTGATCGGCGCGCCGAATTCTTCGAACTCGATGCGGCTGGTCGAGGTCGCCGCCAATTACGGCTGCAAGAAATCGCGCCTGGTGCAGCGCGCCGTCGACATGGACTGGGAGTGGCTGGGCGATGCCCGCCGTCTCGGCATCACCGCCGGCGCGTCGGCGCCCGAGCTGCTGGTCGACGAGCTGATCGAGGCCTGCCGCGCGCGCTACGACGTCACCGTCGAGGAAGTGCGCACGACCGAGGAAAGCGTCGTCTTCAAGCTGCCGCGCGCGCTGGTGGCCTGACGTGGCGGTCTATACGGAAGTCGGCGACACCGAGCTCGAAGCCTTTCTCGCCCAGTACGACATCGGCGAGGCCGATTCCTTCAAGGGAATCGCCGAAGGCGTCGAGAACACCAACTATGTGCTGACCACGACCGGCGGCCCGAACGGTGCGGGTCAATACATGGTCACGCTCTACGAGAAGCGCGTCGATCCCAACGACCTGCCGTTTTTCCTCGGCCTCATGGACCACCTTGCCGACCGTGGCCTCACCTGCCCGCGACCGATCCATGGCCGTGACGGCAAGGCGCTGCGCACGCTCGCGGGCAAGCCGGCAGCGATCACGAGTTTCCTCCACGGCATGTGGCCGCGTCGCACGACGGTCGCGCATTGCGCGCCGGTCGGCGAAGCCATGGCCGTCATGCATCTCGCCGGACAGGATTTCGCACTGAAGCGCCCCAACGCGCTGTCGGTCGCGGGCTGGCGTCCGCTCTGGGAAGGCTCGCGCCGTCACATCGATGCGGCACTCGACCGCGAACTCGGCGCCGAGATCGAATTCTTCGAAGCGAACTGGCCCAGGGACCTGCCGGCCGGTGTGATCCATGCCGACATGTTCAACGACAATGTCTTCTTCCTGCAGGAAAAGCTGTCGGGCGTGATCGACTTCTACTTCGCCTGCAACGACCTGCTGGCCTACGACGTTGCGATCTGCCTCAACGCCTGGTGCTTCGAGATCGACAATTCCTTCAACGCCACCAAGGCGCGCAATCTGCTGCAGGGCTATGAGCGCGTGCGCAAACTGAGCGACGAGGAGAAACAGGCGCTGCCGCTGCTGGCGCGCGGCTCGGCGCTGCGCTTCCTGCTGACCCGTCTCTACGACTGGGTGCACACGCCGGCCGATGCGCTGGTCAAGCGCAAGGACCCGCAGGAATATCTCGCCAAGCTGCGCTTCCATCGCGCGGCGCCCTCTCTTTCGGACTATGGCTTGTAAGAGGGGCTTGTGAGCGAGACAGCGAAAGTCGAAATCTTCACCGACGGCGCGTGCAGCGGAAATCCCGGCCCGGGCGGCTGGGGCACGATCCTGCGCATGGGCGAGAAGGAACGCGAACTCTCCGGCGGCGACCGCGCGACGACCAACAATCGCATGGAGCTGATGGCCGCGATCCAGGGGCTGGAAGCGTTGAAGCGACCCTGCAACGTCCGCCTCTTCACCGACAGCACCTACGTGAAGGACGGCGTCACCAAGTGGATCCACGGCTGGAAGAAGAACGGCTGGAAGACGTCGGACAAGAAGCCGGTGAAGAACGTCGAGCTGTGGCAACGCCTCGACGCCGCCCGCGCGCCTCATCAAGTCGAATGGCGCTGGGTGAAGGGCCATAGCGGCCACCCCGAGAACGAACGTGCCGACGCGCTGGCGCGCGCGGCGATCTCCGCGCTCAAGTCCTAACGGCGGTTTCCCTCACAGAGTCGAAACTTCCATCACGAGGTCGAAGCCTTCCTGCGTGCCGTCGCAGGGATTGTCGCCCTCGGCCAGCCGCCAGGCCTGTGACTTGAAGGAGCGGCGGAAGGTGAGCAGGCCAGCGACCTTGCAGGGCGCGCCCGTCCCGACCTTGGCAACGCGGAAGGCGACTTCGCCCCGGATCTGCACGACACCCTCGCGGATACGCTCGATGACGCCGTCGATCGAGACCCAGTCTCCCTCGGTGCCTTTCGCGACACTGTCGAGTCGCCCCTTCACCGCCCAGACCGGCCCGTCCTGACGCGTGATGAAGAGATCGCCCGGCGTGGCGCCTTCGAGCTTGGAGTAGCGCCCCCAGGAAATCTTGCGCGCTCGGGAGAGCAACTCGGCTTCGTCGTCGGAGTCGATGGCGGTGCGCGTCACCACAGGCGGCACGGCCGGCAAGGGCGACGACAGGTTCGAGGTCGAGGCGCCGTTCTCGACCGCCGGCGCGCGGTTCGGCGGCGGTGCCGGATAGTAGGAAGAGGATCCGTTCTGCGCCTGCGCGACAGCCGGCACGACGAACGCTGCGATACCGCCGAGGACGATCGACGCGAGGAACCTGTTCATGCGCATGGACCGTTCGGTGCGTCGGTCCGGCGGAACTCAGCTCCGCTTCGGCTGGGCCGGAACGGGCTTCTTCTCGACCGGCTTTTCCATCACGAGGTCGAAACCCTCGCGCGTGCCGTCGCAGGGATTGTCGCCCTCGGCCAGGCGCCAGACCTGCGACTTGCCCGAACGGCGGAAGGTGAGCAGGCCGCCCACCTTGCAGGGCGTGCCTTTCTCGACCTTGGCGACACGGAACGCCACCTCGCCGCGAATCTGAACGACGCCGGCCCCGATGCGCTCGACGACGCCGTCGATGGCGACCCAGTCGCCTTCGGTGCCCGGCGCCACGCTGTCGAGGCGGCCCTTCACGACCCACACGGGACCCTGGCGCGTCACCGTCACTTCGCCGGCCTTGGCGCCCTTGATCTTGGCGTAGCGGCCCCAGGCGATCTTGCGTGCTTCAGCGAAGAGCTGTGCCTCGGCATCGGAATCGATCGCGGTGCGCTCGACCGCGTGTGGCGCGGTCGGCAAGGGCGAGGACAGGGTCGACGTCGAAGCGCCCTTCTCGACCACCGGCGCCTGAGCCGGCGGCGGCGCCGGATAGTAGGAAGAAGGTGGCTGCGTCTGGCCAGCAGGCGCCTGCGCGAAGGCCGGCGCGGCGAAGGCTACGGCACCGATGAGAGCGAGCGACGAGAGGGATTTGTTCATTTGTCGGGATTTTACCTGAGGGACTTCTAAGGCGCTATCGCTTCTGGGCGGGTTTCGCCGGAGCAGCGGGCGCGGCGGGCGCATTGGCGGCCCCGCCGGCAAGGCCCGCTTCGGCACGACGCGCGGCGGCGGAGGCCGGCGGCACCAGCCTCAGCACGCGGTTGAAGTCGGCGTTCGCCGCGTCCTTCGAGCCGCGGGCGAGATTGGCGAAGCCGCGTTCGAGCAGCGCCTCGGAATGATCGGGCGCGATCGACAGCGCGCGGTTGGCATCGACCAGCGCACGGCCGGGGTCCTGGGCGTTGCGCCACGCCGCGGCCCGCAGCACCAGCACGTCGACATCGTCCTGGCGCAGGCGGATGGCGCGGTCGAAGTCGGAGATGGCGCGCGGCCAGGCCTGCATGGCGGCGTAAGACAGGCCGCGATCGACCCAGAGATCGGGATCGTCGGGCTTCAGCTCCAGCGCCTTGCTCTGGGCAGCGGCCGCCTTCTCGGCACCGCCGGCTTCCATCCAGGATTGGCCCGCCTGTGCCCACAGTTCGGCGCGCAGGCCCGGCCGGTCCGAACCCATGTCGCGGGCGATCGCCTCGAACTGGGCGGCGGCCTGGGCGTGCTTGCCCGACTGGAACATGGCGACGGCGACGCAGTGACGGGCGCCGAGACCACCGCCTTCGACGATCCATTTCTCGGCCGCCGGCAGCGCCCGCAACGGCTCCATGCGCGCGAGTCGCATGCAGTCGGTGTAGCGCTTCAGATGATCGGGGCTCGTTTCCAGGCCCGGCGGCCCGGGCAGGGGCTTGGCGGGCACGACGGGAATCGGCTGCGCCAGCAAGGGCGACGCGATGAGCAATCCGACCAGCGGCCAGAGCGGCTTGAGACGAAACAACATGGTTGCAAAGAACCGCGCGCGCGCGTTCCTGACAAGATGACAAGACGACTTTTCATTTTCGGCCTGGGCTACAGCGGCCTTGAAATCGCCAAGCTTGCGAAGGCGCAGGGCTGGGCGGTGGCCGGCACCTGCACGAGCGAAGAGAAGGCACGCAGGCTGCGCGAACTGGGGATCGAGGCGCATGTCTTCGATGGCGCCTTTCCTCTCGCGGCCGATGCCTTCGGCAACGCCACCCATGTCGTCTGCACGGTGGCGCCGGGCGCCGCCGGCGATCCGGCGTTGCGGGCCTGCCGCGCGCTGCTCGGCTGCGCGCGCTGGCTGGGCTACCTCTCGACGACGGGCGTCTACGGCAATCATGACGGCGGCTGGGTCGACGAGACGACGCCGACTCTCTCGACGCAGCCACGCAGCCTGGAGCGGATCGCCGCCGAGCAGGACTGGCGCGACCTCGCCGCCGAGACCGGCGCGCCTCTTCATATATTGCGACTGCCCGGCATCTACGGTCCGGGCCGCAGTCCGCTGGACCGCGTGTTGACCGGCACGGCGCAACGCATCGACAAGCCCGGCCAGTTCTTCTCGCGCATCCATGTCGAGGACATCGCCGTCAGCACGCTGAAGGCCATGGACCGCGAGCACGGCACGGAGATATGGAACGTGGCCGACGACCTGCCGGCGGCCAATGCCGATGTCGTGGCCTATGCCTTCGAATTGCTGGGCCGCCCCGTGCCGCCCCTGATCCCGTGGGCGGAGGTCGCGCCTAAAATGTCACCGATGGCGCGCTCCTTCTATGCGGAGAGCCGCAAGGTGAGGAACGACAAGCTCAGGCGCGAACTGGGCGTCGTGCTGCGCTATCCGACCTATCGCGAGGGCCTGAAGGCGATCGCGGCCGCGAGCGGTTAGGCTCGCTTGTCATCCTGAGCGAAGCGAAGGATCTCTTGCTGGCCACGGAGTCCGTTGGTCGTTCCGCAAGGTCCTTCGCTGCGCTCAGGACGACTAACGCATCAGCTCCTCGACCGTCGCGATCAGGCGCGCGATGTCGGACGGCGTGCTGAGACGATGGTCGCCACCCTTGATGAAGGTCGTGATCACTTCCGGCGCGTCGAGATGCTTGGCGATCTGCAGCGAATATTCCCACGGCACATCGGGATCGCTCTGGCCGTGCAGCAGGCGCACCGGACACGGCAGCGCGAGCGGCTTGTCGAGCAGCAGGTGATTGCGGCCTTCCTCGATCAGCTTCCAGGTGAAGACGGACGGCTCCGGTGAATATTGCGAAGGACGTTCGAGCCTGCCGTCGCGTTGCAAGGTCGCGCGGTCTTCGGCGGAGAGGCCATTGAACAGCATGCGTTCGGTGAAGTCGGGCGCGGCCGCGATCAGCACGAGGCCGGCGAGCCGTTCGGGTCGCGCGCGCGCCGCCAGCAACGACAGCCAGCCGCCCATGCTCGATCCGACCAGCACCAGCTTGCCCGCGGTGAGCTGATCGATCGCGGCCAGCGAATCGTCGAGCCAGCGGCCGATCGTGCCGTCCTCGAAGCGCCCCGACGATTGGCCGTGGCCAAGATAATCGAAACGCAGGAACGCGTGACCGGTCTTTTCCGCCCAGGCTTCGAGCGCCACCGCCTTGGTGCCGGTCATGTCGGAGCGGAAGCCACCGAGGAAGACGACGGTCGGCGCCGGTCCCGGTTTCGTCGCACGTGTCGTTGCATAGGCGATGGTGTTGTCATCGCCGCGCTGCAGCCGCTCGACCCTACCCACGTTGTTCCTCCCGTGTTACCTGCTGCCTCCCGTTAATCGTGTAGCCAAAAGCAACGCCCGTGTCCGCGCCCACCCTGCTTCAGATCGTTCCGACCCTGGCCGGCGGCGGCCTGGCACGTGCCACGCTCGAAGCGGCGCAGGCCGTGATCGCGTCAGGCGGCTCGGCGATCGTGGCCTCGCCCGGCGGCAGCATGGTGCCCGACCTGCTGCGCCTGCGCGCCAGCCATCTCGAACTTCCCGACCGAAGCCACGCGGTGTGGGGACGGTTGACCTTGCCCGGCAAGCTCGCGTCCAGCCTGCGTGACGCGAAGGTCGACGTCGTGCAAGCGCGCTCGCCCGCCACCGGTTGGGTCGCGCGCGCGCTGGCGCGTCGTCTCGGCATCAAGTGGATCGCGACGCTGCACCGGCCGTTCCTCGCGTCCGATCTTGCGGGCCGCTTCGTCGAGCGGCGGCAGTCGCGCGCCGATGCGGTGATCGCCGTCTCGCAGCACGTCGCGCGCGATGCGATCGAACGCTTCCCCGCGCTGCAGGACCGGCTGGAAATCATCTCGCCCGGCATCAACTTCGACCGCTTCGATCCGGCGATCGTGCGCGCCGACCGGCTGATTCGTCTGGCCGGCGAACTGCGCGTGCCCGACGGCATGCATCTCGTGCTCTGCCCCGGCCGCTTCGGCGAGGACAATGGCCAGAAGATCCTGGTCGAGGCGATCCGGCAGCTGGGCCGCGACGATGTGTTCTGCCTGCTGCTGGGTTCGACCGGCGCGCCCACGCCGTTCGAGAAGGAACTCGAGCGCACCATCGAGGCCGCGCAACTGAACGGCCGCGTCCAGATCGGTCCCTATGTCGACGACATGCCGGCCGCCTACATGCTGGCCGATGTCGTGGTGTCGACCGGCGGCCAGCGGCAGGGCTTCAGCCGCACCCTGGTCGAGGCGCAGGCGATGGGACGACCCGTGGTCGCCGAGGATGGCGGCGGTGCTGCCGAGACGATCCGCCCCGACGGCGTGACCGGCTGGCTGGCGCCGGCCGGCGATCCGGCGGCGCTGGCCCAGTCCCTGCAGGCGGCACTTTCGCTGTCGGTCGAACGGCGGGCCGAGCTCGCGCGGGCCGCGCAGGAGCATGTGCGCGGCAATTACAGCCTGGCGCAGTCCAACCAGCAGCTCCTGGCGCTTTATCACCGCCTGGCTGCCCGCTGAGCGCAGCTTGACTCACCGGGGTCGGGCACTTATCTCCCACCTCATGGAACGACGGTTTTTCACCGCTCCTGCCGTTATCACCACCGTCCGAACTTGAATCGGCCGGGCGCGCACACTTGTGCGGTCTCCCGGCCCACCGCTGCCGACCGTTCGTGTCGGCAGATGAGTTGTGTTCGGAATTTCGTTAGCTGGTGAACAAGATGATCAATATTTCCCTGCCGGACGGTTCGGTCCGATCCTTCGACAAGCCGGTGAGCGGCGCAGACATCGCCGCCTCGATCGGTCCCGGCCTCGCCAAGGCCGCCCTCGCGTTGCGCGTCGACGGCAAGATGGTCGACCTCGCCCATGTGGTCGATCGCGACGCCAAGATCGGAATCGTGACGTCGCGCGATCCCGATGCACTGGAACTGCTGCGTCACGACGCGGCGCATGTGCTGGCGCAGGCGGTCCAGGAACTCTACCCCGGAACGCAGATCACGTTCGGCCCCTCGACGGAGGACGGCTTCTACTACGACTTCGTGCGCGACCAGCCCTTCTCGCCCGAGGACTTCGCCAAGATCGAGCAGCGCATGGGCGAGATCGTCGATCGCGACCTGCCGATCGAACGCTCGGTGTGGGACCGCGCGCAGATCAAGGACTACTTCGTCCAGCACGGCGAGAAGTTCAAAGCCGAGTGGGCCGACGAGCTGCCGAAGGACGAGGAGATTTCCGTCTACAAGCAGGGCGACTGGCTCGACATGTGCCTGGGGCCGCACCTGCCCTCGACGGGCAAGCTCGGCAAGGCGTTCAAGCTCACGAAAGTGTCGGGCGCCTACTGGCGTGGCGACAAGAACAACGCCCAGCTTCAGCGCGTCTACGGCACGGTCTTCTTCTCCGACAAGGACCTGAAGGCCTACCTGCATCGCATCGAGGAAGCCGAGAAGCGCGACCATCGCCGCCTCGGTCGCGAGATGGGCCTCTTCCATCAGCAGGAAGAAGCCGCGGGCATGGTGTTCTGGCACCCCAAGGGCTGGACGTTCTGGCGCACGCTTGAGAGCTACCTCCGGCGCAAGCTCGATGCCGCCGGCTACCAGGAAGTGAAGACGCCGCAGCTCGTCGATCGCAAGCTGTGGGAGGCGTCGGGCCACTGGGAGAAGTTCCGCGAGAACATGTATCTCAGCGAGAACGAGGAAGGCCTGCGCGAGTTCATCGCCGACGACGACAAGCGCATCTTCGCGTTGAAGCCGATGAACTGCCCCTGCCACGTGCAGATCTTCAACCAGGGCCTTCGCAGCTACCGCGAGCTGCCGTTGCGCATGGCCGAGTTCGGCTCGTGCCATCGCTTCGAGCCGTCGGGCGCGCTGCACGGCATCATGCGCGTGCGCAACTTCACGCAGGACGATGCCCACATCTTCTGCAGTGAGGAGCAGATCGAGAGCGAGACGATCCGCTTCTGCGAACTGCTGGGCTCGATCTACCGCGACCTGGGCTTCCCGGATTACTTCGTGAAGTTCTCCGACCGGCCGCCGGTGCGCGCCGGTTCCGACGCGGTGTGGGACCAGGCCGAGGGCGCGCTCAAGGCGGCGTCGAAGGCCGCCGGGCTCGACCTCATCCTCAATCCCGGCGAGGGCGCGTTCTACGGGCCGAAGCTGGAATTCGTGCTGCGCGATGCGATCGGCCGCGACTGGCAGTGCGGCACCCTGCAGGTCGATTTCGTCCTGCCCGAGCGTCTGGATGCGAACTATGTGGCCGAGGACGGCTCGCGCAAGCGGCCCGTCATGCTGCACCGCGCCATCTTCGGCAGCTTCGAGCGCATCATCGGCATCCTGATCGAGAACTATGCCGGTCGCTTCCCGCTCTGGCTGGCGCCGACGCAAGCGGTGGTAGCCACGGTCGTGAACGACGCCGATGGCTATGCCGAGGAGGTCGCGGCGGCGTTGCGGGCGGCCGGCATGCGGGTCGATACCGACCTGCGCAACGAGAAGATCAACTACAAGGTCCGCGAGCACTCGCTGGCCCACGTGCCGCTGATCCTCGCGGTCGGCCGGCGCGACATGGAAGCCCGGACGGTGGCGATCCGCCGGCTCGGCTCCGACAAGCAGGAGGTCCTTGAACTCGGGGCCGCCGTCACTACACTTTCAACCGAGGCCCGGCCGCCCTTCTAGGGGCGGCCCGGTTTCGCTACCCGCCCCGATGTCGGGGCTTCAAAACAGGAGAAAGACATAGCAAGACCTGCCCAACAGACTGCGCCCACCCGCGAGGGTCCGCGCGTCAACAGCGAGATCCGTGCCGCGCAAGTCCGCCTGATCGACGAGAATGGCGAGATGGTCGGCGTGGTCAGCACGCGCGAAGCCATCGAAATGGCCGAAGAGGCCAGCCTCGACCTGATCGAGATCTCGCCCAACGCCGTACCGCCGGTCGCCAAGATTTCCGACTACGGCAAGTACAAGTACGAGGCGCAGAAGAAGGCCCACGAGGCGCGCAAGCACCAGAAGGTCATCGAGGTCAAAGAGATCAAGATGCGCCCGAACATCGACGACCACGATTACGAAGTGAAGATGCGCGCCATGAAGCGGTTCATCGAGGAAGGCGACAAGGTGAAGGTCACCCTGCGTTTCCGCGGCCGCGAGATGGTGCACGCCGATCTCGGCATGCAGGTGTTGAACCGCGTGCGCGGCGAGATGGATCCGGTGACCAAGATCGAATCGATGCCGCGCATGGAAGGCCGGCAGATGATCATGGTGCTGGCGCCCAAGTGACGCCAGGCACCGGGCAGGCGGCCCCTATTTCTTCTGGGGCCGCTGCCGCAGGGTCACCGTTCCGGCGGTGCGCTGCTCATCGGGGTTGAAACGCCCCGTCGTCACGAGGTTCTCCGGCCAGGTCACGCTGAAGACCGTCTCGGCGGCGAACGACATCGGCCCCTCGCCTTTCACCGTCTGCCAGTAGTCGCACCGCACCGCGTCCGCGGGATCGATCTGCTGCGCGAGGCAGAACTGGTGCAGCACGTAGGGAATGAAGCGGGCGAGCCCGCCTTCCGGCGCCGTCGCGACCTTGAGCGCAAATGACGAAGGCTGCTGGTTGCAGCGATAGCGGGCGACGATCTCCGACGATCCCGGCGTGCGCAACTGCAGGCCTTCGAGTTCAGCGCGCAGCGCATCGAGCGCGCGCGTGCGGGCGGCGTTGGCGAAGCTGGCGGCCACCAGCGCCGCCTCATAACGGCCGATCGCTTCCGCCACCGGCGCCTCGGGATAGCCCGCCCTCGCGAGATCGCGCGACCACGACTGGGTCTCGAGCGCACGCACCGCCATCTCGCCGGTGAGGCCCGAACTCTCGCCCCAGCCGCCCAGCACGTTCTCCGGCGTCCAGCAGTATTTGAGGAGATTGTAACCGCCCGCCTCGACGGGAAGCGCACGCGTCTTCTGAACGCCGATCGACTGCGCGACCACCGTCTTCATCAACAGGTACTGCATCCCCGGATTGTCCCGCACCTTGTCGGAGCTGGAGAGCGCGGTGAGCGGCAGGGCGGCCGCCTGGGCATTGGCCGGCGGCGCGGCCGGCGGATCGAATTTGAGCGTGGAGGGCGAAGCCGGCTGGGGTGCCAGCGACTGGACCTGTGGCTGAGCCTGAGCTTGCAGGGGGGCCGCAGCGAGGACAGCCAGAAGGACGATCGCTACAGTCTTCATCGTGTTCGAATCCCGGTGGGATGGTAGATTTCGCCCGTGAGACAACGCATCAAGGCCCTCATCGTTGCGGTCGTCGTCGCGGCGGCCGGCTCCGCCGTCGCGCAAACGTCCCCTCAAGTGGCACCTCAGGCGCCGCCGCCGATGATCCCGCCGGCGGCTCCCAAGCCCGCCGCCACACCGGTACCGCCCCCGCAGGCGACGCCCGGCAGCGAGGCCGCCCGCACCTTCTCCGACTTCCTGAGTTTCGGGCCGCACCGCGCCTTCGTCGTGGCGCCGGACGGGCGGGCAAGCTGGTGGGCGGGCGCCAGCGGCCCGATCCCAGCCTGGCGATCGCCGCCGCGCTAAAACGCTGCCAGGAGCGCGCCAAGGAGGACTGCAAGCTCCACATCGTCAACAACTACACCGTGACCGGCCACGACTGGCGCGAGCTCGTGCCCGCCCGTTCGGTCGGCGCGGTCGATATCGGCCGGCTGCGGCCGCAGCCCTACTGGTCGATGCGCGGGCCCCAGCTCGCCACCGGCCTGGTCGTGTGGAGCCACGGCTACATGGCCGGCAAGAACTCCACCGAGAGCGCGCCGCAATCGTGGATCGGCCAGTTCACGCGCCTGGGCTACGACCTCTACCGCTTCGACCGCGAATGGATCACCGACTGGGCGAGCGACGCCACGGCGCTGGCCGACGCCGTCAACAAGGCGAAGGCCATGGGCTACCGGCGCGTCATCCTGGCCGGCCAGTCGGCGGGCGCCTGGGTGTCGCTGGCCGCCCTGCAGCGCGGCGCGGCGGCCGACGGCGTCATCTCGATCGCGGCCGCCCATCACGGCAAGATCGACAAGATGCACGACCTGACGCGCGCCCGTTCGGAATGGCAGTACGTGCTCGAAGGCATCAAGCGCGGTCCGCGCCTCATCGTCGTGAACTTCGCCGACGATCCCTACGATGTCGGCGGCCGCATGAACGATGCCCGCTCGATCCTGGCCAAAAACGGCGTCGACGCTGACATCATCGACGCGCCCGACGGCTTCAAGGGCCACGGCGCCGGCTCCGACTCCGCCTTCGTGCGCAAGTTCGGCGCCTGCTTCGCGACCTTCATCCAGACAGGCGAGAAGCAACCGCCCTGCTAGGGCATGTACGACCCGCCGTTCACGTGCAGCACCTGGCCCGTGGTGGCGTCCGAATCGTCCGACGCGAGGAAGACCGCCGTGCGCGCGATCTGCTCGGGCGCAAGCAGCTTGCCGCCCAGCGGGATGTTGGCGCGCGCCATCTCGACCAGTTCGGCGTGGGTGTTGCCGTAGTGCGGCTGGGCGGTGTCGGTGGTGCCCGGCGCGATGGCGTTGACCCGGATGCCGTGGGGCGCGAGTTCGAGGGCCATCGCCCGCGTCATCGAGACCACGCCGCCCTTGCTCGCGCTGTAGTGCACGCCGCGCACCGCGCCGCGCACCGACTGCGAGGACAGGTTGATGATCGAGCCACCCATTTTGCCGGCGGCGATCAGCGCCCGGGCGACGGCGATGGCGGCGAAGCAGCCGGCCTTCAGGTTGATGTCCATCAGGTAGTCCCAGTCGCTCTCGCGCATCTCGAGCAGCGGCACCCGCGGATAGACGCCGGCATTGTTCACCAGGATGTCGGGCGGCCCCAGCACCTTCACCGTCTCGGCGACCATCGCCTCGATCTCGGAGACCTTCGAGACGTCGGCCTTCAGCAGGTAGGCCTGCCGGCCGACCTGGGCGATGTCGCGCGCCACCGCCTCGGCGCCGGCCCGGTCGTCGAGCCAGCTCACGGCCACGTTCGCCCCCTCGCCCGCTAGCGCCCGGGCGATCGCCGCCCCGATGCCCTGCTGGGCCCCGGTCACCAAAGCCACCTTGCCTGCCAATTTCATGCGAAAATCCCCCGTCGGAAGGCCATTTGGCCCCGTCCCGGTATGCTTGCACGGACTGGGCCGTCTCTGTATAAGCCCCGTTCCTTCGAGTGGCTTGGCCAATAAGGGCATTGCCTCGGCTGCTTTGTAAGGACTTTCCGGTCGTCTGTTTCACAGGGGGCCGGGACCGGCGCGCAAGCGCTAACCCTTTGAAAAGGAACAAAAATGCCCAAGATGAAGACCAAGAGCGCGGCCAAGAAGCGTTTTCGCTTCACCGCGTCCGGCAAGGCAAAGCATGGGGTCGTGGGCAAGCGCCACGGCATGAGCAAGCGGGGCAACCGCTTCCTCCGTCAGGCGACCGGCATGGCCATCGTGTCCGAGCCCGATACCCGCATCCTGAAGCGCAATTTCTTCCCGTACGAGAGGTAGTAGACCATGGCACGCGTTAAGCGGGGCGTGGCTGCACACGCTCGTCACAAGAAGGTTCTCAAGCTCGCGAAGGGCTATCGCGGCCGTTCGAATGCGGCGTTCCGCGTCGCCATCGAGAAGGTCGAGAAGGGCCTGCAATATGCCTACCGCGACCGCCGCAACAAGAAGCGCGCGTTCCGTGGCCTCTGGATCCAGCGCATCAACGCTGCGACCCGTGAGCATGGCATGACCTACTCGCAGTTCATGAACGGCATCATCAAGGCCGGGATCGAGATGGACCGCAAGGTCATGGCCGATCTCGCCACGCGTGAGCCGGCAGCGTTTAAGGCTTTGGTCGATCAGGCCCAGGCCGCCCTCAAGTAGTCTTCTGCGCGTAACGCGCGGCTGACAGACATCGCAAAGAGGGAGCCTGGACCACAGGCTCCCTTTTTTCGTGTTCGGTTTCGAGAGTGGGAAAGATGGACGATCTTTCGACGATTCGCAGCGAGGCGCTCGACGCCGTGCAGGCCGCCGCCGATCTCGGCGCCCTGGAGGCCGCCCGCGTGGCGGCGCTCGGCAAGAAGGGCACCGTCAGCGGCCTGATGAAGACGCTGGGCGCACTCGCCCCGGAACAGCGCAAGGAATTCGGCGCGCGGGTGAACCAGCTCAAGGGCGAGATCGAAGCCGCGCTTGAAGCCCGCAAGGGATCGCTCAGCGCCTCGGCGCTCGAAGCCAGGCTCGCGTCGGAGAAGATCGACGTCTCGCTGCCCGTGCGCCCCGTCGCGGAAGGCTCGCTGCATCCGATCGGCCAGGTGATGGACGAGGTCGGCGCGATCTTCGGCGAGATGGGCTTCACCTGGGCCGACGGTCCCGACATCGAGGACGACTGGCACAACTTCACCGCCCTCAACATCCCGCCGGATCATCCTGCGCGCCAGATGCAGGACACGTTCTATCTGCCGACGCGCGCCGACGGCACGCCGATGGTGCTGCGCACCCACACCTCGCCGGTGCAGGCGCGCACCATGCTGAACAAGGATGTGCAGAAGCGGCTGGCCGACGGCGGGTCGCTCCGCATCATCGTGCCCGGCCGCACCTTCCGCATCGACAGCGACGCCACGCACACGCCGATGTTCCACCAGGTCGAAGGCCTGGTGATCGATCGCACGACGCACATGGGCCATCTCAAGGGCTGCCTGGTTGATTTCTGCCGCGCCTTCTTCGAGGTCGACGACCTGCCGCTGCGCTTCCGCCCCTCCTACTTCCCGTTCACCGAACCGTCGGCCGAGGTCGATATCGGCTGCTCGTGGAAGGGCGGCGAGCTGAAGATCGGCGCCGGCGATTCGTGGCTGGAAATCCTGGGCTCCGGCATGGTGCATCCCAACGTGATCGCCAATTGCGGCCTCGATCCCGCCGTCTATCAGGGCTTCGCCTTCGGCATGGGCATCGATCGCATCGCCATGCTGAAGTACGGCATCCCCGACCTGCGCGCCTTCTTCGACGCCGACCTGCGCTGGCTGCGCCACTACGGCTTCTCGGCTCTGGAGGCCGTGCGATGAAGTTCACTTTGTCCTGGCTCAAGGAGCATCTCGACACCGACGCGACGCTCGTGCAGCTGCGCGACGCGCTGACCATGCTCGGCCTCGAGGTCGAGGGCATCACCGATCCAGCCGAAGCGCTGAAAGGCTTCGTCGTCGGCTACGTGGTCGAAGCGGTGCAGCATCCCAACGCCGACCGTCTCCGGGTCTGCAAGGTCGATACCGGTGCCGGCATCGTCCAGGTCGTGTGCGGCGCGCCCAACGCGCGCACCGGCATGAAGGGCATCTTCGCGCCGCCGGGCAGCTACATTCCCGGCACCGACCTGCACCTCAAGGTCGGCAAGATCCGCGGCGAGGAGTCGAACGGCATGCTCTGCTCCTCGCGGGAGCTGCAGCTCGGCGACGACCATAGCGGCATCATCGACCTGCCGGCCGAGACCGTGACCGGCATTCCAGCGGCCGAGGCGCTTGGCCTCGACGACGCAGTGATCGAGATCAAGGTGACGCCGAACCGCGGCGATTGCCTGGGCGTGCACGGCATCGCGCGCGACCTCGCCGCCGCGGGCCTCGGCACCCTGAAGCCGGTGAAGACGGACAAGATCGCCGGCGTCTACAAGAGCCCGATCAAGTGGACGCACGGCTACGAGGCCAAGCCCGACAGCCCCTGCGCCATCGTGGTCGGCCGCCATTTCCGCGGCGTGAAGAACGGCCCCTCGCCCGATTGGCTGCAGCGCCGCCTGAAGGCGATCGGCCTGCGCCCGATCTCGATCCTGGTCGACATCACCAACCTCGTGACCTTCGACCTCAATCGCCCGCTGCACGTGTTCGACGCCGCCAAGCTCTCCGGCGACCTCGTCATGCGCCAGGCGCGCGAGGGCGAGCAGATCCTGGCGCTCGACGGCAAGACCTACACGCTTGATCCCGCGGTTTCGGTGATCGCCGATTCGAAGGCGGTGCATGGCATCGGCGGCATCATGGGCGGCGAGGAGACTGGCGTTCAGGAGACCACCACCGAGGTGTTCCTCGAAGCCGCCTACTTCCAGCCGATCGGCATCGCCGCGTCGGGCCGCAAGCTCGGCATCCTGTCCGATGCGCGTTACCGCAACGAGCGCGGCATCGATCCGGAATCCTGCTGGTGGGGCGCCGAGGTGGCGACGCGCCTGATCCTCGAACTCTGCGGCGGTGAATGCAGCGAGCTGGTGTCGAGCGGCGTGATGCCGGCCTGGCAGCGCAGCTTCGACTTGCGCGCCGATCGCGTGAAGACGCTGACCGGTATCGACGTACCGGGAACGGAGACCGCCTCCATCCTGAAGAAGCTCGGCTTCGCCGTGAGCGGCAGCGGCCCGTGGACCGCCGCCGTGCCGTCGTGGCGTCCCGACATCGTGGGCGAGGCGGATCTCGTCGAGGAAGTCACGCGCGTGTTCGGCTTCGACAACATCCCGACCACCTCGCTGCCGCGCCTCTCGGCGACGTCACGGCCGGTGCGTGACGCCATGCAGCGGCGCACACCGCAGGCGCGCCGGGCTCTGGCCGCGCGCGGCCTGAACGAGGCCGTCACCTGGTCGTTCCTGCCGTTCAAGAAGGCCGAGCGTTTCGGCGGCGGCGGTGCCGACGTGCGCCTGCTCAACTCGATCGACGCGACGCTCGACACGATGCGCCCGTCGATCCTGCCCAACCTGATCGACGCGGCCTCGCGCAACGAGGCGCGCGGCCTGTCCGATCCGGCGCTGTTCGAGGTCGGCCCGCAGTACAAGGATGCGACACCGCAGGGCCAGCGCACTGTCGCGGCCGGCATCCGCCATCACATGGCGGTGCCGCGCAACTGGGCCGGACCTGCACGCACCGTCGACGCCTTCGACGCCAAGGCCGATGCGCTGGCCGTGCTGGCCGCCATCGGTGCGCCCGACACGCTGTCGGCGCAGGCCGGCGCCCCAGACTGGTATCACCCCGGCCGTTCCGGCGCGCTCAAGCTCGGTGATCGCGTGATGGCCTATTTCGGCGAGCTGCATCCGGAGATCGTGGCCGGCGCCGACCTCAAGGGTCCGGTCACTGCCTTCGAAGTGTTCCTCGATGCGCCGCCGCTGCCCAAGGCGAAGGCCACCAAGGCGCGGCCGAAGCTCGTCCTGTCGGCTTTCCAGCCGCTTGAGCGCGACTTCGCCTTCCTGGTGGATGCGGGCGTCGAGGCCGACAAGCTGGTGCGCGCCGCGCGCAACGCCGATAAGGCGCTGATTACGGCTGCCCGCGTGTTCGACCTCTACGCCGGCAAGGGCGTGCCCGAGGGCAAGAAGTCGCTGGCCATCGCCGTCACCCTGCAACCGGTCGAGCGTACCTTGACCGATGCGGAGATCGAGGCGGTTTCCGATAAGATCGTGGCCCAGGTGGTGAAAGCCACGGGCGCCGTGTTGCGTGGTTAGAGTGAAATGACCGACCTGTCGTTGATCCGTAACTTCTCGATCATCGCCCATATCGACCATGGCAAGAGCACGCTGGCCGATCGCCTGCTGCTGGCCTGCGGGGCGGTGACGGAGCGCGAGTTCCACGACCAGATGCTCGATTCGATGGACATCGAGCGCGAGCGCGGCATCACCATCAAGGCACAGACCGTCCGCCTGAACTACAAGGCGCACGACGGCAAGACCTACATCCTGAACCTGATGGACACGCCCGGACACGTCGACTTCGCCTACGAAGTCAGCCGGTCGCTGGCGGCCTGCGAGGGCTCGCTGCTGGTGGTCGATGCCTCGCAGGGTGTCGAGGCGCAGACCCTGGCCAACGCCTATCACGCGATCGACGCCAACCACGAGATCATCCCGGTCCTGAACAAGATCGACCTGCCTTCGGCCGAGCCCGAGCGGGTCTGTCGCGAGATCGAGGACGTGGTCGGCATCGACACGTCGGAGGCGGTGAAGGTCTCGGCCAAGACCGGCCTCGGCATCGACGACCTGCTCGAAGCCATGGTGAAGCGCCTGCCGGCGCCCAAGGGCGAGCGCGACGCGCCGCTGAAGGCGCTGCTGGTCGACAGCTGGTACGACCCGTACCTCGGCGTCGTGACCCTAGTGCGCGTGCAGGACGGCGTCCTGCGCCGGGGTATGAAGATCCGCATGATGGCCGCCGCCGCGGCCTACGACCTCGACAAGGTCGGCATCTTCGCGCCCAAGGCGACCGACGTGGCCGAGCTCGGCCCGGGCGAGATCGGCTTCATCATCGCCGGCATCAAGACCATCGCGGACTGCAAGGTCGGCGACACGATCACCGACGACCGCAAACCCGCCTCGGAGATGCTGTCGGGCTTCAAGCCGAGCGTCCCGGTGGTGTTCTGCGGCCTGTTCCCGGCCGACGCCGCCGAGTTCGAGACGCTGCGCGAATCGCTGTCCAAGCTGCGCCTGAACGATTCTTCGTTCCATTTCGAGGCCGAGACCAGTGCAGCCCTTGGCTTCGGCTTCCGCTGCGGCTTCCTGGGTCTCCTGCATCTCGAGATCGTGCAGGAGCGGCTGGAACGCGAGTTCAATCTCGACCTCGTCACGACCGCCCCGTCGGTCGTCTACAAGGTCGCGATGGTCGACGGCACGGCGATGGAACTGCACAATCCAGCCGACTACCCCGACCCGATGAAGATCGAGTCGATGCAGGAGCCGTGGATCAAGGCCACGATCATCACGCCCGACGAGCATCTCGGTTCGGTGCTGACGCTCTGCCAGGATCGTCGCGGCCAGCAGATCGAGCTCACCTATGCCGGCACGCGCGCCATGGCGGTCTATCGCCTGCCGCTGAACGAGGTCGTGTTCGACTTCTACGACCGGCTGAAGTCGATGACGCGCGGCTATGCGAGCTTCGACTACGAGATGGACGGCTACGAGGAGAGCGAGCTGGTGAAGCTCGCCATCCTGGTGAACGCCGAGCCGGTCGATGCGCTGTCGATGATCGTGCACAAGAACGCCGCCGAGAGCCGCGGCCGCCAGCTCTGCGAGCGGCTGAAGGACCTGATTCCGCGCCAGCTCTTCAAGATCGCCATCCAGGCCGCGATCGGCGGCCGGGTGATCGCCCGCGAGACCATCAGCCCGATGCGCAAGGATGTGCTGGCCAAGTGCTACGGCGGCGACATCAGCCGCAAGAAGAAGCTCCTGGAGAAGCAGAAGAAGGGCAAGAAGCGCATGCGGCAGATCGGCGAGGTCGAGATCCCGCAGTCGGCCTTCATCGCCGCCCTCAAGATGGACAGCCGCTAGGCCCGGATCAGGCCGAGGTCAGGCCAGGCTCAGGAAAGCCCGCCGCGCCGGCGGCGGGGACGCGAGCCCGCGAGGAAGCCGGAGTCCGACCGGCCGCTGTCGCGGCGGCCGAGCCAGACCAGGACGATGCCCAGCACGAGGCACGCCGGGACGGCCGGCACGGTGAGCAACGGCCGCATCAGCCAGGTCCACAGGGCGCCCGACAGGGGCCGACGCACCGAATTCTGTGTGTTGCCGAGCGATGTGGGATCGAGGTGCGACCATAGGCTCCCCAGGGTCGAGAAGGGGTAGCTGCCCTCGGACCACCAGGTGAGCAGGTCATGCACGATCACTGCGACAGCCAGGGCCAGAAGAAGCCAGCCCAGGGTACGAAACACGACCATTACTCCCCCAAGCTCCGGTCAAGCACGGGGTGACCGTAGCCAAGCCGGCGGGACCGGGGAAGGACGTTGCCCAAACCATCCACCGATGTATAAGAGCGGCCGACCGCGCTTCCCGGACAGGTGGCCGAGCGGTTTAAGGCACACGCTTGGAAAGCGTGCGTGGTGTAACAGCCACCGCGGGTTCGAATCCCGCCCTGTCCGCCATTGCTCGAAGAAAACGGCCGACGAACCGGCCCATTTTCCCTGGCGGCATCCACCAACGAGCTAAGCCAGCGCACGATCAAGGCAAAGGCTATAAGTGCACTCTCAATATCAGGAGAGATCGAGTGAGCTTTCGTGCCTCGGGCCATAACTGGCGTCTGTACTGCGGATCGAACGTCCTTGAGAAATCCCTCCAGGAGGTCGCGGCTCGTGCCGGCGCCAAGCGCGTGTTCGTCGTCTGCTCACCGTCCATCAAGCGGCGAACCGACATCGTCGACCGCATTGAAAAGGCTCTGGGGTCGACCTTCGCCGGCGTCTTCGATCAGATCGAAAAGGATTGCCCCTACCCCAACGTCTGCGCCGCCAGGGATGCCGCCCGCGAGGCCAATGCCGATCTTCTTGTCGCGGTCGGTGGCGGAAGCGTGCTGGTCGCCACGCGTGCCGTCGCCATCTTCCTCGGAGAAGACCGCGATCCCTTCGAGCTCATGACGCAGTACCCGGCCGGAAAGCCGGCCTACAGCCCGCGCCTGAACGCGCCGAAGATTCCCATCGTCAACATCCCGACCACGCCCACCAGCGCCATGAATCGCGCCGGAACGGGACTGAAGAATGCCGACCTGGATCATCGGATGGAGTTCTTCGACCCCAAGACCCGGCCGCAGGCCATCCTGCTGGACCACGAGGTCCTGATGACGACACCCTCCGCCTCGCACCGTTCGACCGCCACCACCGTCTTCTCCAGCGCTGTCGGAGCGATCGCCGCTGCCGAATCCAATCCACTGGTCGAAGGCGATCGCCTTCAGGCTTTCCGCCTCGCCTTGCGCGCCTATTCGGCCCTTGCCCAGAACCGCGACGATGCCGCCTCGCGTGCCGATCTCTGCGTCGCGGCATTCCTGCAGAACCGTGCCGAGGACGATGGAGCCCGCATGGGCGCCAGTTCCGCCTTTGGCGGCGACTACGCCGTTTCCACCGCCTTGCATGTCGAGTTCCCGCATGTCGGTCAGGGCGAGTCGATCTCCACCATCCACGCCACCAAGATCCGACTGTCAGAGAGTGGCGATGCGGCCGAGGCGCAGGTCGTCGCCGAAGCGCTCGGTCTCAATCATGGCTCCAAGCCGATCAAGCTCGCCATCGCCGATGAGCTGGAACGACTGTACCGCAGCGTTGGGATGCCGATTCGTCTCAGCGAAATGAATATCCCGCGATCGGCGCTTGCCCTCATTGCCGGGCAGACGGTGAAGAACTTCAACGCCAACGCAGGCGTTCGCTCCGACAGCGAGCGCATTGCCGCGGCCCAGCGGCTGCTGGAGGCCGCTTACTGACCGACCGGCAGGGCGTCGCCGACGCGACAGTCACTCGGTATGCAACTGAACCGAGTGGCCTCAGGCTCGTAAAATTGCCTGTTTTCGACTGCAAATTCGCGGTCGAGACTTGCAGTGAAGGCCAGGAACTCACGAAACCGTCAGGCGCCATGGTCGGGCGGTTTCGTTGCCATCCGGTGCCCCTGCTATTAGGTTGTGCGGCGGGGTGGAACAATCCGACGACAGCAAATCGTGCGGACCCGTGAGACGGGTCCAGGCAGGCCATTTGGGGGGCCGTCATGACGTCGCTGGTCAATAATCTGGGCGGCACCGCCGGCTTCGGCGAGTTCTCGCTCTCGCGCAACGACGACGGGTCGACGGCCTTCATCGACCTTACCCCGATCTTCGGCGCGCAAGGCATCAACTTCTTCGGCCACTACTACACCGGCTTCTACCTCAACAATAACGGCAGCGTGACCTTCAACGCGGCCACCAGCAGCTTCACGCCGAGCTCGATCACCGGATCGACCAGCAATCCCATCATCGCCGCCTACTGGGCCGACATCGACACGCGCGGCGGCGCGGTCACGGCGACGTCCGGCGGCACGTCGACCGGCAGCAACCTGCTCTGGTACGACCTCGATCCCGTCACCCACACCTTCACCGCCACCTGGGACGATGTCGGCTACTACAACAGCCAGACCAACAAGCTGAACGCCTTCCAGCTCAGCATCCACGAGATCAACTCGGACGGCGATTTCGACATCACCTTCCGGTACGAGAACATCGACTGGACGACCGGCAACTCGTCCGGCGGCAGCAATGGCCTCGGTGGCACGCCGGCCCGGGCGGGCTACAGCGCCGGCAACGGCGAGGACTATTTCGAGTTGCCGCAATCGGGCAACCAGGCGGCGCTGCTCGCGCTGGAAGGCGCAAGTAACGTCGGCGTCCCGGGCACCTACATCTTCTCGGTGCGCAACGGTGTGCCGACGGTCAGCGTCAGCGTCGGCGACGCCTCGGTCGACGAGGGCAACGGCGGCGAGCCCAACTATGTGAGCATTCCGGTCTTCCTGACCGCGCCGTCCAGCTCGACTGTCACCGTCCACTACACGACGGCGAACGGCACCGCCCTCGCCGGCCAGGATTATGTCGCCCAGAGCGGCACCCTCACCTTCGAGCCCGGGCAGACGCAGCAGAACATCCTCGTCGAGGTCATCGGCGATTCGGTCGTCGAGGGCAACGAGACCTTCACCGTCACCCTGTCCGATCCGTCGGAGGGCGCGTTGATCCTCGGCAGCAGCGCGACGGGCACGATCGTCAACGACGACATCGTGACAACGACGCTGTCGATCGCCGCCGCCAGCGCGGACAAGGCCGAAGGCGACATGGGCGCGACGCCCTTCACCTTCACCGTCACCCGCACCGGCGACCTCAGCACCACCAGCAGCGTGCACTGGGCCGTCAGCGGATCCGACGTCTTCGACGCCGATTTCATTCCCTTCGACGAGCTTCTGGACTCCGCCAACCTCCTGTCCCAGACCGCTTCCGATCTTGGCGTCTTCTTCAACCAGATCCCGTCCGACGGCGATGCCGCTGACCCGCAATTCTCGCTCTACGGCGGCGAGATGCCGTCGGGTCACGTCACCTTCGCCGCCGGGGAAAGCTCCAAGACCATCACCGTCTGGGTCCTGGGCGAGACGCTGGTCGAACGGGACGAGAGCTTCGTCGTCACCCTGTCCGATGCCAGCGAAGGCACCGTCATCGACACGGCGTCGGCCACCGGCGTCATCCGCAACGACGAGCATCCCGATCTGGTCCTGACCAGCGCGAGCTACACGCTGCCGCTCTATGTCTCGAACCTGGTCCTGATCGGGACCGACGACGTCAACGGCACCGGCAACGACCTGAGCAACATCCTGATCGGCAACTCGGGCCACAACATCCTGAGCGGCGGTGACAACACCGATTACCTCTATGGCCAGGGCGGCGACGACATCCTGATCGGCGGCGCCGCCGGCGCTGCGCCGAACCAGCTCTGGGGCGGCGACGGCACCGATACCGCCTCGTATGTCGGCACGACCGGAACGGTCTATGCCGACATCGCGGCGCTGGCCGGCTACGTCAACGGCGTGCTGGTCGACACGATGAACTCGATCGAGAACCTGACCGGTGGGTCGGGCACCAACACGCTGGTCGGAGATGGCGACGCCAATGTGCTGACCGGCGGCTCCGGCATCGACTATCTGTACGGCCAGGGCGGCGACGACATCCTGATCGGCGGCGCGGTCCCGTCGGGCAGCACCAACCAGCTGTGGGGCGGCGAAGGCAGCGACACCGCCTCGTACGCCACCACCACGGGCGTGGTCTATGCCGACCTCGGCGTCCAGGCGGGCTGGGTCAACGGCGTGCTGACCGACGAGATGAACTCGATCGAGAATCTCATCGGCGGCTCGAACGCCGACACGCTGGTGGGCAACGCAGACGCCAACAGGCTGACGGGCGGTGCCGGCGCGGACGTGCTCTGGGGCCGTGGCGGCGCCGACGTCTTCGTCTTCTCCAGCTATGCCGACAGCAACCTCGTCACCGGCTACGACACGATCGGCGATTTTGTCTCGGGCGTGAGCAAGCTCGACTTCCGGGCGCTCGCCACCGACGCGTCCCATGTCCTGATCCAGTCGGACGGAGCCTCCACGAGCGTTTACGTCGAGCACACCGCGGGCCAGTTCAATGCCGCCACCGACCTGGCCATTGCCCTCGTCGGACCCCATGCCGTTGCGATCGGCGACATCCTGTTTACCTGAGGTCGACGCCGTCACCCCGGGGACGGCGCGCCCGATATCTTTTCGATCTCGCACCACGAGCAGCGCAGCGGAATCGAGCCGCTGACGGGATCGGCCCGGTCGGTGCCGATGGCGCCGTTCAGGTTCGCGGCCAAGGGATGGCTGCGATCGTACGGCGTGCCTTCGCCGCCCTCGACCCACCAGCCGTGCTGGCCGAACACGGCGCCTGAGGCGAGGCCCGGCACGATGGCGGCGCGGGCGACTACGTTGCCGCTCTGCGTCCTGATGCTGACCCAGTCACCTTGCACGATGGAACGGGCGGTGGCATCGACCGGCGACATCTCCACGATCGGATCGGGCAGCAGCCGGCGCAGCGAGGCGATGTTGCGATGCTGGCTGTGGCAGTAGGCGACGCTCTTGGCGCTGCCGAGGCGCAACGGATAGCCTGCTTCGGCCGGCGCGAGATCGTCGGCGCCGAGGCTCGGGATCGGCCGATAGCCGGAGAGCATCAGCCGCTCGGAATAGATCTCGATCTTCCCGGTCGGGGTCGGATAGCCGCGCGGACGGCCGTCCTGCACGATCGACTGGGCATCGAGCTGCGCCTTTCCCTCGACGACGATGCCCGCCGGAGAGCCGCGCAGCATCTCGACCGTCAATCCGGTCTTGGCCAGGGCCGCATCGTGGCCACGGTCGGCGTCGAGATCGAACATCCGGTCACCGAGGCCCAGCCCCGCCGCGAGCCCCATCACGATGTCAGTGTCGGAGCGCGCCTCGCCGACCGGTGCGACGACGGGCGGCCGCAGCTGGACGTGCCGCAGCCCGTCGAGGCTGCCGTCGAAGCCGGTGCGCAGCCCTTCCCGCTCCCACGAGGTCGCGGCGGGCAGGATGATGTCGGCGTAGCGCGCCGTCGCGTTGATGAAGAAGTCGGCATGGACGTGGAATTCCAGCGCGGACAGCGCCTTGCGCGCCGTCTCCGTGTCCGGCTGCGACACCAGCAGGTTGGTGCCGAACGACATCAGCATGCGCACCGGATAGGGCGCCTTCGTCAGCACCGCCTTGTAGACGTCGCGCGCCGTCACCCAACCCTGAAGACCCGGACCCAACGGCCGCTCGGCCAGACCCAGCGCCTTGCCGCGCTGTGTCGCGGATAAAAGATCCTGACCGGAAATATCGACGAACGACGCCGCGCCGCCGGGCACGTTACCGCCCTTGCGGCCGTAGCTGCCGGTGAGCGCGTAGAGTATCGAAATCGCGCGATCGGTCTGCGTGGCCGTGGCGCTCTGCCCGACGCCATTCCAGGCGTAGTAGGAAACCGACTCCGCGCCCCCGATGACATCGGCGGCCTTTGCGAGATCGGCGGGCTCGACGCCACTCACTTCGGCGACACGCTCCGGCGGAAACTCCGCAGCGGCCCGCGCGAACAACTCCAGCGCGGTGTGACACAGGACGGGCCCGGTCAGCGTCTCGACGATGCCCTGCCAGCGCAGGGTACTTCCGCCATCGCAGCTTCCACTCTTGGGATTGTAGGCCAGCAGGCCGCCGCCATCGCCCGCATGCGAAAACAGAATCTCGGACCGTCCATCGGCTCGAAGATCGCTCTCGCGCAGGAAGCGGCCGGTATCGGAACGCACCAGCAGGCTGGCGTTCGTCCAGGTCGCGGCAAAGGCGTGGTCGAAGCGGCCGCCCGAGATCAGCAGGTTCGCCAGACCGAGGGCGACGGCCTGGTCGGTGCCGGGCCGCACCCGCAGCCACTGGGTCGCGCGCTTTGCCATCGCCGTCGGCCGCGGATCGATCACGACGAGGCGCGCGCCACGCTTGAGGCCTTTCAGGATTTCCACCTGGCGCGCGAGCCACGTGGCCGCGGGATTGTTGCCCCACAGCACGACGCAGCCGGTGTTGGCGAAATCCGGCGTGCCGATGTCGTGGCCGTAGGTGAAGCGCGAGGCGTAATCCTTGTGCCAGTTGCAGATCTCGGTTCCGTAGATCGTGTTCGGGCTGCCGTACGCGCGGATGAAGCGCTCGACCCACGAGATCGAATCCGACATGTGCGAACCGCTCGGCGTGGTGACGGAGAAGGCCACCTGCTCCGCGCCGTGCGTCTTGCGGATCTCGGACAGTCGGCCGGAGATTTCGGCCAGCGCCTCGTCCCAGCTGATCGGCGTCCAGCCGGGATCGGCGGCGCCCTTCGGCTGCGTGCGACGCAGCGGACGCGTCACCCGATCGGGATGATAGACGAGTTCTGGCGCCGCCCGTCCCTTGGGGCAGAGCGCCTGGCCCGTGGGATGCTCCGGCAACGGCTCGATCCCCTGCAAGCGCCCATCCTGCACGATCGCGACACAGCCGCAGCGCGACCGGCACTGCGTGCAAAAGGCCGCAATCTTCTGCGCTTCAGCCATCTACGTTCTCCAGTCCGGAGTCACGATGGCCCTTTTCACCTCGCGGCTGCAACCCCGCGCGACCGTTTCAGCACATCGAGATGGACGAAGATCGCGCCCGCCGCAGCCATCACGGCCAGGACCGCCCAGGTGATCGCATAGACCAGATGGTTGTTGGTGAAGGTCACCACCGTCAGCCCGGCCACCGGGATGCCGCTGTCACCCGGCTTGCGCTCGGCATCGATGAAGTAAGGCGCGACGCCACTGAGGCCTCGCGCCTGGGCCATCGCCTCGACATCGCGCGAGTACCAGCGCTCGGCCGCGGGGTCGTTGCTCTGCAGGACGGTGCCGCGCGGCTCGCTCAGGCGCAGCAACCCGGTCACGGTCTCGGTCTGTGCGGGCGAGGCCCGCCAGGAGGCCGGATCGCGCTTGTCCGACGGCACGAAGCCGCGGTTGACGAAGACCGTCGTTCCGTCGTCGCGACCGAACGGCGCCAGCACCCAGTAGCCGCCGCCATGCTCCGTCACCGCCTGCACCAGGACCGCCCGGGCATCGAGCCAGCGCCCGGTCGCATCGACGTGCCTGTATTCGTCGGTCGCGGCGGAGACGCCCGCCCATCTGTCGAGCCGGGGCGCCGGAACGGCCGGTGCGTTCACCCGCGCCTCGATGCGCGCGATCAGATCGAGCTTCCAGGTGCGGCGCTGCAGTTGCCAGACCGACAGCGCCACCAGCGCGGCGACGATTGCGATGGCTGCGAGGTCGAACAGGACCAGCGCTGCGATACGCCGGCCGGTCACGGCCGCGTTGGCGTCCCGTTTGGCGCCCCACTTGGCGACCCGTGCGGAGCCATCGGCATCATGTTCTGGTCGAGGTGGTACATGACCCAAATCGAGCCGGCCAGGGTCACGACGACGAGGGTGAGCGCGAACACCATCGAGATGACGGTCCAGCCGCCTTCCGACTTGGTGTTCATGTGCAGGAAGTAGACCATGTGAACCATGATCTGCACGGCCGCGAAGCCCATGATCACAATGCCGGTCAGCACCTTGTCGCCGAGCACGTTGCCCATCACCAGCCAGAACGGGATGGCCGTCAGGATGACGGACAGGACGAAACCGGTGAGGTAGCCGCGCAGCGTGCCCATCGGATGTTCGGCGTCGCCATGAGCCGATGCGCCGGACGGGTCCGGCACGGGATGGGATGCGGTTCCGCTGGTCTCGCTCATCGCATCGACCCCATCAGGTAGACGAAGGTGAACACGCCGATCCAGACCACGTCGAGGAAGTGCCAGAACATGGAAAGGCACATCAGCCGGCGCCGGTTCTCGGCGATCAGCCCGAACCGCCGGACCTGCAGCATGAGCGTGATCAGCCAGACGATGCCGAACGTGACATGCAGGCCGTGCGTACCCACCAGCACGAAGAAGGACGACAGGAAGGCGCTGCGCTGCGGCGGCGCGCCTTCGCGGAACAGGTGCGTGAACTCATAGAGCTCGAAGCCGACGAAGGCCGCGCCCAGCAGGCCGGTGACCGCGAGCCAGGCCAGGGTCGAGCCGGTTCTGTTGCGCGCCATCTCGAGCATGGCGAAGCCGTAGGTGATCGAGGAGACCAGCAGCAGGCTGGTGTTGAGCGCGACCAGCGGCAGGTCGAAGAGATCCGCCCCCGAAGGTCCCGCCGCGAAGTTGCCGCCGAGCACGCCGTAGGTCGCGAACAGGGCCGCGAACAGCAGGCAGTCGCTCATCAGGTAGAGCCAGAACCCGAAAAGCGTCGGGCCACTGCCATGGGCGTGATCTTCGAGGACGTGGAAGACTGGCGCACTGGCTCCGGGCGGAGGGCTGTTCTCGTGCACGGCTCAGGCTCCTCCCGCCAGGCGGGCCGTCCGCACGGCTTCGAGCCGCGCGACATCGTCGGCCGGCAGCCAGCGATCGCGGTCGTAATTGAAGGTGTGCCAGATCGCGACCACCAGGAGCGCCACGGCGCAGACCGCCACCATCCACCAGATGTGCCACACCAGGGCGAAGCCGAGCGCGGTACTTAAACCGGCCAGCACCACGCCCGTGCCGGTGTTCTTCGGCATGTGGATCGGCCTGAAGCCGCTGACCGGACGGACGGAGCCGCGCTTCTTCATGTCCGACCAGGCATCGAGATCGTGCACGACCGGGGTGAAGGCGAAGTTGTAGGGCGGCGGCGGCGAGGAGGTCGACCATTCGAGCGTGCGGCCGTTCCAAGGATCGCCGGTCACGTCGCGGAGCTGCTCGCGCCGGAAGAAGCTCACGATAAGCTGAATGACGAACGCCAGGATGCCGAACGCGATGATCAGGACGCCGATCGCGGCGACGGTCAGGTAGGGCTGCACGCTGGGATCGTCGAAGTGCTGGGTGCGGCGGGTGTAGCCCATCAGGCCCACCGCGTAGATCGGCGTGAACACCGTCCAGAAGCCGATCAGCCAGCCCCAGAACGACATCTTCCCCCAGAACGGATCGAGCTTGTAGCCGAAGGCCTTGGGGAACCAGTACTGGACGCCGGCCATCAGGCCGAACACGACGCCGCCGATGATGACGTTGTGGAAGTGGGCGACCAGGAACAGCGTGTTGTGCAGGATGAAGTCGGCCGGCGGCACGGCCAGCAGCACGCCGGTCAGTCCGCCGACCACGAAGGTCGGGATGAAGCCCAGCACCCACAGGAACGCCGGCTCGAAGCGGATGCGCCCGCGATACATCGTGAACAGCCAGTTGAACACCTTCGCCCCGGTCGGGATCGAGATGATCATGCTGGCAATGCCGAAGAAGGAATTGACGGTCGGTCCGGCGCCCATGGTGAAGAAATGGTGCAGCCAGACCAGCCAGGACAGCAGCGCGATGACCGCCGTCGCGTAGACCATCGACGTGTAGCCGAACAGGCGCTTGCCGCAGAACGTCGAGACGACCTCGGAGTAGATCCCGAACGCCGGCAGGATGAGCACATAGACCTCCGGATGCCCCCAGATCCAGATGAGGTTCATGTAGTGCATCGAGTTGCCGCCGAAGTCGTTGGTGAAGAACTTCAGGCCGACGTAACGGTCGAGCGCCAGCAGCGCGAGCGTGGCGGTGAGCACCGGGAAGATTGTGAGGATGATCGCGTTGCTGCAGAGCGTGGTCCAGCAGAAGACCGGCATCTTCATCATGGTCATGCCGGGCGCGCGCATCTTGACGATCGTGGCGATGAGATTGACCGCCGATAAGGTCGTGCCAACGCCGGCGATCTGCAGCGCCCAGAGGTAGTAGTCCACGCCCACGCCGGGGCTGTAGTCGGCGCCCGACAGCGGCGGGAAACCGAGCCAGCCCGCTTGCGAATACTCGCCCACGAACAGCGAGGTCATGGTCAGCACCGCGCCGCCGACCGTCATCCAGAAGCTGAGATTGTTCAGGAACGGGAAGGCCACGTCGCGCGCGCCGATCTGCAGCGGCATGACGTAGTTCATCACGCCGGTGACGAACGGCATCGCCATGAAGAAGATCATGATCGAGCCGTGGGCGCTGAAGATCTGGTCGTAATGATGCGGCGGCAGGTAGCCTTCGGCGGCGCCGACCGACAGCGCCTTCTGGGTGATCATCATCACCGCATCGGCGAAGCCGCGCAGCAGCATGATGATGGCCAGGATCACGTACATGATGCCGATCTTCTTGTGATCGACGGTCGTGAACCATTCCCGCCAGAGGTAGCCCCACTGGCCGAACCAGGTGACAGCGCCGAGAAGCGCCACGCCCAGCAGCGCGACCACCGCGAAGGTCCAGACGAGGATGGGCTGATCGTAGGGGATCGCCTGCAGCGTGAGACGGCCTAACAGGAACTGCTGGAGGTCGATGTTGGTGAACATGGGCGTCCTGTCTCGGTCAGTGCCGGTGTCCGGCCGGCGCAGCGGCAGGCGCGGAACCGGGCGCCGTCGGGCTCGCCTGCGGTTCGGCGCTCGTCAGGCGTCGGTTGTCGTACTGGAGTCGCTTGCGGTTCGCCTCGCTGTTGCGGGCATCGCCGCCCTTGCGATCGAGGTGATGCATCTCGCTGAGGCACATCTGTCCCGGCGCGACGCACAGGCCGAGGATGGCCTCGAAGAGGCGGTCCTCGACCGATCCGAACAATTGCACGGGGTTGCCCGCGCTCGGCCGTTCGAGAGCCAGGTAGGCGTTACGATCGAGCTTGTCCTGGGCGGCCTTGGTCTTGGCCACCCAGTCGTCGAAGCCTTGCTGCGGCAGGGCCCGGAACGCGAAGTTCATGCGCGAGAAGCCGGAGCCGCTGTAGTGACCCGAAAGGCCCCTGAACTCGCCTTCCTTGTTGGCGACCACGTTGAGCTGGGTCTCCATGCCGGGCATGGCGTAGATCATCCCCGCGATCGCCGGGATGGAGAGCGTGTTCCAGACCGAGGATGAGGTGATCCGGAACGTGACCGGCCGGTCGACCGGCGCGACCAGTTCGTTGACGCTCGCGACGCCGTATTCCGGGTAGATGAACAGCCACTTCCAGTCGAGCGCGACCGCCTGCACCTCGAGCGGCTTCACGCCGGGCGGGATCGGCCGGTTCGGTCCCAGGCGTGACAGCGGCCGGTAGGGATCGAGCGTGTGCGTGCTGATCCAGGTCATCGCGCCGATCGCCATGACGATCAGCAGCGGGACGGTCCAGATCACGACCTCGAGCTGCGTGGAATGGGCCCAGTCGGGATCGTAGGTCGCATCGCGGTTGGAGGCCCGGTAGCGTCGCGCGAAAATGAAGGTGGCCACGATCACCGGCACGATCACCAGCAGCATCAGCGCGGTGGCGACGTAGATGAGATTGCGCTGCTGCAACGCGACGTCGCCGGATGGATCGAGCAGCACCATCTTGCAGCCGGAAAGAGCGCCGCCCAGGCCCACCAGGACGAGGGCTCGCAAGACGGTCAACAGAGGCACGCGCTTCGCACTCATCGCTCAGACCTGCCGGACTTCGGAGCGCGTCAGGCCGAGCGCTATCAGGCTGGTGACCGCACCGGACAGGAGATAGAGCCCCACGCAAGCAAGGCCGTAGTCGGCCGAGAGGCCCAGCACGATCAGCGGCGCGAAGCCCGCGCCCAGCAGCCAGGCGAGATCGCTCGTCAGGCCGGCGCCGGTGTAGCGGTAAAGCGGATCGAGCCTCGCCGTCACCGCGCCCGAGGATTGTCCGTAGGAGAGGCCCAGCAGCGCAAAGCCCGCGTTGACGTAGATGGTCTGCCCGATGGCGTTCTCCTCGAAGAGGAGCGGCGCGATCGTACTGCAGATCGCGAACAGTCCGATCAGGCCCGACGAGATGAAGAGAAGCCGCCGGCGTCCGATCTGGTCGGCCAGCAGTCCGGAAGCCACGATCGCGCCGGCGCAGATGAAGGCGCCCGAGCACTGGATCATCAGGAATTCGCCGACCGAACGGTGCGTGAAGAGGTTGATCCAGCTGATCGGAAACACCGTGACCAGATGAAACAACGCGAAGCTCGCGAGCGGAATCAACGCGCCGATCAGGAGTTCGCGTGATTGGGTGCGCACGATCGGCATGACGGGAGTGGGTATCAGGCGTCCCATCTCGAGAAGCCGCGAGAATTCCTCGGTGACGACCAGTCGCAGGCGCGCGAACAGCGCCACGACATTGACTGCGAAGGCGCAGAAGAACGGATAGCGCCAGCCCCACTCGAGGAAGTCGGCTTCCGACAGATTGAGCAGGAAGAAGGCAAAGAGCACGGCGGCGACAGTGAAGCCGAGGGGCGCTCCCAGTTGCGCGATCGCCGCATAGAGACCGCGGCGTCCGATGGGCGCATTCAGCGCGAGCAGCGAGGCAAGCCCGTCCCAGGCGCCGCCGAGCGCCAGCCCCTGCCCGATCCGCAGGATGCAGAGCAGGTAGATCGACCAGGCGCCGATATAGCCGTAGCTCGGCAGGAACGAGACCGCCATCGTCGAGATGCCGAGCAGCAGGAGCGCCGCCGTGAGCTTGACGCCACGGCCATGCCGCTGGTCGACCCGGGTGAACAGGACCGTCCCGATCGGCCGCGCCACGAAGGCCAGCGCGAAGATCGCGAAGGCATAGAGGGTTCCCCTCAACGGATCGGCGAAGGGGAAGAAGACCCTGGGAAACACCACCACCGAAGCGATCGCGAAGACGAAGAAATCGAAATACTCCGCCGCGCGCCCGATGATCACGCCGATGGCGATCTCACTCGGGGCCACCTTGTGATCAGAAGAAACGAGGCGTGCGTCGCGCTCGAGAGGCTCTGAAGACGGGTACGTCATCGTGTCGACCCTGTGGCTCGGTTCGCATAATTACCAAGTTTTAGTGTGCAAGAAAACCCGAACAACGCGAAGTCGAGCAGCCTGCGCGACTTCAACGCAGCGCAGTGTCCTTCGGCATGTGCGTTTTGAGGAACGTGCGCACGCGGTTGATCGTGCGGGCCTTGAGTTCCGGCGGATCGCGCCAGGGGAACACCGTGATCTCCGCATTCGGGGCCAGCGACGCAACGTCGATCGATGTCGGCAGCGGATGCGACGACGTGTCGTCCGGCAGCACGAGCATCGGTGTCTGGCAGTTGGCGATGAAATCGCGCGGCACGCTGTAGAGGAAGTCGGGCTGCACGCGCCACAGGCTGTGGAGGTACTTCTCGATCGTCTCCATCGGCACCTCGGGTCGATCGGCCCGGAAATTCGCCAGCCAGTTCTGCTCGCTGTGCCGGACCATCACATCGGGATCTTCCGGCCGGTGTCCCACGGTCTGGCAGAACACGGCGGCGACGACTCTTTCGGGCGCCCGCTGCAGCAGCTTGCCGGCAAAGCAGCCGCCGATGCAGTAGCCCATGTAGAAGAACTCGCGAATCCCGAGATGATCCATCAGGCCGAGCTGGTCGTCGGCGAACGCCTCCCAGGCGTTCTCGGTCGGCACCGGCCCCGTGGAGCCGCCGGTATTGGCGTTGCGCTGGTCCATGGTGATGCAGCGGAAGTCGCCCTTGAACTCCTCCATCGCGTTGATGACGGCGTTCGGCCAATTGCTGATCCGCGAGTTCAAGCCGCCCCCGGGCGTGACCAGCAGCGGGAAGCCGGAGCCGGCCTCCTCGTAGCGAATGCGGACGTCACCCCTTTGGTAGAACGGCATACGACTCTCCCCTGAAGCGACGGGCCCTGGCCGGCGCGAATGGTTGCGGCCCGATCTAACAGCCAGAAAAACGACCGATCCACACGGGAATTGCCCGCGCTGGCCGCTTCATACGTTGCAGATGTTGACGGGATGTGACCGGCGAGGTGGCCAGGACGCCGAAACCATTGGAAAATAGCGCCCTACGGGATAGGTCTCCGACCGGGGGAGGAGCATTTTGTACGACGTCGCCGTTGTCGAAGACGAGATGCTGGCCCGCAAGGCGATCACCCTGTCGCTGCGGCAGGCCGGGTACACCGTGCACGAGGCGAGCGATGCGCTGGCCTGCCGGGCGCTGCTGCGCCAGACCCGCCTCGACCTGGTGGTGCTCGACCTCGGCCTGCCGGGCATCGACGGCATGAGCTTCGCGCGCGAGCTGCGCAGCAACTCCGACGTCGGCCTGATCATCGTCACGCGCCAGTCGGCGGCGGAGACCCGGATCGCGGCACTCGACCTCGGGGCGGACGACTACCTGGTGAAGCCCATCCACTATGGCGAGCTGGCTGCCCGCGTCCGCAGCGTGCTGCGCCGCTCGGGTCGTGAGCGCGGACGGCGCAAGCGGCTCGGCCACTGGATCGTCGACCTCAAGGCGCGCACCGTCAGCAAGGGCAACGAGGCCGCCAACCTGACGCGCGGCGAGTTCGACATCCTCACGCGCCTGATGCAGGCGGGCACCAAGATCGTCACCCGCGAGGCGTTGCTGTCGGTGATCAGCCGCTCGCCCCAGGAGTCCGACCTGCGCTCGGTCGATGCGCTGGTCAGCCGGATGCGGCGCAAGCTCAACGAGCTGGACAGCAGCAGCGTGATCGTCACCGCCCCCGGCTTCGGCTATCGCCTCGCGACCATGCCCGAGGACATGTGACGGCCTTTGCCGGCCGGCTGCGCGAGAGACGGTTCCTTCGTCGGGCGCTCGAAAGCCGCGATTCGGGAGTTGTGGTGGTGCGCGGGCCCTCGGGCGTCGGCAAGACGGCGCTGATCGAGCAGGCGCTGCAGGACGTGGCGCAGACCGCGCCGATCCTGGGCTACGCCAAATATGCAGAACAGTCGGTCAGCACGGGATTGCGTCCTGTCGTCGATGCGCTGTCGCAGGCGGTCGATGCGGCGCTCGGACGTCTCTACGATCCGGTCTCCGGCGCGGATTCGCTGCGCAAGCTGGTGGGCGTGCAGTACGACACGCTCGTGGCCGCGGGATTCGGTGCCATGGGATTGACCGGTGGCGGCGTCCCGTCGGCGACGGCCGCGCTGCTCAGCCGAGAAGGCACGGTGCGCCTGGTCGATGCGCTGGTGCGCGTGCTGCAATGGCTGGAAGGATTCGCGCTGCCGGTCGTGCTGTTCATCGACGACTGGCACCGCGCGCCCAACGAAGCGGTGGGCTTCGTCCATGCCTGCAGCCAGCGCGGCGAGGCGAGCCAGCTCAAGCTGATCCTCGCGGCCCGCGGCGAAGGCACCGCCGCCTATCCCGCGACCGCGTCCGTCATCGAGCTGGGGCCGCTCGGCGCCGACCAGCAGGTCGAGCTTCTGACCGGCCTGCTGGGCGACGCCGCGCGCGCGCAGGCAATGCTGGAGTGGCTGGGCGACCAGTCGAGCGGCCTGCCGTTCGATCTCTGCCAGATCGCGCTGGCGCTCGACCGCCAGCAGGCCTTTGCCGGCAGCGGTCAGGCGCATCGCATCGATCTCGCACGCGCCGCCACCATCGACCATCGCGACGTCAACCGGCTGATCGTCCAGCGCGTGCGCACGCTGCCGCCGGAGATCCAGCGCCTTGGTATCGCCGCCGCCCTGTGGGGCGATCGTGCGCCCCTCGACCAGCTCGGCGCCTGCCTCGGCCTGTCGCCGGAAGAGACGAGATCGACGGCGGAAATCCTGCAGGCCAACGGGCTGCTGCGCCTCGAGGGCGACGAGAGCGCCTTCCCGCACGACCGCATCAGGACCAGCCTGCTGGAGGTGCCGCAACCTGCCGAGCTGAAGGCCCTCGCCCACGCCATGGCCGACAGCGTGCTGGGCGGGAACCCGGCGATGCACCGGCAGATCGCGTTGAGATTGAAACTGCTTGGTGGGTTGGACGGGGTGCGCGACGCCCGGCTGGCCAACCTGTTCGCCGCCGGGTCCGAATCGGCACGCCTCGCCGCGCAGTTCGACCTTGCCGCGGATTTCGGCGAGGCGGCCTGGTCGATCTACCAGCGCGTCGCCGACCCCGATCGCGGCCAGCGGCTGAATGTGCTCCGCGAGGCCTGCTTTGCCGCCGCACACCACCATCAGGTCGAGACGACCCGCGAGCGCTGCAAGGAGATGATCGCCGCGACGATCGACGACGCGGAGGCCGCCGATGCCTATGAGCGCAGCGTCGTCGCCATGCGCCTGGCGGGCACGTCGGCGGATGCCTGGGTCTTCTGCCGCGAGGGCTTCGGGCGCTTCCACGTCCACCTGCCCGACCGCGTCGGCAACCTGCATCTCGCTTTGGCGTCGACCGTCTGGCGCCTGATCGGACGAAAGGCGCGCCGGCTGCTGCGGCACGATGCGCGAACCGAACAGGCGCTGGCCTCCTTCGCCAACTCCGCCGGCTACACGGTCTGGGAACGCAGCCCGCGCCATGTCGCGTACATGGCCATCCAGCTCGCCATTCGCGCGCGCCTGATGGGCTACAATTCCGCGCTCTGGCTGAGCACCGATGCGTTGATCGCCGCCGTCCTCAAGGACTATCGCGCGGCCGCGTCGTTCGGCGACCAGGCGTTGGCCCACCTGAAGGATCTCCAGGTCGGGCGCGGCATGACGATCCATCGCGCCGTGTATTTCGGCAAGATGTGGCGCGACCCGCGCGCGACACTGATCGAGAGCAATCGCCAGATCTACGATCTGTGCATCGTCGAGAGCGACCTGATCGGCGCCGGCAACGCCGTCCTCAACGAAGCCGTGTGGACGTGGCGCAGCGCACCGACCCTCGAGGAAGTCGCGGTGAAACTCGCGGAGTGCGACGGCAAGGCGATGCGCCTGGGCGTCGTGCGGGCGCGGGCCGAGATGGCGTTGCTGGCCGAACTCGTCCGGCGACTGCGGCAACCGGAGCCGCTGTCGTCGAGCCAGCTCGACACGTTCATCACGGGCAAGCTTGCCGAGCCACCGATGGTGGCGGTGGAGTATCTCAGCCTGACGGAGGACTGGCAGGCCATCCTGCGGATCGCCACCGCTTACAAACCCAAGCGAAATACGCTCGATTCCTATCCGGTGGGCGTGAGCTGGCGCTTCTACGAGAATCTCGCCCGTCTCAAGACCGGCCTGCCGCTCGACCGCAAGGACCTCAAGTTCATCGAGCGCGCCGCCCAGGCCAATCCGACGGATCAACTCGGCAAGCCGCTGCTGCTGCGTGCGGAGCGGGCCTGGCGCGATGGCGAGAAGGACTGCCTGCTCGCCTACGCCGCCGCCGTCGAGGCGATGCAGAACGGCTCGTCACGCCTCGAACTGGGCCTGGCCGCGGAATGCGCCAGCGTCGCCGCACGCGAACTGGGCGACGAGGCCGCGCACCGGCGGTTTCGCGAGATCGCGCTCGCGACCTGGTCTAGCTGGGGCGCGCTGGGCAAGCTCGCCATGTACCAGGCCACCCAGCTCGATCCTTCGATCCGCGCACAGCTCGCGGAAGCGGAGGCACAGTCGGCGATGGCGCAGCGCGGCGAGCGCGCCAAGTCGCGCTTCCTCGCCGAGGTCGGCCACGAGCTGCGCACACCGATGCAGGCGATCCAGGGCCTGCTCGACCTCGCCGCCGAACGTCCGCAGGAAGTCGACATCGGCGAAATCCGCGAGGTTTTCGGCAGCCTGAAGACCGTCGTCGACGATCTCATCGAAGTGGGCGCGCTCGGCGCGGAAGCACCGCTGAACATGCGGCCCACCGACCTCGGCGCCCTGCTGGGATCGGAGCTCGCACTCGTGCACGAGGGCGCCCGCCAGAAGGGCCTCTCGCTCAGCCCCGATTTCGCCGCCGTGGACGGACGTCACTTCGACGTCGATCCCGACAGGCTGCGCCAGGTCGTGCGCAACCTGCTGTCGAACGCGGTGAAGTACACAGACCATGGCGGCATCGTGCTGCGCGCGAACGTCGGCGACGGTCCCGATCCCATGGTCCGGCTTGCGGTCGAGGATACAGGCCCCGGCATTCCCGAAGAGCGCCTGTCTCATCTCTTCGAACCGTTCGCCCGTGCCGGCCGGCAGGATTCCAAGGGGCTGGGCCTCGGTCTCCTTCTGTCGCGCCGCATCGCCGAGCGCATGGGAGGCTCGCTGACGGCAGAGAACCGCGCGGAAGGCGGCGCGCGATTCGTGCTGTCGTTCGCCGCGAAGCTTGTCGCCCCCGCGCCGCCCTCGCTCGCCCCGCGGCCCCTCGCCCGCCCTCTCACCATCCTGATCGTGGAGGACACGTCGCTCGTGCGCCGGCTGATGGTGCGGCTGCTGAGCAACGACGGACATGAGTTGATCGAGGCGGAGACGCTTTCGCAGGCGGTGGAGATGGCGCGGCGGCACAGGCTCGACCTGTTGCTGCTCGACCTTCATCTGCCCGACGGCGATGGCCTGTCGCTGCTCGCCCGCTGGCCCTTCGAACATCGCCGGCCGCCGGTCATCGTGCTCACCGCCGCCGCGACGCGCGAGACCGGCGATCGGGTGGCCCAGGCCGGCGGCACCGTCCTGCGCAAGCCGATCGCGGCAACCGACCTGCGCGCGGCGATTGCCCGGGCGTGCGGCGGCATGGACGTCGCGCCGGCCCGCGACGATTTCGATGTCGAGATGGCCAGACTTGCCGTCGAAGCCACGCAGGAGATTTCGAAGCGGGTGGCCGAACTCATCGATCTCGTGGAGACCGATCAGCCCCGCATCGAGATCCAGAAGCACGCCCACAAACTATCGGGACTGGCAGCCCAGTTCGGTGCGCCGTCCGTCGCGGACGTCATCGACCGCATCGAACAGGCCTGCGCGAACGGAACGCCGCTCGCCGACGACCTCGCCGCCCTCAAGCTCGCGGTCGCGGAAAACGGCGAAGCTAGAACGTGAACAGTTCGTGGTTCTCCAGCCGAGGCGCGGCAACTTCGGTCGGAGATTCCTGTTTCAGCTCCCCCGCGTCCGACAGGTGTCGAATGTAGGCCACGAGGCCGTCGACGTCGGGAATGACCCAGCTATCGCCGTCGCGCGCCGCTTCGGGAGGGCTGTTTATCGCGTGGTGGGTGGCGCCGGCCCGCGTGGCATAGATCTGCCAGAGCGCGTCCGCTTGCTGTCCCGGCGGCTTTATTTCCACGACGATGGCTCCGCGCTTGCAGAACACAGCATTGACGAGGCCGGCTCCCATCGGCCCCACGACGACGTCGGCCTGCGCGAAAAGCAGCACCTGCTGGTCGTAGGTAAGCTCCGCGGGACGCACCACGAGGAATCCGCTCTTTCGGAGCCCGTCCGCAAGCTCTCTCTCGTTCAGGCAACTGCGCTTCGGGTCAGTCGATCGATCGACATAGATGCGTTGCGGCTTGGGCAGTTCGTTCTCGCGCATCACGGCCGCGAGGATGCGGTCGTACACGGACCGTTGCGACAGCGCGACGTTCCCGTAGTGGACCGACAGGGGAGAGGGGAACAGGAGACGATCGCAGGAAAAGTGCCCTTCCAGATTCTCGATCTCCCGAACCCGGCTGAAATCGACACCCAGCAATTCCAGGCTACGCCGCCGGTAGGAATGCAGGG
The DNA here is from genome assembly GCF_058806575.1 of Reyranella sp. GW821-FHT12G01. Lineage (NCBI taxonomy): Bacteria > Pseudomonadati > Pseudomonadota > Alphaproteobacteria > Hyphomicrobiales > Reyranellaceae > Reyranella > Reyranella sp. GW821-FHT12G01. The sequence goes on from NZ_JBXAPV010000003.1 coordinate 399,693, forward strand.
GCGAAGTCAGGAGCCTGACCTTGTCCGCGATCTGGAGCTCCTGAAACAGCGCGAGACTCGGCAGCACGTCGATATGCCAATGGCCGTAGTTCTTGTTTGCCTGCGCCAGCAGGGCCGAAGTCCCCTCGAAATGAACGCCGCTGTGCTTCGCCAGCGTCTGTCGAAGGGTGCGCTCGATCCTGGCCATCCCGGGCTTTCTCCGGGCCCGGGTCTTGTTGAATTCCATTCGAAGACCGCGCGACAAGGTCTCGCCGACAAGCACGTCGCCCGCGGCGACCATGAATCTATGGCTGCTGACCTTCGCATCGTTGATTCCGCCCACGAACAACGGAGGCGAAACACGGGGCGGTGAACCGGCGGTGACGCGGGAGTGATAGCGCAGCACCGATACCGGATACTCCTTGTCGTGCAGGAAGGCGTCGATATCGAGGATTGCCTTGACGCTATCGTGCGATCTCGGCCCATCCAGGAAGAGGACGGCATCGTCGGAGGTCGGGTTGTCGGTCATGATGAGGGCCAAGTGCCGTGCGGCACACGTCGCGCGGCGGTCAAACGACCAGGATGTCGGAGGCGTGCAGATCCGGCCTCGAGGTGAGGATGGCGAACTGACTCTCGCCCCCCGCCGTCGCGCCGTTGCTATCGTAGTAGAGCGCGCCGGTCGAGTGATCGTAGACGATCTGCGGGCCTGTCCCCGTCGCGGTGCCCCGCGCGAACTGCGCGGGATCGAGCGCTCCCACGGTCAGGCCGGCGAAGTAGGACGACGCCTCGCTCAGTTCGATCTTGTCGACGCCCGGCGTGAAATCCCTGATGCGGTCGATGTTGTTGCCGCCGCTGATCGGCGTGTCGAACACGAACGTGTCGCTGCCGGCGCCGCCGGTCAGGTGATCGTTGCCGTAGCCGCCGTTCAACCTGTCCGCGCCGTCGCCGCCGTTCATGCGGTCGTCGCCCACGCTGCCCCACAGCACGTCGTTGCCGTTGCCGCCGTTCAGCACGTCGTTGAAGTCCGAGCCGATCAGCGTGTCGTCGTTGACCGATCCCGTGATGCGGATGGCCGACGTGAGGCCGGCATCGCGGATCTCGACCGAGTTCTGCCCGCTGATTCCCGTCGTGAAGTCCAGCGTACCGCCGTCGCCCCGCAGCGAGATCGAGATCTGCGCATCGGGATCGACCAGGTCGGCGGTGTAGTGATCGAACGCCGCGATCTGCTTCACCGTGCCGTTGACGAAGCCGTAATAGGTATCGAGGGTCTCGACGTTGCGAATGACGAAGCCGCCGAGATCCGCCGAACGCACGGTGTCGTTGCCGGCACCTCCGTCGGCGTAGCCGGTGGAGGCGCTCGTGCCATCGAGCCGGATCACGTCGTCGCCGTCGCCGCCGAAGATCTTGGCGCTGGCGCCCGAGGTCGTGATCAGGTCGTCGCCGTCGCGGCCGCTCAGCCAGTCGTTGCCCGTGCCGCCATCGATCGTGTCGTTGCCCGACGCGCCGATCACGTGGTTGTCGAGGTTGTTGCCGGTGAGCATCAGTCCCGGCGCGTCGGCATAGGCGCGGAGATATTCGATCTCCTGGCCGGCGGCGAGCGTGAAGGCGACCTTGGTGAAGACCGTGTCGGTGCCACCGCCCGACGCCTCGAACACCTGATCGAGGCTGTTGTCGACATAGTAACGGTCGTCGCCGCCACCGCCGCTCATCGAGTCGGCGCCCAGGCCGCCGGTCAGCACGTCGCTGCCGAGGCCGCCGAACAGCGTGTCGTTGCCGTCCGCGCCGATGATGGTGTTGTCGAACTCGTTGCCCGTCAGCGTGAGCGGCGTGCTTCCCGGAAAGGCGCGAAGCTGCTCGATCTCCTGGCCCGCGGCCAGGGTGTAGCTCACCTTCGTGCGGACGCTGTCGTCGCCGCCGCCCACCGCCTCGACCACTTCGACGCTGGCATCGAGAATGTAATAGCGATCGTTGCCCAGTCCGCCGACCAGTTCGTCGACACCCGCGCTGCCGACCATGCGGTCGTCGCCATCGGTTCCATTCATAGCGAGCCCTGTCCCTGGTTCGACTTTGCTCTCATCGTCTCACCGATAATCGGGCGCAGAGCGATGCCCCGCAATGACGAAGTTCCCGCTTCTGTCTCTATGAATAAACACAGCGAGAGAAGCGTAGAATGAGATCGTCAGCTGGACGAACCTTCGTCGTCGCGAGGCGGCGTCGCCGGCGGCTGGCCGTAGAACAACTCGCCCAACCGGATTCGTTCGCGACCCGACGCAATGCGATGCGCGTTGGTGTCACGAAGCGAGAAGACGCAGCCGCAATATTCCTGCTGGTAGAACTGCTCGCGCTTGCTGATCTCGATCATGCGCGCGGAGCCGCCGCCCTTGCGCCAGTTGTATTCCCAGTAGCTCAGGCCCGGATACTTCGAGGCCGCGCGCACGCCGGACTCGTTGATCTGCTGCATGTTCTTCCAGCGCGAGATGCCGAGCGAACTGGTGATGACCGGGAAGCCGTGCTCGTGCGCGTAGAGCGCCGTGCGCTCGAAGCGCATGTCGAAGCACATGGTGCAGCGAACGCCGCGCTCGGGCTCGTTCTCCATCCCCTTGGCGCGCGCGAACCAGTTGTCGCGGTCGTAGTCGGCGTCGATGAACGGGATGCCGCATTTCTCCGCGAAGCGGATGTTCTCGTCCTTCCGCAGTTCGTATTCCTTCAGCGGATGGATGTTCGGATTGTAGAAGAAGATCGTGTAGTCGATCCCCGAGGCCTGCATGGCCTCCATCACCTCGCCGGAACAGGGCGCGCAGCAGGAATGCAGCAGCACCTTGTTCTGGCCGTCGGGCAGCGGAAGCGGTTTGCGTTCGGTTGACTGGGTCATGTGAGATCCGATGACTGGCGCGCCAGGTCGATGAAGGCCTTCAGGTAGTCGGTTGCGATATCCGTCTCGCGGGCGCCGAGAAATATCTGTTTGGCGATGCCGGAACGCCCCAGGCGCACCGAGACGATATCCATCTTGTCCATGTACTCAAGGGCCAGCCAGCGCGGCAAGGCCGCGACGCCCCGGCCGCTCGCGACCATCTGCAGCATGATGTCGGTGGTCTCGATCGCCTTGTGCCGCCGGGGCGTTATGCCTGCCGGCTGCAGGAACTGGTTGTAGATATCGAGCCGGTCGATGGCCACCGGGTATGTCAGCAGCACTTCCCGCGCGATCTGCTGCGGCTCGACATGGGAAACGCCGGCCAGTCGGTGGTCGCTAGCCACGACCAGGACCTGCTCGTAGTCGAAAACCGGCTCGAACCGCAGGCCGGGCTTGTGAATGGGATCCGGCGTCACCAACAGGTCGATCTCGTAGGCGAACAGCGCGCCAATGCCGCCGAACTGGAATTTCTGCTTCACGTCGACGTCGACGTCCGGCCAGTGCTCCAGATAGGGCGACACGACCTTGAGCAGCCACTGGTAGCAGGGATGGCATTCCATCCCGATGCGCAGCGTCCCGCGCTCGCCCTCGGCGAACTGGCGCATACGCTCCTCCGCCACGTCGAGTTGCGGCAGCACCCGGTTGGCGACGGCGAGAAGATACTGCCCCGCCTGGGTCAGCCGCAGGGTGCGGCCCTCGCGCAGCCAGATGTCGGTCCCGAGCTGCGCCTCGAGCTTCTTCACCGCGTGGCTCAGGGCCGACTGGGTGAGGCACAGCACGCCGGCCGCCGCGGTCAGCGAACCCTGCTTCTCGACCTCGCGGATGATGGAGAGATGCGTCCGCTCCAGCATGATCAATGAGCCCTATTCATGGATCTCTGAAATAAGACCATTATACTTCATATACAAGGTCTCTAGGTTCGCCCGATCCCTCACTGGAATACGGGCCTCCCCATGATCACCACCCACAATCTCGGCTTCCCCCGCATCGGCGCCCGGCGCGAACTCAAGTTCGCCCAGGAAGCCTACTGGAAGGGCGAGTCCACCCGCGACGAGCTGAAGGCGCTGGGCGCCGACCTGCGCCGCCGCCACTGGGCCGCCCAGTCCGCCCTCGACTTGGCGCCGGTGGGCGACTTCGCCTTCTACGACCAGATCCTCGATATGAGCTTCACCCTCGGCAACCTGCCCGAGCGCGCCCGCGGCTTTCACGGCGACGTGCTGGACAACTATTTCCGCGTCGCGCGCGGCCGCTCCGCCAAGGGCGTCGAAGACCACGCCGCCTGCTGCGGCGGCATCGCCGCCGGCGAGATGACCAAGTGGTTCGACACCAACTACCACTACATCGTCCCCGAATTCACCGCGGCCACCCAGTTCAAGCTCGACGCCTCGCGCCTGCTTGAGCAGCTCACCGAGGCCAGGGCGCAGGGCGTGAAGGCCAAGCCGGTCATCGTCGGTCCGCTCACCTACCTGTCGATCGGCAAGGCCAAGGACGACTCCGACAAGCTCGCCCTGCTGCCGCGCCTGCTGCCGGTCTATGCCGAGCTGCTGGCGACGCTGGCCGCGCAGGGCGCCGAGTGGGTCCAGATCGACGAGCCGATCCTCGTCACCGACCTGTCGGCCGAATGGCAGCAGGCCTTCCGCACCGCCTACGCCACGCTGGGCGCCGCCAAGGTGAAGCTGCTGGTCGCCACCTACTTCGGCCAGTTGCTCGAAAACCTGCCGCTGGCCTGCGAGCTGCCGGTGCAGGGCCTGCATCTCGACGCCATCAACGCGCGCGGCGAGGTCGAAGCCGTCCTGGCGAAGCTGCCGAAGGACCGCGTCCTGTCGCTGGGCGTGATCAACGGCCGCAACATCTGGAAGACCGATCTCAACGGCGTGCTGGCCTGGCTCGAGCCGATCGCCAAACAACTGGGCGATCGTCTGTGGATCGCGCCGTCCTGCTCGCTGCTGCACGTGCCGGTCGATCTCGCCCGCGAGGAGAAACTCGATCCCGAACTGAAGTCGTGGCTGGCCTATGCGCTGCAGAAGCTCGACGAGCTGAAGGTTCTGGCCGACGCGCTGAACAAGGGCCGCGACAGCGTGAAGGACGCGCTGGCCACGAACCAGGCGGCGGTCGAGTCGCGCCGCACCTCGCCACGCACCAACAATCCCGCCGTGAAGGCCGCCATCGCCAAGCTCGATGCGGCGCTGGGCAACCGCAAGCACGCCTACGCGGTGCGTGCGCCGAAGCAGGCTGCGCACCTCAAGCTGCCGGCCTATCCGACCACCACCATCGGCTCCTTCCCGCAGACCGGCGAGATCCGCCACGCCCGCAGCCAGTTCAAGGCGGGCAAGCTCGACGAGGCCGGCTACAAGGCCGCGATGCAGGCCGAGATCGCCCGCAGCGTGCGCGAGCAGGAAGAGCTTGGTCTCGACGTGCTGGTGCACGGCGAAGCCGAGCGCAACGACATGGTCGAGTATTTCGGCGAACAGCTCGACGGCTACGCGTTCAGCCAGTTCGGCTGGGTGCAGTCCTACGGCTCGCGCTGCGTGAAGCCGCCGATCCTGTTCGGCGACATCAGCCGCCCGAAGGCGATGACCGTGGAGTGGATCAAGTACGCCCAGTCGCTGACGGCCAAGCCGATGAAGGGCATGCTGACCGGCCCGGTCACCATCCTGAACTGGTCGTTCGTGCGTGACGACCAGCCGCGCTCCGTCTCCTGCTATCAGCTGGCGCTGGCCATCCGCGAGGAAGTGCTCGACCTCGAGAAGGCGGGCGTGCGCGTCATCCAGATCGACGAGGCGGCGCTGCGCGAGGGCCTGCCGCTGCGCAAGTCGCAGTGGAAGGAGTATCTCGACTGGGCCGTGGAGTCGTTCCGCATCACCGCCAATGGCGTCGAGGACGAGACGCAGATCCACACCCACATGTGCTACTCGGAGTTCAACGACATCATCGCGTCGATCGCCGACATGGATGCCGACGTAATCACCATCGAGACGTCGCGTTCTGACATGGAGCTGCTCGACGTGTTCGACACCTTCAAGTACCCGAACGAGATCGGCCCGGGTGTCTATGACATCCATTCGCCGAACATCCCGACGCAGCAGCACATCGAGCAGCTGATGAAGAAGGCGGCCGAGCGCATCCCCGCCGAACGCCTCTGGGTGAACCCGGATTGCGGCCTCAAGACCCGCCAGTGGGCGGAAGTCCTGCCGGCGCTGACCAACATGGTGGCGGCGGCCAAGGCGCTTCGCGCCTAGCCGTCAGCCGCTCCGGAAAAGCCGCGCGCATCGGCCGGTGCGCGCGGCTTTTTCATGCCTGCGTTTCGGGGCCCTTCCCCGGCTGGCGACGTGGTACAATCGCGCGGTCAAATCGTCGTGAGCGAGCGCTCATTTTACGGTTGTTTCGCGTTGTTCAGAAGGCTCGCAAACGCCCGCCACGGCTTGCAGATTAACGATCGAGACGCCACTTAAAACAGGGCGTCCGCTTCGTCCCCCCGAGCGGCAGATTGGAAAGAAGCGATGTCTTCCTCGGCCTTCGATTTCGACATTTCCAGCCAGCGTGAAGCCGAGCCGGCGTTCGCCTCCCTGGAGTCGCGGCCGGGTCCGGAACCGGTGGTGCGGAAAGTGCCAGCACGGCCTGCACCGATGCCGGGGCCATTGCGGCACAAGCCGGCGCCGTGCGACCTCAAGCTCGATCGCCGCCGCGACGACCTGCTGACGACCTTCGGCAAGGCCACCCTGACCGACCGCTACCTGATGCCGGGCGAAGGCTTCCAGGACATGTTCGCGCGTGTCGCTTGTGCCTATGCCGACGACCGCGCGCATGCCCAGCGGCTCTACGATGCGATGTCGCGGCTGTGGTTCATGCCGGCGACGCCGATCCTCTCCAACGGCGGCACCACGCGCGGTCTGCCGATCTCCTGCTTCCTGAACGAGGTGTCGGATTCGCTCGAAGGCATCGTCTCGACCTGGAACGAGAATGTCTGGCTGGCGTCGAACGGCGGCGGCATCGGCACCTACTGGGGCAAGGTCCGCTCGATCGGCGAAGCGGTTAAGGGCTGCGGCGAGACCTCCGGCATCATCCCCTTCATCCACGTGATGGACGGCCTCACCCTTGCGATCAGCCAAGGCTCGCTGCGGCGGGGCTCGGCGGCCGTCTATCTCGACGTGCACCATCCCGAGATCGAGGAGTTCCTCGAGATCCGCAAGGCCAGCGGCGACTTCAACCGCAAGGGCCTCAACCTGCATCACGGCATCAACGTCACCGACGAGTTCATGGAAGCGGTGCGCGACGGCGCGACCTTCGCGCTGCGCAGCCCCAAGAGCGACGAGATCATCCGCCGGGTCGATGCGCGCCAGCTCTGGCAGCGCATCCTCGAGACGCGCCTGCAGACCGGTGAGCCCTACCTGCTGTTCATCGACCAGGTGAACCGCGCACTGCCGGCGCACCAGCGCGACCTCGGCCTGAAAGTCTCGACCTCCAACCTGTGCAGCGAGATCACGCTGCCCACCGGCCCCGACCATGACGGCAAGGACCGCACCGCCGTGTGCTGCCTGTCGTCACTGAACATCGAGGCTTGGGACCAGTGGAGCGAGGCGCCCGACTTCATCGAAGACGTGATGCGCATGCTGGACAACGTGCTGACCAGCTTCATCGAGAGCGCACCCGACAGCATGGCGCGCGCCAAGTATTCGGCGTTGCGCGAACGCTCGGTCGGGCTGGGCGTGATGGGCTTCCACACCTTCCTGCAATCGCGCGGCATTCCGCTCGAGGGCGCGATGGCCAAGTCGTGGAACCTGCGCATCTTCCGCAAGATCCGCCACGATGCCGACGCCGCCTCGCATGTCCTGGCCGAGGAACGCGGCCCCTGCCTCGACGCCGCCGAGCGCGGCGCCAAGGAGCGGTTCAGCCACAAGATCGCGATCGCGCCGACCGCCTCGATCAGCATCATCTGCGGCGGCATCAGCGCCTGCATCGAGCCGATCCCGGCCAACATCTACACGCACAAGACCCTGTCGGGTGCGGTGTCGGTGCGCAATCCGTCGCTGCAGCGGTTGCTCGCGGCAAAAGGCATGGACACGCCCGAGACCTGGCAGTCGATCGTCGAGCATGAAGGATCGGTGCAGCATCTCGACCGGCTGAGCGACGACGAGAAGCAGGTCTATCGCACGGCCTTCGAGATCGATCAGCGATGGATCATCGAACTCGCCGCCGACCGCGCGCCGTTCATCTGCCAGAGCCAGTCGGTCAACCTGTTCCTGCCGGCCGACATCGACAAGTGGGACCTCCACATGCTGCACTGGACGGCCTGGGAGCGCGGCATCAAGAGCCTCTACTACTGCCGCTCCAAGTCGATCAGCCGCGCGGGCTTTGCGGGGCAGCTCCAGCAGGCCGATCCCGTCCTCTCCATCGAGGGACCGACCGACTACGAGGATTGCCTCGCTTGCCAGTGATCGCGGGAAGCACGGATCCTCGCCTGCTGATCGGCACCGGCCAGGTGGGCTTGCTCACCGCGACCGGGACGTACGACGTCGAGCGCTACCCCTGGGCCTACGAGTTCTGGAAGCGCCAGCAGCAGACCCACTGGATGGGCGAGGAAGTCCCGCTCGGCAACGACATCAAGGACTGGTCGTCGGAGAGGGTGACGCCGGCCGAACGCGCGCTGCTGACGCAGATCTTCCGCTTCTTCACCCAAAGCGACGTCGAGGTCGGCGACAACTACCTGAAGCGCTACGTGCCACTCTTCCAGCCACTGGAAGTGCAGATGATGATGGCCGCCTTCAGCAACATGGAGACGGTGCACATCGACGCCTACGCCCTGCTGCTGAAGACGCTGGGCATGCCGAAGACCGAGTTCGAGGCCTTCCGCGACTATGCCGAGATGCGCGCCAAGGCCGACTACATGCACAGCTTCGGCGTCGACACCGTGGCCGACGTCGCGCGCACGCTGGCGATGTTCGGCGCCTTCACCGAGGGCATGTCGCTGTTCGCGAGCTTCGCGATGCTGCTGAACTTCCCGCGCCACAACAAGATGAACGGCATGGGCCAGATCGTGAGCTGGTCGGTGCGCGACGAGAGCCTGCACTGCGAGGGCATCCTCCGCCTGTTCCATCAATGGAACCGAGAGACCGGCGCGGTGACGCGCGCGGTGCGCGACGACATCATCGACGTGGCGAAGACGACGGTGATGCTGGAGGAACGCTTCGTTGACTTGGCCTTCGGCCTGGGCGGCATCGCCGGCATGACCGCCGACGACATCAAGTCCTACGTCCGCTACATCGCCGACTGGCGCCTGACCCAGCTCAGGCTGCCGCCGGTGTTCGGTCATTTCGAGGAGAGCGCGAGCGGCTATCGCGCCCTGAAGGGACATCCGCTGCCGTGGCTGGTGGAGATCCTGAACGGCGTCGAGCACGCGAACTTCTTCGAGCAGCGCGCCACGGAATATTCGAAGGGCGCGAGTCGCGGCAGCTGGGATGGCGACAGCGGCGTCTGGGCGAAGTTCGAGAATCGCCGCCGCGCGACCTGAACTCGGGCTACTCGTAGAGGTATCCGACCGGCGGGCCTTCAGTGCGCAGCGGACGCAGTTCCTGGGCCGTGATGATCTGGCCGGCCAGGCCGTCGATGTCCTCGCGCTGCGTCGGCGTCCACTTGTTGAGGTTCTCGATCCCCTTCAAGAGGCCAAGCCGCAGGATCTGCGTGTTCTCGCCGATCCCGACCAGGCTGAGCGATTGCTTGCCGGCGGTGACCGTGTCGCCCGTGGCGAGTTCGATGATCTTGCCGGCGCCGTCCCTGAATTCGGCCGTGCCGCGGATCATGCGATAGACCACGACCTCACCCTTCGAGAGATCGGCCACGTCCGCGACGACCGACGAGCTCTTCGGCAACAGCGACCGGCCAGCCGGGTCGGTCGCGATGATGTGGCCGGTGGTGAGATGTCCGCTCGGCGTCTCGATCCCGAGATCGCGCACATAGACGGTCGAGGCCGACTTGATCGGCCCGCCCGGCAGGTCGGCCGTCAGCGGCTTGTAGAGTGCGTCCAGCGCCAGCGGATCCTGATACCAGAAGCCGGCATCGATCGGACGGTCGTGCACGGGATGACCCCAGGCGATGCGCGGCGTCTCGGCCTCGACGATCTGGTCCTGCGCCACGACGGTCGGATTCGGGAAGGTCGCGGGCTCGGTGATGAAGGCTTCGAGGAACTTGCCCGAGTAGCCCATCGAGAGCGCATCCGGCACCGCGGTCTGCGGCGTCTTCAGGTTCTCTTCCGCCGGCAGGCCCGACCATGTGTAGAAGAGCTGCCGATGCACGATCGCGCTCTGCATGATCACCGCGCCCGGACCGACATAGTGAATCTTGCCGTCGTAATCGAAGGTGAACATGCCCGACGTCACCAGCACGAACTGGTAGCCACCCGGCGGCAGGTGCATGTGGAAGTCGGTCGGACCGGTGTCGGGGCGATAGATCGGCAGGCTCGTCGCCACTTCCTGCAACAGGAACGTGTCGTGGTTGGAGCGCAGGCCGTTGGTCGCGATGTTGTACAGCGCCTGCGGACGATAGATGGCGTCGTAGGACGCATCCCGGTCGCGATCGACGGCGACGAAATCCTGATGGTTCAGGCGAAGGCGCTCCCCGGCGGGGTGCGTGAGGCCGGGCCATTTGAAATCGGCCGGCGCCTGCTTGGTATTCCTGAGGTCGGTGGTCGTCATCGCCGCTTCCCGTTCGGTTGTCCGCGCATTCGTTTTGCGATGCAGCATCCAAATTGTGCGCCGCACCGAAAACCTGCGCAAGCGGAAACGCCCGTCAACGCTGGCCGTTGCGGTACCCCGTCAAGGCACGCGGGTAATTCTTCCCGCTATTTATGTGCAATGCAGCAGACGTCAGGACACCGAATAGGGCGTGAAGCGGCTGCGGTTCTCGTCGATCGCCAGCGGCCGGCCGATCGGCGGAAAGGCGCGCTGCGGACAGGCCGGCCGCTCGCAGACCTTGCAGCCCGTGCCGATCGGCGTCGCGCTGGCGGCGTCGTTGAGATCGAGACCCTTCGAATAGACCAGGCGCGAGGCGTGGCGCAGATCGCAACCCAGGCCGATCGAGAAAGTCTTGTCGGGCGCGCCATATTCGCCGTGACCGCGCTGCACGGTGCGGGCGATCCATAGATAGGTGCGACCGTCGGGCATCTGCGCGAGCTGCGTCAGGATGCGGCCGGGATGAGCGAAGGCCTCGTACACGTTCCACAGCGGACACGAGCCGCCGACCCGCGAGAAGTGGAAGTCCGTCGCCGACTGTCGCTTGGAGATGTTGCCGGCGCGATCGACGCGCACGAAGAAGAACGGCACGCCGCGCGCCTGCGGCCGCTGCAAGGTGCTGAGCCGATGGCAGATCGTCTCGAAGCCCACGCCGAACCATCGCCCCAGACGCTCGATGTCGTAGCGCACCGTTTCGGCGGCCTGCAGGAACGCGGTGTAGGGCAGCATCAGCGCGCCGGCGAAATAGTTGGCGAGACCGATGCGTGCGAGCGCACGTGCATCGCTGCCCGAGAACGGCGTCTCGTCGACAAGCTTTCCGATCAGGTCGCCGACTTCGAGGAACGCAAGCTGCGTCGCCATCTGGAAGGCGTGCTGACCGGGCCTTAGCTGTGGCGAGAGATGCAGCACCCGGGTCGACTGTTCGTAGCGCCGCTGCACGCCCGCCGGTTCGTCGTCGCCATCGCGCACGATCCTGACGCCGTGCCGGCGCGTCATGTAATCGACCAGACCTGCATTGAGATTGCCGACCGACAGGCCGGCGGCCTCGTAGAGACGCTCGGCCGCGTCATCCAGTTCGGCCACATGGTTCTGCCGCGCATAGAAGAAGTCGCGCACTTCCTCGAACGGGACCGGCGCGGGTGTCGAGGTGAGCCCGTCGTCGCCCAGTCGCGCGGCCATCGCGTCCGCGCGATCGGCTTCCGCGCGATAGCGCCGGTGCAGATTGACCAGCGCACGTCCCACCGCCGGCATGCCGGCTGCGAGTTCGCGCAATTCGGCAAGCGGAACGCTCTCGCCGGTCTGCGCCTCGGACAGAGCGTCGCGCAGGTCCGAGATCAGCCGCGCCTCGTCGTTGTCGGAGAAGAGCTGCACGTCGATGCCGAACACCGCGTTGATCTTGAGCAGCACCGAGACGGTGAGCGGCCGCTGGTTCTTCTCGAGCTGGCTGAGGTAGCTGGTCGAGAGTCCCAGTGCTTCGGCGAGTGCTGCCTGCGTGAGACGGCGCTCCTCGCGCAGCGTCCTCAACCGCACGCCCATGAAGGTCTTGCGCATTCGGCCCTCGAAGTTCGCAAACTTCGCAAGTCCGCAGAGATACATCCGCAGAACATTGCAAATTCAGCAATTTCAATATCTTGCCCGGTTGCAGATATTGCGGACACCACCTTGTTTTGCAAGACTGGAGGCCTTCATGACGACCGCCCCGCCGCCACCGCCGGAAACACGGTTTCTGGAAATGATCTTTCCCGAGCAATCGAACCATTACGGCACCCTGTTCGGCGGCACCGGCCTCAGCCTGATGGGCAAGGCGGCGTTCATCGCCGCCAGCCGGCACTCGCGGCAGACCATCGTCATGAAAGCGTCCGACAAGATCGAGTTTCATGCGCCGGTCAAAGTGGGCCAGCTCGTCGAACTCGATGCCCGCGTCGTGCGAACCGGCCGCACCTCCATGACCGTCGCCGTCGAAATGATTTCCGAGACACTGCTAAGCGGTCAGCGCACCCTCGCCATGTGCGGACAATTCGAAATGGTTGCGCTAGATGCCAAGGGCCGGCCGACTATGATAGAGCCGCCCGACCAAATTCGTCCTACAGAGGAGTCCATAGCGTGAAGCAGCATCGCGTCAGAACCTACAAGTCCGCCGAACCGCTGCCGCGCTCGGAACAGCTCGCCTGGAAGATCACCGAAGTCGCCGTCGATCCCGTGCCGCTCGACAAGGACGTGATCGAGATGATCGGCAACCGGATCATCGACAATGCCGCGGTCGCCGCGGCCTCGCTCAACCGCCAGCCGGTCATCAATGCCCGCGCCCAGGCGTTGGCTCATCCCTACAAGGCCGGCGCCACCGTGTTCGGCCTGCCGAGCAACCAGCGGCTTTCGCCCGAGTGGGCGGCGTGGGCCAACGGCGTTGCCGTGCGTGAGCTCGACTATCACGACACGTTCCTCGCCGCCGACTACTCGCACCCCGGCGACAACATCCCGCCGCTTCTCGCGGCGGCCCAGCATTGCGGCCTCGACGGCGCGGCGCTGCTGCGCGGCATCGCGGCGGGCTATGAAATCCAGGTCGACCTCGTGAAGGGCATCTGCCTGCACGAGCACAAGATCGACCATATCGCCCATCTCGGCCCGTCGGCCGCGGCCGGCATCGGCGCCGCGCTCGGCCTGCCGGCGGAAACCGTCTTCCAGGCGGTGCAGCAGGCGCTGCACGTCACGACGACGACGCGCCAGTCGCGCAAGGGTCAGATTTCGAGCTGGAAGGCCTACGCTCCCGCGTTCGCCGGCAAGATGGCAATCGAGGCCGTCGACCGCGCGATGCGCGGCGAAGGCGCCCCGGCGCCGATCTATGAAGGCGAGGACGGTTTCATCGCCTGGCTGCTGGGTGGCCCGAAGGCCGAATACGTCGTGCCGCTGCCCGAGCGTGGCGAATCCAAGCGCGCCATCATGGACACCTACACCAAGGAACATTCGGCGGAATACCAGAGCCAGGCGCTGATCGACCTGGCCCGCCGCATGGGCCCGAAGGTCGGCGACACGTCGAAGGTGCGCAGCATCGTCATCCGCACCAGCCATCACACGCACTACGTGATCGGCACCGGCGCCAACGATCCGCAGAAGATGGATCCGAAGGCCAGCCGCGAAACGCTCGACCATTCGATCATGTACATCTTCGCGGTCGCCCTGCAGGACGGCGGCTGGCACCACGAGCGCTCCTACGCGCCCGAGCGCGCCAACCGGCCCGACACGATCGCGCTGTGGCACAAGATCAGCACGGTCGAAGGCCCCGAGTGGACCGAGCGCTATCACACCAGCGATCCGTCGAAGAAGGCGTTCGGCGGCAAGGTCACCGTGACGCTCGAGGACGGCCGCGAGATCTCCGACGAGCTCGCCGTTGCCGACGCCCATCCGCTGGGCGCCACGCCGTGGGTTCGCCCGAACTATGTCGGCAAGTTCCGCATCCTCGCCGAGGGCATCGTCTCCGAGGCCGAGCAGAACCGCTTCCTGGCCGCCGTCGACCGGCTGCCGGATCTCACCGCCGCCGAACTCGGCGAACTCAACTTCTCGGTCGATCCCAAGGCCCTGGCGTCGGGCAAGGCGCACGGCCTGTTCGACTACAAGTCCTAGCCGACCGCTTGCAAGAAACTGGAGGAAACCATGGCTGAGCCCGCCCCCCTCAAGAACGCGCCCAAGAAGTCCGTCGCCCTGTCCGGCGTCACCGCCGGCAACACGGCGCTGTGCACCGTCGGCCGCACCGGCAACGACCTGCACTATCGCGGCTACGACATCCTCGAAATCGCGGAGACCTGCGAGTTCGAGGAGCTCGCCTTCCTGCTGGTCCACGGCACCCTGCCGACCGAGGTCCAGCTCAAGGCCTACAAGGCGAAGCTGCGCGCGCTGCGCGGCCTGCCGATCGTGGTGAAGCGCTCGCTGGAACTGCTGCCGGCGGCGACCCACCCGATGGACGTGATGCGCACCGGCGTCTCGGCGCTGGGCTGCGTGCTGCCCGAAATGCACGACCACAACCATCCGGGCGCGCGCGACATCGCCGACCGGCTGATGGCGTCGCTGGGCTCGATGCTGCTCTACTGGCATCACTATTCCCAGAACGGCCGCCAGATCGACGTCGAGACCGACGACGACAGCATCGCGGCGCACTTCCTGCACCTGCTGCACGGCAAGAAGCCCTCGGCCTCGCACGTCCGCGCGATGCACACCTCGCTGAACCTCTATGCCGAGCATGAGTTCAACGCCTCGACCTTTACCGCCCGCGCGATCGCCGGCACCGGCGCCGACCTCTACTCGGCGGTGACGGGCGCGATCGGCGCGCTGCGCGGTCCCAAGCACGGCGGCGCCAACGAAGTCGCGTTCGAGATCCAGGAACGCTACCCCGATCCGGACACGGCGGAAGCCGACATCCGTCGCCGGGTCGCGGCCAAGGAAGTCGTGATCGGCTTCGGCCATCCGGTCTACACGATCGCCGATCCGCGCAACGAGGTGATCAAGCGCGTTGCCCGCCAGCTCAGCGAGGAAGCGGGCTCGACCCACCTGTTCGAAGTCGCCGAGCGCATCGAGAAGGTGATGGCCGACGCCAAGAAGATGTTCGCCAACCTCGATTGGTTCAGCGCCGTCTCCTATCACATGATGGGCGTTCCGACGGCGATGTTCACGCCGCTGTTCGTGATCGCCCGCACCTCGGGATGGGCTGCGCACGTCATCGAGCAGCGCATCGACAACAAGATTATCCGGCCGGCAGCCAACTACACCGGCCCGGAGAACACGCCGTTCGTGCCCCTGGCAAAGCGCGGCAAGTAAACCTCCGCCCGCGTCGCCTGAGAGAGAAAGACATGCCCTATCTCGTCGCCTCCGACCTGCCGTCCGGTTCCGCCGGAGCCCGTTTCCGCAAGCTCCTGGAACGGCCGGGTATCCTGCAGATGCCGGGTACCCACAACGGCATGGCCGCGCTGCAGGCCAAGGCGGCGGGTTTCGAGGCGCTCTATCTTTCGGGCGCGGCGATGACGGCCTCGATGGGCCTGCCCGATCTCGGGATCATCACCGTCGACGAGGTGTGCTTCTTCATCCGCCAGGTCTCGCGCGCCGCGGGCCTGCCGGTGCTGGTGGACGGCGACACCGGTTACGGTGAAGCGCTTAACGTGATGCACATGGTGCGGGCCTTCGAGGAGGCCGGCGCCGGTGCGGTCCACATCGAGGACCAGATCCTTCCCAAGAAGTGCGGCCATCTCAACAACAAGAAGCTGGCCGAGCCGCACGACATGGCGGCCAAGGTGGCGGCCGCGGCCAAGGCGCGTCGCGACCTCTGCATCATCGCGCGCACCGACGCGGCCGCGAGCGAAGGCATGGAGGGCGCCATCGCCCGCGCCAAGCTCTACATCGAGGCCGGCGCCGACGCGATCTTCCCCGAGGCGCTGCACGACGCCGAGATGTTCCGCGCCTTCGCCAAGGCGATGCCGGGCGTGAAGCTGCTGGCCAACATGACCGAGTTCGGCCGCACGCCGTTCTTCACCGCCTCGGAGTTCGAGGAGATGGGCTACCGGATGGTGATCTGGCCCGTCTCGTCGCTGCGCGTCGCCAACAAGGCCCAGCAGCAGCTCTTCGCCGCCCTGAAGAGCGACGGCGGCACGCACAAGATGCTCGACAGGATGCAGACCCGGGCGGAGCTCTACGCCGCCATCGGATACGAGGACTACGAAGCGCTCGACGCCTCGATCGTGGCGACCGTCGTCCCCCAGGGAATGCCGCAGCGCTGAGACGGCGCCTCCGAGACACGGGCCGTCACAAAGACATCGTCAGAGGCCGGGCGGCCTTTGACGATGACGCCCCCTCACGTCCATAAGGTCCCGCCGCCGCCCCCGGGAACTCCAGATCGCTAAGCGGAACTGCGGAAATTTGCCATAATCGCGCATGATCCTTGGCCAATATCCGCATTTTATTGATTACGAGTGCCCGCCGGCTCTACGAAACTGCGTTGTCTTAAACAGGTAAAGGTCGGAGCCGCGTTGATGTCGAAGCCGAGCGGGATTCCTGCTCCAGTCTCCAGTACGCGCGAGTCCCCTGGTTCCAGCGGGTCGCACGGAGGGACGCATTCGGCTCCGCGCCCGGCAAGCGACCCCACGCCCACCCACAATTCGCAGCTGCCGTTCCGCCGCGGCGGCTTCCCGAGCTTGGCCAGCGCCCTCGACTATGCGGCGCAAGGCGAGACCGGCCTGAATTTCTTCGATGCGCGCGGCAAGCTGCTGGAGCGGCTGCCCTATGCCGATCTCCGTACCCGCGCGCTGGGCTTCGCGCGCCGCCTGGTCGGCGCCGGCATCGGCCGCGGCGAGCGGATCGTGCTCATCGCCGACACCTGCGCGGAATTCTGCGTCGCCTTCTTCGGCGCCCAGTATGCCGGGGTCCTGCCCGTCCCCGTGCCGGTGCCGGTGGGCCTCGGCGCCAAGGAAAGCTACATCGAGCAGCTTCGCCGCCAGATCGTCGCCTCCGGCGCGGTCGCCGTGATCGCCCCGGACGAGCTGGTCGAGTTCGCCGAGACCGCCGCGGAAGGGACCTGGTCGCGCTTCGCGGGAACGCTCGCGTCGTTCGAGAACCTGCCCGAGGCCACGACGGAGATGCAGCCGCTCGCTGCCGGTGAGCGCTGCTACATCCAGTTCTCCTCGGGGAGCACGCGCACGCCGCTCGGCGTCGACATCCGCCAGGACCAGTTGATGGCCAACATCGACGGATCGATCGGACAGCAGGAGCTGAACGAGAACGATTCCGGCGTGAGCTGGCTGCCGCTCTATCACGACATGGGCCTGATTGGCTTCGTGCTCGCGCCGATGTGCGCGCAGCGCAGCGTCGACCTGCTGGCGCCGCGCGAGTTCGCCCGCCGGCCGCTGCAGTGGCTGTCGCTGATCTCGCGCCGCCGCGCCACGATCACCTACAGCCCGTCCTTCGGCTACGACCTCGTCGCGCGCCGCGCGCAGGCCAAGAAGCCCGAGGGCCTCGACCTGTCCAGCCTGACCCTGGCCGGCATCGGCGCCGACATGATCCAGCCGTCGGTGTTGAACCGGTTCGCGGAGACCTTCGCCGCCTACGGGTTCGATGCACGTGCCTTCTATCCGAGCTACGGCATGGCCGAGGTCTGCGTCGGCCTCAGCTTCAACCGACGCTTCGAAGGCTACAAGACCGACCGCATGGGCTCGCGCGACTTCGTGATGTGCGGCCGCCCCTTGCCCGGCCATCGCCTCGAGATCCGCAGCGAGACCGGCCAGGTGCTGGGCGAAGGCCGCGTCGGCCGCATCTTCGCCAACGGACCGAGCGTGATGCCCGGCTACTATCTGCAGGAAGAAGAGACGCGCGCCGTCCTGGAGAATGGCTGGCTCGACACCGGCGATCTCGGCTACTGGCGCGGCGACGAGCTGGTCATCACCGGTCGCGCCAAGGACCTCATCATCGTCAACGGCCGGAACATCTGGCCGCAGGACATCGAATGGGCCGTCGAGGCATTGCCCCGCCTGCGGCGCGGCGATGCCTGCGCCTTCTCGGTCGACACCACGGAAGGCGAGCAGGTCGTCGTGCTGGTCCAGAGCTTCCTCGGCGACAAGGCCGAGCTCGACGCGCTGATCGGCGACGTGAAGCAGATCGTCAAGGAGACGGCCGGCGTCGATTGCCGGATCGAGCTCGTCTCGCGACAGGCCGGCCTGCCGCTCACTTCGTCGGGCAAGCTCAGCCGTTCACGCGCCAAGGCGATGTTCATCGCGGGCTCGCTCACGCCCCTGAAGGCGACCGCCGCCTAGACCACACGCAAAAAAGAGAGGGCATTGCTGCCCTCTCCTCTTCGCAGCCAGTCGTTGCTGCCGTTACCAGAAACGGGTCGAACCCAGGAAGACGACCGCCGTCCGTTCGTCGCGATGACGGGCGCCCAAGGCGGCGCCGGCACAGGCCGCCGCACAACCAATCGCCAGGGTCGCCGCCGCGAGGAAGGCCGCGATGATCGCGGTCTTGCGGGCAGCCTCGGCCGCATCACGGGCCTTCTGTTCGGCCGCCTTCAGGTCGGCATAGGTCTCGTCGACGCGCTTCTCCGCATCGGCCTGCGACATGCCCGTCTGGTTGGCGACGATGCTCGCCAGATAGGTGCGGTCGCGGGCATCGAGCTGCGGGTTCGCAAGGCCAGCCGCGAAGACGCGCGCGATCGGCGCCTCGAGGTCGGCGCGCGAACGCGGCGCGGGCGTGGCTGCGACTGGAGCGGGCGTAGCGCCGGGAGCGGCGGTCGTGGCGGGAGCAGCAGCGGCGGCAGGCGCCGGCGCCAGCAGGCGATCGATCGCGTAGTCGGTCGGACGCAGCGAGAGCTGGCCCATCGCCGGATTGGAAGCCGCACCGGCGGTGCCGGCCGCGGCGATCGCGGTCGTGGCCTTGCCGGCCGCGGAGACGACCGCACCGACGCCGGAAGCCGCGAGCGCAGCGCCCAGCAGGACACCGACCGACCAGACACCGAAACCATGGGCGCCATCACGGAAGTGCATCTCGGTTTCGTCGGTCGTGCGCCACGGGGTGCGCATGCGCCCGGCGATGTAACCGCCCGCCGCGAAACTCGCGACCATGACGAGGGCGAGATAGACGGCCGCGAGGATGGCAGCGCCCTTCGCCGAGATGCCGGCATAGGGGTAAGGCGAGACGACGCTCAAACCGAGCGCCGAGCCGAACGCCAGCAGGACGATGGTCATCGCGGCAGCGCCTATGGCGCCGAGAAGAACGGGACCCCAATCAAGATAACGAAGCGGTGCGGTCTCGACGGGAATCGCTGCGGGAACCGCAGTGGTGGCGACGGCCATGGTTCGCGCTCCTACCGAAGACCAAGGAAGGACAGGATGAACATGACGACGACGACCAGACCGACCAGATAGATGATGCCATTCATGGAAAATCTCCTCAGTTGAGGAGCGGAACGCCCATTTTCTGGACAAGTTCCACGGGCGCGGAGATCAGACCGCGCTGAGGCTTCGTTGCATCACTCGCAGTAATTCTCGCGGGCCGGGCGCCACGCCGGCTGACCATG
This sequence comes from Reyranella sp. GW821-FHT12G01, assembly GCF_058806575.1. Classification (NCBI taxonomy): domain Bacteria; kingdom Pseudomonadati; phylum Pseudomonadota; class Alphaproteobacteria; order Hyphomicrobiales; family Reyranellaceae; genus Reyranella; species Reyranella sp. GW821-FHT12G01. Next base: position 419,350 of record NZ_JBXAPV010000003.1, read on the forward strand.
TTTCGCTACCTACGCACCGTGAGGTCATGGTCGCTGCTATCCGGATATCCGCTTGTGGGCGTGCCCCCGCTCAAGGTGGACCCTCCCCGGCTCCCGTGCGTCGAGCTGCGTGTCTGCGTTCCACGCCGCCGCGAGTGATATCGCCCTTACACGGGCGCTGGAGCGCCCGCCAGTGGCGTTATCAACAGTGATTCAACCCAGCGAAACGGACGAAACCAAGGCGATCGGAAGTACGCCGAACAGCAGATTCAGTGCGATTCCGTCCGGCGCCAAATCCATGCTGCGATTGCTCAGAACATCGTACGCCGGTCGGCTTTGCCCTAAATCATCCATCACGAGGGTCGTGCCCATGAAAGCATCATGCCGTAACGAAAGGCTGCCCTCTCCAGACATCAGCGGCAGAACCAGCCGCGGCACAACGACGAGCAGCCAGTCGTTGCCGGCCTGCCGCCGGAACGCGACGACTGACTCGCTGCCAGGTCCCTCCACCTCAACCGGGCGATAGGCGCCGTCGACAAAGAGATGTGGCACGCGCTTGCGCAAGGCGAGTGTCCGCCGGATCAGCGCCTGCTTGAGCCGGCCGTCACGCCACGACGGCATCAAATCGGACAGCGGCAGGTCAGACATCTTCGCACGTGCAGCAAAGTCGACCGGCCGGCGATTGTCCGGATCGACCAGGCTGAAGTCCCAAAGATCGGTGCCCTGGTAGAGGTCCGGCACCCCCGGCACCGTAAGCTTCAGCAGGCATTGCGCGAGGCCGTTCACCGCGCCGGCGGGCGCGATGCGGCGAACGAACGCCAGAAGCTCGCCGAGGAGATCGGGCATGGCGTCCTCGGCCACGAGGCGCATCGTGAAGGCGCGCGCCGCTTCCTCGTACGTCTCGTTGACATCGGCCCAGTCGCTCCTGAGCTTGGCTTCGCGCAAGGCCTTCTGCTGCCAGCCGGACAGCCGCTCGGCAAAGGCGTGGCGTCCCTTCGCATCGTCGCGCGCGAGGTCGAGCGGCCAGGCGCCAACCACCATCTGCAACAGCATCGCGACGTCGCCCGGCGTCGGCGAAGACGATGACACATCGATCCGGCGCGACAGGAACTCCGTCCAGTCCGGTGCGAGTTCGCTCAGCACCGCGAGGCGCGCGCGCAGATCCTCGCCGCGCTTGTGATCGTGCGTGGCGGTCGCCAGCATCGTGTGCGGATAATCGGCGTGACGCGCCTGCATGCGGGCATGGAAAGCATCGGCATCGATCGCGAACGTCTCGACGTCGAAGCCGACATCGTTGCGCGAGAGCAGGCGGCCGTAGCGGTAGAAGCCGGTATCCTCGACCGACTTGGCGGCGACCGGCGCGCTCAACTGCTGGAAGCGCGCCATCGCGCGCGGCCACGAGCCGGATGAGGGCTTGGGCGACAGCATCGCCGCCAGCAGCGGCTCGACCGCCCACCGGTCGGTTGCCAGGCAGGTCTTCGATGCATGGGCCGCGACATCGCGCAGGATCGTCGCATCTCGTTCCAACAGAATGTGCCCGGCGCCATAGGTGCGATAGACCGGCACGTGCGCCAGGAACTCGGCCAGCAGCCGCCGCAGGGTCGGCCGCGGCACGCGGTCTCCGGTGATCGCCTGCCACGCCACTACACAGGCTTCGAGCTGCGCGGAAAAACTGCGCGCCACGATCTCGCGCCGCGCCTTCAATTCCTCCGGCGCGAACGTGGCCGGCCGGCCGCTGAGTTCGGACCAGCTTTTCGCCAGCAACGGCTCGCCCCGGGCGTCATGCTGGAGCGCGTTCACCTCGTCCATGAAGTCGTAGCCGGTGGTGCCGTCGCAGCCCCAGTCCTTCGGCAACGTCTCGCCCTTGAGGAGGATCTTCTCGACGACGAGCCAGGCTCTCGGCCGGCCATGCTGCTTCGCCAGCGCGTCGAGATGCGCACGCAGGTCCCGGCAATAGGCGGCGGGATCGGTGAGCCCGTCGACATGGTCGATGCGCAGACCGTCGATCACGCCTTCGGCGTAGAGGCGCAGCGGCAGGGCATGAACCGCCTCGAACGCCTCCGGCCGTTCCATCCGCAGGCAGACCAGTTCGTTGATGTCGAAGAAGCGGCGCCAGTTGATGCGATCGCCCGCCACGCGCCATGAGGCGAGCCGGTAATGCTGCCGCGCCAGCAGATTGGTGAGACTGCCTCGCCCCTCGGCACTGCCGTCGCACAGCGGGAAGGAATGCGTGAAATAGCGTAGTTCCGGCCGCCCCTCGGCGTCCTGTCCGATCGAAAGCTCGCCGGCCTCCAGAACCTCGTCGAGCGGGCGTCCGAGCACGGGCAGCAGGACCTTCGCCGGACGCTCGCCCCCGGCATCCCAATCGATGTCGAACCATTCGGCATGGCGGCTGGCGCGACCGTGGCGCAGCACGTCGCGCCACCAGGCGTTACCGGGATCGGCCGCCATGTGATTGGGCACGATGTCGAGGATCAGCCCGAGCCCGACCGCGCGCAATCTGGCGGCAAAGGACAACAAACCCGCCTCGCCGCCCAGTTCCGGATTCACGCGGGCAGGGTCGATGACGTCGTAGCCATGCATCGAGCCCGGCCGCGCGACGGCGATGGGCGAGGCATAGATGTGGCTGACGCCGAGCGACGCAAACCAGTCCACATGACGGGCTGCATCGGCAAAGGTGAAATCGCGATGGAACTGCAGCCGCAGCGTGGCGCGCGGGATCATTTGCGGCGCGCGACGATCGAGGCCGCGCGACGCTCGACGACGGGATCGTCGAACAGCCGGGCCGCCGGCGGCTCCAGGCGCCGCCGCCAATTCGGATGCTGGTCGATCGTGCCCGGCAGATTCGGCTGTTCAGCCAGCCCCAGCAGGTCCTCGAGCGGCGCCAGCATGAGCGGCGCCGGCGAACTGGCGACATAGCCCAGCGCCGCATCGACCGCAGGCGCCGGATCGTCGGCCGCAGGCGCGGGGCCCTCAGCCATGCCGGCCGCAGTGAAAGCCCGCCAAAGTCGCCGCCGGTCGACCTGGCGCGCTTCGGGTTCTCCCGCACCTGCCAGGCCGAGCGCACCCCTCACTTCGATATCGGCGCCACGCCACCAGCCGGCAACCGTCGGCAGATCGTGCGTCGTGGTCATCGACACGGCGTCCTTGCGCCAGCGCGCCGGCGTGCGGAAGCCGCCGCGATTACGTTCGAACCACATCACATCCATGCCGGCGATGCCGGCTTCGGTGAGACGGCGACGGAAGCCGCGCGGCACCGTCCCCAGATCCTCGCCGATCACCACGGCGCCGTGACGATGCGATTCCAGCGCCAGCAGGTGCAGGAGGTCGTCCAGCGGATAGGCGAGATAGGCGCCTTCCGAGGAGGGCGCGCCCTCGGGTACCAGCCACAGGCGCTGCAGTCCCATGATGTGATCGATGCGGACACCGCCGGCATGTTTCATCGCCGCCCGCACCGTCGACAGGAACGGTTCGAAGCCGGTCGACACGAGCGCCTGGGGCGAGAAGCCCGACAGGCCCCAATCCTGGCCCTGCTTGTTGAATTCGTCGGGCGGCGCGCCGATCCCGAGTCCCAGCAGCAGGTCGCTCTGGCGCGACCAGGCGTGGCTGCCGGCGCGGTCCATGCCGATGGCGAGATCGCTGATCAGGCCGATGCGCATACCGGCCTCCACCGCTGCCGTCTGCGCCGCCGCGAAGGAACGCGCGGCGAGCCATTGCAGGAATTGGTGGAAGCGCACCGTGCTCTCTTCGGCGGCAAGGAATGCCTTCATCTCGGCATCGTCCGGCCGTGCGAGGCCCTGCCGGAAGGCAGGCGGCCAGTCGCGCCAGTAGCCCAGCGCCGGTTCGCTGCCGAGCCACTTGCCATGGAGGGTCTCGAACAGCGCATGCCCCTGCAGCAGATCGCCGCCGTCGCGGACGAAGTCGGCGAACGCTTTTGCGAGTTCGGTGTTGCCCGTCATGTCGTGGGCTTCGAAATCGTCAAACAGCCGGCGCAGCAGGCCGAGCTTGGCTTCGGCGGCGGGCCGCCAGTCCACCAGGGGCGCATGCTCGAACGCCGCCGGCTCCCGGCGATGCCGGGCGACGCGCTCGCGCCCGAATACGATGTCGGGATCGGCGAACAGCGGATTGAAGAACAGGCGGCTCGATGGCGAATAGGGTCCGTAACGGCCGGGATCGGCGGCAAACAGGCTGTGGACGGGGCTGAGCGCGACCGCGTCGGCGCCGTGACCTGCCGCGGCAATGGCCAGTTCGCGCACCGCCGTCGCATCGCCGATGCCACCATCGCCGGCCCGGCGCAGTCCGTAGATCTGCGCGGCCACGCCCCACAGCCGCTTGCCCTCCGCACGATCCGCGATCGTGACGCAGCGCGGCGGCGCCACGGCGACCGTCACTTGCTGATCGGCAATCTCCAGCCGGTGATAACCCACTCGATCGATGACCGGACCGAAGAGCCGACCCGCCCGCACGGAAAACCTCAGGGTCGCCGTGCCGCCGTCTTCATAGGTGAGCAGCCCGCGTGCCGCGCCGCGCGGCAGGATCAGGCGCGAACCCGCCTGCATCGTCACGAGCGGGGGAAGCGTGTCCTGCGGCGCAAGCTTGCGATGACTGTCTTCGATGTCGGCGGGCGTTGCCGAGGGAAGCCCCAGCGACGCCAGGATGCGGTGAAGCGAATCGGGAGAAACCTGTTGCGGGATTCCGGTCGCATCGGTCCAGGCCTCGGCGAGGCCGGCCGCGCGGGCGAGTTGCCGAACGTCCTCGTCGCTCATGGCGCCGGCACCAGCACCGCCACCGTGGTCGCGCCCGCGAGACGGCCCTCGCGGGCGGCCCGGGCCGCGCCGGCGCGGGACTCGAACAGGAGATCGCCCCGCACGCCTGCGATCTCGGCGAGCTGCCGGCCGAGATTGGACGCAAGGGTGAGGATCGCCCCGTCGCCCAGCTCCCAGCGCGCCACGACCGCGGACGGCCCTGCCACCTCCGCTCCGAGCGAGCGGGTGCCCGCGAGACGCGGCATCAGGGCCCGCGCCCGGAGCGCGAGAAGTTCATGATAGAGGCGGTGCCGGGCCGTACCCTGCTTGGCATCGGACAAGGGGCGGCTTTGCTCGAACGTCGCGGCCTCGTTGGGATCGGGGATGCTCGACATGCCCTCACCCGGCGCAAAGCCCTTGAAGCCCGCAAACTCGCGCCGCCGTCCTTCCCGCACCGCGTCGGCGAGGTCGCCGGCATGGTCCGTGAAGTAGAGGAACGGCGTGGTGCTGGCATTCTCCTCCCCCATGAAGATCATCGGCACGTGCGGGCAGAGAAGCTGCAACGCCACCGCCGCCTCCAGCACGTCGGCATCGACATGGCTCGTAAGGCGGTCGCCGAAGGGACGATTGCCGATCTGGTCGTGGTTCTGGAGGAACAGCACGAAGGACATCGGCGGGAGGTCCTTGCTGGCCGTTCCGCGCGGCTCGCCGTTGCGATAGGCCGAGGCATCGCCCTGGTAGACGAAGCCTTCGGAGAGCGCGCGCGCCAGTCGGCGTGCCGGCTCATCGGCATAGTCGGCGTAATAGCCGTCGCTCTCCCCCGTGAGCATTGCGTGCAGCACGTGATGGGCGTCGTCGTTCCACTGGGCATCGAAATCGCAGCGCAGGTGATCGGCGACGTTGCCGTCATGCTCCAGCACGAGATGGACATGGCGTCCCGGCTCGAGAGATCGCCGCACCTCGGCCGCCATCTCGTCCAGCCAGTCGGCTTCGGAGATCGCGTGAACGGCATCGAAGCGCAGCCCGTCGAAGCGATATTCGTGCAGCCAGTAGAGCGCGTTCTCGGTGAAGTAGCGCCGCACCTCGGCGCGGCGGAAGTCGATGGCCGCCCCCCAGGGCGTGGCGATGTCGTCGCGGAAGAAGCCCGGCGCGTAGGCGCCGAGGTAGTTCCCGTCGGGGCCGAAGTGATTGTAGACGACGTCGAGGAACATCATCAGGCCGAGCCCGTGCGCCGAATCGACGAGCGCCTTCAATTCGTCGGGCGTGCCATAGCTGCGATCGGGCGCAAACGGCAGCACGCCGTCGTAGCCCCAGTTGCGGCTGCCCGGGAAATCGTTGACCGGCATCAGCTCGATCGCGGTGACGCCCAGCTCCGCTAGCGCGGGCAGAGCGGCCTGCACGCCCGCGAAACCGCCGAAGGCGCCGGCATGCAGCTCGTACAGCACGGTCTCGTGCCACGGACGGCCGCGCCAATCGACGTGCCGCCATTTGTAACTGCGCGGATCGACCACGAGGCTCGGCCCGTGCACGTCCTCGGCCTGCCCGCGCGAAGCAGGATCGGGCACGGCCAAGTCGCTGCCGAGGCGGTAGCGATAACGCGCGCCGGCACGACACGGCACTTCGGCCTCGAACCAGCCGTCGCCGGTGGCCCTCATCGGCACAGCCGGAAGTCCTTCGATTTCCACGCTCACACGTTTCTGGGCGGGCGCCCAGAAACGGAAGCGGGTTGCGCCCGACGGGAGCAGGGAGGCGCCAAACGGCAGGTCGCGCGCGAAACGATCGGTCACTGGGGGGCCCTGATAGCAAGCGCCACGACGACACTGCGAGGTGCGACCACGATTTCTTCCTCCTGCAACTCACGCTCCGGCGCATCGGGTATCGCGCTATCGAGCACGACCCGCGCCGGCCAACGTGGCTCAGGCAAACGAAAACGGCAGTCCGCCGTTCCGGAGTTGAAGAGGACGGTCAGCATGGTGACGGAACCATCGTCGTTGGGACTGGTTCGCCTCAACGCAAGGCAACGGTCTTCCGCGTTGTTCCAGGACTCGTTGGAAACGATCTCGCCCGACGCATCGAACCAGGCGATATCGGGCACGCCCTCGGCCGGGAACTCGCGACCGTGCAGGAAGTACGGCGACCGCAGCACCGCGTGGCGATGGCGCAGCGCCAGCAGGCGCCCGACGAAGGTCGCGAGGCTCCTGCCTTCCGGCTTCTCCAGCAGGCTCCAGTCGATCCACGACGTTTCGTTGTCCTGGCAGTAGGCATTGTTGTTGCCGTGCTGCGTGCGGCCGAACTCGTCGCCGCCCAGCAGCATCGGCGTGCCCTGCGCCAGGAACAGCGTCGCGAGCATGGCCCGCTGCAGCCGCTGGCGCGTGTCGAGGATGGCGGGATCTTCGCTCGGCCCTTCGACACCCCAGTTGGACGTGTGGTTCTCGCCGTGGCCGTCCTTGTTGTCCTCGCCGTTGGCTTCGTTGTGGCGATCGACGTAGCTCACCGCGTCCAGCAGCGTGAACCCGTCGTGCGACGCCACGTAATTGACCGAGGCCCAGGGACGCCGGTGACGCCGATCGAACAGGTCGCTGGAACCTGCCAACCGCGCGGCGAAGTCGGCGCGCTGGCCGGGATCGCCACGCCAGTAGCGCCGCACGCCGTCGCGGAAGCGGTCGTTCCATTCGGCGAAGCCCGGCGGATGATTGCCGAGTTGGTAGCCTCCCGGGCCGATGTCCCACGGCTCGGAGATCAGCTTCACTTTCTGCAACACCGGGTCCTGCCGGATCGCGTCGAAGAAGCCCGAGCAGGGATCGAAACCGTGCGCCTCGCGCCCCAAGGTCACGCCGAGATCGAAGCGGAAACCGTCGATATGGAACACCGTGACCCAGTAGCGCAGCGAATCCATGACCATCTGCAGGACGCGCGGAGTCGACAGGTTGAGCGTGTTGCCGGTCCCGGTGTCGTTGACGCAGTAGCGTGGATTGTCGGCGACCAGCCGGTAGTAACTCGCATTGTCGAGGCCGCGGAACGACAGAGTCGGACCCATCTCGCCGCCTTCGGCCGTGTGGTTGTAGACGACGTCGAGGATCAGCTCGAGGCCCGCCGCATGGAGGCGGCGGACCGCGATGCGCAGCTCGTCGAGCGTGCCGTCCGACAGGTAACGCGGCTCCGGCGCGAAGAAGCCGATGCTGTTGTAGCCCCAGTAATTGCGCAACCCCCTCTGCAGCAGGAAGCGATCCTGCACGAAGGCATGGATCGGCAGCAGTTCGACCGTCGTGACGCCCAGCCGGCGCAGATGATCGATGAAGACCGGATCGCCGAGGGCGGCGAAGGTACCGCGTTCGTTGGGCCGCAAATCCTGGCGCATCATGCTGAGGCCGCGGACATGCGTCTCGTAGATCACGGTGTCGGACCAGGGCACGGCGGGCGGCCGGTCGTCAGCCCAGTTGAAGCTTTCGTCGGCCACGACCGCCTTCATCACGCCGGGCGCGCTGTCACGCCGGTCGAACGACAGGTCGGCGCGCGCCGAGTTGACGCGATATCCGTAGAGCGCATCGGCGTTGCGCATCTCGCCGGTGAGGCGGCGTGCGTAGGGATCGAGCAGCAGCTTGTGCGGATTGAAGCGATGCCCCTCCTGCGGCTCGTAGGGGCCATGCGCCCGGTAGCCGTACACCAGGCCCGCTCGGGCGTTGGGCAGGTAGCCGTGCCAGACCTCGTCGGTGCATTCCGGCAGGTCGAAGCGCGTGATCTCCCGCCGGCCCGAAGGATCGAACAGGCAGAGTTCGATCCGGGTCGCATGCGCGGAGAAGACCGCGAAGTTGGTACCGAGGCCGTCCCAGCTTGCCCCCAACGGATATGAGGTTCCGGGCAGGAGCCGGTCGGGCCACGGCGACGCGGCCATCAATCCTCGCTGCGCAGGATCACCGTCGCGAGCGGCGGCAGGGTGAGCTGAACCGAATGGGCCTGGCCATGCGAGGGCTCCTCGAGAGCCGTGACCGCACCGTCATTGCCGAGGTCGCTGCCGCCATAGAAGCGCGAATCGGTATTGGCGACCTCGCGCCAGCGACCGCCCTTCGGCACGCCGATGCGATACCCATGACGCGGCACCGGCGTCATGTTGCAGACGACCAACAACGGCGGCGCCGTACCAGAGGTGCGGAAGAAGGCAAAAACCGAATTCGCGCGGTCATCGCCCACGATCCAGGCGAAGCCCGACGGGTCGCTGTCGGAGGCATGCAGCGCCGGTTCGGACGTGTAGAGATGGTTGAGGTCGCGGACGAGACGCTGCATTCCGGCGTGGCTGCCGTCTTCCAGCAGGTGCCAGTCGACTTCGCCGTCGTGGTTCCACTCGCGCTCCTGGGCGATCTCGCTGCCCATGAACAGCAGCTTCTTGCCGGGATGGGCCCACATGAATCCCAGATAGGCGCGGAGATTGGCGAACTTCTGCCAGCGGTCGCCGGGCATCTTGCCGATCAGCGACCCTTTCCCGTGCACGACTTCGTCGTGCGAGATCGGCAGTACGAAGCGTTCGGAGAAGGCATAGAGAAGCCCGAACGTCATCTCGTGATGATGATAGGCCCGATGGATCGGCTGGTGCTCGATGAACTGGAGCGTGTCGTGCATCCAGCCCATGTTCCATTTGAACGAGAAGCCGAGCCCGTCCGGCAGCGGCGCGGTGACGCCGGGCCACGCGGTCGACTCCTCGGCCACCATGATCGCGCTGGGACAGCGTTCGGCGACCACGGCGTTGAGATGGCGCAGGAAGCCGATGGCCTCGAGGTTCTCGCGGCCACCATGGATGTTTGGAATCCAGGCATCGGCCGGCCGGCTGTAGTCGCGGTAGAGCATCGAGGCGACGGCATCGACCCGCAGCCCGTCGACGTGGAAACGCTCCAGCCAATGCAGCGCGCTCGCGATCAGGAAGCCCTGAACTTCGCGCCGCCCGAAATTGTAGATGTAGGTGTTCCAGTCGCGATGAAAGCCCTCGCGCGGATCGAGATGCTCGTAGAGCGCCGTGCCATCGAACCGGGCGAGCCCGTGACTGTCTGTCGGAAAATGCGCCGGCACCCAGTCGAGCAGCACGCCGATGCCGGCCTGATGAGCGGCATCGACGAAGCGCGCGAAGGATTCAGGCGAACCGTAGCGCGCCGCCGGCGCGAAGAGACCGAGCGGCTGATAGCCCCAGGAGCCGCCGAACGGATGCTCCGTGATCGGCAGCAGTTCGACATGCGTGAACCCCATCTCCGCGAGATAGGGAACCAGCCGCTCCGTCAGGAAGTCCCACAGCGGTCGCTCGGGCTGTCCCACCGCCGTCGCCTGCTTCATCCACGAGGCCGGATGGACTTCATAGATGGAGATCGGTGCTTTCGCGGACTGGCGCCCGGCGCGCGCCGTCATCCAGGCCTCGTCGTTCCAGCGAAGCGGCGAGGGATCGGCGACGATCGATGCGGTGGCCGGTGCCAGCTCGGCCTGCTGCGCCACGGGGTCCGCCTTGTCGGCCACGCGCGCACCGGTTGGGCCGACGATGTCGAACTTGTAGCGGGCGCCGGCGCCGACGCGCGGGATGAAGATTTCCCAGACGCCGGCCGAAGGGCGCAGCCGCATCGGATGGCGCCGCCGGTCCCATGAATTGAAGTCGCCGATGACGGCGACGCGCTGGGCGTTCGGTGCCCAGACGGCGAAGCGTACCCCTTCGACGCCGTCCATCGAGGTGACGTTGGCGCCCAGCGCTTCGGCCAGCTTGAAATGGCGGCCTTCATTGAAGAGATGAAGATCGAGATCGCCCAGTGCCGGGCCGAATGAATAAGGGTCCTCGGTCTCCTGCACGGCCTCCGGCCAGTGGATGCGCAGGAGATAGGCGCCGGACCTGGAGACGGGTCCTTCGAACAGCCCGGAAGCGGCGCCCGGAGTCAGCTCGCCCCAGGACAGGCCGTCGGCGCGACCGATCACCTCGACGGCGCGCGCCCCGGGGAGGAAGGCGCGCACGACCCGGCCCGCCTTGCTGTCATGCGACCCGAGCACCGCGAAGACGTCGAGCGGCCGTGCCGCCGCCAGCGCCTCGGCCGTCTCGCGATCGAGGCGACCGGAGGGCGTCACGGCGTTCATGAATTCTCCTGCGGCGTTTCCCGCAGCAGGCGGGCGGCCAGCCGCGACAGGCCCGACAGCGGGATCGGTACCCAGGACGGCCGGTTCGCGGCCTCGTAGCAGATCTCGTAGGCCGCCTTCTCGGCGAGGAAGAAGTCGAGCAGCTCGCCATGATCCATGCCGGCCAGACCGACGGTCGCTTCGCGGTAGCTCTTGAGAAAGGCGCGCTGGGCGCCTTTGCGCAAGCGCGTGACGAGCGTCAGGCGCCGCGCCGGGGGAACGCGGTTCACGATCAGGTTCTTCGGATCGAGCGTCGCGGCCGCTGCATAGTCGAACGAGCGCAACAGGCCGGCGACGTCGCGCATCGGACTGGCCTTGCGGCGCCGCTCCTCCAGCGGACGCGCGGGCTCGCCCTCGAAGTCGATGATGTAGGCGTCGGCGCTGGCGATCAGCACCTGCCCCAGATGGAAATCGCCATGGATGCGCGTCACGATCGAGGCCAGGCCGCTCTGCACGAGCTGCTCCAGCAAGGTCGTCAGCGCCTCGCGCCGGTCGAGCAGGCGCTTGGCATCGGCCGCGGCCGCCTCGCTATCCCAGCTCGTAATGCCGGCGATCGTCTCCATTGCCCGATCGAGCATGGCTGTCGCCCGCTTCGCCCACGCCGCAATGTCGTCGGGGCCGGCCGTTCGGGGCGAGAAGGCTTCGTTGGATGTCGGACGCGCCAGCACCTGATGCATCGCGCCGAGTTGGCGGCCGATCGTGCCGGCGAAGGCGTGATAGTCCTCGATATCGTCGTCGCGCGACTCGGCGGTGGCTTCGCGGCTCGCGAGATTGTCGAGCGCGCGATTGAACTGGTTCAACGTCCAGGTCCAGGCATCGCCCTGATTGCGCACGAAGGCCTGTGCTACCGCGAGCGCGTGTCGCGTACCATCGGGCGTGATACGGCTCACCTCGCCCACCAGCGCCGGCGCGTTGGCGAAGTCGTGACTGGTGAGATAGCGGGTCATCTCGGCTTCGGGATGCTCGCCCGGCTGGATGCGCCGGAAGATTTTCAGCATCACCGCATCGTCGACGATCAGGGAGCTGTTCGACTGCTCGGCCGAGAGCCACATGACGGCGGCGTCGGCGGGGCGCTGCAACAGATCGACCTTGTCCGGCGTCGCCTCGAACACGATCTTGCCCTCCGGCCCGTCGATCGTGGTGCCGGCCGCCATGGCCGCCAGCATCTCGCGCGCAAACTCCGGAACGGCGAACGCGTCGGTAAGCAGGCCGATGCGGCGACCCCGGCGCACGCGCGCCAGCGCCAACTGCGCGGGCAGCGCTGCGGCCTGTTCGTCTTCCCAGCTGATCGACAGGGGCAACAGCCAGCGGCTGGTCTCGTCGCCCGCCGCCACTTCGATTTCGCCCAACAGCAGTTCGCGACTACCCCCACCGGGAATGCGCGCCAGATAGGCAAAGCGCGAGGATTTCAGCGCCTTGTCCTTGGCGCCGAACCAGCGGCGCTTGGCGAGGTACGGTGGCAGCGACTCCCGCTCCAGGGTCGGCGCGGCCGCCTGCACCCCCTCGCCCAGCGGCCCGCGCAGCACCACCGTGACATAGTCCGGCAACGGCTCCGGCGCGGGCGTATGCCATGACGGGGCCTCGGTTTCGCTCGCCAGGATGAACCAGTAGAAGCCGTAGGGCGGCAGGGTCAGCAGGTAGGTGAGTTGTCCGATCGGCGGGAACAGCGAGCCGCCGTTCAGCTCCACCGGCACGCGACCGGCGAACTCCGACAGGTCGACCTCGACGGCCTGGGGCGTGCGCGAGACGTTGGCGACGCAGAAGATGACCTCGCCGTCGAGCTCGCGCAGATAGGCCAGCACCTTGCGGTTCTTTGGATAAAGGAAGCGCAGCGTGCCCCGGCCGAAGGCGGCATGGGTGCGGCGCACGCCGATCATCTTCCGCGTCCAGTGCAGCAGCGAATGGACGTCGCGCGTCTGGGCCTCGACGTTGACCGTCTCGTAGCCGTAGAGCGCGTCCATGATGGCCGGTAGCGCCAGCGCCGCGGGGTCGGCGCGCGAGAAGCCGCCGTTACGATCGGGCGACCATTGCATCGGCGTGCGCACGCCGTCGCGATCGCCCAGGCGGATATTGTCGCCCATGCCGATCTCGTCGCCGTAGTAGATGACGGGCGCCCCCGGCATCGACAGCAGCAGGCAGTTCATCAGTTCGATGCGACGGCGATCGCGCTCCAGCAGCGGGGCGAGACGCCGGCGGATCCCGAGGTTGAGCCGCGCGCGCCGGTCGGTGGCGTAGGTTTCCCAGAGATAGTCGCGCTCGGAATCCGTCACCATCTCGAGCGTCAGCTCGTCGTGATTGCGCAGGAAGATCGCCCACTGGCAGTTGTCGGGAATCTGCGGCGTCTGGCGCATGATGTCGGTGATCGGAAAGCGATCCTCGCGCGCCAGAGCCATGTACATGCGCGGCATCAGGGGGAAGTGGAACGCCATGTGGCATTCGTCGCCTTGGCCGAAATACTCCTTGGTGTCCTCGGGCCACTGGTTGGCTTCCGCCAGCAGCATGCGGCCGGGATAGGCGCGGTCGATCTCGGCGCGGATCTTCTTCAGGATCTCATGCGTCTCGGGCAGGTTCTCGTTGTTCGTGCCCTCGCGCTCGACGAGATACGGCACCGCGTCGAGGCGCAGCCCGTCGATCCCCATGTCGAGCCAGAAATGCATCACGCCCAGCACCGCTTCGAGCACCGCGGGATTGTCGAAGTTGAGATCGGGCTGGTGGGAATAGAAGCGATGCCAGAAATAGGCCTTGGCCACCGGGTCCCAGGTCCAGTTCGAACGCAGCGAATCGATGAAGATGACCCTCGTGCCGGCATACTTCTCGTCGCTGTCGGACCAGACGTAGAAATCGCGCTCCGGCGATCCCGGCGGCGCCTGACGCGCGCGCTGGAACCAGGCGTGCTGGTCCGACGTGTGGTTGATCACCAGCTCAGTGATAACGCGGATACCGAGGCGATGGGCCTCCTCGATCAGCCGCTTCACGTCGTCGAGATTGCCGTACTCGGGGTGCACGGCGGTGTACTCGGCGATGTCGTAGCCATCGTCCTTGCGCGGCGACGGATAGAACGGCAGCAGCCAGATCGTGTTGATGCCCAGTTCGGCGATGTAGGACAGATGCGCGATCAGCCCCGGAAAATCACCGATCCCGTCGTTGTTCGAATCGAAGAACGACTTCACGTGAAGCTGGTAGATGACCGCGTCCTTGTACCACTGCGGATCGGTGGCGACCGGCAGGATAGCTTTGTCGTCGGCGATGGGTGCGTTCATGAAGCCCTCCGGGGCGACAGCCGCCAGATGGCGTAGGGAAGGACGGCGGGATCCAGTCGCAGATGCTGGTTCTTGCCGTGCCAGGTGAAGCGATCGCCGCGCACGAGATCCTCGACCTCGATCGCGCCGTCGTCGGGCAGCTTCCATTCCCACAGCGGGATTTCGAAGCCGGTCTCCTGAGGATGATGGGGATCGAGATTGATCGCCACGAGGACCATGTCGTCGGCGCCCGGCGCCCGCTTGCCGTAGACCAGGATCTGGTCGTTGCCGGCATTGTAGAAGCTGACGCCGAGATGGCTCTGCAGCGCGGGATGGGAGCGGCGCAGGCGGTTGAGCTGCGTGATCTCGGCGACGATGTTGCCGGGCGCGGAGAAGTCACGCGGCCTGATCTCATACTTCTCGGAATCGAGATATTCCTCGCGTCCCGGCAGGGCGGCAGCCTCGCAGAGTTCGAAGCCGGAATAGACCCCCCACAGGCCCGACGACGTTGCCGCCAGCGCGGCGCGGATCAGGAAGCCGGCGCGTCCCGAACCCTGCAGGAAGATCGGATTGATGTCGGGCGTGTTGACGAAGAAGTTCGGCCGGAAATAGTTCGCGACCTCGGTCGTCGCGAGCTCCCGCAGATAGTCGGTGATCTCCTGCTTGCCGTTGCGCCAGGTGAAGTAGCTGTAGGATTGGGAGAAGCCGACCTTGGCCAGGCGGTACATCATCTTGGGCCGCGTGAAGGCTTCCGACAGGAACATCACGTCGGGATAGCGACCGCGGATATCGCCGATCATCCAGTGCCAGAACGGGAGCGGCTTAGTGTGGGGATTGTCGACGCGGAAGATGCGGACGCCCTCTTCCACCCAGTGCAGCACGACATCGCGCAAGGCGAGCCACAGGGAGGGGATCGCGCCCTCGGCGTAGAAGTCGACATTGACGATGTCTTCGTACTTCTTCGGCGGATTCTCGGCGTACTTGATGGTGCCGTCCGGCCGATGGCGGAACCATTCCGGATGCTCGCGCAGCCAGGGATGATCGAGCGAGCACTGGATGGCGAAGTCGAGCGCGATCTCCAACCCCTGCTCGCGGGCGGCGGCGACCAGGCGACGGAAATCCTCCGGCGTACCGAGCTGGCGATGGATCGCATCGTGGCCACCGCCCTCACCGCCGATCGCATAGGGACTGCCCACGTCTTCCGGTCCCGGCGTCAGGGTGTTGTTGCGGCCCTTGCGGTTGGCCTTGCCGATCGGATGGATGGGCGGGAAGTAAAGGACGTCGAAGCCCATGTCGCGCACGCGCGGCAAGGCGGCGATGACATCGTCGAACGTGCCATGCCGCTTGGCGTCGTCGGTGAGAGAGCGCGGGAAGAGCTCGTACCAGGAGGCAAACTCGGCCTGCGGCCGTTCGACATCCAGAACAAACGGCCCCTCGTCCGTCCGGAAGCGCCGTTCGGCCGACGCCGCGACAGTGGCGCGCGAAGCGGCCGAGGTGAGCAGCGCCACCGCCTCCGCCGGCGCGGCCGCCTTGGCCTCCGCCAGCAGGGCCTCGATCCTGGGTTCGTCGCTGAGATCGGACAGGAAGGCCGCCGCTTCCGTCAGTTCGACGGCGACGTCGATGCCGGCACGATGCTTGACCTCGAGCCCGTGCGACAGGCTGCCATACTCGTCGCGCCACGCCTCGACCGAGAAATAATGCCGGCCGATCCGGTCCGGCGTGAACGTCGCGCGCCAGCGATCGTTGGAGACGTGCGTCAGCTTCGCGGTCCGCCGTTCGTCTTCGTCGGCCGACCACCACAGCACCTCCGCGGCCAGCAGATCGTGGCCGTCGGCAAAGATGTCGGCCTCGATGATCAGCGGCTTGCCGACGATGTGCTTGGCGGCGAAGGCGCCGCCGTTCACCGCCGGGCTAACGCGTTCGATGACGACGGGCGATTGGGCAGCCGCCGCATTGGCCTCGCGCTTGCCGGCTTTCTTGCCGCTACGGACAACGGGAGTTGGCGTTACGTCGAACACTCGGACTTCTCCCGGTTCCAGGTTTGCACGCGCCCTTTCGCCGGCCACGCTCTCGGCAACCGCGAGCGCCGCCCCCGCGGTCGAGGGCAGCACCGCGAGGTCGAAAGGCAGACTGCGCGCATGAAAAAGATCGGTATTGAGTGCGATGGCCGCGCCGTGCCGAGCCTCGCGTACATCGTGGCTGTCGATCCGCAGCAGCATCGTGACGTCGGCGGCGGGGCTGGTCAGCGAGCGAAGCCCGCCGGTGATGCCCTTGCACGCCATCCCATCGGCGACCGCTGCCGCACGGCGCAAGGTGTCGTCATCGGCCACCCCTTGGGAGACGAAAAGACCCTCGGACGTGGCCGCCGCCAACATCAACGTGCGATCGAGCGCATTCGGTGATTGGTCCATCACGTCGAACGGGACGGCTGCGACTCCCAGCACGGGCCCGATCCGACGCAGCAATTCGTGTTCCTCCACGAACCACGCGGCGCGGCCGTCCCACCAGCAGGTCGAGGCGAAGACCGCCGAGAGCCCTGCCGTCCTGAGTTCACTGTAACGCGACCAGGCAACGCCCGGCGTCCATCCCCAGAAGGCACACGCAGTCTCGGCGCGCACGCGATCCAGAATCCTGCCCAATGCGTTCGGGGGCAGGTCGGCGAGGCCGAGCAGCCGGAACCCCTGCGCACCCGCGGTGACCAACTCCGCCAGCAGCTTGGACCACCAGGCAGCAGCAGCTTCCGCCGATTCCTTCCGGAGCATCGCGGAGGAGGCTTCGCGGCGACCGACGCGCGGATCGAGGGGATTGAGGCCCGGCAGGCTGTCATAGACGCCAGCCAGCGCTTTCGCCGACGCGCCATCCAGAGCGATGCGATCGAGAACGATATCGACGAAAAATGCGAGGCCCGCCTTCTCGCAGGCTTGCCGCAGCGATTTCACCAGATCGCGTGACGCTCCGGTACTACCGAGATGCGCCACGGGCCGCGAATGATTGAAGACGAGAAGAGGATCGGCGGCAGGGCCCAGATCGAAGACCGGGCCGGCACAGACATGATTGAAGCCCGCGTTCGCCGCGCCGCTTATGGCGTCCTGGCAGGCCTGGAGGGTCGGCAGGCGTCGCAGATCAAGGTGCAGCACTTTTATCGCGCGCCCCTTCACGGTGGCCGGCACGACAGGCGCCCCCGATATCGAACTCTCCCTCATGAGAAAGAAACCCCGCACCTGCGAAGAGGTTGCACTGCGAAGGGACGAGGGTATTTCGGTGGCCGAACGCGGTAATTTGACCTTACTGAACGGTTGGGTACTTCTCCCTCTATCGGGACCGGCTCTCCTACTTCGCGGAAACAACATGAAAAAAGACAGCAGCACTTACTGGAAAAAATCCCGCGTGGAACTTCGCGCCGCCGGTTTCGAACCCGACAAGACGGCGCAGACCAGCGCCGTGGTCACCATCGCCAGCGCCTACACCAACGCCCATCGCTGCAACAATCGCGTCCGCACCATCAGCGACCTGCTGGTCGAGCTGCTGGCCGAGCGCGGCGGCAACGGGCTGATCGTCGGTGCGCCGGCTGTGTCGGACGCGCTGACGCAGGGCACGCCCACGGCCGGTTACAGTCTCGTGTCGCGCGACGTCGTGGCCGACTGCTTCGAGATCGGCCACTACGCCCATCACGGCGATGCGATGATCGTGATCTCGGGCTGCGACAAGACCGGCGCCGCCGCCCTGATGCCGCTCGCCCGCACCAACGCCTTCGGCCTGGTCCTCTATCCCGGCACCAGCTCGCCCGGCCGCGTCTCGTTCGGCGCCTGGGCGTCGAAGGGCAACAACCTCACCATCATGGATTACGTCGAGGGTCGCGCCGCCAACGAGGCCGGCCGCATCTCGGGCGAGGAGCTGCTCGAACTGGAAAGCAACGTGATGCCGGGCAGCGGCACCTGCGGCGCGATGTTCACCGCCAACACGATGAGCACCATTGCCGAAGCGATGGGCATGATGCTGCCGCGCGGCGCCTCCCATCCCGCCGACTACAAGGCCGGCAGCGACATCCATGCCGACGTGCGCGCCCAGGCCAAGGCTTCGGTCGATGCGCTCTATGCCCTGATGGCGGCCAACATCCGACCGCGCGACATCATGACGGAGAAGGCCTTCGAGAACGCCATCGCCACGGTCTATGCGATGGGCGGCTCGACCAACATGTATCTCCATCTGCTCGCCATCGCGCGCGAGGCGCAGGTGCCGATCACCATCGAGCGCATCCAGCAGGTTGGCGAGCGCATGCCGCTGATCTGCAATCTGCAGCCGCACGGCCCCTATGCGATGGTGAGCCTGCACGAGATCGGCGGCGTGCCGATCGTGATGAAGGAGCTGCTGCGCAACGGCTTCCTCCATGGCGACGTCATGACCGTGACCGGCAAGACGTTGGCGGAGAACCTCGCCTCGGTGCCAACCCTCGAGGAACTCGGGAAACAGGACATCGTCCTTCCCGTGTCCAAGCCCGCAGCGCCGGCGAACAACCATATCAGCGTGCTGAAGGGCAACCTCGCACCGGAAAGCTGCCTGCTGAAGCTGAGCGGCAAGACTCTGGAAAAGGGCGAGTTCCGCGGCATCGCGCGCGTCTTCGAATCCGAGGCCGACACGATGAAGGCGATCCGCGCCGGCGAAGTCGTGCCCGGCAACGTCGTCGTGGTGCGCAATGTCGGTCCCGTGGGCGGGCCCGGCATGCCCGAGATGGTGATGCTCACCATCCAGCTTCAGGGACGCGGGCTGGGCGAGGACGTGGCGCTGATCACCGACGGCCGCTTCTCTGGCGTCAGCCACGGCATCCTGATCGGCCACATCTCGCCGGAAGCCGCGCGCGGCGGCCCGATCGCGGCGGTGCGCGACGGCGACATCATCGTCATCGATCCCGGCAAGCGCACGCTCAACCTCGAGATTTCGGACGAGGAGCTGGCAAAGCGCATGGCCGACTGGCGTCCACCCGCCGCGGCCGACCGCCCGCGTCCGGGCTCCGTGCACGACAAGTACACGAAGCTGGTCTCGTCAGCGCATTACGGCTGCGTTGTTTAGAGACAACCGAAAGAAATAGCGGCTTGGTAAAAGCTCCGTCGTCTCGACCGGAGCACCGAAGGTGCGGAGTGGAGAGACCTTCTCTCCGCTAAAAGCCGGCAAATCATTGAGGGAAGGTCTCTCCACTCCGCGCTGCGCGCTCCGGTCGAGACGACGGATATCTCCTTGCGCGCCTCACACTTTCATCCTGACCACTGACTTCGGTCGCTCTCACGACGCCGCCGCGGCGAACCTGGCGCGGCTGCGCATCAACGGCTGGATGCGCTGGCCGAATTGCTCGATGCCGATGATGAAGTCGTCGAAGGTCAGCATCACGCCGGCCAGTCCGTCGATCTCGGCCATCTCGTCGAGCAGGCGCGCAACGGTGGCGTAGGAGCCGATCAGGCGCGAGCCGTTGTTGGGCAGCGGCTCGCGGCGGCGGATGCGGCCGGCGGTCGAATTGGCGGCGGCGAACTTGTCGGACGCCGCCTGGTCGGAGCGCCAGTCGATGGCGTCGAGGTCGACGCCCGCCTTGTAGTGCTCCCACTTGGCCATCGCCGCCTCGTCGGTCTCGTCGGCGATGATCATGGTGAGCGCCAGCGCCTTCACGTCGCGACCGGCGATGGCGCAGGCGGCCTTGAGGCGGCCGACCGCCTCGGCGCAATCGCGCGGATCGTTGGCCTCGCCCTGGCCGCTGCAGAAATTGTAGGTGCAGTGGTTCGCCGCGAACTTCATGCCGGCGTCGCTGGTGCCCGCCGAGATCAGCTTGATCCGCCGGCTGGGCTGCGGCGAGAGCCGGCAGTCGTTCATGGTGAAGTAGTTGCCCTTGAAATCGGACTGCCCCTTCTCCCAGAGTTCCTTCATCACCGTGACGTACTCGGTGACCATCTCGTAGCGATGCTTGAAATGCTCCTCGCCCGGCCACAGGCCCATCTGGTCGTACTCGGCCTTCTGCCAGCCGGTGACCAGGTTCACGCCGAAGCGACCCTTTGAGATGCTGTCGATCGTCACCGCCATGCGCGCAGTGATCGCCGGCGGCAGGGTCAGCACGGCGACCGTCGCGATCAGGTCGATGCGCGTCGTCACCGCGGCGAGGCCCGCCATCAGGGTGAAGGATTCGAGATTGTCGTCCCAGTGGCGCGATTTCCCGCCGAAGCCACGCAGCTTGATCATCGACATGGCGAAGTCGAAGCCGTAGCGCTCGGCGCGTTGCACGACCTCGCGGTTGAGATCGAAGCTCGGCGTGTATTGCGGCGAGGTCGACGAGATCAGCCAGCCATTGTTGCCGATCGGAATGAAGACTCCGATTTCCATGCTGCACCTGCCTTTGAATGGGGAGCAGGCAGCAAGCGCCATGCCAGCCACGCTGGGTCCGAATCCTCCCGATTCAGTCGCACTGGCACAGAATCTGCTGACTCGACCTGTATAGACAGGCTACAGGCTAGGCATGGGGACCGAACAGAATTTGCAGCAATCGGACGACGCGGAGCGCTATCGCCAGGACGGCGCGATCGTGCTGCGCGGCGTGTTCAACGACTGGGTCGAGCCGCTGCGCGCCGGCATCGACGCGTTGATGGCCAATCCCAGTCCGCTCGAACGGACGGTGCGGCCCGCCGACGGCTCGGCGCCGTTCTTCCAGGACCTGTGCAACTGGCAGCGCATCCCCGAGTTCGAGGCCTTCGTCTACAAGTCGCCCGCCGCCGAGATCGCGGCCGGCCTGATGGGCTCGCGCACCGCGCGCTTCTTCCATGATCATGTGCTCGTGAAACAGCCGGGCGGCAGCACGGTCACGCCGTGGCACCAGGACCAGCCCTATTACTGCGTCGAAGGCCGGCAGAGCGTGAGCTTCTGGATCCCGCTCGATCCGGTGCCGCGCGACGTGGTGATGGAGTGCATCAAGGGCTCGCACACCTGGGGCAAGGGGTTCCGGCCGATGCGCTTCGACGGCACGCGGCTCTATGCCAACGACGATTTCGAGGTGATGCCCGACATCGAGGCACTGCGTCCGACGCTCGACATTGCGGGCTGGGACATGCAGCCGGGCGACGCCATCGCCTTCAATTTCCGCACCGTGCACGGCGCGCCGGGCAACCAGTCGCCGCGCTCGCGCCGCGTCTTCTCGGCGCGCTGGGTCGGCGACGATGCCGTCTTCGCCAGGCGCGCCGGCCGGACCTCACCGCCCTTCCCCGATCTCGGGCTGCAGGACGGCGAGCCGCTCGATACCCCGCTCTTTCCCGTCGTCTATCGTTCGTAACACTCAGGTCAAAGGGAGCTTCGTCATGTCCAAGTTCACAGCAGTGGCCGCCGTGCTGGCGGCAACGGCCTTCGCCGGCGGCGCCGCCGCGCAGGACACCAAGGTCGCCATCGGCATCTCCGGCTGGACGGGCTTCGCGCCGATCACGCTGGCCAAGGAAGCCGGCATCTACAAGGCCAACGGCCTCGACGTGACGATCAAGAAGATCCCGCAGAAGGACCGCCACCTCGCGATCGCCTCGGGCGACCTGCAGTGCGCCGCGACCACGGTCGAGACCTGGATCGTCTGGAACACCAACGGCATCGCCACGACCCAGCTCTTCAAGATGGATCAGGGCATGGGCTCGGACGGCATCGTCGCCCGCAACAGCATCTCCAAGGTCGCCGACCTCAAGGGCAAGACCATCGCGGCCTCCGCGCCGGGCACCAACCCGCACTTCACCCTGGCCTGGATCCTGAAGAAGAACGGCATGTCGCTGAAGGACGTGAAGCTCGTCACGCTCGAGCCCGCGCCCGCCGCCAACGCCTTCGTCACCGGCACCGACCTCGACGCCGCCGTCACCTACGAGCCCTATCTCAGCCTCGTCCGCGACAAGCCCGAGACCGGCAAGCTGATCGCCGATTCGCTGCAGTACCCGATGGTGTTCGACTCGTTCGGCTGCACGCCGAAGTTCATCAAGGAGAACCCGAAGGCCGCGAAGGCGCTCACCGAGAGCTACTTCCAGGCCCTCGACATGATCGAGAAGGACAAGCAGAAGGCCTTCACCATCATGGGCGCCGACGTGAAGCAGACCGCCGAGCAGTTCGAGAAGTCGCAGTCCAAGATCAAGTGGGCCGACCGCGAAGCCAACAAGAAGTTCTTCAACGGCGAGATCCAGGCCTTCAACAAGGAAGCCGCGGAGCTGCTGCTCGAGATCGGCGTGATCAAGGCCAAGCCGGACAACATGGATACGTTGTTCGACACGACGTACATCAAGTAACGAGTCAGTTCTCCTCCCCCGTCAGCGGGGGAGGTGCCTCGTCTTACGAGGCGGAGGGGTCATGACCCCTCCGTCGGCGTAGGACACCGACACCTCCCCATATGAATGGGGAGGCGGCTTGAGAAGAGACGCATGAAACTGCTGGTTCCCGTCAAACGGGAGAATCGCATCGTCCTGGGCGTGGCGTTCTTCATCGCCTTTGTCGCGCTGTGGTGGCTGATCACCTGGACCGGCGCCGTGCCGAAGCACTTCCTCGCCTCGCCGTGGCAGACAGTCGCCTCGGGATACGACCTCTTTGCGACGCAAGGCTTCACCAACGACGTCGGCATGACGATCTGGCGCGTCGTCGGCGGCTTCCTGCTCGCGGCCGTCATCGCCGTGCCGCTCGGCATCGCGATGGGTGTCTACAAGCCGATCGAGGCCTTCTTCGAGCCCTTCGTCTCCTTCGCCCGCTACCTGCCGGCCTCGGCCTTCATTCCGCTGCTGATCCTGTGGGTCGGCATCGGCGAGGCGCAGAAGCTCACCGTCATCTTCATCGGCTGTTTCTTCCAGCTCACCCTCATGATCACGATGATCGTGAGCGGCACGCGCCGCGACCTGGTCGAGGCCGCCTATACGCTGGGCTGCAAGGACAGCGGCGTCATCCGCCGCGTCGTGCTGCCGGGCGCCGCGCCTGACATCGCCGAGGCGCTGCGCCAGGTGCTGGGCCTGGGCTGGACCTACATCATCGTCGCCGAGCTGATCGGCGCCTCGTCGGGCATCGGCCACATGATCACCGACAGCCAGGCGCTGATGGCGACCGACCACATCATCGCGGGCATCGTGGTGATCGGCCTGGTCGGCCTGCTCTCGGACGTCCTGTTCAAGAAGGTGAACCAGCACCTCTTCTCGTGGAGCCTGCTGCGATGAGCCGGCTCTCGATCCGCGGCGTCTCCAAGGTCTTCCCCGGCCACCGCGGCAACGTGCCGCCGACCCAGGCGCTGCTGCCTGTCGATCTCGAAGTCGGCGACAACGATTTCATCACGGTGCTCGGCCCCTCGGGTTGCGGCAAGTCCACCCTGCTGCGGCTGGTCGCCGGCCTCGAAACGCCGACCACCGGCGAGATCAAGCTGGACGGCACGAAGATCGAGGGCGCCGGCGCCGATCGCGGCGTGGTGTTCCAGAGCTACACGCTCTTCCCCTGGCTGAACGTGCGCCAGAACATCTGCTTCGGCCTGCGCGAGAAGGGCATGAAGCTGTCGGAGCAGCGCGAGATCAGCGACCGCTTCATTGCCCAGGTCGGCCTGCGCGGCTTCGAGGATCATTTTCCCAAGCAGCTCTCCGGCGGCATGCAGCAGAGGGTGGCGATCGCCCGCGCTCTGGCCAACGATCCCAAGATCCTGCTGCTCGACGAGCCGTTCGGCGCGCTCGACAACCAGACGCGCGTGCTGATGCAGGAGCTGCTGCTCGGCATCTGGGAACAGGCGCAGAAGACCGTGATGTTCATCACCCATGACATCGACGAGGCCATCTTCATGGCCAGCCGTGTCGTCGTGTTCAGCGCCCGCCCCGGCCGCATCAAGACCGAGCTGACCGTCGACCTGCCGCATCCGAGGCACTACACGGTCAAGACGACCCCTGAATTCATGGCGCTGAAGGCCCGCCTCACCGAGGAGATCCGGGTCGAAGCCATCGCCGCGGATCACTGAGGGCAGCATGGAACCGACCGCGCTCTACCAGCAGGTCGAGGACTATATCGTGCGCCATATCCAAGACGGCTCGTGGCCACCCGGCCACCGGCTGCCCTCCGAGCACGATCTGGTGAGCCGCTTCGGCATGTCGCGCATGACGGTGAACCGCGCGCTGCGCGACCTCGTCCAGCAGGGCCGCATCGTTCGCGTGGCCGGCGTCGGCAGCTTCGTCGCCGAGGACAAGCCGCAGTCCACGCTGCTGCACATCGCCAGCATTGCCCGTGAGGTCCGCCAGCGCGGCCACGACTATCGCTGCGCGCTACTCTCGGCCGAGAGGGTCGCGGCGCCCGGTGACATCGCAGCCTGGCTCGGTTTGCGCTCGGGCCAGTCTGTCTTTCATTCGGTGTGCCTTCATCTCGAGAACGAGGTGCCGGTGCAATTCGAGGAGCGCTACGTCAATCCGCAGGTCGTGCCGGACTTTCTAGACCAGGATTTCAGCGAGACGCCGCCCGGCGAATATCTCGTGCAGAACGTGCCGTTCGACGAGATCGAGCATGTGGTGGATGCCGTGCTGCCGACGCCCGACCAGGCGAGCCGGCTGCAGATCGACGCCTCGGAGCCCTGTCTGCTGCTGACGCGCCGCACCTGGACGCGCACGGTGCCGGTCACGATGGTGCGCTGCCTGCACCCGTCATCGAGGTACAGGCTGGGCTGCCGCTTCGACGCGGTCGGAAATCAGCGATTGGGCTGAAGGGCCTGGGTGGCGGTGAGGGCCGCCCACGAGCGCGACGCCTGCTGCGCCCACAGCGCCCGCTTCATCGCGGCTTCGAGCCGCTCGCGCGCGACCTTGTCGGCAGGTTCTTCTGAAGGGAGATGATCGCGGGGCA
The DNA here is from genome assembly GCF_058806575.1 of Reyranella sp. GW821-FHT12G01. Lineage (NCBI taxonomy): Bacteria > Pseudomonadati > Pseudomonadota > Alphaproteobacteria > Hyphomicrobiales > Reyranellaceae > Reyranella > Reyranella sp. GW821-FHT12G01. The sequence goes on from NZ_JBXAPV010000003.1 coordinate 444,284, forward strand.
TGCGAACCAAACGTCACGACCCGCGATAAAGTTGCACGACAAGATCAAGTCGCTTTGAGTTTCATGCCTTTAGCTTCATGCCGGGCGGCGGCACCGCGGCTTCCGGATCGACGGCGCGGATCACATAGGCCTCGGCTTCGGGCTCGTACTTGGCCCAGAGACGGGCCAGTTCGGCGATCGGCTGGGCATGATCGTCGGCGCGCAGGTCGACGTAAGGGAAAGACTCCCGGTCGACGACCAGCAGCGCCGCCGAGGTCACCGGCTGGAACTCGCCGCCGGCCGCCTCGCCCGCCGCCAGCGCATCGAGCAGGCGGCGCGCCAGCGGCTGGTCGGGCGAGGCCTCGAAGGCGCTGACCATGGCCTGCGGCAGGGTGGCGGAGCGCACGATGTTGGCGATGGACGCGCAATCCCTGCCCTGCGCTTCCCCGCGCTCGGCGCGGACATTGGCGCCGGAATAGACGGCGGTGCGGCCGGCTGCATCGATCAGCGCCATCTGCCGCCAGTGGCGGTGCGGTGTTGCCGCGACCACGGCCTGCATCGCCTCCGGCGCCGAGAAGCCGTGGGCCAGCAGGTCGAGCGCCAGCGGCCCCAATCTTGGATCGGTCCGATGCTGCGTCAGCGCCGCGCCGATGCCCGCCCGCGCATGCGAGCAGCGCGACCCGACCGAGATCGACGAAGTGGTAACGACCGCCCCCAGCATCCCGGTCCGGGCGCATCGTCCGACGAGCGAGAAGGTCATGTCAGCGCTCCTATCTCCAAAAGCTCCGTCGGACGACGGGTGTTTTTCTACAAACTCGGCAGATTGAGCCCCTTCTCGCGGGCGCAGTCGATGGCTTCCTGGTAGCCGGCATCGGCGTGGCGCATGACGCCGGTCGCCGGGTCGTTCCAGAGGACGCGCTCGACCCGCTTCGATGCTTCCGGGGTGCCGTCGCAGACGATGACCATGCCGGCATGCTGGGAGAAGCCCATGCCGACGCCGCCGCCGTGATGCAGCGACACCCAGGTCGCGCCCGAGGCACAATTGAGAAGTGCGTTGAGCAGCGGCCAGTCGGACACGGCGTCGGAACCGTCGCGCATGCCCTCGGTCTCACGGTTGGGGCTGGCGACCGAACCCGAGTCGAGATGATCGCGGCCGATCACGATCGGCGCCTTGAGCTCGCCCTTCGCCACCATCTCGTTGAAGGCGAGGCCGAGGCGATGGCGGTCGCCGAGGCCGACCCAGCAGATACGCGCCGGCAGGCCCTGGAACTTGATGCGCTTCTTCGCCATGTCGAGCCAGTTGTGGAGATGCTTGTTGTCGGGCAGCAGCTCCTTCACCTTCTCGTCGGTACGATAGATGTCCTCGGGATCGCCCGAGAGCGCGGCCCAGCGGAACGGCCCGACGCCCCGGCAGAACAGCGGCCGGATATAGGCCGGCACGAAGCCCGGGAAGGCGAACGCATCGGCCACGCCCTCTTCCAGCGCCATCTGGCGGATGTTGTTGCCGTAATCGACCGTGGGCACGCCGAGTTTGTGGAATTCCAGCATGGCGCGGACATGGCCCGCCATCGACTGCTTCGCGGCCTTGGCGACGCCGGCCGGATCGGTGGCGCGCCTGGCCTCCCAATCGGCGAGCGTCCAGCCCTTGGGCAGGTAGCCGTTCACCGGATCATGGGCCGAGGTCTGGTCGGTGACGCAATCCGGCCGCACGCCGCGGCGCAGCAACTCGGGCAGGATGTCGGCGGCGTTGCCTAAAAGGCCGACCGAGAGGGCCTTCTTCTCGGCGGTCGCCTTGGCGATGATCGCGAGCGCGTCGTCGAGATCCTTGGCCTGGACGTCGAGGTAGCCGGTGCGCAGGCGGAACTCGATGCTGCTCGGCCGGCATTCGATGGCAAGGCACGAGGCGCCGGCCATCGTCGCGGCCAAAGTCTGCGCGCCGCCCATGCCGCCCAGGCCCGCCGTCAGGATCCAGCGGCCCGCGAGGCTGCCGCCGTAATGCTGGCGCGCCATCTCGACGAAGGTCTCGTAGGTGCCCTGAACGATGCCCTGGCTGCCGATGTAGATCCACGAGCCGGCCGTCATCTGGCCGTACATCATGAGGCCCTTGCGATCGAGCTCGTTGAAATGCTCCCACGTCGCCCAGCGCGGCACGAGGTTGGAGTTGGCGATCAGCACCCGCGGTGCATCGACATGGGTGCGGAACACGCCGACCGGCTTGCCCGACTGCACCAGCAGCGTCTCGTCGGCTTCGAGCTTGCGCAGCGAGGCCACGATGCGGTCGAAGCTCTCCCAGTCGCGCGCCGCGCGGCCGATGCCGCCATAGACCACCAGCTCGCCCGGCTTCTCGGCCACGTCGGGATCGACGTTGTTCATCAGCATGCGCAGCGGCGCCTCGGTCAGCCAGCTCTTGGCGGAGAGTTCAGTGCCGTGCGGCGCCCGGACGGTGCGGGCATTGTCGATGCGGTTCATGGTGTCTCCTGAAGGGCAGGCAGGAAGCCGGTGCCGACGGTGGCGACGATCGTGCCATTCGCGACGAGCGCGGTGGCTTTCTCCATGTCGGGATGGAAATGGCGGTCGTCCTCGAGATGGGGCACTGCGCTGCGCAGCAGGGTGCGCACCGCTTCGAGCGGCGGGCTGGAGGCCAGCGGGCGATGGAAGTCGCAGCCCTGCGCCGCCGCCAGAAGCTCGATACCGATCACGGAAGAGAGGTTGGTTGCCATGTCGAGCAGGCGGCGCGCGCCGTGCGCGGCCATCGAGACATGGTCTTCCTGGTTGGCTGAGGTCGGGATCGAATCGACGCTGGCGGGATAGGCGCGCTGCTTGTTCTCGGAGACGAGCGCGGCCGCCGTCACCTGCGGGATCATGAAGCCCGAGTTGAGGCCGGGCCGCGGAGTCAGGAAGGCCGGCAGGCCCGACAGAGCCGGGTCGACCAGCATGGCGATGCGCCGCTCGGCCAGCGAGCCGATCTCGCAAAGAGCCAGCGCGATAATGTCGGCGGCGAAAGCCACCGGCTCGGCGTGGAAGTTGCCGCCGGACAATGCCTCGTCGGGATCGGTGAAGATCAGCGGATTGTCGGTGACGCCGTTGGCTTCCGTCTCCAGCGTCGTCGCGGCCTGGCGCAGGATGTCGAGCACCGCGCCCATGACCTGCGGCTGGCAGCGCAGGCAATAGGGATCCTGCACCCGCTCGTCACCCACGAGATGGGAGGCGCGGATCGCCGAACCAGACATCAGGCGGCGCAGGGCTTCGGCCGCCGCGATCTGTCCGCCGTGACGGCGCAGATGATGGATGCGCGGATCGAACGGCGCATCCGAGCCGCGCGCCGCATCGGTCGAGAGCGCGCCGGTCACCAGCGCCGCACCATGGAGGTTCTCGGCTTCGAAGAGACCGGCCAGCGCATAGGCGGTGGAGAACTGCGTGCCGTTCAGCAGTGCGAGCCCTTCCTTGGCGCCCAGCACCAGCGGCTTCAGTCCGGCATCGGCCAGCGCCTTCGCGGCCGTTACGATCTTGCCCCCGACGATGAAATCGCCGACGCCGATCATTGCCGCGCTCATATGCGCGAGCGGTGCCAGGTCGCCCGAGGCGCCGACCGAGCCCTGGCAGGGCACGACGGGCGTCAGGCCTTCGGCCAGCAGCGTTTCCAGCAGCCGCACCGTCGCGGGCTGCACGCCCGACGCGCCCTGCGACAGGCTGCCGAGTTTCAGCGCCATCATCAGACGCACGACAGGCACGGGCATCGGCGCGCCGACGCCGGCCGCGTGGCTCAGCACGATGTTGCGCTGAAGGGTCTGCAGGTCGGCTTCGTCGATGCGGACGCTGGCCAGCTTTCCGAAGCCGGTGTTGATGCCGTAGACGGGCTGGTGCCTGGCGAGGATGGAAGACACCGCCCGCGCCGATTTCTCGATCACGTCATAGGCGGCGGGATCGAGGCTCACTGCGGCGCCGCGATAGATGTCGCGCCAGGCCGCGAGCGGAACCGTTCCCGGCGTTATCACGATCGACTTCATTTGCCCCTCCAGACCCGCGCGTGCAGCGGATTGAAGCCCATGCGGTAGACCAGCTCGGCCGGGCGCTCGATGTCCCAGATCGCGAGGTCGCACCATTTGCCGGCTTCGAGCGTTCCCACCTCGTCAAGACAGCCCAGCGCCCGCGCCGCCTCGCGCGTCACGCCGGCCACGCACTCGTCGACCGTGAGCCGGAACAACGTCGCGCCCATGTTCATCGCCAGCAGCAGCGAAGTGAGCGGCGAGGAGCCAGGATTGCTGTCGGATGCGAGCGCGATCTTCGCGCCGTGCCGGCGCAGCAGCTCGACCGGCGGCTTGTGCGTCTCGCGCACGAAGTAGAAGGCGCCAGGAAGCAGCACGGCGACGGTGCCGGCCTGGGCCAGCGCCGCAACGCCCGGCTCGTCGACATATTCCAGGTGGTCGGCCGATAGCGCGCCGTAACGTGCCGCAAGGCTGGCGCCGTGGAGGTTGGAGAGCTGCTCGGCATGGAGTTTTACGCGCAGGCCCTTCGCCTTCGCGGCCTCGAACACGCGCTCGACCTGTTGCGGCGTAAAGCCGATGCCTTCGCAGAAAGCGTCGACCGCATCGGCGAGGCCCGCCTTGGCGACGGCCGGCAGCATCTCGTCGCAGACGGCGGCGATGTACGCATCCTTGTCGCCGTTGGCTTCCGGCGGCAGCGCATGCGCGCCGAGAAACGTCGTCTTGACCGAGAGCGGCCGTGCCTCGCCGACGCGGCGGGCGGCACGCAGCGATTTCATCTCGGTGGCCGTGTCGAGCCCGTAGCCCGACTTGACCTCCAGAGTCGTGACGCCCTCGCCCATCAGCGTATCGACCCGCGGCAGCGCGCTCGCGACCAGCTCGTCTTCGTCCGCCGCGCGGGTCGCGCGCATGGTCGAGACGATGCCGCCGCCCGCCCGTGCGATCTCCTCGTAGCTGGCGCCCGCCAGCCGAAGCTCGAACTCGTGTGCGCGGTTGCCGCCATAGACGATATGGGTGTGGCAATCGACCAGGCCCGGCGTGATCCAGCGGCCGGCGCAATCGATCGTCTCGGCGGCATCGAGCGACGGCGCGGCAGCCGCCGGACCGGCATAGACGATACGGCCGTCGCGCGCGGCTAAAAGCCCGTCGTCGACGATGCCCAGTCCCTCGCCTGTCAGGGTCGCGAGACGTGCGTTCTTCCAGAGGCGGTCACATTGCATGGCGGCCTTATTATGACTATACATAATAATATGTCCAGAACCGCCCTCTGGTTCCGCTCCCTGCTCCTGCCCGACGGCTGGGCTGACCACGTGCGCCTCGTCATGGTGGACGGCCGGATTGAAACCTTGATGAAGGACGTCCCGGCCGAGGCGGAGGACGAACGTCACGAGATCGGCCTGCCCGGCCTGCCCAACCTGCACAGCCACGCTTTCCAGCGCGGCATGGCGGGCCTCACCGAGCAGCGCGGCAGCACGACCGACAGCTTCTGGACCTGGCGCGAGGCCATGTACCGCTTCGTCGACCATATGGGTCCCGACGAGGTCGAGGCGATCGCGGCACAAGCGTTCCTGGAAATGCTCGAAAGCGGTTTCACCCGTGTCGGCGAGTTCCATTACGTCCATCACGATGCCAGCGGCGCGCCCTATTCCAACATCGCGGAGTTGGCGGCGCGCATCGCCGCCGCTGCCGGCGAGACCGGCATCGCGCTGACCTTGCTGCCCGTCTTCTATCTCCATGCCGGGTTCGGCGGCCTGCCCGCCGCGCCGGGCCAGCGGCGCTTCATCAACGACGTCGATTGCTACGCCAGACTGATCGAGGCCAGCCGCACGGCCGTGTCGTCGCTGCCCGGCGCGGTGGTCGGCATCGCGCCGCACAGTCTGCGCGCGGCGACGCCTGAGGAGATCGCGGCGATCCTGCCGCTTGCCCAGGGCGGCCCCGTCCACATCCACGTCGCCGAGCAGGTGAAGGAGGTCGAGGATTGCCTCGGCTGGTCCGGCCAGCGCCCTGTGGAGCTGTTGCTCGATCGCCTGCCGGTCGACGAACGCTGGTGCCTCGTCCATGCGACGCATGTCACCGAAGCCGAGACCAACGGCATCGTTGCGCGCGGCGCCACCGTGGGCCTGTGCCCCATCACCGAAGCCAATCTCGGCGACGGTCTCTTTCCCGCGCAGTCTTTCCTGGAGCGCGGCGGCCGGTTCGGTGTCGGCTCGGACTCCAACGTCCTGATCGACGCCGCCGAGGAATTGCGCCTGCTCGAATATGGCCAGCGGCTCGCCCTGCGCACACGCAACGCGCTGGCCAAGCCTTCGACGCCCTCGGTCGGACGCAGCCTGTTCGATGCCGCGCTTACGGGCGGTGCGCAGGCGCTCGGAGCCTCATCGACACTGGCCGTTGGACAGCCGGCGGATCTGGTAAGCCTGAAAGCCGACGACACGGCACTCGCGCATCGGCACCATGACCGCTGGCTCGATGGCTGGATCTTTTCGGGCGGTCGCCAGACCGTGGATTGCGTCTGGCGTGCCGGGGCGAAGCTGGTGAACGGCGGACGGCACATCCATCGCGACGCCATCGGCAAGCGCTACCGGCAGGCACTGCAGAAGGTGCTGCAGGCCTCATGAGCAGCACCGCGACTTCCCTTCACCAGAAAATCCTCGGCGACCTGCAGGGCAAGATCCTGTCGGGCAAGCTCGCGCCCGGCGCGCGCATCGCCACCGAGCACGAGCTGGCCGAAGCCTATGACTGCTCGCGAATGACGGTAAGCAACGTGCTGGCCAAGCTTGCCCGCGCCGGTCTGGTCGAGCGCCGCCGCAAGGCCGGCACCTTCGTGACGCGGCCGCAGTCGCAGGCCGCCGTCCTCGAAATCCACGACATCAAGGCCGAGGTGCTGGCGCTGGGCCTTCCCTACCGCTTCGAACTGGTGTCGCGCACGGCGCGGCGCAGCACCGCCACCGATCGCGAACTGCTCGACACCAAGTCGGCTGGCCGCCTCCTCGCTTTGTCCGCCCGTCACTTCGCCGGCCCCAAGGTGTTTTGTCTGGAAGAGCGGCTGATCAACCTCGAAGCCGTGCCCGAAGCCGCCACGCAAAGCTTCGACAAGGTGGCACCGGGCCGCTGGCTGCTCGACAGCGTCCCCTGGACCGCGGCCGAGCACCAGATCAGCGCCAGCAACGCCGCCAAGCCTGTCGCCACCTTTCTGTCAGTGCCGGCGGGCACCGCCTGCCTGATCGTCGAGCGCCGCACCTGGCGCGCGGCCCTGCCCGTCACGCACGTGCGCCTCACCTATCCCGGCGACTCACATCAGCTCGTCGCCCGCTTCACGCCGACCCAGGCCTGACACCAGTTACCGTCGTCCCGAGCGGAGCGCAGCGAAGTCGAGGGACCTCTTTTCGTTTCGACAGGCCGTGCGCCGGAAAAGAGGTCCCTCGACTGCGCGCCTACGGCGCTTCGCTCGGGACGACGAGAATCTACCGATTCGCCCGCGCCACGGCGGCGTTCAGCAGGAGGTTGGCGCCGGGCACCGATCGGGTGAGTTCGATCGCTTCGTTGACGTTGTGGCTGATGCCCTCGAAGCAGGGCGTGAAGATCATCGCCGTCGGCGCCAGGGTCGCCACCGCATAAGCATCGTGGCCGGCCTGGCTGCGCATCTCGCGATAGGGCAGGCCGAGTTCCTTGGCGGTCGTCTTCAGCAGCTCGATGCATTCCGGCGCAAACAGCTCGCTGCCCCAGCTCCAGCCTTCCGAGACCTCGATCTCGACATTGGCCTTCTTGGCCGCGGCGACGATCGCGGCATCGACCTCGGCGCGCATCGCCTTGAAGCGGTCGGCGTCGATGTGGCGGAAGTCGATGGTGAGCTTCACCTGCTCGGCGTAGGTGCCGGCCAGATTGGGGAAGCTCTCGATACGCGTCGTCGTGGTGCGGCCCTCATCGGCCGCATAAGCGAGGCCGATATCGTTGACCGCGGCGATGACATAGCCGGCGCCGACCAGCGCGTTGCGCCGCTGCGCCATCGGCGTGCCGCCGGCATGGCCGGTGTCGCCGTTGATCGTGAGCCGCAGCGCCTGGGTCTTGTAGCCGCCGACCACGATGCCGACGTCGCAGCCCTCGCGGTCCAGCACCGGCGCCTGCTCGATGTGCAACTCCAGATAGGAATCGAAGGTGCGGCCCACAGGGGCTGCGCCGGCATAGCCGATCTCGTCGAGCGCCTGCTCGACCGTGATGCCAGCATCGTCGGTGGTCGCCAGCACGCTTTCCATCGAGATCACCTTGGCGAAGGCCATGGACCCCATCATCGGCGGGTTGAAGCGCGCGCCTTCCTCGTTGGTCCAGCAGATCACCTCGATGCCGCGCTTGGTCGGCAGGCCGCGATCGTTCAGCGTCCGCACGACCTCCAGGCCGCACAGCACGCCCAGGATGCCGTCATAGCGGCCGCCACAGATCTGCGTGTCGAGATGGCTGCCGATCGCGACCGGCGGCAGCGACGGATCGGTGCCCGCCCGCCGTGCGAAGATGTTGCCCAGGCGATCGACCTCGACGGTGCAGCCCGCCGTCTTCGCCCACTCCACGAAGAGGTCGCGCATCTGCTTGTCCTCGGCCGACAGGGCAAGGCGGCGCAGGCCGACGTCGCGGAAGCGTCCGATCTCGGCAGACTGTTCCAGAGTGTCCCAAAGACGCTCGGGATTGATCTCCAGGACATTTGCGACCATGCGGCGCTCCTTTTGCGTGCGGCTTTCTGAACGGGCGATGGCATTCTACCCAAGAAGCATGCCAGCCCCTCGGGACAGCGAAGGCGATCCATGGACAACGAGTACGACTACATCATCATCGGCGGCGGTTCGGCTGGCGCAACGCTGGCCGCCCGGCTGAGCGAGGATGCCACGATCCGCGTGCTGCTGCTCGAAGCCGGGCGCGACTTCCGCACCGCCGAGACGCCGCATCATCTCAGGATTCCCAATCCGCTGCGCGCCATCGGCGACGACAATTACCGCTATCCGAAGCTTTTGGCGCGCCGCACCGAGCGGCAGGAGCCGAAGCTTTTATGGCGCGGCCGGGCGATCGGCGGCAGTTCGACCATCAACGGCCAGATCGCCATCCGCGGGATTCCGGAGGATTTCGAGGACTGGGAGTCGATGGGCGCCGCCGGCTGGGGCTGGGAGGCGACACTCCCCTACTTCCGCAAGCTCGAGACCGACGTCGATTTCGGCGACGCGTCCTATCACGGCGACAGCGGGCCCCTGCCCGTCTATCGCGCGCCCATCGACCAGTGGGGCACCGTCGATCGCGCCCTGCGTGAGGCGGCCCTCGGCGTCGGCTATCCCTGGTGCGAGGACCACAATGCGCCCAGCGGCACGGGCGTCGGGCCCTACGCGATCAACAGCCGGCAGGGCCTGCGCATCTCGACCAACGACGGCTATCTCGAGCCGGCGCGCGGCCGCTCCAACCTTACTATCGTGGGCAACGCCATCGTCGACACGCTGCAATTCGAGGGCAATCGCCCGCATGTCAGCGGCGTACGCGTGAATGCCGGCGGCGAGGCGCGCAACGTGCGGGCGCGGCGGGAAGTCATCCTGTCGGCCGGCGCGATCCATTCGCCGGCGATCCTGCAGCGCTCCGGCATCGGCCCCCGCGCGCTGCTCGACCGGCTCGGCATCGAGGTCGTGGCCGACCGGCCGGTGGGCGAGCATCTGCTCGACCACCCGATCGTCGGCCTCATGCTCGACCTGAAGGACGATTCGCGGGTGAGCACCCTGATGCACCGCCACACCAATTGCTGCCTGCGCTACTCCTCGGAGCTGGCGGGCGCGGGCATCAACGACATGATCATGATCGCGGGCAACCTGCGGCCCGAGGAAGACGGCGGCACGGCGCGGGCGCGCCTCGCGGTCTCGGCCTTCCAGGCGTTCAGCGAAGGCAGCGTCCGCATCACGACGCGCGATCCCGCCATCGATCCCCAGGTCGACGAGCGCATGCTGTCGGATGAGAGTGACTTGATCCGCATGCGCGACGGCGTGCAGCGGATGCGGATCCTGTGCCTGCAGCCCGCCTTCAAGGAAATCTCGACCTTCGTCCAGTACGGCACGACGGGTCGCTCGATCGAGGACCCGTTCGACGCCAAGGCGCTGGACGACTGGCTGTTCGACGAATGCTCCGACGCCCAGCATGCCAGCGGCACCTGCCGCATGGGTGCGGCCGACGATCCGCGCTCGGTGGTCGATCCGGAGTGCCGGGTGATCGGCTGCACGGGACTGCGCGTCATCGACGCGTCAGTCATGCCCACCGTCGTGCGCGCCAACACGCATTTCACGACGGTCATGATCGCGGAGAAGATGGCGGACGAGTTGAAACAGGCCCGTCCGCGCATCAGCGCCTAGATCAGGTGCGGAGGTCCTTCGCGCGCGCCTTGCTGAGCGCGGCGTTGCAATCCTGGCCCTTCAGCGGGGCGCGGATCTTCCAGCACATCGTCTCGTCGTCCTTGGTGACGCCGGAATTGCAGTAGAAGACGTCCTTCTTCTTCTGCAGCCAGACGCCGCCCGGAACGGCCGCCTTGATCTCGTAGGAGTCGGCCAGCAGGTCCGAGGTCGAGAGGCCGGGCTGCTCCTGGTGCTGCGACGCGCAGGTCGCCTCACCCGGCATGCCGGGCTGCGGCACGGCTGCAGTCTGCGGCGTGGCGCCCTGCGGACCGGTCGAATCGGTGAGCCCGGCAGTCTGCGCGTAGGCCACGGCGGCGATCGTCAGGACAGCAGCCGTCACAGCCGAAATGATGAATTTCGTCTTGTTTTCCATGTGCTTAGATCCCAAGGGCTCCGGGGGTAGCGCCCCACGCGCCGCCCCGGAACTCGTTTTCCCACGCCGGGATATATAATTTCGCAGCCTTACAGCAACCTTTCAGATGGCAGTCCCGGTGAAGAAATAATTCTCCGCCCTCAGGCGAGGCTCTTCGAGGCGATTTCGAAGACGTCCCGCGACAGCCCGGGCTCCGCGACAATACGCTGGAGCTCGCGCTTCATCAGCTCCTGCCGCCGCGGATCGTAGCGCCGCCAGGCGCCGAGCGGACTCAGCAGGCGGGCAGCGATCTGCGGGTTGAGCTTGTCGGTGGCCAGCACCTGGTCGGCCAGGAAGCGGTAGCCGGCACCCTCGGCGGCGTGGAACTGCACGGGATTACCCGATGCGAAGGCGCCGATCAGCGAATAGACGCGATTGGGGTTCTTACGGTCGTAGGCCGGATGGTCGATGAGGCGCTTCACCCGGTCGAGCGTGCCCTCGGTCGGTGTGCGGGCCTGGATGCCGAACCACTTGTCGAGCACCAGCGGTTCGTTCTTCCAGCGCTCGTAGAACGAGGCGAGCGCCGCCTCGCCCTCGGCGCCGCCCAGCTCGGCGAGCACCGTGAGGCCTGCGACCTGCTCGGTCATGTTGCTCGCGGCCTCGAAATAGAAGACCGCCCGTCGTCGCGCCGCTTCTCTCTTGTCCGTCGCCAGGTAGGAGAGCGCCGTGCTGCGCAGGCGACGCCGGCCCACGTCCTCGGGCGTGTAGCGGTAGGGACCGCTGGCCGCGCGGTTGGAATCGTAGACGGCGCTCCATCGATCGCCGAGCTGATCCGCCAGTACGGCGCGGACGCGCTGCTGCGCGGCCCACAGTCCCTCGATGTCGATCTGGGGCATGAGCTCGCCGAGGAAGGCGAGGCCCGGCAGGGTTACGGCGTCGGCGATGAACGACCGGTCAAGCCGCTGATCGTCGAGCGTGCGGCGGATGGCGTCGACGAAATGGTCCGGCACCTCCATCGGCTTGCCCGCCTTGCGCGCCTCGACCATCTCGAGGATCAGCCGCGCGGCGAGCTGCTGGCCCGCTTCCCAACGCGCGAACGGATCGCTGTCATGGGCCATCAGGAAGGTCAGCTCGTCGTCCGAACGTACCGCCGCAAGCTTCACCGGCGCGGAAAACTCCCGCAACAACGAGGCCACGGGCTTCTCCGGGACATCCTCGAACACGAACACGTCGCGCGGCTTGCGCACGTCGAGGACGCGCGTGGTGCCGCCGGCCGATGCCTCGCCCGCCAGCCGCAGCGGCAGGTCGTTGCCAGCACCGTCGAGCAGGCCGACCGACAGCGGAATGTGCATCGGCTTCTTGTCCGGCTGACCCGGCGTCGGCCGCAGGCTCTGGTCGACCGTCATCGTGTAGCGCCGGTTGGCGGCGTCGTAGCTGCCCTCGACCTTGAGGTCGGGCGTGCCGGCCTGCGCGTACCAGAGGCGGAACTGTTTCAGGTCGACGCCCGAGGCGTCTTCCATCGCGCTCGCGAAGTCGTCGCAGGTGACGGCGTGGCCGTCATGACGCTGGAAGTACAGATCCATGCCTTTGCGGAAGCGCTCCGGCCCCAGCAGCGTGTGCATCATCCGCACCACCTCGGCGCCCTTCTGATAGACGGTCGCGGTGTAGAAATTGTTGATCTCGATGTAGGAATCCGGCCGCACCGGATGCGCCATCGGCCCCGCATCCTCAGGGAACTGGCCGGCGCGCAGGCGGCGCACGTCGTCGATGCGGGAGTCGGCGGCCGATCCCATGTCGGCCGAGAACTGCTGGTCGCGGAAGACCGTCAGCCCTTCCTTCAGCGAAAGCTGGAACCAGTCGCGGCAGGTGACGCGGTTGCCGGTCCAGTTATGGAAGTATTCGTGGCCGATGACGGATTCGATCGAATGATAGTCGAGGTCGGTCGCGGTCTCGGGGTTGGCCAGCACGAGCTTCGAGTTGAAGACGTTCAGCCCCTTGTTCTCCATCGCCCCCATGTTGAAGTCGTCGATAGCGACGATCATGAACATGTCGAGATCGTATTCGAGGCCGTAGACGTCCTCGTCCCACTTCATCGACTTCTGCAGCGATTCCATGGCGTGCGCGCAGCGCCCGACATCGCCCGGCCGCACATAGATGCGCAACGTGACCTCGCGGCCCGAGCGCGTCGTAAAGCGATCTTCCAGGCATTCGAGCGGCCCCGCGACCAGCGCGAAGAGATACGACGGCTTGGGGAACGGATCTTCCCACTTGGCGAAGTGCCGGCCATCGGCGAGTGCGCCGCTGTCGACCAGGTTGCCGTTGGACAGCATGACCGGCACCAGCGCGCGATCGGCCACGATGCGCGTCGTGTAGCGCGCCATCACGTCGGGCCGGTCGAGGAAGTAGGTGATGCGGCGGAAGCCCTCGGCCTCGCACTGCGTGCAGAAGAGGTCGCGCGACTTGTAGAGGCCGGTGAGCTCGGTGTTGTCCTGCGGACGAAGCCGCGTTGCGATCTCCAAGGAGAAGGCATCGGGTACGCCGCGAACCGTCAGCGTCTCGGACGTCACCTCGTGGACCGCGGGCTTGCCGTCGAGCCGGACCGACACGAGTTCCATCTTCTTGCCGTCGAGGACCAGGTCGGCGGGCTTCGTCGCGGCCGCCGGATTGCGGCGGACGCTGAGGCGCGCGACGACGGAAGTCGTCTCCTGTCCCAGTTCGACATCGAGGTCGACGGTCTCGATCAGGAAGGGCGGCGGCGTGTAGTCCTCACGACGAATTGTCCCGGGCGTGGTGGTCATGTCCTTGCTGATATCCATGGTTTCTCCATACGACGGCCGCGCCGCTCCGCGAAATCGGACTTGCCCCGGATGACGGTTCGCCGCAATCCTGAGGGATCGAAAGCGTCGTTCCCACGGGAATCGCGCTGTCGTGGCACGGCACCGTGCCGCAAACCCGCCACACGGCCACTTTAGGCCTGTCAGCAGGCTTTTGGATGCGGATGACGATTGGATCTTTGGCGACACGGACCCTCGGCGTCGGATTGGGCGTTCTGCTCCTCTCCGGATGCGACGTGATGCGCGCCGCGCGCGACGACCTCGCGAGCCTCAGCTCGTCCAAACCGCCCCCTCCTGCCCCACCCGTGCGCAAAGCCACGCCCACCCCGCAGCCGGTCGCGGCCGCACGGCCCACGAAGCCGGCGATCGTCGCGGCCGCCGACGCCACGGCCGATCTCTCGGTCGCGTCTGCGCCGGCCACCGATGCTGCGCCACCGGCGCTGACGGGCCTTCGTGAGTCGGAGCTGCGCGCGATGCTCGGCCCACCGACAAGCGAGGAGGACCATCCTCCCGGCAAGCAGTGGCGCTACCGCAACGGCAAGTGCACCCTCGACATCCAGCTCTATCCGGATGTCGAGACCAAGCAGTACGGAACCCTCGCGTACAAGGTGAAGAGCGATGACGACACAGACGAAGGACGACGGCTCTGTCTGGCCCAGCTCCAATCCCGGATTGCCGCCCGACGCTGAGGTCGAGAACGGCCGGCGGGTCCGCATCGCCTTCGTGGAGGACGATGACGATTTCCGCGAGGCCGCGAGCGGTGAGCTCGGCGACTACGGCTTCGACGTCGCGGCCTTCCGTGACGGCACCGGCCTGGTCGAGTTCCTGGAGACTGCGGGCGACATCGAGATCGTCGTGCTGGACTGGAGCCTGCCGCGCGTCTCGGGCATCGACCTGCTGCCCAAGCTGCAGCGCGCCGGCATCAACCTGCCGGTGGTGTTCCTGACCGGTCACAGCGAGCCCAACTACGAGCAGCTCGCGCTCGACCGCGGCGCCATCGACTTCGTCGACAAGTCGCGCGGCGTGCCGATCCTCGCGCGTCGCCTCCGGCTGATCGCCGACCGCGCCGGCAATCCGATGACGGCGGATGGCGAGGGCAACTTCCATTGCGGCCGCCTGCTGCTGAAGCCCACGGTGAGCCGCGCCTTCTGGGACGAAGTCGACCTCAACCTCACGGTGACCGAGTTCAAGATCGTGCATGCGCTCGCCGCCAACATCGGCAGCTATGTCAGCTACCGCGCCGTCTACGACTGCATGCATTACGTCGGCTTCATCGCGGGAAGCGGCGAGAACGGCTACCGGACCAACGTCCGCTCCTGCATCAAGCGCATCCGCAACAAGTTCCGCGCCATCGACCCCGAGTTCGCCGAGATCCAGAACTACCAGTCGTTCGGCTATCGCTGGGGCAAGGACTAACGTGGGATGAAGTCAGGTTCTCCCGGCCGAAGAAATCGGAGCCTGAAAAAAAGGCCCCGTCGTCTCGACCGGAGCACCGAAGGTGCGGAGTGGAGAGACCTTCTCTCGACTAATGGTCGTCGGCTTGTAGAGAGGATGTCTCTCCACTCCGCGCTGCGCGCTCCGGTCGAGACGACGGAGTCTTTTCGTGTCGAGCCATAGATCGTCCAACGCCGGCCTTCCGGTGCTGCGCCGTCTCGCCGCCTCGCTGACGCTGAAGCTGGTGGCGCTGATCGGCCTGTTCCTGGCGCTGCCCATCGTGCTGTACGGGCAGTTCGAGAGCGCCGACAGCCAGATGCAGAGCCTGGTGACACGCGCGCTGCAGGATCGAAGCTCGCTGATCGCCGAGGCGCTGACGCCGATCCTGCGCGACACCGACCCCGCCGCGCCGATGAACCTCAATCGCGAGCTCGAGAAGTATTCGAGCAGCGGCACGGTGCTGAAGCTGATGTACCAGCCGCCCGCCGCGCGCACGGCAAGCCGGTTCTATCTGGTGGGCTCCGCGCCGCCGCTCGCCCCCGACGCCGTGTCCGCCGAGCTGGAGGAGCTGAGCCAGCGCGGCATCCTGCAGCGCCTGTCGGAGGCCTGCACCTGGAACGCCTCCGACGAGATGCGCTACAGCCGCGCCGACGGCACGGTCGAGCTGCTGACTTCGATCATCCCGATCCGCGCGCGCGGCAATTGCTGGATCCTGACGACCACGCACGTCGCCTCGGAGTTCCTCGACACCTCGATCGGCCGTCCCTACTGGCAGACGCGCGAGGTCCGCATCGCCGCCGCGATCTATCTCGGCGGCGCAGTGCTGGCCGTGCTGGTGGCGCTGGGCATGCGGCTCAGCCTCCGGCGCTTCCGCAACGTCGCCGACGAGATCGCGCTCGGCCGCGCCGTCGACGCGACCTTCGTCCAGCGCAACACCGTGCCCGAACTGTCGGGCATCGCGCGCGACTTCGACCGGCTGGTCCACGAGCTGCGACGCGTGTCGCGCGAGATCCGCCAGTCGGCGGAAGACAATGCCCATTCCTTCAAGACGCCGCTCGCCGCCGTGCAATCGGCGCTGCGGCCGGTGCATCGCGCCGTGCCGGAGGAGGACCAGCGCGCGCGCCGGGCGCTGGAGATCATCGACTCCTCGCTCGCCCGCCTGCTCGGGCTGGTGAACGCGGCGCAGCGCCACGACATGGGCACCGCCGACCTGATCGATGCGCCGCGCATGCCGACCGACCTCGCGCCGCTGGTCGAGGATGCGGCGCGGCACTTCCGCGAGATTCTCGCGGCGCGCGAGATCGGCCTCACCGTGAAGCTCGATCGCGGCGCCATCGTGCGCACCGCGTCGGGCATGATGGAGATCGTCCTGCAGAACGTGCTGGAGAACGCGATCAGCTTTTCTCCCGCCGGTACGCGGATCACCGTTTCGCTGCGCGTTTCCGCCGAAACCGTCGAGTTGGCGATCGAGGACGAGGGGCCCGGAATCGACGCCGACAGGATCGAAAGCGTCTTCCAACGCTACTTCTCTTTGCGCCCCGAGGATGGCATAGGCAGCGACCGTGCCGTCGAGCATTCGGGCCTCGGCCTCTGGATCGTTCGGCGCAACGTCGAGGCATTGGGCGGCCAGGTGATCGCCGCCAATCGCCCCGGCGGCGGTCTGTCGATCCGGATGTTGTTGCCTCGCGCCGTCATCCACTAGTTGCCGTCGAAAGGTCTGGGAACCATGAGCGCCGTCACCTCAGCCAAGAGAATCAGCACGCCCCAAATTCGCGCCCGCAAGGGCGGCGAGCCCATCGTGTGCCTGACCGCCTACACCACGCAGATGGCGCGCTGGCTCGACCCGCATGTCGACTTCCTGCTGGTCGGCGATTCGCTCGGCATGGTGGTGTACGGCTTCGACAGCACCGTGCCCGTGACGCTCGACATGATGATCGCCCACGGCGGGGCGGTGACGCGCGGTTCGTCGCGCGCCTGCGTGATCGTCGATCTCCCCTTCGGCAGCTACCAGGCCAGCCCCGAGCAGGCCTTCCACAGCGCCGCGCGCGTCATGGCCGAGACCGGCGCCAGCGGCGTGAAGCTGGAGGGCGGCGAGGTCATGGCTGAGACGGTGCGCTTTCTCACCCAGCGCGGCATCCCGGTCTGCGGTCATGTC
The DNA here is from genome assembly GCF_058806575.1 of Reyranella sp. GW821-FHT12G01. Taxonomy (NCBI): domain Bacteria; kingdom Pseudomonadati; phylum Pseudomonadota; class Alphaproteobacteria; order Hyphomicrobiales; family Reyranellaceae; genus Reyranella; species Reyranella sp. GW821-FHT12G01. The sequence continues at coordinate 461,428 of NZ_JBXAPV010000003.1, forward strand.
GGGCTGATGCCGCAGGCGGTGAACGTGGCCGGCGGCTTCAAGGCGACCGGCCGCTCCGAGGAAGAAGCAAGGCAGGTGACGCGCGATGCCGAGGCGATCGCCGCCGCCGGCGCCTTCGCGATCGTGCTGGAGGGAACGCTGGAGCCGGTGGCCGCCGCGATCACCAAGTCGATCGCCATCCCGACCATCGGCATCGGCGCCTCGCCCGCCTGCGACGGCCAGGTCCTGGTCTCCGAGGACGTGTTCGGCCTGTTCAGCGATTTCACCCCGCGGTTCGTGAAGCGCTATGCCGATCTCAGCGGCAAGATCTCCGAAGCCGCCGCCGCCTACTCGGCCGACGTGAAAGCCCGTCGTTTTCCCGCGATGGAGCATTGCTTCCTGCCCAAATCCGGTGGTCAATCCCGGTAGGGAGGAATCAACCGGATGGAGAGTTTCGACTACGTGATCGTGGGCGCCGGATCGGCGGGCAGCGTGCTTGCCAGCCGGTTGAGCGAGGATCCCAACGTCACGGTCTGCGTGCTCGAAGCGGGGCCGAGCGACTGGCACCCCTTCATCCATATCCCGGCCGGCTTCATGTACACGCTGGTCGATCCCAAGGTGAACTGGCTCTACAAGTCCGAGCCCAGCGAATGGACCGGCGGCCGTGCGATCGCCGCCCCGCGCGGCAAGACGCTGGGCGGCTCCAGCTCGATCAACGGCCACATCTACAATCGCGGCCAGCGTCTCGACTTCGACGGCTGGGCGCAGCGCGGCAATCGCGGCTGGGGCTATTCCGACGTGCTCCCCTATTTCCGCCGCAGCGAGCATCGCATGGCGGGCGACGCCGATCCGACCTTCCGCGGCAGCGAAGGCAACCTGCCGATCACCGACCTCGAATGGCGCGATCCCCTGTGCGAGGCCTTCATCGAGGGCGCCGTCGAACAGGGCATCCCGCGCAACCCCGACTACAACGGCACGATGCAGGCGGGTGTGAGCTACGTTCAGCGCATCATCAAGAACGGCCGCCGGGTCAGCGCCGCGCGCGGCTATCTCCATCCCGCGATGTCGCGCCCCAACCTCGCGGTGCGCACGCACGCGCAGGCGACCTCGATCGTACTGGAAGGCAAGCGCGCGGTCGGCGTGCGCTACCGCAAGGGCGGCCGCAACGGCACGCCGATGGAAGTGCGCGCCCGGAAGGAAGTGATCCTGAGCGGCGGCACGATCAACTCGCCGCAGCTCCTGCAGATCTCGGGCATCGGCCCGGCGCCGCTGCTGAAGTCGCTCGGCATCGAGGTGAAGCACGAACTGGCCGGCGTCGGCGAGAACCTGCGCGACCATTACGCGCCGCGCTTCGTCGCGAGGGTGAAGAACGCCACCAGCATCAACGAGCGCTCCAAGGGACTGCGCCTGGCCGGCGAGATCCTGAAATACGTCACGACGCGCAAGGGCCTACTGACGCTCAATCCGACGCTGATCTACGTCTTCTGGAAGTCCGACGAGAGCATCGAGAATTACGACCTGCAGCTCACCTTCACCCCGGCGAGCTACAAGGAAGGCGTGCAATCTACGCTCGACGACTTCCCCGGCATGACCATCGCCTCGTGGCAGCAGCGCCCCGATTCGATCGGCTATGTCCGCGTCCGCTCGGCCGATCCGTTCGAGCATCCCATCATCCAGCCGAATTACCTTGGCGCGGAAAGCGACCGTCGCGTGCTGCTGGCCGGCATGAAGCTGGCACGCCGCCTGATCGGCTCCAAGGCGCTCAGCAAATACTACGACCGCGAGGAATTCCCCGGCTCGGAGAAGCAGTCGGACGCCGAGCTGATGCAGGCGGCCAAGGAGCGCGGCACCACGACCTTCCATCTGATGGGCTCTTGCCGCATGGCGCCCGACAACGATCCGACCGCCGTCGTCGACGACCAGCTGCGGGTGCGCGGCCTGGAAGGCCTGCGCGTGGTCGACGCCTCGATCATGCCGACCATGCCGTCCGCCAACCTCAACGCCTCGGTGCTGATGATCGCCGAAAAGGCGGCCGACATGATCCGCGGCAAGCCGGCGCTCGAAGCCACGGTGTTGAAGGACTGATGGCCGAAGAGGCCGCCATCGACGCCCTCTCCGCGCTGGTGCCGGCCACCCTACGCGCGCTGCACGCCATCGAGTTCGCGGCGCGGCACCTCTCGCCGCAGACACTGCCGCAGGTGCTCGAAGCGCTGGCCGGCCGCAACGACGATCTCAGCCCGGCGCTGGACGCCTCGCGCGCGCTCGACTGGCCGGGACGGCTGGCCCCGGTGCGCGATCATCTGGAGCGGGCGGCGGTGTTCGCCGGCGAGGCGATCGCGGGCCTGCTCGCCGCACCCGAGGCGCCGCAGCCGATCGTCGCCGCCTATCGCGCATTGCGCGGTTATCCGCGCGCCTGCGAATCGCTCTATCCGCTGTCGCCGTATCTGAAACCCATCAGCAACTTCTTCCTCGAACAGGACGCGCGCGGCGACGCCGAGCTACAGGCGCGCCTCGCGGCCGCCGATCCGACGCGCGAGGGTGTGGGCTTCATGCACATCGCCGGGCCCTCGGGCACACGCGGCGCCTTCTCGCTCTACGTGCCCGAATATTACGACCCCGCGAAAAGCTGGCCGCTGGTCGTGGCGCTGCATGGCGGTAGCGGCAATGGCGGCGCCTTCCTGTGGAGCTGGGTGCGCGAGGCACGCACGCGCGGTTTCATCGTGATGGCGCCCACGGCCTCTGGCGCCACCTGGTCGCTGATGGAGCCGGAGATTGACGGGCCACGCATCCACCGCATGGCATCGGATGTCGCCAACGACTGGAACATCGACGACGAGCGCCAGCTCCTGACCGGCATGAGCGACGGCGGCACCTTCACCTATGTGATCGGCCTGCGCGGCGATTGCGGCTTCACCCATCTCGCGCCAATCGCCGCCAGCTTCCATCCCATGCTGATGACCTTCGCCGACGCCGCTCGCGTGCGCGATCTGCCGGTCCACATCATCCACGGCACGCAGGACTGGATGTTTCCGCCGGAGATGGCGCAAGGCGCGCAACGCGCCCTCGAACAGGCTGGCGCCAATGTCGTCTACCGCGAGATCGCCGACCTCTCGCACACCTATCCGCGCGACGAGAATGCGCGGATCCTCGACTGGTTCCTGCCCTCTCCGCGTTAGGAGCGGCGATCCTCGTCCACGCCGACCGGGGAGAGCACGCCGGTCGTGACCGGCGGCGGCGCCACCTTGCCGGCGAGCCGCAAGGTGCGCTCCAGCAGCAGTTCGTAGATCGGCCGGCCGCCCAGCGCCTGCGAGGTGGCGTTGGCGGTCACGCAGGTCACGATCAGCGGCAGGATCAGCGCGTAGCCGTTGGTCAGCTCGGCCGCCAGTACGACGCCGACCAGCGGCGCGCGGATGGACGCCGAGAAGAGACCACCCATCGCGGCGATGGCGAAGGCGGCGCCCGCCAGCGGCGGCAGCGGCACCGCGGTCTGCAGCAGCCACGCCGCGACCAGGCCCACCGTGGTAGCGAGCGTCAGCAGCGGCGCGAAGATGCCGCCGGGAACGCCCACCGGATAGCTCAGCATGACGCCGACGAAGCGCAGCAGGCAGAGCAGCAGGAGCGTCGTGATCGGCAGGTTCGCGGTCACGATGCCCGGGATCAGCAGCTCGCCGCCGCCCACCGCCTGCGGCAGCACGAGCGCCAGCGCGCCGACGGCGGCGCCGACCAGCAGCGCCGGCACGAACGGCACCTTCTTGAAAGTCGCTGCCACCCAGTCGAGCAGGAAGAGCAGCGTCTTGTTGAAGACGATGCCCAGCCCGCCCAAAAACACGCCCAGCACCAGGAAGGCCGGCAGCAGCGACAACGGCATCTCGGCATTGTCGAGCTTGAGCTGGGGCGCCGTGCCGCCGACCAGTTCCATGCCGATGGCGCTGGCGGTCGAGGCGATGATGACGGCGGTGTAGGAACGCAGCGTGTAGCGGAACTGCTTGCGCGTTTCCTCGATCACGAAAAGGATCGCGGCCAGTGGCGCGTTGAAGGCAGCGGCGAGACCCGCAGCCGCGCCCGCCGCCAGCAGGCCGCGCAACTCCGCTTCGCTGAGCTTCAGGCGTTCGGAGACGGCCTGCGCGATCGACGCGCCCATGTGAATGGTCGGCCCCTCGCGGCCCGCCACGAGGCCCGACGACAGAGCGAGCACGCCACCCACGAACTTCACCGGCAGGATGCGCTTCCAGCGTACTTCGCGCAGCCCTTCCATGGCGCCTTCGATTTCCTGCACGCCGCTGCCGGCCGCTTCGGGCGCGACGAGGCGCGTGAGATAGAAAGCCAGGACGAGGGCGACGGCAGCGATCCCGGCGGCGGCGGCGATGGTGAGAGGCCCATGTCCCAGATAGGCCACCAGCCACGCCGGCCAGCGGACCAGCGTATCGACGACGAGATGGAAGCCGGCGCCCAGGACGCCGGTGGCGCCGCCACACAGCGCGGCCAAAAGGTACAAGGCGGCATCGGAGATCGATTGGCCCGCCGGTCGATCTCCTGAAGTCACGCGCCGCCTCCGATGATGAGAGGCAATAATGCCCGCCGAGACCGGAGTGTCAAAGCGTCAGCGCGTGAAGACCACGTCGGAAAGGTCGCTGCGCACTTCCCAGTGATGCCGCTCGAGCTCGGGATCGAGATGCTCCTCGGCCGGGAAACCAAGGCAGAGATAGGCCACGAGGTTCCAGCCGGCCGGCACGTCGAGCGCCTTCGTCACCTTCTTCGGGTCGAGGATCGAGACCCAGCCCATGCCGATCCCGTCGGCGCGCGCGGCCAGCCACAGGGTCTGGATCGCCGCCACCACGGAATAATGCAGCGTCTCGGGCATGGTCTGCTGACCGAGCCCGCTGCCGGTGTGCGTACCGTCGTCGGAGAAGACCGCGAGATGCACCGGCGCTTCCTTGAGGCCCGCGAGCTTCAGGTTGGCGTAGATCGCGTGCTTCTCGCCGCCATAGCCGGCCAGAGCCTGCTCGTTGGCCTGCGTAAAACTTTCGACCACGGCGCGGCGGCGCTCCGCCGACTCGACATGCACGAAGCGCCAAGGCTGGCTGAGGCCGACCGACGGCGCGTGGCTCGCGACTTCGAGAAGCGCGTCGATGCGCTCGCGCGCCACCGGATCGGTGCGGAACCGGCGCACGTCGCGCCGCCACAGGACAAGCTCGCGAAACTCGGCCCGGAAGGCCGCGTCGAAATCCGGATGCGTCGCCATCAACTCCACCAAACGATTATCCGACAGTAGCTAGCATCGCCACGAGGCGCGACGCTATCGCCCCTCGCCGATGGCGATGGCACAGGTCGCGCGTTCGGTCGCCACGCGCGTTCCCAGCAGGCGCCCGTCGCGACCCGCCACCACCAGCGCGGAGGCTTCCGCGATCGACGGCAGGCCCTTGGCTTCGAGCACCAGCTTCGACGGCGTAAGCACGCGCCCCGCGATGCGATCGAGATCGTCCGCGGTGCAGGCGACCAGTTTCACCGACAGCCGTCGCACGACCTCGGCGAAAACCGGATCGATCGCCTTCTCCGACTCGGTCGCCAGCGCGTCGAGGCGCTCGACCGGCAGGTCGAACAGGCCGAGTGCCATGCGCACGACCCGCTCGATCTCGTCGGCCGAGGTCTCGCGCCGACATCCCACACCTGCGACGATCATGGCTTCCTCAACGACGGGTCTGCCGGCGCCGTTGCGAGGGACGCCGGACTCAGCTGATCAGGCCGGCTGCTTCGATGGCGGCGACGCCACCTGCCACGACGACCAGGCAACCGGCGACCACCAGCACAGTACGCTGTGCGGGCCACTTGGTCGCCCCTAGCGTGATCGCACAGGACACGACGCCCAGCGCCGTCTGGGCGACCAGCAACCCCGCGATGTACGCGGCAATCGGAATGGCGTCGGCCCCAACGAGGACCGCGCCCAGCGAATAGCCGTGCACCAATCCCGCGATGGCGAAGACCACCGACGCGACCTTCGGGCTGAGCGGCTGACGCATCAGGATGAGGACGCCGATGACCATCGTCGTCAGCGCCACGAAAGCGCCATCTGCCGGGATATCGTAGGGGCTGAGCTGGATCGCCACACCGGCGATGGCAGCGACGCCGAAGGCCAGGACCGGAACGATGCCGCGCGCCGCGATACCCACGAGGATGCCGATGCCGATCATCGCCGCGAGATGATAGATGCTGATAACCGGCAGGCCGACGCCCTGCATGAAGCCTTCGGCGAAGGTCTTGGGCGGATCCTCCTCGATCACCGTCTGGGCAAAGGCCGCGGCCTGCTGGGTTGCCAGCAGTACGGTCGTCGCCAGGCCGAGCCATCGAGCGGAAATCGACATCACCTTCCCGGGAAGTGCTTCTTGGGCGCGCGTCTTGGGGCGCGCATCCGTCTCAGATAGGGTCGGGCGTCGCAGCCCGTCAACGCAATTCATCGCACCGCCGGTGAAAATATTGCAGACCTTTGTTGCAGCAGTCGGTTAAAGGGGCGTCGTGACCAATTCATCCCGCAGGACTTTCATCACGGGCGCTGCGGCTGTTGCCGCAACGGCGGCCGGCGCCGCCTGCGATACGCCCGCACAGGCGCAAACGCAGGCCCGCATCACCGGCGGCACGCAATCGTCCTTCCCGTCGGCCGACGCGCCGGGATCGAACGACGGCGGCTACAACATCCTCTTCATCCTGACCGACCAAGAACATTATATGGGCCCGCGCTGGCCCATCCCGCTGCCCGGACATGAAAGGCTGCGCGCCACCGGCACCTACTTCGAGAATCATCAAATTGCGTCCGACATGTGCTCGGCCTCGCGGGCGGTGATCTATACCGGCCTGCACACGCCGCATAACGGCATCTTCGACAATGCCGGCGTGCCCTACATGAAGAGCCTGGATCCCAGGCTGCCGACCATCGGCAAGATCCTGCGCAAGCTCGGCTACTACACCGCCTACAAGGGCAAGTGGCACCTGAACGGCGCGATGGCGATGGAGAACCGCGCCGGCGACATCAAGGCGCTGTTCGAGACCATGATGGATCGCGACTACGGCTTCTACGACTACACCGGCGAAGGCGATTTCATCGAAGGAGCCCAAGGCGGCTACCAGTACGACCAGATCACCGCGGCGCAGGGCATCCAGTGGCTGAAGGCCAAGGGCCGGCCGATGACTGACAGGAATCAGCCCTGGTTTCTCGCGGTCAATCTCGTGAACCCGCACGACGTGATGTGGGTGAACACCGACAAGCCCGGCCAGCCTCCGGAACAGGCGGTCAAGGCCAAGCTCAACATCGCCTACCCGCCGAACGATTCGTTCTACCGGCAGGAATGGAACGACATCCCGCTGCAGAAGACCTGGCAGCAGTCGCTCGACACGCCCGACCGCGTGCCGGCGCATCGCATCTACAAGGGCGCCAATGCCGTCCTGACGGGACTGATCCCGCAGGAGGAATGGCGCATGCGACTGCGCCAGAACTACTACTTCAATGCCATCCGCGATGTCGATCGGCAGGTCGTGCAGGTGCTGGAGCAGCTCGACCAGCTTGGCCTCACCGACAAGACCATCGTGATCTTCACGTCGGATCATGGCGATCTGCTCGCAAGTCATGGCGGCCTGCAGGGCAAGGGCACGACGGCCTACCGCCAGCAGAACCACGTGCCGATGCTGGTCGTGCATCCCGAGATCAAGGGCGGTCAGCGCTGCCTCGAGACGACGTCGCATCTCGACTTCGTGCCGACCATCGTGGCCCTCACCGGCAAGCCGACGGCGCCGGTCGCCGACACGATGGCGCAGATGAAGGGGCAGGATTTCTCGCCGCTGCTACGCGAGCCTGCCGATCCGGCCTTCACGCAGCGCCGCGGCGGCGTGCTGTTCTGCTACAGCCAGCTCATGGTCCACGACGAAACGTTCACGCGGACGCTCTACGATACGCTGTTGGACAAATCGATCGCGCGCTCGGACCTGTTCAAGAAGATCGAATCGTTCCCGATCGACTGGAAGCTGCGCGTCTGCATCCGCTCCATCGTCGACGAACGCTACAAGTTCAGCCGCTACTTCTCGTTCCGCGGCTTCAACACGCCGACGACCTTGGAAGAGCTCAAGGCCAACAACGACCTCGAACTCTACGACCTCGTGAACGATCCCGACGAGGTCGTGAACCTGGCCCACGATTTCGAGCGCAACCGCGACCTGATCGCGATCATGAACGCCAAGCTGAACACGCTGATCGAACGCGAGATCGGCGTCGACGATGGAAGGTTCATGAAGCTCGACGAATGGATCGACTGGAAGGACGCGGGGCCCTCGGCGATCAATATTTGAGATAGTACGAACCCGTCGTCTCGACCGGAGCGGAGCGCAGCGAGGCGGAGTGGAGAGACCTTCTCTCCACCATTTGCCGGCTTTTAGTCGATAAAAGGTCTCTCCACTCCGCGCTTCGCGCTCCGGTCGAGACGACGGAGGCTCTGAGAGTCGACCTCAATTCGTCTTCTCTCTACGTCCCACAGAAGGTCTTGTAGGTCCCCTGGTCCGGAGCCGGCTCGGCATAGGCCTCGAAGCCCGGCCGCTCCTCGTAGGGATTCGCCAACACCGCGAGCAGTTCCTCGAACGGCGCGTAGTCCTCGCGCTCGGCGGCGGCCGCAAGCACCAGCTCGACGCGATGGTTGCGCGGAATGTAGATCGGGTTGACCGCGTGCATCGCCGCGCGGCGGGCAGCGCCGTCCTGCGGCTCGCGCGACAGACGTTCGCGCCAGCGCGGCAGCCAGGCGTCGAACGCTTCGGGCTTGGCCTCGAACAAACGGCGGACCTCGCCTTCGCGCGCCGGATCGGCGGCGGCATCGCCCAGGCGGCGGAAAGTCAGGGTGAAGTCGGCCTGGGCGTCGGTCATCGCGTTGAGCAGGTCCTGCGCCAGCGCCGGATCGCCCTCTTCCTCGGTGAACAGGCCGAGCTTGCGGCGCAGCCCGCCGATCAGCGCGTCGACATAGCGCGCGCGATAGGTGCCCAGCGCCTCGTTGGCGATGGCGAGCGCCTTGTCGCTGTCCTCGTCGAGCAGCGGCAGCAGCGTCTCGCCGAAACGCGCCAGGTTCCAGTGCGCGATGCTCGGCTGGTGGGCGTAGGCATAGCGCCCGCCCTGATCGATCGAGCTGAACACCGTCTCGGGATTGTAGGCGTCCATGAAGGCGCAGGGGCCGTAGTCGATGGTCTCGCCGGCGACCGAGCAATTGTCGGTGTTCATCACGCCATGGATGAAGCCGACCAGCAGCCACTTCGCGACCAGCGCCGCCTGTCGTCCGATCACGGCCTCGAACAGCGCGCGATAAGGTGCTGCGGTGTCACGCGCCTCGGGATAGTGCCGCGCGATCACATGGTCGGCGAGCAGGCGCAACGCCTCGGTGTCGCTGCGTGCGGCGAAGAACTGGAAAGTGCCGACCCGGATGTGGCTCGACGCGACCCTTGTCAGCACCGCGCCAGGCAGTTCGCCGTCGCGCCAGATCGGCTCGCCGGTCGTGACCGCCGCCAGAGAGCGCGTCGTCGGGATGGCGAGTGCCGCCATCGCCTCGCTCACGATGTATTCGCGCAGCACCGGGCCGACCGCGGCACGGCCATCGCCGCTGCGCGAGAACGGCGTCGGGCCCGAGCCCTTGAGCTGGATGTCGCGGCGCACGCCGTCGCGATCCACGACCTCGCCCAACAGGATGGCGCGACCGTCGCCGAGCTGCGGCACGAAGTTTCCGAACTGGTGGCCGGCATAGGCCAGCGCGATCGGCTCGGAGCCCGGCGCCACCTTGTTGCCGGCCAGCATCGCCACGCCCTCGGGCGAGGCCAGTACCTCAGGCTCGAGACCGAGCTGCAGGGCGAGCGCCCGGTTCAGCTTCACCAGCTTCGGCGCCGCGACCGGCGTCGGCGGCAGCCGGGCATAGAACCGCTCCGGCAGCCTTGCGTAGCTGTTGTCGAACGGCAGGCCCGGCAGGCTGTCCATGGTCGTTCTCGCTTCCTTACTCGTCGTAGCGCGCGGTGGTGATGCCGCTCATGCGGTCGTAGTGGAGCGCGATCTTGTCCAGGGTGCAGAGGTTCAGATAGCCCCAGACGGCGGGCGGACCGCCGTCGGCGAAGGTCACCTTGAGGTCGCCCATGCACCAGTCGGGCGATCCCCGGAACGAGACCTCGCGCGCCTCGCCCGGCTTGATGATGGGGGGACGCAGGAAGTTCGGTCCCCACATGTTGAGCTGGGTCGGCGACACGGAAAGCTGGGAGATCGGATACTGCATCGAATTCTTCAGCCGGAAGGTGGTTTCCTGGGCGGAGGCCTGCCCTGCAAAGAGGACGAGGGCGGCGACGGCCAGAGAGCGCAACATGGACAAAACAACCTCACAGCGAACGACGGGTTGCGGACGACTCTGTCGCAGATCGACGAAGCGCGCTAGAGGGGGAAGCATGACGCTGCTGATCAGCCATCCGTCATTCCTCGAGCACGACACGGGCGATTACCACCCCGAGCGGCCGGACCGGCTGCGCGCGGTGACGGCGGCCCTGGCCGACGAGGAGTTCGCGGGCCTCACCCGCCTGCTGGCCCCCGAGGCCACGATCGAGCAGCTCACGCGGGTCCATCCGCAGGAATATGTCGACGCGATCCTCGGCATCCGGCCGCCGCCCGGTGAGCTCGTCCATGTCGATGGCGACACGGTGATGAGCACCGGCAGCGCCAACGCCGCCCGCCACGCCGCGGGCGCCGTGATCGCCGCGGTCGACGGCGTGCTGGGCGGCGAGGACCGCACGGCCTTCGCCGCCGTGCGACCGCCCGGCCATCACGCGACACCCGACGTGCCCGGCGGCTTCTGCCTGTTCAGCAATGCAGCGATCGGCGCGCTGCATGCCCGCGCCGCCTACGGGCTCCAGCGCATCGCCCTGATCGACTTCGACGTCCATCACGGCCAGGGCACCCAGGCCGTGGTCGAAACCGACCCGGACCTGTTCTACGCCTCGACCCACCAGTATCCGCTCTATCCCGGCACCGGCTCGCCGCGCGAGCGGGGCATCGCGGGCAATGTCGTCAACGTGCCCCTGCCGGCCGGCAGCGGCAGCGCCGAGTTCCGGGCGGCCTGGAGCGAACGCCTCCTGCCGGCCCTCGACGATTTCGCGCCCGAGCTGGTCATCGTATCGGCGGGCTTCGACGCCCATCGCCGCGATCCCTTGGCGCAGCTCGACGTCGAGACCGAGGATTTCGTCTGGCTGACCGAGGAGCTGCTGGCCATCGCCGACCGGCACGCCGGCGGCCGCCTCGTTTCCGTCCTGGAGGGCGGTTACGACCTCGCCGCTCTGGCGGAATCCGTCGCAACCCACGTGCGGACGCTGATGAGCCGCTAAAGCGACTTGCGCGCGTAACAGTCCTGAGCGACCTTCTGGCCGCGTGAAAAGTAATAGCTACTGCATCTTCATTGCCACTCTACTGTGGGTGGCCGCCGCCGTGTTCGCCGGCCCGACCCTGGCCGCCGGTGGCGCTCACGTCGTCGACGACTCCGAGGTCGAGACGCCCGGGACCTGCCATGTCGAGCTCTGGGTCGCGGACTTCGTGCCGGGCGACGGCTACGGCAACGTCGCCCCCGCCTGCACCGCCCTCGCGATCCCCTGGCTCGAAATGGGCGTGGCCTACGCACATTACTGGGACCAGACCATCAACGGGCCGCTGATCGGGCCGCAGATGAAGATCAACTTCCAACCTTCGTCGAAGGGCGTGGGCTTCGGGCTTGGCCTCAATGCCGGCGTCAATGCGCGGACGGGCGATCTCGGCCTCGCCGGACTGACCGCCCTGGTCACCATTCCGGTCACGGAGAAGTTCAGGATCAACGTGAACGGCGGCTGGAGCTATCTGCGCAGCGACCATCCCACGGCCTTCTTCTGGGGCGGCCAGGTCGAGGTCGATGTCGGCTGGGACGTCACGCTGATGATGGAAGCCTTCGGCCGCTCGCCCGGCATCATCGGCAACCAGATCGGCCTGCGCTACACGCCGTCCGCCCATCCCAGGTTCGATTTCGACCTGCTCGCGGGCACGACCTACGACACGGTGAACACCAAGTTCTTCACCCTGGGTGTAACCATCCGCTTCTGAAATCGTCGCAGGGCCTGATCGTCGTCGCCGTGATATCGGGGGCCGATGACGGGCAGACGGTCCCCCTGCACGGCGCAGACAGGCGCCACGGCACGACGATACTTCGTCGCGATGACGGCTGCCCTTCTGCTCACTTCACCTGCGATGGCTGACGATCCCGCGACGCCGCGTTCGGGCTTCTACGCCGGCGGCCATGTCGGCTACCTGTTCGGCACGGCCACCGCGGCGTTCGCCGATCCGGTTCCCGGTGCGACGGCCGGCGGCACGACGCCCTACGGCGCGTTCTTCGGTGGCGTGCAGGCGGGCTACGAGCATTATTTCCCCTCGCGCCTGATGCTCGGCCTCGAACTCGACATGTCCTTTGCCAGCGCCGAGGACCTGGCGCAGGTCCTGTCCTATCGCGCGACCTCGACGGCAGCCGCCAACCAGCAGCTCGAATATCTCGCCAGCCTGCGCGCGCGCGTGGGCTACGCGATCGATAGATGGACGCCCTTCGTCAGCGGCGGCATCGCCTGGGCCAGCACGCGTTCGGACCGCATCGACCTCACGACCGGCAACGATGCCGCGACTCCAAGCAACGTCCGCGTCGGCTATGCGCTGGGCGCCGGCGTCGACTATCGACTCGATTCGAAATGGTCGGCGCGGGCCGAGTATCTCTATACGAGCCTGCCGCTGAACGGCTTCGTCTTCGCCGCTCCCGCGCGCTACGATTCGCTCTACGACCTGCACCGGTTCCGGGTCGGCCTGAACTACAAGTTTGGCGCCAGCGAAGAGACGCAGGACGACAAGCCCGATCGCGGTCCCGGCTCGTGGGAGATCCACGGCCAGTCGACGTTCATCTTCCAGGGCTATCCGCCGATCCCGGCCTCTTATTCAGGCGCCAACAGCCTGCCGCCCGAGGGCCAGAGTCGCGAGACCTGGACGGTCTCGGCCTTTCTTGGCGTGCGCCTCTGGGAGGGCGGTGAGTTCTACTACAATCCCGAATTCCTGCAGGGCTTCGGCGTCGCCAACACGACGGGCGCCGGCGGCTATCCCAACGGCGAGGCGCAGAAGTCGAACTTCCCCTACCCGCGCTACAACACCTCGCGCCTGTTCCTGCGGCAGGAGATCGGGCTGGGCGGCGAGCGCGAGAAGGTCGAAGGTGAATACGGCCAGCTCTCCGGCGAGCGCGACGTCTCGCGCGTCACCTTGCAGGCCGGCAAGTATTCGGTGAAGGACATCTTCGACGGCAACACCTACGCCGAGGACCCCCGGGTCGACTTCCTCAACTGGTCGATCTGGGCGTCGGGCGCGTTCGATTATCCCGCCGATCGTCTCGGGCTCACCTGGGGCTTTACCGCCGAACTCAACAAGCCGGACTGGGCGGTGCGCGCCGGCTACTTCCTGGTCGGCAACCAGCCCAATGCCAACACCTTCGACCTCGCGCTGTTTTCCCGCGGCGGCTATGTCGGCGAACTCGAGCTGCGCTACCGGCCGTTCGACCGGCCGGGCGCGATGAAGATCGGCACCTGGATGAACAGCGCCTTCTCCGGCTCCTACAGCGAGGCTGTGACGCTGGCGGCGCAAACGCCCGGCCTGACGGCCAACGACACGATCGCCCAGACGCGGCGCGGGCGCACCAAGTACGGCTTCTATCTCAATCTCGAGCAGGAGATCACCGACGATGTCGGCCTGTTCGGCCGCTTCAGCTGGAACAACGGCGCGTCGGAGATCATGGCCTTCACCGACATCGACTCGAGCCTCTCGCTGGGCGCGTCGATCAAGGGCACGCGCTGGGGCCGTCCCGACGACCGCATCGGCATCGCGGGCGCGCTCAATTCCCTGTCGCCCGATCACAGCAGCTATCTGGCGAATGGCGGTCTCGGCGTGCTGGTCGGCGACGGCGCGCTCTCTTACGCCTCCGAGGCCGTCGTCGAAACCTACTACGCCTTCCAGCTCGTGAAGGGCCTCATCGCCACCGCCGACTACCAGCTCCTGGTGAATCCCGCCTACAACACCGTGCGCGGTCCGGTACACGTGTTCAGCGGGCGACTGTCGGCACGTTTCTAGCCGAGCGAAGCTCGGCTAATGAGCGTCAGGACATCGCAAAGCGATGTCCGGGAGCGCCGAAGGAAGAGTAATCACACGAGGCTCATGACCCCTCCGCCGGCGTAAGACGCCGCCACCTCCCCATTTGAATGGGGAGGAAGGTGATTCCTACTTCTGGTCCATGTGCCAGGTGCCGTCCCAGTCCGGCGGCGCACCGTCCTTCTGGAATCTCTCGCAGCGCTCGATGAAGATCCGGCAGGGCGCGTCTTCCTCACGCATCGCCGCGGCGCTGCGGAATCCCGCCAGCGCCTCGTCGAAGCGGCCTGCGACATAGGCTTTGCGGGCGCGATCCCAGGCGGCGAGGAAGGACGCATGCTCGGCCCGGCCCTCGATCTCGCCCAGGGGCTCGTAGACATCGTGCGCCTCGGTCGTGCCGACCGCGATCACCCGGTCGATGTGGCGCCACACGAAGAGCTCGGCGGTCGGCCCGGCAATCTCGCCGCTCGCCAGGATCTCCGTGCCGTAGACCTTGTTCATGCCTTCGAGGCGCGAGGCCTGGTTCGCGACCTGGCCGACCAGCGTGTAGTTGATGCGCTCGCGGGCGCCGACATTGCCGACGACCGCCGGCCCCGTGTGCAGGCCGAAGCGCGTGCGAAAGCCCGGGCGACCGCGATCGCGCCATTTCTCCGAGAGCGCGCGGCCCGCAGCGGCGGCCTGCAGTGCGCCGCGGCAGGCATTGGCGATGTGCTCTGGATCGGTCTCCGGCGCGTTCCAGAAGGCCATGATGCTGTCGCCGATATACTTGTCGATCATGCCGCGATTGGCCGAGATGGCCGAGCCCAGCGCCTCGAAGTAGCGCGACAGGCGGCTGGTCAGCAGCTCCGGCTCCATCGTCTCGCTGAGCAGCGAGAAGCCCTCGATGTCGGTGAACATCACGGTGATCTCGCGGCGCGTGCCACCGACGCCGCTGCTCTCGGGCGAGCGCATGATCTGCTGCACGAGGTCCTTGGACACGTAGCGTCCGAAGATCTCCAGCCCCTCGCGCATGTTCTCGACCGCGTCCGACAGGCGCACGATCTCGGTGATGCGACTGTGGATGGGCTGCTGTTCGGAGAAGTCGAGCTGCCGGATGCGCTCGGTCTTGAGCGTGACGCGCGCGATCGAACGCGAGAGGACCAGCGACGCCACCAGTGCGCCGAGCACCGCGAGCGCCACGGCGATTGCCGCGGCGATGCCGGCGCGCTGCAGCAACACCTGCGACTGCGCCGTGAGTTCGAGGATCGGCACCGCGGCGGCGATCACGAACCGCTGTCCCAGCAGCAGCGGCATGCGATGGACGATCAGGCGATAGGCATGGCCGCCCGCTTCGACCTGACGGTCGATCTTGGTGTCGGTGTCGATCGCCTCCTGCACGGCCTTGTGCAGGATCTTGCGGACCAGCTCGTCGCTCGGCAGGCATCCGGGCAGCGTCGGCGCACAGGGAGCGGACTCGATCTCCACCCCACCGCCGGAATGGCCGACCACGATCACCGAATTCTCCGTGATCTTGTAGGCGGTGAGGAGTTCGGACAGCGTGCGCAAGGTGAAGTCGAAGCCGACGACTCCGAGGCCGCTGTGCAGCGGGATGCCTGCGGATATGCCGGCGTCGGGAGTCTGGGCAAAGCGATAGGGCTCGGTGAGGATCGCCGCCTTGGCGCGCATGGCGTCGACGTACCAGGGCCGCGTGCGGGCATCGAAATACGAGGTCGTCGTCTGGGCCTTGGTGCGGCTGCCGTCGGGCAGATAGAACCAGTAGGTCTCCTGTCGCGGCGGCGCGCCCGCCTCGATCACCCGCACGATGATCGACTCGCCGTCCGGCGCGTCATACTCCAGCCGTTGGGCGATGGTCAGGCTTCCCGGCCTTCCGGCGTAGATGAAACTGCCGTCGCCATAGCCGACGAAGGCCGACTGCACCGCCGGGTGGCGTCCCAGCATGGCGACGAGCTGACGCCGGCGCTCCTCTTCGACCAGCGGGTTTTCCGTGGCGTTGAAGCTCGGCCCTTCGGCCAGCGTCTGGCCGACCGAAACCACCACATGCAATCCGTCGGTGAGGAAACCCTCGACCGCCGCTTCGAGATTCG
Source organism: Reyranella sp. GW821-FHT12G01 (assembly GCF_058806575.1). NCBI lineage: Bacteria > Pseudomonadati > Pseudomonadota > Alphaproteobacteria > Hyphomicrobiales > Reyranellaceae > Reyranella > Reyranella sp. GW821-FHT12G01. The sequence continues at coordinate 477,670 of NZ_JBXAPV010000003.1, forward strand.
ACACGCGCTGGTCGGCGCTGCGCTGTTCCAGCAGGGTGACGGAGCGCCAACCGAGCCACAGCAGCACCGAGGTGAGCGGCACGACGACCAGCGCCATCAGCATCAGCATGGTGATGCTGAATGGAATCGATCGCCGTGCCTGCTTCATGACCTCTATCGCTTGAAGGCGAAGACCGTGACGCCTACGCCTTCACGGCATTCCACTTGCAGCTGCCGTCGCGGTTCTGGGCAACCAGGGTCGGCGGCGTCGCGCCGAGGTCGGCCGTGTAGGTCAGGTTCATCATGCCCAGATCGAAATTGCCCTGATAGACCTTGTCGCGGATCGGCTTCATCTTGACGTCGATCCCACCAGCCGACTTCAACTCGACCTGGCCGTTCGCGATCTGGAACGTGTGCTCGCGCGTGAAGGACGGGTCGGCCTGGATGCAGCCCGACACGCTGTTGGGGTTTTCCTTGAAGCGGAACTTCACCTCGACGTCCTGCTGGGCCATCGCGGCGAGCGGCATCAGCCCGACCAGGGCGAGCGTGACGAGTCGTTTGATGAGCATGGGTGATCGTCCTTCGTTGGCGGGGGCTGAGCCCCCACCCTACATCGGCAGGACCGCCCCGTCAGTCCTTGCTGCGCAGCAGCCCGTAGGCACCGCCCGCCAGTGCGCCACCCAGCAACGGCGCCACCCAGAACAGCCAGAGCTGCGACAGGGCCGCACCGCCGACGAACAGCGCCGGCGCGGTGCTGCGGGCCGGGTTCACCGAGGTGTTGGTCACGGGAATGCTCACCAGATGGATGAGCGTCAGCGCCAGGCCGATCGCGAGGCCGGCCATGCCCGGCGTGACCCTCTTGTCGGTGGCGCCCAGGATGATCGTCACGAAGCCGAAGGTCATCACGACCTCGATGACCAGCGCGGCGGTCAGCCCGTAGCCGCCCGGTGAACGATCGCCGTAGCCGTTGGTCGCGAAGCCGCCGATCTCGGCGCCCGCCTTGCCGGTCGCCACGACGTAGAGGATGGCCGCACCCGCGATGCCGCCCAGCACCTGCGCGACCACGTAGGGGATGACCTCGCCCATCGGGAAGCGGCCGCCGACGGCCAGGCCGACCGTCACGGCCGGGTTGAAGTGACCGCCCGAGACGCCGCCCACGGCATAGACCATCGTGAGGACGGTGAGACCGAAGGCCAGTGCCACGCCCGCGAAGCCGATGCCGAGCTGCGGGAAGCCCGCGGCCAGCACGGCGCTGCCGCAGCCGCCCAGCACCAGCCAGGCGGTCCCGAGGAATTCTGCATAAAGACGATTGGTGATCGGCATGTTCTCTCTCCCCGAATTGCCGGAAATGAATCTACGCGCCTCCCACCTGCTCTCCTAGTCCATGCATGAACATCTGGCGGACGCTTTTGCACATCGGTGGATGATCTCCCGCACCGCAGCACGCGAAGCGTCACCGAACGGAAACCTCCCGTTCACGGAAGCGACCTAGCGTGCGCGCTCGCTTTCGAGGGGAGTTCACACCATATGTTCCTGCGCCGCCGCAGCCTGATCGCCGCCTCTGGCCTCGCCGCCACCAGCTTCGCCCTGCCGCGCATCGCGCTGGCCCAGGCCGACCGTCGGCCCAGCATCACCATCGCAGTGCAGCAGATCGCCAACAGCGCCGCCCTGGAGCCGCTGCGCGAGCAGTCGAACGTCGGCCAGCGCGCCTTCTCGTTCATGTTCGAGCGCCTGATCATGCAGGACCTGCTCGGCAAGCTGGAAGAAGTGCCGGGCCTCGCCGAGAGCTGGAAGCGCCTCGACGACCGCACCGTCGAGTTCACCCTGCGCAAGGGCGTGAAGTTCCACAACGGCGACGAGATGACCGCCGACGACGTGGTCTTCACCTTCAGTCGCGAGCGCATGTTCGGGCCGGACTACGACATCACCTCGAACAAGACGCTGTTCACCTCGGTGCTGATCCGCGACGCGGTGCAGGGCAAGAACCTGCCGCCGGAAGTGCCGGCCGTCGCCAAGCGCCTGTTCCCGGCACTCGAGAAGGTCGAGGCCGTCGACAAGTACACCGTGCGCTTCGTCAACCGCACGCCCGACGTCACCATGGAAGGCCGCATCGGCCGCCTCGGCAGCGATATCGTCTCGCGCCGCGCCTACGACGAAGCCAAGAGCTGGCTCGACTGGGCGCGCATGCCGGTCGCCACCGGTCCATACAAGGTGCGCGAGTTCGTGGCCGACCAGTCGCTGACCCTCGACGCGCACGACGATTACTGGGGCGGCCGCCCGCCGCTGAAGAGCGTGCGCATCGTCGTGGTCCCTGAGGTCGCGACCCGCATCAACGGCCTGCTCGCCGGCCAGTTCGACTTCATCTGCGACGTGCCGCCCGACCAGATCCCCGGCATCGAGAAGAACCCGAAGTTCGAGGTGCTGGGCAGCACCATCGTCAATCACCGCATCACGGTGTTCGACAAGAACCATCCCCGCCTCGCCGATCCGCGCATCCGCCAGGCCTTCACGCACGCGATCGACCGTCAGGCGATCGTCGATGCGCTGTGGTCGGGCCGCACCCGCGTGCCGCCGGGCCTGCAGTGGGAATTCTACGGCCCGATGTTCGTCGAGAACTGGTCGGTGCCGGCCTACGATCTCGCCAAGGCCAAGGCGCTGCTGAAGGAAGCCAACTACAAGGGCGATCCGATCCCCTACCGCCTGCTGAACAACTACTACACCAACCAGGTCTCGACGGCGCAGGTACTGGTCGAGATGTGGCGCGCCGCCGGCCTCAACGTGCAGATCGAGATGAAGGAGAACTGGCAGCAGGTGTTCGACACCAACAGCCCGCGCGCGGTGCGCGACTGGTCCAACAGCGCCGGCTTCAACGACCCGATCTCTTCCATCGTCGCGCAGCACGGTCCGCAGGGGCAGCAGCAGCAGGTCGGCGAATGGGCCAACGAGGAGATGAACAAGCTCTCGGTCGCGATGGAAGTCGAAACCGACATGTCCAAGCGCAAGGCGATGTTCAAGCGCATGCTCGAGATCTGCGAGCGCGAAGACCCGGCTTACACGGTGCTGCACCAGAACGCGACCTTCACGGCCAAGCGGAAGGACATCAAGTGGAAGGCCTCGCCGTCCTTCGCCATGGAGTTCCGCGCCAACAACTTCTCCGTCTGAGGACGGGGCGATGACCGCTCCTCTCGTCGCGGTGCGCGACCTCACGGTCGATTTCGCCAACGGCGCGCAGGTCTCGCGCGCCGTCGACGGGGTGAGCCTCGAAATCGCGCCCGGCGAAGCGCTGGGCATCGTGGGCGAATCCGGATCGGGCAAGAGCGTGACGTGGCTGGCGGCACTCGGCCTGCTGCCGACCAAGGCGCGCGTGACCGGCTCGGTGAAGCTCGAAAAGCAGGAGCTGGTCGGCGCCTCGCGCAACGCGCTTGAGCAGGTGCGCGGCAGTCGCATCGCGATGATCTTCCAGGACCCGTCGAGCTGTCTCAATCCGGTGCATCGCATCGGCCGCCAGCTCGTCGAGGCGCTCGGCCTGCATCGCGGGCTCGCCGGACGTGCGGCCGAAGCCGAGGCGCTGCGCCTGCTCGACCAGGTCGGCATCGCCGATGCCAGGCGTCGTCTCGCCGACTATCCGCATCTTCTCTCCGGTGGCCTCAACCAGCGCGTGATGATCGCGATGGCGCTGGCCGGCCAGCCCGACCTGCTGGTGGCCGACGAGCCGACGACGGCGCTCGACGCCACCATCCAGGCGCAGATCCTGGCGCTGCTGGGCAGCATCCGCCGCGACACCGGCATGGCGCTGATCCTGATCAGCCACGATCTCGGCGTCGTTGCCGAGAACGTCGATCGCGTCGCCGTCATGTATGCCGGCCGCCTCGTCGAGGAAGCGCCCGGCGCCGACCTGTTCGGCGCGGCGCGGCATCCCTACACGCAAGGCCTCCTCGCGGCGCTGCCGGCCCTCACTGGCCCGCGCCGCCGCCTCGCCGCCATCCCCGGCACCGTGCCGGAGCCCGGCAACATGCCGGCCGGCTGCCGCTTCGCGCCGCGCTGTCCCGTGGCCGAGACGCGCTGCGCGACCGTCCCGCCGCCGTCGCGCTCCGTCGGCTTCCTCCATGCCGCCGCCTGCCATCGTCCGATCGAGCGCGGCGTCTCCGTATGGGCCCTGCCGCAGGCCGCGGAATGAGCGCGCTGCTTCAGGCCAACGACCTCAGGCGTCACTATCAGGTCCGCACCGGCCAGGGGCTGTTCGCCCCCAAGGCAACCCTGCGCGCGGTCGATGGCGTGTCCTTCACCCTCGAACGCGGCCGCACGCTTGGCTTGGTGGGCGAGTCGGGTTGCGGCAAGTCGACGACCGGCAAGCTGGTGCTGGGCCTGGTGCCGCCGACTTCCGGCACGGTGCGCTATCGCGGCGAGCCGTTGCCCGCCGTTGGCACTCCCGCCTGGCGCGGCCTGCGCCGTCATATCCAGATGGTCTATCAGGATCCGCTGGGCGCCCTCGACCGCCGCCTGCCGATCGGCACGCAGATCGAGGAGCCGCTCGCCATCCACGAACAGGTCTCGCCGTCCGAGCGCCGCGAGCGCGCGCGGGCCGCCATGGAATCGGTCGGCCTGCAGCCGCATCAGTACGAACGCTATCCGCACGAACTGTCGGGCGGCCAGCGCCAGCGGGTCGTGCTGGCGCGCGCGCTGATGACGAGCCCCGACCTGCTGGTCTGCGACGAGCCGATCTCCGCGCTCGACGTCTCCATCCAGGCGCAGGTGGTGAACCTGCTGCTCGACCTGCAGGAACGGCTGGGCATCGCCTATCTGTTCATCAGCCACGATCTCAAGGTCGTGCGCCAGGTGAGCCACGACGTCGCCGTCATGTATCTCGGCCGCATCGTCGAGCAGGGCGAGGCCGAGAGCCTGTTCGCCACGCCGGCGCATCCCTATACGCGTGCGCTGGTGGCGGCGATCCCGACCGTGAGTTTCGGCGGCGGCCCGAAGCGCGAGAAGATGCTGCTGCAGGGCGATCCGCCCAATCCGGTGAACGTGCCGTCGGGCTGCGCCTTCCACACACGTTGTCCCTTCGCCACCGCGCACTGCCGCGCCGAGGCACCGACGTTGCAGCCTCTCTCCGGTGGCCGCATGGTCGCCTGCCATCGCGTGCATGAGCCCGCCCTGCAGGTCGCCGCCTGATGCTGATGTTCGCCACCTCGCGGCTGCTGCGCGCCGGTCTCACCATCCTGTTCGTGATGACCTTCGCCTTCGTGGTGCTGCGCCTTTCCGGCGATCCGGCGCTGATGATCATGTCGGTCGATGCGCCACCCGAGGCGATCGCGGCCTTTCGCGAATCCTGGGGCCTCAACCAGCCGATCTGGGAACAGTATCTCGCCTATATCGGCCACGCGCTGACCGGCGACTTCGGCAAGTCGATGCGCGATGGCCGACCCGCCATCGACCTCGTGATGGAACGCGTACCCGCGACGCTCGCCATCACCCTGCCGGCGCTGGCGCTCAAGATCGGCCTCGGCATTCCCGCCGGCATCTATGCCGCGCTCCATCGCAACTCGATGGCCGATCGCCTCACCATGGCGGCCTCGGTCGCGGGCTTCACCATGCCGAGCTTCGTGCTGGCGCTGCTGCTGGTGCTGGTCTTCGCCGTCCAGCTCGGCTGGCTGCCGGCGAGCGGCAGCGACGGGCTCTCGTCCGCCATCCTGCCGATCCTGACGCTGGGCACCGGGGGTGCCGCCATCATGGCGCGCTTCACGCGCTCGGCCATGCTCGAAGTGCTGGGCCAGCCCTATATCCGCGCCGCCTCGGCGAAGGGCGTGACCTGGCACACGGTCGTCACGCGGCACGCGCTGCCCAATGCCGCCATCCCGACCGTCACCATCGTGGGCTTCATGGTCGGCAGCCTGGTGGCCGGCGCCGTCGTGGTCGAAAGCGTCTTTTCGTGGCCCGGCATCGGCCGGCTGCTGGTCTCGGCCGTCGCCAACCGCGACCTCGCCATCGTGCAGGCGATCCTGATGGTGATCGCGGCCTGGATGGTGATGGCCAACCTCACCGTCGATCTCGCCTATGGCTGGCTCGATCCGAGGGTGCGCGGCACCGCCGCGGCGCACTGACGGGAACGACCATGGCCATCGCCGAAAGACTCCCCGCCGTCCCCGTTCGCCGCCGCCTGCTCACGCTACCGTTCGGGGTGATCCTGGCGATCGCCTGGCTCGTCCTGATGATCGTGACCGCGCTCGGCGCGGATTTCCTGCGGCCGTATTCATTTACCGCCCTCGACCTCAAGGCGCGGCTGGCGCCGCCGGTCCTGATGGGCGGGACCTGGGCGCATGTGCTGGGCACCGACGAGCTCGGCCGCGACGTGCTCTCGCGCCTCATCATGTCGATCCGCATGAGCCTGCTGATCGCACTGTTCGGCACGATCATCGCCGCCACGCTCGGCACCGCGCTGGGCTTCCTCGCCGCGCACTTCCGCAAGTACGTCGAGCAGATCGTGCTGATGGCCATCGACTTCCAGGCCAGCATGCCCTTCATGATCATCGCGCTCGCGGTGCTGGCCTTTTTAGGCAACAGCCTGCCGCTGTTCATCGCGCTGATGGGCTTCCATTCGTGGGAACGCTACGCCCGCATCTCGCGCGGCCTCACGCTCGCGGCCAACGAGCAGGGCTACGCCGCCGCCATTCGCCAGCTTGGCGCGAGCCCCGCGCGCATCTACGGGCTCCACATCCTGCCCAACATCGCCTCGACCCTGATCGTGTCGATGACGCTCACCTTCCCCGAGATCATCCTGCTGGAAAGCGGCCTGTCGTTCCTCGGCCTCGGCGTCCAGCCGCCGCTCGCCTCGCTCGGCAACATGGTGGGCTACGGCCGCGAATACATCAGCCACGCGCCGTGGATCATGCTGGCCCCGGCAGCGACCATCGTGGTCACGACGCTCTCGATCAGCCTTTTAGGCGACTGGCTGCGCGACAAGCTCGATCCGACGTTGCGGTAGACAATAAAAGACTCCGTCGTCTCGACCGAAGCCGCGCGTAGCGCGGCGGAGTGGAGAGACCTTCTCTCCACGATCAAGCCGGCTTTTGGTGGAGCGGAGGTCTCTCCGCTGCGCGCCTACGGCGCTCCGGTCGAGACGACGGAATTATTTTTGGTCGCCCTACTCGACACCCAGGTAGATGCGCTGCACATCCGGATTGTCGAGCATCTCCTTCGCCGGGCCTTCCAGCACCGTGCGGCCGACCTGCAGCACGTAGGCGTGGCTGGCCGCTTCGAGGGCGAGATCGACCGACTGTTCGGCGAGCAGGATGGTCTGCCCCTCTTTGTGAAGGGCGGCGAAGCTGTCGTACATCACATCGACGATGGCCGGCGCGAGGCCGAGGCTCGGCTCGTCGAGCAGCAGCAGCTCCGGTTCGCTCATCAGCGCACGCGCGACCGCCAGCATCTGGCGCTCGCCGCCCGACATGGTGCCGGCGCGCTGCAGGCGCCGTTCAGCGAGCCGCGGGAACACCGTGTAGGCGCGATCGAGCAGGCGCGGGATGCGCGAGCGGTCGGCGAGCGGCGTTGCGCCCAGCAGCAAGTTGTTCTCGACGCTCTGCTGCGCGAACAGCCGCCAGCCCTCGGGCGACAGCGCCAGGCCCTTGCGCACGATCGCATAGGCCGGCTGGCCCGCGATGTTCTCGCCCTTGAACTCGACCGTGCCGGCCGAGGCCGTGGCGATGCCGGCGACGGCGTTCAGCACCGTGGTCTTGCCCGCGCCGTTGGAGCCCAGCAGCGCCACCACCGCGCCCTTCGGGACCTCCAGCGAAACGTCGGCCACGCCTATGAGGTCGCCGTAGCGCACTTCGAGGTGGCTGATCCTGAGCAATGGCGCGCTCATCCGTGCCTCACCTTGCGGCGGCCGAGATAGGCCTCGATCACCACCGGGTTGCTCGTCACCTCGCGCGGCGTGCCGCGCGCGATCTCGCGGCCCTGATGGAACACCACGACGCGACGTGTCAGCGAGACGATCACCTCCATGATGTGTTCGACGATCACGATGGTGATGCCGCCGCCATGGATGCGGCGCACCAGCTCGATCGCCTCGCGCACCTCGGTCGGCGTCAGGCCGGCCATCGCCTCGTCGAGCAAGAGCGCCTTGGGCTCCGACGCCAGTGCGCGGGCAATCTCCAGGCGCTTGCGCCCCGGTGTGCCGAGGCTGCGGGCCGGCTGCTCGGCCAGCCGCGCGAGACCGACCTTGTCCAGCACGTCGAGCGCCTTGGCGCGCGCATCGGCGGCCTTGGGATGGCGCAGCATGGCGCCGATCATCGTGTTCTCGAGCACCGACATCGATTCGAAGGTGAGCGGCACCTGGAAGCTGCGCGCGAGACCGAGCCGTGCCCGCGCCTCCGGCGGATCGCGCGTCACGTCGACACCGGCGAAGTGCACGCTGCCGGCCGTCGGCGGCAGGTCGCCGGTCAGGCAGTTGAAGAAGGTCGACTTGCCGGCGCCGTTCGGGCCGATCAGGCCGAGGATATCGCCCTCCTCGACGCTGACCGATGCATTGTCGACCGCCTTGAAGGCGCCGAACGCCTTGGTGACGCTGCGCGCTTCAATCAGCATGGCCGTCCACAACCTTCGCTGGGGGCGGCGCCGGAGCACGACGCGGCTTGACCAGCGACAGCAGCCCCGCGGGCAGGAAGCGCGCGATGATCACGATGATCGCGCCATAGACGACGAAGGTGATGCCGGCGCCCTTGCCGCCGAGATAGGAGTTCGACAGCTCCTCCAGCGGCACCAGGATCAGCGCGCCGACCAGCGGCCCGAAGAGCTGGCCCGCGCCGCCGAGTGCGGCCATCACCAGCATCTTCACCGAGATCAGGATGCCGAAACCGGACTCCGGATCGACGAAGCCGAACATGGTGAGATAGAGCGAGCCCGCCAGTGCGGTGAAGGCGGCACTCAGCATGTAAGCGTAGAGCTTGTAGCGGCCCGCCGCGACGCCCAGCGACCGCGCGGCGCGTTCGCTGTCCTTGATGGCGCGCAGATAAAAGCCCATGCGGCCGCGCTCGATCGCATGCGTCAGCCACAGCAGCCCGGCCAGCACGGCGAGGAAGATGTAGTAATAGGGCGTCGCGGAGATGAACGAGAGATCGAGGACGCTGCGCGGGATCGGCGGGCCTCCGAGGCCCTGCGCCCCGCCCAAGAACTCCGACGTCGAACTCAGCACGCGTACCAGTTCGGCGACGGCAATGGTCGCCATGCTGAAATAGTGGCCAGAGAGTTTCAGCGTCGGCACGCCGATCACCGCGGCGACGGCGACGCTCAGCAGCATGCCGAGCGGCGCGCCGGCGATCGGTGGCAGGCCGAGATGGACATAGGCCACCACCGCCGAATAGGCGCCGATGCCGAAGAACACGGAATGGCCGACCGAGACCTGGCCGGCATAGCCGCCGACGATGTTCCAGGCCGAGGCGCCGATCGCGGCCAGCAGCACCAGCGCGCCGAGGCGACCGTAGACCGGCGAGTCGAGGGTCAGCCAGGGATAGGCCAGCACCAGCACGACCAGCGCGATCTGGAAGAGACGACGCGCGTTCATGCCTTGCCCATCAGGCCCTGCGGCCGGAACCACAGGACCAGCACGAACAGGATGTAGACGATGACGTCCTTGTAGACCGGCCCGATCAGGTAGGCCGACAGCGATTCGACCACGCCGATCAGCAGCCCCGCGACCAGCGCGCCCATGACGCTGCCGAAGCCGCCGAGGGAGACGGTGACGAAGGCCACGATGGCCAGGGTCTCGCCGACCGTGGGCGAGGTGTAAAAGAACGTGGCGATCAGCGCGCCGGCGATGCCGGTCGCCGCGCCCGCCATGCCCCAGGCCAGCGCCTGCATGCGCTGCGGCCGGATGCCCATGAGCTGCGCCGCCGTCGCATCCTCCGAGACGGCCAGCATGCGGCTGCCGATCGAGGTGCGGGTCAACAGCAGGTGCAGCAGGATCGTGACGATGAGACCGACAGCGCCGGCCAGGACCCGCGATCCCTCGAAGCGGATGCCGGCCAGGATGAACGAATGGCCGACCAGGTCGTCGGGCAGGGTCTTGAAGTTGGCGCCGAACGCCCACAGCGCGCCATAGCGCAGGAACAGCGCCAGCCCGAACGTGCCCAGGATCTGCGCCAGCATCGGCCCGCGCATGATGTGGCGGACCAGCAGGAAGTAACTCGCGATGCCGAGCGTCCCGATCACCATGGCCGCGGCCGGCACCGAGGCCCACGGCCCGCCGCCCAGCGCGGTCCAGACCATGACGGCGGTGTACATGCCCAGCATGACGAAATCGCCGTGCGCGAAGTTCACGACGTTCATCATGCCCCAGATCAGCGTGAGGCCCGACGAGAAGAGCGCATAGACGGCGCCCAGCAGCAGGCCGCTCACCACGACCTGCACCAGGGTCATCGACATCGCGGAACGCCTTCCGACGCGGTCGCTGCTTACCAGCCCTTGTAGGGCAGGATCAGATCGGCCGTGGCGCGCGACTTCGGCCACACCGAAACGTAATTGCCGTTGCGCATCTGGGTGATCAAGGTCGAGGCCTGGATGTTCTGGCCCTTGTCGTCGAACTTCACGCCGTCATAGCCGGCGACGAGCTGCTCGGGCTTCATCTCGACGGCGCGGAGCGCGTCGCGGATCTTGGCCGGATCGGTCGAACCGGCATTGTTGATCGCCTCGGCCATCACGAAGAAGGCCTGCAGCACGCGCGCCGACACGTCGTCGAGTCCGTCGCCGCCCGTCTTCTTCTTGTAGAGGTCGTCGAGGATGGCCGCGACGCTGCCGGGCTTGCCCGAAGCGAAGACCGAGCGGCTGATCAGCCCTTCGGTGACCGAGCCCATCGCCTTCACGAAGGCCGGGTCGTTGAAGCCGCCATCGTCGGCAATCAGGATCGCCGGCTTCCAGTTCAGCTCCTTCATCGTCTTGGCGTAGAGGATCGCGTCCGATGTGTAGGAGATGAAGATCACGACGTCGGGGTTCTTCTCCTTGAGCTGCAGCACCTGCGGCTGCACGTCGGTCGAGTTGGCCGAATAGGCGACCTTCTGCGTCACGTTGAGGCCGTTCTTGGCAAACGTGTCGGAGATCACGCTCGACACCGAGTTACCGTACTCGGTGTTCTCATGGACGATCGCGATCGAGTTCACCTTCTGGCCGGCGGCCTTCTGCTCCTTGAGGAACACCGAATAGGCGTTGGCGAAGTCGGCGGCGACCGGCGTGGTGCGGAAGAACCACTTGAAACCGCGCTCCGTCAGGTTGGCGGCGACCGATTCGGCGTTGAGGAACGGCACGCCGTAGCGCTCGGCGACGGCGCTGGCGGTGAGCGTGATGCCCGACTGGTAGCAGCAGATGACCGCCGCCACCTTCTCCTCGGTGATGAGGCGCAGGGTCTGGTTCTGACCGGCCGCGGGCGTGCCCTGGTTGTCGGCGATCACCATCTGGATCTTGGCGCCCTTTAGGCCCGGCAGGCCGCCGCCCTTGGCGAGCGGCATCACCTTGGCGAGCTCGGCATTGCCGTTGTTGATGATGTCGGCGCCCATCTCGAACGCCATCTTGGCGTAGTTGCCGGTGCTCGCGGAGTTGCCGCTGAGCGGATAGACGGCGCCGATTTTCACCACCTGCTGCGCGGTTGCATCGGCCGTGAAGCCGAGGAGCGCTAGGGCGGCAACGGCCGCGATCTTTCGACGAGTGGCCTTGATCATTTTATGTTTCCCCCAGAGGTGCCCTTAACCCGATTGCAAATCTTGGCACGCCACACCGCGGCCAGCAAACAGGGTACTACTTCGCGCGCTGCGGATAGATGGTCTCGCCACGCTTCAGCATCTGGACGAAGTCCGCGATCTTCTTCTTGCGGCCCACCTCGGTCTTCATGTTCTCCGTCCGGAAGACCAGCGCGAAGCGGTTCTGGGCGCTGAGCTTCGCCAGCATCGCCTTGGCCTTGGGCTCGGCGTCGATGGCGGCCTGGAGATCGTCCGGGATCTTCGATCCCTTGGTCCGGTAGGCGCGATCCCAGCGGCCGTCCGCCTTGGCCGCCTCGACCTGTTTCAGCCCGTGCGCGGTCATGCGCTTGGCCTCGACCAGGCGGGCGACGTTGTCGACGTTGATCTGGCTCCAGACGCTTTTGGCGCCGCGCGGCGTGTAGCGCTGCAGGAAGCTCTTGTCGTCGAAGCCCTTGCGGATTCCGTCGATCCAGCCCCAGCACAGGATGACGTCGATCGCCTCCTTCGGCGTGATCGACTTCAGGCCCGAGCCGACCTTGTGGATCTTGATCCAGACTTCGCTTTCCTTGTCGTGATGCTTACCCAGCCACTTGTGGAAGCTGGCTTCCGTCGGGAACTCATGGACCTTGTCGGGATCGACCTTCACCGGCGCCATCAGCACACCCGGTAGCGTTCGACGGCATCCCTATCCAGTTCGATGCCGAGGCCCGGCCCCTCCGGCAGCAGGACGTGCCCCGCCTCCAGCTTGAGCGGCGTCTTCAGCAGCTTGGTGCGCAGCTGATTGTCGCTCATGTCGTATTCCAGCATCGCGGGATGCGGCGGATGGTCGGTGTGCGGCGTCGCCGGCAGCGCCGCGAGGAAGTGGCAGGCGGTCGCGAGACCCACGGCGCCGCCCCAGACATGCGGCGCGACCCTGAGGTTCTGCGCATGCGCCAGCGCCACGATGCGCTTGGCCTCTGTGATGCCGCCGACGCCCGGAATGGAAGGCTGCACGATGTCGATGCAGCGCCCGTCGATCAGCGCGCGGAAATCGCGGACCGTGTGATGGGCCTCGCCGGCCGCCAGCGCGATCGGCGAGCGGGCGCGCAGTTCGGCATAGCCACGGAAATCGCCCGGCGGCAGCGGCTCCTCGATCCAGTGGATGTCGAACGGCTCGATCGCCCGCGCACATTCCAGCGCCACGTCGGCGGTGTAGGCGCCGTTGATGTCGACCAGCAGCAGCTTGTCCGGCCCGATCGCTTCGCGCGCGAGCTTCACCCTCTCCACGTCGCTCTTGATGCCGCGGCCGATCTTGATCTTGGTGCCGGCATAGGGATGGGCCACCACCTCCGCCATCATGTGTTCGAGCTGGCGGTCGGGATCGTTGGAGAAGAAGCCGGTCGAGGCATAGGCCGGGAAGCGCGTCGCGCCGCAGCCGCCGATCAGGTCGCAGACCCGGACGCCGAAGCCGCGCGCGATCGCATCCCAAAGTGCCACGTTGATGCCGGCGAGGCACGAGGTGAGCTGGTTGCCGACGCCCAGGTGATAGATCCCGTTGCGCACCTTCGCCTCGACATGGTCGAAGTCGAAGATGCTGCGGCCGACGAACATCGGCTCGAGCATGCGGAAATATTCCCGCGTGACCATCGGATTGCCGAAGGCCTCGCCGATGCCCGTCACGCCCTGGTCGGTCTCGACCTCGACCAGCCCGCCCTGGCGACGAAAACCGCCACCGCGCGACATGCCGTAGGCTTTTTCCGGTGCGAAGGCATATTCGAGTCCGATGAACGAAAGACGCCGGATCGTCGGCATGGCAGCTCCTGCAAATCCCGCGCTATGGTGGGGTCCAAAGCCAATCGGAGGCAACCGCTCATGACGATCCCCAAGACTCATCGCCGCGTCGTTCTCGTGCGTCGTCCGCCCGGCGAGCCGGCCGAATCCGATTTCCGCGTCGAAGAGGCGCCCGTTCCCGAGCCGCGCCATGGCGAAGTGCTGGTCAAGGTGCACTATCTTTCACTCGATCCCTACCAGCGCGGCCGCATGCGCGACGCCGCCTCCTATGCCTCGCCCGTCGGCCTCGGCGAGGTGATGACCGGCGGCACCGTGGGCGAGGTCGTGGCCTCGCAGAATCCCGCCTTCAAGGTCGGCGACATCGTCGAGGATCGTCTCGGCTGGCAGGAATATGCGATCGGCGGCGGCCCGGCGCTGCGCAAGGTCGATCCCTCGCTGGCGCCGATCTCGACCGCCAACGGCGTATTGGGCATGCCGGGCATGACCGCCTATTTCGGCCTCCTCCATGTCGGCCAGCCCAAGCCCGGCGAGACCGTCGTCGTGTCAGCTGCCTCCGGCGCGGTCGGCCAGGTGGTGGGCCAGATCGCGAAGATCATGGGCTGCCGCACCGTCGGCATCGCGGGTGGCGCGAAGAAGTGCGCCTTCGTGAAGGACGAGCTCGGCTTCGATGCCTGCATCGACTACAAGGCCGAGAAGGACCTCGATGCCGCGCTGCGCGCCGCCTGCCCCAACGGACCCGACGTCTATTTCGACAATGTCGGCGGCGAGATCACCGACGCGGTGCTGCGCAACATCAACTTCTTCGGCCGCATCGCGCTCTGCGGCTCGATCTCGCAGTACAACGCCACCGGCGCCTCGATGGGACCGCGCCTGCTCGGCACCTTCGTCGGCAAGCGCGTGAACGCGCGCGGCTTCATCGTCACCGACTTCGCGCAGCATTACGGCCCGGCCATGCGCCAGATGGGCGAATGGATCCGCGACGGCAAGCTCAAGTACCGCGAGGACATCGTCGAGGGCATCGACAAGGCGCCGCGCGCCTTCATCGGCCTGCTGCGTGGCGAGAACTTCGGCAAGATGCTGGTGAAGCTCGCATGAGCTACGACGCGCCCTTCGCCGGCCTGAAAGTCGTCGACCTGAGCCAGGGCATCGCCGGCCCCTACTGCGCCATGCTGCTCGCGCAGCACGGCGCCGAGGTGATCAAGGTCGAGGGAATCGGTGAAGGCGACTGGGCGCGCATCCTGGGGGTTCATTACGAACACCACAGCGCCTTCTCGATCATCGGCAACATGGGCAAGCGCAGCCTCTCGGTCGACCTCAAGAGCGAGGCCGGCAAGGAGATCGTGTGGCGCCTGCTGAAAGACGCCGACATCTTCCTCGAAGGCTTTCGTCCGGGCGTCATCAAGCGACTGGGCTTCGACTATGAAGCCGTGTCGGCCAAGGTGCCGCGCCTACTCTACGTCTCGATCTCGGGCTTCGGCCAGACGGGACCGCTGGCCGAGCGGCCGGCGATGGATCCGGTACTGCAGGCCTATACCGGCCTGATGTCGGAGAATCGCGGCGAGGACGGGATTCCCCATCGCGTGCCGGTGATCGTGGTCGACATGTCGACGGCGCTCTATGCCTTCCAGGCGGTCAGCGCCGCGCTTTATGCGCGCCGCGACGAAACCAAGGGGCGCTACATCGACGTCAGCCTGATGCAGTCGGCAACGGCGCTGCAGTCGATCCGGCTGATGGCCTGCCATCTCGAAGGCGGCACGATGAAGCCCGGCGGTGTTCCCGGTGGCGTGTTCAGGACGGCCGACGCCTGGATGTCGATCCTCGCCATCAAGGACAATGACTGGCAGAGCCTGTGCGCCTTGATGGAGGTGCCCGCTCTGGCGCACGAGGAGCGCTTCGCCACGGCGGCGGCGCGCATCGCCAACGAAGCCGAACTCTATGCCATCATCCGACCGATGATCGCCGCGAAGCCTTCGGCGCACTGGAGCAGGAAGCTCACCGAGGCCAAGCTGATGCACGAGCGGCTGAACAGCTACGCCGACTTCATCGACCAGCCGCATGTGAAGGAAACCGGCCTGATCCACTGGCTCGAACAGGCCGGCGTGCCACAGAAGGTGCCGGTGCCCGCCCTGCCCGGCATGCTGCCGCCCGCGCCGGGCACGTCGCGCGCCGAAGCCCCGGTCCCCGGTCAGCACAGTCGCGCGATCCTGGAAGAGCACGGCTATTCCGAAGGCGAGATCGCGTCCCTGCTCGCCAGCGGCATCGTCGCGACGACGGGCTAGGCGTTCACTTCCGCCGGCGGCGTTGCGGTTCGGAAGCGGCGTCGGACTCGAGGTCCAGGTCCAGATCGGGATCGACGTGGCGGCGCAAGCGATGCGCCGCGATGAGGTCGAGCGCCGACTTCGGCAACGCATCCTCGGGCTGGATATCCATGCGCAGGTCCAGCACGCGCAACGTGTTCAGCAGCAGGCCGATCTCGGCGCGCTCCTTGCCGGCTTCGATCTCGACGATCCATTGCCGGCTCACGCGCACCCGATCGGCGAGATATTGCTGGTCCCAGCCCAATTTGCGGCGACGCTTGCGAATGGCGGCGCCCAGCGCCTCGACGCTGCGGATGGAACGATCGGGCATCGGGTAAATGTCGCCGTTCGGCGACATTTTTTCCAGCGATTCGAGCCATCCCATGGCTAGAATGGCCGTTCAGCAGGAGGAAATCGTGCCCACAGGCAAAAAGACAGCCGTCGTGGTCGGCGCGCTTGGCGTCATCGGCCGCTACATCGTCGAGCGGCTGGTGGCCGAGGGCGACTGGCAGGTGATCGGCCTGTCGCGCCGCGCGGAGAAGAACGGACCGCGCTATCGCCACGTGTCGGTCGACTTGCTCGATCTCGACGACGTCGCCGACAAGCTGAAGGATCTGCGCGACGTCACGCACATCTTCTACGCCGCCTTTCAGCCCGGCACCGGCAACGCGGCGGGCTACGCTTCGGTGATTGCGCCCAATCGCGACATGCTGGTGAATTCGGTCACCGCCATCGCCAGGGCATCGAAGAAGCTGCAGAGGGTCGTGCTGGTCACCGGCACGAAATATTACGGCACGCATCTCGGGCCGCTGAAGACGCCGATGCGCGAGACCGATCCGCGCCACATGCCGCCCGATTTCTATTTCGACCAGATCGACTGGCTGACCGGCTTCCAGCGCGGCAAGGCATGGAGCTGGACGGAACTCAGGCCCCAGACCCTGTGCGGCTTCGCGCCCGGCACGGCGATGAGCATCATGCCGGCCATTGCCGTCTATGCCGCGATCTCGAAGGAGCTCGGCCTGCCGCTGCGCTTCCCCGGCAAGCCGGGTGCCTATGGCACGATCTATCAGGTGACGGAGTCCTCGCACTTCGCGGGCGCCGCGCTGTGGGCCGCCACCGAAAAGCGCGCTGCCAACCAGGCCTACAACATCACCAACGGCGACTATTTCCGCTGGCGCAACGTCTGGCCACGCATCGCCCAGGTCTTCGACATGAAGGTGGGCGAGCTGCAGACGATCAGCCTCACCCAGCACATGGCCGACAAGGGCGAGCTGTGGGCCGAGATGACGAAAAAGTACAAGCTGAAGAAGTTCGACTTCGGCCAGCTCGTCGCCTGGCCGTTCGCCGACTATGTGTTCGGCTCCGACTGGGACGTGATGTCCGACGTCACCAAGAGCCGCCTGCACGGTTTCCACGAGGTGGTCGACACCGAAGCGATGTTCGAACGCCTGCTGACGCGCTTCCGCAAAGAAAGAATCGTCCCATGATCACGCTGCTCGATCCCGCCAGCTACCTCCGCACACCGTGGAAGAACGGCGGCGGCACGACCGTCGACATCGCCTTCGTCGAGGATGTCTGGCGGTTCGGCCGCACGCCGATCGTGAAGCCGGGCCCCTTTTCCGATTACACCGGGTTCGACCGCGTGCAGGTCCTGGTCTCCGGCAGCGGACTCGTGCTGGAGACGCCGAAGGGCGAGATCGACGTGCGCCAACCCTTCCATCCTGTGCGCTTCACCGGCGAGACGCAGATCGTGAGCCGGCTGGAGGCCGGACCGGTCGAGGTCGTGAACCTGATCGGCCGCCGCGACCGGGTGAAGATCGACATCGCGATCCTCGACGAGGGCCATACCCTGCACCTCGAGCCCGGCACGCACATTGCCTACACCCCGCATGGAGACTCGACGATTGCCGTGCAGGGCGACGAAAGGAAGCTGGCGGCGGATCATGCGCTGCGGCTCGAGGTCACCGGACCGACGCGATTGACCGGCGTCTCGGCCTGCACCTTGGTCGCCAGCGTCATCACCAAACAGGGGTAGTTCGATGCGGATTGCGGTTGTCGGCGCCGGCGGCGTCGGAGGCGGATACGGCGCGGCGCTGGCGCATGCCGGAGCCGACGTCACCTTCATCGCGCGCGGCGCGCATCTCGCGGCCATGAAGAAGGAGGGCTTGCGCGTCGAGAGCCCTCGCGGCAACACCCATCTTCAGCCGACCAAGGGCACGGAAAACCCGGCCGAGGTCGGCCCAGTCGACTATGTCCTGTTCTGCGTGAAACTGTGGGACGTCGAGAGCGCCGGCGCGGCGATCAAGCCGATGGTGGGGCCCGACACTGCAGTCATCACGCTCCAGAACGGCGTCGACGCCCACGAGCGGCTGATCCCGATCCTGGGCGCCCGCGCCGTCATGCCGGGCGTGGCCAACATCAGCGCCACCATCGCCGAGCCCGGCCTGATCCGCCAGACCGGCACCGTCATGCGCATGGTGTTCGGCGAGCCCGACGGCAGCCGCAGCCCGCGCGCGGTCGCCTTCCTGGAAATGTGCAAGAAAGCCGGCATCGACGGTGTGCTGAGCGAAGCCATCATGACCGACCTCTGGATCAAGTTCGTGCTGCTGGCCTCCAATGCCGGCGTCATGGCGCTGACCCGCCTGCCGGTCGGCAAACTGCGCGACGATGCCGACGTCAACGCGATGTTCGGCGCTGCCTACGAGGAAGTGGCCGCGGTCGGCCGGGCGCTCGGCGTCGCCCTGCCCGGCGACATCGTCGAACGGACCTTCAACTTCAACCGCAATGCCCCTCCCCATCTCATGGCTTCCATGGCGGTCGACCTGTTGCGCGGCAACCGGATCGAGCTGCCCTGGCTGTCGGGCAAGGTCGTGGAACTGGGCAGGAAGCATAATGTCCCGACACCGACACACGCGCTGATGTATGCTGCGCTGAAGCCCTACGTCATGGGCACGCCAGCCTGAGGAAATCATGCGCGTCCTGCTCGTCCTTCTGTTCGCCCTCGCCGCCGGCAGTGCCTCGGCCGCCGACCTCAAGCTGCTGACCGCCGGCGCCTACAAGTCGGCCGCGGTCGAGATCGTCGCCGACTTCGAGAAGAAGACCGGCCACAAGGTCACGATCGACACCGGCACCGCCGGCGCGCTGCAGAAGCGGGTCGCCGGCGGCGAGTATTTCGACGTGGTGGTGATCCCGCCGATTGCGATGGCGCCGCTGCTGACAACCCGCGTCGACGAAAGCAGCGCCAAGGAACTGGCCCGCGCCGGCGTCGGCATGGCCATCAAGCAAGGCGCCCCGGTGCCCGACATCTCCGAGGTCGACGGCTTCAAGAAGGCGCTGCTGGCGGCTCGTTCCATCGCCTACATCGATCCGGCGGCCGGCGGCTCGAGCGGCATCTACCTCGCCCAGCTCTTCCAGCAGATGGGCATCGCCGACCAGCTCAAGTCCAAGACCGTGCTGGTCCAGGGCGGCCTGGTCGCCGACCGCATCGTCGACGGCAAGGCCGACATCGCGCTCCAGCAGAGCAGCGAGCTGATGGGCGTGCCGGGCGTGCAGTTCGTCGGCCCGATCCCGCTGATGGTGCAGAACTACACGATCTATTCCGGCGGCGTGGCGCTGGGCTCGGGCAACCGCGCCGCCGCCGACGCGCTGTTGCTGGCGCTGGCCAATCCGGAGAACGGGAAGATCCTGAAGTCTAAGGGGCTGGATAGTCCGTAGAGCTTTTCCACGCACATCCTCATCCTGAGGAGCGCGCCGAAGGCGTGCGTCTCGAAGGA
Organism: Reyranella sp. GW821-FHT12G01; assembly: GCF_058806575.1. NCBI lineage: Bacteria > Pseudomonadati > Pseudomonadota > Alphaproteobacteria > Hyphomicrobiales > Reyranellaceae > Reyranella > Reyranella sp. GW821-FHT12G01. The sequence continues at coordinate 497,212 of NZ_JBXAPV010000003.1, forward strand.
TGGGCAACGAACGAGGTGCGCGTGCCCACCCTTCGAGACGCACTGCTACGCAGTGCTCCTCAGGGTGAGGTCTTTTGTTGAAGGGCGAGAAAGCAAATGACCGACCCCACACGCCCCCTCGCCCCACCGCTCCTCGTCGAGCGCTGGTTCAACACCGACCAGTCGCTCACGCTCGAAAGCCTGCGCGGCCGGATCGTCGTTCTGCATGCCTTCCAGATGCTGTGCCCCGGCTGCGTCTCCACCGCGATCCCGCAGGCGCGCAAGCTGAACGAGATCGCGAAGTCGATCGACGGGCTGGTGGTGCTGGGCCTCCACACCGTGTTCGAGCATCACGCGGCGATGACACCTGTGTCGCTCGAAGCCTTCCTGCACGAATACAAGATCACCTTCCCGGTCGCCGTCGATCGCGCCGCGACCGAGGGACCGATCCCGCAAACCATGGCGGCCTACGGTTTCAGGGGCACGCCCTCGACGGTGATCGTGGATCGCGAGGGCCGCATCGCGCGGCACAGTTTCGGCGCCGAGGACGATCTGGCGCTCGGCCTGATCCTCGGCAACCTGCTCAGCGCGAGGCCCTGACCTTCCGGATCGGGCGCTCCCACACGATGCCGGGGAAGCCCTTCAGGGGAACGAGTTTCTCGCCCCGATAGGTCCAGTCCTGCAATTCGCCGATGGCCACGTGATAGCGCGGCTCGCGACCGGTGCGGCCGGCGAATAGCGCGCGCGGCACGTTGACCATGTGCGCCGAGCGCGCCCGCTCGTAGAGGATCGGCGTGCCGCAGGTGGCGCAGAAGCTGCGCGTCGTTCCTGTCTTCTCGTCCTTGAAGCGCGTGAGGCGGTCGGCGCCTTCGGTCACGCGAAACCGGCGCCGCCAGCTCCCGAGATAGGTGGCATAGGCGGCGCCATGGGCGCGACGCGTCGCGGCGGAATGATCGTGCCAGGCCCAGCGGGCCGGGATCTCGATCTCGACCTCCACCGCGCCGCAGAGGCATTGGCCCGAGGCGATCGCGGCAGGGGCCGCGCTCGCCTTCGTCGTCGGTCGCGCTTTGCTCACTTGATCTCCTTCAGCGCCTCCTCCCACGCACCGATCGTGTGATCGATGTCGGCCTGGGTGTGCGCCACGCTGACATAGTACTTGCTGTCGCCCTTCATGATGCCGCGGGCGCGCAGCGCCTGGTTGAAGCGCTTCAGGATCGCGGTGTCGGCCTTCAGGGTGTCGCGATAGTCCTTGATCGGCTGGTCGGTGAAAATGATGTCGAACAGCGGCGGCTCGCCGATCACCTGCGCCTTGAAACCGTGCTTCTTCAGGAGCTCCGAGAGCGTGTCCATCAGCTTGCGGCCGTTGGCGAAGACCTTTTCGTAAGTGCCGGGCTGCTTCAGCACCTCGAGCGTGGCGAGGCCCGCGACCGCCGCGACGGGATTGCCCGAGAGCGTGCCGACCTGGAAGATGAAGTCGTCGTCGGTCATCGCCAGACGATCGAAGTGCTTCATGATGTCGGCGCGGCCGGCGATGGCCGCCAACGCGAAGCCGCCGCCCACGATCTTGCCCAGGGTGCAGAGGTCGGGCGTGACGCCGTAATATTCCTGGGCGCCGCCATAAGCGAAGCGGAAGCCGGTCACGACCTCGTCGAAGATCAGCGGGATGCCGTGCTCGGCCGTCACCTCGCGAAGCGCCTGCAGGAAGCCGGGCTTGGGCGGGATCAGTCGCTGAAACGGCTCGACGATGACGCCGGCCAGCTCGTCCTTCTGCTCCTCGATCAGGCTTCTGACCATATCGATGTCGTTGAAGGCCGCGACCACCATCTCGTCGGCCACCGACTTCGGAATGCCGGCCGAATCGATCGAGCCGCGCGGGAAATTGCCGGGAGCCTTGGGCGCCAGCGACACCAGCGCATAGTCGCTCATGCCGTGATAGCCGCCCTCGAACTTCAGGATCTTGTCGCGCTTGCGGAAGGCGCGCGCGGCGCGCATCGCGTAGAGATCGGCCTCGGTGCCGGAGCAGACGAAGCGGACCTGCTCGGCGCAGGGCACCGCGTCGACGATCGCCTCGGCGAGCGCGATGCCGTGGCGGTTATTGCCGAAGAAGGTCGTGCCGAGCGGAACCTGCTCCTGCACCGCCGCCGTGACGGCGGGATGGGCATGTCCGATGAACATCGGGCCGGAGCCCAGCAGGAAGTCGACATATTCCTTGCCGGCCTCGTCATAGATCCGGCCGCCCTTGCCCTCCTTGAGGATCACCTCGGCCGGCATGTTGCCGAAGGTGCCGCCCGGCAGCACGCGGCGCGCCTGCTCGACGAGGTCGTTGGTGGGATCGACGGGAGCCTGGACGTTCATGGATGCCTCTACGCGTTGGAAGTGGGAGCCGGAGCAGGAAGCGCGCCATTCCTGGGACGCGCTTCCCGCCACGACTATTCGATGGGAACGAAGATCGAGTGGCGGAGCTTGCCTTCGATGGCCTTGGAGCAATGGCCCTTGCCGTGCGTGTCTTCGACCAGGATCACTTCGCCGGCGGCGATGACGCGCGTTTCGCCGTCGCTGGCCGAGATCGAGACACCGGCATCGAGATTGATGATGTACTGGCGGCGCGGCGCGGGGTGCCAGTCGTAGTCGTAGGTGCCGGGCGTCGAACGGAAGATGATGCCGGTGGCCGGCAGCGTGGCCGAGGTCTTGCCGCCCGGGCCTTCGTTCTTCCACTCGACTTCGATGTCGCGGAAATGGGTTTCACCCTTGTCGTCGACATACAGATTATGGATGCGCATGAATTTTTCTCTCCCTTGCTCTCTGCGGCGCACAGCTTAGAACGAAAGCATGCTGAGGAAACCCGTTGAAGCCGTTCTTTTTGACATGGACGGTCTGCTGATCGACACCGAGGCCGTCTACATCGACGCTTTGCAGGATGCCGCCCGCGATCTCGAGGTCGAGATGTCGCTCGAATTCTGCCATTCGATGATCGGCATATCGGGGCGCGAGTGCGACGTCATGATCCAGAATTTCTATGGGTCCGGCTTCAGCATCGACCGCTTCCGCGAGCGCTTCTCGGGCCACGCCAAGCGGCGTCTTGAGACCCACCTGCCGGTGAAGCCCGGCGTCGTGGAGATGCTCGACTTCCTCGCGGCGCGCGGCCTCCGTCTCGCCGTCGCCACCGGCTCCGGCCGGATCACCGCAGATCGTCACCTCACCCGCGCCGGCCTGATCGACCGCTTTAGCGCCGTCGCCACACGCGACGATGTCGTGAACGCCAAGCCCGCGCCCGACGTCTACCTTGAAGCCGCGCGTCGCCTCGGCGTGTCACCCGAACGCTGCATCGCCTTCGAGGATTCCAACGTCGGCCTCACCGCCGCGCACGCCGCCGGCACGATGGCCTTCATGGTCCCCGACATCCTGCCGCCGCTGCCCGAGGTCCGCGCGAAGTGCCTGCACGTGTTCGACGACCTGCACGCGGCAAGGCTGATGCTCGAGGAAGCGCTTTAGAGTTCGGCATCATTTCCCTTCCCCATTCAAATGGGGAAGTGCCCCGTCATACGGGGCGATGGGGTCATGGGCGTCGCAAAGCCATGACCCCTCCATCGGCGAAGACGCCGCCACCTCCCCATCTGAATGGGGAGGAAATTGATCCTAGAACTTCTCGACCCACGGCCGCACCTCGACCTCCCAGCTCCAGGCGCTGCGGTGCTGGTGGAGCACGTGCCAGTAGGTCTCGGCGATGGCGTCAGGATCGAGCAGGCTGTCGGGCTTGTCGTCGGGCACGGGGCGCGCCTCGCTGCGGATGCCGCCGTCGATCACGAAATGGGCGACGTGGATGCCCTTGGGCGAGAGCTCGCGCGCCATCGATTGCGCAAGGCCACGCAGCGCGAACTTGCCCATCGCGAAGGTGGCCGAGAGCGCGAAGCCCTTTACACCCGCCGTCGCGCCCGACAGCAGCACGGCACCTTCGCCCTTGGGCAGCATGCGCTTCACCGCCTGCTGCGAGACCAGGAACGCACCGAAGGCGCTGATCTCGATGGCGCGCTTCACGTCGTCCGGCGGCAGATCGACCAGCGCGCCGCGCACCCGGTTGCTGGCGTTGTAGACCACGACATCCGGTGTGCGACCGGCGGCGTCCAAGGCCTCGAACAGGGCCGCGACGTCCTTCTGATCGGCGGCGTTGCAGGCATGGACCGACGCGCCGGTCTCCTTCGCAAGTGCAGCGAGCTTGGCCGTCTGGCGGGCCGCCAGTGCAACCGACAGGCCGTTGCGGGCAAACAGGCGGGCGAGCGAGGCGCTGAGGCCGGGGCCGGTCCCGACGATCAGGGCGGAGCGATATTTCGGCATGGTCCTTGGGTCCTCTCGTTGCCGGATATTGCCTGCAGGTATACGCTTCCAGGCAATAGGGAAGGAAACAAAGCCATGGACCAGGTCCAACCGACCGGCCGTATCGACGTCATCTCCGACGTGATCTGCCCCTGGTGCTACATCGGCAAGCGCCAGCTCGAACGCGCCCTCGATCTCCTCGCCACACAGCATTGCCGGGTCGCCGTCGCCTGGCACCCCTTCCAGCTCAACCCCGACATGCCGGCCGAAGGCGTCGAGCGCACGAGCTATCGCATCTCCAAGTTCGGCAGCCTTGAACGCTCCAAACAGATGGACGAGCGCATCACCGAGACCGCGGCAACCGTCGGCCTCGAATTCCATCTCGATCGCATCGTGCGCACGCCCAACACCGTGAACGCCCATCGCCTGATCCGTTTCGCGGGCCAGCGCGGCCAGCAGGACGCGCTCGTCGAGGAGCTGTTCGAGAGCTACTTCTGCAAGGGCGCCGACGTGGGCGATTCCAAGATCCTCGCCGACATCGCGGGCATAGCCGGTCTCGACCGCGCCGAAGCGCTGGCGATGCTGATGAGCGACGAGGGCCGCCGCGAAGTGCTGGCCGGCGACCAGATGGCGCGCAACGCCGGCATTCAGGGCGTCCCGAGCTTCGCGCTGCAGGGCCATGTGCTCTTCTCGGGCGCCGTGCCCGCCGAAGAGATGGCGCAGACCTTCCGCCGGGCGTGGGAAATCCTGAAGAACCAGGCGGCTTAGACAAAAATCCCGTCGTCTCGACCGAAGCCTCGCGCAGCGAGGCGTAGCGGAGAGACCTTCTCTCGACGATTAGACGGCTTTTGGTGGAGAGAAGGTCTCTCCGCTACGCGCCTTCGGCGCTTCGGTCGAGACGACGGCGTATTCGCCTACTTCCCCTGAATGCTCATCGTCGGCGACGCAACGGGCCCGCTCACCGTCATCACATAATCGGTCGCACCGTTCGAACCCGCGTCGAGCGCGATGGTCGTCTCGGTCGTCGCGTTGGTCAGGCTGGTGCGGCTGTTGATGCGCGCCGTCGCGTTCGGTCCGGTGACCGCATGGTTCTGCAGGTTGATCTCGCCATTGGAGAGCGTGATGTCGCCCTCGATCGTGCTCTGCGCATTGATGAAGCCCGAGATCACCGCCGAGCCGAAGCCCATCTCGGTGCTGAAGATGCTGCCGACGCCGGTCGCGAACGAGGCGAAGCCCAGCGAGCCCTTGGCGACCGACGGATAGAGTACGCCGGACAGGTGACCCTGCCCCGTCAGCGAATTGCGGATCTGCTCGGGCGAGTTGCCCTGTCCCTGCAACGCGATCTTCATGACGTTGATCTTGCCGTCGACCGCCACCATCAGGTGCTCGTTGCCGAAGACGTTCTGGCCCGCCGCGCCACGCAGCATCTCGCCGAGATAGATGCCCTGCAGGGTGCCGGCGACGTCGACCGTCATCGTGTCCTTCGACGCATCGACGGTGCCGCCGAAGTCGACGGCGCCGCTGTAGAACTGCCCTGTCAGTTTCGACACCTTGAACACGCCGTTGCGCAGGGTCGCGTCCATGTCGGCGTACGTCACCTTGAGCGACCCGAACTCGATCGCGCTGGTCTCGAGATTCAGGGTGGCGTCGAAGGCGCGCAGGCCCGAGAGATCGATCTGCTTGGGCGCCGCCGCGCGCGGACCCTTGCTGGGCAGCGGCACGGACTCGGCATTCGCCCCGCCGGGAGCGGCCGGTATCGCCGGCGTGGGAACGGCCTGTGCCGGTCCGTCGGTGACGCCGAGCCAGTCGTCGAGGTCGAGCGTGCCGGGAATACGCAGGTTGGCATTGAAGTTGGGCCGCTGACCCAGGGTCGCGTCGATGCGACCGTTCATCTGCGTGCCCATCGCCGTCAGGCTGCCGTCGAACGAGGCGCGCTGGTCGTTACCCTTGAACGCGCCTTCGGCCGCGAGCCCACCGAGGCCGGCCTGCGAGCGGCCCGTCGCGACCGACACCAGCTTGCTCGCATCCTGGGTCTGCACGCTGAAGTTCGACAGATCGAAGGAGAACTTGTCGCCCAGCACCAGCGAACCCGTGGCATGCGCGGTGGCGCCGGCCGCGGTGACCGAGGCGTTGCGCAGGGTGAGCGCCTCCATCGTGCCGGCAACGCTGCCGCCCGCGGTCGAGGCGCCGAGCTTGCCATTGAGGAACTTCGGCAGGCCGGCATAGACCAGCAGCTTGTCGGTGTCCGGCATGTTCGCGTTGAAGGTGACGTCGAAGCGCGGCACCGTGCCGAAGTCGGCGACCTGGCCCTTGAAGTCGAACTTGGCGCCCAGCACGTCGGCGAGCTTGAGGCCGTTCACCTTCAGCAAATTGCCTTGCACGGCAAGATCGGCCTCGATGCCGTTCAGCGTCTCGCCGCGGAACAGAAGCTTGGCGACCTTGGCCTTGAGGCCGAGCACAGGCAGCGTCTTGTCGGGCACGGTCGCGGCGGCGGGAGTCGGCGCGGCTGGTGCGGCCGCCGCCGGGGCCGGCGCCGTCGTCACGGAAGCCGGCACGATGGCCGACAGCGGCGACGGCTCTTTCGGCTTGGGCATGTAGGAATCGAGATCGAAGCGATCGAGCGTCACCGACGTCGCCACGGTGAGCGGCACGGCGAAGGTGATGCTGCCGCTGCCGGTCGCGGGCTGGCTGTCGAGATCCATCGCGAGATCGGAGATCTGCAGGCTGTTGGCGGTCGCCGCGACCTTGCCCTTGACCGACACCGCGCGGAGCTTGTCGGCGGGTATGCCCGACGTGTCGATCCCGGCCCAGGCCAGGGTCTCGCGCAGCCGCGGTCCGACGAGGCTGAACTCACCGGCCGACTGGACAGGATTGGCGGCCGGCTTGGCGCCCGCCGCTGGCGCCACGGGTGCTGCCGCGGCGGCGTTTGCCTTCACGACCATGTCGCCCGGCAAGGTCGCGCTGAGCCGCGGCACGGCGATCACGCCGTTCTTGATCTCGACGGCGAGCGCCACATCGCGCACCACGCCCTTGCGATAGAGGACTTCCTCCGCCTCGATCGACAGCAGGACCGTGAAGGCCGGCGGGAATGGCGACAGTGACGCCGGTGCCGTCGCCGCGGGAGCCGTCGTCGCCGGTGGCTTGGCGGCGGCCGTTGCGGGCGCAGCCGGCTTTGCTGGAGCGGCAGCCGGCTTGGCTGGTGCTGCAGGCGCGGCTGTGGCGGCAGCCGGCGGCTTGGCTGTACCGGCCGGCGCAGCGGGAGCAGCAGGGGCGGTCGGCGCAGCAGGTGTCACAGGCGTTGCAGCGGGCGCCGCGGGTTTTGCCGCGGCGACAGGCTTCGGCCGGAAGACCTCCGGATTGGAGAAGAGCGCGATCCACTTCTCGGCATCGAGCTTGGGTAGCGAGAGGTGGCTTTCGAGCGACGGCTTCTCGCCGCTGATCAGGGTCACGCTGCCCGATACGCTTTCACTGCCGATCGACAGCTTGAAATCGGTGAGCGCCAGCTTCTCGGCCGTCAGGTCGATGTTCCCGTCGAACGCGACATTGCCGATGACCGAGGCGTCGAAGACTGGCGGTTCCTGACCGCCGGCCCGCACCAGGCTGCTCATGAAATCCGTCAGCCCGCCGGTCGTGAGGGCGACCTTGCCCTTCACATCGGCATCGACGGCGATGCGGCTGACATGCCCGTCGAAATTCAACGTGCCGCTCCGCACGTTGAGCTTGAAGGACATGTCGTTGCCCTTGTCCGTCGGCGCGCCGACGGCCGCCACCAGCGACAGCGGCACGCCGTTCACCGTCGCGGTGCCGTCGAGGCTGAACGGGCCCTGGAAGGACCCGACCGACGCCAGCAGTTCGACGTTCTCGGCCTTCAGCGTCTGGTTGGTCTTGGGATTGGTGTAGCTGAGCGTGCCCTCGCGGATCTTGAGGGTGCCGATGGCGAGATGAAGGCCGCTGCTCGGTGCGCCATCCGGCTGCGCCGCCCCGGCGCCGGGATTGAACTCCCAGTTCGGCACGCCGTCGGCATCGGTCTCGAGAACGATGTTCGGCCTGAAGAGCGTCAGCCGGCCGACCTCGATCTTGCCGCGCAGCAGTGCACCCAGCGAGGGCGAGACGCCGATCCAGCGCACGTCGACCATCTGCGCGCCCTTGGCGCCCACGGCGTTGGCGAAATGGACCTGCCGCGCGCTGATGCGCGGCGTCGGGAAGAAGGTGAGCTTCAGCGGGCCTTCGATCACCAGCTCGCGGCCCGTCGCCTCCTTCACGGCGGCGATCATGGCCGGCTTGTACTGTTCGACGTTCAGGAGCGTGGGCGCGGCCAGGCCGACGAGCGCGATCAGGGCGAAAAACGCCACGACGGCTGCTCCGATCCGGATCTTGGTACGCCTCTGCATTGGCCGTTTCCTCGTGAACGCCGGCAGGCGTGAGAACGCCCGGGGCCGTCGCAGGATGCCCGCTGCAGTCTAATTGAGGCCCCGCTTTGGGGCTATTCCAAGGTGGCGCCCGTCTCCTTCACCGCCTTGGCCCATTTGGCGCCCTCGGTGTCCATCAGCCGCCCGAAATCGGCCGGGCTGCCGGCCGCCATCAGGGTGCCCAGCGCCAGGAAGAAGCGCTCGATCTCGGGATCGGCCAGCGCGAGGTTGATCTCGCGGTTGAGCCTGTCGACGATTTCCGGCGGCGTGCCCCTGGGAACGCCGACGCCGTAGAAGGAGATCGCCTCGTAGCCCGGCACGGTGTCGGCCACCGGCGGCACGTCCGGCAGCAGCGGCAGCCGCTCCTTGGTCGTGGTCGCGATGGCGCGGATCTTTCCCGCGCGGATGTGCTCCAGCGAGGTCGCGACATTGTCGAAGATCACCTGGACCTGGCCCGCGATCAGGTCGGCCATGGCCGGCGCGGTGCCGCGATAGGGCACGTGGGTCATCTTGGTGCCGGTCATCGACTGGAAGATCTCGCCGGCCAGGTGGTTGCCCGTGCCGAGGCCGGCCGAGGCCATGTTCACCTTGCCCGGATTGGCCTTCAGGTAGGCGATGAACTCGGCCGTCGTCTTCGCCGGCACCGCCGGATTGACCACGATGAGCTGCGGCATGCGCACCAGCCCGGCCACGGGAAGGATGTCGCGGCGGAAGTCGAACGGCAGCGTCTTGTAGAGCGACGTGTTGATCACGTTGGCGGTGCTGATGAACAGCAGCGTGTAGCCGTCGGGGGCTGCATTCGCGACGATCTCGGTGCCGATGTTGGAGCCCGCGCCGGTCTTGTTGTCGATCACGAACTGCTGGCCGAGCCGCTCGCCCAGCCGCTTGCCGATGACCCGGGCGGCCGCGTCGGTGAAGGCGCCCGCCGGATAGGGCACGACCCAGCGCACCGGCTTGGAGGGATAGGGCTCCGCAGCCCTTGCCATGGGGCCGAATCCGGCCGCCACAAGACTGCCCGCCACGAACACGCGCCGCTTCATCCGATCCTCCCAGACCGCTCTTCTTATGAAACGAGCCTGAAAGCGCCTTGTCAGATTGTAAACAATAATTTCCCTTTTGAAGCATGATACAGTCGTTATCCTTGAGCGGAATGCCGCCAGACTTCCTTGAATTGTTGACAATAGATCGCGAGGCCCGCGACGCCCCGCTGGGCGACCGCGTCCGCCGCCAGCTCGAGCGCATGATCCTCGACGGGACCCTGGCGCCGGGCACGCAGCTCAACGAGGTGGCGCTGGCCAGCCGGCTGGGCGTCAGTCGCGGGCCGATCCGGGAGGCGGCGCGGGCGCTCGAACGGGCGGGCCTCGTCACCGTCATCCGCAACCGCGGCGCCTTCGTGCGCAGCGTGCCGCTCGACGAGGCGCTGGAGAGCTACATCCTGAACGGGCTGCTGTTCGCCTTTGGCGCGGCGCAGCTGGCACTCGGCATCCGCGCCGAGCAGGCGCTGCACCTGCGCCGCCTGCTCGACGGCATGGAAGCCGCCGCGACCGCCGGCGATGGGGCGCGCTACTTCGCACTGAACGTCGAGTTCCACGAATGCATCGTGGGCTTTGCCGGCAATCGCCAGATCGAGGCGATCTATCTCGACCAGACGCGCAAGCTGCAGCTCTCGCGCCGCCGCGCCTTCGACCGCAGCGCCAGCATGGCCGAATCCAATGCCGAGCATCGCGCGATCCTCGACGCCATCCTGGCCGGCGAGCCCAGCCTGGCGCGCGAACGCGCCGAGGCCCATTCACGCGCCGGGCGCGGCCGCTTCCTGAAATCGATCGAGCATCAGGACGCGAGCTCGTAGCGGCGGATCAGGCGGTAGAGCAGCGCGATCGGCACCAGCGTCACGACGATCAGGGTCGAGGCCGCCGCCGTGGCGATGCCGCCGCCGCCCCCTTCCAGCGCCTGGAACATCACCACCGTGAGCGTGCGCCACTGGCCGCTGTAGAGCACGACGGTGGCGCTGAGTTCCGAGGCAATCGTCACCCAGGTCAGCACGAAGCCGCTCATGATGCCGCCCAGCATCAGCGGCACGAGAATTCGCCCGAAGGTCTGCAGCGGCGAGCGGCCGAGGCTGATCGAGGCTTCCTCCAGCGAGGGATCGATCTGGTGCAGGATGCCGCTGGACGAGCGCACCGCGAACGGGATTTTGCGCACCGTGTAGGCCAGCACCATGATGAACGGCCCGCCCGTCAGGATCAGCCAGCCGCTGTTGAACGACACGACGAAGCCGATGGCGAGCACCGTGCCCGCGACGGCGAACGGCAAGGTTGCCAGCACGTCGAGCACCGCGGCGAGACCCGAACGCAGCCGCGTCACGACATAGGCGATCGGCACGCCGATCAGCGTGACGCCGATGGCGGCCAGCGTCGCGAACATCAGCGTGTTGAGCAGCGGCCGCGTCGAGCGTTCAAAGAGGGCCGCGAAGTTGGCCGTGCTGAAATTGGGATGGAGGACGGGGCCGCGGAACTCCATGAACGACAGCACGACGATGGCGAAGAACGGCACCAGCGCCAGCAGCACCACCGACCAGCAATAGACCGTCGCGGCGATCCTGAGGCTAAGGCCGACCTTCAGGATCGGCGGCGCGGCGCGCGCGCCCGTCGCGAATCGGCGGTTGGCCAGGAAGCGGCGCTGGATCAGCAGTACGATCGAGGTCATCAGGATCAGCAGCACACCCAGCACGCCGGCCGACGACGGGTTGGGCGCGGTCTCGCCGACGAACAGCTTGAAAGCTTCGACGGCGAAGATCGGCATGTCCTCGGCCAGCACGAAGGGTACGCCGAAATTCTCCAGCGTCTCGATGAAGACCAGGAGACCGCCCGCGAGGATCGACGGCACGACGATGGGCAGGGTCACGGTCCAGAGCGTGCGGCGCGGCGAGGAGCCGAGGCTTTGCGCGGCTTCCTCGATCGAGACATCGACCGCCTTGAAGCCCGCCATCGTGGGCAGCAGCACATAGGGATAGAGCGTCAGCGTATACACCAGCACGATGCCGCCGGCGCCGTAGATCGAGCCGAAGCCGATGCCCCAGGAATTGAGCCACTGCGTCACCACGCCGGCGCGGCCCAGCAGCAGCACGATGGCGTAGGCGCTGACGAAGGACGGCAGGACCAGCGGCATGGCCGCCAGCGCGATGATCGCGGCCTTGCCCGGTACCGGCAGGCGCGCCAGCGCAAAGGCGAACGGCACCGACACGAGGATGGTGGTGATCGTGGCCGCGACGCCGATCATCAGCGTGTTGGCGACGGCGCCGCGATAGAAGGAGCGGCCGAGGATTTTTACGTAGTTGGCGAAGGTGAACTTCTCGCCATCGCCGTCGAGCACGCTGGCGCCGAAGACGTTGAACAGCGGATAGAGCAGGAACAGGCCCAGGAACAGGAAGCCCAGCGCGGCAATCGTCAGCGGCAGGCGTTGCTGATGCGGAATGCTCAGGGTCACGGCAGCACGGTCACACGCGCGGGATCGTAAGCCAGCGTCACCTGCGCGCCCGTCGCGAGCGTGCGATGCGGCTCATCGAGCGACGCGACACGGATCAGCGATCCGTCGCCCAGCTTCACGTCGAAGCGCGTGATCGGGCCCAGCACCTCGACATGCACCACCGAGCCCGACAGCCGCGGCCAACCGGCGGGCGCCTCGGCGTCGAGACGCAGCGCCTCGGGCCGCAGCGAGACCATGCCGCTGCCCGTGAGGCCCAGCACCTTCGGCTCCAAAAGGTTGGTCGTGCCCATGAACTCGGCCGCGAAACGCGAGGCGGGGTTGCGATAGATCTCGGCCGGTGCGCCAACCTGTTCGAGCTTGCCGCTCTGCATCAGGGCGATGCGGTCGGACACCGACATCGCCTCTTCCTGATCGTGCGTGACGTAGATCGCGGTGATGCCCAGCGACTTCTGCAGCTCACGGATCTCGGCGCGCATGCTGACCCGCAGGCGCGCATCGAGGTTGCTGAGCGGCTCGTCGAACAGCAGCACCTGCGGGCGGATCACCAGCGCACGGGCGATGGCGACCCGCTGGAGCTGACCGCCCGAGAGCTGATGCGGCCAGCGCTCGCCGTAGCCGCCGAGCTGGACCAGCGACAGCGCCTCTTCGACCCGGCGCGCAATGTCCGCCGACGCCACCTTCCGCGCCTTCAAACCGTAGGCGACATTTCCCGCCACCGTGAGGTTGGGAAACACGGCATAGTTCTGGAACACCATGCCGATGTCGCGCGTGTGCGCCGGCAAGGTGTCGATCCGCTTCGTGCCGAAACGGATCTGGCCCGCATTCAGCTCGCTGAAGCCTGCGATCATGCGCAGCAACGTGGTCTTGCCGCAGCCCGAAGGCCCCAACAGGGTGAAGAACTCGCCTTCGCCGACGGTGAGGTTCACATCGTCGACCGCGCGCACCGTTCCGAAGATCCGGGTTACGCCCTCAATGACAATGCCGGTCACGCTCAGCGAGACTCCTGCAGGAGGTCCTTGATCTTCTCGAGCGTTTCCTTGCGCTTGTCGGTCCAGGCATCCTCGTCATACTTCACGATGTTGAGGCTGCTCATCGGCGGCAGGCCGCCCGGCAGGTTCGCGAGATCGAGGTCGGTGCGCGTCGGCCGGCGGAAGGTGGCCTTGAGGATCATCTCGCGCACGTCCTTGCGGTTCACGAAGTCGACGAAGGCCTTGGCCTCGTTCGGATTGGGACCGTTCTTGATGATGGCGACGCCTTCCATGGTGGCGAGCGTGCCGTCGGCCGGATAGATCGTCTTCACCGGCGCGCCGCCCGAGGCCCACATCGGGCCGGCATATTCCAGCGAGATGCCCAGCGGATACTCGCCGTTGCCCACACCCTGGAACACCAGCGACGAACGGTTCAGCACCTTCAGGTTCTTGAACAGCTGGCCCACCTTCTTCCAGCCCGCATCGCCGCCGCCCCACAGGTCGACCAGCATGGTGACCGTGGTGTAGGCCGAGCCCGAGTTGGCCGGATCGGTGAAGGCGATCTTGCCCTTCCACTTCGGATCGAGCAGGTCGTTCCAGCCCTTGGGGCCCTGGTCGGCCGGCAGGATCTTGGTGTTCTGCAGGATCACCAGCAGGTGGAGGTTGTTGCCGACCCAGAGATCGGTCGGGTCGCGATACTCGACCGGCGTCGCGTCCTTGTTCTTGGAGGCATAAGGCGCGAACAGCGCCTTGTTGGTCTGCAGCAGCGAGCGGCTGATGCCCCAGACGATGTCGCCGAGCGGCCGTTCCTTCTCGGCCTGCAGGCGGCGGATGACCACGCCGGAGCCCGCGACCACCGGCTCGACGGCGATGCCGGTTTCCTTGGTGAAGGCCGCGAACGCGAGGTCGTTCAGGGTGCTTTCGTTGGACGTGTAGATCACGACCTTCTTCTGCTGCGCCTGCGCCGCCACCGGCAGCACTGTCGCCGCGGCGAACATCAACCCCAATGTTGCAATGCAGCGTCTCGTCGTCGTCGGTCCCATTCGGCCCTCCCCTAGAACGTCGGCGCTTTATATAGTCAGGGAACCAGAAGGGGAAACGACGACGATGGCTGATATTGCGGGCGACATTGCCTTTGGATTTCAGGCGGCCCCGGCCAGCGACGTCCAGAAGTCGGACCAGGCGCTCTATCGCGAGGTGATGGAGGATTGCGCGCTGGGCCAAAAGCTGGGCTTCGACGCCGCCTGGCTGCTCGAACACCATTTCAGCGACTACTACCCGACGCCGAGCCCGCTCCTCTTCATGGCGCACATCGCGGCGGCCTTCCCCGACCTGTCGCTCGGCACTTCGGTGCTGGTGCTGCCCTGGTATCATCCGCTGCGGCTGGCGGAGGAGATCGCCATGCTGAACAGCATGACCAACGGCAAGCTGCATCTCGGCATCGGTCGCGGCACCGCCAAGATGGAATACGACGCCTACAACGTCGACATGAACGAGGCGCGCGCCCGCTTCACCGAATGTTACCGCATCGTCGAAAAGGGGCTCACCGGCGAGCCCTTCACCCATGACGGTCCGTTCTGGAAGATCGACAAGCCGATCAAGCTGCGGCCCGATCCCACCACGAAGAAGGTCAACTTCTACGGCGCCATCGGCAGCCCCGCGAGTGCGGAGGTGATGGGTGATCTCGGCGTCGCACCGATCTGCCTCTCGACCTTTCCCGACAAGCTCCTGTCCAGGATCCTCGAACGCTGGCGGGCCCGCGCAGGTGCTGCGGGAAAGGACGCGATCCTGCCGATCTCGGTGAAGATGTTCATCGCCGACACCGACGAGGAAGCCCGCGATCTCGGCCGCCGCTTCTATCCGCCGTACTTCGACCTGCAGTGCACCCACTACGAATCCGACGCCAACCCATGGGCCGACATACCGGAGTACCAGGACTTCAGTCGCATGTTCGCCAACCTGCGCAAGCTCACCGATCCGTCGGAGCTGGGACCGTTCATGGATTCGAATCTGGTCGGCAGTCCCGAGACGATCTGCCGGCGCATCGACCAGCTCGCCGCTCTGGGCTTCAACTACTTCATGGTGTCATCGGCAACGCCCGGCACACCACTGGCATTGCGGCAGCACATGATGACCCGCTTCGCCCGAGAGGTCTGCCCCCGCTATTCAAGCACGATGCGAGCGGTTCGCGCTGCCTGATCCCGTTATCCGTTGCGTAATTGTATTGCTTGTATCTTCAGAGCGTCTGTTGCCTTCCCGAAGGGTGTTCGCGCGCCCTAGTGTGCAGGAATGAAACTACCGTCCGGTCCGCGAAGCTGTCAGCTTTGAGATAAAGCTGTGGCCAACGGGTCCGGCAAGGCGTGAAGGTTGGCGATGCGTACCAGGCTGTTGATCGGCTCTCTGGCCCTGGTGTTGTGCTGGTGCGATGTCGCGCTCGCCCAGCGTGGCGGAGGTGTGCTCCGCATCTTCCATCGCGACAACCCGACCAGCGCCTCGATCCTCGAAGAGACCAACTCGTCGACCGTCGTGGCGTTCATGCCGATCTTCAACAACCTCGTGGTCTTCGATCCGGCGGTGCCGCAGAACACCGAGGAATCGATCATCCCCGACCTGGCGGAATCCTGGTCGTGGAACGACGACAAGACCGAGCTGTCGTTCAAGCTGCGCCGCGGCGTGAAGTGGCACGATGGCGTGCCGTTCACGTCGAGCGACGTCGAATGCACCTTCAACCTGCTGACCAACCGCGCGCGCAATCGGCTGCGCACCAATCCGCGCGGCTCGTGGTTCGGCAACATCAACTTCATCCAGGCACGGACCGACTTCGACGTCACGATCCACCTCAACCGGCCGCAGCCCTCGCTGCTGTCGATGCTCGCGTCGGGCTTCACGCCGATCTACCCCTGCCACGTGCCGCTCGCGCAGATGCGCGTGAAGCCGGTCGGCACCGGGCCCTTCAAGCTCGAGACCTTCAACCAGTTCGACCGCATCCGCCTCGCGCGCAATCCCGACTACTGGAAGGCCGGTCGTCCCTATCTCGACGGCATCGAATTCTCGGTGGTCGCCAGCCGCTCGACCGCACTGCTGAGTTTCGTCGCCGGCCGCTACGACATGACCTTCCCCAGCGACGTCTCGATGACGCAGCTGCGCGACGTCAAGCGCCAGTCGCCCAAGGTGATGTGCGAGGCGACGGCGATGAACAACAACACCAACCTGATGCTGAACCGCGAGGCGCCGCCGTTCGACAATCCCGACATCCGCCGCGCGCTCGCGCTGGCAATCGACCGGCAGGGCTTCATGGACGCGCTCGAGGGCAGCGGCGTGATCGGCGGTCATCTCCAGCCGCCGCCCGAAGGCCGCTGGGGCATGCCGGCCGAGGCGCTGGCGGGCATGCCGGGTTTCGGGCCCAACCTCGAGAAGAACCGCGAGGAAGCGCGCGAGCTGATGCGCAAGGCGGGCTACGGACCCGACAAGCTGCTGCCGCTGAAGATCTTCACCCGCGCCGTCTCGCTCTATCGCAGCCCGGCCGCCGTGCTGGCGACGCAGCTGCAGGAGATTTACATCGAGCCGACGCTCGACGTCGTCGAGACGGTGCACTGGTTCACGCGTCTGCAGCGCCGCGACTATGCGCTTGCCATCGAGACGACCGGCAACGCCGTCGACGATCCCGACCAGATCTTCTACGAGACCTTCGCCTGCCGCTCGGAGCGCAACTACAACCACTACTGCAATCCCGAGATCGAGCGGCTGTTCGAGGCGCAGTCCTCCGAACTCGACGTCGAGAAGCGCCGCCGCCTCGCCTGGGACATCGACGCCAAGCTGCTGGCCGACGCCGCCCGCCCGCCGCTGATGTGGAACAAGGCCGCGACCTGCTGGCAGCCCTATGTGCAGGGCTACGTGCCGCAGACCAACAGCTCCTATAACGGCTTCCGCTTCGAGGATGTCTGGATCGACCGGCGTTGAGGGCCGTCATGACCCCTCCGTCGACGTAAGACGTCGACACCTCCCCATTTGAATGGGGAGGCAATGACTCTCCGCTTTCCTCCCCATTCAAATGGGGAGGTGCCCCGAAGGGGCGGAGGGGTCATCTCTTAGCTTTTGCGCCGCCTGATCTTCTGAATCGCCTCGTCGAGCGCCGACAGGAAGCGCGAGCGGTCGCGGGCAGCCATCGGCTTGGGGCCGCCGGTCACCTCGCCCATCGCCCGCAGGTTCGACATCAGCTCGCGGCTGGCCATCGCCATTCCGATCGATGACATGGTGAACGGGACGCCGGTCGAGCCGATCACGGTCGCGCCCTTCTTGAGGCTGCGGTCGGCGAGCGGGATGTCGGAGGTGATGACGATGTCGTCGGGCCCGGCCCGTTCGGCGATCCAGTCGTCGGCCGCATCGAACCCGTCGCTCACGACGACCCTCTCGATGCGCGGATCGCGCGGCACGTTCATGTAGGAATTCGCCACGACGAAGACTTTCAGCCCGTAGCGCTCGGCCACACGATAGACCTCGGCCTTCACCGGACAGGCGTCGGCATCGATATAGATCTCGATTCTTTCCTCCTCGCTCATGCTTCGACCCCGGCGCCGTCCAACGACGCCGGGGCAAGCAAGGTAACAGAAAAGAATCTAGGACGACGAAAGCCCGTTAGCGAGTGGGGCCCGGCTGATCGCCCGGCTGGCGAACCCAGTCGTTGCGACCCAGCAGCGGACGGCCATAGGGATCGCGCGGCTCGCCCTGGACGGTCGGGGCCGTGTTCATCGGTGCCGGCGCCATCGCCATGTCGGCGTTCATGGTCGCCGAAGGCATGGGTGCCGAAGTCATCGGCGCAGGGCGCGAGATCGGCTGGCCCATGCCGGACGCCCCACCGGGCTGGTCGCCCGGCTGGCGCACCCAGTCCTCGCGGCCGATCAGCGGGCGGCCATAGGGATCGGACGGCTCGCCTTGCGCATAGGCTGCACCGGCGGAAGCGACCAGGGCGAGGGTGAACAGGGTACGCTTGATCATCGGGACCTCCTCTCGAATTGGGATGCCCGACCAACGCCACCGATCGCGGACGAGTTGCGCCCGCAAGTCCGCCGTTCTCAGGTCAGAACGGCAACTTTCTTGCGCTCGATCAATGCGAAATCGATCGCGGCGCCGAGGCCCGGACCGTTCGGCACCCGCACCATGCCGTCGCGGCCGACGACGATGTCGCGCTCCAGCCCGTACTTCTGCGCGCCGTCAGGCAGCAGCACCTCGAAGAACTCGGTGTTGCGGATCGAGGCGATGACATGGAGGTTGGCCACATTGTTCAGCGAATTGCCGCCGTGATGGACCTCGTAGTTCATGCGGAAGGCCTCGGCGAGATGCGCCGTCTTTACCAGGGTGGTGATGCCGCCCTTCACCGCCACGTCGCCGCGCAGGTAGTCGGTGGCCTGCTGCAGGATCCACGGCTGGTAGGAATCGAGGCCGGTCTGCGGATACTCGGTCGCCATGATCGGGTTCGAGAGCTGCTGCTTCAGCTTGGTGTAGTTGTAGATGTCCTGGTCGGCGAGCGGGTCCTCATACCAGTAGAAGCCCATCTCCTGCACGGCGCGGCCGACGCGGATGGCGGCCGGATAGTCGTAGCTCCAGGTCGAGTCGAGCATGATCGTGTAGTCGCCGACGGCGCGGCGCACCGCCTCGCAGACCTTGATGTCTTCCTTCCAGCGCGTCGGCGGATGGATCTTGTAGGCGGCCCAGCCATATTCCTTGAAGCGCACGGCTTCGGCGGCGTATTCGGCGGGCGAGGCCAGCACGGCCGAGCTCGCATAGGCCGGCACGGTCTCGCGATAGGTGCCGAGCAGGCGATGGATCGGCTGGTTCATCGCCTTGCCGACCAGGTCCCACAGCGCCACGTCGACCGCACCGATCGAGCGCACGCCGGCCGACCGCTGGCGCTTCCAGATCTCCTGGTTGATCAGTTCGCGCTGGAACGGATCCTTGCCGAGCAGCACCGGCTTCAGGTGATTGATCAGACCCTGCCCGTCGGTCGTCGCGGGATTCATCGCCGAGCCCAGGAAGGCGTGCCCTTCGATGCCGTCGTCGGTGAGGATGCGCAGCAGGCCGAGCGCGCTCTTGCCGGAGAAGCGGCCGGTATGTGCGCCGTAGGTCGTGGGCGGAATATCGTCCCAGGCGAACAGCGTCAGCGTGACGTCGGTGATCTTCATTTCCTGATCTCCCAGACCCGCCGCTCTGCGCCCTGCGGATCGATATCGAGGTGACAGACTTCGTCGAAAATCATGGTGGCGCGCATGGCCGCCGTATAGGCGGGCCACACCGGCAATCCCTCGTGGTTGGGATTGCCCTTCTTCGCGAAGGCGATCCACGACCGGCTCATCGCCTCGCCGAGCGGCAGGCGCGCGGGATCGTCGCCGGTCAGCTCCGCCGCTTCGAGGTTGGAGAAAACAAACGGGATTTCCAGCGTGTGGCAGGAGCGAAGCCTGCCGCCCAGCACCGGCGTCTCCCAGGCGAAGAGATAGACGAAGACCTCCGCCGCTTCCTGTTCGAGCTTGCGCTCGGCGATCAACAGCGAGGGCGCGCGGATGCCCTGGTCGGACACGATGGCGATGGCGATCTCGTCGGGGCGAAGCCTCGGCTGTGCCTTGCGGTAGGTCGCGACGATCTCCGCCGCACGCGCGCCGAGATAGGGCGTGAGCGCTTCGGGCAGGCTCTCGAACGTGGCGTCGGCGACCCACGGCATGTGGCCGAGGAACAGGGTCATCTCGTCCTTGTTGCTGCCGATCATCAGCGGCACGTTGAGCGACGGCAGCGGCGCCTTCGGCGCGAACGGACCGCCGGGAAACAGCGTGCCGTCGATCACCGGATTGAAGCCGAGCCGCCGCCGGTCGGCGAAGGCCGCGCGGCTGACGCCCGCCAGTACCTTGACCTGCGCTTCGAGGATCTTCGCCGCCGGCAGCTTGCGCAGCTTGCCGGCATCGGCGGCGTCGAGCCCGAGATGCTCCAGCATCTGCCGCGCCGTCTTGGCGCCATCCTCGCGATTGGCCATCTGCACGGCCGGTCCACTCTGGATGATGGCCTTGTGGAACAGGCCCTTGGCCGGCGGCATGGCCATCAGCACGCTCACCTTCGCGCCGCCGCCCGATTCGCCGAAGATGGTGACGTTGCGCGGATCGCCGCCGAAGCGGGCGATGTTGTCGCGCACCCATTCGAGCGCCGCGACGATGTCGAGCACGCCGGCGAGGCCGGCATGTTCGAAGCCATCGGCCATGTCCTCGAGATGGAGATAGCCCAGCGCGCCGAGGCGATGATTGAACGAGACGACCACGACATCGTCGAGCCGGCAGAGATTGGCGCCGTCGGACCACGGCGACGAGCCCGAACCGGTGATGAAGGCGCCGCCATGGCACCAGAAGAGAACCGGCCGTTCCGATCCCTCGCGGCCCGAGGTCCAGACGTTGAGATATAGACAGTCCTCGTCGAGCTTCTGCTTGCCCGCCAGGGTGAAGATGCGCAGCAGGTCGTCGGGTAGCGCGAAGACGTTCGTACTCTGCACCGCCATGTTGCCGTACTCGGTCGCGTCGCGGACGTCGGTCCAGGGCGTCGGCTTGCGCGGCGGTCGGAAGCGCAGGTCGCCGAGCGGCGGCTCGGCATACGGAATGCCCTTGAAGATCTCGACACCGCGATCGCTGGTGCCGCGAATTTTTCCGGCGGTGGTCTCGACGATGATCTCTTTGCTCATGGCCGCAGTCTAGCGCGAACGCGCGGGCCGGCGCTGTGGTTGGACCCCATCAATTTCGCCTATCTGCGCGACCAGTCTCTTGGGGGCGATCAGCCGGTAGCTGCGCTGCACAACCGCCGCAACCTCGTTCCAGTCCGGCTGGGCGTCGAGCCGCATGCCGATCCAGCCCTTCGATCCGACATATGGCGGAATGTAGAAAAGCGCAGGCTCGGCGCCCACCAGAATGGCCTGGCTACCCGGCGCCGCCTTGCACCAGACCGAGACGCGCCCGTCGCCGCGTTTCTCCATGGCGAAAATCTTCTCGCGCACGCGAAAGGTCGGGTCGCCCCAGGCCTCCTTTTCGGCGGCCTCCGGAAGGGCGAGGCAGATCGAGCGCAGGCGGGCGGTGAGCTGCTTGGACATGCTCATCAACCTACCATCCGGCCGCGGTTGGCCATAGACTGGCGGCATGACTGACAAAGCCCGAGCCCAACTTGCCCCCACCGGCGTCCTGCGCGCCGGTATCAACCTCTCCAACTTCCTGCTGGTCACCGGCCGCAGCGAAAAGTCCGAGCCGGTCGGTGTCGCGCCCGACATGGCGCGCGAGATCGCCGCCGCGCTGGGCGTGCCCGTGCACTACGTGCCGTTCAAGACGCCGGGCGAGCTCGGCGACCAGGTCGGCAAGGGCATCTGGGACATCGGCCTGATCGGCGCCGAGCCGCAGCGCGCCGAGAAGATCCAGTTCACCGCCGCCTATGTCGAGATCGAGGCGACCTACATGGTGCCCGAGGGCTCGCCGATCAAATCGATCGCCGACGTCGACAAGAAGGGCGTGCGCATCGCCGTCTCCGCCCGCTCCGCTTACGACCTGTGGCTGGTCAACAACATCAAGAACGCCACGCTGGTGCAGGTGAGCGGCCTCGACGCCGCCTACGACAAGTTCATGAGCGACAAGCTCGAGGTGCTGGCGGGCCTGCGCCCCGGCCTGCTCAAGGATGTCGAGAAGGCGCCGGGCCTGAAGATCCTCGACGGCAAGTTCACCGCCGTGCAGCAGGCGGTCGGCACAGCCAAGCCGAACGTCGAGGGCGCGGCCTTCCTCGCCGACTTCGTCGAGAAGGCCAAGAAGTCCGGCCTGGTCCAGAGCTTCATCGATCGCCACAAGGTCAAGGGCCTGTCCGTCGCTCCGCCCGCCTGAGCGTTCATGGAACTCAACGTCAAGACGCTCTACCTGATCGGCGGCATCGTCACGGTCTGCGGCGCAGGGGCAGCGTTCCTGACCTGGTATCACCATCGCGATGCGCCGGGGCTTCGCGCCTGGACGGCAGCCCTGCTGCTGACCAGCCTCGGCGCCCTGATGCTGCGCCTCGGCGGCCATCAGACCGACCTGTCGCTGATGCTCGCGGCCGACATGTTCGTGGTCGCGGGCTTCGCGGGCATGTGGCTGAGCCTCCGGTTCGCCAACCAGAACCGCAACGATCTCGCGCGGCTGGTCCTGCTTTCCATGGCCGTCAGCATCGCCTTCCTCGCGCTATTCATTGTGTTGCGCGCGATCGGCGCGGGCCGGCAGGCGGCCTCGATCCCCTTCTCGCTGTTCCTCGGCCTGCTGGGCCTCGCCTCGGCTTGGGAGATCTGGCAGGGCCGGACCCGGGACCATCTGCGCAGCCGGCTGCCCGCCGCGCTGGCGTTCGTGGGCCTCGGCATCGCCCGCGTGATTCGCGCCGGCGTCCTGGCCTTCGAGGTGATCCACGTGCTGCCGACGGGAGCCGCCGCCGCCACGCATCCCTACACGCTCTACGCCACGATCGTGTTCACTCTGGTGGTCACCTACGGGCTGGTGATGATGGCCAGTGAACAGGCCGGCCGCCAGGAAGCCGAGCAGTTCGCGGAGCAGTGATCTCAGCTCTTGCCCCGTCGTACGTAGGGCCATCGCATACAAAATCTTCCGTCGTCTGACCGGAGCGCACAGCGCGGAGTGGAGAGAGCTTGCCCTTCTCGCTCAGGCGCCCGCTCGAAACGGCGGCTCGCAGGCAGTCTTCGATCATCCCGGGTTCCCCATCGCACGGCCCGACGCCACCTGAGCGTCCTTCACGGCCCGGCCGGCCGCCTCGAGATCGGCGCGCAACCCGCCAAGATCGTCCTTGCCGCCGCCACTTTTCGGCACGAAATTCAGATCGGCCGGAGAGGACTTTCTGTCAGACGACCCAACGACGTTCGCGCCGTGGTCCTCGGGGGCCGGTAAACCCCTCTCTCCGGCCGCGCCATCCGATTTCCACCCTCAGCCGTTGAGCCGAGGAAAAGAGGTCCCTCCGCTTCGCTCCGGTCGGGACGACGGGAGTGTGACGAGGGAGGTGGAAGAATGCATAGGCGTTCAAAACTAAAGCTCGCTGCCGACGAACTGCTTGAACTCGGCGGTCCTTGGATCGGCGAATAGTTCGGCGGTCGGGCCGATTTCCCAGACTTTGCCACGATGCATGAACACGACGAGGTCGGCCACGCGGCGGGCGAAGCCCATCTCGTGGGTGACGGTGATCATCGTCATGCCGCGCCGCGCGAGATCCTCCATCACCGCCAGCACCTCGGCGGTGAGCTCGGGATCGAGCGCCGAGGTCACCTCGTCGAACAGCATCACCTGCGGCTTCAGCGCCAGCGAGCGCGCGATGGCGACCCTCTGCTGCTGGCCGCCCGAGAGCTGCTCGGGATAGGACAGCAGCTTGTCGGTGAGGCCGACCATCGCCAGCACTTCCGCCGCGACCTTCTTCGCCTCTTCCTTCGGCTGCTTCTTCACCAGCGTCAGCGCCAAGGTGATGTTCCGCTCGACCGTGAGATGCGGGAAGAGATTGTAGCTCTGGAACACCATGCCGACGTCGCGCCGCAACTGGGCGCGCGCCTCGCTGCCTGGCCGGCCGACCGCATGGCCGCAGACCTCGATGGCGCCGCCCTGGATCGTCTCCAGCCCGGCGATACAACGAAGCAGCGTGCTCTTGCCCGAACCGCTGCGGCCCACGATCGCCACGGTCTGGCCGCGCGTCACGTCGAAGCCGACGCCGTTCAGCACGCGCAGCGGCCCGAATTCCTTCACGACGTCCTGGACGCGGATGACGGTATCACCGTCCGGCATGGGCCTTCCTCTCGAGATGACGGCTCGCCAGCGACAGCGGATAGCAGAGGACGAAATAGATCGCGCCGACGATGGCGAAGATCGCGAACGGCTCGAAGGTCGAGTTGTTGACGATCTGTCCCGCGCGCGCGAGTTCGACGAAGCCGATGACCGAGGCGAGCGAGGTGTTCTTCACGATCTGCACCATGAAGCCCACGGTCGGCGGCGTGGCGATGCGCACGGCCTGCGGCAGGATCACATAGGCATATTGCTGGAAGGCGTTCAGACCCAGGCAGTCCGACGCCTCCCATTGCGTCTTCGGCACCGCCTCGATGCAGCCGCGCCAGATCTCGGCCAGGAAGGCCGCGGCGTAGAGCGTGAGGGAAAGCCCGGCGGCGATCAGCGGATCGAGCTTCAGGCCCAGGATGCCGAGGCCGAAATAGGACAGGAACAGCACGATCAGCAGCGGCGTGCCCTGGATGATCTGGATGTAGGCGCTGGCGAGGCCGCGCAGGATCCTCGACTCCGACACGCGCATCAGCGCCAGCGGCAGGCCCACGATCGCGCCGCCCAAAAAGGCGATCAGCGACAGCAGGATCGTCCAGCGCGCCGCCTCGACGATGTAGAGGATCTGGTTGGCGCCGAGCTGGATCACAGCGGCGTCCCCAGCCGGCGCTTGCGCTCGAACAGCACGAGCCCGATGGCCCAGAGCGCGAGGCGGTAGAGCGCCGACAGCGCGAGATAGACCACCGCCACGATCATGTAGACTTCGAAGCTGCGGTAGGTGTCGGACTGCACCAGGTTGGCGGTCGCCGTCAGCTCCTCGGTCGAGATCTGCGAGGTGATGGACGAGGCCAGCATCAGCAGCACGAACTGGCTGGAGAGCGCGGGATAGACGCGCTCCATCGCCGGCAGCAATACGATGTGCAGGATAGTCTGCAGCCGGGTGAGGCCCAGGCAATCGGCGGCCTCGAGCTGGGTGCGCTGGATCGACTGGATGCCGGCCCGCATGATCTCCGTCGTGTAGGCGCCCATGTTGACCGTGAGCGCCACGATGGCGGAGACCTCGGCGCTGAGTTTCAGGCCGAGGCTCGCCAGTCCGAAATAGACGATGAAGATCTGGATCAGCAGCGGCGTGTTGCGGATCGTCTCGACATAGGCGCCGACCAGCCGCCTCAGGACCGGGCCGCCATAGACGCGGCCCAGTGCGCATACCGTGCCGACCACGAAGCCCAGCGCGATCGACGCCACGGTGAGCTGGATGGTGAGCCAGGCGCCCGCCACGAAGTCGGGCCACCTGTCGGCCAGGAACGCGAAATCGAGCTTGTACGACACGGGCCGGACCGGGTGTGCGCGATGTCCCTTACTGCTTCAGGATCACGTCGGGCAGGTCGGTGTTGAACTGCTTCTTGTAGATGGCGTTCAGGGTGCCGTCCTTGATCTTGGCGGCGATCCACTTGTTCACCTCGGCCAGCAGACGGTC
Source organism: Reyranella sp. GW821-FHT12G01 (assembly GCF_058806575.1). NCBI lineage: Bacteria > Pseudomonadati > Pseudomonadota > Alphaproteobacteria > Hyphomicrobiales > Reyranellaceae > Reyranella > Reyranella sp. GW821-FHT12G01. The sequence continues at coordinate 522,635 of NZ_JBXAPV010000003.1, forward strand.
CTCGTCCTTCTTGACGCCGATGGCGAGCTTGAAGGTGTCGAGGACGAACTTCACCTCGGCCTGGCGGTTCGGGTTCTTCTTGTTGAGCTGGCCGACCAGCATCTCGGCGGTCGAGAAGATGTCGACCTGGCCGCTGAGGAACGCCTGCCCTTCGGTGGCGTCGTCCTCGTAGCGCGTCAGCTTCATGCCCTTGGGACCTTCCTTGGTGAGCTGCGTATCATGCGTGGTGCCGCGCACGGTGCCGACGGTCTTGCCGTCGAGTTCGGCCATGCTCTTCACGTTCACGTTCTTCGGCGCGGCGATCACCGTGCGCAGGACCGCGTAGGGCATCGAGAAGTCGATGACCTTGGCGCGCTCGGGCGTCACCGACAGCGAGGAGATCACCAGGTCGGCCTTGCCGGTCTGCAGCGAGGGGATGCGCGAGGCGCCGGTCACCGGCACGTGCACGAACTCGACGCCCAGATCCTTGGCCAGAGCCTTGGCGGTGTCGATGTCGGAGCCCGAGGGCTGCATCTTGTCGTCGGTCATGCCGTAGGGCGGCACGCCGAGGTCGACGGCGATGCGGATCTTGCCGGACTTCTTGATGTCGTCGAGCGCATCGGCGTTGGCGATCTGCGCGGTGCCCATCATCGCCACCGCCGCGATCGCGACGGCCGTCATCATCTTCTTCATCGTTTCCTCCGTTTGATTTTTTGCGTCTTATCGTTGCCCGAGCTTAGCGGCCCGCATCCATCTCCGCGAGCTTTGCCACGCGCCGGCGGAACTCCTCGGCGGTCGAGAATTTGGCGTCGAGGTAGGCCGCGATCAGGTCCTTGGCGAGCCAGGGACCGACGATCTGTGCGCCGATGCACATCACATTCACATCGTCATGCTCGACGCACTGATGCGCCGAATGCACGTCGTGGCACACGGCCGCCCGAATGCCCTTCATCTTGTTGGCGCCGATCGAAGCGCCGACGCCGGTGCCGCAGACCATCAGGCCGCGCTCGGCCTTGCCGGACGTGATCGACGCCGCGACCTTGCGCGCGACGTCGGGGAAATCGACCGGGTTGGGATCGTAGGAGCCGACATCCTCCACCTCGTGGCCACGCTCGCGCAGGAAGGCGAGCAGTTCGGCCTTCATGGGAAAGCCCGCGTGATCCGATCCGACGACGATCTTCATGGGTTGGTGCCCTTTGTCTGATAGGTGGAGATGAGGTTGTTGCGGCGAAGCCCGTCGCCGATCGCGAAGTGTTCGCGCAGGCGCTTCTCGGCCTCGTCGGGATTGCGCTCCGCCAGCGCCAGAAACACCTGGCGATGGGCGTCGACGAGGCCCGAGGTGATCGCGGGCTCGCGGAACGTGTCGCGCCGGCGCTCGACATGACTGCGCATCAGCAAGGGTGAAATCGCCTCGTAGATCTTCATCAGCGCACCGCTGCCGCTCGCCCGCACCAGCGCGAGATGGAAGGCATAGTCGGCCTCGCCGCCGCGCTCGGGATCGTCGAGCGAATCGACCAGCGTATCCAGAAGTGCGGCGATCGCCTGCAGGTCGCGTTCGCTGGCCCGCGCGCAGGCGAGCCGAATGGCCTGGCATTCGATGGCGATGCGGGCCTGCAGCACGTCGTCGAGGATGTTGGGCTCGGGCGCGAGGCAAAGCGTGAGCGCCTGGCCCAGCACCGAGGCGTCGGCCGAGCGCACATAGGTGCCGCGGCCGTGGCGGATTTCGAGCAGGCCGAGCATCGCGAGCGAGCGCAGCGCCTCGCGCAGCACCGGCCGGCTGACGCCCAGCGCCAGCGCGAGCTCCCGTTCGCCCAGCAGCCGGTCGCCCGCCTTCAGTTCGCCCGACAGCAGCCGGTCGCGGAAGAAGGTGAAGACGCGGTCTGCGCCGCTTGGCGTTTCCTCGTTGTCCTGCCGAACGATATCGAGCATTTCGCCCTTGGTCAGTCCGTGGTCTGACCACTCTAAGTCATCTGCGTGAGAACGTGCAACCCGCGGCAGCGACCCGCGTTGTCTGTCGTTGCGGGGGGTCTAACCGGGCACGGAGGCGGTTCCAAAGGAACCGAAATAAATCCGCAGCCGGTGTGCTCCCGATCCGAGGGGGCTTTCTGCATGACCGCCGACGCCGGCTCTTCATTGGCCAACGGGCCGACCAGCACGACGCCCCCGACAGCCCGCCGGGCCGCACCACCGACCCCTGATCTGCGCGACCTGCTGGGCGTGCTCGAAGCCCTGCGCGGCGGCGACTTCACCGTCCGCCTGACCGGCGACCATGACGGCACCCTGGGCAAGATCGCGGCGGTGGTGAACGACATCGCGGCCGGCAACGAGAGCATGGCCTACCAGCTCGAGCGCATCGGCAAGTCGGTCGGCGAGCAGGGCCGCACGCGCCAGAGGGTGAAGTTCGGCCTGTCGGCCGGTGCCTGGGGCGAGATGGAAGGCTCGGTCAACACGCTGATCGACGACCTGGTCTGGCCGACCACCGAGGTCACCCGCGTGATCGGCGCCGTGGCGCAGGGCGACCTGCTGCAGACGGTGCGGCTCGACGTCGACGGCCGCCCGTTGAAGGGCGAGTTCCTGCGCGCCGCCACCATCGTCAACACCATGATCAAGCAGCTGTCGGTGTTCACCTCCGAGGTGACCCGCGTGGCGCGCGAGGTCGGCACCGACGGCAAGCTGGGCGGCCAGGCCAAGGTGAGCGAAGTGACGGGCGTGTGGCGCGAGCTGACGGAGAGCGTCAACTCGATGGCCAACAACCTGACGGCCCAGGTGCGCAACATCTCCGACGTCACCATCGCCGTGGCCAACGGCGACCTGTCGCGCAAGATCACCGTCGACGTGCGCGGCGAGATCCTGCAGCTGAAAGAAGCCATCAATACGATGGTGGATCAGCTGCGCTCCTTCGCCTCGGAAGTGACGCGCGTGGCGCGCGAGGTCGGCACCGAGGGCAAGCTCGGCGGCCAGGCGATCGTGCCGGGCGTCGCCGGCACCTGGAAGGATCTCACCGATTCGGTGAACGCGATGTGCGGCAACCTCACCGACCAGGTGCGCAACATCGCCGACGTGACCACCGCCGTGGCGCGCGGCGATCTTTCCAAGAAGATCACCGTCGATGTGCGCGGCGAGATCCTGCAGCTGAAGGACACCATCAACACGATGGTCGATCAGCTGAACGGCTTCGCCGGCGAAGTGACGCGCGTGGCGCGCGAGGTCGGCACCGAAGGAAAGCTCGGTGGTCAGGCGCAGGTGCCGGGCGTCGCCGGCACCTGGAAGGACCTCACCGACAACGTCAACTCGATGGCGACCAACCTCACCGCGCAGGTCCGAAACATCGCCGAGGTGACGACCGCCGTCGCGACCGGCGACCTGTCGAAGAAGATCACCGTCGACGTACGCGGCGAGATCCTGCAGCTGAAGGAGACCATCAACACGATGGTCGATCAGCTGAACGGCTTTGCCGGCGAAGTGACCCGCGTGGCGCGCGAGGTCGGCACCGAGGGCAAGCTGGGCGGTCAGGCGCAGGTGCCCGGTGTCGCCGGCACCTGGAAGGACCTCACCGACAACGTCAACCTGCTGGCCGCGAACCTCACCACCCAGGTCCGCAACATCGCCGACGTCACCATCGCGGTGGCCGGCGGTGACTTGTCCAAGAAGATCACCGTCGATGCCTCGGGCGAAATCCTGCGCCTGAAGGAGACCATCAACACGATGGTCGATCAGCTGAACTCCTTCGCGGGCGAAGTGACGCGTGTCGCACGCGAGGTCGGCACCGAAGGCAAGCTCGGCGGCCAGGCGCAGGTGCCGGGCGTCGCCGGCACCTGGAAGGACCTGACCGACAACGTCAACTTCATGGCCACCAACCTCACCGGCCAGGTGCGCAACATCGCCGAGGTGACGACCGCCGTCGCCAACGGCGACCTTTCGAAGAAAATCACCGTCGACGTGCGCGGCGAAATCCTGCAGCTGAAAGACACCATCAACACGATGGTCGATCAGCTGAACGGCTTCGCCGGCGAAGTGACCCGCGTGGCGCGCGAGGTCGGCACCGAGGGCAAGCTCGGCGGCCAGGCCCAGGTGCCCGGTGTCGCCGGTACCTGGAAGGACCTCACCGACAACGTGAACCTGCTGGCCGCGAACCTCACCACCCAGGTCCGCAACATCGCCGAAGTGACGACCGCCGTCGCGACAGGCGATCTTTCGAAGAAGATCACCGTCGACGTGCGCGGCGAGATCCTGCAGCTGAAAGACACCATCAACACGATGGTCGATCAGCTGAACGGATTCGCCGGCGAAGTGACCCGTGTGGCGCGTGAAGTCGGCACCGAGGGCAAGCTCGGCGGCCAGGCGCAGGTGCCGGGCGTCGCCGGCATCTGGAAGGACCTCACCGACAACGTGAACCTGCTGGCCGCGAACCTCACCACCCAGGTCCGCAACATCGCCGAGGTCACCACCGCCGTCGCGACCGGCGACCTTTCCAAGAAGATCACCGTCGACGTGCGCGGCGAGATCCTGCAGCTGAAGGAGACCATCAACACGATGGTCGATCAGCTGAACGGCTTTGCCGGCGAAGTGACGCGCGTGGCGCGCGAGGTCGGCACGGAAGGAAAACTCGGCGGCCAGGCGCAGGTGCCGGGCGTCGCCGGCACCTGGCAGGACCTCACCGGCAACGTGAACCTGCTGGCTGCCAACCTCACCACCCAGGTGCGCGCCATCGCCGAGGTGGCGACCGCCGTCACCAAGGGCGACCTGACGCGGTCCATTCAGGTCGACGCGCTGGGCGAAGTGGCGGAGCTGAAAGACAAGCTCAACACCATGATCGACAATCTCCGTCTCACGACGGAGCGCAACACCGAGCAGGACTGGCTGAAGACCAACCTCGCCAAGTTCACCAACATGCTGCAGGGCCAGCGTGACCTCAGCACCGTCGGCCGCATGATCCTGAGCGAACTGACGCCGCTCGTGGACGCCCACCAGGCGGTGATCTACCAGACCCAGGACGACGGCACGCCGCGTCTGCGCCTGCTGTCCGTCTATGCCGACGCCGTGGGCGACGGCCACCCCGAGTTCATGCGGGTCGGCGAGGGCCTGATCGGCCAGTGCGCCGCCGACGGGCGGCCGATCCACATCTCGACCATGCCGGAAGCGGCGCGCCCGATCACCTCGGGCCTGTTCCGCGCGGTACCGAAGAGCCTGATCGTGCTGCCCGTGCTGTTCGAAGGCCAGGTCAAGGCGGTGATCGAGCTGGCCTCGCTCAGCACCTTCACCGAACTGCAGATCGTCTTCCTCGAACAGCTCACCGCCTCGATCGGCATCGTGCTGAACTCGATCGAAGCCACCATGCAGACCGAGAGCCTGCTGCAGCAGTCGCAGAAACTCGCGGGTGAGCTGCAGAGCCAGCAGGGCGAATTGCAGCAGACCAACGACCAGCTCGAACAGAAAGCCGCGCAGCTCGCCGAGCGCAACGCCGAGGTCGAGCGCGCCAACCAGGAGATCGAGCAGGCCCGACGCGCCGTGGAAGAGAAGGCGTCCGAACTGGCGCTGACCTCGCGCTACAAGTCTGAGTTCCTGGCCAACATGAGCCACGAGCTGCGCACGCCGCTCAACTCCATCCTGATCCTGGGCCAGCAGCTCGCCGACAATCCCGACGGCAACCTGCGCGCCAAGCAGGTCGAGTTCGCCCGCACCATCCACGGCGCCGGCACCGATCTCCTGAACCTGATCAGCGACATCCTCGATCTCTCCAAGATCGAATCCGGCACCGTCACCGTCGATGCCGAGGAGATCTATTTCGCCAACGTGCTGGAGACGGTGGCCCGCCCGTTCCGCCATCAGGCCGAATCGCAGGGCCTCACCTTCGAGGTCCAGGCCGATCCGCATCTCGGCCGGTCCATCGTCACCGATTCCAAGCGCCTGCAGCAAATCCTGAAGAACCTGCTGTCCAACGCCATGAAGTTCACCGCCGAGGGCAGCGTGCGGCTGCGGGCCGTGCCGGTGACGGGCGGTTGGCGAACCGACAACGGGGCGCTCAATCAGGCAAGTTCGGTCGTGGCCTTCGAGGTCACCGACACCGGCGTCGGCATTCCGATGGAGAAGCAGAAGATCGTGTTCGAGGCCTTCCAGCAGGCCGATGCCAGCACCAGCCGCAAGTATGGCGGCACCGGTCTCGGCCTCGCGATCAGCCGCGAGCTGGCGAGCCTGCTGGGCGGCGAGCTGACCCTTCGCAGCACGCCCGGCGTCGGCAGCACCTTCACGCTGTTCCTGCCGATGATGTACACCGGCCCGCGCACGGCCGTGCGCCAGCCGACCCAAGGAGCGGGCTCGCAGCCTTTGCCGATGGTGGCGCTGCCCGAGCATCTCGCCGACCAGTTCCCCGACGACCGTCACGAATTGCAGGCCGGCGACCGCGCCCTGCTGATCGTCGAGGATGACGCCAACTATGCCGGCATCATGGTCGATGCCGCGCATGCCGCCGGACTGAAAGCGGTCGTGACGTCGCGCGGCTCCGAAGCGCTCGACCTCGCGCTGCAGTACAAGCCCGTCGCCATGTCGCTCGACGTGTTCCTGCCCGACATGCTGGGCTGGAACGTGCTCAGCCAGTTCAAGCGCACGCTGGAGACGCGCCACATCCCGGTGCAGATCCTCACCATGGACGAGGACCGCCAGCAGGGACTGTCACGCGGCGCCTTCTCCTATCTCAGCAAGCCCACCACGACCGAGGGCCTGAGCGCCGCGCTGGCGCGTATCAACGATTACGTCCAGCCGCGCCGCAAGCGGCTGCTGATCGCCGAGGACGACGAGGGCGAGCGCCTGAGCGTCGCGGCCCTGCTCGATCATCCCGATGTCGAGATCACGACCGTCGGTTCGGGCAAGGAGGCACTGGAGCTGCTGCACACCCAGCGGCACGACTGCATGGTGCTCGACCTGCGCCTGCCCGACATGTCGGGTTTCGAGGTACTGGAAGCCATCCAGGCCGATCCGGCGCTCGCGGACCTGCCGGTCGTGGTCTTCACCGGCCGCGACCTCACGGCCGAGGAGGAAGGCCGCCTGCACTCGATGGCGCGCAGCATCGTGGTCAAGGGCGCGGCCTCGCCCGAGCGGCTGTTCGACGAGACGTCGCTGTTCCTGCATCACGCCGCGGCCGCACTCGCGCCCGAGAAGCAGCGCATGCTGGAGCGCCTGCACGGATCCGACGAGGTGCTGGCCGGCCGGACCGTGCTGGTGGTCGACGACGACGCTCGCAACATCTTCGCGCTGTCGAGCGCACTGGAGCGGCGCGGCATGCGGGTGCTGACGGCCACGACCGGCCACGAGGCCATCTCGATCCTCGAGAAGTCGCCGGACGTCTCGATCGTGCTGATGGACATCATGATGCCGGAGATGGACGGCTACGAGACCATGGCGCTGATCCGCAGCAAGCCGGCGCTGCGCCGTCTGCCCATCCTGGCGCTGACCGCCAAGGCGATGAAGGGCGACCGCGAGAAATGCCTGGAGGCCGGCGCGTCCGACTATCTCGCCAAGCCGGTCAACACCGAGCAGCTCTTCTCGGCGCTGCGTCTCTGGCTGCATCGTTGACCTTGGCCCCGGTTTCAGCCCCCATGGACAAGGTCGACATCCTGCTGATCGACGATCAGCCGGCGAAGTTGCTGAGCTACGAGGTCATTCTCGGCGAGCTGGGCGAGAATCTCGTGAAGGCCAACTCGCCGCACGAGGCGCTGGGCCTGCTGCTCAAGCTGGAGAACGTCGCGGTCGTGCTGATCGACGTGGTGATGCCGCAGATCGACGGCTTCCAGCTTGCCGCCATGATCCGCGAGCATCCGCGCTTCCAGAAGCTCGCGATCATCTTCGTCTCCGCGGTGCAGATTGCCGAGACCGACCATCTGCGCGGCTACGAGATCGGCGCGGTCGACTACGTGACGGTGCCCGTCGTCCCTGAGGTACTGCGCGCAAAAGTGCGCGTCTTCATCGAGCTCTACCGCAAGACCCGCCAGCTCGAGGCGATGAACGAGGAACTGGAGAAGAGGGTCGCCGAGCGCACCGCCGAGCTTGAGGCGCAGACCGAGCAGCTCCGCCGCAGCGAGGAGCGCCGCTCGATCGCTCTCAGCGCCGGCGACATGGGATCGTGGGAAGTCGACGTGGCAACCGGCCAGGTCGAATGGGACGACGGCGCCTACCGCATCTTCGGCGTCGACCGGACCACCTTCGTGCCGACGGTCGAGCGCGTCGAGGCGATGATGCATCCCGAGGACCGCGAGAAGAACACGGTCGGCAGCATCGTCGCCGCCGGCGACAGCCGCTTCCAGGTCGAGTTCCGTGTCATCCGCCCGAGCGGCGAGATCCGCTGGTGCTACGGCGCCGGCGTGATCCTGCGCGACACCGACGGCAATGCGGTTCGCATGAACGGCGTCACCGTCGACATCACCGACCGCAAGCGCGCCGAGGAGCGCCAGCTCGTGCTGGCGCGCGAGGTCGATCATCGCGCCAAGAACATGCTGGCCGTGGTCCTGTCGGTGCTGCGCCTCACCAAGGCCAAGAGCACGCCAGAGTTCGTGTCGACGGTCGAGGGTCGCATCCATGCGCTCGCCGCCACGCACAATCTCCTGTCGGCGACACGCTGGCAGGGCGCGAACCTGAACCAGATCGTCGACGAGGAACTGGCGCCCTACCGCACCGACCATCGCCAGAGGATCGAATCCGGCGGTCCGCCCGCCATGCTCCTGCCCGCCACCGCGCAAGCTGTGGCGCTGGCGCTGCACGAGCTTGCAACCAACGCCGCCAAGTACGGCGCGCTGTCGACCGATACCGGCCATCTGCGCCTCGTCTGGACGATCGACGACCAGGCGCTGGTCGTCGACTGGACCGAGACCGGCGGTCCACCCGCCGCCGAGCCCAAGTCGCTGGGCTTCGGTCTGTCGATCGTGCGTTCCTCGATCGAGGCGCAGTTCCGCGGCGGCGTGCTCTACGAATGGCGGCCCGAGGGGCTGCACTGCCGCCTCTCCATTCCGCGCGCCCAGATCGTCGGCCCCACGCCCGTGCCGAAGCCGGCGACCGAAGGCCCCCGCATCGCGCCCTCGCCCCGCCCGCGCAGTCTCGCCGGCCGGCGCCTGCTGATGGTCGAGGACGAGGTGCTGGTCGGCATGATGGCCAAGCGCATCCTGGAGGATCTCGGCGCCACGGTGGTCGGTCCCTATGGTGGCCTCGCCGACGGCATGGCGGCGGCGCGCAGCGAACGCTTCGACGGAGCCCTGCTCGACTTCAATCTTGCCGGCGAACTGGCCGATCCTCTCGCCGATCTTCTCATCGCGCGCGGCGTGCCGTTCATCTTCATCACCGGCTACCAGCGCGACAGCATCGACCGGCGCTACGCCAACATTCCGGTTCTACCGAAGCCGCTCGAGTCAGAGACGCTCGAACGTGTGCTGGTGTCGTTGCTCGAACCGCCGTCGCGAGTCGCCGCCGAAGCCTAGATTTCAACGCAAACGCCGGCCGCGAAACTGGGCAAAGTCGGGGCGGTTCCCGGCGTTATCGAGCTGTGCGCGGTCAACTTCCGCAAGACCCTCGCGTTAACACCTCCAATACGGAGGTCGATATACGTGATGCCAAGAGACATTCGAACTATGCCCAAGGGCCTGATCGCACCGTTGACGCAGGCGGCCCTCGCTTCGTTGCGTGCATTGGGCGACGGCGTGGCGCTTTCGATGCCCGACGAGCATCGCGCGCGCCTTCTTCATCTCGCGCTGATCGAAAGCACACATGAAGGCGACGCCATCACGGCACTCGGCCGTGAGCGGCTGGTGTCGGATCGTTAGAGTTCTTCGCCATTCAAATGGGGAAGTGCCCCGTCATACGGGGCGATGGGGTCATCCGCGGTGGCGCTGCACCTCTGACCCCTCCGGCGGCGTAAGACGCCGCCACCTCCCCATTTGAATGGGGAGGAAGGAAGCTGCTCTTAGTAATTCCCCGCGTTCGACGTGACGCACGCAGGCTCGACCGCTTCCTTGATGATCTTGAGGAAGGTCTCGAGCGGGCAGGCGTTGTTGACCGACTCCGCGGCGCAGGCCGGCAGGGCGACCTGCGTCATGCCCGGCGGGTCGCGATAGTTGAGCGGCGCGCGGCGGCGCATCTCGTCCAGCGTCTGCGCGTAGTAGGCGATGCGCACGTAGCGCTTGCCGCCGCGGATCTCGTGGAACTGCTCGAACGCCAGTGCACCGCCCGGCGACGCTTCGGCCGGCAGGAAGCCCGGAATCTGCCAGGAGAGGTTCAGCAGCGCGGCGACGTTGTGGATGTTGCTCTCGTGACCGACCAGCAGGCCGAGGCGCACCGGCTGGCCGGTTGCGGCATGGCCGGGGAAGTTGTGACCGTTCACCAGGATGGCGCCGATCAGCGACAGAAGATTTGAACCGCGCTGCTGGGCGATCGGCTTCGTCTTCTGGGTGAGGTCCTGCGCGAACTGATGGATCGACAGCAACTCCCTCAGCGTGGCGTCGCTCGCCAGCCGGCCCCACGCCACTTGATCCTTCGGCATGCCGTCGGCCGATTGCATCAGGAAATTCTCGGCGGCCGACGAGGCATAGCCGATCGGTCCGCGAATCCGGACCCAGCCGTCGGCATCGCTGACGACGCTCGACGCCACGCCGGCCTCGCCGCAGCTACCGCCGCCCACGCCCTTGGTCGCGTCGGACGGGCAGAGGACGGACTGCATCATCGTGAGTTGCGGGGCGTAGTCGCTCTGGGTCCCGGCGAAGCTGCCGCCCAGCCGCGCCATGATGGCGGCGCGGTTGGCGGTGGCGTTCATCGGGCAGGAAGCGGTCGGCTGCGGACGGAACAGCGGATCGGGCACGGTGAAATTGGCCTGGTTGCGCAGCGGCAGGTTGGCACAGCGCGGATACATGCCGGCCAGGATCGCCGCTCCGGTGGCGCGGGTGCGCTGGTCGAGGTCGGTCCACGCCGCGACCGTGCCAACGGTCGGGCAATCGTCGGCCTGGATCAGGCCACGCCCGCCGTAGAGCACGCGGTAATAGCCGCCCATCAGGCGTATCAGCTCCTCGCCGCGCGGCGACAGGAAGCCGGGCTCGACCGGCCAGGTCGGCCAGGCCGTTGCACTGTATCTGTCGAGTTGATCGTTGGGGGCGGTTGGCGAACGCACGCCATGCCGGTTCAGCACGACGGCCCGCTCGATCTGCCACCCCGGCGGGGTCGGCAGGATTTCGGCCTGGGCCGGTGCGAGAGCCGCCAGGATCGAGGCAACGAACCAGGCGGCGAGGACGACGGTACGGACGCGGATGCTCATGGTAACTCCCCCGGGCCGCACTATGCCGTCTCCGGGTCCCGCCCGTCATCCGTTCCGTGCTAGAATTCCGCCCATGCCCGTTCAGTGGACGATCTCGCATGCAGACCGACTGGTCGTTGCCGTCGCCAAGGAGCAGGTGACGGTGGCGGACATCGAGCGCTATTTCGCCGGCGTCACCGCCGACGGCGCGATGGGCTATCGCAAGATCTTCGAGATCACCCACACGCCCGCAGCTCTCAGCAGCGAGAACCTGCAGGCGCTCGGCGCAAGGGTCGTGCTCTACGCCCAGCACGGCCAGGTCGGTCCGCTGGCGATCGTCGCCGCCTCCGACAGCAGCTTCGAGCAGGCCAAGGTCTTCGCGGCCGCCGCCACGGCGCGGCGCCCCCTCGCCATCTTCCGCGAACTGCATCTCGCGCGGCAGTGGCTGGATGCCCAGTCGCTGCCGGATGCCTGAGCGGGAACCCGCACCCCCTCACGGGGGTTAGACCGGGATGCCTTCACCGTCGGCGATCACTGCCAGCTCCTTCCGCGAACGGGTCGGCGCACTCAGGAACCTGCGGCCGTTCCTCGCCATGGTCTGGGCAGCGAGCCCGTCGCTCACCGCCGCCACCATCGTGCTGCGCCTGCTGCGCGCGCTGCTGCCGGTGGCGACGCTCTACATCGGCAAGCTGATCATCGACGACGTCGTGATGCTGGTGCAGTTGCCCGACAAGCCGGTGAGCCTGCAGCAATGGCTCGACAGCGGCCATCTCAACAAGCTCGGTCTCCTGCTGGCGGCCGAGTTCGCGGTCGCGGTGCTGGCCGACGTGCTGGGCCGCATCGTCACCTTCGTCGATGGTCTTCTGGCCGAGCAGGTCAGTACCTCGTCGAGCGTGCGGCTGATGGAACATGCCGCGACGCTCGACCTCGAAGATTTCGAGGATGCCGAATTCCAGGACCAGCTCGAACGCGCGCGCCGCCAGACCAGCGGGCGCATGACGCTGATGAGCCAGCTCTTCTCGCAGGCACAGGACCTCGTCACCGTGGCGAGCCTCGCGGCCGGCCTCATCGTCTTCGCGCCGTGGCTGATCGTGCTGCTGCTGGTGGCGCTGGTGCCGGCGTTCCTCGGCGAAGCCCACTTCAACGCCCAAAGTTACTCGCTCGACTTCGGCCGCACGCCCGAGCGGCGCGAGCTCGACTATGTCCGCCAGACCGCGGCCAGCGTCGAGACTGCCAAGGAAGTGAAGATCTTTGGCCTCAATAACTTCCTGATCGAGCGTTACCGGAAACTCGCGACGTCGTTCTACGACGCCAACCGTCGCCTCGCGCTGCGCCGCGCCGGCTGGGGCGGGCTGTTCACCACCATCGGCACGATCGGCTACTACTTCGCCTACGCCTACATCGCCTGGCGCACGCTCACTGGCGAATTCTCGGTGGGCGATCTCACCTTCCTGGCGGGCTCGTTCCGCCGCTTGCGCACCCTGCTGGAATCGCTGCTGAGCGGCTTCTCCTCGGTGGCGGGACAGGCACTTTATCTCGACGATCTCTTTTCTTTCTTCGAGGTCCAGCCGGAGATCCATTCGCCCGCCGATCCCCTGTCCTTTCCCAGGCCGATTCGCGAAGGCTTCGTGTTCGAGGATGTCGGCTTCATCTATCCCGGCGCAGAGCGCTGGGCAGTGCGCCATCTCTCCTTCACCCTGAAGGCGGGCGAGGTCGTGGCGCTGGTCGGCGAGAACGGCGCGGGCAAGACCACGCTCGTAAAACTGCTGACGCGGCTCTACGACCCCGACGAGGGCCGCATCCTGCTGGACGGGCGCGACCTGCGCGATTACGGGCTCGACGAATTGCGCGGCAGCATGGGTGTCATCTTCCAGGACTTCGTGCGCTACAACCTGCCGGCCGGCGAGAATATCGCGGTCGGCAGGATCGAGGCCCGCGGCGACCACGAGCGCATCGCGCGCGCCGCCAACCGCAGCCAGGCCGACGAGGTGATCGGCCGTTTGCCGCACGGCTACGACCAGATGGTCGGCAAGCGCTTCAAGAACGGCGTCGAGCTGTCCGGCGGCGAGTGGCAGAAGATCGCCATCGCTCGCGCCTACATGCGCGAGGCCGAGGTGCTGATCCTCGACGAGCCGACCGCCGCGCTCGACGCCCGCGCCGAATACGAGGTGTTCAAGCGCTTCAAGGAGCTGAGCGCGGGCAAGACCGCGGTGCTGATCTCGCACCGCTTCTCCAGCGTGCGCATGGCCGACCGTATTCTGGTGCTGGCCGAGGGCAAGGTCGAGGCGCAGGGCACGCACGAAGAGCTGATCGCGCAGCAGGGCCGCTACGCCGAGCTCTTCGAGTTGCAGGCCGCGGGCTATCGCTGACGCCATGAAGATCGCCACCTTCAACGTCAACAACGTGAACCGGCGGCTGCCCAACCTGCTGGCCTGGCTGAAGCGCGCCAAGCCCGACATCGTCTGCCTGCAGGAGCTGAAGGCGGCCGACGAGGCGTTCCCCGAGGCCGAGCTGCGGCGCGCCGGCTATCACGCCGTGTGGCACGGACAGAAGACCTGGAACGGCGTCGCCATCCTCGGGCGCAGGACGGCGCCCGTGCTGACGCGCAAGGGATTGCCGGGGGATCGTGCCGACGTGCAGAGCCGCTACATCGAGGCGGCCGTGAAAGGATTGGTGGTCGGCTGTCTCTATCTGCCCAACGGCAATCCGCAGCCCGGGCCGAAGTTCACCTACAAGCTAGACTGGATGCGCCGCCTGCAGATGCACGCAAAGTCATTGCTGAAGAGCGGCGCGCCGGTCGTGCTCGCGGGCGACTACAACGTCGTGCCGACCGACTTCGACATCTATTCGCTGCGCTCCTGGAAGAACGACGCGCTGGTCCAGCCGGCGCCGCGCGCGGCCTTCAGGAAGCTGCTGGCGCAGGGATGGACCGACAGCCTGCGCACCCTGCATCCCGACAAGCCGATGTACACGTTCTGGGATTACATGCGGCAACGCTGGGAACGCGATGCGGGCCTGCGCCTCGACCATCTGCTGCTGAGCCCCGGCCTCGCCTCGCGCCTGAAGCGCGGCGGCGTCGACCGGGAAGAACGCGGGCGGGAAAGTCCGAGCGACCACGCGCCCGCGTGGATCGAGCTTAAGAAGTAGCCCCTACATAGAGGCGGGCAGATCGTTCAGCGCCTGCTTGGCGATCGGCATCATCTTCTCGCAGAAGTCCTTCTTGTTCTTCTCGGCTTCCTTCTCCATCGCGTCGTAGGTCTTGTCGAGCTTGCGATCGGCGATGTTGAGCTGCTTCTCGGCCCATTCGATCCAGAACTCGAGGCGCTTCTCCTGGTCCTTGGTGATGTCGAGGTCGCAGGTGTCGACGGCGACGGACACGGCGTAGAGGCCGATCACCATCTTCTCGGCGTCTTCCTTCTTGAGCGTCTGGGCGGAAGCCGTCGCGAGCGGCAGGACGAGCAGCGCGGCGGGCAGTGCGAGCGAACGGGCGAACATACGGAACATTGGTTTTCTCCCCTGGGCTGAAGAGGCGCCGCGAAACACGGCGCCCCGGGATTGGTAATCGAACCTACTTCAACGTCTTGGTGAGCGTAATCTCCGCCTTGAGCAGCTTGGAGACCGGGCAGCCTTTCTCGGCCGCCTCCGCCAGCTTGTCGAAGGTCGCCTGGTCGAGGTTCGGCACCTCGGCCACCAGGGTCAGCGCGGACTTGCTGATCTTGAAACCGGCGCCGTCCTGGTCGAGCGAGATGGCGGCCTCGGTCTCGAGCAGGGTCGGCGTGAAGCCAGCTGTTTGCAGTTGGAATGCCAAAGCCATGGTGAAGCAGCCGGCATGGGCGGCGGCGATCAGCTCCTCGGGATTGGTGCCCTTCTCGCCCTGGAAGCGCGTCTTGAAGGAATAGGGCGTCTTGGACAGGACGCCGGAATCGCTGCTGATATCGCCGGTGCCGTCCTTGCCGGTGCCGCGCCATTCGGCCTTTGCCTTGCGGATCATGTCTCGTCTCCTGTCGGATCTGGATGGGCGCACCATGCCCCGGCCACATGACAGAAGCGATTCATCCCTTCGCATAGGTGAGGGCACCCATATCCAGTCTCGTCGCAGTCTGCCTGCGCTGCTAGTGTCCGCGTTCGGGCAATGGGGAGACTCTCATGCGGGTTGTTTTCGCGGCGCTGGTATCGGCGTTGCTGCTGTTTGGATTTGCCACCGGCGCCTCGGCGCAGAACGGGCTGGAGCGCTTCGAGAAGGAGATCAAGCCCCAGTTCGAGCTCAAGAAATTCACCTACGGCAGCGCCCAGCCGCTCGGCGCCTCCGGCTTCGTCCTGAACGACGTCGTCGCGGTCGTCCCGGCCAACGCCGCGACCGGCGACAAGGAGAGCACGGTCAAGATCGACAAGGTGACGGTCGAGGATCTCGACTTCGATCGCCTGAAGAAGGGTGCCAAGGACGATCTCGCCCCGCGCTTCGCCAAGCTCAAGCTCGAAGGCATGACCGGCGACGACGAGCTGTTCACCGCGCTCGAGCCCTACGGCGTGCCGAAGGTGCCGTTCGACATCGCGCTCGACTACCGCATCGATCCGGCGGCCAAGGTGCTGACCCTGAACATGCTGGAAGTGACCTTGCGCGGCCAGGCGCGCTTTGCCCTGTCGATGATCGTCGACGGCGTGAGCGACAAGTCGGACATGGACACTGCCAAGGACGAGGGCCGGCTGCGCAGCGCCTCCTTCACCATCGACGACAAGGAACTGTTCGCCAAGCTCGTCCCCGCCGCCGCCAAGGAAGAGGGCATCACGCCCGACGAGTTGGTCAACACGGGTCTCGAAGCGATCGGCGGCTTCGCCCAGGCCCAGAGCGGTGAGACCTTGAAGGCGCTCGACGCGGTCGTCTCGTTCATCACCGACTGGAAGGCGCCCAAGGGCCCGCTGGTGCTGGGCCTGAAGCCCACCAAGACCGCGGGCCTCGACGATCTCGACAAGATCATGGTGCCCAACGCCCTCTCCGACATCTTCGGCTTCACCGCCACCTATCCCGGCACCCGCGCCGGTGCGGCCAAGGCGGGCGGCAAGAAGTAACGAACAAGAAAAAGTGGAGGAAAAGATGAAGCGCCGTTCCCTGCTGGCCGGTGCAGCCCTGCTGCCGCTCGGCCTTCCCGCGCGGGCGCAGGAAGCCTATCCGTCGCGGCCGATCACCATGATCGTGCCCTTCCCCCCCGGCGGCGTGGCCGACATCACCGGCCGGCCGACGGCGCATGTGATGGGCAAGCTGCTGAAGCAGTCGATCGTCGTCCAGAACAAGGGCGGCGCCGGCGGTGCGGTGGGCACGGCCCAGGCCGCCCGCTCCGCCCCCGACGGCTACACGCTGCTGATGGCGCTGTCGTCGATCTCGGTGCTGCCGGTGGCCGATGTGCTGCAGGGCCGCACGCCGTCCTACGAGCTCGACCAGTTCGCGCCGATCGCCCTGATCAGCGCCGATCCCACGGTGCTCGTGGTGCGCGAGGACGGCCCCTACAAGACGCTGAAGGACCTGGTCGAAGCCGCGAAGGCCAAGCCGGGTACGATCAATTACGGCTCGTCGGGCGTCTACGGCACGCTGCATGTGGCGATGGAGATATTCGCCAATGCCGCCGGCATAAAACTGTTCCACATCCCCTACCAGGGCGGCGGCCCGGCCGTCGCGGCGCTGCTGGCCGGCCAGATCGATGCACTTGCCTCGGGACCGTCGGCGGCGATGGCGCAGATCAAGGCGGGCAAGATGCGCGCGCTCGCGGTGTGGGGCGACAAGCGCCTCGCCTCGCTGCCCGACGTGCCCAGCATGAAGGAGCTGGGCTACGACGCCACCTTCTACATCTGGTCGGGCCTGTTCGCGCCGGCGGCGACGCCGGTGCCGATCCTGACCATCCTGCGCGACGCGGCCAAGCGCACGGTCGAGGATCCGGAGTTCAAGGAAGCGATGGCCAAGATCGAGACGCCCATCGCCTATCTCGACGCGCCCGAGTTCCAGGCCTTCCTCGACAAGGACGCGGCCCGGCTGAAGATCGCCGTCGAGCGTATCGGCAAGGTGCCGGAAAACTAAGGACCCAACGTCCTCCCCATTCAGATGGGGAGGTGTCGTCGTCTTACGACGACGGAGGGGTCATAGGTTTGCTCGGCCTATGACCCCATCGCCCCTTATGAAGGGGCACTTCCCCATTTGAATGGGGAAGCATCTGAGCTCTGCTCGCCCTAGTTCGTATACGGCCGGCGCAGGCGCTCGATCTCGGCTTGGCTCGGCGTATAGGGATCGGCCTTAGGGTCGAAGCTCTTCCAGCCGGCCTTCCGGTAGTCGGCCTCGCGCGCGATGTAATCGATCGGGCGATGCTGATCCATGATGCGCAGCACGCGCGGCTCGTCGGCCTCCGACGTGCGGACGCTCACCATCGTGCCGCCACGGCGCACCGCCTCGCAATAGACCTGCGCCTCGGACTCGGGCACGCCTGCCGACACGAGCGCGCCGACCACGCCGCCAGCCGTGCCGCCCGCGATCGCGCCCAGCGCCGTCGTCGCCAGCGCGCCCGCCGCGACCACCGGGCCGAGACCCGGAATGGCGATCATGCCGAGCCCCGCCAGAAGTCCCGCCGTGCCGCCCAGCGCCGCGCCGATGCCGGCCCCGGCGCCCGCGCCGGACGGCTCCTCGGCGCGCACGCTCTCCTCGCAGACATAGCGGTTGGCGATGATGTTGATGTCGGACGAGGCGGCGCCGGCCGCTTCGAGATCGGCCACGACCTGGCTTGCCTGACCGTAACTGTCATAGACGCGCGCGATGGTCTTCATGTTGGCTCTCCTTGTGAGGGTTGGTTACTGCGAGACGACGTTGCCCTTGAAGTCGACGGCGACGTTCACCGGGTCGCTGCCCTTCTTGGCCGCGCCGCGCCAGATTCCGTCATTGTCCTTGGCAAGGGTCGCGATGTCGGTGTAGCCGGCCGCGACGGCGCGATCCTTGGCCTGGCTCTCGGTGAAGGAGTTGGCGCCCTTCAGCGGCGCGCCGGCGTCCGGCGCCTTTGCCTTGAACACGTCGCCCTTGCAGGCGGCCATGAATGCATCCTTGGTAATGCGGCCATCCTGCGGCGCGGCCTGCGCGCGGATGCGGATATAGGCGATGTAGCGATCCGCCTCGGGACCGGCGATCACGCCATCCTTGTTGGCGTCGGCCTGCGCCCACTCGGCGGCGCAGTCGGCATCGTTCGCGGCGAAGGCGAAATGAGGTACGGCGGCGAACGCAACCGCGAAGATCGCGGCCTGTGCAAGTTTGCGTGTCATTGGAACGCTCCGTAATCGTTGGGTTTTTTCGCGTGTCATCGACTGCAGCGAAAGAAACGGTGCGTCGCGCAACCACGTTCCCGAACGGGACGTTTTATTGGCAGCGGTCGCCATTCCGGCGATCGCGGCGAACATGGAGAACGACACCATGAACGACCAGAAGCAGAATCCTTCGCAGGGCCAGGATCGCGATCGCCAGCAGCGTGAGCAGGTCCAGCGCGAGCAGCAGCAGAAGCAGAACCAGCAGCCGAACCAGAAGCCTGGTCAGCCGCAGCAGCAGCCGCAGAACAAGGACCACTAGTCCTTGATCCCTGAAAGCCGAATGCCCGCCGAGAGGCGGGCATTCGTTTTTCTGAACTTCAAGAAATCAAACAGGAGAGCGCGACGATGACCCTACAGGCCGCAGACCCACCGCGCGAAGTCCCCGCCGTTCCGCCCGCTCCCGGCAAGGTCGATCCCGTGCCGCCGGAGATGCCGGCCCAGCCCGGCATGCCCGCGCCGGAAGACATGCCGACGCCGGTGCCGCATCCACAGGGCCCGCCGGGCCCCGTGGCTTGACCTTTACTCCTTCACCGCGCCGGTGAGGGAGGAGACGTAATAGTCGACGAAGAACGAATAGAAGATCGCGACCGGCAGCGAGCCCAGCAGCGAGCCCGCCATCAGCGAGCCCCACTGATAGACGTCGCCCGACACGAGCTCGGTCAGGATCGCGACCGGCACGGTCTTCTTCTCGCTGCTCTGGATGAAGGCCAGCGAGTAGATGAACTCGTTCCACGAGAGGGTGAACGAGAAGATGCCGGCCGAGATCAGGCCGGGCACCGCCAGCGGCAGCGTGATGCGCCGCAGGATCTGCAGGCGCGTCGCGCCGTCGATCAGGGCACACTCTTCCAGTTCGTACGGGATCGACTTGAAGTAGCCGATCAGCAGCCAGGTGCAGAACGGCACCAGGAAGGTCGGGTAGGTCAGGATCAGCGCCAGCGGCGTGTCGAACAGGCCGAGCTGATAGACCGTCGTCGCCAGCGGAATGAACAGGATCGACGGCGGCACCAGGTAGGCAAGGTAGATGCCGAGGCCGACATACTGGCTGCCCCGGAAGCGCAGGCGCTGGATGGCGTAGGCCGCCAGCACGCTCGACAGCAGCGACAGGAAGGTCGAGCAGACCGCCACGCCCATCGTGGTCATCAGCCACTTCGGATACGAGGTCTGGAACAAGAGCTTGTAGATGTGATCCAGCGTCGGGCTGCCGATCAGGAACGGATTGTACGTCTTGTAGTCGTACAGCTCCGCGTTCGGCTTGAAGGCCGTGATTCCCATCCAATAGAACGGGAAGAGCAGCAGGATCACGAAGCAGATCAGCGGCAGGTAGATCGTGACCAGCCGACGGCCACGGCTCTCCCAGACCATGTCCTCGGCGGGAGCGGTCGAGCTGGTCGGCGTCAGGGCCTCTGTGGCGACGTTAGTCATTGGCCTCTCCCTGCTGCCACTTGCGGCGCGCGAGCGCGAAGTAGCTGAACAGCGTGGCGAACACGAGGAACGGGATCATGGCGACGGCGATCGCGGCACCCTCGCCCAGCTCGCCGCCGGCGATGCCGCGTTGGAAGGCGAGCGTTGCCATCAGATGGGTCGAGTTGATCGGGCCACCGCGGGTAATCGCGTAGACGAGCTGGAAGTCGGTGAACGTGAAAATGATCGAGAAGGTCATCACGATCGCCAGGATCGGCAGCAGCAGCGGGAAGGTGATGTAGCGGAAGCGCTGCCACGCCGTGGAGCCGTCGAGCAGCGCCGCCTCGTAGAGCGAGGGCGAGATCGTCTGCAGGCCGGCCAGCAGCGAGATCGCCACGAACGGGATGCCGCGCCAGATGTTGGCCGCGATCAGCGACCAGCGCGCGGGCCAGGTCGTGCTCAGGAAGTCGAACGGCTTGCTGCGAATGCCGAGCACGTCGACCGCGAAGTAGGAGATGATCGAGAACTGCGGGTCGTAGATCCACCAGAAGGCCAGCGCCGACAGCACGGTCGGCACGATCCACGGCAGCAGGATGATGGCGCGCAGCAGGTTCTTGAGCGGCAGGTGGCGGTTCAGCAGCAGTGCGAGCCACAGGCCCAGCGCGAACTTTCCGAACGTCGCGACGCCCGTATAGAAGACGCTGTAGAAGACCGCGGTCCAGAACTGCGGGTCCTCCATCAGGTATTCGAAGTTATCGAGACCGATCCACTTGCCGGTGCCGCCGATCTTGGTGTCGGTGAAGGACAGCCAGATGCCGAGGCCCAGCGGATAGGTGAGGAACACCATCAGCAGGCCGCAGGCCGGCAACAGGCACATGAAAATCAGGAACGCCTTGTTGTCGAACAGGCGCGCCAGCCAACCGTGCTGCGTCCGGGTCCGGTTCCAGTCTGTCATCGTGGCGACGGTCATCTTCCCTCCGAAGAGCGGGAGAGCGGCGCGACCGGTCAAGCCGGTCGCGCCATTCCCTGTCAGGTCCTAGCGGTAGTAGCGGCGCGTACGACGCTCCGCTTCCTTGGCCGCGTCGGCCGGGGTCGCCTGGCCCGAAGCCACCGAGGCGAACATCTGCACCAGGATGTATTCCGCGGCGACGGTGCCGGCGGCCTGGGTGATGGGGCCCTTGTAGCCGCTCCAGAAGCGATTGTTCATCGTGCTGCGGTAGAGCGCGATCTTGGGATCGCTCTCCCACACCTTGCTCTTGTCATAGGCGTTGAGCGGATGCGACCAGTAGCCCAGGCAGCCGGTCAGCCACGGGTCGTACTGCTCGGCTTCCATCATGAAGGTCAGGTAGGCCTTGGCGGCGTTCGGGAACTTGGTGTGCTTGAACACCATTCCGTTCAGCACCGTGGCGCTCATCGGCGCCGAACTGGCGACACCCTGCACGAGGTTGGCATGCTCGGTGTCGTCGGCGATCGCCTTCGTTGCCGGGTCGTTCTTGAGGGCGAAGTACATCGACACGCCGTTGGCCGTGAAGAACAGCTCGTTCGACGCATAGGCCCGGTTGTTGCTGATGTCGTTCCACGACATCGTGCCCGGGATGAAGGTCGGATAGAGCTCCTTCACGAAGTTGAGCGCGTTGATCGTCTCCTTGCTGTTCAGGATGACCTTGCCGTCTTCGTCGACGAGCGCGCCGCCATGGCTCCACAGCATCCAGTTGGCGAAGCCGTTGGCGTCGCCCACCGCATTGCCGAGCGCGAAGCCGGCCGGCTTCTTGATCTTCTGGAGCTGCTGGCAGAGCTTCAGCAGGTCGGCATGGGTCGTCGGGACCTTGTCGAAGCCAGCTTCCTTGAGTGCCGAGGCGCGATAGACGAGCGGGCCACCCGAGCCACCCATCGGCAGGCCGATCCAGTTGTTGGTCTTGGCCTTCTTGCCGAACTTCTCGCCCAAGAACATCCAGCCGCCGTACTTCTTTCCGAGATATTCGGCGATGTCGGTGAGTTCGATCACCTTGTCGGCGTAGATGTGCGGATCCTCCGCCCAGCCCAGGACGATGTCGGGGCCGGCGCCGGTGTTGGCCGACACGGCGGTCTGCTGGCGGATGTCTTCCCAGCCCACCAGGTCGACCTTGACCTCGACGCCGGTTTCCTTGGCGAACTTGGCGCTGTTGGCACGGAAGATCACCTCGTCGGGCTCGACGAAGCGCGCGGGCCGGATCAGGCGCAGCGTCGCGCCGCTTTCGATCGGCAGCTTGGGCGGCGCCACGTCGGCCTTGGGAATGGTCTGGCCGTTGGCCCCGCGGGCCATCGCCATTGCCGCCGCCGCGGCACCCAAAATGATCGACTCACGACGCTTGATGATGAACGCCATTTTCGTTTCCTCCTGATTGACCTTGTTCTGTCTTTTTCCCCGTTCTCAGAGGCGCTGGCCCGACTGCTGGTCGAACAGATGGACCAGGGCGGGATCGGGCCTCACGGGCAGGATCTCGCCGGGCTTCGCCGTAACACGTTCGCGGAAGGCGCCGATCACCGACTGGCCGCCGATCCGCAGCAGGACCTGGGTTTCCGAACCGGTCGGCTCGACCACCTGCACGGTGGCCGGGATGCCGCCGGCATCGAGCATCAGATGCTCGGGCCGCACGCCGTAGACGGCGGGACCGTCGACCGGACGGCCGCCATTGGTCGGCAGCGGCCAGGCCGTGCCGTCTTCCATGCGCAGCGCGCCGTTCGAGACGGTGCCCTTCACCATGTTCATCGCCGGCGAGCCGATGAAGCCCGCGACGAAAAGATTGGCCGGCCGGTCGTAGAGTTCCAGCGGCGCGCCGATCTGCTCGATATGGCCGTTGTTCATGACCACGATCTTGTCGGCCATGGTCATGGCCTCGATCTGGTCGTGGGTGACGTAGACGGTGGTGACCTTGAGCCGCTGGTGCAGCTCCTTGATCTCCGAGCGCATCTGCACGCGCAGCTTGGCGTCGAGGTTGGACAGCGGCTCGTCGAACAGGAAGACCTGCGGGTTGCGCACGATGGCGCGGCCCATCGCGACGCGCTGGCGCTGGCCGCCCGAGAGCTGGCGCGGGAAGCGGTGCAGGAGCTGTTCGAGGCCCAGGATCTTCGCCGCCCGCCCGACTTCCTGGTCCATCACCGACTTCGGCGCCTTCGCCAAGGTCAGCGAGAAGGCCATGTTGTCGTAGACCGTCATGTGCGGATAGAGCGCGTAGTTCTGGAACACCATGGCGATGTCGCGATCTTTCGGCGGGACCGTGTTGACCACACGCCCGCCGATCGCGATCTCGCCCGACGTGATGTTCTCCAGGCCCGCCAGCATGCGCAGCAGGGTGGACTTGCCACAACCCGAAGGACCCACCAGGACCACGAACTCGCCATCGGCGATGTCGACACTTACGCCATGTAGAATCTCTACCGGCCCGAACGCCTTCCGCGCCTTGCGGACTTCGACCGTCGCCATACTTCCTCCACGCGTGCGGCCTCGGGCCGCTTATTGCTTGTACTTTTGCCGGCTCTTTCGACCGGTCGCGGCGGGATCATAGGCAAACCTTACGGGAAGTGCGAGTACTCACTGACGGATTGGTAACCCGATCACCAGCAATCGCTTGTCGGAAGTGCGAACCACATTCAGGATGCCCAAAGTGCAATTAGATTTTGGGGAATTACCGCGATGAACTTCGACGCTCTCGGCGCGGCCTGGGCGCCGCGCCTGCTCAGCATTCTACGAATCATGAGCGGGCTTCTCCTGCTCCAGCACGGCACCGGCAAGCTGCTGAAATTTCCGGCAGGCGTCGTTCCGGCCAACTTCAACCTCATGTCGATGCCGGGCTATGCCGGCATGATCGAGTTCGTCTGCGGCATCCTGCTGGTCATCGGGCTGTTCAGCCGCCCGGCCGCCTTCATCGCGTCGGGCATGACGGCCGTGGCCTATTTCATGGTCCATGCCCCTCAGGGCTTCTATCCGATCCTCAACAAGGGCGAGCTTGCCGTCCTCTATTGCTTCGTCTTCCTCTATCTCGCGGCGGCCGGCCCCGGCCCCTGGAGCATCGACGCGGCGCGCCGGAAGTAGCGCTTAACGCGCCTCCGCCAAAAAGCTATGGAACGTCGGACGGCTGCCTCGTGCAGCCGTTTCGATGTGTGCAAGACTTAAAAAGAAAAGAAACAGGAGGAGCGTTCATGTCCCATCCGGTCTCGATCAACCGTCGCCGCTTTGCCGCCCTCGCCGGCGCAACGGCCCTCACCGCCCCGTTGCTCGCCCCCGGCCTGGCCAGCGCCCAGGCGCGCTGGAAGCCCGAGAAGCCGATCACGATCTACAACCCGTTCGCCGCGGGCGGCGTCACCGACGTGCACATGCGCCTGCTCGCCGAGGCCGTGACCAAGATCCTGGGCCAGCAGATCGTCATCGACGTGAAGGCGGGCGCCGCCGGCACGCTGGCGCCGGCGATGCTGCTCAACGCCAAGCCCGACGGCTACACGCTGGCGGTGATGAGCATCAACACGCTGCGCTATCCGCACTACCAGCAGACCAACTGGAACCCGCTGACCGACTTCACCTACATCACCGGTCTCTCGGGCTACACGATGGGCATCGTCGTGCGCGCCGACAGTCCCTGGAAGACGTTCCAGGACATGATCGCCGCCGGCAAGAAGGACCCGGACAAGTTCAACTACGGCACCTCGGGCGTGGGCGGCACCGGCCAGCTCATGATGATCGAGGTCGAGCAGGCCACGGGCGCCAAGTTCACCCATGTCCCCTACAAGGGCGGCGCGGAATGGATGCAGGCGCTGATGGGCGGCGAGATCCAGTTCATCGCCGATGCCGCGCAATGGGCGCCGTTCGTCGACGACGGCAAGTGCCGCATCCTGGCCTTCGCCACCGAGAAGCGCATCCCGCGCTACCCGGACGTGCCGACCATGATCGAGCTCGGCGTGAACGTCGTCGGCCAGAGCCCCTACGGCCTGCTCGGCCCCAAGGGCATGCCGCCGGAGATCGTCAACACGCTCTACGAAGCCTTCAAGCAGGCCTCGACCGAACCCAAGGTGACCGAATATCTCGCGAAGTTCATCCAGGTGCCGTGGGAGAAGAACCCGGCCGAGTTCCGCGCCTTCGCCGAGAAGTACTACAACGACGTGAAGCCGCTGCTGATCAAGGCGGGCCTCGCGAAGTCCTGAGGAGGAGTTTTAGCCATGGCGTTGAAGAAGGTGGCCCTCGAGATCGGCATGGGCACCGATATCAGGGGCGGCGACTACACCAAGGCCGCCGTCCGCGCCCTGCGGGACGCGCTGTGGCACAACTCGCTCACCATCGCGACGGCATTGGGCAAGTCGAGCGACGACATGGTCGTCGAAGTCCTGATCGGCGTGCCCAAGCCCGACCAGGTCGACACCGCGCAGGTGCTGGCGGTGCTGCCGCACGGCACCGGCACGGTGAAGGTGTTCGAGGGCGGCCTCGAGATCGCCAACGAAGCCGGCACGGACAAGACGGTGATCGCGCAGGCGGCCGCCATCGTCCGCCTCGACCTGTGACGGGAGCCAAGACCATGACCGCCAAGCGCGTGATCCTCGAACTCGGCACCGGCAACGACCTGCACGGCGGCGACTACACCAAGGCCGCCCTGCGCGCGGTGCAGGACGCCCTGCACCATTCCTCGCTCGCCATGATCCGGGCGCTCAAGATCAACACCAAGACCGGCATGTTCGTCGACGTCACGATCGGCGTGCAGCAGCCCGACAAGGTCGACGCCGAGAAGGTGAAGGCCTCCCTGCCGCACGGCATCGTCACCGTGAAGGTGGTGAAGGGCGGCCTCGACATCGCCGATCCGGAAAACAACGACCCGGCGGTGATCGCAAGTGCGGCCATCGCGGTCCGGATGGAGATTCCCTGACAGGAGCCTGCGTCATGCTGCTCTACGAACACCCGCTGTCGTCCTATGCCCAGAAGGTGAAGATCGCGCTGCGCGAGAAGGGGCTCGACTTCAAGGTCGAGACTCCTGCAGCACTGGGCACCGGCACGGCCGGCGGCGTGTTCGCGGCGGCGAGCCCGCGCAACGAAGTACCGACCTTGATCGACGGCGGCGCGCGCATCTTCGATTCGACGATCATCCTCGAATATCTCGAGGACAAGCATCCCTCCCCGCCCCTGCTGCCGCGCGATCCCGCGGCGCGCGCCGAAGCGCGGATGATCGAGGACCTCTGCGACACGCTCTACGAGGCGGTGAACTGGGGCCTGAGCGAGATCCGCTGGTTCAAGCGCGCCGAGGGCGAGCAGGCGGAGAAGATGAAGGCGACGGCGGCGCGGCAGACCGTCGAGCTTCAGGCCTGGCTCGCGGGCAAGCTCGGCGACCGGCCGTGGTTCAACGGCGACAGCTTCGGCTGGGCCGACCTCAGCGTCGCGCCCTATCTCAACCGTTCGTACTTCTATGGGCTGGGCGCGCCAGCCGGATCATCGCTGACGCGGTGGCGCGAGCGGCTCATCGAGCGCCCGTCCGTCGCCGCGACCTTCAAGGAATTCGAAGCCGCTGCCGCCGGCATGGCGAGCGCGCACGAGCGCCTCGCGTCGGGACAGATCCGGCGCGAATATCGCGATCATCGCCTGGAATGGATGATGAAGTCGGGCGGCCAGCAGGTCGTTCTCGACGGCTTGGCCAAGAACAACATCCGCTTCACCTGGCCGTTGGGCTGAGAAACCTTAAACCTAAAAAACCTCACCCTGAGGAGCTGCGCGTAGCGCAGCGTCTCGAAGGGTGGGCAACAGGCGGGGTGCTCGTGCCCATGCTTCGAGACGGCTGCTCCGCAGCCTCCTCAGCATGAGGTTATTGGTGGTGCTTCTACCTACTACTTAAAAAACCTCAGCCGCGCGCCGCGCGGCCCATGAACAGCAGGCCCGCGCCGGCGACCACGGCGATGATGCCGGCGATGGTCGGGATCGGAATCGTGCGCTGCTCGTCGGCCGTGACCTTGAGCGGGCCGGCATCGACGATCGTCTTGCGCTCGGTGAACGAGATGTTGTCGATCGCCAGACCGGCAATGCCGATCGCGATCAGAAGAATGCCCATAATTGCCATCGGCTTCATGCCGTGAACTCCCTGTTTCTTGGTTCCCCCGGGCAACGCAAAATGTTGCCCGAGGTTGCCTTCAGGGAGGTCAGGCCTTCGGCTTCACCAGCATCGCCAGGCCCTGCTCGATGGCCGTGCGGGCCATGTCGCGGAGCTGGTCGTCGGTCGCGCTGCTGACCGGATGGCCGATCTGGGCGAAGGCATAGCCCGGCATGCCGAGCACGCGGCTCATCATGTCGGCGGCGCTGGCGAACCGCGTGGTCATCACGCTGAACGCGGGAACTTCAAGTCGTTCGGCGGTCACTGAGTCGTGCAGACTGCACGATGAGCAGGACCCTCAATCCCCCAGGCCTGAGACGACGGCATCCCAGCCCTTGATCTCGGCCACGATGTGCGGATCGGCCGGGGCGCTGTAGTTCGACTTGGTGCGGCTCACCACATTGGCGACGCCGTATTCCTCGCGCAGGATCTGGTCGAGGTGCTTGAAGAAGCCCTTGGTGCCTTCCTTGCCGTTCGAGATGAAGCCGATGGTCTTGCCTTCCAGCGTGTCGAGGCGCGGGGCGAGCCGGCCGGCCGGCGGGGCGGTGCCCGGGGTGGGATCGAGAACTTCGAACATGAGGGTTCCTCTTACTTCTTGGGAGGTTCGCAATCGACGCAGACGCCGAGGGGAAGGGTGACGGCATGGCTCTTGTGCCCGAGCCACGGCGGGATGACGGCGCCGAAGCCGCCGGCCGGCCCACCGGCCGCCACGACCAGCAACTGGTCGGGCGATTCCATCGCCGTATAGACGCTGTCGCCGCGATCGCGCACGACGGCGCCCTTGCCGACATCGGCCCATTCGCGGCGATGGATGCGCGCGCGTTCATGGATGAAGGTCGCGATGTCGGCCTTGGTCCAGCCGCCCGCCTGCAGATGCTCGCGCAGCTGCTTGGGAATGACGATCGCGTAATTGCCGGGATGGATCGAGTAGTGGCGCATGTTGGCGCGCATCTCGGCCGCGAAGGTTTCCAGGATCTCCTCGGGCTTGGTCGTCCATTCGTTCATGAGCTGGCGCGGCGCGCCGGCCGCCATGACCGTGACCGATGACGCACCCTTCGGCACGCCGCGATGTTCCGCCAGCGGCAGCCAGGTCGTGTCTTCCTCGTCCTCGGCGACGCAGTAGCTGAACTTGCCGGGATGGCCCAGCGTCGACCGGTCGATCACGCCCGGCCGGTCGTCCAGCAGGTTGATCAGGCAGAGCCGGATGGCGCGCCCGATGACCGCCGTCGCGCGGTCGGAATTGGCGAGCGCATTGAACGTGCCGGTAGCGCCCAGTTCCAGGCGAATCGGGCCGTTCAGGATGACCAGCACGGCACAGCCGCCGGTGCTGGCGGTGGCGCCGTGCATCAGGAACTCTTCCTGCATCATGGCGGTCCAGGCCGCCACGACGACCGGGAAATGCATGGGCAGGCAGCCCGCCATGACGGCATTGATCGCGAGCTTCTCGGCGGTGATGGCGAGACCGCGCACCGGTTCGATGCCGATGAGCTGATCGGGCGGCATCATCACCCATTCGAGGCATTCCTGAACCGCTTCGCGGGTCGGAGGCACGATCGGCAGACCGTCGGTCCAGCCGTTGGAATGATAGAGTTCCTGGACAGCCGAGATGCTGTCGGCCGAGTAGGATCGGGATGCAAACTGCACGCTGTTTCCTCCACCGCTCCGGGCACAGGACGCCGGGCGGCTTTCTCGCAGGATAATCTTCCTGGCGCCTATGCCAACCGCAACCTGATAGCCGCGATTATTTCACTTAGCGCATCAAAGCCGGACCGGTTTCGGCCAGGCCCGTCGCGCCAGCGCGAGGAAGCCCGCCGCCGAAGGCGACGGCTCGCGCTCCCGCAGCAGGACGATGCCGAGGCGGCGCGAGAGTTTCGGCTCGCCGAGCGGGATCGCCCGCAGGTCGCGGCCGAGGAAAAGGCCGGTCGCGCCGGTCGGGACGATGGCGAGCCCGACACCCGCCCGCACGCAGCCCATCAGGGTCGCGAACTGGCTGACGGTGATCATCTGGCGCAGCGGCAGGCCAGCTACCGAAGCCGCCGCATCGATCGTGCGCCGGGTGCGCGAATCGCTGGGCAGGGCGACCAGCGGCTCGTCGCGCAACTCCGCGAGCGCGATGCTGCGGCGGCCGGCCAGGCGATGGCGGCGCGGCACGACGAGGCAGAAGGTCTCGCGCTGCAGCGCCTCGCCCGAAATCGCATCGGGCAGCTCGTCGACATAGGTGAGGCCGAGATCGGCGGCGCCGCTGCGCACGGCTTCGATCACGCTGCCGTGCACGCCCTCGTTCACGTTGATCTCGATGCCCGGCCGGTCGGCGCGATAGGCCGCGAGCAGCAGCGGCAGCGCGCCGCTCGCCACCGACATGATGCTGGCGATGGTCAGCCGGCCGCGCCTCTCCTCGGCGACCTCGCGGATCGAGCGCACGGTGATGCGCAGGTCGTTCAGCATGCGCTCGGCCACGGCGGCGAATTCGCGGCCGGCCGGCGTGATCTGGACGTGGCGTGTGCTGCGCTCGAACAGGCGCACGCCGAGCGCCGTCTCGACCCTCTTGATGGTGCGCGTCAGCGCCGGCTGCGAGATGCGCAACCGCGAGGCCGCGGCGATGAAGCTGCCATATTCGCCGACGGCCAGGACGGCCTGAAGCTGGCGGGCGCTGAAATCCGGCAGGGCGGGCTGGGCCATGGCACTAATGCTCGAAATGGAATTATCGGCGATATCAGAAACGAATTGCTAAGAATAGCGATCGCACCCGAAGCTGGCCGCACCGGAGGAAAAACCATGCCCATGCCGCTCGACAAGGTGCGCGTTCTCGATCTCACCCGGG
Source organism: Reyranella sp. GW821-FHT12G01 (assembly GCF_058806575.1). Taxonomy (NCBI): domain Bacteria; kingdom Pseudomonadati; phylum Pseudomonadota; class Alphaproteobacteria; order Hyphomicrobiales; family Reyranellaceae; genus Reyranella; species Reyranella sp. GW821-FHT12G01. The sequence goes on from NZ_JBXAPV010000003.1 coordinate 552,528, forward strand.
TCCTGGCGGGTCCATGGGCCACGCAACTGCTCGCCGATCTCGGCGCCGAGGTCATCAAGGTCGAGCGGCCGGGCAGCGGCGACGACACGCGCGGCTGGGGGCCGCCCTTCGTTGCCGGCGACGGCCAGCCGGGCGGCATCAGCGCCTATTTCCTCTGCACCAACCGCGGCAAGCGCTCGATCGCCGTCGATTTCGAGACCGAAGCCGGCGCCCGGCTGGTGGCCGATCTCGCCGCCGAATGCGACGTGCTGGTCGAGAACTTCAAGGTCGGCAGCCTCGCCAAGGCCGGGCTCGACTACGCCACGCTCTCGAAGCGCAATCCGCGGCTCGTCTACTGCTCGATCACCGGCTTCGGGCAGACCGGCCCGCATCGCCATCGCACCGGCTACGACCTGCTGGTGCAGGCGATGGGCGGGCTGATGAGCGTGACCGGCGAGCCCGACGGCCAGCCGATGAAGGTGGGCGTCGCCACGGCCGACATCTTCACCGGCCTCTACGCCAGCAACGCGATCCTCGCCGCCCTGATGGAGCGGCGCGAGAGCGGCCTCGGACAGCAGATCGACCTCGCGCTGCTCGACGTGCAGATCGCCACCCTGGTCAACCAGGCCTCGGGCTACCTCTCCTCGGGCAAGGTGCCGTCGCGGCACGGCAACGCGCATCCCAACATCGTGCCCTATCAGGCCTTCGCGACGCAGGATGGGCACATCGTGATCGCCGTCGGCAACGACACGCAGTTCGCGCGCTTCTGCGCCGTGCTGCGGCAGCCCGCCCTCGCCACCGATCCGCGCTTCGCCGCCAATGCCGGTCGTGTCGCCAACCGCGCCGCCCTGCTCGCCATCGTCGAGCCTCTCCTGAAGGCGCGCCCGTCGGCCGACATCCTGGCCGGCCTCGACCGCGAGAACATTCCGGCCGGGCCGATCAACACGATGGACCAGGTCTTCGCCGATCCGCAGATCGCCGCGCGCGGACTGGTGGTCGAACCGGCCGCCGGCACGACGGGCCAACGCGCGCCGGTCGTCGGCAATCCGATCCACTATTCACGCACGCCGATCGATTCGGCCAAGGCCGCGCCGCTGCTCGGCGCCGATGCCGACGACGTGCTGCGGCGCGTCCTCGGCAAGTCGGACGAAGAGATCGCCGAGTTGCGCAAGAGCCGTGTGATCTGATGATCCGTCGTCCTGAGCGGAGCGGGCGGCTTCGCTCAGGGCGACGGGTAAATTACGCCGCCAGCATGCGCCCGGGGTTGCGCTGGCGCAGGATCGGCATGATCCATTTTCCGAAGCGCTCGGCCTCCTCGTCGTGCAGGTAGCCCGAGAGGCAGAAGGAGTGGCAGCCGAGGTCGATGAACTTCTGGAGCGTGTCGGCGCACTGTTCGGGATCGCCGACGATGGCGATGCCGGCGCCGGGACGGACCTGGGTGATGCCGGTCCACAGATGCGGCTCGATCGTCTCGCCGATCGCGGCCAGCTCGCGCACGCGGCGGTTGGCTTCGGAGGTGGCGAAGCGTTCCTTCACGAAAGCCTTCTGCGCTTCGTTGGCGTGCGAGACCAGACCGTGGGCGAAGTCCCAGGCTTCCTTCTCGGTCTCGCGGCAGACGACCTGCAGGCGCATGCCGAAGCCGATCTCGTTCTCGCGGCCATGGCGTGCCGCCATCGACTTGATCTCCGCCATGTTGGCGCGGATGCGCTCGTAGGTGTCGCCCCAGAAGAGGTGCACATCCGAATGCTTGGCTGAAATCTCCCAGGCCTGCTTCGAGCCGCCGCCGAGATAGAAGCGCGGATGCGGTTGCTGCAGCGGATAGGGCCGGATCTGCGCGCCTTTCAATTGATAGAACTTGCCGTCGAAGTTGACCGGGCCTTTGGTGGTCCACAGCGCCTTCAGGATCGAGACTTCCTCGTCCATGATCTCGTAGCGCTCTTCCTTGCCCCACTTGATGCCTTCGGAGGCGTTCTCGGCCTCGCTCTGCCCGGCGATCAGGTTGATGCAGATGCGGCCGCCCGAGAGCTGGTCGAAGGCGGTGATCATCTTCGCCAGCAGCACCGGATTGATGTAGCTCGGCCGCGCCGCCACCAGCATGCGCATCGACTTCGAGCGCGCCACCATCATGGCGCTGGAGATCCATGCCTCCCAGCACGCGGTCTGGACCGGCACCAGCATGTATTCGAAGCCCGCCGCTTCGGCCGCACCAACGACCTTGTCGAACAGCTCCAGCGACGGCGCCACCTGGGCGCTCGCCAATCCATAGGCGGTGGTGTCGCCCGCGGTGGGCAGGAACCAGCCGAATTCGAGACGCTTCGGGTCAGCCATCTTCATTCCTTCTCGATGCCGGCGGCCTTGGACAACCGGCCCCATTTCTCGATCTCCGACTTGATGAAGGGCCGGACATCCTCCGGCGCCTTGCGCTGCGGCTCGAACGAGATGCCGCGCAGGCGCTTGATCACCTCGGGATCGGTCACGATCTCCTGCACCGCCTTGTCGATCTTCGCCACGACCTCGGGCGGCGTCTTGGCCGGCGCCATGATGATGAACCAGGCATCGAGCGCGAACTGGCCGAGGCCGGCTTCCTGGAAGGTCGGCACCTCGGGCAGCAGCGGCGAGCGCGAGTCCGAGGCCATCACCAGCGCCTTCACCTTGCCCGCCTTGACCTGCGGCACGGCGATGGCGACATCCGCGAAGGTCATGTCGATCTGACCCGACAGGAGATCGGCCAGCGCCTGCGGTGCCGACTTGTAGGGCACATAGGTAATGTCGGCGCCGATGCGTTCAGCGAGCGTCGCGGTGATGACGCGGGCCGAGGGCGTGCCGGCGCCCGAGGTCAGCGCGGGCTTGGCCTTGGCGCGCTTGATGAAATCGGGAAGCGTGTCCATGCCGACATCGGCGCGCACCAGCAGCACGAACTGGATGAAGCCGTAGAAGCCGGCCGGCGCGAAATCCACGAGCGAATCGTACGGCACCGACTTCATCAGGTTGGGATTGCCGGCATGCGTGGCCGCCGTCGCGATCATCAGCGTGTAGCCGTCGGCCGGCGCCTTCGCGACGTAGTTGGCGGCGATCGAGCCGTTGCCACCACCCTTGTTGTCGACGATCACCGGCTGGCCGAGCTTGGGTCCGAGATACTCCGCCATCAGGCGGGCCAGGGTGTCGGTGGCGCTGCCTGCGGCATAGGGCACGACGATGGAAAGCGGCTTCGCGGGCCAGCTCTGGGCGCGCGCGGGAGTTGCCGCCGCGGACGCCGCGGCAAGGATCGTGAGGGCTTTGCGTCGGCTGATGCTCATGCCGATCCTTATGCAAGCGGCAGCACCGATGCGCAATTGGCGCTGGTCGAAGCGCGAAAGAGGCGGCACGATCCGCCAACTTTTCAGGAGATCTTATGCTGCAGCACGGTAAGCGTCCGACAATCGCATCGCGGCATGGCATGGTTGCCGCCGCCCATCCGCTGGCCGCGGCCGCGGGCGCGCGCATCCTGTCGAACGGCGGCAACGCCTTCGATGCGGCGGTCGCCACCGCAGCCGCACTGAACGTCGTCGAACCTTATATGTCGGGCCTCGCCGGCCGCGGCGTCGCGACCTGCTACATCGCCAAGGAAAAGCGCGTCCGCACGCTCGACTTCGTCGGACCGATCTCGAAGAACTTTCCGGTCGACAAGCTCAATAACCGCTCGCAGCTCCAGCGCGGCGCGCTCGCGGTCGGTGCGCCCGGCAATCTCGCCGGCTGGTGCGAGCTGAACAGCGCGCACGGCAAGAAGAAGCTGCCGGAACTGTTTGCGCCCGCGATCGCCATCGCGCGCGACGGCTTCCAGTTGATCGAATTCAACATCGAGGAAATCCAGGGCGTCGCCGGCGAACTCGCGGGCTACAAGGCGCTGCATCCCGAATGGTCGCGCGTCTATACGGCGGGCGCCGGCAACGTGAAGCCGGGCTTCGTGCTGCAGCAGCCCGACCTCGCGCGCACGCTCGAGGCGCTGGCCAATGAAGGCCCCGGCCTTCTCTACGGCGGTGCGCTCGGCAAGAAGATCCTCGACCGGCTGACCGAACTCGGCGGCTGCATGGTGATGGACGACCTGCTGGCCGCGAAGGCCACCTGGCGCGATCCCGTCGCCGTCACCTATCGCGGCCGCACCGTGCATGTGCCGCCGCCGCCCTGCGAAGGCTTCCAGTTCCTGCTGACCTTGCGCATCCTGGAAGGCTTCGACCTCGCCAAGATGAAGCGCAATTCGACCGAGCATGTCGACACGGTGCTGCGCGCCGTCCGCCTCGCCGCCGGCGTGCGCATCGCGACCGGCGTGCCGGCGCCGCAGAAGCTGGCCGAGATCCTCTCGGACGCCCATGTCGAGACGCTGCGCGCCCGCGTGCGCGACGGCAAGCCGATCATCGGCCCGACCGAGCAGTGGACGCCGCCGGAGCCGGTCTCGCCGACCGACGAGAGCCACACCACGTCGTTCTCGATCGCCGACAATGAGGGCAACCTGATCTGCCTGACGCAGAGCCTGGGCAGCGTGTTCGGTTCGGGTATCGTGGTGCCCGGCACCGGCCTCTGCCTCAACAACTTCCTCTACTGGGCCGACGTGAACCCGAAGAGCCCCAACAGGGTGAAACCGGGCGACCAGCTGCCGATGTGCATGGCGCCCTCGATCTCGACCAAGGACGGCAACCCGATCCTCGCGCTGGGCACGCCGGGCAGCTACGGCATCCTGCAGACCCAGCCGCAGGCGATGGTCCAGCACGTCGATTTCGGCCTGCCGCTGCAGCAGGCGATCGAGGCGCCGCGCGGCCGTCTAACCGACGGCGCCGAGGTCTATCTGGAATCGCGCCTGCCGCCGGACGTCCACACCGACCTGCGCAAGCTCGGCCACAACATCACGACCGGTCCGGAATGGACCATGAAGGTGGGCGGCATGCAGGGCGTCGCCATCGACCAGGAAACCGGCATCTTCACCGGCGGCTGCGACCCGCGGCGCGACGGTTACTGCGTCCCGGCGTAGAGGAAACGCCCTCCCGCTCATTCAAATAGCGGGGCAGTCACATTTGCCCCCCCATTTCCCCGTCGTCCCGACCGGAGCGAAGCGGAGTGGAGGGACCTTTTTTCCTCGATTTGACGGCTTCAAGTGGAAAAAAGGTCTCCCCACTCCGCGCTGCGCGCTACGGTCGAGACGACGGAAGATTTTGTACGCGACAGTCTGATTCAAATGGGGAGCTGGGCGCTCGTTCTTCGGCGCTCCCGGACATTGCTGCGCAATGTCCTGACGCTCCCAGGCATTCCTCTTGCACTGGGAGACAATGCAAGATGGAATGCGTTCCAACGAGAATGTTCAGGAGGGGGATGGTTATGCGTAAACTTGCATGGCTCGCGGTCGCCGCGATCGCCGTCATCGGCGCCGGCACGGCGAATGCCCAGACGACGCCGCGCAAGGGCGGCACCCTGCGCATGACCGCGCCCTACGCCGCGAGCTTCGGCAGCCTCGACCCGCACGTGACGCCGCGCGCCCAGGACGACATCGTCGGCAAGGCGCTGCAGCGCTCGCTCTACAACTGGGACACCGCCGCCAACAAGCTGTCGCTGGAGCTGGCCAAGTCGGTGTCGGTCTCGGCTGACGGCCTCGTCTACACCTACAAGCTGCGCGACGACGCCTTCTTCCATAACGGCCGCAAGATGACGGCCGACGATATCATCTTCTCCTTCACGCGCATCATGGACGGCACCAAGGGCTATCCCGGCGCGCGCTTCGTCCGCCTGATCAAGGGTGCGATCGACGTCGAGAAGGGCACGGCCAAGGAGATTTCCGGCCTCAAGAAGATCGACGACAACACGCTCGAGATGACGATCACCGATCGCGTCGATCCCGGCTACTACTTCTTCGGCGGCTCGACCGCGATCCTGCCCAAGGAGGAAGTCGAGAAGGGCAACTACGCGTCCAACCCGGTCGGCCTCGGACCCTTCAAGTTCAAGGAGCACATCCCCGGCTCGCGCGTCGTGATGGATCGCTTCGACAAGTTCTACAAGACCGGCCAGCCCTACCTCGACAAGATCGAGGTGCTGATCATGGCCGAGGCCGCCGCCCGCGACGTCGCCTTCCGCAACAAGGAGATCGACACCTCGATCCTGGGCCCGGCGCAGTACGTCGCCTATCGCGCCGATCCGCAGCTCGCCAAGGGCATCCTCGAAGTGCCTGAGATGTTCACGCGCGCCATGCACATGAACCTGAACTCGATCAAGCCGTTCCAGGACAAGCGGGTGCGCCAGGCGATCAACTACGCGATCGACTCGAACCTGATCATCTCGCGCCTGGTCAAGGACAAGGCCTATCGCGCCACCAGCTGGCTGCCGCCCTCGTCGGCCGCTTTTGACAAGAACGTGAAGCCCTACCCCTACGACCCCGAGAAGGCCAAGAAGCTGCTGGCCGAGGCGGGCTATCCCAACGGCTTCGAGTTCGAATGGACGACCAGCCAGAACGAGAGCTGGGGCCTGCCGATCGTCGAGGCGGTGATCCCGATGCTGGCCAAGGTCGGCATCAAGGCCAAGCCGAAGCTGGTCGAGGTCACGGTGCTGACCGAGATCCTGATGAAGGGCGACCACCAGTCGCTGATCTCGTCGAGCCTGACCGGTCCGGACTCGCTGGCCACCCTGCGCTGCTACTACTCCAAGACGCCGCGCACGGCCTGCAACTACACCGGCTTCAACAACGCCGACTTCGACAAGCTGCTCGACGATGCCGCCCAGGAAGGCGACATGGCCAAGCGCGACGATCTGCTGAAGAAGGCCAACAACCTGCTCTACGACGAAGCGCCGGTCTGGTTCTTCAACTACAACAAGGCGGTCCTGGCGTTCCAGCCGTGGGTCCACGGCCTGCAGCCCAACCCGACCGAGATCACGCATCAGTACCCGGAGAACATCTGGGTCGACGCAAGCTCGCCGGCCAAATAACGGCGAAAGCAGAAAGTTGAAGGGTCCCTCGCTGCCGCTCGGGATGACAGGCTCCCTGTCACTCCGGGGGACGGCGCGGGACCTTTAGAATCCCCGCAATGCTCCTCGTCCTCGGCCGTCGCCTCGCCAACATCATCCCGACGCTGCTCGCCGTCGTGGCGCTCGTCTTCCTGCTCTTCTCCGTCCTGCCCGGCAGCTTCATCTCGGGCATGAACGAGGACGGCCGCTCGACCATCGACCCCGCGGTCATGGAGCGCATGCGCAAGGAGATGGGCCTCGACGACCCGCTGGTCGAGCGCTTCGCCAAATACGTCGCCGCCACCGCCACGGGCGATCTCGGCACCTCCTTCCGCACGCGCGAGCCGGTCACCAAGATGCTGGCCGGGCGCATCTGGCCGTCGCTGAAGCTGGTCCTCGCGGCCATGACCTTCGCCATCCTGATCGGCGTCACTCTGGGCTTCCTGGCCGCACTCAAGCCCGGGAGTTTCATAGATACCGCCGCCATGGTCGGTGCCATCTCCGGCCTCTCGCTTAGCCAGTTCTGGTTCGGCCTGATGCTGATGTACCTGTTCGCGCTCAAGCTCCAGTGGCTGCCGAGTTTCGGCTACGGCGATGGCGGCCTGCGCAACCTCATCCTGCCGGCGATTGCGCTCGGCGTCGGGCCGATGGCCCTGCTCGCCCGCACCACGCGCGCCGCCGTGCTCGACGTGCTCAACGCCGACTTCGTCCGCACCGCGCGCAGCAAGGGCATGAGCGAGCGCCGCGTCGTCGAATGGCACGTGCTGCGCAACGCGCTGGTCCTGGTCATCACCATCGTCGGCCTGCAGTTCGGCTCGCTGATGGGCCAGGCGGTCGTCGTCGAGAAGCTGTTCGCCTGGCCCGGCGTCGGCTCGCTGATGGTCGACTCGGTGTTCCAGCGCGACATGCCGACGGTCCAGGGCTGCATCCTGATGATCGTGCTGTTCTTCCTCGTCATCAACACGCTGGTCGACATCGCCTACGTCGTGATCGACCCCCGGATCCGGTACCGATGAGCATTGCCCTGAAGCTCCCTCGCCTGCGGTTGAAGGGCGGATCGTCCCTCTGGGTCGGCGGCGGCCTGGTCGCCATCGCCATCTGCTCGGCGATCCTGGCGCCGTGGATCGCGCTGACCGATCCGGTGCTCGACGCCAACCTGATGAACGCCGAGATCCCGCCCTGCTGGGAGTTCCCGTTCGGCACCGACGCGCAGGGCCGCGACATCTATTCCCGCATCGTGTGGGGCGCGCGCGTGTCGCTGAGCGTCGGCATCATCAGCCAGATCTGCAACAGCCTGATCGGCGTCACGCTCGGCCTCACCGCGGGTTACTGGGGCGGCTGGTGGGACGATATGGTGAGCGGCCTCACCAACCTGATGCTGGCGATCCCCTCGCTGGTCTTCGCACTCGCCATCATGGCGATCCTGGGACCGGGCCTCGTCAGCCTCGTCATCGCGCTCGGCCTAACCAGCTGGTCCTATTCCTGCCGCATCGCGCGCGCCCAGGTCCTGTCGCTGAAGAGCCAGGGCTACATCCAGGCCGCGCGCATCCTGGGCTATGGCGACCTGCGGATCATGTTCACGCAGGTCCTGCCCAATATCCTCGGCCCGCTGATCGTCATCGCGACCCTCGGCATGGGCGGCGCCATCCTCGCCGAAGCAGCCCTTTCGTTCCTCGGCCTCGGCATCCGCCCGCCCTTCCCGAGCTGGGGCAGCATGCTGTCGGAGGCGCGCGACCAGATCACCACCGCGCCGTGGCTGTCGGTCTTCCCCGGCCTCGCCATCTTCTTCACCGTGCTCGGCCTCAACCTGCTGGGCGACGGCCTGCGCGACTATCTCGACCCGCAATCGACGACGCGGCGGGGCTGAGGGCACGATGACCACGCCCCTCCTCAAGGTCGAGAACCTGCGCATCGCGCTGGCCGGTGACGGCGTCACCTACAATGCGGTCGAGAACGTCTCGTTCGAGATCGGCCGTGGCGAGGCCTTCGGGCTGGTGGGCGAATCGGGCTGCGGCAAGAGCATCACCGCGCTCTCGGTGATGGGCCTGTTGCGCCGACCGCTGTCACTGGGCGGCGGCAAGATCGTGCTCGACGGCGAGGAAATCCAGAACGTCTCCGCCGCCGAGATGCGGCGCCTGCGCGGCAAGCGCATCGCCATGATCTTCCAGGAGCCGATGACCGCGCTCAATCCGCTGTCGCCGGTCGGCAAGCAGATCGCCGAGATGTTCGTGCTGCACCAGGGCGCCAGCTGGAACGAGGCGATGGATCGCGCCGAGGATGCGCTGCGCCAGGTCCGCGTGCCCTCGCCCGAGCGCCGCATCAAGGATTACCCGCACCAGCTCTCGGGCGGCATGCGCCAGAGGGTGATGATCGCCATTGCGCTGGCCTGCGGCCCCGACCTGCTGGTGGCCGACGAGCCGACCACGGCGCTCGACGTCACGGTGCAGGCCGAGATCATCGACCTGATGGCCGAGCTTTGCGCGGCCAAGGGCACGGCGGTCCTGATGATCAGCCACGATCTCGGGCTGGTCGCCAACATGTGCAAGCGCGTCGCCGTCATGTATGCCGGCCGCATCGTCGAGAGCCAGGTGGCGGACGCGATCTTCGCGCGGCCGAGCCATCCCTACACTCAAGGGCTGATCGATTCGCTGCCGCGCCTCGGCGAACGCGCACGGCGCGGCCGCCAGAAGCTGCGCGAGATTTCCGGTGTCGTGCCCTCGATCGCCAACTATCCGCCGGGCTGCCGGTTCAACCCGCGCTGCCCCGCCGTCACCGACGTCTGCCGTTCGGTCGTGCCCGACGCGACACCGCTGCCGGCCGAAGGTCTCGTGAGGTGCCATCATCATGGCTGACGGCCTGCTCTCGCTCGACGACCTCGCGGTTCATTTCAAGATCGGCAATGCGCTGGGCGGCGGCGTCCGGACACTGAAGGCGGTCGACGGCGTCACGCTTGATGTGAAGCCGGGCGAGTGCCTGGGCCTCGTGGGCGAATCGGGCTGCGGCAAGTCCACGCTCGCACTCGCCATCATGGGCCTGCTGCCGCCGACGCGCGGCACGATCGGCATCGACGGCCAGCAGATCTCCGGCAGCACGCCGCCCGACCGCATGAAGATGGCGCGCACGGTGCAGATGGTCTTCCAGGACCCCTACGCCTCGCTCAATCCGCGCCAGACCGTGCGTCGGACTTTGGCCGATCCGCTGCGCCTGCACGGCGTCACCGACAAGGCCGAGGTCGAGGCCCGCGTCATCGACATGATGGCCAAGGTCGGACTTCGCCCCGAGCAGGCCGACCGCTATCCGCACGAATTCTCCGGCGGCCAGCGCCAGCGCATCGGCATCGCCCGCGCGCTGATCCTGAAGCCCAAGCTCGTGCTCTGCGACGAGCCGGTGTCGGCGCTCGACGTCTCGATCCGCGCCCAGATCATCAATCTCCTGCTCGAACTCAAGGACGAGATGGGTCTGTCCTACATCATGATCAGCCACGATCTCGGCGTGGTCGAACATGTCAGCGACCGCGTGGCCGTGATGTATCTCGGCCGCATCGTCGAGCAGGGCGGCTGGCAGGAGATTTTCGAGAACCCGCGCCATCCCTATACGCGCGCGCTGATCGCGGCGATCCCCGACCCGTTCCATCGCGCCGCCATCGGCGCCAATGCCAAGGCGCGCGGCGAGATCGCGAGCGCCCTCAATCCGCCGCCGGGCTGTCACTTCAATCCGCGCTGCCCGCTCAAGGCCGACGTCTGCGTGGCCGAGTATCCGGCGTTCGGCGAGGTCTCGCCCGGCCATCGCGCGGCTTGTCATTTCCGCGACCGCGTGAGTTGATGGGGCTAGAAGCCCCATGACCCCACTCGATACCGATATCCTTCTCGACTGGATCGTCCGCCGCGGCCTCGACGGGGCGGACGAGGCCCAGCTCCTGCGCGAATTCTGCGAGAAGTGCCGCGAAGCCGGCCTCATGCTCTCGCGCGCGCTGTCCTTCATCGACACGCTGCATCCCGTACATGAAGGTCGCATCTATCGCTGGCGCGACGATTCCGTCGAGGAAGAAGCCGCCACGGACTATGCCCGCACCGATCAGGGCGGTCCTGCCGCCGAGTCGTGGCAACGCAGCCCCTTCTTCCATCTGCTCGAGACCGGCGGAGAAGAGCTGCGTCGCCGCATCGGCTTCGGCGAAGAGGCCGACTTCAGCATCATCCAGGATATGAAGGACCTCGGGCACACCGACTATATCGTCTTCATCCATCGCTTCGCCGGCGATACCAAGATCGGCGACATGGATGGCGTCTATTCAGCCTGGTCGACGCGCCATTCGGAAGGCTTCAGCGACGCCAATATCGTGGCACTACGCCGCCTGGTGCCGGCGCTGGCCCTCACGATCAAGAGCGCCGCCCTGGCGCGCATCGCCGACACGCTGGTCCAGGTGTATCTCGGCCGCGATGCCGGCCGGCGGGTGCTCGAAGGCAGGATCCAGCGCGGCGTCGCCGATCGCATCGAGGCAGCGCTCTGGTTCTCCGACCTGCGCAGCTTCACCGCCATCACCGACAAGGCCCAGCCCAGCGAGATCATCCCGCTCCTGAACGACTATGCCGAGGCGGTCATCACCTCGATCCACGAGGCCGGCGGCGACGTGCTGAAGCTGATCGGCGACGGAACGCTCGCGGTCTTCCGGGCCGACGATCCGGCCGAGGCCTGCCGGTGCGCGTTGCGCGCCGAGGAGAATTTGCGGGCACGCATGAAGGAGCTGAACGAGAAGCGACAGGCCGAGGAGCATCCGATCACCAACGTCTATATCGGCCTGCATGTCGGCGAAGTGTTCTACGGCAACATCGGCAGCTTCGACCGGCTCGACTTCACCGTCGTCGGTCCCGCGGTCAACGAGACCAGCCGCATCGCCTCGATGTGCCGCTCGGTCGACCGTCCCCTGCTCGTCTCCTCGACCTTCGCCGAGGCGCTTCCCGCCGAGGAACGTACCCGCATGGTCTCCGTCGGCCGCTTCGCGCTGCGCGGCGTCGGCAAGGCGCAGGACCTGTTCACGCTCGATCCGGAGTTGCTTTAGAGCTTTCGCCCAGCAACGACCTCACCCTGAGGAGCGGTCCGCAGGACCGCGTCTCGAAGGGTGGGCACGAGCACCACGCCTGTCGCCCATCCTTCGAGACGCACGCCTGCGGCGCGCTCCTCAGGATGAGGTTGTGCGGGTGAATTTGAAGCGGAAAGACCTCGACGTTCGCCCGGCTTGTCCGCGTGGGAAGGCCCGATACCTTCGCCGGACCATCCAAGGAGCAGCCCATGGCAAAGTCACCCGCCATCTCGATCGGCATCAAGGAAGCAGACCGCAAGAAGATCGCCGAGGGGCTGAGCCATCTGCTGGCCGACACCTACACGCTCTATCTCACGACGCACAACTTCCACTGGAACGTCACGGGGCCGATGTTCACGTCGCTCCACACGATGTTCATGACCCCAGTACACCGAGCTCTGGAACGCCGTCGATCCGATCGCTGAGCGCATCCGCTCGCTCGGCTATCCCGCCCCCGGCTCCTACGGCCAGTTCGGCAAACTGAGCTCGCTGGCCGATGCGCCGGCCAAGCCGCCCAAGGCGCTCGACATGGTGAGCATCCTCGTCACCGGCCACGAGGCCGTGGCCCGCACCGCGCGCGGCATCTTCCCGCTGGCCGACAAGGCCGGCGACGAGCCGACCGCCGATCTGTTGACGCAGCGCCTGACCGTTCACGAACAGTCGGCCTGGATGCTGCGGTCGCTGCTCGAATAGGGATTCGCCAGGCGATACCTAATATCGCCGGTAAAAATTCCGTATGCCGGCTTGCGCCATGTCCTCCCAGATGCCTACGATGACGGCAATCACAAAGCCGTCCAACGAGGCGGCAGTCCTTGGGAGGACAACATGGCCAAGACTAAGCGTCGTAGCGTGCTTAAGCTTGCCGGCGGCGCTGCCGCTGCGTCCATGGGCGGCATGGCCGTCATTCTCGCAACCGGCCGGATGCCCGCCTTTGCCCAGCAGAGAACGGTCCACTGGCTCAAGTGGGTCGACTTCGTGCCGGCCTCGGATGCGCTGCTCCGTAAGGAGATGCTGCCGGAGGCCGAGAAGGCCTTGGGCCTCAAGATCAATCTCGAGACGGTCAACGGCAACGACCTGCAGCCGCGCGTGACCGCGGGGATCCAGTCGGGCGCCGGTCCCGACCTGATCATGGCGTTCAACAACCAGACCTATCTGTATTCCAACAGCGTGGTCGACCTCACCGACATCGCCGAGTCCGTCGCGAAGGCGGAAGGCGGCATGTACAAGTACGCCCGCACGATCTGCAGCGACGGCAAGATGTTCATGGGCATGCCATGGGCGGTAATCGGCGGCATGATCGCCTATCGCAAGTCGTGGTTCGAGGAAGTGGGCGCCACCTCCTTCCCCAAGACCTGGGTCGAGTATCGCGACGTCGCCAAGAAACTGAAGGCCAAGGGCCATCCGATCGGCCAGACGCTCGGCCACACGTTCGGTGACGCGCCGACCTTCACCTATCCCTACCTGTGGTCGTGGGGCGGCATGGAGGTCGATCCCGCCGGCAAGGTCATCATCAACTCGCCGGCGACGCTCGAGTCGGTGAAGTTCATGCAGGGCTTCTGGAAGGACGGCTGCGACGAGGGCGGCCTCGCGTGGGACGACACCAACAACAACCGCGCCTTCCTGTCTCAGACGATCTCGGCGACCTTGAACGGCGCCTCGATCTACATCGAGACCCTGCGCAAGCCCGAGCAGTACCAGACCGAGAAGGGCACGCCGATGAACAAGGACATCCTGCACTCGCCGCTGCCGGCGGGCCCTGCAGGACAGTTCGGCATGCACCTGCTGCAGTCGCACATGCTGATGAAGTATTCGAAGAACCAGGAACCCGCGAAGGAGTTCCTGAAGTGGATCCATGCCGAGAAGAACTTCGAGAAGTGGTTCATCTCGCAGAAGGGCTTCGCCACGCCCTGCACCGAGAAGTGGGAAGGCCACAAGGTCTGGACCGACGATCCCGTCATGGCGCCGTTCAAGGTCGCGGCCAAGCTCGGCCAGGCGCCGGGCCATGCCGGCCCGCCGAACGCCAAGGCCGCCGAAGCGCTGTCGAAGTACATCGTCACCGACATGTACGCCAAGGCGGTGCAGGGCATGCCCGCCGAGGATGCGGTGAAATGGGCCGAGGGCGAACTCAAGAAGATCTACGTCTGAGCCCGGCCCCGTAGAGGCGCCCGGATCATGGCCGTAACCGCACTCGCAGGCGCGGAGGGCAAGCGTCCCTCTCCGCGTCTGCGGCGTCTCGAGGACGAGCGCTGGCTGGCGCTCGTCCTGCTCACGCCGACGGCCGTGCTGCTCGGCCTGTTCATCGCCTATCCCTTCTTCGAGGGTGTCATGCTGTCGCTCAGCAGCACCCGCGTCGGCGATCCCGGCCACTTCGTGGGCTTGAAGAACTTCGAGAAGGTCTGGAACGACAACATCTTCCGCACGACCGTGTGGAACACGTTCTGGTACACGGGCGTCACGACGGTGTTCAAGCTGGCGCTGGGCCTATGGCTGGCGATCCTGCTGAACCGGCATTTCAGAGGCAAGGCGATCATCCGCGCCTTCATCCTCCTGCCGTTCATCATCCCGACCGTGCTCTCGACCTTCGCCTGGAAGTGGATGTTCGACCCGACCTTCAGCGTCATCAACTGGACGCTGTTCCAGCTCGGCCTGATCACCACGCGCATCAACTGGCTGGGCGATGCCGACCTCGCAATGTCGTCGATCATCGTGATCAACATCTGGCGCGGCGTGCCGTTCTTCGCCATCACGCTTCTCGCCGGCCTGCAGACCATCAGCCCGGAACTGCACGAGGCCGCCGCCATCGACGGCGCGCGTCCGTGGGCGCGGTTCTGGCATGTCACGTGGCCGCTGCTCATGCCGGTGACCCTGGTCGTCGTGCTGTTCTCGGTGATCCAGACCTTCGCCGACTTCCAGCTCGTCTACGTCATGACCGGCGGCGGGCCCGCCAACGCCACGCACCTCTTCGCCACCTACGCCTACCAGCTCGGCATCGGAACCGGGCTGCTGGCCGAGGGCGCTGCAATCTCGCTCGCGATGTTCCCGTTCCTGTTCATCATCGTGGTCGTGCAGCTCCTCTACATCAGACGGGTTGAAACCAGATGAGCCGGGAGACCCGCTGATGATCGAAGGCGCGCTGTGGCGGCGATGGGTCTTCTACAACATCCCGCTGATCCTGTTCGTGTTCGTCCTGCTGTTCCCGTTCTACTGGATGATCATCACGACCTTCCGGCCCGACGGCGAACTCTACCGGCCGTGGAACGCCGCCAACTACATGCCGTTCTGGACCAACAATCCGACCCTCGAACACATCAAGTACCTGTTCGAGGAAACGAACTTCATGCGCTGGATGCTGAACACGATGGTGATCGCCTTCGTGTCGACGGTGATCTCGCTGTTCTGCGGCGTGCTGGCGGGCTATGCGCTGGCCCGCCTCAACTTCCCCTATGCCGGCGGACTCGGCACCGCGATCTTCATCACCTACCTGGTGCCGCAGACGCTGCTGTTCATCCCGCTGGCCGAGATCATCCGCAACTTCCAGCTCGGTGACACGCCGTGGTCGCTGATCCTGACCTATCCGACCTTCCTGATCCCCTTCTGCACCTGGCTGATGATGGGCTACTTCAAGGCTATCCCGAAGGAGCTGGAGGAGTGCGCACGGATCGACGGCGCGTCGCGCTGGAAGGCGATGGTCTACATCGTCATCCCGGTCGCCGTGCCCGGTATCCTGTCCTCGGGCATCATCGCCTTCACGCTCTCGTGGAACGAGTTCATCTACGCCCTCGTCTTCCTGTCCTCGCCGGACCAGAAGACCGTTCCCGTCGGCGTCACCTCGGAGCTGATCCGCGGCGACGTGTTCTTCTGGGGCCCGCTGATGGCCGGCGCCCTGCTGGGCTCGATCCCGGTCGCGATCGTCTATTCATTCTTCGTCGAACACTACGTCTCGGGCCTCACCGGCTCGGTCAAGGGGTAGCGCATCATGGCCGAGGTCAGCATCCGCAAGCTCAACAAGATGTTCGACGTCACCCATGTGGTGAAGGACGTCGACCTCGAAATCCGCGACAAGGAGTTCGTCGTGCTGGTCGGCCCCTCCGGCTGCGGCAAGACGACGACCTTGCGCATGGTGGCGGGCCTAGAAGCCATCAGCTCGGGCCAGATCCTGATCGACGATTCGGTGGTGAACGAGGTCCCGCCGATGGATCGCGACATCGCCATGGTGTTCCAGAACTACGCGCTCTATCCGCACATGAGCGTCGCCGGCAACATGGCCTTTGGCCTGAAGATGCGGAAGTTCGCCAAACCCGAGATCGAGACCCGCATCAAGCGCGCCGCCGCCATCCTCGGCATAGAAAACCTGCTGGAACGCAAGCCGCGCCAGCTCTCCGGCGGCCAGCGACAGAGGGTGGCGCTGGGCCGCGCGATCGTGCGCGATCCCAAGGTCTTCCTGTTCGACGAGCCGCTGTCCAATCTCGACGCCAAGCTGCGCGTGCAGATGCGGGTCGAGCTGAAGAAGCTGCACGAGCGGCTGGGCACGACGGCGATCTACGTGACGCACGACCAGGTCGAGGCGATGACCCTGGGCGACCGCGTCGTCGTGATGAAGGACGGCTGGGTGCAGCAGGTCGGCGAGCCGCTCGAACTCTACAACACGCCGGCCAACCGCTTCGTGGCGGGCTTCATCGGTTCGCCGGCGATGAACTTCATCGATGCGACGTTGAACGAGAGCAACGGCGCCGTCGTCGCAGAAGCCCCCGGCCTGCGCCTCGCCCTGCCGGGCGCGCTCGCCGCACGGGCCCGCGCCAAGGCCGGCCGCACCGTCACCCTGGGCATCCGCCCCGAGGACGTGCACGTCGCGACCGACCGGGACCCGCCCGATCTCTGCTTCGATGCCAATGTCGAAGTCGTGGAACAGCTCGGCTCGGAAATCCTGCTCGACACGCGGGTCGGACCGGCAACGGTCGTCGCCAGCGTCGAGCCCACGATGCGCATCCGCAGCAACGACCGGCTGCGCCTGTCCCTGAAGCCCGAACGCCTGCACCTGTTCGACGCCGAGACCGAGGTCGCGATCTGAAAAGAGCCCGTCGTCCTGAGCGAAGCCGCCCAAAGGGCGGCGCAGTCGAAGGACCTCTTTTCGCTTCAACCATTCGTGCGCCGGAAAAGAGGTCCTTCGACTGCGCGCCTTCGGCGCTCCGCTCAGGACGACGGGCTTTTTTTTGCGACTGGCTTGGTGCGTTTTAAGGCGCCGGCCCGCTCCACCCTTCCAGCACGTCCCACTTGGCCTTGCGCTGCTCGTCGCGCGACTTCTTGAAGTCGTGGCCGTAGGGCGCCGTGTCGAACGAACCGTAGGTTGGGTTGGCCAGCATCAGCCATTGCTTGCCCCAATAGGGCATGCCGGCCTCGAAGGCCTTGATGCGATCGGCCTCGCTGGTGCGGTAGCGGTCGTCGAAGTCGCCGAGATTGTCGCCGATGTTCAGCAGCACGCGGTAATCCCGGGCGATCGCGGCGCGGCGCGCGCTCTTGGCGCCGGTCCATTCCGGCTTCTCGCCCTGCATCAGGAACGTGTCGACGTTCCCGCCCATGGGAAAGCCGAGCTTCTGCATGTTCTCGCGGGTGTCCTTCTCGGTCTCCGCGCCGCGATTGGTGACGTAGAACACCTTTACGCCTTTCGAATCGGCGTACTTCGTGAACTCGACGGCGCCGGGGATCGCCGCCGAAATCTGCGCCGCGCAGAACTGGTTCCAGGTCTTGGTGCTGAAACTCTGGTCGGCCCGCATCAGCCAGACTTCGTACTTCGAATTGTCGAGCACGGTCTCGTCGACATCGAGCACGACCGCCGGCGGCAGATTCTGGAAGTCGCCCTTCTGCTCGGCCGGCGCCGCCGTCCAGTTCTTGTCGGCCAGCGCCTCGTCGAGACGGAGGCGCGCCAGGGCATAGATCGAGAGCGCATTGGCCTTGTATTCGACGGCGCGCTGCATCCAGAGATTGGCCAGCAGCATGTCGTGCGCCGGCCGCGTCTCCTGCGCTCGCACCGCGCCGCCCGACAGCGCCGCCAGCAGGACGCCCAGGATCAGGGTCTTGCGTGCCGTCATGGCGCGATCCCCGCCAGCAATTGCCGCTTCGTCGCCTCGTCGGCGAAGGACGCCTCGATGGTCGTGCGGCAGATGGCGCGCAGGCCGCGCTCGTCGAGACCCGCCAGGTCGTATTCGGTGCCGAGCGTGGTGTGGAAGAACGGCGGATCGTCGGAGTTCAGCGTGACCCGCACGCCTGCCTCGATCAGCCGGTGCAGCGGATGCGCGGCGCGGTCGGGATAAAGGCCAAGCGCGATGTTGCTGCCCGGGCAGACTTCGAGGACGATGCCGCGCCGCACCAGCTCCGCCATCAACGCCGGATCGTCCGCCGAGCGCACGCCATGCCCGATGCGCGTCACCGGCAGGTCGCGGATGGCAGCCCACACGCTCTCCGGGCCGACGACCTCGCCGGCATGCACGGTGCAGCCATAGCCGTGCTCATGCGCCAGGCGATAGGCCGGCGCGAAGTCGATGGGCGCGAGCTTGGCCTCGTCACCCCCCATGCCGAAGCCCACGACATAGGGGTGCGGCTCGGCGATCATCGCGCGGACCATCGCGGTAGCCCGCTCCGGTCCCAGATGGCGGATGCAGATGATGACGATGCGGCCGACGATGCCGAAGTCGCGCTGCGCGTCGTCGATGCCCTGGACCAGCGCACCGAGCCAATCGGCATAGGAGATGCCAAGCGCCGCCGGCCGCTCGGGCGAGCAGAACATCTCGACATAGACCGCGCCCTCGCGCGCCGCGCCGGCGAGATAAGTGTAGATCACGTCGCGGAAGTCGCGCGCCTTCTTGAGCGCGGTGCAGACGCGGTCGTAGGACTCGAGGAAGCTCCAGAAATCCGTCCAGGCGTAGTGGCCCTTGGCGTCGAACAGGTTCGGCGGCAGGGCGATGCCATTGCGATCCGCCAGTTCGATGGCGAGCTTCGGCGGGATCGAGCCTTCGAGGTGGCAGTGGATTTCAGCCTTGGGAATCACGCGAAACCTCGGAGCGGCAGGTCGGGGCGTTGCAGCCAGTTGTCCCCCGGATAATCGGCCCGACCGTCGATCAGGTGCAAGCTGTAGGCATGACGTTGTCGTGACGAGCGGTTGGCCGTGCTGGCATGCGGCAACAGCCCATGCAGCACGATCAGCGTGCCGCGCCGGACTTTTAGCGCCACCGGCTCGACCGCCGGCCAGGGCGTGGCATCGACCGTCCGGGTGACGAGGTTGTCGCCCTCATAGCCGAACCATTGGCGCAGCGGCCCGCGATGGGCGCCCGGCAGGGCCACCAGGCAGCCATTGTCGCGGTCGGCATCGTCGAGGGCGATCCAGAACCCGGTGACGCTCGGCGGATCGGTGCGCAGGAAGGTCGCGTCCTGGTGCCAGCCGACCTCGGCGCCGACATGCGGCTGTTTGAAGAGATACATCGACTGCAGCAGCAGCGGCGCCGCGAGTCCGAGTTCGCGGGCGAGTGCGGCCATACGCGGCTGGCGCGAGAAACGCTCGAACACCGGATCGAGGTCGTGCAGCGCATGGCCGATCTTGTTCAGCTTGTCCGGCGCCTCCTCCTCGACGAAGTAGCGGATGGCAACACCGGACTCGCGGAAATAACGGTCACGTGCATGCGCCTGGTCGCGCGTCGAGAAGGCGGTGGGTGCGGTGCCCGGATCGAAGCCCGCCACCAGCTCGGCCGCCCGCGCCTTGAGCGCCTCGCATTCCGCCGCCGTCACGAAGTCCGGCAGGATCGCGAAGCCGTCGCGCGCATAGGCTTCGAGGTCGATCACAGCGCCACTCTTTCCATGATCGCCGGGCGCTCGACAGGCGCCTGGTCTTCGATACGAACGGCGCGGCGGATCAGGGCAATCGCCTCGTCGGCATCGGCATCGCTGGCGGCATGCACGAGGCACAGCGGCTCGCCGCTGCGGATACGCTGGCCGACATCGACGAACTCGGTGAGGCCTACCGCGGGATCGATGGCGTCGTCGGCATGACGGCGCCCTCCCCCCAGCGCCACGACGGCAATACCGACCTCGCGTGCATTCATGCCGGCGATATGGCCGGAGCGTTCGGCGGTGCAGGGCCGCACGACCGGGGCATGGCCGAGATAACGGCCGCTGTGTTCGAGAAAATCATCGGGCCCGCCCAGTGCCGAGACCATGCGGGCGAACACCTCCGCCGCACGGCCGTCGGCCAGCGCCGCTTCGGCCTTTGCCCGGCCCTCGGCGGCGTCCGACGCCAGCTTGCCCAGCGCCAGCATCTCGCCGGCCAGCGCCATGGTGACCTCGTGCAGGCGCGGCTCGCGCGTGCCGTTGCCGGTGAGATAGGCCACCGTCTCGGTTACTTCGAGCGCGTTGCCGACCTCACGGCCCAGCACCCGGTCCATGTCGGTGATCAGCGCCACCGTCGGCAGCCCGGCCTGGTTGGCGACGTCCACGAGGCTTTGCGCCAGGTCGCGCGCCATCTCCTCGGTGTCGCAGAAGGCGCCGGAGCCGCACTTCACGTCCATCACCAAACCGTCGAGCCCCTCGGCGACCTTCTTGCTGAGGATCGAGCTCACCAGCAGCGGGATCGATTCGACGCTGCCGCTGATGTCGCGCGTCGCGTAGAGCCGCCGGTCGGCGGGCGCGAGATCGTCGGTCTGGCCGATCACCGCGCAACCGACCTCGCGCACGACCTTGCGGAACGTCGCGATGTCGGGCTGCACGTCATAGCCCGAGATCGACGAGAGCTTGTCGAGCGTGCCGCCGGTATGGCCGAGACCACGGCCGGAAATCATCGGCACGAAGCCGCCGCAGGCCGCCACGATCGGCGCCAGCATCAGGCTCACCTTGTCGCCGACGCCGCCGCTCGAATGCTTGTCGATGACCGGGCCGGGCAGGCCGAGATCGCGCCAGTCGAGCATGATACCCGAGCGCGCGAGGCCCAAGGTCAGCGCGACTCTCTCGGGCACGGTCATGCCGCGAAAGAACACGGTCATCGCGAAGGCCGCGACCTGACCCTCGCTCAGGCTGCCGTCATGGATACCGCGCACGACGAAGGCGATCTCCTGGGCGGAGAGTTCGTGCCCATCGCGCTTCCGGCGGATGATCTCCTGCGGCAGCATCGCGGCTAGGCGTAGCGTTCGAGGAAGGTACGCAGCACGACGCGAACCTTGCTTGCCGCCGCAGCCGCCACCGAGAGCGTCTGCTCGTGCGCCAGCACGCCGGGCACGAGGCCCGCGGCATAGTTCGTCATCAGCGACAGCGCCGCGACTTTCAGGCCGGCATGGCGCGCCAGAATGGTCTCGGGCGCGGTCGACATGCCGACCGCATCGGCGCCCAGCACCCGCGCGGCGCGGATCTCGGCCGGCGTCTCGAAGCTCGGCCCGCTGAAGAAGATGTAGACGCCCTCGTGGCAGACCACGTTCGCCGCCTTTGCCGCTTCCATCAGTTTCGCACGCAAGGCCGGATCATAGGCGTCGATCATGTCGACGAAGCGGCTGTCGCCCGGCCCGATGCCGAACAGCGGATTGATGCCGGCGAAGTTGATGTGATCGCTGATCGCCATGACCGAGCCTGGCGGCATGTCGAGCCGCAGGCTGCCGGCGGCATTGGTCTGCAGCAGGGTCTCGCAGCCGAGTTTCGCCACGGCCTCGATGGCGCCCCGCATCTCGTCGGCCTTGCCGCGCTCGTAGTAATGCGCGCGGCCCTGCATAACGGCGACGGGAGTCGGGCCGACATGCCCCAGCACCAGGCGCCCGGCATGGCCGCCGACCGTCGGCTGCGGAAAGCCCGGCAGCTCGGCATAGGGAAGCGCTGCGACCTCAGCCACCTCTTCCACGAAGCTGCCGAGCCCCGAGCCGAGGATCAGGGCAACCTTCGGCCGAAAACCAGGCGCGGCGCGTTCGAGGATATCGCTCACGGTCAGCCGAAATGTTGCGGACCGAAGGACATCGGCAGGAGCTGCCCCAGGGTCACCGTGCGATGCAGCCCGTCGGGACCACAGAGATGGACCGGCATCTCGTCGCCGGCGAACTCGCGCAGCTTCTGGCGGCAACCGCCACACGGCGTGATGACTTCCGGGCCGGGGCCGACCACGACGCATTCGAGGATACGCTTGTTGCCCGACGCGACCAGCGCCGCGATGGCGCCCGCCTCGGCGCAAAGCCCCTGCGGATAGGCCGCGTTCTCGACGTTGCAGCCGCCATGGATCGAGCCGTCCTCGGCGCGCAGCGCGGCGCCGACATGGAACTTCGAATAGGGCGCATGGGCCCTCAGCATCATGCGCTGCGCCAGATGGAGAAGGTCATTCATCTCAATGCTCTTTCTCGTAAGGGACGCCGGCCGCTTTCGGCGCGACGGTGCGGCCGATGAAACCGGCCAGCAGGAATAGAGTGAGAAGATACGGCATGGCCTGGATCAGTTGCACCGGTACTTCACCGATCCCCGGCAGCCTGACGCCCTGCAGGCGGATGGCGATGGCGTCGAGCAGTCCGAAGGCGAGGCAGGCGCCGAACGCGGGAAACGGCCGCCAGCGGCCGAAGATGATGGCCGCCAGCGCGATGAAACCCTGCCCCGCCGTCATGTCGCGGCTGAAACCTGCGTTCTGGGCGATCGAGAGATAGGCGCCGGCAAGACCCGCGAACAGGCCGCAAAGGAGCACCGCGCGATAGCGCAGCCAGGCCACGGAAATGCCCGCGGCATCGACCGCCAGCGGCACCTCGCCCACCGCGCGCAGGCGCAAGCCAAAGCGCGTGCGCTCGATCAACCACCAGGCGAAGGGCACCGAGAAGAGCGCGACATAGACCAGGATGTTGTCGCCGGCGACGGGAAAGAAGATCGGGTTGAGACGCTCGCCATCGGCCAGCGGCGGCGTCTGGCCACCGCGCGCGAACCAGGCAGTGCCCAGCACCACGGTGAGGCCCATCGCCAGGATGTTGATGGCGACACCACTCACGACCTGATTGCCGCGATGGGTGATGCAGGCGAAGCCGTGCAGCAGCGCCAGCACTTCGGCGGCAAGGATCGCGGCGCCGACGCCCATCCAGGCCGAATCGGTGACTGCCGCCGTGGCGGCCGCAAAGAACGCCGCCATCAGCATCTTGCCTTCGAGGCCGACATCGATGATGCCGCTCTTCTCGGAGAACAGCCCGCCCATGGCGCAAAGCACCAACGGCGTCGCCACACGCAAGGTCGCGGCGAGCGTCAGGGTGACGAGGGTGAGCGCTTCCTCCACCCCTAGCCCCTCCGCGCGAACAGAGCCTGCAGCCACGGCCGCGGCAGGTGGACGAGCGCGCCCGAGAACAGGATCACCAGACCCTGGATCACGACCACCATCTCGCGCGTGATCAAGGGGATCTCGAAGGCGAGTTCGGCGCCGCCCTGCTGCAGCGCGCCGAACAGCAGCGCCGCCAGCACGATGCCCAGCGGATGGCCGCGCCCCATCAGCGCGACCGCGATGCCGGTGAAGCCGTAGCCCGCCGCGAAGTCGAGCACGAGCCGGTGATGCACGCCCAGCAGCTCGTTGACCGCGACACCGCCCGCCAGCGCGCCCGACAGGCACATGGCCAGCATGGTCGTGCGCTTCAGGTTGGTGCCGGCGTAGAGGGCCGCTTCGGGATTGTGGCCCATGGTGCGCAGGCCGTAGCCCCAGGGCGTGTGCCACAGGAAGATCCAGACACCGACGCAGCTCAAGAGCGCCAGCAGCAGCGACAGGTTGAGCGCCGAGGGCGCGACGGCGATGCCGATCCATTGCAGCGCCGCCTGCATCGACGGCACCGCGGCCGATGCGCCAAAGCCGCGGCTCTGCGGCGTCATCGAGCCCGGCGCGATCAGCACGTTCACCATCAGGTAGACCATCAGCGCCGAGGCCACGAAGTTGAACATGATGGTGGTGATGACGATGTGGCTGCCGCGCCATGCCTGCATCCAGGCCGGTATGGCGGCCCACGCCGCGCCGAACGCCGCCGACGCCAGGATCGCGACCGGGATCATCAGCAGGCCCGGCAGGTAGCGATCGAGCGCCAACACCGCGAGACCGCAGCCCAACCCGCCGATATATGCCTGACCTTCGCCGCCGATGTTGAACAGGCCGGCGTGGAAGGCGACCGCCACCGCGAGGCCGGTGAAGATGAAGTTGGTGGCGTAATAGAGCGTGTAGCCGATCGATTCCGACGAGCCGACGGCGCCCAGCACCAGCAGCTTCAGCGCATGGAAGGGATCGACGCCGATCACTTTCACGATCAGGCCGACGACGAGGAAGGCCATCGCGATGTTGGCGAGCGGAAGCAGGCCGATCTCGACCCAGCCCGGCAGCGGACGGCGCAGCGCGCTCATGCGGCCTGAGCGCCCGCCATCATCAGGCCCAGGGTCCGCTCGTCGGCTTCGCCAGCCGCGACCTCGCCCACGATGCGGCCGCCGAACATCACCAGGATGCGGTCGGCCAGCGACAGGATCTCCTCCAGCTCGACCGACACGACCAGCACCGCGCAGCCGGCGTCGCGGCTGGCCAAAAGCTCGCGGCGGATGAATTCGATGGCGCCGATGTCGACGCCGCGTGTCGGCTGGCCGACCAGCAGCACCTTCGGATTGCGCGCCATCTCGCGCGCCAGGATCAACTTCTGCTGGTTGCCGCCGGAGAAGTTCGACGAACGCAGGCCCGGCGTGCGCGGCCGCACGTCGAAGCGCTCCATGAGACCCTCGCAATGCTTGCCGACCGCGGGCCCGTCCAGCAGGTAGTTGTGGCAGAACGGCTCGCGATCCTGGTAGCCGAGGATGGACGTCTCCGAAGCCAGGAAAGCCGGCACCAACCCCTGGCGGATGCGATCCTCCGGTACATGCGCGACACCGAGGTCGCGCATCTCGGCGGGATCGACGGGATGGGTCGCATCGACCGTGCGGCCGCAGACTTCGAGCGTTCCTCCGCTCGGGCGACGGATGCCGGACAGGACTTGCAGCAGCTCCGTCTGGCCGTTGCCGGAGACGCCCGCTATGCCGACGATTTCGCCCGCGCGCACTTCCAGCGAGATATCGTCGAGCAGGCGCACGCGGCGGCCATCGACCAGCGACAGGCTTTTGGCCACCAGCAGCGCCTCGCCCTTGCGCGCCGGCGCCTTGTCGAGGTCGAAGCGTACCTTGCGGCCGACCATCAGCTCGGCCAGTTCCTCGACATTGGTCTCGGCGGTGCGCCGCTCGGCCACGACCTCGCCGCGCCGCATCACGACCACCTTGTCGGTGACGCTGAGGATCTCGCGCAGCTTGTGGGTGATCAGCACGACGGTCACGCCGCGATCGCGCAGCACGCGCAGGATCTCCAGCAACCGGTCGGTCTCCTGCGGCGTCAGCACGGCGCTGGGCTCGTCGAGCACCAGGATACGTGCCCCGCGGAACAACACTTTGAGGATCTCGACCCGCTGCTGCTCGCCCACCGAGAGATCGCCAACCCTCGCATCGGGATCGACGGCGAGGCCATACTCGCGCGCAAGCCGCGCCAGCTCGGTCCGCGCCGCCGCCAGCCCGCCGGCCAGCAGCGCGCCACCCTCGGCGCCCAGCACCAGGTTCTCCAGCACGGTGAAACTGTCGACCAGCATGAAGTGCTGATGGACCATGCCGATGCCGTGCCCGATGGCGTCGCGCGGGCTCGCCATCGCGACCGGCTTGCCGTCGACCGCGATCTCGCCGGCATCGGCCTGATAGAGCCCGTAGAGGATGCTCATCAGGGTCGACTTGCCGGCGCCGTTCTCGCCCACGATGCCGGTGATGCTGCCACGCTCGATGCGCAGCGACACGCCGCGCACCGCGTGCACGTCGCCGAACGACTTGTCGATCCGCCGAAGCTCGATGGCAGCGTCGGCCGTCAGCTCTTGCACGAATTGTTGCTCATATAGTCGTGGACGACGATCTGGCCCGAGATGATCGCGGCCTTCGCGGCATCGGCCTTGGCCTTCATCTCCGGCGTAATGAGCTTCTCGTTGTCCTTGTCGAGCGCCCAATCGACGCCGCCTTCCTTGAGGCCGATCACCTGCACGCCGCCCTTCCATTGATTGTCCTGGGCGGCCTTGAAGCTGTTGTAGGTCGCGAGATCGACGCGCTTCAGCATCGAGGTCAGCATGTTGCCGGGATGGAGATGGTTCTGGTTGGAATCGACGCCGATGCCCAGCTTGCCGCGATCCTTGGTGGCCTGCAGGATGCCGAGCCCGGTGCTGCCGGCAGCGGCATAGACGACGTCGACGCCGCGATCGAACTGGCCCTTGGCGAGCTCGGCGCCGCGGCCCGGATCGTTCCACGCGGCCGGAGTCGTGCCGGTCATGTTGGTGATCAGCTCGGCATTGGGATTGGCGTACTTGATGCCCTGCTCGAAGCCGCACTGGAAGCGGCGCACCAGCGGAATGTCCATGCCGCCCACGAAGCCGATCTTGCCGGTCTTCGAGGCCATCGCCGCCAGCATGCCGACGAGGAACGAGCCTTCCTGCTCCTTGAACACGACGGACTGGACGTTGGGCAGGTTCACCACACTGTCGATCAGGGTGAAATGGATGTTGGGGAATTCCTTGGCGACCTTCTCGAGCGCCACCGCCTGAGCGAAACCGACCGCGATGATCGGGTCCTGGCCACGCTGCGCGAACCTGCGCAGCGCCTGCTCGAACTGGGTTTCGTTGCTCGGCTCGAACTCGGCGACCGCGATGTTCGTGTCCTTCTTGAACTGCTCGGCGCCCTGCCAGACGCCCTCGTTGAAGGATTTGTCGAACTTGCCGCCGGTGCTGAAGACGACGGCCGGTTTGATCGCGACCTGCGCCTGAGCCAAAGCGCCGATACCGGCGGCAGCCAGCAGCGCGATCAAGGGTCCGACCCAGCGTTTCATTGAGGTTCCCACATTGTTATCGTGAGTTTGGACCGTGCCGGGTCCGGGGTCTAGGTGAAGACGGGGAGCGAAAACCGGGCATGGGACTTGCTACACTGCTGGCCAAAGCCGCCCCAGGAGGAACCCCATGGCCGAATACGATCTCGTCATCCGCAACACGACGATTGCCACGGCTTCGGATGTCGTGAACGGCGATATCGGCATCGTCGGCGGGCGGGTCGTGGCCCTTGGCGAGCGTCTCGACAAGGGCCGCCGCGAGATCGACGGCACCGACCGGATCGCGGTCCCGGGCGGCATCGACGCCCACGTCCATTTCGACCAGGACACGGCCGACGGCTCGGTCTTCTGCGACGATTTCGAGAGCGGCAGCCGGGCCGCCGCGGCCGGCGGCACCACGACCATCATTCCCTTCGCCTACCAGAACAAGGGCCAGCCGCTGCGCGATGCGGTGAACAAGTATCACAAGCGCGCCGAGGGCAAGTCGCTGATCGACTATGCGTTCCACGTGATCCTGTCGGACGCCAGCGAGAAGATCATGGGTCAGGATTTCACCGCCCTTGTCGCCGACGGCTACACCTCGTTCAAGGTCTACATGACCTATGACGACGTGAAGCTCACCGACCGCGAGATGCTCGATGCGCTGGCGGCGGCGCGGCGCGAGCAGGCCATGCTCATGATCCATGCGGAGAACTCCGACTGCATCACCTGGCTGACCGAGCGGCTGGAGCTGAAGGGCATGACCGCCGCGAAGTTCCACGCGACGTCGCGGCCCTTCGTGGTCGAGCGCGAGGCCACGCACCGCGCCATCTCGCTCGCCGAGATGCTCGACGTGCCGATGCTGCTGGTCCATGTCTCGGCCAAGGAAGCCATGCACGAGATCCAGCGCGCGCAGGCGCGTGGCCTCAGGGTCTATGGCGAGACCTGCCCACAATACTTGTTCCTCAGCGAAGAGGATTTCGAGAAGCCGGGCGACGAGGGCGCCAAGTGCGTCTGCTCGCCGCCGCCGCGCGGCACCGACAACCAGGAGCATATCTGGACCGGCCTGGCGGCCAACACCTTCCAGGTTCTGTCGTCCGACCACGCCGCCTTCAGGTTCGACGACGTGCGTGGCAAGAAGCTGCCGGGCGCCCGCGAGAGCTTCCGCAAGATCCCCAACGGCGTGCCCGGCGTCGAGACGCGGCTGCCGCTCCTCTTCTCCGAAGGCGTCAACAAGGGCCGCATCAGCCTGCAGCAGTTCGTGGCGCTGAGTTCGACCAACGCCGCCAAGATCTACGGCCTGCATCCGCGCAAGGGCACGATCGCCGTGGGCGCCGACGCCGACATCGTGCTGTGGGACCCCAATCGCCGCGTGAGCCTCACCAACTCGATCCTCCATCACAATTGCGACTACACGCCCTACGAGGGACGCGAACTCACCGGCTATCCGGTGATGACCCTGTCGCGCGGCGAGGTGGTGATGGAGGAAGGCCGCATGAGCGGCTCGGCGGGCCGTGGCCAGTTCCAGAAGTGCGACCGCCCCGAAGCCGCCCGCCCGCGTGGCCGCCCGCTGATCGATCCGTCGATCTTCAACTAGAAGCGTTCGATCGAGTAGGGCGCCACCGACAGGCTCGTGCTGCGGCCAGCCATCATCTCGGCCGTCAGGCGCGCCAGCACCGGCGCCAGGGTGTAGCCGTTCGAACCGACGCAGTTGTAGAAGCCCGGCAGGCCCGGGACTTCGCCCACGATCGGCGCGCCATCGACGTTGACGTTCATGCCGGCCCAGATGCGCACGACATGGAGATCGGCGATCGCGGGAATGACCCGGCTGGCGATCCAGAGATTGCCCTCGACGCTCGACCGCAAGGCACGCGACAGGCGCTGCTGCTCGTCCAGGCCTGCCGTCCAACCACCACCGATCAGGAACGCGCCCGACGCCATCTGCTTCAGGGTGAGATGGCGGTCGGCATGGGCGATCAGCTTCTCGATCGCGGGCGGCGCCGGCTCGGTGACGATCATCTGCAGCGGCGCGCCCTTCACAGGGATCGTCACGCCGAGAAGTGCTGCGACCTGCGGCGTCCAGGCGCCGGCTGCGTTCACGATGCGCCGGCAGACGATCTCGCCGCGGCTGGTGATGACACGATAGCCGCGATCCATCCGCTCGATCGCCCTGACATCGCTGCCGCTGCGGAAGCGGGCACCCAACGCACGCGCTCGTTCGGCCACGGCATAGGTCGCCCGCAGCGGATTGATCTTGCCTTCGCCGGGACACCATTCCGCGGCGATCGCGACGTCGCTCACGGCCGGTTCGAGGCGGCGCAACTCATGGGCATCGATCAGTTCCGCCTCGACACCGTGCGCCCGCTCGATCGCGATCTTGGCCTTGAGGAACTCCACGTCGCGCTCGGTCTCGGCCAGCATCAGCCCGCCCATGACCTTCATCTCGAGGTCCTGGCCGCTATCGATCGCGATCTCGCGCCACAGCGCCACCGAGGCGGGGCCGAGCGGCAACGTATCCGCCGCCGGGCCACCGCCGGCCTGGGCCTTGGCGCCGAAGTCGAACGACAGGAGCTGGACATGCAGGCTGCCGGCATTGGCGCCCGAGGCCTGGAGATTCACCTCGTCGCGTTCGACGACCAAGGTCTCGATGCCCTCGCGCGCCAGCCAATAGGCCACGCAGGAACCCATGATGCCACCGCCGATCACCAGCGTGTCGACCGTCTCGGCCGACAAGGGCTCGATCTCGCGCGGCCGCGACATGTCGGGCGGCTCGAACTCCTTGTGCCCGCCCCATTCCCCTTGCTCGACGGTCAGCGCACGAACCGGCACGGGCTTGACCGGCGGACGCGGCGCGAACAGGTCGAATTCGCCCACCGTGCCCGTCGTCATGCGCGCCACCAGGGAAGCGCAATAACGTCCCTGGCATCGGCCCATGCCGACCCGGCATTTCCGCTTCAGCGATGCGGGCGAATCGTGACCCGCCGCAATCAGTGCCCGGAGATCGCCCGCCGTCACCTCTTCGCAGCGACAGACGATCGCGGCGTCCTCGATCTTTGCGGGATCGAGCGGAGGTGCTTCGAACAATTGCCACAGCGCGGTCTGGAATTGGCGGGCTCGCTTCAACGTCCGCCGCGCATCGTCGATCTTCGCAACCGTAAGGCCGAGATCGCCGGCAATTGCAGCGGCTGCAATCGTTCCCTGTGCCATCGCCGCGTGCGCACCGCCGAATCGCGCGCCATCACCGATCGCGAAGATTTCCGGCAGGCTCGTGCGGCCCTCGGCGTCGGTCAGTGTCTCCATCGATCCGGTGCCGCGCGCGACGAAGCGGTGGGCACAGCCCAGCGAGCGGGCCAGCTCCGATTGCGAGGCAAAGCCGTAGCCCAGCGCCACGATATCGGCGTCGATGGCAAAGGCGCCGGCCTCTACACGACGCACGCG
Organism: Reyranella sp. GW821-FHT12G01; assembly: GCF_058806575.1. Taxonomy (NCBI): domain Bacteria; kingdom Pseudomonadati; phylum Pseudomonadota; class Alphaproteobacteria; order Hyphomicrobiales; family Reyranellaceae; genus Reyranella; species Reyranella sp. GW821-FHT12G01. Next base: position 582,842 of record NZ_JBXAPV010000003.1, read on the forward strand.
ATCCTCGCCGACCAGTCGCGTGACCTTTGAGTCCCAACGCAGCAGATCGCCCAGCCGTCCGGCGAGACGTGCGCCCTGGGCGATGAGAAACGGATCGGCGGCGGCCGCCTTCGCCAACGCGCGCCATCGCGCGAGGCCGGGCCGATGCGCGGCTTCCAACACGGCGACGACGTTGGCGCCCCCGTCGATCAGCTCGGCCGCGGTCTGCAGGCAAAGCGGTCCGTTGCCCGCGATCACGATGCGCTGACCCGGCGCCACGCGGTAGGAACGCGCGAGGGTCTGCAGACCGCCGACGGTCATCACGCCGGGCAGCGTCCATCCCGGCACGGCAAGCGATTGCTCGTAGGCGCCCGTCGCCAGCACGAGGCGACGCGGACGAAACAGGGTCGCCCGGCCTGCGACCACGGCGGCGATCTCCTGCGGCGAGAAGGCGGCCCAGACGGTCGCGTCGTTCAGGATGCGGGCACCCGCCGCCAAGGTCGATTGCCGCAGCACCGCGCCGTCGCGGAACTGGCGATCGAGAGCAGCGAAGTCGGCGTCGTGCGAGGGCGCCAGCGGCTTGAAGTACTGTCCGCCCGGATGAAGGCGTTCGTCCAGGACGACGACGGACGCCCCCGCCACGGCGAGCGCGCGGGCGGCGACCAGGCCCGCCGGCCCGGCGCCGACCACCAGCACGTCGCAGGCGATTTCTTCCGGCTCGGTGACGGGCGCATTTGCCGTGGGCGCCGTCGTCACAGGCGAGGAGCGCACGTCCATGCCGGCCTCGACCTTGGTGAGGCAGGCGCGCTGGCTGGGGCGGTCGTTCACCGTGACGAGGCAGTCGAAGCAGACACCCATGCCGCAGAAGGGACCGCGCGGTGCGCCGGAGCGGGCCTGCCGAAGGGCGACGATGTCGGATGCCGCCAGCGCGGCCGCGATCGTCTCGCCCGGCATCGCCTCGACCTCGCGCCCGTCGAAGGAGATGCGGACGGGCGCGCCCGTGGGCCGCATGTCGGGGTGTTTCAGGCGCATGCAAAAGGTCTACAATGTTCGCGGAGGCTCAGCATGAAGAAGTTCCGCGGCACCTACACGGTCATGATCACGCCCTTCACGGCCGACGGCCGCAAGGTGGACGAAGCGGCGTTGCGCCGGCTGGTCGACTTCCAGATCGCCGAGGGCATCCACGGCCTGATCCCGCTGGGCAGCACCGGCGAGTTCCTGAGCGTGACGCCCGACGAGCGGCGCCAGATCGTGGAGATCGTGGTGAAGCAGGCCGCCGGCCGGGTGCCGGTGCTGATCGGCACGGGCGCGGAATGGACCGACGAAGTCGTGCGGACAAGCCGCGAGGCCGAATCGATGGGCGCCGACGGCGTGATGATCATCCCGCCCTTCTACAGCGTGCCGACCGACGACGAGCTCTTCACCCACTACAAGAAAGTGGCCGACGCGATCTCGCTTCCGATCATGGTCTACAACAATCCGGCGACGGCGAATGTCGACATGCAGCCGGAGCTGATCGCGCGCATCGCCGAGATTCCGAACTGCCTCTACGTCAAGGAATCGACCCTCGATCCGACGCGGGTGCGCGACATCATCCGCCTCGCCGGCGACAAGATGACGGTCTTCGCGGGCGTGCTCGGATACGAATCCTTCTGGCTGGGCGCCGAAGGCTGGGTCGCGGTCTGCTCGAACGTGATCCCGCGCTGGTCGGCGGAGCTGTTCAACCTCGTTGCCGACAAGCGCGACATGGACGCCGCTCTCGCCCTCTACATGAAGATGACGCCGCTGCTCTGGTGGGTTGGCGGCCCGCGTTACGTTTCCGGTACCAAGGCCGCGTTCGAGATGATGGGCATGCCGATGGGCCCGCCCCGCGCGCCGCGCCTGCCGCTGCCCGAGGCCCAGCTCCCCGCCCTGCGCGAGGTTCTGCGCCAGATGGGCGTGCTGCCCGAAGAGAAGGCGCGCGCCCGCGCCTAGACCAGCACCCGGGAAACCAGCGCCTGGGTCAGTGATCGTCACGCGCGAGCTGGTGGTCGGTCGTCGCCCCATAGGCCTTGCCGTAATAGGCTTCGATGCGGCGCTGCACGAAATCCCAGCAGGTGGTCATCGCAAGGTAGATGATGGCCACGACGATGAAGACTTCGAGCACCTGGAATTTCTGCTGCATCAGGATCTGGCCGCGCCGCAGCACCTCTTCCATCGAGATCACCGAGGCGATCGACGTGGTCTTGAGCAGGCCGTTCACCGAATTGCCGAGCGGCGGGATGATGACGCGCAAGGCCTGCGGCAGCACGACCAGGCGGAAGATCTGGAAGGGCGTCAATCCCATCGCCCGCGCCGCCTCGGTCTGTCCCTTGGCGACCGACAGGATGCCGCCGCGCAGGATTTCCGAGAGATAAGCGGCCTCGTTCAGCGCCAGGCCGATGATCGCCGATTCGAGCACGTTGAAGCGCACAAGCCCGAGCTGCGGCAGGCCGGTGTAGATGATGATGAGCTGCACCAGCAGCGGCGTGCCGCGGAAGATCCAGATATAGGTCTGGGCCGCGCGCGACAGGCCCTTGTGCTTGCTGAGCCGCATCACGGCGAGCAGGAGCCCGAGGAGTCCGCCCAGGATGAGCGTGCTGATCGTGAGACCGATCGTCCACAGCGCACCCTCGAGAAGGTAGAGGTTGGTGAAGTACCCCCAGAAACCTTCCCAGTTCCAGACCGTCATGCCGGCACCGATGCTGCGCGCTAGGCCGGCCCCGGCCCCTTGATGGAGAAGGTCGGCTCGTCGATCTTCAGCACGCCGTACTGGTCGAGCAGCTTGTCGTAGTAGCCGTCCTTCTTGAGTTCGTTCAGCGCGCCGACGATCGCCTCGGCCAGAGCTTTGTTGGCAAAGGCAAAACAGGCAATCTGGGGAAACACGCCGCTGATCGCGCGGGTGAAGTCGCCGCGCTGTTGCATGAACATCGCCGTGGCGTCGATGCTGGTAGCGGCGTCGGACTGACCGGCCTTGAGCGCCTGAAAAGCCTCGGCGAAGTTGTTGAAGGTCATGACGGTGACAGGCTTCAGGCCCTTCTTCGCCACCATGTCGGCGACCTCGCGAGTGCGCCGCTCCTCGATGCCGCCCAGCTCGACCGAGATGCGCTTGCCGGCAAGATCGTCGACTGTCTTCAGGCCCAGCGGATTGCCCTTTGCCGCGAGGAAGCTGATGGCCGCTTGCTCGGTCGGCACCATGTACATCAGCTTGGACCGCTCCTCGGTCCAGAAGATGCCGGTGTTGATCATGTCCCAGCGCTTGGCGGCGAGACCGGGGATCATGGTGGCGAATTCCGTGCGGATATATTCCGGAGCGAGGCCGAGACGCTTGCAGCACTCGTCGGCGAGCTCGACCCGCATGCCCTTCAGCTGGCCCTTGTCGTCGACATATTGCAGCGGCGGCAGGGTCGGGTTGATCGACATGATCAGCGTGCCCGCCTTGACGATGGTGGGCGGCGCGATCTTCGGCTGGGCGCGCAGCGCGCCCGGCGCCAGGGTCATGGCCGATGCGGCAGCGGCGGCGCCGAGAAGACCACGGCGACCGAGCTTGATGTCGTTGAAACTGTTCATGATTTCCCCAGGGCGAACGATTTCACAGTTGGATGCAATTTTGACGCCGAAATCCGCTCTTGTCCCGGGCTGTTTCAGGCGGTGCCGCACCAGCCGACAATGATGTCCGACACGACCTCGACCGCCCGCCGATAATCTTCCACGTCGACCCATTCATCGTGCAGGCCGTTCTGCGTGAGATCGCCGCCGAGAGGTCCCAGTCCGACTGTCGGGATGCCGGCCTGGACGATCGGGTTGCGGATGTCGCTGGCGGTGTGCAGCGGATTGACCTGCGGCCGTGCGCCGGTGGTCCGGACGATGGCGTCGGCGACGATCTGGTAGAGCGGGCTCCCCATCGGCACTTCGGCGCCCGATATGCCCGACACCCAATCGATGCGCGCCAGCCCCCTCACGGTCTCTTCGACGGAAGCCTGGACATGGTTCATGTCCTGTCCCGGCAGCAACGACAGCGCCCCCTCGATGAGGCCTTGCGAAGCGATCCGGGTGTGCGTGCCCGGCGTACCGACACTCATGTGAGAGATGAGCAGGTTGGACGAGCGGCCGACCGCCTGTTCCAGCAGCGGGTGGCGATCGGCCTCTGCCCGCCGGTCCGCCAGCGCCTTCAGCCGGGAATGGACCTCCATGAGCTTGTCGGCGGGATTCTCGGCCTGATGGGCGAAGGCGAGATGGCTGATCTCATTGGTCGCAGGCGGCTTCCCCTCGACGGTGATGCGGAAGTCGAGCTGGCCGAGGCAGAAGGCCTTGATCTCACGCATGCCCAGACCCGATTCGGCGGGATGACAGTAGACCGCCGCATCGGCTCTCAGCCCTCCATGGAGCAAGGCCGACACGCCACGTGCATGGCGCTTGCTGGGCGTGCTGGCCAGGATCACATCTCCGGCTGGCCGCCGACCCGACGCAAGCAATGTCCGCAGCCCGTCGACCATCATCGCCACGCCGGACAGATCGTCCGCCACGCCCCAGCCGTGGATACGCCCCCCGTCGACGGCGCCGCCAAAAGGATCGCGGGACCATGCGTCGGTGCCGGCAAGGGGCTCACCATCGGGATGCGCGAAGAAGATGACGCTCCGCCCTTCACCTGCCCCTTTGAAGGTCGCGACGACGCTTTCGCGCTCGCCTTCGACCATGGCGCGACTCTCCGCGAACTCGCCCACCATGGGCACGTCAGCCGGCTTGTAGCGCACTGTATCGACGGTGCAGCCTAGAGCGCGCGCCGCATCGGCAACGACGTTCTGAACGGCCGCTTCGCCGCCTGTCTGGGCGCGAATGAGCTGCCGCAGGAAGGAAACCGAGTCGCCCATCAGATCGCCACCCGCGCTTGCCGTCGTTTCAGCAGCCTGATCAGGCTGAAGGTCGTGTAGTCGATCGGATCGCCGTCGGGCGGCACGTCGCGTCCTCCGAGTTTCAGCACGACATTACCCGGCGCGGCGTGGATCTCGAGTTCATGGCCGGTCTCGCTGATCGATGGGTCGGCCACCAGTTCGGCCTCCGTGCGATCGAGCCCGAGTCCGGCCAGCGCGACGCCGACCGATGTGTTGAGGTTGTTGGGGAAGTGCCGCGCGACTTCCCGCACGCTGCCCTTGAGGAAGACATGGCGCGTCTGGATCGACGCCAGATCCGCCAGGCGTTCGGCCGGCGTCAATCGCCACATGGCAGGTGACTTGAGCTGGCGATAGATCACGCGGCTCAGCCCCTCCTCGCGCGCCGTTGCCAGCAGGTCGAGCGTCCCGATTGCACCGGGCGCGATCTCCAGGCGGCCCGGCCCCGCTTCCGCGGCATCCATCAGACGGCGCTCGATCAACGGATCAGCGAAGGCCGTCAGCGAGAGCGGTATCAGATCGATGCCATGGGCCAGCAACCGAGATCCCGTCTCGGCCAGCACCGAAGCGGATGCACATTCGATCGCAAGCGCCGGTCCACGCCCGATGAACTCCTCGAGCGTCGTGCAAACGGCCGCGCGGCCCACGATTACCGCGGCCTCCGATGCTTGCGCGGGCCGCACCAGAACCGCCGCGACGCCGGGCATGCGTTCCGCCAGCCGTCGGCCGATCCGTCCGAAGCCGACAATGCCATAGCGAGTCACGAGGGAACGACGAACCCGTAACGCAAGTTCGACGGCTCGCGGCCCGCGCGCTCGTAGTCCGACTTGATCGCCGCAAAGCGGTCGTCGCGCCAGGCGGCCTTCTTGATGTCGTACTTGTACATCTTCGCCGAGTTCTCGCCGAAGATCGCGCGCTTCACCGGGCCGTCGGCGCTGCCGAGCGGGGCGAAGCCGAACTTCTTCTGCATGTCCTCGGGAATTTCCAGACGACGCAGCGCCTCGATCTGCCATTGCGGCGCGCCGGTCCAGACGGCGTCGGTGCCCCACACGACATGGTCGACGCCCATGCCCTTGATCAGCATGCCCATCAGGGCCGCACACAGGCGCGGCTCGGTCACGGTCGTCTGGGCGAAGATCTGGCCCAGGTCGGCATAGACGTTGCTGACGCCGTACTTGGCGGGAATCTCCGCGAGGTCGCTGGTCCAGTCGACCCGACCTGTTTTCTCGAACTGTTCGTAACCGCTGGCCGAGGCGCCGGGCGCGCCGGTCCAGCGGAAAGCGGAGTGATAGATGACGAAACGGATCTGCGGCCAGTCCTTGGCCGCCTTGCCAACATCGTCGACCGTCGCGTACTGCGTGAGATGCGGCCAGCGCTGCGAGACCGAGGGCGGATAGAGGCCCTTGTGCACGCAGACGATGTCGTTGCCGGCCTTCAGCATCTTTTCATAGAAGGGATAGACGAGCTTCTCGTCGTCCATGCGCCAGGGATGGCGCGCCAGGTCCTTGTTGGTGTTGTCGCCGATGGTGTAGCCCTTCCACGAATCGGGCTTCAGCGTCGCGATGCATTTGTCGACCTCGTCCATCCAGCCGTCGTAGCCCGGCGTGAAGATGGCGTGCGACAGGCAGCGCTTGGAGCCGGCGGCCTTGTTCACCTTCTCGCGCGCCTCGGCCTTCATCTCGTTAGTGAGGAACCAGTCGCGCGGATCCTCCGAGGCCGAGCCGCTGATCAGCGCCACCTTGGTGTCGCTGTCGAGATAGATCTCCTTGAACCAGTTCGGATATTTCAGGTCGTCGATGGTCTGCGGCTTGTTCACCAGTCCCGGATTCCAGCCGGCCTGACCCACCGCCTCGCGGCCGCGCACGAAGCCCTCGAGCCGCGTGTCGTCGCGCAGGAAGTGCGTGTGCACGTCCATGACGAACTGGTCCTTCAGCCCGTCCGCCCGCGCCTGGGCGAGATCGACGCTCTTGGCCTCGGCCGGCGAGGCGCCATAGAGCGGGCCGTAGATCTCGTTCATGGCGACGAAAGCCGTGGCCATGCCGGCGGCGGTCTGGAAGAAGCGGCGGCGCGACAGGCCGTTCTTCTGGCCAAACTCGTCGCCCAGCGCGTTCATGCGCGCTTCGACCTTCTTCTGCTGCTCGGTCTGCGGCACCGGCAGGAATTCGTCGCTGGAGACGACCTGCGTCGGCACCGGAGTCGCTTTGCCGGCCAGCCGGGCCGGCAGAAGGCCGCCATGTTCCTCGTCGCTCAACATGCCCATGGCGGTCCTCGCGGGAGCTAGGGGTCTAACGGAAGCGCGGCATCACCTTGGTCCAGAAGCTCTCGATCGACTTCATCAGGACCGGATGGGGCACCAGGCTGTTGTAAGTGTAGCAGAAGACCCAATCGACGGGCTGCCGCTTCTGCTGCACTTCCATGGCGCGCAGCACCGTGTCGACCGTGCCGACATAGGCATAGCCCTCGGCAATCACCTCTTCCGGCGTGGGAAACCGGCCGGTCTTGGGATCGGCCATGCCCTTGCGGAAGCCGAACGGCTCGAACCAGGCGCGGCCGGAGAATTGCCCGGAATCCTGCCACAGCGCCATCGCCTCCTCGTCGGTGTCGGCGATGATGACATCGCGCAGCACGCCCGTGCCCTGCCCCTTGGGCTTGCCCGAGACCTGGGCATAGACGCTGTAGAGCTTGTCCTCGTGGAACGGATGCATCGGCGGCAGGATCGGCGTCACGTTCTCCTGCGCACAGAAGCGGACGGTGTTCTCGGAGCTGGCGAACGGTTGGAACAATGGTGGATGCGGCTTCTGCAACGGCTTCGGCACGACGCCGACCGACTTCAGGATGCCGTTCTCGACGCCCTTGCCCCACTTCTCGGTCGTGTCCAGCGTCCACGGCGTCGGCCCGGCCGGGATCTTCCAGAACCTGCCGTCGTGGGTGAGCATCTCCTCGGTCCAGCATTTCTTGACGATGCGGAAGTTTTCCTCGAACGCCAGGCGATTGGCGTTGTCGATCTCGTCGTGCTGGTTGGGCAGCGCGCCGTGAATGCCGTGCGTCTGCTGCGCCATAATGTCGACCCAGCGCCGCTGGTAGCCGCGCGCGAAGCCCGCATTGGCGCGACCGCCGGTCATGTGGTCGAGCATGGCGATGTCCTCGGCCACGCGGATCGGGTTCGAGGCCGGCAGCACGATGCCAAGCTGCCCGACGCGAATCCGCTTGGTCTGCATCGCGAAGTAGAGGTCGAGCAGGACCGGATTGTTGGAAAGCTCGAAGCCTTCGATGTGGAAGTGATGTTCGGTGAAGCTCACCGAATCGTAGCCGAGATCGTCGGCGAGGCGGATCTGTTCGGACAGTTCCTTCAGCATGCGCTGGTAGAAGTCGGGCCGCATGCCGGCCATGCCGGCCTCGATCTCCGCCCGGCTGGCGATGCTGGGCAGATAGAAGAGAGATGCCTTCATTTCACTCCCTTTCATGTCATCTTGTTTTTCACTTCGACTTCGGTGTCGCGGCGACTCCCGGCACATGGTTGAGGACCGAATGGACGAGACCGCCATCGACCAGCAGCGACTGCCCGGTGATGTAGCTGGCCTGCGGTCCCAGCAGGAACGCGATGGCGTCGGCGATGTCGCCGGGCTTGGCGACGCGGCCGAGCGGCACCAGCTTGGCGCGGCCGCGCGCCAGCGCGGGCTTGCTGTAGATGGCTTCCGTCATCGAGGTATGGACAAAGCCCGGGCAGACGGCGTTGGCCCGGATGCCATCGGGCGCCCATTCCTGCGCCATCATTTCGGTCAGCATGATCAGCGCCGCCTTGGTCGGGCTGTAGGCGCCGGTCGGAAGCTGCGGCACCACGCCGGCCATCGAGGCCAGCATCACGATCGCGCCGCGCGAACGCTTTAGATGCGGATGCGCCGCCTTCGCCAGCAGCCAGTTGGCGCGCAGGTTGATGTCGAACACGCGGTTCCAGGTCGCGAGGTCGAGGTCGACCAGCTTCGACGGCGCGGTGATGCCGGCATTGCCGACCAGCGCATCGATGCCGCCCATCGACTTGACGGCGGCGGCGATCACCTTGGCGGGCTCCGTCGGCTTGGCCATGTCGGCCTTCAGGGTGCGCACCTTGCAGCCCGAGGTGCGCAGGTTGGTCGCCAGCGCCTCAAGCTCGTCGAGGTAGGCGACGTCGCAGAGGGTCATCGCCTCCGCGCCATCGGCGGCCAGTTTCAAGGCGGTCGCACGACCGATGCCACGGCTTGCGCCGGTGATGACGACCCGCATCGTTTGTTCCTCCGTTTTATGGGGAGGATGGTGGCACGGTTCCCGGCTTGGGGTCGATGGGGAGGAGTTGATCGAATCCGGCCATTTTCTCGTAAAGGGCAGCAGCCTGCAGGAGCGCCGCCTCGCCCCGCGGCTTGCCGACGAGCTGCAGGCCCACGGGCCGGCCGAAACTGTCGAAGCCGCAGGGGACGGCGATCGCCGGGCTGCCGGTCACGGTAATGGCCGAGTTCAGTGTCGAACCCGACATGTAGTTTTCGAGTTTCTTGCCGGCGATGGTGGCCGGCGCCCGCAGGTTGACGTCGAAGGCCGCCGTCGGCGCGCCGGGCGTCACCAGCAGGTCGTAGGTCTGGAAGAAGGTGAGCATCCGGCGGTACAGCGCCGCCCGCTCGCGCTCGGCCCAGGCGAGCTGGCTGGTCGTCTGCTTCATGCCGAGCTCGGTGTTCCAGATGATGTCGGGCTTGAACTTGTCGCGGTGCTGCTGGATCTGCAGCTCGCGATCGACGAGGAATTGCTGGCTGCGGAAAGCCATGAACACTTCGTCGACTGGCCCGAAATCGGGTGAGACTTCCTCGACGATGCAGCCCATCTCCTCGAAGCGCTGCGCCATCTTCGTGCAGATCTCGCGGATCTCGCGGTCGACCTCGAAGCGGCCGCCGAAATCGATGGTGAAGGCGACGCGCTTCGGCAGGACAGGATTGGCGACCGCGTCGCTGAACGACACGGCGGGCGCATCGAAGGTCATGGCGTCGTGGGGGCAGAAGCCCGACATCGTGTCGAGGAACAGCGCGAGGTCGGCGACGTTGCGCGCCATCGGGCCCTGCACCGACTGCGGCGAATAGAGATTGTTCGAGGTGCCGCGCGTCACGCGGCCAGCCGACGGGCGGATGCCGACCGTCGAACAATAGGTGCCGGGCCGCCGCAGCGAGCCGCCATGGTCGGAGCCGTGCGCCAGCCAGACCTCGCCGGTCGCCACCGAGACCGAACCGCCGCCGGTCGAGCCGCCGCAGGTAAGCGAAGTGTTCCAGGGATTGCGCGTGCGGCCGAAGACCTCGTTGAAGGTGCTGCCGCCGGCGCCGAACTCCGGCGTGTTCGACTTGCCCATGACGATGCCGCCCTTGCGCTCGATGCGCTCGACCAGCGGGTTCGACTTCTCCGGCACGTGATTGGCGAAGATCGGCGAGCCGTAGGTGGTGCGCACCCCCGCCACGTCGGTGAGATCCTTGATCGAGACCGGAAGACCGGCCAGCCAGCCCGCCTCGCCCTCAGCCTCGTTGGCCTTGCCGGTCATGATCTTCTTGGCGTGATCGCGGGCGCGATCGAGACAGAGGGTCGGCATGGCGTTCACGGCCGGCTCCACTTCCGCCATGCGCTTGGCCGAGGCTTCGACCAGGTCGAGCGGCGTGATCTCCTTCTTCTTGAGACGGGATACGGCCTCGACCGCGGTGAGACGCCAAAGTTCGTTGCTCATGTATTGCCTCCAGCAGGTAGTGTGCCAGCCTTCGCCGCTTCCTGTCTGCCATCCATATCCCGCAAACCTAGTTTAGCTGGCTTGACGGTTCTGCATGCGAGCCGCCGTCCCTACACTCGCCGTCAGAGGAAACGCACAATGACAACAACTGAAAAAGAGCCGGCCGGCCCGCTGAAGGGCCTGCGCATCGTCGACATCTCGACCGTCGTGGCGGGCCCGTTTGCTGCCGGCCTGCTGGGCGACTTCGGCGCCGAGATCGTGAAGGTCGAGATGCCGGGCGTCGGCGATTCGCTGCGCGCGCTGGCGCCGCACAAGGACGGCGTGCCGCTGTGGTGGAAGGTCACCAACCGCAACAAGAAGGGCGTCACCCTCGACCTGCGCCTGCCCGAAGGTCGCGAGCTGTTTTCGAAGCTGGTGGCCGATGCCGACGTGCTGGTCGAGAACTTCCGGCCCGGCACGCTCAATGGCTGGGGCATCACCCGCGCCTGGCTGCAGGGCCTCAACCCGCGCCTCACCATCCTGCGGGTCACCGGCTTCGGTCAGGACGGGCCCTATGCCGAACGGCCGGGCTTCGCGCGCATCTTCGAGGCGATGAGCGGCTTTACGCAGATCTGCGGCGAGGAGGACGGACGGCCGCTGCATCTCGGCTATCCGATCTCCGATGCCGTCGCGGGCCTGTTCGGTGCGCTGGGCATCCTCGCTGCCCTGCACGATCTCGCAAAGAACCCGGAGCGACGTGGCCAGGAGATCGACTGCTCGGCGACGGAAGCGATGATGCGGACGCTCGAATTCCTGGCGATCGAGTACGACCAGCTCGGCGCCGTGCGCACACGGTCGGGTAACCGCAGCCAGTACGCCGCGCCCGGCAACGTCTATCGCACCGCCGACGACAAGTGGGCCTCGATCGCGGCCTCGACGCAGAGCATCTTCGTGCGGCTCTGCGCGGCGCTCGACCTGAAGCATCTGCTGGAAGATCCACGCTTCGCGCTCAATCCAGCGCGGGTGAAGAATTATCTGGAACTCGACGTGATCGTCGGCGCCGCCATCGGCAAGCTGACCCTGGCCGAGCTGCGCGAGACTTTTACGCGCCACGAGGTCGGCTTCTCGCCGATCTACGACATCGCCGACGTCTTCGCCGATCCGCAGTTCGCGGCGCGTAACGCGATCGTCAGCGTGCCCGACGGCGAGCTGGGTCAGGTGCGCATGCAGGGCGTCGTGCCGCGCTTCTCGGAGACGCCGGGTGCCGTGCGCCATGCCGGGCCCGCCATGGGCCAGCACAATGAAGAAGTCTATGGCGGCCTGGGATTGTCCGCGGCGGAGATCGCGGCACTCAAGGCACGCAAGGTCATCTAGGGAGGACCCAATGCTACGACGCACGTTCGGCGGGCTGGCGCTCGCCAGTCTCGTCGCGCCCGCGGCCCATGCGCAGGGCGACAAGGTTTCCAAGCTGATCGTCGGCTTTCCGGCCGGTCAGGCGACCGACATCATCGCCCGCCTGCTGGCCGACGCGCTGAAGCCCGAGCTGGGCGAGACGGTGATCGTCGACAACAGGCCGGGCCAGGGCGGCAGCATCGCGCTGGGCCTCGTGGCCCGCGCGGCACCCGACGGCTCGACCTTCATCCTGTCGCCGCTGGCGGCGCTGGCCATCAACCCGCATCTCTACAAGAACGTGGCCTACCAGAGCCTCACCAGCTTCGAGCCGGTGGCGCGCGTCTGTGACCTGCCGCTGGTGCTGGTGGTGCATCCGTCGCTGCCGGTTAAAACGCTGCCGGAGCTGATCGCTTACGCCAAGGCCAACCCGGACAAGCTCAGCCATCCCTCATCGGGCAACGGCACCCTGAGCCATGTCGCGATGGAGGAACTGAAGACCAAGGCGGGCATCCGCATCCTTCACGTGCCCTATCAGGGTAGCCCGCCGGCCATGAACGACCTCGTCGCCGGGACGGTGCAGGTCGCGCTGGATACGGTCACCGTCACCAAGCCGCACATCGACGCCGGCCGGATGCGCCTGATCGCCGTCAGCACGCTGGAGCGCCTGTCCTTCTTTCCCGACACGCCGACCATCGCCGAGCAGGGCTTTCCCGGCCTCGAGGCCAGTGCGTGGCTGGCGGTTCTGCTGCCGGCGCAGACGCCGGCCGACAAGGTGAAGCGACTGTCGGATGCCGTGGTGAAGGTGGTCGGCACGCCGGACATGCAGAAGAAGTTCCTCGCGGTCGGCGCGATCCCGCATCCCATGGACGCCGCGCAGTTCGCGGCGTTCCTCAGAAGCGAGGATCAACGCTGGAGCAAGGTAATCGCCCAGTCGGGCATCAAGGCAGACTGACGATGTGCCGCCGGCGCTGGGCCATGTAGAGGATGCCCAGCAACATCAGGTTCAGCAGGTTGAAGGCCAGCGCCGACTGGAAGGCCGAGTTGTAGGAGAGCGTGGCGTCGAAGATGAAGCCGCCCAGCCAGCCGCCCGAGGCCATGCCGGCCATCGCGAACAGCATCACCACGCCCAGCCGCCAGCCGGCGATCGTCGGGCCGTACAGGAAGCGCAGGTTGAGCGCATAGCCCTGCACGATGGCGATGAACGGGATGCCGTGCAGCAGCGACAGCGCATAGATGCCGTTGATGTCGCGCACGTAGAGGAAGCCGACCAGCGAGCCGATCTGGATCAGCGAGCACAGGAGACTGACCGGCAGCGGCCCGATGCGTTGGGCGAGCCGCGCCATGACGAAGGTGGCGACGATGGCCGACAGCAGCACCAGCGACACCGCCTCGGTGCCGCGCGCGGCGGGATAGCCGAGGTCGCCGCAGAAGGCGACCATGTGCACGAACGGGATCGCCATGGCCGCACAGCAGCAGAAGCCGGCCGCCGACAGCAGCACCATGATGGTCGAGGACGGCAGCGGCAGGTGCACCTTCTCCTCGCGCCGCCGTCCGCCCGGCCCGTGCGCGTTCGGCGCCGCCCGGACATAGAGCGCGCCCAGCAGCAACAGGAAGCCCGCCGACAGGCCATAGACCAGCAAGGTGTCGCGCCAGCCGATCTCCGGCAGCAGCAGGCGATAGACCTGCGGCCACACCGAACCCGCGACCGCCGGCCCGATGGAGATCAGGGCCACCGCCATGTTGCGCTTCTTGTCGAACCACGCCTGCACGTTGTTCATCGCCGGCGTGAAGGTGCCGGCATTGCCGAGAAAGCCCAGCAGGATCGCGTAGCCACCGTAGAGCATGAGTTCGCCACCATGCGAGGCGACCCAGCCACCGATCGCGACCGAGATGCCGGCGATCAGCAACGGAATACGCGGGCTGGTGCGATCGGCCAGCCAGCCCATGAAGACGCCGCCGATGCCCATGCCGAAGAAGCCGACCATGTAGGCGAAGGACGGCACCGCGCGCTGGTCGCCGAAGTCGGCCGCGATCTCTTTCAGCCCGACCATCGGCAGGTAGATGCCACCACCGCCCATCGCCACGCAGGCCATCGAGACCCACGCCAGTCGCCAGGCGTAGGCACTGTCGATGCCGGCCCGCTGCGGGGCGTCGCTCACTCGCGGGCCAGCGCCGCCGCGGCCGCCTTGTCGGCGTCGAGCACCTGGTCGTCGTCCATCAGCACGGTGACCTTGCGCAGCTTGCCGGTGAAGGCGAACGGCGCTTCGTAGTGCGAGACCGGGCTCGACCGGTCACGGCCGATGTCGAGGCCCGACCAGGAAATGAAGCTCACGAAGCCGTTCTGGGTGTCGAAGCTGCCGGCCGGCTCGCCGTCGATCAGCAGGGTCGCGAGGTTGCGGCCCTGGTTGCGGCGCATGCGGATGCCGAGCTTGCGGTTGCCCGCCGCCACCGGACGGTCGGACGTGATGAGGTGATGCTCACCGCCGATGTTCATGTCGTAGCTAAGCTTGCCGTCCTTCATGTAGAGCGAGTAGCCGGTCGTCATGTCGCCATGGGCGATCAGCACGCCCTCGGTCATCGGCCCGTCGACATGGACGTCGGCCTCGATCGTGTAGGTGCGGTTGCGCACGTCGGGCGCCACGTCGGTCGGGACATGGCCCATGCCGGCATGGAAGACGAAGCGGTTGCGGGGCCCGTGGAAACGCTTGGCATTGTCGGCGAAGCGCGGCGCGAAGCGGTCGTCGAGCGGCAGCACCTTGCTCGCCTCGGCCTGACGCCACCATTCCTCGATCATCGCCTTCAGCCGCTCCGGCTCCTTCTCGGCGAGGTCGTTGGTCTCGTTGAAGTCCTGGTCGAGGTGGTAGAGTTCCCACTTGTCGTTGGCGAAGTCGGCGCCCGGCGGATGGAACGAGACCGCCTTCCAGCCGTCCTGCACCAGGCCGCGATGGCCGAACATCTCGAAATACTGCGCCTTGGCCTTCGATTTGGCCTTCTTGTTCTTGAGGCTCTTCGCGAAAGACGTGCCTTCGAGCGGCATCTGCTTCACGCCGTTGATCACCTTGGGCGGCTTCACGCCGACCACGTCGAGCAGGGTCGGCACGAGGTCGCTGGCGTGGCAGAACTGGTGGCGCAGCTCGCCGCGCGCGGCGATGCCCTTGTCCCAGGCCATCACCAGCGGGTCGCGGATGCCACCGCCATGGGTGTTCTGCTTGTAGCGGCGCAGCGGCGTGTTGGCCGCCATCGCCCAGCCCCACGGGAAGTTGGAATGGGTGTCGGGCCCGCCGATATCCTCGATGCGCGAGATCTTCTCCTCGAGCGATTCGCGCCGGAGATTGTAGGGGCCCATGGCGTTGATCATGCCGAACGGACCGCCTTCCTGGCTGGCGCCGTTGTCGGACATGACGATGACCAGCGTATCGTCGAGCTGGCCGGCGCTTTCGAGGAAGGCCATCAGGCGGCCGATATGCTGGTCGGCATGATCGAGCATGGCGGCATAGGCCGATTGCAGCCGCGTGAACATGCGGCGCTCGGGCTCGGCCACGTCGGCCCACGGCCGCACCGAATCGTTGCGCGGCGGCAGGGTCGTCCCCTTCGGCACGATACCCATCTCGATCTGGCGCGCGAGGCGCTTCTCGCGCTCGACGTCCCAGCCCTCAGCGAAGACCGCATCGTACTTGGAGATCAGGTTGAACGGCGCCTGATGCGGCGCATGGCAGGCGCCGAACGCCAGCCAGGTGAGCCACGGCGTCTCGGCATTGTCAGCGACGTGATCGGCGATGTAGCGGATCGACTGGTCGACCAGGTCCGACGTCAGGTGATAGCCGGTGGCGAAGGTGCCCGGCGGATCGACCGGCGTGTTGTCGCGCACCAGCTCGGGCGCGTACTGGTCGGTCTCGGCGTCCATGAAACCGTAGTAGCGGTCGAAGCCGCGGCCGAGCGGCCAGCCATCGAACGGGCCGGTGGCGCCCGATTCGGTGAGCGGCGTCACGTGCCACTTGCCCAGCATGTAGTTGCGATAGCCGTGCGGGCGCAGCATCTCGGCGATGGTGCCGGCCTCGCGGCTGATCTTGCCGCGATAGCCGGGATAGCCGGAATCGAAATTGGCGAGACAGCCGACGCCGACCGAATGATGGTTGCGGCCGGTCAGGAGCGCCGCGCGCGTGGTCGAGCACATGGCCGTCGTGTGGAAGCCGGTGTAGCGCAGGCCGCGCTTGGCGATGGCGTCGATGGCGGGCGTCTCGATCGGCGAGCCGTAGCAGCCCAGATCCGAAAACCCGACATCGTCGAACAGGATGACCAGGATATTGGGCGCGCCTTTGGGACGCTTGGGGGTCTCGGGCCAGTAAGGCTGTGAGTCCTGGACCGTCTTGCCGATCTTGCCGCCGTGTTCGGTCATGCGTTTCCTCTTGGTTGACGCGGTTGTCCGACACTTGGCGGCCGCGATCAACCTTGTCGCAATTCATGCCGCTTGTTAGGGAAAGTCATGGCTCACTTCACCTCCGATGGGCTCGACCTGGCCTACGACGAATTCGGTCCCGCCGATGGCCGCAAGGCGATCGTGCTGGTGCACGGCTTCTCCGCGAACCGCTACGAAAACTGGAAACGCATGAGCTGGTACGACGCCATCGCCTCCAAGGGTCTTCGCGGTTTCGCACTCGACAATCGCGGCCACGGCGAAAGCGCCAAGCCGCACGATCCCGCCAAGTACGACCGCGAGGCGATGGCCCGCGATGTATTTGCATTGATGGACCATGCCGGCGTCGAGCGTGCGCATGTGCTGGGCTTCTCGATGGGCGCGCACATCGCGCTGACGGCGGCACTGGTCGATCCCGGGCGCATCGATCATCTGGTGGTGGCCGGCGTCGGCGCCAAGCTGTTCGATCCGCCGCGCGAGGAAGGCGCCATGGCGCAAGCCATGGAAGCAGCCTCCCCCGACGAGATCGCCGACCCGATGCTTAAAAGCTTCCGGCAGTTCGCCGACGAGCAGAAGGAAGACCGGCTGGCGCTGGCCGCCTGCTCTCGTGGCGCGCGCATCCCGCTCACACGCGATTCGCTGATGGCGATCCGCCGCCCGACCGCCGTGGTCGCCGGCGCCCGCGACCAGCTCGCCGGACCGCCGCAGGGATTGGCCGACGCCATTCCCGGTGCCAAGGCCGTGACCCTGCCGGGCTGCGATCACTTCTCCTGCATCGGCCATCCGATGTTCAAGGCGACCGTGTTCGACTTCTTCGACGGCTGGCTCGAGTAGCCATCGTGGCGCGGGTCAGCTTCAAGTCGATCCAGGCGCGCGCCGCCAAGCGCAAGGGCGGCGAGAAGGTGCTGGCGTCGCTGATGCCGAAGAAGCGCGACAACAAGGCCCTGGCGAAGCTGACCGACGACCGCGTGCTGGCAGAGATGGCGCGCCGCGTCTTTTGCGCGGGCTTCGTGTGGAGCGTCATCGACAAGAAATGGCCGGGCTTCGAGGAAGCCTTTTTAGGCTTCAATCCCAAGCGGCTCCTGTTTCAGCCCGCCGAGTTCTGGGAGAAGCTGACCAAGGACACGCGCATCGTGCGCAACCCGACCAGCATCAAGTCGGTGCGCGACAACGCGAAGTTCGTCACCGACATCGCCGCCGAGCACGGCAGCTTCGGCAAGTTCCTGGCCGCCTGGCCCGCCGACGACCAGATCGGCCTGCTCGAAGTCTTCGCCAAGCGCGGCTCCCGCCTCGGCGGCTTCTCGGGCCAGTACCTGCTGCGTTTCCTCGGCCGCGATTCGTTCATCCTGACGGCCGACCTGATGATGTGCCTGCGCGATTCCGGCGTACCGATCAGCGAGAAGGGCACCTCGAAGAAGGACCAGAAGCTCGCCCAAGCGCAGATCAACGAATGGGCGAAGGAGAGCGGCCTGCCGCTCACCCAGATCTCGCGCATCTGCTCGATGTCGATCGGCGAGAATCACGATGCCGCGCGGCTCGCGGAAAACATGCGGACGTGACCATGACCAACATCCTGCTGATCAATCCCAACACGACGAAATCGATCACCGACCTCGTGCTCAGGACCGCCAAGACCTTCGCGTCGAAGGGCACGCGGCTGCGCGCCCTCACCGGCGCGTTCGGTCCGCGCTACATCGCCTCGCGCGCGGCCTACGCGATTGCAAGCCATGCCGCGCTCGACGCCTATGCCAACGATCGCGGGCCGAAGGATGTCGTGGTGCTCGCCTGCTTCGGCGATCCCGGCCTCGCCGCCCTGAAGGAGGTCAGTCCGGTCCCGGTCGTGGGCATGGCTGATGCGTCGATCCTGCAAGCCTGTGCGATCGGCAACCGCTTCTCCATCGTCACCGGCGGCGAGCGCTGGAAGTCGATGCTCGAGGAATTCGTGGCGAGCCACGGTCTCACCTCGCGGCTGGCCTCGGTGCGTACCGTCGCGCCGACCGGCGCCGACATCGCGCGTAACCCCAAGGCCGCCATGGAATTACTGGCAAAAGGCTGCAGCGCCTGCGTCCAGGAAGACGGCGCCGACGTCGTCATCCTGGGCGGCGCAGGCCTGGCGGGTCTTGCAGCCAAGCTGAAGCACATGGTCGATGCGCCGCTGCTCGACGGCGTCGCCTGTGCGATCTCGATGGCCGAAGGGCTCGCGCTCCAGAAGCCGGCGAAAGCCAGCAATGGTGCACTTGCGAAGCCGGGCGCGGTCGACAGCATCAAACTCTCCAAAGGTCTTTCGAAGCTCCTCCAATCGCCCTAGGGTCCGTCCCCATGCGGTTGGTCAGCTTTCGCCATGCGGGCGCGAACAAATTCGGCGCGGCCGTCGAGGGCGGCATCGTCGATCTGTCGGCGCGCACGAACGGACGCTGGGAAAGCCTGCGTGCCGTCATCGCGGCGAACGTGCTCGACGAACTGCGCACCATGACGAAGGACGCAGCGGCCGATCTCCAGTTTGAAGACGTCGAGCTGCTGCCGGTCATTCCCGATCCCGGGAAGATCCTCTGCGTCGGCCTCAACTATGCCAGCCATGTCGGCGAAGTCGGACGCCAGATGCCGACGGTGCCCAGCGTCTTCTCCCGCCTGCACAACACGCTGGTGCCGCACGGCGGCGACATCGTGCGGCCGCGCGCCTCGATCGACTTCGACTATGAGGGCGAACTCGCCATCGTGATCGGCGAACGCTGCCGCCACGTCTCGCGCGCCAGCGCGCTCTCGGTGATTGCGGGTTACACCTGCTTCATCGACGGCAGCGTGCGCGACTTCCAGAAGCATTCGGTCTTTGCCGGCAAGAACTTCCCCGCGACCGGACCGCTCGGACCCTGGATGGTCACGTCCGACGTGATCGCCGATCCGCAGCGGCTGGAACTCACGACGCGGTTGAACGGCACCGTGGTTCAGCACGACACGACCGATCACATGATCTTCGATGTCGCGACCATCATCGAATATCTCTCGACCGTGACCTGGCTCGAGCCGGGCGACGTCATTGCCACCGGCACGCCCGACGGCGTGGGCGCCGGCCGAAAGCCGCCGCTCTGGATGAAGACCGGCGACAAGGTCGAGGTCGAGATCTCAGGCATAGGGACTTTGGGCGTAAATGTCGTCGACGAGTGATCCTTTCGACCTGCCGGCGAGCGATACCGGCACGGATGCGAAGAAGGCCCGCGAATTCAAGGTGATCGCGCTGATCGCCGTGGCGCATTTCGTGAGCCACGTGCACATCATGCTGCTGCCGCCGCTGTTCGGCCAGGTGAAGGAAGCGCTCGGCGTCGACTATGTCGACATCGCCCTCGCACTCACGGCCTTCAACGCCGCCTCGGCCCTGTTCCAGACTCCGGCCGGCTTCCTGGTCGACCGCATCGGCCCGCGCGCCATGCTCACCGGCGGCCTGATCCTGGGCGGCATCGCCATCGCCGCGGCCGCGCTGCTGCCGGGCTACTGGTTCTTCGTCATCGCCTACGGCTTCCTCGGCCTCGCCAACACCGTCTATCACCCGTCCGACTATTCGATCCTGTCGGCCACCGTCGACCACAAGCGGATCGGCAAGGCCTTCTCGATCCACACCTTCGCGGGCTATCTCGGCTCGGGCGTGACGCCCGCGCTGGCGCTCGGGTGCGCGGCGATCTGGGGCTGGCATGGCGCCTTCCTGTTCGTCGCCGGCCTCTCCATCGCGACCGCCTTCGTGCTGATCGTGGCAGGCAGCATCCTGCCGCGCATCTCGCACAAGCCCGGGCAGGACGCGGCGAAAGCCGGCCAGAAGGTCGGACTCGACCTGCTGCTGAGCGCGCCGATCCTGCGCAACCTGCTGTTCTTCTTCTGCCTCGCCATGGCCAATGGCGGCATCCAGACCTACACCATCGTCGGCATGGGGAAGATCCACGGCACGCCTGCCGATATCGCGGCGGTGGCCCTCTCCGCCTTCCTTCTGTGCAGCGCCGGCGGCGTGCTGCTGGGCGGCATCATCGCCGATCGCACGCCGCACCATGAGCGCGTTGCCGCCGTCGGCTTCGCCTGCACCTCGACAATGGCGATCCTGATGGCCTGGGTGAACATGCCGGGCTTTGTGCTGGTCGCGGTCATGTCCGCGGGCGGTCTCTTGAATGGCATCATCCAGCCCTCGCGCGACATGATGGTGCGCGCCGTCACGCCGCCAGGTTCGTTCGGCAAGGTGTTCGGCTTCGTCAGCACCGGCTTCAACCTGGGCGGCATGGTCGCTCCGCTGCTCTATGCCTTCCTGATGGATCACGACGAACCGCGTGCCATCTTCATGATCGTCACCGGTTTCATTTTCCTGGCGCTGGTCACCGCGATCACCCGCCGCAAACCCGAGAGCATTGCCTGATGGACTCCCTGACGCCCGCTACCGCCCCCAAGACCGACGCCGCCACCGACGCCCTCGTCCGCCGCTACGGCGCCGACGCGGTGCCCTCGATCGGCGCCTGGAACGAGACGATCGCCACCATGCTCGATCACCGCTCGGTGCGCGGCTACAAGCCCGATCCGGTGCCGGCCGGCACGCTTGAAAGCATGATCGCCGCCGCCCAGTCGGCCGCGACCAGCTCCAACATGCAGTGGTGGTCGGCCGTCGCCGTCACCGATCCCGCCAAGAAGAAGGTGCTGGCCGAGATCGCCGGCGGCCAGAAGCATATCGAGCAGTGCCCGCTGTTCATCGCCTGGGTTGCCGACATGTCGCGCAACCAGCGCATCTCGAACGCCACCAGGACCGAGTTCGAGACGATGCCGTGGCTCGAGACCTTCATGGTCGCCTCGATCGACGCCGCGCTGGCCGCGCAGAACGCCGTGGTCGCCGCCCAGTCGGTCGGCCTGCGCACGGTCTATATCGGCGCCATGCGCAACGACCCGATCAAGGTCGCCGAACTGCTGGGCCTGCCGCCGCAGGCCGTCGTCGTGTTCGGCCTCTGCGTCGGCTACGCCACCGAGAAGGGCGAAGGTGAGGTGAAGCCGCGCCTGCCGCAGTCGGCGGTGCTCCACAAGGAACGCTACGACGCCTCGAAAGAAGAGGCGCTCCGCGCCGCCTACGATGCCGAAATGAGCAAGTTCTCGGCCCGCCACGAGCTGCAGGCCGCGACCTGGACGCAGCGCGTGCTGAACCGCCTCGCCCCGATCAAGGCGATGAACGGCCGCGAGACCCTGCGCGCCGCGCTGGCCAAGATGGGTTTCGAGATTCGCTAGGGTCTTTCCGGGAAGAAGTATCCGTCGTCCTGAGCGGAGCGCAGCGTAGTCGAAAGACCTCTTTTCACTTCGACAGGCCGTGCGCCGGAAAAGAGGTCCTTCGACTGCGCCGCCCTTTGGGCGGCTTCGCTCAGGACGACGGGCTTTTTCCAAGCAGCGCATCTTTCTTTAGAACGCTGTAGCCCCGTGGCATGCCGCATGCTGGAGTCTCCTGACAGTTAGGATGGGAGGCAGCATGCGGACGGTTCGGCACGCTCTTATGACATTGGCTCTCTGCGCGGCGGCAGGCACCGCCTCTGCGCAGGGCCACTTGCGGATCGGCATCGGTGACGATCCCGACGTGCTCGATCCGACGCTGTCGCGCACCTACACCGGCCGCATCGTCTTTGCCTCGATCTGCGACAAGCTGTTCGACATCGACGAGACTCTCGCGATCGTTCCCCAGCTTGCGCTCAGCCACGAGACCTCGGCCGACGGCAAGCAGGTCACGATCAAGCTGCGCCCCGGCGTGAAGTTCCATGACGGCGAGCCGCTCGACGCCGCCGCGGCCAAGTACAGCCTCGACCGTCATCTCACGATGAAGGGCTCCTACCGCAAGCCCGAGATCGGCATCGTCGACAGCGTCGACGTGGTCGATCCGCTCACCATAAGGCTGAACCTGAAGCAGCCCTTCTCGCCGCTGATCGCCCAGCTCACCGACCGGTCGGGCATGATCGTCTCGCCGAAGGCCGCCGAAGCGGCAGGCGACAAGTTCGGGCTGAAGCCGGTGTGCGCCGGCCCCTACAAGTTCGTCGAGCGGGTCCAGCAGGACCGGATCGTCGTCGAGAAGTTCGCCGACTACTGGAACAAGGACCAGGTCTTCATCGACAAGGTGACCTACCTGCCGATCGTCGACACCACCGTGCGCCTCGCCAACCTGCGCTCCGGCGGCATCGACCTCACCGAGCGCATCCTGGCGACCGACATCCCGACGGTGCGCGGCGATCCCAAGCTGAAGCTCGCCAACTCGGTGTCGCTGGCCTGGTTCGGCCTGATGATCAACCAGGACAACGGGCCGAAGTCGAACAACCCGCTGGGCAAGGACCCGCGGGTACGCAAGGCCTTCGAGCTGGCGCTCGATCGCGATGCCATCAACCAGGTCGTGTTCAACGGCGAGTTCGTGCCGGGCAACCAGTGGATCAGCCCGCAGAGCCCCTACTATCAGAAGGACTTCCCGATCCCGAAGCGGGACATCGCCAAGGCCAAGGCGCTGATGAAGGAAGCCGGCATCACCGGCAAGCTGACGCTCGACTACATGGTGAACAACGCGCCCGAGTCGCGCGCCATCGCCGAGGTCGTGCAGTCGCTGGTCGCGGAAGCCGGCTTCGACCTCAAGCTGCGCGTCGTCGAGGTGGCGACCGCGCTGAAGGCGGGCGAAGACGGCGACTTCCAGGTCTATGCGCTGACCTGGAGCGGCCGCAGCGATCCCGACGGCAATTCGGTGATCTATCAGACCTGCGGCGCGCCGCAGAACATGGCGAAGTATTGCGACAAGGAACTGGATGGCTGGCACCAGGAAGCCCGCGCCGCGACCGATCTGGAGGCGCGCAAGGCGGTCTATCGCAAGATCACCGAGCGCTTTCTCGACAAGGGCTGGATATTCTACCTCTACCATCCGCAGAATTTGGCGGCCCACACCGCCCGCCTCGAAGGCTTCCGGAAGGTGCCGGACGGGTTGCTGCGGGTGGTCGGCCTCAAGCTGAAGTAGCGCGCCTGTAGAATAGGAATCCACGCCGCTGGCACGGCGTGTGCACCATCTCCTCCGGGGACAGACCGGAGGGGATCATGGGATCGATCGCTCGCTGCTTCGTCGTGGCTGCCACTCTTTGTATGGCGGCGACCGCCGCCTCGGCGCAAAGCCATCTGCGCATCGGGCTCGGTGACGACCCTGACGTTCTCGACCCTACGCTGTCGCGGACCTACACGGCGCGCATCGTCTTCGCCTCGATCTGCGACAAGCTGTTCGACATCGACGAGAAGCTCGGCATCGTCCCGCAGCTTGCGCTGAGCCATGAGACCTCGGCCGACGGCAAGACGGTCATCGTGAAGCTCCGTCCGAATGTGAAATTCCATGACGGCGAAGTCTTCGACGCGGCGGCTGCCAAATACAGCCTCGACCGCCACCTCAACATGAAGAGCTCGTTCCGCAAGCCCGAGATCGGCACGATCGACACGGTGGAGGTCGTCGACCCGCTGACGATCAAGCTGAACCTGAAGCAGCCCTTCTCGCCGCTGCTGGCTCAGCTCACCGACCGCGCCGGCATGATGGTCTCCCCCAAGGCGGCCGAGGCGGCGGGCGACAAGTTCGGTTTGAAGCCGGTCTGTGCAGGTCCCTATAAGCTGGTCGAGCGGGTCCAGCAGGACCGCATCGTCGTCGAGAAGTTCGCCGACTACTGGAACAAGGACCAGGTGTTCATCGACAAGATCACCTACCTGCCGATCGTCGATGCGACCGTGCGGTTGGCCAACCTTCGTTCGGGCGGCCTCGACCTGATCGAGCGCGTGCTGGCCACCGACATCAAGACGGTGCGCGACACGCCGAAGCTCAAGCTCAGCAAGGCGGTGTCGCTGGGCTGGTTCGCCCTGTTCGCCAATGTCGCCAACGGTCCCAAGGCCGACACGCCCTTCGGCAAGGACCCGCGGGTGCGTCGCGCCTTCGATCTGGCAATCGATCGCGAGACCATCAACCAGGTCGTGTTCAACGGCGAATTCGTGCCGGGCAACCAGTGGGTCAGTCCGCAGAACCCCTACTACCAGCAGAAATTCCCGGTCCCGAAGCGCGACGTCGCCAAGGCGAAGGCACTGCTGAAGGAAGCCGGTGTCACCACGCCGCTCGTGCTCGACTTCATGGTGAGCAACACGCCCGAGACACGCGCCGTGGCCGAGGTCGTGCAGTCGATGGCGGCCGAGGCCGGCTTCGATCTGAAAATCCGCGTCACCGAAGTCGCCACCGCGCTGAAGCAGGGAGAGGACGGCAATTTCCAGGTCTACATGAACACCTGGAGCGGTCGCAGCGATCCCGACGGCAATTCGGTGATCTACCAGACCTGCGGCGCGCCGCAGAACATGGGCAAGTATTGCGACAAGGAGATCGACGGCTGGCACCAGGAAGCGCGCGCCACCACCGACCCCGCCGCGCGCAAGGCGATCTACGAGAAGATCGCCGCGAAGTTCCTGTCAGAAGGCTGGATCTTCTACCTCTATCACCCGCAGATCCTGATCGCGCACATCGACCGGCTCGAGGGCTACAAGCCCATGCCGGACGGGCTGGTGCGGGTGATCGGCCTGAAGCTGAAGTAGCAGTCGCTATTCGTCGTACTTGCCGGTCTTCAGCAGGCCGACCATCGGGTTCTCTGCCGGCGCCGCCACACGCCGCAAGGTGTTCGTGTCGCGATGGTTGAAGGCCGGGGTCTTGCCGCGCACCGCGAGATCGGTGCGCGTCACGTAGGACCAGGTGCCGTCATCGTTGAAGGTGATGTCGATGCGGTAATAGTCCGTGCGGAACGCTTCCTCGAGGAAGGTCGTCGAGCAGATGCCGAAGCGGGTATCGCCGCGCTTGGCCTCGACCGAGATGGTCTTGTCGCCCGGCTTCGCCGTGCCGCCCGCCAGCACGACCTGGCCGCGCGGGATGGCGATGGACTGCATGATCAGGCCGGTGGCCGGCTCGTACAACCAGTAACCGACCTGGTCGTGGAAGGTGATGGCTTCCTCGTCGGTGTTGATGTGGATGTGGTAGCGCAGGCCGTAAAGGAGCTGCGGCCCGTTGGGCTGCGGGTCGATCGGCTCCATCCGGATATGCTCACGGAAGTTGCGCTGCTCCGGCCCTTCCGCCTTCGGCGCGATATCGATGCCCTTGTCGGATTCCCATTCGCCCGCGAGGCGGGCCAGCGGTCCCAGGTTTGCCAGCGTATCCGGCGAAAAATCTTCGGGCTCGGTAAAGACGTCTTCCGGAATACTCGACATGGGATCCTCAGGGGCTGCACTCGCGCGGAATGTGCAGGTGCGCCCCCGGGATAACAAGCGCGCGGCTTGTCACGCGTCGCGCCAGTCGTAGGTGAGCGGCGCCTCGCGGAAGGCGAAGCGGTCGATGTGGCGCGCGACGGCGCCCTTCAACGCTTCGAGCTGTTCCGGCGCGCTGGCGTCGAGGCGACACTCCAGCCCATCGGCGTGGGCTTCGAGCAGGAGCGTCGCATCGCCCGGCCAGTCCGCGCCGCGGGCATTGCGCGGGAACACGACCCTGCCCTTCTCCGGCGTGAACTCGACCTCGAGATTGTGGCTCCAGTGCTTGCAGAGCTGCTGGAGGTAGCGGCTGCCGTTCTTGGTCGGCACGCGCGCGGTGCTGTGGGTGCTCATAAGCGTTCGATCTTCTGAACGGCCTCGTCGATGATCGCGACCGCGTCGTGGACCGTCTGCTTCTGCACGCCCTCGCGGCCGAGCCGATGGATCAGCGCCTCGCGCAGGCTGTTCATGGCACGGCGAACCGGCGCCGCATCGGTGCGCTCCTGCACGTTGGCGAGTTCCGCCAGCCGCGCGAACAGCGCGTCGACCTCGGCCTTGCGCTCGACGAGGTGGATCGTGCCGTCGGGCGTCACCGCGAAGGCTTTTCGCGCGCCGTCCGACTTGGTCTCGGCGATGTGGCCCATCTCGTCGAGCATCGTGAGCGTCGGATAGATCATGCCGGGGCTCGGCACGTAGCTGCCGCCGGTCAGTTCCTCGATGGCGCGGATCAGCTCGTAGCCGTGCCGCGGCTGGTCGGCGATCAGCTTGAGCAGCACGAGCCGCAGCTCGCCCGCGTCGAAGACCCGCCGCCGGCCGCGTCCGCCGCGACCCTCGCCCGCGTCGCCGTGCCAGTGATGGCCGGGACCGCCGAAGCCGCGCCGTCCAAAATGATGGCGGTGGCCGCGGCTCTCTTCGCCCCGGTGATGATGATGGAAAGCTCTCATTGTTTGCGTCCTGTTATGATTGAACATATCCAAGATATATCTTGATTGTTCTCAAATACAAGGCCCGCGAAATCAATTTCGGCTACAGATCCTAATTCCTATTTATAATCAGGCACTTACCGACGACCGGCGCGATTGACCGGACCGCCGCCGTTTACCGCCCCATCGACGCCGTCCCGCGTCACGCCGGCTCCGGGCGCGCCCACGCCGACACCGGGCGTCACGCCGACCCCAGGTGCGCCCGCACCCACGCCCGGGGTTACTCCGACACCGGGTGCACCGACGCCCGGACTGGCGGCCGGCGCCCAGACGCAGCCACGCGGCACGCCTTCCGCCCGGCAATAGACCTGGGCCTCAACCGAAGTCGCCGTCAGCATCAGACCAAGCGACAAGCCTGCAATCGTTCGAATCATTATGTCCTCCCCCTACCAGGTCATGCGCAAGCCGGCGCGCAGCGTTTGAGTGCTTGAAGACGCACCGAGCGCGCCTTGCCAGCCCGCGAACACCGCCACGCCATCGCTGACGGCATAGTCGACGGACAGGCCGAGCAGGATCGAATCGCGCGCGATCGCCGCGGTCGTGGTGGCGAACGGCACGCCGGGTGCGGCCACGAAAGCGGCCTGGGTCGTCGCGGCGATGTCGGCAAACTCATGCGTCCAGCCCAACAGGCCGCGAAGCGTCATCGACCGGTCGTCGCCAAGCGTGAGCGTGCGGCTCACCGGCAGGGTGAGCGCGCCGCGCAGGCTGGTCAGCGATTGTCCGTTGATCTGCTGCGCAAGCCCGTTGGCGTTCTGCTCGACTGTCGCGGGGCTCGACCATCCCGCAGCGGCAAAAGAGATCGTCGGCTCAACCTGCCAGCCACTGAAGGGCAGTCGCATGCCCGTGGCGACCTGGCCGCCCACGCCGTTCGTGACGAGGCTGTCGCGCGTCACGCTGTTCCACGCGCCGAGCGGACGCGTCATGGATCGATCGAAGCGCAGATAGGCCGCCTGGCCGCCGACGAAGAACGCTCCTGCCGCGTACTCGCCATAGACCATCGCCTGCAGCGCCGAGCCCAGCGCTGTCGCGCCATTGCCGGCAAAGGTGTTGGCGCTGCCGCCACCCACCGCGACACCGGCGACGACGCCCGGCGCCAGTTCCTTGTCGAGGCCGGCCATCACGCCGGTCAGCGACGACTGGAAGCCGGGCGCGGCGCCCGCGGCGACCTGCGTCCACTGGCCGAAGCCGGAGAGCCAAGCCGTCGTTCCGAGCGGACCCGCCACCGCAGTGGGCGCGGCATTCGGCAGGCCGGCGCAGGTCTGGCCGCAGCTTTCGGCGACGTTCGACACACCGCCCTGCGCTGCGCGGCGCGTGCCCAGTCGCTGCGTCACCTGATCGGCGAATCCATAAAAGCCCTGCCGCGCCGACAGCATCATGTCGCCATAGAGACTGGGCGAGAGCTGGTCGAGCGCTTGCGGGATCGACGAGGCCGGCAGGCTGTAAAGCGGCGCGAAGAGCGTCTGTGCAAGTCCGCTCAAGCGCAATCCGGCCGCAGGACGCAATGCATCGAGCGCTTGACCGACCGCCATCTGGCTGGACGTCTGCGGCAAGCCGGCGGCGCCGAGATTGCCGTAGGCGGCCGGCGTCACCACGAGCGAGACCGAGGACGGCGCGTAGAGAGCGTCGAAGCGCGTGCCGGCGGCGAGACCCACCGGCTGTACAAGGCCCGTGAAGCTTCCCTGCACGCCGCCTTCGGCTGCGACGACCAGAAACTGCTGGCCGATGCCGGGCGTGAAACTGTTGGTGGCCGAGCCCGTGATGTCGCGCAGCACCGGCTGCAGCGTGCCGCCAGCGGTGAAACTGTTGCCGGCGCCCGTCACCAGCACGCGGCTGAAATTGCCGGCGCCCGCGCCGGTGCCCATGCCATCGATGTCGAGCGAGAGCGCACTGCCCGGCAGCATGACGACCGGCGCGTTGAAGGTGAGCGTGCCCGGGCTGTTGCCCGGCGCCAGCGTGCCGCCGCTCTGCACCGTGGTGGCGCCGCTCACCGTGCCGGTGCCGCGCAACACGCCGTTGACCGAGACTGGCGAGACGATCGAGCCGTCGACCGAGAGCGTCGCACCGGTATCGATGGTGGTGAGCCCGGTGTAGGTGTTGGCGCCCGCGAAGGAGGCCCGTCCACCAGTGCCGCTGTTGGCGATGGTGAGATTGCCTGGCGTGCCCGGCACGGCATCCGACAACACGCCCGTAAACACCGCCGAGTTGCCGCGCAGATCGAGGCGGTTGGTCGACGAGCCGTCGACGATGAAATTCTGACCGAAGATCCCGCTCGCGTCGACCTGCAAGGTGCCGCCGGTGAAGGCCGGAATCACGGTCGAGCCGACATTGCTCAGGAAGTAGGTCTGACCGGTCGCGATGGTTGAGACCGGCATGATGTCGGCGACAGTAGGCGCACCGGTCGGTCCGGACAGGGTGTAGGCGCGCAACGCCATGTTGCCGGTCGTGGCGTCGCCGGTGATCAGTCCCGACAAGCTCTCCAGCGACGTGCCGCCGAACAACAGGCTGAACAGGACATTGCCCTCGGGCGTGATCGACCCCAGCACGGTGTAGTTGCCGACGGTGCTGTCGAGCGGCGCGGCGCCCACGCCCCAGTAGTAGCCGTTACTGTAGTTGGTGATCTTGAACGTGCCGGGAGTCGCGGTGCCGAACACCGTCGGGCTCGAGACCCGCCAGGTCGTGCCGGCGGTCCAGCGCCATTCCGGCGAGGTGATATCGGTGCTGACATACTGGGTGGGCGATGGCGGCGTGAAGACCAGGGGATTGTAGGGCGTCATGTAGGCCCAGTGGGTGATCAGCAGCGACGAGCCGGTGATCATCTGCATTTCCATCAACGGCACGCCGCCGATCTCGCGCATCTGGCCGATGCCGATGACGGTCGGGCTATCGGGCGAACTGAAGGAAATCCTGATCTGGCCCGACTCGGTGACGATGCCTTGCATCGAGGAGCTGCCGGGCGGGGTCACCAATCCCCCGATCGCGAAGCTCACCAGGCTTTGCCCGGTGAAGACGCCGTTGGTCGCGGTGCCGAGCGCCCACAAAGTCTGGTCGCCGATCGGAACCGGGTTGATGGTCGTGCTGCTGCTGCCGGTGGCGTAGGCGACCAGGCCGGGAACCGGAACGTACCAGTTCGAGTTCGAGAGAATGGCGTCCCAGCGCGAGTCCTGCGCCGATGCGGGCGTCGCCATCGACACGATGGCGACGGCGAGAACCGCCAGTTTTCGTGCTCGCCCCCTCTTCGGTAGCGCGCCACGACGGCGTCTTCCGCGATGCGGCGCGCGCAAATGCAATCCCTTCCCCCCGAGTCAGCGGCGCCGAGTTGGCCTCACATACTATGCGTTGGCAACACGGAAAGCGGGAATGTCGTGTAACTATTATTGCGAAACGACGTAGGTCTTGGGTGGATGACGGCGCATCGCCGCCTCGTTCGGCTCGACGCCCCAGCCCGGTCCCTTGGGCAGGATGTAGTCGCCGTTCTCGAAGACCGGCGGGTTGTCGACGATCTCGTCGCGCCACGGCACGCCGTCGATGTCGATCTCCATGATGCGGAAGTTCGGCACGGCGGCGCAGAAATGCGCCGAGATGGCGCTGGCGAGATGGCCGTAGAAATTGTGCGGCGCCACGTTCACCTCGTAGACGTCGGCCATCGCCGCGATCTTCAGCGACTCGGCGAAGCCGTTCCAGATCACGTCGACGATGGCGGTGTCGAAGGCATAGGCCTCGAGGTAGGGACGGAAGTCGCGGCGCTCCAGCAAGGTCTCGCCCGAGGCGATCGGGCACGGCGCATCGCGGCGGATCATCGCGATCGACTTCGGATCGTGGATGTCGAGCTCGAGCCAGGTGAGACCGGCCGGTCCCACCGCGTCGGCGATGCGCTTGAAGCCTTCGGTGCGGAAATGGAAGTTGGTGTCGAGCATGAGGCCGACATCGGGCCCGATGCCGGCGCGGAACGCCTCGACGGTCTTGGCGGCACTGCGCGCGATGAAGGCGTCCCAGTTGCGCTCGGGGAAGCCCTTGCCGACGACGAAACCGGGACGATAGGCGCGCAGCTTGCCGTCGACTTCCATCGCGATATTGGTCTTGCAGGCGGTAAAACCCTTCTTGCGCACCTCCTCGCCGGTGCGCATGAAATCGTCGTAGGTGCGCACCGCGGGCGTGCCGCAGATGTCGGGATTGCGCATGCGGTAGGAACCGCAATGCGACCAGTAGACGGGGATGCGGTCGCGCAGCTTGCCGCCCAGCAGCTGATAGACCGGCACGCCCAGCGCCTTGCCCTTGATGTCGAGCAGTGCGTTCTCGATGGCGGCGATCGCCTGCCGCACCACGCTGCCGCGCGACTGCGTCGACTTGGTGCCGAGCACGGCGTTCACCAGCTCGATGTCCATCGGGTCCATGCCGATCACGTTCGGCATCAGGTTCTCGATGACGCCCGTGAGGCCCGGGCTGCCGAAGCTCTCATTGTATTCGGACCAGCCGATCGGGCCGGTATCGGTCACCAGCTTGAGGAAGGAGAAGAGACGCCAGCCCGCGTCGCAGCGGAAAATCTCGTAGCTCTTGATCTTCATTGTCGTCTCCCCCGGACCGTTGCCGTCGCGCGAGTGTATCGCGCGACTGGCGGCGCGTCCTACGGCCTCATCATCCCAGCCAGCGCATCGCGAACCCCGGGCGACCGCCGGTAATACTGGTGCGATCCCTGGAAGTCGGCGACGTAGTCGGTGAAGCCGCTGCAATCGAACATGCGATAGGTGGCGGCTGGAAAGTGGCCGGCATCGTTGCGATCACGCGGCCCGTCCTGGCCCAGGCGCTTCGAGCCGTTCAGCGTTTCGCTCAGGATATCGAGCACCTTGTCGCCCCGGTTGTAGAGGATCGAGATACGCCGCGCGAGACGGCTGAGGGCGCTCAGCCGACCGAAGGGCCCGAAGTCGAAGGTCGTGTCGATCTCGTCGGGCGCGGCCAGGAACACCTCGTCAAACATCGAAGCATCGCCGTTGCCGTGTATGAACCAGCTTTCGACGGCGGCCTGCAGCGCCCAGTTGCCCATGCTGTGGGCCAGCAGGAAAGTACGCCGTCCATTCGCGCGCGCCGCTTCGAGGATCGGCAGGAGATTGGCGAGAAAGCTCATGAGATGGATGCCCGACTGGCCGGCCGTGGTCTGGTCCCAGCGATAGGCGAAGGACGGGAACGGCGGCAGGAGCACCTCTCCCCGCGACGGCCAGCTGAAGGCAACCACGGTGGTATCGGCTTCGCTGGCGCCCGATTGCGCCAGCCATTCGCGATTGAAGGCGGCGCGCGTGATCGCGTTCTCGAAGCTGTTGGCGAAGCCGTGGATGAACACGAGGATGTTGCGGTTGCCCATCGACAGGTCGTCGATGGCCGCCTGGCTAAAACCGCCCTGGGTGATGTCCTGGATCGACCTGATCGCGCCGACCGTGTCGGCGGTGAGGTTCGCGCTGTCGACGAAGGCCGTCGCGTAGGTCACTTCCTGCGGCTTCGCGGGCGAGACGATGTTGAAGGTGTAACTGCCCGGACGATCCTGCGGATGGTTGATGGTGCGGTTGGTCGCAAAGTAGACAGTTGTGGTCATGAGCTGCCCTCCCTCGAGGGCAGACTAACGTGCACCGTCGCGATCTTTCTACCGGAGAGTGTGCAGACCTAACCGCGCCGCAGGGCCGATACGATGGACGCCGCCTTGGCGCGGACCGTCATGGCATCGTCACCTGGCTTGTAGAGCGACGAGCCGAGACCGAAGCCCGCCGCGCCGGCCGCGCGCCAGGCGCCCATATTGTCCGCGCCGATGCCGCCGACCGGGATCAGCTTCGTGCCTCTGGGCAGTACCGCCAGCATTGCCTTCACGACGGCGGGGGAAGCCAGTTCGGCGGGAAAAAGTTTTAGCCCATGGGCGCCCGCGCCCAGGGCGGCGAAGGCTTCGGTGGGCGTCATGATGCCGGGCATGCTCACCATCCCGAGCCGCACCGTCTCCTCGACGACGGCGCGATCGAAGTTCGGCGCCACGATCAGCTCGCCACCGGCCGACGCCACCTCGCGCACCTCGGCGGCCGTCAGCACCGTTCCCGCGCCGATCACCGCGTCGGGAAAGCGCTTGCGCAAGGCGGCGATGCTGTCGAGCGGCCGAGGCGAGTTGAGCGGTACCTCGATCAGGCGAAAACCCGCCTCGACCAGTACGTCGCCAATCGCCGGCGCCTCTTCGGGCTTCAGCCCGCGCAGGATGGCGACGAGGGGCAGCGCCTGCAGCGCGGCCCGGAACCTGTCGACGGTGGTCATTCGTGCAGAGCTCTCAAGCCGGCCCATGTCGCCTCGGCGCCGAAGCGGTGTACCCGCGCACCTGCCGGTCCGAGAGCCAGCGCATAGCGGGCCGTGAGTGCCGGTGCGCCGATCGCGATCACGTCGCGGCCGGGCGGCAGCTCCTGCGCTAAAAGCTCCTCGCCGATCAGCAGGCCCGAGAGATAGCTCGTCGACTGGGCCGGCGACAGGCGGTTGAACAGGCTGAGTGCGCGGGCGCCGAACGCGTTGTGCAGCAGGCCCTCACCTTCGCCGGCCCGCGTCACACCGCGCAGGAACATCGCCTCGTCGAGCGGTGCATCGGCGTCGAGGGTTCGCGCCAGGATCGAATGCTGGCTGAGCAGCCCGTAGAACTCGCCCGTCATATAGGTGCGGAAGCCGGTGACCCGGCCGCCTGCGACCGTGGCCCACTTGCTGTGCGTGCCCGGCAACACGAACAGCCCGTCGGTGAGACCCGCCAGCCGCATCGCACCGAAGATCTGCACTTCCTCGCCACGCATCACGTCGGGAACCTCGCCCTGCTCGACGCTGAGGCCGGGCACGAGCGCGATCCGGCCCGGCTCGATCCAGTGCAGGTGACGCTTGAGTTCCTCGGGTCCGGCCGGGCACGCCGCATAGGGCGCCTCGACCCAGCCCTGCCGGCTGCCGGCCATGCCCGAGATCAGGCAGACGCTGCCGGCCGGCTTCATCCACTCGGAAAACAGAGACGCGAATACGCCCGCGAAATCGCCGTTCGGGACGTTGAGAATCCCGAGCGGCGCGCTCTTCTCCTCGATCACGCCGCCCGCCGCATCAAGGCGGGCGCCGCGCAGCGAGCTCGTGCCCCAGTCAACGGCGATCAGGTGCGGCACGAACAACTCATCTGTTGACGAAAGATGCGTAGATCCGGACGGCAATCTGATGTTGTGGCGTCAGATAGGGATACCTGATCGCGACCATCCGCTTCACGACATCATCCTCGTCGCGAATCCGACCGCATCTCACGTCATCATCCCATCGCGCGACAGTCCACCTGATCTCGTCGCACTTGGCCTCCAACGCAGAATAGCTGGAGCGATCCACATCGGGGATCACCGCAGGCCACAGCTTGTCGACGGGACCGGACCTTCCGAACTTGCTGTACGCCTCGAAGGCCCGATCGAACTGATCTGGCGTCACGACGGTGAGCTCGTCCGGAATGAGTTTGCCGGGATCGTCGACGATCGGCGGCGCCGGCCGCGCCGGCTGCATCGAAGGTCCTGCCCACGGGCCGGGGCCGATCAGGCGTTCGGCCATCTCCCACGGACCAGGAACCTTCGCCATCGGCCTCTCCAAGCCTAGTCCCGGCAGGACCACTCGAGCATGCGCTTCATGAACTCCTCGCCGGCATCGATCTGGGAGGCCAGGATGAATTCGTTGGGCTGGTGCGCCTGGGCGATGTCGCCGGGGCCGCAGACGACCGTCGGCACGCCCAGCACCTTGCGGAAGATGCCGGCCTCGGTGGCATAGACCACCGCGCCGACCGTGTTGGAACCGGACCAGCTTCCCGCCAGCGTCTTGGCGTCGTCGTTGCCCTCGGGCGAGAAGGCGGGCGTCGAGGAGCGCAGCTCGGTCTCGATCGCGGCCGCCGGGTGCTTGGCCTTCATCTTGGGCAGCAGCACTTCCTTCAGCCACTTCTTGGCGCGCTCGCCCAGTTCGTCCATCGGCCGGGTCGGCAGCTCGCGATAGCCCCACAGGACCTCGCATTCGCGGGCGAGGATGTTGCCCGCCGTGCCGCCGATGATGGTGCCGACGTTGAAGGTCGCGGCGGCCGGCATGAACTCGCTGTCCTTGGGCGCGGCGGCCTCGAGTTCTTCCTGCACCGTGTTGAGGTAGTGCACGAACTCGCCGGCGAAATGGATGGCGCTGACGCCGAGATGGGTCATCGAGGAGTGCGCCTCGAAGCCGGTGAACTTGGTGACGTAGCTCTGGCTGCCCTTGTGGGCATGCACGACCGTCATCATGGTCGGCTCGCCGATGATGATGACGCGCGGCTTCGGCACTTCGCTCGCCATGCGCGCGGCCAGCGAATGCGCACCGAAGCAGCCGATCTCCTCGTCGTAGGACAGGGCGAAGTGGATCGGCTTCTTGAGCGGCGCCTTCAGGAACTCCGGCAGCATGGCGAGGCCGATGGCGTAGAATGCCTTCATGTCGCAGGTGCCGCGGCCGTAATACTTGCCGTCCTTGAGGGTGAGCGTCCAAGGGTCGGTGACCCAGGGCTGACCATCGACCGGCACCACGTCGGTGTGACCCGACAGGACGACACCGCCCGGCACGTTGGGGCCGATGGTGGCGAAGAGATTGGCCTTCGAGCCATCCTCGTTGGGCACCAGCTTCGACTCGATGCCGTGGCCCTTCAGGTAGCCCTGCACATACTCGATCAGGGCGAGGTTGGAGTAGCGCGAGGTGGTGTCGAAGGCCACGAGCTTGCGCAGCATTTCGACGGAACTGATGATCTCTCCGGCCATGATGTCCTTGTCTTACTCGAAAGTCGTTGTGCCCTAGATGGACGTGCGACCAATCATGGTGAGGAATTCGCGCCGTGTCTCGCCATTGTCGCGGAAAGCCCCCAGCATACGGCTGGTCACCATGGTTACGTCGGATTTGTGAACGCCGCGTGTCGTCATGCACTGGTGCGCCGCCTCGATGACGACGGCCACGCCGCGCGGCTGCAGCACTTCCTGAAGTGTGTTTGCGATCTGCGCCGTCAGCTTCTCCTGGATCTGCAGGCGATGGGCGAAGGCGTCGACCACGCGGGCGAGCTTGCTGATGCCCACGACGCGCTTGTCGGGCAGGTAGCCGACATGGACCTTGCCGATGATCGGCACCATGTGGTGCTCGCAATGCGACTCCAGCCGGATGTCGCGCAGCGCCACGACCTCGTCGTAGCCCTCGACCTCCTCGAAGGTCCGCTGCAGCATGTCGCGCGGATCCTGGTCGTAGCCCGCGAAGAATTCCTCGTAGGAGCGGACGACGCGATCGGGCGTGCCGGCCAGTCCCTCGCGGGCAGGATCGTCACCGGACCAGCGGATCAGCGTGCGCACGGCGGCCTCGGCTTCCTCGCGCGACGGACGGGGCAGGCCGGTGGCGAGCGACGCCATCCCGCTCGGCTTCGCCATCTTGTTCATTGTCTCTCTCCCTTGATCCGCATCGCCTAGTTCAGGCTGCGCTGCGCCGTCGGCGTGTCCAACGAGAAGGTCGGAATCTCGATGTCGAACTTCACGCCCGCTTCGTCCACCATCTGGTAAGTGCCGCCCATGATGCCGGATGGCGTGGAGAGCGGTGTGCCGGAAGTGTACTCGAACATCTCACCGGGGCGCAGCAACGGTGTCTTGCCGACGACACCCGGGCCCTTCACTTCCTGGAGGCGGCCGAGACCGTCGGTGATCTTCCAATGGCGGCTGCGCAACTGCACTGCGACATCGCTCTTGTTCTCGATGCGCACCTTGTAGGACCAGACGAATTGCGATTTCGCCGGCTCCGACTGGTCGGGCAGATATTGCGGTTCAACCGTCACCTGGATGGCACGGGTGGTGGCTTTGTACATGCTCGTGCGAATTCCTTACGCCTCTGACATGGGAGTTTCGGCCCAAAAGGTCAAACGCGTCTACAGCCACTTCGGGTCGGCAGTGAAGTCGATCGTGAGCCAGCGCTGAGGCCCCTCGCCGCCGATCGCCTCGGCAATCTCGCGTCGGATCGCATCGGCTTCACCCACGCTGTCGATCGGGGACTCGGGCGGCACGGCGATATGGATCTCGATGAACTGCGCGCGACCGACCTTGGCGACATAGCTGGTGTAGGTCTTGAACTCGTGGCGGGCGATCACCTCGTCCATCACCTGGCGCACGCGCGCATCGAGGTCGGGCGGCGTGATCAGCAGGATCTCCTGCAGCGCCTTGCGCACCGTCTGGATCGGCACGAACACCAGCACCATCGTCAGCAGCGCCAGCACCGCCGGGTCGGCATAGGGCGCGAGATGCGCGTAGGCCGTGCCCTTCAGCGAACCGCCCAGCGCAAAGGCCACGAACAGGGCCGAGGTGATCGAGCCGGTCATCAGCCAGCTCTGCGCATCGAGCCGCACGAAGTCGGAACCGATGCCGCGATTGAGCCGGCGTTCGTAGAAGAACATGCCGAAGCAGGCGCCGCAGACCAGCACCGCGTAGGCCATCGCCCAATCGAAGTTGAGCTGCCGCCCGCCGGCCAGCAGGCTGTCGACGGAATTCAGGAAGGCATAGAAGCAGAGCAGCATCAGCGTGCCGCCATTGAACGCCAGCACCATCGGCTCGATGTGCCAGTAGCCGAACTGGAACCGCCGGTTGTCGGCGACGCGCGTGACCAGCCGCGACACGAACAGCGC
The DNA here is from genome assembly GCF_058806575.1 of Reyranella sp. GW821-FHT12G01. Lineage (NCBI taxonomy): Bacteria > Pseudomonadati > Pseudomonadota > Alphaproteobacteria > Hyphomicrobiales > Reyranellaceae > Reyranella > Reyranella sp. GW821-FHT12G01. The sequence continues at coordinate 620,175 of NZ_JBXAPV010000003.1, forward strand.
CAGCCCCGACATCGCCGCGTCGATCGCGGAAAAGACACCGTCGAACAGGATCGACATCGATCCCGACAGCAGCCCGAACAGCACGCCGAACGCCGCCACCGCGATGGTGACGGCGATGGAGAGCTTCAACAGTCGTTGTTCGGCGGCCGCGTTCAGCATGATCCCGACTAGACATCATGCGCCTCTCCCCCGCTAGGGGGAGAGGTTGGGTGAGGGGGTTACTCGAGGCGGGTCGTGCGTGGCCCCCTCACCTAGCCTCTCCCCCTAGCGGGGGAGAGGAACATGAAAATCAGATCGGGAAGATCAGGCAGGTGGTCGTGCTGTGCGCCAGCAGCTTGCCTGACGCGTCGGTCAGGCGGCCTTCGGACGTGGCGATGCGCGAGCCGACGTTGATGACCTTGCCCTCGGCGCGGACCGGGCCGGTCTTGTCGGTCATGGCGCGCACGTAGTTCACCTTGATCTCGACCGTCGTGTAACCGGTGCCGGCCTTCAGCATCGTATGGATGCAGCACCCCATCACCGAATCGAGCAGGGTGGCGGCGATGCCGCCATGGATCGAGCCCAGCGGATTGTAATGGTCGAAGACCGGCGTGTAGCCGAAGACGACGCGCCCGGCTTCGACCTCCAGCAGGCGGGAGCCCATGACCTTGTTGATCGGCGGCGCCGGATAACGCCCTTCCAGCAGGCCCTTGAACAGTTCGAGTCCGTCAAGAGTGCGCGCCACCTCGATCGGCACCAAGCCAAATCCAGCTTCTCCAGCCATCTCCGTCTCCGTCGCAATTTTATGTGCATATACACATTGAGGCTTTGCCGGCGCAAGAAGCGGCGATAATCTCGGGTCCATGACAGCCGTCACGCCCCCGATCCGCCTGTCGCCCGCCGAGTGCACCTGTTTTCGCGTGCGCAGCGCGGCGCGCCGCGTCACCCAGATCTACAGCCGGCACCTCGCGCCGACCGGCCTGCGCATCTCGCAGTTCTCGCTGCTGGGCTACGTGATCTCGCGCGGCCCCGTCAGCATCACCGAACTGTCCGACCTCTTGGCCACCGATCGCACGACGCTGACGCGCAACCTGCGGCCGCTGCTGGCCTCGGGCGTGATCGAACGCGCGGCCGCAGGCGACAAGCGCCGGCACGAGCTGGTCGCGACCCTGGCCGGCCGCGCCTTGTTCAAGCGCGCCCTGCCGCTGTGGTCCGAGGCCGAGCAGGAAGTGCGCGATGCGATGGGTGCGAAGCTCACCGCCGATCTCCACGGCGCCCTCGACCGCTCGATGGAAAAGCTCGCGCCGCTTTAAAGACGAGGTCTCTCAACGGAGCGCGCAACTCCAGTTGCGCTCATACGTGGCCGACCATCGACGAAGCCTGAGCGCCACTGGAGTGGCGCGCTCCAGTGCAGCCGCTTAGACGTTCGCGGCGAAGAAACCCAGTTCGAGTTCCATCGCGCGGCGGTAGTTGGCGCGCACCGGTTCGCTGTCCGTCGCATGCAGGTCGAGCAGCGCTTCGAGCTGGGCGGCCAGCGCCTCGAAGCCCGGATCGGCGTAGGTCTTCACCCATTCCGAATAGAGCGGTGCGGCATTGTTGGCCGCCAGCGACCGGCCGAGGAAGGCGTAGAGGCGCATGCAGGGCGTCATGGCTGCGATCGTCTCGCCGAGATTGCCGCGTCGCGCCGTCTCCAAAAGGAAATCGACATAGGCGCGCGTCGCCTCGACCGGCGCGACGCCCGACAGGTCGACCTGCCAGCGCTCGGCGTAGCTCTTGTGCAGCTTCAGCTCCTGCAGGACGCCGGCGATCAGCCCGGCGAAACCGTACAGGTCCTCCCTCGCGCGCGAGTTGGCGAGGCAGAAGGCATAGGCGCGCGCGAACGCCTCAAGGAAATAGGCGTCCTGCGCGACATAGCCCTTGAAGCACTGGATCGGCAGCGAGCCGTCCCGCAGCCCGCGCACGAAGCCGTGCGACAGGATGCGGTTGGCTAGGTCGGCGTTCGCCGCCCACAGATCAGCCGAGAGCGGCACGCATTGTACTCCAGCTATCGTTTAAGTCAGCCGCCGAGCGCCTGCACGAGATCGCCGATCAGGTCCTCGGCATCCTCGAGGCCGACCGAGAGGCGGACGGTGCCGTCGGTGATGCCGAGCTTCGCGCGCTCCTCGGCGCCGATACGCATGTGCGTCGTCGTCGCCGGATGCGTGATGAGGCTCTTCGCATCGCCCAGGTTGTTGGAGATGTCGACGATCTGCAGGCGGTTCAGCGTCTCGAAGGCGGCCCACTTGCCGGCCTTGAGATCGAACGTCACCACGCCGCCGAAGTCGGACATCTGCTTGGCCGCCAGCGCATGCTGCGGATGGTCGGGGCGGCCCGGATAGAGCACGCGGCCGATCGCGGGATGCGCGGCCAGCGCGTCGGCGACGCGGCGGGCATTGGCGCAATGGCGCTCGACCCGCAGGCCGAGCGTCTCCAGGCCTTTCACCAGCACCCAGGCGTTGAACGGGCTGAGCGACGGGCCGGTGTTGCGGATGATCGGCTGCAGCTTCTCGAGGATGAACTCCTTCGAGCCCAGCACGGCGCCGCCCAGGGTGCGGCCCTGGCCGTCGATGTACTTGGTGGCCGAGTGGACCACGACGTCGGCGCCGAACTCGAGCGGGCGCTGCAGGATCGGCGTGGCGAAGGCGTTGTCGAGCACGACCTTGGCGCCGGCCTTGTGCGCGAGATCGCACACCGCCTTCACGTCGACGATGTCGAGCATCGGGTTCGAGGGCGATTCGAACAGCACGGCCTGGGTCGGCTTGGAGAGCGCCTTCTCCCACTGCGCGAGGTCGCCGCCGTCCACGAGCTCGCTCTGGATGCCGTACTTCGGCAGCAGCTCGGCCACGATGTAGTGGCAGGAGCCGAAGAGTTGGCGGGCTGCCACGATGCGGTCGCCCGACTTGAGCAGCGCCAGCAGCGCGAAGAACACCGCCGACATGCCGGTCGAAGTGGCGCGACAGGCCTCGGCGCCTTCGAGCGCCGCCAGCCGGTTCTCGAACATGGTGACGGTCGGATTGCCGAAGCGGGAATACTGGTAGTGGTTGCTCTCGCCCTTGAAGGTGGCCTCGGCCTCCTCCGCGCTCGAATAGGCGTAGCCCGAGGTCAGGAACAGCGCTTCCGACGTCTCGTCGAAATTGCTGCGGACCTGGCCGCCGCGCACAGCGCGGGTCTGGGTGCGCCACTTGGTGGTATCGGCCTGAGCCTTCTTCTTCGGAATCGATCCGTCCATCACACTTCTCCTCTTCGTCGCGCGCCCTTTCCCGGCGACGCAAACGAAAAACCCCCGACCTGGAAGGACGGGGGTTTTGCGTGAACCTCCGACCTTTTAGCGATGTTTAACGTGGTCGCAAGCCGGTCGGCTCAAATCTCCACGGACCGCCTCTATAAGGGCGGCGGTCGTCGGGCGCAAGCTAGTGCTTCATCACGTGAACGCGGAAGGCGTCCGAACCGCCGTGACGTTGAAGCGCCGATGAGGTGAGAGACCGCCATGAGCACGGATCGATAGGCACTCCGATCGCTACGCCGCCGACACCAACGCGGCTACCGCTTGCGTCACCAGCTAAACAGGGCGCAGCATGCGCCCAACAGGCTGGAATAAGATCGGAATAATTACTATTGATTTTGCCAGCCACCTCGGTATCTTGCTGAACAATAAGGATTATCCGGCGGTCCGATAAAATGGCATTTCGTCCGAAAGAGCAAGCTGAGAAGGAGTTGGCGCCCTATTTTCCTATTTTCGCAGACGCCATAACCGAGGCGTCGCGTAAGCTCTGGAAGCGCGCCGACAATCATATCCTTGAGCCCGGCACGCGGACGCGTGTTCTGCGGGACTATGTAGCCAACGAACTACGAATTGCTCTGGACGGTAAGCCCCGAATCAAGATTACCGAGGAAAACCAAACAACCTTCTTCTGCATCGATCAGAATTGGATATTCCAGGTTCACAAGCTCGACGAAGGCAACGAAGTCGCAAAGAATTTCAATCAGACCTCGATGGATCTGCGATCAAACAAAGTGAGGCAAGAAACGCTTCCGAACCTCCCAGCGAAGGCGACCATTCTGTTTTTGGGGTACGTGCCCAATACAGCCGACCCGGCGTGTCCAGATATTCGTCTATTTTGCCCGGGATCTGGAGAAGAAACTTGGGTGATTTCGCTTGGCATTGCCCCGGCCGAACAGCTGCACGAAATCACGCCGGTGACTCCGCCGACCGATGATCCCGACGAGGGCACACGAGTAGTTGCCAAAAAACAACCTGCTGACCGCAAGCGCGATAACAGTTAATCGGTGAGCGTTATGGGTTTGTTTAATGCCGCCATGTTGACCGTGGCTCGGCAGCTGCGAGGATTCTCGCAGACCGAGCTCGCAAAGGCTCTGCATATTTCACAGAGCAAGGTATCCAAAATTGAAGCCGGCATCGTTGTGCCAGAAGAAGCGCTCGTCCATGCGATGAGCAGTGTGCTGCAGCTTAGACCACACTTTTTTACGAGAGAGGGGCAATTGCGGCCGCCACAGGCCAGCTATCATCGCAAGAGGAAGAAGCTCACCGCGACGGAGTGGGATCGGATCAATGCCAAGGCCGAGCTTTACCGCTTCTCGATAGAAAGCCTTTTGCGATCAGTTGAGCTGGTCCCGACCAAGGTCCCGCCACCCTCTATTGACCCTGATCAATACGATGGGAAAATCGACGAGATCGCGGCGGCAGTGCGCCAAGCCTGGATGCTGCCGCGAGGTCCCGTTTCCAATGTCGTAAAGACAATCGAAGATTCGGGCATCCTGATTGTGCCCTTCGATTTCGGTTCGGATCTTATCGATGCATTTTGCCAGCATGGCGTCGATCGGATCCCGCCCCTGATCTTTCTCAATTCACGCGTCAAAGCCAAAGACCGACTGCGCTACTCCTTACTGCATGAGGTTGGGCATCTCTGCATGCACTCAATTCCCAACCCCGAACAAGAAGACGAAGCGAACCAGTTTGCCGCTGCCTTCTTGATGCCTCAGGACGACATCCGACACGAATTGTACGGCATGTCTCTCGAAAGACTTATGGTCCTTAAGTCTCACTGGAAAGCGTCAATGCAGGCAATACTGCGGCGCGCCCGTGACCTCAAGCGAATGACCGAACGAAGCTATCGCTACTATCAAATTGAGCTTAGCAAGCGAGGCTGGCGTAGCGCCGAACCCATTGAAATCGAGGGCATTGAAGAACCTAAAGTGTTCAGAAACCTGTTACGCAGCCATACTGGAGAGCTCGGCTACTCCACGGAAGAGTTGACCGATATGTTGGGCATCTACCTGGAAGATATGCCCGAGATAATCTCACAAGAGCGGCCCAAGCTTCGGCTAGTGACTAGCAGACCAATTGCCTAGCTAATCCGTAACACCGACCAACACACTACCTTAGTGTGACCGGGCCACGACTCAGTCGGGCTTAACATCTGCGGCCTTGGCGACTTCGGTCCACTTCTTCAACTCGGCGGCGGTGTGCGCAGCCAACTCGGCCGGCGTCGACGAGGCGATCTCGTAGCCGAGATCGGAAATCTTCTTGGCGACCTCGGGATCCTTCAGCGCCTTCAGCAGCTCGGCATTGAGGCGCTGCACGATCGGCGCCGGCGTGCCCGCGGGCGCATAGAGGCCGGCCCAGGTATAGGCCTCGACACCGGCGACGCCCTGCTCGCCGATCGTCTTGAGGTCGGGCAGCGCGGGCGAGCGCTTGGCCATCGCAAGCCCGACGGCGCGCAGCTTGCCCGCCTGGATCTGACCCATCGCCGGCGCGAGCGCATCGAACACCACGTCGATCTCGCCCGCGAGCAGCGCCTGCTGCGCCGGCGCCGATCCGCGATAGGGGATGTGCTGCATCTTCACGCCGGTGCGCAGGCGGAAGAGCTCGGCAGTGAGATGCAGGATCGAGCCGTTGCCCGACGAGCCGTAATCGAACTTCGGGCTCTTCTGGATCAGCGCGATGAGACCGGGAATGTCCTTGGCCGGCGACTCCGGCCGGACCAGCACGACCATCGGCACGATCGCGGCGAGGCCGATCGCGGCAAAACTCGTCGGATCGTACTTCAGCGACGGATTGATCGCGGGCACGATCGCGAGAGTGGAGACCGTGCCCATCAGCAGCGTGTAGCCGTCGGGCGCCGCCTGCGCGAGCAACTGGCCCGCGAGACCGCCGCCCGCACCCGGCTTGTTGTCGATGACGAAGGACTGACCCAGACCTTCGGCCATCTTCGGCGTGACGATGCGCGCGATGATGTCGGGCACGCCGCCCGGCGCGAAGGGGATGAGCACCTTGATCGGCTGGCCTTTCGGCCATTCCGCCTGCGCGTGCGCCGGACCAGCGACCGCAGCCAGCGACGCTGCACCCAGAGACCCGAGTGCAGCGCGACGTGTGATGCTCATTGTTTCCCCCTTCGTTGTTTCTTCTTGTCGTCTACTTCTTCTGCTTGGCCAGCGCCTGCTCCCGGAGCTTGGTCATCGTGATGCGCGAGGTGATGGCCTCGGCGTCGGTCTTCACGTGGATGATCGCGGGCTTGCCGGCATTGAGCGAGCGCTCGAACGCCGCCTCGAAGTCGGCCGTGCGCTCGACCGTCTCGCCGTGACCGCCGAAGGCGCGGGCATAGGCCGCGAAGTCGGGGTTCTTGAGCTCGGTGCCGTGCACGCGCGTCGGATACTCACGCTCCTGATGCATGCGGATCGTGCCGTACATGCCGTTGTCGACGACGATGAACACCACGTTCGCGCCGTGCTGGACGGCGGTCGCGAACTCCTGGCCGTTCATCAGGAAGCAGCCGTCGCCGCTGAACGACACGACGGTGCGCTGGGGCGCCGCGACCTTGGCCGCCACACCAGCCGGCACGCCGTAGCCCATCGAGCCGTTGGTCGGCGCGAGCTGGGTGCGGAAGCCGCGATACTGGAAGAAGCGGTGGACGTAGCCGGCATAGTTACCCGCGCCGTTGGTCACGATCACGTCGTCGGGCAGGCGCTTGTTCAGCCAGCCGACGATCTCCGCGAGATTGGCGGAGCCGGGCTGCGGCGTCGGCTCGATGTTCTTCTCGTAGTCGGCGCGCGCCGGAGCGACGCCCGCCTTCCACGCCGAGGCATCGACCGGCTTCATCGCCTTCGCGGCGGCCGCGAACTGCGACATGCCCGAGTTGATCGGCAGGGTCGCCTGGAAGACGCGACCCAGCTCCTCGGCGCCGGCATGGACGTGCACCAGCTTCTGCTTCGGCACCGGCAGGTCGAACAGCGTGTAGCCACCGGTGGTGATCTCGCCGAGGCGCGGACCGATCGCGATGATGAGGTCGCTCTCGTCGATGCGCTTGCCGAGCGGCGCACTCACGCCGATGCCGAGATCGCCGACGAAGTTGGGATGACGGTTGTCGATCAGGTCCTGGTTGCGGAACGCCGTCGTCGTCGGCAGGTGGTTCGCCTCGATGAACGCCTTGATGTCGTCGCAGGCCTTCGCGTCCCAGCCGCCACCGCCCAGGATGACCAGCGGCTGCTTGGCCGTGGCCAGCAGCTCGCGCAACGTCGCCATGTCATCGGGCGACGGGGCGCCGCGCGCGACCTTGTACGGGCCGGCATCCGGAACCTCGACCTCGTCGACCAGCATGTCCTCAGGCAGCGCGATCACGACCGGACCGGGCCGGCCGTTCATCGCGCGATGGAAGGCCTGGCTCACGATCTCGGGGATGCGGCGGGCGTCCTCGATCTGGGTCACCCACTTGGCCATCTGGCCGTACATGCGGCGGTAGTCGATTTCCTGGAAGGCCTCGCGGTCCGTCTGCTCGCGGGCGACCTGCCCGATCAGCAGGATCATGGGCGTCGAATCCTGGAAGCCGGTATGCATTCCGACGCTGGCATTGGTCGCGCCGGGGCCGCGCGTGACGAAACAGACGCCGGGCTTGCCGGTCAGCTTGCCGTAGGCCTCGGCCATGTAGGAGGCGCCGCCTTCCTGGCGGCAAATCACATAGCGGATGGAATTGCGCTGCGCGTAAAGCGCATCGAGGGCGGCCAGATAGCTTTCGCCGGGCACGCCGAAGATCGTGTCGGTGCCGTGGATACGCAGTTGATCGATCAAAACCTGCGCGCCGCTGCGGCGCGGGTATGCGGTAGCCATGTTCGCGGTCTTTCCCTTACTTCGTGGGTGAGAAGGTGGTGGGCACCAATATCTTGTTGTTCATGGTCTTCATATATTCTCGGCTCTTCTGCAAATAAGCCTGCCAGGCGGGATCGGCGGCCATCGCCGCGCGGCGCTTGGTGCGGTCCGCCAGATCGGCATAGCCCCACATGTGAACGATCTCGTTCACGTTGCCGACCTCGGTCGAGTAGTAGCCGACGAGGTTGCCGAGATGCTTCAGTTGGACTGGCAGCCCTTCCTTTTCGTAAAGCGCGAGGAAGTCGCGCAGGCGGCCCGGCTGCAGTTCGTAGGTTCGATGGTCGACGATCATTCTCAATCCCTCCCGATTTCGCGGTGATTGTGTGCCGTGGTTCGTTGCGTCTCAACCCCGCGACGCGGTGGACTCATGACGTGAATCAGCGCATAAGTGCTGCATTGCGACACTAGCCGACGAGCATCATCAAGAGTCTCGGCACACAGTCGCGGAGCGCGATACCGGTCAACGTCTTCCCGTGAGCTACTTGGTCATCTGTCAAAGGTCATCGAAACGCTTGGACGCAATCGTCCAGCAAGCGCGCGCCGGACTCCGCTCGATCCTTCCTCTAGCCCAGAGCCTTGAATGAGTCGCAAATTGTTTGTGGGCAACCTGCCCTATTCGGTCACGTCTGAGCGTCTGTCTGAAGCCTTCTCTCAGTTCGGCACCGTTACATCTTCAAAAGTGATCGTGGATCGCGAGACCGGCCGCAGCCGCGGCTTCGCGTTCCTCGAGATGGAAACCGATGACCAAGGCGCCTCGGCCATGCAGGCCATGAACGGCGCGTTGCTGGATGGCCGCTCGATCGCGGTCCGTGAAGCCGTCGAACGTCAGCCCGGTGGTGGTGGCGGCGGCGGTGGATACGGCGGCGGTGGCGGTGGTGGCGGCCGTGATGGCGGCGGCTTCCGTCCGCGCGGTCCGCGTCCGCCCTACGGCGGCGGTGGCGGTGGTGGCTACGGTGGTGGCGGCGGCGGTGGCGGCGGCTACGGTGGTGGCGGCGGTCGTGACGGCGGCGGCGGTGGATACCGCGGCGGCGGTGGTGGCGGCTACGGTGGTGGCGGTCGTGACGGCGGCGGCGGCGGTGGCGGCTACGGTGGTGGCGGTCGTGACGGCGGCGGCGGCGGTGGTTACCGCGGCGCAGCGCCCGGTGGCGATGGCGGCCCGATGCGCGATCGTCGTGCCGATTTCTCCAGCCCTCCTCCGGCTGATGCCGCTCCCGGCGGTGAATTCGCCAAGCCGGTGCGGCGCCACACGGGCGCTCCGGACCGTCCGCGTCGTGAGCGTGACTACGAACCGCGCAAGCGCGGCTTCGACGACGACCAGTAGGAAAATCGGACTGTCCTGACAGTCGACATGAACGCCGGAGGATTTCCTCCGGCGTTTTTGTTTGCGCGCGCGCCTGTGGTGTTATGCTTCGCCTCTTCGACGGAGGTGGGCATGAAGCGACGGTCGGCGCTCGTAGGCTCCTTGGCGGCCCTGGCGACGGCAACGTCGGCCCGCGCCCAAACGCCCGTCGACCTGCAGCTCGTGCTGGCCGTCGACGTCTCCCGCTCGATCGACGAGGTCGAGGCCGAACTGCAGCGGCGCGGCTACATCGAGGCCCTGACCAACGACCGCGTCGTCGACGCCATCCTCTCGGGCGAGAACAAGCGCATCGCCGTCTGCTACACCGAATGGGCCGGCACGCATTTCCAGGTCGTCGTCCTCGACTGGACCGTGATCGACAGTCCAGGGGCCGCACGCCGCTTCGCCGAGAAGCTCTCCGAGGCGCCGCGCACGTCGCAGAGCTGGACCGCCGTCGGCGCCGCTCTCGCCCATGCCGGCCAGCGCTTCGAGAACTCGCCCTTCATCGCCAAGCGGCGGGTCATCGACGTGTCGGGCGACGGCCGCACCAACGACGGGCCGCCGGCCGAGATCGTCCGCGACAAGCTGGTGTCGCAGGGCATCGTGGTGAACGGCCTGCCGGTGATGATGAACCGCAACAATTTCGGCCGCCCGCCCGACCTCGAACTCGACAAGTATTACGAGGAGAGCGTCATCGGCGGCCCGGGCTCGTTCATGATCGTGGCCGACAATTTCGACCATTTCGGCCGCGCCGTGCGCACCAAGCTGGTTCGCGAGATCTCGGCGACCGACGGACCGGTACGCTCTTCGCCGGCCTGACCTCGCCAATTTCCCTTGGCCCGGATTGCGGGAGGCCGCATCATCGGCGCTGCAACGGCTGTCGAGGATGGAGCCCCAAAAGATGCTGGCGAACGACCCGGTCACCCAGGCGCGGATCGACCTGACCACCGCCCTGCGGGCCGCAGCGCGGCACGGGCTGAACGAGGGTGTCTGCAATCATTTCAGCATGACCGTGCCCGGCCGCGAGGAGCTGTTCCTCGTCAATCCGCAGGGGCTGCACTGGTCCGAGATCACGCCGTCCGACATCGTGATGGCCGACGGCGACGGCAACATCATCGAGGGCAAGTATCCGGTCGAGCCGACCGCGTTCTACATCCATGCCCGCATCCACGCCGGCAACCCGAAGGCCAAGGTCGTTCTGCACACCCACATGCCCTACGCGACGGCGCTGACGTCGATCCGCGACGGCCGCATCGAGATGTGCACCCAGAACGCCTTCCGCTACTGGGGCCGCATCGCCTATGACGACAAGTATGGCGGTGTCGCCCTGTCCAACGACGAGGGCGAGCGGATGTGCCGGGCGATGGGCGACAAGGACATCCTGTTCCTGCGCAATCACGGCATCATCGTTTCGGGTCCGACCGTTGCCCAAGCCTACGACGACCTTTATTACCTCGAACGTGCGGCGATGGTGCAGGTCCTGGCCATGCAGACCGGCCGGGAGCTGCACAATATCGACGAGGCGATGGCCGAACACACGGCCAGGCAGATCGCGGGCGAGGCGCAGCAGGCCTTCCTGCATTTCGAATCGCTGAAGCGCATGCTCGACCGGGACGAAGCCGGCTGGAGCAGGCTCATGGCGGTCGAGGGACGTTAGGGGAAAGACGAATGCGTATCGCCGCCACTCTTGTCGCGCTTTCGGCGCTCTGCTTCGCCGCGCCGGTCTCGGCCCAGGGCTATGGTGTGGGCTCCGGCCCCAAGCTCGGCCAGCTTGAGATCAAGGCCTACCAGAAGATTCCCAAGGTCAAGATCGCCGTCCAGCTCACCTCCGACACGCATCTGGCGCGCGAGCTGCGCCGCGAGGTCATGGTCCGCCTCAGCCAGCGCGGCAACCAGGTCGGCTTCAGCGGCGGCAACATCATGCGCATGGACGTGAGCTACTTCGACCTGAGCGGCGGCGCCGATCGCGACATCCCGATGCTGCAGAGCCAGGATTACGAGACCGGCGCCAATCCGCGCCTCGCGCTGCCGGCCAACCGGATCGGCCCGCGCGACACGATCCAGGTGCCCTCGGGCTCGACCCTGCGCGTCTCGCTCACGCTCTACGAAGCCAACGGCGGCAAGGTGCTGTGGACGGCGACCGCCTCCTGCAGCGTCAGGTCGAGCCAGGCGATGCAGGCCGGCCTGTCGATCGTGAACCACATCTTCGACAACGCCGATAACAACCGCGTCGCCGAAGCCGGTTGCCCGCTCTAAAACCTTTCGCAAAACAGAACTGAGGAAACGTCATGCCGCGTCTGGCTCCGCTCGACCTGAACAAACTCGACCCCGAACAGAAGAAGGTCGCCGACGCGATCATGTCCGGCCCGCGCGGCGGCCTGCGCGGTCCCTTCGAGCCGTGGCTGCGCAGCCCGGTTCTCGCCGATCGCGCCCAGAAGCTCGGTGAATACTGCCGCTTCCACAATTCGCTGCCGCGCGACCTGTCGGAACTGGCGATCTGCCTGGTCGGCCGTCACTTCAAGGCGCAGTTCGAGTTCTACGCCCATGCCCGCCTCGCCAAGGAAGCCGGCCTCTCCGAGGACATCATCGAGGCGGTCCGCCTGCGCGCCACGCCGCCGTTCAAGCGCGACGTCGAGAAGGTGGTCTACGACTTCGTCACCGAATATCTCGAGACCAACCGGGTCGCGCCGCCGAACTACAAGCGCGCCGTCGATGCGTTCGGCGAAAAGGGCGTCGTCGATCTGGTCGGCGTCTGCGGCTACTACATGCTGGTGTCGATGACGCTGAACGTCTTCGAGATGCCGCTGCCGCCGGGCGAACCCGACCCGCTGCCGTAAGTGGATCTCGCGAACCTCGCACTCTTCTCTGCCGCGGCCCTGGCGATCGCCGTATCGCCCGGGCCCGGCATCTTCTACGTCGCGGCCCGCACGCTGGCCGGCGGCCGCGCCGAAGGAATGGCGTCGAGCTTCGGCACGGGGCTGGGCGGCCTGGTCCATGTCGCGGCCGGCGCCGTCGGCGTCTCCGCGCTGGTGATGGCCAGCGCCGAAGCCTTCACGGTCCTGAAGTTCGCCGGCGCGCTCTATCTGGTCTGGATCGGCATCAAGACGATCCGCGAATCCCGAATGCCCTTCGAGACCAGGGTGACGACGACCGGCGCGGCGCGGGCGTTTCGCGAAGGTATCCTGGTCGAGGCGCTCAATCCCAAGACCGCCGCCTTCTTCCTGGCCTTCCTGCCGCAGTTCGTCGATCCGTCGGCGGGTCCGGTCTGGCTGCAGTTCCTGATGCTCGGCCTGATCTCGGTGGTGCTCAACACGGCGGTCGACGTCGTCGTTGCGATTCTGGCATCGCAGGCGCGGTCGATGGCCGTGGCACGCCCAACCCTGCTGCGCCGCCTGCGCACCGGCGCGGGCGGCCTCATCGCCGCCCTCGGCGTCGCCCTCCTGTTCGCACGCCGCCCCGCTTCTCTCTAGCTATTCCTCGAAAATCGCGACGGCGCGGGTCCAGCCGGCGGAGGCGCCGCGGATCTTGTGCGGGAAGCAGGCGATGGTGAAACCGTCGCCGGGCAGCGCTTCGAGATTGTGCAGCTTCTCGAGATGGCAGTAGCCGATGTCGCGGCCGGCCTTGTGGCCTTCCCAGATGATCGACGGATCGTGGTCCTTCGCCCATTTCTGGGCGGTGAAGAAGAACGGCGCGTCCCAGCTCCAGGCGTCGGTGCCGGTAAGGCGCACGCCCTTTTCCAGCAGGAAGATCGTGGCGTCGTAGCCCATGCCGCAGCCGGCATTGACGTAGTCGTTGTTGCCATAGCGCGAGCCTGCGCGCGTGTTGACGACGACGATCTCGAGCGGCTTCAGCTCATGGCCGATCCGTTTCAGCTCCTCCTCGACCTCGGCCGCCGTGATGACGTGGCCATCGGGCTTGTCGCGGAAGTCGAGCTTCACGCCGGGCTGGAAGCACCATTCGAGCGGCACCTCGTCGATGGTGATGGCGCGCTCGCCCTTGTTCATCGTCGGATGGAAGTGATAGGGCGCATCGAGATGCGTGCCGTTGTGCGTCGAGAGATTGACGTTCTCGACCGCCCAGCCCGCGCCATCGGGCAGGTCTTCCTTCTTGAGGCCGGGAAAGAAGCCGGCGATCTGGCCGGCCGTGTCGGCATGCTTGTGATACTGGATCTTCGGGCCGAACGGCGGCGGATCGGAGATCACGTCGTTTTCGAGATAGATCGAAAGATCGACGAAACGACGGGGCATTGGGCGTCCTCTTGTTCAGGGACCGGTCAGCGCATCCACGATCGAGCGTGTCAGCAGCCTGCCGATGCACTTCTGGCCGAAATCGTTGAGGTGCAGACCGTCGAGCTGCACGAACTGGGCATAGGGCATGCCGTCGTCGTACCAGCCGCGCATGATGTCGTAGCGGCGGAACAGGCCGGCGCCATAGTCCTTGGCCGCACCGGCCATGACCTTCTCGTAGGCTTCCTTGTCCGCGACGGCCACGACGGCGGGCACGTACTGCAGGTTCATCAGCACGAAGTCCGCGCCCAGCGACGTGCCAAGCTTCAGGCCTTCGCGCAGCGTCTTGTCGAACTTGTCGAGCGGCATGTGGCGGATGGCGGCGTTGGTGCCGGTCTGCCAGATCACCAGCGAGGCCGGGTTGCCTTCCATCTCGGCGCGCATGCGGGCGGCCATCTCCTCGACGTCCTGGCCGCCGATGCCACGGTTGATCACGTCGATGTCGATGCCCGGCAGCGCCTTCTCGAGGCCAATGCGCAACTGCGTCGGATAGGCGTAGGCCGGATTGGAGACGCCATAGCCCGCGGTCGTCGAGGAGCCCAGGGCGATGATGCGAAGCGCCTTCTTCTCGGCGATCGCCTTGCGCGCGATCGGGAGAGTCGAGCCGAGCGCCAGCATGGCCGGCTTGGCCCGGCACAGGGTCATGGATTGCGCGAAAGCCGTTCCGCCCAGCGCGAACGCGAGGGTTGCCGCCAGCAGGACAAGAGCGCGCTTCACTTGTAGCTCCCGGCCAGGGCGCCGAGGCGCGCCGGCGCACGTGGGCCACCGCCCTTGAACCAGGCGGCAATGTAGGCGGCCACGCACATGATCGCGATGCCCCCGATGCTCACGAGAATCTGCGACAAGATCGAATCTTCGTAATAGCTCACGATGACCTGGCCGCTCAGCGCCAGGAAGGTCCCGATGCAGAATATAAGCAAGGATGCCTCGCCGCACCTGCGAAGTGGCCGCCAAATCGGCCATTTGAGGCCGGGTGCGTCAATCGGCACCGCGATCCGGACCAGCCAGGCGATGGCCAGGAAGTGCAGGAATCGCAGGACGTCGATGTTGGTCTTGTCGATCGGGTAGATGATCCGCGACACCCAGGCCGGAGTCAGCTGTTCCAGCGGATTATAGTGCCAGGACAGGGCGATGAACGCCGCGAACAGGGCGAAGGCGATGGCGAGGATCGTCAGCGGCGTTCGGTAGCGGTCGAGCCGGGACAGTCCGGTACCGAACACGGCGCAAGCCGCCCCGACATGGAACACGACCTGCCAGGCCATCGGATTGAAGTACCAGACCTTTTCGTCCGGGTAGGCCGGCAGCTTCCAGTCGTAGTGGCAGGTCGCGGCATAGAGCGCGATCGAGGCGGCGATCACCGCCCAGGGCCAGCGCACCACCACCGGCAGGACCAGCGGGAAGGCCGCGAGCAGCACGATATAGAGCGGCAGCACGTCGAGATTGACCGGCCGGAACTTGAGCAGGGCGGCTTCCAGGATGGCGCGATAGGGGTTCTGCCCCAGGCCCAGCAGCTCCATTTCCTCGATCAGCGCCGGCGCGTCGCGGGCGATCGAGACCCACGCGATCTGCGCCGTGAAGGCCACGAACAGCAGGATATGGGCGACGTAGAGCTGCCAGACGCGGCGGTAGATGCGCGCCGCGGCGCGTGGCCAGCCCTCCTGCTCCATCATGCGGCTGTAGGCGATGACGGCGGTGTAGCCCGAGATGAAGACGAAGATCTCGGTGGCGTCGCTGAAGCCGTAGTTACGGACGGTCAGCCAGCTCACGATGTTGGTGGGGATGTGGTCGAGAAAGATGAACCACAGGGCTAGTCCCCGGAACAGGTCGAGACGGATGTCGCGAACGGAGGCGGCTGCCATGGTCTATTGGTACCGCAGCCGAATCGTCTGCGCTACGCTTCGCGTCGGAGGAAAGAGATGACCAAGACACCCTTGTTGCTTGTCCCCGGCGTGCTGTGTTCGCCGCGCCTGTTCGCGGCCCAGGTCGCCGCCCTCGAAGGCCAGGCCGACATCGTCGTGCCGGACTGGCGCAAGGCGCCGCTGTCCATCTGGGACAGCTGGGAGAGTGCCGCCCGCTGGGTCGTCGACCAGATGCCGGCGGAGAAATTCGCGCTGGCCGGCCTGTCGCTGGGCGGCATGCTCGCGGTCGAGATCATGCAGTTCGCCGCCGATCGCGTGACCACGCTCGCCCTGCTCGACACCGGCATGCGCGCCCAGAACGAGGCCGAACGCGCGATCCGGCGCGCCCGCATCCGCCTCGCCAACGAGGGACATTTCGAACTGGTCCTCGGCATGCAGATGACACGCTTCATCCCGGCCTACCGCCTGCCCGACAAGGCGCTGGTCGACGAGGTGATGACGATGTGCGGCGAGATCGGCGTCGAGATCTACAAGCGCCAGGAGGAGCTGGCCGCGATCCGCACCGACCGACGGCCCGACCTGCCCCGCATCAAGTGCCCGACCACCGTCGTCTGCGGCCGCGACGACGCGGCGACGCCGCTCTTCCTGTCGGAGGAGATCGCCAAGGCGATACCGGTCGCGAGCCTCGTCGTGATCGACAAATGCGGGCATCTCGTCACGATGGAGAAGCCCGAGGAAACCAACCTGATCCTGAAGACGTGGCTGGAGCGGCGACGGGTTTAGACCCCTCTTCGCTCAGGATCACAGAGTCATCAGCCGACGATCTTCTTTTCCCGCAGCGCGGCGATCTCCGCGGCACCGAGGCCGGCCAGTTCCGTCAGCACCTGGTCGGTATGCTGACCCAGCGCCGGCGGCGGCCGCGTGTCGTCGACCGGCGTGTCGGAAAAGTGGAAGTTCGAGCCGATCAACGGCACGTCGCCCACCTTGCTGTGCTTGTACTGCTTCAGCATGCCGCGACGCTTCACTTCCGGCTCGTCCAGCGCCTCCTTCATGGTGCGGATCGGACCGGCCGGGAGATGGCGCAGCTTCTGGGCCCAGTTCTCCTTGGTGTCGGTCGTCAGCACCTCTTCCATGAGGCGCGTCAGCTCGGGCTTGTTGGCCACGCGATCGGCCACCGTGGCGAAGCGCGGATCGGTCAACCATTCGGGATGGCCGAGCGCCCTGGCGGTGTCGCCGAACAGCTTCTGGTTCGCGACCGCCATGTAGATCTTGCCGTTCGCGGTCTCGAACGAGCTGTTGGGCGCCGAGGCGAAGTGCCCGTTGCCGGCGCGCTTGGGCTGGTCGCCGCCGATCAGGTAGTAGGAGCCCATGTTGCCCAGCGACACCAGCGCGGTGTCGTAGAGCGCGAGGTCGATGTGCTGGCCCTTGTTGGTGTCGCGGCGCGCGTAGAGCGCTGCGTTGATCGCGGCCGTCGAATGGATCGCCGTCATGGTGTCGACGATGGCGATGGCGTGCCGCAGCCCCTCGCCGTCGGCCTCGCCGTTGACGCTCATCATGCCGGACTCGGCCTGCAGCACCGGATCGTAGCCCGGGCGGTCCGACAACGGGCCGGTCTGGCCGTAGGCCGAGATCGAGAGATAGATCAGCTTCGGGTACTTCGCCGCGAGGCTCGCATAGTCGAAGCCGTACTTCTTCAGCACGCCGGGACGGAAGTTCTCGACCATGACGTCGGCAGTGGCGAGCAGCTTGTGCACGATCGCCTGGCCGTCGGGCTTGGTGAAGTCGAGCGCGACGCTCTTCTTGCCCCTGTTGTAGGTCATGAAGAAGTGGCTCTCGCCGCCGGGACCGCCGGCGCGCGGTCCGGCGCCCTTGCGCGTGTCGTCGCCGCCGTCGGGGTTCTCGATCTTGATCACCTCGGCGCCCATGTCGGAGAGCATCTGGGTGCACATGGGACCCGCGATCACGCGGGAGAAATCGATGATGCGAATGCCGTCGAGAGGCGGCCGACCTGATGTTGCCATGGGCGCAAGGTAGGACTGCAGGCGGCGCGCTGTCCATGCGCCGCATATGCGCTAGACTTCACACCCATGGACACATTCCGCATGTCGCTGTCTCGCCGCAGCCTTTTCGCCCTGCCCCTTCTCGCTGCCCTGCCCGCCGCCGCGCAGACCGAAACCTTTCCCAACAAGGCCATCCGCATCATCGTGCCGTTCGCGCCGGGCGGCTCGGGCGACATCACCGCGCGCCTGGTCGGCAAGTACATCGAGGAGAAGACCGGCCAGCCCTTCGTGGTCGAGAACAAGCCGGGCGCCAACGGCATCGTGGGCGCAATGTCGGTGAAGGTTGCGCCGCCCGACGGCTACACCTTGATGCTGGCCACGACCTCGACCAACGCCGCCAACGTCCACATGTACAAGAACCCGGGTTACGACCCTGAGAAGGATTTCTCGGTCGTCGGCATCATCGGCTCAAGCGGCGCCTTCCTCGTCGTGGCAGCAGATTCGCCGTTCAAGACGCTGGCCGACCTGACGACTTATGCGAAGGCGAACCCGGGCAAGCTCAATTTCGGCTACTTCAACGCGAGCTCGCAGGTCCCGGCCGAAGTGCTGGGCAAGCGCGCCGGCGTCGAATGGCAGGGCGTCGCCTACAAGGCGATCGGCAATGCCTGGACCGATCTCTACGGCGGCGCCATCCAGTTCATGTTCGTCGACCTGACGGCTGGCCGCGGCCAGGTCGTCGCCGACAAGGCGCGACCGCTCGCTCTCACCCTGCCGGAACGTAGCCCGCTCTATCCAAATCTGCCGACCCTGGCCGAGACCTATCCCGGCTTCACCAGCACCGGCTTCCTGGCGATCGCCGTGCCGAAGGCAACGCCGTTGCCGATCCAGCAGCGGCTGAACACGCTGATCAACGAGGCGATCAGCGCGGCCGAGAACAACAAGCGCCTGACCGAGGAATTCGCCCTCACCGCCAAGCCGCTCACGCTCGAACAGTGCGCGGCACAGGACCGCGACGAGCGCGCCAAGTGGGCCGACTACGTCAAGATCGCGAAGATCGAGCCGCAGTAAGGCCGAGCTTCGCTCGGCCTAGGATTCCTTCCAGCGCGACAAAGGCAGATCGTTGGGCGCGCCGCTCTCGGCTTGCCCGGCGGTCTGGTCTTCACCCAGCGACGAGCCAGCAACGACCGCCGCGCGCTGGCGCAGGAAGAGAGCGGCCGCCTTCTCGCCCTCGGCGGTCAGCCGGGAGATGTTCTCCGAGCCACGGTCGATCTTGCCTTCGTAGTCGAGCAGGTCCTGCAGCTCGACCGGCATCTCGATGCAGGGGATATGGTAGGGCTTGTCGGCGTCGCTGTGGAACGACTTCGGGATGCGCACCGGCGCCTTGATGTCGAAGCGCGACAGGAACTCCGGCCGGAAGGCGTCGGCCAGGATCAGGTCGTTCATGAACTCGAGATGGCCGAGCTGCTGGAACAGCGAGATGTTGCCTTCGAGCTGGTTGCGCCGGTCGACGATCTCGCCCGGCTTCTTCGGGACGCGCTGGCTGGCCGTCGGGTTGATCTTGATCAGCCAGATCTCGTCGGGAATGTTGTCCTCGCCAACCGACCGCGGGCGAATGAGTTCCTCGACGGGCGGGTTGTCGGAGAAGAGACCGTCCCAGTAGGCATGGTCGCCGATCTGCACCGCCGGGAAGATGTTCGGCACGGCGCAGGACGCCAGGACATGTTCGACCTTGATCGGCTCCTGGGTCGACACGAACTTCGCCAGCGCGCCGCTCGTGATATTGGCCGCCCCCAGCATCAGCACCGGCCGGCCCGGCTGCGCGCCCCACGAGGCGATCTCGGCGAAATCGATGTGCTTTTCGAGCAGGCCGCGGAAATCGGAAAAGCCCATGCGCTGGCCGGCCGTCATGAACTCCATCATCGACTGCATGACGGGCGAGGACGGGCTGAGCTGCAGGGTCGGCATCATGCCCGAATTCACCATCCGCACCGATTCGACGATGAACCGGTTGATGGCGTGCTCGACCGGGCCCTGGGCGGTGTTCTCCTCCCAGAAATTCATCATGCGTTGCCAGACCGGCCGCTCGCCCTTCATGAAGGAGTACCAGAGCAGTGTGGCGCACACGGCGCCGCCCGACGTGCCGCTGATGCTCACGAACTCGAATTCCTCGCCGAGCTTGGCCTGGCACAGGGTCTTCACGGCACCGGCCGTGAAGGCGGTCTGGCTGCCGCCACCCTGGCAGGCGAGCGCGATCTTGATCTTGGACATCGAGGTTCCTTCGGAAAAGGTTGGCGCAATCTAGCCCGACCGGGGTGATCTAGCCCATGCGACCGGTCGCACACGTCTGCCGGGCAAAAATCGTCAGGCGGAGCGGCTTGCAAATTGCATGGCGAGGCTCGCCAAATGTCAGCCGCAAGTTACGGGAGGAAGACAAAAGTGCCGGTGTCCGATCCGATTGCTTTGGAGCTCTTCAAGAACGCCATTTTCTCGATCGCCGACGAGATGGCCCTCACCGTCTTCCGGACGACCTATTCCGGCGTGCTCAAGGACAACATGGATTATTCCACGGGCTTCGCCGACGCCAACGGCAAGCTCGCGGCCCAGGGCCTGACCCTGCCGGGGCATCTGGGTTCGGTGCCAACCGCCATGGAATCGATCATGCGTCACTTCAAGGACGACATGGCCGAAGGCGACGTCTTCATCATGAACGATCCGTTCGATGGCGGCATGCACCTGCCGGATATTTTCGTGATCAAGCCGCTGTTCCACGCGGGCGAGCGGCTGGCCTTCGCCTGCACCGTCTGCCACCACATCGACGTGGGCGGCCGGGTCGCCGGCTCGAACGCATCCGACTCGACGGAGATCTACGCCGAGGGCCTGCGCATCGCGCCGATGAAGCTCTACGACAAGGGCGTCCTCAACAAGACGATCATGACGTTCATCGAGAAAAACGTCCGCCTGCCCGTCCAGCTGTTCGGCGACCTGCGCGCCCAGCTCGCGGCCTGCCATATCGGTGAAAAGCAGTTCGCCGAGCTGGTCTCACGCCATGGGGCGGAAGAGACGAAGTTCTATCTCAACGAAGTCATCGACTATGCCGAGCGCCTGACGCGCGCGGCGATCCAGGAGCTGCCGGACGGACAATGGAGCTTCGAAGACTGGATCGATGATGACGGCGTCGATTACGGCAAGCCGATCCGCCTGTTCGTCACCATCACCAAAAAGGGCGGCCACATGGTGGTCGACTGGACGGGCACCAATCCGCAGGTGAAGGGCGCGATCAACAACACGCTCTCCTTCACCAAGGCCGCCTCCTACACCGGCGTGCGCTCGGTGCTGCCGCCGGGCATTCCCAATAACGAAGGCGTCTTCCGCGCCATCGAGGTGATCTGCCCGCCCGGCACCGTGGGCAACGGCGTGCTACCGGCGGCCTGCGCGGCGCGCGGCCTGACCGGCTTCCGCATGACCGATTGCATGTTCGGCGCGCTCGCCATGATGCTGCCCGACCGGGTGAAGGCGGCCGGCGACGGCGGCAACACCGGCATCTCGATCGGCGGCTACGACGCCGAGCGCAAGCCCTTCGTCTATGTCGACTTCACCTGCGGCGCCTGGGGCGCGCGGCCCTTCGCCGACGGGCTCGACGGCAATTCGCACATGTTCGCCAACATGGCCTCGCACTCGATCGAGGTCACCGAGGCCGAGCAGCCGATCAAGCTGCTGGCCTACGAGTTCGTGGCCGACAAGGCCGGCGCCGGAAAGTATCGCGGTGGCGTGCCGTTCCTGCGCGACTACAAGTTCCTCGAGACCGAAGGCATGCTGCAGGTCCGCTCCGACCGCCGCGACCATCGCCCGTTTGGCCTCTACGGCGGCAGTCCCGGTGGCCCGTCGGAGAATTATCTCAATCCCGACGATGAGAACCGGTTGCTGCCATCGAAGCTCACGATGACGGTGAAGGGTGGCGACATCTTCCGTCATGTGCTGGCCGGCGCCGGCGGCTGGGGCGATCCGCTGGAGCGCGATCCCGCGGCCGTGCTGCGCGACGTGCGCAACGAGCTGCTCTCGCCCGCGAAAGCGCTCGCCGACTATGGCGTCGCGATCGACACCAAGACGTGGACGGTCGACGCCGCCGCGACGGCTCGCAATCGCGCCGGGATCGCCAAGGCGCGCGGCTGGACCGAGACGCCCAAGGTGCAATGGCACGATCCCGCCCCACTCGCCCGGGCCGCGGAGTAGCCGCCATGACCGTGACTTATCGCGTCGGTGTCGATATCGGCGGCACCTTCACCGACATCGTGCTGCTCGGTTCCGACGGCACCATCCATACCAAGAAGATTTCTTCCAGCGTCGGCAACTACGCCCAGGCGATCGTCGACGGCCTGAGCGAGGTCTTCCGCGAGACCGGCCTCGACGGCGGCGCCATCGAGGAGATTCGCCATGGCACCACGGTCGCGTCCAACGCGATCCTCGAACACAAGGGCGCCCGCGTTGGATTGATCACCACCAAGGGCTTCCGCGACGTGCTGGAGATCCGCACCCTGCGCATGCCCAAGCTCTACGATCTGACCTGGACCAAGCCGGAGCCTTTGGTCGAACGCTATCTGCGTCGGGTCGTGGACGAGCGCGTCGATCATGCCGGCAAGGTCGACCGTGCGCTCGATCCCGCAGACGCTGAACGCGCCGTCGATGCGCTGCTGGCCGAGAAGGTCGAGGCGATCGCGATCTGCCTGCTGAACTCCTTCGCCAATCCCGCGCACGAGCTGATGCTGCGCGACATCGTCGCCCGAAAGGCGCCGCACCTGCCGCTCAGCGTCTCCTGCGAGGTGCTGCCCGAGATCAAGGAATACGAGCGGACCTCGACCACGGTCATCAACGCCTATGTGATGCCGATCGTGGCGACTTACCTGCACGCGCTGCGTCGCGGCCTCGACGGCGCCGGCATCCCCGCGCGCCTGCTGCTGATGCAGTCGAACGGCGGCCTCACCACCGACACCGCCGCGGCCGAGCGGCCGATGAACATCATCGAGTCCGGTCCGGCCGGTGGCGTGGTCGGCGCGCAGGCACTGGCCCGCGCCAAGAACCTCGAGAAGATCATTACCTTCGACATGGGCGGCACCACCGCCAAGGCGTCGATGGTCGAGGACGGCGAGGTCGCGCGCGCCCAGGAATATGCCGTAGGCGCCGGCATCATGATCGGTTCTCGCCTTCTGACCGGCGCGGGCTACACCTTGAAGGTTCCCGCCATCGACCTCGCCGAAGTGGGCGCGGGCGGCGGCAGCCATGTCTGGATCGATCCGGGCGGCGCACTGCAGGCGGGACCGGAGAGCGCCGGCGCCTTCCCCGGCCCGGTCTGCTACGACAAGGGTGGCGAGGCGCCGACCATCACCGACGCCAACGTGCTGCTGGGCTACATCAATCCCGGCCATCTCGTGGGCGGTGCGGTGAAGCTCAATGCCGACAAGGCGCGCGCGGTGTTCGAGGAGAAGATCGCCAGGCCGCTCGGGATGACGATCGAGCGCGCGGCCTATGGCGCGCACCTGATCGCCGCGTCGAACATGATCCGCGCCATCAAGGCGGTGTCGACCGAACGCGGCCGCGATCCGCGCGAATTCTCGCTGTTCGCCTTCGGCGGCAACGGACCGCTGTTCGCGGCCGGCATGGCCGCGGCGCTGGGCATCGGCAAGGTGATCGTGCCGCCGTCGGCCGGCCTCTTCTCGTCCTTCGGCCTGCTCTATGCAGACGTCGAACATCACTATGCGCGGACCTTCCGGCGCCTGTTGCGCCAGGCCGATCTCGGTGAGATCGACCGCGCCTGGACGACGATGGCGCAGCAGGCCGACGGCCAGCTCGCCGTCGAAGGCTTTACCGGCACCGGCGCCCGGCTGAAGCGGTCGGCAGCGCTGCACTACAAGGGGCAGAGCTACGAGCTCACCGTGCCGGTCCCGGACGGGCCGATCGACGCGCGCATGGTCGCGCATCTCGAAGAGGCGTTCGGCCAGGAGCATGAACGCACCTACGGTCATCGCGCCGGGCCCGACGAGCCGGTCGAGCTGGTCGCCATCCAGCTCGTGGGCGCGGGCCTGCGCGAGGGCAGTGGCGTGCCCCAGAACGTGCGGTCGAGCCGGCCTGAGTCCGGGGCGCGGGCCTCGCGCCGCGCCTGGTTCGGCGACAAGCATGGCTGGATGGACACGCCGATCATGAGCCGCGCCGATCTCGCCGAAGCCAAGACCGGCCCGCTTATCATCGACGAATACGATACGACCTGCGTCGTCCCGCCCGGCGCCCGCGCCGAACGCGACAGCGCCGGGAACATCGTGATCACGCTTTAGATCAGGGACCGCGGACCTCCAGGTCTGCTCAGACATGAAGCGGGCCTGGAGGCCCGCGGTCCGTTCGAGCAGCTATCCGAACCAGCGCACCGCGATCATCACGATATCGGGCCAGACACAGATCATCGCGATCATCGCCAGCAGGGCGATGACGAACGGGGCCGAGCCCTTCTCGACATCTGAGAGCTTGCCGCGGCCGCGGATGCCGTGGATCACGAACAGGTTGATGCCGAAGGGCGGCGAGATCATTGCCGTCTGGATCAGCAGCACCAGCAGGATGCCGTACCAGACCGGGTCGTAGCCTGCCTGGACCATCAGTGGCGTGGTGATCGGGATGGTCGAGATCATCATGGAGAGCTCCTCCATGAAGGTGCCGAGCACGAGATAGAGCACGATCACCGCGCCCAGCACCTGCACCGGCGAAAGCTGCCAGTGGGTGATCAGCAGGCTGAGCTGCTGGGTGAGGCCGATCGTCTGGATGATGACGTTGAGGAAGAAGGCGCCGACCAGGATCGCCACGACCATGGCCGTGGTGCGCACCGTGCCCTCGCAAACGTCGCGCAGCATGCGCCACGACAGCCGTCCCTGCTGCCAGGTGATCGCCAGCGCGCCCACGATGCCGACGGCGGCCGCCTCGGTGGCGGTGGCGATGCCGAAGAAGATGGCGCCGATCACGATCAGCAGCAGCGCCAGCGGCGGCAGCAGGTCGGGCAGCAGCTTGATCCGCATCTCCCAGTTGGTCTCGACTTTCTTGCCGCCCCATTCCGGCTTCCACACGCAGGCGACCAGCACGGTGAGGCTGAACAGCACGGTCAGGATGAAGCCCGGCAGGAAGCCCGCGAGATAGAGCTTGGGCACCGACGTGTCGGTCATCACGCCATAGATGATCATGTTGATCGAGGGCGGGATCAGGATGCCCAGTGTTCCGCCGGCCGCCAGCGTGCCGAGGAACAGCGGCTCGTTGTACTTGTTCTTGTCGATCTCCCCCATCGCCACGACGCCGATGGTCGCCGCGGTCGCGACGCTGGAGCCCGACACCGAGCCGAACAGTGCGCAGGAGCCGATGTTGGAATGCATCAGCCCGCCCGGCAGCCACGACAGCCACTGCACGAGGGCCGCATACATGCGTTCGGCCGTGCCGCTGCGCAGCAGGATCTCGCCGAACATGATGTAGAAGGGAATGGCCGTCAGGATGAAGTTGCTGGTCGTCGACCAGGTGAGCTCGCCGACGATGCGGTTCATCGGCATCGGCGAATAGATGCCGTTCAGGATCAGGCCGGCCAGGCCCATGCCGGCCGCGACCGCGATGGAGCTGCCGAGCAGGCCCAGCAAGATGATCAGGGAGACACCGGCGGTCATTGGTTCTTCTCCTGCTCGAGACCGTGCGCCACCGCGGCGATCTCCTCCTCCGCCTCGTCGAGCGCCGATTTCGAGCCGATCATCGCGAACAGGCCGGGATAGTCGCCGGCCATGAAGGCGAGGAACCCGCGCACGAACAGGAGCGCGCAGAGCAGCACGAAGAAGACCAGCCCCGCGAACCACAGGCCCTGCGGGATCACCAAGGGCGCCTCGATCGCCGACAATGAATGCGAGTCCGACACCCAGGACTGCTTCACCACGCCCCAGGCATACCAGGCGACCATGCCAAAGAAGCCCATCAGGGTCGCGAGACTGACCAGGTCGAGGATCGCCCGCGCGCCCGCCGACTTCAGCCGCACATAGATCGTGTCGATGCGGATGTGCGAGCGGCTGAGCAGGGCCGAGGAGAAGCCCCAGGCGCTGGAGATGGCGAGCGCGTAGCCCGACAGCTCGTCGGCGCCCCCCAGGGTGACCGACATCGTGTAGCGCAAGGTGATGTCGATGCAGATCAGGATCGACGCGACCAGCAGCATCGCGCCGCCGATGATTGCGCCGATGCGGGATATTCCTTCGGCGGCCGCCTGCAGGCGATTCATCTGGTGATCGTCCTTACGGCGTCGGCGCCTTGAGATCGAGTGCCTTGCCCACCGTGTCGTTCCACTCCTTGGTGCACTCCACGCCGCAGCGCTTGGCCCAGCCGGCGAGCACGGCGCCCTCGACCAGCTTCTTGTGCGTGTCCATCTCCTCCGGCTTCACCGGCACGATGGTGGTCTTGGCGAGCTTGCCCATGGTGCAGGGCTGCACGCCGGTGTTGCAGTTGTCGGCCTCGGCGGTCGTGGTCTTGATGGTCGACCACATCTTCTCCTCGTAGGCCTTGAACTGCTCGGTCAGGAAGGCCTGCGTCTTGGGATCAAGGCGCTTCCAGGTGTCGAGATTCACGGCCAGCACGTTGATGCTCCAGCCCAGCGACATCGGATAGATCGACTTGGTGACCTCGGCCCAACCCGCGGTGTTGCCCGAGAGACTGCCGGTCACGCCGCAATCGACCACACCGGCGCTGAGCGCCGGCACGACCTCGGCGAAGGCCATGCTGACGGCCGTGCCGCCGACGCCGCCCAGGAAGTCGCGCATCGTGTTGTTGAACACGCGGATCTTCTTGCCCTTGAGGCCGGCCAGTCCGGTCGCCACGTCCTTGCACCAGAAAACCTGGGGCGTGTTGCCGCCGAAGGCCAGCAGCTTGGCGTTCCAGTTCTTCTGCATCTGGCGGTCGATGACGCCGCGATAGGCGTCGCAGGCGACGCGGGCCTTGTCCGGCGTCAACGTCAGGCCGGCGAGGTCGCAGGCCTCGAAGCGCGGGTCGTCGCCGGCCATCTTGGAGATGTCCATGGCGGCGAAGTCCATGACGCCGAGCTTCAGCAGGCGCAGCATCGTCTTGTCGTCGATGCCCATCTGGTCGAGCGGCGTCACGTCGGCCGTGATCGCGCCCTTCGACGCCTCGGGCAGCGTCTTGCGCCAGAACGGCAGCTCGTCGTGGATCGAGACCGGCGTCGGGCTGTTGAGCCCGATCACCTTGAATTGGCTTTTGGGCAGATCCTGCGCGGCGGCGACGGAGACGAACGCGGCAGCCAGAGCCAGACCGGACAACAAACGATGAAACATGCGACCCCCTGCATCGTCCCCGAATTTCAAGGAACGATGCAGCAATTTGCATGCCACGCGTTGCGAGGCGGCAGGCCTACTCGACGGTGATGGTGCCGAACATGCCGGCTTCGCGATGACCGGGAATGAGGCAGGAGAAGTCGAACGTGCCGGGCTTGGTGAAGCGCCAGAGGATTTCGCCCGTCTGCTTCGGATCGAGGCGCCGCGCGTTCGGCTCCTCGTGGCGCATGTCGGGATTGGCTTCCATCGCCTTCATGTGGCGAAGATTGTCCTCGAGCGTAGCGACGACGAACTCGTGTTCGATCGCACCGTTGTTGCGCAACAGGAAGCGCACCTGCTCGCCCGCGCGCACGGTGAGCTTGTCCGGCGTGAACAGCATGCGGCCATCGTGCTCGCGCATCACGACCTGCACGATGCGCAGCGGCGTGCCGGGATCGCCCGGCTTGCCGTACGCCCTCTCCTCGTGACCGCCATGCGCGTGCGCCGTGGCGATGCCGACGAGGCTAGCGGCGACGACTGTCCAGAACCTCCAGGAGTTCGTCGATCTTGATCTGGCGGTCCTTCTCGGAGCCGGCGTGGAACGCGTGGGCGACGCAGTGTTGCAGATGGTCATTCAGGGTCTCCTGCTCGACCTTGTCGAGCGCGGCGCGCACGGCGCGGATCTGGGTGAGCACGTCGATGCAGTAGCGGTCGTCCTCGAGCATGCGCGCAACGCCGCGCACCTGGCCCTCGATGCGGCTGAGGCGCGCGAGCTGCGACTTCTTGAGTTTCTCGTCCATGCCTTGAACCATACCCCCGTAGGGTATAGATAGCAAGCATGAGCCACGCCTGCTGCCACGCGTCCCACGCGCCCACGTCGCCTGCCGACCCCAACATCGCCATCGACCCCGTCTGCGGGATGAAGGTGAAGATCGAGGGCGCGAAGAACACGACCGTGCACGAGGGGCAGACCTATTACTTCTGCAATCCCAAGTGCCTGCAGAAGTTCACCGCCGACCCGGTGCGCTACCTGAAGCCCGAGGAGGCGTCGCCCGCCCCGCCGGTCGCGGCCGGTACGATCTTCACCTGTCCGATGCATCCCGAAATCCGCCAGCTCGGCCTGGGAAGCTGCCCGATCTGCGGCATGGCGCTCGAACCCGCCGAGGTCTCGCTCGACGACGGGCCGAACGAAGAGCTCTTGGACTTTACGCGCCGCCTGTGGATCGGCGGTGCGCTCGCCGTGCCCGTGGTGGCGCTCGACATGGGCGGGCATTTGTTCGACCTGCATCGCTTCCTGCCGCACGGGCTGACGCCCTGGCTGCTGATGGTGCTCGCAACGCCGGTCGTGCTGTGGGCCGGCTGGCCGTTCTTCGTGCGCGGCTGGCAGTCGGTGCGCACCGGCCATCTCAACATGTTCACCCTGATCGCGCTCGGCACCGGCGTCGCCTGGGCCTACAGCGTGATCGCCACCGTAGCGCCAAGCCTGTTCCCCGCCGGCCTGCGCGGCGCCGACGGCATGGTGCCGGTCTATTTCGAGCCGGCTGCCGTCATCGTCGTGCTGGTGCTGGTCGGCCAGGTCCTCGAACTGCGCGCCCGCGACGCGACCGGCGGCGCCATCAAGGCCTTGCTGGGACTGGCGCCGCGCACTGCGCTACGCATCGACGCCCACGGCAACGACGCCGAAGTGGCAATCGACCAGATCTTGGTCGGTGACCGGCTGCGCGTGCGTCCGGGTGAGAAGGTGCCGGTCGACGGCGCGATCGTCGAAGGCGCGGGCTCGGTCGACGAATCGAGCATCACCGGCGAACCGATGCCCGTCTCCAAGACCGCCGGCGCCAAGGTGATCGGCGGCACGGTGAACGTGAGCGGCGCCTTCGTCATGAAGGCCGAGCTGGTCGGCAGCGACACGATGCTGTCGCGCATCGTGCGCATGGTGGCCGAAGCACAGCGCAGCCGCGCGCCGATCCAGCGGCTGGCCGATCTCGTCGCCGGCTGGTTCGTGCCGACGGTGATCGCCGTGTCGGTCCTCGCCTTCGTTGCCTGGTCGATCTGGGGCCCGGCGCCCGCCTTCTCCTACGCGTTGGTCGCGGCCGTCTCGGTGCTGATCATCGCCTGCCCCTGTGCGCTCGGCCTCGCCACGCCGATGTCGATCATGGTCGGTGTCGGACGCGGTGCCGCCGCCGGCATCCTGATCCGCAACGCCGAGGCGCTCGAACGGCTGGAGAAGGTCGACACGCTGGTGATCGACAAGACCGGCACGCTCACCCTCGGCAAGCCGACCCTGACGGCGATCGAGCTGCTGGGCAGCCTGCCGGAGACCGAGATCCTGCGGCTCGCCGCCAGCCTGGAGCGCGGCAGCGAGCATCCGATCGGCGCGGCGATCCTGGCCGGGGCGCAGGCGCGCGGCGTGACGACGGCCAGCGTCGAAGGCTTCGCCTCGCCCGCCGGCAAGGGCGTGTCGGGCACCGTCGACGAACGACGCCTGCTGCTGGGCAACGCTGCCTTCCTGCGTGAAGCCGGCCTCGACGTGACGGCAGCCGACGCGAAGGCCGATGCGTTGCGCGAGCAGGGCGCCACCGTCGTGCTGCTGGCGGTCGACGGCGCGGTCGAGGGGCTGCTGTCGGTGAGCGATCCCGTGAAGGACACCACGCCGGAAGCCCTGAAGCGCCTGCGCGCGGACGGGCTGCACATCGTCATGCTGACCGGCGACAACCGGCGGACCGCCGCCTCGGTCGCGGCGCGGCTGGGCATCGATACGGTCGAGGCCGAGGTGCTGCCCGAGGACAAGGCCCGGATCGTCCAGCGCCTGAAGGCGGAGGGCCGCGTGGTGGCGATGGCCGGCGACGGCGTCAACGACGCCCCCGCTTTGGCCGCCGCCGATGTCGGCATCGCCATGGGCACCGGCACCGACATCGCCATCGAGAGCGCCGGGATCACCCTGGTGAAGGGCGACCTTTTGGGCATCGCCCGCGCCCGCCACCTTTCGCGGGCGACCATGGCCAACATCCGCCAGAACCTGTTCTTCGCCTTCGTCTACAACGCGGCCGGCGTGCCGGTGGCGGCGGGCGTTCTCTATCCGGTCCTCGGCCTCACGCTGAGCCCGATCCTGGCCGCCGCGGCCATGGCCCTGAGCTCGGTCAGCGTCATCGGAAATGCACTCCGACTGCGACGGCTGGAGATTTGAGCCAGCTGCGACATTTCGGGACGGTCGTGTCGCTTTGCACTTGATCTGCGGCCAGACCGGCCGGAAATTGATCGAACCATGCGCCTGATCCATCGATCGCATCGCGCCGCCAACGCCGTCCGGACCGTGTCTCCGAGCGGCGAGCTGTTCGTTGCGTCGATCGTGATCTGCATGATCCTGGCTTCGTTCGGCGATGCGGTCGATCCGACCTGGCTGGGCGAAGTGGGCCTCGAGTTCGCCCTGTTCGATTTCGGCGGCGAACTCTCCGTGATGGCGATGCGCCATTGGCACCTGATCGAACTGATGTTCGCCGGCACCGTGATGGCGGCGGGCATCATGGTGCTTCGGATCGTGAGCGGGGCCTTCTTCCGGCCGCTCGATCCCGCCCATCGGGACGCTCTAGAGAAAGTGCCGATCAAGCTCTGACGACTGGTTGAACTACCGGCGACCGCCCTTCCACGAGGAAGCGCGCGGCGACGGCACGCATTCACTTGTTGTTGGAGACTTTCATGGAACTCGAACTGTTTTCGGGCGCATTCTTTTCGGCGCTCCTTGCCATCATCCTGATCGACCTCGTCCTGGCGGGCGACAATGCGCTCATCATCGGCCTGGTCGCGCGTAACCTTCCCAAGGAGAGCCAGAACAAGGTCATCTTCTGGGGCACCTTCGGCGCCATCGCCATCCGCGCCCTGATGGCCATCCTCGTGGTCTACATCCTGGCGGTGCCGGGCTTCATGCTGGCCGGCGGCCTCGCGCTCGTCTGGATCGCGCGCAAGCTGGTCACCCCGCAGGAAAATGCCGAGGAAAGCAGCCTCGTGAAGGCGCCGGCCGCGAGCTTCGCCGCGGCAGTGCGCACGATCATCATCGCCGACGCGGTGATGGGCATCGACAACGTGCTGGCCATCGGCGGCGCCTCGCACGGCTCGATCCTGCTGATCCTGCTGGGCCTCGCCATCAGCGTGCCGATCATCGTCTGGGGCAGCCAGCTCGTGATCAAGCTGGTCGACCGCTATCCGTCGGTGATCCTGATCGGCGGCGCGGTGCTCTGCTGGACGGCCTACGGCATGATCACCCGCGAGCCGATGCTTATCGCGTGGTTCGAGGAGCACAAGGCTGCCAAGCTGGTGCTGGCGGTTCTGGCCTTCTCGATCGCCCTGGCGCCCTGGTACGCCGAGCGCCTGAGCGAGCAGATGAAGCCGCTGACGGTGCTACTGCCGGCCATCCTGATCTGGATGTTGGGCTTCGAGATCGTGTCGAGCGTCTGGAAGGTCCAGGTCGACTACCTGATGGCGACCACGCCGGGCGAGTACCTGATCGAGGGCCTGCGCTGGATCGGCTGGCTGCCGTTCGCCGCGTTCTTCCTGTGGGTGCGCGAGCGCATGATGCTGCGCAACGACCGCCTGGCCCGCAGCCCGCAGGGCTGAGGCGGCCTCACCGGAAACGGCTACGCCGCCAGCACTTGTGCCGGCGGCGTTTCCTTTTGAGTTAGCGCCCTATACCGACAGGTCGGCGCCGGTCAGCCGGCGATAGGCTTCGAGGTAGCGCTTGCTGGTCGCGTCGACGACCTCGGGCGGCAGCTTCGGCGGCGGCGCCTCGCCGTTCCAGCGGCCGGCATGGCGTTCGACGTCGAGCCAGTCACGCAGCGGCTGCTTGTCGAAGCTGGGCTGCGGCTTTCCTTCGGCATAGCCGTCGAGCGGCCAGAAGCGCGACGAATCCGGCGTCATCACCTCGTCGATCAGCAGGATCCTGCCGTCGGCGGTGCGGCCGAACTCGAACTTGGTGTCGGCGATGATGATGCCCTGCTTCAGCGCGACATCGCGGCCGCGCATGTAGACGAGGCGCGTCAGCCGCTCGAGCTCGGCCGTGACGTCGGCGCCCAGCTGCTTCTGCATCTGGGTGACGGTGATGTTTTCGTCGTGGCCGCTCTCAGCCTTGGTCGCCGGGCTGAAGATCGGCGGATCGAGGCGACCGCTTTCCTTCAGGCCCTTGGGCAGGGTCTCGCCCGCCAGCGTCCCGGCCTTGGCGTATTCGCGCCAGGCCGAGCCGGTGATGTAGCCGCGCACCACGCACTCGATCGGGAAGACCGTGCCGCGCCGGCACAGCATGGCGCGGCCGGCGATCTCGGCGCGGTGGCCCTTGAGCGCGGGCACCGCGGCGATGATCTCGTCGGCGTCGGCCGAGATCATGTGATGATCGACGAGGCCGCCCAGTTGGCGGAACCACCAGGCGCTGACCTGGGTCAGCACGGCGCCCTTCTGCGGGATGGGCTCGGCCATCACCACGTCGTAGGCGCTCACCCGGTCGGTCGCGACCAGCAGCAGCCAGTCTGCATCCACCGCATAGACATCGCGCACCTTGCCGCGCGCGATCCGCTCCAGCGGCAGGTCACTCACCGTCATCAGCATCGGCTTCAGCCTTCCTTGCGCAGTTCCTCGAACACTTCCTTGGCGGTGAGCATGGCCTCGCGCACCGACGGCAGGCCGATATAGCCGCAAAGGTGCATCAGCGCCTCGGACAATTCGTCCTCGGTCCAGCCCTGCCGGCGGGCCATGCGCAGGTGGATGGCAAGCTCGGGCCAGCGCGCTTGCGCGGTGTCTGAAATAACGCAGATCAGCGTCTTGGTCTTGAGGTCGAGGCCCGGCCGCGACCACAGCATGCCGAACACCGCCTCGCGGGCGTAGTCGCCGAACTTCTTCATCATCGGGTCGTCGTAGACCGACTTGTTCATGTCGGCGGCGAACTTCTCGCCCATCAGGCTGGCGCGCATCGCGCTGCCCTTCTTGTAGTTTTCGCTCTCAGCCATCGTTTCCTCCTTTGTTACGAATTCTGGACTGCAGCGTCCCGGAAATCGCGGGTAGGATCAATCGTCCGAAGGGGAGACGTGACGAGACAATGGCCGCCAGCGGCACAGTAGTTGAACCCGCCGGCCGGCGGCGCCGGGCGGCGCTGACCCTGGCCGCCCTCGGTGTCGTGTTCGGCGACATCGGCACCAGCCCGCTCTACACCGTCAAGGAGTGCTTCAGCGACTACACCGGCATCGTGCCGACGCACGACAACGTGCTGGGCATGCTGTCGCTGATCACCTGGGCGCTGATCGTCGTCGTCACGCTGAAATACGTGGTCGTCGTCATGCGCGCCGACAACAAGGGCGAGGGCGGCGTGCTGGCGCTGATGGCGCTGGTCTCCGGCCAGACCAACATCCCCTCGCCGTGGCGACGACGCTTCTATCTCATCCTGGGCATCGCCGGCGCGGCATTGTTCTACGGCGACTGTTTGCTGACGCCCGCGATCTCGGTGCTGAGCGCCGTCGAGGGCCTGACCGTCGCCACGCCGGCGTTCCAGCCGATGGTCATTCCGATCGCGATCGGCGTGATCGTCGCACTTTTCTCCGTGCAGCATTTCGGCACCAGCGGCATCGGCAAGTGGTTCGGGCCGATCACCCTGATCTGGTTCATCGTGATCGCGGTGCTGGGCGCACACCAGATCGTGCAGCGCCCCGAAGTGCTGATGGCGCTGTCGCCGCATCATGCGATCGGCTTCGCGGTGCGCGAGAAGTTCGTGGCCTTCGTGGCGCTGGGGGCGATCACGCTCGCCATCACCGGCGCCGAGGCGCTCTATGCCGACATGGGCCATTTCGGCGCCAAGCCCATCCGGATGGCGTGGCTCGGCCTCGTGCTGCCCGCGCTGCTCCTCAATTACTACGGCCAGGGCGCGCTGATCCTCAACGATCCGTCGGCGCTGGCCAATCCGTTCTTCAACCTCGCACCGGACTGGGCGCTCTACCCGCTGGTCGCCCTCGCCACCGCCGCCACCGTCATCGCCTCACAGGCCACCATCTCGGGCGCCTTCTCGATGGCCAAGCAGGCGGCGCTGCTCGGGCTCAGCCCGCGCGTCCATATCCAGCACACCTCGGCCAGCGAGTTCGGCCAGGTCTACCTGCCGGTGGTCAACTGGCTGCAGCTGCTGGGCGTCGTCATCCTGGTGATGGCGTTCAAGTCGTCGACCAACCTCGCCTCGGCCTACGGCATCGCCGTCACCGGCACGATGCTGATCACCAGCACGCTGGTCTTCGTGATCGCGGTGCGCCAGTGGAACTGGGGCTGGCCGCTCAGCATCCTGGTGTTCGGCTGTTTCATGGCGCTCGACCTCGCGCTGCTCTCCTCCAACATGCTGAAGTTCCTCGACGGTGGCTGGGTCCCGCTGGCCATCGCCGCGATGATCTTCCTCTGCATGTGGACGTGGCTGACCGGCCGCATGGCCGTGGCCAAACGCGAGCAGGAGGAGGCGCTGCCGCTCGAGACGCTACTGGAGAGCATCAACCCTGCCCGCGTCCATCGCCCGCAGGGCACCGCCGTCTACCTCACGGCCTTCTCCGGCAATGCACCGCGCTGCCTGCTGCACAATCTCAAGCACAACGAAGTGCTGCACGAGCATGTCGTGCTGCTGAGCATCGAGGTTCCCGACATACCTTTCGTATCTCCGGAAGGCCGCGCCCAGGTCACCCATCTCGGCAAGGGCGTGCATCGCGTCGTCCTGCACTATGGCTTCATGGAACAGCCCGACGTGACCAGCGATCTCGCCGTCCTGGAAGACAAGGGCATACCGTTCGACCCGATGCGGACGTCCTACTTCGTGGGCCGCAACAGCTTCGTGCGCGCCAGCAAGCCGCTGTTGCCGCGCTGGCAACAGAAACTGTTCCTCACTTTGTCGCGCTTCGCCGCCAGTGCCGGCGACTTCTTCGGCCTGCCCGCCAACCGGGTCGTCGAGCTGGGCAGCCGCATCGAGATCTGACTCTAGGCGTCGAAGCCGGTCAGGCGGATTGCATCCTCGGCCGGCGGCTGCAGGCCACGCGACAGGAGATCGGCCAGCCGGGCGAAGATGCGGCTGGCTTCGCTGCAGCCGACATCCTGCGCCACCGCTTCGGCCGCGATGTTGAGCAGGGCGTTGCCGGCGAGGTCGCGGCATTCCTCGGGCAAGCCTTCGACGGCGTTGGAGATCACGCGCATCGCGTGCTGCAGGTCGGAGAGGCGATCGGGCATCGGTGCGGTCATGGCGGCGGCTTTCAATTGAGACGGCCAGCCGCGGCGCCCGCCGCCGGCGCGAGCCTGAGACCCGCGCCCGCAAGCGCCACGGCGAACGCCTTGAGGCGGATGGCCGCCACGCGCGAGGCCGTCGGCGCCATCATGATGTCGAGTGACGCGGCCAGCGGCCGGTCGTGATCGGCCTGGGCCAGGCCGCACAGCGCCACCAGCACCGCCTCGTCACGGCTCACGCTCGAGCAGGTCGGGACATGAATTTCGATGGCCCGCCGCGCGCCGAACAGGAACGCATCCATGGCGATGGCGAAGTCCGGCAGGACGTCGAGCAGGCCCGCGACCTTGAAGCCGCGATGGAGGATCGATCCTTCGCTGGGCAGCGCCCGGTCGTGCTGCCACTGGCGAAGCGCCCACAGCACGAAGCGCTCGCTCACCGGCAGGGCGCAGGCGCAATCGGCCCGGCCGCACCCCGGCTTCGGATTGGTGTGCAGGGGGCTAAGCCTTTGTTCTTGCGACGTTTCCATGCCCTCACCAAAAGTTGAAGGAGCTTGACTGAGGCGTCAGTCTATGCAATTGAGAGTCGTTCGCAACCTAAAAGGGGTGAGAGGAGCGATATGAACGAGATGACTCGTCCGTTTCGTGGGGACGAAACGCAGCGCGACAGGCCGGAGCTGAACACGCCGGCGGTGGAGAGTGTCGCGATCCTGCAAGGACGGCGTGAACTCATCATTCGCCACGGCACGGAACAGTACCGCCTGCGCCTCACCGCCTCGAACAAACTCATTCTGACAAAGTAATCGGAGACCCCGAGGGGCCATCCCTCCTCGGCTAAACTGCCCAGCCAGCCGGCGCCCTTTGAGGGAGCCCTTGCAAGCCAGGCGTCCTTTTTTCTTGGGGCCTTGGCTTAAAATGAAAATTCGCACGCTTTGCTATGCGCTGATGGCGACGACCGCCATCGTGGCGCCCCTCGCTGCGCCCGCCTGGGCGCAGACCTCGCCGCCGGCCGCACCCGCTGCCGATCCGAACCAGCCGCCGTCCGCGACGCAGGCCGTACCGACCCAGCTCGACGCCGTCACCACCGCCGCCATGCGCAGCCGCCGTCCGCTCGACGACGTGCCAGCCACCGTGTCGGTGATCACGACCGAGAACATCGATCGCGAGAACATGCAGGACATTCGCGATCTCGTCCGCAACGAGCCCGGTGTCACCGTCGGCAACAACCCGACGCGCGCCGGCTTCCAGAACTTCGTGATCCGTGGCATCGGCGGCAATCGCGTGCTGCTGATGGTCGACGGCATGCGCACGCCCGACTTCCCCGACAGCAACCAGGGCGCCGGCACCTATTCGCGCGAGCAGCCCGACCTCGAGGACATCAAGCGCGTCGAAATCATCCGCGGCCCCGCTTCGGCGCTCTACGGCTCCGACGCGATCGGCGGCGTCGTGGCCTACACGACCAAGGACCCCGGCGACTACATGCTGGGCGGCAAGGATTTCTACGCCAGCGCGAAGGCCGCCTACAGCGGCGCCAACTCGCAGTTCACGGAATCGTTCACCGGCGCCGTGCGCTCGGGCAACGTCGAGTTCATGGGCATCTACACGCGTCGCGATGGCCAGCAGTACACGCCGGCGCAGACCATGATCGCGCCCAATCCCACGATCTGGTCCAACAACAATTTCTTCGCCAAGCTCGTGATCAAGCCGACCGAGGTCGACACGTTCCGCCTGACCGGCTCCTACAACCAGGGCCGCCAGAGCACCAACGTGCTGTCCGCCGCCGGCAACTTCGCCACTCTGTTCGCCCGCGTCTTCGACGAATGGGGCCAGGACTACACCAACACCTACCGCATCAGCGGCCAGTGGGAGCACAGCGCGCCGATCGGCTTCGTCGACCGGTTCAGCCTGCTCGCCTACTTCAACTCGGTCTACCAGCAGGCCGACACCTACACGCTGCGCGGCGCCTTTAACGGCCTCATCCCGACCAACGCCCGCGCGTCGCAGTTCTACTACACGCAGAACGTCTCGGGCGGCGAACTGCAGATGCACACCGATCGCCAGATCGGCGGCCTCGACAACTTCTTCACCTATGGCCTGAGCTTCTCCTGGACCTCGACGACACGGCCGCGCAATCGCACGCAGATCACGCTGGCGACCGGCGCGACCACGAATTCGGTGGGCGGCGAGACCTATCCGAACAAGAACTTCCCCGACACCGATACGATCCAGGCCGGCGCCTATGTCCAGGATGAAATCAGCGCGCTGGGCGGCCGCCTGAAGATCACGCCGGCGGTGCGTCTCGACTACTACAACATGACGCCCAATCCGGACCGCTACTTCTGGAACTCGACGGGCGCCACGCTGAACGCCGTCCCGACGGCCACCACCTACGTCTCGGCCTCGCCGAAGCTCGGCCTGCTGTATCACTTCGACGATACCTATTCGGGCTACTTCCAGTACGCGACGGGCTTCCGCGCGCCGCCGTACGACAACGCCAACTTCGGCTTCA
The DNA here is from genome assembly GCF_058806575.1 of Reyranella sp. GW821-FHT12G01. Taxonomy (NCBI): domain Bacteria; kingdom Pseudomonadati; phylum Pseudomonadota; class Alphaproteobacteria; order Hyphomicrobiales; family Reyranellaceae; genus Reyranella; species Reyranella sp. GW821-FHT12G01. The sequence goes on from NZ_JBXAPV010000003.1 coordinate 657,881, forward strand.
CCAACGCCGCGTCGTTCTACCAGATCCTGCCCAACGCCAACCTGAAGCCCGAGACCGCCAACTCGTTCGAAGTCGGCCTGCGCGGCAAGTACGAGAACGGCTCGAGCTGGCAGCTCACCGGCTTCTACAATCTCTACAACAACTTCATCGAGACGACCGTCGTCGGCATGGTCGGCCCGGTCACCCAGTTCCAGTACGTCAACCTCACCAACGTGACGATCTGGGGCATCGAAGCGCGCGGCGAATACCGCTTCGCGCCGGAATGGGCGGTCGCCGGCTGGACGGCGTTCGCGCAGGGCACCGACCAGCGTACCGGTCTGCCGGTCGACTCGGTGTCGCCGTGGACCACGCAGGCGCGCATCCGTTACGGCTTCGACAAGGGCTGGGTGGCGCAGCTGATCGGCACGGTGGGCGCGGCACACACCGCGGTCAGCAACCCGACCTACTTCCAGGCGCCGGCCTACTTCAACCTCGACGCCACCGTCGGCTACGTCTTCAACGAACACTTCAAGTTCAATGCCGGCGCGTTCAACATCACCAACGCCAAGTACTGGAACTCCCCGGACATGATCGGCGTCGCGGCGACCAACCCGCAGATCGATCTCTATGCCCAGCCGGGCCGCTACTTCGGCGTCAACCTAACGGCCAAGTGGTAGTCCCGGCAGCCCTCTCTGCCGAGCGACTGCCGGCGCCACCGACACGCGGTCCTCGTGTGTCGGTGGCGTTGTCACTTGCGCTGCACGGGCTCGCCATCGTTCCTCTTCTCCTTGCCGGCATGGCCGGCAGCAGCGCCAACGACGACCAGCCGGCCGCCCTGATGGTCGAGCTCTCGCTCGCGGCGCCCACGCCCGGTCCCGCGGCAGAAGCCAATCAACCAGAGGCCACGCCCGAGACGCAGCAGCAGCCCGAGCCGCCGACGCCGCCGGTCGAACAGACCGAAGTGACGCCACCGCCCGAGCCGGACCCGCCGCCTCCACAGGAGGTCGCCGCCGCCGAGCCCGAGATCAAGGTCGAGCTGCCGCCGCCCGACGAAGTGCCACCACCCACGGCCGCCGAGATGAAACCGGTCGAGCCGCCCAAGCCCAAGCCGCCCGCGCCGAAACCGGCAGCCGCGCCGCGCCCCAATGCGCAGGCGGTCGTCACCAAGGCGCCTTCGCCCGACACTGGCAATGCCACCATCACGCAACAGCAGGCGGCCAGTTCCTCGTCCCTCATCGTGTTCGAGGGCAAGCCGCGCTATCGTGTGCCGCCGACGCCAGCCGTTTATCCGCCCCGCTCCCTTGAGTTGAACCAGCAGGGCGAAGTCATGGTGCGCGTGCGCCTGGAGCCTGACGGCTCGGCTGCCGAGATCGTGCTGTGGCGCAGCAGCAGTTTCCCCTTGCTGGATCGCGCGGCCCTCACGGCCGTGCGCGGCTGGCAGTTCCTTCCCGCCATGCGCGACGGCCGCCCGGTCGCCGCCTGGGTCGAAATTCCCGTTCGTTTCCATCTTCGTTGAAAGGATAGCCCGATGCTCTCACCTTCGAATGCAGACCTCGCCACCCGCTGGAACGCCCTGCGTGGCGAGAAGCCAACCCTGCGCATCCGCGACGCCGCCGTGACCCTGGGCGTCGGTGAAGCCGAACTGGTGGCGCTGGGCATCGGCAAGACGGCGACGCCGCTCAAGGCCGACTGGCGCGGCATCCTGAACGACATGCCGGGCGTCGGCCGCGTGATGTGCCTGACGCGCAACGAGCATTGCGTGCACGAGCGCCATGGCCGCTTCGAGGGCGTCGACGTGAAGGGACCGCACGGCATCGTGCTCGGGCCGGACATCGATCTGCGCCTGTTCCTCGGCAGCTGGAAGCATGGCTTCGCCGTGCGCGAACCGCTGAAGCAGGGCGAGCGGCTCAGTCTGCAGTTCTTCGACGGTGCGGGCGAAGCCGTGCACAAAATCTACGCCACCGACGAGACCGATCGCGCCGCCTTCGACGCGCTGATCGCGCGCTACACCGCCGAGACGCCGCCGGAAATGAAGATCGTGGCCCGCGCGCCCGACGCCGTCGATCGTCCCGATTTCGAGATCGACGTCGCGGGCCTGCGCGCGGCGTGGCTCGGCATGAAGGACACCCACGAGTTCTTCGGCATGCTGGGCAAGTTCAAGGTCGGCCGCGTCCAGGCGCTGCGCCTGGTCGGCGAGGATCTCGCGCGCGAGCTGCCGGCGCGATCGCTGCGTTCGGCCTTCGAGGCCGCGGCGGCCGACGGCACGCCGATCATGATCTTCGTCGGCAGCCATGGCTGCATCCAGATCCACACCGGCCCGGTGAAGCGCCTGGTCGACGTGCACGGCTGGTTCAACGTGCTCGACCCGGAGTTCAACCTGCACCTGCGCGACGAGGGCGTGGCCCGCGTCTTCTCGGTGCGCAAGCCCACCGAGGACGGCATCGTCACCTCGCTCGAAGCCTTCGACGCGCGCGGCCGCAACATCCTGCTGATGTTCGGCGCCCGCAAGCCCGGCAAGCCGGAGCTCGAGGAATGGCGCAGCATCGTCGCCAATGTCGAGAAGCAGGCGGCTTCGTGATGAAGCGCCGTACCGCAATCGGCCTGAGACTGGGACTGGCAGCGGCCGCGACTGCCGCCGTTCTCCCGGCGCACGCGCAGCAGCCGCCGCGCATCGTGTCGGTCGGCAGCTCGATCACAGAGATCCTCTACGGGCTCGGTGCCGAGAACCTGATCGTCGGCGTCGACACGACCAGCCTCTATCCCGAGGCCGCGCGGAAACTGCCGCAGGTCGGCTATATGCGCGCTCTATCGGCCGAAGGCGTGCTGTCGCTAAAGCCGACACTCATCATCGCGACCACGGCGGCCGGTCCGGCCGGCGCGCTCGACCAGCTCAAGGCGACCGGCATCGAGGTCATGATCCTGCCGGACAAGTACGACTATGACAGCGTGGTCACCAAGATCGCGGCCATTGGCAAGGTGACCGGCAAGGTCGCCCAGGCCGATGCGATGATCGCCAAGGGAACCGAGGCGATGAAGTCGCTGGCGGCGAAGCTCGCGACCGCCAAGACCCATCCGCGCGTGCTGTTCCTGCTCTCCATGAGCGGCGGCGCGCCGCAGGCCGCGGGCCGCGACACGGCGGCCGCCGGCATCATCAAGCTGGCGGGCGGCGTCAACGCGGTCGACGGCTATTCGGGCTACCGGCCGCTCACGCCGGAATCGGTCATTGCCTCCAATGCCGACTTCGTCCTGGTGACGAGCCAGACGGTGCAGGCCATGGGCGGCAAGCAGGCCATCCTCGACCAGCCGTCGCTCAACCGCACGCCCGCAGGCAAGGCCGGCAAGATCATCGAGTTCGATACGCTGCTGTTGCTCGGCTTCGGCCCGCGCACACCGGAGGCGGCCACCGAACTCGCGATGGCGCTGCATCCCGACCTCGTCAGCAAGCCGTGACGTCGGTCGCGCTGCGGCGTCCGATCCCGCTGTTCGCGCTCGCGGCCCTCGCGAGCGTGGTCGCCAGCCTCTGCATCGGCGCTTTCCCCGTGGGCTTCGGCCAGCTCCTGTCGGCGGTCGGCCTGTCGAACGTGCCACTCGACGACACGACCGCGGCCGTCCTCTACGCCATCCGGGCGCCGCGCGTGTTCGCGGCCTTCGCCGTCGGCGCGGCGCTCGCAGCCGGCGGTGCTGCGATGCAGAGCCTGTTCCGCAATCCCCTCGCCGATCCCGGACTTCTCGGTGTGTCGAGCGGCGCCGCGCTCGCGGCCGTGTCGGTGATCGTGCTGGGCGAGAAGGTGATGCACATCGTGCCGCCGGGCTTCAGGCCCTGGTGCCTGCCGATCGCGGCCTTCCTCGGCGGCCTTGCCGCGACCGTGGTCGTCTATCGCATCGCCGCGCGCGAAGGCGTGACGCTTGTCGGCACGTTGCTGCTGGCCGGCATCGCCATCAACGCACTCACCTCGGCCGGCATCGGCATGCTGGTGTTCGTGGCCGACGACCAGCAACTGCGCACCCTGATCTTCTGGACCATGGGCGGCTTCGGCTCCGTCACCTGGGTGGCGATTTTTCCTGCGCTGTTGATCTTGGCGATCAGCGTGCCGACCCTGTTGCCGACCGCGCACTTGCTCGACGCACTGGCGCTCGGCGAACGCGAAGCGGGTCATGTCGGTGTCGATGTCGAACGGCTGAAGAAGCGCCTCGTGGCGCAGGTCGCGCTGGCGGTCGGCGCGGGTGTCGCGATCTCAGGCATCGTGGGCTTCGTCGGCCTGATCGCGCCGCACATCGTGCGCCTGTTGCTCGGCCCCTCGCATCGCACCTTGCTGCCGGCCGCCGCTCTGTTCGGCGGCGCCTTCCTCGTACTGGCCGATGCGCTGGCCCGCACCATGGTCTCGCCGGCGGAACTGCCGATCGGCGTGCTGACGGCCCTGGTCGGAGGTCCCTTCTTCCTCTGGCTGCTGGCGAGCCGCGCCGCGCGAGGTGGCCTATGAAGATGCTCCAGGCGATCGGCATCGAGGTGCGCGCGCGCACCAAGTCGCTGCTGCGCGACGTCTCGCTCGAGGTCGGACAAGGCGAATTCGTGGCGATCATCGGCCCCAACGGCGCCGGCAAGAGCACCTTGTTGAACGCCCTTGCGGGCGACCGCCCGCTCGCGGCTGGCGAAATCCTGCTCGACGGACGCCCCCTGGTGCAGTGGAGCAAGCTCGAGCTGGCGCGACGCCGCGCGGTGCTGCCGCAACATTCGTCGGTGGCCTTCGACTTCACCGGCCTGCAGATCGCGACTTTGGGCCTGCTCGCCTTTCGCGGCACCCTGTCGGAACGCGAGATGCAGGCGCTGGCCGAAAAGTCGCTGGAGGAGACCGAGGCGCTCGCCTTCGCGGACCGTCCCTACACCGTTCTGTCCGGCGGCGAACGGCAACGCATCCAGCTCGCGCGGGTTCTCGCTCAGTGCGATGCCGAACCTGCCGCGCAGCCCTTCCTGCTGCTCGACGAACCGATCACCGGCCTCGACCTCTCGCACCAGCATGCCGCGCTGGCTAGCGCCCGCCGCCGCGCCAATCGCGGACTGGGCGTGCTCGCGGTCCTGCACGACCTCAACATGGCGGCGCGCTACGCTGACCGGGTGGGCATCGTCGAGAACGGCCGTGTGACAAATCTGGGACCGACGCGCGAGACGCTGGACCCCGAACGGCTTTCAGCCGTGTTCGCGACACCCATTGTGCGAATCGAGGCGGCGGGCGGCACTGCATTTCTGAGCCCCGGCTGATTCACCGCGAATCGGTGTTCAATCCGACATAAACCCGCCGGATTCGAACGATGATATGATGCCTCAGCCAGTATTCAGACTTCTGACCTCGGGCATCCATGGGCGAACGCCCCACTCTGTTGATGACGACGCGCCTCGGCGTGCGCCCTCTGGGCGTGCGAGGCGAACCGCTGCATTCGGTGGCAGGCCAGCTTCTGTCCGTCATCCGCCGTCGGCTGGGTGACGGTCCGGCCGACCTGCTGGCCGATCCGCAGCTTCGCGAGTCCGGCGACGGCATCGACTGGTACGCCGCGCGCACCGGCACGGTGCAGCGCCTCTCCGAACTTGGCGAGACCGAGCGCGCCGAGGCCTTGCGCACGGTCGAAGAGCAACTCGCCGCCATCCGCACCCTGGGCGCGCAGCTCAAGGACTCGCAGACCAGCGAGGAAGCGCGGCTGATCGGCCGCTCACTCGAACTCTCGACCTCGCGTCCATCCGACGATTTCGTCTTCGTCGTCGACGGCCAGCCGGTGATCGTCGCCTGGGGCTACGAAGCCGATGCCGCGGCGAGCCTGCAGCCCGCTTTCACCCTTGCGACCGTTCCCGTCGCCGCCCCGCGCCAGGCCGTGTTCGCCAGCGCGCCGGCCGCCGTGACACTGCCGGCGACGCGCATCGTCGGCTGGGCGCCCTGGTTCAGCGCGCTGCTGTTCGGGTTGATGCTGCTGCTTCTGCTGCTGCTGACTTCGTGGCTGCTGCGGGCCTGCGTGCCAGTTGATCCCACCCTGAACGTCGCCACGCTCGAGACGCCGGCTCCGCCCGCTCCCGAAGCGCCGCCCGATCCGACGCCGCTGCTGAAGGCGGCGCTCGAATCGTCGGGCGACGAGGCACAGAAGCTCAAGGCCGAACTCGCCGCGCTGCAGGCCGAGCTGAAGGACAAGCTCGAACAGTGCAAGCCGATCGAGCCGCCCAAACCGCCGCCGCCGCCGGCCCCGCCGCCCGTGGCCAAGGTCGAACCGCCCAAGCCCACGCCGGCTCCCCCGCCGCCGCAACCACCACCGCAGCAGCAGGCCGCCGCGCCGCCGGTCAACCGGCCGCCGCCGGGACAGCTTCCCTGCGATTGGTCGGGCGATTCCGGCGGCGAAGGCATAACGCGCAACAAGCATTATCTGGGCGACAAGCCCGGCTTCGTGGCGCTCAACTACCAGCTGTTCGTGGCGCCCGACGACATCAAGGTCATGTATCGCGGCCGCCAGATCGCCGGCACCGGCGGCCCGCGCAGTGGACGTGGCGGTTTCGGGTTCGACTGGAATCCGGTCGGCGGGGATTATTCGGTCGATGTGATCGTAACAGGTGAGCTACACGGCACGCGTTGGAACTACGCCATTGCCTGCCCCCGTGGTGGCAGGCGTTGAGGAGCTGAGATGGCCGCAGGTCCGCTACTCGTCAGTGAACCGCTGCAGCGCTATCGCGCGCTGGGGCTGGGCGGAGATCCGGTATGGCGCGCCGCGGGACAGTTGCGCGCCGCGATCGCCGCGCGCCTGTCGCGCGAGCATGCCGACCTGCTGGCGCTGCCCGAGGCCGAGCCGAGCGGCCGCACGATCGACTGGTACGCGCCGTTCGACGGCGAGGTGAAGCGCCTCAGCGACCTGGGCGACAGCGAGCGCCGCGAGATCCTCGACAAGGTGCAGCGCCTGCACGGCGAGATCGCGGGCCTCGCCACGCAGATGGAAGCCGTGGATCGCTCGAACGCCGAGCGCAACTTCGCGCGCCTGCTGCGTCACGCACTGACCGCGCCCGGCGAGGAGACGCTCTACGTCGTCGACGGCCGCCCGGTCATGACCTTCTGGGGCTTCACCGCCGATGCAGCGCTGCCCGGCGTGTTTCTGGCCAGCCCGCCGCCCGCCGTGGCGCCACGTGTTGCGGCCGCGCCGACGCTCGGACGGCCCGAAGCCGTGATGGTCTCCGCGCCGGCCGTCGCCGCCGTTGCGGGCACGCGCACCGTATGGTGGCAGTGGCTGCTGCTCGGCGTCCTGCTGATGCTGATCCTGGCGCTGCTCGCCTGGCTCGTGCGGCCCTACCTGCCGCGCCTCGAACCCTATATCGAAGCCGAGGCGCGCGAGCGGGCATTGAGCTTCGCCGTCCGCCAGCCGGGCGAGTTGCAACAGACCCGCGTTTCCACCTTGGTGCAGGACAATGAAACGCTGCGCCTCGAACTGGCCCGTCTCGCCGACGAGCTGTCGCGTCGCGGCGGCGACTGCGCCGCCGGCATCATCGGCCCGGGCGGCGTGATCGTGGGTTCGGTCGGCGGCCCGCCGATCGAGCGCGGCGCCGGTCCCGACCTCGGCGTCGCCGGCAACGATCCCACGAAGGACGCGTCCAAGGATCTCGACCGGCAGGAAGCCATGGGTCCGAACGGCAAGGATGCCAAAGGGGACACCAAGGGGCCGGACGAGCAGACCAAGGACAAGAATACCGCGGCGAAGAACGATCCGAAGAACGGTGCCGGCAACGACAAGAAGGACGAGCCCAAGCCGATGGTCGTGCCGCCCGAGGCCAAGCAGAAACAGGACCTCGCCTTCCTGAAGGGCGACTGGCGCTCGCGCACCGGCCTCGCCACCGCGACCGGCGAGAAGGACATCCGGCCGTCCTACACCCTGGACGACAAGGGCAAGGGCAAGGTCTCGTTCACCCAGAAGAACGGTGCGACCTGCGAGGCGCCCGCCGAAGCACGCTGGGACGGTACCAAGCTGGTGATCGAGGAGAAGAGCAATCCGCGCTGCAGCGACGGCAAGACCTATGCGCGTAACACCGTGAATTGCGAGGTCGGCGCCGACGGCGCGGCACAATGCAACGGCAGCCAGCCCGGCGACCCGCGCAGCTACAAGGTGCAGATCGGGCGTTGAGACCCTACATACACATGAAGCACGATAGCCGTACTGGATTGACATGAGCGACCTTGCCCGCCTGCCGAGCTATCCCAGCCCGACGACGCTGATTGCCCGCTCCGGCATCCAGTTTCTCGATTTCGGCTTCGATCCCGTGCGCCTCAAGGTGCGCGAATGGGGCTTCCATGATGCCGCCGCCACCAAGGCGGTCGACGATCTGGTGCAGCTCGACTTCGACGAAGGCCGCGGCCAGTACGAGGTGGTCGAGAACGGCCGCCGCCGCGCCGCCGATCCCAACCTCGTCATCACCGCCAAGGACGCGCTCGCGCCCTTTCTCGACAAGTGGGTGCCGGTGCCGTTCCTGCAGGTGCGGCCCAACAACCAGTTCCGCGAAGGTCCTGCTGACTGGGCGCGGGTGCGCGTGGTCGACCTCGAGGCGCGCTATGGCTCGGGCTATCGCGACGAACAGGGCAACCGCTATCGCGCGGTGCTGGCCTTCGACACCGGCCTGATCGCCGAGGCCGAGGGCCGCGCTTATTTGGCACCGTCGCCGAAGGACGTGACGGCGGGCGCGTTGTTTGCGCTGGCGCCGCAGCAGCGCGCCAACCACTGGCTGCTGCGCCAGGGCTGGATGGTGCAGTGGCTCGACGAGCTGTTCCACGAGCTGCATCCGCGCGCCACGGCCGAAGAGATCGACAACGACATCAAGCAGAAGCCGCAGGAAGCCACCGCGCGCTATCTCGCCTTCCTCGGCCTGCTGGCCGCCGCCGCGCACTTCCCGCCGGTCAAGCTGGTCGGTGATGCCGAGCGTCCCGGCCGCGGCGCCATCGAGGTCGACCTCGTGCTCGACGTCGGCAACTCGCGCACCTGCGGTCTGCTGATCGAGGCGGCGGGCGAGCTGGGCGTCAACCTGAACGACTCGTACGAACTCGCCTTGCGCGATCTCTCGCATCCCGAGGTCGTTCATACGCGCCCGTTCGAGTCGCGAGTCGAGTTCGCCCAGGCGTGGTTCGGCAAGAACCATCTCTCGCGTCTCGGCGGTCGCGCCGATGCTTTCGTCTGGCCGACCATGACCCGCGTCGGACCCGAGGCCACGCGCCTCGCCGCGCGTCGTCGCGGCACCGAGGGCAACACCGGCATGTCGAGTCCCAAGCGCTATCTGTGGGACGAGGAGCCGCAGACCCGCGAATGGCGCTTCAACGTGGCCTACGCGCAGGACCAGACACCGATGCCGGCCGCAGCCGGGCCGATGGCGCAGCTCGTGAACCAGAAGGGCGAGCCGCTGCATCTCGTCGATGCCGATGCGGACTCGGCCGACCATCTGCCGGTGTTCGAACCGCTCTACTCGCGCTCCTCGGTGATGACCTTCGTCCTCACCGAAGTGCTGTTGCAGGCGCTGACCCTGATGAACTCGCCGCAGCAGCGCGGCCGCCGTGCCCATGCCGAGACGCCGCGCCGCCTGCGCCGCATCGTGCTCACTTTGCCGACCGGCATGCCGCTGGCCGAGCGCCTGATCTTCCGCAAGCGTGCCGAGGCCGCGCGCGATCTCGTCTGGATGATGCTGGGCTGGAAGCTCGACGATCCGGCAGCACCGGCGCCGCGCGTGCTCACCGACTGGGACGAGGCAAGCTGCACCCAGCTCGTCTATCTCTACACCGAGGTCGCACGCAATTTCGGCGGCGACGCGCGCCGCTTCTTCCAGATCACGCGCAAGCCGCGCGGCAAGCCTGCCGACGACGTGCTGAACATCGCCAGCATCGATGTCGGCGGCGGCACGACCGACTTGATCATCAACTCCTATCGCCTCGAGGGCGCCGGCACTTCCGTGACGCTGTTCCCGGAGCAGAAGTTCCGCGAGGGTTTTAGCGTCGCGGGCGACGACATCCTGCTGCGTGTGGTCCAGGGCCACGTGCTGCCGCCGATCGAAGCGGCACTGCGCACGGCCGGCATCGGCAACCCGGCCGATCTTATGGCCGAGCTGGTGGGCGGCGACCGCGGCGGCGAGGACGTGATCCAGCGCAACCTGCGCCAGCAGTTCGCGCTGCAGATCGCCCATCCGCTCGCGCTCGAATTCTTGCGCGCAGCGGAGACGTACGATCCGACCTCCGGTGTCGTCGCGGCCGAGCCGCGTCCCTACGAGACCTTCTTCCCCGGCGGCGCCAAGCCGTCCGAGGAAGTCGTCACCTTCGTGAACGAAGCGGCGCGCAAGCGCGGTGCCCAGAACTTCGACCTGCGCGAGGTCGTCTTCCCGGTCGACCTGCCGGGCCTCGACAAGACGGTGCGGGCCGAGATGGGCCGCGTGCTGGCGCCGCTCGCCGAGATCGTCCACGCCTACGATTGCGACGTGCTGCTGCTATCGGGTCGGCCCTCGCGCCTGCCCGGCATCCGCGCGCTGGTCATGGAGCTGCTGCCCCTGCCGCCGGAACGCGTGATCTCGCTGCACGAGTATCGCGTCGGCGCCTGGTATCCGTTCCGCGATGCACGCCTGCGCGTGGAAGATCCCAAGACCACGGTGGCAGTCGGCGCGATGATCGCCGCACTCGCACAGTCGCAGCTTCCGGATTTCTCCTTCCGCTCCGACCTGCTGCGCTCCAAGAGCATCGCCCGGTTCATCGGCAAGCTCGACGGCGGCGGGCGCCTGCAGAAGGAAGACCTCATCTATCGCGATGTCGACCTCGACAATCGCGAATTCGAACTGCCCGAGATCGCCTTCGAGTTCCGCGGTCCCATGTGGCTGGGCGCGCGCCAGCTCGACCTGGTGCGCTGGCCGGCGGCACGGCTCTACGCGCTGGAATTCGCTAAGCCGGAATATGCCGAGCGGCACGCCCGCGAGACGCCGTTCAAGATCGCGCTCGCCCGCGTGAAGCCCAAGGACAAGGACTCGGGCGACGTCGAACGTTTCCGTCTGCGTCAGGTGACCAACCGCGACGGCCGTGCCGTCGCGCTCGATCGCCTGACTCTCCGCCTGCAGACATTGCCGCGCCGTGAGGGCTACTGGCTCGACACGGGCATGCTCAAGACAGGTTAAGGGACCCTCGGAAAGATCATGGACACAGTCGATCTCAAGCTGGCCCAGGACTGCGAAGCGCTGGCCGTCGCGGCGAGCGAGGGCGTGGCGTGGCTGAAGAACGCCGCCGAACAGTCGCCGACCGTGGCGCAGCAGGCGCCGTCGCTGGTGAGCGAACTGCAGAAGGTTCGCAACCAGAGCCGCAAGCTGGCGCGCGCCGCGCGACGCCGCATGTGCGTGGGCGTGTTTGGCCCGAGCCAGGCCGGCAAGTCCTACCTCGTGTCGATCCTGGCGAGCCGTGATGGCCGACCGCTGCAGGCACGCTTCGCCGACAAGACCTACGACTTCCTGCGCGAGATCAACCCGCCGGGCAATCGCGAGTCGACCGGCCTGGTCACGCGCTTCGGTCTCGGCCTCAGCGACGGCTCGTCGGAGTTCCCGGTGCGCGTACGTCTGCTGACCCAGACCGACATCGTGAAGATCCTGGGCAATTCGTTCCTGCTCGACTTCGATCACCAGAAGGCCGAGTTCGTAGGCCCCGATGGCGCGGCCATCCGCAAGCGCCTGTCGGAGCTGCGCGCCAAAGCGGAGCCGACGCCGGTCGGCGATCTCGACTCCGACGACGTGCTCGATCTGATCGAGTATTTCGACACCTTCTTCGCGGGCGTCACCGCCGAGCTGCGCACCGACTTCTGGCGCGAGGCGATCGATCTCGCGCCACGCCTGTCGGGCCACGACCGCGCCCGGCTGTGGTCGGTTCTGTGGTACGACTTCCAGCCCTTCACCGATCTCTATCTCACGCTCTACGATGGCTTGCAGAAGCTCAGCCACGCGCCCGAGGCGCTGTTGGGCATGGACGCGCTGATCCCGCGCGAGAAGAGCATCGTCGACGTTCTCACGCTCGACCGCCTCGGCGCCGACGATGACGACCCGCTGCTGGTGCGGCCGAAGCAGGCCGACGGCCGCAACTCGCCCGATGCCCGCCTGCCGCGCTCGCTTGTCTGCGCCCTCACCGCCGAGCTGAACGTCGCGATCGACGAGAAGCCGTGGGATTTCTTCGATCACACCGACCTGCTCGACTTCCCCGGCGCCCGCTCGCGCCTGAAGCTCGCCAATCTCGACGACGTCGCCAAGACCAAGGGCGTGGCCGAGGGCGCGAACCCGCTGCGCGAGCTGCTGCTGCGCGGCAAGGTCGCCTATCTCTTCCAGCGCTATTCGGCCGAGCGCGAGCTCAGCGCCATCCTTCTCTGCATTCCCGACGGCAACCAGGAAGTCCGCGACCTCTCCGACATGATGACGGCGTGGATCGACCAGACGATCGGCGGCACGCCGGCGGATCGCGCCAAGCAAAAGAACGCGCTGTTCCTCGTGCTTACGAAGATGGACCGCGAGTTCGAGCAGAAGGCCGGCGAGACCGAGGAATCGCGCCGCCTGCGCTGGAGCGCCCGCCTCGGCAATTCGCTGGTCAACAATTTCCGCGGCGAGTGGCCGCTGAACTGGAACGGCAAGCCGTTCGACAACAGCTTCTGGCTGCGCAATCCGACCGTCATCGACGAGCGGCTGATGGACTATGACGGCGGGCGCGAGGTCGGCATCGCCGATTCCTTTGCCCAGCGCGCCGGCGAGCTGCGCCGCCACTTCGTCGAGAACGAGGATGTGCGCCGCCACTTCGCCGACCCGGCCCGCGCCTGGGACGAGGCGTTCCGCGCCAACGACGGCGGCGTGGCGCATCTGGTCAAGAGCCTGATCCCGGTCTGCGATCCCGCGATCAAGCGGGCGCAGGTGCGCGGCCAGCTCGACGTGCAGCTGCGCCGTCTGGTCGACCGGCTGGCCGGCTTCCACAGCGCCTCCGACGGCGACGCGCGCACCAAGAAGCGCGACCTCATCCATACGGTGCTGCGTGGCTTGGCGAACGTCATCCAGCAGCAGTTGTTCGGTGAACTGGTCGCCGCCCTGCAGATTGCCGACACCGCCCTGCGCGAGATCTATTTCCGCATCGCCACGGCGCGGCCCTCCGACGAAGGCAACGGCAGCAAGAACGGCAAGGCGCCGGCTGCCGCCGCCCAGTCGACCGGCGCCGCCGTCGACATCGGTGCGATCTTCGCCGACGTCTTTGGCGAGGAGCCCGGTCGCGCGCCGCCGCCATCCGGCGTGATCGAGGATCGCGCCGAGCGCTTTGCCCGCGAGGCCGCGGAATACTGGCTGGAGAACATGCGGCGCGTCGGCGCCGACGAGAAGGCGCTGTCCCACTACGGTGTCGACCGCCAGCATCTCGGCTGGCTGATCGACGAGCTGATCGTGGGCGCCCATCGCCTGAAGCTGATCGACCAGCTCTCCCACGAGGTGCGCGAGCTGGAGAATGCCGCCAACGCCAAGTGGGAAGAGATCGCCGAGCGCCAGGTGCGCACCGCCTCCTCGGCCCTCAACGGCTATGTGAGTGCACTGGGTTTCGACAAGCTGCCGCTCGATCAGCGGCCCGGCCTGCCGCCGAATGCGCCGCTGCGTCGCGTGTTCGAGCAGCCGACGCTGATGATCGACGGCATCCCGCAGCTCAGCGAGAATCCGGCGCCGATCTACGCCGACTATTGCAAGGACTGGATGCGCGCTTTCCTGCAGCTTGCCATGGACAATGTCGGCTATGAGGGCGGTCGCGAGATCACGCCCGAGCAGAACGACCGGCTGGGCGCCATCCTGCGCACCGTGGCTGCCTGAGGAATTCGATGCCCGTCCGCGCGTCCATTGCCCCGCTGCCGGAACCCGGCCACGCACTGCTGCGCGTGAGCGAGCTCGACGCTTCGCCTGACGGCCTCACCATCTCGATCCAGCGCCAGCAGGGCCCCGATACGCATCTGGCGGATGATGGCTGGCGACGCACCGAGACCTGGCTGATGCCCGACGAGGTGACGCGCAACGGCGAGGTTCTGGAATTCCATCTCGGCCCCGAGATCTGCGACCGGCTGGCCGGCATCGCCACGATCCGCCTGCGCGTGCGCGAGCCCGACATCGGCGTGGTCGGCACCACCGTCGTTGCCTGGCCCGCGATGCTGACCTCGGGCGCGGCCGGCGCTTCGGGCACCTACGACGACACGGTGCGGCTGCGTCGCCGCCAGCAGGCAGCCCCGCCGCCCGAACCCGAATTACCGCCGCCGCTGGAGATCGCTCCCGAGCCGCCTCCTCCGCCGCCGCGTCCCGACTTGCGGGCGGCACGCGATCCGTTGGCCGATGTCCCCAGGCGCTCCGGTGCAACGGGCTGGATGATCGCGGCCGTGCTGGTGCTGCTCGCGGTCGGTGGCGGTTACTACTACTGGACCAACCATCTGCATCCGCCCGAGCCGGTCGTCGCCACGGCGCCACCGCCGGTGACACCAACTCCCGCGGAGCCGCCGAAGAAATCGGTGCGCGAGACCGTCGCCGAGTATCTCGCGACCAAGCCCACGCCGGAAGCGATGCTCGCCAAGGCCCAGGAATTCACCAAGGCCGGCGACACCGGCGCCGCCTTCCTGGTCTATCGCCAGGCTGCCGAGCAGGGCAGCGTGCCGGCCCAGGTCGAACTCGCGTCCTTCTACGATCCGACGACGCCGGCCAAGGCAGGCTTCCCGCACGATGGCGCGCAGGCCGCCGACTGGTACGAGCGCGCCGCGCTGACCGGTCTCGCCGAGGCGCAGCGCAAGCTCGGGCTGCTGCTCGCCAAGGGCGGCGCCGGCCTCACTGCCGACGCGACCAAGGCCAAGGTCTGGCTGCAACAGGCGGCGGCGCAGAACGACGCCGACGCGAAAAAGGCACTGGACGGTCTGCCCAAATGAACAAGAGCCTGTCGCTGCTGACGATGGCAGCGTTTCTAGCCGGACCGGCACACGCGCAGACAGCGTCGACCAAGCCCGTCAGCCCGCCACCGCCGAGCAACCTCGCCTGCGGAGTCCTGAAGGCCGAGACCACGAAGACGGGCGCGACCTCGAACTGGACGGTCTCCGGTCCTGCGGGAAAGAACACCGAGACCGGCGTGCTGAAGAGCGGCCCGCGCTTCGACTGCATCGACGGCGCGGTGCTGACGGTCGAGTTCACCTCGACAGCCGGCCACTCGTTCTTCGACGCCTACTTCGCCGACGGCACCAACATCGGCTACGGCCGCCAGCAGATCGACAAGCGTGGCGCGCGGTTCGTCCTGCCCATCCAGGCCAAGGCGCGGATCGCGGCCCCCTACCGGGCGGCCTTCGACTATCACTGCAAGCTCAACATGCCGGCCGATCCCATCTCGCCGGCGATGCGAGCGGAGTGCGCGTTCTAAATCCCCTTGTCAGCAGGCATGCTAATTGCATTTACTGTGCATTGCCTGCAAACGGGGAAACTTATGAAATCCAAAGTCTTCAGCGCGCTGACCGCCATTGCACTTGCCGGCTCGACATTGCTGGCCGTTCAACCGGCCCTGGCGCAGGGCGCGATCGACAACAGCTCGATCGGCGCGGCTGCTTTCCGCGAGCACAAGCGCACTTTCGGGCTGGTCTACACGCTGCCGAAGGAAGTGAACGACCTTCTCAACATCACGATCGGCGGGTTGCTGCGCGAGAAGCTCCTGAACGCCAACCTCATCGACGAGGCGCTGCGCTTCAACATTCCGCACGTCACCGTGCTGCACATCCACAATGCCGATCCGACGACGCCGGAAAAGATGTTGAAGGCGATGCCGAAGCTGCCGCCGGTACTGAACGTCACGCTGAAGACCTTCTATACGACCGAAGCCGCCAAGGGCGCGGGCCATCCCTGGTGGCTCGACCTCGGCATCGTGAAGGAAGGCGCGGGCTTCGAGGCGATGATGGCCTTCAACACCCTGGCCACGCCGGCCCTGACGCCGCTGCGCGACGGCCCGCTGCCGCGCGTCACCGGGCCGGTCTATGCGGCGATGGCCGATGCCGGCAAGGAACTCGTCCGGACGGTCGGCGTCAGCGGCATCAACACCGTCAAGGACGGCAAGGAACTGCGCCCGCACAATCCGCACAACACGCTGGTCTACTCGATGGCCAAGTTCACGCCGGAGATCCAGGCGGCCTTCAACCAGACCGCGGTCGAGTTCAACCAGATCCTGCCCGACGGCATCCCGACCGCCTTCAAGACGGTGTCGATCGTCGAACTGGGCTTCGCCGGCAACGTGCTGCGCGAGATCTATCGCCTGAGCCTCGAGGACGGCTCGGTGATCAACGTCGCGACCGGCGCCAAGGTCGCGAAGTAGTTCCTCATCCGGTACGGGCGGCCCCGCCTTTATGGCGGGGCTATGCCCGGCCGCTTCCTTCCCTCTCGAATTCCTACGGGACGCTCCGCCATATCGGCGGCGTCCCGGAGGTCTTCGCATGCTCGATATCCCGTCTGCCGCCCCTGACGATCCCTCGGCGGTCCTCGTCGATCAGGTCATGGCGGCCGCGCACCTGCCCTCGACGGCGAGTGTTGCCGTCATCGGTCATCACACCCTGCCTCTCCTTCTCGCGCTGATGCGTCGTGGCTGTGCCTGCGTACGCAGCCTGCGGCCCGACGCGGTGTCGCCGGATGGCGAGGCCGCCGACCTTGCGTGGATCGTCGATGTCGCCAACGAAGATGAGCTTTGCGAGGCGCTGCAGGCCGCGCGTCGCCGGACCGGCGCTCAGGGGCGCGTGATCGTCGAAGGCAGCGAATGCACCTGCCGCAACGGCCTTTCAGCCGTTTGCGATCGCGTGACCGATGCGGGCCTCGACGTGGTGTCGTTCGATCACGTGGCGGGCCGGCTCGTCCTCAGACCAACCGGTAGCCCACGCCCGGCTCGGTGAGGACATGCTGCGGAGAGGCCGGATCGGTCTCGATCTTCTGGCGAAGCTGGCGGATGTAGACGCGCAGGTACTGCGGATCGACGGCCTCGTCACGCCAGACTTCGCGCAGCAGGTGGCGATGCGTCAGCACCTTCCCCGCATGGATCGCGAGCTGTTCGAGGATGTCGTATTCCTTGGGCGAGAGTTTCACCGCCTCGCCGTTCCTCTCGACCAGCCGGCGCACCAGATCGACCTTCAGGGTGCCGCTGGTGAAGCCGCGCTCCGCGCCTTGCTCCTGCAGCCGGTGGCGCAAGGCGGCGCGCAGGCGCGCCATCAGCTCCTCGGCGCCGAACGGCTTGGTGACATAGTCGTCGGCGCCAGAATCGAGGGCCGCCACCTTGGCCGCTTCCTCGCCGCGTCCCGACAGAACCACGATGGGCACGGGCCCGAGCTTGCGGAGGTCGCCGATCAGGTCGAGCCCGTCGCGATCGGGCAGGCCGAGATCGAGCAGCACGAGATCGGGCCGGTGATGCCGCACGGCCTGCAGCGCCTCGGCGCCCGTGCCGGCCTCCAGGGTGCGGTAGTCGTGCGCCGCCAGGGTCGTGCGCAGCAGCCGGCGGATCGGCGGCTCGTCCTCGACGATCAGGATGGTGGCGCCGTCAGCCGTCATTCGGGGATACCGGAAAACTCACCATGAACTCCGCACCGCTGCGATCGTCCCGATTGCGCGCTAACAGCGTGCCGCCCATGGCTTCGACCAAACCGCGGGCAATGGCAAGGCCCAGGCCCGTGCCGGCGCGGCGCCGGTCGCCTGATTCGGCACGATAGAACTTCTCGAAGATGCGTTCGAGATCCGCTTCGGCGATGCCCGGCCCCTCGTCGCGCACGACGATCTCGACCCGCGCGCCCGCCGACTTCGCCTCGACCGAGAGACGGCCACCGGGCGGGGAATACTTGGCGGCATTGTCGAGCAGGTTGAACAGCGCCTGCTCGGCCAGCACGAAGTCGAGCGACAGGGCGGGCAATCCCGGCGGCACGATGCTGGAGACCTCGTGCCCCGCCACCAAAGGTGCTGCGCGTCGCAAGGCGGTCGAAACGAGATCGCCCACTTCGACCGCCTCGCGCCTGGGAACGATCGCGCCGGCATCGAGCCGCGTCATGTCCAGAAGGTTGCCGACGAAGCGGTCGAGCCGTTCGGACTCGCCCTGCGCCGTCGACAACAATTCCTCGCGCGCCGCCGCGTCGTAGCGTTCGCCAAAGCTGCGCAGGCTGGACAGCGACCCGATGATCGAGGCCAGCGGCGTGCGCAGATCGTGCGACACCGAGGTCAGCATCGAGGAACGCATCCTTTCGCGCTCCGCGCCCAGCCGCGCCTGGTCGATATCCTCGGCCAGGGTCACCCGCTCGATGGCGACGGCGGCCTGGTTGCCGACGGCTTCGAGCAGGCGGCGTTCGCCGGCCGAGAGCTGATATCCTTCCTTCTGCGGCAGGACGCCAATCGCTGCGACCGCCGAGCGGCTGGTGCGGATCGGCACGAACAGCCAGCGCCCGCCCGGCAAGGTATCGGTGCCGCGCCCTGCGGGACGGTCGGCATCCCACGACCATCGGGCGGCAGCGAGATCGGCGTCGCTCAGCGCCCCGTCCGGCGGAAAAGCCGCCTTCGTCACGAGCTCGCCGTCCTGCGGCATCAGCACGACGACCTCGGCCTTCAGCAGCCGGGCGAGATGCGAAACCACGATCCACAGCAGATCGTAGAGATCGACGACGCCGGCGATCTTGCGGCTGAAGGCGTAGAGGCCCGCCGTGGTCTGGGCCTCGCGGCGCGCCGACTCCGTCTGCGTTCGGGTGCGGGCCGCCAGCGCGCTCGCGATGACCGCCACAACCACGAACAGGAAGAGCGCGATCACGTTGGCGGGATCGGAGATCGTGAATTGGTAGAGCGGCGGCAGGAAGAAGAAGTTAAAGCAGGCGACGCTCAGCGCCGAGACCCAGAGCGACGGCACCAGCCCGTGCCGCGCCGCCGCGAAGAGCACGGGCAGCACGTAGACCAGCGAGATGTTGGGCAGCACGATCAGCCGGTCGATCAGGACGCCGACCGCCGTCGCGACCGCTGTCGCCAGAGTCCCTTCGAGATAAGGCCCCGGCGTCATCGGCACATCGCGCAGCCAGTCCTGCGGGCTGCTCTTCTGCTCGGCCTCGGCCGAGGGCGCGACCTCGACGGCGAGGCCCGAGCCGGAGCGCACAAGCTCGTCGACCACCGAGCCGTGGCGCAGCTCGAACCAGCGCGACCGCCGCGACTTGCCGACCACGACCCGCGTGGCGTTACGCGAGCGGGCGAAGGCCACGATCTCCTCGACGACCGAGCGGCCCGGCAGGGTCACGATCTCGGCGCCGAGCTGGGCCGCGAGCCGCTGCGCCTCCGCAAGACGCGCATGCTCGGTTTCGGAGAGCGTCGCGTGCCGGTCGGTCTCGACATAGAGCGCGATCAGCTCGGCATCAAGCGCGTCGGCGCTGCGCTTGGCCGCGCGCACGGCATTGGCCGCACCGGGTCCGGGATCGAGGCAGACGATCACCCGTTCGCCGGCCGCCCAAGGGCCGGTGATGGCGTGCTCGCGCATGTAGCTGCGCATCTGTTCGTCGACGCGCACGGCGGTGCGCCTTAGCGCCAGTTCGCGCAGGGCGGTGAGGTTACCCGGCGAGAAGTAATGGCGCAGCGCGCGTTGCGCCTGGTCGCGGACATAGACCTTGCCCTCGGCCAGGCGGGCGATCAGGTCGGCCGGTGTCAGGTCGATCAGCTCGACCTCGTCGGCGGCATCGACCACGTGGTCGGGCACGGTCTCCCGCACGCGGATGCGCGTGATGCGCGCCACCACGTCGTTCAGGCTCTCGATATGCTGGACGTTCAGGGTCGAATAGACGTCGATGCCGGCGGCCAGAAGCTCCTCGACATCGAGATAGCGCTTGGGATGGCGGCTGCCCTCGGCATTGGTGTGCGCAAGCTCGTCGACCAGCACCAGCGCCGGCCGCCGCTTCAGGATGGCGTCGAGGTCCATCTCCTCGAGCGTGCGGCCGCGATACTCGACGGACCGGCGCGGCAGGATTTCTAGCCCCTTGAGCTGCGCCTCGGTCTCGGCGCGGCGGTGCGTCTCGACGACGCCGACCACCACGCCGATGCCTTCGCGCAGGCGGCGATGGGCCGCCGAGAGCATCTCGTAGGTCTTGCCGACACCGGGCGCGGCGCCGAGGAAGATCTTGTGCTTGCCGCGTGATTCCTTCTCCGCCGCCTTCAGGAGTGCGTCGGGCGAGGGCCGGAGATCGTCAGCGGTGCTGGCCATTCGTCCGGATCATTGTCACCGCTTGGGCATCGCGTCGAGGGCGAGGTTGAGCTGCAACACGTTGACCCGCGGCTCGCCCAGCAGGCCGTACATGCGGCCCTCGGTGTGCTGCGTCACCAGCGCCTGCACCTCGGCTTCCGGCAGGCTGCGCGCCTTGGCGACGCGCGCCACCTGCCACGAGGCGGCCTGGGGCGAGACGTGCGGATCGAGGCCGCTGCCCGAGGTCGTGACGAGGTCGACCGGCACGCCCTTGCCGAGCTTGTCGGCATCTTCCTTGACCCTGTCGACCAGCGCCTTGGCGGTCGGGCCGAGGTTGGAGCCCATCGAGTTGGCCGCGTTGTAGGGCGCGGCGACGGTCTTGGTGGGGTCCGCCGGATCGGTGTCAGTCGTGGCCGAGGGGCGGCCATGGAAGTAGGTCTCGCCGGTGAAGGACTGGCCGATCAGGCTCGATCCCACGACCTTGCCGCCCTTCTCGATGAGCGACCCCGCAGCCTGTCCGGGGAAGATCGCCCCCGCAGCGCCCACCATGGCCAGCGGATAGGCAATGCCCAACAGCACGGTCATCAGCACCAGCATGACGACGGACGCACGGAAATGACGAAGCATGACAGTCTCCTTCAGGCGAGGCCGGCGGCCGCGACCACGACGTCGATCAGCTTGATGCCGACGAAGGGTACGATCAGGCCGCCGATTCCATAGATCAGCAGGTTGCGCCGCAGCAGCGAGGCGGCGCCGCTCGGGCGGTACTGGACGCCGCGCAGGGCGAGCGGGATCAGCGCCACAATGATCACGGCGTTGAAGATGATGGCCGAGAGGATGGCGCTCTGCGGCGTCGCCAGGCCCATGACGTTCAACACGCCGAGCTGCGGGTAGAAGGCGATGAACATCGCCGGGATGATGGCGAAGTATTTCGCCACGTCGTTGGCGATCGAGAAGGTGGTGAGCGCGCCGCGCGTCATCAGCAATTGCTTGCCGATGGCCACGATCTCGATGAGCTTGGTCGGGTCGCTGTCGAGGTCGACCATGTTGCCGGCCTCGCGCGCGGCATTGGTGCCGGTCTGCATGGCCACACCGACATCGGCCTGGGCCAGCGCCGGCGCATCGTTGGTGCCGTCGCCGCACATCGCCACCAGCTTGCCCTTGGCCTGCTCCTCGCGGATCAGGCGCAGCTTGGCCTCGGGCGTCGCCTGCGCCAGGAAGTCGTCGACGCCCGCTTCGGCGGCAATGGCGGCCGCGGTCTGCGGATTGTCGCCGGTGATCATCACCGTGCGGATACCCATGGCGCGCAGCTCCGCGAAGCGCTCGCGGATACCGCCCTTCACGATGTCCTTCAGGTAGACGACGCCCAGGATCCTTCCGTTTTGGGAAACACCGAGCGGCGTGCCGCCCTCCTTGGCGACGGTCGAGGCGATGCGGTTCACCTCCTCGGCCGGCGGCACGATGCCGAGCGAGCGCGCATGCTCGAGCACCGAATCGATCGCGCCTTTGCGGATCACCGCGCCCTCATGGTCTACGCCGCTCATGCGGGTCTGCGCCGTGAAGGGCACGAACTGCGCGCGCAGGTCGGCCACGTCGACACCGCGCAGGCCGTACTTCTCCTTGGCCAGCACGACGATCGAACGGCCCTCGGGCGTCTCGTCGGCCAGGCTGGCGAGTTGGGCCACCTTGGCCACCTCGTCCTCGGTGACGCCGGTCACCGGGATGAACTGCGTCGCGTGGCGGTTGCCCAGGGTGATGGTGCCGGTCTTGTCGAGCAGCAAGGTGTCGACGTCGCCCGCCGCTTCGACGGCACGGCCGGAAGTCGCCAGCACGTTGAAGCGCACCAGCCGGTTCATGCCGGCAATGCCGATGGCCGACAGGAGCGCGCCAATGGTCGTCGGAATGAGCGTGACGAACAGCGCGATCAGCACGACGACGGAGACCGCGCCGCCGGCATAGGTCGCGAAGCTCGGGATGGTCACGACGGCCAGCACGAAGATCAGGGTGAGGCCCGCCAGCAGGACACTGAGCGCCAGCTCGTTGGGCGTCTTCTGGCGGGCGGCGCCCTCGACCAGGGCGATCATGCGGTCTAGGAAGCTCGATCCCTCCTCGGCGGTGATGCGGACCTTGATCCGGTCCGACAGCACCCGCGTGCCGCCGGTGACGGCGGAACGGTCGCCGCCGGCCTCGCGGATCACGGGCGCGGATTCGCCGGTGATGGCCGATTCGTCGATCGTCGCCACGCCCTCGATGATCTCGCCGTCGCCCGGCACCAGGTCGCCGGCCTCGACCAGCACCTTTTCGCCGACCTTCAGCGTATGGGCACGGCGCGGCTCGAACGTGTCGCCGACGCCCAGCAAGACCTTGGCCATGGTCTCGCTTCGCATGCGACGCAAGGTGTCGGCCTGGGCCTTGCCGCGGCCCTCGGCGACCGCCTCGGCGAACGTGGCGAACAGGACGGTGACCCACAGCCAGATCACGATCTGGATCTGGAAGCCGCTGCCCGCCACGCCGGTTACGACGTCGCGCACGGTGAGGATGGTGGCGGCCAGCGCCACCATCTCGACGGTGAACATCACCGGGTTCTTCACCAACTCGCGCGGGTCGAGCTTGGTTAAGCTGCCCAGCAGGGCCGGTTTCAGGATCGCGGGGTCGAACAGGGACTGCGATTTATCGCGCTTACTCATGATGACGCCTCGCTAGAACAGCGTGCCGGCCAGCAGCGCGAAATGCTCCGCGATCGGGCCGAGGGCCAGGGCTGGCAGGAAGGTGAGACCGCCGACGATCAGGACGGCGCCGACCAGCAGGCCGACGAACAGGCCACCCTGCGTCGGGAAGGTACCAGCCGAGATCGCGGCCTTGCGCTTGGCGGCGAGCGATCCCGCAACCGCCAGCATCGGGATGATGATGGCGAAGCGGCCGACCATCATCGCGACGGCCAAGGTGCCGTTGTAGAAGACGGTGTTGGCCGAGAGGCCGCCGAAGGCGCTGCCGTTGTTCGCCGCCGCCGACGTGTAGGCATAGAAGATCTCGCTGAAGCCATGCGGGCCGGCATTGGCCGGACCGGCGAGGCCCGCCGGGACGACGGCGGCCAGCGCCGTGAAGCCCAGCACCGCGAGCGGCACGCAGAGGATCGCGAGCATGGTGAACTTCACCTCGCGCGCCTCGATCTTCTTGCCGACGTATTCGGGCGTCCGACCCACCATCAGGCCCGCCAGGAAGATCGCCAGGATGGCGAACAGCAGCATGCCGTAGAGGCCCGCGCCGACGCCGCCGATGATGATCTCGCCCAACAGCATGTTGATCAGCGGGATCATCCCGCCGAGCGGCATGAAGCTGTCGAGCATGGCGTTCACCGCGCCGCACGAGGCGGCGGTGGTGATCACGGCGAACAGGGCCGACAGGGACGCGCCGAAGCGGACTTCCTTGCCTTCCATGTTGCCGGCGGCATTGTCGACGCCGAGCGCGCTCAGCAGCGGATTGCCGCCAGCCTCGGCCCAGTAGCAGACGACCACGCCGGCCAGGAACAGCACGCCCATGGCCGCGAGGATCGCCCAGCCCTGGCGCTCGTCGCCGACGGCGCGGCCGAACACGTTGGTGAGAGCGGCGCCGATCACGAAGATCGACAGCATCTGCACCAGGTTCGAGAGCGCCGTCGGGTTCTCGTAGGGATGCGCGGAGTTGGCGTTGAAGAAGCCGCCGCCGTTGGTGCCCAGCATCTTGATGGCGAGCTGCGAGGCCACGGGGCCCTGCGCGATGGTCTGCTTGGCGCCCTCGAGCGTCGTCGCCTCGACATAGGGCGAGAGGTTCTGCGGCACGCCCTGCCAGACGTAGAAGACCGTCAGCAGCAAGCAGAACGGCAGCAGCACATAGAGCGTGGCGCGCACCATGTCGGCCCAGAAGTTGCCGATGCCCTTGGATTCGGCTCGCGCGAAGCCACGCACCAGCGCGACGGCCAGCGCAATGCCGGTGGCGGCGCTCAGGAAGCTCTGAACCGAGAGACCGGCCATCTGCGAGAGATAGCTCATCGTCGATTCGCCACCGTAACTCTGCCAGTTGGTGTTGGTCAGGAAGCTCACGGAAGTATTTCCCGCGAGATCGGGCGGCACGGCGCTCATGCCCTGCGGATTGAGCGGCAGCAGGTCCTGTACGCGCAACAGAGCGTAGAGAAACGCGAAGCCCACGATGTGGAAGACGATCATGGCGCGGGCATAGACCCACCAGCTCTGTTCCTCCGCCGGGTCGATGCCGGCGAGGCGATAGAAGCCGTTCTCGATGGGGCGCAGCACGGGCGACAGAAGCGTGCGCCGTCCCGCCAGGACATTGTCGAGATAGCCGCCGAGCGGCCGCGTGAGCAGCAGCACGAGGCCGCAGAAAAGGGCGATCTGCGCCCAGCCGTTGAGAGTCATGACCGCCTCAGAACTTCTCTGGCTGCGCCAGCGCGACCGTGAGGTAGACGAGCAAAAGGACGGCGAGGCCGCCGCCAAGCAGGTAATCGAAGCTCATGATCGCCTCACAGCCGGTGGCACAGGCGTTCGTAGGCGATCAGCAGGCAGAACAGCACCAGGCCGCCGCCGAAAAACAGAATGTCGAGCATGGGAACTCCTTCGCCGTCATAGAAGGGCTGCAGGGCATAGGAATTCGAGCCGGCGACCGCGCGGCCGGCATAGGAATCTCATAGGAAATTTTTGGACAGGCGCCCGCCGGGGCACCGGTTCAGCGGGCGGCCATCACCGTGTCGAGCCAGTCGAACACGCGGCGGTTCAGCACCGAGCGGTTCCCCATCTCGCAATGATCGCCCGCGCCCTCGGCCGCCGTGAACCGGACGATCTGCCTGGGGCAGCGCAGGGCGTCGAACACGGTCTGCGTCTCCGAGGCCAGGCTGTCGTTTTCCGCGTGCGTGAGCAGCACGGGGCACCTGATGCCCTCGATACGGCCTTCGAGGCTAAAACCCTCGATGAGCCGCAGATAGTCGCGGAGATCTTTGGCGCCGTTGGCCCAGAAGCCGCGCTGCACGATCTTCCAGCGCAATCCTCGGTCGGCCTGGATGATCCCGAACATGGTATCGAGCACGCTTTGGTCGAGCGTGGACAGGCTGGCGTCGGCAGCAAGGTCGGCGCCGAGGCGGCTGGCGAATACACGCGCCGACGACGCCACGCTCCACAGGCCCGGATCGGCGATGCAGGCGGCCAGACGCGGCTCACCGGTCGCCGCGCGCAAGGCGAGATGACCGCCGAGGCTCGCGCCGCTCAGCGCGATGCACGCAGGATCGACACCCGGGAGCGACACGGCGAAGTCCACCACCGCACGCACCACAACCTCCCAGTCCGGTCGTAGCGGCATCCCATGCTCGTAGAGCATCTCGCCCTGCCCCGGCCCGTCGAAGATCAGGCAGTGGTAGCCGCGCTGCGAGGCCGCCACCGCCGACGCGAAATAGAGATCGGTCACCGTGGCGTCGTAGCCGTCGACCTGGATGACCAGCGGCCGCACCGTGCCGGCCTTTCCGGCGGCGGGAATGAAATAGGCCGGAAGCGATCCACCCTCGAAGGGAATGCGCAGCGGCAGGACCGGCGGCTCGCCCAGCGCGAGGCCCTTGTCGAAGACGTCGATCTGCTTGCGGAATGCCGACACGAGCCTTGGATCGACCGGCGTGCCGAACAGCAGATGATACGAGGCGGCATAGGCGACGCTCGCCTGCAGGAACAGTTCCCGCGCGGAACCACGATGGCCGCGCGCCAGGACATCCTGTGCTTCGCTCGCCAGCCGGTCGCCGGTGGCGACCCATGCCGAATAAAAGGCCGAATCGTCGCCGTCGCCCACGGCTTCGGCGACCGCGGCGATCTCGCCGAAGTCCGGCCCGCCGTAGCGGATATAGGCGAGAGGCCAGGTTCCGAAATCCTCGTGAAGCTCGTCCTTGAAGAGCTTCATCGCGGCCTACTGCCGGAACCGCAGGCTGACCGCGAGCATGCGCAGCGACAGGACGGCAAGGCTGAGGCCCAGCATCGCGAACAGCAGGCTGGGCTCGGCGAGTGGCATGCCACGATAGGGAAAGATCTGCCCGCCGATCAGCATGAACAACCAGATGCCACCCCAACTGGCCATCTCGAAGAGCGACGACGAGCCGGGAATGTAGGCCGGGGGCTTCCGGTAGGGACCAAAGCGCACGCGCCAGAACATGTAGGCCGACGCCACGATGAACCAGAGGAAGCTCAGGAACTGCACCGCCGCCAGCAGGGTCACCGGCTTGGGGATGCGGCACCAGAAGGCCGGGAGGCCGGCCGCGCACAACCCGTCGAGCGCGGCCGCCGTGAAGCCGATCGCCGTCGCTTCCAGCGACAGGTTGGTGAGCGCGAGGTAGGCGAGGACCGTCGCCGCGACGGGAGACAGACCGACAACCCACTCCCACGTGAGGAGTGGCGTCATCTTCGACTTGGCTTGTGCCATCAGACCGCCGGCTAGAGCGCCATGCGGGCGTGCAGGTCGAACATGATCCAGAAGCTGCCGCCCACCATGAGGAACAGCAGGATGGCGGTGAAGACCAGCGCCAGCATGTTCTCGCGCGGCGTCGTGGTGAAGTTCATGTGCAGGAAGAAGCGCAGATGGACCAGCACCTGGAGCACGGCGGCGACGCCGATGACGAGCAGCGTGCGCTGCGGCGGCAGGGCGTGCGTGTAGACCAGCCAGAAGGGGACCGCGCTCAGCACGACGGCCAGCACGAACCCGATCAGGTAGGAACGCAGGGCGTGCGGGGTTTGGTGTTCCATCAGAGCAGTCCCGGCAGATAGACGATGGAGAAGATGCCGACCCAGGCGATGTCGAGGAAGTGCCAGAAGAGGCCGAGACGGAAGAGCCGCGACGTGACCGGCAAGGTGAGGCCCTTCAACGCGACTTGCGCGCCCAGGATCACGATCCAGATCAGGCCCATGCTGACATGGACGCCGTGCGTACCGACCAGCGTGAAGAACGCCGACAGGAAGCCGCTGCGATCGGGACCGGCGCCCTTGGCGATCATGCCGGCGAACTCGCGCACCTCGAGAAACACGAAGCCCGCGCCCAGCAGGAAGGTGATGGCGAGCCAGCCAAGCACCGCGCCACGATTGCCGGCCTTCGACTGGAGACTGGCAAAGCCGAAAGTCGTGCTGGAGACCAGCAGCAGCACCGTCTCGAGGGCGGCGTTGTTCAGGTCGAACAGCTGCTTGCCCGTGGGACCGCCGGCGGTGCCGGGGATCATGATGGCGTAGGTCGCGAACAGCAGGGCGAAGATCACGGCATCGCCCATCAGGTAGAGCCAGAAGCCCAGCGCCCGCTGCTCGTGGGTCTCGATCTCCTCGCGCTCGTGTTCGCTCATGTGGGTGACGCTCATGGCTTGCTCCCCATGAGACGGAATCGTTCGTCCTCGATGGCCTTCACCTCGGCGGCCGACATGGTGAATTCCTGATCGTCATTGGACGAGCGCACGATCACGGCGCCCAGCATGATCAGTCCCGAGACGATCACCAGCCACCAGATGTGCCAGATCATGGCGAAGCCCACGACGAAGGCGAAGGCGCCCAGGATCACGCCGATCGGCGTGTTCGACGGGATGCGGATCGGCTGGTAGGTGGCCGGCCGCTGGTAGGCAGTGCCCTTTTCCTTCATCTCCAGGAACGCCTCGCGGTCGCTCACCGTCGGGATCACCGCGAAATTGTACGGCGGCGGCGGCGAGGAGGTGGACCATTCCAGCGTACGACCGTTGAACGGATCGCCGGTCAGGTCGCGCGTCTTGTTGCGGTCGCGGATCGAGACGTAGAGCTGCATCACCATGCAGCCGATGCCGCACAGCACGACCACCGCGCCGAGGGCGGCGACCATCAGGTAGGGCTGCCAGGTCGGGTCGTTGTAGGTTTCCATGCGGCGCGGCATGCCCTTCAGGCCGAGCAGGTAGAGCGGCATGAAGGCGAGATAGAAGCCGATGATCCAGCACCAGAAGGCGCCGAGCCCCCAGCCGCGGTGGAAGGCGAAGCCGAAGGCCTTGGGGAACCAGTACATGTAGCCGGTGAGATAGCCGAACAGCACGCCCGGGATGATCATGTTGTGGAAGTGCGCGATCAGGAAGGTCGTGTTGTGCATCAAGAAGTCGGCCGGCGGGATGGCCAGCAGCACGCCGGTCATGCCGCCGATCACGAACGTCACGATGAAGCCGATGCTCCACATCATCGAGGGATGGAACTCGATGCGACCGCGATACATGGTCAGCAGCCAGTTGAACACCTTCACGCCCGTGGGCACCGCGATGATCATGGTCATCACGCCGAAGAAGGCGTTGACGCCGGCGCTGGAGCCCATGGTGAAGAAATGGTGCAGCCAGACGGTGAAGGACAGGATGCCGATCGCCGCCGTCGCATAGACCAGCGATTCGTAGCCGAACAGGCGCTTGCGCGAGAAGGTCGACACGACCTCGGAGAAAATGCCGAAGGCCGGCAGGATCAGGATGTAGACTTCCGGATGGCCCCAGATCCAGAACAGGTTGACGTAGTTCATCATGTTGCCGCCGTTTGCATTCGTGAAGAAATGCATGCCGGCGAGGCGGTCGAGGGCAAGGAGACCGCAGGCCACGGTGATGGCCGGGAAGGCGAAGGCCATCAGGACCGAGGCGACGAGCGCGGTCCACACGAAGGGCGTCATGCGCATCAGGGTCATGCCCGGCGCGCGGCGCTTCAGGATCGTCACGATGAAGTTGATACCCGACATGGTCGAGCCGACGCCCGATATCAGGATCGCCCAGATCCAGTAATCGACGCCGACGCCGGGGCTGTAGTCGATGCCTGAGTAAGGCGGATAGCCGGTCCAGCCCGCGGTCGAGAACTTGCCGATCACCAGCGAGACCATGACCAGTGCCGCACCGGCCGCGCCCAGCCACAGGCTGACGGCATTCAGCCACGGGAAGGCCACGTCGCGCGTGCCGATCTGCAGCGGCATGATGACGTTGATCAGCCCCGTCATGAACGGCATCGCCATGAAGAAGATCATGATGGTGCCGTGCGAGCTGAAGATCTGGTCGAAATGCTCGGGCGGCAGGTAGCCGCCGCCGTTCAACGCCATCGCCTGCTGGGCACGCATCATCAGGGCGTCGACGAAGCCGCGCAGCAGCATGATCAGCGCCAGCACGATGTACATGATGCCGACGCGCTTGTGGTCGACGCTGGTCAGCCAGTCGGTCCAGAGATACTTCCAGGCCTTCAGGTAGGTCAGCACGGCCGCGACCAGCAGCGCACCGCCCACGGTGACGGCGGCGCCGCCCGCGGCGATGGGGCTGTAGAACGGCAGAGCGTCGATCGTCAGTTTGCCGAACATCAACTATCTCCCGGCCGGCGCAGGATGCGCATGGCCGCTGTGCCTGTATTTGTCGATGATCGAGTCGAACAGCTTGGGTTCGACCGTCGAATAATAGGTGATGGGGTTGGCCCGGCTCTTGGCCGCCAGCGCCTTGTAGGCGTTGGCATCGAGCGCGGTGCCGTTCTGCTTGGCCCGCGCCACCCAGGCGTCGAAGTCGGCCGGTGTCATGGCCAGCACCTCGAAATGCTGATCGGAATAACCGCCGCCGCTGTACTGGCTGTTGCGGCCGACGAACTTGCCGGGCTGGTCCGCCAGCATCTGCAGGCGAGTCTGCATGCCGGCCATGGCGTAGATCTGCCCGGCGAGCTGCGGCACGTAGAAGGAATTCATCACCGTGTCGGAGGTGATGCGCAGGCTGACCGGCCGGCCCGCCGGGAAGGCAAGCTGGTTCACGACCGCGATCCCCTGTTCCGGATAGATGAACAGCCACTTCCAGTCCTGCGCCACGACCTGGACGTCGAACGGCGCTTCCTTGGATTCCAGCGGACGGTAGGGATCGAGCCGGTGGGTGCTGCGCCACAGCAGCACGGCGACGGCGATGACGATCAGGGTCGGCACGAACCAGGTAAGGGCATCGAGCTTGACCGAAGTGGACCAGGTCGGCGTGTACTTGGCCTTGGTGTTGGAGGCGCGATACCTCCACGCGAACCACAGGGTGAGGATGATGATCGGAACGATCACCAGCATCATCACGCAGAAGGCATCGAACAGGAGGTCGCGCTCTGCCAGAGCGATAGGACCCTTGGGATCCAGCACGGGAGCCCGCCTGAGGTCGCAAGCACCCGTCAGAACGGCCAAGCCGACCGCCGACGCCGCTCCCCACCATCGAGTTACAGCCAGCTTCACGCTCCCCCGCCCGACCTATTGCACTGTCAGGGCAGAGTGAAGCTAGCTGTTGTATTGAGCAACGATTCTTTTGTTACGTTTAGGTCTGCGCCTAGGACTGCGGCGAGATCTTCCCGCTCAAGTCTTCTGACCCGCGGGTGCAGGCGTCGATGCGGGCGGCGCCTTGCCCGCCGGATCCTTCGCCGTACACACGTCGGCGCGCAGCCGCTCCTTCAAGGTCGCGATCTGGTCCTCGATCTGCTTGTTGGCGGCCTTCTGCTTCTCGATCTGCTCCTCGAGCGCCTTGACCTGCGCTGCATCCGGACCGGCGGGCGCCGGGGGAGCCGGTGGCGCGGGCAACTGGACCGCTACGTTCACGATCGGACGGTAGAAAAGGTACCAGCCGAGGCCGAGACCGGCGGCGAGCAGGAAGAAGCCCCCCACCAGGCCGCCCAGAATCCAGGGCCAGCGCGGCGTGGACTGCACGGGGATGGACTGCGTGGGGATCGAACGCTCGGGAGGCGGAAGGGCGTCGGCCATATGCCAGTGAGGCTCCGGTTCAAGGGTGCAGTCAATACCCGCCGCGCGGCGGAATTTGGGCGCAGGGCGGGCCCCGCCAAGGCTCTTGCGCCGTCCGGACGGCGATATAAGTGTATATGCACAGAATGGCGCCCTCTCGACCGGTCCCACGGCCGCGTCTAGGGTCGCCGCCACGAACCAAGGAGAGAGTTCCATGACCGCGTGCATCGTCGGTTGGTCCCACGGCAAATTCGGCAAGCTCGACGGCGAGACCAGCGAGTCGCTGATCGTCAAGGCGGCGTCGGAGGCAATCGCCCATGCCGGCATCGAGCCCAAGGACGTCGACGTCATCTATGTCGGCAACATGAACGGCGGCTTCGTGCGCCAGGAGTTCCACTCCTCGCTGCCGCTCCAGACCCACCCCGACCTGCGCTTCAAGCCCTCGACCCGGGTCGAGAATGCCTGCGCCACCGGTTCGGCCGCGATCCACATGGGCCTCAACACCCTGGCCGCCGGCAAGGCGCGCTTCGTGCTGGTGGTCGGCGTCGAGAAAATGACCGAGCTCAACTCGACGCAGGCGGGCGAGGTGCTGATCAAGGCCTCCTACGTCGCCGAGGAAGCCAACATCGAGGCGGGCTTCGCCGGCATCTTCGGCAAGATCACCTCGGCCTACTTCCAGCGCTACGGCGACAAGTCCGACGCGCTCGCGAGGATCGCGGTCAAGGCGCACAAGAACGGCGCGAAGAATCCCTACGCCCACTTCCAGAAGGAATTCGCCTACGAGTTCTGCCGCACCCCGTCGGACAAGAACCCGTTCGTCGCCGGTCCGCTGAAGCGCACCGACTGCTCGCCCGTCACCGATGGTGCGGCGGCGGTGATCCTGACCGACGTCGGCACGGCGCTCGGCATGAAGCAGGCGATCGCCTTCCGCGCGGCCGAGCACGTCAACGACTTCCTGCCGATGAGCAAGCGCGACATCATCAAGTTCGAGGGGCCGCAGCTTGCCTGGCAGCGGGCGCTGAAGTCGGCGCATCTCGACCTGCTCGACCTCTCCTTCGTCGAGAGCCACGACTGCTTCACCTCGGCCGAGCTGATCGAATACGAGGCGATGGGCCTCACCGCGCCGGGCGAAGGCGAGCGCGCCATCCTCGAAGGCTGGGTCGAGCGCGACGGCAAGCTGCCGGTCAACGTCTCGGGCGGCCTCAAGGCCAAGGGCCATCCGGTCGGCGCCACCGGCGTCTCGATGCACGTGATGACGGCCATGCAGCTCGCCGGCACCGCGCCGGAAGGGCTGCAGCTGCCGAAGGCCAAGCTCGGCGGCGTGTTCAACATGGGAGGCGCGGCGGTCGCCAACTATGTGAGCATCCTCGAGCCGCTGCGGTAGAACGTGCGCGCCGTCGGTCCTCGCGAGAGCGACGCCATCCTGGGCGCCATGCGCCAGGTGGCGCTGGCCGGCGGACACACGATCACCTACGCCGACACGGCGAGCATCCGGGCGGCCGGGCACTATCTCCTGCGCCGCCACGGGCTGGTCGATCTCGGCACGCTGCCCGCGGCCGAGCCGGCCGACCTGGTCGCCGTCCTGAAGGACAAGTCCCTCGCCGAAGAAGCGGTAAAATATCTCGCCATCATGGCGATGGTCGACGGCTCACTCGATCACAGCAAGCTGAAGCGCGTGCTGGAATATTCCCGAGCGCTCGACATCGAGGCCGACTATCTCACCGATCTCGTCGAGGCGGCGTCGGGCCACCTCGCCTGGGCCACCGCCGACATGTGGCGCAAGAACTTCGACAGCGTGCTGAGCCGCTCTTCAGAAGGACTCGATCCCAACGTCTGGATCCGCCCCTACGAAGGCGCCAACGCCGATCCCGCCCTGGTCGCGCGCTACGAGGCGCTGGGCAAGCTGCCGCAGAACACGTTCGGCAAGGCGCTGTGGGATTTCGACAAGACCAACGGCTACCCCTTCCCCGGCGATCCCGCGGCGCTGAACGCCGCCTTCGGCACGGCGCACGATTCGACGCATGTGATCTCGGGCTACGACACCAGCGCACGCGGCGAGCTGCTGGTCTCGACCTTCACGGCCGGCATGCATCCGATCAATCCGATGAGCGGCCACATCCTGCCCGTGATCTTCTTCTTTCACTTCGGCGAGCAACTCAACGATGTCGGCCATGCCGGCAAAGGTGGCCTCGATCCCGACGAGTTCTGGCATGCCTGGGCGCGCGGCGCAGAGATGACGGCCGACATCTTCGATCCCAAATGGCACGTCTGGGACTGGGTCGAGCACGACCTCGACGCGCTGCGCCGCCAGTGGAACGTGACGCCGCCGGGCCGCCCGCGCTAGAAGCGCTGCCGTGACCGACACCGATTTCGACATCGCGCTGACCGATGCGCCGCCCGCCACCTTGCGCGACGAGCTGGGCCAGGGTTTGCGTGCCTTCAACGTCGAGCTGCTGGGGCCGATCGACGGCGCGCCGCTTGCGATCACGATCCGGTCAAAAGACGGAACGCTGCTCGGCGGCCTCTACGGCCGCACGGGCTTCCGCCGCCTGTTCGTCGAACTGCTGTTCATCTCCGAGGCGCTGCGCGGCAAGGGCCTTGGCACGAAGCTGCTGCAACAGGCCGAAGCCGAGGCGAAGCGCCGGAACTGCCTCGGCGCCTGGCTCGAGACGCTGAACGCCGACGCCAAGCGGGTCTATGAGCGCAACGGCTACCGGGTGTTCGGCGAAATCCCCGACTACCCACCCGGCAACACGCGCTTCTTTCTGTCGAAGGATTTCTAAAGCTTTCGCGCCGTAGTCAAAAACGACCTCACCCTGAGGAGCGGTCCGCAGGACCGCGTCTCGAAGGGTGGGCAACAGGCGTGGTGCTCGTGCCCATGCTTCGAGACGGCCGCGATGCGGCCTCCTCAGCATGAGGTCTTATTTGATCGTCGTGCTTATCGCTCAGACCACCGGGCTCGCGCCGCCGTCGACGTTGATCGCGACGCCGGTGATGAACGAGCCTGCGTCGGAGCAGAGGAAGCACGCCATGCGGGCGAATTCCTCGGCCTTGCCCATGCGGCCGAGCGGGATGCGACCCTTGGCCATGCCGGCCAGGAACTCCTCGTAGGTCTTGCCTTCGCCCGCCGGCCCCTTGTGGCGGCGCGCCCACTGGTCGCTCTCGATCAGGCCGACCAGCATCGCGTTGACGAGGATGTTGTCCTTGGCGAGTTCCTGGCTCATCGCCTTGGTGAGCGCGAGGCCCGCCGCGCGGCTGACGCTGGTCGGCGTCGAGTTGGCGGTCGGGGCCTTGGCGCCGATGTTCAGCACGTTGACGATGCGGCCCCACTTGCGCGTCCGCATGCCGGGGATCGCTGCGCGGGCGAGACGGATGGCGGCGAACAGTTTTAGATCGAGATCGCCCTGCCAGTCCTCGTCGGTCACGGTCTCGAACGACTTGGCGTGGCTGATGCCGGCATTGTTCACGACGATGTCGACCTTGCCGAACTCGGCCTCGATCTTCTTGAACGTGTCGGCGATCGGCGCGGCCTTCGCGACGTCGCAGGAATAGGCCTCGATCTTGATGTTGGCCTTGCCGGCGGCCTTCGCCACCTCGGCCTTGGCCGCGTCCAGCGCGTCCTGCTTGCGCGCCAGCAGCGCGACCGATGCGCCGGACGCGGCAAACTCCTTGGCCATCGCCAGGCCAAGGCCGGTGCTCGCGCCGGTGATCACGGCCACGCGGCCATCCATACGTACGTCCATCTTGTCCTCCCGAAATCGGCAAAATCGGGCGGCACCTTAGCTTTCGATCAGCGCGGCAGCGAGTCCGGCGCGTATTGCTGGGCGAACTCGGCGCTGGGCGGAATCGGCTTGATCACGTCGATGGCAATGCCGTTCGGGTCCTCGGTGATGAAGTGCCGCTGGCCGAAAGGCTCGTCGCGCAAGGTGAGATGGATTTTCAGCCCGTCCGCCTGCGCCTTCGCATAGAGCGCGTCGACATCGTCGACCTCGAAGTTCACCAGCACGCCCGCCGCCTTCCTGCGGAACGGCGCGGGAATCGTCTCGTGGCGATAGTCGAGGATCGCGAGGTTGGCCTTGTCCGACGCAGTGCTGGTGAGATGGACATACCAGTCCGCCTCGAAGACGCGACGGAAGCCGAAATGCTTCTCCCAGAAGGCGGCGGTGCCGGCGACGTCGTCGGTGCAGAGCACCGTGTAGAAATCCCTGAGCTGCATTTGCCCTCTCTGTCGTTGCGATTTACATACAAACTGTATGTGATGCATCGTCATTTAGATACAGGCTGTATGTATGTCAAGACCCCGAACCCAGGCGGAGCGGCTGGCCGCGACGCGCGCGATCCTGATGAAAGAGGCACGGTCGATCTTCGCGACCTCGGGCTACGAGGCGGCCGCGACCGAGGAGATCGTGAAGCGCGCCAAGGTCACGCGCGGCGCGCTCTACTATCACTTCAAGGACAAGCGGGCCTTGTTCGAGGCCATCGTCGAGGAGGTGGCGCGCGAGATCGCGGGCTCGATCGACGACATGGCCGAGCCGGCTCCCGAGCCGTTGCAGGCGCTGATCGACGGCACGCGCGCCTTCCTCGATGCCTGTCTCGACCCCGCGGTGCGGCGCATCTATCTGATCGATGCGCCGGCGGTGCTGGGCTGGCATCGCTGGCGCGAGATCGACGCGCCGCACGGCGTGCGCTCGCTGCGCGAAGGCGTCACGGCGGTTCTCGCCGCGCATCCCGGTCAGGGCTTAAGCGTCGAGCCGGTCACCTTCCTGCTGTCCGGCGCCTTCAACGAGGCCGCCTTGTGGGTCGCCGAAGCGAAGGACGAGAAGGCCGCGCGGCGTGAGATGGACCGCACCTTGGTCCAGCTCATGGACCGCTTGTTCGCGCTCCCTGCCGCACCCGCTCGACCGCCGCGAGCACGCGCTCGGGCGTAGCCGGCGCGTCGAGATGCACGGCGACCTTGCCGTTGCCCACCGCGCCGATCGCATCCTTCAGCGCGGTCCACACGGCCGTCGCCAGCATCAGCGGCGGCTCGCCCACCGCCTTGGAGCGGAAGATCGTCGCTTCGCGCGAGGGCGCGTTGTTTAAGAGCCTGACGTTGAACACCGGCGGCACGTCGCGGCTGCCGGGGATCTTGTAGGTCGACGGCCCTGCCGTGCGCAGCCGCCCCTTGGCGTCCCACCACAGCTCCTCGCAGGTGAGCCAGCCCTGGCCCTGCACGAAGGCGCCTTCGATCTGGCCGAGGTCGATGGCGGGATTGAGCGACTCGCCGCAATCCTGCACGAGATCGGCGCGCAGCACGCGGCTCTCGCCGGTCAAGGTGTCGATCGCCACTTCGGCCATCGCCGCGCCGAAGGAAAAGTAGAAGAACGGCCGGCCGCGCATCGCGACGGGATCCCAGTGGATCTTCGGCGTCTTGTAGTAGCCGGTCGATGACAGCGACACGCGGCCGAGCCAGCAGAGCTTGGCCAGCTCGCCGAAGCTCAGCACCTGGTTACTGCCCGGCTTCGCGATACGGACATTGCCGTCGGCGAATTCGATGTCGGCCTCGGCGACGCCAAAATGCTCGGCGGCATAGGCCACCATGCGCCGGCGGATCGTGTTGGCCGCCTCCCACGCCGCCCAGCCGTTGAGGTCCGTTCCCGTCGAGGCCGCGGTCGGCGAGGTGTTGGGCACCTCCGCGGTCGAGGTCGCGGACGCCCGGATGCGGTCGATGTCGACCTTGAAGACCTCGGCCACGATCTGGGCGATCTTGATGAACAGCCCCTGCCCCATCTCGGTGCCGCCATGGTTCAGGCGGATCGAGCCGTCGGTATAGACATGCACCAGTGCGCCGGCCTGGTTCATGTGCGGCAGGTTGAAGGAGATGCCGAACTTCAGCGGGAAGAGGCCGAGCCCGCGCTTCAGCACCGGGTTCGCGGCGTTGAAGGCATCGATCTCGGCGCGCCGCCGCTCGACCTCGCCCCCGGTCTTCACCTCGGCCCAGCAGCGTTCCAGGTGATTCTCGTCGACCTTCTGGCCGTAGGGCGTTTCGTCCTTCCCCTCGGCGTAGAAGTTCAGCGCCCGTATCTCGACGGGATCGCGGCCGAGATGGATCGCGATGCGGTCGAGCGCATCCTCCATGATCACGACGCCCTGCGGCCCGCCGAAGCCGCGGAAGGCGGTGTTCGACTGCTTGTTGGTGCGGCAGGCATAGCCGACGGCGCGGAAGTGCGGAATCCAGTAGGCGTTGTCGGTATGGGTGAGCGCACGCGCCACGACGCCGGGCGTGAGATCGAGGCTCCAGCCGGCATCGGCCGCCAGCACCGCGTCGAGCGCCAGCACGCGGCCCTCATCGTCGAAGCCCACCGTGTAGCGATAATCGAAACCGTGGCGCTTGCCGGTCGCCACCATGTCGACCTCGCGCGGCAGGCGCAGTTTTACGGGGCGCCCGCTATGGTTGGCGGCAATCGCGGCGGCGGCCGCGACCCACGATGCATTGCTCTCCTTGCCGCCGAAACCGCCGCCCAGCCGGCGCACCACTGCGGTCACGCGATTGAAGTCGCAGCCCAGCAGCCGGGCGCAGATATGCTGGACCTCGGTCGGATGCTGGGTCGAGGAATGGACCGTGAGGTCGCCATCCTCGCCCGGCAGCGCGAAGGCGATCTGGCCTTCGAGATAGAAATGTTCCTGGCCGCCTACGCTGAATTCGGCAGAGAGTTTGTGAGGCGCGCTTGCCATCGCCGCATCGGGATCGCCGCGCAGCACCGTCGACGGCGCCTGCACATAGGCCTTGCGGGCGAGCGCCGTCGCGATGTCGAGGATCGGCTCCTCGACCTCGATCTCGACGACGACCTTCTCGGCGGCCGCGCGCGCGGCGTCGAGCGTTTCCGCGACGACCATGGCCAGCGTCTGGCCCGCGAACTCGATCCGGTCGATGGCGAACAGCGGCTCGTTCTGGCCGATGGCCGCGACGTCGTTCTTGCCGGGAATGTCCTGCGGTCCCAGCACCGCGACGACGCCCGGCATGGCAGAGGCCGCGGTAAAATCGGTCTTCACCAGCCGCCCGCAGGCGATGCTGCTCAACACCAAAGCGCCATGCAGCGTGCCCGGCGGCTCGGGCATGTCGTCGATATAGAGCGCCTGTCCCGTGACATGCTTCAGCGCACTGTCATGGCGCTGCGCCGTATGGACCGCGGCCTTCACAGCGCCTCGACCTCGAGCACGCGCTCCGGATCGGCGAGCCGCAGTTCCAGCCGCCGCAGCAGATTGGCCGCGACCTGCAGGCGATAGGCGGCCGAGCCACGCCAGTCGTCGACCGGCTTGAAGTCGGTCGCGACGGCGGCGATCGCCGCCGCAAACCCGTCCTTCAGCAAGGCCGCCTCGGCGGCACGCGCCCGGCGCGGCGTCGCCGCCATGCCGCCGAAGGCCAGCCGTACATCCTCGATCCTGCCATTGCGGATGCGGACGCGATAGGCGCCGGCGACGGTCGAGATGTCCTGGTCGCGGCGCTTGCTCACCTTGTCGCAATGGAAGGTCTCGCCCTCCCACAGGCGCGGCATCGAAACGCTTTGGACGATCTCGTCGGGCGCCAGCGCAGTCTTGCGATAGTCGAGGAAGAACTCGTCGAGCGGGATCTCGCGCATGCCCCGCTTCGACACCAGCGTCAGGCTGGCTTCGAGCGCCAGCAGCACCGGCGGCATGTCGCCGATCGGCGAGGCCGTACCGATATTGCCGCCGATCGTGCCCATGTTGCGGATCTGCCGCGAGCCGAGCCGCGAGAGATACGGGCGCAGCGCGGGAAAGGCCGCGATCAGCGTCGGCGCCGCATCGCTGTAGGTCGCGGCCGCGCCAAGAATGATCTTCTCGCCGGTCGTGGAGATCGCCGTCAGCTCAGGCACGTGCCGGAGATGGATCACTTCCTTCGGCGGCTTGCGCGCGCGGCTGGCCAGCAGGCCGAGGTCGGTGCCGCCGGACAGCAGCAGGGCTTCGGGATGATCGGCCCGCAAAGCCAGAAGCTCGCCCAGCGTGCGCGGCGCGAAGAAGGCGCCGTCGAACGCGATCGATGTTTTACGCGTCGGCATGGCGGACGCCGCTGGCGGCTCGACGGCCAGGCTCGCGATCCGCGTCATCGCCTCGACGATCGGCCGGTAACCGGTGCAGCGGCAGAGGTTGCCGGCCAGCGCCTCGTGGATCGCGTCGGGATCGGCGGTCCCGCCACTGCCGGCATAGGCCACCGCCGACATGACGAAGCCCGGCGTGCAGAAACCGCATTGCGTGGCATCGGCCTCGGCCATCGCGGTCTGCACCGGATGCGGCCCGCCCTCGGGCCCATGCAGTCCCTCGACCGTGCGCACCGACTGTCCGTCGACCTGGCCCATCAGCACGATGCAGGAATTGATCGCATCGCGGCGGCCCTCGCGCTCCAGCACCACGGTGCAGGCGCCGCAATCGCCCTCGGCGCAGCCTTCCTTGGTGCCGCGCAGGCCACGATGGTCGCGCAGCCAGTCGAGCAGGGTCGTCATCGGCGTGACGCCGACGACCTCTACAGGTCTGTCGTTGAGTGTGAAGCGAATGTTATCCGCCATGCGAACAGGATGCTGGGCGTTGAAGTGCGGCGCAACCCGTGTTGCACTCGCCGTGCCAACGAAAGCGCGCCAACCAATGAAAGAGAATCCCCGGATGGACCCCTACCGTTTCGGCTATTCCCCCATCGTCGAACGTCCCAAGCTTTCCTGGCCCAACAATGCGCGGGTTGCGGTCTGGGTCTGCCCCAACATCGAGCATTACGAATACATCCCGGCCGAGGTCCGCATTCGCAATCCGTGGCCGCGCATGCCGCATCCCGACGTGCTGGGCTATGGCGGCCGCGACTACGGCAACCGGGTCGGCCTGTGGCGCATGTTCGAGGTGATGGACAAGCACAACATCCGCTGCACCGTCTCGCTCTCGATGTCGGTGATCGAGATGTATCCCGAGATCCTGGAGGCGATGGAAGCGCGCCGCTGGGAGTATATGAGCCACGGCTACTTCAACACGCGTTATCACTGGGGTTACGAGGAACAGGAAGAGCGCGAGGTCATCGAGCACAGCAAGGCGACGCATCTGCGCCTCACCGGCCGCAAGCTGCGCGGCTGGTTCTCGCCCGCCGTCTCCAACACGGTGAATACGCCCGATCTCGTGAAGGAAGCCGGCCTCGATTATTTCTGCGACTTCTATCACGACGACCAGCCGACGCCGCTCGCCACCAAGCATGGCACGCTGATCCACGTCCCTTACTCGATGGACCTCAACGACGCGATGATCTACCGCCAGCCGGTCGAGGCGGAGGAATTCGCCCAGATGATCATCGACCATTTCGACACGGTCTATCGCGAAGGCAGCGAGAACGGCAGGGTCATGTGCCTCGCGCTGCATCCCTACATGATGGCGGCGCCGCACCGGCTGAAACACCTCGACCGCGCGCTGTCCTATATCCGCAAGCACAAGGATGCCTGGGTCTGCACCGCCGAGGAGATCCACGACTGGTACGTCGCGAACGGGCTGAAACGCTATCAGGACCATCTCGGGAAGGAGGCGTGACATGAGCACTCCCGTTTCCAAGAACCCGCCACCGCTGCCCGCCGGCATGGACAATCCCTGGTACGACTACATCCCGTACCCGAAGCGGCCAAAGCTCAACTGGCCGCGCAACGCCCGCGTCGCCTTCTGCGTCGTGCTGCATCTCGAATATTACGAGCTGCTGCCGCCCGACGGCGTCGTGAAGGACAGCCGCTTCACCGGCGAGTTCGGCACCTACCATCCCGACTACCGCACCTGGACGCAGCGCGAATACGGCAACCGCACCGGCATCTTCCGCGTCCTCGACGTGCTCGACCGCTACCAGATCCGGGCCGGCGTCGCGGTCAATGCGATGGCGGCGGAGCGCTATCCCTTCCTGATCGAGCAATTCAAGAAGCGGAATTACGAGATCATCGGCCACGGCGTTTCGGCCAACCGCATGATCAGTTCGAAGATGAGCGAGGCCGAGGAGAAGCAGGAGATCGCGACCTCGATCGCCGCCCTCGAGAAGGCGACCGGCGCGGCGCCCAAAGGCTGGCTCGGCCAGGAATTCGGCGAGAGCCAGCGCACGCCGGGCCTGCTGGCCGATGCCGGCATCGACTACGTGCTCGACTGGCCCAACGACGACCAGCCCTATCCCATGCATGTCGGCCCGGGCCGCAAGTTCGTGTCGATGCCCAACCAGCCGGAATGGGACGACGTGCAGCAGCTGTGGCTGCGGCGCATCAACACCACGCGCTATCCCGACATCGTAGGCGACGCCTTCGAGCTGCTGCACCACGAGGGCGGACAGGTGTTCAGCCTGTCGATCCATCCCTGGCTGATGGGCATGGCGCATCGCATCAAATATCTCGACGAGGCGCTGCGGCGCATCGAGCGGTTCGGCAATGTCTGGCAGGCGACGCCCGGCGACATCGCCAAACACTACGCCGACACGATGATGGGCTGATGCCGTGACCGCTTTCTGGCTCGATACGCTCGCGGAATTCATCGCGGGCTTCCGCTTCGATTCGCTTGCCCCGGCCACCGTCGAGCAGACCTCCTACGTCATCCTCGACACGGTCGGCGCCATCGTGGGCGGCGCGGCCGAGCCCGAGATGCAGGCCCTGACCGCGAAGCTCACCGTCAGCCCGGTTGGCGAGGCCACGGTGATGGGCGCCGGCAAGACCGCCGTGTCGGCCGCGGCCGCATTCCTGAACGGCACCGCCGGCACCTTCCTCGAAATGGACGAGGGCAATCGCTTCGCCAAGGGCCACCCCTCCATCCATGCCCTGCCCGCCGTCTGGGCCATGGCCGAGATCAAGGGCCTGTCCGGCAAAGCCGTGATGGAAGCGCTGATCCTGGGCTACGAGGTCGGTGCACGCATCGGCATCGCGGCGGCGCTGCGCCCCGACATGCATCCGCATGGGACCTGGGGCACGGTCGGTTCGGCCGGCGCCGTGGCGAAGCTGCTGGGCTACAACGCCGCACAGATCCGCGAGACCATCAACGTCGCCTCCTCGCTCACGCTCGCCTCTTCCAAGCGCACCATGCTGGAGGGCGGCACGGTGCGGAACGCCTATGCCGGCATCTCCAACCGCATGGCGCTGATGGCGATCGACCTGGTCGAGGCCGGCTTCATCGGCGAGCGCGACGGGCTTTCCAGCGTGTTCGGCAAGGTCGTGTCCGAGCGCTTCGACACCGCGCGCATGATGGAGGGGCTGGGTCGCGACTGGCAGATCGACAAGAACTATTTCAAGCTCCACTCCTGCTGCCGCTACAATCACGGCGCGCTTGACGCGCTCGACATCCTGCTCGCGAAGGAAGCCGTCACCGCCGACTCGGTCGAGCGCGTGGATGTCGCGAGCTATCTCTACGCCGCCGAGCTCGACGATCAGTCCCCGCTCAACACGCTGGCCGGCAAGTTCTCCGTGCCCTTCGCCGTGGCTACACGGCTGGTGCGCGGATCCTCGCGGGTCGAGAACTTCACGTGGGACGCGCTGCGCGACGAGCGGGTGCTGACGCTGGCCAAGCGCGTGTTCGTGGTCGAGGACAAGGCGATGACGGCGAAACTGCCGCAGTTCCGGCCGGCGAGGATCGATCTCAAATTGCGCGATGGCCGCACCCTCACCGCCGCCGTCGAGGCCAATCGCGGCGACGACCAGGATCCCTATTCGCGCGACGAGCTCACGGGCAAGTTCTTTTCGTTGACGGCACGGATGTTGCCTCATGAAGTTGCCGACGACATCAGGAAGAAGATCCTGATGCTGGATCGCATCGCCGACATACGCACGGTGTTCGCCCGCTGACGGCCGGGAGGCTTTTAGACCATGCAGTCCAACCTCTTCGACTCCTGGCAGTTCTGGGCGCTGCTATCAGCCGCCTTCGCCGCGCTGACGGCGATCTTCGCCAAGGTCGGCATCGAGAACGTCAATTCGGACTTCGCGACGTTCATCCGGACCATCGTGATCATGGGCGTGCTGGGCGTGATCCTCGTCGGCACCGGCCAGTGGCAACCGCTCGCCTCGGTCTC
The DNA here is from genome assembly GCF_058806575.1 of Reyranella sp. GW821-FHT12G01. Classification (NCBI taxonomy): domain Bacteria; kingdom Pseudomonadati; phylum Pseudomonadota; class Alphaproteobacteria; order Hyphomicrobiales; family Reyranellaceae; genus Reyranella; species Reyranella sp. GW821-FHT12G01. The sequence continues at coordinate 700,838 of NZ_JBXAPV010000003.1, forward strand.
GCAGCGCACCTATCTGTTCCTCATCCTGTCCGGCCTCGCGACCGGCGGCTCGTGGATCTGCTACTTCCGCGCCCTCAAGCTGGGCGACGCCGCCCGCGTCGCGCCCATCGACAAACTGAGCATCGTGCTGGTCGCGGTGTTCGGCGTGCTCTTCCTGGGTGAAAAGCTCTCGACCACGAACTGGGCCGGTGTCGCGCTGATCGCCGCCGGCGCGCTGCTTGTCGCTTACAAAGGATAAGTCAGGCCGTCTCAGCGGCCGCCCAGCCAGCCGGTCACGTCAACCGCGCCGCTGTCCGGCAGGACGAGGGATCAGCTTAACCCTCATTTAACAAGCGCATTACCAATCCCAGGCGGGTCATCCCGCAAACTCAGTTCATGTGCAGGCTATTGCGGCTTCCATTACAACCGAAACATGCATAAACGTTACAAGAAACACGTTGGAATAGGACTTCCAATCGCGACAGGTTCATTCGGCAACTCGACGCCTCTGAACGAAAAGGAGATTTCGTGCGTAACATCGCTTCCATCGCGGCAGCCATGACGTTGCTTCTCGCGGCGCCGACGCTGTTTGCTCAGTCAGCCCAGACATTGAAAAAGACCGTCAAGAAGGACACTGAGACACTGATCAATGTCCATGTGAATGTCTTCAAGCCGAATTCCGGTCAATTGAACTGCAACCAGGGCGGCACCGTCGTACTGGAAGTGGTCACGCCGCCCAAGAACGGCAAGGTCACGACCCGACCAGTAAAGGCCAAGGACAAGGATTGCACGAACGAACTCGTGGGCACCGGCATCTACTACACTCCGAACCCAGGCTTCACCGGCTCCGATACCTTCACCTACAATCGTACGGATCAGAACATGCGTGAAATTTCCAAGAGCGGCGGCCCTCAAGGCTTGCGCGCTGTGACTATTGAGGTGCGATAGCAGCTCGGAGCGATCGGCCTCGTCGCCCTACGAGGGACGCCTAAGCGATCCGAATGCCTAGACCGCCTCACCCGCCACCCAGCCGCTCGACCAGGCCCACTGGAAATTGTAACCGCCGAGCCAGCCGGTGACGTCGACTGCCTCGCCGATGGCGAAGAGACCGGGAACCTTCTTCGTCTCCATCGTCTTCGAAGAGAGGCCGTCGGTGTCGATGCCGCCGAGAGTGACCTCCGCTTTCGCATAACCTTCGGTGCCGTTCGGCGTAAACGTCCAGACTTTCAGGCGCGCTGCCAAGGCGTCGAGATCGCGGTCGCGCTGGCCAGCCATGGTGCCTTCAGGCGCGAGACTTTGCGCCAGGCGCTGCGGCAGGATTTCCGCGAGGATCGTGCGCAGCTCGGCCTTGGGTCGCGTCCGTTTGCGCTCCTTCAGGAACGACGCAACGTCGAGGTCGGGCAGCAGGTCGACGACGATCTCCTGGCCGGGCTTCCAGTAGGACGAGACCTGCAGGATCGCCGGCCCCGACAGGCCGCGATGCGTGAACAGCAGCGCTTCGCGGAAGCTCGTTCGGCCGCAGCGCGCCTCGACGTCGAGCGACACGCCGCTGATCTCCGGCACCGGCAAGGTCAGCGGCACCAAGGCCGGCCGTGTCTCGGTGACCCGTAGCCTGAACTGACGCGCGACTTCGTGCGCCAGACCGGTCGCGCCCATCTTGGGAATCGAGAGCCCGCCGGTCGCGAGCACCACGGAAGCCGCGGAGAAATCGCCGTGATCGGTCGCGACGGTGAAGCGGTCCGCCTTCTCCACCCGCGTAACCTTGTGCGCGACGCGCACATCGACGCCGACCGCTGCGCATTCGTCTAAAAGCATCTTCACGATCTGGCGCGCCGAGCCGTCGCAGAAAAGCTGGCCCAAGGTCTTCTCGTGCCAGGCGATGCCATGCCTGTTCACCAGCTCGATGAAATCGTGCTGCGTGTAGCGCGCCAGCGCGGACTTGCAGAAATGCGGATTGGCCGAGAGGAAGGATTCGGGTCGCGCGTCGAGGTTGGTGAAGTTGCAGCGACCGCCGCCCGAGATCAGGATCTTCTTGCCGACCTTCTCGGCGTGATCGAGCAGCAGGACCTTGCGGCCGCGCTGGCCCGCCCGCATCGCGCACATCAAGCCTGCAGCGCCGCCGCCCAGGACGACGACGTCGAAAGCCTGGCTCACGCCAGAGCCTTGCCCATGATCCAGAGCGCCAGCGCCAGGCCCGCAATCGCACCGGCGACGGAGCCGCCGACATAAAGCGCGGCCATCAGATACTCGTGCCGCTCCCACAACAGGACGGCGTCGAGCGAGAAAGCCGAGAAGGTGGTGAAGCCGCCCATGACGCCGGTGGCGAGGAACAGGCGCAGATGCCCGGCCGCGCCGATCCGTTCGGCAAACCAGCCGGTGATCAGGCCCATCACGATCGAGCCCAGGATGTTGATCGTCAGCGTATGCCACGGGAAATGCGAGCCCAGCAGCCGCGCCACCCAGATGTTCATGCCGTGGCGAGCCGCGCCGCCGATACCGGCTCCGACGAACACGACCAGATACGACACCATCAGCGACCTCCGAACTTCGTCTTCCAGTCCGGCACGGCGCCGGGGAACGGCAGCGCCGTCGCCTCGTAGACGCCGCGTGCCACCGCGCGCGCCAGGCAATCGGCGGCGGCCGTGCCGATTTCCATCAGCACCGGCGGATCGCCGCCGCGGCCGAGCTTGCCGGTTGCCGCGGCAAACACCGTGTCGCCGTCGTTGGGCGCATGCACCGGCCGCAGCGACTTCGACAGCCCGTCATTGGCCATGATGGCCATGCGCTTGCACTCGGCCTTGGTGAGCGTCGCGTCCGTCGCGACCAGCGCGATGGTGGTCGCGGTCACCGGCAGCGGCTGCCCCTTGAAGCGCAGTTTCAGTGCATCGTCGGGCAGCTTGGCTGGCCAGCCGAGGCCACCGAACTCGTTGCCCTGCTCAAAAGCGCCGGCCCAGAAATTCGGGCTGCTGCCGATCGTGGCCGCACCGACCGCGTTCACTGCGACCAGCGCGCCGACGGTAAAGCCCTGGCTCGTCTTCATGCTCGCGGAACCCAGCCCACCCTTCAGCCCGGCCGTCGTCGCGCCCACCCCAGCGCCGGCCGTGCCCAGTGCGAAGTCGTGCGCGGCGACCAGCGCGGCATCGCGGCCGAGATTCCAGTAAGGCGGCATGTGCTTCACCGGCTCACGCATCCAGTCCTTTTCGCCGCCATTGATCAGGTCGAAGAGGATCGCCTGCACGACGACGGGAATGGAGATGCCGCCAAAGGTCCGCCCCTGGCCGCGCTGGCACAGCACCGCCGACGCGCCACCCGCGGCGTCGAGGCCGTAGACCGAGCCGCCCGACAGCACGACGGCATCGATCGCCTGGCCCACCGCTTCGGGTTCGAGCGAGGTGCCCATGCGATCGCCCGGCGCGCCGCCCAGGGTCGAGATGCTGGCGACCGCGCCCTGCTCGAAGATCGCAACGGTCGCACCGGTCGCGGCGCGCATGTCCTGCGCGTTGCCGACCAGGACGCCCGGCACGTCGGTGATCAGGTTCCTCATGTCAGGAACTCACCGCCGTTCACGTGGATCGTCTGGCCGGTGATGAAGGTGCCTTCCGGACCGACCAGCAGCCGCACCATCGCGGCGATCTCCTCGACCGTGCCGAAGCGCTTCAGCGGGATGGGACGGTTCACGCGATTCGCAGGCGCCGCGCCTGCCGCCGCGCCGCGTGTTGTGTCGATGGCGCCGGGCGCCAGCGCGTTGCAGGTGATCTTGTGCGGCGCGAGTTCGACCGCCAGCGCGCGCATCAACCCTTCGAGGCCGGACTTCGACGCCGAGACATGACAGCGATTGGGCGTGCCGACATGCGTCGAGATACCGGACAGCGCCACGAAGGCGCCGCCGCCGCGCGCCACCATCTGCGGCACGATCGCCTTGCCTAGCAGGAACGCGCCATCGAGCGCGACCGACATGATCTCGCGCCATTCGTCGAACGACATGTCGAGGAACGAAGTCTGACGGCGCAGGCCCGCGTTGCTGACCAGGATATCGACGCCGCCGAACTTGGCCGCGGCCTCGGCTGCGATGCGCGGTGGCACGGCAGGATCGGAAACATCGCCCATCGCGGCCATCGCCTTGCCGCCGGCCGCTTCGATCTCGGCCACGACGGCATCGACCGCCGCCTTGTCCGAGCGTCCGTTGACCACGATCGACGCGCCGTCGCGCGCCAGGGTCAGCGCGATCGTGCGACCGATATTCTTGCCCGCGCCGGTTACCAGCGCGACTTTTCCTTGCAGGGGTAATGACATGCGATCTCCGCCCAGGGTCCGGCAGGGACCCTAGCGGAGATCGTGCGCGAACTTAAGCGCAGCCGTCAGCCGGCGACGATGTAGGCGCGCAGTGCCTCGGTCTCGTGATGAGCCTCCTCGAGGCGCGCCTTCACGACGTCGCCGATCGAGACGAGGCCGAGCAGTTCGCCATGGCGCACCACCGGCAGGTGGCGGAAGCGGCCGCGCGTCATCTGCTGCATGACATGGTCGATCGAATCGTCGGGATCGCAGGTCACGACATCGCGGGTCATGACGTTGCGTGCTTCGAGGTCGAGGGCCGCCACGCCGTGGCGGGCGAACTCGCGCACCAGGTCGCGCTCGGAGACGATGCCCACGACGTTGCTTTCGGCATCGAGCACCAGCACCGAACCGATGCGACGCGTGCTCAGCTGCTGGGCAATCTGGTTGACCGTGGTGCCCGCCGTGATCGTGTAAACGAGACCACCCTTGAGCGACAGGATATCGGAGACGAACATGGGTTCCCCCCTTCCGTGGTTGCAGGTCTGGTAAACAAGCCAACGCTGTGGCGCGGAGCGAGGTTGCGGGCGATAAAGCCCCTCATGAACGATGCTCGGTCAGCCCTCGTCCTCTTCTCCGGCGGTCAGGATTCCACCACGTGTCTGGCCTGGGCGCTAGAGCGATTCACGCATGTTGAAACGGTCGCTTTTGACTACCGTCAGAGGCATCGAATCGAGCTTGATCAACGGCTTATCGTTCTCGACGAGGTGCGGCGGCAATTTCCGCAATGGGCCGACCGGCTGGGCGAAGACCATTTCATCGACATGGGCGTGCTGGGCCAGATCAGCGACACCTCGCTGACGCGCGACGTCGCCTTCGCGATGGAGAAGGACGGGCTGCCCAACAGCTTCGTGCCGGGCCGCAATCTCCTGTTCTTCACCTTCGCCGCCGCCGTCGCCTGGCGGCGCAACATCCGCAACCTGATCGGCGGCATGTGCGAGACGGATTTCTCGGGCTATCCCGACTGCCGCGACAACACGATCAAGGCATTGCAGGTCACGCTCAACCTCGGCATGGATCGCGCCTTCGTGCTGCACACGCCGCTGATGTGGCTCGACAAGGCCGAGACCTGGGGCCTGGCCAGCGAACTGGGTGGCCCGCCGCTGGTCGAGCTGATCCTGGAACACACGCACACCTGTTACGACAGCGTGCGCGGTCCGCGGAACGAGTGGGGTTATGGCTGCGGCGAATGCCCCGCCTGCGGTCTGCGCAAGCGGGGCTTTTTAGCGTGGCGTGAGGGCACGCCCTCGGTCTAGCGAGGACCTAGCGGCCGCCGGCGAGCTGGCGCGCGCCCGTGAGATGCTGCTGGATCTTCGGAAGCTGACCCTGGGCGTAGCGACGGAGCGCGCCATTGCTGCCGTCCTGCGAGTAGGCGCCGAACTGCGCGTTGGCATCGATGTGCATCGCGAGCTGGGCGTTGGCGTAGGCGGTGTCGAACTCGACGCCTTCCAGCGCATTCAGACGCTGCAGCGTGGCGACCGTGCCCGGCGTGTTGTTGGGATCGGGCGCATAGGAGACGCCAGCCTCGGAGCGCGCCTTGCTCAGGAACTGCGCGGCCTCGGTGTGATCGGCGACCATGCGCGAGGCGAAGCCGCGGATGTTCTCGTTCATCGACTTGGCGAGCGCGAGACGGCCCGACGCGATCTCGAAATCGTTGAACTGCTGCGCGAAGCCCACGAAGCGCGAGTCCGGCAGCGCGTCGACGGCGAGCGCGGCGGTGGCATACACGGCGGGGAGGGCTGCGATACCGAGCAGGATCGAGCGGCGGGCGATGGGCTGCATGAAGTGTCTCCTGGATTGTGTCCGCTAGAACGCCGCCAACCCGACCGGGTTCCCCTCCTGGGTTGCACCTGCTAGGAGCGCGGGCATGAGTTCACCAAGACAGGCCAAGCTCGAAGGCCTGGCCTATTTCCTGGGCTTCGTGGCCTGCATCCCGCTCGCCAACTGGATGATCGGCCATGTCGGCTTCGTGTGCGTGCCGCAGGGACCCTGCCTCGTGCCGGTATGGCCGTGGGGCCCCGGCGACAAGCCGCTGATGGCGCCGTCGGGTGTGCTGATGATCGGCCTGGCGCTGGTCCTGCGCGATCTTGTGCAACGCAAGCTCGGACGTGGCGTGGCCCTCGCCGCCATCGTGGCGGGCGCCGCGCTGTCCGGCGCCGTCGCGCCGCCGCAGCTCCTGATCGCCTCGACGGCGGCGTTCCTGCTGTCCGAACTGGCCGACTTCGCGGTCTATACGCCGCTGCAGTCGCGCGGCCTCGTGCTCGCCGTCCTGGCCAGCAGCGTGGTCGGCCTGATCGCCGACAGCATCCTCTTCCTGTGGCTTGCCTTCGGCAGCCTCGACTATGTGACCGGCCAGATCCTGGGCAAGCTCTGGATGGTGCTGCTGGCGCTCCCCTTCATCCACTGGATCCGCAAACGCGAGTTGTCGACATGAGCCTTTCCCTTTTGCCGGTCGACGACCGGGTTTCCGTCTCCGGCCAGATCTCTCCAGACGACATGAAGGAGCTCGCCGCCGCGGGCTTCACCGCCGTCGTGAACAACCGGCCCGACGGCGAGGCTTTCTTCGGCCAGCCCAAGACGGCCGACCTGCGCGCGGCCGCCGAAGCAGCCGGACTGAAATTCCTCGACCTGCCCTTTTCCGGTCCGCGTGCGACGCCCGATCAGGTGCGTGCGCTGGCCGACCTGCTGGCCTCCGGCGACGATCGGGTCGCGGCCTTCTGCAAGAGCGGCATGCGTTCGGCGCTTCTGTGGGGCGCCGCTTCGATGGCCAACGGCCGGTCGCTCGAAGAGGTCCTGCAGGGCGCCCGCAATGCCGGTCAGGAACTGAGCGGCGCCGCCGAACTGATGACCGGTCTCGCCCAGGCGGCACGCGCCTGAGCCTTGCAATGGCGGCAAAACCGCCGACCGAAAGACTTGTCTTGCACCCGGCGCGCCGCCGCTCCTTAATCGCGCGTCCTAAAAGATCCGTTGGGGGAATGTCCACATGATGAAGTCGATTCTGGCCGTGTCCGAGGGCGGTCCCGATGCCGCGATGTCGTTCGGGCTGGCTGCTCGCGTTGCCGGCATCTTCGACGCGACCGTGGACGCCCTGCATCTGCCGGTCGGCCCGGCCGGCGGCGCCGTCGGCGGTCTCGCCATGAGCGGCGAAGCCATGCCGCTGATCATGAACCTCGACGACGACCGTCTCGAAGAGCGCAGCAAGGCGTCGGAGAGCGCCTACAAGACCGTGCTCGGTGGCCTCGCCGGCGCGACCTACACCGCCGCCGAGACCGCGACGCTCGACACGCTGGTCGCGATGGGCCGTTGCTCCGACCTGCTCGTGCTCGGCCGTCCGGGCTCCGACCCCGAGAACGTGGCGCCGGCCACGGTCGAGGCCGCGATCCACGAATGCGCCCGCGCCGTCATGATTGCCCCGCCGACGGCTGGCACCGGCGGCTTCGGCTCGATCATCGTGGCGTGGAACGGCAGCTTCCAGGCGGCCCGCGCCGTCGAATACTCCCTGCCGTTCCTGGCGAAGGCCAGCAACGTGACCCTGCTGGTCGTGGGCTCCAAGGCCGACGATGTCGGCGCCTCTTACCTCGCGCGCAATCTCGGCCGTCACGGCATCAAGACCACCATCGACGCCATCGATCCCGGCGCCGTGTCGGGTCGCGCCCGCGGCCGCGCGCTGCTCGACTACACGCACGGCAAGGGCTCCGACCTGCTGGTGATGGGCGCCTATGGCCGCGGCCAGGTGATGAGCTTCCTTGGCCTCGGCGGCGCCACCGGCAAGGTGATCTCGTCCTGCCGCGTGCCGCTGTTGATGGCGCACTAAAACGATCGGATGCTTTCCCTTTGCGGCCTCGCAAAGGGAAAGCGTCTTTGCCGTGATCCCAAACGCGGCTCCCACGACATACAGATTCTGCCCTGCGGCTCCACAATTCATCTGTCGTGCAACTTCGCTCGTACGGTTACGTTGCTTGCTATGACGCAATCCGACCGTAGGTGACGAATGCCCCTGCTGCCCGACGTGGATTCCGAAGCAACCTTTCTTTCCGGCGTCGACAGCACAGGGCATATCGCCAGCCCCCACTATCAACCTCCCCAGAAATGGGGCGATCCGCTCATCGGCACGGCCAGCGGGACGATCTCGTACTGGTTCGATGCGGCGTCGGGCTGGGCGGACCTCGAGAAGCAAACCGTCAACGACACGCTGGCTCTCTGGTCGGCTTTCGCGAACGTCAGCTTTGCGCTTTCCGCCAGTAGCAGCGCGGACGTCACCTTCTTTCGCAACAAGGATGTGAGCGGCACCAGCAGCACCGCAACGGCCAATCTCGTCGTCGACGCCAGCATCCCGGTCCCCGACGGCTCGACACGCGTCCTCGAACTGGACCGCGTCGAAACATCGTACTTCTCGAACAGTCCCGGCAACACGGTCGGCGGCGAGCATCCGCGCGGCACGGACGCCTACTTCACGCTCATTCACGAGATCGGCCACGTTCTCGGCCTCGGACATGGCGGCGCGTACAACTACGACGTCAATCCGCTCACTCAACAGTTCGGTCCGTACGACACGATCCCGTGGACCGTCATGTCGTACATCGGCGAAAGCGATGCGGCGCAATATTCCACCGCCTATCCATTGACCGGCACCTTCTGGCAGGGCCTTCGTCCCTCCACACCGATGCCGCTCGACATCCTGGCACTCCAGCGGCTCTACGGCGCGCCGACGAACTCACCGCTGAACGGCAACGATACGTTCGGCTACAACAGCACCATCACCGGACCGCTGGCCGAGTTCTACGATTTCGCCAATCTGTTCCAGCGACCCGTCATCACGCTGTTCAGCACCGGCACGAACAACACGTTGAACCTGTCGCAATTCTCCGTCGGCTCGACGATCAACCTGGAGCCGGGCTCTTTCTCCAGCGCGGGCGGGCTGATCAACAATATCGCCATCGACTTCAATACGGTCATCGAGACCGCGATCGGCGGCGCCGGCAACGACACGATCAAGGGCAATGCGCTCGACAACCGGCTGGTCGGCTCGACCGGCAGCAACACGCTGACCGGCGGCCTCGGCGTCGACGAGTTCGCCGTCACCGGCAACGACATCATCACCGATCTGGGCTTGGGCGGCGCCGACTTCTTCCGCGTCGGATCGGGGGCCTCGCTGCTCGCGCTCGCGGCCGACAACTGGGCCGCGACGTCCCAGACGTTCAACCTCGGCAACACGACCATCCAGGCGAACGGCCACACTGTCAGCGTGCAACAGGCCTTCGACACAGGCCGCGGCTACACGCTCCACAATATCGGCAACGACACGGCGGTCCTGCTGATCGGCTCCATCAGGAGCGATTCCATCACCGGCGGCAACGGCGACGACTACCTGTTCAGCGTCGATGGTGAGGACGAGCTGACCGGCGGGCTGGGCCGTGACCGGTTCATCGTCGATGCCGGCACCGCCTTCGTGTTCGACCTGGGCCTCGGCGCCGACGAGATCGTCGTCGACACGGCGGGCACGCTGCGCGGGAAGCTGGTTGCCGACTGGACTCCGACCGTGGCCACGACCAATCGCGGACGGGTGTTCGTCGTGGCCGACGGCCACAGCATCGACCTCTCCCATGTTTCCGATTCCGGCCTCGCACCGCAGGGCTTCGACGTCAGCAACCAGGGCAACGCGACCGCCGTCACCCTGATCGGCTCGTTGCGCAACGACACCATCACCGGCGGACTGGGCGACGACCTGCTGAGCGGCATGCGTGGCGCCGACACGATCGATCTCGCCAGCGGCGGCAAGGATACGGTGCGCGATGCGCTGGCTGACCTGAACGGCGATCTCATTTCGAGCTTTGCGCCCGGCGATGCGATCGACATCACCGGCGCGCTGATCGGGCGCAACAATCTCGCCGTGACGCTCGGCACCAGCCTCGCGACGCTCTCGGTCGGCGGCGTGTCGTTCCAGCTCCAGGGCGATTTCTCCAATGGCGAGTTCATCACGGCGGCGCGCGGCACCGGCCTCGACGCCCATACCGTGATCACCTTCCAGAACCACCTGCTCGAATTGCGGGAGGGCGTCGCCGTCGATCCGTCGAAGATCAACGGGGTCGTCGACCAGGCTTTCCTCACCGGCGGTGGCGCGGCCACTTTCACGCTCACCCTGAAGTCTGCCGATTCCGCCTACGCCAATACGCTCGGCACCTATCGGGTGGCGACCGACGGCACGATCTTCGACGTGCATGTCGTCTTCGCCAACACGCTGAACGTCGCCGCGGGCGCGCGGACCGTGAGCCTCGGCTCGCCCGGCGATGGCGAGAAGATCGGCTTCTTCGTGATCCAGGACGGCTTCAACCGCTACGGCAACCTGCCGGACAACCTGTCCTTCGTCGTTCCCGGCACGTCGACCGCAACCGATCTCGACGACGGCCTGCCGCCGGCCCTGCGCAGCGCCACGCTCGGCCAGCTCAACAACGCCGCGATTTTCCACTCATTCTCGACGCTCAATCCCGGCGACGCCCATCAGGCCCTGTCCGGCGTCACGATGGGCGGCCGCGAGCTTCAGATCGGCTTCGAGGACCAGTTCAACGGCGACAACGATTTCCAGGACATCGTGATCGGCATCACGACCAACGCCGACAACCTGTTGGTGGTCTAGCCCGCCAACGCGCGTGCATCAGGGACAGGCGCCGGCGCCCTGGCTCACGACCTGCGGGTCGCTGCACGCGGTGCAGGCGTTGCCGTAGGTCTTGCGCGAGCCATCTCGGAGCTGGCCGCAGGCCGGACGGTAATCCTTGGTGCACATTTGCGGCCGCGGATCGGCGCACTGCCCTCCGGCAACCGGCATCGATTCCGGCGCGAGCTCGGCGCGGACGAACCGAAACAGGAACGGCTGGGTCTGGTATTCGCTCAGCGTGCCGAACATCGCGATCTTGGTCCCCACCGAGGGCGGAGGGCTGAGCGGCCGCGACGGCGTCACCTCGATGTCGACGAGGTTGCCGTTCTGCGCCTCGTCGGTGATCGCACCCTCGATACGTTCGGGCGTGACCGAGATCACCTTGAACATCAGCTTCAGCCGCGAAGCGCCCTGCTTCTCGCCGATCGCCTTCCACACCGCCTCGGCCGCGCGCTTGTTGGCCGGGCTGACGTCGCGATGGCGCAGCACGAGCACCCATTGCGGCGGCGTCAGCTTGGCCGGTTCATTGTCCTCGAGGATCTCAAGCGCCTGCTCCGGCGGCGTCATGGCGCGCGGGATCGACTTCTTGAAGTTGGCGGGCGGCGCGGTCTCGTTGGCGACACGCGTCACGATCGCGTCCCATCCCTCCTCGCTGCCGCGATAGACGCGATAGCGCGAGCGGACGTAACGGTCGATGTCCTGCGCGGCCGAATCGTTCTTCGCGGCCTTGGCGATGGCGATGGCGCGCGCGCCGTACCAGAAGCCCAGCGCGTCGACCGGCGAGCCTTCGAGCTGCACGACCGCGTACTGATAGACGTCCTGCAGGTTGGTGGGATCGGCGGCGACCGCTTCACGATAGTACGGACGCGCCTTGTCGTAGTCCTTCTCCTGAAGGGCCGCGAAACCGAGCACGCCGTTGAAGACGCCGGCAAGCTGCTCCTTGGTGCGCGCGAAGCCGGCATCGTCGAGCAGGGCCGGCTTCTGCCACTTGGGCATCACGGCGAGCCCGCGCTGCGAGGCCGTCACCGCGGTGGCCAGCGCTCCAACCTCGCCGCCCGCCGCCTTGAGGCGGCCGACATAGGCGCGATTCGCCAGCGCGCGGACATTGTCGGGATCGACTTGCAGGAGCCGTGCGACCAGAAAGTCGGCCTTGGCCGGCTGGTTGGCGGCCTGCCAGGCCGAGATCGCCTGCTCATGGGCCTCCAGCCGCAGAACGCTGGCGGGATACCAGGCGATGAATACCTCCATCGCCTGCGCCTTGCGCGCCGGATCCTTGGTGTTCAGCGCCGCCATGTAGCTGTCGTACTCGGCGGGATTGGAGAAGTTGCTGCGCGGACTCTGCGTCGCGGCCGGCGCCGCGTTCTGCGCCGGGGCCTGGGGCTGCGCCGCCGTAGGAGTCTGACCCTGAGGCTGCGTCTGCGCGGCGACGTCGAATGACGCGACGGCGAGTGCCGCCGCGAGAACGATAGTCAACCACCGCAATGCCGCCATTCCTGACTCCTCTCCGATCACGCACGCTCTTGCAAGGCCCAATCCGCCTGAATTGCCGTGACCATCTAGGGTAATTAAGGCACTGTTCTGGCGTTAGATTTGAGCGGGGATTGAGAATGACAAACCGGCGTTCGACGGCATCGATGCTCGTCGCTTCGGCGCTTTTGGCTGTCTGCGGCACGACGCCTGCGCGTGCTCAGCAAGGCGGCCCGCCCCCCGCCGTCCTGGTCCAGGCTGCCGAGATGAAGCCGATCGCCGACCAGGCCGAATTCATCGGCCGCGCCGCCGCGGTCGACAAGGTCGAGCTGCGCGCCCGGGTGAAGGGCTTCCTCGGGCCCCGCAAGTTCGCCGATGGCGACCAGGTCAAGAAGGACCAAGTCGTCTTCACCATCGAGCCCGAGACCTACCAGGCCGCCGTCGACCAGAAGAAGGCCCAGCGGGATGCCGCGGTGGCGGCGCTGGCCAACGCCGAGACGCAACTGAAGCGCGCCGCCGAGCTGCTGCGCACCAACACCGGCACCCAGGTCACCTACGACCAGCGCCTGTCCGAGCAGCTCCAGGCCAAGGCCCAGGTCGAGGACGCCAGCGCCCAGCTCCGCGACGCCGAACTGCAGCTCTCCTACACCGAGATCAAGTCGCCGATCGACGGCCGCATCGGCCGTGCCGCCTTCTCGCCGGGCAACCTCGTCAGCCCCGATTCGGGCGTGCTGGCGACGGTCGTCAGCGAGCATCCGATCCGCGTGCTCTTCCCGGTGACGCAGCGCGAGCTGCTCGAGGCCAAGCGCGACCAGGCCGCCGATCCGGACAGCCTGCTGGTCCGCATCCGGCTGGCCGACGGCTCGATCTACAAGGAAAAGGGCAAGATCGACTTCATCGACAACACGGTCGACGCCAAGACCGACGGCCAGATCGTGCGCGCCACCTTCGACAACAAGGGCGGCCTCCTCACCGACGGCCAGACGGTGCGCGTGATCCTGGAGGGCGACAAGGTGCCGATGGCGGTTGCCGTGCCGCAGGCGGCCATCGCCCAGGACCAGAGCGGCGCCTACCTGTTCGTCGTCAACGACAAGAACGTGGTCGAGCAGAAGCGGGTCAAGACCGGCGTGTCGCGGGACGGCCTCACGGCCATCACCTCGGGCCTGCAGGCCGGCGAGAAGGTCATCGTCCAGGGCCAGCAGCGCGTGCGGCCGGGCATGACGGTCAATCCCACCATGGCACCGCCCTCGCCCTCGACGACGCAGAAGCAGTAAGCCATGACGATCTCGTCGCTGTTCATCCGCCGGCCGCGGCTGGCGTTCGTCATCTCCACGGTCATCACCATCGCCGGCATCATCGCCATGATGGCGCTGCCGGTGGCCCAGTTCCCCGACATCGTGCCGCCGCAGGTCCGCGTCACCGCGACCTATCCCGGCGCCTCGGCCCAGGCGGTCGAGGAAAGCGTGGCGCAGGTCATCGAGGCGCAGGTCAACGGCGTCGAGCGCATGATCTACATGAAGTCGACGTCGGGCGGCGACGGCAGCTACGCGCTCAGCGTCAGCTTCGAGGTCGGCTCCAACCCCGACCTCAACACCGTCAACGTCACCAATCGCGTCAACCAGGCGATGGCCCTGCTGCCGCCCGAGGTGCAGCGGCTGGGCGTCACCACCAAGAAGCAGTCCTCGGCACTGCTGCAGGTCGTGGCGGTCTATTCGCCGAAGGGCACGCGCGACGCGCTGTTCCTGTCGAACTTCGCGACCATCACCCTGCTCGACACGCTGCGGCGCGTACCGGGCGTCGGCGACGCCACCCTGTTCGGCGCGCTCGACTACTCGATGCGCATCTGGCTGAACCTCGAACGCATGGCGAGCCTCGACATCACCCCCAACGAGGTGGTGCAGGCGGTGCAAAGCCAGAACGTCCAGGCCGCGGTCGGCCTGGTGGGCGCAGCACCTCTGCTCGACGATGTCAGCTTCCAGCTCAACATCACCACCCAGGGCCGTCTCGTCACCACCGAGGAATTCGAGAACATCGTGGTGCGCGCCAAGTCCGACGGCGCGCTGGTCCGGGTCAAGGACATCGCCCGGGTCGAGCTCGGCGCCAAGACCAGCGACCAGCTCGGCCGCTACAACGGCCAGGCCGCCGCCGGCATCCAGATCTACCAGCTCCCCGGCGCCAATGCGCTCGCCACCGCCCAGGGCGTGCGCGACGCGATCAAGGCGCTGGAGCCGCGCTTCCCCGAGGATGTCGCCTACAACGTCATGTACGACACGACCGTGTTCGTGCAGGCCACGATCAAGAGCGTGATCAAGACGCTGATCGAGGCCTTCGTGCTGGTCGGCATCGTCGTCTTCATCTTCCTCGGCAACCTGCGCGCCACCCTGATCCCGATCATCGCGGTGCCGGTGGCGCTGATCGGCACCTTCGCCGTGATGCTGGCGCTGGGCTATTCGGCCAACACGATCTCGCTGCTGGCGCTGGTGCTGGCCATCGGCATCGTGGTCGACGACGCCATCGTCGTGGTCGAGGCGGTCGAGCACATCCTGGAACACGAGCCCGAACTCACGGTCGCCCAGGCGACCGAGAAGGCCATGGGCCAGGTCACCGGACCGATCATCGCCATCACCCTGGTGCTGCTGTCGGTGTTCATCCCGACCGCCTTCATCCCCGGCATCTCGGGCCAGCTCTACGCGCAGTTCGCCGTCGCGGTGTCGGTCTCGATGATCATCTCGGCGATCAATGCGCTCACGCTGTCGCCGGCGCTGTGCTCGCTGATCCTGCGTCATCGAAAGAAGCCGACCGGCGTGATGGGCTGGATGCAGGGCCGCATCGACAAGACGCGCGACGGCTACGTGAAGGTCGTGACCCCGCTGGCGCGACGCGGCGTCGTGGCTCTCCTGCTGGTCGTGGGCTTCGCCGCCGCGACCGGCGGCATCGGCTCCATGGTGTCCTCGGGCTTCCTGCCCGACGAGGACCAGGGCGCCTTCATGGCCGAGGTGCAGCTCCCCGACGCGGCCTCGACCAACCGCACGCTGGCGGCCGTCGCCGAGGTCGAGAAGACCATCGCCGACAAGCCGTGGAAGCAGAGCGTCTTCACCGTCTCGGGCTACAGCATGATCGACGGCCTGGCGCTCCCCAACCGCGCGCTGGTCGTGGTCGAGCTGAAGCCGTTCGACCAGAGGAAGGATCCGTCTCTCTCGGTGTTCAGCGCGCTGAAGGAACTGAACATCGCCTTCAGCCAGATCGCCTCGGCCAACGTCTTCGCCTTCAACCTGCCGCCCATCATGGGTCTCGGCAATTCGTCGGGCTTCGAGTTCGTGGTGCAGTCGCTCGCGGGCGCCACGCCGACCGAGCTTGCATCCGTGGCGCGGGGCGTGATGATCTCGGCACAGCAGGTGCCGGAGCTTGCCGGGGTCTACACGACCTACAGCGCCTCGACGCCGCAGATCAACCTGAAGCTCGATCGCGAACGCGCCCAGGCGCTGGGCATCTCGATCTCCGACATCTTCTCCGCCATGCAGACCTCGCTTGGCGGCGCCTACACCAACGACTTCAACCTGTTCGGCCGGACCTGGCAGGTGAAGGTGCAGGCCGACGCCACCGACCGCAGCAAGGTGAGCGACGTGTTCCGCGTACGGGTGCGCGCGGCGAGCGGCGAACTGGTGCCGCTGCAGGCGGTGGCGAACATCGAGATGGTGACCGCGCCCTCCTCGGTCGTGCGCTACAACAACCTGCGCTCCGTGGTGGTGAACGGCGCGCCCGCGCCGGGCTACTCCTCGGGCGACGCCATCGCCGCCATGGAGAAGCTGGCCAAGAGCACCTTGCCTGCCGGCTATGGCTTCGAATGGACCGGCACGGCGCTGCAGGAAAAGGCGGCCAGCGGCCAGACCGGCTTCATCCTGGGCCTCGCGGTCGTGTTCGCCTACCTGTTCCTGGTCGGCCTCTACGAGAGCACGGCCATCCCGGTGGCGGCGCTGCTGTCGGTCGTCGTCGGCCTGTTCGGCGCGGTGACGGCGCTGCTGGTCGCCGGCCTCGACAACAACATCTTCGCCCAGATCGGCATCGTGGTGCTGATCGCGCTCGCGGCCAAGAACGCCATCCTGATCATCGAGTTCGCGATGGCCGAACGCGACAAGGGCGCCGACGTGGTCACCGCCGCGACGACCGCCGCCAGCCTGCGGTTCCGCGCGGTCATGATGACATCCTTCGCCTTCATCCTGGGCCTGGTGCCTCTGGTCATCTCGTCGGGCGCGGGTGCCGCCACCCAGCGCGCCGTCGGCACCGCGGTGTTCGGCGGCATGATCGCGGCCTCGTTCCTCGGCATCTTCGTGATCCCGGGCCTCTACGTGGCGTTCCAGCGCTTCCGCGAGACGGTGAAGGGCTGGATGGGCGCGAAGCCGGCGCCACCGCCGCAGGCGCCGCCCGCGGCCAAGCCGGAGCACTGACCTCAATTGCTTCCCCATTCAGATGGGGAAGTGCCCCGTCATACGGGGCGATGGGGTCATGGGCCGAGCGAAGCTCGGCCCGATAGCGTCAGGACATCGCGATGCGATGTCCGGGAGCCATGACCCCTCCGACGGCGTAAGACGCCGCCACCTCCCCATTTGAATGGGGAGGGAGGTAATCCTGCTTCGTCCTGAAAGCCCCTAAGGGCCGAGCCACGGTGGGTGTGGTTCGGCCAACGGCTCCGTCGGATGGGCGGCGATCCCGTCGGTCTCAACACACTCGCTGTCTGACAAGACATGGTGGGCAAGCTTCGCCTGCCGCCACGTATCCCAGTCAGATGTCTCGCGCCCGTTCACCGAATGATGGTCGCGCATGACGTTGACCCGCACGAACCACAGGCCAACCGCCTGCTCGCCGTGGCCGAAGCTCGTCGGATCGGCCTCGTCTGAACGGCAACGCCGCCAGGCCTCGCCGGCGGCGATGAACTTGTCGTCCGGCAAATCAGTAAGATCGAAGTCGACGCCGAGACTTGGCGCGATGATGCGGTCGAGCTGGGCATCCGCCCGGCGCCAGCGACCGTCGCGCCAGTACTCGCAGATCCAGTGGTCCTCCCACTCCCGGCGAAAGTAGGTGGCGAAGCCGCACCGCACGCGCGCCGGCACGCCCTGCTGGCGGAGCATCCCGCACAGCATCAGCGCGTAGTCGCGGCAGGTGCCGACCGCGCGCCGGTCCAGCGCCCGCTCCGCCGTCAACGCCGATCCGTCGAGATCGGCGATCTGCTGCAACCGACCCGCCAGCGGCAAGGTCGCGCGCGACACGGTCCGGAACTGCGCCTCGCTAGCACCGTAAGCCGCGAGCCAGTCGGAATGGATCAGGACGCCCTGCACGACGCGGCAGAGCGCTCCGACATCGACGGGCAATCCATCGAAGTTCAGCGGTCCATTACCGGGCGCCGACATCGCTCCGTGATGTCGCCAGCGTTCAGGGCTTTCCAGGGTCGTCATCCGACCATGCTAGCAGGTCCGACTGAAAGCGGCGCTCCCGGACATCGCTTCGCGATGTCCTGACGCTCACAGGCCGAGCAAAGCTCGGCCTAGGCAGCAGCTTTGACCAGCCGATCGCTGCGGCTCTTCATCAGCGGCTGGATGTGCTGGCCGAACTGGTCCATGCCAACCAGGAAGTCGTCGAAGGTCAGCATGATGCCCTTGGTGCCGGGCACCGTAGCGCATTCGTCGAGCATTTTCGCCACGCTCGCATAGGAGCCCACCAGCGTGCCCATGTTGAAGTTGATCGCGCCCTCAGGAGCGGAGATGCGCTTGGCGGTGCCTCCATCGTCGGCATTGGGATCGGCGTCGGCCTGGCCCGACATCCAGGCCAGCGCGCCCATGTCGGCTCCCTCGTTGTAGAGCTTCCACTTCGCCATCGCCTTCTCGTCGGTCTCGTCGGCGATCACCATCATCAGCACGTAGTTGCCGACGTCACGACCGGTCTTAGCCGCCGCCTCGACCATCATCTGGTTGGTCGGCGCATGGGCGGTCGGCGTGTTCACGCCCTTGCCCAGAGTGAAGTTGTAGTTGCAGTAGGTCGCACCGAACTCCATGCCGCGCGGACTCTGGCCGGCACTCACGATCTTGATCGGCGTCTTGGGGCGAGGGCTCAGCTTGCAGTCCGACATCTGGAAGTACTTGCCCTTGAAGTCGGAGGTGCCGGTCTCCCACAGCTCCTTCATCACCGTCACGAACTCGGTCGAATAGTCGTAGCGATAGCCGAAATACTTCTCGCCCGGCCACATGCCCATCTGCTCGTACTCGTCCTTGGCCCAGCCCGAGACGATGTTGACGCCGAACCGGCCGTGCGAGATCGAATCGATGGTCGAGGCCATGCGCGCGATGATGGCCGGCGGAATGGTGAGCACCGCAACCGAGGCGTAGAGACGGATGCGCTCGGTCACCGCGGCCAAGCCTGCCATCAGGGTGAAGGATTCGAGATTATGATCCCAGAATTCGCTCTCGCCGCCGAAGCCGCGCAGCTTGATCATCGACAGGGCAAAATCGAGCCCATAGCCCTCGGCCTTCTGCACGATCTGCCTATTGAGATCGAAGCTCGGCATATACTGCGGCGACGTGGTGGAGATCAGCCAACCATTGTTTCCGATCGGAATGAACACACCGATGTCCATGGAGCCCTCCTTGCGTACGGGCTCCAGGCAGCAAGCGGCATGCCAGCCTAGCCGCCGGAAATGCGCCTCTTGAGCTCGGAATCGTGCAGGGTCGTGTCTTGTCCGGGCGGCGCGGTGCGCACGGCGTCCTCGAGGGTCAGGGTCTGGCGCCATTCCTCGGCCGGGCGGGCGCGGTCGTCGGAGCCGATCTGGTCGACGCCCCAGTAGAGTTCGAGATGGTGACCGTCGGGATCGAGGAACTCGACCGAGACCTGGCAGCCGGCACGGCGGCGGCCTTCGTAGACGATCTCGACGCCGTGCGCCTTCAGGTGATCGCGGGCGCGGAACACCTCGTCGAGCGTGGCGAGTTCGAAGGCCAGATGATGCAAAGTGCGCGCCTGGGCATCCGTGGCGGACGCGCCGCCGACCAGCGCCAGGCAATGATGGTCGCCGTTGGAGCGCAGGAACACCATGCCGCCCGGCATCATGTTGCCGGGATAGACGTCGGAAATCTTGAAGCCCAGCACCTCGGTATAGAAGCGCCGCGACCGGTCGAGGTCGGCGACGTTCACCACCGCATGGCCGAGCTTCTGGACCTTGAAGGGAAGACCCTGGGGCATTGCCCGCTCCCATATCTGGCCGGACTACCTTTCTGTCCGGGGCTCGGCCATCATGCGCCCAACATACTGAAAGGGGAACGAGCGCATGGCGAAATCGCCCAACAAGCTGTCGGCGAGCGAGGCGGTCCTGCGCATGTCGCAGAAGCGCCTGAAGGCGCGCGATCTCGTCGAAGCCTGCCTTGACCGGATCAAGCTGCGCGAAGGCCAGGTCCACGCCTGGGAAGCGATCGACGCCGAAGGTGCGCTGAAGCGCGCCGACATGCTCGACAAGCGCGCCAAACCGGTCGGCCCGCTGCACGGCATCCCGCTCGCCGTGAAGGACATCATCTCGACGAAGACCCTGCCCACCACCTGCGGCTCGCCGATCTACCGCGACCATGTCGCGGGCCGTGACGCCGCCTGCGTGACGCAGCTCGTGAACGCCGGCGCCATCGTGCTCGGCAAGTCGGTGACGACGGAATTTGCCGGCGCCCATGCCGGCAAGACGCACAACCCGCACAACCTGCGCCATACGCCGGCCGGCTCCTCCTCGGGCTCCGCCGCCGCGGTCGCCGATACGATGGCGCCCATCGGCTACGGCACGCAGACCTCGGGCTCGGTGATCCGCCCGGGCGCGTTCAACGGCGTCGTCGCCTACAAGGGCACCTACGGCTGGGCCGACACGACGGGCATCAAGACCTACGCCAAGAGCCTCGACACGCTGGGCTTCTTCACGCGCACGGCCAACGACCTTGCGCTGATCCGCGCCGCCTACGGCCATGCCCCGGCCGACCCGCCCCTGCACGCGCCGCGGATCGGCTTCTGCCGTACCCTGTGGTGGGACCAGGCCGACCCGTACAACAGAAAGAACATCGAGTTCGCCGCCCGCACCTTGCGGGCCGGCGGCGCCAAGGTGCGCGACTGGGAGATGCCCGAAAGCTGGGGGCCACTCATCACCGCGCACAACCGGGTGATGACCAAGGAAGCGACCCAGCACTACGGACCGGAACGCGCCCGCTTCCCCCATCTCCTGTCGCCCAGCCTGACGGCGAGCCTAGAAGTCGGCGACAGCGTCACCCGCTCCCAGCTCGCCGATGCGAAGAAGCGCAAGCAACGCGCGCTGGCCGATCTCGGCCGGGTCTGGGAGCACTTCGACTTCCTGCTGGCCCCTGCCGCCCGCGGCGAAGCGCCGGCCGGCCTCGGCTACACCGGCGATCCGATCTTCAACCGCTTCTGGACCCTTTTAGGCACGCCCTGCATCGCCCTGCCGTTCAACACCGGACCGTTCGGCCTGCCGCTGTCGGTGCAGTTGATCGCGCCGCTGCGCAGCGACGACCAGCTCATCGCCTGGGCCCGCTGGGTGGAGGCCCGCCTCTCGTGAAGGTGGATTCGTGAAGCTGGGCCTGATCGGCTACGGCGCGATCGGCAAGCATGTCGAAGCGGCCGGCCTCGAGAATATCGAGCTGGTCTCCGTCCTGGTGCGCCGGCCGCGACAGGAAGGTGTCCTGACGCACGACCCCGACCGGTTCTTCGCCCACGACTTCGATGCCGTGGCCGAATGCGCGGGCCACGAGGCCGTTCGCACGCACGGGCAACGCGTGCTGGAGAGCGGCGCGGATTTCCTCGTGACCTCCGTCGGCGCCTTCACCGACACGGCGCTGTTCGATCGATTGCTGGCGGCGGCGAAGGCCAACGGTGCACGATTGATCCTGCCCTCGGGCGGCATCGGTGCGCTCGATATCCTGAGCAGCGCGGCCGTCGGCGGGCTGGACAGCGTCACCGTCACGGTGCGCAAGGACCCGTCGGCCTGGAAAGGCACGGTCGCGGAGACGCTGGTCGATCTCGACGGGCTGAAGGCGCCGCACACGGTGTTCGACGGGCCGGTACGCGAAGGCGCCCGCCTCTATCCGCAGAACGTGAACATCTCCGCCGCCGCGGCGATCGCCGGTCTCGGCCTCGACCGGACGCGCGTCGTGATCGTGGCCGATCCCACCATCACCACGCACATCGTCGAGCTGGAAGCCAAGGGCGCGTTCGGCCGCTTCACCTTCATGGAAGACGTGACCGTCAGCGAAGAGAACCGCAAGACCGGCAAGCTGGTCGCCATGGCGATGGTGAAGTCGGTGCGCCAACTGGCGTCGACCCTCGTGGTCGCCGCCTGACAATAAAAGGAAACGCCAGATGGAAGAGTTCGACTACGTCATCGCCGGAGCCGGCGCCGCGGGGTGCGTGCTGGCCAATCGCCTGTCGGCCTCGGGCAAGAACACGGTCGCGGTGATCGAGGCTGGCGGCAAGGACAACCATATCTGGATCAAGGTGCCGGCCGGCTTCAACAAGACGGTCTACAACGACAATCTCAACTGGGGCTACGAGACCGCGCCCGGCCCGCATATCGACGGCCGCAGGATCAGGTTCCCGCGCGGAAAGGTGCTGGGCGGCTCGGGCTCGATCAACGGCCATCTCTATGTGCGCGGCCAGTCGGCCGACTACGACACCTGGGCGCAGCTCGGCTGCCGCGGCTGGTCGTGGGATGACCTGCTGCCCTACTTCAAGCGCGCCGAGAGCCGGGTCGGCGGCAGCGACGAAACACGTGGCCGTGCGGGCCCGCTCTTCATCGAGGACCAGCGCGACCCGCACGTGTTGAGCGACGCCTTCATGGACGCCAACGAGACGCTCGGGCTGAAGCGCTCGCCCGACTACAACAGCGGCGACCAGGAAGGCACCATGCTTTATCAGAACATGATGCGCGGCGGCCGGCGCTGGAGCCCGGTCGACGCCTATCTTCGGCCCGCGATGAATCGCCCGAACCTCAAGGTGATCACCCACGCGCTGGTCGAGCGCATCGACCTCGACGGCAAGCGCGCCATCGGCCTCACCTATCGCCAGGACGGCCAGACCAGGCAGGTCCGCGCCCGCCGCGACGTGATCCTGTCCGGCGGCGCCATCAACACACCGCAGCTCCTGCAGCTCTCGGGCATCGGCAATGCCGACGATCTGCGCGAGATCGGCGTGGCGGCAAAGCACGTCCTGCCGGGCGTCGGCCGCAACTTCCGCGACCACTATGCGGTGCGCGTCTCGGCGCTCGTGAAAGGCGCGGGCTCGCTGAACGAGAAGAGCCGCGGCCTGCCGCTGGTCGGCGAAGTTCTGCGCTATGCCTTCACGCGCAAGGGGCTGCTGACGGCGGCGCCCAGCCATGCCGGTGGCTACTTCAAGACACGGCCGGGCCTCGCCACGCCCGACATGCAGCTCTACTTCGCGCCGGCCAGCTACATGCCCGGCCGCTACGGCACTTCGGAACTCGATCGCGTGCCGGGCATGACGCTCGGCGTCTCGCAGCTCCGGCCGGAGAGCACCGGCCATGTCAAGGCGACCAGCGCCGATCCCACGGCCAAGCCCGAGATCCAGCCGAATTATCTCGCCGTCCAGCACGATCGCGACGCGCTGCTGGCGGCGATGAAGTACCTGCGCAAGCTGATCAACACGTCGCCGCTCAGTTCTTACGTGGTCGAGGAGAACCTGCCGGGCCCGGCGGTGCAGACCGACGAGCAATGGATGGCCCATGCCCGCGCCACAGGCTCGACCACCTATCACCCGGTGGGCACCGCCAAGCTCGGCACCGACCCGATGGCTGTGGTCGATCCGCTGAGCATGCGCGTGATCGGCCTCGAAGGCCTGCGCGTCGCCGACGCCTCCTGCATGCCGACCATGGTCTCCGGCAACACCTACGCCGCGACCAACGCTATCGCGGAGAAGGCGTCCGATCTCATTCCGGCGACTTGATCATCGGACCGCGGGCCTCCAGGCCCGCATCATGAGCGGGCCTGGAGGCCCGCGGTCCGGTCAGACGTAACCCGGCCCCTCGATCACCGGGTGGGCGATCAGGAACTTCTCGTCGATCTCGACGCCGATGCCGGGTTTGTCGAGCGGGCGGACGTTGCCGTCCTTGTCGATCTCCCACGGCGCGCTGCCCAGCTCGTCGCGGAACTTGTTCGCCACAGAAAGATCGGCCTCGAAGTAACCGCCATTGTCGATCGACGCCAGGAAGTGGATCGACACGGCGTGATTGAGGCCGGTCATCGAGCTGTGCGGATGGATCGGCAGCTTCCACATCGAGGCCGCCGCCGCAATGCGCTGCACCTCGGTGATGCCGCCGCTCTTCGACAGGTCGGGCTGCAGGATCGAGATGTTGCCGTCCTCGATGATCCGGTGGAACTCGAAGCGCGTGTAATGGTTCTCGCCGGCCGCCAGCGGCGTCACGCCCCAGCCCTTGGCCATCGCGTAGGAGCGATGGTCGTGCGCCGGGAACGGTTCCTCCAGCCAGGCGATGCCGAGCTCGTCCATCGCCGGCATCACGCGGCGCACATCCTCGACCGTGTAGCCGGTGTTGGCGTCGGTCAGCAGCACCATGTCGTCGCCGAAGCGCTTACGCACCGCCGTCATGCGGGCGATGTCGTTCTTCACGCTGTCGCCGACCCTGAGCTTCAGCGCCTTGTAGCCCGCCGCGACCATCGGCCCGGCCTCGTCGGCCAGCGATTCCGGCGCCTGGTAGCCGAGCGAAATGCCGCCGGCATAGGCCGGCACCGGTCTGTTGGAGCCGCCTAAAAGCTTGTAGAGCGGCCAGCCGACGGCCTTGCCCTTGATGTCCCACAGCGCCTGGTCGAGACCGCTCATCGCCATGGCGGTGGCTGCGCCCATGCCGTGGCTGCCGAGCTGGAACTTGTAGATCTTGGCCCAGATGCCGACCGTGTCGGTGGCGTCCATGCCGACCACGAAACCCTTCAGCGTCGTGTTGATCAGGTGCCCGATGCTGCCCGGCGAACGCGCATGATGGCTCTCGCCCCAGCCCACGATCCCGTCCTCGGTCGTCACCTTGACCATCACGCAGTCGCGCTTGGTCATGGTGCCGATGCCGAGCGAGACCTGCAGCTCCTTCGGCACGCGATAGCTGGTCGGATAGGCCTTTACGTCGACGATCTTCATCGCTCAGGCCACCTTGTATTTCTTCAGCACTTCGCGATCGATCTCGATGCCGAGACCCGGACCCGTCGGGACGGTCACAATGCCCTTCTTCTGCACGATCGGCTCCAGCGCCAGGTGATCGCGCAGCGGGTTCGGCGTCTGCTCGAACTCGAGCATCGGCGGCATCGGGCGGAAGGCCGGCGGCTGGTCCGGCAACGCGGCGAGGAACTGCACCGTGGCGGCGAGGCCGATGGCCGAGCCCCAGGCATGCGGCACGCATTCGACGCCGAAGGCCGAGGCCAGCGTCGCGATCTTGCGGCATTCCGAGAAGCCGCCCGCCGCGCAGAGGTCGGGCTGCACGATGTCCATCGCCTTCTTCGCGATGATGTCGCGGAAGCCCCAGCGGGTGAAATCGTTCTCGCCGCCGGCCACCGCCATGTCGAGGGCGCGCGTCACCTCGATATAGCCGTCATGGTCCTCGGGGCTGACCGGCTCCTCGAACCACAGGATGTCCTGCTCCTCCAGCATGCGGCCAAGCTTGATGGCGTTGGGCACCGAGAAACAGTGGTTGGCGTCGACCGCCAGCTTAACGCCGGGCCCGATCGCCTCGCGCACCGCGGTGACGCGCCTCGTGTCGAGCTTCAGGTCGCCCAGACCGATCTTCATCTTGATCGCCTGGAAGCCGTCATGCTTGAACTCCAGCGCTTCCTCGACCGCCTCTTCGATCAACTTGTTCATGTCGATGAAGTAGAGGCCGGTCGCGTAGGCAATGACCTCGCTGCGATAGGCGCCGCCGATCAGCTTGTGCACCGGCTTGTTCACGGCGCGGCCCATGATGTCCCACAGCGCGATGTCGATGCCGGAGATGGCCGAGATCGCCATGCCGGTCGTGCCGTAATCCTTGATCCTGTTGTAGAGATCTTCCCAGATCGCCTCGACATCGAACGGATCCTTGCCGATCACGCGCGCCTTGTACTGCGTCTCGATGAAGGTCTTGGCGACGGCGGCGGGGCCGTAGCACTCGCCCCAGCCCGTGATGCCCTCGTCGGTCGTGATCTCGACCAGACAGGTCGAGCGCGTGCCATAGACCCAGCCGCGCGCCGAGACGAAGGGCTTGTCGACCTTGCAGCTCAGGATGTGGCAGACGACGTCCGTCACCTTCATCGTTTCCTCCAGACTTTTATTCGTTAGCTGACTGTTATCAGCAAATTGCCGAGCGTGTCCTGTCGCACCTTGTCGCCCGGTTCGACGACGGTGGTGCAGTCGAGCTGTTCGAGGATCGCCGGGCCTTCGAGCGTGGCGTCGAGCGGCAGCTTCTCGCGGGCATAGACCGGCGTGTCATGCCAGCCGTCGCTGAACCAGACGCGGCGCGCGCCGAGCTTCGCGGCGGCCAGCGTGGTGCTGCGCTCGGTGGCGGCGAGCGCACCCAGCGAGATTTCCGGGCGCACGCCGATCACCGCCGTGTGCAGGTTGACCAGCACCGGCGGGATCTCGGGCAGCTCGATGCCGAAGCGGCGGAAGTAGGCAGCGGCAAAGGCCTTGTGCAGGCCGGCGACGCCGATCTCGGCGCTGTCGACACCGACCGACAGGATATGGCTCTGCCCCTGGAACTGCATGTCGGCCGAGAGGACGCAGCGCAGTTCGCGCACCGGCACGCCCTCGCGCGCGATCGTGGCCTCGCCCTCGGTCGCCTGCTCGGCATAGATGCGCGCCACCGTGGCATCGTCGACGGCCGACAAGGGCTTGTTCACCGTGCGCACATAGTCGTGGCGCAGGTCGGCCACGACGCAGCCCAGCGCGTTGGTGATGCCGGGCCGCGCCGGCACCAGCACCGTCGGGATGCCGAGTTCGCGCGCCAGCGCCGTCGCGTGCAAGGGGCCGGCGCCGCCGAAGGCGAACAGCGCGAAGTCGCGCGGATCGTGGCCGCGCGACAGTGAGACGAGACGCACCGCGCCGGCCATGCGGTCGTTGGCGATGCGCAGGATCGCGGCGGCCGCCGCTTCGGCATCGAGGCCGAGCCGCTGGCCGACCTTCTCCAGCACGAGGCCGCGCACATGGTCGAGCGTCACCGGATGGTCGACGCCTAAAAGCTTGTCGGGGTTGAGCCGGCCCAGGACCAGGTTGGCGTCGGTGATGGTGGGTTCCGAACCGCCGCGGCCGTAGCAGATCGGACCGGGACGCGCGCCCGCGCTCTCAGGTCCCACACGCAGCATGCCGGCCGCATCGACCGAGGCGATCGAGCCGCCGCCTGCGCCGATCGTGTGCACGTCGACCATCGGCACATGGATCGGCATCGCATATTCGAGTTCGAGTTCGCCCGAGACCTGCGGCACGGCATTCTCGATCAGGCCGACATCGGTCGAGGTGCCGCCCATGTCATAGGTGATCAGGTTGGGATGGCCCGAGGCACGGCCGGTATAGGCCGCCGCCATCACGCCCGAGGCCGGGCCGGACATCACCGTGTTCACCGCCGCTTCGGCAATGAGCTGCGAGGAGATGGTGCCACCATTGCCCTGCATCACCAGCAGGTCGCGGTCGAAGCCCTTGGCCTTCAGTTCCGTTCGTAGTCGCGAGAGATAACGGTCGAGCACCGGCTGCACCGAGGCGTTCACCGCCGCCGTCACGCCGCGCTCGTACTCGCGATACTCCGACAGGATGACATGGCCTGCCGTGACATAGTCGTTGGGCCACAGGCCGCGCACGATCTCAGCGGCGCGGCGTTCGTGCGCGGCGTTGATGTAGCTGTGCAGGAAATGGATGACGACCGCCTCGCAGCCCATCGCCAGCAGCTTTTTAGCGGCGTCGGCCACGGCGGCTTCGTCGAGCGGCGTCAGGATCTTGCCGTCGGCATCCATGCGCTCGGGCACTTCGAGCCGCACTTCGCGGTCGATCATCGGCGTGAAGGTGCCGCGTAACCCGTAGGCCTGCGGCCGCGTGCGGCGGCCCAGTTCGAGCACGTCGCGGAAGCCCTTCGTCGTGATCAGGCCGACCTTGGCGATCTTGCGTTCGAGCAGCGCGTTGGTCGTCGTCGTCGTGCCGTGCACCACGGCTTGCAGCAAAGCCGGATCGAGGCTCGCCGCTGCAAGCGCCGCCATGAAGCCGATCGCCTGGTTGTCGACGGTCGTCGGCACCTTGGCGAGTCGCACTTCGTTGGACGCCGGATCGATCGCCAGCAGGTCGGTGAAGGTGCCGCCGACATCGATGCCGACGGTGAAGGTGCTTTTGGGCGTCATGGGTTCAGACCGACAGATATTGTTCGCGCAGGGAATCGTTGGCCGCCAGCTCGGCCATCGAGCCGCCGAAGCGGATCTGGCCCTTCTCGATGATGTAGGCGCGGTCGGCGACACCCAGCGCGAAGTGCAGGTTCTGCTCGCACAGGATCACCGACACGCCCTCGCCCTTCAGCGCGCGGATGGAATTGCCCATCTCCTCGACGATGATGGGCGCCAACCCTTCCGACGGCTCGTCGAGCAGCACGCAGCTCGGATTGCCCATCAGGGTGCGCGCGATGGTGAGCATCTGCTGCTCGCCGCCCGACATGCGCCCGCCCGGCCGCTCGCGCATGCGCGCGAGGTTGGGGAACAGCTTGAACAGCTTCTCCTTGGTCCAGACCGGCACGCCCGCGCGCGCACCTTGTCGACCGACCTCGAGATTCTCCATCACCGACAGTTCGGTGAAGATGCGCCGCTCCTCCGGCACGTAGCCGAGGCCGAGGCGCGCTATCCGATACGGCGGCAGGCGCTCGATGCGCTGGCCGGCGAAGCTCACTTCGCCGCGGGCCGGCGGCACCAGACCCATGATCGCCTTCATGGCCGTCGACTTGCCCGCACCATTGCGGCCCAGCAGCGCCACGACCTCGCCCGCGCGCACCTCCAGCGAGATGCCGTGCAGGATATGGGCGCGGCCGTAGAAGGCATGCAGGTCGGCGACCTGGAGCATCGCCGGGAGCATCAGTGCGTGCTCCCGAGATAGACCGCGCGAACATTCGGATTGGCGCGCACTTCCTGCGGCGTGCCGCCGGCGATCAGCACGCCACGGTCGAGCACGATGATGCGGTCGGCCTGGGTGAAGACCACGTCCATGTCGTGCTCGGTGAACAGCACCGCGATGTTGCGCGCTCGTGCGAGCCGCGCCGTCAGCTCCATCAGCGCGACCCGCTCCTTGGGCGCCATGCCGGCCGTCGGCTCGTCCATCAGCAGCAGGCGCGGCTCGTTGGCGAGCGCGATGGCGAGTTCCACCCGCTTCAGGTCGCCATAGGCCAGCACGCCGCAGGTCCGCTCCGCCTGATCGAGCATGCCGACCTGGTCGAGCAACGCATCGGCCTCGGCAATGAACGCCGCACCGAAGCGCGACAGCAGCGAGCGCAGGCGGCCGGCGTGGGAGTAGAGCGCCATCTGCACGTTCTCGCGGACGCTGAGCGAAGCAAAGGTGGCGGTGATCTGAAACGTGCGGCCGACGCCCAGCCGCCAGATCGCGCGCGGGCGCAGGCCCACGATGTCGCGCCCCTCGAGGCGCACGATGCCGGAGTCCGGCGCGAGCTGGCCGTTCAGCATGTTGAAGCAGGTGCTCTTGCCCGCGCCGTTCGGCCCGATCAGCGCCAGCATCTCGCCCGCCGAGACGGCAAAGGAGACGTCGGCCACCGCCTGCACGCCGCCGAATGCCTTGTGCAGCCCCTCGACCTGCAGCACCGCGTCGCTCATGCGCGCTGCTCCCGCCAGCGCGCGACCAGCGCCTTCAGGCCGCCTACAAGTCCCTGCGGGAAGAGCAGCACGATCAGCAGGATCACGCAGCCCATGACGGCGCGCCAGAACTCGGTGTTGCGCGCCACCGCGTCGCGCAGCCAGGTGAAGATCGCCGCACCCACGACCGGGCCGGTCAGGGTCTCGACGCCGCCCAGCAGGACCATGATCAGGCCGTCGGTCGACTGAGCGATCGAAATGCTCGACGGCGAGATGCTGCCTTTGGAGAAGGCGTAGACCGCGCCGGCGAGACCGGCCAGCGCACCCACCAGCACGAAGGCCGCCCACTGGAAGCCGCGCAGGTCGATGCCGATCGCCTCGGCGCGCAACGGCGAATCGCGGCCGGCGCGCAGGGCATAGCCGAACGGCGAGAACAGCACCCTCCACAGGAACACGATGCCGGCGCCGCACAGGACGAGCGCCAGATAGTAATAGACCGTCTTGTCGGCGAGCCACGCCGACGGCCAGACACCGAACACGCCGTTGCTGCCGCCGGTGACGGAATCCCACTGGAAGACGATCGACCAGCTGATCTGTGCGAACGCCATGGTCAGCATGGCGAGATAGACGCCCGAGAGCCGCACGCAGAACCAGCCGTAGACGATGGCGAAGAGGCCGGCGACCAGCGGCGCCAGCAGGAGCGCCGCCTCCATCGGCAGGCCGAAGCGCTTCAGCAGGAGACCGGCCGCATAGGCGCCAATGCCGAAATAGGCGGCGTGGCCGAACGAGACCATGCCGGCCGGGCCCATGATGAAGTGCAGCGAGACCGCGAACAGCGCGAAGCAGACGATGTCGGTCAGCAGGATGGTGGCGTAGCGGTCGGCAACCAGCGGCACAGCTGCGAGCAGCGCCAGCCAGACCAGCGCGAAGGTCCAGGACGGCACCTGCAGCGGCGGGGCGGGCTCCGACGCGGCGCGCTGCGCGGCCTGCGGCTTGCCGAGCAGGCCGTAGG
This sequence comes from Reyranella sp. GW821-FHT12G01, assembly GCF_058806575.1. Lineage (NCBI taxonomy): Bacteria > Pseudomonadati > Pseudomonadota > Alphaproteobacteria > Hyphomicrobiales > Reyranellaceae > Reyranella > Reyranella sp. GW821-FHT12G01. Next base: position 731,121 of record NZ_JBXAPV010000003.1, read on the forward strand.
GCCGCACCACCAGCACCAGCGCCATGATCAGGAACTCGACCACGAGGGTGAGTTTCGAGAACGAGATCTCGAAGCCGAACCAGGTGACCGTGCCGATGCCGATGCAGAAGGCCTTGGCGACACCGATGATGATGGCGGCGAGGAACGCGCCGCCGATGCTGCCCAGGCCACCCACGACCGTGACCACGAAGGCGTCGGCGATGATCGCGAGGTCGAGTTCGAGATTGGCCGGCTCGCGCGGGATCTGCAGCGCGCCGCCCAGTCCAGCGAGCACGGAGCCGACGAAGAACACCGAGGTGAAGAGCTTGGCCTGGTCGACGCCCAGCGCGCCCACCATCTCGCGATCCTGCGTCGCGGCCCTTACCAGTGCGCCCCAGCGCGTGCGCGTGAGCAGCAGCCAGATGAGGCCCAGCACGACCGGGCCGATGGCGATCAGCAGCAGGTCGTAGGCCGGGATGCGGCGGCCCATGATCTCCACTGCCATCGACAGGCCGGGCGCGCGCGGGCCGACTAGGTCCTCTGCGCCCCAGGTGAAGAGCGCGATGTCCTTGATCACCAGCACGACCGCGAAGGTCGCCAGCAACTGGAACAGCTCTGGCGCGCGATAGATGCGCCGCAGCACCAGCACCTCGATCAGGATGCCGACCAGCCCGACGGCGAGTGCCGCCAGCACGACCGCGCCCCAGAAACCCAGGGGCGTGCGGCCAAAGAACTGGATCAGCGAATAGGTGCCGTAGAGCCCCAGCATGTAGAGCGAACCGTGCGCGAAGTTCACGATCCGCGTGACGCCGAAGATCAGCGACAGGCCGGCCGACACGAGGAACAACGACGCCGCGGCGGCCAGCCCGTTCAGGAGCTGGATGATGACGGAAGCAAGGGTCATGTGGACCGCGGGTCTCCAGACCCGCTCATGATCTTGATGCGGACCTGGAGGTCCGCGGTCCGATGATCAATTCTTCGGCCTCATCTTCTGGACGTCGGCGTCGCTCGGCAGGGCGTCCTTGCCGTCGACGAAGCGCCAGTTCTTCATGTAGCCCTTGCCGTCCTTCATGCCGATCTGGCCGACATAAGCGCCCATGGTCGACTGATGATCGATCGGCCGGTACTCGATCATGCCGAACGGCGTGATGAGCTTGAGCCCGCTCATGGCAGCGACCAGCTTCTCCTGGTCGAGCGAGCCCGACTTCTTGATGGCTTCGGCAGCCGACATCACGGTCGCGTAGCCTACGACCGAGCCCAGGCGCGGATAGTCCTTGAACTTGGCCTGGTAGGCGTTGAGGAACTTGGTGTGCTCGGGCGTCTTCAGCTCGCTCCACGGATAGCCGGTGACGTACCAGCCGTCGGGCGACTCCTCCTTCAGCGGATCGAGATATTCCGGCTCGCCGGCGAGGAGATTGAACACCTCGACGCCCTTGAACAGGCCGCGGGTCTGGCCCTCACGCACGAACTTCGCGAGGTCGGGACCGAACAGCGAGGAGAAGATCGCGTCGGGCTTGGCGTCGGCCAGCGCCTGCGCCACGGCGCCCGCATCGATCTTGCCGAGCGGCGGCGCCTGCTCGGCGACGAACTCGACGTCGGGCTGCTTCTCCTTCAGGAGCTTCTTGAAGGCCGCCGTCGCCGACTGGCCGTATTCGTAGTTCGGATAGACGATCGCCCAGCGCTTCTTGTTCAGCTTGGCGGCGTCGGGAATGAGCATCGCCGTCTGCATGTAGGTCGAGGTGCGCAGGCGGAACGTGTAGGCGTTGCCCTGGTCCCAGACGATTTTATCGGTCAGCGGCTCGGCGGCGATGAACAGCACCTTGCGCTGCTTGGCGAAGTCGGCGACGGCGAGGCCGACGTTCGACGGGAAGGTGCCGATCAGGAACGAGGCGCCCTCACGGCTCAGCAGTTCCTCGGCGACGCGCACGGCGTCGCCCGGATTGCCGTTGTCGTCGCGGCTGATGACCTCGATCTTGCGGCCGCCCAGCAGGCCGCCGGCGGCATTCACCTCCTCGACCGCCAGCTCGATGCCCTTCTTGTAGGGCTCGAGGAAGGCCGGGAAGACCTTGTAGCTGTTGAGTTCGCCGATCTTGATCGGCGCCTGTGCGTGGGCCGGTCCGACGAGCGACAGCGCCACGAGGGCGGCGGTGCCGGCGAGCAGGCGATTGCGGGTCAGCATGAGATCCCCCTCTTCTATGAGTGAAACATTCCCTGTGAACCGACCCTAGCGAGGCCGGCCCCTCTCCCACAAGCGTTCAGTCGGCGAAGCTCGACCGCGCCTGTATTCCCCAGTGACCGTTCTGCAAGGTCACGATGTAGATCGTCTCGAAGACGCTGAGCAGCGAATCGTCCGCGCGCCAGCGGCTGAACTTCACCTTGAGATGGACCTTGTCGCGGCCGACATGGATCGGCGTGCGCTCGTCCCACTTGCTGTGATGCCAGCCGTCACCGGCGCGGGCGACGAAATCGCCGAGCTTGTAGTCGCCATGGTTAGGCCAGACGACGACCTTGCCGCCGGCCAGCCGCACATGCGGGAAATTGCAGGCGTTGTTGACCGCCGCCTCGTCACCGCGATTGAGCCCGTCGATATAGTCGTCCATCGACTTCATGGCCGCCGCCAGCGCGTCTTCGTTCATTCTTGCCTCCCGATCATCGCTGACCATCCCCCAGCTTGATCTCGGCCGGCGTCAGCCCGCCGACTCTCGCATGGGGACGGCCACCGATCGAGGCGGCGACGATGAAGACGATCTCGTCGGGACGCGGCCCATCCGGCACGCAGAACTCGATGGCGTCGAAATGGCTGCGCACATAGGCCGCCGTCACGTGATGCAGCGGAATGTCGATGCGCGATCCGGCGGCCGCGACCTTCACCGTGGAGGGCACGATCGACTTGGCGCCGCCCATCGCATGGCGGATGCCGAAGCCGCTGGGCTGGTGCCAGAGTGCGGCGTGTTCCAGCTCGCCGTTCAGCCCGACGATGGCGCCCTTGCCGTAGGCTTCCAGCTCGGAGCCCTTGGCACCCAGGATCTTCATCACGCGTTCAGTGAGATCGATGGCGAGCGGCTCCAGTGCCTTCATCATCGGCTGGATGTCCTCGACATGCTGGCCGGCATAGGGATTGGCGATCACGCCGCCGACCACGGCCTTGGTCACCGGCCGCGCCAGCGCCGGGCCAAAGTCGTGCAGCGTCTCCTCGACCGTCGCCACGTATTTCCGCACCTTCACCAGATCGCTCATCCCGCCTCCGACAGAGCAAGCGGCGTGCCGCCTGTTTCGAGTCTCCAATGTCCTTGCAGCGAAAGCGCCGCGCTGTCGATCAGCCCGCACAGCCTGAGCCGCCGCGCTTCCGCCAACCCACGATCAAGCGCCGCGTCGACGATCTCCAACGGCAGTTCACCCACCGCGACAGTCACCAGCCGCTCGCCGAGGTCGCTGTCCGGATCGAGCGCATGGGCCGGTTGACGTTCAATGGCGGGATGATCGGCATTCACCGCATTGGCGATCATCGTCGCCGCCGCATCGGCCGCCGCCGCCGTCGCCGCCAGTACCGTCGCCGAATCGGCGATGCCCAACGAGAAGGACCGCCCGCCGCGGCCCGAGGTCGCGATGCCACGCACCGGCCGTTCGTGCGTCAGCAGCGCCACGCCGTCGAGGGCTTGCGCGAAGATGCCGGCGCGCAGCGACTGGCCCGGCGCCAGATGGAGCGCGATGTCGCCGCCGTCGTTCACATAGGCCTTGTCGAGCGTACGGCCGCGGACCATCGCCTGCAGCATCTCGTCGGCCACGGCCCCGGCGACCGCCGCCATCGGCGTGATGAAGACGTCGCGATACGGCCACACGGCCTCGGCCATCCGCCGCGCCACCGGTCCCTGCAGAAGCGGATAGGCCTCCGTCACCGACCGGCGCAGCACGGGAAGCTCGCCCACCAAGGTCGCAAGGATATCGCCAAAGTGCTCGACCGCCTGCCCATAGGCGCGCTCGACTTCGTCCGCCGCGCCGAAGGCCTCGACTAAAAGGTCGATCGGGCCGTGCTGCAGATGCAGTCGTCCATCGCCGAGGCGGGCGGCGACGGCGCTCATTCGATGCGGACCTTGTGATGCGCCAGCACGCTTTCCAGCGTGACGGCGCGCGAGGCATAGCCACCCAGCGCCGCATAATCCTCGGCGCGCAGGGTGAACTCGATGGGAGCGACCAGTGCCGGCGTCGGCACATAGCCGAACGATTTCTCCGGCATGCGCGCCACGTCGACCATCAGGGTGATGCCGCCGCCCGGCCAGACGAAGGCCGGCGCGCCGCCCAAGGTCACCTTGGTCAGCGTCTCGCGCACCGAGCGCGTCAGCCGCACCGGGTTCTCGGTGACGCCGGCCCGCAGCGAGCCGCCGGCCCCGGCCATGAACAGCACGGTACAGAGCGCCGGCTCGCAATTCTCGGCGATGCGTTCGACGACATGGCGCACCGGCACCGGCATCTCGGCGGGCCGCGGCTTCAGCTCGTCGTCGAGCGTGAACCAGGCCGAATGCTCACCGGTCGTCGAGACCATCAGCAATTTCAAGCCGGGCCAGGCCTGCTTCGGATCGATCTTCTCGATGATCTCCAGCGGATCGCTGACATTGGTGCCGCCCCAGCCGAGGCCCGGTTCGGCCACCTGGAAGTAGCGGCCCGGCGTCGAGCGGCGGCCACGCACGCGGATGCCGGCCGGCTTCATGTCGAGGAAGGCGCCGCCCTGATGCTCGCTCAGCACGCCGGTGATGTGGTCGTCGACCACGATCACCTCGTCGACATGGTCCCTCCATTGCGGCGCGAACATGCCGATGGCGGCCGAACCGCAACCGACCCGCATGCGCTCCTCGAGCGTGCCGTTCACGATCGGCGGCTTGTCGGCCTGCACCACTACCGTCGAGCCGCCGTCGATGCTGAGCTCGACGGCCTCGCGATTGCACAGCGCCAGCAGCGCGTCGCAGGTGACGACGCCCTCCTTCTTGCTGCCGCCGGTGAGATGATGCACGCCGCCCAGCGACAGCATCTGCGAGCCGTATTCGGCGGTGGTGACATGCCCCACCGCCTCGCCCTTCACCCGCACCGCCGCCTGCTCGGGCCCGAGATAGCGGTCGGTGTCGATCTTCACCTTGACGCCGCAGTAGCTGAAGATTCCCTCGGTCACGACCGTGACCATGTCGACGCCGTCATGCTTCGACGAGACGATGAACGGTGCGGGCTTGTAGTCGGGATAGGTCGTGGTGGCGCCGATCCCGGTGACGAACGCGCCTTCCCCTTTGCCCAGTTCGCCGCGCCACGCCTCGCTGCCCTCGACGAAGGCGACGCGCGGCAGATCGGGTTTGGCCAGCAGCACCAGCGGATCGACCCGCACGAGCGCGCCATTCTCGTTGGCGTAGCGATCGCAGGCGCCGGCGCGGCCGGGGCGGATACGGCAGAGCACGGGACAGGCATCGCAGCGCACGATGCCGGCGCTACGTTCGGCCTCCGAGAGCGAAATGTCGTCGCTCATTGCGGCTTTCCCTTCAGGGCGACGATGGCCTCGCGCAGGCGGTGCGGCAACAGCGGGACGCGGTGGGCGCGGACGCCGGTCGCGTGATGGACCGCGCCCAAAATGGCCGGCGCCGTCGGGACGAGAGCGGGTTCGCCGATCCCCTTGGCGCCGGACGGGCCCAGTGGCTCGCGATCCTCGATCAGGATGCAGTCGATCTCGGGCACGTCGCCGACAGTCGGGATCAGATAGTCGTGCAGATTCTCGGTGCGGCCGGGCAGATATTCCTCCATCAGCGCGAGGCCCAGCCCCTGTGCCACGCCGCCATGGATCTGGCCTTCGACGAGGGTCGGGTTGATCGCCCGGCCGACATCGTGCGCGGCCACGATGCGCAGCACCTTCACCGTGCCCAGTTCGACATCGACCTCGACCTCGGCGAGCTGGGCCGCGAAGGCATAGGTCGCATACGGCACGCCCTGGCCGTCGGCATCGAGCGGCGTGGTCGGCGGATCGAACGTGCCCTCACCCATCAGCGGCCCCGCCGTGACGAGATCGATGGTGCGCACCTCGGCCCCGTCACGCACCGAGAGCTTCGCGCCATCGAGCGACAGGGTCGCATCGGGACCGGCATTGGCCAGCCGCAGGATCTGCTGGCGCAGGTCCTGACCGGCTTTTTCCGCCGCCTTGCCCGACACGAAGGTCTGGCGCGACGCTGAGGTCTTGCCGGCATCGGCGGTGAGATCGGTGTCGCCAGTCACCAGCGCGAACTGCGACGCCGGCAGGCCGACCGCATCGGCGGCGATCTGAATCATGATGGTGTTGCTGCCCTGCCCGATGTCGAGCGCGCCGCTGTAGAGCGTCAGCGTCCCGGCCGGCGACAGGCCCACGCGCATGCGCGAGGGGTTCGACATCGAGGTGTTGCCGATGCCGTACCACATGCAGCCGACACCGATGCCGCGACGATGCGAACCGCCCTTTGCATTGAAGGCGGCAATCTCTTCATGCGCCTTCTTCCAATGCGGCCGCAGCGCGTCGAGGCACTGTGCGAGACCGGCCGAATGGGTGAGCGTCTGGCCGCTTGCCGTCGTGTCGCCGGCGCGCAGGGCGTTGCGATGCCGGAACTCCAGCCGGTCGATGCCGAGCTGGTCGGCCAGCTCGTCCAGCATCGCTTCATGCGCGATGGCCGCCTGCGGCACGCCGAAGCCACGGAAGGCGCCGGCCGGCGGGCCGTTTGTGAAGAAGGCCTCGCCCCAGGTGCGCACGTTGGGAATGGCGTAGGGCCCCATCGCATGGACGGGCACGCGATTGGCGACGGTCGGTCCCCACGAAGCATAGGCGCCGGTGTCGAAGATCGCGGTCACGTCGCAGGCTAAAAGCTTGCCGTCGGCATCGCACCCGAACCTGGCCTTCACCCGCGCAGGGTGCCGCTTGGTGCTGGCGGCCATGCTTTCGGGCCGCGTGTAGACCAGCGCCACGGGGCGTCCCAGCGTCCACGCCGCGATGGCGATCAACGGCTGTACCGACAGGTCGAGCTTGCCGCCGAAGCCGCCGCCGCAGGCCGTCGGCACGATGCGAACCGCCTCGGGTTTCAGGCGCATCAGGTTCGCGACCTCGTCGCGGTCCATGTAGGGCGTCTGCGTGGTCGCATGGATCTCGATGCGGTCGCCGACCCGCAGGGCCCAGCCGGCCTCCGGTTCGATATAGGCATGCTCGACAAAGGCGGTCTCGAACGTGCCTTCGGCCACTGCAGCGCACGCCTCGAACGCAGCCGCCGCATCGCCGCGCTTCACGCCGCCCTTCAGCAGAAGATTGCCCGGCTTGTCGGCCTGGACCAGCGGCGCATCCTCGGCCATCGCGGCATCGACGCCGAACAGGGGCGGCTCGGGCATCCAGGTGATCGGCACTTCGTCGTCGCGGATCGCCATGACTTCGGCGCGCTCGCCGACCAGCGCCACGACCGCCTCGCCGCGATAGCGCACCAGCCCGTCGGCCAGCACCGGCTGGTCCTTGATATCGGGATAGATGCCGTAGCCGTTGAAAGGCACATCGGCCCCGGTCAACACGGCGGTGAGACGCTGACGCAAAGGCTCCAGATCGCCGAGTTCGAAGCGCGCCCGCGCATAGGGCGAGCGCACGACCCTGACCCACAGCGCGTCTTTCGGCATGGCGTCGGCGCCGAACACGTCGCGTCCGGTGACCTTGACGTGCCCGTCCACCCTCACGATGCGCGCACCGACGGCCTCGCCAGCCGATGGCGCGGCGGCGGGCACGGGCGCCACGACATCCATCACCGCATCGACGATCTTGCCGTAGCCGGTGCAGCGGCACAGCACGCCGCCCAGCGTGTCCTCGACCTCGGCACGGGTCGGCTTGCTGTTCCGGCGCACCAGTTCCTGCGCGGCCATCAGCATGCCGGGCGTACAGATGCCGCACTGCGCCGCGCCATGATCGAGGAACGATTGCTGGAGCGCAGCGATCGTGTCTTCGCCGCTTTCGAGGCCTTCGACCGTCTCGACGCTTCGCCCACCGACCTGTCCCATCGCGACGAGGCAGGCGCAGACCTGCCGGCCATCGAGCAACACGGTGCAGGCGCCGCAATCACCGGCATCGCAGCCGATCTTGGTGCCGGTGACACCGAGATCGTCGCGTAGCGCCGCGGCCAGCCGCGTGACCGGCGCACCGTCCCAGCTCGTGTCGCGTCCGTTGAGGGTGAATTCCAGTTTCATGCGGCCACCTTCGACAGGAGGCGGCGCAGCAAGACCAGGGCCACATCGCTGCGATAGCCCGCGCTGCCGCGCACGTCGTCGATCGGCGACAGCGGCGCGATATGATCCGCCGCGACCCGCTCGCCGAGACGATCGTCGAACGGTGCACCGATCAACGCCTGCTCCAGAGCCGGCAAGCGTTGCGCCACCGGCGAACAGGAACCGACGGCGACACGAGCTGCCGCGACCTTGCCGCCTTCGACTTCGACCAAAGTCGAGGCCATCGCGATCGAGATCACGAGATAGCGTCGGGCACCCAATTTCAGGAACGCGCTTCGCGCGTCATGGCGCGGACGCGGCACATGCAGCGCCACGACGAGTTCGCCGGGCTGCCGCTCGGTCTTGCGCACGCCGGTGATGAAGGAAGCGAGCGGCAGGCGACGCACGCCCTCGCGGCTCGCCAGTTCGACCTCGGCATCGAGCGCCAGCAAGGCCGGCACGCCATCGGCCGCCGGCGAGGCATTGCAGATATTTCCCGCGATCGTACCGGCATTCTGGATCTGCCGGCCGCCGACTTCACGCGCCGCCTGCTTAAGCCCGTCGAACGCGGGCGGCAGGCTGGTTTCGACCAGTTCGCTCCAGGTCGTGGTGGCGCCAAGACGCCAGCCGCTCTCGGTCTCTGAAATTCCGCGAAGGGCCGCGATCCCCGCGATGTCGAGGATGTCCTCGGTGACCGTCCGACCGACTCGCGCAGGATAGAAGTCGGTGCCGCCGGCGAGCACCGTGAAGGGTCGGGTCAGTGCCTGGAGAGCCTCGTCGAGGTCTCGGGGTCGGAGATAATCGCCCATGTCGTTCGTGTACGTACGATGACACACGCCATCGACGAGTCAAACGAATGAGTCGGGTTCAGATGATCCGCGAGAGAAGATCGAGCAGCTGCTTCTGCTCCTGCGCACTGAGCGGCTTCAGCGTCTCGCGCGAGACCGCCGGTCCGTTCAGCAGCAGCCGGTTGACCAGCTTCTGGCCTTCGGTGGTCAGGCTGAGCAAGGTGCGACGCGCGTCACCCGGATCGGGGCGCGAATCGACCAGGCCGCGTTCCTTCAAGCGCCGCACCACGCCCTGCATGGTGGCCTTGTCCATGCCGACGAGACGGCCCAGCAGGTTCTGCGACAGCTCGGTATATTCGTTCAGCTTCGCCAGGCTCGAATACTGCGTCGGCGTGATGTTGGGGTCGCCAATGCCACCCTGGAAGATCGAGCTCGCGCGCTGATGGGCGCGCCTCAGCAAGTAGCCGATTTGGTCTTCGATGCGATAGGGCCTGGATGCCGCCGTGCTCGATGCCGTCTTCGGCTCGAGCTGCTTCTTTGCAACGTTGCTTCGCATCGCCCCCCCGGCTTGCTGCTCCTTGGCTACACCGACAAGGCGCGTCGCACAACGGTCACATAACACTCTTTGTCGAAGGTGAATGCGCGAGGCGCTTGACTCATCAATGACGAAGCGGCAGCGCGAACTTCTCAAGTCCGTGCAACCTGCCGTTCCAATGGTCGCAGAGTCCCTCTCGGCCGCCGGGCATTTATCTTTGTGCCTTCAAGGATTTCCGCCAGCGTTTTGCGACGCAGTGGCAGGGACGATGACGTGCGGGCGAGGCAATGGCAGTGTGACCGCACAGTCCCGCAACACAGGATGAAGCAATGCCCGGCGCGCTCGAAGGCATCAGGATCGTCGACCTCACCAACATCATCCTCGGCCCCTACGGCACGATGCTGCTGGCCGACCAGGGCGCCGACGTCATCAAGGTCGAGGCCCCCGAAGGCGATGCCGTGCGCCACATCGGCAAGCCCGGCAAGACCCCGGGCATGGGACCGACTTATCTCTATGTGAATCGCAACAAGCGCTCGCTCTGCCTCGACCTCAAGAACAAGGAGGCGCGCGCGGCCCTGCTCAAGGTCGTGGCGACGGCCGATGCCTTCGTGCATGCACTGCGGCCGCAGGCGATCGAGGCCCTCGGGCTTGGCTACGAGGAGATCCGCAAGGTTAAGCCCGACATCGTCTATGTTGGCGCCTATGGCTATTCCGCTGAAGGTCCTTACGGAAAACTGCCTGCGTACGATGACGCCATCCAGGCCCGCTTCGGCATCGCCGACCTGATGGGCCGCGCCGCCGGCGACGACGTTCCGAAGTATCCGCCGACCATCATCGCCGACAAGACGGTGGGCCTCACCTTCGCCTTCTCGACCCTTTCAGCCTTGATGCACCGCCAGCGCACCGGCGAGGGCCAGTTCGTCGAGGTGCCGATGTTCGAGACCATGTCGGCCTGGCTGCTGGTCGAGCATCTGTGGGAGCGGACCTTCAGCGACGAGGGCGAGGTCGGCTACACGCGCCTGCTGGCCCGGACCCGCAAGCCTTACCGCACGCTCGACGGCTGGATGGCGATCCTGCCCTACAACGACAAGCACTGGCGCAACTTCTTCGAACTGGTCGGTCGCTCCGAGGTGCTGCAGGACCCGCGCTATTCGACCATCAATGCGCGCTCGATGCATATCGGCGACATGTACGCCATGGTCGAGGCGATTGCGCCCTCGAGGACCACCGCCGAATGGGTGAAGCTGCTCGACCAGGCGCAGATCCCCAACGCGCCGGTCTCCAAGCCGGCCGACCTGTTCGAGGACCCGCACCTCGTCTGGCGCAAGCTCTTCAAGAAATATCCGCATCCGTCGGAAGGCGAGATCATGATGGTCGAGCCGCCGATGACCATGAGCAAGACGCCGCCGTCGATCCGCACCCTGGCGCCGCTGCAGGGGCAGGATTCACGCGCCGTGCTGGCCGAGGCCGGCGTCAGTGCCACCGACATCGAGGCGCTGAAGACCTCGGGCGCGCTTATCGAGCCCTAGCGTCGGCCGCCAATTCCACAGCAAGCTCGGCCGCGGCGAGATCTTCCAGCGCCGCGCCGACCGACTTGAACAGCGTGATCGACACGCCGTCGCCGGCCGCACGGCCGGCCTGCAGGCCACGAGTCAGTTCGAACAGGTCGGCGATCACGGCATCGGCCGGGATCGCCCCACTCGTGATCGCCTGGACGATGTCGCCGCCCTCCTTCAGGGCGCCGGCACGGGTGTCGACGTAGAGACGGGCGCGTGCCACGGCCGCATCGTCGCTTTCGCGCATCTGCGGCGTGTAGGCGCCCACCAGGTCGACGTGCTGGCCCTCGCGCAGCCAGCCGCCCTCGACCAGCGGCGCCTTGGACAGCGTGGCGCAGGAGATGATGTCCGCTTCCTTCACCGCGGCCTCGCGGTCGGCAACTGCCCGGACTGCGACCGGACGGCCGAGCACCGCCGGCAGCGAGGCCGACAATCGGGCGGCCAGCGCCTCGGCCTGGGCCGGCGTGCGGCCCCAGATCGCGACCTCCCGGATCGGCCGCACCTTGGCGTGCACGCGGATCAGCTCGGGCGCCAGCGCGCCGGTGCCGATCATCAGCAGGCGCGACGCGTCGGGCCGCGACAGGTAGCGCGAGGCGAGACCCGAGGCGCAGGCGGTGCGCCGCTTGGTGAGCATCGTCCCGTCGAGCAGCGCCAGCGTCGCGCCGGTGCTGCCGTCGAGCAGCAGATACTGGCCATAGATCGAGGGCAGCGAGCGTTTGCCGTTGTCGGGGAACACCGTCACGACCTTGACGCCGACGCGACCGGAGGCACCCGTCGTCCAGGCCGGCATCAGCAGCAGCATGGCATCGGCAGAGTTGGGGCCGAGCGGCTCCCGGATCGGATGATGATGCCGCGTCGGCATCTCGCAGCCCGCGCGAAACAGCGCGTCGAGCCGGTCGATCAGCGTGAGGTCGTCCAGGGCGGCGTCGATCTCCGACGCCGAGAGGACCTTCATGAAAGCGGGCCTCGCCTGACCGGCGAGCCGAGTTCGGGCGCCACCAGGGCGCTCTGCCGCTCCAGGGCGCGCTGGTCGCGCGGCGCGGGACCGGTCGACGCGGCGGCCTGCTGCACGCTCTGCGCGGCCCGCAGACGCGTCACTTCGCGATCGAGGCGCGCTGCCTCGCCGCCGGCTTCGCGGGCCCGGCGACGATGATGCCGTCCGGCCCACCAGCCCATGCTGAGCCCCGCCAGGACGCCGAGCATCAGCATGGCGATGACCAGGAGATAGACCGGCAGGACGACGATGTGCGGCAGCGGCCACAGCGCAAGCTGCACCAGCTGCGTATTGCTGACGGCGACCAGGACGCCGATCAGGATGAAGAGCAGGAAAAAGGCGCGGCTGAGGTATTTCATGCGGGGCGGAGCATGCCACACCGCGCCCCCGCGACGCGAGGCGGACGATCAGCGCAGAGGCTGTTTCGAGGCGCTACTTCTTGTCGTCGCCCGCCGGTTCGGGCGGCAGCAGGCCGGCGGCGCGGGCGGCCTCCTTGTTCAGGCGGTCGCGCAGGTCCTTGCCGGTCTTGAAGTAGGGCACCCGCTTGGACGCGACGGCGACCTGCTCGCCGGTGCGCGGATTGCGGCCGGTGCGCGGATCGCGCTTCTTCACAGAGAACGCACCGAAACCGCGCAGCTCGACCCGGTGACCGGAGGCCAGCGCCTTGGAAATCTCGTCGAACACGGTGGCGACGATCCGCTCGACGTCCCTCTGGTAGAGGTGCGGATTCCGGGCCGCCAGGCGGGCAATCAGCTCGGACTTGGTCATCGCGTTTCCATGGGCGGGGCGATGCAGCCCCAGAGCACAATGATTAAGTCTTTGATATTAAACTCAATAACGGCCTCGTCAAGCCTAAGCCCTTGAAACCAAAAGAAAAGGCCGACCCTTGCGGGTCGGCCTTTCCGTAAACCTTGAGAAAACGACTACTTGTCGTCGTCGCCGGCCTCGGCCTTCTTCTTGAGGGCCGCGCCCAGGATGTCGCCCAGGCTGGCGCCGGAGTCGGACGAACCGAAGTCGGCCATCGCCTTCTTCTCCTCGTCGAGCTCACGCGCCTTGACCGACAGCACGACGCGGCGCGAGGCCTTGTCGATGTTGGTGATCTTGGCGTCGAGCTTGTCGCCGATCGCGTAGCGGTCGGGACGCTGCTCGGAGCGGTCGCGGCTGAGCTCGGTCTTGCGGATGAAGCCCGGGATGCCGTCCTGCACCGTGACGTCGATGCCGTTGTCCTGGATGCCGGCCACGATGACGGTGACCACATCGCCCTTCTTGGCAACCACGCCGACCGTCTCGAACGGGTCGTTGGCGAGCTGCTTGATGCCGAGCGAGATACGCTCCTTGTCCATGTCGACGTCGAGGACCTTGACCTTGACCTGGTCGCCCTTCTTGAAGTCGCGGATCGCCTCGTCGCCGGCCTTGTCCCAGCTCAGGTCGCTGAGATGGACCATGCCGTCGATGTCGCCGGGCAGACCCACGAACAGGCCGAACTCGGTGATGTTGCGAACCTCGCCCTCGAGCTCGGTGCCGGCGGGGAACTTCTCGGCGAAGCTCTCCCACGGGTTGGCCATGCACTGCTTGAGGCCGAGCGAGATGCGGCGCTTGGACATGTCGACGTCCAGCACCATCACTTCGACTTCCTGCGAGGTCGAAACGATCTTGCCGGGGTGCACGTTCTTCTTGGTCCAGCTCATCTCGGAGACGTGGACCAGACCCTCGACACCCGGCTCCAGCTCGACGAACGCGCCGTAGTCGGTGATGTTGGTGACACGGCCCTTGAGCTTGAGGCCGACCGGGTACTTCGCACCCGCGCCGTCCCACGGATCGCTCATCAGCTGCTTCATGCCGAGAGAGATACGCTGCGTCTCGGGATTGAAGCGGACGACCTGCACCTTGACCTGCTGGCCGATGGTGAGGGCTTCCGACGGATGGTTGATACGCTTCCAGGCGATGTCGGTGACGTGCAGCAGGCCGTCGACGCCACCCAGATCCACGAACGCGCCGTAGTCGGTGATGTTCTTGACGACGCCGTCGAGCACCTGGCCTTCGGACAGTGCACCCATCAGACGGGTGCGGTCCTCGGCGCGGGTCTCTTCCATGACGGCGCGGCGCGACACGACGATGTTGCCGCGGCGGCGGTCCATCTTGAGGATCGCGAACTGCTGGGCCTGGCCCATCAGCGGACCGACATCGCGCACCGGGCGCACGTCGACCTGGCTGCCCGGCAGGAAGGCCACGGCACCCGACAGGTCGACCGTGAAGCCACCCTTAACGCGGCCGAAGATCGTGCCCATGACACGTTCCTGGTCGGTGAAAGCCTTCTCGAGAACGGTCCAGGCCTCTTCGCGGCGAGCCTTGTCGCGCGACAGGACGGCCTCGCCCTCCTTGTTTTCCATGCGGTCGACGAAGATGTCGACGGTGTCGCCTTCCTTGACCTCGGGGGCCCCGGTTCCGCCGTTGGCGAACTCACGCAGGGCAACGCGGCCCTCGGACTTCAAGCCGACGTCGATGGTGACGAAATCGTTGGCGATGCGAATGACGCGGCCCTTGACGACCTGTCCTTCGAAGCTCGTCGAACCGCCCAGCGATTCGTCGAGAAGTGCTGCGAACTCGTCGCTCGACGTGTCGTTCGCGGGTTTACGGAGGGCGCTGCCCTTAGCCATGTAGAACTCTCCATCATCGATCCCGGGACGCTTGCCCCGTCGGCCAACCGGTTAAGTCCGGCGGATCCACTGCCTTGAAACACCGACGCAAGGACGACACGTCCCGGCGCAATCGCCGCTGAAAGTCTTCGATCCGCCGGCGGCGACTTACGGCCCGGAAGATCGAAAGCCCTTGCGCTCGATGAATGCCAAAGCCGCGGCGAAAGCCGCATCGGCATCCATGTCGCTGGTATCGAGGTGGAAAGCATCGGGTGCGGCTTTGAGTGGTGCTGCCGCCCGTTCGCTGTCGCGACGGTCCCGCTCCGCCATCTCGGCAAGAACGCGCGGCTTTATAGTGTCCACCCCCTTGTCGCGCAACTCCCGGAACCGCCGTTCCGCGCGCGCTTCGGCGCTGGCCGTCACGAACAATTTCACCGGCGCTTCGGGGCAAATGACCGTGCCCGTATCACGGCCGTCGAGAACCGCGCCCGACGGCTGCTGGGCGAATTTCCTCTGGAAATCCAGCAGGTTGGCCCGAACCTCGTGAATCGCGGCCACCTTCGAGGCCGCCTGGCCCGCCACATCGGTCCGAAGCTCGGGATCGGCCAGGTCGGACGGCTGCAGCCCCGCCGCGATCTCGACCGGCGGGCGTCCCGTCTTCTCGGCCTTTAGCCCGACCGCCCGGTAAAGCAGGCCGGTGTCGAGATGGGGCAGTCCGAAATGGTCGGCCAGCCGGCGGGCGAGCGTGCCCTTTCCGGCGCCGGCAGGCCCGTCGATGGTGATGACCGGCCTTCTGCTCACGCCGCCTCGATCCTGGCCCCGAGCGCGCCCATCAGACGGGCAAAACCGGGGAAGCTGGTGTCGATCGGCGAGCCGTCGTCGACCGCCACGCCCTCGCGCGAGGCCAAGCCCAGCACGAGGAACGACATGGCGATGCGATGGTCGAGATGGGTGACCACCGTCCCGCCGCCCACCGGGGCTTCGCCGGTGCCGTGCACGAACAGCGTGTCGGCGCCCATCTCGTGGCGCACGCCATTCAGCGCAAGCCCCGCCGAAACGCTGGCCAGCCGATCGCTTTCCTTGGCGCGCAATTCGGCCAGACCCAGCATGCGCGTCGTGCCGCGGGCGCAAGCCGCCGCCACGGCGAGGATCGGATACTCATCGATCATCGAGGGCGCCCGCTCCGGCGGCACTTCCACGCCGCGCAGCTCGCTGCCTTTGACGCGCAGATCGGCCACCGGCTCGCCGCCGACCTCGCGCGCGTTCTCGGCGGTGATGTCGGCACCCATCTCGCGCAGCGTGTCGTAGAGACCGGCGCGCAGCGGGTTGAGGCCAACATTCTCGACCGTCACGTCGCTGCCCGGCCGGATCGCCGCCGCCACGACCGCGAAGGCCGCCGACGAGGGATCGCCCGGCACGACGATGTCGCGTGCCTTGAGCTCGGGCCAGCCGACCACGGTGATGCGCTTGCCGCCGCCGTCGGCCGGGCCCACCCGCACCTCGGCGCCGAAGTGGCGCAGCATGCGCTCGGTATGGTCGCGCGTCGCCTCGGGCTCGATCACGGTGGTCTCGCCCGCGGTATTGAGGCCCGCCAGGAGGATCGCGCTCTTCACCTGGGCCGAGGCCACGGGGAGGCGGTATTCGATCGGCACCATCTCGTCGGTGCCGACGATGGCGAGCGGCATGCGGCCGCCCTCGCGCGCCTCGAACCGCGCGCCCATCTGCGACAGGGGCACGATGACCCGCTGCATCGGCCGGCGGCGCAGCGAGGCATCGCCGGTCATGAAGCTGGTGAACCGATGGCTGGCCAGGATGCCGGAGAGCAGGCGGGCCGAGGTACCGGAATTGCCGAGGTCGAGCACATTGTCGGGCTCGCGGGCGCCGCCGACGCCAAATCCGCGCACGCGCCATGCGCCGCCGCCTTCATGATCGACCTGTGCCCCCAGCGCGCGCAGGGCGGCGGCGGTGGCCAGCACGTCCTCGCCTTCCAGAAGGCCGGTGATCTTCGTTTCGCCGAGCGCAAGGGCGCCGAACATCAGGGAGCGGTGCGAAACGGACTTGTCGCCGGGCGCCCGGACGCGGCCCTGAAGCCGGTCGACGGGGCGGGCGATCAGCTTGGCCGGGGCGGCGTGAGCGGACAAGGCGGACTCCACGACAGTAGGCGGGCGCAGAAGGCGGGATTGCGGCGCGGCGCCCTCGTAGCATGCCGGAATTTGGTTTTGACAGGGTGAAAGACGCGTGACATACGCCCTCCCTCGCGGCCCATTCGGCCGATTCCAGCGCATTTGCAGGAGATTCAGCGTGGTCAAAGCGAGCTGGGGCACCAAACGCACCTGCCAGAGCTGTGCAGCGCGCTTCTACGACCTGGGCAAGAGCCCGATCAAATGCCCCAAGTGCGGGCGTGAGCACGATCGCGAGGACTTCGTTAAGGTCCGCCGTGGCCGCGGTTCCGCCGCCGCGACGGCCGCCGCAGCGGCAGCCGCCGCCGCCGTGGCCGCAGCGGCCGCCAAGGCCGCCGCGAAGAAGAAGTCGGACGACCTGGACGGCGACGACTTGCCCGATGTCGACGGCGACGAGGCGCTGACAGGGGATGATCTCGATGACGACGAGGACGATATCGAGGTCGAAGTCGAAGTTGATGACAAGGGAGAGGGCGACCGCTAGACGCTGTTGCCAGCGCGCGAGGCAGGAACTATAACCTCGCGCCTTCCCAAGGAATTCGGGGCCATAGCTCAGCTGGGAGAGCGCTACAATGGCATTGTAGAGGTCAACGGTTCGATCCCGTTTGGCTCCACCATCTAGACAGAGGGTCAGCTCGAAAGAGCTGGCCCTTTTGTTTTGCCGACACGCCTGCTCCCGGTGCAGGTCCTCTGAACGGATGAGAGTTGCAGCCCCTGCCGTTCCGGGGCACCGTCGCGGCATGTTCCGTACCGTCGCCCTCGTGCTGTTCTCCCTGCTCCTCGCCGGCTGCGGCGAAATCAAACTCGGCCGCGAGAATGCGCCGCCGTCACCGAGCTGGATCGGCCAGCCGGTCAGCGACTTCGCGGCGAGGAACGCCAGCGCGAAGTCGATCTACGACCGGGGCTCCCTGCACATCTTCGAGAAAGAGGTCGGCTACGGTAAGTGCGAGATCGTTCTCGAGACCAATGGCGAGTTGATCTCCAACATCGTGAACCTGTGCCCGGCCGGCACGATCTGGCTGTCGCCGCCGCTCCGACAAGCGTCCACGCCGTAACTCAATCGCTCTGATCGGGCGCGGCGGATTCGCGCTTGCCGCGAAAGGGAAGCGCCTGCCCGAGCCGCTGGGCCAGACCCAGGAGCCGGAACTGGGAACTGATCCGGCCCGTCGCGCCGTTGCCGATCTCGCGCTTGCGCAGTTCGGTCCGCAGCCGCAGCGCCGCCTTGTCTCCCGGCGCAACGACGAGAATGCGATCGACCCATCCCGCGGCCTCCTGCCAGCGGCCCTGGGCAACGAGGAAATCGGCGAAGGCGGCCTGGTAGGCAGTCTGCTCGGCCAATCCGTTGCATTCGCGATAGAGGGCTTCGGCCTCCTCGGTCTTGCCCAGCCTCTCCTGAAAGCGCGCCTTCCAGTAGACCACCAGAGGTCTCTTCTCCGGGTCGTAGGTCGTGCGGTTCAGCACCGCCAACCCTTCCTCGAAGCGCTGCAGGTGATAGTAGGCGACGATGCGTTCGAGCGACCTGTTCAGCCGCAGCGGCCGGCCGCTGCGCACCATGCCCGCTTCGCACGCCTTCTCCGCGTGCAGCGCCGCCTCCTGGTGCCGCCCGTTCTTGTTGTAGTAGCTGGCCAGCACGTTGCGGGCGGCGACACTCTCGCTCGCCTCGAGGAGCTTCAGCAGAAGGCGCTCGGCCACCGCGCCATTGCCGGCGCGGAGATGGGCCCGCGCCAGCGCAACGGCGAGCGCGGGATCGCCGGCATGGTGCGTCCAGGCCTCCTGCAGACGCTTCAGCCCGACCCCGAACAATCCCGCCTTGGCGTCGGCGCGCGACTGGCTGATCACATCCGCGACGGTGGCGCTTGCCTCGTCCCGCACGTAGCGCCTGACCATGCGGTCGACGTTGAACCGCACGAGCGTGCCGTCGACATGCACCTGATCGTTCTCGTAAGCCGCCGAGCGGTCGGTCAGGACCACGCTCTCATAGGAGGGGAAATACTCGATGTGCTCGTGGGCAGCGACCAGCGGCTCCACCGCCGCCCGCAGCACCGACTTGCTGTACATGTTCGCGACCGCCACGTCCGACGTCGTGAACGTCGCGGTGAGCGGCACCGGCGACACGGTGAGGATCACCCGATGGCCCGACGGACAGATCTGGCCCAGCAGCGCGACGAGATGTTCGAGCGAGGCGACCACCTCGTTGTAGTCGAGGACGTGCAGCTCGAACCGCGAGCGATCGGAGCGGATCGCGCTCTTCGGCGGCGGGCAATTGATGTAGAGGCCGGAAAGATTGTCGTACCAGGCCTCGATCAGCCCGAGCGTGATCAACACCACCTGGCTGTCCGCGAGGCTGCGGTAGATCTCGCTGATGACGTTGCGGCGCCGGAGGATCGCGTCGGCCGACATCGGCCGGAAGCCCGACGGAAGCTGGAGATCGACGTAGCGATCGCGACCCATCGCGACGGCGTGCTTCGCGATATCGAACGTGTCGAGCCCGAAGGCCCAGCGGATCTGCGGCGCGATCGCCGCCGGAACGTAATTGTTCATGGCCGCGAGACGGTCGCCGCCCCAGTCGGCGCCCAGGCCGCAATCACTGTTGTGGACGGCCATCGTCGGAACGTCGAACCCGCGCGTCGACAGGGTCCGTTCGACGTTGCGGGCGAAGCACGAGCCGATGGTGAAGATGCGCTGCCCCGGCTCCAGCGTGAAACGGGGCGAAAAGGAAGGATCGGCGAAGTGGGCGAACCGGTTCTCGGGATCGTCGCGTCGCGGCCAGCTACTGTCGGGATTTGCCTTCAACGTGTCGAAGGCATCGGCGGCGTTTATGCGTCGAACGGGCATCCGGAGGTTCTCGCAATGTATCCGCAGTTTTCAGATACATTGCCTTCCCGGAAGCGTCCAGCCGCTAGCGGTTCGCCGTTTGGGTCACGAGGCCACGACTGACCAGCTCGCGCAGGACGATGTCAGCCACCACCCGATTGCCCTCGGCCGAATGGTGGTCGGAGCGATAGAGCGCGTCGACACCCTTCGCATCGACCACCGCCTTCATCGGCGTGGACAGGTCGAATGGGATGAGCCCCGCCTTGGAGGCACATCCCATGAGGGTCTGGATGGCGCGCTGATCCTCGGCCCGGCGCGACGCACTCTGCGTCCAGTATTCGCGGCTGTATTGAGCCATGACCACGACCGGCACGCCGAGCGCGGCAAGCTTCGGCATCAGCAGGCAGGTGATGGCCTCGCCGCTGCCGGCCGGCGCGCCGCGGACTTCGTCGAAGTACCAGCCTTGCATGATGCCGAGCCGCTGCACGATCAGATCGGCGAGGGCGAAACGGCCGAGCCATCGCGCCGGCTCGGGCAAGGGCACGGGCGCATTCGGCTGGCCCGGCACCGGCGCGTTGTGTTCCTCGAGCTTGCCGCCGGTCGCGGTGAAGTACGGCTTCTCGCGACTCCACGCGACCTTCAGCTCGCTGCGCTTGATGTCGCCGGGCGTGAAGCTCATCACGACGAACAGCGGCTTCACCTTTGGGACGAGCCTCTCGGTGCTGAGGACGGACTGGTCGAACGCGTATCCGCTGACGCCGGCATTGACGACCTTGCGGCCGGTCAGCGCCTGGAGATCGGCCGGCCACGTCTCGTCGTCGTTCACCTCGTCGCCCTTGGCGAAGGACGAGCCGGTCACCAGCACGGGCGGCTCGGCGAGCGATGTCGTGACGTTCGTGCGGCGGAAGCCGTCGGCGTCGGCGTTGTAGGTGCGCGACTTGCAATTGGGCGGCGACGTCCAGCCGATCTGCGCATCGAACGCATACTGGCATCGGATGCTGGCAACGTCCGGGCCGGTGCCCATCCGCTCGCGCGCCAGGTTGGGCCAGTGCGTCAGGGTCCCGGGACCCGGCAGCAACAGGCGACACGCGAGTTCGAGCAACACCAGCGACAACAGGACCGAGCCTGCTGTTAGTACCAAGGTCGCCGCCATCCCGGCTTTTTTCTTGACGGGCGTTTGTTCGCCCTTCGGGGCAGCTTTTGCCGCCTCTCGATCGACGCTCATGCCTTAACCTCCCGGCAGGCAAACCAACATTGAGGAAACTCCACAGAGCATGTGACGCACGTCATACGAATCGCCGAAAGAAAAGGCAAAAATTTGACTGTCGCAGGGCATGCCGCGCATTAAGAAGGGCACCTTCTTCGTCCGATAAGGGACCAAGCGTGACAGAAGCCGACAAAGGCCGGGACCCGCACTGGGCTACCGTGCGGCGCCAGATCGAGGGCGGCGACTGCTTCTACGGGCCCGACGGGCCGCGCTCGCGCCGCAACAAGGCGCTCTTCACACGCCTTCTCGATCTGTTCGCCTGGGGGTTGAAGCTGACGCCGTTCTACCGCCGTGGCGTTCGCAATGCCCTGGACCTGCGGCGGACCGAATTCGAGGTCGAGGTGCCTGGCCTGCCGCCGGCCTTCGACGGCTATCGCATCCTGCATCTCAGCGACACGCATCTCGACGTGCTGCCGGAACTGGTTCCCGCGGCCCGCCGCCTGCTCGACGGGGTCGAGGTCGATCTTATGGCCCTCACCGGCGATGTCCACGGCGACCACCACGCGCCGGTCGCGCTGTCGGCCGGCCTGCTCATGGAAGCGCTGCAGGGCGTCACGGTGCGCGGACCGCGCCTCGCCATCCTCGGCAATCACGATTCCGAGGCGATGGCCGACACGCTCGAAAGCCTGGGGTTCGACGTGCTGATCAACCGGTCGACGGTGATCGAGCGCAACGGCGAGCGGCTGGGCGTCACCGGCCTGGACGACGTGAACAGCTTCTACACCGAGGCCGCGCGCCAGGCGCTCGGCGGATCATCGGAGACCTGCCGCATTGCGCTGATCCATTCCGCGGAAATGGCGGACCATGCGTCGGCGGCAGGCTATGCGCTCTATCTCGCGGGACACACGCATGGCGGCCAGATCTGCATGCCGGGAGGCCGGCCCGTGTTCAGCACCCTGACCAGATGCCGGCACGGCGCCGTCGGTCGCTGGAGCCACGGACGGATGATCGGCTACACGAATTCAGGCCTCGGCGTTGCCTATCCGCCGGTCCGCTTCAACTGCCGCGGCGAGATCGCCGTCATCACCTTGCGCTGCGGACGCTAGCGCAGGCTGGAGGAGTTCGTCGCCTTGTCCGTCGGCATCGCATGCAGGCAGGCGAAGCCTTCGTCGGTGAGCTGCGGAAAGTCCCGGTTCCCCGTCACCAATCCCAGCCGCGCGAGATGCGAAAGATCCTGGCGCACGCCAAGGCCGATCAGCGACAGGCCGAGGGCGAGGCGCCGGACGATGATCTGCTGGTGATGGCTGAGTTCGGGGAACGTCATAGGCGCGCGAACCTAGAGGCGGTTGCTTACGCTGCCCTGACGTTGTCATGCATCGGCGAAGTGAATCTTCACCTGCCGAGGCGCGCCGCCGTCGTCGCGAGCGCGCCGTCCGCCGCTTCGAGCTGGTCCATGATCGAGAAGTGGTTGAAGCCGCCCAGGGGCAACAACTCACTGGCGAGGCCGGCCGCGCGGCGCGCCTCGTGATAGTCGACCGACTGGCGCTGCAGTTCCGGCAGTTCGCCGGTGCCGTAGGCCACGACGACGGGCGCGCTCTTCTTCGGCAGATGCAGGATCGGGCTCGTCTCCGCCGCCTGCGCCGCCGTGAGCCGCAGATTGTCGTTGAGGTAATTCAGCCGGCAGGGCTCGACGTCGTAGATGCCGCTGATGGCGAGGCCGGCATCGACCTCGTCCATCGCGAGCGTCGTCGCGGTAAGATGACCGCCCGCCGACCAGCCCGACACCACCAGCCGCCCCTGCGCCACGCCGTGGGCCGGCCCTTCGCGGCGCAGCCAGCGCACGGCAAGGGCGATCTCGTCGACGATCTGCGGCAGCGTCGCCTCGGGCGCCAGCGTGTAGCCCAAGAAGGCGACGTCCATGCCGTTGGCCAGCGGACCGGCCGCCATGCAGGCAAAGGTCTCCTTGGCGTTGCGCTGCCAGTAGCCGCCATGGATGAAGGCGAACAGCGGCGCCTTGGCCGCGCCGCAGCGGAACAGGTCGAGCTTGTTGCGCGGGCGCGGGCCGTAAGCGAGGTCGAGTCCCTCGGCGTGGCTCGCCCGGAAGCGTTCGCTGCGCGCGATCCAGCCGTCGCGGCGCGCGGCCGAATCGGCCACCGCATTGGTATTGTCGTAGGCCTTGTCGAGTTCAGCCCGCGTCATGCCACGCCACACGATCTCGCTCATTCCAACCTCTTCCGTTGCCGGCCTCTTCTCTAGCACGACCCTTTCCTGCTTTGACGTTCGGTGCGAACGTCGCGGCGATGTCTTCCCCAGCGCGACTGACGGCCATCCGCGGACCGGCCCTCACGTACACCGGCGATCCGTTCCGCGACGGCCTCGACCGGACCCTCGTCCACGAACCCGACGCGATCGTGGCCATGCAGGACGGGCGCATCGCGCATTTCGGCCCCGCCGACCGTATCGCGCCGCTGCTGCCGGCCGGCACCGAGATCCGCGACTTCGGCAAGGACGCACTGATCTCGGCGGGCTTCGTCGACACCCACGTGCACTTCCCGCAGACGCCGATGATCGCCAGCCACGGCTCGCAGCTCCTCGACTGGCTCGATCGCTACACCTTTCCGACCGAGCTGAAGTTCGCCGACCGCGCCTATACGCGAAAGGTGGCGCGCACCTTCCTGCAGGAGAACCTGCGCAACGGCATCACGACGAGCTGCGTCTACTGCACCGTCCACGCCCATTCGGCCGAGATCCTGTTCGAGGAAGCCGAGGCGCTTGGCCTGCGACTGGCCGCCGGCAAGGTGCTGATGGACCGCAACGCGCCGGACGGTCTGCGCGACACCGCCCAGTCGGGCTACGACGAGTCGCTGGCGCTGATCCGCAAATGGCACGGTCGCGGTCGCCTGCTCTACGCCATCACGCCGCGCTATGCCGGCAGCAGTTCGCCCGAGCAACTCGCCGCTGCCGGCGCCCTGTGGCGCGAGCATCCCGACTGCCTGATGCAGACGCACATCGCCGAGACGCGGGCCGAGGTCGCGTGGATCAAGGAGCTGTTCCCCGAGCGCGGCAGCTATCTCGACGTCTACGATCATCACGGGCTTTGCGGGAAGCGCGCGGTGTTCGGTCATGGCATCTGGCTGGGCGACGAAGAACTGCAGCGCCTGCATGCGGCCGATGCCGCGATCGCCCATTGCCCGACATCGAACTTCTTCCTGGGCAGCGGCATGTTCGACATCACGCGCGCGACGCGGGCCGAGCGGCCGGTGCGCGTCGGCCTCGGCACCGATCTCGGCGCCGGCACGTCCTTCTCGATCCTGCAGACGCTCAACGAGGCCTACAAGGCGGCGCAGCTCAACCACCAGTCCCTGTCGGCCGGCCACGCCTACTATCTCGCGACGCGCGGCTCCGCGGCGGCGCTGCATCTCGAAGACAAGGTCGGCAGCATCGCCCCGGGCATGGAAGCCGATCTCGTGGTGCTCGACATGCGCTCGACGCCGCTGATCGCCTTCCGCATGGACGAGGCCCGCGACTTCGCCGAGCAGCTCTTCGTGCAGATGATCCTGGGCGACGACCGGGCGGTCCAGGCGACCTACGTGGCCGGCCGGCTGGCCCATTCCCGCTGAAGACGAATTGCTTTCCCTAGCGTTAAATTTCAGTGGCAGACCATAAATATGGTGGCCGAAGGGCGAGATTGGGACTAGGGTTCCTTCGGTAGCTGAAGGAGGGTTTTTATCCGTTCGAGGACATGTCCCCCGACGGAATTTGGTTCACCGGTGGAACTCCCACCGCGTGCCCTATCGGCATCACCCTTCAGCCAGACCATCGATCGCCAACGCCTCCGCTCGCCGGGGGCGTTTTTGTTTTGGGCGATCGGTCCCGCTCCCCTGACCAAGACACCGGAGTAAGAATATGGCCAAACGCGCCGCACGCCGAGCCAAGCTGCACGCCATCGATGGTGCCCGTATTCACAACGTCATCTTCGACCACACTCCGGCCAATGACCGTGACCAGAGCTACATCAAGAAAGTCAGGCCGCGCAGCGACAACCAACGGGTCCTGATGGAAGCGATAGAATCCAAACCGCTGACCGTGGCCCTCGGGCCGGCGGGCACCGGCAAGACCTACCTGGCGATCTCCGCCGCCGTCGAAGCCCTGGAAAACGGCACCGTCTCGCGCATCGTGCTGTCGCGGCCGGCCGTCGAGGCGGGCGAGAACCTGGGCTTCCTGCCGGGCGACATGCGCGAGAAGCTCGATCCCTATCTGCGCCCGCTGTGGGATGCCCTGAACGACCGCCTGGGCCCCAAGCGCCTCGCCCAGCATCTCGACGACGGCACGATCGAGATCGCGCCCGTCGCCTTCATGCGCGGCCGGACGCTCAACAATGCCTTCGTGCTGATCGACGAGGCCCAGAACTGCACCTACGGCCAGCTCAAGATGCTGCTGACCCGCCTCGGCTGGCATTCGACGATGGTGATGACCGGCGATCCCGACCAGACTGATCTGCTGCCGGAACTGTCCGGACTGGCCGCGATCGGCACCAAACTGGAAGGGCTCGAGGACGTCGCCGTGGTGCGCCTGACGCAGGGCGACGTGGTCCGTCATCCGCTGGTCGGCCGCATGCTGTCGGTGCTGTAAAGCCACCGATTTTATCCACAGATCGAAGCGGGACAGCCGATTGGACCAATCCGGGAACAAAAAGGATCGCCAGCTTTTTCTGTACTGAGATAAAAGGGGAAATACCCTAGTCAAAACATAAGGTTAAAGGAGGGGTGGCAGGCGACTGCCACCCCTCTTACATTGAGTCAATATGGTGACTCTTCGGTAACGCCCGATGGTCGTCAGGCTTCTTCACAGACTTCCCCACATGCCGCCGTTTGCCTTGTATGGGCGCGACGGCGACACCATTCTCCGCCTCCCGTGACCGACGAAACCGACCTCGATCAGCCCCCCAGCGAAGGCTCGCTTGCCGACGGCATGCGGATCATCGCCGACTTCGTGCGGACCCTGCCGCGCAAGCCCGGCGTCTACCGCATGATCTCGGCCGAGGGCGAGGTTCTGTATGTCGGAAAGGCGCGCTCGCTGCGCAGCCGGGTCGCCGCCTACACCCAGCCGAACCGGCTCGCCACGCGCCTGATCCGGATGGTCTCGGCGACGCGGACCATGGAATTCGCCGTCACCGACAGCGAAGCCGAGGCGCTGCTCCTCGAGAACAACCTGATCAAGCGCTTCCGGCCGCGCTTCAACGTGCTGCTGCGCGACGACAAGTCGTTCCCCTACATCGTGATCCGCCGTGACACCGACTGGCCTCAACTCGCCAAGCATCGCGGCACGCGCGAGCCGGCCAACGAATATTTCGGGCCCTTCGCCTCGGCCACCGCGGTCAACCGCACGCTCTACGCCCTGCAGCGCGCCTTCCCGCTGCGCTCCTGCTCGGACGGTGTCTTCTCGACCCGCACGCGGCCCTGCCTGCAGTACCAGATCAAGCGCTGCACGGCGCCGTGCGTCGGCCGCATCGAGAAGCCCGAATACGACGCCATCGTCGAGGATGTGCGCGGCTTCCTCGGCGGCCGCAATCGCGAGATCCAGCAGACGCTGTCCAAGCGCATGGAGCAGGCGTCGGGCAATCTCGAATTCGAGAGCGCCGCCATCCTGCGCGACCGTATCCGCGCGCTGGCCCACATCACG
Organism: Reyranella sp. GW821-FHT12G01; assembly: GCF_058806575.1. Lineage (NCBI taxonomy): Bacteria > Pseudomonadati > Pseudomonadota > Alphaproteobacteria > Hyphomicrobiales > Reyranellaceae > Reyranella > Reyranella sp. GW821-FHT12G01. Next base: position 757,721 of record NZ_JBXAPV010000003.1, read on the forward strand.
TCGCACCAGTCGATCAGCCTGCCGTCGATCGACGAGGCGGACATCTTCGCGGCCCACGCCGATAGCGGCCAGATCTGCATCCAGGTCTTCTTCCTGCGCGCGGGCCAGAACCTCGGCAACCGCGCCTACTTCCCGAGCCATGGACGCGACCTCGACGAGCCGCAGGTGCTGGAAGCCTTCATGGGTCAGTTCTATGAAGCGCGCCAAGCGCCCAAGCTGGTCCTGACCAGCCATGACATCCCGGAGCGCGAGCTGATGGAAAACGCGCTGGCGCTCTCGGCCGGCCACAAGGTCGAGATCCGCCAGCCCAAGCGCGGCGACCAGAAGGACGTGCTCGACCAGGCGGTGAACAATGCGCGCGAAGCGCTGGCCCGCCGCATGGCCGAACGCGGCACGCAGCGCACCCTGCTCGAAGGCGTGGCGCGCGTGTTCGGCCTCGACGCTCCACCCGAGCGCATCGAAGTGTACGACAACAGTCACATTCAGGGCACGGCGGCGATCGGCGCGATGATCGTGGCCGGCCCCGAGGGCTTCACCAAGAATTCGTATCGCAAGTTCAACATCAAGACCGAGGGCGCGGCGGGTGACGACTTCGCCATGATGCGCGAAGTGATGAACCGACGGTTCGGGCGCGCGCTGAAGGAGAACCCGGAGCGCGACGACGAGCAGTGGCCCGATCTGCTGCTGATCGACGGCGGCCAGGGCCAGCTCGAAGCCGTGCGCGGTGTGATGGCCGAACTCGGCCTCGAGGACATTCCTCTGGTCGGCATCGCCAAGGGCCCGGACCGCGATGCGGGCCGCGAGCGGTTCTTCATGACCGGCAAGCAGCCCTTCTCGCTCGAGCCGCGCGATCCCGTGCTCTACTTCCTGCAACGGCTGAGGGACGAGGCGCATCGCTTCGCGATCGGCACGCACCGCACGCGCCGTGCGGCCGACCTGACCCGGTCGGCGCTCGACGAGGTGCCGGGCATCGGCGCGGGCCGCAAGCGCGCGCTGCTCAATCATTTCGGCAGCGCCCGTGCGGTATCGGGAGCCACCCTGGAGGACATCAAGTCGGTGCCCGGAATCTCCGGGGCGCTCGCCCAAAAAATCCATGACCACTTCCGGGGTGGCCGGTAAGGTTGCGGCGATGCTGTTCAATCTTCCCAACATGCTCACCCTGTCGCGGATCGTGGCGATCCCGCTGGTGGTCGCCTGCTTCTGGCTCGATCGCGGCTGGACGCAGTGGCTGTCGATGGCGCTGTTCGTAGCCGCCGCGGTGACCGACTGGTTCGATGGCTATTTCGCGCGGCGCTATCACCAGATCTCGCGCTTCGGCCGCTTCCTCGATCCGATCGCCGACAAGCTGCTGGTCGCCGCCGCGCTGGTCATGCTGGTCGACAACAGCACCCTGGCCGGCGTGAACGTGCTGGCCGCGCTCATCATCCTCGCACGCGAGATCCTGGTCTCGGGCCTGCGCGAATTCCTGGCGGAGCTGCGCGTCGGCCTGCCGGTCAGCGCGCTCGCCAAATGGAAGACCGCCGTGCAGATGGTCGCGATCGCCGCACTGCTGGTGGGCGATGCCGCCTCGCCGTGGGTCACGCAGGCCGGCATCGTGCTCATCTGGATCGCCGCTGCGCTGACGCTCATCACCGGCTACGACTATCTGCGCACCGGCCTGCGCCACATGGCGGAGGATACGCCGGCGTCGGGCGGTCAGAAGTGAAGATCCGCTACTTCGCCTGGATGAAGAAGACCGTAGGCGTGCCCGAGGAAGAGGTCACACCGCCGGCCGACCTCGACACGGTGGGCGATCTCATCGTGTGGCTGCGCGATCGCAGCCCCGGTCATGCCGAAGCGCTGGCCGAAGGGGCCGCCTTCGGCGCAGCTGTCGACCAGCGCACGGCGACCTTCGACGTGAAGCTCGCGGGCGCGCGCGAAGTCGCCTTCTTCCCGCCCTTCACCGGCGGCTGATCCCGTGACCGTGCGTGTCCAGGAAGCCGACTTCGATGTCGGCGCGGAACTGGCCCGCCTCACCGACGGCAACAAGCGGATCGGCGGCCTCGCGATCTTCGTCGGTCTCGTGCGCGAAATGCATGTGCGCGAAGGCTATCACCGCGACCGGGTCGATGCGCTGACACTCGAACACTATCCCGGCATGACCGAGACGGCGCTGGAGGAGATCGAGGCCGAGGCGCAGAAGCGCTGGCCGCTCGAAGCGACCCTGATCGTGCATCGCTACGGCCGCATGGAACCGGGCGAGCGCATCGTGCTGGTTGCCGTCGGCTCGCCGCATCGCGAGGCTGCCTTCGAGGCCTGCGAGTTCCTGGTCGACTGGCTGAAGACCAAGGCGCCCTTCTGGAAACTGGAAGAGACGCCCAAGGGCGATCAATGGGTCGGCGCCCACCAGGACGACGACGCAGCCGCCGCCCGCTGGGAGAAGAAGTAGCTCCTCATCGGACCGCGAGCCTCCAGGCCCGCGGTCCAAATGAGCTAAGCCGTCTTCTCGGCCGCCTCGTTGATCGCTTCCAGCACGCCATGGATCTGCGCGACGACGTTCGCGCCCTCGCCGATCGCGGCACCCACACGCTTCACCGATCCGTAACGCACGTCGCCCACGGCGAAGACGCCCTGCACGTTGGTCTCGTAGGCGACCGGCGGACGTTCGGGACACGGCGCCTCGACGTCGGCGCCGGTGCGGATGAAGCCAGTGCGGTCGACGTCGATGCCGCAATCCTTCATCCATTCGGTCGCGGGCTCGGCGCCCAGGAACTGGAAGACGTGACGGATCGGGCGATGCGTATCTTCACCGCTCGGACGATGTCGCCACTTCACGCTGCGCAGGCCGACCTGTTCGGAGCCGACGAGTTCGACGATCTCTGTCTCGGACAGCACCTCGACGTTCGGCGCCGAGGCGATGCGATCGATCAGGTAGCGCGACATGGTGTCGGCGAGGCCATTGCCGCGCACGAGGATCCAGACCTTCGCGGCATGGCCCGACAGGAACACCGCCGCCTGTCCCGCCGAGTTGCCGCCACCGACGATGATCACCTCGGCATTGACGCAGAGCTTGGCCTCGATCGGCGAGGCCCAGTACCACAGGCCGCGATTGAGGAAGTGATCGAGGTTGGGCAGCGTGAGCTTGCGATAGCGCGCGCCCGAGGCGATCACGACCGTCTTCGCCTGCACCCGCCAGCCGTCGGTCATCTCCAGGGTCATCGGGCGTTCGAGTCCGCCGCCGCAATCGAGCCGCGCTACTTCGAGCGGGATGACGAATTGCGCGCCGAACTTCTGCGCCTGCACGAAGGCGCGTGCGGTCAGCGCCTGGCCCGAGATGCCGGTCGGGAAGCCGAGATAGTTCTCGATACGGGCGCTGGCGCCGGCCTGGCCACCGAAGGCACGGGTTTCGACCACCAGCACCGACAGGCCTTCCGACGCGGCATAGACGGCGGTGGAGAGACCGGCCGGCCCGGAGCCCACGATCGCGATGTCGTAGATCCTCGGCTCGGCGCTCTCCTGCAACAGGCCGATGCAGAGCGCCAGCTCCTGTTCGCTGGGATTGCGCAGGACCGTGCCGTCGGGACAGACGACCAGCGGATACTCCTCGGGATCGGGCGACAGGCGCTCGATCATCTTCGCCGCGTCGGGATCGTTCTCGGGATCGAGAATTGTATGCGGCTGCCCATTGCGCGTCAGGAAGCCTTGCAGGCGGATCATGCCGGGCTGGGTGAGTTCGCCCACCAGGATCGGCCCGACGAGGTTGACCTCGATCAGGCGGACGCGGCGCAGGATCAGCGCCCGCATGATGCGTTCGCCCAGCTCCGCTTCGGCCACCATCAGCGCCCGCAGCCTGTCGTGCGGCACGATCAGGGCCTCGACGTCTTCCTCGGCGCGGACGTCGACCATCGCCGGCTGGCCGGAGAGTTCGGCCAGCTCGGCCGCGAAATCGCCCGGTCCCATGTCGGTGATGGGCGAGACGTGGCCCAGCCCGTCATGACCCAGAATCGCGATCCGGCCGGACAGGATGACGGACATGCCGGGACTGTCTTCGCCGGTCCGCGCCAGGAATTCGCCGGCCTTGAACTGCTGCTTCTTGCCGAAGCGCCCGATGCGCTTCAGCTCCGCCGCCGACAGGACGGGATACATCTGGTGACGACGGGCTTCTTCCATCGTCGGAACAGGATCGGCCACGCAGCAACTCCTTCAGGCTAGTGCGGCCACTGTGGCCGCTCTAGCCGAGGGCTACCAGCGCAAGATTTGTGACACCACGCTCGCGCAACCGGTCCGCCGCCATCAACGCGCGCTGGCCGCTGCGGCAGGCCAGCACGACCCGGCCGTCGGGCGTGCCGAGCTCGTCGATCGTATCGACGACCAGACGCTTTGCGCCGGCGAAGGGCGAGACCGGCGCTTCGTCGAGACCGCGCAGGTCGACCACGATATCGTCGGGCCGCACGGCATCGGGCGCGATGAACGAAACCTGGCCTTCGGGTTCCGGACTACCCTCGAAGCCGAAACCTCCGAACGCCAGCCGCCGCGCGTCGAAGGTGACGACGCGGCCCAGCGCCGTCGGTTCGAGGCCGAGCAGCAGATGAAGGGTGAGATGCGCCTGCAGGCCGCCCAGCACCGCGACCGCGGTGCCGATCACGCCCACCGTGGCGCAGGTGCCGCCATCGACCGAGACTTCGGGAAACACCGCACGATAGCTGGGGCCGCCGCCGCAGAAGGCGCCGGCATATCCCGTCATGCCGATCACCGAGGCGCTGACCAGTGGCTTGGCCGCGGCATGGCAGGCATCGCTCAGCATGTAGGTCACGGCAAAACTGTCGGCGGCGTCGACGACGACATCCGCATCCGCGACGAGGCGTTGGGCGTTCTGCGGCGTCAGGCGCTCCTGCACCGTGTCGATGCGCACGCCGGGATTGAAGCGTTGCAGGACAGCCCGCGCCGCCTCGACCTTCGGCTTGCCGATGTCGGACATGCCGTAGAGAGGCTGGCGATGGAGGTTCGTCTCCTCGACCGTATCGTGATCGACGATGGTGAGACGGCCGACGCCGGCGCCGCTGAGATACTGCAGCACCGGACAGCCGAGGCCGCCCGCACCCACCACCAGCACCGAGGCGGCGGCAAGGCGCGCCTGCCCCGCTTCGCCGATCTCGGGCAGCACGGCCTGGCGGGCGTAGCGGTTGGTCATTTCTTTCTCGTCGCGGCGATCCAGGCCCTGGCCTGGGCGATCGGATCGGCGTGATTGACGATGTCACCCACGACCGACGCGATGTCGGCGCCCGCCTTCAGGCAGAGCAGCGCGCGTTCCAGGGTGAGGCCACCGATCGCGACCAGCGGCTTGTCGCCAATGAGCTTCTTCCATTCGGCCAGACGCTCGGTGCCCTGCGGCGCCCAAGGCATCTGCTTCAGCACGGTCGGCCAGATCGGGCCCAAGGCGACATAGTCGGGATCGATGGCGAGACCCTTGTCGAGCTCGGCGTGGTCGTGCGTGCTGACGCCAATCTTGATGCCGGCGCGGCGCACCGCTTTCACGTCGGCATCGACCAGATCCTCCTGGCCGAGATGGACCCAGGCGCAGCCTTCGTCGATGGCGACCTGCCAGTAGTCGTTCACGATCAGGTCGGCGCCGTGCTGCACACACACCGCCTTGGCCTCGCGCACCTGACGGCGGATCTCGGCCTCGGGCTGGTCCTTGATGCGGAGCTGAATGAGCTTCGTGCCGACGGGCACCAGCTTCAGCACCCAATCCGAATTGGGCACCACCGGATAGAAGGGATCGAGCATCTCTTAATCTCCAAGCGCGGCTTTGCCGATCACCGGCGTCGACGGCACGGCCATGTCGCGCGGTTCCATCGGGCGCGCAAGATAGGCGGCGCGGCCGGCTTCGACGCCGAGCGCGAAGGCTCGTGCCATCTCGACTGGATCGCCCGCTTCAGCGACCGCCGTATTCAGCAGCACCGCGTCGTAGCCGAGTTCCATCGCAGCGGCGGCATGCGAGGGCACGCCCAGTCCGGCATCGACCACCAGTGGGATGTCGGGGAAGTGCGCGCGCATCGAGCGCAGGCCATAGACGTTGTTGAGGCCGCGCGCTGAACCGATCGGTGCACCCCACGGCATCAGCACCCGGCAGCCTGCCTCGACCAATCGCTCGGCCACGACCAGATCCTCGGTCGTGTAGGGAAACACCTCGAACCCGTCCTCGGAGAGGATGCGTGCGGCTTCCACGAGGCCGAACACGTCGGGCTGCAACGTGTCGGCCTCGCCGATCACCTCGAGCTTGATCCACGGCGTATCGAACAGCTCGCGCGCCATGTGGGCGGTCGTCACCGCTTCCTTCACAGAATGACAGCCGGCGGTGTTGGGCAGCACGCGCACGCCCATCGACTGGATGAGAGACCAGAAAGCCTGCCCGGCCTTCCCCGCGCCGCTCTCGCGCCGCAGCGAGACGGTCACGACTTCCGCAGCCGACGCCTTGATCGCGCGTTCGAGGACCGCCGGCGAGGGATAGCGCGACGTGCCGAGCAGCAGCCGCGACTTCAGCTCGACGCCATAGAAGGACGACATCGTTATCCTCCCTGCATCGGCGCGACGACTTCGATCTTGTCGCCGTCGGCCAGTTCGGTGCGCGGCCGCGCGGCGGCGGCGACGAAGCGGCCGTTCACCGCCGTCGCGATCTTGCGACCGCCGAAGCCAAGCGATTCGAGTGCCGCGGCCAAAGTGCCCGGCGCGACCTCATGCATGTCGTCGTTCAGGAATATCCGCATCTCTCGTCTCCAGAAGAACGGCGTCGGCCACTTCCCGCGCCAGCCAGGGCGCAAGCAGGAAACCATGCCGGAAAAGACCGTTGGCGTGCAGCACGCGGCCGTTGCGTCGCACGCACGGCAGATTGTCGGGAAAAGTCGGCCGCAGGTCGGCGCCCAGTTCGATGATCTCCGCCTCGCCGAAGGCCGGGTGCAACGTGTAGGCCGCGTTCAGCAATTCGACCGCCGAGCGCACGCTGACGCCGCGGCGCTCCTCGCTCTCGATCATCGTGGCGCCGATCATGAAAATCCCGTCGCCCCGCGGCACGATGTAGAGCGGGATGCGCGGATGCAGCAGCCGCACCGGCCGCGCCAGCGATATGTCGTTGGTGTGCACGACCACCATCTCGCCGCGCACGCCGCGCAGGTCGGGCAAGGCATCGCGCGCCGCGAGGCCGCGGCAATCGACGACGAAGTCCGAACCAGCATCGGACAGCGTCGCGCCAACCCCGAACCGGATCGGAACGCCACGCGCTGCAAGACCCGCCGCGAGGGATGCCAGTGCCTTGCGCGGCTCGAGATGAGCTTCGTCGGGGAAAAACAGCGCGCGACGGAAGCGACCGGCGAGATCGGGTTCGAGTGCGGCGATGCCGTCGCCATCGAGCCATTCGTGCCGCTCGGTGCGCGCGGCGAAGCGCGTGAGATCGGCGGCATCGCGCGCCGGCGCGACCACGAGGCTGCCCTTGCTGACCGTGCCGGGGAAATGTTTGCGCCACCAGTCGATCGACGGTGCGCCCAGGCGCGCCACCGCTTCGTCGGTGGTCGCGCGCTCGCACCACGGCGCCAGCATGCCGCCCGCCATCCACGAGCAGGCGCCCTCGCCCAGATGGGCGGCGCGCTCCAGCACCTCGACGGCGATACCGCGATCGGCGAGCTCCGTGGCACAGGCAAGTCCTGCGACGCCGGCTCCGATGATTGATACGACAGGTCGATCCAACGCTTGCTCCCGTTCCTTCGCCGGCATGACCCGGATCAGGTTCAAAGGGTTCAGCCATACGGCTGTCTCAGCCCGTCTTCCGCAGGAAGGTCGGGCACCCCTCGGACGTCATCGAGAAAAGGGGATTGCGGCCCCCGATGTCAAGCGGGAGCGGCATCGCTTATGATTCATGGCTGCCCATGGAGATTGTATCATCGGCTCGCTCTTCGAAGCCGTCTTTGCCGTCATCGGCCTGGCCGCCGAACTGGTGCTTGGCGTCGTCGTCTGGCTGTTCCGGCCGGTCTTCCGTGCGATTGGCAGCAGCCTGGGTCTCGATCGGCGAAAGACCGTGCCCACCGGCATCAAGCCGCGTGAGCTGCCCCGGGAGGCAACAGACGGGATTCTGGCGGCCCTGCAGGCCGACAAGGACGCCAAGGCGGCGCTGTCGTCGGGCTGGCGCGGCTCCTACGCGGCGATCTCGTGCGACTTCGAGCGGATCGGCGACGTGACGATCGGAGCCGAGGTTCGCCTCATCCTCGAGCCCGACAATACAGATCGCGAGGACGCAGTGCGCGCCGAGGTCGATCTGCCCGACCGATCCACCGTGCAGATCGGCTATCTGCGGCGAGGCCATGAGCTGGGCAAGAGCATCGCCCATGGCCGTGTCCGGTGCTGGTTCGCCTCCCGCCGCAAGACCTTGCGGGTCGAAGCGTGGGAGGCCGTGCTCTTCGTCGCCGTCTACGATCCGTAGACGGCGAAGGTCACGCCGCCAGCGACGAGGCCGGCGTCATGAGATGCGTGGCCTCGCCGAAGCCCTCGCTGTCGGGTTGGCGCACCAGCTTCTGGAAGTCGGCCATCAGGGTCTTGGCGATGGGGCCGGCCTGGAAGTGATGTTGGTCGATCGAACCGACCGGCACGATCTCGGCGGCGCTGCCGCAGAGGAAGACCTCGCTGGCTTGCGCCAACTCCTCCGGCATCACGTCGCGCTCCTCGACCGTCCAGCCACGCGCCTTCGCCATGCCCATCACCGCGCGGCGCGTGATCCCGTCGAGGAAGTTGTGCGGCGTCGGGGTCACGAGCTTGCCGTCGATCACCAGGAAGATGTTGGCACCCGTCGTCTCGGCGATGCGGCCCTTCCAGTCGAGCATCAGCGCATCGTCGAAGCCGGCCTTCAGTGCACGGTCCTTCTCGATGCCGCAGATCACGTAGAGGCCGGCCACCTTGGCGTGGCCCGGCGCCGTCTCGGGCGAAGGCCGGCGATACTTCGCCATGGTGACGTTGATGCCGGCGTCACGCGCCTGCACCGACAGGCGACCTTCCTGCGCCCAGGGCGCGATGGCGAGATGGACCGTCGTGCCGACCGCCGACACGCCCAGCACCTCCGAGCCGCGCCAGGCGATCGGGCGGATGTAGCCGGCGCTCAGGTTGTTGGCCTTCACCACGGCGCGGGTCGCCTCGTCGATCTGTTCCCGCGACCAGGGCAGGTCGTAGTCGAGCAGGTTGGCCGAGCGGATCAGGCGGGCGCTGTGGGCGGCGAGGCGGAAGACGCGGCCGTCATAGATGCGCTCGCCCTCGAAGACGGCGGAGCCGTAGTGCAGCGCATGGGTCAGCACATGCATGCGGCTCTCGCGCCACGGCACCAGCTTGCCGTCCAGCCAGATGAAACCGTCCCGATCGTCCATGGTTAAGGACATTGCGATATCCTCCTGAGATTGATTCCGAATGGGTCTTTTGAGATCGACAGATCACAACTATCTATTCAATTAGGTCAATAATACTGACCTTGTCAATCACACTGACCGCGCAAGAATCTTTCGTCAGGATTTTCAGGTGAGGAGGAGCGCCATGCCGGGATCGCCCTTTTCCATCGCACGCCGGTAGGCCGGGCGGGCCGCGCTTCCAAGAGGCCGAGCGCGAGGCCGAGACGCCCCGTCATCGCCTTGAGCAGGGGATTGTCGGCCGGGAGATCGAGCCTCCCCAGGATCATGTTGCGTCCCGTCGCGGGCTGCAGCGTGCCGTTGGCGAAGTGGAACCAGTAGAGGAATTGCGCGAAGTCGGGATGGTCGGGCGGCAGCACCAGCCGGCCTTTGCCATGCTTCGCGATGATCCAGTCGACGATAGCGCCGGACTCGGCCAGCACGACGTCGCCGTCCTGGATCACCGGCGCAGAGCCGAGCGGATGCAGTGCCTTGTAGTCGGGCGGCGCCAGCCGGGTGACCGCATCGCGGTCGTAGATCTTCAGGTCGTAGGGAATGCCCAGCTCCTCGCAGAGCCAGACGATCCGTTCGGACTGCGACTTGCCGAGATGGTGAACGGTCAGCATGGCGTCCTCGCACGGAGAAAGAAAATGTCTGGAAGGAGGCTCGCGCCGTAACACCCGCTCGCGCGGGGTGTCAACGCAACGCGCCCGCTCTATAAAGATGACGTGGAATCCAGAGCCCCCGCCAATCCCCTGTTCCTGCGCGACGAAGAGCTGCGCCAGGGCATCGAGCTGATGTTCTATGCCTATCGCGACTTCACCTTCGAGTCCGACCAGCAACTCCGGCACTACCAGCTGGGCCGTGCCCATCATCGCGCGCTCTACTTCATCGGCCGACATCCCGGCCAGACCGTGGGCCACCTCCTCTCGATCCTGAAGGTCACCAAGCAGTCGATCAGCCGCGTGCTGAAGGATCTGATCGAGCAGGGCTATGTCGAGCAGAAGAGCGGCGCCCGCGACCGCCGCGAGCGGCTGCTGTGGCTTTCTCCGAAGGGCCAGGAGCTGGAACGCGATCTGACCGACCGCCAGAGCCAGCGCTTCGCGCGCGCCTATCGCGAGACCGGCGCCGAAGCGGTCGAGGGCTTCCGCAAGGTCCTGCTCGGACTGCTCGATCCGCCGGAGCGGCTGGTGGTCGACAAGCGCTTGCGCGGCCGCTAGCGGGCCATGGACGTTTCGTCCGACAAGCCGCACATCCTGGTTGTCGACGACGACACGCGCTTGCGTGAATTGCTGAAGTCCTTCCTGTCGCGCAACGACTTCCGCGTCTCGACCGCGGCCAACGCCGCGGAGGCGCGACAGCGGATCACCTCGCTCGACTTCGACCTGATCGTGCTCGACGTCATGATGCCGGGCGAGACCGGCCTCGAATTCGCGGCCGAGCTTCGCCGCACCGACGACGTGCCGATCCTCATGCTGACGGCGATGGTCGAGACCAAGGACCGCATCGCCGGCCTCGAGACCGGCGTCGACGACTATCTCGGCAAGCCGTTCGAGCCGCGCGAGCTGCTGCTGCGCATCCAGAGCGTACTGCGCCGCGGACGCCCCGCCACCGCGTCGTCCGAACCGCAGCGGGAGGTCTCGTTCGGCCCGATGCAATTCGACCTCGAGCTGGGCGAGCTCACCCACAAGGGCAAGCGCGTGGCGCTGACCGACGCCGAGATCACCCTGATGCGCGCCTTCACCGGCCGCATCGGCGAGGTGCTGAGCCGCGAGACGCTGTGCAAGATGGTCGGCGCCAACGTGAACGAGCGCGCCATCGACGTGCAGGTGACGCGCCTGCGCCGCAAGATCGAACCCGACCCGTCGTTCCCCCGCTACCTGCGCACCGTCCGCGGCCAGGGCTACCGGCTGGTCGACGCATGAGGTGGAGCGCGATCGGCGACGTCTTCGAGCGCATCGCACACTGGTCGGACAAGCACTCTCCGCAAACCCTGTTCGCGCGCGCGCTGATCATCATCGTGGTGCCGATGCTGCTCTTGCAGGCGCTGTCGGCCTGGTGGTTCTACAGCCAGCGCGGCGACAACGTGACCAACCGACTGGCCATCCTGCTGGTGCGCGACCTGCGCCTGCTGATCTCGCTGCGCTCCGACTTTCCCGACGACGAGCACCGCAACTGGATCCTGCGCCGCTCGGCCCAGGACCTGCTGCTGTTCGTGTCGTTCCGCAAGGGCATCGTGCGACCCTTCAAGGAGCCGGAATATTTCGACATCGTCGCGCGCGAGGTCCAGGGCGCGCTCAACGCCGACCTGAAGCGGCCCTTCTTCCTCGACAACAATATCGGCGGCGGCCAGCTCTTGGTGGAGATCCAGCTTTCGGACGGCGACGTGATGGACGTGCTGGTGCCGCATGTGCGCCTCACCTTCGGCTCGAGCTTCGCCTATGTCGTGGCGCAGCTCGGCCTCGCCCTCGTCCTCTTCGGCCTCGCCATCTGGTTCATGCGACGCGAACTCGTGCCCATCGAACATCTCGGGGTGGCGGCCGACGCGCTTGGCAAGGGGCGCGACGTGCCCGACTTCGCCTTCTCCGGCGGCACCCGCGAGGTGCGCAACGCCGCCACCGCCTTCCATACGATGCGCATCCGCCTGCGGCGCTCGATCCAGCAGCGCACCGAGATGCTGGCCGGCGTCAGCCACGACCTGCGCACGCCGCTCACGCGCATGAAGCTCTCGCTGGCGATGCTGCCGGATTCGCCCGAGACCAAGGAACTGGCCGACGACGTCGCCGACATGCAGCGCATGATCGAGGGCTATCTCGCCTTCGCGCGCGGCGAGGGCGACGAGGATCCGGTGATGACCGACCTGTCGGAGATCCTCGAAGACGTGGCGGCCGGCGCGCGGCGCGACAATGCCAGCCTCGACCTCGGCTGGAAGGGCGACATGACCGTCGAGCTGCGCCCGATCGCCATCAAGCGCTGCCTGACCAACATCGTGTCGAACGCGCTGCGCTATGCCAGCCACGTGCGGCTGGAGGCAGTGCGCGGCCGGACCTCGGTCGAGATCACCGTCGACGACAACGGCCCCGGCATCCCGCCGGACAAGTACGAGGACGTGTTCCGGCCCTTCTTCCGCCTCGACGAATCGCGCAACGTCGATACCGGCGGGGTGGGCCTCGGCCTCAGCATCGCGCGCGACGTGGCGCGCAGCCATGGCGGCGACGTGACGCTCGCCCCCTCCTCGCTCGGCGGTCTGCGCGTGATCGTGCGAATTCCGCTATGAGCGTTGCGCGCTGGGGCTTGCAGGCCGGCCGCCTGTGATAGAGTGACGGAAATATTTCGAGAGAAAAATGTCCAAGACACAGTCGCTTCAGTTCAGCCGCCATCTTCATTCGTCGCCGCTTCCCGCCGAACAGCGCGCGGCGCTGCTCAAGAACCCGGGCTTCGGCCGGGTCTTCTCCGACCACATGGTGACCATCCGCTATCACGAGTCCCAGGGCTGGCATGACGCCCGGGTCGAGCCGCGCGCGCCGATCCCGATGGACCCGGCTTCGGCCGTCCTCCACTACGCGCAGGAGATCTTCGAGGGGCTGAAGGCCTACCGCACCGCCGACGGCGGCGCGACGCTGTTCCGCCCGCTGGAGAACGCCCGCCGCTTCGCGCAGTCGGCCGAGCGCCTTGCGATGCCGGTCCTGCCGGAGGACGTGTTCCTCGAGGCCGTCGACCAGCTCGTGAAGATCGACCGCGCCTGGATCCCCGACGGCGACGGCAGCCTCTACATCCGGCCCTTCATGTTCGCGAACGAGATCTTCCTCGGCGTGAAGCCCTCGTCGGACTACCTGTTCATCGTCATCGCCTCGTCGGTCGGCGCCTACTTCAAGACCGATGCGCCCGCCGTGTCGGTCTGGGTCTCGCAGGATTTCACCCGCGCGGCACCGGGCGGCACCGGCGCCGCCAAGTGCGGCGGCAACTATGCCTCCAGCCTGCAGGCGCAGGCCGAGGCGACACGCCATGGCTGCGACCAGGTCGTGTTCCTCGACGCCGTCGAACAGCGCTGGGTCGAGGAGCTGGGCGGCATGAACATCTTCTTCGTCTTCGACGACGGCTCGATGATCACCCCGCCGCTCGGCGGCACGATCCTGCCGGGCATCACGCGCAACTCGCTGCTCACGCTCGCCAAGGACAAGGGCGTCGACGTCCGCGAGGAGCGCTACTCGATCGACCAGTGGCGCGCCGATGCCGCCAGCGGCCGCCTGCGCGAGGCCTTCGCCTGCGGCACCGCCGCGGTCGTCACGCCGATCGGCACGGTGCGCAGCAAGGACGGCGAGTTCAAGATCGGCAATGGCGGCTCCGGCGCCAAGACCGAGGACCTGAAGGCCGCCCTGGTCGGCATCCAGCGCGGCCGCGCGCCCGATCCGCACGGCTGGATCCACAAGGTCTACTAGGCGCTACTTTCCCGAATCGACCAATCCACCTCACCCTGAGGAGACGCGCGTAGCGCGGCGTCTCGAAGGGTGGGCAACAGGCGCGGTGCTCGTGCCCATGCTTCGAGACGCGCTCCCGCGGAGCGCTCCTCAGCATGAGGTTTGTGTTGGTGAATCCGACATCATCTCCCGACGTCGTGCAGCAGCCGCCCGACGTTGTAGCCATCGATATCGTCGGCACTCACCTCCATGACGAGGCGGGTGCGCTGGGGCGTCGTCCACACCGTGACGTAGTGCACCGGCGCACCCTCGCGGTTGTGCACCAGGCGATCGATCTTGAGAGTCGCCGAGTTGATCTCGACGTCGAGCGCGCGCGCGACGAACGGATCGGCGAGGGCTGCATTGACCTCCTGCGCGACGCCGCCCAACCGCTCGAAGCTGCCGGCGATCAGCTCGTGCAGCGAGGTGGTCTTCAGCGCCTCCTCGGTAACCGAGGTGGCGAAGGGCAGCGGAATCCAGCCGTCGAGCAGGGTCACCGGCTGGTTCTCGAAGGACCGCACGCGCACGAGATGCAGCGCCTGTTCGCCGTCGGCCAGGCCGAGAGGAATGGCGATCGGCTGCGGGCAGCGCTCCACATCGAGCGCCAGGATCCTCATCGTCGTTTCCTTGAGCGTGCGCCGCAGGTCGCCGATGAAGCTGAAATCCGGACCGTGCTTGGTGTCGCTGGTCTTGGCCGTGACGAAGGCGCCGACTCCCTGGCGGTTCTGGACGAAACCATCGTCGGCCAAGTCCGACAGCGCACGCCGCACCGTGATCCGCGAGATCGAGAATTCTCGGCAGAGCGCCTCCTGCGTCGGCAGCGCTTCTCCCGGCCGATAGCGGCCCGAGACGATCTGCTCCTTCAGCAGCACGTAGAGCTGCCGGTGCAACAACGCGCCGGCGGCGTTCAGCTTCATGCCGACACCCGATTTCGCCTTTCGGTCCTGACTGCCGGGGCCGCTTGCGCCTGTATCCATGACCATGTTGTACTAACTATATACCAATGAAAAAGGAGGAAAGAGGATGGCTAGGAGTATCACAGCCGCGTTTGCCGGCATCGCGCTCGCGTTCGCCCTCATGGCTCCTGCTGTGGCGCAGAACGCCTCACCTTCCAAGTCGGCTTTCACCCCCACCAAGTCCGTCACCATCATCGTGCCCTACAGCCCGGGCGGCGGCACCGACGCCGTCGGCCGCCTGATGGCCAAGGCCCTCGAGGAGAAGTGGGGCCAGACCGTCATCGTCGACAACCGCACCGGCGGCAACGGTTCGGTGGGCGCGGCCCTCGTCGCCCGCGCCCAGCCCGACGGGCACACGCTGGTGCTCGCCGTCTCGGGCATCGCGATCAACGCCCACCTGATGAAGCTGCCCTACGACACGGCGACGGCCTTCGCGCCGGTCACCGCGGTCGCCTATCCGGTCGCGACGCTGCTCGCGACGCCCGACCTGCCGGCCAACGACCTGAAAGGCCTGGTCGAACTGGTGCGCAAGGAGGGCCCCGAGAAGCGCACCTCTGCCAGTCCCGATCCCGGCAGCCGCCTGCTCGCCGAGCGCATCTTCGACAGCGCCGGCATCAAGCTGATGAATGTTCCCTACAAGGGCGCGGCCTCGTTCGTCGGCGACATCTCGGCCGGCAGGGTCGACGTCGGCATCGCCAGCGTCACCTCGGGCCTGTCGTTGATCAACGCGGGCAAGCTCAAGGCGCTGGGCATCATGGGCACGCAGCGCATCCCCGCTCTGCCCAACGTCGCGACCTTCAAGGAGCAGGGCTTCTCCGGCCTCGACGAGAATTCCTGGTACGGCCTGTTCGCGCCGGCCGGCACGCCGCCCGCCACCGTCGAGGCGATCCAGAAGGACATTGCCAGCGTGCTCGCGGTCCCGGCGTTTCGCGACAAGATCATCGAATACGGCTCGCTGCCCGGCGGCGACACGCCGGCCGCCTTCACCGAACGCTTCCAGCGCGACCTCAAGGAGTCCGGCGAAACGATCCGCCGGCTCGGCATGACCGCGGACTGACGGAGGACATGATGACCAAGACCTCTCCCACTTCCTGGACCGTCGCCGATGTCGAGACGGACAAAGGCTGGATCTACGCGCTGTCGCCGGCCGAGGGCGCCGACCTGATCGCGACGGTGCGCAAGGCGGGTCCGGCCGACCGGCCGATCCTGTCGTGGCGCCGCGAGGATTTCGATCTGGGCTCCGCGGTGCCGACGCTCGCCGCTGCGTTCCGCGAAGTGCGCGACGGGCGTGGCATGGCCCTGCTGAAAAACCTGCCGCGCGAGGGCGTCACACCCGATGAATTCAGGCTGATGACCTGGGCGATCGGCCTGCATTTCGGCGTCGCGCGTCCGCAGAACCGCGCCAGCGACTACATCACCGAAGTGAAGAACGCCGGCATGAGCTACCGCAGCCCGACCGGCCGCGGCTACAACTCCAACGCCGAGCTCGACTTCCATGTCGATGGGTCCGACGTCGTGCTGCTCTCCTGTTACAACCAGGCGCCGGTCGGCGGCATGAGCATGTGCGCAAGCGCCGCCACCGCCTACGACATCCTCAAAGTGGAGCGGCCCGACTATGCCGCGGCCCTGGCGACCGATTATACGTTCAGCCGCAACGGCGAGCAGTCCGAGGGCGAGGCCCCCTGGTATCCCGCGCCGATCGTCACCGAGGAGAATGGGCGCGTCTTCTGCAAGTGGAACCGCAACCGTATCGTCAACGCACAGAAGCTCGATGGCGCGACGCCGCTCTCGGAATTGCAGATCGAAGCGATGGAGTATTTCGACACGATCCTGCGCCGGCCCGGGAACATGTTCTGCATGAACCTCGAACCGGGCGACCTCCAGATCCTGTGCAACCAGACGATGCTGCACTCGCGCACCAGCTTCGAGGACCATGCCGACGAGGGGAAGAAGCGCACGCTCTACCGGCTGTGGCTGGCCCGTCCCGACTCGCGGCGACTGCCGCAGAGCTGGGAGGTGTTTTATGGCACTGTCGAACCCGGCGCCGTGCGCGGCGTGATGAAGGGCCAGAACTACGATGAAGTACGGCAGGGCTTCGACGCCCGCCAGGCCACGGCCATGGGCATGAAGGCCGCCTGAGGAGGAGAAGCGACATGTCTAAGGGCAAGATCTTCCGTGACGCCATGAAGCGCGGGATGGTGGCGGCACCGGGCTGCTTCGATTGCATCACCGCCCGCTCGATCGAACGCGCGGGCTTCGAGGCGGTCTACATGACCGGCGCCGGCACGGCGGCCAGCCTCGGCTATCCCGACTACGGCCTCGTCACCATGTCGGAGATGGCCGACAATGCCGGCCGCATCGCCACCGCGATCAAGCTGCCGGTGATCGCCGATGCCGATACCGGCTACGGCAACGAGCTGAACATGATCCGCACCGTGCGCGAGTACGAGAAGCGCGGCGTCGCCGGCATCCATATCGAGGACCAGGGCTTCCCCAAGAAGTGCGGCCATCTCGAGGACAAGACCATCGTGCCGATCGAGGATTACGTCGCCAAGATCCGCGCCGCGGTGAGCGCCAAGGTCGATCCCAACTTCATCATCATCGCGCGCACCGACTCTCGCGCCGTGCTGGGCTTCGAGGAAGCAATCCGCCGCGCCAATGCCGCGATCGAAGGCGGCGCCGACATGGCCTTCGTCGAGGCGCCGCAGACGCTCGAGGAAACGGCCTCGGTGCCGAAGCTGGTGAAGGGCCCGTGCCTGCTCAACATGGTGTGGAGGGGCAAGACGCCGGACCTCTCCATCGAAGAGGCCGGCAAGATGAACTACGCGGTGATGATCCTGCCGGGCGTGCTGACGCGCACCGTGGTCGGCGCCTGCGACGCGGCGCTGGCCGAACTCAAGGCCAAGGGCCGCCATCCCGCGCCGCTGTCCGACATCACGCCGCAACAGGGCTTCCGCCTCTCCGGCGCCGACGAATGGGACGGCTACCGCACCCGCTTCCGCGAGCCGCTGCCGAAGGCGGCGGAGTAGGTCATTGGAGCGCGCCACTCCAGTGGCGCTCGGACTGGGCCGACGATCAAGGCATGAGCGCAACTGGAGTTGCGCGCTCCGTGATCGCCGTCTCGCGTCTGGCTAAAACAGCTTCCCGCCGTTCGGCACGGGCTTGGTCGGCGCGATCAGGACCACGCTGCCGTCGCCGGCCGGGAAACCGAGCGTCAGGACTTCCGACATGAACTTGCCGATCTGGCGCGGCGGGAAGTTCACCACGGCGGCGACCTGGCGGCCGACCAGCTCTTCGGGCGTGTAGTGCACGGTGATCTGCGCCGAGGATTTCTTCGTGCCGATCTCGCCGCCGAAATCGATCAGCAGACGATAGGCGGGCTTGCGGGCACCTTCGAGGGGGGCGGCCTCGACGATGGTGCCGACACGGATGTCGACGCGTTCGAAATCTTCGTAAGCGATGGTCGTCATGATGCGACGACCCTAGAGCGCCGCACGCAAAAGAAAAGGGGCCACGTACGCGGCCCCTTTTTCCGGATCGGCGACAGGCCGACCCACGCTTACTCTAAAAACGCTTACTTCTTGGCGATCGCGGCCTTGACCTCTTCGGTCAGCTCGGCGACGCGGGCGCTCAGCGCCGTCACGGCTTCGGTCTGGCCCTTGGTGTAGAGGTCGGCCAGCTCCTTGGAGTTGGTGATCGCCGATTCGTACGACTTCTTCATGAAGTCGATCTGCTTGGCGGCCTTCTCCTCGACGGTCGCGGCGGCGAGGACTTCGCTGCCGTGCTTGGAGAGGTCTTCCATCGCGGCGCGGACCATGTCGCCCTGGCGCTGCGCGATCGTCTTGATCGACTCGACGGCGGCGGTGTTGACCGAGGTGATGGTCGCGAAGTTCTTGCGGGCGGTCTCGACGAAGGTCTCGACGTTGACGGCCGGCAGCTTGAACTCGCTGGAGATCTTGCTGAAGTCGAAGTCGGCGAAGGGGTTCTTGAAGGCGCCGTTGGCGTACATGGAAGTTCTCCTGCAGGACTAACAAAGGCTGAGCTAGGTGCCCCGCCTTTGCTGCGGTGCACAACGAAGCCTAAAATAGGGATGCGCTGCAGCGAGTCAAGGGTTGTTTTTGTGCACTGCACAAAACGTTCACCATGCGGGCGAAACCGGCGCCTCTTCGGCATCACGTGAACGCGGCGATTTCGTATATTTTTCAAAGAGTTGCGCCCAGCGCTCCGCCGTCTTCAGGCGACCATCGAGGGCTGCCATCGTCTTCGAAAGATCGCCCGTGTCATCGTTGTCGAACACGCGCGAGACGGCGTAGTGGATGGCCAGCAGCCCGTTCTGCCGCAGCGCACCGGACACGCCTTCACTGGGCACCGACGCCGCCTCCAGCATCGCCGACATCGATCGGCGCAGCGCCGGCCCCATCGCCAGGGCCACCATCGGGTCGTGCGTGCCCGCACGGCGCAGCGCGCGCAGCGCCGCGCGATGGGGCTTCAGCGCGTCGTAGCGGCGCATCATCACGTCGAACAGCCGGTCGCGCGCGGTCTCCTCGGGATCGTCGGTCGACGCCGTTCCGGCCAGGACCTCGGCATCGATGCGCGCCATGAACGCGGCCGCCAGGGACATCTTGTCGGGATGCAGCCGATAGAGATCGGCAAAGCCCACGCCCGCCGCCTGCGCCACCTCGCGCAACGACACGGCGGCGAAGCCCTTCTCGGCGATCAGGCCGAGAAAGGCGTCGAGGGCTTTGTCTGCCGTTTGATCCCCGGTCTCGCTCAACCCGCCAGCTCCTTCGAGCGATGCGAGGCCGCGGCGAGGGCCTTGTCGAACACCGGCTGGATTCCGTCGCTTGCCATCAGGACCTGCAGGGCTGCGGCGGTCGTACCGCCGGGACTGGTCACGTTAACGCGCAATTGCGACGCGGGCTCCTTCGACTGCTTCAGCAGCTCGCCGCTGCCCGCGACCGTCGCGCGCGCGAGCTGCATGGCCATCTCGGCCGGCAGCCCCGCCTTCACGCCCGCCGCGGCCATCGCCTCGACCAGCAGGAAGACATAGGCCGGGCCGCTGCCCGACAGTGCCGTGACCGGATCCATCAGCGCCTCGTCGTCGGCCCACAGGACCTGGCCGACGGCTTCGAGCAATTCGTGGCAGCGCTTCTTCTCGGCGTCGGTCACGCTGGCTGCCGCCGTCGCGACCGTGATGCCCTGACGCACCGCCGCCGGCGTGTTGGGCATCGAGCGCACGATCTTGGCGGTATGGCCGAGACGCGCCGCGAAGTAGCCCAGCGTCTTGCCGGCCGCGATCGAGAGGAACACCGAACCCTGGCCGGCAAACCGCCGCAGATCGGTCAGCGTCTCGTCCATCGACTGCGGCTTGACCGCCAGCACGACGATCTCCGGCGTCTCCGCCATCTCGGTCGAAGAGGAAACGACGCGGACGCCGGCATGCCGGGGCCGGATCGCCTCGACCGGTTCGGCGACGACGATGTCGGCTGCAACGAGTCCGCGGGCGAGCCAGCCATCCAGCATGGCGCCGCCCATCTTGCCGCAACCGACCAGCAGGAGTTTGCCCATGATGTCAGCGTCCCTTGAATTTGGCGGAGCGCTTTTCGCGGAAGGCGGCGGCGCCTTCCTTGCGGTCCTCGGAGTTGGCGATGGTTTCGAGCTTGTAGCGCTCCGGGATGAAGTTCTCGGCCGGGCCGCGCGGCAGCGTCTGGTTGGCGAAGTCACGCAGGGTGCGGATCACCAGCGGCGCGGACTGGGCGATGATCGTGGCCATGCGGCGCGCCTCGGCGCGTTCCTGGCCCAGCGGCACGACCTTGTTCACGAAGCCCACGTCATAGGCGCGCTTCACCGAGATCTCCTCGCCGAGCAGCAGCAGCTCCATCGCGACTTTGTGCGGCATGCGCGAAACGATGCCGGGCATCAGGCCGCCGAACACGCCGACCTTGGCCTCGGGGTACATGAACTTCGTCGTATCCGCAGACACCATGAGATCGCAGGTCATGACGAGGCAGATGCCGCCGCCGATCACCCATCCCTGGGTGGCGGCAATGACCGGCTTGGTCAGGGGATGGCTGACATGTGGCACGGCCTTCCACATGGCGGCGGGCGCATTGGTGAGGTCGGCGCCGACGCAGAAGGCAGGGCCCTCGGCCTGCAGCACGGCGACCTTGTCGTCGCCTTCCTCGAAGGCGCGATAGGCGTCGTAGAGTCCGTCACACAATTCCTGGGTCAGCGCGTTGCGCTTCTCCGGGCGCATCATGGTGATGGTGGTGATACCTTCGCTCGACTCGACTTTTACCAGGCTCACGGCGTCCTCCAGTGCTTCTTGCGCGGGATGCTACCAGCCGCCCATACTCGCCGCATCAGGAGAGCTGCCATGCAAACCCGCAATCCCTTCATCGACGACCTCACCAAGGTAGCCAACGGCGCGATGGGTGCGCTGACCGGCGTGAAGGACGAGGTCGAGGCGCGCATCCGCGACCAGATCGCCAAGATCCTGGACGGCATGGACATTCCGCGTCGCGACGAGTTCGACGCCGTCAAGGCGATGGCCGCCAAGGCGCGCGAGGAAAACGAAGAGCTGAAGAAGCAGATCGCCGAGCTGCAGGCCAAGCTCGGGACGCCGACCACGGAAGCGTAGGCGGCGGAGTAGCTACACGTAGCAGTGCAGCCGCTTGCCGGGCAGCAGGTCGTACGGTGCCTTCCAGCCGGGAAGCGCCGCCATGCGCAGAAGCCACGCATTCACGGCGGGATGGCTGACTGCGAGATCGTAGCCGGCTTCGTTCTTGGGGAACGACAGGTAGGCCATCATCGAGATGTCGGCGATGGTCGGCCGGTCGCCGATCGCAAACGCGCGATCCGCTAGATGACCGTTCAGGATTCCGAGATAGTCGTCGATGCGCTTGCGCAGGAAGTCGAGCACGACGGGATCGACCGACCGCAGGAAGGCGCGGTTGTAGCGGTAGGTCGCCATGTAGCCGGTGAGCTTGTGGTTATCCCAGAACAGCCAGCGCAGGATCTCGAACTTCTCCGCCTCGCTCTCGCCGCCGAACCGGCCATAGCGAGCGGCCAGTTGCAGCAGGATCGGCGCGGTCTGGGTCAAGCGCTCGCCGTCCACCTCAAGCACGGGGATCTCGCCCATCTCGTTGACCGTGGCGCGCCATTCCGGCGTGCGCGTGACGCCGCCACCGAAGTCCGTCCAGACCGGCTCGAAGGTCTGGCCGCACAGGGTCAGCATCAGCGCCAGCTTGTAGCTGTTGCCCGACTCGGGGAAGTAATGGAGGCGATAGGTCGGCGAAGGTTGGCTCATGGCGCGAGCCTAGACTGCTCGGGCCGCTCTGCCGAACGGAGTTCGGTAAGTCGTGGATGAAAGAAACTTGCCTCTGGAGTGACTTTCGCGCTGTCGCGGCGAAGCAAAGGTCCCTCGCTACGCTCGGGATCACAACGTTGTTGGAACGCACGTCATGCGCGAGGGCAAAACTGTCATCCCGAGCGGAGCGAGGGACCCTTCTCATTCTTCACTTTGCCGACTCTGCCCGAGTCACCCCGTAGAATTCGATGGTGTAGCGCCTATCGGGGTCCTTTGCGTTCATGTCGACGCGAACAGTGGCGGGATACGGCCCTCCACGGACCCTCCTGAAGCATGCAGGCGAGGCACCGATCTGTGGGGGCGAGGGAGGTGGGCACGAAAAGAAGCCGGTCTGATGCAGATCCTTGCGGGCCAGCCCAAGGGCAGCACTGGCATTGAAGGCTTCGAAGGTGGCTTCGTACCAGTGGATGACCACGCTCGACCTGGCAGTAACGTCCGGATATGCGGCGCGATCGGCGGGCGTTGTATTCCCGTCGAGACGCCACTCGACCCGCAGCATGAACGGTATGAATGCGACGGCATATCTGGCGGCGTTGACCGCACTCGCGTCGAGTTCCTGCAGGTCAATGCCGAGGGCGCGTTCGATGTCCTCTTTCTCGACGAACCCGTCGCGTTCCTGGAGCATCGGCAAGATTCGACGCCAAAGTTCGTCGAACTTCGGGTGCTCTATCACCCATGCCGCGTTCTGTGCAACGGCGACGTTGGCCGTCAGCACCACGTCGCCAAAGGCGATCGCCAGGCAACTCAGGAGAACTGGGAACCGCGGAAGAGACCTGATGCCCATGTTCCAATCAGTGCCGAGTCACGATACCCGGGAGCCTACAGCGCCCCGACCGACTTCAGATAGAGGTCGCTCGCTTCCTTCGTGACTTTGCCGGCCTTGCCGTCGCCGATCGGGCGGCCGTCGATCTTCGTGGCCGGGGTGACGCCGCCCAGGGTGCCAGTTACGAAAGCCTCGTCGGCGGAATAGACCTGGGCAAGGGTGAAGTCGCATTCCTTCGCGACGTTGCCCGCGGCGCGCCAGGCGTCGATCACGTTCTGCTGGGTGATGCCCTTGAAGCTGTAGAGGCTGGTCGAGGTCCAGAGTTCGCGGCCGCGCACGATGAAGAAGTTGGTCGAGTTGCACGAGGCCACGAAGCCGCGCGGGTCGAGCATCAGCGCTTCGTCGGCCCCGGCCTTGATGGCCTGGATCAGCGCCTGGATCAGGTTCAGCCGCGAATGCGAGTTAAGGCGCAGGTCGAACTGGTCGGGGTTGGTCGTGCGGAACGTCGAGGTGAAGAGCGTATAGCCCTTGGCCTTGGCTTCGGGGATCGGCGTCTTGTATTCGGCGACGCAGACGATCGTCGCCTTGCCGATCACGAAGCGCGGATCCTGATTGGGAGTCTTCTTCAGGCCGCGCGTGATCATCAGGCGGACGT
The DNA here is from genome assembly GCF_058806575.1 of Reyranella sp. GW821-FHT12G01. Classification (NCBI taxonomy): domain Bacteria; kingdom Pseudomonadati; phylum Pseudomonadota; class Alphaproteobacteria; order Hyphomicrobiales; family Reyranellaceae; genus Reyranella; species Reyranella sp. GW821-FHT12G01. The sequence continues at coordinate 781,316 of NZ_JBXAPV010000003.1, forward strand.
GCGCGCCATCGGTCATGCCGTTCTTCGCCAGGGTGTCGGTCACGACCTTGATGACGCCGGCACGGTCGAGGCCGATGTCGAGATCGATCGAGCGCGCGCCTTCGAACAGCCGGTCCATGTGCGCATCGAGGCTGATCAGGCGACCCTTCACGAGGCGCAGCCCTTCCCACACGCCATCGCCCAGCACGAAGCCGGAATCGAACACCGAGACGCTGGCCTCGTTGCGGGGCGCGAAGGCACCATTCACGTAGACCAGCACCTGGTCGTTGCGCGCATCGGCCAGATAGGCCTGGGCGCTCGCTTGCTCGTTGCTCATGACGTTTCCCTAGAAGCTGAATTGCTTGTGACTGGCGAGGAAGGCGCGCGTGCGCTCCTTCTTCGGATCCTTGAGGACTTCGTCCGGCGTGCCCTGCTCGTGGATCGCGCCGTCGGCCAGGAAGATCACGCGCGTCGCGACGTGGTAGGCGAAGCCCAGCTCGTGCGTGACCAGCAGCATGGTGCGGCCTTCCTCGGCCAGTGCGAGGATGACGTTCAGCACTTCGCCCACCAGCTCCGGATCGAGCGCCGAGGTCGGCTCGTCGAACAGCAGCATCTCCGGGTCCATCGCCAGCGCGCGCGCAATCGCCACGCGCTGCTTCTGGCCACCGGAGAGATGGGCCGGATAGGTGTCCGCCTTCTCCGCGAGTCCCACGCGCGCCAATTCCTTGCGCGCTCGTGCGTCGGCTTCGGGCTTCGGCATGCCGCGCACGGTGCGCAGCCCTTCCATCACATTGCCGATCGCCGTCATGTGCGGGAAGAGATTGAACTGCTGGAACACCATGCCGACGCGCTGGCGCACCTGGATCAGCTCGCTCTCGCGATAGGTTCGCTCCCCCGCCCGGCCCTCGCGGCCCAGCATCTGGCCATCCAGCGCGATCGTGCCGCCGCCGGGACGTTCCATGAAGTTGAGGCAACGCAGCAGCGTGCTCTTGCCCGAACCCGAGGCGCCCAGGATCGCGATGCGTTCGCCACGCTTCACGTCGAGGTCGATGCCGCGCAGCACGTCGGTGGCGCCGAAACGCTTGGTGAGACCCGAGACGTGAAGAATGGTCATTCGTCCCTCTTCAGCCGGCGCTCGAGGAAATAGCTGAACTGCACCAGCGGCCACAGGAAGACGAAGAAGATCACCGCGACGGCGGTATAGGCCTCGATCGGATTGTAGTTGAGCGAAGCGATCAGCTTGCCCTGCTGCAGCAGCTCGACATAGGCGACGGCCGAGGCGAGCGTCGACATCTTGAAGATTTCTATGGCGCGGTTGGTCAACGCGGGCAGCATGCGCTTCAGCGCCTGGGGCAGGATGATGCGCCGCATCGCCTGGCCCCAGCGCATGCCCAGCGCCCGCGCCCCGTCCCACTGGCCGGTCTCGATCGACTGGATGCCGCCGCGGTAGATCTCGGCAGAGAAGGCCGCCGAGTTGAGCGAGATGCCGAGCGAGGCGGCGGCGAGCGGCGAGATCTGGAAGGGCAGCAAGATCGGCAGCGCGAAGTAGAACCACAGGATTTGCACGAGCACCGGCGTGTTGCGGAAGAATTCCACGAAGATCGTGGCCGGTATGTGGAGCAGACGATTGCGGGAGTAGCGGCCGAGTCCAACGACGAGGCCGAGACTGAGGCCCAGCACCAGGCAGATCGCGAAGATGCGCAAGGTCCCGGCCGCACCGACCAGCAGCGCGTCGGTGTTGTCGAAGACGGAGGCGAAATCCCAGCGCATCAATGCACCGTCGATTCGCCGCTGCGCGCGAGACGCAGCTCGACGAGCCGCGCAATCTGGCTCGCGAGGAAGATCACGACGAAGTAGATCAGCGCCACGACCGTGTAGGTCTCGAGCGGCCTGAATGTCTTCTGCGAGACCTCGTTGGCGGCGAACAGCAGGTCGGCATAGGAGATGGTGGCGATCAGGGTCGTCGTCTTCATGAGCTCGATGGCGCGCTCCATGAAGGCCGGGATCATGCGCTTCACCGCCTGCGGCAGGATGATCCGGCGCATCGCCTGGTCATGGCGCATGCCGATCGCCCGCGCGCCGTCCCACTGGCCGCGCTCGATCGACTGGATGCCGGCACGGAACACCTCGGCGAAGAACGCCGCCGACTGGATCGAGAAGGTGACGGCGCCGGCCACGAACGGCGTCATCTCGATGCCGACCAGGATCGGCAGGGCGAAGAAGAACCAGAAGAGCTGCACCAAAGGCGGTGTCGTTCGGAACACCTCGATGACGAAGCCGGCCGGCCACGACAGGAACCGCCGCGGCGAAAGACGCAGCAGGGCCAGCGCCAGACCGAGCGCGACGCCGCAGACCAGCGCCGTGCCCGTGATCTTGAGCGTGTTCGCCAGGCCCTGCGCCAACAACGGTGCGTTGGCGAGGACCGGCGAGAAGTCCCACTGATAGGCCAAGAGGCCGAGCCGCCTACTTGATCATTTCTTTCATGACCGGCGGCGCGAGCTTGGGATCGAGACCGAAGTCGGCGATCGCCTGCTCGTACCACTTCTGCGTCTGGCCGCTCTTGTAGTAGTCGGCGAACTGCTTATCGACCCATTCGGTGAAGGCGGTGTCGCCCTTGCGCAGCGCCGCACTCGACGGCTGCGATTCGGCGGGCAGCGGCACCACGATCTTGCCCTTGCCCAAGCGCTGGCGCGCGGCGAGAAGCGGCGGATGGAAGAGCAGCACGGCATCGACCCTGCCCGACTGGAAGGCGGCGATCGCCTCGGCATTGCCGGGGAAGCGCTGGATGTCGGCCTTGGGCGTGTGCTCGGTCGCCCAGCGGTCCATCGTCGAGGCCTGCGGCACGGCGATGCGCACGCCCTGCTTGTTGAGCCCCTCCCAGGTCTTGGCGTCGAGGTCGTCGCGCGCCAGGACGGCGAGCGAATACCAAAGGAGCGGCGCCTCCGGGAAGTTGGCGGCCTGCTTACGCTCTGAAGTGGCGTCGAGCATGAACATCAGGTCGATCTTGTCGCCCTGGAGGGCAGCGATCGCATTGCCCCACGTCACTTCGACCGGCTCGAACTTCACGCCCAGCGACTGCGCCATCGCCTTGCCCATCGAGATGCCGAGGCCCGTCGCCCATTCGCCGGTCTTGGGGTCCTTGGAGTACCAGGGCGGCGCCTGCGTGACGCCGACCCTCAGCACGCCGCGCTTCTTCACCTCGTCGAGCGTGCTCTGGGCCTGCGCGACGAAGGGAATGGCCAGCGCCGCGGCACTCGCGGCCGCGACAGTCAGCAGTGAACGTCGATTGATGGTCATGAATTGTCTCCCCGTTTCGGCTTCCCAGACAAACCCGGCATCGTGCGCAGAAACTTTTCCGTCGTTTCCACGCCACGGCGCATGTGATCGGCGATCTCGGCCTTCATCGCCTCGAAGTCCGAGCCGAACGCCGCCTTGATGTAACTGTCGTGGCTGTCGCGCCTGGGGCCGCGACGCCCGTGCGCGCGATGATGCGCCGCCCAGTAGAGTTGCAGCCGGCCGCGCAGACCGTGCCAGGCCCGCTGCAGGAGCTTGTGGCCGCTCGCCTCGTAGACGAGGCCGTGGAACTCGAGCTCGTTCAGGATGCTGGCGCGATCGTCGCCGGCATCGATCGAGGCGATCAGCACCTCGTTGCGGCGTCTGAGTTCGGCGCGGAAGCGATCGTCGCGGCGTGGCCAGACCTGCTCGAAGGCGAAGGTCTCCAGCACCGTGCGCAGCGAATAGATCTCGTGGACGTCCTCGACCGAGAGCTCGGCGACATGCGTGCCGGTGTAGGGCACCGTCACGACCAACGTCTCCTCGATCAGCTGCCGCAGCGCCTCGCGCAACGGCCCGCGGCTGACCTCGAACCGCTCCGATAGCGCCGTCTCGACCAGCGGCGCGCCGGGCGGAATGTCGCCCGCGAGGATCGCCACGCGCAGCCGCTCGACGATGTGCGCGCGCAACGTCGCCTTCGGCACACGCTGGAAAATCGCGCCTACGTCCGGTGTCGAAAGATCGGAAAGAGCCAAAAATCCTCCGGGAGACCCTGATCGTCGATTGTCAACAATCTGGCATATCGAACGACGACTCCACAAGAAGTCGGCTTTCCTCCCCATTTGAATGGGGAGGCGTTTGAGGTCGACCTCAGTAGCTCTTGTAGCCCAGGAACTTGCCCGACATGGCGATCTTCACCCGGTCGCCCTTCTGGTCGGGTTGGCGCTCCATCGTCATGTCGAAGTCGATGGCGCTCATGATGCCGTCGCCGAACTCTTCCTGGATCAGTTCCTTCCAGGTCGTGCCATAGACCTGCACCAGCTCGTAGAAGCGATAGATCAGCGGGTCGGTCGGCGGGATCTGGGGCAGCGAGCCGCGATAGGGCACTTCCTGCAGCAGCAGGACTTCTTCCTTGCCGAGGCCGAACAGCTTGCCGGCCTTGGTGGCCTGTTCCTTGGTCATCTTCATCTGACCCATGCAGGCCGCGGTGACGATGATCTTCGAGGCACCGCCGATCTTCTTGGCGATCTCCTCCCAGGTCATCTCCTTCAGCCGCTTGACCGTCAGGATCTTCTCTGTGACTTCAGCCCGCTTCATTGCCGTCTCCCGGTTGTTAAAGGCACGATCTCGGCCGGCGGATTGACCGCCGACAATCCTGGTTTCACCAGCTTCGGCCGCTTCGGATCGAAGCCATGCGCGGCGATCTCCTGGTCGAACGCCTTCGAGCGGTTGACCAGGAACTCCACGAGATGGTTGCGGATCGCGTAGTACTGCGGATGCCGGTGCAGGTCGTTCCGATGCCGCTCGTTCTTCGGCATGGTGTTGACCACGATCTCGGCGATGCGCGCGCCCGGGCCGTTGGTCATCAGCACGATCTTGTCGGCGAGCAGGATCGCCTCGTCGACATCGTGGGTGATCATGAACACGGTCTGCTGCGTGTCGGCACAGATGCGCAGCACCTCGTCCTGCAGCATGCCGCGCGTCAACGCGTCGAGGGCGCTGAACGGCTCGTCCATCAGCAGCATCTTGGGCTGGATCGAAAGCGCACGCGCGATGCCGACCCGCTGCTTCATGCCGCCCGAGAGCTGCGCCGGCCGCTTGTTCTCGGCGCCGGCGAGGCCGACCAGCTCGATGAACCTCCGCGCATGCTCCTGCACCTTGGCGCGATCCCAGCTCGGCCAGCGCGAGGAGACGGCGAAGGCGATGTTGCCGATCACCGTCATCCACGGCAGCAGCGCATGGCCCTGGAAGATCACGGCGCGGTCGAGGCTCGGCCCGTCGATCTCGCGATTGTCGACGATGACGGCGCCGCCGCTCGGACTATCGAGTCCGGCCAGCACGTTCAGGATCGTGGTCTTGCCGCAGCCGGAATGGCCGATCAGGCAGCAGAACTCGCCCTTGTCGATGCCGAACCAGATGTCCTCGAACACGGCTGGCTGGCCGGTCTCGCCGAAGCGACGCGCGAGCCCTTCGACGCTGATCAGGGGACGGTGCTCCATGGCGCGCCTATTCCGGATAGGTGACGAGCCTGGCGAGATAGGCCAGGCCCTGATCGAGGAGGAGACCGACCAGGCCGATCAGCAGGATCGCGGTCACGATGTTGGCGATCGAGAGATTGTTCCACTCGTTCCACACGAAGTAGCCGATGCCGGTGCCGCCCACGAGCATCTCGGCCGCCACGATCACCAGCCAGGCGATGCCGACGGAGATGCGCATGCCGGTCATGATGGTCGGCGCCGCGGCCGGAAGGATCACCTTGAAGGCGGTGCGGAAGGGCCCGACCTCGAGCGTGCGCGCCACGTTCAGCCATTCGCGGCGCACGCTGCCGACGCCGAACGCGGTGTTGATCAGCATCGGCCAGACCGAGCAGATGAAGATCACGAAGATCGAGGAGATGGCGCTGTCCTTGATCGTGTAGAGCGCGAGCGGCATCCAGGCGAGCGGCGACACTGGTTTCAAAATCTGGATGAACGGATCGAGCGCGCGATAGACCAGCGGCGACATGCCGATCAGGAAGCCGAGCGGGATCGCCACGAGGGCGGCGAGGCCGAAGCCCAGCAACACGCGGCCCAGCGAATAGGCGAGCTGGATGCCGATGCCCTTGTCGTTGCTGCCGCGGATATAGAAAGGATCGGAGAGGTGCTTCCAGATCGTGGCGCCGATATCGGCCGGCGTCGGCATCGCCGACTTCTGTCCCGTGGCCGCCGCGGCGCCGACCAGCTTGGCGTATTCCGGATCAACCGCCGGACCGCTCGCCGCCGTCGGCATCGTGGCAAGCTGCCAGATGCCGACGATGGCCAGGAAGATCAGGACCGACAGCAGGCCCGCCCGCAGCCCGAGCGAGTTCTTCAGCATGCGCGCCACCCTCGCACCAAGAGTAACGACCTCATCCTGAGGAGCGAGCGCAGCGAGCGTCTCGAAGGATGAGCCACGGACACCGCGCCTGCAGCCCATCCTTCGAGACGGCTGCTGCGCAGCCTCCTCAGGATGAGGCCGGTCTTTGATCCAGCCGACAAAGTCACGAGATCAGGTCCGCTTGATCGCGAAGCTGTTGACGTACTCGTCGGGCTTGGAGGGGTCGAAGGGCTTGCCCATCACCACGATCGTCTTCTTCGACGGATCGGGCGGGGTGAGGCCCATCTCCTTCATCATGGTCGAGGTGTCGGTGGCGAGGTAGACCTCGGACGCGACCTTGGCGTAGTCGACGTCGGCCTTGAGCTGACCCCAGCGCTTCATCTGGGTCATGATCCAGATGGCGAACTGGTTCCAGGGGAACGGATCGAAGTCGATGCGCTCCGGGTCCTTCTTCACGCCGCCAAGGCCATCTGCATAGGTGCCGGTCAGGATCTGCTCCAGCACAGTCTCGGGCTGGTTCAGGTAATTGGCCGGCGCGATCGCCTTGGCGATCTCCTTCCGGTTCTCCTGCTTGTGGGCATAGGCGGTCGCGTCGATGATCGACTTCAGGAGCGCGCGATAGGAGTTCGGGTTCTGGGTGGCGAACTCCTTGCTGACCGTGAAGGCGCAGCAGGGATGGCCGTCCCACAGTTCCTTGGTCAGCAGGTGGATGAAGCCGATTCCGTCGAACACGGCGCGCTGGTTGAAGGGATCGGGGCCGAGATAGCCGTCGATATTGTCGGCGCGCAGGTTGGCGACCATTTCCGGCGGCGGCACCGAGCGGATCGAGATGTCCTTGTCGGGATCGAGCCCGTGCTCGGCCACGTAATAGCGCAGCAGGTAGTTGTGCATCGAGTAGTCGAACGGGACGGCGAAGCGGAAACCCTTCCAGTCCTTCGGGTTGCGCTTGTCCTTGTGCTTGTTGGCCAGGGTGATCGCCTGGCCGTTGATGTTCTCGATCGCCGGCATCGTCCACGGCACCGGGTTCGAGCCGACACCCAGCGAGATGGCGATCGGCATCGGCGAGAGCATGTGCGAGGCGTCGTATTCCTTGGCCAGCGACTTGTCGCGGATCACCGCCCAGCCGGCCGTCTTCACGACTTCGACGTTGAGGCCCTGCTTGGAATAGAAGCCCATCGGATGGGCCATGATGATCGGGGTGGCGCAGGTGATCGGGATGAAGCCGACCTTGAGGTCCTTCTTCTCCGGCGCGCCACCCTGGGCAAAAGCCTCGCGGGCGGCGCCGAGCGGCAGGACGGAGGAGATCGCGGCCATCGCCGTGGCGGCGCCGACCGTCTTCAGGAACTGGCGGCGCTGGGCATCCACCGGGAACACCGCGCGCAGGACGGCGGCGTCGACCACACGGTTCCAGCGATCCTCCTCACCGGCCGGCACGGCGGACGCGGTCAGCCGGGCATGGTCGGCCTGGGCGTGGTTGCCGCCGCAGCTGCAGGTCCCGCGGCCGAGCAGGGCCTTGGGGTCGAACGGGTCCTTGAACATGAAAACCTCCTCCACGTCTTTGCGCCGGCATCTCAGGCGCCGGCCGTGCTTGGAGGCTGAAAAGGCAAGGCGTGTGCCAATCGTTCAGGAGGTGCGCAAATGCGGGGTAATCCGCTGGTCGGAGTCATAATTGCTTAAATTTTTGGCAACTTCCGTCGATTCGTCCTGCGGAATCTCCGGACTCGAATCTTAACGTTGGGGATTAAATTCATGGAATCCCTGACTCTTTTCCCCATACCCGTCGGATTTCCCAATTGCGAACCAAGACCCCATTGTGGCAGGCTAGCGCTAGTGGGTTGTTGGGTGCCCACCACGATATGTCGGCCACCCGCCTCAAGAATGGCTCGCTTGGAGCCGCACGGCGGAATGGTTGGGGAGTGGGTCGATGGCGTTATCTCGACATGAGCGGCTCAGACAGAAGGGTGACCTGAACCCGCTCGAGATGATCGAGAAGGTCGTCACCGCCAACGACTGGCCCTTCGACCGGACCTCCGATCGGGAAATCGCCGTCGAAGTCGCGGGTCGCTGGTGCGACTACCGCATGTTCTTCAGCTGGCGCGACGACGTCGAGGCGCTGCATTTCACCTGCGCGTACGACGTGCGCATTCCGGTCGAGCGTCATACCGACATTCACAGCCTGCTGGCGCTGATCAACGAGAAGATGTGGCTGGGCCACTTCGATCTGTGGACCGAAGAAGGCCTGCCGATGTTCCGCCACGCCATCCCGCTGCGCGGGACCAAGGGCTTGATGGCAGAACAGCTGAACGACCTCGTCGAGGTGGCGATCACCGAGAGCGAGCGCTTCTATCCCGCCTTTCAGTACGTCGTCTGGGCCGGCAAGAGCCCCGCCGACGCGTTGACCGCCTCCATCCTGGAGACGGTCGGCGAAGCCTGAGCCGACAAGGACCTTCCGACGCCCCCTCTCGCTAAAAACAAAAACTTCATTGTTCGGATAGTCCCCAGCGGGGGGGGGGGGGGGGGGGGGGGGGGGG